>NZ_JBGORK020000001.1:0-247538 GCF_041538145.2 Streptomyces sp. MMCC 100
CTCCAACGGCGCCTCTCGGGCCCGGTGGCACCACCCCCCAGGTCATCGGTCCGACAGGGGGGACCAGCCATGCCGGGCCCGGAGGCCAGCGGCCCTCTTGCAGGACCGCGAAGAACATAACGGGGGGGCGGCATCAGACGCACGCAGGGGCGCCGGAGGCCGACACGTGGGCGACGGTCACGGCACTTGGCACCCCCAGGGCGAGCTGAGCTCCGCTGGGGGCCTTGGCCCCCGATGCGGGACGCCACGACGGTCCGGGCGATCGCCGAGCCGTCGGACCCCTAAGAGGAACGCTGAGGCTCTGACGCTCCCCCGCCGCCACCCGGCCCGTCCACGTGGCGGCCCGTCCGAGGACCGCTTCCCACGGGCGCCCGTGCCCCGGGGGTGCGGCTCGTACGGGAACGGGAGGGCCGTTTCGCCCGTGCCGCGTACCGACCGGCCGCCCCATGGTCGAGTGGCTGATCGACTCGTGGCGCTGGGCGAGGTCCTGTCGCGAAGCCCGAGGGGCTGATGTCACTCCTCATGGGGGGCCCGATCTGGCCCTGGTTAGCCGGCTCGATCGGTGGAATTGTCCAGTATGTGGATGTGCGTGCGCAGGTCCGGCACGCGCCACCGGGTCACGACCCGCCCCGGCCGCACAGGACCGTCGCCCCACGGCGACGCATACGGCAAGGAGCAGCCATGGAATCCGTCCGGTTCAAGAACCGCACCTGGGACGTCGCGGCAGATCTGCGGCTCCCCAAGGACTTCGACGCGACGAAGAAGTATCCCGCGATCATCTGCGCCCACCCGATCAGCAGCTGCAAGGAGCAGACCGCCGGCAGCATCTATGCCGAACGGCTCACCGAGCAGGGATATGTCACCCTCGCGTTCGACGCCTCCCACCAGGGTGAGAGTGGCGGTGAACCGAAGCACCTCGAGGACCCGCCGACGCGAGTGGAGGACTTCCGCTGCGCCGTGGACTACCTGATGACCCTCGACTACGTCGACGAGGACCGCGTCGGCTGCCTCGGCGTCTGCGGCGGCGGGGGCTACGCCGCCGCCGCCACGATGACGGAGCACCGGATCAAGGCGCTGGTCACCGTCGTCGGCGCGAACTACGGCCGGCTCATGCGCGAGGGCAACCTGACCGCCAACGCCGCCGTCGAGACACTCGAGGCGATCGGGAAGCAGCGGACGGCCGAAGCCCGCGGTGCCGACCCGGCGATCACGACCTACATCCCCAACTCCCAGGAAGAACGGGAGCAGGCGGGTGTCAGCGACATCGATATCGTGCAGGCCGTCGACTACTACAAGACCCCTCGCGGAGCGAACCCCAACTCCCCGAACAAACTGCGCTTCTCCGGTCTCGCCGCCGCGGTGGGCTGGGACGCGTTCCACCTGGCGGAGGTACTGCTGACGCAGCCGCTCCAGGTCATCGTCGGCGACGTGCCGGGCAGCTTCGGCTCGTACCGGGACGGTTTCGAACTCTTCGACCGGGCCCGGTCCGCGAAGAAGGACATCCATGTCGTCAAGGGCGCCAGCCACTACGACCTGTACGACCAGCCCGACGCCGTCAACGAGGCATTCGAGAAGATCACACCCTTCTTCAAGGACAACCTCTGACCTGCGGCTGACCTGCGACGCCATCCTCTGACGTACGCCCGCCGCTCCCGGGGCGGTCACGCCACTCACGTCGGCGTGGCCGCCCCGGCCGCGCAACCGGTCACCAGGCGGTCTCGGCGCGCAGCACGTGGTCTCGCGAACGGACATCTCGACTAGATATTTTTTATATGATACTTCTCACGGGAAGCCGCCGCTCGGCCGTACGGAAGGACCTTCCCGTGTCACACCCGCTCAGTGCGCCCGGATCCGCCTCCCCGCCACCCCCGGCCCCCAAGAGGATCGGCCCGGCAGTAGTCATCGGCACCACGCTCGAATGGTTCGACTTCTACCTCTACGCCTCCATGGCGGCGCTGGTGTTCGGGCGGGTCTTCTTTCCTTCGGGGGACTCCTCCCTGAGCACCCTGGCCGCCTTCGCCACCTTCGCGGTCGGGTTCCTCGCCCGCCCTCTCGGCGGAGTCCTCTTCGGTGTTCTCGGCGACCGGATCGGCCGCAAGGCGGTGCTGTCCCTGAGCCTGCTGATCATGGGCCTCGCCTCTGGCCTCATCGGACTGCTGCCCTCCTACGACGCGATCGGCATCGCCGCTCCCGTGCTCCTCGTGATCCTGCGCGTCCTGCAGGGCTTCGGGGCCAGCGCCGAACTGGGCAGCGCCATCACGGTCGCCTACGAGCACGCCGACGACAGGACCAGGGGGCGTTATGCGGCGTTGCCCGCGCTGGGCGCTCAGATAGGTCTGCTCGCGGCCTCGTTGGCGGTCACCGCCGTCACGAGCTTCGGTGACGACTTCCTCTACACCTGGGGGTGGCGCATCCCGTTCGTCGCGTCTTTCGCCATCGTCGGTGTGGGCCTCTGGATCCGCCGAGCCATGCCGGAGACCCCCGAGTTCGAGCGCGTGACGAAGGACGCGCGGGAACGCAGGACGCTCCAACTGCTGCGCGACCTCATGAAGTCCGACTGGCGCGGACTGGCGGTCGTCGCGGCCGTCTACGGCGGGTACGCGGCGATCTCCTACACCTTCAAGACGTTCTCGCTGTCCTACCTCACCGAATTCCAGGGCGTGGCCGCCAACGTGGGGTCCTTCGGGATCACCCTCGCCAGCGCCCTCGCGATCATCACGGTGCCGGTCATCGGCCGGCTCTGCGACCGGATCGACGTACGATTCGCGATCATGGGCGGGGCGGGCGGCGTCATCCTGCTCGCGTGCCCCATGTTCTGGGTCCTCGACACCGGGCGGCCCGCCTACATCTGGGCCCTGCTGATGCTGACGACGGGAGTCCTCGCACCCGTCCTCATCGTCGCGGCGAGCCCCTTCATGGCGCGTCAGTTCCCCACCGCGGTCCGTGCGTCGGGGCTCGGCACCGGGCGTGAGATCAGCGGTGCCATGGCCGGCGGATTCGCTCCGATCGCGGCTCTGGCCATGGTGACCGTGTCTCCCAGCCACGCGACCTGGGGGGTCTCCCTGCTGATCGTGGCCGCCGCGCTCCTCGTCGTCCTCGGTGCGTCCTTCGATC
Organism: Streptomyces sp. MMCC 100; assembly: GCF_041538145.2. Taxonomy (NCBI): domain Bacteria; kingdom Bacillati; phylum Actinomycetota; class Actinomycetes; order Kitasatosporales; family Streptomycetaceae; genus Streptomyces; species Streptomyces sp. MMCC 100. The sequence continues at coordinate 3,115 of NZ_JBGORK020000001.1, forward strand.
AGCGGCGCCGCGTCGACGCCCGGTCCCGCCCGCTCTGCGAGGGCAGGGCGGAGTCAACCGTCGGGGCAAGCCCCATGACGGGTGCGGGCTGAGGCGTGCCGTCGCCGATCCGTGTTCACGAGCCGCACACGACCACCGTGTCACTCACGTCCGCGCGTGTGGTGCGGAACCGGTTGACCGGGTGCGAGGTGTCGGCGTAACCGAAGGAGACGGCGCACACGACCAGCCGGTCCGACGGGATGCGGAGGTACTCGCGGACATGGTCCGAGTGCATGGCGATCGCCGCCTGCGGGATGGTCGCGACGCCCAGCGACGACGCGGCGTTGATGAGGTTCGCGACGTAGCCGCCGCAGTCCACCGCACCGTACACACCCTGGTCGCGGTCGGTGGTGACGACCGCGACATGCGGAGCGCCGAAGAAGTCGAAGTTCTTCAGGCGCTGCTCCTCACGAGCCTCCCAGTCCTCTCGCGCGATCCCCAGACTGGCGTAGAGCGCGTACCCCGCCCCGCGCCGGCGTTCCTTGTAGACACCGTGGTACTCCGCGGGCATCTCGAAGTCGGACACCTGGTCGTGGGTGCGCGCATGCGCGCTCAGGCCGGCGGCGAACCGCCGAGTCGCCTCCCCCTTCGTCAGCCAGACCCGCCACGGCTGGGTGTTGCACCAGGAAGCCGTCCGTTGGGCGATCGCGAACATCTCCGCCATGACGTCTTCGGGGACCTGGTCCGGGAGGTAGGCGCGGCAGCTCCACCGTTCGCCGAGGAGCCGCCCGAAGCCGCCCGGCACCGCGGCTTCGGGCGGCCGACCCGCGCGATGGCCCACGTTGGGGAACTCTCCCTGGACGGCTTCTGACGTGCTCACAGGATGTCCTCCGCGACTACGACGGTGAAATCGAACGTGCCAACACTCTAGACACATTAAATTTTATATACAATCCTGCGCTCGGTTGCCCCTGTCCGTCGCGGCAGGTGACGGCACGACTCCGCATGGCGATATCCGCCGGACAACACACACCTGCCCACGCTGATGCAGAACGAGGAACACATGAGCACGAAAGCAAGCACTCCGGTGGCCACCGCGCCGGTGGCCACCACGCGTCAAGGCCGCGTCCTCTTCGCCTCCGTCGCCGCTCAGTCCATCGAGTACTACGACTTCCTGATCTACGGCACGGCTGCTTCGCTGGTCCTCAACAATCTCTTCTTTCCGTCCGGAAACAGTCTGGCCAGCACTCTCGCCACGTTCGCCACGTTCGCGGTCGGGTTCGCCGGCCGGCCGATCGGCGCCGCGCTCTTCGGTCACTTCGGTGACAAGTTCGGTCGCAAGCCCGCCCTGCTGACAGCCATGCTGATGATGGCCGTGTCCTCGACGCTCATCGGCCTGCTGCCGACCTACGGGGCCATCGGCGCAGGGGCCCCGGTCCTGCTGGTCCTGCTCCGCATCGCCCAGGGGATCTCGGTGGGCGGGCACTTCGGCGGTGCCACCCTGCTGGCACTGGAGAGCGCTCCGTCGAACCGGCGCGGCCTCTTCGGCGCGCTGCCCCAGATCGGAGTGGCCATCGGCATGATCACCGGCACCCTCGTCTTCCTGCTCGTCAGCGGCCTCACCACGGACGATCAGTTCTCGTCCTGGGGATGGCGGCTGCCGTTCCTGCTCAGCGTCGTGATGTTCCCGGTCGCCTACTTCGTGCACCGCTACGTCGAGGACACACCGGAGTTCCACCAGGCCGAGGCCAAGGCGTCGACGCGCAAGGACTCCGCGCCCCGGTCGTCCGTGCTGGAGGTGCTGCGCCGACCCAAGCAGCTCCTGCTGGTCGCCTTCACCTTCCTGCCGGCCACGATCTCCTTCTACGGCATCATCACGGGCCTGCTCCACTACGCGACCGAGGAGCTGGACGTCTCCAAGGACACGATGCTGACGGTGGAGATGCTCTCGATGCTGGCGTTCACGGCAGGCACGATCGGGTTCGCGTGGCTGTCCGACCTGGTGGACCGCCGTAAGGTCTACGCGGGCAGTGCCCTCTTCTTCGGTGTGTGGGCCTTCGCCATGTTCCCGCTGATGGAGACCCGCAGCTTCCCTCTGATGCTCGTCGGCGCGTCCGTCGGACTGTTCGCCTGCGGAGGCATGTTCGGGCCCGGTACCGCGCTGCTGGCCGAGGCGTTCCCGGCCGGCATGCGCTACTCCGGCTCCTCCCTCGGCAACCAGCTCGCCAACATCCTCGGGGCCGGCCTGGCTCCGTTCATCATGGTCGCGCTGCTGGCGGCGACGGACACGACGGTGTCGGTGTCGGTCTACATGGCGGCGTCCTGTGTCATCAGTCTGTGCGCCGTGGCCATGCTGAAGGTGCCGACGAGCGCGTCCGGTGAGGAGCCGAGCCGAGACCGGGACTAGCGACGAAGCCCCGGCGACGCGTTCGTTGCCGTACGTCGTGAGACTGCCCGTGGCGACCTGGTCGCCACGGGCAGTCTCACGACGGTTGGGCAAACGGCCGTCGTCCGTCAGTTCCCGGCGAGGGCGTCGGCAAGGTCGATCACGCCCTGCGCCGTCTTCGCGTGCGCCAGGTCGATGTGCTGCCCCTCGAAGTCGACCGCGGCACTCCCCCGCGCCTCGGCCTCACGGAACGCGGCGATCATCCGCCGGTAGTGGTCCACCTTCTCGGCGGAAGGCGTGAACACCTCGTTGGCCACGGCCACGTGCGACGGATGGATGACCACCAGACCCCGGTAACCGAGACGACGGTTGTCCTCCGCGAAGCGCCGGCACCCGTCGAGGTCGGCCATGTCCTGCCACACCCCGCTCACCGGGTGGTGCAGACCGGCCGCGCGGGCGGCCAGGACGATCCTGCTGCGCAGATACAGGGTCTCCAGGCCCTCGGGGGTGAACTCGAAACCGAGTTCCCGGCCGACGTCGGCATTGGGACCGGTCGCCCCGAGCAGGCTGGAGATCCGGGGACTGGCCGCCGCGATCTCCTCGCAGTGCGCCATCGACACCGCGGTCTCGAAGCTGACGATCAGGCCGATCGAACCCGCCTCGAGCCCTTCTCGCTCCTCGATGTGCGAGACGATGGCGTCGATGCGGACGATCTCCTCGGCGGTGAACACCTTGGGCAGGAACAGACCACTCAGGCCGGCCGTCACGACCTGCTCCACATCGGCGCCGAACAGGCCGCTGTCGACGCTGTTGGGCCGCACCCAGACATCGGCTCGGACGCCCTCGGTCCGAAGCCGGTCGACGGTCTCGCGGACCGTCTTCCTGGCATCGGCCTTGTCCGCGGCCGGAACCGAGTCCTCCAGGTCGAGAATGATCGCGTCGGTGCCCGAGGCGACGGCCTTGGCGGCCCAACTGGGCTTGTGACCCGGCACGAACAGCATGGACCGGTAGGGCTTCATCGGAAAACCTCCTTGGTAGGGGTGAACAGGAGCCTGATCAGAAGTTCGGCCTGCGGCGCTCCCGGTGCGACGCGAGCCCCTCACGCACCTCGGGGCCGCCGAAGCCGTAGAACTCCAGGGCGAGCGAGGAATCGAAGATGGCCCCGGCGACCTGCCGGTACCAGTTGTTCAGCGACTGCTTGGTCCAGCGGATCGCCGACGGTGCGCCCAACGCGAGCTCGTGGGCGACCTCGCGCGCGGTGGGCAGGAGGTCCTCCTCCTCCGTGCACAGCGACACCAGCCCGATCCGCTCCGCCTCCTCACCGGTCAGCGGGCGGCACGTCATCAGGTAGTACTTGGCCTTCGCCATGCCGCACAGCAGCGGCCAGCACACGGCCGCGTGGTCCCCCGCGGCGACGCCGAGCCTCGTGTGCCCGTCGATGATCTTCGCCGTACGGCTCACCACCGACACGTCGGCCAGTACGCCGGCCACGAGGCCGGCGCCGACGGCGGGGCCGTGCATCGCCGAGACGATCGGCTTCGAGCAGTCGATGACGTTGTAGACCAGGTCGCGCGCCTCACGCATGGTGCGGGTACGGGTCTCGAAGTCGTTGGTCAGCTTCTCCACCAGATCGAAGGACCCGCCGGCGGAGAAGCCTTTGCCCTCGCCTCGCAGGAGCACGGCCTTCACCGCGGGGTCCTTGTCGAACTCCCGCCAGATCTCGGCGAGGTCCGCGTGGGCCTCCTCGCTCACCGCGTTCAGTTTGGGGGCGTCGAGCACCAGCTCGATCACCCCGGCCTCGTCCGGCCCGTCCACACGCAGGTGGGGGAAGCGTGCGTAGCGGCTCATCGCTGTCCTTTCCGTTCACGTTCTTCTGTGTGCGGGCGCCCGGGGTCCCGGGGATCAGGCGCCGGAGGCGCGCTCTCGACGCATGAGTTCGCGTCCGATGATCAGCTTCTGGATCTCGCTGGTGCCCTCGTACAGCCGCAGGAGCCGCGCGTCCCGGTAGATCCGCTCCACCGCGACCTCCCTCATGTAACCGCTGCCGCCGTGCACCTGGACGGCGAGGTCGGCGGCGCGTCCGGCCGACTCGGTGCAGAACAGCTTCGCGGCCGACGGTGCGATACGGCGGTCGGAACCGTCGAGGTAGTGGCGCGCCGCGTCCCGGGCCAGCGCCTTGCTCGCCATCACGAGCGACTGCTGTTCGGCGAGCATGGCCTGGACGAGCTGTCGGTCACCGGTCGGCACGCCGCCCTGCAGGTTCTGCGCCGAGTACCGGACCGACTCGTCCAGCGCTCGCTCCGCCAGGCCCGCCGCCAGGGCCGAGATGTGCACCCGGCCGCGGGCCAGGACGGTCATGGCGGCCCGGAACCCTGTCTCCACCTCGCCGCTGATCAGCGCGTCGGAACCGACCCGTACGTCGTCGAAGTAGACGTCCGCGGTGGTGGCGCCCTCCTGGCCCATCTTGCGGTCCTTCGGCCCCACGGTCAGGCCCTTGGTGCCGGCCGGTACCAGGAAGACCGCTATCCTGCCCTCGGCCTCGGTGCCCTTGACGCGGGCGAAGGTCACGAAGAGGTCCGCCAGCGGCGCGTTGGTGATGAACCGCTTCCCGCCACTGATCGACCAGCCCTCGCCCGTCCAGGTCGCGGTGGTCCGCATCCCGGACGGGTCGGATCCCGCCTCCGGCTCGGTCAGCGCGAACGACGCCAGGCACGCGCCCTGCGCCATCGGCTCCAGCCACCGCTTCTTCTGCGCGTCGGTACCGAATCCGGCGATCACCTGTCCGGCGATGCCGTTGTTGGTGCCGAACAGCGAGCGGAAGGCCAGCGCCGTGTAGCCGAACTCGAAGGCCAGCTCGACGTCCTGGGTGATGACCAGTCCGAGACCGCCGAACTCCTGCGGCAGCGCGTACCCGAACAGGCCCATCGCGGCGGCCTTCTGCCGCAGATCGTCCGGGATGGCGTCGGCGTCGGCGATCTCGCGCTCCCGGGGGACCACCTCCTCCCGCACGAACTCCCTCACCTGGGCGCGGATCTCCGCGAAGTCTTCCGCGCTCACGCTCTCTTCAACGGGTGTGGACATCGGCCTTCCTTTCCTTCTCCGAGTGCAGCTGTGCCGGGGTGGTGTGCGCGCGGGAACGGCCCAGGAACAATCCCTCGGGGTCGTAGGAGCGCAGCTCCTCGACGTCGGCCGCGGTGACCGGACGGAGTTCTTCGAGGTCCGGGCTGACGACCAGGTCCCATCCGCACTGCTCGCGGACGCGGGCGACCCGCTCCGCCAACGGCTCCGGCCCCGGGGCCACGTGGGTGAGGACCAGGTCCCCGTCCTGCATCGTCAGCGTCCCGAGATCCGTCACGACGGCGCGAACGCGGCCACCGGGACTGGTCACGTATCCGCACTTCTCGACGAAACGCCGCCGGCTCATCGTCCCCACCACCAGCACCTCGTTGGCATTGGTGATGACGTCGTTCCCGCCGCCCGATCCGACCAGGTAGGGCCCGCCGTCGATCTTGGTCGTGTTGATGTTGCCCCGGCGGTCGATCTGGGCCGAGCCGACGCAGGCGATCGAGTGGAAGAACGAACCGTTGACCAGGTTCCCGAGCACCTGCTCCGTGTCGAGGAGCATGGACGACGACGGGAAGTTGTGGAAGCTGAAGATGAAGGGGTCGCCGGGCGTGGGACTGTAGTCCCACAGTCCCAGTTCGGCCGCGAGGGCGACGCGGTGGCCGTCCTTCTTCGCCTGCTCGACCCCGACCCAGGCCGCCAGGTTCGCCAGCCCCGCCCCGGCCAGCACGGTGTCCGCCGAGGTCTCGGCGATCCGCCGGTTCACGAGGTCGGCCAGCCACACCGCCGCCCGTTCGGCCGCGGTGGGCGGCCCCGAGTGCTTGGCCCCGGCGGCCACGGGCGGCGGAGGCCCCTCGGCGGCCCGTACCAGCCCCTGCAGCCGCTCGGTGCCGAGCTTCGCCAGGTACGCCTCGTGGTCGGCCGGCTCCAGGATCCACTCCCGCAGCCAGTCGTCGAAGTCCTCTCCCCTGCTCGCCTCGCGGGCGGCGACCCAGAAGGGGATGTCCTCCAGATACCCCTGTACGGGCAGCCTGGTCCCGGGGGTGCCGGGGAAGACACCGCCCGGGTGCGCGCCGAAGGGCGCCTCGACCACGGCCAGCACCCGGTGGGCCGGGATGCGGACCAGGGACGACCAGGGTCGCAGGTCGTCCACGACCTTCTCGACCGTCGCGATCACGCCCCGGCGTGAGGCGAGCGCTCCCACCACACCTTCGAACATGGGTGGGGCGATGGCGAGGTTCCCCTGCCGGTCCGCCACGGCTGCGTGCAGCAGGGTCACGTCCGGCACGAGCGGCGCCACCAGGCCGACCCGGCCGAAGGCGGTGTCCACCTCCTGGTACGTGTCGTTCTCCGTCATCGACGAATCGCGCACGGAGCCCGTCACGACCGCGGGAACGCCCGTGGCCGCCGCCCGAAGCCGCTGGATGTAGGTGAGGAAGGACCAGTTCTCGACCTCCACGGCTCCCGAGGCGTAGGCCTCCTGGAACACCGGGTTGGGGGTGAAGACCGGAAAGGAGTCACCGGAGTAGACGGTGACGACCTTCTTCAGGCATCCGGCACGGAAGAGCACGGCCCCGAGCGAGGACAGGCTCGCCATGATCAACGTGAATCCGGAGGGCTTCTCCCAGTGCTGACGGGCGAGTTCCCGCACCAGGGCGCTCCAGCGGCTGTGTCCCATCATGACGTGTACGGCGTCACCCGGGTGTACGTAGCGGGAGATCGCCTCGTCGAGCCGACAGAGATCGACGGCCCCGGAGGGCTCCGGCTCCTCGGGTGTGGCAGCGGTCGCCATGGACGGACTCCCTCTTGTCTCAGCCTGACTTTCAAATAAAATATATTTATCACAGGCCATAGGCAAGGGGACCCAGGCCACATCCCACCCTGCACGCAGCACGGCCCACCACGCGAAGCCGCGGGGGTCAACCCTTGACATCTGCGCGAAATATATTTTACATAATCCCACCAGCTGGCGACCGTCACAACGGAGCGAGGTCACCAATGCAGCACAAGCCGCTCAACGGCATCCGGATCCTGGAGTTCGGGGGATACATCTCGGCACCCTACGCCAGCTCACTCATGTGCGCGCTGGGCGCGGAGGTGGTGAAGGTCGAGAGGCCAGGCACCGGCGAGGACTTCCGGCGCCACAAGAACGACCGCAGCCCGTACTTCATCCAGTACAACGCCGGCAAGCGCAGTCTCGCGGTTGACCTCAAGGATCCGAGGGGCGTCGAGCTCGTCAAGACGCTCGTCCCCCGCTTCGACGTGGTGCTCGAGAACATGCGCGCCGGGAAGCTCGCCGCCCTCGGGCTGAGCCGGGAGGAGTGCGCCGAGCTTCGCCCCGATCTCGTGTACGCCTCCGTCACCGGTTTCGGCAACGGCGGCCCGCTGGCACGACGGCCGGCCTACGACACCATGGGGCAGGCGTTCGGCGGCCTGTACTCCCTGCTGAGCGATGCCGGGTCCGCACAGCTGTCCGGCACCATCCTGGCGGACCTGATCACCGGCCTGTCCACCGCCACCGGTGTGCTCGCGGCCCTGGTCGGCCGCAACGCCACCGGCGCCGGCCAGCACATGGAGACCTCGGTCATGGAGGCGGCCAGCACACTCATCGCCGACGCCATCAGCCAGTACTTCGAAGACGGCGCGCAGGACCCCAGCCGGCAGAGCCGCCACCCGCAGGCACAGAACTTCTGTCTGAAGACCGCCTCCGGCGAGGACATAGCCATACACCTGTCCTCCTCCCAGAAGTTCTGGCACTGCCTGCTCGACGCGCTGAACCGACCCGACCTGGCCGAGGACCCGCGGTTCGCCGCCTACCCGGAACGCGAGCGCAACTACTTCGAGCTCGTCGAGATCGTGAAGGCGGAGTTCCTCACCAGGCCGGCCGACGAATGGGAGAAGCGGCTCACCGACGCCGACGTCCCCTTCGCGCCGGTGCTCACCATGTCGGGGTTCATCCAGCACCCCCAGACCGAGTGGCTCGAGCTCGTGGAAGCGGAGGACAACGGCGTGTCGCTGCTGCGTCCGCCCTGGCGGTTCGAGGGAACCCGACCCGACCGCGGCGGCGTCGCACCTCGCGTCGGCCAGCACACCCGCGAGGTGGCCGGTGAGGTGTACGACGACGCGCACGTGGAGGAGCTGCTCGCCGAGGGGATTCTCTTCGCCGATTCCCACTCCTGAGGAGCACCGGCCCGGTGCCGCCCTCCGGCGTACGCCGGAGGGCGGAGTTATGCTGTGAGCACTCTGTGCGATCGGATCCCCGATCGACCCCAAAACCTCTCGGGGCTCTCGGAGACACCGCGACCCACCATCCTGCGAGACTGTTCCATGAGCACCACCAGCCGGCCCTCCACCGAAATCGGCGACTTCCTGAGGGCTCGCCGGGCAGCACTCAGTCCCCGGGCCGTCGGGCTGCCGGAGACCGGCGGTAACAGACGGGTCGAAGGGCTCCGCCGGGAGGAGGTCGCCCACCTCGCCTCGATCAGCACCGACTACTACACGCGTCTGGAGCAGGGACGCCGTCAGGCGCCGGCGGCACTCTTGAACGTTCTGGCAGAAGTGCTGCGGCTCAACGACGACGAACGCGCCTATCTGCACGAGCTTGCCGACGGGGCACCGACGCCGGCCCGGACCGCGCAGCGCAGGTCGTGCAGCCCCAGCTGCGGCGAGTGCTGGACGGCCTCACCACCGTGCCGGCCCTGGTACTGGGCCGGTACATGGACGTTCTCGCCTGGAATCCACTGGCCACCGTGCTGCTCACCGATTTCTCCCGGCTTCCGGACGAGCGGCGAAACTACGCCTGGCTGCTGTTCCGTGATCCGGTGCTCCGGGCACTCCACCCGGACTTCGAGCGTGTGGGCCCCGTCTGTGTGGCGATGCTCCGCATGGAGGCCGGCCGTCGTCCTGAGGACCTGCGCATGCAGCGTCTGGTCGGCGAACTGTGCCGGACGGACGAAACTTTCCGCCGCTGGTGGAGCGAACATCACGTCGCCGTCGGCGCCAACGGCACCAAGGTACTGCGCCACCCCGTGGTCGGGGACCTCACCCTCGACTGGGACGCCCTCACCTGCGCCCACGACCCCACCCAGCGGCTCGTCGTCTGGACCGCCGAACCCGGCACGCCGACCCACGACCGACTGGGTCTCCTGGCCGAGCTGGCCGCGGAGGCGACCTCTCGGCCCCCGCGGCTCTGAGGTCGGCTACGGAAGCCTCTCGGGTGTCTTGACGGAGTCGAGCAGGAGCTGGGCGACGTCGACGACCTGGACGGACTCCTTGGGCTTGACGCCCGCGGCGGAGCCGCTGTCGGATTCGGCCTTCTTGCCGTTGACGGAGTCGGTGAGCATCACCAGGCAGAACGGGCAGGCCGTGGAGACGATGTCCGGGTTGACGGACAGGGCCTCGTCGACGCGCTCGTTGTTGATGCGCTTGCCGATCCGCTCCGCTTGCCCTCGTCGACGAGGTGCTGGAGCAGCTGGGTGTGGTGGACGACCTCGTAGTCGCCGCCGAGCTGCGGGTACTCGTTGCCGAGGGTGTTGAGGCAGTGCGGGCAGGTGGCGACGATCTTCTTGGCCGACCTGGGCTTGCGGGACTCGTCGGTGACCTTGCCGTCGTCGTCCATCTCCTCGCCGAAGGCGGCGTTGAGGGACATGACGTTCTCCATGCCGAGTTCCTGGAACAGGGGCTCGTTGCCGAGGCGGCGGGCGGAGTCACCGGTGCACTTCTCGTCGCCGCCCATGATCGCGAACTTGACGCCCGCGATGTGGAGCAGCTCGGCGAAGGCCTTGGTGGTCTTCTTGGCGCGGTCCTCCAGGGCGCCGGCGCAGCCGACCCAGTACAGGTACTCGACCTCGGTGAGGTCCTCGATGTCCTTGCCGACGACCGGGACCTCGAAGTCCAGCTCCTTGAGCCACTCCAGGCGCTGCTTCTTGGCCAGGCCCCAGGGGTTGCCCTTCTTCTCCAGGTTCTTGAGCATCGTGCCCGCCTCGGACGGGAACGCCGACTCGATCATGACCTGGTAGCGGCGCATGTCGACGATGTGGTCGACGTGCTCGATGTGCTTGCCCTCGTCGACGAGGTGCTGGAGCAGCTGGGTGTGGTGGACGACCTCGTAGTCGCCGCCGAGCTGCGGGTACTCGTTGCCGAGGGTGTTGAGGCAGTGCGGGCAGGTGGCGACGATCTTCTTCGCCGACCTGGGCTTGCGGGACTCGTCGGTGACCTTGCCGTCGTCGTCCATCTCCTCGCCGAAGGCGGCGTTGAGGGACATGACGTTCTCCATGCCGAGTTCCTGGAAGAGGGGCTCGTTGCCGAGGCGGCGGGCGGAGTCGCCGGTGCACTTCTCGTCGCCGCCCATGATCGCGAACTTGACGCCCGCGATGTGGAGGAGCTCGGCGAAGGCCTTGGTGGTCTTCTTGGCGCGGTCCTCCAGGGCACCGGCGCAGCCGACCCAGTACAGGTACTCGACCTCGGTGAGGTCCTCGATGTCCTTGCCGACGACCGGGACCTCGAAGTCCAGCTCCTTGAGCCACTCCAGGCGCTGCTTCTTCGCCAGGCCCCAGGGGTTGCCCTTCTTCTCCAGGTTCTTGAGCATCGTGCCCGCCTCGGACGGGAACGCCGACTCGATCATGACCTGGTAGCGGCGCATGTCGACGATGTGGTCGACGTGCTCGATGTCGACCGGGCACTGCTCGACGCAGGCGCCACAGGTGGTGCAGGACCACAGGACGTCCGGGTCGATGACGCCGTTCTCCTCGAGGGTGCCGACCAGCGGGCGCTCGGCCTCGGCGAGGGCCGCGGCGGGCACGTCCTTGAGCTGCTCCTCGCTCGCCTTCTCCTCGCCCTCCATCGTCTTGCCGCCGCCGGCCAGCAGGTAGGGGGCCTTGGCGTGCGCGTGGTCGCGCAGGGACATGATCAGGAGCTTGGGGGAGAGCGGCTTGCCGGTGTTCCAGGCGGGGCACTGCGACTGGCAGCGGCCGCACTCGGTGCAGGTGGCTTCTTGCCGTTGACGGAGTCGGTGAGCATCACCAGGCAGAACGGGCAGGCCGTGGAGACGATGTCCGGGTTGACGGACAGGGCCTCGTCGACGCGCTCGTTGTTGATGCGCTTGCCGATCCGCTCCTCCATCCACATCCGCGCGCCGCCGGCGCCGCAGCAGAAGCCGCGTTCCTTGTGGCGGTGCATCTCCTCGTTGCGGACGCCCGGGACGGCGGCGATGATCTCGCGCGGCGGGGTGTAGATCTTGTTGTGGCGGCCCAGGTAGCAGGGGTCGTGGTAGGTGATGATGCCCTCGACCGGGGTGACCGGGAGGAGCTTGCCCTCGTCGACGAGGTGCTGGAGCAGCTGGGTGTGGTGGACGACCTCGTAGTCGCCGCCGAGCTGCGGGTACTCGTTGCCGAGGGTGTTGAGGCAGTGCGGGCAGGTGGCGACGATCTTCTTAGCAGGTAGGGGGCCTTGGCGTGCGCGTGGTCGCGCAGGGACATGATCAGGAGCTTGGGGGAGAGCGGCTTGCCGGTGTTCCAGGCGGGGCACTGCGACTGGCAGCGGCCGCACTCGGTGCAGGTGGAGAAGTCCAGCAGGCCCTTCCAGGAGAACTGCTCGACCTGGGAGACGCCGAAGACGTCGTCCTCGCCGGGGTCGGTGAAGTCGATCGGCTCGCCGCCCGAGGTCATCGGGAGCAGCGCGCCCAGCGCGGTGCCGCCCTTCGCGTCGCGCTTGAACCAGATGTTCGGGAAGGCCAGGAAGCGGTGCCAGGCCACNCCAGGTTCTTGAGCATCGTGCCCGCCTCGGACGGGAACGCCGACTCGATCATGACCTGGTAGCGGCGCATGTCGACGATGTGGTCGACGTGCTCGATGTCGACCGGGCACTGCTCGACGCAGGCGCCGCAGGTGGTGCAGGACCACAGGACGTCCGGGTCGATGACGCCGTTCTCCTCCAGCGTGCCGACCAGCGGGCGCTCCGTCTCCGGGCCCTTCTCCCCCGCGAGCAGGTAGGGGGCCTTGGCGTGCGCGTGGTCGCGCAGGGACATGATCAGGAGCTTGGGGGAGAGCGGCTTGCCGGTGTTCCAGGCGGGGCACTGCGACTGGCAGCGGCCGCACTCGGTGCAGGTGGNCGGGGTCGGTGAAGTCGATCGGCTCGCCGCCCGAGGTCATCGGGAGCAGCGCGCCCAGCGCGGTGCCGCCCTTCGCGTCGCGCTTGAACCAGATGTTCGGGAAGGCCAGGAAGCGGTGCCAGGCCACGCCCATGTCGGTCTTCAGGGCGACCGTGATCATCCAGATGAACGAGGTCGCGATCTTCAGGCCGGCGAAGAAGTAGACGAGGTTCTGGAGCGTCCCGAGGTCCACGTCCTGGAACGCGGAGACGACCGGGTACGAGATGAAGAACGACGCCTCGTAGCCGTCCACGTGGTGGAGGGCGCCCTCCAGCGCGTGCAGCATGAAGATGCAGACGCCGACGATCAGGATGACGGCCTCGACGAAGTACGCCTGGCCGAAGTTGGAACCGGCGAAGCGGGACTTGCGGCCCGGCTTGCGCGGGTGGGACAGCTGCCGGATGCCGATCAGTGCCAGGATGCCGATGACCGTCATGGTGCCGATGAACTCGACGAAGACGTTGTACGGCGCCCAGTCGCCGATGACCGGCAGGATCCAGTCGGCCTGGAAGAGCTGACCGACGGCGTTGACGATCGTCAGCAGCAGGGAGAAGAAGCCCACCGCGACGAACCAGTGCGCCACACCGACGATGCCCCAGCGGTTCATCCGGGTGTGGCCGAGGAACTCCCTCACCACGGTGACGGTGCGGTCCACGGGGTCGTTGGTCCGCGTTCCGGCCGGCACCGGCTGGCCCAGCCGCATGTAGTTGAAGATCTGCAGGACGGCGCGGCCGAACAGTGCGACGCCGACCACGATCAGGACCAGCGACACGATGATCGCGGCGAGTTGCATTTGGGGGCTCCTCGGGCCTGCGAGGTTACGAGGGGGCGGTATTACTAAGCGGTAACTTATTCAGTCCGTTTGAGACTACCCCCATCCTCCGCCGCACTGTAGTCGGACGTGCGGTGATCTGCGTCGCTGAGGCGACCCTGACCCCGCCGTGGCCCCTGCGGCGGGATCGGAGTGCCGCCGGGCCGCCGTCCGCCGCTCGCGCGAGGAGTCACCGGTGCCTCTCGGGGCAACCGGAGTCCCGGGTGGCGCGTCCTTCCGGTGGGTGATTTTTCCGGTTCGTCGGGCCGGTGGCGCCGAGAATGTGCAGGTCAGCGCGCCGTTGCGTGTAAGGAACGGATAAGAGTTGAGTCGGCCCGGCTCACCTCTGTTGACCGGTCGCCGGGCGTCATGCACACTTGAGCCTGTTCCACTCAAGTCAGCTGGAGGTTATTCACCATGGCACGTGCGGTCGGCATCGACCTGGGCACGACTAACTCCGTCGTCAGCGTTCTGGAGGGCGGCGAGCCCACCGTCATCACCAACGCCGAGGGCGCCAGGACCACGCCGTCCGTCGTCGCCTTCGCCAAGAACGGTGAGGTGCTCGTCGGCGAGGTCGCCAAGCGCCAGGCGGTCACCAACGTCGACAGGACCATCCGCTCGGTCAAGCGCCACATGGGCACCGACTGGAAGGTCAACCTGGACGGCAAGGACTTCAACCCTCAGCAGATCAGCGCCTTCGTGCTGCAGAAGCTGAAGCGGGACGCCGAGTCCTACCTGGGCGAGAAGGTGACCGACGCGGTCATCACCGTCCCGGCGTACTTCAACGACGCCGAGCGCCAGGCCACGAAGGAGGCCGGTGAGATCGCGGGCCTCAACGTCCTGCGCATCGTCAACGAGCCGACCGCCGCCGCGCTGGCGTACGGCCTGGACAAGGACGAGCAGGTCATCCTGGTCTTCGACCTCGGTGGCGGTACGTTCGACGTCTCGCTGCTGGAGATCGGCGACGGTGTCGTCGAGGTGAAGGCCACCAACGGTGACAACAACCTCGGTGGTGACGACTGGGACCAGCGCGTCGTCGACTACCTGGTCAAGCAGTTCCAGTCCGGCCACGGCGTGGACCTCGGCAAGGACAAGATGGCCCTCCAGCGCCTGCGCGAGGCCGCCGAGAAGGCCAAGATCGAGCTGTCCTCGTCCACCGAGACCACGATCAACCTCCCCTACATCACGGCGTCCGCCGAGGGCCCGCTGCACCTGGACGAGAAGCTCACCCGCGCCCAGTTCCAGCAGCTGACCTCCGACCTGCTGGAGCGCTGCAAGACGCCGTTCCACAACGTCATCAAGGACGCCGGCATCCAGCTGTCCGAGATCGACCACGTCGTTCTCGTCGGCGGCTCCACCCGTATGCCCGCCGTCGCCGAGCTCGTCAAGGAGCTGACCGGCGGCAAGGACGCCAACAAGGGTGTCAACCCGGACGAGGTCGTCGCCATCGGCGCCGCCCTGCAGGCCGGTGTCCTCAAGGGTGAGGTCAAGGACGTCCTGCTGCTCGACGTCACCCCGCTGTCCCTCGGCATCGAGACCAAGGGCGGCATCATGACCAAGCTGATCGAGCGGAACACGACGATCCCGACCAAGCGTTCGGAGATCTTCACCACCGCCGAGGACAACCAGCCCTCCGTGCAGATCCAGGTCTACCAGGGCGAGCGCGAGATCGCGGCGTACAACAAGAAGCTCGGGATGTTCGAGCTGACCGGTCTGCCGCCGGCGCCCCGCGGCGTCCCGCAGATCGAGGTCGCCTTCGACATCGACGCCAACGGCATCATGCACGTGACCGCGAAGGACCTGGGCACGGGCAAGGAGCAGAAGATGACCGTCACCGGCGGCTCCTCGCTGCCGAAGGACGAGGTCGACCGGATGCGCCAGGAGGCCGAGAAGTACGCGGAGGAGGACCACGCCCGCCGCGAGGCCGCCGAGTCCCGCAACCAGGGCGAGCAGCTCGTCTACCAGACGGAGAAGTTCCTCAAGGACAACGAGGACAAGGTCCCCGGCGAGGTGAAGACCGAGGTCGAGGGTGCCGTCGCCGAGCTGAAGGAGAAGCTCAAGGGCGAGGACACCGCCGAGATCCGCACCGCCACGGAGAAGGTCGCCGCCGTCTCGCAGAAGCTGGGCCAGGCCATGTACGCCGACGCCCAGGCCGCGCAGGCCGCCGGCGGCGAGGCCCCGGGTGCCGGTGCCGGTGCCGGTGCCGACGGCAAGGGTGCCGACGACGACGTCGTCGACGCCGAGATCGTGGACGACGAGCGCAAGGACGGTGCCGCGTGACGGAGGAGACCCCGGGTTTCGACGAGAAGCCCGACGTCCCCTCCGGCGCCACCCCTGACGACGCCGAGCCGCAGGCCGCCTCCGAAGAGGGGGCGGCCCCGGCCGGGGACGCGAGTGAGAACGCGGGCCTGGTGGCCCAGCTGGACCAGGTGCGCACCGCGCTGAACGAGCGCACCGCGGACCTCCAGCGGCTCCAGGCCGAGTACCAGAACTACCGTCGCCGGGTCGAACGGGACCGCGTCGCGGTCAAGGAGATCGCCGTCGCGAACCTCCTGTCCGAGCTGCTTCCCGTGCTCGACGACGTCGGGCGCGCCCGGGAGCACGGCGAACTGGTCGGCGGCTTCAAGTCCGTCGCGGAGTCGCTGGAGACCACGGTCGCCAAGCTGGGCCTCCAGCAGTTCGGCAAGGAGGGCGAGCCCTTCGACCCGACGATCCACGAGGCCCTGATGCACTCCTACGCACCGGACGTCACCGAGACGACGTGCGTGGCGATCCTGCAGCCCGGGTACCGGATCGGCGAACGCACCATCCGCCCCGCGCGGGTGGCGGTCGCCGAGCCGCAGCCGGGCGCCCAGACGGTCAAACCGGCCGAGGCCGGCTCCGAGGCGCAGGACGGCTCCGACGCGGAGGACAACGCCGGGACCAAGGAGAGCGGTGGCCCGGACGAGGGCTGAGCTCGAAGTGACGAGCAGGGCACGAGAGGAGGGACGTCGGGGATGAGTACGAAGGACTTCATCGAGAAGGACTACTACAAGGTTCTCGGCGTCCCCAAGGACGCCACCGAGGCCGAGATCAAGAAGGCGTACCGGAAGCTCGCCCGCGAGAACCACCCGGACGCCAACAAGGGAAACGTCAAGGCGGAGGAGCGCTTCAAGGAGATCTCCGAGGCCAACGACATCCTCGGTGACCCCAAGAAGCGCAAGGAGTACGACGAGGCCCGCAGCCTCTTCGGCAACGGCGGTTTCCGGCCGGGGCCGGGCGCGGGCGGCGGCACCTTCAACTTCGACCTGGGCGACCTCTTCGGAGGCGGCGCCCAGGGCGGGGGCCAGGGTGGCGCCGGCGGCTTCGGCGGCGGCCTCGGGGACGTCTTCGGCGGCCTGTTCAACCGCACCGGCGGTTCGCCGGGTGGCGGCACGCGCACGCAGCCGCGGCGCGGGCAGGACATCGAGTCCGAGGTCACCCTGAGCTTCATCGAGGCCATCGAGGGCGCGACCGTGCCGCTGCGGATGTCCTCGCAGGCGCCCTGCAAGGCCTGTTCGGGCACCGGCGACAAGAACGGCACACCGCGCGTGTGCCCGACCTGTGTCGGCACCGGGCAGGTCGCCCGGGGTTCGGGCGGCGGCTTCTCGCTCACCGACCCGTGCCCGGACTGCAAGGGCCGCGGGCTGATCGCCGAGGACCCCTGTGACGTCTGCAAGGGCTCCGGACGCGCCAAGTCCTCGCGGACGATGCAGGTCCGTATCCCCGCCGGGGTGTCGGACGGGCAGCGCATCCGGCTGCGCGGCAAGGGCACGCCGGGCGAGCGGGGCGGCCCCGCGGGCGACCTGTACGTGGTCGTGCACGTCAAGGAACACCCCGTCTTCGGCCGCAGGGGCGACAACCTCACCGTCACCGTCCCGGTCACCTACGCCGAGGCGGCCCTCGGCGGCGAGGTCAGGGTCCCGACCCTGGGCGGTCCGCCCGTCACGCTGAAGCTGCCGGCGGGCACGCCGGGCGGCCGTACCATGCGGGCCCGGGGCAAGGGCGCGGTCCGCAAGGACGGCACCCGCGGCGACCTCCTGGTCACCGTGGAGGTGAGTGTTCCGAAGGATCTGACGGGGAAGGCTCGTGACGCGCTCGAGGCGTATCGCGAGGCGACCGCGGACGAGGATCCGCGGGCGGAGTTGTTCCAGGCCGCGAAGGGAGCTTGACGGGAATGGACGGTCGTCGACGCAACCCGTACGAACTGACCGAGGACACCCCGGTCTACGTCATCTCGGTGGCGGCCCAGCTCTCCGGACTGCACCCGCAGACCCTGCGGCAGTACGACCGTCTCGGCCTGGTCTCCCCCGACCGCACGGCCGGCCGCGGCCGGCGCTACTCGGCGCGTGACATCGAACTGCTCCGGCAGGTTCAGCAGTTGTCGCAGGACGAGGGCATCAACCTGGCCGGAATCAAGCGCATCATCGAGCTGGAGAACCAGGTCGCCGCGCTCCAGGCCCGGGCGGCGGAGCTGGCCGCCGCGCTCGACGGCGCGGCCACGGCGATGCGTCAGCGCGAGGCCGCGGTACACGCGTCCTACCGCCGTGACCTGGTCCCTTACCAAGAGGTACAGCAGACCAGCGCCCTGGTGGTCTGGCGGCCCAAGCGCCACGGCCAGTCATCGGACTGACAGGCGGCACAAGGGAAACGGCATCGCAGGCCCCGGAGGACAGACCCGTCCTCCGGGGCTTGTTCACAACGGTGCTGTCTCATTGGTCTAGTACTTCTTGACGATTTGGTGAAGACAGCGTTGGCTTCCTTCACCAGGGGCGCCAGGGTCACCCGAGTTGCCCGGGGTCCCCGGTTCACCAACCACACCCGTGTGTCGGAAGGCAAAGCGCAGTGAGTAGCCGTGCCCGTCGTATCGCCATATCCGTGGCCGCGTCCCTGATGACCTTCTCGCTGGCCTCCTGCGGTGTGCTGGGCGCGTCGGAGAGCAGCGACGACGCGAGCCCGACCAAGGGCAACGACCTCACCGTCGGGTTGCTGCTGCCGGAGAAGGAGAACACGCGCTACGAGCAGTTCGACTACCCCTTCTTCAAGGCGAAGGTCGGTGACCTCACCCGCGACGAGGGCAACGTCAAGTACGCCAACGCCGAGGCCAGCGCGGCCAAGCAGGCCCAGCAGATGCAGCAGATGGTCGACGACAAGGTCGACGTGATCGTGCTGGACGCGGTCGACGCGCACGCCATCGCGGACGGCGTGCAGAAGGCCAAGGACGCGGGCATCCCCGTGATCGCCTACGACCGGCTCGCCGAGGGCCCGATCGACGCCTACATCTCCTTCGACAACGAGCTGGTCGGTGAGGTCCAGGGCCGCTCGCTGATCGAGGCGCTCGGCGGCGACCCGAACAGCTCCGACAAGATCGTCATGATGAACGGCTCGTCGACCGACCCCAACGCCAAGCAGTTCAAGGCGGGCGCGCTGTCCGAGCTGAACGGCAAGCTGACGATCGCCCAGTCCTTCGACACCAAGGACTGGAAGCCGGAGAACGCCGAGGCGAACATGACCGAGGCGATCGAGAAGATCGGCAAGAAGAACATCGCGGGCGTCTACTCCGCCAACGACGGCATGGCCGGCGGCATCATCAAGGCCCTCGAGGACGCGGGCGTCACGGACCTGCCCCCGATCACCGGCCAGGACGCGGAACTCTCGGCGGTGCAGCGGATCGTCGCCGACGAGCAGTACATGAGCGTGTACAAGTCCTATCCGCAGGAGGCCGAGAACGCCGCGGAGATGGCCGTGGCGCGGGTCCAGGGCCGTGACATCCAGTTCGAAGCGCTCGCCCGCGACAAGGTCGACAGCCCCACCCACAAGGGCATCCCCGCCCAGCTCGTCCCCGTCGTCGCCCTCACCAAGGACAACATCGAGGACACGGTCGTCGCGGAGGGGTTCTACAAGGTCACCGACATCTGCACCGCCAAGTACGCCGACGCGTGCGCGGAGGTCGGGCTGAAGTAGCCCGCGTCCCGTCCCGTTCCCACGGCTCGGGTATTTCGGTGGCAACCGGCCCATTTCGTCCCCCGCTCCGTGCGGAGCCTTGTTGCGGAGCCGGTCCCGGCCGCGCATAGTTGCGCTGCGGAAGAGCCGGAACCGGGGGTGGGATGGGCGATGGCCGGGCACGGGGCTCAGGAGCACCCGCACGGGGCCGACCGGCTGTGCGCGGCCGGGGACCGCTTGTACTCCCGGGCCGTCAGACGCGGCCGAGTGCCGCGCCGTGACGCCGAGCCGGTCCCCTGCCTCCTCGAACTGGCCCTGCTGCACCCCGACCCCGACGACATGGACTGGCTGGTGCCGACCTCCCCGCAGGAGGTCATGACGCGGCTGCTGCGCGGGGTCCACGAGGAGGTCAGCGCCAGTCAGCGGCGGGTGGGTTCGGCGGTGGAGGCCTTCGAGTGGTACGCGGGCCTCGGCCGGCTGCTCCAGGACCCGGCCGGCACGGAGAGCACGGCGATCCGGGTCCTCGACGGACTGTCCCGCATCCAGGCCGCGATGGACGAGGCGACGCAGGCCTGTACGACGGAGGTGCTCACCGTCCAGCCCGGCGGCATCCGGCGCGAGCACGAGCTGTCGGAGGGGCTGCACCGGGCGCTGGCGCTGCGCGGGCGCGGGGTGCGGATGCGGGACCTGTACACGCACGTGGCCCGGCACGGGCAGGGCCTGCTCAACTACCTGGAGCTGATGGGCGAGGCGGTGGAGGCCCGCACCCTGGACGAGGTCATCGACCGCCTCATCCTCTTCGACCGCACGGTGGCCTTCATCCCCGCCAACACCGATCGCACGATGGCCCTGGAACTGCGCCACCCCGCCCTGATCTCCTACCTGGTCACGGTCTTCGAACGCCTGTGGCGCCTGGCGATCCCGTTGACGGCCCCGCTCCCCGACACCGGCATCGAGGGCATCTCCCACCGCGAGCAGTCCATCGCGGCGCTCCTCGCGGAGGGCCACCAGGACGCGGTGATCGCGGAACGTCTCGGCATCAGCGTCCGCACGGCCCGCGCCCACATCGCCCGCCTGTCGGAGACCCTGGGCGCCGCCAGCCGCACGCAGTTGGGCGTGCGCATAGCCCAGGCCGGACTGGACGGCTCCCCGCGGACCGTCCCCGCGCCCGTCATCCTTCCCGGTCGAGAATCCCCGACTGCCCGATGAGATACCCGAGCTGAGCCCGGCTCTCGCTGCCGAGGATGGCGGCGAGTTTGGCGATGTGGACCCGCGCGGTACGGACGTTCATGCCGAGGCGCTCGGCGACGTCGGAGTCGGTGTGTCCCTCGACGAGGAGGGCGGCTATGGCGCGTTGGCGGGGGGTGATGCCGTTGAGGGTGGGCGGGTGGACCGCTTGGGGGTGCATGGGGGTGGCGAGGTGCCAGAGGCGGTCGAAGGTGTTGACGAAGTAGGCGATGAGGGCGGGGTGGCGGACTTCGAGGGCGAGTGAGCGGTCGGCGCTGGCGGGGATGAAGGCGACGGTGCGGTCGACGACGATGAGGCGTTCGGTCACCTCGTCGAGCGTGCGGGCCTCCACGTCGCCGGTCAGTTGCTCGTAGCGGGCGCGTGTGTAGGGGGCGTGGCGGATGGTGTGCTGGTACAACGCCCGGACGCGGGCGCCGCGATCGAGGAAGGCCTGGTCCCGCTTCATGGCCCCTTCGAGTATGTCGGGGCGCTTGGTGACGTGTGAGTCGTGCGGCTGGATCGCGAGGAGTTCTCTTCTGCCTTCGGCCATGGCTTCTTCGATGGCCTGGCTCGTCCGTCTCTTGCTGCTGAGGATTCTGAGCGCCGGGGTGTCCTCGTCGGCGGCGTTGCGTGCGCCCAGGCGCATGAGGGGCTCGAAGATGTCGGCCATGCGTTGCCCGCGACGCCGCTCGTCGGCGATGCGGTCCTCCGAGGAGCGCAGCAGGCGCTGCAGGGCGACGGCCGGCGGGACGGGCTCGAGCCGGTCCAGGTCGTCGATTGCGGGGTGGAGCATCCCGTTGTCGATCAGGCAGGGTGCCGTTGCCGCCTCGACGCTGGGAAGGTGTCCTTCCCGCAGGGCGCGGGCGTAGATTTCCAGGCCCGCATCACACAGCTCCTCCGTTTCGTGGTGATGCACCTCTGGGGTCACGTGTGGCTCTCTTCGTCGGTTGGGATCAGTGATCCTTCTCCAGGATCCCGGACTGAGCTATGAGGAAACCGAGTTGGGCGCGACTGCCACTGCCCAGAACCTGGGCGAGCTTGGCGATGTGCGCGCGGCAGGTGCGCACGTTCATCCCCAGGCGGCGGGCGATGGCCTCGTCGACGTGGCCTTCGACCAGTAGCTTCGCGATCGAGTGCTGGATCTCGGTTATGCCGTCCGAGGCGGGTTCGTAGGGGGCGCCGGCACTCAGCGGTACCGCGCGGCTCCAGATGAACTCGAAGACCCGTACCAGGTACTGGACCAGGCCGGGATGGCGGAGCTCCAGCGCGACCTGCCGGTCTTCACGGACGGGAAGGAATGCGACCGTCCCGTCGCAGATGATGAGCCGCTCCACGAGTTCGTCGATGGTTCGGTACTCCACCTTGCCGTCCGCGAACTGATCCGCATAGGCGATCCTGTCCGGACTGTATCGGGCGGTGTGCTGGTAGAGGGTACGGATGCGGACGCCTCGATCGATCAGGGGTTTGTCTCGCTCCAGGCCCTCCATCAGACGCTTCTCCGGGCGGCGGTGGCTGCTCGGCTGGATCGTGAGTACCTCGGTGTGGCACTGGGCCGTCGCCAGGTCCAGTGCCGCGTTGATGCGGTCGAGACCTTCCAGGACCGTGATGGAGTGACCTGGGCTCGTCTCCTGGGCACTGATGTCCATGAACGGCTCGAAGAGGTCGGCCAGGGCTATGGACTGCCGTCGGTGCTCAGTGATCTCGCGTTCGATCGGATTGAGCCGTTGGGCCAGTGCTACCGACGGCGGAACCGGGCGCATCCAGTCGCCGTCGTCGGGGTCGAGGTGGAGCAGCGCCAAGTCCACCAGGCACGGAGCGGATTCGGCATCGGCCCTGAGTACGCGACCGGCCCGGAGAGCATCGGCGTAGAGGCGGCGCCCCTCGGAGCACAGCTCATACGTCGAATGGGGATGCTCCGGATTGGTCCCATTTATCACTGAATATCCACCCCCCAGGGTCCTGAACATGCAGGAACATGATGCACCGATTGTGTGGCCATGACGTGCCTGAATGAGCCATCGTCTTATCGGACGGGGGAACGAGGGACCATCAAGTGAGGACGAAGCCGACTATGCGTATGAGAATGCTTCGCTCGGTGCTTGTTGCTGCCTTCTCCACCGTTGTGGCCTTCGGCGCGCTGGCCGGCCTCTCAGGTGGGACAAGCAGCGAGCACGAGGCGGGTGGCACTCACTCGGCGGCGGTTGGGGTCGCGGGCGAGAAGCCCGAGTCCCTTCCGGCCGACACCGTGTGGGACTGATCGACATGACGACGCCACCTGACGACCGCTCCTTCCGGCGAGAAATGGCCACCGCCTACCGCTCCGGCTGGCACTTCATCGACCTGGTCACCGCGATCCCGCACGCCGGTGACTCCCTGATGGTGACCGTCTTCGGCGAGCCGGTCGTCGTCACGCTGGACGAGGACGGCGACGTGCGGGCGTACCGGTGTCTGCGGCGGCCTCGGGGGGCGCCGCAGCCTGTGCGGTGTGCCATCCGGTACGGAATGATTTTTGTGAACCTGGATCAGCGGGACCACCGGCTCGAGCAGCCGGACGTCCCCGAAGTGAGGACCATCTCGGCCACCCCCCGCAGTGCCTGACGCGATTCCCCCGTCGCAACAGATCGCTCAGGTGCTTCCCCCCGGCAGCGGCGTCACCGTGACCTGAACACGGTGACGCCGCTGTCGCATGTGCGGACATCTCGCGAAACCCGCCGGTTCTGCGGCTGGCCGAAAAAGCTCTCGTGCGGCGCGGTTCGGTCCCCGTGAGCACCCCCGTGCCACCACCCTGGTGCCCCCCGGCGGGAACACGTGTCCCCCGTCCCTTGAGTGGAATAGACTCAACTTTGTGTACGTTGGATGAGTCAGCACTGGGAGACAAGGCCGGACCGCCGACGGCCGACGCGAGGAGGAGAGCCAGAACGTGGACGCCGAGCTGACCAACCGGAGCCGGGACGCGATCAACGCGGCCAGCAACCGGGCCGTGACCGAGGGAAACGCCGACCTCACCCCCGCCCACCTGCTCCTTGCGCTGCTCCAGGGGCAGGACAACGAGAACATCACCGACCTGCTCGCCGCCGTCGAGGCCGACCTCGCCGTCGTACGCTCCGGCGCCGAGCGCATCGTCGGCGGGCTGCCCAGCGTGACCGGGTCCACCGTCGCGCCCCCGCAGCCCAGCCGTGAGATGCTCGCCGTGGTCGCCGACGCCCAGGCCCGCGCCAAGGAACTCGGGGACGAGTACCTCTCCACCGAGCACCTGCTCCTCGGCATCGCCGCGAAGGGCGGCGCGGCCGGTGAGGTACTGGAGGGGCAGGGAGCCAGTGCGAAGAAGCTGCAGGAGGCCTTCCGCAAGGCGAGGGGAGGGCGACGCGTGACCACCGCCGACCCCGAGGGCCAGTACAAGGCCCTGGAGAAGTTCGGCACCGACCTCACCGCCGCCGCACGGGACGGGAAGCTCGACCCCGTCATCGGGCGTGACCAGGAGATCCGGCGGGTGGTCCAGGTGCTCAGCCGGCGGACCAAGAACAACCCCGTTCTCATCGGCGAGCCCGGCGTCGGCAAGACCGCCGTCGTCGAAGGGCTCGCCCAGCGGATCATCAAGGGGGACGTGCCCGAGTCGCTGAAGGACAAGCGGCTGGTGGCGCTGGACCTCGGGGCCATGGTCGCCGGCGCCAAGTACCGCGGTGAGTTCGAGGAGCGGCTGAAGACCGTGCTCGCCGAGATCAAGGACTCCGACGGGCAGATCGTCACCTTCATCGACGAGCTGCACACCGTCGTCGGTGCCGGGGCCGGCGGGGACTCCGCCATGGACGCCGGGAACATGCTCAAGCCGATGCTCGCGCGCGGTGAGCTGCGCATGGTCGGCGCCACCACCCTCGACGAGTACCGGGAGCGGATCGAGAAGGACCCCGCCCTGGAGCGGCGCTTCCAGCAGGTGCTGGTCGCCGAGCCCACCGTCGAGGACTCGATCGCCATCCTGCGCGGGCTCAAGGGCCGCTACGAGGCCCACCACAAGGTGCAGATCGCGGACAGCGCGCTGGTGGCCGCGGCCAGTCTCTCCGACCGGTACATCACCTCCCGCTTCCTGCCCGACAAGGCCATCGACCTCGTCGACGAGGCCGCCTCCCGGCTGCGCATGGAGATCGACTCCTCGCCCGTCGAGATCGACGAACTCCAGCGCGCCGTCGACCGGCTGAAGATGGAGGAGCTGGCGATCGGCAAGGAGACCGACGCCGCCTCCCTCGAACGCCTGGAGCGGCTGCGGCGCGACCTCGCCGACAAGGAGGAGGAGCTGCGGGGCCTCAACGCCCGCTGGGAGAAGGAGAAGCAGTCCCTCAACCGGGTCGGCGAGCTGAAGGAGAAGCTCGACGAACTGCGCGGGCAGGCCGAACGCGCCCAGCGCGACGGCGACTTCGACACCGCCAGCAAGCTGCTCTACGGCGAGATCCCCACCCTGGAGCGGGACCTGGAGGCCGCCTCCGAGGCCGAGGAGGAGGTCGCCAGGGACACCATGGTCAAGGAGGAGGTCGGCGCCGACGACATCGCGGACGTCGTCGCCTCCTGGACCGGCATCCCCGCCGGGCGGCTGATGGAGGGGGAGACGCAGAAGCTGCTGCGCATGGAGGACGAGCTCGGCAAGCGGCTCATCGGGCAGACCGAAGCCGTACGGGCCGTCTCCGACGCCGTACGCCGCTCCCGCGCCGGGATCGCCGACCCCGACCGGCCGACCGGGTCGTTCCTCTTCCTCGGCCCGACCGGTGTCGGCAAGACCGAGCTGGCCAAGGCGCTCGCCGACTTCCTCTTTGACGACGAGCGGGCCATGGTCCGTATCGACATGAGCGAGTACAGCGAGAAGCACAGCGTCGCCAGGCTCGTGGGCGCCCCGCCCGGATACGTGGGGTACGAGGAGGGCGGCCAGCTCACCGAGGCCGTGCGGCGGCGGCCGTACACCGTCGTGCTGCTCGACGAGGTGGAGAAGGCGCACCCCGAGGTCTTCGACATCCTGCTCCAGGTGCTGGACGACGGGCGCCTCACCGACGGGCAGGGCCGCACCGTCGACTTCCGCAACACCATCCTGGTGCTCACCTCCAACCTGGGCAGCCAGTACCTGGTCGACCCGACGACCGGCGAGGCGGAGAAGAAGCAGCAGGTCCTGGAGGTGGTGCGGTCCTCCTTCAAGCCGGAGTTCCTCAACCGGCTCGACGACCTGGTGGTCTTCTCGGCGCTGAGCAAGGACGAGCTGAGCCGGATCGCGCGGCTGCAGATCAACGGCCTGGCCCGGCGGCTCGCCGAACGCCGCCTCACCCTGGAGGTCACCGAAGAGGCCCTCGCCTGGCTGGCGGAGGAGGGCAACGACCCGGCCTACGGCGCCCGCCCGCTGCGCCGCCTCGTCCAGACCGCGATCGGCGACCGGCTCGCCCGGGAGATCCTCTCCGGCGAGATCAAGGACGGCGACACGGTCCGCGTGGACCGCTTCGGCGAGGACCTGATCGTGGGTCCGGCGAGCGGCAAGACGCTGTAGCCGGCCGCCGCGCCCGCCCCGGCGACCTGTCTCATCGGGTTGCCGGGGCCCCGAGGGGGTACCCGACCGGCCGGATCAAGTCAGCCCAGGGCTGACAGGCCCACGGCGGGCTTGCCACGCCCCTCCCCGCATGGGGGAGGATGGCCAGATCCGTACGAAGGGAAATTCACGGTGAGCATCGACCCGTCCTCGATTCCGAACTTCGGGGGCAAGCAGCCCGAGCCGCAGCCCCAAGGACCGGCGGGCCCCGTCGTCCCGGATCAGGATCTTGTGAAGCAGCTCCTCGAACAGATGGAGCTGAAGTACGTCGTCGACGACGAGGGCGACCTCGCGGCGCCGTGGGAGCAGTTCCGCACGTACTTCATGTTCCGCGGCGAGGGTGACCAGCAGGTCTTCTCGGTGCGGACGTTCTACGACCGGCCCCACCAGATCGACGAGAAGCCGCAGCTGCTCGAGTCGGTCGACGACTGGAACCGGCGCACGCTGTGGCCCAAGGTGTACTCCCACACCCACGACGACGGCACGGTCCGCCTGATCGGCGAGGCGCAGATGCTGATCGGCATGGGCGTCAGCCTGGAGCACTTCGTCTCCTCGACGGTCAGCTGGGTGCGGGCCGCCATCGAGTTCGACCGGTGGCTCGTGGAGCAGCTCGGTCTGGAGCAGGACGTCAACGAGGCGGACAAGCCGACCGACGAGGACGGCGAGTAGTCCGTCCCCGCGGCACGCATCAGGAGAGCCCGGCGCCCGCGGCAGCGGGGGCCGGGCTCTCTCCTTCCCGCGCGGCTCACCCGGCCGGCGTCTTCAGCCGCCGCACGGCCTCCTCCAGCACCGGGGTCCGCTTGCAGAACGCGAACCGCACGAAGGGCGCGCCCTCCTCCCGGTGGTCGTAGAAGACCGCGTTGGGGACGGCGACGACGCCCGCGCGCTCGGGCAGGGAGCGGCAGAAGGCGAAGCCGTCGCGCTCGCCCAGCGGGCGGATGTCGGTGGTGACGAAGTACGTCCCGGCGGGCCGGTACACGCCGAAGCCCGCCTCGGCCAGCCCCGTCGCCAGCAGGTCCCGCTTGCCTTCCATGTCCTCCCGGTAGGCGGCGAAGTACGACTCCGGCAGCGCGAGCGCCTCGGCGACCGCGTACTGGAAGGGCCCCGAGGCCACGTACGTCAAGTACTGCTTGGCCGAGCGGACCGCCGTGAGCAGGGCGGGCGCGGCGGTGACCCAGCCGACCTTCCAGCCGGTGAACGAGAAGGTCTTGCCGGCCGACCCGATGGTCACCGTGCGCTCCCGCATCCCCGGGAAGGACGCCAGGGGGATGTGCTCGGCCGTGCCGAAGACCAGGTGCTCGTAGACCTCGTCGGTCACCACCAGCAGGTCCCGCTCCACGGCCAGCTCGGCGATCGCGGTCAGTTCCGCGCGGGTCAGGACCGTGCCCGTCGGGTTGTGCGGGGTGTTCAGCAGCAGGAGGCGGGTGCGGTCGGTGACCGCGTCGCGCAGCTCGTCCAGGTCCAGGCGGAAGCAGCCCTCCGCGCCCGGCGCGTCCCCCGTGTGCGGGCGCAGCGTCACGGGCACGCGCGTGCCGCCCGCCATCGCGATGCAGGCCGCGTACGAGTCGTAGTACGGCTCCAGTGCCACGACCTCGTCGCCGGGCTCGACCAGGGCCAGCAGGGCGGCGGCGATGGCCTCCGTGGCGCCGGCGGTGACCAGGACCTCGGTGTCGGGGTCGTAGGACAGGCCGTAGCGGCGGTGCTGGTGGCCGGCGACGGCGGCGCGCAGCTCGGGGACGCCGGGGCCCGGCGGGTACTGGTTGCCGCGCCCGTCGCGCAGTGCCCGCACGGCGGCCTCGCGGACCTCTTCGGGGCCGTCGGTGTCGGGGAAGCCCTGACCGAGGTTGATCGCTCCGGTCCGCACCGCCAGGGCGGACATCTCGGCGAAGATCGTCGTCCCGAACTCCGCGAGCCGGCGGTTCAGGAGGGGGCGGGCGCTGGAGCTCATCGAGGTCATGGCGGTCATCCTGCGCCGAAGCTCTGGACTTCCTCAACTCTGCTTTGGGGCGTGGCGGCGAGGGGCATCTCCCGTTCACGCCGGTGAGCTCCACGGCGGGATCCACAGGCAACCGATACGCAGCGAGGCGTCCGACGGGGGATTGCTTCGGGGGACTTCCGGGCGTGCCCGGAAGGGAAGGAGGGCGGAGTCGTGGTCACAGGCATCATCCTGTTCGTGGTCGCAGCCCTGGTGATCAGGGGACTCGTGGTGCGCCGGCGCGCTCCCCGCACCGTGCGGAGCAGGGGCGGGCGGGCGGCCACGCGCTGGTCCGGCACCGGCGCCGGCGGGGGCGGCGACAGCGGCGGAGGCGGCGACGACAGCTGGTGGGTCGGCGGCGGGGACGGCTCGTCCTCGGGCGGACACCACTCGGGCGGACACCATTCGGGCCACTCCTGCGGTGGCGGCTCGTCCTGCGGAGGCGGGTCGTCCTGCGGGGGAGGGGGCGGCGGATGCGGTGGAGGCAGCTGACACGGGGCAGCTGAGCTCCGGCAGGGGGAACCGCATCCCCTTCGCGGGGCCCACTCCTGGGACCGGGCCCCGCGTCCGCACCCAGAGCGCCCGCCGGGACGCACTCCCGGTGGGCGCTCCCACGCCCCGGCGCACTCCGTACGGGCGGGGTGTGCGCCCTGGTTGAACAGTTGAGCTGTGGAGCCCCCTGAGGGATGGAAACGTCACGAAGTTGGGTAAAAACGCTGTGGCGGCGCCACCGTTCGTGATTCGCTCTCACTCATCAACGCAGCTCCTCGGACGACCTGTTGACCCCCCTCCTGACCGGCCGACTGGGCTGAGCGGGCCGCATCCCCGGCAGTGCCCCGGATGCGCAGGCCCCACACCTTCCTCTCCTTGTGTGCTTGCGGAGCCGATCCATGCTCACGACCCTGACAACCGCCTACACCGACACCCGCGCCGCCGACCTGGCCTGGGCCCTGGGGCGCGAGCCGCTGCCCGCGCTCGCCTGCCTGGACGTCGAACTGACGGACGCGAAACTGCAGTTGAGACTTCTGGGCGCCTCCCACCAAGTCCTGCTCGAGGAGGAGAGGGGCAGTTGTTCGGAGACGGTGGCGTGCATTCCGGGCAGCAGCACCCCTCTCCCGCTCGGCGTCGCCAAGCGGGTGGGCGACTGGGAGTACGAGTTCGCCGCCCGCGTGGAGGTGCTGTCGCCGGGCTCCTTCGCCGGCCGCGCCCAGGAACTGCTCGCCCTGGTCTCCGACCACCCGCACGGCCTGGCCGGGGTCTTCCCCGGCAGCCCGCACGCCTTCACCGCGCTGCTGGCCCAGCGGCGCGAGGGGCAGGTGCACTGGCGGACCTGGCACGCCTATCCGCAGGACGGCCAGTTGGTGGCGACCCGGACGCGGGTGGGCGTGCGGGTGCCGACATCGCAGCTCAGCCCGTCCGCGGTGTGAGCGGGCGGGTGCCGACTGGGTGAGCGGGTGAGGGCCCGGGCGTGTGAGCGTGTGAGGTCCGGATAAACCTGTGGTGCCCGACGGGACTCGAGTTTCACACGTGTGGGTGACGAAGCGCAGTGCGGACGTGACGTAACGTCACTCCGTGATCGAACCGCACGCGCCCGCCCCGCCCGGCTCTCCGCCGTCCTGGGGCGGCCCCTGCGGTCCCGAAGCACCCGCGCGATTGCCCGTCCGTCCGGCCGTCGGGCGGTTCCTGGTACTGGCGGGCGTGTTCGTGTGCGCGGCCTGCGGGCTCGTGTACGAACTCGAACTCGTCGCGCTCGCCTCGTACCTGATCGGCGACTCGGTCACCCAGGCGTCCGTCGTCCTGTCCGTCATGGTCTTCGCCATGGGCCTCGGCTCGCTCGCCGCCAAACGCCTGCGCGGCCTCGCGGCAGCCGGCTTCGGCGCGCTCGAGGCCACCCTCGCCCTCGTCGGCGGCTCCAGCGCGATGGTGCTGTACGCCGTCTTCGCCTGGACCGGCGGCTGGGGCGGCCTGTGGGCCGACGGCCCGCGCGTCCTGCTGGTCGCCTTCTCCCTGGCCATCGGCGTGCTGATCGGCGCCGAGGTGCCGCTGCTGATGGAGCTGATCCAACGCGTCCGCAGGCAGGATCCGGGCGGTGCCGTCGCCGACCTGTTCGCCGCGGACTACGTCGGCGCGCTCGTCGGCGGCCTCGCCTTCCCGTTCGTGCTGCTGCCCTTCCTCGGCCAGCTCACCGGCGCGCTGCTGACCGGCACCGTCAACGCGGCCGTCGGCGCCGCCCTGGTCCTCGGTCTGTTCCGGCGGGACCTGACCCGCCGGGCGCGCTGGCTGCTGCTGACCGCCAACGCGGTCGTCCTCGCGCTCCTCGCCACGGCGACCGTCCTCGCCGACGACTTCGAACGCGCCGCCCGGCAGGCCGTGTACGGCCAGGACGTCCGCGTGGCCGTGCGGACCGACGTACAGGAGGTCGTCCTCACCGGCGACACCGACGGCCGGCCCCTCGACCTGTTCCTGGACGGCCGGCTGCGGGTGCGCGGCAGCGACGAGCGGCGCTACCACGAGGCGTTGGTGCACCCCGCCATGAACGGCCCCCACGCGCGCGTGCTCGTCCTCGGCGGCGGCGACGGCCTCGCCGCCCGGGAGGTCCTGCGCCACCCCGGCGTACGCCGCGTCGACGTCGTCGACCTCGACCCCCAGCTCGCCCGGCTGGCCCGGTACGACCCCGGCCTGTCCGCCCTCAACGAGCACGCCTACGGCGACGCGCGCGTCCACGTCACCACGGGCGACGCCTTCCACCGGCTGCGCTCGGCACCCTCCGCGACGTACGACGTGGTGATCTCGGACCTGCCCGACCCGTCCGTCACGGCCAGTACGAAGCTGTACTCGCAGGAGTTCTACGGCCTGCTGCGTCGGGTGCTCGCGCCCGACGGGCGGCTGGTGGTCCACGCGGGCCCGGTCTCCGCGCACCCCCGGGCCTTCTGGACGGTGGACGCCACCCTCCGCGCGGCCGGCCTGCCGGCCGCCGCCTACCGCGTCGGCGCCCGCGACCCCGGCGGCTTGGCGCCCGGCCCCGACCGCACGACCGGGACCCGGAGCGCCCCCCGCGGCTGGGGCTTCCTCCTGGCCGGCCGGACACTCCCCGTCCTGCGCCTCGACCCGGTGGCCCCCCGACCGCGCACCCTCACCCCGGGGTCCCTGGCCCGGGACGCCCGCGACGCGGCCCGCACCCGGATCCCGGGACTGCCGCCTTCCACGCTGGTGCACCCGCGGTACTGAGCCCGGCGCGCGGGTGCCGCGACCACGATCCTCCACGTCCCCGTGCGGCGGCCCGACCCTCCCCCGGGTACGGGACGGACCGCCACACCCCCCTGTGGATCGCTCGCACCGAGAACCTACGGCCGCCCCGCACGGTACGGAATCCGGCGGTGGGTGGAGACCGGACCCAACCCGGCGCGGTAGCCGGCCGGTTCCTGCAACTTCCGCGGTACGGCGGAAGGAGGACGCCGACGCCGGTCGGGCGGACCTACGCTGCGGGAATGCGCCTGCACCCCCTGGCGGCCGACGGCCTGATCGCCGCGGCGCTGACGACCGTGGCCGTCCTGCTCGGCACCGAGGCCGTCGCCCAGGGGTGGCCGGCGCTCGATCCCCGCGCCTGGACGCTCGTCGCCCTGCTGACGCTCCCCCTCGTCCTGCGCACCCGCGCCCCCGTCACGGTCTGCCTCGCCGTCCACGCCTGCTGGGCGGTCTACGTCACCCTCGACTACTGGCCCGTCGTCGGCTCCTTCGGCCCCATGCTCGCCGTCTACACCGTCGCCTCCCTGCGCCCCACCCGCACCACCGCCGCCTGCGCCGTCCTGCTCGCCGGCGTCTGGGTCTACGCCGGGCTGCGCAGCGACGCCGGGGCGATGGCCTCGGTGGTGGGGCAGGCCGTGGGCTTCCCGCTGGTGCTGTGGCGGTTCGGGTACGTGGCCCGCCGGACCGGCGAGCTGACGCTGCGGCTGCGGGCCGAACAGGCCGACCGGGCCCGGCGCGAGGTCGCCGAGGAACGCGTGCGGATCGCCCGCGAACTGCACGACGTGGTCGCCCACCACCTCGCCGTCATCAACGTCCAGGCCGGCCTGGCCCGCTTCGTCTTCCGGTCCGACGCCCGCACCGCGCGCGGCGCCCTGGACACCATCGAGGGCGCCGGCGGCGAGGCCCTGGCCGAACTGCGCCGCATGCTCGGCCTGTTGCGCGCCGACGGCGTGCAGGGCGCGGACGGCGCGCCCGCCCCCGGCCTCGACCAGCTCGACGAGATGGTCACCCGGGTGCGCACCGGCGCCTCCGGCTTCCTGCTCAAGGACGCGGGGCCCGAACGGCTGCTGGCCGCCATCGCCGCGGTGCACGGCGGCGACGCGCTCTTCGCCCCCGCGGTCACCCGGCGTCTGGTGGAGGCGTTCACGCGGATGACGGACACGGGACGCACCGAATCCCCGGCGGCCGGTCCGCCGCCCGCGCCGCCCGCGCCGCCCGCGCTGACGGCGCTGACCGGCCGCGAGGCCGAGGTCCTGAAGCTGGTGGCCCGCGGTCTGAGCAACGCCGAGGCCGCCGACCGCCTGTTC
Organism: Streptomyces sp. MMCC 100; assembly: GCF_041538145.2. Taxonomy (NCBI): domain Bacteria; kingdom Bacillati; phylum Actinomycetota; class Actinomycetes; order Kitasatosporales; family Streptomycetaceae; genus Streptomyces; species Streptomyces sp. MMCC 100. Next base: position 35,774 of record NZ_JBGORK020000001.1, read on the forward strand.
ATCAGCGAGGCCACCGTGAAGACCCACCTGAACCGCACGATGGCCAAGCTCGGCCTGACCAGCAGGGCCCAGGCGGTGGTCGTGGCGTACGAGACGGGACTGGTGACGCCGGGGGGCGCGGGCGGCGGGTGACTTTGCGCCGACGGGGGGTGTACCGGGCGCCCGCTGGGTAGGGTGCCGTGACATGGAGCATGAGGTGTTCGTTCCGGTTCCGGCCGAGCGGCTCAGGGACGTGCTGGCCGACCCCGTCCGGGTCGCCCGGGCGGTTCCGGGGCTCCAGCAGGACGCCGGTGCCGAGCCCGTCGCGGGCCGGCTGAAGGTGCGCATCGGCAGCCACTCCATCACCTACCGCGGCTCGCTGCGCCTGTCCGCGCGCGAGGACGGCACGTACGTCGTCGAGGGCGACGCCACCGAGTCGCGCGGCACCGGCACGGTCACGCTCGCGCTGACCCTCCGTGCGGACGACGCCGACGGCGGCGCCACCCTCACCTTCACCGGGACGGCCACCGCGGACGGCCGCGTCACCGAGCTGCCGGGGGAGTCGGTCACGTCGGCCACGGCCCGGCTGCTGACCCGGTTCGCGGAGAACCTGGGCACGGCGGCGCAGGCATCCCCGGAAGCGGAACCGAAGCCGAAGCCGGAAGCGGAGCCGGAGCCGCGATCCGAGCCGCGACACACCTCCGTCTTCGACACCGAGGTCCCCCCGCCCTCCCTCATGGACACGGACGAGGACGACGAGGACACGGACGAGGACGCAGGCGGGGACACGGCCGGGGACAAGGCGGAGGCAGCCGAGGCGACGCACGCCGGCGACGAGCCGGCCGTCCAGCCCCCCGCCGAGGCCGCGCACGCGCGCCGCACGATGATCGGCCGCAGCGCCGAGGAGGTGGACCACGCCCCACCGCGCGGCCGGTACGCCCCCGTACCCGCGCCCCAGGCGAACGCGGTCGGCGCCCCCCTGCGTTGGGCCGCCCCCGCGGCCGCGCTGGTCGTGGCGTCGGCGATCGTGGTGGGCCGCGCCCTGCGCAGACGCCGCTGAACCACAGCGGGCGACCTGCTGTGGGGCCTGGCCCCGGCGACCTGTTGTGGGGCCTGGCCCCCGGCGACCTGCTGCGGGACCTGCCCCCGGCGACCTGGTGCGGGACCCGGCCCCCGCGACCTGCTGCAGGACCCGCTGCTGCGCGGACGCCGCTGAACCACAGCGGGCGACCTGCTGCGGGACCTGCCCCGGCGACCTGCTGTGGGACCCGCCCCCGCGACCTGCTGCAGGACCCGCTGCTGCGCAGACGCCGCTGAACCACAGCGGGCGACCCGCCGCCGGACCTGCCCCCGGGGCCCGTCATGGGGCCGCCGACCGAGTGGGGAGCCCTTGATCGCCCCAGTAGGGTCGTGGCGTGAGCAACGAACCCATCACGCTGACCGCGGGTGACGCGGAGGCGACCGTGCTGCCGGGCAACGGCGGCCGGATCGGCGGGCTCCGTGTCGGCGGCACGGAGCTGCTCCGCCAGGGCGTGCGCTACGGCTGTTTCCCGATGGTCCCCTGGTGCGGACGTATCCGCGACGGCCGCTTCAGCGACGGCGCCGTGGTCCACCAGATGCCCCTGAACTCCCCGCCGCACGCCATCCACGGCACCGCCCGCGACGCCGCCTGGCGCACCGCCCGCGTCAGCGGGAACGAGGCCGTCATCACGTACGACCTCGTCGACCCCTGGCCCTACACCGGCCGCGTCACCCAGGTGATCGCCCTCGCCGAGGACGGGCTGACGCTGTCGATGTCCGTGGAGACGTACGAGTCGTCCTTCCCGGCGCAGATCGGCTGGCACCCCTGGTTCAACCGGACCCTCGACGGCACCGGTGCGGAGATCGCCTTCGACCCCGCCTGGCAGGAGGAGCGCGGCGACGACCACCTTCCCACCGGCAACCGCGTCGAGGCGAAGCCCGGTCCCTGGGACGACTGCTTCGGCATGCCCGACGGTGTCGACGTCACGCTGACCTGGCCGGGGCGGCTGGAGCTGAAGGTGACCAGCCCGGAGCAGTGGGTCGTGGTGTACGACGAGCAGGAGGCCGCGGTCTGCGTGGAGCCGCAGACCGGGCCGCCCAACGGCCTGAACACCCTTCCTCGCCTGGTCACGCCCCTGGAGCCGCTGGAGGCCACGACCACCTGGGCCTGGCGCCGCCTTTAAGCTGGCGTACATGACGGACGTACGCGGCGAGCTGCTGCAGCAGATCAAGGACAAGGCCGTGGTGCACGGCAAGGTGACCCTCTCCTCGGGCCTGGAGGCCGACTACTACGTCGACCTGCGCCGCATCACCCTGGACGGCGAGGCCGCGCCGTTGGTCGGACAGGTGCTGCTCGACCTGACCGCCGACCTGGAGTTCGACGCGGTGGGCGGGCTGACCATGGGCGCCGACCCGGTCGCCGCGAGCATGCTGCACGCCGCCGCCGCACGCGGCCGCAAGCTGGACGCGTTCGTCGTCCGCAAGGCCGCCAAGGCGCACGGGCTGCAGCGCCGCGTCGAGGGCCCGGAGATCAAGGGCCGCCGTGTCCTGGTCGTCGAGGACACCTCCACCACCGGCGGTTCCCCGCTCACCGCCGTCGAGGCCGTGCGCGAGGCCGGTGCCGAGGTGGTCGCCGTCGCGACGATCGTGGACCGGGCGACCGGCGCCGCCGAGAAGATCCAGGACGGCGCGGGGGTGCCGTACCTGTACGCGTACGACAAGGACGAACTGGGCCTGGACTGAGACCAGGGGCCGAGACGGGACCGGGGGCCACTCGGGTATTCCCGTTTCGTCTGGAAGGATGGGGCCGACGATGACGTCGCCCCCCAGTCCTAGGTCAGGGCCATAAGCAACAACACGCCCACCCGCACATACAAGGAGCGGACAGATGCCCATCGCAACTCCCGAGGTCTACAACGAGATGCTGGACCGGGCGAAGGCAGGAAAGTTCGCCTACCCGGCCATCAACGTGACCTCTTCCCAGACGCTGCACGCGGCCCTGCGCGGTTTCGCGGAGGCGGAGAGCGACGGCATCGTCCAGATCTCCACCGGCGGCGCCGAGTTCCTGGGCGGTCAGCACAACAAGGACATGGTGACCGGCGCCGTCGCCCTCGCCGAGTTCGCGCACATCGTCGCCGAGAAGTACGACGTCACCGTCGCCCTGCACACGGACCACTGCCCCAAGGACAAGCTCGACGGGTACGTCCGCCCGCTGCTGGCGGTCTCCGAGGAGCGCGTGAAGGCCGGCCGCAACCCGCTCTTCCAGTCGCACATGTGGGACGGTTCGGCCGAGACCCTTGCCGACAACCTCTCCATCGCCCAGGAGCTGCTGGAGCGCGCCCGCGCCGCCAAGATCATCCTCGAGGTCGAGATCACCCCGACCGGTGGTGAGGAGGACGGCGTCTCGCACGAGATCAACGACTCCCTCTACACCACGGTCGACGACGCGGTCCGCACCGTCGAGGCCCTGGGCCTGGGCGAGAAGGGCCGCTACCTGCTCGCCGCGTCCTTCGGCAACGTGCACGGCGTCTACAAGCCGGGCAACGTCGTGCTCCGCCCCGAGCTGCTCAAGGAGCTGAACGAGGGCATCGCGGCGAAGTACGGTCAGCCGGCCGGCAGCAAGCCGTTCAACTTCGTCTTCCACGGCGGCTCCGGTTCCACCGCCGAGGAGATCGCGACCGCGCTGGAGAACGGCGTGGTCAAGATGAACATCGACACGGACACCCAGTACGCCTTCACGCGTCCGGTCGTCGACCACATGTTCCGCAACTACGACGGCGTCCTCAAGGTCGACGGCGAGGTCGGCAACAAGAAGACCTACGACCCGCGCACCTGGGGCAAGCTGGCCGAGGCCGGCATGGCCGCGCGCGTCGTCGAGGCCTGCGGCCACCTGCGTTCGGCGGGCCAGAAGATCAAGTAACTCCCGGTCGACACGACCGTACGCACGAGCCCGGCGCCCCCGCGCGCCGGGCTCGCTGTATACCTGGGGCATGCCCGATGTCCGGCTGGCCTCGTCACAGGGCAAGTGGATCCTGCTGACCACCGTCCTCGGCTCCAGCATGGCGCTGCTGGACTCGACCGTCGTCAACGTCGCACTGCCCCACATCGGCCGCGACCTCGGCGCGGGCCTCGCCGCCCTCCAGTGGACGGTCAACGCCTACATGGTCACCCTGGCCGGTCTGATCCTGCTCGGTGGTGCCCTCGGCGACCGGTTCGGCCGCCGCCGGATCTTCGTCCTCGGCGTGCTGTGGTTCGCCGCCGCGTCCCTGCTGTGCGGCCTCGCCCCGAACGCCGGTGTGCTGATCGCCGCCCGCGCCCTCCAGGGCGTCGGCGGGGCGCTGCTCACGCCCGGCTCCCTCGCCCTCATCCAGGCCTCCTTCCACGCCGACGACCGGGGCCGGGCGGTGGGCCTGTGGTCGGGCTTCGGTGGCGTCGGCGCGGCGGTGGGGCCGTTCCTCGGGGGCTGGCTGGTGGACGGCGCGGGCTGGCGCTGGGTGTTCCTGCTCAACGTCCCGCTGGCGCTGCTGTGCGCGCCGATCGCGCTGCGGCACGTACCGGAGTCCTCGGACGAGCGCGCCCACACCCGTTTCGACGTGCTCGGCGCGGCGCTGTGCGCGGCGGCCCTGGCGCTGCTCACCTACGCGCTGATCGAGGCCCGTACGGCGTCCTGGGCGGTGGCGCTCAGCGCGGTGGCCGGTGCGGTGGCCGCCGTGGCCTTCGTCCTCGTCGAGCGGCGCGGCAAGGACCCGATGATGCCGCCGGACGTCTTCTCCTCCCGCCAGTTCACGGCGGTCAACGTCGTCACGCTGTGCGTGTACGCGGCCTTCGGTGGCTTCTTCTTCCTCGCCGCGCTCCAGCTCCAGGTCGTCGTCGGCTGGTCCGCGCTGGCCGCCGGTACGGCCCTGCTGCCGACCACCGTCCTGATGCTGCTGCTCTCCGCCCGCTCCGGCGAGCTCGCCGAGCACCTCGGCCCGCGCCTCCAGCTCACCGTGGGCCCGCTGCTGTGTGCCGCCGGGATGGTGCTGATGCTGCGGGTCGGTCCGGGCGCCTCGTACCTCGCCGACGTGCTGCCCGCCTTGGTGGTGCTCGGCCTCGGCATGGTCACGCTGGTCGCGCCGCTGACGGCGAGCGTGCTGGCCGCCGTGGACACCGCGCGCGCCGGTCTGGCCAGCGGCATCAACAACGCGGCGGCCCGTGCGGCGGGGCTCGTCGCGGTCGCCGCGCTGCCGCTGCTCACCGGCATGGGCGAGGAGGCATACCGGTCGCCCGGGGCGTTCGACGACGCGTTCGGACCGGCGATGCTGATCTGCGCGGGCGTCCTGGTCGCGGGCTCCGTGATCGCCTTCGCGACGGTGCGCCGCCCGGCCCCGGACTGCCGCCGGCCCGAGTGCCGCACCCACGCTTCGGTGACGGCGCCCCCGCTGGAAGGGGAGCGGGGACGCGACAAGGCGGTGTGACCCGTCCGGCGCGGTGGGGCGCATGCCGCAGACTTGTCCCATGGCCATTCACGAGAACCTCCTCGGGGGACCGCCCCCGACCCACCTCCCCGACGACCCCGGGCCGCGCGAGCTGCTGGCGGGCGGCACCTCCCCCGCCGACGTCGCCGCGAAGTACCCGACGTCCTCGCTCGCCTGGGCCCGGCTGGCCGACGAGGCGTTCGAGCGGGGCAGCGTCGTGGAGTCGTACGCGTACGCCCGTACGGGCTACCACCGCGGCCTCGACGCCCTGCGCCGCAGCGGCTGGAAGGGGCACGGCCCGGTGCCCTGGGAGCACGAGCCGAACCGCGGCTTCCTGCGCGCCCTGCACGCCCTCGCCCGCGCCGCCCAGGCGATCGGCGAGAAGGAGGAGTACGAGCGCTGCAGCCAGTTCCTGAAGGACTCCTCGCCGAGCGCGGCCGAGGTGCTGGGCTGACCGGCCTTCGACACCGTTCGGCACCTCGGGGCCCGTCCGCCGTGCGCGGGCGGGCCTTGCGGTTTCCTGCGACGATTGCGGAGGATGCCGTTGGGGACCGGGGCCCCGTGCCGGTAACGGCAGGGCGGACCGCTACCCGTGCACATCAGGAGACAGCGATGTCCCACGAAGCCCCGAATCTCGACTTCGAGGGCAGCACGCCGTACGAGGACTACGTCAAGGCGGACGTGCTCACCCACCTCCAGCACACCCTCTCCGACGATCCCGGAGAGATGGTCTTCCTGGTCACGACCCAGGTCATGGAGCTGTGGTTCACCGTCATCGTCCACGAATGGGAGACCGCCGCCCGCGCCCTGCGCGAGGACCGGATCCCGGTGGCGACCGACGCGCTCAAGCGCTCGGTGCGGGAGCTGGAGGCGCTCAACGCCTCCTGGACACCCCTGGGGCAGCTCACCCCGGCCCAGTTCAACTCCTACCGGTCCGCCCTCGGCGAGGGTTCCGGCTTCCAGTCGGCGATGTACCGCCGCCTGGAGTTCCTGCTCGGCGACAAGTCCGCGTCCATGCTGGTCCCGCACCGCGGCGCTCCGCGCGTCCACGCCGAACTGGAGAAGGCGCTGCACGAGCCGAGCCTGTACGACGAGGTGGTCCGGCTGCTCGCCCGGCGCGGGTACGGCATCCCGGACACCGTGCTCCAGCGCGACGTCACCCGCAAGTACGAGGCCGCTCCCGAGGTGGAGGCCGCCTGGACGGCCGTCTACTCCGGCGACCAGAACGGCGAGCTGGCCCGCCTCGGCGAGGCCCTCACCGACGTCGCCGAACTGGTGTGGCGCTGGCGCAACGACCACCTGGTCGCCACCCGCCGCGCGATGGGCTCCAAGACCGGCACGGGCGGCTCCGCCGGGGTGGCCTGGCTGGAGAAGCGGGCCCGGGGCAACGTGTTCCCCGAGCTGTGGACGGCGCGGTCCTATGTCTGAGCCGATGAGCCTCCTGGGCGAGGCGGAGAAGCTGGACGCCGCCGACCGACTGGCCGCGGTGCGCGAGCGGTTCGTCCTCGACGACGTCACCTACCTCGACGGCAACTCACTGGGCGCCCTCCCCGCGCACGTCCCCGCGCGCGTGGAGGACGTCGTCCGGCGCCAGTGGGGCGAGCTGCGCATCCGGTCCTGGGAGGAGAGCGGCTGGTGGACCGCGCCGGAGCGGATCGGTGATCGGATCGCCCCGCTGGTCGGTGCGGCCGCCGGGCAGGTCGTGGTCGGCGACTCGACCAGCGTCAACGTCTTCAAGGCGCTCGTCGCCGCGGTGCGCATGGCGCAGGAGGACGGTGGTACCGGTGGCACCGGTGGCACCAGTGGGGCGGGTCCGGTCCGGGACGAGATCCTGGTCGACGCCACCACCTTCCCCACGGACGGGTACATCGCCGAGTCGGCGGCCCGGATGACGGGCTGCGCCCTGCGGCCCGTGACCCCGGCCGAGGTCCCCGGCGCCCTGGGCGACCGTACCGCCGCCGTGCTCCTCAACCACGTCGACTACCGCACGGGCCGGCTGCACGACCTGCCCGCGCTGACGGCCGCGGTGCACGCGGCGGGGGCGTACGTCGTCTGGGACCTGTGCCACAGCGCGGGCGCGCTGCCGGTCGGGCTCGACGAGCACGGCGTCGACCTGGCGGTCGGCTGCACCTACAAGTACCTCAACGGCGGCCCCGGCTCACCCGCGTACCTGTACGTGCGGCGCGACCTCCAGCCCCGTTTCGACTCCCCGCTGCCGGGCTGGAACTCGCACGCCGAGCCGTTCGGCATGCGGCCGGCCTACGCCCCGGCCTCCGGCGCGGTGCGCGGGCGGGTCGGTACGCCGGACATCCTCTCCCTGCTCGCCCTTGAGGCGGCGCTGGACGTGTGGGACGAGGAGGGGGTCTCGGTGGCGGCGGTGCGGGCCAAGTCGCTGGCGCTGACGGACTTCTTCCTGCGCTGCGTCGGGGCGTACGTCCCGGACGGCCGCGTGGAGTCCGTGACCCCGGCGGCGCACGCCGAACGGGGCAGCCAGGTCGCGCTGCGCTGTGACGACGCGGGCGAGGTGATGAAGCGGCTGATCGAGCGCGGGGTGGTCGGCGACTACCGTGCCCCCGACGTGCTGCGCTTCGGCTTCACCCCGCTGTACGTCGGCTTCGCGGACGTGGAGCGGGCGGCACGGGTGCTGGCCCGGACGCTGGCCGGCTGAGCCGCGCGGTCGCGAGCGGTACGGATCGTGGGGTGGGGGCCGGGACGTATCGCCCGGTCCTCACCCAGCGTCACATCCCCATGTCCGCGCACGTCATCGGCCTGATAACGTCCCGCCAACGGCCGATTTCGTTCCCCCGGTCCGCCAACACCGTTTCGTCGCTGAGAGGTTGAGCATGCCGGACGCCGCCGCAGAACCGGGCACCGCTGCCGCGAGGGACGCGGCGGAGGAGAAATCGGCCTTCTCCCATCCGGCGGTCGAACCCGACAGCACCGCCGGTTACGGCGATCACCCCGACCAGGTGATCGACTTCTACGCGCCGCGCGGCGGTGCGGGCCCGGTCGAGGCCGCTCCCGTGGTGGTGGTCCTGCACGGAGGCTCGTGGCGCGCCCCTTACGACCGGCGTCACATCAGCCCGTTCGCCGGCTTCCTGGCCCACCGGGGCTTCGCCGTGGCCAGTGTGGAGTACCGGCGCGGGGCCGAGGGCTCCGGCGCCGAGGGTTCCGGGGAGCCCGTCGCGGGGCGCTGGCCCGATACGTTCGACGACGTGGCCGCCGCGCTGGACGCGCTGCCGGAGCTGGTCCGGCACCACCTGCCGCGGGCCGACGCCCGCCGTACGGTGCTCACCGGTCACTCCGCCGGCGGCCACCTCGCCCTGTGGGCGGCCGCCCGGCATCTGCTGCCCGGGGACGCCCCGTGGCGAACCGACCGCCCGGCGCCCCTGCGCGGCGTGGTCGCCCTCGCGCCGATCGCCGACTTCGAGGTCGCCGACAAACTCGACGTGTGCGGCGGCGCGGCGCGGCAACTGCTGGGGGGTGGCGAGCTGTTCGCCGGGCGGCGGCCGTATGCCGACCCCGCTCTGCTGCTGCCCACCGGAATCGCGACGACCCTCGTGCAGGGCCGCGCCGACGTGGACGTCCCGCAGGCGGTCGCCGAGGCGTACGCGGACGCGGCGGCGAAGGCCGGGGAGGTGGTGGGGGTGACGCTGCTGGAGGACGTCGGTCACTACCCGCTGATCGACCCGGCGGCGGACGCGTGCGCCGTGGTGGCGGAGGAGATCGCGCAGCTGGCTTGGTGAGCCGGGAGGGGGTGTGTCGCGAAAAGCGCGAACACTTCGTCCGGCAGTGTCCTCGACCCGCTCGAATGAGCGGATGGTGGGCGTCGTCGTACCCGTAATACCTGAGAGCTACCCCGCAGGTGAGTTCCCTGGCGGGACGCGGGTTACCCGGCCCGATCCATAACTTCCCTTTCAGACAAGCCCGATGGACGGGCGAGCCGGAGGGGGAGAGACCATGGGGTGGGGCACGACGGTACGTTGGCGGCGGCGCGTGGGCAGATGGCGCCGCGCCGGTTGCGCCGCCCTCATCACCGGTGCCCTGGTGCTTCCTCTCTCCGGCGCCGCGCGGCCCGAGATCCCCGCCCCGGCACCCGCCGCGCTCGCGCCCCCGACGGCCGCCACGCTGGACGACGCGTACGCCGCCAACCGGGCCAACGCGGCGGAGGCGTCCCGGATGGCCTCCCGCCACGGCGACCGTCACCGTGCGGCGGCGGACCGTGCGATGGCCGACCGGTCCCGCCGCCTCCTCGCCTTCGACGGCCGGGGCGCAGGACTGGCCACCGAAGTCCTCGGCGACCTGACGCACGCCGACCGCGTCGCCGTGCTGGTCCCGGGCTCCGACACCAGCCTCGACACATACGGCCGGTTCCGCGCCGCCGCCCTCGCCCTGCACCGGCAGCTCGTCGCCGAGGCTCCCGCGGGGACCCGCACCGCCGTCGTGGCCTGGCTGGGCTACGAGACACCGGGCACCGTCAGCACCACCGTCACCACGACCGACCGCGCCGACCGGGCCGCCCCCGAGCTGCGCGACCTGGTCGACGACCTGCGCCGGATCACCGGTCCCGGCGCCCGCGTCGCCCTCCTCTGCCACTCCTACGGCTCGGTGGTCTGCGCGCGCGCCGCCGACGGCCTGGACGTCGCCGACATCGCCCTGGTCGGCAGCCCCGGCACCGGAGCGGACACCGCCGCCGGCCTGCGCTCCGACGCCCGGATCTGGGCGGGCCGGGGCGCCGACGACTGGGTGGAGCACGTTCCGCACGTCAGCGCCGACCTGTTCGGCACCACCGTCGGCTTCGGCACCGACCCGGTCTCCCCGGACTTCGGCGCCCGGGTCTTCGACGCCGGCGACGGCGGCCACAGCGACTACTTCGACACCGGCTCCCTCTCCCTGACGAACCTGACCCGGATCGCCCTGGGCGAGACCACGGAGGTGACCCATGGCTGACCCGACCCCTGCGCAACCGCGCGGTGCTCTGCGCGATGCCGCCGCCCGCATCGACGCCGCCACCCCCGAGGAGCGGGACCGGGCCGTGGACGCCCTGCGTGCCTTCGCCATCCTCGGGGTGGTCCTCGGGCACTGGCTGGTGACGGCCCTGGTCGCCGACGGCGCCGGCCTGCACGCGGCCAGCCCGCTCCAGGACATGCCCTGGCTGGCCCCGGTCTCCTGGGCCTTCCAGACCCTCGCCGTGTTCTTCCTGGTCGGCGGCCACGTCGCCACGCGTGGGTACGCGTCGGCCCGCGCTCGCGGCGAGACCTACGGCCGCTGGCTGAGCGCCCGGCTGTCCCGGCTCTTCCGTCCGGTCGCGGCCGTCCTCGGCCTGTGGACGGTGACAGCCGCGCTGCTCCTGCTCACGGGCGCGGACTTCCTGACCGTCCACACGCTGGTGAAGCTGGCGCTGTCCCCGATGTGGTTCCTGCTGGTCTTCGCCGCGCTGACGGCGGCGACGCCGTTGCTGACCCGGCTGCATCCGCTGTGGCCGCTGGTCGTCGTCCTCCACATAGACCTGCTGCGCTTCGAGTTCGGCGCCCCGTCCTGGCTCGGCTGGGTCAACCTCGCCGCCGGCTGGCTGGTCCCCTACACTCTGGGCGCCGCCTGGACCCGCGGTGAACTGGACCGCCGCCGATCGGGCTGGATCCTGCTCACCGGCGGCACGGCGGCGACCGTGGCGCTCGTCGCCTGGGCGGGCTACCCGGCGTCGATGGTCGGTGTCCCCGGCGCCTCGGTGTCGAACCTCAACCCGCCGACCCTGGCCGCCGTCACCTTCGGCCTGGCCCAGTGCGGGCTCGCCCTGCTGCTGCGCGAGCGGCTGCGCCGTGCGATGCGGCGTCCCGTGGCCTGGGCGGCGGTCGCGCTGGTCAACCTCTCCGCGATGACGATCTTCCTCTGGCACCAGACGGCGCTGATGGCCACCACGGCCACCGGACTCCTCGCGGGCCGTCTACCCGGCCTGCACACGCTCCCCGACGGTCTGGACTGGGTGGCGGCCCGGCTCGCCTGGCTCCCGGTGTTCGCGCTGGTCCTGGCCGGCTGCTGGGCCACGTTCCGCTCCTGCGAGCAGCGCGGCCGGGGACGGCGAGGCTCAAGGATCGTGCGCGCCCACCGCCCGCAGCGGCGGGCGACCGCGGCGGGTGCACGTCATGTCTAGGGTGGATCCTGTGACGCGATGGGGGAAACGGCAGTGGGACCGGTCACGGGCCCGGGCCGGACGCGTGCTCCGCGTGCTCCACGACGACCTGTGGACCTGGCGGGCGGACCCGCTGCCGCCCTCGGTGTGGCTGCGCTGGTTCCCGCACGGGGTCGTGTGTCTGGCGGCGCTCGGAGTGCTGCTCGGTGACGCCGCCCAACTCGGTGACAACGGCGGGCTCGATCCCGGCTTCGCCTTCGTGATCGGCGTCGCCCAGGCCGGCGCGATGGTGTTCGCGCTGTGGCGGCCGGTCGCTGCGTGGTGGCTGTCGATGGCGGCCATGCTGGTGGGGGCCTTCGCCGTGCGGGCCGAGATGGTGGCGGGCGGTGACGAGTTCACCTGGCCCTGGACCGCCGCCGGGCTCATCGGGCACCTGTTCGTCATGCTGCTTCTCGCCCTGCGGGTGCGTACCCGGGTGTCCGCGGAGGCGCTGGCCCTGACCGCACTGGCCACGTACGTCGTGCAGGGCATCGTGGGCGCGCTGAACTACCAGCCGACCGGTCAGCTCGCCGTCATCCTGTTCGCGGTCGTCGTGGTGCTCGCTACCGCCCTGCGCGGCCGGCGCGAGGCGCGCAGGGAACTCGAACAGCAGACCACGCTGACTGCCGAGGAGCGGGCCCGGCGCACCCTGCTGGAGGAGCGCGGCCGTATCGCGCGCGAGCTGCACGACGTGGTCGCCCACCACATGTCGGTGATCTCCATCCAGGCCCAGGTCGCACCCCTCCTCGTCGAGAACCCGCCGGACGAGCTGAAGGAGAACCTCGCCGGTATCCGGCAGAACGCGCTGGAGGCGCTCACCGAGCTGCGCCGGGTGCTGGGCGTGCTGCGTGCCGAGCACCCGGACGCGCTGGAGGCACCCGAGGGAGGCGACGCCGCCCCGCACGCCCCGCAGCCCACCCTCGACCGGCTCGACGCGCTGGTGGAGAACACCCGGGCCGCCGGGCTGACCGTCACCACCGGCAGCAGTGGGACGCGCAGACCGCTGCCGCCGGGCGTGGAGCTGTCGGCGTACCGGATCGTGCAGGAAGCGCTCAGCAACGTGTTGCGGCACGCGCCGGGCGCGAGTGCCCGGGTCCACCTCACCCACCTTCCGATCGGGCTGCGCGTGGAGGTCTCCAACACCCGCCCGAAGCGCGCTCCGGCGCCGTCGCAGGGGACCGGGCACGGGCTGCTCGGCATGCGGGAGCGGGTGGCGATGCTCGACGGCACGCTGACGGCCCACCCGATGCCGGACGGCGGCTACCAGGTGGCGGCGTTCCTGCCCGCCGACGGCCCCGACCTGCCCGCCGACCCCTTCACCGATTCCTTCACCGATCTCCCCGCCGACCCTTCCATCGGCCCCTTCCCCGACCCTTCCATCGGCCCCTTCCCCGACCCTTCCATCGGCCCCTTCCCCGACCCTTCCACCGAGGACGACACCCCATGACGACCAGCAGCAACGGCCGCGTGATCCGCGTGCTGATCGCCGACGACCAGCAGATGGTCCGGCAGGGTTTCACCGTGCTGCTCAACACCCAGCCCGACATCGAGGTGATCGGGCAGGCGGTGGACGGCCTGGACGCCGTGGCCAAGGTCGCCGAGCTGGCCCCGGAGGTCGTCCTGATGGACATCCGCATGCCGGAGCTGGGCGGTATCGAGGCCACCCGGCGCATCACCGGGTCCACCCCGGAGGTCAGGGTGCTGGTGCTGACCACCTTCGACCTCGACGAGTACGTGTACGAGGCGCTGCGGGCCGGGGCCTCCGGGTTCCTGCTGAAGGACGCGTCCGCCGACCAGCTGGCCGAGGCGGTGCGCGTGGTGGCCGCCGGTGACGCCCTGCTCGCGCCGGGGATCACACGGAGGCTGATCGCGGAGTTCTCCCGGCTGGACGACCGCCCGCGCGCCCCGCTGAAGGCCCGCGTCGGCGAGCTGACCGAGCGGGAGACGGAGGTGCTCGCCCTGATCGCGCAGGGCCTGTCGAACGCGGAGATCGCCCAGCGTCTGGTGGTCGCCGAGCAGACGGTGAAGACCCATGTGGGCAGGATCCTGGTGAAGCTGGGCCTCAGGGACCGCACACAGGCGGCGGTGTTCGCGTACGAGTCGGGGCTGGTGCGCCCCTCGGGCTACTGAGGAGCGACGCGCAGTGGCCCCCGTAGTACTTGAGACGGATGCCCGAGAACCCCTCTCGACGGGGACGACCGGCCACTCCCGGTCGGCCTACCGTGTGAGCGTGACCGAGACGACTCACCAGCAGCACGAGGGCGGGATCCGCAGCCAGGAGTACCGGCTGGCCCGGACCTCCCTGCGGGGACTGCGCCAGGACCTGTTCCACGACCCCTTCGCCTACCGGCGCCTGCCGCCCCGGCACACAGACGGCCCGTTCGTCCGCCGGCTGCCCGGCCGGCTGAGGACGGACGCGCAGTACCTCCCGCACGCGGTGGTGGGGACGACCGCGTTCATCGCCTTCGTCGTCGGCGCGGTGTCGGGCGACCTGCCCGGCGGTGACGCGCCGGCCGTGCTGACCGGCATCCTGTGCGCCCTCCCCGTGCTCGCCACACTGGTGCGGCCGATCGGCGCGTTTTGGCTGTCCCTCGCCGTGACCCCGCTGGTCGCGCTCATCAACGGGTCCGGGTGGGACTGGCCGTGGATACCCGGCGCGTTCATCTGCCACCTCGCGGTGCTGGTCATCGTGGCGCTCCGCACCCGGCCCCGGACCGCTGTCTGGATGTGGGTCCTGACGTCCGCGTATGCCTTCCTCTCGGACGCCTTCTTCGGCGGGTCGTACTACTACACGAACAGCGGGCCCATGATGGTGACGTCCGCGTTCGCCCTGCTCGTTGTCTGTCTCTGGCACATACGGCAGACCGCCCGTAAGGAAGTGACCGCCCAGCAGACGGTCACCGCCCACGAACGCTCCCGCCGCACCCTGCTCGAGGAGCGCACCACCATCGCCCGCGAGCTGCACGACGTCGTCGCGCACCACATGTCGGTGGTCGCCATCCAGGCGGAGGCCGCGCCCTACCGGGTGGAGAACCCACCGGAGGAGCTGGAGCGAGCCTTCGCCACCATCCGGGAGAACGCGGTGGCGGCCCTCACCGAGCTGCGCCGCGTCCTGGGAGTCGTCCGCGCCGAGGACTATGAGGCCCCGGACGCCCCGCAGCCGACGCTCGCCGACCTGGACGCCCTGCTGGCCAACGTGCGCGAGGCGGGCCTGTCCGTGGACAAGGCGGTGACCGGCGCGGTGCGCGAGCTGCCGCCCGGTGTGGAGCTGTCGGCGTACCGGATCGTGCAGGAGGCGCTGAGCAACAGCCTGCGCCACGCGCCCGGCGCGACGGCCCGCGTCGAGGTCTCCTACGTCCTGGGCGGCCTGGGTCTGCGCATAGTCAACACCGCCATCCCACAGAACACCCTGGTCAAGCCGTCGCCCGGCGCGGGGCACGGCGTCACCGGCATGCGCGAACGCGTGTCGATGCTGAACGGCGAGATGACGGCAGGCCCGACGGACGACGGAGGGTACGAGGTGGCGGTGTTCCTGCCGGTCACCGCTCAGACCGAAGGTGACGCATGACGATCCGCGTACTGATCGCCGACGACCAGATGATGGTGCGCGAGGGCTTCTCGGTCCTGCTGAACGCGATGCCGGATATCGAGGTCGCCGGTGAGGCGGTCAACGGCCGGGAGGCGGTGGCGAAGGTCCGCGAGCTGGCCCCCGACGTCGTCCTGATGGACATCCGCATGCCCGAGCTGAACGGCATCGAGGCGACGCGGGAGGTCGTGGCGGCGGACAGCACGTCCAAGGTGCTGGTCCTCACCACCTTCGACCTCGACGAGTACGTGTACCAGGCACTGCGCGCGGGTGCTTCCGGCTTCCTCCTCAAGGACGCCTCGGCCCGCCAGCTCGCGGACGGCGTGCGGGTGGTGGCGGCCGGCGAGGCCCTTCTCGCCCCCTCGATCACCAAGCGCCTGATCACCGAGTTCTCCAAGCTGTCCGACACCCCGCGCCTGATGCCCTCGGCACAGGCGGCGTACGGCGACCTGACCGAGCGCGAGACGGAGGTCCTGGTCCTGATCGCGCAGGGCCTGTCCAACTCGGAGATCGCCGAGCGCCTGGTGGTCGCCGAGTCGACGATCAAGACCCATGTCAGCCGCATCCTGGTGAAGCTGGGCCTGCGCGACCGCACCCAGGCAGCGGTCTTCGCCTACGAGGCCCGCCTGGTGACCCCGGGGTAGATCCGAGGGCGAAGCGCATGCCATGGCGCGCCCCGGCATGGTCCGGCCCCTTTCGCGGAGGGCTCGTCGTTTCCTATCGTCCGTCCATGACGGCTGCATCCGATGATTCCCATGAGCCCGCCCTCGCGTTCGACCCGTGGGACTCCGCCTTCGTCGCCGACCCGTATCCCGCCTTCGCCGAGCTGCGGGCCCGGGGGCGCGTGCTCTACTACGAGCCGAGCGATCAGTGGCTGGTCCCGCACCACGCGGACGTCTCGGCGCTGCTGCGCGACCGCCGCCTCGGCCGGACCTACCAGCACCGTTTCACGCACGAGGACTTCGGCCGCACCCCGCCCCCGCCGGAGCAGGAACCCTTCCACACGCTCAACGACCACGGCATGCTCGACCTGGAGCCGCCGGACCACACCCGGATCCGGCGCCTGGTGTCGAAGGCGTTCACGCCGCGCACGGTGGAGCGGCTGAAGCCGTACGTGCACCAGCTGGCGGACGACCTGGTGTCCCGGCTGGTGGCGGCGGGCGGCGGCGACCTGCTGACAGACGTGGCCGAGCCGCTGCCGGTCGCCGTGATCGCCGAGATGCTGGGCATCCCGGAGTCCGACCGCGCCCCGCTGCGCCCCTGGTCGGCGGACATCTGCGGGATGTACGAGCTGAACCCGTCCGAGGAGACGGCGGCGAAGGCGGTCCGGGCGTCGCTGGACTTCTCGGACTACCTGCGCTCACTGATCGCGGCCCGTCGCAAGGAGCCCGGCGACGACCTGATCTCGGGCCTGATCGCGGCGCACGACGAGGACGACGACCGCCTCACCGAGCAGGAGATGATCTCGACCTGCGTCCTGCTCCTGAACGCCGGTCACGAGGCCACGGTGAACGCCACGACCAACGGCTGGCTGGCGCTCTTCCGCCACCCCGACCAGCTGGCCGCCCTGCGCGCCGACCGCTCCCTCGTACCGTCCGCCGTGGAGGAGCTGATGCGCTACGACACCCCGCTCCAGCTCTTCGAGCGCTGGGTCCTGGACGAGATCGAGATCGACGGGACGACCCTCCCGCGCGGCGCGGAGGTGGCGATGCTGTTCGGCTCGGCCAACCACGACCCGGCGGTCTTCACCGACCCGGAACGTCTCGACCTCACCCGCCGGGACAACCCCCACATCTCCTTCAGCGCCGGCATCCACTACTGCATCGGCGCCCCACTGGCCCGCATCGAACTGGCGGCGTCCATGACGTCCCTGCTGGAGCGGGCCCCCACGCTGCGCCTGGCGGCGGAACCGGAACGCAGGCCGAATTTCGTGATGCGCGGTCTGACGGGGCTACGCGTGGAACTCTGAAGTCTCTGAGGACTCCGAGGACGCCGGGCGTCGGCGCCGCCCCAGCAGCCATGCCCCGAGCCCCCAGACCACGGCGGGCACGACGGCCCCGGCGAGGAAGACGAACGGCAGCTCGGTGAGGACGGCGCCGAAGTCCTGCCCGTTGTTCTCGAACTCGTTGCCCAGGTGCCGCTGGGTCCGTGCGGTCTGCCACCACACGACCACCGCACCCACGGCCCCGGCAAACGAGACCGCACAGCCACCGCCCGTCACCGCATCCCGACTCATACCTGCCCTGACGCTCCCGCCCGCACGTTCGGTTTCACCTCAGGTCGTCAGGTCCCGCCGCCGCAGCCCCGCCAGCCCGGCCCCCACCAGCGCCGCCGCGATGAGGAGCAGCACCAGCACCGGCGACCAGCTCATCTCCCCGCCCGGCAGCTTCGGCAGGTGCCCGTACGGGGACACGTCCAGGACGGTCTGCGGCACGTCCAGCGCCGGTCCCACCCACCCGAGCAGCAGCACCGCGCCCGCGACGGCCCACGCGGCCACCGCCGCCCGGGGGAGCAGGCCGTGCAGCAGCACCGCGGCCCCGCCGATCACCCACACCGCCGGCAGCTGCACCAGGCACGCGCCCAGGATCGCCCCGGCGTCCTGCCCGTACCCGGCCGCGAAGCCGAGCCCGGCGAGCAGCATGATGAGCGCCGCGCCGCCGAAGGCGATCACCAGGTGGCCCGCAGCCCACCGCAGCCGGCCCACCGCGCCCGCGAGCACCGGTTCCGCCCGCCCCGACGTCTCCTCGCCGCTGAGCCGCAGCACCGACGCCACGACGTACAGCGCGGCGATCAGCCCGAGCATGCCGACCATCGCCGACACGAACGCGTCGGTGAGCCCGGCCTGCCCGCCCATCCGCTCGATGATCTCGCGGGCCTGCTCGTTGTCCCCGACCAGATCGGCCGCACCCTCCGTCATCCCGCCGTAGACGACCCCGGCGAGGAAGAAGCCGATGCTCCAGCCGAGGACGCTGCCCCGCTGCAGGCGCCAGGCCAGCGCACCGGCCGTACGCAGGCGCCCGGCGGCCGGTCCCGGCCGGGTCGGCAGGAAGCTCATGCCGAGGTCCCGGCGTCCGGCCAGCCCGTAGGCCACGATCCCCTGCGCCACCGTCGCGGCCGCGATCAGCAGGAGCACCCACCAGCGTTCACCGGCGAAGGCCCGCAGGTTCTCCAGCCAGCCGAGCGGCGACACCCAGGTCAGGACCGACGAACCGTCGTCCGTCGCCGAGTCGCCCGCGGCCCGCAGCACGAAGGCCCCGCCCAGCACCGCCGCCGTCAGACCCCGGGCCAGCCGCGCGCTCTCGGTGAGCTGGGCGACGATCGCCGCCATGGTCGCGAAGAGCATCCCGACGCCCGCGACCCCGAGTCCGAGGGCCAGCGCGCCGGCCGCGCCCTGCCCGGCCAGTCCGACGGCGACCAGGAGGGCCAGGACGGCGTTGGCGACCGCCGCCGCGAGCAGCGCCGCCGACAGCGGGGCCCGGCGGCCGACCATGCCGGAGGCGACGACCTCCTGCCGTCCGCTCTCCTCCTCGTCCCGGGTGTGCCGTACGACGATCAGCAGGCTCATCACGGCGGCGAGCGCACCGGCGTACAGGCCGACGCGCCAGGCGGTGAGCGCGCCGAGGCCGTCGTCGAAGACGGGGCCGACCAGGGCGCGCAGCGAGGAGTTGGTCTCCATCTGCCGCAGCAGGTCGGCGCGTTCGGCGGCGGTGCCGTACAGGCCCTTGATGGTGCCCGGCATGGACAGCACCATGAGCGCGTTCACCCCGACCCAGACGGGGATCAGCACGCGGTCGCGGCGCAGGGCGAAGCGCAGCAGTGTGCCGGTACCGGCCAGTTGGCGCGAGCCCCCGGACCGGGCCGCGAAGGCCGTGGCGGTGGTGCCTGCGGTGGCGGTCATCGCGCCGTCACCTCCCCGCCGACCTCGGAGTCCTCGGTGTCCCCGGCGTCTTCCGTTTCCTCGGCCTGGTAGTGCCGCAGGAACAGTTCCTCCAGCGTCGGCGGCGTCGACGTCAGCGACCGCACGCCCGTCTCGCTCAGCGACCTGAGTACGGCGTCCAGCTTGTCGGTGTCGACCTGGAGCCGGACCCGGTGGCCCTGGACGTCGAGGTCGTGCACGCCGGGCAGGTGGGCGAGGCCGTTCGGGGTGCCCGCGAGTTCGGCGGTGACGCTGGTCCGGGTCAGGTGGCGCAGGTCGGCGAGCGAGCCGCTCTCGACGGTCCGTCCCTTGCGGATGATGCTGACCCGGTCGCACAGCTCCTCGACCTCGCTGAGGATGTGGGAGGAGAGCAGCACCGTCCGGCCGCGCTCGCGCTCCTCCTCCACGCAGCGCTGGAAGACCTCTTCCATCAGCGGGTCGAGGCCGGAGGTGGGTTCGTCGAGGATCAGCAGGTCGACGTCCGAGGCGAAGGCGGCCACCAGGGCCACCTTCTGCCGGTTGCCCTTGGAGTACGTGCGGCCCTTCTTGGTCGGGTCCAGTTCGAAGCGCTCGACCAGCTCCGCGCGCCGCCGGGTGTCCAGTCCGCCGCGCAGCCGGCCGTAGAGGTCGATGACCTCGCCGCCGGAGAGGTTGCGCCACAGCGTCACGTCACCGGGGACGTAAGCGATCCGCCGGGGTGCCTCCACCGCGTCCGCCCACGGGTCGCGTCCGAGCACCTGCGCGCCGCCCGAGTCGGCGCGCAGCAGACCGAGCAGGACCCGGATGGTGGTGGACTTGCCGGCTCCGTTGGGCCCGAGGAACCCGTGGACCTCACCGGTCTCGACCTCCAGGTCGAGCCCGTCCAGAGCGTGCGTGCGTCCGAACGACTTGTGGAGTCCGGAGACGCTGATTGCCTTCGTCATGCTTCGGAACGTACGCTACTTTCAGAAACTTGTGAAGTTAAGGAACCGTCAGGATGATGAGCGACGCAGGGTGAGAGATGATCGACGGATGACGAAGGAAGCGGCGGGAGCGGCCGAGGCGGCGGCGACGGAGGCGGGGCGCGACCCCGAGGCGGTGTCGAAGTTCGTGGAGGGCTTCGCGGCCCAGCTGGTCGAGGCCGGGATGCAGCGCATGCCGGCCCGGGTCTTCGCCGCGCTGCTGGCCTCCGACTCGGGTTCACTGACCTCCGCGGAACTCGGTGAAAGCCTTCAGGTCAGCCCGGCCGCCGTCTCCGGGGCCGTGCGCTACCTCTCCCAGCAGCACATGGTCTCCCGCGAGCGCGAACCCGGTTCGCGCCGGGAGCGCTACCGGGTGCACAGCAACCAGTGGTACGAGGCGCTGACCAACCGCGAGGCCGTCCTCAAGCGCTGGGAGAGCGCACTGCGCGAGGGCGTCACCAGCCTGGGCGCCGGCACCCCGGCGGGCCGGCGCATGGCCGAGACGCTCGCCTTCTTCGAGTTCGTCGACGGGGAGATCGCGGCGATGATGGAGCGCTGGCGCGTGCACCGGGAGGAGCGGTTCGGGCGGGGCTGACGGTGATCGTAAAAGCGGGTCACGTTTGCGTAAGCGATCGACTACTCCGAGTGCCACTGGTCCGCGTCAAGGGGAGGGCGCATCATGACTGTCATGGCGGAGCGACCGACGATGAGCGGCACTGAATACCAGGGCTTCGAGGAACTGCTGGTAGCCCTCGACGAACTGGTTGTACCCGACGGCTACAGGGCCGAGATCACAAGGGGGAGCATCGTCGTGTCGCCGTGGTCGAAGGGCTACTACCTCCGGGTGATGCGCCTGGTGTGCGCGCAGCTGGAGGCACATCTACCCGAATCGCATGTGATCGAACGAGGGCCGTTCCTCTACGTCTTCCCGGGAGACGGGTGCGCCTACGGGCCGGACATCCACGTGGCGCACGAGCGAGTCTTCGAGACGGAGAGCCACCACCTGGACGGGGAGGCCCTGTCCTTCGTCGCCGAGCTGACTTCTCCCGCCACCCGGAACAACGACCTGACCGAGAAGGTGGGGGTCTACGGCCGCGCCGGCATCCCCGTCTACCTGCTCCTCGACATGCAGGAGGAGCAGGCCACGGTTCTGTGGACGCCGTCCGCCAAGGGATACGAGTCGCGCGTCACCAGGCCGTTCGGTGAGAAGCTCCCGATCCCCGCCCCGTTCGACTGCCTGCTGGACACCGCCGGCTTCAAGGCGCCCTGACCGGCCCTACCCCGCAGGCAGCGTCAGCCCCCACGCCCCCTCCCGCGCCACCCACGTCCGGGTCCCCACCGGCCCGCACACCACCGCGTCGGCCCGGTACCGGAAATGCGCCCCCGACACGGTCACCGTCCGCCCGCTCGCTGTCAGCGGAGACGCTTGCGCGCCCACCGACAGCGGCCGCACCTCCACCACGGCCACCCCTCCGCCGCCCGGTATCACCGTCACCGCCTCCACCGGCTGGTCCAGGTCCACCAGCGTCACCCCGTCGACCTCCACCCGCAGCCGGGCCGGACCGGCCACCCCCGGCGCCACGGCGGTCCGGGCCGGACGCGAGGACGCCAGCGTCCGTACGAGCGACTGGCAGGTCCGCAGCCAGGGACGGACCGACGACGGCCCGTCCGGACCGGGGTCCCCGTCCTCCCGCACCGCTGCCGGCACGGGGGTCGGCGGAATCCCCACCGCCCCCAGCACCACCCCGTCGCTGTCGTCGACGAGCAGGTCGAGGCGCCGTTCCGCCCCGTCGAGGACGGCCCGCGCCGCCGCCACGGCCCCGGTCGGCAGCCCCAGGGACCGGGCGAGGCGGAGCGCGGGCCCCACCGGCACCACCGACAGCGCGCAGTCCGCCAGCTCCCGCTGCCGGTGCAGCAGGGCCACGGCCCGCAGCAGCGCACCGTCGTCGCCGACCACCACCGGGCGCCGCGAACCGCGCCGCCCGAGCGCCCGCGCGAACTCCTCCGGACCGTCCGGCAGACACACCTTCGTGTGCGACGCACCCGCGCTGAGCACGTCTTTCGCGATCCGGACGGACTCCCCGTCCATCCGCCGGGCGGCCGGATCGACGACCACCAGAAGCTGATCGGACCTCGCGGAAGAGTTCGCGGAAGAGCTCGCGGAAGTCGCCACCTCGGCCATGCCTCGCTTCCTCGGGTAGCATCTTTGTGCAAGAGCCCCTTGCGCTGTTGCGCCAGGGGCTTCGTCTATTCCGGGGCACCCGGTCCGACGGTTGGCGGCCAACGACGGTCGCGGTGTACGTGGCGGAAACCCGTCGCATACGCCCTCGACCATGGACATGCCCCGCCCGGAAGGGGTGTACGCGCGTGCCCGCACTTGTGCTGCTCGGTGCTCAGTGGGGTGACGAAGGCAAGGGAAAGGCGACGGACCTGCTCGGTGGTTCCGTCGACTATGTGGTGCGCTACCAGGGCGGCAACAACGCCGGCCACACGGTAGTCGTGGGCGACCAGAAGTACGCCCTCCACCTGCTCCCTTCCGGGATTCTCTCCCCCGGCTGCACGCCGGTCATCGGAAACGGTGTCGTCGTCGACCCGTCGGTCCTGTTCTCCGAGCTGAGCGGGCTGAACGAGCGCGGCGTCGACACGTCCAAGCTCCTGATCAGCGGCAACGCTCACATCATCACGCCGTACAACGTCACCGTCGACAAGGTGACGGAACGCTTCCTCGGCAAGCGCAAGATCGGCACCACCGGCCGCGGTATCGGCCCGACCTACGCCGACAAGATCAACCGCGTCGGCATCCGGGTCCAGGACCTCTACGACGAGTCGATCCTCACCCAGAAGGTCGAGGCGGCGCTCGACGTCAAGAACCAGATGCTCACCAAGCTCTACAACCGCCGCGCGATCGCCACCGGCCAGGTCGTCGAGGAGCTGCTGGGCTACGCCGACAAGCTCGCGCCGTACGTCGCCGACACCGTCCTGGTCCTCAACCAGGCCCTCGACGACGACAAGGTGGTCCTCTTCGAGGGCGGCCAGGGCACGCTCCTGGACATCGACCACGGCACGTACCCCTTCGTCACCTCGTCGAACCCGACCGCGGGCGGCGCCTGCACCGGTGCCGGCGTGGGCCCGACGAAGATCAGCCGGGTCATCGGCATCCTCAAGGCGTACACGACCCGCGTCGGCGCCGGCCCCTTCCCGACCGAGCTGTTCGACGAGGACGGCGAGGCCCTGCGCCGCATCGGCGGCGAGCGCGGCGTGACGACCGGCCGCGACCGGCGCTGCGGCTGGTTCGACGCGGTGATCGCCCGCTACGCCACCCGCGTCAACGGCCTCACCGACTTCTTCCTCACCAAGCTCGACGTCCTCACCGGCTGGGAGCAGATCCCGGTCTGCGTGGCGTACGAGATCGACGGCAAGCGCGTCGAGGAGCTGCCGTACTCGCAGTCCGACTTCCACCACGCGAAGCCGGTCTACGAGACGCTGCCCGGCTGGAGCGAGGACATCACCAAGGCGAAGTCTTTCTCCGACCTGCCGAAGAACGCCCAGGCGTACGTCAAGGCGCTCGAGGAGATGTCCGGCGCCCCGATCTCCGCGATCGGCGTCGGCCCGGGCCGGGACGAGACGATCGAGATCAACTCGTTCCTGTAGGAACCGCCCGCGCACCGCGGACGCACGCCGGACGGCCGGGACCCCGCACGGGGCCCCGGCCGTCCGGCGTGGGGACGGCGGATACGCTGGCCGGAGCCTTTCAGCGGACAACCGCGACGGACAGCGACGGACAGCGACGGACAGCGACGGTCAGCACGGTCAGCACGGTCAGCACGGACAGCACGGAGTGAGCGGAACATGCGGAAGCCCACCACCCGGACGTGGATCTGGCTGACCGTGGCGGTCGTCGCCGTGACCGGCGGTCTCTTCTACGTCGACGGCCACCGTGTCTCCGCGGCCCCGCACGCCGACGACCCCAAGTGCGACAAGGTCGTCTCCCGTCTCCCGGACGACATACCCGGCGCCTCGCGCGACTGGGCCCTCGGGGACGGGGTGGCGTCCTGGGGCGGCCAGAAGGCCGTGTTCCGCTGCGGCGCCGAGGAACTGCAGCCGAACGTCAACCTGTGCGTCACCGCGGACGGCGTCGACTGGGTCCTGGACGAGGCACGGCTCAAGCGGGACGGCGTGAGCGTCCTGCGGACGTACGGCCGCTCACCGGCCGTGGAGTTCTCGTACTCCGGTCCGCGCGAGGAGGTGGGCGGCATCCTCGCCACCCTGGACCCGGCCGTGAAGTGGATCCCGCAGGAGCGCAAGTGCATCGGCCTCGAGGACGCCGACACCGCCCTGTAGCCCTTCGTTCGGCCCCCTTCCCCGGGCGCCGGCGCGTGGCGTGGTGTCGGATCGGGGGCATGACCGACCGTGACCGCGCCGCTTGCTGCCAGGGCCCGTACGGCGGCGAGACCGGGCCCGGCGACTGCGGCGACCCGGCCCGCTTCGAGGTCGCCCGGCACCTGCGGGCGCCGCTGCGGGTGTGCCCGGTCCATCTGGGACCGTCGCTGCTGCTGGCCGACGGGGTGCTGTGGCCGCCGGGGATCATCCTGGTGCGGTGAGAGGCCCTTGCGGGTGCGCGTACGCCGGGTGGTTCACTTGGGAGCCCGCCCCCGAGGGCCTGTGGACGCGGAAGGAAGCCGTACGGTGCCCGGACGACCCGATGACATGGCCCGGCGGTTCGAGCTGGACCGGCCCCGGCTGCGGGCGGTCGCGTACCGGATCCTCGGTTCGCTCAGCGAGGCGGACGACGCCCTTCAGGAGGCCTGGCTGCGGGCCGACCGGGCGGACACCTCCGAGGTGGCCAATCCGTCCGGCTGGCTCACCACGGTCGTCGCCCGGGTCTGCCTCAACCTGCTCCGTACCCGGGACACCCGCCGCGAGGAGCCGCTGGACGACGCGTCACGCGGACGGACGGCCGCTGCCGGCACCGGTGCCGATCCGGCCGAGGAGGCGCAGCTCGCCGACGAGGTCGGGATCGCGCTGCTGATCGTCCTGGACACCCTCGGGCCCGCCGAACGGCTCGCGTTCGTCCTGCACGACATGTTCGACGTGCCCTTCGACGACATCGCCGCGATGCTCGACAAGACCCCCGCCGCCACCCGCCAGCTGGCCGCCCGCGCCCGCCGCCGGGTGCGGGGCGTCCCCGCGCCCGACGCCGACCTGCCGCGCCGGCGCCGCGCGGTCCACGCCTACCTGGCGGCCACCCGCGGCGGCGACTTCGACGCGCTGGTGGCCCTGCTCCACCCGGACGTCGTCCTGCGCGCCGACGCGGCGGTCGTCCCGACGCCCGAACCCTTCACCGTCAGCGGCACGGAGCGGGTGGCCAGGGGTGCGATGGCCTCGACGGGCCGGGCCAGGGCCGCCGCCGTCGTCCTCGTCGACGGCCGGGCGGGCATGGCGATGGCCGAGCACGGCAGGCTGCGCGTCGTGCTCCGCTTCGACTTCGCCGCCGACGGCCGCATCACCGGCATCGACGTGATCGCGGACCCGGCCCGCCTGAACGAACTGGACATCACGGGCGCGGACTGACCTGGTCAGCTGAAGACGATCATCGATCCCTGTGCCAGGCTCCGCGTCGCTGCCGCGTGCAGCCCCAGCCACACGTGGCGCTCCCGGGCGAACGGGCTGGAGTCGTACGGCGCGGGCACGGCCGGTTCCTCCAGCTCCGTCGGGGCGAGCGGCGGCTGCGGCGGGGCCGGGGGGTTGGCCGGGTCGATGCCGAGGGCCGGGGCGACGGCCTCCAGTTCCCGCAGCAGGGCGTGCGAGGAACCCAACGGGCCGCCGCCCGCCAGGAGTTCGTCGCTGGCGAGCGGGTGCGGGAAGTCGACCGGGACGTAGGCGCCCGCGTGGTCGTAGTGCCAGACGAGATGCGACTGCTGGGCCGTCGACTCGAACATCTCCAGCAACTGCTCGTAGTCCCCGCCGAGTTCGTCCACCGGGGTCACCGGGAGACCGCACACCTGGAGGAGGTGCGCCCGGCGCAGGAAGTGCAGCGCGTCGTAGTCGAAACCGGCCACCGGGGCGACCTCGCCGGAGAGCCCCGGCATGTACTGGTACACCGGCACCGGCGGCAGCCCGGCCTCGGCCAGCACCTTGTCGTATTGCGCGAGTTCCTCGGCGAACGGGTTGTCCGGCGTGTGGCACAAGACGTCGACGAGGGGTACCAGCCACAGGTCACAGGCCAAAAGAGGGCTCCTCACACAGCACGGTGGTCAGGGAAGCGTAGTCGGTGTGCGTCGGTGCGCGTCGCGTGCAGGTCCCATACCCATCTGGGGCCGGACCACGACACGTCCGGCGTTGGTCATCCCCCGGTGAGCCCCTCGGCGAGTCCCCCGGTGAGCCCCTCGATGAGGGCGAGCGAGTGGGTGTTGTACGCGTCGACGAGGGCGCGGGCGCCCGGAACGTCGCGGTGGGCGAGGGCGTCGACCAGTTCGGTGTGCCCGGACCACAGCGCGCCGCGCAGCTCGCTGAGCCGGCGCAGGTGCTGCACCGTGCACACCCAGCTCTGCACGCGCAGCCGGTGCAGGAAGTCGGAGAGGTAGGGGTTGCCGAAGAGGGCGGCCAGCTCCCGCCAGTAGCGCAGGTCGTAGCCGATCAGGACGGTCAGGTCCCCGGCCGCGGCGGCGCGCTGGGCCTCCTCGCCGCGCCGGCGGACCCCGGCGAGGGCGGCGGCGATGCGCGGGTCGGCCGGGTCCGGCAGGTCCGCGGCGAGGGCGAGGAACATCCCGTCGGTCACCAGACTGCGGGCCTCGATCATGCCGCGGAAGTCGTCGACCGAGTACTCGTGGACGCGGAAGCCGCGGTGGTGGTCGGCGTCGAGGAGCCCCTGCGCGGACAGGTCGACCAGGGCCTCGCGCACCGGCGTCGCCGACACCCCGTACTGCTCGGCGATCTCCTTGACCGTGAACTCCTGCCCCGGCTGGAGCCGCCCGGCCAGCACCTCGTCGCGGAGCGCGTCGGCGATCTGCTGCCGCAGGGTGCTGCGCGTGACGGCACCGGTACCGCTGGGGCCGGGCATGGTCGGGCGTCTCCTCGTCGGGTCCGGGGCGCCGTTCGGGGGCGTCGTTCGGGGCGTGCTCGTACATACGTCTACCGCGTACGAGCACGCAACCCTACGCGCCCGGGTCCTTCACCCGGTCCCGCTCGGGTCCTTCACCCGGTCCCGCTCGGGCCCGGCTCCCGGCCCCGCCTACTGTGTGTACTCGTCCGCCACCGACAGTGCCGTGTCCAGGGCCGCGAGGCCCTCCTTCAGCTCCGCCTCGGTGATGTTGCACGGCGGCACCACGTGGGTGCGGTTCATGTTCACGAACGGCCACAGGCCGTGGGCCTTGGCGGAGGCGGCGAACGCGGACATGGGCGCGGCCGCCTGTCCGGTCGCGTTGTAGGGCACCAGCGGCTGGCGGGTCTCCCGGTTCCGCACCAGCTCCAGCGCCCAGAACATGCCGGTCCCGCGCACCTCGCCCACGCTCGGGTGGCGCTCGGCCAGCTCCCGCAGCGCCGGTTCGACGACCTCGGTGCCGAGCCGCGCGGCGTGCTCGACGACGCCCTCCCGGGCCATGACGTTGATC
Source organism: Streptomyces sp. MMCC 100 (assembly GCF_041538145.2). Classification (NCBI taxonomy): domain Bacteria; kingdom Bacillati; phylum Actinomycetota; class Actinomycetes; order Kitasatosporales; family Streptomycetaceae; genus Streptomyces; species Streptomyces sp. MMCC 100. The sequence goes on from NZ_JBGORK020000001.1 coordinate 63,452, forward strand.
GTGGCGACGGCGGCGGCGCAGGCCAGCGGGTGCCCGGAGTAGGTCAGTCCGCCGGGGTAGGGCCGCTCGGCGAAGGTCGCGGCGATCTCGCCGGAGATCGCGACGCCGCCGAGGGGCACGTAGCCCGAGTTCACGCCCTTGGCGAAGGTCATCAGGTCGGGCACGACGTCGTACAGGTCGGCGGCGAACCACGTACCGGTCCGGCCGAACCCGGCCATGACCTCGTCGAGCACGAACACGATGCCGTACTTGTCGCAGATCTCGCGCACCCCGGCCAGGTAACCGGCCGGCGGCATCATGATCCCCGCGGTCCCCGGGATCGTCTCCAGGATGATCGCGGCGATCGTCCCCGGGCCCTCGAAGGCGATCGTCGTCTCCAGGTGCTCCAGCGCCCGCGCGCACTCCTGCTCCTCGGTCTCGGCGTAGAAGCGCGAGCGGTACAGGAAGGGCGCCCAGAAGTGCACGACTCCGGCCGTGCCGCTGTCGGAGGCCCAGCGGCGCGGGTCACCGGTGACGTTGACCGCCTGCTGGGTGCCGCCGTGGTACGAGCGGTAGGCGGAGAGCACCTTGGGGCGGCCGGTGTGCAGCCGGGCCATGCGCAGGGCGTGCTCGACGGCGTCGGCGCCGCCGTTGGTGAAGAAGATCTTGTCCAGGTCGCCGGGCGTCCGCTCGGCGATCAGCCGGGCCGCCTCCGAGCGGGCCTCGACGGCGAACGCGGGCGCGAACGTCGTCATCCTCGCCGCCTGCTCCTGGATGGCGGCGACGACCTCGGGGTGCTGGTAGCCGATGTTCGTGTAGACGAGCCCGCTGGAGAAGTCGAGGTAGCGCTTGCCTTCGTAGTCCCAGAAGTACGACCCCTCGGCGCCGGCGACGGCGAGCGGGTCGATGAGCTCCTGCGCTGACCAGGAGTGGAAGACGTGCGCGCGGTCCGCGGCCTTCACGGCGGCGCCGGCCTGGGGATTGGGCTGAGGGGTCATGCGGCCGAGGGTAGATGTCCGCGATGCGGAAACGGAATCGGCGTCCTGTCTGCGGTCGGGAGCTTTCCACGACAGACTGTCGACGCGCGGGAGCCGCTCCGTTACGGAACCGTGGACAACGCCCGCGCTCCGCGCGACCTCCCCCGCATTATCCTCGCTCTGTTGCTCACGTTCGGGGGGGAAGGCGGCGCGGCATGCGGAAACTGGGGGACGGGGACCCACAGCACATCGGGGCCTATCGGCTGCTGGGGCGGCTGGGCGCGGGCGGCATGGGGCACGTCTACCTGGCCCGCTCGGACCGCGGGCGCACCGTCGCGGTCAAGCTGGTGCGCGAGGAGCTGGCCGCGCTGGAGGAGTTCCGCGAGCGGTTCCGGCAGGAGGTCGAGTCCGCGCGCCGGGTCGGCGGGTACTGGACGGCGCCCGTACTGGACGCGGACACGGAGGCCGCGGTGCCGTGGGTCGCCACCGGGTACGTCGCGGGGCCCAGCCTCCAGCAGGTCGTCGGGCACGACCACGGGGCCCTGCCGGAACGTTCGGTGCGCACGCTGGCGGCCGGTCTCGCCCACGCGCTCCAGGACATCCACGCCGCCGGGATCATCCACCGCGATCTCAAGCCGTCCAACGTCCTGGTCACCATCGACGGCCCCCGCGTCATCGACTTCGGTATCGCGCGCGCCCTGGAGACGGTGACCGACGGCGGCCTCACCCGCACCGGCGCGCTCGTCGGCTCGCCCGGTTTCATGGCGCCCGAGCAGGTGCGCGGCGACCGCGTCACGCCCGCGTGCGACGTCTTCTGCCTCGGCTCGGTCCTCGCCTACGCCGCCACGGGCGACCTGCCCTTCGGCACCGCGAACAGCGGTGTGCACGCCCTGATGTTCCGCATCGCGCAGGAGGAGCCCGACCTGGAGGGCGTGCCCGAGGGCATCGCCGACCTCGTACGCGACTGCCTGAAGAAGGACCCCGCCGCGCGGCCGAGCCTCGCCGAGGTGCTGGAGCGCACGGGCGCGCAGGACACGGTCACCGACGGCCGCTCCCGCGACCCGTGGCTGCCCAGCGCGCTGGTGGCCCAGCTCGGCCGGCACGCGGTACGGCTCCTGGACACGGAGAACCCCGCGGACGCCGCACACGCCGGGCACGCCGGGAGCCCCGGGGCGCCGGTCGCGCCCGGGGGTGCGGCGGCGGGGCCCGGTGGCCAGGCGCCGGACGGTGCGGTGCACAACGGCGCGGGCGCGGAGCCGGCGCCGGACGGTCCGCCGGCGCCGGTGGGTCCGCCGCCCCCGCGCGAGCCGGGCAGCGGCGGCGTCCCGCTGAACCACCTCCCGACCCTGGTCGCGGGCCAGACCCCGCCCACGCCGCCGCCCGCCGCCAACGGCCACCCCCAGCCGCCCGCGCCGGGTCACGCCCCGGCCCCCGACGCGGCATGGCACGCGTCGCAGCCCGGCTACCAGCAGCCCGGCTACCAGCACCCGGGGTACCAGCACCCGTACGGCGGGGGCGGCCTCGGCCCGACCCCGCCCCAAGGGCCCCCGCCCTACGGACCCCCGCACGAGCCGGCCCGGAGCGGACGCTCCACCGCGCTGCTGGTCGTCGTCGCCCTGGTGGTCGCGCTGGGCGCGGGCGGCACGGTCTACGCCCTGATGCGCGGCGACGGCGACGACCGGGCGGGCGGCGACCCCACACCCGCGCAGTCCACCGGCGCGCCGCAGGACCCGGGTACGGGTTCGCCCGGCTCGTCCGATCCGGCGGCGGGCCAGTCGCCGTCGACCGGTTCGACCGCCCCGGCCGCCGACGAGGGCACGGTCCCGGCCGGGTACGTGGGTGACTGGACGACCAGCATCGACAACGCCTCCGGCACCCACCCCCGGAGGCTGACCATCGCGCAGGGCGAGGTCGGCGACACGGTGATGACCCTCGTGGCGGACGGCCCGACGGACACCGGCACCTACCACTGCGTCTTCGACGCCGCCCTCACCGCCGAGCCGGGCGCCGGCGGGCCACTGCGGCTCGGCCCGTCCCAGGTCAGGACCGGTCCGTCCACCAGCTGCGCCCCGGGCGGGCCCACCACGGTCACCCTGCTGCCGGACGGCAGCCTGGAACGCACCACCGACGACACGGGCGAGTCCCTGGTCTACACCCGCCGGTGAGCGGACGTGCTCCTGCCGCCGGGGGAGGTGGTCACCGGGGCTCCGGCGGGCGCTGGCGGGGCATGTTCGGGCGGGTGCCGTTCTGCGGGGGGACCGGGAACCGGCCGGTGGCGCCCGTGCCCCCGCTGTCCGGGCGGGCCCCGTCGGCCGCCGCCGCGGAGTGCGGTCCCAGGGGCGCCGGTCCCGGGCGGAAGCTCACCATCCAGTCCGCCGTCTCCGCCCGCACCAGCTCCGTCACGTCCTCCGAGAACCGCCGCAGTACCAGCAGGCACCGCTCCGCGGCCTCGCTCGCCGTCCCCTCCGCCGGTCCCAGCACCTCCCGCACGCTCTCCGACGCCCAGTCGAACTGGAGTGCCTGGAGTCGCCGCTGCACCGCCTGCGCCGTGGCCACGTCCCGCATCCACCCGGCCGTGACCCCGAAGTACCGGTCACCCGCCACACACGCCACCGCCCACAGCAGCGCCAGATACCCCCAGGGCGCGATCCCGCCCACCGCCCCGGACAGATCGAGCAGGGGCAGCGCCGCCCCGGCGGCCGCGCCCACCGCGGCCCCGACCCGCAGCAGCACCGCGCCGCGCCGCTTCCACACCCGGTCCGCGAGATACCAGGCCGCCGTGTCCAGCGCGCCCCGCTCCACCCACCGGTACAGCTCGTCCAGCCGCTCGGCGGGCAGTGCCCAGTCCCCGAGGGGAAACGCCCGCCCGGTCAGGTCGCCCGGCCGCGGTCCGGCCGCCCCCTCGCCGTCCCGCCCGTCCTGCGGCGGCCCCTCGGGCTGCATCTCCGGCTGACCCACCCGGCACTCCCTACTGCTCGCCACTGCTCGCCGTACCGCTCGCCGTCCGCGAGGACTCATACGCCGGAACCCTGCGCCGGAACCCTTCCTACCGCCCAACGGGTGGCGAAGAGCCGGGTTCCGTCGTTTTTCCGCCCGGAAGAGGGCGTTGATCAGGTATAGGGCTCCGACGGCATCACTCGAAAGAGTGCTGGGGCGAGGGCCGCCCGGACCACGTAGGCTCGTGCCGAACGGCAAAACCGTCGTGACCGGACTTGATGGGAGCTGAACGTGATCCCCGGTGGTGGCCAGCCCAACATGCAGCAGCTGCTCCAGCAGGCCCAGAAGATGCAGCAGGACCTGGCGAAGGCCCAGGAGGAACTGGCGCAGACCGAGGTCGACGGCCAGGCGGGCGGCGGCCTGGTGAAGGCCACGGTCACCGGCTCCGGCGAGCTGCGCGGTCTCAAGATCGACCCGAAGGCGGTGGACCCGGAGGACACCGAGACCCTGGCCGACCTGGTCGTCGCCGCCGTCCAGGCGGCCAACGAGAACGCGCAGAACCTCCAGCAGCAGAAGCTCGGCCCGCTCGCCCAGGGTCTGGGCGGCGGCAGCGGAATTCCCGGCCTGCCGTTCTGAGATCGGCGTTCCGGCTTCACCGTTCGCCTTTCTCAGACCGGCCGAAGCCATCTACCGTACGTAGTGCACGAACCTCAGGAAGGACGGCAGTCCGTTGTACGAAGGCGTGGTCCAGGACCTCATCGACGAACTCGGGCGGCTGCCCGGCGTCGGTCCCAAGAGCGCGCAGCGGATCGCCTTCCACATCCTGCAGGCCGAGCCGACCGACGTACGGCGGCTCGCCCAGGCCCTCATGGAAGTGAAGGCCAAGGTCCGCTTCTGCGCGACCTGCGGAAACGTCGCGCAGGAGGAGCAGTGCAACATCTGCCGCGACACCCGGCGTGATCCTTCCGTCATCTGCGTGGTGGAGGAACCGAAGGACGTCGTCGCCATCGAGCGCACCCGCGAGTTCCGCGGGCGCTACCACGTGCTCGGCGGCGCGATCAGCCCGATCGACGGGGTCGGCCCCGACGACCTCCGCATCCGTGAGCTGCTGGCCCGCCTGGCGGACGGCACGGTCACGGAACTGATCCTGGCCACGGACCCGAATCTGGAGGGCGAGGCCACGGCCACGTACCTCGCCCGCATGATCAAGCCCATGGGCCTCAAGGTCACCCGCCTGGCCAGCGGCCTCCCGGTGGGCGGCGACCTGGAGTACGCGGACGAGGTGACCCTCGGCCGCGCCTTCGAGGGGAGACGACTCCTAGATGTCTGACGCCACGCTGCACGCGACCAACCAGAACCCGGACGACTTCGCGGTCCAGATCGCCGACCAGATCGAGAGCTTCCTGGTGGCCGTCACCGAGGTGGCGAAGGGGGACGAGCCGGACTCGGCCGTCCCCTTCCTCCTCCTGGAGGTCTCCCAGCTGATGCTGGCCGGGGGCCGCCTGGGCGCCCACGAGGACATCGTCCCGGACGAGCGCTACGAGCCCGACCCGGGTCCGGAGCTGGACGTGGACGAGGTCCGGGAGAACCTGGCCCGCATCCTCGACCCGATCGACGTCTACTCCGAGGTCTTCGACCCCTACGAGCCGCGCAAGGCCCCGGTCCCGGCCCGTATCTCCGACGACCTCACCGACGTCATCACCGACCTCCGCCACGGCATGGTCCACTACAAGGCCGGCCGCACCACGGAGGCGCTGTGGTGGTGGCAGTTCTCCTACTTCTCCAACTGGGGTTCCACCGCCTCCGCGACCCTGCGCGCCCTCCAGTCGGTCGTCGCCCACGTCCGCCTGAACCAGCCCCTGGAGGAACTGGACGGCCTCGACACCGACCAGGAGCTGGGCGACGAGACTCTGGAGTCGGAGGCCGGCCGGGTCATGGTCCAGGAGATCGCGGGTCCGCTGGGCCTGCGCCCGGTGAAGTAGGTCACAGAAAGCGCCCCCATCGCCTACGCTCGGTAGCCAACGAGCAGCCGGAGGTGGGCGCTGTGCCGAACCCGAACAACAACTCCCAGCCGCCCGCGGCCTGGTGCTACAGCGGCAACCAGATCAAACGCTGGCGCTCCGTGGCCAACGTCAGCCGCGAGGCCCTGGCAGCCGCGGCCAACTACGCCCCCGAGACCATCGCGTCCATGGAGCGCGGCGTACGGATGCCGTCGCCGAGGCTGCTCGACATCGCGGACGAACTGTGCGGCGCACAGGGAATGCTGAGCGCGGCGAAGGAGTACGTACGCAGGGAGCGGTACTCCGCGCGGGCGGTGGACTTCATCGAGCGGGAGCGTGAGGCGACGAGTCTGTGGTGGTACGAAGTTGCTCTGGTCCCGGGCCTGTTGCAGACCCAGGCCTACGCGCAGGGGCTCATCGACAACCGCATCCCTCCCCTGGACGAGGAGACGGTGGAGGAGCGGGTTGCCGCCCGGATGGAGCGACAGGAGATCCTCACCGGACGGAAGCCGCCGGTGGGCCTGAGCTTCGTTCTGTACGAGGCGGTACTGCGGAGCCCGTTGGTGGACGAGGAGCAGCTGGAGCGCTTGCTGGAAGTCTCCCGACTGCGCAATGTCGCGCTGCAAGTGCTCCCCTTCGGGCAGGCATTCAGTGATGCGCTGATGGGCCCCATGGTGCTGCTGGAGGGGAGGGACCACGAGCGACTTGCCTTCATGGAGGGCGCGTTCGCCAGCGAACTTTCGGCCGATGCGGGTGTTGTCAGTCGGGTGACCGAGCGGCTAAGCATGATCCGTACGCGGGCTCTCGGCCCCGACGAGACAGCCCGTTTCATCGAGCGGATGGTGAATCAGCCGTGAGCGACCAGTTGAAGTGGGTCAAGTCGAGCTACAGCGACAACGAAGGCGGCGCCTGCGTCGAGGTGGCGCGCTGCGGCGCGATACACGTCCGCGACTCCAAGTCCGCCCCGACGGGTCCCGAGTTCCAGGTCTCGGCCCCCGCCTGGTCGGCGTTCATCGCCGCAGTTCAGCCCGGAGCTTGAGCCCCGGGACCCGAGCTCTTCCCTTGGTTTTCTGGTCTGGTTGAAATACCCAACCAACCAAGCTTGAACGTGAGTTGAGCCGTCGTACCTCGTAAGAGTGACGTTCCGTGATCGGCTTGCGTCGCTGTGTTGTGCCGCCCTAGGTTCGCGGCAAACGACCAGCAAATGAGTCGGCCCCGGCGGTGCTGGCAACACCAACTCCGGGGCCTGACCGACGTATCGAGGGACCTCGATACCCTAGAAACCGAGGAGCCTCGACCGTGGCTTGCGCCAACCCTAGTCCCGCCCTGCCGTCCCCGTCCCACCCCATGGCCAATCCGGGCTACGGAAAACGCCACGCAGGTGACGAAGACCCGCACGCGGACCCGGACTTCGCACATCTTCTCCCGCGTGACGCAGAGGTCGCCGTCTTCATCGACCACCTCGACGACGGCCACGCGATGGGCCACAAGGTGATCGCGGCGGAACACCCGCGCTACGGCCAGCAGGCGACGCGTTCGTCACTGACCCGCATCACCGAAGCCGGCCATCTGCGCTGGATCAAGGAACACATCACCGTCGAGGACAACACCATGCGGTGGGTCACGCGGACGTACTGGTCGCGTACCCGCAGGTCGGCGGCGTGGTGGGCGGAGTTCGCGCGGGAGCGGCACGGCAAGGACGTGACCCGGGACCACCAGCCCGGCCTCGCCCGGATCGAAGAGGCGCTCGCCGCCGCCGTACCCGCTGTCACCGAACCTGAGCGCGAGCCGGAAGCCGACCCCGAGCCGGACAGTGCCGCGTACCGCGCGCTCACCGCACTGCGCACCACCGAGCCGCGTATGGCGCTCACCGAGGGCGATTGCCGCTCGCTCGAACCGCTGGCCGAGGAGTGGCTGAGGCGAGGCGCGGCACCGAAGGACATCACCCGAGCCCTGGCCGAAGGGCTCCCGCCAACTGTCAGCAACCCGGGCGGACTCGCCCGCCGACGACTGGAGTCGAAGATGCCTCCGCAGCAGCGCGAACCGCGCGCCAAGGTGACCCGCGTGATCATGGCCTGCGCCACCTGTGACCAGGACGAACGTACGGTGAAGATCGACCGGGGCATCTGCGAGGACTGCCGCAGGGAGAACGAGGCGAACCCGATGTCCGACGAGGACATCATCAAGGGCTTCGAGGAGATCGCCCACCTGGGCACGTCCTCGGCGTATTTCCTCAGGAAGAAGCTGGAGCGAGCCACGGGCGGCCCCGTGCCCGACACGTTCCGTCCCGTGCCCATCGAGGACCGCGTCTTCTACCACTACCGCGACAACCGCGACCGCATCGCGAACGGCCTGCCACCACGGCGCTGGAAGCCGTAGAGCGCCTGGATCACATTCGTTGAGACCACGTCGTACGACTCCGGCACGTCGACATCGCCCTGGACACCGAGCGCCTCGAAGGGCTGGCGGACTGAGCCCTCTCACTTGTGAACGTGTGACACACGGCACTTTCCCGAGTGACCCGCGCCGCGATGGGCATGAGCCAGCCTGAGCGAGTACCCGGGTCTCACCATGCGATACCGCAGGGGGGAAATCCGGACGCTCGGTAAAATGAGCCGACCGCAGTACATATACGTACGTGCGGAAAGAGACGGATTGAGCGAGGAGCGCACGTGGGCCTTGTCGTGCAGAAGTACGGAGGCTCCTCCGTAGCCGATGCCGAAGGCATCAAGCGCGTCGCCAAGCGGATCGTGGAAGCGAAGAAGAACGGCAACCAGGTGGTCGCCGTCGTTTCCGCGATGGGCGACACGACGGACGAGCTGATCGATCTCGCCGAGCAGGTTTCCCCGATCCCTGCCGGGCGTGAACTCGACATGCTGCTGACCGCCGGGGAGCGTATCTCCATGGCGCTGCTGGCCATGGCGATCAAAAACCTGGGGCACGAGGCCCAGTCGTTCACCGGCAGCCAGGCCGGAGTCATCACCGACTCGGTCCACAACAAGGCCCGGATCATCGACGTCACACCGGGTCGCATCCGCACCTCGGTGGACGAGGGCAACGTCGCCATCGTGGCCGGCTTCCAGGGCGTCAGCCAGGACAGCAAGGACATCACCACGCTGGGCCGCGGCGGTTCCGACACCACGGCCGTCGCCCTCGCCGCCGCGCTCGACGCGGACGTCTGCGAGATCTACACGGACGTCGACGGCGTGTTCACCGCCGACCCGCGCGTGGTGCCGAAGGCGAAGAAGATCGACTGGATCTCCTTCGAGGACATGCTGGAGCTCGCTGCCTCCGGCTCCAAGGTGCTGCTCCACCGTTGCGTGGAGTACGCCCGCCGGTACAACATCCCGATCCACGTGCGGTCCAGCTTCAGCGGACTGCAGGGCACGTGGGTCAGCAGCGAGCCGATCAAGCAAGGGGAAAAGCACGTGGAGCAGGCCCTCATCTCCGGAGTCGCGCACGACACCTCCGAGGCCAAGGTCACGGTTGTCGGCGTGCCCGACAAGCCGGGCGAGGCGGCCGCGATCTTCCGCGCCATCGCCGACGCCCAGGTCAACATCGACATGGTCGTGCAGAACGTGTCCGCCGCCTCCACGGGCCTGACGGACATCTCCTTCACGCTGCCCAAGAGCGAGGGCCGCAAGGCCATCGACGCGCTGGAGAAGAACCGCCCGGGCATCGGCTTCGACTCGCTGCGCTACGACGACCAGATCGGCAAGATCTCGCTGGTCGGCGCCGGTATGAAGAGCAACCCGGGCGTCACCGCCGACTTCTTCACCGCGCTGTCCGACGCCGGTGTGAACATCGAGCTGATCTCGACCTCCGAGATCCGCATCTCGGTCGTCACCCGCAAGGACGACGTGAACGAGGCCGTGCGCGCCGTGCACACCGCCTTCGGGCTCGACTCCGACCGTGACGAGGCCGTCGTCTACGGGGGCACCGGACGCTGATGTCCGCCATGCAAGACAGCGGCCGGGACGGCGGCCGTACCGGCAGGCCCACGCTCGCCGTCGTGGGCGCGACCGGCGCCGTCGGCTCGGTCATGCTCCAGATCCTGTCCCAGCACGCGGACGTCTGGGGCGACATCCGCCTGATCGCCTCCCCGCGCTCGGCCGGCCGCAAGCTGGCCGTGCGCGGGGAGGAGGTCGAGGTCGTCGCGCTGAGCGAAGAGGCTTTCGACGGGGTCGACGTCGCCATGTTCGACGTGCCCGACGAGGTCTCCGCGCAGTGGGCGCCGGTCGCCGCCGCCAAGGGCGCGGTGGTGGTCGACAACTCCGGCGCGTTCCGGATGGACCCGGACGTGCCGCTGGTCGTGCCCGAGGTCAATCCGCACGCGGTGCGGATGCGGCCGCGCGGGATCGTCGCCAACCCGAACTGCACGACGCTGTCCATGATCGTGGCGCTGGGCGCGCTGCACGCCGAGTTCGGGCTGCGCGAGCTGGTCGTCTCCTCGTACCAGGCGGTCAGCGGGGCCGGGCGGGACGGCGTGGACACGCTGCGCCGGCAGCTGTCGCTGGTGGCCGGCACCGAGCTGGGGACCCACCCCGGTGACGTGCGGCGGGTCGTCGGCGACGACACCGGGCCGTTCCCGGAGCCGGTCGCGCTGAACGTCGTACCGTGGGCCGGATCGCTGCGGGAGGACGGCTGGTCGTCGGAGGAGATGAAGGTGCGGGACGAGTCCCGCAAGATCCTCGGACTGCCGCAGCTGCCGGTCGCCGTGACGTGCGTACGCGTTCCGGTGGTGACCACGCATTCCCTGACCGTGCACGCCCGCTTCGAGGGCGAGGTCAGCGTCGAGGGGGCCCGGGAGATCCTGGCCACCGCGCCCGGCGTCGTCCTGTTCGACAACCCGGCCGCGGGGGAGTTCCCCACGCCCGCCGACGCGGTCGGCACCGACCCGACCTGGGTCGGCCGGGTGCGCCGGGCCCTGGACGACCCGACCGCGCTCGAACTCTTCGTCTGCGGCGACAACCTGCGCAAGGGCGCCGCGCTGAACACCGCGCAGATCGCGGAACTGGTGGCGGCCGAGTTCGGCTGAACCGGGATCAGTGAGGCAAAAAGCCCCGGCAGCCGTGGGTTTCGTTTGTAGGATCCATGGACGAGATGTGATCCGGAACTTGGTCCGGACTACTTGTACCGGGCACCCGTGCCGTCGGAGGATTTCCTCCCCGCCCTCCGCAACCGTGCGAGCGGCGGGGAGCGTCTTTGCGGTCACCCATTCGGGGCGCGGGGACGCGTGGGTCGGCGTGGGGACGCCGAGGACGGGCGTGGGGACGCTCGTTCACACGGGACATAGGGGAAGAGCGGACGATGAGGGCCTATGACGCACCGTCAGGCGGGTGGCTGCCCGGGCGGCCGCCCGCCGGACACGGGAACGTGACGCCCGGCACGTACAACCCTCACGGGGGTGGGCGTGTCCAACTGGCGTGGCAGAGGTTCTCGAATTCACCGCAGGGGCACGGGGCGCGGCGCTGCGACCGCCGATCCCGGCCGTCCCGCCCGCCCGGTCCGTCCGTCCCCGTGTGGCCGGTCCGGCCGGTGGCATGCCGGTGATCGCGCCGATGCCCGCAGCGCGGCCGGCCCGCATATCGAACCAGCGCGACGGCGCCGAGGAGGTGGCGGCGGGGACCACCGTCGACCACCTCACCGAGACCTACCGGGCGCACTACCGCTCGCTGCTCGGCCTCGCCGCCCTCCTCCTCGACGACACGGCCTCCTGCGAGGACGTGGTCCAGGAGGCCTTCATCCGCGTCCACTCGGCGCGCAAACGCGTCCGTGACCCGGAGAAGACCCTGGCGTACCTGCGTCAGACCGTCGTCAACCTCTCGCGCTCGGCGCTGCGCCGCCGCATCCTCGGCCTCAAGCTCCTCTCCAAGCCCATGCCCGACATGGCGAGCGCGGAGGAGGGCGCCTACGACCAGCTGGAGCGGGACTCCCTGATCAAGGCGATGAAGGGGCTGCAGCGCCGGCAGCGCGAGGTGCTGGTCCTGCGCTACTTCGCCGACATGACGGAGTCCCAGGTCGCCGAGACCCTCGGCATATCCCTGGGCTCGGTCAAGGCGTACGGTTCACGCGGGATCGCGGCGCTCAGGGTGGCCATGGAGGCTCCGGCATGAGCGACGGCAACGACGCGCGACCGGACGCCCGCGAGGGGCACGACGCGCCCGCCGGGTCGGACGGGCGAGAGCAGCAGAAGCACACGCACCCTGGGAACGGAACTGTGAACCACGGCCCCGCCGAGCAGGGCCCCGACGCTCCGGGGCCCGACGGGCCGGCCACCGACGAGGCCGTGCTGCGCGCGATGATGCACCGGGCGGTCGGCGAGATGGAGCCGAGCGACGGCACCCTGGAGCACCTGCGGCGCGCCGTGCCCGCCCGGCGGGCCCGCAAGCGTCAGGCCTTCGTCGGCGCGGCGGCCGCCGTCCTCTTCCTCGGCACGGCGGTCCCGGCCCTCGTGCACGTCTCCAACTCCCCCGGCGCGGGTGCCGACCCGTCCGTCGCGGGCAACGCCTCACAGGCCCAGGGCGGCGCCTCCCAGGGCAAGGACCCGGCCGGCGGCCAGAGCGGCATCGCCGGTTCCGGGGACACCGCCGAGGGCAAGGACAAGGCCGGCCCCAAGGAGACGCCCGGCGGCAAGGAGAGCGGCGCCGCAACGGGCTCGTCCCCCTCGGGCGTCCCCAGCGCCAGCAGCCCCGCCGACGTCCCCGCGTGTGCGCCGGGGGCGCTCGGCCCGTCCGTCGCGAGCAGCGCCGAGCCCGATTCCACGGGCGTGGTCTACGGCTCCTTCCGGGTCACCAACGTCTCCTCGGACGGCTGTACCGTCACCGGTCCCGGCAGCGTGGTCACCGCCTCGCTGGGCGCCGCGGAGGCCACCAGGATCGGCACCGCACGGCACGCCGCCGGGGACGCCGCGGCCGGACTGCCCGACCCGTCGCTGGAGGCCGCCTCGCTGACGCTGGCACCGGGGGCCGCGTACGAGGTGCAGTTCGCCTGGGTGCCCTCGGAGACCTGTCCCACCACCGGCGGCCCCACGGGGGGCGGCACGGGCGGGCCCTCGCCCGATCCCTCGCCCACCGGAGACACGACCGCCTCGGGCGGCGGCTCCGCGGGTGGCGGCGGTGAGGCGGGGCCCACGACCCAGCTGGTCACCGCGGACGGCCCGGCCGAGGGAAGCGTGTCGGTGACGTACACCCCCGAGGGCGGCTCCGGCTCGGCGACGGCAACGGTGTCCAACGCGTGTGTGGGGACCGTGTACTGGACCGGTCTGCTGGCGGACCCGGGGGCGTAGCCCGCCCGGGATCAGGAGGTCAGCCCCGCCTTGGGCTCGCCGGCCTTGTCCCCGGCTTCCCCTGCCTCCCCGGCTTCCCCTGCCTCCCCGGTCTCGCTGCTCCCGCTGCTCTCGTCGTCCTCCGTGATCAGGCCCAGTTCCGCGTCCCGGGCGAGTTCGGCCTCGCGGCGCAGCAGCCGGAACCACATGAAGATCACGAAGCCGACGAAGGCGAACCACTCGGCGGTGTAGCCGAGGTTCTGGAAGGCCTTCAGGTCGAGCCCCGTGTTCTGCGGCGCGCTCACGGGCACGGCCCGCATCCCGGAGTCGCCCTCGTTCAGCGTGACCCACGCGTCGTACACGTCGTACGGCACGAGGTTGAGCAGCGTCGCCGCGCTGATCGCGCCGGTCTGTCCCTCGGGCCACCCGGAGCGGCCGCTGACGCCGTTGGCGCCGGGGGACTCGGCGGCCTGGAGCGCTCCGGTGACGGTGACCTCGCCGGTGGGCGGGGCCGGGGCCTTCGCCGGGTCGGGCTCGCCGGGCAGCCAGCCGCGCACGACGGGCAGGGCCTCGCCGCCGTCGGTGCGCAGGAGGGTGAGGACGTAGAAGCCCTGCCGGTCGTCCAGCTTCCGCTCCGGGACCAGCAGCTGATCGTCGTACCGGCCGGTGACGGTGGTCTGCTTGCCGACCGTCGCCTTGTCCACGGGCAGCAGCTCGGTCAGCGGGCGCGCCGCTTCCCGGCGGGCCGACTCGTGCTGCGTGGAGGCGGTCTCGTGGTCCTGCACCCGGTCCTCGAACCGGCCGAGCTGCCAGGAACCCATGAAGATGCAGAAGGGGATGGCCAGGACGACGAAGACGTTGATCCCCCACCATCGGGGCGTCAGCAGAAACCGGTACACGCCTTCCACGGTACGGTGCGCGCCCGGACGACCCTGCCGCGGGGCTGTGGAAAACGTGGGGGAGCGGGCGTGGGTGGGGGAGGTTGTCCACAGGCTGGGGATCTGTTCTGCGCGTTGTCGCCCGGTCGGGGCAGTATGGGGCCATGACTGAGAGCAACGGGTCCGTTCCGCCGGGCGTGGACAGGGACAGGGACGAGCGGGCCGTGGACGGGCGGCGGACGCAGGGCGAGCAGGTGCCCGACTGGGAGAAGCGGTTCCGGGCACCGAGGGTGTCGCTGCCCGACTGGGCCGAGGACGCGCCGGACCGCTCCCTGTTCGTGTCGAACGCGACGGGGACGTACGAGCTGTACGCCTGGGACCGGTCCAGCGGCGAGCAGCGCCAGGTCACGGACCGGCCCAACGGCACGACGGACGGCGTGCTCGCGCCCGACGGCGACTGGATCTGGTGGTTCGACGACAAGGACGGCGACGAGTTCGGCGTCTGGCGCCGCCAGCCCTTCACCGGCGGTGAGGACGAGGAGGCCGTGCCGGGCCTCGCCCCCTCCTACCCGGCGGGCCTCGCCCTCGGCCGGGACGGCCGTACGGCGGTGATCGGCCGCTCGACGGACGAGGACGGTACGACGATCCACCTCGCGCGCGGGGACGGCGGCGCCCCGGCGGAGATCTACCGGCACCGCGAGTCCGCGGGCGTCGGCGACCTCTCCCACGACGGCTCCCTCATCGCGATCGAGCACACCGAGCACGGCGACGCCATGCACTCGGCGCTGCGCGTCCTGCGCCCCGACGGCAGCACGGTCGCCGAGCTGGACGACACGGAGGGCGGCGAGAAGGAGCTGGGCCTGGAGGTCCTGGGCTTCGCGCCGGTCGACGGCGACACCCGCCTGCTCATCGGCCACCAGCGCCGGGGCCGCTGGGAGCCCCTGGTGTGGGACGTGGCGACGGGGGAGCAGACCGACCTCGCTCTGGAGCTGCCCGGCGACGTCAGCGCCGAGTGGTACCCGGACGGCAGCGGGCTGCTGATCGTGCACGGCTTCGAGGCCCGCAGCGAGCTGTTCCGCTACGACTTCGCCGAGCGTGGGCTGGTGGAGATCGACACCCCCGCGGGCACCGTCTCCGGGGCCACGGCCCGGCCCGACGGCAGCGTGGAGTACCTGTGGTCCTCGGCCGCCGAGCCGTCGGCCGTCCGCTCCACCACCGGGCGCGTCGTCCTGGACCCGCCCGGACCGAAGTCGCCCCGCTCGGTCCCGGTGGAGGACGTGTGGGTGGAGGGGCCCGGAGGCCGCATCCACGCCCTGGTCCAGAAGCCGGCCGGCGCGGCCGGTCCGCTCCCGACGGTCTTCGACATCCACGGCGGGCCGACCTGGCACGACAGCGACTCCTTCGCCGCGGGCCCGGCCGCCTGGGTCGACCACGGGTACGCGGTGGTCCGCGTCAACTACCGGGGCTCCACCGGGTACGGCCGCGCGTGGACCGACGCCCTCAAGCACCGGGTGGGCCTCATCGAGCTGGAGGACATCGCGGCGGTGCGGGAATGGGCGGTGACATCGGGCCTCGCGGATCCGGAGCGCCTGATCCTCACCGGCGGCTCCTGGGGCGGCTACCTCACCCTCCTCGGCATCGGCACCCAGCCCGAGGCGTGGACGCTGGGCATCGCGGCCGTGCCGGTCGCCGACTACGTCACCGCGTACCACGACGAGATGGAGGGCCTCAAAGCCCTCGACCGCACCCTGCTGGGCGGCACCCCCGAGGAGGTCCCCGAGCGCTTCGAGGCCTCCTCCCCGCTGACCTACGTCGACGAGGTCAAGGCCCCGGTGTACATCTCCGCCGGCGTCAACGACCCGCGCTGCCCGATCCGCCAGGTCGAGAACTACGTCGAGCGCCTGGAGGCCAGGGGCGCCGTCCACGAGGTCTACCGCTACGACGCGGGCCACGGCTCGCTGGTCGTCGACGAACGCATCAAGCAGGTCGCCCTGGAACTCGACTTCGCGAGGAGGCACTTGCCGAAGGGATAGTGGCTTCTTGGCCCACCGAGTCGGGTGGTGGGTGGGCATGGGCCGGGGGACCAGGGGGCGGAGCCCCCTGGCGGGGTCGCAGGGGCGGAGGCCCCTACGCGTCCGTCCCCTGCCGCGCCCGCCGCCCCAGCAACTCCGCCAACCCCCGCCGCGTCGCCGCCAGCACCACCCGATCCGAGCCCCGCAGGACGTACGTGGAGGGCAGCTCCCACACCAACCGCGACTCCCGCGCCCCCTCGGATCCGGCACCCCCCGCCCGCTCACCGTCGGAGACACCGTCGGAGACTTCGAGCGCCAGCACCCGCCACGCCCCCGCCCGGAACGCCTCCCCGACCGTCTTCCCCTCCAGCTGCGGATGCCCCGCCACCCCCACCGCCGCGAACAGCAGCACCCGCCGCTCGACGGGGATCGCCCCCAGGATCTGGCGGCCCATCATCGCCCCGGCGAAGGACGGCGCCGCCAGGTGCGTCACGCTGCGGCTGCGGGTGAGCGCGCGCGGGTGCGCGGCGCGCAGGGTGCGGTACACGGCGGTCGCGAAGTCGTCGTCGTACAGCCGCAGCACCACCCGCAGCCGCGACCGCACGGAGCGGGCGTACAGCACCGCCTCCAGGTTGGTCGTGTCCACGCTGGTCAGCGCGAGCAGCGAGTGCGCGCGGTGGATCTTGGCGGCCTCCAGGACGCCCTCCTGGGTGACGTCCCCGAGCACCACCGGCACCCGCAGCCGTCGCGCGGTCGCCATGCCGCGCGCCTCGGGGTCGGCCTCGACGCACACCACGGGGATGTCCATCTCCCGCAGCCGGGTCAGGACGCGCGTGCCGATCTTGCCGAGACCCAGCAGGACGACGTGCCCGCCGAGCCCGCGCGGCGGCTTCCGCAGGGCCGACGCGGTGCGGAAGGTGCCGAGGGCCTCCAGCACGGCAGCCAGCAGGACCGGCAGCAGCAGCAGTCCGACGAAGCCGGAGAGGAGCTGGAGGATCTGACGCCCGACGTCGTCGTTGTGCGCGGGCTCGTTGATGGAGAACAGGTCGAGCAGCGTCACGTACGTGGCGTGCAGCGGATGGTCGCCGGTGACCACCATCAGCGCCACGGCGAGTGCGACCACGCACGCCGCCAGACCGGCCAGCGACCACCGCAGCCGGCGCGAGAACAGCTCGCTGAAGGCGGGTACACCGGCGCGCCCGGCGGGCAGCGGCGGCCCGGAGTACGACACCTGCTCCAGGGCCACGGTCCCGCGTCCGGTGGCCGCCTCCACCGCCGCCGAGTCGGGCAGCAGTTGCGGCCCGTGCTCGCCGCTGTCCTCCGAACCGTCCGCCCCGGCCGGGTCGTTGCTCGTCGCGGAGAGCAGCGCGAGGGTGCACAGTCCCGGGTCGGCCACCTCGCCGGGGCGGGGCGGATTCCGTTCGACGGCGCGCAGCAGGATGCCGTCCGTCTCGACGATCTTGCTGGTGCCGACGAGGGCGGTGGCCGCCAGCGCGGGCGCGGCGGTGTCGGCGTCGGACAGCACGGTCGTGGACCCGGAACCGGAGCCGGGACCACCGCCGGTCGCCAGCGCGGCGCTCTGGTCGAGGAGTTCCTCGATGTGCTGGCCCAGGCGCCGGTTGTACAGGCGCAGGACCAGCCGCAGACGGGGGTTGAGCCGGCGCGCGGTCAGGGCGGCGCGGATGTTGGTCTCGTCGTCGTCGTACACGAGGGCGAGCGCGGTGGCCCGTTCGACACCGGCGTCCGCGAGCACGTCCTCGGTCGGCTCGGTGGCCTCCAGTTCGCGTTCGGCGGCGCCTGGATCGCCGTTGCCCGTCCGGTTGACGGCCGCGTTGACCATGTCGAGCAGCGCCGCCGAGGCCGCGCGGGCCCGTCCGACCACCGGCTGACGCACCCGGCGGCCGGAGGGCGGGACGACGAGTGTGACCTGTTCGCGGTAGACGCCGCGCAGCTCGGCGGCCAGCCGGTGCGCCAGCCCGTCGTCGCCGCACACCACCATGTGCGCGTACCCGTCGCCCTGCGGAACCTGGTTCGGAACGCTCCCCGTATGAGTCCCCATTTCGGGAAGGACAGTACAGGCCCCGGGTGCGGTTCCAGGGGCGCCGGAAGAGACCGAGGGCGGCATCGAAGACGCGTGAAGTTTGCCGAAGCCCGGCAATGACGTGCCGCCGCGCCACGTGTGACGATTCATCTCACCGAAGCTCAGCGACGGGCGGGACGGGGGACAGCACGCACGGTCCGGTTTCCCGGGCCGGGTGTCACGGGGGGTGTCACGGGGGGCGTGCTGCTCGCCCTGTCGCTGGTCTTCGGCGGACTTCTGGAAGGCGCGTTCGGCGGAGTGCCGGGCGGGTCCCCGCGGGTGTCGGGGCTATATCTCCTGTGCGGGCCACCCCAGCAGCCGGGCGCCGATGACCGCGGTCTGCAGCGTGTAGCGGTGCACCGGCTCGGAGGCGTCCGCCCCGGTCAGCTGGTGGATGCGGTCCAGCCGGTAGGTGAGCGCCCGCACGCTGAGCGAGAGCCGCCGGGCGGCCTCGGCCGCGGTGCAGCCGGCGTCGAAGTACACCTCCAGGGTGCGCAGCAGCGGCTCGGCACCGCCGCGGGCCTCGCGCAGCGGACCCAGCACACTGAGCACCAGGTCGGCCATTGCCTGCCGGTCCCGGGCGAGGACCGGGTAGACGAGCATGTCGGCGGCGCGCACCACGGGCTCGGTCAGCCTCAGCCGGTCGGCGAGTGCGAGGGTGCTGAGCGCCTCCTCGTAGCTGTGCACCACACCGCCCGCGCCGCTCTGGGGGCGCCCGATGGCGACCCGGTTGCCGTCCGTGGCGGCGTAGGCCTGCTTGGCGAAGAAGGACAGGACGTCGTCCTGGTCGCCGGGGGCGATGCAGATCAGCTGCCCGTTCTTGGTGGTGATCAGGACGCGCCGGTCGCCGAAGCGGGAGATGAGCGCGGTCTCCACGACCCGGGTGACCGGGGCGGTGTCGTCGTACCTTTCGGGGCCCTCGGCCACCGCGACGGCGTGGGCGCGGGAGAGGACGAGTCCGAACCGCTCGGCCCGTTCGGCGAGGCGGCCGAGATCGCTGCGCCCGTAGAGCAGGTCGTCGATGAACTCCCGCCGCGCGGCCTCTTCTTGGCGCACGGCGAGCCGCTGGGCGCGTTCGTACCCCTCGGCGAAGGCGTCCACGGCCTGCGCGACAGCGGCGAGCACGCTGCCGGTGACGTCGGAACCGGCCCCCGTCGAACCGCCGCCGGGCCAGGACGTGCGCGTGGCGTCCAGATGCAGCCGTACGAGGCTGCGCAGACTGTGTCCCGCCTCCGCGGCCCGCTCACCGACGAGCCGCCGCTCCTCCAGTTCGTCGCGGGTCGGCCGGCGCCCCGTGTCGGCGGCCCCCGCCAGGATCTCGGCGTACCCGGTCAGGTACGTCTCCCGCTGGTCCGTCCGCAGGTCCGTCACCCCGTGCCTCCCCTGCCGTTCACGCCCCGTGCGCGGTGTCCGGCAACGTGAGGGTAGTCAACACTGCCGGAAACCGGCAACGCGCAGGGAGGGAACAGCCGCTAACCTCCGCCGGCCCCGGCGGGGGCGGTACGCCGACGGCCTGCCGGCCCTTCCGGTGTCACGCCCTCACGGGCGCTGGTACGGCTGCTGCCCCGACGGCCCGTACGCCTGACCGCCGGGCCCTGAGAAGCCGCCCTGGCCGCCGGTCTCCTGCGCCTGGAGCTGCTCCGCCTGTTCCTTGGTCACCTGCTGCTCGGCACCGCAGAAGGTGCACTGCGTCGCGTACTTCGTGGAGAAGGGGAACAGCGGCACGAAGAACAGCGTGAACTTCGTGACGCGCTTCCTGAGCGTGTGCGCGGAGGGATTGCCGCACCGGCCGCACACCAGCGTCAGTATCGCGAGCTGGTAGAGGTATCCCCTGGTGCCAAAGATGATCATGAGTTGGGTCCTTCCCGGTCGGCCCCCCGCGAGCGCGCGGGACACGCAGATCCTCTCCCAGGTTGCGCCGGAGCGGGTCCCGGCGGCCACCCGCGGGGTGCCTCGCCTCCTACAGGTCGCACCACCCGGCATTTGGGTGCCGTCCCGGATGGCCCGGACGGCCCTGTACGGGCGAGTCTGGAACCCACTCCCCTTACCCGGACCCACCCGGCGGCTTCGTCCCGGTGCGATCGGGACGACCCACCCCGCCAGGAGAGCACATGGCCCGCCCCACTGACCGCGTCGCCCTCCCGGGGTCCCGCGGCGGGAGGAGGACCCCATGCCCGTACCCGACGACCGCAGGCTCGGCGAGATCGAGTCCCGGCTGCGCCGCGAGGACCCCCGCTTCGCCCGGGCCTTCGCCGACGGCCGCCCCTGCCGCCCGCGCGAGTACCGGTACCGCCGGGCCTGGCTGCTGCTCGCCGTCGCGCTGGGCGCGCTGGCCACCGGCATGTTCCTGGCCCACGGGCTGCTCATCGCCGCCGGGCTGGTCTTCGCCGGCGTCGCCGGTGAACTCTTCGACCCGCACCGGCGCGAGCGCGGGGCCCGGTGCCCTCCGTCCGGGTCCTGACCCCGGCGGGCGCGGGGCGGCGGACCCGGGCATGACCCCGGGCGTGGGCGCCTGCGGCCCGGAGTCCGCTCGATGACCCTGTCCGAGCTGTACGTGATGCTGCTGATCGGCGGCACGGTGCTGCTGGCGAGCATCGCCGCCGCCCGCGCCGCCCACCGCATCGGCCTGCCCAGCCTGCTGCTGTTCCTGTGCGTCGGCCTCGTCGCGGGCGAGGACGGTCTCGGCCTGCGGTTCGACGACGCCCAGCTGGCCCAGGCGCTGGGCGCCGCCGCCCTCGCGCTCATCCTGGTCGAGGGCGGCCTGACCACCCGGTGGAGCGACGTGCGGCGCCTGCTCGCCCCCGCCGGCGTACTGGCCACGGTGGGCGTGGCGATCTCCGTCGTGGTGACCGCGGCGGGCGCGCACTGGCTGCTCGGGATCGAGTGGCGGCTGGCCCTGCTGATCGGCGCGATCGTCTCCTCCACCGACGCCGCCGCCGTCTTCTCCGTACTGCGCGCCCTGCCGCTGCCGCGGAAGGTGAGCGTGCTGGTGGAGGCCGAGTCCGGCTTCAACGACGCGCCGACCATCAT
The DNA here is from genome assembly GCF_041538145.2 of Streptomyces sp. MMCC 100. Classification (NCBI taxonomy): domain Bacteria; kingdom Bacillati; phylum Actinomycetota; class Actinomycetes; order Kitasatosporales; family Streptomycetaceae; genus Streptomyces; species Streptomyces sp. MMCC 100. The sequence goes on from NZ_JBGORK020000001.1 coordinate 84,612, forward strand.
CCTGGTCCTGCTCTTCTCCACCACCGCCGGCCTGCCCGGCCCGCTCCCCGTCGTGGGCAACCTGCTCTTCCAGCTCGTGGTCGGCGGCGTCCTGGGCGTGGTGACCGGCCGCCTGGGCGTCGCGGCGCTGCGGCACATCGCCCTGCCCGCGACCGGCCTGTACCCGCTGGCCACGGTCGGCTTCGGCGTCGTCGCCTTCGCCGCCGCCGGAGCGCTGGGCGCCAGCGGCATCATCGCCGCCTACCTCTCCGGCCTCGTCCTCGGCAACGCCAAGCTGCCCCACCGCGCGGCCACCCGCTCCTTCTCCGAGGGCGTCGGCTGGCTGGCCCAGATCGGCCTGTTCGTCATGCTCGGCCTGCTCGTCGACCTGACCGAACTGCCCTCCGCGATCCTCCCGGCCCTGGTCGTCGGCCTGGTCCTGCTGCTGGTCGCCCGCCCCGTGTCGGTCCTGCTGTGTCTGCTGCCCTTCCGCGTGCCCTGGCGCGAGCAGGTCTTCATCTCCTGGGCCGGTCTGCGCGGCGCGGTCCCCATCGTGCTCACGACCTTCCCGGTCGTGGCCGGGGTGACCGGCGCGCGCGACGCCCTGAACATCGTGTTCGTCCTCGTCGTCCTGTTCACCCTGCTCCAGGGGCCCACGCTGCCCGCCGTCGCCCGGTGGACGGGGGTGACCCGTCCGGACGCGCTGCGCGAGATCCAGGTCGAGACCGCGCCGCTCGACCTGCTGGACGCCGACCTGCTCACCGTGTCCGTCCCGCGGGGCTCGCGGCTGCACGGCGTCACCGTCTCCGAACTGCGGCTGCCGCAACCGACGGTCGTCACCCTGGTCGTCCGCGACGGCACCAGCCTCGTACCCGACCGCGACACCGTGCTGCGCGCCGGTGACGAACTGCTGCTCATCACCACACCCCAGGTCCGCGAGGCCGCCGAACGCCGCCTGCGCGCCGTCGGCCGCCGCGGCAAACTGGCCCGCTGGATGGGCGAGTACGGCGCTCCGGAGTCGGAGCCATTGCTCCCCGTGCACCCCGAAAAGCATCACAATGCGTAATATGTGATGCGGTAAACTTCTTTACCGAGCCGTGACCGTGCGGCAGTTCGAGAAGACGGGGGGTCCGCCAGATGCACCAGACGCACCGAGCGACCCCGACCGTCAGTGCCCTCCGCACCGCACGCATCGACAACACGGCCCGCGACAGCGTCCCCGAATTCTGACGCTTCGGTCGTCATGGCCGCGGACAGCCGCAGGCAGCCCCAGCTGCGGACAGTCGCAGGCCGCCCCCAGCTGCGGGCAGTCGTGCCGCAGGAGCGGCACCCGTCCCACTGAGAGCGGCACCCCGCACCGCCGGGCAGCGCACCCGCTCCGCACCACCACGCACTTGCCCCGCACCACCACGCACCCGCACCCCGCGCCACAGCCCCCGCACGCCCCCCGCCACCGACCCACCCCGGAGGGACAGACGCCCGTGCACAACACGACCGCCGTGCTCATCGAACTGGGAGCGATCATCCTCGCTCTCGGACTCCTCGGCCGCATCGCCGGCCGCGTGGGCTTCTCGCCCATCCCCCTCTACCTGCTGGCCGGGCTCGCCTTCGGTCACGGCGGCATCCTGCCCCTGCAGGCCAGCGAGGAGTTCACCGCCACGGGCGCGGAGATCGGCGTCATCCTGCTGCTGCTCCTGCTCGGCCTGGAGTACAGCGCCTCCGAACTGGTCACCAACCTCAAGACCCAGTACCCGTCCGGCGCGGTCGACTTCGTACTGAACGCCGTACCCGGCGCCGTGGCGGCACTGATCCTGGGCTGGGGTCCGGTGGCCGCCGTCGCACTCGCGGGCGTCACCTGGATCTCCTCCTCCGGGGTGATCGCCAAGGTCCTCGGCGACCTGGGCCGGCTCGGCAACCGCGAGACCCCCGTCGTCCTCGGCGTCCTCGTCATCGAGGACCTCGCGATGGCCGTCTACCTGCCGATCCTCACGGCCCTGCTCGCCGGCGTCAGCCTGGCCGGCGGCGCCGTCACCCTGCTGATCTCCCTGGGCACCGTCGGCGCCGTCCTCTACCTCGCCCTGCGCCACGGGCGGCTGATCAGCCGCGCGGTCTCCTCCGACAGCGCGGAGACGCTCCTGCTGGTGGTGCTCGGCCTCACCCTCGTCGTGGCGGGCCTCGCCCAGGAACTCCAGGTCTCCGCGGCGGTCGGCGCGTTCCTCGTCGGCATCGCCCTGTCCGGCGAGGTCGCCGAGGGCGCCAGCAGCCTCCTCACCCCGCTGCGCGACCTGTTCGCCGCCGTCTTCTTCGTCTTCTTCGGCCTGTCCACCAACCCCGCCGACATCCCGCCGGTCCTCGTCCCGGCCCTGATCCTCGCCGTCCTCACCGCCCTCACCAAGGTCGCCACCGGCTGGTACGCCGCGCACCGCGCCGGCCTGCGGGGCGCGGGCCGCTGGCGGGCGGGCGGCACGCTGGTGGCCCGGGGCGAGTTCTCGATCGTCATCGCCGGACTCGCGGTGGGCGTCGAGCCCCGCATCGGCCCGCTGGCGACGGCGTACGTGCTCATCCTCGTCGTACTCGGCCCGCTCACGGCCCGCTTCACCGAGCCCCTCGCCCGCCGCCTCACCCGCCGCCTCGCCCGCGGCCCCGGCAAGGCGGCCGAGGCCGCGACCGCTCCCGAGACCACCGCCACGGAGTCGACCCACGCCAACGCGTGAGGCGGTGTGCGGCCGCCCGCCGCACCGACGCCCGGGGGTCCCCGGGGCTCACTCCCGTCCGAAGGTCCCCGGGGCTCACTCCCGCCCGAGGATCTCCGCGGCCGCGTCGACGCCCTCCCGCGTGCCGATCACGATCAGCGTGTCACCACCGGCCAGCCGGAAGTCCGGCCCCGGCGACGGGAGCGCCTCGGCCCGCCGCAGCACCGCGACGATGGACACGCCGGTCTCGGTACGGGTGCGGGTGTCGCCCAGCAGGCGCCCGTTCCAGTGCGACCACGCCGACAGCCCGATGCGCTCCGCGACCAGCCCCAGCTCGGTCGTCGACAGCAGGCTCGGACTGTGATGGGCGGGCCTGAGCGCGTCGACGACCAGGGCCGCCTCCTGCGCGTCCAGCCGTACCGACAGCGCGGGGTCGTCCTCCGGATCGTTCTTGCGGGTCGCGCTCAGCGTCCGCGCCCCGTCCCGCTCCGCCAGCACCGACAGCCGCCGCCGCTCGCGGGTGACCAGGTCGTAGCGCACCCCTGTCCCCGGCAACGGCGTCCTGCTCGTACGCGCAGCACCCACGGCCGCCTCCCTGTCTGCCCAGGCCAGTCCTTCCGGCAACCCGGGCCACCTTAGGCCCTGCCGGGCCGGGCTACGCCACCCGTTCCCCCGTTCCCCCGTTCCCCCGTTCCCCCGTTCCCCCGTTCCCCCGTTCCCCCGTTCCCCCGTCGCTCCGTACCGCCCTCCTCCTCACCCACCGCACGGGACGGGGCACCCGTAAACTCCGCGATCATGACGGACGATCTCCGCTTCACGGTCCTCGGCAGCGCGAGCCCGTACCCCCGGGCGGGGAACCCCTGTTCGGGCTACCTCGTCGAGGGCGGCGGCACCCGGCTGTGGACGGACGCCGGGAGCGGCACGCTCGGCGCACTGCGCGAGCACGTCCGCCTGGACCAGCTCGACGGCATCTGGATCTCCCACCTGCACGCGGACCACTGCGCCGACCTGCTGACGGCGTACTACGGCCTGCTGTACGCGGACGTCGAACTCACCGCCCCCGTCCCCCTGCTGGCGCCGCCGGGCATCGCGGACCGGCTCGCCGGGTTCCTCACCAACGGCCCGCGGCGAAGCCCCGTCGAGGACGCCTTCCGGATCGTCGAACTGCACGACCACCACCGCGCCCGCGTCGGCGGCCTCACGCTCACCAGCCGTGCCGTGTCGCACGGGATGCCCGCCTTCGGGGTCCGTATCGAGACCGAGGACGGCGCGTGTCTCGCCTACTCCGGCGACAGCGCCCCCTGCGACGCCCTCACGGAACTCGCCGACGGCTGCACGGTGCTGCTGTGCGAGGCCGACTCCGCGCAGCCGCCGCCGGCCGGCACCGAGGCGGTGCACCACACCCCGGAGGAGGCGGGCACCACCGCTGCCGACGCCGACGCGAAACGCCTGGTCGTCACCCACCTCGGCCCGTTCCTGGAACCGCCGGAAGCGGTCCGCCGCGCGGCGACGCACTACACCGGCCCGGTGGAGTACGCGGCGCCCGGCCGCACCTTCGGGGTGGGGCGAGTGACCCGGCTCGGTCGTGCGACGGGAAAGTCGAAGTAGGTGTCCGGATGAGGTTCGTCCTTCAGCGTGTAGTGCCACCATTCACAGTCGTAGGAGTCGAATCCGCAGGCCTCCATGACCGAGCGCAGCCGTCGACGGTTCGCTGCCTCGACTCCCGTGATTCCTTGCGCGTCATGATGTGAGATCGCGTCCATGAGGTCGTGGTCGCCGCCCATGGGCGCGAGTTCACCGGTGGTCAGGTGGTACAGCGTCAGGTCGACGGTGCTGCCCCGACTGTGGCCCGACCTGGCGGCCACGTACCCCTGGTCGAACATCTCGGCCCTGTCGATGTTCGGATAGTGCCGCGCCTTCGTCCGGCCGTCCTCCGGCTGTCGGGACCAGCGGAGGAAGCAGTCCACGGCGCGTTGCGGGCGGTAGCCGTCCCAGAGGAGCAGCCCGAAGCCGAGGGATTCGGCCCTCGCTCGAGCCCTTCCCAGCGCCGCGCACAGGGCCCTCGTGCCGACGATCCGGTTCGTCAGGTAGCCGTCCACCGGTTTGCCGGTGAAGTTGTCCCAGGTGGCGTACTTGGCGTCCCACCGGATCCCGGACACCAGCTCGTCCACGAAGGCGAAATCCCCGGTCATCGGATCTTCCCCGTCAGCGCCAGGGACACCGTCCGGTCGATCACCTCGGAGAGCGGCAGACCCGCGGCCGCCATCATCCTCGGGTAACGGCTGTACGAGGTCATACCGGGCAGGGTGTTGACCTCGTTGAGGACGACTTCTCCGTCGTCCTTGAGGAACATGTCCACCCGCGACAGCCCACGGCATCCCAAGGCGCGGTACACGGCCTTCGCGGTCTCCTGAACGAGCGTCCGCGCCTGTGCCGGGATGTCGGCGGGAACGATCGCCGTCGAGTTCTCCGAGCCGGTTTCGGGCTGTTCCTCCTGATGGATTCTGAAGAACCCGTGGGAGAGCGCGATGCGATCCACCTCACCCGCGACCAGATCCAGGTCGTTCCCCAGAATGGCGCAGCCGATCTCGCTGCCGACGACCGCCTCTTCGATCAGCACCTTCGTGTCGTACCGCCTGGCGTTTTCCACCGCGGTCGGCAACTCCTGTGGCCGGGACACCTTGCTGACGCCGAAGGACGACCCCGAACGGGCCGGCTTCACGAAGACGGGATACGTGAGCTTCTCGGGTTCGACAGTCTCGTCCCCCGTCACGGTCCAGAAATCCGGCGTGGCGATCCCCGCGCTCCTGGCGACGACGTACGCGAGGGATTTGTCCATGCACACGGCCGAGCTCTGGACGTCGCAGCCCACGTACGGAATGCCGGACAGCTCCAGCAGCCCCTGCGTCGCCCCGTCCTCGCCGAGGGTGCCGTGCAGCACCGGCAGGACGACGTCCAGGCGGATCGTCCCGTACCGCCCCTGCTCCAGGACGAGCAGTCCGTGGACACCGCGGTCCGGTGACAGCACGACCGAGCGGCAGTCGCCCTTCTCCCAGTCCGGGCCGGGGCCGTCACAGAGCTTCCAGGCACCGTCCTCCGTCACGCCCACGAAGAAGGGCTGGTACTTGTCGGTGTCGAGGTTGCGTGCGACCTCCTGGGCCGACTTGACGGAGACGGCGTGTTCTTCGGAGCAGCCTCCGAAAATGATGCCGACCTTCAGCTTAGCCATGGTGATTCCTGCTTTCGAAATTCAGACAGTTGATGATGGAGTTTTCGACCGTGTCCCTCAGGGCGTGGTCCGTGTAATAGGCGGTGTGCGGGCTGATGAGCACGTTCGGCATTTTCTGCAGCCGCGGCAGCAGCGTGCTTTCGATGGGCCTGTCCCGGAAGTCGGCGTAGAAGATTCCTTGCTCGCCCTCGAGGACGTCCAGGGCCGCGCCGCTCAGGTGGCCGTTTTCCAACGCCTGCACCAGGGCCTCGGTGTCGATGAGCGGGCCACGGCCGGTATTGATGACGAACGCACCCCGTTTCATCTGCCGGACACGTTGTCGGTCGAGGAGGTGATGCGTATCCGCGTTCAGCGGGACATGCAGCGTCACGATGTCGCTCAATCGCAGCAACTCGTCGAGAGAGACGTAATCGGCTGTGGTCGTGGGCCGATTCCCGTGGGCCAGTACGCGAGACCCGAAACCCCGCAGTCTGTCCACGACCGCCGCGCCGATGCGCCCTGTTCCGACCACCCCGACGGTCAGATCGCGCAGCTCTTGGCCGCGCACCTCGTTCAACCGGTAATCGTGCTGGACCGCGCGGAGGACGGTGGATTTAGCGCCGCGCACCGCCATCAGCATGAGCATCAGGGTGTAGTCGGCCACACTGTCGGGGGAGTAGACGACGTTCTCGACGGAGATACCGATGCCGGCCGCGTATTCCACATCGATGTGGTTGTAGCCGATGCTCCGTGTCGAGATGTACGTCACGCCGGCCTGGCGGAGTGCGAGGAGAGTGGCACGCGTGACCGGGGTCTTGTGTCCGATGCTGATGCATTGGTTTCCGGACGACAGCCCGACATTTCCTTCGGATACCGCGGCCTCCGTAAGGGTCACCCTGACGCCGAGACGGAGTGCCGTCCGGCGGAACAGGGCGGCCTCGTCCCGCCCACAGCCATAAACAGTGATTCCCGTTGCCGGAACGACCGAGGAGGGGGAGGGGATGGAGGAGGTCGAGGAGAAGGTCATGCCCCAAGTCAAGGCGACCCGGTGTTGCCGTCGCGTATGCGCTTTTCGATATCCTGACGATATATTACCGACCGGTAATGGCGAGTGGGGGCGGCTCATCGCCCGCGTCGCCTCATGTAGAGGTCGAAGGTCCGGTAGACCAGTGGGCGCAGGGGCAGGTCCCATTCGCCCACGTACCGCACCGCCTGACCGCCGGTGCCGACCTTGAACTTGATCAGCCCGACGTGCGGGTCGTCGGCGTCGAGGGTCGGGGTGATGCCGCGCAGGTCGTAGACGTCGCAGTCGGCGGCCAGCGAGTCGCGGATCATCGCCCACTGGCAGGCGTTGGAGCCGCGCACCTCGCGCTTCCGGGTCGACGAGGCCCCGTAGGCGTACACCGCGTGGCGGCCGACGCGGACCATGATGGTGGCGGCGACCAGGTCACCCCGGTGGCGGGCCAGGTAGAGCGTGATCCGCTCGGGATCCTCGGAGCCCAGCGCCGCGAACATGGTCTCGAAATAGCGCAGCGGCCGCGGCGTGAAGCGGTCGCGTTCGGCGGTGTGGACGTAGAGGTCGTGGAACGCCTTCAGATCGTCTCCGAGCGTCACCTCTCCGGCAGTGTCCCCTCCGGCCAGGACCTTTCCGACCGTGACCTTTCCGACCGTGACCTCGACCCCTTCCTTGGCCGCCTTCCTGATGTTGCGCCGCCAGAGCTGGTTCATGCCCCTGAGCAGCTCGTCCTCGGTTCGGCCGGCCAGCGGGATCTCGTACTTGAACTGCGGATGCCCGACCCCGAAGCCGTCCTCCGGGCTCTGTGGCAGCCAGCCGGCGTACCTGAGCCGGTCGGCGACCCGGGCGCCGACCGGATCGCTCCACCGGGCGGGCACCTCGGTGAGCCGCCTGGTGCCCGGATCGGCGATGCCCTCCTTGACGTCGTCGGCACTCCAGACGTCCGTGCACACCGGCGGACCGAGCCGGATCGCGAACGCGCCGCGCGCCTTGAGGTAGGCGGCCAGCGGATCGAGCCACACGCCGATGTCGCCGGTCCAGTCGATGACCGGGCCTTCGGGCAGATAGGCCAGCGTGAAGCGCTCGAGCCGCGGCACCGGGCGGTGCAGGACGAGCCCGGCACCGACCAGCCGCCCGCCGTCGAACCAGCCCAGGGACTCGCTGCGCCACTCGGTCTTGACGCGTCCCCAGGCAGGGGTCTGCAGAAAGCTGACCGAGCGCTGTGCCCGCACGAACGCCAAGTGCTCGGCAGCACTGATCGGCCGGACGGTCGGCCGCATCGGGGCCACTGTTCGTACTGGTTCGCTGTAGGACATGCGGCCAGTCAAGGGGGCGCGGTGTTGCCGTCACGTATGCGGTTTTCGATACGCCGACGATATGTTCCCTCGGGGCCGGGCCGGGCCGGGCCGGGCCGGGCAGGGCCGGGCAGGGCCGGGCAGGGCCGGACCGGTCCCGCACCCCCCGTCGGACGACGCCGCTCACCAGCTGACCCCGGCCGCCACCGGCAGATGATCGCTGCCGGTGGCGGGCAGCACCCACGAGTCGGTCGGCTCCACGCCACGCACCAGGATCTGGTCGATCCGCGCGACCGGGAACTTCGCCGGCCAGCTGAAGCCGAAGCCGTCCCCGGCCGCGTCCTGGACCGAGTGCAGCTGCGAGGTGATACCGCCGAACGCGCGGTCGTCCAGGGTGCCGTTCAGGTCGCCGAGCAGCACCACCCGCTCACTCCGGTCGGCGGCGAGGGCCTCGCCGAGCGCCTGGACGTTCCGGTCGCGCGAGTCCGTCCAGAAGCCCGCCCGGGGATTGAGCCGTACGGAGCCCAGGTGGGCGACGTACACCACCAGTGGGCCCCGGTCCGTGGCCACTGTGGTGCGCAGCGCCCGGTTGCCGGCCATCCCGGCGTCCGCCGGTTTGGTGTCCGCCAGCGGCCCGTAGTCCGTGGCGATGTCGACCGGCCGCGTGCCCGACAGCGGCAGCTTGCTCCACACCCCGACCGTGCCCAGGACCGCGTGGTACGGGTACGCCCCCGCCAGCCCCTTCTCGTACACACCTCGGTCCTGCGCGGTGATCTCCTCCAGCGCCAGTACGTCCACTCCGGAGGCGGCCAGGTCGCGGGCGGTGCCGGCCGGGTCCGGGTTCTCGGCCCCGACGTTGTGGGTGGCCACGGTGAGGTCGCCGCCCGGGCCGGACTTGTCGCCGAGCAGCCCGCCGAAGAGGCTCAGCCACACCGTGACCGGCAGCACCAGCGCGGTCACCGCGGCGGGGGAGCGGCGCCACAGCGCCCCGGCGGCCAGCACGGGGACGAACAGGCCGAACCACGGCAGGAAGGTCTCGACCAGACTGCCGATGGACCCGAACCCGTTCGGAATCTCCGCGTGCAGCATCATCACGAGGCCCAGCAGCAACGCCGACACCGTGAGCACCGGGGCACGCCTCCAGAGCTCCGGCCGGACAGCGCTGCGAAGCGCGGCTAGTGACAGCCGCCTCCGTGCTGGCGGGGCTGGAGGTGCCGGAGACGTTGTAGGTGCTGGAGGTGTCGGAGATCGATGAGGCGACGCTGACGGCAGGAGGGTGTGACGCATACGGCCAGTGAAGGCGGCGCGGTGTTGCCGGCACGTATGCGGTTTTCGATATGCCGACGATATGTGCCGACTCGTAACCTCGGCACCATGCGTGTGCTGATTGTCGAGGACGAGCCCTACCTGGCGGAGGCGATCCGTGACGGCCTGCGCCTGGAGGCGATCGCGGCCGACATCGCGGGTGACGGCGACACCGCGCTGGAACTGCTCAGCGTCAACGCCTACGACATCGCCGTCCTCGACCGCGACATCCCGGGCCCGTCCGGCGACGAGATCGCCCGACGCATCGTGGCCTCCGGCAGCGGCATGCCGATCCTCATGCTCACCGCGGCCGACCGCCTCGACGACAAGGCCTCCGGCTTCGGACTCGGCGCCGACGACTACCTCACCAAGCCGTTCGAACTCCAGGAGCTCGCGCTCAGGCTCAGGGCACTCGACCGCAGGCGCGCCCACAGCAGGCCCCCCGTGCGGGAGATCGCCGGTCTGCGCCTCGACCCGTTCCGCAGGGAGGTCTACCGGGACGGCCGCTACGTCGCGCTGACCAGGAAGCAGTTCGCCGTGCTCGAAGTCCTGGTCGCCGCCGAGGGCGGTGTCGTCAGCGCAGAGGAACTGCTGGAACGCGCGTGGGACGAGAACGCCGACCCGTTCACCAACGCCGTCCGCATCACCGTCTCGGCCCTGCGCAAGCGCCTCGGCGAACCCTGGATCATCGCCACCGTGCCGGGCGTCGGCTACCGCATCGACACGGCCCCCGTCACCGAGCAGGGGGGTGGTGATGACCGTGGATAGACAGCCCGGCCTGAGCGTCCGTCTCAAACTCACCCTCAGCTACGCCGGATTCCTCATGCTCGCGGGTGTCCTGCTGCTCGCCGCCGTGGGCGTGTTCCTCCTGGAACAGGGGTGGTTGCTCACCAACGAACGAGGGGCGGTGAGAGCGACTCCGGGCACGATCTTCCTACGCAGTTTCGCCCCCACGGCAGCCGCGGTCATGGTGTTCCTCCTGGTCTTCGGCCTCCTGGGGGGATGGCTCCTCGCCGGACGCATGCTGGCCCCCCTGGACCGCATCACCCGCGCCACCCGCACGGCCGAGGCCGGATCGCTGTCCCACCGGATCCGGTTGCCGGGCCGCAAGGACGAGTTCCGCGAACTCGCCGACGCCTTCGACACGATGCTCGCCCGCCTCGAAGCCCACGTGACCGAACAGCAGCGCTTCGCGGCCAACGCCTCTCACGAGCTGCGCACCCCGCTGGCCGTCTCGAAGGCCCTCCTCGACGTGGCCCGCACCGACCCGCACCAGGACACCGACGAGATCATCGACCGACTGCACGTCGTGAACACCCGGGCGATCGACCTCACCGAGGCCCTGCTCCTGCTCAGCCGCGCCGGCCAGCGCTCCTTCACCCGGGAACACGTCGACCTGTCCCTCCTGGCCGAAGAAGCCACCGAAACCCTCCTCCCCCTCGCGGAGAAGCACGGCGTCACCCTCGAAACCGTCGGCGACGTGACTCCCACCCTCGGCTCACCGGCCCTCCTCCTGCAACTGACCACGAACCTCGTCCACAACGCGATCGTCCACAACCTCCCCGGCCGGGGCAGGGTCTGGATCCGCACCACCCCCGGCCCCCGCACCACGCTGCTCACCGTCGAGAACACCGGCGACCTGATCAGCCCCCACCAGGCCTCGACCCTCACCGAACCGTTCCAGCGCGGCACCGAACGCGTCCACACCGACCACCCGGGCGTCGGCCTCGGCCTGGCCATCGTCAACACCATCACCCAGGCCCACGACGGCACCCTCACCCTCACCCCCCGCCCCACCGGCGGCCTCCGCATCACGGTGGAACTGCCGGCGACCTCCTCGTACACCGGCAGGTGAGCATGGGAAGCGACGAGGACGTACGACAAGCTCAGGGTGGCCAGGTGCGCTCGATACGCTCGCGTCGTACCGCGTAGGCCGCCGGGCCGCCCCTGCCCACGGCCCGATGGATCGCCTCTCGGTGGGCGTCGAGCCGTTCGACCATCTCGGCACTGCGCAACTGCTGGTTGTCCAGGTAGAAGAGCACAGCTTTCCGCTCAAGTACCGGTTGGATCTCTAGGTCCCGGCTCTTGATCCGGCCGTCCTTGGACAGCGGCACCCAGGACTGGTCGAGACCGTGCGCGATCCAGTCCTCGTCGGCGATGTCCTGTCCGTCGTCGGGGAAGACGTCCCCGATGCGGTGAACGGTCCAGCCGCACGCCTTCAGCCCCTCCGCGACCCGACGTCCGAGATTGCGGTCGAGAAAGAACTCAGGCGGCAAGGCGCACCACTGCCCTGCACAGCTCGTCGACCTGCTCGGGCGTCATGTCGAAGTCGTACGCGATGTCCTCGACGCTCTCCCCGGCCTCCCACAGATCGGTGATCGCCTTGACCGCGACACGGTTGGCGGCCACGACGGGCCTCCCATGACCGAACCTCGGGTCGATCACGACCGGCACGGATTTCGGATACTGCCTGAGCCGCAGACTGGAGGGGAAGTCGTCGTCGGGTTCCCAGTTCAGGTAGCGGAGATAGCCGGAGACCACCTCGTGGATGGGTGCCTGCCCGTCGCGGGCCCTGCGGAGATCGCCGAGGCCGTGCTCGACGAAGATGTCCACGCCGTCCGTCGCGATCCGCTTCGACACCAGACCGTACGGGGTGGCGAAGGCGTCCCGTACGGCGGCGGCGGCTTCCCTGATCTCGCTCATCCGAAGCCCCAGGGATCGCAGTGAACGCAGGACGTGCGCCTCGGCCACCGCGATGAACGGCACGGAGGGCTGCCCCTTGCGAGGCGGATCTACCTGGTGGACCAATGGCGCTCCGGCAGCCCTGCCCTTCAACCACGAGTGGAGCGTCGACTGCGGGATCTCCAGGTAGGAGGCTGTTTCCGTGGGAGTAAGGAGTCCGTCCGTGAACCTGTCGACCATGACCCGCCTCCTCCTGCCATGCCCGGTACCGGGTCTCGCATCGTCGCACATGAAGCCTGCCACTCGGCGGCGGACAGCACACCCGCCCCCCGGCTCAGCCGGCCGCACGCAGGCGCTCCCCGACGAGGTGGTCCCGGCAGCTCCGGCAGTGTCCGGGCTCCTGGGCGCGGAAGGCACGCTCACAGCCGTCGCAGGTCTGGAAGGGCAGTACTGCCGGTCGGGGCACGACGACGGGCGGGGGCGGCGCCGGCAGAGGAGTTTCCCGGAGCCGGAAGGCGAGGACTCTGGCCGGGCGAGCCTGGAAATGGTCGGGAAGCCCGGTGGTCAGCAGCTCGGTGATCTCCTGCGGCGCGACCCCGGCCGCTAGCCACTCGCCCACGGCAGGTGCCAGGCAAGCGGCCTCCCGCGTGGACAGAACGAGACGGGCGTCGACCCGCCGCAGGGCGGCCAGTACGGCGATCGCCTGCGGATCGGCGTCGGTGAGCGCGGGCGCCGTCGCCTGCGGGGTTGGCGCGGTCTCGGGAACAGCGGGCCGCCGCTGCGGCCGAGCCGACTTCGGCGGCACCGGCGGCTTCGGCGGCCCGGGTGGGCTGCCCGGCGGCCCCTCACCACCGGGTACGTCGTAGAAGTACGTCCGGGTACGGATCTGCCCGGAGGCCAGCCGCTCGCGGCGCCGTTCCAGATACCCGGCGGCTTCAAGCTCCCGAAGTGCGCGCGAGATCAGGATCTCGCCCTCGCTGAAGTGCTCGCACAGGGCGATGATGGTCACGGGGGCGCCGGTGGGCAGGGAGAGGATGTACACGGCCACGCCGACCGTGACCGCGCTGCCGCGCCGCTGGGCGAGGGCGTTGGAGATCACCGTGAAGTCGGCGGTGAGCCGGGTGCGTACGTGGATCACGCCGGAGGTCGGTGCTCCGGCGTCGACGCGCAGGCGCGCGTTAGACTGCGAGTCAGCCATCGGGAAGCTCTTCTCTTCCTTGATCGGTTAGGCCCTCGTCCGGGACGGCGAATCCTGGGCGGGGGCTGCTCTGTTGTGGGTGGTGGTGTGCTCTTGCGGCGAACGTAACGGCCCGAATCCCGCACCCGCAAGCCAGTCACTCGCACGGGTGACACGCACGCACCGGCGCGGGGAGGGTGGGTGGGCGGGAAGTTCTTTCCCCGGTTCTTTGGGGAGGTCAGCGGCCCACCGGCACCTCGTGAACGAGGCACCGGCGGACCCGGGGAACCGCTGTCGACCAGCACCCGGTTGACTCAGAGGCGGCGACCGCCCTTGACCTCGCTTATGAACGCGGCCCAGGAGCCGTCCCCGAAGGACACCACTGGCCCGCCCGGAACCTTGCTGTCACGAACGGGCACGACGCCCGTGAATCCGTCGGCGACCTCCACGCAGTTGCCGCCCTCCTGATTGCTGTAGCCGCTCCTGCGCCAGGCGACGCCGTTCGGATCGGGAAGGAACGTTCGCTTCACGGTAGTAGCCCTCCATCGCGGACCGGATCATGTCGAGCGACATGACTGTGGGCAGGGCATCCGCCCGGACCCGATCGTAAATCCCCGAGAAGTGCCTGACCTCGACTGGTTCCTCGACGAGTTGGCCGTAGTGCGCACCTTCCGTGTAGGCCACCTCCGAGCTGTCCGGCAGCGTCAGAACCGTCAGCGAACCGCCCAGCGCATCGTGCCCACCTTGCTCGAACGGCAGCACCTGCACCGTGATGTGCGCCTCCGTCGCCGCCTCCACCAACCGCTCCAACTGCGCCCGCATGACGTCGTTCCCGCCGATCGGCCGCCTGAGCACCGCCTCGTCGAGCACCACCCACAGCTCCGGCCGTTCGGGCGACGTAAGCCGCCCCTGCCGCCCCATGCGGGCGGCGACCCGTTCCTCCAACTGCTCGGCGCTGTCCAGCGTCATGCCGAGACTCAGCACGGCCCGGGCGTACTCCTCCGTCTGCAACAGACCGGGCACCAGATGCGCCGCGTACTCCCTGACGGAACGGACCCACCGTGCTCACAGAAACCTCCACCCAGGGAGACGACCTCACCACTCAGTTCCCCTCCACCGCGCGAGGCGCGCAGCTGGCCCGGCGCCACGCCGTCCGGTGGATGGAGGGGTTGGGCCACCCGCCGGCCTCGGACGTCTCTTGTACGGTCGCCCTCGTCGTAGGCGAGCTCGCGGCGAACGCCGTGCAGCACGGCAGGGTTCCCGGCCGTGAGTTCGGTCTCCGACTCACCGTCGACCGGGCTGCGGTGCTCGTGCGTGTCGAGGTCGACGACGCCGCATCCACGAAACGGCTGCCCGCAACCCTCCCCTCCTCCTGCCCCGAAGGGGAGTCCGGTCGAGGTCTGCTCATGGTGGACGTCCTGGCCACGCGGTGGGGCTCTGCGCCTCGTCGTCCGGTCGGCAAGACCGTATGGGCGGAGCTGAGCCTTGAGCCTCCGGTTTTTCCCTCTCTTGAGTGATTGTCAGGGGATGTCCAAGATCGTGATGATCGGTGTACCAGCCTCGTGCAATGAAGGAGCGCGCCATCATGCCTACCGCGAAGCTCTGCCGGACAGCCCTTGCCGCAGTAGCCGCCCTCGCCCTGGTTCCCCTGTCCGCCACGGACAGCGCTGCCGCCACATGCTCTCCCGACCACTTCTGCCTGTGGGAAAGCACTTCTCCTCAGGGAGCCATGGGATCGTTCGTCACTGGAACCGACGATACGGGTCGGGTTGGCCTTCCCAACGGTGGCGCTTCGGCTCGCAACCGGACCACGCAGGACTGGTGCCTGTGGTCTGAAACCGACTACGGAGGTCGCAAGACCGTCGTCAAGCCCGGGGAGTGGCTCACACTCCCCTTCCGCACGCACTCCTTGCTGCCCGAGAACACCTGGCGGTGCGTCACCTGAGCCGCTTCCCTCGTTCCGGTGGGTCGATCGCGACGAGTTCGACTTCGAAGCCGTCGTCGTTCTCCAGATAGGCGGCGTAGTGCTGTTGGCCGCCGGCGTATGGATGCCGCTCGGGGAACATCAGCTTCCAGCCGTGCTGGGCGGCGTCGGCAGCCAGTCTCTCGGCCGTGGCGGCGTTTTCGACGTGGAAGGCCAGATGATTCAGCCCCGGGCGGCAGCGGTCGTGCTGTTCAGCGGCTAGGGCTGGGGACTGCTCGATGACCAGGTAGGTCGGGCCGAGCCGCCAGCTGCGACCGCAGACCCAGTCCTGGTGGACGGCGTAACCCAGCGCCTGAAGCAGCCAGCCGAGCGAGGCGAGCGCGCGGTGGAAATCCGGCACCCACAGCTCGACGTGGTGCAGCGTGCCCTGTGCGGGTCGGCTCATGCGGCTGCCTCCTCAGACATCCAACCGAACTTGGCTCCCAGATTGGCCCGGTATCACTCAGGGAGCCGACCCGCACAGCGGACCAGGAGATTCGGCTGCCGATCTGGTCAGAGCGGACGGATTTTGCCTGGTCAGGGCGTTGGGCTGTCGTGGCGCCGCCCTCGGCCGCCCGGTCTGCCTTGTCTTGCTCACCACTCACGGTCGAGGGAGAGCTGCCATCGGCGACGGTAGCGGCAGACACTGACAACGACGGAAGCCCGATGCTGGGAGCCGGAATCTGAAGTCGGCTCCCGAATGGCTCCCAAGAGCCGCAGGAAACGAGTCAGGGGCCCTGACCCGCTAAGCGGGTCAGGGCCCCTGGCCTGGTACTTCACTGTCGGGGTGGCGGGATTTGAACCCACGACCTCTTCGTCCCGAACGAAGCGCGCTACCAAGCTGCGCCACACCCCGATCGTCGCTGCTCGTCGCGGCGACGTCGTTTACTTTAGCCCACCGGTGGCCGGAGACGAAATCCGGTTTACCGGGGGCGGCGGAACGGGTTCGGGCGGGTGTGGTCCAGGGCCACCAGGAGCACGGCCAGGGCGTACAGGGCGAGGCCCACGAGGAGGGCGTTGCCGAGGACGCCCTTGTAGCCGTGCTGGTCGACGTCGAGGAAGGGGTAGAGGTAGCGGTCCTGGGAGCCGGGGAGGAGCAGCTCGCCGCGGGCGAGGGAGAAGGCCAGGTAGGCCAGGGGGTACAGGAGCCATGCGGGGGCCTGGCGCAGGTGCAGATGGCCGGGGGTGGTGAAGAGGAGCCAGTCCAGGGCCGCGGCCGCCGGCACCACCGTGTGGAGGATCTGGGTCGCGGCGGTTTGCCAGGTCGGGCCGGCGGCGTCCGGCACCGCGAACAGGGACGACTCGCCTGCCGGGAGCAGGTGGTGGACCAGGCCCGCGGCGGCGACGTAGAACAGGGCCGCTCCCGTGAGGGCGCCCGGCAGGGGGTGGTGGGCGGACCAGGCGCACTTGGCGGAGGCGAGCATGACCAGCGCCAGCAGGATGCCGCTCTGGATCGTGAAGTGGCTCAGGGCCGCCGTGGGCGGGCCGCCGGCGAGCAGCTCGATCGTCACGCCGGTCAGGGCCAGCAGAGCGATCAGGCCGCGGAAGACGGCGACCACGCGACGGCGGGTCGGGATCAGCACGGCACGGGCCGGTACGACGGTGGGTTGCAGGACGACGTGGCCCGGGATCGGGGGGAGGTCCGGGATGTCCCTGGGTATCGGGGCTGTCATGGCCCCAAGCTAGACAGACCGGGCATAGCGGGCTATGCGGGTGGGCCGTGTGGGTTACGCGCTATGTCAGGCGGCCCCGGCTCCCTGGTTTCCTCCCCTCCCCGCGACCCGTCAGCTCTCCCGGCCCACCAGCGTCAGCAGCGTCGCCTCCGGCGGGCAGGCGAAGCGGAACGGGGTGTAGCGGTTCGCGCCGCAGCCGGCCGAGACATGGAGGTAGGACGTGTGACCCAGGGACGTGTGCATGGACAGGCCCTTCACGCGGTCCGTGTCCAGGTCGCAGTTGGTGACCAGGGCGCCGTAGAAGGGGATGCACAGCTGCCCGCCGTGGGTGTGGCCGGCCACGATCAGGGGGTAGCCGTCCGCCGCGTAGGCGTCCAGGACGCGCAGGTACGGCGCGTGGACCACGCCCATCGAGAAGTCGGCCGTGTCGGAGGGGCCGCCGGCCACCTCCGTGTACCGGTCACGCTTGATGTGCGGGTCGTCCAGTCCCGTCAGCTCGACCGACACGCCCTCGATCTTGAGCATGCCGCGGGTGTTCGTGAGGTTCTGCCAGCCCGCGGCGTCGAAACCGTCGCGCAGGTCCTCCCACGGGTTGTGGACGGCGCCCACGACGGGCGGGTTGCCGTTGAGGCCGTGGCGGCCCTGGACCTTCTCGAGCAGGTACCGGGCGGGGTTGCGGGGCCTGGGGCCGTAGTAGTCGTTGGAGCCGAAGACGTAGGCGCCCGGGAACTCCATCAGGGGGCCCAGGGCGTCCAGGACCTCGGGGACGCCCTCCGGGTCGGACAGGTTGTCGCCGGTGTTGAGCACGAAGTCGGGGCGCAGCCCGGCCAGCGAACGCAGCCACCGCTGTTTCTTGCGCTGACCGCCGACCATGTGGATGTCGGAGACCTGGAGCACGCGCAGGGGACGCATTCCGGACGGGAGGACAGGGACCGTCACTCGTCGGAGGCGGAAGGAGCGGGGCTCGATCCCCGTCGCGTAGATCAGACCGGCGGCGCCAACCGCCGTGATTCCCAGGGGTACTCCGTATCGCGCGCGCATACGTCCATCGTGTCAGAAGCGGTGGAGAAGCGGTGGTGGGAGGTCCGCCGCGGCCGCGTTCACCGGGGGCGCGCAAATCAGCGGGCGCCGGTCCTCGCTTACCTGCGACAATCAGGTCCATGACCACGCTCAAGTCGAAGCTGCACGACGACCTCAACTCGGCGATCAAGGAGCGCGACGAGCTCCGCTCCTCGACGCTCCGGCTGACGCTCGCCGCGATCACCAAGGAGGAGGTCGCGGGGAAGGAGAAGCGGGAGCTCTCCGACGACGAGGTGCAGAAGGTGATCACCCGTGAGGCGAAGAAGCGCCGTGAGGCCGCCGAGGCCTTCGCCCAGGGCGGCCGCGCCGAGCAGGCCGAGCGGGAGAAGGCGGAGGGCGAGGTGCTTGCCGCCTACCTGCCGAAGCAGCTGTCCGACGACGAGCTGAACGCGATCGTCGCGCAGGCCGTGGAGGAGGCGAAGGCGGCCGGCGCCGAGGGGCCGCGGGCCATGGGCGCCGTGATGAAGATCGTGAACCCGAAGGTGGCCGGGCAGGCCGAGGGCGGCCGGGTCGCCGCCGCGGTCAGGAAGCTCCTGGCCGGCTGAGTCGCCGCGGTGCCCCTGCGACGCCGGTAGTACCAGTGACCGCCGTAACGCCGGTGGCGCCAGGGACCGCCGTAACGCCGGTGGCGCCAGGGACGCCGTAACGCCGGTGGCGCCAGGGACTGCCGTGTCGCCGGTGGTGCCCGGGACGGGGGCCGTGACGCCGGTGGCGCCAGGGACGCCGTAACGCCGGTAATACCAGTGAGGGCCCTTTCCGCGACCGCGGAGAGGGCCCTCACCCCGTGAACGGGACGGTCAGCGTCGTCCACCCGGACCGTTGCCCGCGCCCTGGATCAGGTTGCCGCCGGGGAAGCCGCCCGGTCCGCCGTTGCCGGTGCCGCCGTCGGTCAGGCCGGCGATGAAGCCCTCGTCGTCGCCGTTGTTCCCGTCGTCGGGCTTGTCCTTGTCGCGGCCCTTGTCCTTGTCCTTTTCCTTGTTCTTGTCCTCGTCCGGGATGTCGACGAGGTTGAACGAGGGGGAGTCCTTGCCCGACAGGGCGCCGGTCATGGCGTCCTTCCAGATGGGGCCCGGGACCGCGCCACCGAAGACCAGGTCGTGGTACTGCCCGCCGATCGTGATGTTCTTCATCTCGACCTTCTGGCTGGCGCTGCCGACCCAGACGGCGCCCGACATGTTCGGCGTGTAGCCGACGAACCAGGCGTTCTTGCGCTCGTCGGTCGTACCCGTCTTGCCGGCGTTGTCGCGGTCGCTCAGGCCGGCCGCCTTACCGGTACCGGAGTCGACCACGCCCTGCAGCAGGGTGTTCACGCTGTCCGCGGTCTTCTCCGACATCGCGCGCGAGCAGGTCGACTTCGGCACCTCGAGCGACTTCTGCTTGTTGCCGACCTTCTGGGTGATCGACTCGATCGCGACCGGCGTGCAGTGCATGCCGCGCGAGGCGAAGGTCGCGTACGCGCTCGCCATCGTCAGCGGGGACATACCGACCGAGCCGAGGGCGAGGGCGGAGGGGTTCTGCGGCAGCTTGTCGCCGTTGCCCTGGTGGACGTCGAGCTTGTCCGCCATGGAGGAGACCGGGCACAGTCCGATGTCGGCGAGCATCTGCACGAAGTAGGTGTTGACCGACTTGGCCATCGCCTCCTTCAGCCGGTACGGGCCGACCTCCGACTCGTTCTCGTTCTCGACGCGGTAGCTCTTGTCGTTGATCCAGGGCTTGTCACAGGTCTGGATGGGGCTCGGGTAGTCCATGTCGTACGGCGACGCGTACTCCTTCGTCGCCGGTACGTTCTCCTCCAGGGCCGCGGCCGCCAGGAACGGCTTGAACGTCGAACCCGTCGGGAAGCCGTAGTTGGATCCGCCCACGGCGTGGTCGACCGAGTAGTTGATCTCGGTCTCGTTCTTGCCGTAGCCGTACGGCTTCGACTGGCCCATCGCGACGATCCGGCCGGTGCCGGGTTCGACCAGCGTGCTCGCCGCGGCGACCGAGTCCGACTTGTTGACGTGGTCCTCGAGCGACTGGTGCACCGACTCCTGGGCCTGCGGGTCGAGCGTCGTGCGGATGGTCAGGCCGCCCTGGTTCCAGACCTTGGCCCGGTCCTTGCGGGTCTTGCCGAAGACCGGTTCGCTCAGGAAGACCTCGTGCACGTAGTCGCAGAAGAAGCTCGCGTCGTTCACGGCCGTGATGCAGCCGTTCTTGGGCTTGCTGACCTTCAGCCCGAGCGGTGCCTTCTTCGCCTTCTCGGCCTGGGCCGGGGAGATGTCACCGACCTGGGCCATGCGGTTCAGGACGATGTTGCGCCGCTTGGTGGCCTCCGCCTCGTCGTTGACCGGGTCGTAGCGGCTGGGCGACTGGACGATGCCGGCCAGGAGGGCGGCCTCCTGGACGTTGAGGTCCTTGGCGTGCTTGGAGAAGTAGCGCTGGGAGGCGGCCTCGACGCCGTAGGCCTGCTGGCCGAAGAACGTGATGTTCAGGTAGTTCTCGAGGATCTTCTTCTTGCCCAGCTCCTCCTCGACCTGGATCGCGAGCTTCAGCTCCTGGATCTTGCGGCCGATGGTCTGCTGGGTGGCCTGGGCGACCTTCGTCGCGTCGTCGCCCGCCTCCTCCACGAAGACGTTCTTGACGTACTGCTGCGTGAGCGTGGAGGCGCCCTCGGAGACCTCGCCGCTGCGCGCGTTCTTGTTGAGGGCGCGCAGGACGCCCTTGAGGTCGATCGCGCCGTGCTCGTAGAAGCGCGAGTCCTCGATGGCGACGATCGCCTTCTGCATGTACGGCGAGATGTCCTTGAGGTCGACCACCGTCCGGTCGCGCGAGTAGACCGTGGCGATGGTGCCGCCCTCGGCGTCGAGGATGGTGGTGCGCTGGCTCAGCGGGGGAGTCTTCAGGTTGGTCGGGAGGGCGTCGAAGCCCTCCACCGACCCCTTGGCGGCCAGCCCCAGCGCGCCCACGGCGGGCAACGCGATGCCGGCCAGCACTGCTCCCGCGAGCACACTGACACCGAGGAACTTGGCGGCCTGCTGCGTTGGCGACAGACCACCGCCCGAGCGCTTCTTTGGCATGGAGGCAGCCTACGTTCTCATTCGCCGGACACGCGTATATGCCTTGGCCTAAGCTGCACTCAACTGTCACAGCAGTGAGGCCACGTATCAATACGTCCGGCGACCCCGAATCGTTCCGGATCCGCTCGATTTTCTTCCGAGGGGCCCCGCTGGGGGGCGCGTTGGTGTGTACCGGCGCGTGCCACGGCGTGTGGGGTGCGTGTCCGAATCCGCCTTGTGTGTAAATCGGTGTCCGTTGTGGCGCAGTAGAGATGACCCGAATGTCGGGATAGTCGCGCATGTCGCCAGCTCACTCCCCCGGGTGATCTGCCGCTTACCCATAGTCCGTTCGGGCCATTCAAGATTGGGCCCGAAGGGGGTGTTGCGCTGTGCCCACCTTCCGTAACGTCCTCAACTGGCGGCGGTGAATATGCCGCTGCCGCCGTGGGGGAGCCTCGATTCGGGAGAGGACGGCGCCGGTATGGGCTGGGTAACCGACTGGAGTGCGCAGGCCGCCTGCCGCACTACCGATCCGGACGAACTGTTCGTTCAGGGAGCAGCGCAGAACAGGGCCAAGGCGGTGTGCACCGGATGTCCGGTGCGGACCGAGTGCCTGGCCGACGCGCTCGACAACCGCGTCGAGTTCGGCGTGTGGGGAGGCATGACGGAACGGGAACGCCGCGCACTGCTGCGCAGGCGGCCCACCGTGACCTCCTGGCGCCGACTGCTGGAGACGGCGCGGACGGAGTACGAACGGGGGGCCGGCATCGTGCCCCTCGAGGACGACGAGGTGTACGAGAACTACGCGGCCGTGGGCTGAGCCCCGCAAGGGCTCCCGAGGGCAAGGGCTCCCCGAGGGCGGGACCAGGCCCCGTGAGGCCGGGTCAGGCCCTGTCAGGCGTCCGGCTCGGGCAGCTCGGGCCGGCCGGTCGCCAGGCGTTCCCCGATGTCCCGCAGCCCCGCGAGGTCGTGCACGTCGCCGGGCAGCGCGGCCACCTCGGTGACCGCCACCTCGGGATGGCGTGCGGTGAAGCGGTCACGCGTGCGCTGCTCCCGGGCGAGCAGGTGCATGCGTTCCGCGTGCAGCCGCAGCAGTCCGGCGGCGAGCGCGTCGACGGACCGCTCCGCTGTGTCGGGAGCCGCCGGTTCGGGAGCCTCGGGAGAGGTGTCGGGGGCCGAGTCGCCGGGGGCGGAGTCAGCCGGTCCTGAACTGCCGTGTGTATCGGGAGAGTTGCCGGGGTCGGTACGAACTCCAGCTTTCCCGTCGTCCTGATCCACAATGCGGGGATCCTCAAGATTTTCCGCGGCGGCGAGGGCCCGCTCGGCCGACAACCGGTCGGCGCCACTGCCGTGGACCCGGTTGAGCACCAGACCGGCGAGCGGCATGTCCTCGGCCGCCAGCCGCTGCACGAAGTACGCGGCCTCGCGCAGGGCGTCCCGCTCCGGGGCCGCGACCACCAGAAACGCGGTCCCGGGCGCCTGGAGCAGCTTGTACGTCGCGTCCGCGCGGGTACGGAACCCGCCGAACATCGAGTCCATCGCGGCCACGAAGGTCTGCACGTCCTTGAGGAACTGCCCGCCCAGCACCTTCCCCAGGACGCCGGTCATCATCGACATGCCGACGTTCAGGAACTTCATGCCCGCCCGGCCGCCGACCTTCGCCGGGGCCAGCAGGACGCGGATCAGCTTGCCGTCCAGGAAGGAACCGAGGCGCTTGGGCGCGTCGAGGAAGTCCAGCGCCGAGCGGGACGGCGGCGTGTCGACGACGATGAGGTCCCACTCGTCCTTCGCCCGCAGCTGCCCCAGCTTCTCCATCGCCATGTACTCCTGCGTGCCCGCGAAGCCCGCCGAGAGCGACTGGTAGAAGGGGTTGCCCAGGATCGCCGCGGCCCGTTCGGGGTCCGCGTGGGACTCGACGATCTCGTCGAAGGTCCGCTTCATGTCGAGCATCATGGCGTGCAGCTCACCGCCCGCCGCGTCGTCCACGCCCTTCACCCGGCGCGGGGTGTTGTCGAGCGAGTCGATGCCCATGGACTGCGCGAGCCGCCGGGCCGGGTCGATGGTGAGGACGACCACCTTGCGGCCGCGCTCGGCCGCGCGCAGGCCCAGGGCCGCCGCCGTGGTCGTCTTGCCGACCCCGCCCGAACCGCAGCACACTACGATGCGGGTCCCCGGGTCCTCCAGCAGGAGGTCGACGTCGAGCACGCGCGCGGGGGTCAGGCGGCGCGTGCCCTCCTGGTGGCGGGCCGGGTCGTCCGGACTCATGCGATCCCCTGCTTCCGCAGCTCGGTGGCCAGTTCGTACAGACCCGCCAGGTCCATGCCCTCGGCGAGCAGCGGCAGTTCGTGCGTCGGCAGGCCCACCTCGCCGAGGACCGCCCGCTGCTCCTGCTCCAGCGTGTACCGCTCGGCGTACTCCCCGGCCTGCGCGAGGAGCGGGTCCACCAGCCGCTCGGCGTGCCCGCCCCGCCGCGCCCCGCCGAGCCCGGCACCGGCCAGCGACCGGGCCAGCGCCGTACGCGGTGTCTCCCGTACGAGTTCCAGGTCGGTGGCGTCCAGGACCTGGGGCCGGACCATGTTGACGACGACCCGGCCCACCGGGAGCCGCGCCGTCCGCAGCTCGGCGATGCCGTCCACGGTCTCCTGGACCGGCATCTCCTCCAGCAGCGTCACCAGGTGCACGGCGGTCTCCCGCGACTTCAGCACCCGCATCACGGCCTGCGCCTGATTGTGTATGGGGCCGACCTTCGCGAGGCCGGCCACCTCGTCGTTGACGTTGAGGAAGCGCGTGATGCGGCCGGTCGGCGGGGCGTCCATGACGACGTAGTCGTACACGAACCGCCCCTGCTTGTCCTTGCGCCGGACCGCCTCGCACGCCTTGCCGGTCAGCAGGACGTCCCTGACCCCCGGCGCGATGGTCGTAGCGAAGTCGATCGCGCCGAGCTTCTTGAGTGCCCGTCCGGCGCTGCCCAGCTTGTAGAACATCTGGAGGTAGTCCAGAAGGGCCAGTTCGGCGTCGATGGCGAGGGCGTACACCTCCCCGCCCCCGGGAGCGACGGCGATCTTCCGCTCCTCATAAGGCAGCGTCTCCGTTTCGAAGAGCTGCGCGATGCCCTGGCGGCCCTCGACCTCGACGAGAAGCGCGCGCTTCCCCTCGGTGGCCAGGGCCAGCGCTAGGGCCGCGGCCACCGTGGTCTTGCCGGTACCGCCCTTGCCGCTGACGACCTGGAGCCTGCTCACGTATTCGAGCGTAACCAGTCCGCGCACCGAGTACGCCGGAGGCTGTGGACAACGTCGCCGCGGCCGGCCCGCGGAGAGGCCCGGACAGCGGCTGCGGACGGCCCCCGGACAGCGGCTGCGGAGGTACCCCGGCCAGCGGCTAGAGTCGGCCGCATGACCAAGTGGGAATACGCAACCGTGCCGCTGCTCGTCCATGCCACGAAGCAGATTCTGGACACCTGGGGCGAGGACGGCTGGGAGCTCGTCCAGGTCGTCCCCGGGCCGAACAACCCCGAGCAGCTCGTCGCCTACCTGAAGCGGGAGAAGCAGGCATGAGCGCCGTCGAGGCGAAGCTCGCCGAGCTCGGTCTGACGCTGCCCGAGGTCGTCCCGCCGCTGGCCGCGTACCAGCCGGCCGTGCAGTCCGGCCCGTACGTCTACACCTCCGGCCAGCTGCCGATGCTGGACGGCAAGCTTCCGGTCACCGGCAAGGTGGGCGCCGAGGTCACGGCCGACGAGGCCAAGGAGCTGGCCCGCACCTGCGCGCTGAACGCCCTGGCCGCCGTGAAGTCCGTCGCCGGTGACCTGGACCGCGTCGCGCGGGTCGTCAAGGTCGTCGGCTTCGTCGCGTCCGCGACCGACTTCACCGGCCAGCCCGGCGTGGTCAACGGCGCCAGCGAACTCCTCGGCGAGGTCCTCGGCGACAAGGGCGTGCACGCCCGCAGCGCGGTCGGCGTCGCGGTCCTCCCGCTGGACGCGCCGGTGGAGGTCGAGATCCAGGTGGAGCTCGTCCAGCCGTAGCGGGGCCGGGCGCGTTGCCGGGCCGGCAACAAACCTCGCCCCTGGTGGCCCCGGCCCCGCAGGATCGGTGCCGGTGCCCCGTACGGCGCGGGAGCCGGCCCGGCCCCGGCCGGCCGGCGGCCCCGGTCCGCTGCGGGGCCGTACCGACCGCAAGCGCCAGGAGGAGCCATGCCGCAGCCGCCCGTGACCGACCAGCAGGCCGACCGGCCCGACCGCGAGGCCGTGCACACGCCGGCCGACCGGCCCGTGCACCGGCTGGTGCCCTCACCCGCCGGCCGCATCCACCTGGTGGAGCAGGGCAGCGGGCCGCTGGTCCTGCTCGTGCACGGTTTCCCCGAGTCCTGGTACTCCTGGCGCCACCAGCTGCCCGCGCTGGCCGCCGCCGGGTTCCGCGCCGCCGCCGTCGACGTACGCGGCTACGGGCGCTCCTCGCGGCCGGACGCCGTCGAGGCGTACCGGATGCTCGACCTGGTGGCGGACAACGTCGCCGTGGTGGAGGCCCTGGGGGAAAGCTCCGCCGTGGTCGTCGGCCACGACTGGGGCGCGAACATCGCCGCCCACTCCGCGCTGCTGCGGCCGGACGTGTTCCGCGCGGTGGGCCTGCTCAGCGTGCCGTACACGCCGCCGGGCGGCCCGAGGCCCAGCGAGGTCTTCGCCGGCATGAGCGATCCGGCCGGGCCCTTCGCGGGGCAGGAGTTCTACGTCTCCTACTTCCAGGAGCCCGGCCGCGCCGAGGCGGAGATCGAGCCGGACGTACGCGGCTGGCTCGCCGGCCTCTACGCCGCCCTGTCCGCCGACACCATGCCCGGCCCCGAGGAGCCCGACCCGCACTTCGTCGCCCCCGGCGGCAGGATGCGCGACCGGTTCCCGGCCGCCGGGCGGCTGCCCTCCTGGCTGACCGAGGAGGAGCTGGACGTCTACGCCGGGGAGTTCGAGCGCACCGGCCTGACCGGCGCCCTCAACCGCTACCGCAACATGGACCGCGACTGGGCCGACCTGGCCGCCCACGCGGGGGCCCCGATCACCCAGCCGTCCCTGTTCCTCGGCGGCGGCCTGGACGCCTCCACGACCTGGCTGTCCGGCGCGATCGAGGCGTATCCGGTCACCCTGCCCGGGCTGAGCGCCTCGCACGTCCTCGACGGCTGCGGCCACTGGCTCCAGCAGGAGCGCCCCGAGGAGACGAACCGGCTGCTCACCGAGTGGCTGACCGGCCTGCCCGCCTGACGCCCATCGGGTCCCGGGGGCCACTCGAACATCCGCCCGTCACCGGATAGCCTCCGGCCATGGCGAATGGTCAGTGGTACCCACCGGAGTGGCCGGACCGCATCCGCGCGCTGGCGGCCGGCACTCTCACCCCGGTCATCCCGAAGCGCGCGGCCACCGTCATGCTCCTCAGGGACACCGGCACCACCGGGTCCGGTCCCGTCGTCCACATGCTGCGCCGCCGCACCTCCATGGCGTTCGCCGGCGGCGCGTACGCCTATCCGGGCGGCGGGGTCGACCCGCGCGACGACGACCGCGACATCGGCTGGGCGGGCCCCACGCGCGCGTGGTGGGCGGACCGGCTGGGCGTCGACGAGGCGGGCGCACAGGCGATCGTCTGCGCGGCCGTACGGGAGACGTACGAGGAGGCCGGCGTCCTGCTCGCAGGACCGACCGGCGACTCGGTGGTCCGCGACACGACGGGCGCCGACTGGGAGGCCGACCGGGCCGCGCTGGTCGACCGCGAGCTGTCCTTCGCGGAGTTCCTGGACCGCAGGGGCCTCGTCCTGCGCTCCGACCTGCTGGGCGCCTGGGCGCGCTGGATCACCCCGGAGTTCGAGTCCCGGCGCTACGACACGTGGTTCTTCGTGGCCGCGCTCCCGGAGGGGCAGCGCACCCGCAACGCCTCCACGGAGGCCGACCGCACGGTGTGGATCACGCCGGCGGACGCGACCGCCGGGTACGACAAGGGCGAGCTGCTGATGATGCCGCCCACCGTCGCCACCCTGCGCGGCCTCGCGGCGTGCGGTACGGCGGCCGAGGCGCTGGCATCGGCTCCCGGCCGCGACATGACGCCCGTGCTGGCCCGCGCCCGGCTCTCCGGCGACGAGGTCGTCCTCTCCTGGCCGGGGCACGACGAGTTCACGAAGCACGTCCCGGCCACGAATACGCCTACGGATACGGCTACGGACACGGCCACGGATACGGCTACGACTACGCATACGGATTCGGTCACGGCGCCGGCGACACCTTCCGACCCGACCGGGGGAGCCCCCGCATGACGGACGCAGCAGCACTGCCCGGACAGCCGCGGGGCGGTGTCCTGTCGGGCCCGGCCACCGCGCGCGCGGTGAACGTCCTCGCGCCCAACGCCTCCGCGATGACCTTGGACGGCACGAACACCTGGATCCTCGCCGAACCCGACTCCGACCTGGCCGTCGTCGTCGATCCGGGGCCGCTGGACGACACCCACCTGCGGCGCGTCGTCGACACGGCCGAGCGGGCCGGCAAGCGGGTCGCGCTGACGCTCCTGACGCACGGTCACCCGGACCACGCGGAGGGCGCCGCGCGCTTCGCCGAGCTGACGCGCACGAACGTACGGGCACTGGACCCGGCGCTGCGGCTGGGCGACGAGGGGCTGGCCGCCGGGGACGTGATCGGGGTGGGCGGCCTGGAGCTGAGGGTCGTACCGACCCCGGGGCACACGGCCGACTCGCTGTGCTTCCATCTTCCGGCCGACCGGGCGGTCCTGACGGGCGACACCGTCCTGGGCCGCGGTACGACGGTGGTGGCCCATCCCGACGGCCGTCTCGGCGACTACCTGGACTCGCTGCGCAGGCTCAGGTCGCTCACGGCCGACGACGGGGTGCACACGGTGCTTCCGGGGCACGGGCCCGTCCTGGAGGACGCCCAGGGCGTCGTGGAGTACTACCTGGCCCATCGCGCCCACCGCCTCGCCCAGGTCGAGACGGCGGTGGAGGACGGCCACCGCACGCCGGGCGAGGTCGTCGCCCACGTGTACGCGGACGTCGACCGCTCCCTGTGGCCGGCGGCGGAGCTGTCGGTGCGGGCGCAGCTGGAGTACCTGGGCGAGCACGGGCTCATCCAGCTGCCCGACTGACGGTCCGGTGATCCCGGTGGTCCGGCGGACCGGAGATCTGCCGAGGGTCCGTCAGCGGGAGCGCTTGGCCAGCCGCTCCACGTCCAGCAGGATCACCGCGCGGGCCTCCAGGCGGAGCCAGCCGCGCTGGGCGAAGTCCGCCAGCGCCTTGTTGACCGTCTCGCGGGACGCGCCGACCAGCTGGGCCAGCTCCTCCTGCGTGAGGTCGTGCACCACGTGGATGCCCTCCTCGGACTGCACGCCGAAGCGCCGGGAGAGGTCCAGCAGGGCGCGGGCGACGCGGCCGGGGACGTCCGAGAAGACCAGGTCGGACATGGCGTCGTTGGTCTTGCGCAGGCGGCGTGCGACGGCGCGCAGCAGTGCGGTGGCCACCTCGGGGCGGACGTTCAGCCAGGGCTGGAGGTCGCCGTGGCCGAGGGCGAGCAGCTTGACCTCGGTCAGCGCGGTGCCGGTCGCCGTGCGCGGGCCCGGGTCGAAGAGCGACAGCTCGCCGATCAGCTCGCTGGGGCCGACGACGGCCAGCATGTTCTCGCGCCCGTCGGGGGACGTGCGGTGGAGCTTGACCTTGCCTTCCGTGACCACGTACAGGCGGTCTCCGGGGTCCCCCTCGTGGAACAGGGTGTCGCCGCGGGCGAGGGTCACCTCACTCATGGAGGCGCGGAGCTCCGCGGATTGCTCGTCGTCGAGCGCCGCGAAGAGCGGGTTGCGCCGCAGAACGTCGTCCACGAGTTCTCTCCTTGTCGACCGGCTCAGAGGATCTTGTTCCCCCGGTGTACCAGGGGTCCGTGGTGCCCATTTTGCCGGACAGTCCAAACAGTGTGATCTGTCACAAGGATGCCGCACCGATGTCCCGGGGTACGCGGCAGGGGTCCAATTGGACGCCGATCTTCGAGGTCCGGGGCGGATGTCGGTGTCGGGCCGTAGGCTGGCCGGGTGTCCAAATCGCCGGTGAGAGCACAGGCCTAGGGGGCTGCGCGGGTGAGTGTACGTCGCGATTCCGCTGTGGGCGAACAGGGCCCCGATGGCGGTAGGAAAACGGCGAAAGCGACAAGGAAGGCAGTGCCTGCCAAGAGGGTGACTGCGGAGAAGGGTGCCGTGAAGAAGTCCGCCGCGAGCAAGAAGTCCGCCGCCAGGAAGGCCGCGCCCCTGAAGCGGCAGGCGCCCGCCAAGAAGCCCGCCGTCGCTCCGAAGAAGGCCGCCGCCGCCGTCAAGGGCGTCGCCCCGGCGAAGACCGTCGCCCCGGCGTCGCCGAGCGGCGAGTCGCGCACCGCGCTGGTCCGCCGCGCCCGCCGTATCAACCGCGAGCTCGCCGAGGTCTATCCGTACGCCCACCCGGAGCTGGACTTCGAGAACCCGTTCCAGCTGGTCGTGGCCACGGTGCTGTCCGCCCAGACCACCGACCTGCGGGTCAACCAGACGACGCCCGCCCTCTTCGCCAAGTACCCCACCCCCGAGGACCTGGCCGCCGCCGTCCCCGAGGAGGTCGAGGAGATCCTGCGCCCGACCGGCTTCTTCCGGGCCAAGACCAAGTCGGTCATAGGGCTGTCCAAGGCGCTCACGGAGGACTTCGGCGGCGAGGTACCCGGGCGCCTCGAAGACCTGGTCAAGCTGCCCGGCGTGGGCCGCAAGACCGCTTTCGTCGTGCTCGGCAACGCCTTCGGCCGCCCCGGCATCACCGTGGACACGCACTTCCAGCGCCTGGTGCGCCGCTGGCGGTGGACCGAGGAGACCGACCCGGACAAGATCGAGGCCGCCGTCGGCGCGCTCTTCCCGAAGAGCGACTGGACCGACCTCTCCCACCACGTGATCTGGCACGGCCGCCGCATCTGCCACGCCCGTAAGCCCGCCTGCGGCGCCTGCCCCATCGCCCCGCTGTGCCCGGCGTACGGCGAGGGCGAGACGGACCCGGAGAAGGCGAAGAAGCTGCTCAAGTACGAGAAGGGCGGCTTCCCGGGGCAGCGGCTGAAGCCCCCGCAGGCGTACCTGGACGCGGGCGGGAAGCCGGCGCCGCCGCTGGGGGCCGGGTGACGGAACGATCTCGGGGGCGTCGGGCGTTGGAGTCTGCAGGACGGGGGTG
Organism: Streptomyces sp. MMCC 100; assembly: GCF_041538145.2. Taxonomy (NCBI): domain Bacteria; kingdom Bacillati; phylum Actinomycetota; class Actinomycetes; order Kitasatosporales; family Streptomycetaceae; genus Streptomyces; species Streptomyces sp. MMCC 100. The sequence continues at coordinate 114,915 of NZ_JBGORK020000001.1, forward strand.
GAGATGACACGGGCGAGCGACACGCAGGGCCCCACGCGGGACCACGCTCGGGACGCGATGCTCAGCAAGGAGGGTCTGCCCGGCTGGCTGGACCCGGTGGTGCGGGCGGTCGAGACGGTCCGGCCCACCCAGCTGAGCCGCTTCCTGCCGCCGGCGGACGGCGCCGGCCGCCAGTCCGCCGTCCTGATCCTCTTCGGCGACGGCACGCGCGAAGACGGACCGGGCGGGGCGGAGGCCGGACGCGGCCCCGAGCTGCTGCTCATGGAGCGGGCCGGCTCCCTGCGTTCGCACCCGGGCCAGCCCGCCTTCCCGGGCGGCGCCCTCGACCCCGAGGACGGTGATCCGCGCGGTGACGGGCCGCTGCGGGCCGCCCTGCGCGAGGCCGAGGAGGAGACCGGGCTCGACCCGGCCGGCGTCCAGCTCTTCGGGGTCCTGCCCAAGCTCTACATCCCGGTGAGCGGCTTCGTCGTCACGCCGGTGCTGGCCTGGTGGCGCGAGCCCACCCCGGTCGGTGTCGTCGATCCGGCCGAGACCGCGCGCGTCTTCAAGGTCCCCGTGGCGGATCTCACGGACCCCGCCAACAGGGTGACCACCGTTCATCCCAGCGGTCACCGAGGCCCGGCATTCCTGGTCGAATCGGCGCTCGTGTGGGGCTTCACCGCCGGCATCATCGACCGGTTGCTGCACTTCGCGGGCTGGGAGCGGCCCTGGGACCGGGAGAAGCAGGTCCCGCTGGACTGGCGCGCATGACAGGGTGGCCTGCGTACCGCAGACGACAAGGCGAGGCCTGAATCAGTGAACGTGCTGGACATCTTGTTGCTGCTGGCCGCCGTCTGGTTCGCGATCGTCGGTTTCCGCCAGGGCTTCGTCGTCGGCATCCTGTCGGTGATCGGCTTCCTCGGCGGCGGACTCGTCGCCGTCTACCTGCTGCCGGTGATCTGGGACGCGCTGACGGACGACGCGGAGGTGAGCACGACCGCCGCGGTCGTCGCGGTCGTCGTCGTCATCGTGTGCGCCTCCGTCGGCCAGGCCCTGACGACCCATCTGGGCAACAAGCTGCGCCGCTACATCACGTGGTCCCCGGCCCGCGCCCTGGACGCCACCGGCGGTGCCCTGGTCAACGTCGTCGCCATGCTCCTCGTCGCCTGGCTGCTCGGCTCCGCCCTCGCGCGGACCACGATGCCGACGGTCGGCAAGGAGGTGCGGCAGTCCACGGTGCTGGCGGGAGTGCAGGAGGTACTGCCCGCGGGGGCCGACAACTGGTTCGACAACTTCACCTCGGTCCTCGACAAGAACGGTTTCCCGCAGGTCTTCAGCCCGTTCTCCAACGAGACGATCCCCGACACGCCGCCACCCGACCCGGCGCTGGTGAACAGCCCGGTCGCCGTCAGCGCCAAGCGCTCCATCGTCAAGGTCATGGGCACCGCCCCCGACTGCGGCAAGGTCCTCGAGGGCACCGGTTTCGTCTTCGCCGACCGCCGCGTCATGACCAACGCCCATGTCGTGGGCGGCGTCGACGAGCCCACGGTGCAGATAGGCGGCGAGGGCCGGAAGTACGACGCGACGGTCGTCCTCTACGACTGGCGGCGCGACATCGCCGTACTGGACGTGCCGGAACTGGGCGCGCCCGCGCTGCGGTTCACGGACGAGGACGAGGACGCACAGCGCAACGACGGCGCGATCGTCGCGGGCTTCCCGGAGAACGGGGCGTACGACGTCCGTGCCGCCCGGGTGCGCGGGCGCATCACGGCCAACGGGCCGGACATCTACCACCGCGACACCGTCCGCCGTGACGTCTACTCCCTGTACGCGACCGTCCGTCAGGGCAACTCCGGCGGCCCGCTGCTGACGCCGGAGGGCGAGGTGTACGGCGTGGTCTTCGCCAAGTCCCTGGACGACCCCGACACCGGCTACGCGCTCACCGCGGACGAGATCCGCGACGACATCAGCAAGGGCCGCACCGCCGGCCAGCAGGTGGACAGCGACAGCTGCGCGCTCTAGGCCCGCGTACGGGAGGCGTCGGGGCGGCGGCGCGGTCTCTCAGGTCCGTGGATGGCGCAGGCGTACGGATACCCAGCGGGCCCGGCGGCGCAGAATGCGCGGAATGCCCACCCGTAGGTCCGCACCCGCGAGTTGCGGGGTGCCGCCGCGTCGGTGGGTGCTGCTCACGCCGCTCGTGGAGCGGCCGTCGCGTGCTACGTCACTGTAGTCGTGCGTCCAGCCCATACCCGGACGTGTGCCCCCGCCCCAAGGTCGATAACCGCTTCTGAGGCCCCCAATTGGCCTATGCGCCGGGCAAGTGGCCGTTCATAGGACAAGCATTCCGGTTCGGATACCGGGCGCGTCCGTTCGGTGACCGATCGCTCATCAAACGGTCACCGATCGGGTTCGGGATCCTTCAGCCAGTTGATCAGTTCGGTCGAGAAGGCGACCGGATCCTCTTCGTGCGGGAAGTGCCCGAGTCCGTCGAACAGCCGCCAGCGGTACGGCGCTTCGACGTACTGCCCCGATCCGGCGGCGCTCCGCGTCCGCATCACGGGGTCCAGGGACCCGTGCAGATGCAGGGTCGGTACGCGCACCGGCCGCTTCATGCGGCGGTAGAACTGGATGCCGTCCGGACGGGCCAGGGAGCGCACCAGCCAGCGGTACGGCTCGACCGAGCAGTGCGCCGTGGAGGGGATGCACATGGCGCGGCGGTACGCCGCCACCGCCTCGTCGTCAAGGAGCCGCGGCCCGGACCAGTCGTGGAGCAGCCGGCCGACCAGCGCGCCGTCGTCCGCGGTGAGTTGACGCTCCGGCACCCAGGGGCGCTGGAAGCCCCAGATGTAGGAGCCCGCCCGGCTCTGGCGGACGTCCCCGAGCATGGCCGAGCGCCAGCGCCGGGGGTGCGGCATGGACGACACCGCGAGCCGTCGTACGAGCTTGGGCCGCATCGCGGCGGCCGTCCAGGCCAGGTAGCCGCCGAGGTCGTGACCGACCAGCGCGGCATCCGGCTCGCCGAGGGAGCGGACCACGCCGGTGATGTCGAGGGCGAGGCCCGCCGGGTCGTAGCCGCGCGGGGTGCGGTCGCTGCCGCCGACGCCGCGCAGGTCCATGGCGACCGCGCGGAAACCGGCGTCGGCGAGCGCCACCAGCTGGTGCCGCCAGGTCCACCAGAACTGCGGGAAGCCGTGCAGCAGCAGTACCAGCGGCCCGTCGCCCAGCTCGGCGATGTGGAAGCGGGCGCCGTTGGCCGCGACGTCCCGGTGGGTCACCTCGGGTCCGCCCGGGATACCGAGGCGTACGACCGACGTGGGGTGCTGCGCCGAGGAGGATTGCCCCGAAGGGGTGGTGGAGCCCGTCATGAGGACGAGCGTGCCACAGCCTCGATCGCTTCGGGGGACCGGTCCGCGGGCAGTTCCGGGCGCGGGTGCGGCTTGGCGTTCTGGAGCACGCCCGCCGACTGCTTCACCGAGGCGGCGACCTTCTGCGGACCGCGGCCCTTCTTGGCCTTCTTCGCGAAGACGATGCCGATCAGCGCGAGAAGGCCCGCGATCAGGACGTTGGCCGCGAAGGAGAGCAGGAAGCAGACCGCGAGGTTCCAGTGGCTCCAGGTCCGGATGCCGTAGGCCAGCGCGAAGCTCAGCATCGGCAGTGAGAAGAGCAGGAGCAGGCCCGCGGCGGAGAACGCGCCGCCGCTCGTCGCCCCGCGCTTGACGTCCTGCTTCAGCTGGGCCTTCGCCAGCGCGATCTCGTCGTGCACGAGCGCCGACATTTCGGTGGTCGCCGAGGCGAACAGCTGGCCGATGCTGCGTTCGGTGCCGACCGGGCTGCCGTCGGGTGCGCTCATCGCGGTCTCCCTCTTCTGCTGGCTCGTCTGAGTACGGTTCCGTCTTTTGTACCGTCTCGTCAGATCATGCCGGACGGTCGTCCTCATCGCCTGCCCCGCCCGCCACCTCGGCAAGCCGTGCCGACTCCATCTCCTCGGCGATCCGGCGGTGCTCGGCGGCCTTCTTCTCGTAGACGGCGGCCACGCGCAGGTGGTACGCGGGGTCGTCCTCCTCGTAGATGTCCGGGACACCGCTGAGGTCGTCGTCGCGCTCCTCCTCCGCGACCATCCCCCGGTACTTCGCGTTCCGTATCTTCAGCAGCACCGTCGCCAGGGCCGCAGCGATGAGCGAGCCGGTCAGGACGGCGGCCTTGACCTCGTCGGTCAGCAGCGTGTCGCCCTCGAAGGCCAGCTCGTCGATGAGCAGCGAGACGGTGAACCCGATGCCTGCCAGGGTCGCCACCGCGAACACGTCGGCCCATGCGAGGTCGTCGCTGAGCGACGCCCTGGTGAAGCGCGAGGTCAGCCAGGTGCCGCCGAAGATGCCCAGCGTCTTGCCGACGACGAGCCCGAGCACGACACCGAGCGTCTCCGGCTTGGTGAACACGTCGGCCAGCGCCCCGCCCGAGACGGCCACCCCCGCGCTGAACAGCGCGAACAGCGGCACGGCCAGGCCCGCCGACAGCGGGCGTACGAGGTGCTCGACGTGCTCGCCGGGGGAGTGGTCCTCGCCCTCGCGCGTGTGGCAGCGCAGCATCAGGCCCATCGCGACACCGGCGATGGTGGCGTGGATACCGCTGTTGTACATCAGGCCCCAGATCACCAAACCGAGCGGGACGTACACGTACCAGCCGCGTACGCCCTTGCGCAGCAGCAGCCAGAACACGACCAAGCCGACGACCGCGCCGCCCAGCGCGGCGAAGTTCAGGGAATCGGTGAAGAAGACCGCGATGATCAGGATGGCGAACAGGTCGTCGACGACGGCGAGTGTCAGCAGGAAGGCGCGCAGGGCGCTCGGCAGCGACGTGCCGATGACGGCGAGCACGGCGAGCGCGAAGGCGATGTCCGTGGCGGTCGGCACGGCCCAGCCGGCCAGTGAGCCGCCGCCGACGGCGGCGGTGACGGTGTAGACGACCGCCGGTACGGCCATGCCGCACAGTGCCGCCACCACCGGGAGCGCGGCGGCCTTGGGGTCCTTCAGGTCACCGGCGACGAGTTCGCGTTTGAGTTCGATGCCGGCGACGAAGAAGAAGATCGCGAGGAGTCCGTCGGCGGCCCAGTGCGCCACCGACAGGTTCAGGCCGAGGGTCTCGGGGCCGAAGTGGAAGTGGCTGACGCTCTCGTAGCTGTCGCGCAGCGCCGGTATGTTCGCCCACACCAGGGCGGCGATCGCGGCGACCAGCAGCAGGACGCCGCCGACGGTTTCGGTGCGCAGCGCGTCCGCGAGGTAGGTGCGCTCCGGGAGGGACAGCCGTCCGAAGGCTTTGCGGGGGGTGCGGGGCGCGGTCACGAGGAGAACCTCCGGTCGGTGGGCAGCACGGAACACGTGCCGACCAGACTTCCCGGCGCACCATGAGGATCTTGATGAGTCTCTTGCTTTCTCCCCAGCTTACCCGGGCCCCGGCTCTCCCACAGGGCGAGGGCACCCGGCACGTGCGCGACGCCGGGTGCCCTCGGTGTCCGTGACTCAGTCCTCGCTCGGCGCCGCCGGGAGCTTGGACTGGATGAGGTCCATGACCGTCGAGTCCGTCAGGGTCGTGACGTCCCCGAGCTGCCGGTTCTCCGCGACGTCGCGCAGCAGGCGCCGCATGATCTTGCCGGAGCGGGTCTTCGGCAGCTCCGCCACCGGCAGGATCCGCTTGGGCTTGGCGATCGGGCCGAGCGTGGCACCGACGTGGTTGCGCAGCTCGGCGACCAGGTCGTCGCTCTCCGCCGCCGCACCGCGCAGGATCACGAAGGCGACGATGGCCTGCCCGGTGGTCTCGTCCGCCGCGCCGACCACGGCCGCCTCGGCGACCGACGGGTGGGAGACGAGGGCCGATTCGACCTCGGTGGTGGAGATGTTGTGGCCGGAGACGAGCATCACGTCGTCGACCCGGCCGAGGAGCCAGATGTCGCCGTCGTCGTCCCTCTTGGCGCCGTCGCCCGCGAAGTACTTGCCCTCGAAGCGCGACCAGTACGTGTCGATGAACCGCTGGTCGTCGCCCCAGATGGTGCGCAGCATCGACGGCCACGGCTCGGTGAGCACCAGGTAACCGCCCCCGCCGTTCGGCACCTCGTTGGCCTCGTCGTCGACGACGGTGGCGGAGATGCCGGGCAGCGGGCGCTGGGCGGAGCCCGGCTTGGCCTCCGTGACGCCCGGCAGCGGCGTGATCATCATCGCGCCGGTCTCGGTCTGCCACCAGGTGTCGACGACCGGGGTGGCGTCCGCGCCGATGTTCTTGCGGTACCAGATCCACGCCTCGGGGTTGATCGGCTCGCCGACCGAGCCGAGGACACGCAGGGACGACAGGTCGAACTTCGCGGGGATGTCGTCGCCCCACTTCATGAACGTCCGGATCGCGGTGGGCGCCGTGTAGAGGATCGTCACGCCGTACTTCTGCACGATCTCCCAGAACCGGCCCTGGTGCGGGGTGTCCGGGGTGCCCTCGTACATGACCTGCGTGGCGCCGTTGGCGAGCGGGCCGTAGACGATGTACGAGTGCCCGGTGACCCAGCCGACGTCGGCCGTGCACCAGAAGACGTCGGTCTCCGGCTTGAGGTCGAAGACGGCCCAGTGCGTGTACGCCGTCTGTGTGAGGTAACCGCCGGAGGTGTGCAGGATGCCCTTGGGCTTACCCGTCGTGCCGGACGTGTACAGGATGAACAGCGGGTGCTCGGCGTCGAACGCCTCGGGCGTGTGCTCGGCGGACTGCCGGTCGACGGTCTCGTGCCACCACTTGTCGCGGGAGTCGTCCCAGGCGACGTCCTGGCCGGTGCGGCGGACGACGAGCACGTGCTCGACGATCCCGGCGCGCTCGACGGCCTCGTCGACGGCCGGCTTGAGGGCGGACGGCTTGCCGCGCCGGTATCCGCCGTCGGCGGTGATGACGACGCGGGCGTCGGCGTCCTGGATGCGGGTGGCGAGGGCGTCCGAGGAGAAGCCGCCGAAGACGACCGAGTGCGCGGCGCCGATGCGGGCGCAGGCCAGCATCGCGATCGCCGTCTCGGGGATCATCGGCATGTAGATCGCGACCCGGTCGCCCTTCTGCACGCCGAGCTCCAGCAGGGCGTTGGCGGCCTTGGAGACCTCGTCCTTGAGCTGCGCGTAGGTGATGGCGCGGCTGTCGCCGGACTCGCCCTCGAAGTGGATGGCGACGCGGTCGCCGTTGCCGGCCTCCACGTGCCGGTCCACGCAGTTGTAGGCGACGTTCAGCGTGCCGTCCTTGAACCACTTGGCGAACGGCGGGTTCGACCAGTCGAGGGTCTCGGTCGGCTCCTTCGCCCAGGTCAGCCGACGGGCCTGCTCGGCCCAGAAGCCGAGCCTGTCAGCCTTGGCCTGTTCGTACGCCTCCGCCGTGACGTTGGCGTTCGCCGCCAGGTCGGCGGGGGGTGCGAACCTGCGTTCTTCCTTGAGCAGGTTGGCCAAGGATTCGTTGCTCACGACATCTCCCTTTCTCAGGGTTGTCCGTTGTGTCCCAGGCCACAGCTCATCAGACCCGGGGGGCCGATGACAAGGGTCGACGGGCAAATGGTTTAGACCTGTTCTGGTCGCCGCCTGCCTGCTGCCTCTCCTTCGTGGTCCGTGGTCACCTGTACCCACGGACGCCGACGGCGCGGGGTTCAGCGTGTGTAACGCCGCTCACACCGGCCCGCGCCTCGGCTCCCCGGGACCGACCCGGAAGGTCAGGAGGTCGGACGGCTAGCCGGTCAGGTTCGTCTCCCGCACCAGTTCGAACACGCCGCCGTCCGCGTCCTCGGACAGCAGGTACGACTGGGCCTCGCCGACGTGGAAGTACATGCCGTGCAGTTCCAGGTCGCCGGCGTCCAGCGCCCGGGCCACCGACTCGTGGGCGCGCAGGTGCTCCAGCTGCTGGACCACGTTGGCCAGACACAGCCGCTCGGCCGCGTCTGCGGGCCCGCGTCCGGCCAGCCGGGGCCGGGGACGGGCGCGGACCACGTCGTCCGCCTCCAGGTCCTCGCCCGCGTTCGCGTTCGCGGGTACGCGTTCCAGGCTCGGCAGCCCGTGCCGCAGCCACCGCTGGAGGGGAGTCCGCATATCCCCCGGCCCCGCCCCGAGCAGGGCCTGCATGGCCCCGCACCCGGAGTGCCCGCACACGGTGATGGACCGCACCTTCAGCACGTCCACCGCGTACTCGATCGCGGCGGCCACCGAGTCGTCGCCGCTCTCCTCGCCGGGCAGCGGCACGAAGTTGCCGACGTTGCGCACCACGAAGAGGTCGCCGGGACCACTGGAGGTGATCATCGACGTGACCACCCGGGAGTCGGCGCAGGTCAGGAACAGCTGGGAGGGCTGCTGTCCCTCCCGCGCCAGCCGGGCCAGCTCACGGCGCATCAGCGGGGCGGTGTTGCGGTGGAACGCGCTGATGCCGCGGGCGAGTTCGTGCCCGGTGGGTCTCGTGACGCGGGCGGGCTCGGTGAGACCGGTGGATCCGGCGGATCCGGCGGATCCGGTGGGTCTGGTGGGCCTGGTCGATCCGGTGGGTCCAGCGGATCCGTCGGGGGCGCCGGGTGCGCTCGGGCCGGTGGCCGGGACGGTCGTCTTGCCGGGGGCCCCGCTGTGGGGTCCGCCGGTGGTGGCCTGCCGGGCCGTGCCGGGTGGAGGTGCCGCCGGGGGACGTTCGCACTGGTGGTTGCGCCACGGTGTCCAGGGGCGGCAGCGGCAGCCGTCGACCTCGGCCGGTTCGGAGATGCGGGTGCCGGGTCGGCGCCCGGTGATGTCGACGGCGCCGCCCTGAGCGGTGTGCGTCTTCTGCCAGTCCTGCAGGGTCTCGTACGCCGCGTGGTCCATGAACGATCCGTCCAACTCCACGACGGCGTCCGCTCCGTGGGGCACCTGGTGCAGGACCCGGCTGAGCCGCGGCACGGCGAGGAACGTCAACTGGCCGCGCACCTGTACGTGGTGGACTCCTTCCGCGTCGTCGTGGGTGATCCGGGTGCGGGTGAGGCGGTGCAGGGCGACGCCGACGGCGACGGCGATGCCGAGCGCGACGCCCTCCAGGACGCCGAGGAAGACCACACCGCAGGTGGTGACCGCGTAGACCAGCACCTCACGGTGGCGGGTCACCGTGCGAATGTGGTTCAGCGAGACCATCTTGAGGCCGACGGCCATGACCAGGGCGGCGAGCGAGGCGAGTGGGATGAGCTCCAGGGTCGGGACCATCAGCAGTGCGGCGATCACTACGAGAACGCCGTGCAGCATCGTGGAGTTCCGGCTGACGGCGCCCGCCGCCACATTCGCGGAACTGCGCACGGCCACACCGGCGATGGGCAGCCCGCCGAGCGACCCGGAGACGATGTTGGCGGCACCCTGACCGAGCAGTTCGCGGTCGAGGTTGGAGCGCTTGACGTGACCGGTCGGAGCAGGCCGGGCGGCGACCAGTTTGTCCACGGCGACCGCGCCGAGCAGGGACTGCACGCTGCACACCAGCGTGGTGGTGAGGACGGCGGCGACGAGGCCGAGCACCGGACCGTCGGGCAGTGTGGCCAGGGCGTGGCTGTTCCAGGACGGCAGGTCGACCTTGGGCAGGCGAAGCCCGGTGAGGGAGGCGACCGCCGTGGCACCGGAGACGGCGATCAGGGCGGCGGGCAGCTTGCCCAGCAGTTCCCCGGCGCGGCCGGGGATGCGGGGCCAGAGCAGCAGCAGGGTCAGGGTCAGCACGCTCACGGCCAGGTCGGCGGGGTGGAGGTTCGCCAACTGGGCGGGCAGCGCGACCAGGTTGTCCGGCACGGAGCTCTGGGGAGTGCCGCCGAGGACGATGTGGAGCTGTGCGACGGCGATGGTGACACCGATGCCGGCGAGCATGCCGTGCACGATGGCGGGGCTCACGGCGAGCGCGGAGCGCGCCACGCGCAGGCAGCCGAGGCCCAGTTGGGCGAGCCCGGCGAGAACGGTGATGGCGCAGGTCGTACGCCATCCGTAGTGCTGGATGAGGTCGGCGGTGACCACGGTGAGCCCGGCGGCGGGGCCGCTGACCTGGAGCGGGCAGCCGCCGATCCGTCCGGCGACGATCCCGCCCACCGCGGCGGCGACCAGGCCGGCCTGGAGGGGGGCGCCGGTGGCGAGGGCGATGCCCAGGGAGAGGGGCAGGGCGATCAGGAAGACCGCGATCGCGGCCGAGACGTCGGCGCCCGCGACGCGGAGGCGCCGGGGGCCGCTGGGCGGTGGGCTGTGGGGTGGGTGGACGTGCTTGGTCCGGGCCGAATCGGCGCGGGCGGGGACGCAGGCTGACATGGTCCCGACTCCTGAGGGTCGTTCGATTACAGCGAGTAAATAGAGAGTAATTCAGAGTAAAGAAGAGGCATAGGTTTTTAGCGCGAATGGAGTAACGCCCCGCGTATTCGAGTGAATCAGTTATTTCATCGGCTTGTCGTACTAATTCCTTCTCATTTCCGTGTCACCTTGACGGCGCTGACGGCACGGCCCGGCTCAGCACCCGACATCGCCTCGTCGGCGTTGGCCCGAGAGAAGGAAGAAGGTGGGCGGACATGGCCGCCACCCGCAGGATGGCCTCCCACAGGATGGCCGCGCGCGCCGTGGTCGCCGCGGTCTGCGCCGCGTCGCTCGCCGGTTGCGCGATCGACAACGGCACCGGTTCCGGGGAAGGCACGCAAGGCTCGGAGAAGGAAAAAGGGAAAGCGGCACCGGCGCCGAAGAACGCGGTCCGGCTGATCGGTGACGGTTCCACCGCGTACACCGGGGCCCAGCCGCACCTGCCCCGGCCCGAACGCCTCAAGCCCGGCCAGAAGCCCCCGCAGTTCGTGGTGTTCTCGTGGGACGGCGCGGGCGAGGACAGTCAGAAGTTGTTCTCCCACTTCCGCGAAGTGGCCAAGGAGAACAACGCCACGATGACGTACTTCCTGAGCGGCGTGTACATGCTGCCGGACGAGAAACGGGACCTGTACAACCCGCCCCAGCACTCCCCGGGCCGCTCCGACATCGGCTTCAACGACGAGCAGGGCATCACCGACACCGTCAAACAGCTGCGGCTGGCATGGCAGGAGGGCAACGAGATCGGCACCCACTTCAACGGGCACTTCTGCGGCGCCGGCGGCGGGGTCGGCGAGTGGTCCGTCGAGGAGTGGAAGGAGGAGATCAGCCAGGCCAAGCAGTTCGTGAAGACCTGGAAGACCAACACCGGGATGAAGAACGCGGCGCCTTTGCCCTTCGACTACGAAAAGGAGCTGATCGGCGCCCGCACCCCGTGCCTGGAGGGCCAGAAGAACTTCATGAAGGCCGCGAGCCAGATGGGCTTCCGCTACGACAGCAGCGGGGTGAACAACCAGGTCTGGCCGTCGAAGAAGGAGGGCCTGTGGGACCTGTCGATGCAGCTCGTGCCGTTCCCCGGCCACTCCTACGAGCAGCTCACCATGGACTACAACTACATGGTGAACCAGTCGGGCTCCGCCACCCAGGGCGACCCCGCCAAGCGCGAACTCTGGGGTGACCAGATGCGCGACAGCCTACTCAAGGGCTTCGAGCGGGCCTACGACGGCAACCGGGCGCCCCTGATCATCGGCAACCACTTCGAGTCCTGGAACGGCGGCACCTACATGCGCGCCGTCGAGGAGGTCGTCGAGACGGTGTGCACCAAGGAGGAGGTGCGCTGTGTCTCCTTCCGGCAGCTCGCGGACTGGCTGGACGCCCAGGACCCGAAGGTCCTGAAGAAGCTGCGCACCCTCGGCGTCGGGGAGGCCCCCAAGAAGAGCTGGGCGTCCTTCCTGTCGGCCGCACCCGCACCGGCGCCGAAGGGAGTGCCCGGGGCGCCGGCCGCCAAGCAGTAGCGGGCGCCCGCCCTCCAAGGGGGCAGGAGGACGGTCACGCGGGGGCGGCGACCTCCTCGCCGAGCACGAAACCGGGGTCGACCTGCGCCGCCAGGTCGACACCGGTGCGCTCGTTGCCCCAGCTCTGGGCGTTCTTCAGGTGGAAGTGGACCATCTGCTGTGTGTAACGCGCCCAGTCCCGCAGCTCGTACGTCGCGTCGACGGCCGTGTGCAGCGCGCGCAGCGCCCGGCCGTTGGCCTCCTCCAGGAGCTCGAACCGGGGCGGGCGGCCCTTCTCCATGGCGCGCACCCAGTCCGAGTGCCCGACGGTGACCAGCAGGTCCTCCCCGACCTGGTCGCGCAGGAAGTCGAGGTCGTCCTGGCCCTGCACCTTGTTGCCGACGACTTTCAGGGTGACGCCGAAGTCGCGGGCGTACTCCTTGTACTGGCGGTAGACGGAGACCCCCTTCCGGGTCGGCTCGGCGACGAGGAACGTGATGTCGAAGCGGGTGAACATGCCGGAGGCGAACGAGTCCGAGCCGGCGGTCATGTCCACCACGACGTACTCGTCACGGCCGTCCACCAGGTGGTTCAGGCACAGCTCCACCGCTCCCGTCTTGGAGTGGTAGCAGGCGACCCCCAGGTCGGCGTCCGTGAAGGGCCCGGTGACCATCAAACGGACGGCCCCGCCGTCGAGTTCCACCGGCCGGGCGCAGGCGTCGTAGACCGGGTTGTCCCCGCGCACCCGCAGCAGGCGCGAGCCCTCGCCGGGCGGCGTCGTTTTGATCATCTTCTCGGCGGAGGCGATACGCGGGTTGGTGCCGCGCAGATGCTCCTTGATCAGCGGAAGGTGCTCGCCGAGCGCGGGCAGCCCGGCCGCCTCCGCGTCGTCGAGGCCCAGCGCGGCCCCCAGGTGCTGGTTGATGTCGGCGTCGATCGCGACGACGGGTGCGCCGGTGGCGGCGAGATGGCGGACGAACAGGGAGGACAGGGTCGTCTTGCCGCTGCCGCCCTTCCCGACGAAAGCAATTTTCATGTTCACCAACGGTAGCGGCTCGATAGCTGTAAGTGGCACACGAGGCCGGCGACGGGTGAAGAAGACCACTCATTCGTGGGGCGCGGCGCCGGGTTGCGTAGGGTCTTACCCATGAGTACGACAGGCGCGAACGCCGATCCGCTCGCGGCCCTGGGCGCCCTGCCCGGCGTGGCCGAGTCCGTGGAGTCCGTACGCAAGGCCGTGGACCGCGTCTACGGCCACCGGATCATGCGGCGTCGCAGCAACGAGATCACCTCCGAGGCGGCACTGCGCGGCGCCCGGGGCTCGGCGGCGCTGTCCGGGGCGGACTGGGCCCTGGAGGAGGTGCGCCGGCGCAGCGACTTCAGCGGCGACGACGAGGCACGCGCGGTGGGCGCCGCGCTCCGCCTCACCGCCGAGGCGGGACAGCTGCTGTCCATCTGGCGCCAGTCGCCGCTGCGGGTGCTGGCCCGGCTGCACCTGGTGGCGGCGGCCACCAAGGCCGACGAGGTGGGGCGGCCCCGCCGGCAGGGCGAGCCGGTGGACGAACCGCTTGTCGAGCTGCCGCTGCCCGACGCCGAGGAGGCGCACGGCCGTCTGGACGGCCTGGCCGAGCTGGTCACGGCCGGCGGTTCCGCGCCGGCGTTGGTGACGGCCGCCGTGGTGCACGGGGAACTCCTGGCGCTGCGCCCGTTCACCTCCCACAACGGACTGGTCGCGCGCGCGGCCGAGCGCATCGTCCTGGTCGGCAGCGGCCTGGACCCCAAGTCGGTCTGTCCGGCCGAGGTCGGCCACGCCGAACTGGGCCGCGCGGCCTACCTGGCGGCGCTCGACGGCTACGTCTCCGGAACCCCGGAGGGCATGGCCGCCTGGATCGCCCACTGCGGCAAGGCGGTCGCGCTGGGCGCCCGCGAGTCGACGGCGGTGTGCGAGGCACTCCAGCGCGGGGCGGCGTAAGGCGAACGGGGCGGCACAAGGCGAAAGGCGAACGGTGTGCTGTTCCGGCGGACGGAACAGAAATGCGGCGGTACGAGTGCTCGTACCGCCGCTGGCATGACCACCGGGTTACCAAGCGTCCTCGGTTTGTGCCCATCAGGTCGGGAACTTCGCCCGTCACCTGGTGCGGCTGGCCCGTAATCGACGGGTCGACGTCGCGTGGGTGCCCGGTGTCCATGCTCGGTCCGTGGGGCCGAATGCGTGTTTAAGGGGATCCTTTCGGATGTCCTTGGTCTCGCGGGCCGTTGAGTCCTTTGTACTACCGGGCCCGAGCAAGCGGAAGTGCTCGCCGCACTTCTTTACTTTTGCGCTCATACACGGGTGAAAGGGCTGACCGGGTCGCCCAACCTGCCCGGCCTGCCTGGTCTGTCTGGGCCGGTCGGCCGGTCCGACCGTCGGGCCGGTCAGGCCGCCGTGGACCGGCGTCGGCTCGCGTACCAGACGAGACCCGCGGTGGCTGCCGCGGCGCCTATCGCGGCGGCGGCGACGAGCGCGGGCCGCGGTGGCACGGAGAAGCCCCCGAGCCGCTGCTTGAGCCGCACCGGACGATGGAAATCGAGAATCGGCCACTCGCGCGCGAGAGCCTCCCGGCGCAGCGCCCGATCCGGATTGACCGCGTGCGGATGGCCGACGGCCTCGAGCATCGGCAGGTCGGTCGCCGAGTCGCTGTAGGCGTAGCAGCGGGACAGGTCGTACCCCTCGGACCCGGCCAGCTCCCGGATCGCCTCCGCCTTGGTCGGGCCGTACGCGTAGTACTCCACCTCTCCGGTGAAGCAGCCGTCGTCACCCACGATCATGCGGGTCGCCACCACCCGGTCCGCGCCGAGCAGCTCACCGATCGGCTCGACGACCTCGGCGCCCGACGTGGACACGATCACGACGTCGCGGCCGGCGGTGTGGTGCTCCTCGATCAGGGAGGCCGCCTCGTCGTAGATGATCGGGTCGATCAGGTCGTGCAGGGTCTCGGCGACCAGCTCCTTGACCAACTGGACGTTCCACCCGCGGCACAGTGCGGAGAGGTACTCGCGCATCCGCTCCATCTGGTCGTGGTCGGCCCCGCCGGCGAGGAAGACGAACTGGGCATATGCGGTACGCAACACGGCCCTGCGGTTGATCAGCCCGCCTTGGTAGAACGACTTGCTGAACGTCAGCGTGCTCGACTTCGCAATGACCGTCTTGTCCAGGTCAAAGAAGGCCGCCGTGCGGGGCATGGAGTGGGGCGCGGAGCGGGGCAAGGAGTGGTTTTCCACAAGCCTGAGCATAGGCGCAGCCCATTCGGCGTAAGCTGGGGCGCGTGGGTTTGCCTGAGAAGGCTCTCGGGTACACCATGGAAGTCACGGATCGTTCGCGACCGTGCTAACCCGGTCCGACTCCTCCCCCCCCGAGTCGGCCGTGGAGACGACCCCCGCTCTCCCCCCCGGCGGGGGTCGTCGCATGTCCGGGTGGGTTTCTTCACTCTTCCCATGATCTGGGCCCTGTGCCGTGACGGCGCGGGGCCCGTGTCTTGTCATGAATATGATCGGCTACGCAGTGTAGTTGCCGGGCTGCTCTGCGGAAGTCGTACGCGGGACGGAGCGGGGTCGAACGCGGCTCACCGGTTCGAGTGAGTCGATATTCACAACCATCGAGTTGTCCACAGTTTTTGACCAAGATCCACACGATTTCCCGGAACGCTGCACCGTGATTCCCATGCGTTCGGACCGCGCCGAGTTCTCCGGCCGGATCTGTTTGCCGGACGCGTGATGTCGGCCGCTCGTGCGGGACCGGTTTCCGGTTGCTCACACGGCCGCGAATCGCGGGGCCGCGGGGCTGCGCGAGAGACGACGAGACACCACGAGACCACGAGACCACCGGCGCGACCGCGGGAGTCGCGCCGAAGGGGGAAACGAGCCATGACCGGAACCATCACGCACGACCCGCCGCCCGCCGCCGGAGGGCGGCAGGGCGGACCCTTGATCGTCACCGAGGACCCGGACCTCCTCGACGACCTGCTGCGCCTGTGCGCGGCCGCGGGCGCCACGCCGGAGGTGCACCACTCGGTACCCGTGATGCCCCCTCCGACGCCTCCGGGGCTTACTACGGCGACGACGTCCTCAACGACCATGACACCCTCGGCGTCCGCACGGCCGACCGGCTGGGAGGCCGCGCCACTGGTCCTGGTCGGGGACGACGCGGCGCGGCGCGTCCGCGGAGCCGTGCGCAGACGCGGAGTGGTCCTCGTGGGCCGCGACCAGGACGACTCGGGGGTCTGGCAGAGGGCGGTCGAGATCGGCGCCGACCATGTCCTGATGCTGCCCGACGGTGAGCAGTGGCTGGTCGACCGCATCGCCGACGTCGCCGAGGGGGTCGGCCGTCCCGCCCTCACCGTCGGAGTCATCGGTGGCCGGGGCGGGGCCGGAGCGTCCACGCTGTCCTGCGCGCTCGCCGTCACCTCCGCGCGGGAAGGGCTGCGCAGTCTGCTGGTGGACGCCGATCCGATGGGCGGCGGCCTCGACGTCCTCCTCGGCGGCGAGACGGCCGATGGGCTGAGATGGCCGGCGTTCGCGGCCTCGCGCGGGCGGGTCGGCGGCGGCGCCCTGGAGGAGTCGCTGCCCGAGCTGCATGCGCTGCGGGTGCTCAGCTGGGACCGGGGGGACTGCGTCGCGGTACCGCCGCAGGCCGTACGTGCGGTGCTCGCGGCGGCCCGGCGAAGGGGCGGCACGGTCGTCGTGGACCTGCCACGCCGGATCGACGACGGCGTCGCCGAGGTCCTCGCGCAGCTCGACGTCGGGATCCTCGTCGTTCCCGCCGAACTGCGGGCCGTCGCGGCGGCGGGCCGGGTGGCGGCCGCGGTCGGCATGGTCCTGCGCGACCTCCGGGTGGCGGTACGCGGGCCGTACGCCTCCGGACTCGACGACCGCGAGGTGGCCCGGCTGCTCGGCCTGCCCCTGGCCGGTGAAGTGCCGGTCGAGCCCGGGCTGTTGCGCGCCACGGAGAGCAGACGGCCACCGGGCACGCCCTCCCGCGGCCCGCTGGCGCGCTTCTGCCGGGGGTTCTGGGAACGGGCGCTGGCGGAGTCGGAGGTGCGGGGCGGGAGCGCCCCGTGAGGGACATGGCTGGAGCGGTCGCGAGCGGTGGAAGGCGGGTCGAGGTGGACATGATGGTCGCGGGGGAGCCGGGCGGGACGTCGGGGATGCCCGCGGGACCGGCTCCGGGGAAGGCGGCGGGTGGCAGCGGTCCCGTGACGCCCGAGGGGCTGACGGCGCCGGTGGTGCGCGAGGGACTGACGGCGCGGGTGGCGCCGGGCTGGGCCTTCCGGCAGTCCGGACGATCGCCTGCGGGAGGCCCTGCGCGTCGCATCCCTGGGCCATCGGTGGGGTCGGCATCTGCTGGATTTCCGGAGGCCGCTTCCGGACGGGCGCAGGTGCAGGCGCAGGGGAGAGGTTCCGTGCGGTCCTCGGCGACGGCTTCGCAGAGAGGCCCGGGCGCCGCGCCGGGGACGCTCGCCGTGCCAGATACGCTCGCCGCGCCCGGGATGCTCGACGGCGTGCGGCGCCGGTTGGCCGAGAGCGGAGCGGAGCCGACGCCCGCGCGTGTGGCGCAGGCCCTGCGGGAGCAGGGGCGGGTGCTCGGGGACGCCGAGATCCTCGGTGCCGCCGAACAGCTCAGGTCGGAACTCGTCGGCAGTGGACCCCTCGAGCCGCTGCTCGCCGACCCGTCGGTGACGGACGTACTGGTTTCCGCCCCCGACCGGGTGTGGGTGGACCGGGGCGGTGGCCTGGAGTTGGCGCCGGTCGCCTTCCCGGACGCGGGGGCGGTACGGCGGCTCGCGCAGCGCCTCGCCACCGTCGCCGGGCGCAGACTCGACGACGCCCGGCCCTGGGTGGACGCCAGGCTGCCCGACGGCACCCGGCTGCACGCGGTGCTGCCACCGGTCGCCGTCGACTGCACCTGCCTGTCGCTGCGGGTGGTACGGCCGCGCGCCTTCACGCTCGACGAGCTGACGGCGGCGGGCACCGTGCCGCCCGGCGGCGACCGCGTGCTGCGCGCTCTGGTGCGCGCCCGGCTGTCCTTCCTCGTCAGCGGCGGCACGGGCAGCGGCAACCCCAATAGGTGGCTGTAACGCCTCTAAGGTGATCATGTTCCGAGGGGTGCGAGCTGTCGCGCACCCACGCCTCTGACCTGCGGTTATGTGGCCCGATTCGGCGCCGCGCGTGATCGCCTTCGAATCCAAGGTGAGCACAGAAAGCGGCCCCGGACAGCGGTTCAGGTCGCAGTCCGGGGCCGCGTGGGGAGGCCGCTCAGGCCCGCGCCTGGACGATGAGGGTGCCCGTCGTCCGCTTCCCCGGGGGCGCGGCCAGCACCTCGGCGGTCACGTCGGTGAAGCCGTGCTCCTTCAGCAGCCGCTCCCACCCGTCCGGCTCGTAGTCCCACCGCTTCACGACGAGCGGGTCCTCGTCGGCGCCGCGAGGGATGTACGAGGCCTGGCAGCCGTAGCAGCCCTCCACTGGAGGCCGCTGTGAGAACGCCAACCAGCCGCCCGGGCGCAGCCGCTCACGGATCGCGGGCAGCAGCAGCGCGGGGTCGGTGAACCAGACGGCGCCGTACACCGAGTACACCGCGGCGAACCCTTCCTGGTCCTCCCGCAAGAAGCTGACGGCGTCCGCCTGGTGCAGCTCCAGGCCGGCCGTCTGCCCCCAGCGCTCGCGGGCCGCTGCCAGCTGCTTGGGGGAGACGTCAACGCCGACCGCGCAGTGGCCGAGCGCCGCCAGGTGCGCGGCATTGCCGCCCTTCCCGCATCCGAGGTCCAGGATGCGGCCGCCCGCTGGGGCCTCGAGGAGTTCGGCGCCCGGACCGTGGTCGGCGTACTGGGTCCAGTTGAACCAGGTCGTCTCGCCGCGAGCGTTTGTCGGCCGGCGCTCGGGGCGCTGCCGTGAGTAGGTGTCCCAGGCGATCGCCGTGTCTGTCACGTGGTGCTCCGCTCATAGGGCCAGCCGCCCGGCTGTGACGCCGGACGGCTGGAGTCTTGCACGAGGGGCGTGGTGCGGTGTGCTACTTCCCCTTGCCGCTGTTCGGGCTGTCGCTGCACCCGGCATGGCACTGGGTGCAGTCGGCCATGTCCGGCCACAGCTCCTCATCGACCGCGTACCCGGCGGCCGTGATGGCGGCGAGAGTTCGCTCGCGGGTGGCGCGCGCCGCACCCGGCGTCTCCCCGCCGTCGTCGGTGGGGATGTGGTGGACGAAGCCGCCGACGGTCCGCTCGCAGAACCGGGCGTAGTCGACGGTGTGCAGGATGAACGCGTGCCAGCCGTAGTCGACGAGCTGGCTCGGCGAGAGGGACTGGCCCGGGAAGCGGCCGGAGGCGGCGATGAACGCGGCGGCCTGGCCGACGATGCGGCGCGCGGTCGCCTCGCTGATCTCCGGGTGGTCGGTGGTGATGCGGCGGGCGAGCCGGTCGGTCACCTTGGGGTCGACGAGGGCGGCGGGGTCGGTGGTGCCCACGGGGTTCTCTAACGCGATGGTCACGTCTTCCTCCTGTTGCGGACGTCGCCTCCGGTTGGAGGCGTGGCCCCGCCCTCCGGACGGGGGCGGGGAATCTGGGGGGCCTACAGCAGCCGTGCGGCGACGGGCGGAAGGAACAGGCCCCGCGCGCGGTGTTCGGCCCACAGCTTCTCGTCACGGACATCAGCGCGACGGGAGTAGCTCTCGCACAGCGGGCAGTCGTCGGTGTGAGGCTTGGGCACTTCCGCCTGGTGTTCGTCCGCCACGTGACGGCTCAGGGTCACCTGGAGGCGCGCCGCGTGGTCCCGGCCTGGGTCGCTCCCGTCGGCGGTGTACGCCGGCGCGAACAGCCACAGCAGCTCCGAGCACTGCTCGCACGCCCACATGAAGGGCGGCGGCACGGGCCAGTCGTTGAGGCTCACGAGGCGCAGCCCAGGGTCTGGCAGTGGTCGGCCAGTGCGCGAACCGAGCGGGCGAGCTTCGTCGTGAGGGACAACTGGCGCTCGAACGTCTCGCCGGGCGGGAGCCGGAGGCGCATGCGGGCCTCTCCGACGCAGGCTAGAGCGCAGGCACGGGGGATGTCGTCCTTGGGGAGGCGGCCACTGGCCACCTCGATCTCGGGGATGGCCACGTGGGCCATGCCCTCGAGCATTTGGTGTAGCTTCTTCAGCTCTTCCGGGGACGGCGGTTCGGCGTCAGGGGCGAGCAGCAGAGTGGCTGTCTCGCGCATCGTCTGGAGGTCCACCGGGGCGGTAGCGTGTGGCACGTCGGCACTCCTTGGGTGTCGTCCACGCCCCGGGGCCGTTCGCGCGGTCGCCGGGGTCCTTACTGCCCTCACGCTGATCGCTCGCTGGGGTCATTCCTACTGCGTTCAGGGGCCGTTCGGGACCGATTGGGAATAGCGTGTAAAGCGTGCCGAACGTCCCAGGGGGTACCGATGAACGAGCCACTTCGCCGGGCCATGGCTCAAGCCCAGATGAGCAACAGCAAGTTAGCCGAGCGGTGTGGTGTCGACACCAAGACGGTCGACCGGTGGATCTCGCAGACGGGACGCGTGCCGCACGCCAAACACCGGTGGGCCGCCAGCGAGGCGCTCGGGGAGGACGAAGCGGTGCTGTGGCCAGCGGCTACAAAGAAACTCGTCAAGGCGGGACCGGACCGCGAGGTCGCCGAGGTCTTCCCGTACCGGTCGGCGTGCCCGGCATCCCTGTGGCGGTCACTGATCACGAAGGCTCAGCGAGAGCTGACGTTCGCCGGGTACACCAACTACTTCCTGTGGCTCGAACAGGCCCGATTCGGGACGGCGCTGCGACGCAAGGCGTCTGCCGGCTGCCGGGTCCGGTTCCTCGTCGGCGACCCGGACAGCGACCTGACGAGGGCACGGGAGCGCGAGGAGGACGTGGCACTGTCCCTCTCCACGCGCATCCGGGTCACGCTCGCCGAGCTGGACAAGCTGCGGGGTCACGACGTTGACGCCCGCTTCTCCAGCGGCCACGCCTACCTGAGCGTCTTCCGGTTCGACGACGACATGATCGTGACGCCGCTGCTGACGCACAGCGTTGGCCACGACGCGCCGACGCTGCACTTGCGGCGGCACCAGGACGACGGCATGTTCGACCGGTTCGCCGCCCACGTCGAAGAGCTGTGGACGCGCGGCACACCAGTGTGGGAGGGCTCCGATGGGCAGGCGTGACTACGAGGACGATCCGCACGCCCCGGCGGCCAACAGCCTGGTGCCCGCAGCCTCGACGATCGTGACCGACGATGCTGGCCGCATCTTGCTGCAGCGCCGGGTGGACAACGGCATGTGGGCGCTGCCCGGCGGCCGGATGGAGATCGGCGAGACGCTGCCCGGGTGCGCGGTCCGGGAGACCCGTGAGGAGACGGGCCTGGACGTCGAGGTGGTCGGGATCGTCGGCACGTACTCGAACCCCAGGCACGTCTTCGCCTACGACGACGGGGAGGTCCGGCAGGAGTTCTCCATCTGCTTCCTGGCCCGTCCGGTCGGCGGGCAGCTGGCCGTGTCCGACGAGTCCACCGAGGTCCGCTGGTTCGCCCCCGACGAGGTCGACGACCTGCCGATGGTGAGCGGGGTCCGCAAGCGGGTGAACGACTGGCGGTCTGGCGCGATGCCCGCGATCGGCTGACCCCTGGACGCACGAAAGCGGCCCCGCTCTCCGTCGCGGTGACGGAGAGCGGGGCCGTGGTCATCGGGCGAAGAGGGCGAGGGCGCCGGTGGCTGCACCAGCGACGCCGGCGAGGACGCCGATCGTGGGCATGGGCCAGCGGGCCCGTTCGAGGGTGCGGATCCTGAGCTCGTGGTCCTGGACGTCGGAACGGATGTCCTTGGCCTCGTCGAGGAAGCTGTCCACCTTGGACTCGATCCGGCCGACCGTCTGAGCCAGGTCCCTCACCTCCTGGTACATCTGGGCGGTGCTGATGTACACGCCCTGGTCGGGCGTGGTCACTAGACCCCCTTGGCCAGGGATGCCGAGTTGGTGATGTCGCGCCAGCGGGCGACGAGGCCCTTGGCGAGGGCGAGGACGGCGCCGACCCCGCCCGCTCCGGCGGCGTACCACATGGATCCGTCCAGGGGCTGGGTGATGACGATGCCGCCGATGAACGCCTGGAGGAACGTGGCGAGGACGCGCTCGAGGAGGTCGCGGCCGAAGGTCGACGCGGTCTTCACGACGGTCTCGCCGTCGAAGTGCAGCTCGGGCATGGGTCAGTTCTCCTGTCCGGTGATGTCGACGTCGACCTGGACGACGGCGTCGGCGATGGCCTTCTCCACCGCGGCCACGACCTGCTCGGTGTCGACGCCGGAGCCGACGAGCTGTGCCAGCTTGCTGATGGCGGCCGTCTGTGCGGCGACCTGCTTGGTGAGCGCGTCGACCTTCGCCTCCGTCTTCCGGCCGGTGAGCACGGCGGAGCCGAGGGCGTACTGCGCCGTCCAGACCTTGTTCTTGTCGTAGTCGCTGTTGGCGTAGGGCGGGGCAGAGGCGGGGATGACGTCGGCCTTCCAGACGTCGGCTGCTGTGGGCATGTCGTCCTCCTGAGTGGTGGTGGTGTCGCCCTTGGCGTGGGCGAGGATCGCGGCCATCGGGAAGGCTCCCGGGTCGCCGTGGTCGTTCTCGGGTACGTGCTGGTGTCCGCAGTGCCCGCGGAAGCTGTTCCACTTCGAGGCGGACATGCGGACGCTGCTCGCGCCGTAGCTGGACGGGTACGCCTTGAAGGTCACGCCCGAGGTGAGTGGGACGCCGTGGTGGTCGTGCGCCCACTTCGCGAACTCGCCCAGGTCACGGATGGCCCAGTCCGGCAGGTCCGGCGTGTACAGGTGCGGGGTGCTGCCCCACTTCTTGTGGGTGGACGGGTCACAGGTGCCGACGATCTCCACCTGGCAGACGTTCAAGGTGTTCGTCTCCACGCCGCCGGCCTTGTTGACGAGGGCGCGAGCCGAGGTGTCGAAGTCGAAGTGCTGGTACCAGACCAGCTTCTTCTTCGCGAAGTCCGGCTTCGCGGTGAAGTTCGGGGCGCTCGCTCCGCCACCGTAGGACGGGAGGCTGGTGCCCTCGGTGGTGTGCCAGACGATCACGTTCGACTCCATCGAGTCGCCGCCGTACCGGGACTGGTACCAGTAGGCGGTGGACGCGCCCGGGTACTTCTGAGGACCCGACTTGGCCATGAGGCCTCCAGACATGAGGAAAGCCCCGGACCAGAACGGTGCGGGGCGAGTGGTGGGGCGGCGGGCCAGGTCAGTCGAGGGCCCATTCGACGGCGCCGAACCAGTACCGGTCGGACGTGCCGATCGAGGTGCTGGTGTACACCGTGACCTCCCCGTTGGGGGCGACGAACGCACCGATCAGGCTGGGGCTGCCGGCCGTGATGCGGGGCACGTCGACGTAGATCTGGTAGGTGGGTGTCAGCTCTGCCGGGACGGTGAAGGCGATCTGGCTGCCGGTGAAGCTGGCGCTGGGCCGGGCGTGGCCGTCGAGGCGGGCGCGGCGGCCGTGCCGCTGGGCACGCAGTGGCGCGTAGGACTGGTCGCCCTGCGTCCACTGGTTGAAGGTGACGTCCTGCCAGTCTCCGGGCAGGTCGTCGGCGAGGCGGTCCGCGGTGATGCGCATCCCGGCGAGCCATTCGGTCATCGTCGCCTCCTACAGGGCCACGTAGTTCGGGGTGGTCAGCCGGACGTCGGTGCCCGCCGGATGGGCCTTGGCGACGCCGTTGACGGCCCGGCCGACGGTGAACGTCTGCGGGCTGGTCGTTCCGCTGATGCCGGTCACGGTCATCACCTCACCGCTCACCCGCACGTCGAACGGGAAGTCGGCCGGGGACGTCGTCCACAGCGGGCCGTCGGCGGCCGTGACCGACAGGGTGGTGTCGTCGGCGTCGACGGCGGACGCCAGCTCGCTGCCGCCGGTGTCCGCGCGGCTGCCCACACTGTCCGTCACCCCCGCGGTCCACGGTTCGGCGGGCCTGCAGTTGAAGGTGAGTGTCCAGGCGTCCGGTCCGGCTTCCTCCTCGTAGCCGTGGACGAGGACGTCCACCGCGTCCGGCCCGTGATCGGCGGGCAGGTTCGTGAGCCGGATCTTGTCGCCGACGTCGATACGGAGGATGTCGTCGATCATTGCGAACACCCTCGAGTTGGCCAGGTTCAAGGTCAGCCGCGTGTAGCGGACGCCGTCGTAGGTGCCCAGGTGCAGGCGCATCGCCGCGACCTGGTCGGCCTGCGCGTCCGTGGCCAGCGAGTACGTGTACTCGTTGTCGTAGCGGCCCACCCCGTCCGGCGGGTCCTGCACCGACAGGGCCCCATCCTCGAGGATCTGCCGTGCCGGCACCGCCCCGTAGGAGCGTTTCACCTGGACGTCGTTCTCGGTCAGCTTGTCGTCGTCGACCGGCCGGAACGGGGCCGCGATCACCCCACTGCTGTAGTCCAGCACCAGCGCGGGCGGCTGGTTCCACAGGGTGGAGCCGCCCCACTGGATCACCTCCAGCCGGTCCCGGGCGTCCAGCAGATACCCGAAGTCCGTGCGGTTGCACTCGTTGAGCAGGGCCAGCAGCTTCGCCCGGTCCTGAATGCCCATCGGCTGCTGGAGGGCAGCCTGCCCTGACACCGTTGCCGTGTATCCGGCCTCGCTGGCCAGCCGCTCGATGCGGGCGCCGGCGGCCTCGCCCTGAAAGCCGAGGTAGGCGTTCCACATGGCGGCCGGTGTCGGCGCCCGGTCGTCCCAGTAGGTGATGTAGCCGGCCGCCTGGTCGGTGCCGTCGGTGCTTGCCGACCCGCTAAATTCGATCTTGCTCACGGGTCTCATGGCGACGTCCAACGCGCCAGACGCCGAGTACGCCCCGTCGACGTACAGGTACCACCAGGGGGAGGCGACGCCTGTGTCCACGGTCAGCCGCAGGTAGTGCGGCCGATCGTCGTAGACGTTGATGTTGTAGTAGTTGCCGTAGAACGCGGCGGACGAGTCCTCGGTGCTGTGCGAGGTGCGGGTGAGGAAGAGCCGCTCTTCCTCGCTCGTGAAGAGGAGGTTGAGGATGTTCTGGTTGTCGGCGTCCGTACCCGCGCCCGTGTCGTAGATGTTGACGGCCCACGACCCGGAGGCCCCGCCGCCGGTCACAAAAAGGTCCACACTCCAGCTGTCGCCGGTGTTCGCCACCCGGGGTGTGGTCCCGATGAGGCTGACCGATGCGGTCGGCTTCATCGCGATGACGGGTTCGATCCAGTCGGCGAGCGTCCCGGCCTCCCACGAGGGAGGGAAGTCGATGCCCTCCCTGGCCAGGACCTTCATGTCCCGGCCGCCGAGCATGCTGCGGGGCGCCTTCGAGTCCACACCGTCCGTGAGCGGCCAGCACTCCAGCGCACCGCCCGCCTGGATGAACCGACGCAAGGCGCTGTCCTGGGGCTTGTTCCCGGCGTCCATCCGCCGCGTGACCCCCGTCGGCGCGATCGACACGATGTTGTCGTTGCCGGACAGGTCCCGGGTGGGCGGCCAGGACGGGATCTCCCCCGCCATGCGCACGTGCCGGTTCGACAGGCTGGCGCCGTTGACAGCCGTCCAGACGAGGCCGCCGGACGTGAACGCGCTGTCGCCGGGGGCGGCGTCGGACGTGTCCATGGACGCCACCAGCGTGCCGCCGATGCCGTCCAGGAGGCGGAACGCGTACAGACGCCCGGTCATGGCGGCGCCGTCGATGGACAGGATCCGGCCCAGCTCGATGTCGGCGATCCCATCGAACACGGCCGTGGTCTCCTCGCCCACGATCGGATCGCCCAGCAGCTCCCACTCGGTGTCGTCCACGGTCCGACCCGTGTAGAACCGCACCTCGTAGCCGCCCGACCCGTTGTCCACGTCGAGCGTGATCCGAATCGCGAGGCGCTGCCCGTGGTACGCGCCGACCGGCACGGTCGAGTACACGGCGAGCCTGCTCTCCAGGATGCCGATCGGGGTCCAGTACAGGCCGAGCTGCCCGGTCGAGGCCACGGCCACGGCCCACGCCCGGTTCTCGCCGGTGGGCAGGTAGCGCCCGGCAAGGTCCTGGCTGGCGCCTGCCCACGCGTCGAGTGCGAGGTCCAGGCGCACGTCCAGGTCACCCACCGCGAAGGCCGTGAGGCCGGGCGTGGTCAGCCCGTTCTCGGCCGCGCCCGGCAGATCCACCCACGGCGATCCCACCTCGTACCCCCACCGGAAGGGGGTGTTGCGGCCGATCTTCCCCCACAGCCGGCTCATGGGATTCCGGGGCGCGTAGAGGTCATCCCGCGAGTCCAGGACGCAGGTGCACGACGTCGGGTCGGCCTCGGACGACGACTCCGAGGACAGGCCCCGGGTGACAGTCACCGGGGCCGTCGTCACGCGCACGTCCTCGGTGACGTCGTTCCAGGCCCCGTCGTAGTACAGCTCAGCCCAGACGGGCGGGGGCAGCTGAGGCATGATCACCCTTCCGCGAACTTGACGACGTCTCCGCCCGCGGTGAGGCGGACGGACTCCTGGAAGAACTCGCGGAACGCCCGGGACCCGCCGACCAGCTCCATCACGATGCGGACCTGCGCCTGGTTGGCGCCGAGCGTGGCCGCCGATGACGGACCCGGCATGGAGCCGGGGGCGGGCCGGTAGGCGGCGGGGTCGACCAGGCCGCGCATCGCGTCGTCGACGACGCCCGCGTTGTCCTCGGCGCCCATGGCGATACCGGCGGGGATCCAGTGGCCGATCTCGTCGGCGGCCAGCTTGGACGGGGAGCCGATGTGCAGGAAGTCCTTCACCGGGTCGACGATGTAGTCCGAGGTGAAGTTCGCGACCTTGGACCACAGCCAGCCGCCCGCGGCGCTGATGCCGTCCCAGATGCCGTACACGAAGTCCAGGCCGGCGTTGTACATGCGCCAGGTTCCGCTGGTGATGGCGCCCGCCAGGTCACCGGGCACACCCCGCACCCACGCGATCAGCGACAGGGACCGCTCGACCGCAGCGTCCCGCATGGACTGGAAGGCTCCCCAGGCCTTGGCGGTGATGGTGACAGCCAGGCCGGACAGGGCATCACCTGCCCTGCCGGGCAGGGCCTGCACAGTGCCGATGAACGCGGACCATTGGCGGCCGACCGGGTCGGCGACGTACTCGGACCACAGCCCGAGGAACCACGCGCCGATGGCGAGACCGACCACGCTGAAGATCCCGGCGATGTCCCCGGGTAGGGCCCCGACCCAGCCTTTGAAGGACGCCCACCACTCGGGCCACTTCTCCATCCCCTTCTTGATCAGCTCGGCGACGAAGCCGCCGATGATCAGACCCGCGACCGTTCCCAGGGTCGCGATCAGGAGGATCGGGAGCTGGGTGAGCGCGAGGATGAGCGCGCCCGCGATCAGTACGACCTTGAACAGGCTCGCCGGGTCCTGCATGGCGTACTCGGCGAGCCTCTGCCCGAAGTGGGCCAGGCCTTCCGCGGCCTTGGGCACCAGGTCGGTGACGATCTTCTCGCCGATGCGCTGCCCGAGGAGGACCACGAAGTTGAGGACGCGGTCCACGCCGGCGGCGCCGCCGTCTCCGGCCGCGGCCCAGGCCTCGCGGGCGGCCGCGCCGAACTTGTCTTTGAAGTCGACGACGGCCGGGAGGACCTTGCTGCCCAGGAAGTCGATGACGTTCTGCTGCACCGTGCGCTTGAAGGCCTCCAGCTTCATCGCTGGGGAGTCCTCGAGTTTCTTCACCACCTTGTCGGCGGCTCCGGCGACGTCGTCGAAGCCCCCGGCGGCGGCCGCGCTCGCCGGGTCCAGGGCGTACAGGGCGTCCGCCTGGGTGTTGGCGAGGTCACCGAAGAGGGTCTGAGCAGCGGTCAGGCGGGTGGTGGCGTCGTCGGTGCCGCGCAGGGCGTCCATGGTGTCCTGCAGCGCGGAGGTGGCTTCTTCGCCGCCCGCCCGCATGCGCCGGCCGATGTCCGCGCCGCTCAGCCCGATGGACTTGAAGGCGTCGTTGACCTGGTCGCCGCCTGCCAGGGCCATCTCGCTGAAGATGCCGATGGCGTCGGCGATGGCGTCGGAGTCCTTGGCGCCCGCCTTGAGGCCCTGGCTGATGAGTCCTAGGGCCGTCTGGCCGTCCAGGCCCATGCGGCGGAATAGGGTGCCGTACTCGTTGAAGGTGTCCAGCAGGTCGTCGCTCTTGTTGGCGACGCTGCTGAGGCCGGCAGCGATGAGGTCCATGGCCTCTTCGAAGCTGTCGGCCATGCCGGTCTTGACCATCTGGCCGGCCGCCGCGGTGGCCTTCTCCAGATCCTGGTCGAAGGCCTTGGCCAGGGCCATGGTCTTCTTGGTCATGTCCTCCAGCCGGTCTTGCTGGCCGGTGAACTCGTCCATGTTCAGCGTCACGGACTTGATCGCGTCGCCGACCTCGGTGGCGGACTCCCCCCACCCGCCGGTGAACACGTCCGTCATGGCGTCCGTGGCCGCGCCGACGTCGGCGGTGGTGTTCGCCAGCTGGGCCTCGAGGCGGGTGGTCGCCTCGGACACGTCCATCGCCTGTGACAGCGTGGACATGATCGCGGCCCCGGCCAGGGCGCCTGCCGCGGCACCGGCCGCCGCCAGCGCGGTGCCCATCTTGGAGCCGTTGGCGGCGACGTCGTCTGCCATGCCCTCGGTCTCGCTGTCGACCGTCTGACGGGCCGACCGCATACCCCGGCCGGTGTCGTCCCGGGCCGACAGAGCGAAGACGAGACTGGTGTCTGACACGGCGATCCCCCTTCAGCGCGGGCGTCATCGCCGCTTCTTGGCGGCCTTCTCTATCTGCGCGAGGTACTTGTCCAGCCAGGCCAGGTAGTGATCGGCCTCTTCGACCGTCATCTCGTCCCAGTCGCGCGGGCCGATACCGAGGAGGTGGGCCGCGTTGCCGAGGTGTTTCAGACGGCGATCGGCAGCCGGGCTTTTCCCTCGTCCTCCGGCGCGCTGTCGTACTGGTCGAGGAGGGCCTCGATCATGTCGTCGTTGCCCTTCTTCTCCCGCAGCCGCTCCACCATGAGCGTGGTCTCGCCCTTGGTCATCTCGACTGTGAGTTCGTCCCAGCAGAAGTCGACGTCGTCGAACGCGATGGTGGGGTGCTGCCGCTTGAGCAGGACGTGCAGCAGCGCCCGCCGGCACAGGGCGTTGCCCCGGATGACGCCCAGAGAGAACTCCTGGAAGGACTTGCCGGTGCGCTTCTCCAGGGCCTCCCGCTCGGCGGACATCAGCCGGTTGGGGTTGTAGTCGAAGACCTGCTCGTCGCCGTCTTCGGGGCTGTACGTGACCTTCACGAGGCCCGCCTTTCAGGGTCAGTCGGATCGGGATGCGATGCGGTTGACCATGTCCGCCAGGGCGAACTGGACCTGCCGCTTGTAGTGCGCCTGCTCGCCCTCGAAGGCACGGTCGAACCACTTGACCTTGCCGGTCTGCTGCACCCACACCTCGCGGTTGCCGTAGACCGGGTGCCGCCAGCCAGAGGAGCGGTTGGTGCGCTTCGGGGCGTTGGGGAAGCCGCGTAGGTTCTTCGTCTTGAATGCCTTGATCTTGGCGCCGGGGAACTTGCCGGTGATGCGGACCTCCGGCCGTATCTTCCGGGCGATCGCGGTCTTCAGCGCGGGGCCGGCATGGGGCGTCGTGGACGCCATCGACATGATCGAGGACTTGGCGCGCGCGGCCCCCGGCTTGAGGGCCTCGCGCATGTTCTTCGTCAGCTCCTTACGCAGCTCCTTGCCGTCCTCCTCGGCCTTGAGCGCGTTGCTGACATTGCGCAGGTTCGACGAGGTCAGCTCCAGGTGGAGCGACGCCGTAGACGCGCGGGGCATCAGGCCGTCGCCCGGGTCACGGCCCCCGACGTCGTGAAGTCCTGCGAGACGGTCGCCTCGTCGCCGACGGAGCCGGTGACGGGGGACCAGCCCGCGATCAGGACGTTGCCGGAGTACGAGGGGTTGGACGGGCCCACGGCGGCCTGGTCGGCGCGCACCTCGAAGGGTACGACCGTGCCCAGCAGCGGCCACATGATCGCGTCCAGCTTCGTGGCGGCGAAGTCCTGGAGGAACTCGCAGGCCAGCGTCCCGGACTTGAGCCCGCCGATGACTTCCTTCCAGCCCAGGCTCTTGTAGTTCGTGACGTCCTTCTCCTCGACCTCGACCGTCACCTCGGCCTTCCGGGTGTACTCGGACAGGTCGTTGGAGTTGATGGACAGGTACTCGGCGGTCAGCACCATCTTCGGCATGGCCGGCCTCCCTTTCAGGCGTAACGAGATGCCCGGGCCCGCAGGCGGGGACCGGGCTGAGGGATGGGGTGGTCAGCCGATGCCGAGGGCAGCGGCGAACAGGACCGACGGTGTGGTGCCGGTGATGTCCCAGGCGAGGCGCCACCAGGTGTCGGTGATGGCGGTGCCGTCGGTGCGCACGATCTGCCCGCCCGGTTCGGCTGCCGCGTCGAAGGTCGCGCGGGTGGTCGGGGCGGCGAACGTGTCGTCCGCGCTGGACTCCACGCGGACGGTCAGGGACGGCGTGGTGCCCGCCACCGACAGCACGTGCAGCGCCGCGTACAGCCGCTTCCCGGCTGCGACGGCACCGAGCTCGAGGCCGGTGCCGTTGCCGTCGGCGGTGCGGGCGGTGCCGGGCGGGTGGGCGAACTGACCGCGCACCAGCGGCCAGCTGCTCTTCGCGGTGGACGTCCACGGCGCGACCTCGCCGACCTCGCCCAGCAGCGTGTAGTCCGCCCGCATCGCCCGGGTGAAGTACGCCAGCGCGCCGACCGCGGCACTGTTGTTGCCGCTCACCGACCAGGGGCCGGCCCCGCCGAGCTGGGCCCAGATGGCGTCGTCCACCAGGGTCTCGTCGCCCGCCTCCCACTGGCCCTCGCCCGCGATCTCGGCTGAGGCCAGCCCGCCGACGACCTCGGTGTATCCGTCGCTGCCGTAGTTCGTGGTGGGCTTCTCCTCCACCGAGGTGGTCAGCTCGATCTTGTTGGAGGCGCTGGTCAGATCCAAGCCGACCGCGAACGCGCGCACGTTGAGCAGGACACTCTTAGCCATCGTCGTGCTCCTTCCTGCTCTTGCGCCGCCGTGCGGGCGGGGCGTCGGGGACTTCCTCGGCGACGCCCGAGGCGACCAGATGTGCGGCCACCGTGGTAGGCAGGTCGTCGACCACGGTGCCCTCGGTGGGCCACGGCCGGCCGTGCAGCACGGCGCCGGGCGGCTGGCTCACCAGGATCCGGATCTTCATCAGGTGCTCCCGTCTCCGATGACCTTGATCACCAGTTCGGCGCCGACGTAGGTGGAAGTGCCGTGCTCGAACCACCTGTAGCCCTGGACGCGCTGGAGGTGGAGGTCGTCGGCCAGGCCGCCGAGGGCCATCTCGCCCGGGGCGCCGCGCGCCTGCTCGATCGCCTGCTTCAGCGAGGCCGGGCCGGACCCGGACAGCAGGGCATCGACGATGCGCTGTGACGCGCGGTCGTCCTGGCGGCCGGCCAGCACTCGGCACGTGAAGAGCAGTTCGTCCAGGCGGCGGCCCATCGCCTTGTCGAAGGACACCTCCACCTCGCCGACGAAGAAGCACGGCGTGGTCACCGCGTCGGGGACGTAGCCGGTGCACACCAGCTTTCCGATCCCGGCCGGGAGGACCACCGTGCGGGCGGCGTCCGCGATCGCGTCACGGACAGCGGAGATCTGCATGGCGTCTCCTATCCGAAGCCGGGGAGGATGAAGTGCTCGATCAGCGCCCACACGTCCGGGTCCCGGCGGGACAGGCGGACGACGCCCCACTCCGAGGAGCCCATGACGCCCTCGGGGGAGTCCTTGCGCTTGTACAGGCGGGACGCCTGGATGAGGGTGGCCTGCTCGATCTCCTCGGGCACTGCGGGCCAGCCCCACTGCGCGGTGACCCGCACCCGTCCGGTGCCGTGCCCCCAGCTCGAGGACGTAGACAGCAGGGACGTGATGGCCCGGCCGCGCGCGAGAGCGTTGTCCGGTCCCGTCTCGTAGCCGGTGAACGGGGTGAACGAGCCGCCCGACCCGGTCTCCACCAGCATCGGGGCGGCGCCCGCGTCGTCGATGAGGAGCCGGGCCCCGAACACGTCGAACACCACCTTGCCCGCCGGGTTGTAGGTGCGGGCCGTGGCCGTCTCGTCCAGGTAGAAGCGGCGGCCGCAGGCGCGGTCGATGCTGCGCGACGCGGCGGTGAGGGCCTTGGACAGCAGCGCGTCCCGGGTGGTGTCGTCCGTCTCGACCTCGAACATCGCCTTGAGGACGGACAGCTCGGCGTACTCGTTGGCCACAGCCCTACTCCTTGGGGCTCTCGCCCTTACCGGGGCGGCCGCGGCGCCGGGACGGCGGCTTGGCCGCGGGCGGGGCGGTCACTTCGGCGGGCGGAGGTGTTGCCGTCTCCACCGGCGGGGCGGGTTCGGCGACCTCCTCGGCGAGGCCGGCGGCGACGAGGCGGGAGGCCTCGCCGTCGGGAAGGACGGTGGTTTCGCCGCGGGCCGGCCACCTGCTGCCGTTGCGGGTGCCGGACATGGTGACGAGCATGCGGATCTGCACAGGGTCCTCCTCAGGCGCGGGATACCGGCGCGTAGCGGGGCGAGTTGAGGACGAGGTAGGCGCCGACGATGCCGCCGGTGGTCGACCCGGTGGTGACGACGACGGCGCGCAGGTAGCGGCGGGTGGAGCGGACACCGATCTCGAACACGGCTCCGTCGTCGGCGCTGTCCACGGTCGGTGCGGCGCCGGTCAGCTGGCCAGCGTCAACCGCGGCCCAGCCGGTGCTGCCGTCGGCGGAGTCCTGGATGGCCACCGCGTGGGAGCCGTCGGTGACCACGCCTGTGGTGACGACGAGCATGGCCTCCTGCATGCCGCCGTTCACGGCGCGGTCCACAGCGGTGCCGTTGACGGTGCCGTCGGTCAGCGCAGCCGGCGCGAGCGACACCTTGACGAGGGTCTGGTCGTACAGGGACACGGGATCCTCCCATCGGTCGCGAGCGGCAGGCCCTGGTTGTCACGGGCCTGCCGCTCGCTGGTGGTCCGGTCAGGAAGCCCCGCCGGTGTAGGTCTTCACGGCGCCGGTCAGGTCGACCAGCGCCGCGTCCGCGCGCATCAGCGCCCGGAAGGTGACGAGGTCCGCGTTGAACGCGAACTCGTCCGACCGCTCGAAGCGGATCCCGCCCGCCATGCGGATGAAGTACTGCGAGATGTCACCGAAGATCACGGACTCGGCGGACAGCCCGATGTCCGCGACGTTCGGGTCCGTGAGCACCGGCTTGCCGAGGATCGTGTCCGGGGTCCCGGCGACGACCGACGGCTGCCAGATGTACTGACCCTCAGTGGTCTTGATCTTCCGGATCGTGCCCGCCGTGCCGTCGTTCATGATCCAGCGGCAGGAACTGGACATGCGGTACGGGGAGATGACCGAG
This sequence comes from Streptomyces sp. MMCC 100, assembly GCF_041538145.2. Lineage (NCBI taxonomy): Bacteria > Bacillati > Actinomycetota > Actinomycetes > Kitasatosporales > Streptomycetaceae > Streptomyces > Streptomyces sp. MMCC 100. The sequence continues at coordinate 148,089 of NZ_JBGORK020000001.1, forward strand.
TGGAACAGCTCGATCAGCAGGTCCGCGCCCTCACCCGCGGCGGACTGCGATCCGAACCCGCCGGACTCGCCGGTCGGGCCGGTGGCACCGGCGGTCGCGTCGGTGACGATGCCGCGCGGCTTCCCGGATCCGTCGCCGGTGATGGCGTGCGCACCGAAGGCGTTGCCCAGCGCGCGGCCCGCCTGCATGGACAGGTAGCCCTCCAGGTCGACGCCCGCGTCCGTGAGGAGCTCGCGGGAGACCTGGATGACGGTCCCGTACTTGTAGGCGCCGAGGGAGACCTGGCCGAACGCCGGGTCGGACTCGCCGATCGCGGAGGCCTCAGTGACGATCGCCGCCGAGGAGTGCGCGGTGGTCTTCGGCACCTGGAGTGTCTCGCCGCTGGCCGTGTTCAGGACGGTGGCACCGGCCTGCATGATGGCGCTGGTCTCGATCAGGTGCGCCACCAGCTGCCCGTAGAAGTCCGTGGGGACGGTCGCGCCGCCCGCACCCGAGGACAGCTTGGACAGGTCACGGAAGGACACCGGCCCGGCCGGGACGACGTCGAACGTGCGACCGCCCTCACCGCGCAGGAACTTCCGCAGCTCCTCGCTGTTCGGCTGGGTGTCCGGACCGCCCTTGCCGCGGGGCTCGCCGCGCAGCTTGGACATGGCGTCCTCGGCGTCCTTCGCGCGCTGCTCGCCGTCGATGACGGCCTTGATGCGCTTGTCCAGCGCGTCCAGCTCCGCGTTCAGGGACTGCCACGAGGACTCTTCCTCGCCGGAGAACGTGCGGTTCTCCTCGGCGGCCGCGTCGGCCAGCGCCTTGGCCTGCTCCCAGACGCGCAGCCGACGCTCCTGCAGGGACTTCACTACCTCGGACATGGTCCGATCTCCTCACTGTGAATCAGGGATGTGGTCCGAGGTGGCTGTCGGCCTGCCTCGACATGCGAAAGGCCCGCACCAGGCAGGCCGTCGTGCTGCTAGGTGGGGTGGCTGTCGGCCTGCCCCAAGGGGTTCAGAGGTGCGGGGACTCGCGCCGGGCCAGCAGCGCCATCCGCGCGGCGGCACCCAGCGTCTGCGGCTTGGCCGGGCCCGGCCCGTCGCTGCGGCGGAACAGCTTCCGCAGCTCGTCCTGACTGGCCAGCGACCGGACCTCTTCGAGGTCGGCGCCCACGTGCTGCGCCAGCGAGCGCAGGCCGGCCGACGAGTCCGGGTAGGCGGGGATGTTGACCGGAGCGACGTCGACCAGCTGCGCACGCAGCAGCGTCCGCATCGGAAACCCCTGGTCGGTCATCCCCCAGTCGTCCTCCACGGTGCGGAACGCGAACGACGACTTGCGGACGTCGCCGCGGGCCACCAGCTCGAGGATGTCGGCGCGGGCCTGCGGCGGGTCGACGTCGTACAGCAGGCCCTGGTCGTCGATCGACAGGCGCAGCGTGCCACCCGCGACCGTGCCCAGCAGCATGTTGTCGTCGTGGTTGTAGCGGGCGATGACGTCCGGCCAGCCGTCGCCGCGGGACTTGTTGAACGCCCGCGGGTCGACGACCTCGACGAAGCCGCCGAGGTTGGACGACTCGCGGTTGAACACGGCGGCGTAGCCGCTGATGGTCTTGCGCTGCTGCTCCTTGGGCGCCCGCAGCTCGACGGGCACCGGCGTGTAGCGCCTCTCCAGGTCGGCCACGGTCGGCCTCCTCACTGAATGGGGTTGGGATCGCCCGGCGCGGGGGCCGGGTCGTTGGTGGGGCCGCCGAGCATCGACACGGGCAGGTACACCTGGCCCTGGCCGTCCGGCAGCGGAGGCAGGTCCTCGAGGGCGCGGATCTCGTCGCGGTTGCGCCAGCCGTCGTTCAGCGCCAGCTGGTGCGCCTGATAGCGGCTCAGGAGGTCGACGCGGATCATCGCGTCGGCATTGAAGCGGACGAACTCCTTGCCCGGCATGAGCGCGGACAGCTTCGCCTCCAGCCGGGACAGCCACGGCCGCAACGTGAACCCGACGAAGTTGATCGCGTTCTGCTCCACGTTCGCGTAGGTCATCGACCCGCCGGAGTCCCCGCCGACCATCTCCGGCGGCACCCCGTAGATCGCCGCGATCTGGGAGGCGTTGAGCCGCATCGTCTCGATGAACTGGGACTCCTCCGGGTTCACCTGTAGCGCGGTGAAGTCCCAGTCCGAGCCGAACACCAGCGGCTTACGCGCGCGCACCCTGGCGGCCAGACGGTCGCTGATCTCCTCAGCCTCGTCCGGGTTGATCGCCTTCGCCGAGTTCTTCATCGTGGCCGGCGGGGTGCCGCCGTTGTCGAACCAGGACAGCCCGTACTCCGTCGCGCTGAGACCGACGCCGATCGTGCGGGCGAACGCCTGCACCGGCGACAGCCCAGTCACGCAGCCGGGCAGCACCACCCACGGGATGTGGACGATCTGCTCGCGCGGTACCTCCTGACCCTGCCAGTAGAAGACCGGCAGCGTCGGGCGCAGCTCGTCCACCCACACCTCGTCCGGGTTGAGCCACTCGATCATCGTGGGGAACCCGAAGTCGTCCCGCTGGGTGATCAGCCCGTAGGCGTTGCCTCGCAGCGCGAGGGACACGACCGCCTTGTGGAGCCACTCGAACAGGTTGTCCCGCGCGGCCGGCGCGAACAGCAGTGAGGGTACGAACGTCAGCAGCTCCCGCGACGCGCCGTTCTTCCGGTACGTCTGCACCGGCAGCGACGCGATCGAGTCGGCGAGGATCCGCACGCACGCGAACAGCGGGATCAGTCGGATCGCCTGCGCCGACGACACGGCGCCCGGGCGAGGGCCCCCGGAGATCCACGGCAGCGAGGTGATGGCCCGCTTCGACACCGCACCCAGCCGCCGGAAGCCGGACACCAGCGCCCGGCCCATCCGCCGCCAGCCACCCACCGACGGCGGCGGGCCGCCCGGGTAAAACACCCCGTCGGGGCCGAGAGTCGGACTCACCACAGCTCCCTCCTCACAGCACCGAATCCAGCGCGTCGTAGTCCTCAAGGACCTGAGGCCCCCGAATGAGCAGCGCCCAGCGGGCGAACGTCGTCGCGCACAGCGGGCTGATGTCGACCAGCGACGCCGTGCGGTCCAGCTGCCAGGCGTCCCCGTTGCGCCGCGTCCGCGCCCCGTTCACGGCGGCCGTGAGCGGCACCTGGTCGATGTGCCGGACCGTGCCCTGGTTCATGGCGTCGGCCAGCTGCCCGCACGCCTCCGTGATGTCCCCCGCGCGCATCACCGCGAGGTCGCCGCGCTGCGGGTGGGCCCGGTCCTTCGGTGACTCGATGCCCGCGGCCGCCAGGTCGTCGATGAGCGACCCGGCCGGCGCACCCGACGAGGCGACCGCCACCGCGACGGGCTTCCACAGCTTGTGCAGCTTGGCCACGGCGGGCACCACCCAGGCCGTGCCTGGTCGGCGGGCCACGACCTCCACGTGCACCTTGCCGTCCGCGCGCAGCGAGGCCGCGGCGATGGAGGCGTGCGCCCGGTCCTGCGACACGTCGACAGCGAGCGCCACGCTGTCCGCCACCGGCTTGCTGCCGGCGTCGGCCAGGCCCGCCCACTTGTCCTTGGGCACGTTCGGATCGGTCGGCGGGGTGGGCTTGCGGGTGCGGTTCAGGTAGGCCCGGTCGAACTCGGCCGGGTCCATCTTCTCCAGCTCCGCCTGGATGATCTCCTCAGTCACCGTGTGCCCGAGCGCGGGCAGCGTCGCCCGCCACGTCGCCGGGTCGTCGCGCGGCATGTCCTCCGGCGCGTACCACTCGAAGTAGGCAGCGCGCGGACGCACGGCCGCCGGGTCCTCGGCGAGCGCCTCCCATAGCGCTTCGATCAGCGCGCGCCCGTTCTCCCGCTTCTTGTTCAGCCACACGCTCTTGGTCGTGCCGCCCGCCGACGCCCACCACAGCTGTGCCATGGCCCGCGTCAGCATCGCCGGAGAGAACGCCTGCTCCAGCCGGTCGTCCTCGTGAGCGAACGCCTCGTCGATGAACCCGAGGTCCAGCGGCGGCCCGTGGCCGGCCTTCTCCGTGTTCGCCGTGATGCCCATCTTCGAGCGGGTCTTGCCCCACAGGATGGCCTCGTTGCCGTTCGACTTCCGGATGCGCGCCATGCGCGCCAGCTCCGAGCCCGCGATCTTCTCCCAGAACTCGTCCTCCCAGCGCTGCCGCGCCATGCCCCGGGTCTGCGCCGCGTACACGATGTTCTGCCGCGGCCACGCCAGGCCGCGGTGAACCTGCGCCCCCAGACACAGCTCCGTCTTGCCCTGCTGCCGGGACACCGACAGGCCCACCTCGCGGTGCGCGAACCGGCCCGTAGCCGGATCGATCTCCAGGGCGACGTCGGAGACGTACCGCTGCCACGGCATCGGCGGCGCGCCGAGCTTGGCCATGACCTTCCACAGCTTCGGCCCCAGCGACGGCCGGTCCGGGTGCCGCGGCGTCCCCCAACGCGGCGGGCACTCCAACCCGTACCGCTCCCGCAGATCCTCCGCGAACTCAGTCGGGGGAGCCCAGGTCTCCGAGGTCGTCGTCATCGTCAGCAGCCCGCCCCTCCAGCAGCTGGGCGAGCGTCTGCCGGAGCTCGCGGTTCAACGAGGGGAGCTGCTTGCCGTCCTCCCCGCCGCCGGCGTCGATCTCCCGGGCCAGGGCGTAGGCCATCTCGGACAGGGACGGCTCCACGCCGACCAGGTCCCCGAGCTGCTCCACGTCGTCACGCACCGTGGTCTCGACCGGGCCGGCCTGGCGCTTCGGCTGCCTCGCCACGGCACCCCCTTCCATGATCGTCCGGCCGTGATCACGCCGGGGGGAGAAAAATGGCAGGGGGGCGCGGGGTTGGGATCGACCCCTGTCCAAAGAACGGACGGCCGGCCGCCGCCGAGCCGGGACGATCACCGCTCTGACCTGCGACGATGCTCGGCACTGTGTGTGCTCGCGTGCGGCCGGAGGGGGCAGTGCTCTGTCGCCAGCGTGGCAGGCGTGCGTCCGCCGGCCGACGGCGCCGAGCCGCGGCGGGGCCTGGACGCGGTGCCGCTGCCGGTGGCGCCGCGGCTCGCCGCGCCTTCACCGTGGGTAGTGGCAGGCGGCTACGGTCCGGCGAACCAGTCGACGCTGGTGTGGAGCTGGACGACGGCGGCCAGGGGCTTGTCGCCCTTCTCGTTGTTGCACTTGCGGAGGCAGACGGGACAGCCGCGGTTGCCGTGGATGGGCGCCAGGTTGTCGGGGTCCAGGCGGGCGCCGCCCTTGCTGACGGGCTGGATGTGGTCGACGGCGGTGGCGTGGCCGTGGCCGCAGACGATGCACACGTCGGACTCGGCGAGGATGCGCGCGCGGATCTGGCGGAACTCGTAGGAGACCAGCTCGCTGCGGTCGGTGGCCACGCGGTCCTCCCGGCATGACGGAGGCCCCGCCGGCGGGCAGGGCCTCGGGTGTCCATGGCGGCTACTGCTGCACGGTGCCGTCCAGGGCCTTGGCGATCTTCGGCGCGAGGCGCTCGCTGTCAGTGCGGGCGGCCTCGTCGCGGGTGGGCAGGCTGACCGCCCACTTGTCGTCGGTGACCGCGATGCCGCCGAACTGCTTCGACAACGGGATCCACGCGGCGAGGGCCTCGGGGTTGGGGAAGAGATTGATGCCGGCCTCGCCAGACGCAGGGCCGTCCCCGTCGGTGATCGTGAGGCTGTACGGCGTGCCGCCGACCTCGGTGATGTACGAGGCGTCCTTCTGTTCCTTGGGCTGCGAGACGGTGAGGCCGGCGGCCTTCAGCGCGTCGGCGATGTCCTGCGCTGTCTCGTAATGCCGTGCGCCTGCGGGTGCGGCGCTGGCGGGCGCGGCGGCAGCCGGACTGCTCGGCGCGGCCGCCTGATCGCTGTCGTCGTCGCTGCTGCACGCGGTGAGCGTGAGGGCGAGGACGGCGAGAGCGGCGGCGGTCGTGGTGCGGGCGTGCATGGTCCCCCCAGGGATGGCTGATGCTGGCGGGGCCATCATCGGTCATGTGGGGGCGCTGTGAAGCCAGGGTGATGGTGCTGTGACACGACGAAGCCCCGACCGGGAACCCATGCGGTCGGGGCTTCGTCGTGCGTCTGTGGGTGCCTGTTTCGAGGCACAGCTGTTCACCGAGATCGTGACAGGTCGCTGACCTGCGGTCAAGCGGCGGCCCGTGTGCGGCGGACGGCGGCCAGGGCAGCGACGTCGGCGGCGGCGTACCAGGGCTGCCGATCGGTGCCGCCGGAGCGGGCGAGCTGGCCGCGGCGGACGAGCTGGCGGACGCCGGCCAGGCTCACACCGAGGAGCCGCGCGGTCTGGTGGGCGGTGAGGTGGCCGGGGCGGATCATCTGCGACTCCATGCCCTCCATGATGCCGCCAGGGAGGGAGGCAGCGGAGGGGAGCCAAACGGGCCTGTTTCCCGTTTTCCAGCGCTGCCTCGGGCGGCCTCCCCCGCCTCCCTCAACGGGCGTTTCCGCAGGTCGCGCCGAGGGAGGCAGGGGAGGGAGGCGGGTGGGGAGAACTCCCTCAGATCTCGGGGTCTCCCTCGTCTTCGTCGGCCTCGGCGAGGCGGTCGAGGATGGCCTCCTGGATGCGGGTGCGGGACACCATGGACTTCCCGCCGCTCTTGTACTGCTCGGCGCCGTAGGGCTCCAGGGCCGCCTTCAGGTCGGTCGGTCCCCACTCCAGGTAGGCCGACGGGTTCCGCTCGGCGAGCCGGTGCAGGACCTCCTGGGTGAGCATGCGCGGCTCGTCACCGAGGACAGCGGCCACGTCGGTGAGCACGTCGGCGGCCGCCGTCTCGGGCACCTCCCAGACGTCGCCGACCTTGTAGGCCTTCAGCGCACGCTTGACGACCGGCGTGACCTCGTCCACGCCCTTCTCCGCCTCCCGGGCGACGTAGTGGGAGCGGATGACCTCGAACGGCTTGTTGGTGAAGCCGACGGTGACGGCGGTGCCGACGTCCTCGCCGGGGATGAGGGTGGTGGCGGTGACGCCGGCCTTGTGCTTGCCGGAGCCGAGCAGGCCGTCGTTGGCGACGTGGTCGCCGACGGCGAACGCCACACGGTGGCTGGTGTTGCGGGTGACGTCTCGCGGGATGCTGTCGGCCGTGGGCGACACGGTGACCCACACGAGGGTGATGCCCGTCTTCCGGGCCTTCTTCATCACCTTCACGGCCAGCTCGGCGGCCTCCTTGCCGTGCTCCTTGTGCATGAACAGCTCGTGGCACTCGTCGAAGACGACGACCTTGGGCCGCATCCGCGGGTCCTTCTGGGCCAGCTCCCTGGTCAGCTTGGTGTTGTCGCCGCCCAGCTCTTCGAGGAGTTTGCCCCGCTCGGTGACCTCGTCGCGCAGGCGGCGCAGCGCGTGCACGGCGGCCTCGATCTGCTCGTCCTCGTCGCCCTTGACCAGGGCCCGCAGCCGGGGCTTCAGGGGGTCGTAGTCGACGTTGTAGGCCATGACGTAGGCCTCGACGTCCACGAGCGGGTCGAGGATCGCGCCGAGCAGCAGCGCGATGACCAGGGACGACTTCCCGGAGCCCATGATGCCGCCGACCATCCAGTTGGCGGCCATGAGCTTGCCCATGATGGGTTCGCCGCGCTGGGACACGGCGACCGGTACGCCCTTGAAGTAGTCGACGGTGCCTTCGGTGAGCAGCGGCCACGGCGGGGTCGGCCCGGACAGGGAGCCCTGGTCGGCCACCCACAGGTCGAGGGTGCCGGGCAGCTTCGGCGGCTCGGTCGGCCACACCTCCACGGGCTTGCGCAGCAGGTTGTGCGCGAGCACCTTCTTCTTCCCGTTGACCATCTCGACGGTGACGCCCATGGGGAGCTGCAGCTGGGTGTGCCAGCCGGGCCCGGACCGGGTGGTGGGGGACACCCAGCGGGGCTGCCAGCCGTCCTTGATGGCCTTGTTCAGCGGGGCGATGCCCAGGTTGCTGAGGGCCTTGATGATGGCGCCCTCGTCGGGGACGACGTCGCGGTCTTCGGCGTCGGCGGGCAGGGCCCAGGCAGGGGCGGTGTGCTGGCGCCGGCCGACGGTCCAGGCGGCGCCGAGGGCGATGAGCGGCAGGGAGTACAGGGCCGGTTCCCAGATGACCGAGGCGAGGAAGGATACCCACCCGACGAAGTCGACGACGGCCTCGATGGGGGTGAGGAGGTCGCTGGTGTCCCCGGTGCCCAGGGTGATCAGGAAGCCGAGGATCAGCAGAGTGCCGACGCCGGTCGCTGTGGCGTAGCCGATGGCCTTGGGCGCGTTGATGGCCATCTGGAGGAGTTCGACGCGGCGGCGGTGGCGGGCGAACCGGTAGGCGTAGGCCCGCTGTTCCCACTGGCGGACCAGCTCTTCGTTTCCGGCGGCTTCGGCGGCGCGCATCATCCGCTCGTGGCGGGCGGTGGTGCGGGAGTCCCAGGCGCGGCGGGTGAGGAGGCGGGCGCCGCCGGCGGTGTAGGCGGCGTGCCGGACGACGGTCCTGTACCCGGCGTGCTCGCGGACCTCGACGACGACGTGGCGAAGGTGGTCGATGCGTACCCGGCGGCGGTTCCGCTTCGGCTCGCCGGTCTTCTCGGCGGGTACGGCGTCGCGGGCGGGCGTACCCGGCGTACCCGCCGTACCCGGCTGCTCAGGTACAGCAGGTACAGGCGTACCCGAGGCGCCGGGGTGGGCGGGGGCGTGAAGGTCGGTCATGCTGGTCTCTCCGGTTGCTCAGGTGGGTGATCGGGGGCCCGGGGCGGCCGGTGTACCTGGCCGGGTACGGCCGCCCCGGGGCGTACCTACTTCTTGCGGCGGGCGTTCTCGCGGGCCTGCGCCTTGGCGACGATCTCGTCGGCCTGCTTCTCCAGGCGGGCGATGCCGCCCTTGCCGCGGGCCTTGCGGCGCTGGACCTTGGCGCCGATGCGGACGACTTGGGCGATCTCGCTCCAGGTCAGGTCGTCGTGGTTGGTGGCGGGCATCGTCAGGCCTCCGTGGTGGTGTCGGGGAGCAGGGCGGCGATGGCGGCGTGGGTGCGGGCGACGTCCGCCCACGCGGCCGACGCGGCGGCGAGGGTGGTGGATGCCATCGGGTTGGATGCGACGTGCCGGTGCGCTTCGCGGGCGAGGCGCTGGGCCTCTTCTACGGCCTCGCGGGCCTGTTCCAGCTGCTCAGTGCGGTCCACTGGTTCCTCCTCGTGGCGGGCCGGGCTGTCCGGCTCCCCTCACCGCCCGTCACACTCGGGCGGATCGGGCAGCCGTCAGCGGCGCTTCTGGAAGTCGATCCACATGGACCGGAGGACCAGGACGACGATCGCGGCGGTGCCGCCGAGGATGGCCAGCGCCAGCGACGCGAAGGCGATGCCGACGCCGCCAACGCACACGGCGCAGGAGATGCCCAGCCACTCGCCGGCCGACCGCCGCGGCTTGTGCTGGTGCTCGCACTGGTGCTGCGGGGCGGGCTGCTGCCGTGCCTGCTGAGCTGCGAGGACGGCGGCGACGATCTGTTCGACGTTCACCGTGTTCTGGGCGGCCTCGCGGGCTGCGGCTTCTGCTTTCGCCAGGGCGTCGCTCATGCCGTCACCCCCGCAGCGCGCGCCTGGAGGGCGGTGCGGAACGCGTCCTGGATCTCCTTGGCCTTGGGCTGGCCGACGGACAGCCGGTCCTTGATGGCCCGGATCGACGGCAGATCCCCGGCCAGCAACTGCTCCTTGAACGCCTCGGCGGCCAAGCCGAGGCCGTACTCGGTGAGCGGCAGCGGCTCCTCGGTGGGCGCCGCGTAGTCGCCGTCGACGGTCCAGTCGGGTACAGCGCCCACGCGGGTCTCGGGTACGTACTCGGCGTGTACCTGGGGGCGTACCCGGGCGTACTCGGCTGCGGGTACGAGGGCCGTCCCGGTGGGCGCCGGCCGGGCGACGATCGGCAGCAGCCGGACTCCGGCGGGTACAGCTGCGGGGGCCGGACGCGCGGGTGCGGGTACGGCGGGTACGGGTTCCGCTTCCGGTTCGAGGGCGTACTCGTCGCGTACCTCGGCGGCCTCGGGTTCGGGGGTGTCGGCGAGGCGGTGAACCCTCCACAAAACGAGCGGGGCGATCGCGGCGACGGCGACGACCAGCCACACGTCGACCGGCAGCAGCCCGGTGGTGACGAGATGGCTCGCCGCGTTCACGGCGATGAGCGCGGCGACGGCGGCGAACACGTCACGGTGCGCGTGCAGGGCCCGGACGGTGTAGATGTCCAGGGCGCCGGGCACGGCCGCCGCCACCCACTGGTTGAAGCCGACCGCGCGGGCGAGGTCGTACTCGGCCGAGGCCGTCGCGACGAGCGCGGCGGCCAGGGCACCCCACTTCAGGTAGTCGTTGCTCACTGCCCTTCGCCTCGCAGCCGGGTGAGTTCGTCGGCGAGGTCGCGCAGCCGGTCGGCGTGCGTGTCGAGCTCGGCGGCGAAGTCGTACAGGCCGGCCGGGTCGAAGCCGCCGACACTTTCGAAGGAGAGGACGACGTGCGCCTGGACGTCGCGGGTGCTGCGCTCGGCGCAGGGCGCCTGCGAGATGCCGGCGTCTCCGATGCTGCGGCCGCGGGCGGTCAGGGGGACGTCGGGGGTGTTGTGGGTGAGGTCGGTGCGGTAGGTGCGGGGATGGTGGTCGTCGTGGCCGCGGCACCAGGAGGGCTCGGGGATGGTCACGTTGCCGTGGTCCAGCGTGGTGAGGGTGACGGTGCGGGGCTCGGTGCTCACTGGCCACCGCCGAGCGTTGTGTGGTCGAAGCGCTCGCCGCACCGGCGGTCCACGGGCGTGCCCGCGCAGGTGTAGGTGGTGAAGCCGTGCAGCCAGTCGGTGCGAGCATCGGTGGCGTGCACCGTGCAGGCGTAGACGGCGTGGTCGAGGCTCCCGTGAGCGCGGCCGTCGCGCGGGCTGTAGCCCTCGACGCAGACGCTCGCCGGGGCGCCGCAGCCGGGGCCGGTGGGCTTGGCCGTGACCGCGGGCGGCTCGTCGGCGGCCGCGGTGGTGTCCGGCTCGGCGCCGAGGGCGCGGAGCAGCAGGCGCAGACCTTCGCGGAGCGACAGTACCTGGTCGCTGTCGAGGAGTCGCTGCGCGACGCCCACGGCGACCTCGAGGTCGGTCGGTTCGCGGAGCTGGTTGCGGACGGCGGCCGCGGCGGCGCCGTAGAGCGGCTCGCGGATGTTGCTCATCGGGCACCGCCGTTCTTGGCGATGGCGCCGGTGACGCCGGCCGCGGTGACGCGCACGGTGAGGGTGCGGCCCGGGCTGCGGCGGATGATGCCCGCGGCGATCAGCCTGCGCGAGTGCAGGCTAGGGTTCTGCTGGGTCATAACGAGGTCCGATCTCGTTCGTGATCAAGTGCCGGTGCGTGTCAGCGCTCCGGTGCGGTAGGGGTCGGTCGTCGCGCGCGCCTCGGGTGTTCCACCACCCGGGAGCTGACGGCCGGCCCCGCTTCTATTCGGTTGTGCGGTACTTCTTGATCGCGTCGTTGATGGAGGTGTAGCTCCGTCCGACGTCCTTCGCGACCTTGTAGGCGCTGCCGAGTTCGGCTTTGCCGTCGGCGAGTGCCTTGCCGCGCCGTTTGAGCGCTTCGGTCAGCTGCGACTGGAGCTGTTCCACCAGCTCTTCCTCGCGCCTGAACCGAACCCGCCAGGGTTCTTCGGTCACAGACAGGAGACTATCACGGCCCCCCGTGATAGTCATGCGGCCGCCGTGGGCTGGAAGTGCAGCAGCGTCAGCCAGTCCTGCTCCGACTCGTACCGGTAGCCACACCACCGGCACGCCACCCGGGACTGCCCGGGAAGCCGGGAGATCACGGCCCCGCACACCACGCCCTCGCCGTCGACCGCCACGCAGGTCCCCAGACGCTGCGGGCGGGGCGCCGGATCGCCGACGATCGACCGCGCGGCCAACTCCAGCTCCCGCACCTCCCGCGCCAGCTCACCGGCCGCCGGGTAGTGCTCGACGATCCACTCCAGTTCCATCGCGAGCCACCGGCAGTCCGCGGCGAGGCCGGCCGGGGCGGGCGCCCCGTGGTGCGGCCAGCGGACGCGCTGCACGTCCACCCGCCACAGGTGGGTCACCTCGGCGGCCCGCGCGGTGTTCACCGTGTCGAGGACGTCCTCGTCGAGCGGGGAGCGCGGGCCGGCCGGGGTCGCCGTGACGAACTCGGCGGGCCCGGACCGGCGGGGCACCAGGCACTCGGCGACCTCGTCGTACACCTTGGGCAGTTCGGCCAGCCGCTCGGCGAGCCGCTCGGCATGACGGCCGCACAGGTACCGACCGCTCGTTTCCGTCCCGCACACCTCGCACTCGGTCACAGCAGGCCGTCCCGGCGGGCGGCGTCCTCGACGCGGTCGGCGGCGTCCCACAGCTTCAGCTCGAAGTCCCGCACGGACGCTTCGAGCAGCTCGGCCGGGTGCGGGTCGCCCGGCGCCGGGACGGAGGGCGGCACGCCGAGGCGGTACAGGCGGAAGCTGCTCAGGTAGCGGTCGCCGGCCAGTCGCTTCAGCGTGGCCTCGGCCTGGGCAGCGCTGCGGCGGGCGGCCTGGTTGTCCCAGTAGGCGTGCAGCAGGTGCATGGACTGGGCGCCGAGCGACAGCCCGACGGCCAGCATCAGGATCTCGTTCGTGGTCATCGAGGGGACCTCCAGTAGTTGTTGACCAGCGCGACGTAGCCCCTGACGTGGGCCTCGGCGGAACGGGTGAGCAGCGCGCGCAGACACCGACGGCAGACGGCGGCCGGGTTGCCCCGGCGGTGCCGGCACTGCCGGTCGAGCGCCCGCTTCATCTCCCGCTGGGCGGTCAGGCCCTGCTCTACCTGCTCCGCGTCCGGGTGGACGACGGGCAGCCCGACGCTGGCGGCGAGGGCCTCGCCGTCGGGGGAGAGCGGCGCCTTCACAGTGAGCTGGGTGGGGCACGTCCGGGCCAGGTCGGCGAGTAGGACGCTCGCCAGGCCGCGGCCGCGGTGCTCCGGGGCGACGTAGACCAGTTCCACGGAGCGGCGCTTCAGGTCGACCGAGCAGAACGCGACGAAGACGCCGTCGACCGACAGGAGCGCGGTCTGCAGCCAGACCGCGACGGGGATGCCGGGCGCGTGCTCGCGGGTGCGTTCGGCCTCCTCGAGGAGGTAGGCCCGGTAGAGGTCGGTCAGTGCGCGCGCGTGTTCATCGCTGCGCGGGTCGAAGAGCGTGCCAGTGGCGGCCGCGGGGTGCCGCAGGGTTTCTGTCATTTCTGTCAGGCACTCCTAAGGCGTGTTTCTTCTACTTCTTTCTTCTTCCAGGAGGAATCCCAGACGAGGGGGTGGGGAGCGAAGCGGGGGCTGGGGGCCCGGCCGCGCTGTCCCTCCGGCCTTTCGGGAGGCGGCAGGGGGACGACCCAGCCCTTGTCGACCAGCACGTGGATGGCGTCCTGGACCGTCTCGGAGGTCACGCCGTCCGGGCCCCACGAGTTGCCGTCTACGCCGCGTTGCGCGTCGCGGACGGTGAAGGGCTCGCGCCGCTTGTCCTCCTTGCGGCGGCGCAGCCACTCCAGGACGTCCCGGGCCGGCATGAGCTTGGCGTCCCGGTTGGTGCCCATCAGGTCGAGGCAGAGCCGCGCGTGGGTGACGAAGTACGGGGCCATCGCCAGGGCGGCACGGAGTTGTGCCGCCTGCACCTGGGTGGCGTCCGGGTCCTCGTAGAGGGTGATGAGCGCGGCGATCCGGGCGAGCTTGCCAGGCAGCTTGCTCGCCCAGGAGGCCATCGGGTGGAGGTCGCCGCCGCGCCGGAGCCGCTCCTGCATCTGCTCCTGGAAGACGTACATCTCCTCGCTGGCCTCGTCGGTGAAGGTCACCGCGCGGACCATGGCGGTTTTCCACAGGCCGTGGACGAGTCGCCCGAGCCGGTACCGAAGGTCGTCCATGACCTCGGCGGGGATCGGGACGGAGCCGCGGGGGTCCTGGTAGCCGAGACGGGACGCCGGGAAGCCGTACAAGAATCGCTGCACGAAGCCGTTGTGCAGCATCTCGTCGTCCTTCTTGCGGCCGAGCTGTTCGAGGATGATCGGCTGGACGAGCAGGCCGATCGTCAGGTGTGCGCTCTCCATCTCGATGGAGTCCCGGCCGATGCGGTCCACCGGCATGGCCTTGCCGTCGTAGGCGTCCAGGGCGAACCCGGTGTCCGAGGTGCCGCTGTTGTACAGGCCGCCCATCTGCTTGATCAGGGTGCCCTCGGAGTGGATGACGCCCATGCGGCCGCCCTGCTGCGCGGCCTTCACGGGCATCGCGGCCGGGGTGATGTCGCCGAACAGCAGTCGGGGCAGCGCGGGCACGGGACCCATTTCCCGCAGCTCCTGCTTGGCCAGCTTGGCCTCGTCCATGCGGAGCGCCCGCATGTCGGGCTTCGCCTTGATGGCGGCCTTCTCAGCGTCGTCGAGGCGCGCCTGGGCGATCTTCAGCATCTGCTCGGCGTCCTCGATCTCCGGGACGGCCTTCGCCTGGAGTTCCCGTTCCAGGCCGCGCAGCGTGTCGCTGAACGGCGCCTCGGCGGCGCTCTTGCGCTCGCCTGCACCGGCGACGGTGGCCGTCCACAGGGCAGGGGCCTCGGACCAGCCCGGCCGGACCCGGACCTGCGCGCGCCCGCCGACGGCCACGGAGACGGCCGCCAGGGCGATCATCGCGGGGATGTCCGGGGCCACCTGCACCTGCGCCGTGACCGCCTTCACGATGGCCGCCAGGTTCGGCCCGAGCAGGTCGACAGGGAACGGGGCGAGGGTGGGCCGGTCGATGGAGAGCGGCTCCTCCCACCCATCCTCAGCCCCTAGAGACTGCCTGACAGAAATGACAGAAGTCGTCCCCGCGGGCTGGTGCGGAAGCAGGCGGGAGACGTCGTCACGGCCCGCCGGGGGCCAGGGGTGCCGGGGCTGCGCCATGCCGGCGCCGAGCCCGGACGCGATCGTCGGCAGCGCCCGCCCCTCCGGGTGGTTGCCCGCCCGGGCCGCGGCGAGCAGGTGCTCGCGGGCTTCGCTCTCGGTCAGCGCCCCGGCGCCCACGAGGGTGCCGAGGTTGAACGCGGCCGTGTTGATCGTGTTGTTCTGGTCGCCGTCCAGCGCGCGAGCGATCGCGTCGCACTCCTGCTGCACCACCTTGCGGGTGTAGGCGTCGAGGCGATCCGCAGCGATGGTGACCGTGCCGACCGGCGCGGCCGCGGGCGCTGGCCGCGCGGTGAGGGCGTCGAGGAGCCAGGCGGGCGCCTGCTCCGGCGGCTGCCCCGGGTCCTCCAGGGTGTAGATGACGCCGGACTGGTGCAGGGAGCCGGGGCCGATCACGTAGGCGTTCCCGGCGCGGACGTCGCCGTCGAACTGGCCGTCCAGGGCGCCGAGCTTGTTGCCCAGCTTCAGGTCGGCGGGCGCCCAGAGGTAGTCGTGGTAGCCCTTGGCGGTGCGCACCCGCATCGTGGTCGGCCACGTCTCGCCCCGGGCCTTCGCGACGTCCTCGATGGCGCCGAGCCGGTCGCTGTCGATGACGAGCAGCTGCTCGCCGTCGGGGCCCGTGCACGCGCCGACGAAGACGCCGACGTTCTGCGGGCGCGCGTCGAGCAGCCGGCGGATGGCCGCGGGGTCCGTGGTGTGCTCGCGCGTGAACGGGACGGAGGGGTGCTTGCCCCGCTGGCTGCAGGTCGTCGGGTCGTGGCCCTTGCCGATGCCCGAGCACCGGTTCAGCTCGGGGTGGTCGACAGGGAACACCGCGAACTGGTGCTCCGCGAGCCACGCGCCGCCTGCCACCGGGGTGGTCAGGTGGGCGGTCGGCTCCGTCTCATCGGTCACGCTGCACCGCCGGGAAGTAGTACGTGCCGGTCGGGCGGCCGACGCAGCGGGACCTGCGGGGGCAGGTGCGCGGCGCGGCGGCGAGCCCGGCGGCGTGGACATGCTGGTGGTCGCAGAACGGGCAGTCGACGACGAGGAGCGCGCGCGGCTCGCCGTCCTCGAACTGCGTGTCGCGGTAGGCGACGACGCGGGCCGCGGCGGCGGCCATGCCGAGGCGGGCGGGCTGCCGCTGGATCGGCGCCTCGTCCTTCTCGGTGTCCTCCCTGAACAGCGGGAGGGTGGTGGTGCTGTTCACGAACGTGCTCTCTTCTACGAGCGGGGCCTGTGGGGTTCGTGAGTGCGCGCGCGGCCCCGGGCCAGGGGGAGTGGTCCGGGGCCGCGGTGCGCTCCCCGGTCAGCCGGGGGTTCGTGTCCGGTTGAGCGTCCGCGCGTGGTCGGCGGCGTAGCGCCGCATGTGCTGCTGTGCCTCGGTGGCGATGTAGGCCCACCGGGTCCCGGCCGGGACGTGAATCTCGACCTCGCGGGCGGCGAGGAAGAACCGGGAGGCGATCGCGCTGCCGAGGCTCATGCCGACGCGGAGGGCGTCTTCGCCGAGGCGGACGACCGCGGTGTGGCAGTCGGTGGAGTACCGGGTCTGCTCGTAGAGGTCGTGGCTGACCTGGGCGTGGGTGTCGTACCGGCCGGTGAGGTCGACGGTGACGACGAGGCGGACCTCGGGTACCGGCACCTCGACGGGCGGTCCCTGCGGGGGCGGCGGGGTGTCGTCCGGGGCGGTCGCGACGGGCGTGGGGCTGAGGCCGGCGGGCCATTCGCCGGGTCGGCGGTCGTTCATGCTGCCCTCCGTGCCTCGGGCTGGGTGAAGGCGGTGCGGATGATGGCGCGCTGCTCATCGCTGAGGGGCGGGGCGGCGGCCACGATGCGGTCGATGCGCCGCCAGTAGGCGGCGTTCCGCTCGGGGTCCTCGAAGCGGACCGGACGGTCGGCGCGGGCCTGGCGGCCGGAGGCGCTCCCCCCGGCCGCCAGCGCGTTGGTCGCGGTGCTCATGCGCGGGCCACCGCGAGGATGGCGTCCGCCTTGGCCTCCAGCTCGGCCGTGCGACGGGCGATGTCCCGGTCCCCGGCCTCCCGGTCCAAGCGGGCGATCTCCGAGTCGCCGTCGAAGTCGTCCATGGCGATCTCCTCGGCCTGGTCGACGACGGCCTCCAGCTCGATGACGAAGCCGCGCATCGCGGTGAGCACCTCGCGGGCCTTGGCCGCCGTGAGCTCGCCGGTGGTGGTGCCGTAGTCGAGCCAGACGCGGGTCTCGCGGCCGTAGGCCTGCGCCTTGTCGTTCGAGAGAACGATGCGCGCGGCCAGGAACGGGATGCGCGCGTTCTCGGACTCCGGCGTGCTGGCGTCGATGTCCCGCAGCGTGGTCTCGACGGGAGCGGTGGAGTGCCAGTCCATCCCGAACCGGTCGCCGTGTTCCGAGATGCACCAGGGCGGGCAGCTCCACCGGGCCATCCACTCGGCCCCGCGCAACTGGGCGGTGAGGGGGCCGTCGTCGCGGAAGACGGAGCTTGTCCTGCTCATCTGGCCGTGCAACTCCCGCAGCGTGGCCGCGAGCTGTCCGGCTCGATCGGCGGCCAGCGCGGTGCTGGCGGTGTCGAGGAATGAAACGTTCCCGCTGTCCTCGGACAGGTGCACGGTGGGCGCGTCGTCGCAGTTCGGGTCGTAGCCGAGCTGTGCGACGAGGTGCAGCGGACGCTCAGCACTGCTGGGGAACACGACGTGATGCTCGGCACCGATGTGCTCGGTCCAGGAGTCGCCGTCGTCGGCGGTGTGGGCGATGCATGCTCCCGGTCGGCACCAGGGGAAGTGGCCGGGTGAGGGCTGCTTGTGGGCCAGCTGGGCCGCCGCGTCTTCGGCGATCTGCGCGGCCAGCTCGGGCGTGTACTGGTCGGGGAGCACCGCCTGCATGGCGGTGGCGACCGCGTCCGGGAGGGCCTCGATGACGCGCGCCAGGTCAAGGCGGGCGCCGTCGCGCTGGTCAGGTCGGGTCGACGTCTCCGTTGACGTCGGTACGATGTGCTGCATGAGCGTCTCGTTTCTTACTTAGCGGTAGGTGCGGAGTGCTCGACAGAGGCGGCCGGCTGGACCCCGGCCGCTTCGTCGTTTCCAGTGGCGGACGCTCCGGACTGGACCTCCGGAGCGGCGCCGTGGCTCGCCGTCTTGGCGAGCAGCTCTTCGTCGAACTTCTGGATGGCAGACGCCGGGTACAGGAAGCGGCGTCCGACCTTGGTGCCCTTGGGGCCGTAGCCCACGTGCCGCCAGTACCGGACCGTGCCGGGCACTGTGCGGTAGCGGGCTGCGACCTCAGCGGTGGTGAGGTAGTGCTCCATGGTCAACCTTCTCAAGGATGCGACACCGGTGATCGGTGATGCTCATGGAGCATGCACCGCCACCCAGCGGCTGTCAACCTTGTCAGGGCTCAACTTCCCGGTACTCTTCATCCTCATGACGGATAAGCGCGAGTCAACGCAAGCCAACGGTGACGCTGAGGTGTCCCAGGCGGCCCGGCTACGGCGGAAACTAGGGCGTCGGCTCAGGCTGGCGAGGGTCGCGCGGGGACTCTCGCAGCAGGGTGTGGCCGATGCCATGAAGGCATACGGCTTCAACTGGGTGCAGACGACAGTCGCCAAGACCGAGGGTGCCGACCGCCCTGCTCAGTTCGTCGAGGTCGTAGCGCTAGCGGATGTGCTTGGTCGCGACATCGGGTTCTTCCTGTCGGGAAGGACAGACCTGGACCGACTCAAAGACGAAATTGCAGCGGAGCGCGCACAAAACGATAGGGAAGTCGAAGTGGCGCGGCAGCAGCTGATGACGCTGGAAGCGCGAGGCTCGGACATCGCGAGGGCTCAGCTCCTCGCTCTGGCGATCACGGCCTATACGTATGACCAAGATGTCGAGGAGCTACGAAAATCCCTTGAGACGATTCAGCTGTCCTTCTATTCGGCTTTGCGTGCCAGCGGTCGGGTTCTGGATGCCGCAAAGATCCCGCGACGGATCGTCGACGAAATCGACAGGTCCGCGTGCGTATCGGCAGCGCAGGCACTGCTGGAGGCGAACGGAGAGATGAAGGGTGTCCATTTCTATCGACCAGTGCAGGTGGGACCCGAAGTCGACGGGCGACGGCGATACCGGTCGGAGACGTTGGAAGCGCGCGAAGTTGTAAAGTTGGCGAAGAAGGTAGTCGAGGGGGGCGAGGTCTCGAACTACTTCCTCACCGCGCTTAGGGGGACGGCGGTTTGGGGTGCAACGGCGCAGGACATGTTTGTTCGCGCCGTGGTGCGATTGGTAGAGCCGCGTGATAGCGACACCGAATGAGGCGCGCCAATGCATCATTGCTTCGCATCATTTAACGCCGCCGCGTTTCCAATCGAACGCCACGGCGTCGTAGTCGAAGTACCCGCCGTCCGGCATCCGGCCGGGCCGTGGCGTCTTCAGCGTCACCTCCACCAGGGCCCTCAGTACCGCCCGCTGCCGGTCCAGCCCCAACGCCTTCCACGCCTCCCGCACGTCCGGCGCCCCCACCAGGCCGGCCAGCGGATCCGCAGTCGCAGCGCGCGCCAGCTGCCGCGTGACGCCCTCCAACTGCCCGCGCGCGGTGTCCATGCCCTCGGTGAACGCCCCCAGCTCGAGCTGGCCCGCACCGAACAGGCCGCCGAGGTCCCGCATCCGCGCGCGGATCTGCTCGCCCTCCGCCTGGAGCGCGGCCACGTTCACGCCCTCCGGGGCGGGCTCCAGCAGCTCGTGCGCGTCCGGCCGGGACAGCCGCTCCACGATCGTGTCCTCGACGTACTGGTCGACGACCTCGGCGCGCCGGCCGCCGCCATGCCCGGTCTGGCACCGGTACGACGGGAACCGGCGGCCACCGGACTGGGTGACGTACACGAAGTGCGGGCAGTCGCCGCGGCCGCACCGGTACAGCATCGATCCCAGCCATTTCGGCGTCGCCCCGGGCGTCGTCCGGCGGGCGGGGTCCTTGAGGATCGCTACGACCGCGCGGTACTTCGCCTCGTCGACGATCGGCTCCCACTGGCCCTTGCCGACCTCCTCGCCCTTGTAGACGGCGATGCCGGCGTTGCGCGGCCGGATGAGCATGTCCCGCATGTCCTGGTGGGTGACCGGGTTGCCGCGGGTGGTGAGGATGCCTTTGTCGGCGCACCACTTCACCAGCGACCGCACGGACGCCCCGGCGAGGATCTCGTCCGTCCAGTACCGCAGCGCCTCGGCTTCCTCGGGCACGACCTTGGTCATGTCCAGCTCCGGCACCTCGGTCTCCTCGCCGGTCTTCCGGTCCACACGCTTCTTCACCTCGCCCGTGGGCACGCCCCAGCCGAACGGACGGATGCCGCCAGCCCACTCCCCGGCCATCGCCTTCTGCTGGCGGGCCCGGGCCACGCGGTGGCCCTTGTGCTCGGACTCCTGGCGGGCGACGGCGCCGAGGATCCGCGCAGTCATCCGGCCGGACGGCGTGGCGAGGTCGATCGTCCCGGCCTGCACGGTGTGGGTCGCGATGCCGCGGCGCTCGGACAGGTTGATGTACTCCTCCAGCTCGGTGGGGGAGCGGTGCAGCCGGTCGGTGTGCCAGACGATGACGACGGTCGCGTTGCCGTCGTCGAGGTCGGCGAGCATCCGCCGGTAGTCCTTGCGGAGCTTCCCGGAGTACGCGGACACGTCGTTGTCGACGTAGGTCTCGACGACGTCCCAGCCGTTCCGTTCGGCGAGGGCCTCGCAGTCCTCGCGCTGGCGGTCGACGCCGAGGCCGGCGCCGGTGCGGTCCTGGCTGATGCGGCAGTAGATGACCGCGCGCGTCCGGGTGTCCCCCGTCTGGGTGCTCTTCATGGGCTGAGTGTGCCTCAGTAGAGGCGTCATTGTCCCAGGTTCGGGAAGACGACGCTGCTCAGCGCCCTGCTCGGGCTCGTCGGACCGGACGAGCGCATCGTGCTGGCCGAGGACTCGGCGGAACTGCGACCCGACCATCCGCACGTCGTCCGTCTGGAGACCAGACCGGCGAACCAGGAGGCCGCGGGCCTGGTCACTCTTGAGGACCTGGTTCGGCAGGCGCTGCGCATGCGCCCGGACCGGCTGGTCGTGGGCGAGGTGCGCGGTCCCGAAGTGGTCCATCTGCTCGCCGCGTTGAACACGGGTCACGAAGGCGGGTGCGGGACCGTGCACGCCAACGCCGCAGCTGACGTCCCGGCCCGGCTGGAGGCGCTCGGCACGGCCGCCGGGCTGGATCGCGCGGCCCTGCACAGCCAGCTCGCGGCGGCCCTCTCCGTGGTCCTCCACCTGGTCCGTGACCGCACGGGACGGCGCCGGATCGCCGAGGTGCACGTACTGGAGCGGGACCCGTCGGGGCTGGTGCGGACGGTACCGGCGCTGCGATGGGGAGCAGAGGCCTTCGTGGCCGAACGCGGCTGGCAGCGGCTGCGGGAGCTGTTGCGCGGTGCAGGGCTCGAAGAACGGGCCGTCGGACGGGAGGCGCAGAGGTGACGATCACGACGGGGACGAGCATGACGGGGACGAGCATGACGGGGACGGGCATGCCGGGGGCAGGCGAGGTGTCGACGGGTGTGGCACTGGTGTGCCTGGGAGCGGCCGCGTGGCTGGCCGGCGGGTGGCACTCCGGCGTACGGCGGGCGCGACTGGTGCTCGCCGAAGGCCGGACCGGCCGGATGGCTGGGACCGACGGTGCGGGCGGTGCGGGGCCGCCGTCTCCGGCGGGCCGGATGACCGACGGGCTGCGGCGTGTCCGTGCCCGGCTGAGGCCCGAATGGGGGGCACTGGCCGCCGGTCTGGTGCTGGCGCTCCTGGGCAACTCGGTGCTGCCGATCGTCGCGGGAGCGGCCGGGGTGCCGATGCTGCGGCGGATGCGCCTGGCCGGCCGGAAGCGGCGGGCCCGGGAGCGCCGGCAGGACGCGGTGATCGCGCTGTGCGGGACGCTCGCCGGGGAGGTCCGGTCGGGGCGACAACCGGGCGAGGCGCTGCTGTGCGCCGCGCAAGACTGCGACGGGCTCGGTGACGCGCAGGCGGCGGTGCTGGCGGCGGCCCGGTTCGGCGGGGACGTCCCCGGGGCGCTCGTGGCGGCGGCCGGGCAACCCGGTGCCGAGGGGCTGCGGGGTCTCGCGGCGTGCTGGCGGGTCGCGGTCGACCAGGGCGCGGGGCTCGCGGCCGGTCTCGACCGGCTGGAGGGCGCGTTGCGCGCCGAGCGGGACCAGCGCTCCGACCTGCGCGCCCAACTGGCGGGCGCTCGGGCCACGGCCGTGATGCTCGCCGGTCTGCCGGTCCTCGGCCTCCTGCTCGGCGTTGCCCTCGGGGCCGACCCCCTGCACGTGCTGCTGCACACGGGAGCCGGACTGGGCTGTCTGCTGGCCGGTGGGGTGCTGGAGAGCCTGGGCGTCTGGTGGGTGACGCGGATCGTGCGCGGAGCGGAGGCGGCGTCGTGAACGGCGACCTCGTCCACAGGCTGGGGACTGTGGTGGGGGCGGCGCTGGTCGTCGGCTGGCTGACGCGGGGCCTCGCGGCCACGCGGCGGGAGCGGGCGCTGCGCAGGCGGCTCACCGGCCTGCTGGCACCGGAACCGGCTCGTTCCGCCCCGCGACACACCGAGGTGCTCAGCACCGTCCGCCCATGGCTGCCACTGCTCGGCACGGTGGGCGCCGGCTGGGCCCTGATCGGCGGCGTGGCCGGAGCCTTGGTGGGACTGGTGGGCGCCGCCGCACTGTGGCGTTGGAGTGCCCGACGCTCGGCCGCCGGAACGTCGGCGGCGGAGGCCGCCGCCGCGGCGGCCTCCCGTCAACTGCCTTTGGCGGCGGACCTACTGGCGGCATGCATCGCGGCGGGCGCCAGCCCGGTCACGGCCGCACGGGCGGTCGGTGACGCCCTGGGCGGGCCGGTCGGAGACGCGCTGGGGCGCGGCGCCGCGGAGGTGCGTCTCGGTGGTGAACCGGACGGTGCCTGGCGAGGGTTGGCCGCCGTCCCGGGTGCGGTGCCCCTTGCCCGGCTGCTGGAGCGGGCCGAGGTGTCCGGCCTGCCCGCGGCGGGCCCGGTTGCCCGGCTGGCCGCCCAGGCCCGTGCCGACTGGGCCCGCACCACGACGGCTCGGGCCCGGCGAGCGGCCGTCATGGTGACCGCGCCCGTGGGGCTCTGCTTTCTCCCGGCGTTCATCGCGGTGGGTGTGCTGCCGGTGGTCATCGGGCTGGCGGGAGGAGTGCTGGGGCGCGGGGGAGGCGGTGGCTGACGGATCGGGACGTACCGGCGGCGGCGCCGGCGAGTGAATGTCCGACGGACGAGCGACGGACGAGTGACGGACGAACAAGTGAGCAACAGGATCGAGCCTTACGGGGGTTGCGATGTATCAGGTGGTCCGGGCACGGCTGCGTGCCCTGGTGTGCGGAGTGGGAACGACGCTCCGGTGGCGGGCCGCGCGACGGGACGCGGGCATGGTCACTTCCGAGTACGCGATGGGGATCGTCGCGGCGGTGGCCTTCGCCGTGGTCCTCTACAAGGTCGTGACGAGCGGGGCGGTCAGCGCGGAGCTGCAGGGCATCGTGAAGCGGGCACTCGATGCGCGGATGTAAGCGGGCGGCGAGGACGAAGGCGCGGGCCCGGGACACCCGCGGACGCTACCCGCACAGCGGATCGGACGGCGGGTCGGACACCGGATCGCGCTCCGGATCGGACGGCGGGCCGGACACCGGATCGCGCTCCGGATCGGACGGCGGGCCGGACACCGGATCGCGCTCCGGATCGGACGGCGGGCGGGACAGCGGCTTCGTGACGGCGGAGACAGCTGTAGTGCTTCCGGTGCTGGTGGTGTTCGCGATGGCGTTGGTGTGGGGCCTGCTCGTGGTGGCCGCTCAGATCCAGTGCGTGGACGCGGCCCGGACGGGCGCTCGGGCGGCGGCGCGACAAGACCCGGTCGACGCGGTCGTGGAGGTCGCCCGCGAGGCGGCACCCCGCGGGGCGCGGGTCACGGTCAGCCGGGAGGCGGGCCTGGTCCGTGTGGTCGTGGTGGCCGACCCGCCGGCTCTGCACGGACTGCCCTTCGAGGTACGGGAGGAGGCCGTGGCTTCGGCGGAGCAGACGGTGGGGACGGCACCGGTGGGGGCGGAGTCGTGAGGCGCGACGCCGTGAGGACCGCGGCCGACCGCGGTTCGGCGACCGTGTGGAGCGTCGGCGCCATCGCCGTTCTGTGTCTGGTGTTCGGCGTGGTGCTCGCCCTGGGACAGGCCGTCGTGGCCCGTCATCGCGCGGCCGGCGGCGCCGATCTGGCGGCGCTCGCGGCGGCGGACCACTGGGCCGAGGGCGGCACGGCGGCGTGCGACAGGGCGGGCCGGGTGGCGCGGGCCCAAGGGGCGCGGTTGGTGCGGTGCGTGCTGACCGGGCAGGTCTCGGACGTGACGGCGGCGTCGGGCAGGAGGCCCTTCACAGCGGAGATCCGGGCGAGGGCGGGTCCGGCCTCGCCCACGATCCCCGCACCGCCCCCGGTCACCACCACACGGCCCCCGCTCACCCCCACACGGCCCCCGCTCACCACCACACGGCCCCCGCTCACCCCCACACGGCCCCCGCTCACCACCACACGGCCCCCGCTCACCCCCACACGGCCCCCGCTCACCCCCACACGGCCCCCGCTCACCCCCACACGGCCCCCGCTCACCCCCACACGGCCGCCGCTCTCCACACCACCCTGGCCGTCCTCACCCGCTACCCCGCCTCCGCCGCCCCCCGCAGCAGCACCGTGAGGAGCCGTACCGCTCCCCGCTTGTGCAGCGGATCGTTGCCGTTGCCGCACTTGGGGGACTGGATGCAGGACGGGCAGCCGGCGTCGCACTCGCAGGAGGCGATGGCCTCCCGGGTGGCCGTGAGCCAGTCACGGGCCGTGTGGAAGGCGCGCTCGGCGAAACCCGCGCCGCCGGGGTGGCCGTCGTACACGAAGACCGTCGGCAGCAGCGTGTCCGGGTGCAGGGGGACCGACACGCCGCCGATGTCCCAGCGGTCGCAGGTCGCGAACAGCGGCAGCATGCCGATCGAGGCGTGCTCGGCGGCGTGCAGGGCCCCGCCGAGGATCTCCGGGTTGATCCGGGCCGCGTCCAGCTGGTCCTCGGTGACCGTCCACCACACCGCGCGGGTGCGCAGCGTCCGGGGAGGCAGGTCGAGCTTCGTCTCGCCCAGGACCTCGCCGGTGATCAGGCGCCGACGCAGGAAGGAGACCACCTGGTTGGTGACCTCGACGGAGCCGTAGCAGAGGCGCCCGTCGCCCCACGGGACCTCGATGTCGGTCTCCAGGACCGAGATCGCCGTCGTGTCGCGGGCCACCGTCGAGTAGGCGGGCGTGGCCTGCTCGACGAGCGCGACGGAGTCCTCCAGGTCCAGTGAGCGGACGAGATACGTGCGCCCCTGGTGGAGGTGGACGGCGCCCTCGTGGACGGTCGTGTGGGCGGCACCGGCGTCCACCGTGCCCAGCAGTCGGCCCGTGCCGGCCTCGACGACCTGGACCGGGCGCCCGCCCTCCCCGCGGATGTCCGTCAGGTCGGCGGCCCGCTCACGGCGTGTCCAGTGCCAGGCCCGGGTCCGCCGGCGCAGCAGCTTCGCCGCCTCCAGCTGGGGCAGCAGCTCCTCGCAGGCGGGACCGAAAAGCTTCAGGTCCTCCTCCGTCAGCGGCAGCTCGGCCGCCGCCGCACACAGGTGCGGGGCGAGGACGTACGGGTTGTCCGGATCGAGGACCGTGGACTCCACCGGTTGGTCGAACAGGGCCTCCGGATGGTGGACGAGGAAGGTGTCCAGCGGGTCGTCACGGGCGACCAGCACGGCCAGCGCTCCCTGTCCGGACCGGCCCGCCCGGCCCGCCTGCTGCCACAGCGAGGCACGCGTGCCCGGGTATCCGGCGATCACCACGGCGTCCAGGCCGGAGATGTCGAGGCCGAGCTCGAGGGCGTTCGTCGCCGCGAGTCCGAGGAGGTCACCGGAGTGCAGGGCGCGTTCCAGGGCGCGGCGCTCCTCGGGGAGGTAGCCGCCGCGGTAGGCCGCGACGCGCCCGGCCAGGGAGCGGTCGACCTCGGCCAGACGTTCCTGGGCGATCACCGAGATCAGCTCCGCGCCGCGCCGGGAGCGTACGAAGGTGATCGAACGCATGCCCTGCACGGTGAGGTCGGTGAGCAGGTCGGCGGCTTCGGCGGTGGCCGTGCGGCGGACCGGCGCGCCCTTCTCGCCCTCCAGTTCGGTCAGCGGCGGTTCCCACAGGGCGAACACCAGTTCCCCGCGCGGTGACGCGTCGTCGGCGACCTCGACCACCGGCAGCCCGGTGAGACGGCGGGCCGCCACCGAGGGCTCGGCGGCGGTGGCGGAGGCGAGCAGGAAGACGGGCGACGCGCCGTAGCGGGCACACAATCTGCGCAGCCTGCGCAGCACCTGGGCGACGTGGGAGCCGAAGACGCCGCGGTAGGTGTGGCACTCGTCGATGACGACGTACTTCAGGGCCTTCAGGAAGGAGGACCAGCGGGGGTGGGAGGGCAGGATGCCGCGGTGCAGCATGTCCGGGTTGGTCAGGACGTACGTGCCGTACTGCCGGATCCACTCGCGTTCCTCGAACGGCGTGTCGCCGTCGTAGACCGCCGTTCGGACGGATGTGCCCAAAGGTTGTGAAAGTTCCTTCACGGACCGGCACTGGTCGGCCGCCAGCGCCTTGGTGGGGGCCAGGTAGAGGGCGGTGGCACCGCGCCCGTTCGGGGCCTCGGAGCCGTCCACCAGGGCCGACAGGACCGGCACCAGATAGGCCAGGGACTTGCCGGACGCGGTGCCCGTGGCGACGACCACCGAGTCGCCGTCGAGGGCGTGCTCGGCCACGCGTGCCTGGTGGGCCCAAGGGTGTTCGATACCCGCGGCCCGTACCGCGGCGAGAACTTCCGGTCGAATCCGATCCGGCCAGACGGCATGACGGCCCGCACGCGGGGGCAAGTGCTCCGTATGAGTGATGCGCGCAGCCCGGCTCGGTCCCGCGGCGAGCCGGTCCAGGAGCATGCCCGGTTCCGGCCGGGAGCCGGGCTCCGCCGGGGATCGATCGGGTCGGTGATTCTTGGCCATCGGCACCGAGTCTGTCACTGGCGTGACGGACAATGGGACCAAGGCGTCGTGCACGCCTGCCGGTAAGTGATTGAATGCCATCGCGGCTGGCGAACCGTCCTGGGGGCTTCAAGCCGAGGTGTCCCGAGGGACGACCGCTCGATAGCAAGGTGCTGGAGGATCCGTGGACCTGTCCCTGTCGACCCGTACCGTCGGCGATCGTACGGTCGTCGAGGTCGGTGGCGAAATTGACGTATACACCGCGCCCAAGCTGCGTGAGCAGCTGGTCGAGCTCGTGAACGACGGGAGTTTCCACCTCGTCGTCGACATGGAGGGCGTGGACTTCCTCGACTCCACAGGGCTCGGCGTGCTGGTCGGTGGACTGAAGCGGGTGCGCGCCCATGAGGGCTCGCTGCGGCTGGTCTGCAACCAGGAGCGCATTCTCAAGATCTTCCGTATCACCGGCCTCACCAAGGTGTTCCCCATTCACACCTCGGTCGAGGAAGCGGTGGCGGCCACCGACTGACGACCGGTTCCGGGCCTCAGCGGCCCGGGACGGCAAGTAGAACGAGGGGGGCCCGGGCTGTCGGCGGCCCGGACCCTCGAAAAGCACGCCCGTAGTTCCGAGGGGGATGCATGGCCACCGTCGAACTCCGCTTCAGCGCGCTGCCCGAGCACGTCCGGACCGCCCGTCTGGTGGCGGCCGCGGTGGCGCGCAGGGCCGGAGTGGACGAGGCCGTCCTCGACGAGGTCAGGCTCGCCGTCGGCGAGGCCTGCACCCGGGCTGTGGGCCTGCATCAGCACGTCGGCATCACGGCGCCGGTCAAGGTGTCGCTGATCGAGGAGGAGAAGCAGTTCTCCATCGAGGTCGGTGACGAGGCGCCGCACGCGGTCCCCGGGGTCAAGACCTCGGGGGACGCCGCCGACGATCTGGAGGCCGAGGAGGACGAGATGGGCCTCGCGGTCATCAGCGGACTCGTCGACGACGTGGAGGTCTCGGCGGGCGAGGACGGCGGACTGATCCGCATGACCTGGCCCACCGCGCCGGCGGTGCTGCCGCCGATCTGATCCCCCGCGTCACTCCTGTTTCACCCAGAGGGCCCCACCCCGTGGGGCCCTTTGCCATGCGCGGCCATACATTGGTGCCGTGCGGGCGTTAAGTGAATTCATTCACGATCAATCGCATGAAAAAATTGATCACCAAGCGGTCCAAGCGGTTCACCAAGCGGTTCACCAAGCGGTTCACCAAGCGGTTCACCAAGCGGTTCACCAAGCGGTTCACCAAGCGGTTCACGAAACGGATCACCGTACGGATCACGGCATTAATGCCGGAGGGGCATT
This sequence comes from Streptomyces sp. MMCC 100, assembly GCF_041538145.2. Classification (NCBI taxonomy): domain Bacteria; kingdom Bacillati; phylum Actinomycetota; class Actinomycetes; order Kitasatosporales; family Streptomycetaceae; genus Streptomyces; species Streptomyces sp. MMCC 100. The sequence goes on from NZ_JBGORK020000001.1 coordinate 176,271, forward strand.
ACTACTTCCGGCCCCCTTGTGGTTGACAGGTCAATTCCTTTTGTCGTGCACTGTTTTGATCAGCTTCCGGTACCTACAATCCCGTCCACATCTTGAGCTCAGCCCAAGCGTCAAGGAGGACGAATGGCGGAGCTTTCCACCCCTCATCAGTTGGGCGATCCCTCCCACCTCGCAGCCGCCGTGCTGACCGACGGAAACCGCGCCCTGGTCGCGGTCATCGCGGTCGTCGCGCTGGCCGCGCTGGTACTCGCGGGCGTCCTGGTGCGCCAGGTGCTCGCCGCGGGCGAGGGAACCGACAGCATGAAGAAGATCGCGGCGGCCGTCCAGGAAGGTGCGAACGCCTACCTGGCCCGGCAGTTGCGCACGCTCGGCGTATTCGCCGTCGTCGTGTTCTTCCTGCTCATGCTGCTGCCCGCGGACGACTGGAATCAACGTGCCGGACGTTCGATCTTCTTCCTGATCGGCGCGGCGTTCTCGGCGGCCACCGGCTATATCGGTATGTGGCTCGCCGTGCGCAGCAATGTGCGCGTCGCCGCGGCGGCGCGGGAAGCGACACCGGCCCCCGGCGAACCGGAAAAGGATCTCACTCTCGTCTCGCACAAAGCGACGAAGATCGCGTTCCGCACGGGCGGCGTCGTCGGCATGTTCACGGTGGGGCTCGGCCTGCTGGGCGCCTGCTGCGTGGTGCTGGTGTACGCGGCCGACGCGCCGAAGGTCCTGGAGGGCTTCGGCCTCGGTGCCGCGCTGATCGCGATGTTCATGCGCGTCGGCGGCGGCATCTTCACCAAGGCCGCCGACGTCGGCGCCGACCTGGTCGGCAAGGTCGAGCAGGGCATTCCGGAGGACGATCCGCGCAATGCCGCGACCATCGCCGACAACGTGGGCGACAACGTCGGCGACTGCGCGGGCATGGCCGCCGACCTCTTCGAGTCGTACGCGGTCACCCTGGTCGCCGCGCTGATCCTCGGCAAGGTGGCCTTCGGCGACTCCGGACTGGCGTTCCCGCTGCTGGTGCCGGCGATCGGCGTGCTCACCGCCATGATCGGCATCTTCGCGGTGGCGCCCCGGCGGTCCGACCGCAGCGGCATGAGCGCGATCAACCGGGGGTTCTTCATCTCCGCGGTGATCTCGCTGGTGCTGGTTGCGGTCGCCGTCTTCGTCTACCTGCCCGGCAAGTACGCCGACCTGGACGGCGTCACCGACGCAGCGATCGCCGGCAAGAGCGGCGACCCGCGGATCCTCGCGCTGGTCGCGGTGGCGATCGGTATCGTGCTCGCCGCCCTGATCCAGCAGCTCACCGGCTACTTCACCGAGACCACCAGGCGTCCCGTCAGGGACATCGGCAAGACCTCGCTCACGGGGCCCGCCACCGTCGTCCTCGCCGGTATCTCGCTCGGCCTCGAATCGGCCGTCTACACCGCCCTGTTGATCGGCCTCGGCGTCTACGGGGCCTTCCTGCTCGGCGGTACGTCGATCATGCTGGCGCTGTTCGCGGTGGCGCTCGCCGGTACCGGCCTGCTCACCACGGTCGGCGTGATCGTCGCCATGGACACCTTCGGGCCGGTCTCCGACAACGCGCAGGGCATCGCCGAGATGTCCGGCGACGTCGAGGGCGCCGGCGCCCAGGTGCTCACCGACCTCGACGCCGTCGGCAACACCACCAAGGCCATCACCAAGGGCATCGCCATCGCCACCGCCGTTCTCGCGGCGTCGGCCCTCTTCGGGTCGTACCGCGACGCCATCACCACCGGCGCGGCGGACGTGGGCGAGAAGCTCAGCGGCGAGGGCGCGCCGATGAACCTGATGATGGACATCTCACAGCCCAACAACCTCGTCGGTCTCATCGCCGGCGCGGCGGTCGTCTTCCTCTTCTCGGGGCTGGCGATCAACGCGGTGTCGCGGTCGGCGGGCGCGGTGGTCTTCGAGGTACGGCGGCAGTTCCGGGAACGGCCCGGAATCATGGACTACAGCGAGAAACCCGAGTACGGCAAGGTCGTCGACATCTGTACCAGGGACGCCCTGAGGGAACTCGCCACGCCCGGGCTGCTGGCCGTGATGGCGCCCATCTTCATCGGGTTCACGCTCGGCGTGGGCGCGCTCGGCGCGTTCCTGGCGGGCGCGATCGGCGCGGGCACGCTGATGGCGGTGTTCCTCGCCAACTCCGGCGGTTCCTGGGACAACGCCAAGAAGCTCGTCGAGGACGGCCACCACGGCGGCAAGGGCAGCGAGGCCCACGCCGCCACCGTCATCGGCGACACGGTCGGCGACCCCTTCAAGGACACCGCGGGACCGGCCATCAACCCGCTGCTGAAGGTCATGAACCTGGTGGCGCTGCTCATCGCTCCCGCGGTCATCAAGTTCTCCTACGGAGCCGACAAGAGCATCGGCGTACGGGTGCTGATCGCCGTCGTCGCGTTCGTCGTCATCGCGGCGGCGGTCTACGTGTCCAAGCGGCGCGGGATCGCCATGGGTGACGAGGACGACACCGACCAGAAACCCAAGTCGGCCGATCCGGCGGTGGTTTCGTAGGTTCCGCCATCGAACCCGTCGTACGGCCTGGCCGGAGGCGGGCTGCAAAGGACGGGCGGACGGCGCGTGTTGACGCGTCGTCCGCCCGTTTCACGCGTGTGCGCACCTCTCGCCGTGAGCCTTCTCTCCCTTGTTCCCTCTTGGTGCAAATGGCTTCAATACGGTCTTAACGGATGTTCGTCCGGTCGATGTCCCCCATCCGGCGTGTATGTTCCGGGGCCGAGAGCCATGGAAGGGACCAATCCGGTGAACAAGAAGCTCGCGGTCGCACTGTCCGGCGGTGCGGTACTGGTACTGGCGCTGACGGGATGCGGCGGCAGCGACGACAACGAGAAGCTGGACTCCTGGGCCAAGGAGGTCTGCGAGGGCGTGCAGCCGCAGGCCAAGAAGATCGAGGCGGCCAACGCGGCGATCCAGAAGGAGACCTCGGACAGCAGTACGCCGGCCGAGGTCCAGAAGACCGACGCGAAGGCGTTCCAGGACATGTCCGACGCCTACAAGGCGATGGGCGCCACCGTCCAGAAGGCCGGCCCCCCGGACGTCGACGACGGTGAGAAGAAGCAGAAGGACGCGGTCACCGAGCTGAACGGCCTCTCCTCCTCGTACGCCTCCCTGCGCAAGCAGGTGGAGAAGCTCAACACCAAGGACCAGGCCGAGTTCGCCGACGGCCTCAAGGACATCGCCACCGAGCTGAACAAGCTCAGCAAGAGCGGCAGCAACGCGTTGAAGACCCTGGAGGAGGGTGACGTCGGCAAGGCGATGGCCAAGCAGCCCAGCTGCAAGTCGGCCTCGGCGACGCCTTCGGCCGCCAAGGGCTGACGTTCCCACGCGGACGCGGGGCGGGGTGCGGACCGCCGGGCCACAATGGGGGTGTGAGTAACGCCAGCCTGCCCCCCCTGCCCTCCGCCGACCGCCCCGACGTCACCGCCCGGCTGCGGGACGCCCTGCTCGGGGCGTCCTTCACCGCCGACGGACTGCTGGAACTGCTCGGCGCCCCCGCCTACGCGGCGCTGTCGCGCAGCGAGACCGTGCCCGCGCTCCGGGCGACCCGCGGCGACACGGCGCTCGAACTGCTCGTCCGGCTGTTCCTCCTGCAGCAACCCGTTCCCCACGCGCGCGTGGGGAACGTTCTGCCCGTCGACGTCTGCCTGGAGAGCGGATGGCTCGACCGCGCGGGCGACGACGAGGTGGCGGCCACCGTGGACGTACGGCCCTACGGCGGACCCGGCGGCGAGGACTGGTTCATCGTCTCCGACCTGGGCTGCGCGGTCGGCGGCGCCGGCGGCATCGGCAACCACGCCGAGGGCGTCGTCCTCGGCGTCGGCGGCGCCTCCACGACCCTCGCGGGCCTCACCGTCCGTACGCCCGTCTCCGCCGCCCTCGACCTCGGCACCGGCTCCGGCATCCAGGCGCTGCACGCCGCCGCGCACGCCACGCGCGTGACGGCCACCGACGTCAACCCGCGCGCGCTGCACATCGCCGCGCTCACCCTCGCGCTGTCCGGAGCCCCGGCCGCGGACCTGCGCGAGGGCTCCCTCTACGAGCCGGTCGCCGACGACGAGACGTACGACCTCATCGTCTCCAATCCGCCGTTCGTGATCTCGCCGGGCGCCCGACTCACCTACCGCGACGGCGGGATGGGCGGGGACGATCTGTGCCGCTCGCTCGTTCAGCAGACGGGGGAGCGCCTGAACGAGGGCGGGTTCGCGCACTTTCTCGCCAACTGGCAGCACGTGGAGGGGGAGGAGTGGACGGACCGGCTGCGCTCCTGGGTGCCGCGCGGCTGCGACGCCTGGATCGTGCAGCGCGAGGTGCAGGACGTCACCCAGTACGCCGAGCTGTGGCTGCGGGACGCCGGAGACCACCGCGGTGACCCGGCCGACTACCAGGCGCGTTACGACGCGTGGCTGGACGAGTTCGAGGCGCGCAAGGTCAAGGCCGTCGGCTTCGGCTGGATCACGCTGCGCCGGACCGGGGCCGCCGAGCCCTCGGTCGTCGCCGAGGAGTGGCCGCACCCGATCGAGCAGCCGCTCGGCGAGACCGTGCGGGCCCACTTCGACCGCGTCGACTACCTGCGCTCCCACGACGACGCGGCCCTGCTCGAAGCCCACTTCACGCTGGCCGGCGAGGTCGTCCAGGAGCAGGTCGGGCTGCCCGGCGCCGAGGACCCGGAGCATGTCGTCCTGCGCCAGAACCGCGGCATGCGCCGGGCCACCCGGGTCGACACGGTCGGCGCCGGCTTCGCGGGCGTCTGCGACGGCACCATGAGCGCCGGCCGCATCCTGGACGCCATCGCCCAGCTGGTCGGCGAGGACCCGGTGGCCCTGCGCGACCGCACGCCCGCACAGATCCGGCTGCTGGTGGAGCAGGGCTTCCTCGAACCGGCGTAGCGGGCGCGGCCGCCGGGCGTGGGTGCGCGCACCCATTTCTTTTTCCGCGGCCACCCGCGGCCACCCGCAACGCCCGCCCCACCGACGAACGGCGAACCGGCCACGGAACGACGACACCCGGCGGAGCCGTCGGCTCCCCGTTCACCTCGGGTTCGCCTGCCCGCCGCCCGCGCGTGACAGCCTCCCGGAGGCTGGACACGCGCGGGCTGGAGAAAAGGGGCACGGGGACCATGGAGAGCGGGCCGGCGATCTTCGCGGGATTGGTGTTCGCCCTGTTCGGGGCCGGTCTGCTGGTGTGGACCACGACGCGGCTGCGGCACGGCCGGCCCGTCGCGCTCGGTGTGAGCCCCGTCGCATCGGCGACGGTCGCGAGCGTCGCCGCAGTGATCGCGCTGGGCCTCGGGGCGTGGTGCCTGACGCAGGTGTGAGGGGCCGGTCGTGGGCCCTCGCCGGAGCGCCGCCCGGGTAACCGGGGGATCGCGCTCCGGATACACCGGTCGGGGCAGGTGAGCACTCCGGGCGGCAGGAACACGGTTCGTCGGGTTACCGTTCGAGTGGCCGTTGCGGGCTTTTCCCGTTTGACACGGGGGCGGGAGGTACCGTCACACTCCGCAGCGTCACGATCGAAACACAGAACGACCCGACCCCGGGACCACGGCCTGGGGAGGCCCAGCGTCGACCGGAGAGAAGAGCGAAGTTGTCCCCGACCAGCGAGACCGCGAAGGGCGGCCGACGACTCGTCATCGTCGAGTCGCCTGCCAAGGCGAAGACGATCAAGGGCTATCTCGGCCCTGGCTACGTCGTCGAGGCGAGCGTCGGGCACATTCGCGACCTTCCCAGCGGCGCGGCGGAGGTGCCGGAGAAGTACACCGGCGAGGTCCGCCGCCTCGGTGTGGACGTCGAACACGACTTCCAGCCGATCTATGTGGTCAACGCGGACAAGAAGTCCCAGGTCAAGAAGCTCAAGGACCTGCTGAAGGACTCCGACGAGCTCTTCCTCGCCACCGATGAGGACCGCGAGGGCGAGGCCATCGCCTGGCACCTGCAGGAAGTCCTCAAGCCGAAGATCCCGGTCAAGCGCATGGTGTTCCACGAGATCACCAAGGACGCGATCCGCGCCGCCGTCGCCAACCCGCGCGAGCTGAACCAGAAGCTCGTCGACGCCCAGGAGACCCGCCGCATCCTCGACCGCCTCTACGGCTACGAGGTCTCGCCGGTCCTGTGGAAGAAGGTCATGCCGCGCCTGTCGGCAGGCCGCGTCCAGTCCGTCGCCACCCGGCTCGTCGTCGAGCGGGAACGCGAGCGCATGGCGTTCCGCTCCGCCGAGTACTGGGACCTCACCGGCACCTTCGCGACCGGCCGGGCCGGTGACGCGTCGGACCCGTCGTCCCTGGTCGCCCGTCTCCAGACGGTCGACGGACGGCGTGTCGCGCAGGGCCGCGACTTCGACTCCCTGGGGCAGATCAAGAGCGCGAACACCCTCCACCTCGACGAGTCGAACGCCCGCGCGCTCGCCGCCGCGCTGGAGAACACCCGCTTCGCCGTCCGCTCCGTCGAGTCCAAGCCGTACCGCCGCTCGCCGTACGCCCCGTTCCGTACGACGACGCTGCAGCAGGAGGCCTCGCGCAAGCTCGGCTTCGGTGCGAAGTCGACCATGCAGGTCGCCCAGAAGCTGTACGAGAACGGCTACATCACCTACATGCGTACGGACTCCACGACCCTGAGCGACACGGCGGTCAGCGCCGCCCGCGCCCAGGTGACGCAGCTGTACGGCGCCGACTACCTGCCGCCCCAGCCGCGTACGTACGCCGGCAAGGTCAAGAACGCGCAGGAGGCGCACGAGGCGATCCGCCCCTCCGGCGACCGCTTCCGCACGCCCGCCGAGACCGGTCTGACCGGCGACCAGTTCAAGCTGTACGAGCTGATCTGGAAGCGGACCGTCGCCTCCCAGATGAAGGACGCGACCGGAAACAGCGTCACCGTGAAGATCGGCGGCGCCGCCTCCGACGGCCGGGACGTCGAGTTCAGCGCCTCCGGCAAGACCATCACCTTCCACGGCTTCCTCAAGGCCTACGTCGAGGGCGCCGACGACCCGAACGCCGAGCTGGACGACCGCGAGCGCCGACTGCCGCAGGTCGCCGAGGGCGACGCGCTGACGGCCGAGGAGATCACGGTCGACGGCCACGCCACCAAGCCCCCGGCCCGCTACACCGAGGCGTCGCTGGTCAAGGAGCTGGAAGAGCGCGAGATCGGCCGCCCGTCGACGTACGCGTCGATCATCGGCACCATCCTGGACCGCGGCTACGTCTTCAAGAAGGGCACGGCACTCGTCCCGTCCTTCCTCTCCTTCGCCGTGGTCAACCTCCTGGAGAAGCACTTCGGGCGGCTCGTCGACTACGACTTCACCGCCAAGATGGAGGACGACCTCGACGCCATCGCCCGCGGCGAGGCCCAGGCGGTGCCGTGGCTGCGCCGCTTCTACTTCGGCGAGGGCGACGGCGCGGGAGGCGGCGGCGCGGCCGACGCGGGCAACGGCGACGGAGACCACCTCGGCGGCCTCAAGGAACTCGTGACCGACCTCGGCGCGATCGACGCGCGCGAGGTGTCGTCCTTCCCCGTCGGCAACGACATCGTGCTGCGCGTCGGACGCTACGGCCCCTACGTCGAGCGCGGCGAGAAGGACTCCGAGAACCACCAGCGCGCCGACGTCCCCGAGGACCTGGCCCCGGACGAGCTGTCCGTGGAACTGGCGGAGGAACTGCTCGCCAAGCCGAGCGGCGACTTCGAGCTGGGCACCGACCCGGCCACCGGCCACGCCATCGTCGCCAAGGACGGCCGCTACGGTCCGTACGTCACCGAGGTGCTCCCCGAGGGCACCCCGAAGACCGGTAAGAACGCCGTGAAGCCGCGCACCGCCTCGCTGTTCAAGTCGATGTCGCTGGACACGGTGACGCTCGACGACGCCCTGAGGCTCATGTCGCTGCCGCGGGTCGTCGGGACCGACGCGGAGGGCGTCGAGATCACCGCGCAGAACGGCCGCTACGGCCCGTACCTGAAGAAGGGCACGGACTCGCGGTCCCTCCAGACCGAGGAGCAGCTCTTCGACATCACGCTGGAGGAGGCGCTGGCGATCTACGCCCAGCCCAAGCAGCGTGGCCGGGCCGCGGCCAAGCCGCCGCTGAAGGAGCTGGGCACCGACCCGGTCAGCGAGAAGCCGGTCGTGGTCAAGGACGGCCGCTTCGGCCCGTACGTCACCGACGGCGAGACCAACGCGACGCTGCGCTCCGGCGACAACGTCGAGGAGATCACGCCCGAGCGGGGCTACGAGCTGCTCGCCGAGAAGCGCGCCAAGGGGCCCGCCAAGAAGACGGCGAAGAAGGCCACGAAGAAGACGGCCGCCAAGAAGGCCCCGGCCAAGAAGGCGGCGGCGACCAAGAAGACGGCCGCAGCGAAGACCACGGCGGCCAAGAAGACCGCCGCCAAGAGCACGGCGAAGAAGACGACCGCCGGCACGGCCGCCAAGAAGGCGACCGCATCGAAGGCGTCGGAGGACTGAGCCCGGCTCAGGAACTCAGGCACCGCCCAGCGCCGCACCGCTTCACCGCTTCACACGCTCTTCGCGAAACGAACGCCCCGGCATCAATTCGGTGTCGGGGCGTGCGTACGTTCGGCCGGGCACGCCGGACTGTCGGCGGCGACCTATAGGCTGAACGCATGACGCGAGCCGAGCAGCCAACGGCCCCTCACCCCGCCCCGGACGACGCCCTGGTCGCGGACTCCCGCGAGCGCGCCGTCCGCACCCTGCTGCGCCGTCCGCAGCTGAGGCGTTTGTGGAGCGCACAGCTCGTGGGGGGTGTCGGCGACATCCTCGCCCTCCTGGTGCTGGTCCTCCTCACCGTCCAGGCCGCGATCGGCGCGGGCTCGTTCGGCGGGGGCTACCGGGGCGTGGCGTTCGCAGTGGCGACCGTTTTCGGCGTCCGCATCCTGGCGACGCTGCTCTTCGGCGCCGTCCTGCTCGGGCCCCTGACGTCACTCACCTCGCAGGACGGCCCGCTCGACCGGCGCTGGACCCTGGTCGGCGCCGACGGGCTGCGGGCCGCGCTGCTGATCGTCGCGCCGCTGTGGATCGACTGGACGCCCGACAACTCACTCGCCGTCCTCCTGGTGACCGTCTTCGTCATCGGCGTCGCCGAGCGCTTCTGGACGGTGTGCCGGGAGAGCGCGGCCCCCGCACTGCTGCCCGCCCCGCCCCTGGAGGGCGCGACGGTACGGCCGCTGCCGGACCACATGGACGCGCTGCGCCGCCTGTCGCTGCGCACGAGCTTCGTCGCGATCCCGCTCGCCGGCGCCGTGCTGGTCCTCGCCGGGCTCCTGAACAACCTCCTGGGCGCCGGCATCGACTGGTTCGCCGAGCACCAGGCGGCGCTCGGTTCGTACGTGGCGGCCGGACTCTTCGCCGCATCCCTGTCCGTGGTGACCTTCCTGGAGCTGCCCGCCGTGCGCACCCCGCGCGCGCGGTCGCCGCTGGAGGGCATGCGCCGCCCCAAGAGCGGCAGCGGCGTCGACAAGGGCCGCACCGGAGTGCTCCCGCTGCTGGTGTTCGCCTGCGCCGCGGTCGCCGCGGTGGTGGCCGCCACGGTCGCCGTGGCCGTGCTGCACGCCAAGGACCTGGGCGGCGGCCCCGTGCTGTACGGGCTGACGGTGGGCGCGCTGACCGGCGGCGTCGTCGTCGGCATCCGCACCGCCCCCGCCCTGCTGCCGTCCCTGTCCCGGCGGCGGCTGCTCGCCCTGGCGATCGCCTTCGCCGGCGTCACCCTGCTGGCCGCCGGGCTCGTCCCGGACGACACCACCGTGCTCTTGCTCCTCGCGCTGGCCGGTGTCGGCGCGGGCGTGGCCGCGAACACCGGGCACGCGCTGCTCGACCAGGAGACCGAGGACCACCGCCGGGCACGCACGACCGAGCATCTGCACGCCGTCGTCCGCGTCTGCGTGGCGCTGGGTGCGGTCGTCGGGCCCGTGCTGGCCGCGGCGATCGGACCGCACCGGCTGGAGAACGGCAAGTTCGTCTTCGCCCACGGCGGCGCCGCGTTCGTCCTGATGCTGCTCGGCGCCCTGCTGCTGCCGCTGGCCGCGCTGGTACTGGCCAAGGTCGACGACCGCTCCGGCGTGCCGCTGCGGCAGGATCTGCGGGACGCGCTGCTCGGCGGCGACGACCCGGTTCCGGCGCCCGCCGCGGGCGGCTTCTTCATCGCCCTGGAGGGCGGCGACGGCGCCGGCAAGTCCACCCAGGCCGAGGCCCTCGCCGAGTGGATCCGCGGCAAGGGACACGAGGTCGTGCTCACGCGCGAGCCCGGGGCGACGCCGGTGGGCAAGCGCCTGCGCTCCATCCTGCTGGACGTCTCCAGCGCCGGACTGTCGCACCGCGCGGAGGCGCTGCTGTACGCCGCCGACCGCGCGGAGCACGTCGACACCGTGGTCCGGCCCGCCCTGGAGCGCGGCGCCGTGGTCATCTCCGACCGCTACATCGACTCCTCGGTCGCCTACCAGGGCGCCGGCCGCGACCTGTCGCCGACCGAGATCGCCCGCATCAACCGCTGGGCCACCGACGGGCTCGTGCCGCACCTGACCGTCCTGCTGGACGTGTCGCCGGAGGCCGCGCGCGAGCGGTTCACCGAGGCGCCGGACCGGCTGGAGTCCGAGCCCGCCGAGTTCCACGCGCGCGTGCGCTCCGGTTTCCTCACCCTGGCCGCCGCCGACCCCGGGCGCTATCTCGTCGTGGACGCCGGCCAGGAGCCGGAGGCCGTCACCACCGTCGTACGCCACCGGCTCGACCAGGTGCTGCCGCTGTCCGAGGCCGAGATCAAGGCTCAGGAGGAGGCGCGCCGCAAGGCCGAGGAGGAAGCCCGCCGCAAGGCCGAGGAAGAGGCCGCGCGCAAGGCCGAGGAGGAGCGCCTGGAGCGCGAGCGCCTCGAGGAGGAGGCGCGGGTGCGCGCCGAGGAGGAGGAGCGCAAGCGGCGCGAGCTGGAGGAGGCGCAGCGGCGCGAGGCCGAGCGGCAGGCCGAGGAGGCCAGGCAGCGGGCCGAGGAAGCACGCCGGAAGGCCGAGGAGGAGCGGGCCCGGCTCCTCGCGGAGGAGAAGGCGCGCGCCGAGGAGGAGGCACGGCTGCGGGCCGAGGAGGAGCGGCGCCGCAAGCAGGCCGAGGAGGAGGAGCGGCTGCGGGCCGAGGCCGAGGCCCGGCGCATGGAGAAGCAGCGCAAGGCCGAGGAGGCCCTGCTGCGGGCCGAAGAGGCACGCCGGGCGGCGGAGCAGGCGGCGGCCGCGGCGGCGGCCGGTCCCAAGTCGGCGCCTCCCGCGGCGGCGGACGCGCCCCGCCCGAAGCCGGCCGCCTCGGCGCCCTCCGACGCGGTGACCGTGCCTACCCCGGTCGTGACCCCGACCAACGCCTCCGGCGGGCCGGTGGAGGACACGGCGGTACTGCGACCGGTGCGGGACACGCGGGGCGAGGACCGGGCCGACGAGGCCGAGGACGGTGCCCGGCGCGGGCGCGACGACGGCGGCCGGGCGTCCGGCGAGTCCGAGTCCGAGGTGACGACCGAGCTGCCCAAGCCACCGGCGCCGTCCGGCGCGGCGGACGAGACGGCCCTGCTGCCGGCGGTGGAGCCGCGCGACGCCGACGAGACGGCGGTCCTGCCGCCCGTGACGCCGCCGGGAGCCGCCGACGAGACGGCCGTCCTGCCGCCCGTGGGCGGGGAAGACCTCGCCGACCGGGTCCCGCCGGGTTACTTCCGCGAGGAGAGCCCGGCCGCCGGTGCCGGCCCCGCCGGGGACGCCCAGGACCGCACGCGCGAGCTGCCCCAGATCGACCCCGACCAGGCACCGCCCCGCAGGCGCCGTTCCGACTGGGCCGAGGAGACCCCGCTGGACGACCTGCCGACGCTGGCGGACGAACTGCTCGGGCCGCACGACGAGGACGAGGGCCACCGGGACGACGACGGCGGCGAGGGCGGCCGTCGGGGCGGCGGCCGCGGCAGGGGCCGGGGACGACGCTGAGCACCTGAGAACCGGGACGCCCGGGGCCCGTGCCCCGGGCGTCCCGCCGCGTTGTCAGTGCCGCCCCGCACAATGGAGGGCGCGCCGCGGATCAGCGCGGCGGCTCAGTGGGCGGATCGGTGTGACGGATCGGTGTGACGGAAGGACGGCGTGACCCATGACCGTGTGGGACGACCTCGTCGGGCAGGAGAAGGTGTGCGAGCCGCTCGCCGCCGCTGCCCGGGACGCCGACGCCTTCGTCACCGCCGCCGCGGCCGACGGCCCGCTGCCGCAGGCGACGAGCATGACGCACGCCTGGCTGTTCACGGGCCCGCCCGGCTCCGGCGTGGCACAGACGGCGCGGGCCTTCGCCGCCGCGCTGCAGTGCGTGAGCCCCGACCGCGCGCTCGGCGGCGTCCCCGGCTGCGGCTTCTGCGACGGATGCCACACGGCGCTGGTCGGCACCCACGCGGACGTCAGCACGGTGGTCGCCATGGGCGCCGAGATCCGCGCCAAGGACATGCGGGACACCGTCCGCAAGTCGTTCACCTCTCCCGCTAACGGGCGCTGGCAGGTCATCCTCGTCGAGGAAGCCGAGCGGCTGAACGAGAAGTCGGCCAACGCGGTCCTGAAAGCCGTGGAGGAACCGGCCCCGCGCACCGTCTGGCTGCTGTGCGCCCCCTCCGTCGAGGACGTCCTGCCCACGATCCGCTCCCGCTGCCGCCACCTGAACCTGCGCACACCGTCGGTCCAGGCCGTCGCCGACATGCTCGTACGACGCGAGGGCATCGCACCGGACGTCGCCGCCGCGGCGGCCCGCGCCACCCAGGGCCACATCGACCGCGCCCGCCGCCTGGCCACGGACCAGGCCGCCCGGGCACGCCGGGAGGCCGTGCTGAAGCTGCCGCTGCGGGTCGAGGACATCGGCGGGGCCCTCAAGGCGGCCCAGGAGCTGGTCGACGCCGCGGCGGAGGACGCCAAGCAGCTCGCCGAGGAGATGGACACCAAGGAGACCGAGGAACTGAAGGCGGCGCTGGGCGCGGTCCAGGGCGGCCGGCTGCCCCGCGGCACGGCAGGCGTGATCAAGGAACTGGAGGCCGATCAGAAACGCCGCAAGGCGCGCACGCAGCGCAACAGCCTGGACCTGGCCCTGAGCGAGCTCACCGGCTTCTACCGCGACGTCCTCGCGCTCCAGCTCGGCTCCCGCGTGGCGATCGCCAACGCCGACGCGGAGGACTCTCTGGAGCGGCTCGCGCGCGCCGGCACACCCGAGTCCACGCTGCGCCGCATCGAGGCGATCGCGGCCTGCGGCGAGGCCCTCGACCGCAATGTGCCCCCGCTGCTGGCGGTGGAGGCGATGACGATGGCCCTCAGAGCGGGCTGAGCACGCCTTCCCGGTCCGCGTTCGGAGAGGCGCCCGGTCGTTGACGCCGTAACCCGTACGAGGCACGCGAACCACGCATCGCAATGACTCCGTCGCGGAGCGTTACGCTCGATGGATGCACACAAGGCGCACTCACCGCAGGACCCGCACCGGCAGCACCCGTGTCAGAGCCACACTGCTCGCCGCCGCGCTGCTCGCCACCGCCTGCTCGGCCGGGGGCGCGTCGACGTCCGCCGGATCCCCCGCGGCGGAGGCGGCCGGCTCGACGGAGGCGGCGACGGCGGCGCTGACCGCGCTGCCGAAGGCCACGCCCTCCGAGCTGTCTCCGTACTACGAGCAGAAGCTCAGCTGGCGCGACTGCGGCGTCCCCGGCTTCCAGTGCGCCACCATGAAGGCACCGCTCGACTACGCCAAGCCCACCGAGGGCGACGTCCGGCTCGCGGTGGCCCGCAAGAAGGCCACCGGGCCCGGCAAGCGGATCGGCTCGCTGCTCGTCAACCCGGGCGGACCGGGCGGCTCGGCGATCGGCTACCTCCAGCAGTACGCGGGCGTCGGCTACCCGGCGAAGGTCCGCGCCCAGTACGACATGGTGGCGGTCGACCCCCGGGGCGTTGCCCGCAGCGAGCCCGTCGAGTGCCTCGACGGCCGCGAGATGGACGCGTACACGCAGACCGACGCCACGCCCGACGACGCGGGCGAGACGGACGAGCTGGTCGACGCCTACAAGGAGTTCGCCGAGGGCTGCGGGGCCGACGCGCCGAAGCTGCTGCGCCACGTCTCGACGGTCGAGGCGGCGCGCGACATGGACGTACTGCGCGCGGTGCTGGGCGACGAGAAGCTCACCTACGTCGGAGCCTCGTACGGCACCTTCCTCGGCGCGACCTACGCCGGCCTGTTCCCGGACCGGACGGGCCGCCTGGTCCTGGACGGCGCGATGGACCCCTCCCTGCCCGCCCGCCGTCTGAACCTGGAGCAGACGGAGGGCTTCGAGACGGCGTTCCAGTCCTTCGCGAAGGACTGCGTGAAGCAGCCGGACTGCCCGCTCGGCGACAAGAACACCACCCCCGACCAGGTCGGCAAGAACCTCAAGGCCTTCTTCGACGACCTGGACGCCAAGCCGATCCCCGCCGGAGACGCCGACGGCCGCAAGCTCACCGAGTCCCTCGCTACCACCGGTGTGATCGCCGCGATGTACGACGAGGGCGCCTGGCAGCAGCTGCGCGAGTCGCTGACCTCGGCGATGAAGGAGAAGGACGGCGCGGGCCTGCTGATCCTCTCCGACAGCTACTACGAGCGCGAGGCCGACGGCGGCTACAGCAACCTGATGTTCGCCAACGCCGCCGTGAACTGCCTCGACCTCCCCGCCGCCTTCTCCTCCCCGGACGAGGTGCGCGCCGCCCTCCCCGACTTCGAGAAGGCGTCCCCGGTCTTCGGCGAGGGCCTCGCCTGGTCCTCCCTGAACTGCGCGTACTGGCCGGTGAAGCCCACGGGGGAGCCGCACCGCATCGAGGCGGCCGGCGCCACCCCGATCGTCGTGGTCGGCACCACCCGCGACCCGGCCACCCCGTACCGCTGGGCCGAGGCCCTGTCCGACCAGCTCTCCTCCGGCCGCCTCCTCACCTACGAGGGCGACGGCCACACCGCCTACGGCCGCGGCAGCGCCTGCATCGACTCCGCGATCAACACGTACCTGCTGAGCGGCACCGCCCCGAAGGACGGCACCCGCTGCTCGTAGCCCCACCCCGCCGACCCCACCCGCCCCGGAGCCTTCCGCTCCGGGGCGGGTTCGGAGCACCCCGGGGAACTGTGTAGACTTACCGTCGTTGCTGATCGCACCATGGGTGCACGGCGCGCCGCCTTAGCTCAGATGGCCAGAGCAACGCACTCGTAATGCGTAGGTCTCGGGTTCGAATCCCGAAGGCGGCTCCAGCTTTACCCGCTGGTCACAGGCCAGTTGATCACTGCCCGTTCGGGGGACGCCCGAGCGGGCAGTACGCATTTTGTACACGTCACTTTGATCACGCAGCTTCCGTGAGTGACGCACGCAGCTTTTCGAGTGCGGCGATCCGTCCGGCGTCGAGCGCGTCGGCGACCTCGTCGAGCCGATCCGGGAACAGGTGGCCGTAGACGTCGAGCGTCATCGCCGCCGACTTGTGCCCGAGCATCGTCTGCACGACCTTGACGTCGGCGCCGGCCGCGATGGCAAGCGACGCCGCGGTGTGCCGCAGCTTGTGCGGCGTGATGCCGAGCCCGTCGAGCCCGGCCGCCTTCACCGCAGGGTCGAACATGCGCTGCCGGAAGTTCGCGTACCGCAGCGGGCCGCCCTCGGGCGCGGTGAACACCAGCGCGTCAGGCTTCCGGCCGGCGGTCAGCTCGCGCAGCTCGTCGGCGAACGACCGGGGGAGCGGCACCGACCGCTTCTCGTGGTTCTTCACCGGCCCGAGCTCGAGCGCGCCTCGCACGTCGGTGTAGCCCTGCACGATGCGGATCCGCCGGGTGTCGATGTTGACCCGGCCGGCCTTGACGGCGGTCGCCTCGGCCCACCGGATTCCGCAGTACCCGAGCACCAGGACCAGGCGGCGGTAGTCGCCAGCCGCGTCGGCGAGCTGCTCAAGCTGCTCGTGCGTGAGGTAGACGTGCTCGTCGTCCTCGTTCGGCCGGGGCAGCTCGTGCTCGGTCGCTGGACTCGCCGCGATGCGCCCGGTCTGCACGGCGCGCTTCATGACCATCGCGAACACGCGGTAAATCTTCGTGATCCGGGCGGGCCCGAGCTTCCGGCCGGACTTGCCCGGCTTCTCGATCAGGTCGTCGATCCAGTCGGATACGTCCTCCCACCGGATGGCGCCGATCTGCCAGTCGCCCCACCGGGGGATGACGTAGTTGTCGAGCAGCTCGCGGTAGTCGTGCTTCGTCGTCCGCCCCTGCCTGCGCAGCGACCGGTACCACTCCTCGGCAACGACCTTGACCGCGGCTTTCGCCGACTGCGGGTCACGGTACGAGCCCTTGTCGAGCCGGGCCGTGATCGCGTCCTTCTCCGCCTCGGCCTGCGGCAGCTTCGCGAACGTCTTCGCCTTCGGCTTGTTGTCCGGGCCGTACCACCGCACCCGCCAGCGGCCGGGCGGCTGCCGCTTGCTGCCCTCTCGCTTCGTCGTCTGCCACTTCTCCACAGCCTGTTGATAGTCGGCGTGGTTGGCGCGGTCCTCGATCCAAACCCTAGCCATCCGTACCCCCCTCGATCCGTGACCCGTCGGCGTTGAAGCCCGTTTGCCGCAAGATGCGCTCGTGTTCGGCCTTCGACTGCTCGACGGACCATTCCGCGTACTCGCGGGCCGACATCGGGCGCCACCCGTTCGGCAGCGCTCGCAAGCGCCACGCGTACCACTCCGCGCCGGCCGCGTCGGGCAGTGGGCGCATGCCATGCGCCCACTCCCACGCCTGGCGGGCCGAAACGGTGCCAAGCGTCGTGACCTCGGCCAGTGCCTCACCTGTGATGTCCGGAGGCAGCAGAAGCGCAGCGGGGTGCACGCCGAGTGCGACGGCGAGGGCGACCAGGTCGTCAGCGTCGACTCGGCGGGTGCCGTTCTCGATGCGGGAGACACCCAACGGCGGGATCGGGCGCCCCAGCGTCGTCACCTTCTCGGACAGCTCGCGCTTGGTCATCCCGCCGGCCTCGCGCAGCCGCTGGACGTTTCGCCGCACCTGATCACCGGTGGGCCCTAGTGGGTTCTTCTTCTCGTCGGCCACGGCCACACTGTGGCATCAAAATGATTCGCGAGCAACCCCTTGGATATCCCCGGAACGTCCTGTAGCCTCCCTCTTGATCGCTTACGCATCAAAACGATGCGCAGCGCAGCGAAGGGATTCGCATCATGTCGGAAGCGACTCTGACGCCCGCCGAACTGGCTGCGGAACTGGGTGTCAGCACAAAGACCCTTATGAACTGGCGGTGGCAGGGGACCGGTCCCAGGTACGTGAAGCTCACGCCTGGTCGCAGCGGCCGTATCCGGTACCGCCGCCGAGACGTCAATGCGTGGCTCGTCTCCTGTGCCGCAGGGGCGGCCGCGTGACCACCAACGACAGCACCCCCGGCCTGCGGGAACAGGACGCGGGGGCTAATGACTGCCTGCGGGGCGTGTCATCGAACATCGTGCCACAGGCGCCTGTGCCCCGTGTAGCAGGACGCATCCAGGTCTACCGCGGACACCGCCGCTGGTACCGGCACGTCCTGGTCGACGACTGTCCGGGCTGTGGCATGCCCCACCTGCACAACGCGCCGTGGCGTAAGCCGGCCTCGATGCAGCGGACCGCGCCCTGCGGCACCGAGTACGTCATCGACCTTCTGCCTCGGCAGGTGGCTCGATGAAGCCATGGACGCAAGCGCGTGACTCCGCGCTCTGGCTCGTCGAACGGCAGTTCGCGGTGTCCCCGGCCGACAACCCGCTTACCGAGCGGTGCACGGGAATCGGCAGGGGTCACGACCCGGCAGCATGCGAGGACAGGGGCAAGCACCCGTGCGTGCCTTTCTCTCGTGTGCACACGACCGATCCCAAGCAGGTGCAGCGCTGGTTCGGTGGCGAGGCGCGAAACGTCGCCGTCGCAGTCGGCGACGTGCGCGGCCCGGCCGGCGAGCGGTTGCTCGTCATGGATTCCGACCGCGTGGGGGCGATCGAGGACACCGCGGCCGCGCTCGGGCACCCGTGGCTGCCGACGATGCGCGTCAACACGGGGAAGGGCTATCACGACTACCTGTGGGCGCCCCCCGAGGTGCAGCTCGGCAACGGGCTTGGCGCCCTCCGCGGCAAGTTCGACGGTGACGTGCGCGCCGGGAACGCGTACGTGATCGGCCCTGGATCGCTGCACGCATCCGGGGCCGTATACGAGCTGGTCGACCCCGAGCAGCCGCCCATGGCCGCTCCCGAGTGGCTGCTCGACGCCCTCACCGGCTGCTCGAAACAGCGCACCCCCGAACCCGTACACCAGCGTCCTCTACGGATGCCCGCCGGCCGGAAGTCGGCGGTGCTGACCGGGCTGGTCAAGACCGTGCTCGACTCCCGCGAGGGCGAGCGCAACTCGCGCCTGTACTGGGCCGCAGCACGTGCATTCGAGCACGCACGGCAAGGGCTCGTCGACGCCCGGGCCGTCGCCGACGCCATGGTCGACGCGGCGAAGCACATCGGACTGTCCGAGGCCGAAGCACGGCGCACGGTCACGTCCGCCTACCGATCCGGAGCAGCCAGGTGAACAACTACGACCAGGCCGAGCGGATCCTCGCCAGCCGCGGCATCGCCGACGAGCCCGAGCCGTCCCCGATGGGGCGTCCCTGGCCCGTCCTCGACGAGGCCGCGATGCACGGACTGCCCGGCCGCGTCGTGCGCACCATCGAACCGCACACCGAGGCGGACCCTGCCGCGATGCTCTTCACGCTGTACGCGGCCGCGGCCGCAATGATCGGCGGTGGTCCGCACGTACTGACGGGCGGTGTCGCGCACGGCGCGCGCATCTGGCCGCAGATCATCGGCCGCACCGCAGGCGGCATGAAAGGCACCTCGTTCGCCGAGGTGCGACGCGTCTTCCAGTACGCCGACGTGTCGTTCTGCCACGACCGCGTTGTCGGCGGCTTGTCGTCCGCTGAAGGGCTGATCAACCAGGTTCGCGACGAGAGCGGCGAGCCGGGAAAGGAGAACTACGACGAAGGCGTCGCTGACAAGCGGCTGCTGATCGTCGAATCGGAGTTCGCCTCGGTGCTCGCGCAGGGCAAGCGGGAGGGGAACACGTTGCTTCCCCTCGTACGGCAGGCGTGGGACGGCGGCACACTGCGCACGATGACCATGCGGCCGAAGGTGGCCACCGACCCGCACATCGTCATCGTCGGGCACATCACGCCGACCGAGCTGCGGGCCAAGCTGTCGGAGTCCGAGCGCGCCGGCGGCACGATGAACCGCTTCCTGCCCGTGTTGTCGCGTCGGTCCAAGCTGCTGCCGGACGGCGGCGACTTGTCCGAGGCGACGCTGAAGGCGCTCGGCGCCGAGGTCGCCTCGGTCGTCGAGAAAGCGGCGCGTGTCGGCAGGATGCGGCGCAGCCTCGACGCGGCGAAGTACTGGCGGGATCTGTACAAGCGGCTCGCCGCCGACCATGCAGGCGACGGGCCAGTCGCTCAAGTCGTCGCCCGTGCTGCGCCGCAGACCCTACGGCTGTCCGTCATGGCCGCGCTGCTCGACGGCAGCGACTACATCGACGTGCCTCACCTGCAGGCGGCCGAGGCGCTGTGGAGCTACGCCGAAGACTCTGCTTGGTACGTCTTCGGCAACGGGTCCGGCAATCCCGACCTCGACCGCCTGAAGGCCTTCGTCGACGCGGCAGGCGATGAGGGAACCGGCCGTACGGCCATCTCGAAGGAGTGCTTCGGCCGACACCGCAAGAAGGGACAGATCGACGCCCTGATCGCCGAACTGATCAGCCTCGGCAACTACGAAGAGTGCACGATCCCGACCGGCGGCCGCCCGGTCACGGTCGTGCGGCGAAAAAAGCAGAAGTAGCGAACTAAGCCGATGACCAGCGAAAACGCAGCCCGACTTATTTCGCACCGGCGAAACAAGGGGGAGGTAAGGCGAGCCGCTGACCAGCGGAAACAGGTTTACTTCGCTTACTCCCCCTTCTTTCGCCCCGACCAAAGCCCTCCGAAACGTGATTACACACAGCAACAGAAGGGGTCCGCGATGACCACCGACACCAGCACCGGGCAGCGCGACCCGCTCGACGTCGCCCGCGACGCCATTCCCGGATTCCGCGACGCGCAGGGCGCCCTCGCCGCCGTCCAAGAGCGCATCGAGGCCGTGCACTCCGCGCCCGTCACCGGAGCCGACAACCTCGTCGCCGAGACGCTGGCAGCGGTGACCGAGGGCAAGCCGATCCCCGAGGACCTCGGCCGGCGCTCCGTCGAAGCGACACAGGCACGAGCGTTCCTCGTCGCCGAGCTGCAGATCCTGGCCGGCGTTGAAAGGAATCTGGCGAACCGCTGCGAGAACACCACCAAAGCAGGCGCCGATCACGGGCTGCGCGCCCTGCGCCCCGTCCTCGACGAGCTGCTCGACCAGGCCCGACCCATGGCGGCCGCCCTCCGCGGCGTGCATGACCCGCAGGGCGCCATCGACGGCGGCCCCGACACGGTCGCCGCCTGGTCCGGGATCGCCGCTGTGGTCCAGCGATACGCGGCCATCCGCAGCGCACAGCGCAAGCTCACCGAGTACGTGATCGGCGAAGCGATCGGAACCAAGTTCGGCACGGTCGGCTTCCGCGGCATCTTCAACGTCTGGTCCGAGATCGAGAACGTGACCGAGGTATGGCCCGAATGGACGCCGGCGCAGAAGGGGGAACGGATCGTACGGCCGCCGTGGCCGGTCGAGTACCCGAACAAGCCGTTCGAGGTGCAGCACGACCGCGAGTGGCTGCTGTGGCTGCTGTCGAACCCGAAGGTGCGGCTGTGGGTGCCGACCATCGGCGAACTCACCGACGCGTACGTCTCCCAGCGCGGCAACGCCGTGCAGCGGGAAGGCGAGGCGCCCGAGCAGCGAGTCACCGGCGAGCCGCGGCGCCGGCCGGTGCGCACCCGCTACCCGAACGGCGACGTGCACACCCACTTCGAAAAGATCGAGGACTGAGGAGCGATCATGACCGACCACAAGAAGCGCACGCCCGTCGACGGCAGCAAGCTCTACCGCGAACTGATCGGCCCGCTGTCCAGCGACACGGTCGCCGACGCGCTCGCAGACGTCGACCTCGACAACCGCGGCAACCGCATGTGGCTCGAACGGCTCGCCACCCAGGGCGGCGAGCGCGGCCGCGCGGCGCGAGCCCGGCTCGACGAGTGGACAGCCGCCCACGCCGACGACAACCGCGACCCGCTCAACGACCGGCAGTTCAGCAGCGGCCGGCGCCGCGGCACGGATCCGTTCGACGGACCGCCTGCCGCCTGACAGACCAGGCGTCAAAGTCACCTGGTCGGTCCTTGTCCATCCCGGCCGACCGGGAGCCATGGGCGCGAGCACTGCGCATGGTGCACTGACCGCCCAGCGCCTACCCCAGCGCCCCGCCAGCCAACCGGCAGGCGGGGCGCTTCGCCATTCGTGCGGTGTAACGCTTCTAAGCGGCTGACCAGGACAAACGCCACGGCGCGACACGCCGAAGCGACAGGCGTCCGCCTGCCCGATCCGGGGGTCGGATCACCCTCGGCACCCGCCGGACGGGCGCTCACGGTGCCGTCACGGGCCAGGAAGGGGAGTCGCAGCCGGATCCCCCAGACCCGTACAGACCGACGCCCACAGCACCTCCCGAGCGCCCAGAGGGCGGGGGGAGGGGAGCCACCCCCCAGGGGGGCGGGCTGCACTTCCGCGTCACCGTGAGCACCGATGACCGGCTGATGTTCCCCGCCGCAGCAGGTCACGGCTCGTACGCCACAGGTCGCGGTGGACGCTGCAGCCGGCCGCGGACGATGCGCAGGTGGCGCACTTCGAGCCGTGGTCGAGTAGGGCGCGGAAGGACGTGGTCCAGTCGTCGGCCTGGTCGTCGTGGTCGTCGACGAGCTGCTGCGGCTCGCTGCTCTGCTCGCTCATGACGCGTCCGCTGTTCGCCGCGCGGTCGCCCGGTTGGGCTTGTGGTGGTTGCGCATCTCGACGTTGAGGTCGCTCACCTTCGAGTGGTCGCCGCTGGCTCGGGCCGTGGCGCGCTGTCCGGCGAGGGCGCCGCAGACGTCGCAGCCTGCTCGCGGCTGTGGTTCGTCGAGCGGCAGGCCGAGTTCGACGGGTTCGGCCGTGGTCGTCTGACGTGTGGTCATGGTCACAGAATGTCGCCGCTATGTCGCCCTGCGCGGCGGCGTGGGGGGCGTCATTCGGGCGACCAAGAGGGCGTCAATCCGGTGTCATTCCGAGGCCGGGGGGTCTACCGTGATCGCATGTCCACACCGAACAGCACCCTCCGGGCGGTCCGTATGGGGCTGCTCATGTCTCAGGACGAATTCGCTCGCGCGATCCGTGACGCCGGCGAGCAACTCGGTCAGCGCAACGACGCCTCGAAGCGGCTCGTGCAGCGGTGGGAGAGCGGCAAGACGACGGCGCCCCGGCCGGTCTACGCCCGCGCCCTGCAGTCCGTCACGGGCCTGCCGATCGAGTCGCTCGGGTTCAGCATGCCTGTACTGCTCGCCCACGTCTCGGACGACGGCGAGGGCGGGCACGACCTCGAAGGCTCGCCAGTCGGCATCCCGGCGGCGGCCGGCGCACCCACGGTGCAGCCCACTCCTGCCCGCGGGAACTACTCGGGCGTATGGCTGAGCACGTACGAGTTCTACTCGTCGGGCCGCGGCGACACGTTCGTCGGGAAGCACTACGTCGTGCTGCTGCAGCACGGCAACCGGCTCACGGCGCAGAGCTTGCCGGGCGGATCGCTGAACCCGGACAGCCCGCTGTCGCTCGATCTGCAGTTGGACGGCAACACGGTCACGGGCACGTGGACGGAGCAGACGGCGAGCGAGGGCTACTACCGGGGCGCCCGCTACTTCGGCGCGCTGCAGATGCTCGTCGAGCCGACGGGCCGCCGGATGGCCGGTAAGTGGGTCGGGTTCGGCAAGGAGTTCGACGTGAACACGGGGCCGTGGGAGCTGCGTCTCATGGACGCCTCGACGAGTAAGGCGACGCTCGGGAAGTACAGCCGGCCGCCCGAGAGCTGAGCACACGAGCGGCCCCCGTCCGGCGATGGACGGGGGCCGCTTTCGTGTGGGGAGGGAGGCGAGCGGGGCGGGCGCCGGCCGCCGTTCCGGGCCGGTTCCGGGGGCTGCTTCCCTGGCCTCCCCGGCTTCCCTGCATGGCGGTTGCCGCAGGTCAGCCGGGGGAGGCAGGCGGAGGGACCCGGCCGGGGAGAACTCCCCGAGATCCGAGCGCCTCCCTACTCGTCTTCGGTGTCGTCGACGTCCTCGGCGAGCCGTTCAAGGATGGCGTCCTGGACGCGGACGCGAGAGACGACCTGCACGCCGTTCGACTTGTACGGCTGCGCGCCGTACGGCTCCAGTGCCCGCTTCAAGTCGGCGAACGTCCACCCGCGGTAGGTGTCCGGGTCCCGCTCGACGAGCCCCTGCAGTACCTCTTGCGTCCGCATCCGCGTCTCGTCGCCGAGGACGGCGGCGACGTCGGCAAGGTGGTCGACGGGCTCGAACGTGCTCTGCGGCCCGTCGTGATCGATGTCCGCGCCGGTGTAAAGCTGCAGCGCCCGCTCGACGACCGGCGTCACCTGGTCGGCTGTCTCGTCCTTGCGCACGTAGTGCGAGCGCACGACCTCGAACGGGTTCTTCGTGAAGCCGACCGTCACGGCCGTGCCGACGTCCTCGCCGGGAATGAGCGTCGTCGCGGTGATGCCGGCCCGGTGCTTGCCCGAGCCGAGCAGCCCGTCGTTGGCGACGTGGTCGCCGACGGCGAATGCGACGCGGTGGGAGGTGTTGCGGGTGACGTCGCGCGGGATGCTGTCGGCGGTCGGGGACACGGTGACCCACACGAGGGTGATGCCGACCTTCCGGGCCTTCTTCATCACCTTCACGGCGAGTTCGGCAGCCTCGGCCCCGTACTTCTTGTGCATGAACAGCTCATGGCACTCGTCGAACACGACGACGCGGGGCCGCATCCGGGGATCGCGCAGCGCGAGTTCGCGGGTGAGGCGCACCGAGTCGCCGCCGAGGTCCTCAAGCAGCTTGCCGCGGGCGGTGACGTCGTCGCGCAGGGCACGCAGGGCGTGCAGTGCCGCCTCGATCTGCTCGTCGTCGTCGCCCTTGACCAGGGCGCGCATGCGCGGCTTCAGCGGGTCGTAGTCGACGTTGTACGCCATGACGTACGCCTCGACGTCGACGAGCGGGTCGAGGATCGCGCCGAGCAGTAGCGCGATGACCAGCGACGACTTACCCGAGCCCATGATGCCGCCCACCATGTAGTTCGCGGCCATGAGCTTTCCGACGACCTGGTCGCCACGCTGCGACACGGCGAGCGGCACGCCCTTGAAGTAGTCGGTCGTGCCCTCGGACAGCAGCGGCCACGGCGGCACCGGGCCGGACAGCGAGCCCTGATCGGCGACCCAGAGTTCGAGCACGCCGGGCTGCTGCTTGGGCTCCGTCGGCCACACCTCGATCGGCTTGCGCAGCAGGTTGTGCGCGAGCACCGTCTTCTTACCGTTGATCATCTCGACCGTGACGCCGAGGGGAAGCTGCAGCTGCGAGTGCCAGCCGTTGCCGAGCCGCGTCGTCGGCGACACCCAGCGCGGTTGCCACCCCTCCTTGAACGCCTTGTTCAGCGCGGGCAGCCCGAGGTGCTGCAGCGCAGTCAAGATCGCGCCTTCGTCGGGCACGACGTCGCGCTGCGCCGCGTCGGCCGGCAGCGCCCACGTGGGCGCCGTGTTCCGGGCTCGGCCGGTCGCCCACATCGCGGCGAGCATGAGCCACGGCAGCGACGCGAGCAGCGGTGCCCACACCACGCCAGCGATGAACGCGACCCAGCGCACCAAGTCGACGACGGCGTCGAGGGGCGTGAGGACGTCGTGCAGGTCGCCGCTGGAGTAGGCCAGCGCCCCTCCGATGAGCAGCAGCAGTGCAGCAGTGGAGGCGAGGCCGGCGGCGATCGCCTTCGGCGCGTTGAGTACGAGACTGAGCAGCTCCATACGCCGCTTGTGCCGCGCGGCCCGGTAGGCGTGCCCGCGTGCCTCCCACTCACGGATCGCGTCGTCGTTCCCGGCCGCCTCGGCGATCCTCAGCATCCGCTCGTACCGGGCGGCGGTCCGCGCGTCCCAGGTACGGCGCCCCAGGATGCGGGCGCCGCCGACGACGTAGGCGCCGTGGCGGACAACGACGCGGTACGCGGTGTGCTCGCGTGCCTCGACGACGACTCGCCGAAGGTGGTCGATGCGTACCCGCCGGCGCGTCCGCTTCGGCGGTCCGTCGTTCGCGGCGGGTACGGGCTCGGGCGGTGTACTCGGCTGCTCGGGTACGGCGGGTACGGGTGTACCCGGGGTGCCGGTGCGGGCGGGGGCGTGAAGGTCCGTCATCCTGGTCTCTCCGGTTACTCAGTCGGGTGATCGGGCACCCGGGGCGGCCGGTGTACCTGTGCCGGGTACGGCCGCCCCGGGGCGTACCTACTTGCCGTTCTTGCGGCGCCGGGCCTGGTTCTCGATGCGCTCGAACTTGCGCTTGAGGTCGGAAAGGTCGACGTTGCCGGTGCCGTCGTCGGCGATGCCGCGCTTGGCCATGCGGGCGATCAGACCAGCGAGGCGAACCTTTTCGCTGGCGGTGAAGTCTCGGAAGTCGAGGTCGTCGGCCATCGTGGCTCCTCTCATGTGGGCCGGACTGTCCGGCCCTACCGCACCCCCACGGGCGAGCCGCGGGGGACGGAAGGGCAGGTCAGCGCCCCTTCTGCATGTCGCGCCACACCGACCGCAGGATCAGCAGGCACGTGGTCGCGCACACGGCGCCGATGGCGATCGCGACGGCGAACAGGGCGCCGACCAGGCCCACCGACACGGCGACGCCGCCGATCACGAGCCACTTCTTCGCGTCGAACTCGGTCCGCGGCGCGGGCGCGGGCGCCGGCGCGGGCGCCTGGTGCTGGCTGAGCAACTGTTGCGCGGCAAGGATCGCGGCGATCTGCCGCACCATCTCGGAGTTGTCCGAAGCCTCGACCGCGTCGGCGGCCGCCCTGGTGAGGTCGTCGTTCACGCCCGCACCTCCTGCCGCTCGACGAACGCGCGGAACGCGTTCTGCAGCGCCTCGGCCCGCGGCTGACCGCACCGCACCCGGTCCTTGATGCTGCGGATCGAGGGCACCTCACCGGCGAGCAGCTCGCCGCGGAACTGCTGCGCGGTGTCGCCCAGCCCGTACGCCGCGAGCGGGTCGGGTACGTCGGGCTCGGGCGCCTCGGGTACGTACTCGGCGCGTACCTCGACGCGGGTACGCGGCTCGTCTGCGGCGAGTACGAGCGCCCGCTGCTCGGGCGCCGGCCGCGCCACGATCGGCAGCAGGCGGGCGCCGTCGGGTACGGCCTCGGGGATCACCGGGTGCGCCTCGGGTACGGGTTCCGGTTCCGGCACCGGGGCGTACTCGACAGGTGTGTCGACGGGCTGCTCGTCGGGTACGTCGGCGAGCCGGTGCACCCGCCACAGGACCAGGGGCGCGATTGCGGCGACCGCGACGACGAGCGGCCAGTCGACCGGCAGCAGGCCGGCCGTAACGAGGTGGCTCGCCGCGTTGACGCCGATCATCGCGGCGACGGCGGCGAGCACGTCGCGGTGTGCGCGCATGGCGCGGACGGTGTAGATGTCGAGGGCGCCGGGGACGGCCGCGGCTACCCACTGGTTGAAGCCGACGGCGCGGGCGAGTTCGTACTCGGCGGACGCCGTGGCGACCAGGGCGGCGAGCAGCGCACCCGTCTTGAGGTAGTCGTGCTTCACGCGCGCTCACCCGTCTCGGTGTCGACGGCCCGCAGCAGGATGCGCAGGGCCTCGGTGATGGCGCCGTGCGCCTGGTTGAGGGCGAACACGTCGCCGTGGTCGACGTCGGCGAAGTCGTCGAGCAGCCGGCGGGCGACGCTCACGGCGACGGCGACGTCGCTGGGCTCGCGCAGCCGGTCACGCATGCGGGCCGCGGCCGCGCCGTACAGGGGTTCGCGGATGCTGCTCATCGGCGGCCGCCGTTCGTGAGCTGCTCGCGCAGAGCGCGCAGCTTGGGCAGGAACGCCTCGACGTCCTCGATGAGCCGGTCGACGCCGTCGACGTCGAGGTCGACGCCGGTCGCGTCGTCGCTGAAGACGACGAGCACCGGAGCGTCGTCGACGTTGACGAGTTGGGCGCCGAGGGCGGCCGCGTCGCCGAGCGGGATGCGCGCTTCGCTGCTGCTGCACAGGTGGTCGCTGGCGGGGGCGCTGCACCAGGGCGGGCAGGCGGCTCGGGGCGACGGGATGCCGTCGAGGGCGAGCGGGGTTACGGCGAACGGTATGCGCTGGTCGACGGGGCGACCGTCGGCGGATACGGTGTGCTGCACGGTCAGGACTCCTTCTGTGGAAAGGGTCCGGCCGTAGGCGCCGCCACCATGTCTCCGCATGTGGCGGCGCCACTCTCGTTCTCGTACGGATCACGTACACATGAGAACCAGATAGGCCGGGATAACGAGGGACAGGGCGGGATGCCATATCCGCAGGTCAACCGGCCTGCGAGGGTTCCAGTACAGGTCAAGCTAGGGGCCTAAATGACCTCGTAATGCGTAGGTCTCGGGTTCGAATCCCGAAGGCGGCTCCATTGAAACCCCAGGTCGGGAAATCCGACCTGGGGTTTCTGCTGTCGTGCGACCTTGAATTCCGGACGCTTCCCATGCGCTTCCCGTGCGCAGCCGGTGGACAGCCGTGCGTGATGACGTCGCCCGCCGCGCCGGCCCGGGGCGGACGCCACCTCCGTGCGTGTCGATGTTGAACGGCTGATCTGCGCGTCCCTATAGGGCCGAGATAGGCCGTGAGGAGAGCCTCCGCTCGGAGCGTCGCGCCGTCGTGCGGTGTGCGCGTCCTTGAGGTCCGCATCGGTACACCGTTCTGGGAGCGTGAGTCGGTTGGCACTTTCCGAGGTTCGCAACGAGGTCCGCCTGCCGGTCACCGCCGCCCAACTCGGCGTGTGGGTGGCTCAGCGGCTGGCACCGGAAAGCCCCCTCTACCAGTGCGCCGTCCACTTCGACTCCGCCCCGCTCGACATCCTGGGCGGCCGAGGACTCGGCGGACGGCGCGCTGGACGCCCTGTTCGTCCGCGGGGACGGCCCCGTGGACCTGGCTCTCGCCGGCGTCCACCGGCCGGCGTCCGGGCCCGACCCCCGGCCCCGGACCAACGATCCGGTGAGGCACCGGGACGACGCCGGACTCGGCCCCGTCCTGCGCGACCGGCTGGGGGAGACCCTGCCCGCGCACATGGTGCCCGCGGCGGTGGTCGTCCTCGACGCCCTGCCGCTCACCCCGAACGGCAAGGTCGACCGGGCCGCGCTGCCCGCACCCGACTACGGCGTGCGCGGTGCGGGACACTCGCCCGTCACCCCGCGCGAGGAGCTGATGTGCGCCCTGTTCGCCGAGGTGCTCGGCCTCGCGAGTTTCGGGCTCGACGACAACTTCTTCGAGAGCGGGGGGCACTCCCTGCTCGCGACCCGGCTCGTCGGCCGCGTCGGGTCCGTCCTCGGCGTCGACGTGCCGCTGCGCCGCCTCTTCCAGGCCCCCACGCCCGACGCACTGCTGCGGAAGCTGCGACCGCAGGGCGCGGACGGTGCGGACGGCGCGCGCGACGGGCACGGCGTGCTGGTGCCGCTGCGGGCCTCCGGTTCGGCATCCCCGCTGTTCTGCGTGCACCCCGCCGCCGGCCTCAGCTGGGTCTACCTCGGTCTGCTCGCCCACCTGGGCCCGCAGTACCCGCTGTACGGACTCCAGGCCCGCGGTACCGACGGTGTGGAGTTGCTGCCCGCCTCCCTCGCGGAGATGGCCGCCGACTACGCCGACCGGATCACCGCCACCGCGCCCGAAGGACCGTACCGGCTGCTCGGCTGGTCGGTGGGCGGGACGATCGCGCACGCCGTGGCGGCCGAACTGGAGCGCCGGGGCGAGCGGGTGGAGCTCCTCGCCGTGCTCGACGCCTACCCGGTCGCCGACGCGGCCGGCTCGGAACCGCCCTCCGAGGCGACGATCGTCGCGCACAACCTGCGGGCGATCGGCTTCGACCTCCAGGAGGGCGAACTGACCCCGGAGACCTTCCCGATCGAGCGCTACCGGGCCTTCCTGGCCCGCGAGAACAAGGTGATGGCGCGGTTCGACGAGCACGAGATCCTCGCCATGAAGGACGTCTACGTCAACAACACCCGGCTCATGTGGGCGCACACCCCGCCCCGGTTCGGCGGCGACATGCTCTTCGTCACTGCCGAACGCGGCCGGGGAGCACTGGCCCGCGAACGCGGCCACCGGGCCTGGGCGCCTCACGTCGGCGGCGAGATCGTCAACCACGACGTGGACAGCGACCACGAGGGCCTCATGACGCGGCCGGGACCGGTCGCCCACGTCGGCCGCGTCCTGGCCGAGCGGCTCGCGGCGCTGGACGGGGCGGCCCGGGGCGGGGCCCCCACCGGCGCTCGTAGAACCGCCGTAGAAGCAGCGCGCAGGCTCGGCGCATGACAGCGCTGGACGACACCACGGTCGCGGCACCGCCCCCGCTGCGCCGCAACCGCGACTTCCTGCTGCTGTGGACCGGCAACTGGCTTCAGTTCTTCGGGTCCCGGATGAGCAGCGTCTGCTACCCGCTGCTCGCGCTCCAGATCTCCGGCGGTTCGGCCGAGGCGGTCGGCCTGGCGGCGACCGCGGCCGTACTGCCGCAGGCCGTCGTCCAGTTGCCGGCGGGAGTTCTGGTGGACCGGTGGGACCGGCGCGCGGTCATGCGCTGGTGCGCCGTCGGCCGGATCCTGGCGCTCGGCGCGGTGGGGTCGCCCCGGACCGTCCATGGACCTGAGCCTGTTCTATTTCGCGCACGACTCGACCGCGCCGGGGGAGGCCGGCCGCTACGAGCTGCTGATCGAGGGGGCGAAGCTCGCCGACCGGTCGGGCCTGGCCGCCGTATGGACCCCCGAGCGGCACTTCGACCCCTTCGGCGGTGCCTACCCCAACCCGTCCGTGCTCGGCGCCGCCGTGGCGATGTGCACCCAGCGGGTGGGCATCCGGGCCGGCAGCGTCGTCGCCCCGCTGCACCACCCGGCGCGGATCGCCGAGGAGTGGTCGGTGGTCGACAACCTGTCCGGCGGCCGCGCGGGCGTCGCCTTCGCGCTGGAACACCGTGGACTTCGCGCTGCGACCGGAGAACCACGCCGACCGCCGCGCCCTGGTCCGCGACACCGCCGAGGAGGTGCGCCGGCTGTGGCGCGGCGAGGCACTGTCCACCACGGACGGGCTCGGCCGGCCGGTCGACATCCGCGCCTACCCGCCCGCCGTCCAGCCCGAGCTGCCGGTGTGGCTGACCTCGGCCGGCGGCGTCGACACCTTCCGGGCCGCCGCCCGGATGAAGGCCGGCATCCTGACCCATCTGCTCGGCCAGTCCCTGGAGGAGGTCGCCGGGAAGATCGCCGAGTACCGGCGGGTCGCCGCCGAGGAGCACGACGGCTGGTCCGGTCATGTCGTGCTGATGCTGCACACCCTGCTCGGTGACGACCTGGAGCAGGTCCGCGAGCAGGTGCGGGAGCCCTTCACCCACTACCTGAAGAGTTCCGCCAACCTCACCGCCAAGTCGTTCACCGGCAAGGACACGGACCTGTCCCAGCTCAACGCCGACGACATGGACTACCTCGCCGCCCGGGCCTTCGACCGCTACTTCGAGAGCGGCGGCCTCTTCGGCAGCGTCGAACGGGCCGCCGAGCTGGTGCCGCGCGTACAGGCGCTGGGCGTCGACGAGATCGGCTGCCTGGTGGACTTCGGCGTGGAGCCGAGGGCCGTACTCGAAGGCATCGAGAAGCTCGGCAAGCTGAACGAGACCATCTCCCGATAGGAGCAGGAGACGTCATGAGCACCACCCTGAGCGAGAACCCCACCTGGGCCCCGCACGAGATCACCGAGGACGGGGCCGGCGGCCGTGACCTGGCCGCGCACCTGACCGGCCTGGGCGCCGAGGGCCTGACCGATCTGCTGACCGAGCACAAGGCGCTCGTCTTCCGCGGCTTCGGGGTCACACCGGAGTCCATCGACCCGGTCCTCGACCGGCTGCTGCCGACCCGGCTGCCGTACGTGCACGGCAACTCGCCGCGCACCCGGGTCAAGGGCAACCTGTACACCTCGACCGAGTACCCGCAGCGCTTCACCATCTCGATGCACAACGAGCTGAACTACGCCCGCCGCTGGCCGTCGCGGCTCGCCTTCTACTGCGAGAAGGCCGCCGAGTCGGGCGGCGCGACCCCCGTAGTGGACGGCGAGCTGTGGCTCGAGTCCCTGCGGCCCGAGGTCCGGGAGGCGTTCGCGGGCGGGATCCGCTACGTGCAGAACCTGCACGACGGCTACGGCCTCGGCAAGAGCTGGCAGGACACCTTCGAGACCGACGACCGCGCCGAGGTGGAGCGCTACCTGAAGGCCGCGGAGGCCGAGTGGGAGTGGGGCCCGGACGGCATCCGCGTCGTCCAGCACCGCAAGGCCACCACCACGCACCCGGTGACGGGTGTCGAGGTCTGGTTCAACCAGGCCGACCAGTGGCACCCGGCCGGCCTCGGCGACGAGACCTCCAAGGAGCTGTACGACATCCTGGCGCCCGAGGAGTTCCCGCAGTACGTCACGTTCGCGGACGGCGGCCTCATCCCCGACGAGTACGTCACGCACATCCGTGACGTCGGCCTGGAGCTGGCCGTGGACGTGGACTGGCGCGAGGGCGACGTCCTCGTCATCGACAACGTCCTCACGGGCCACGGCCGCCGCCCCTTCGAGGGCACCCGCCGCATCCTGGTCGCCATGTGCGACTGAGCGGCCCCCGGCACGGCGGCCCCCGGGGACGGAAGACACCCCCGGGGGCCGCCGTGTCACGCCCGCAGGTACGCCAGTACCGCCAGCACCCGGCGGTGCCCCTCGGTGTCCACCGGGAGGTCCAGCTTGGTGAAGATGTTGCCGATGTGCTTGTTCACGGCGGCCTCGCTGATGAACAGCTGCTTGGCCAGCGTCGCGTTGGTGCGGCCCTGCGCGATCAGTGAGAGCACCTCGCGTTCCCGGGCGCTGAGCCGCTCCAGCGGGTCCTGGCGCAGTTGGACCAGCTGGTGGATGACCTCGGGGTCCACCACCGTCCCGCCGGCCGCGACCCGCTCGATCGCGGCCGTGAAGTCCGCCACCGCGCTCACCCGCTCCTTGAGCAGATAGCCCACCCCGGCACCGCCGCCCGAGTCCAACAGCCGTAGGGCGTACGAGCGTTCCACATACTGGCTGAGCACGAGCACGGGCAGCCCGGGGAACTCCGCCCGCAGCTCGACCGACGCCCGCAGCCCGTCGTCGCCGAGCGACGGCGGCATCCGCACGTCCGTGACGATCAGGTCCGGGCGGTCGGCGCGGACCGCCGCGAGCAGGGCGTCGGCGTCGCCGACCGCCGTCACCACCTCGTGTCCGACCCGTTCGAGCAGCCCGACCAGCCCTTCGCGCAACAGAACGGCGTCCTCGGCCACGATCAGGCGAAGCGACACGGAACCTCCACGTGCAACAGGGTGGGACCACCGGACGGACTCGACACCCGCATCCGGCCGTCGAGGGCGGTGACCCGGTCCGCGAGACCCGTCACACCACTGCCCGCGGGATCGAGCCCGCCTTGGCCGTCGTCCTTGATGTCGAGAACCAACAGATCGGAATGATAGCGACCGCGCACCGCGGCGGTCCTGGCACCGCTGTGTTTGGCGATGTTCGTCATGGCCTCGTTGATCAGGTAGTACATCGTCGTCTCCAGCTTCCTGGGCAGCCGCTCGGGCAGGTTCAGATCGACCGTCACCGGGATCGGGAAGCGGCCCGCGTAGTCCTCGATGGCGGCGACGAGCCCGTGATCGGCGAGCACCGGGGGATTGAGCCCCCGGATCAGGGCCCGCAGCTCCTGGTGGGCCGTCGACAGCTGACGCTCGGCCCGGGTGAGCAGCTCGTCCTGCGGCGATCCCGGCTCGACGTCCAGGCGCATCAGGCCCAGCGTCATGCCCAGCGACACCAGATGCTGCTGGGCCCCGTCGTGCAGGTCGCGCTCGATGCGGATCCGCTCGGCGTCGAAGGAGTCCAGCAGCCGCGACTGGGAGGCGCGCACCTCGCGCAGCTCCTCGCCCAGCTCCCGGTCGCGCGGGGCGAGGAAGGAGCGGGCCATGGCGGCGCGCGCGCCCGCCCACGACGTCACCGTGTACGGCGTCGAGAGCAGCACCAGTACGCCGAACACCGTCCACGGCCAGGTCTCGCCGTCGGTCGAGGCGATCGTCGTGGCCGGCAGTCCGAACGAGAAGCCGAGCACCATCAGGTCGAGCCACCACAGGGCGACCGCCGACAGCAGCGTGAACATCAGCTCCCGCCACGTCGCCTGCTCCTTGAGCCGGGTGGCGACCCAGCCGCGCAGCCCCGGGGCCTCCGGGGCCCGGTGCGGGTCGCTGACCCGGTCGAGGTCGACCAGACGCAGCCGGCGGCGCTCCACCGTGGCGACCACGGTGGAGGTGAAGACCAGGCCGACCAGGGGCGCGACACCGATCAGCACGACCAGGAGGACCAGGCCCGCGGCCAGGCCGAGGGCGAAGAAGAGCACCGCCGCGGCCCCGACCAGGACACCGCCGCTCAGGTACGCGAGGGACCGCCAGGGCCAGCTGGAGGTCAGGAAGCTCAGCGGGCGCTGGGCCATGGCCTGCCAGGCCGTTGTGGGTTGCATACGGTCAACGTAACCACGGCGTCTCTCGCGGATCTCCGAGAACGCGGGAGAGGTAGAGCTGCCTCTACCCCAGGAGTAGAGAGCGGGTCAGTGCCCGGACCCCCTCCGGTGCAGTGGAATCTGAGCATGACGACGACGAGCCACATCACCCCCACGCAGGACGCGGTCGAACTCCACGCGGTGCGCAAGGTCCACGGCACCGGCGGACGGCAGGTCACCGCCCTGGACGGCGTGTCGCTCTCCTTCCGCCGCGGCACCTTCACCGCGATCATGGGCCCCTCCGGTTCCGGCAAGTCGACCCTGCTCCAGTGCGCGGCCGGCCTCGAGCAGCCGTCGGACGGGCAGATCGTCCTGGCCGGCGTGGACATCGGCCGGCAGAACGAGATGCAGCGCACCGAGCTGCGCCGCAAGCACGTCGGCTTCGTGTTCCAGGCCTTCAACCTGGTGGAGTCCCTGACGGCGGCGCAGAACGTCGAGCTGCCCTCCCGGTTCGCCGGCCGCAAGGTCAGCCGCGAGCAGGTCTCCGCGGCGCTCGCCTCCGTGGGACTGGCCGACCGCG
The DNA here is from genome assembly GCF_041538145.2 of Streptomyces sp. MMCC 100. Classification (NCBI taxonomy): domain Bacteria; kingdom Bacillati; phylum Actinomycetota; class Actinomycetes; order Kitasatosporales; family Streptomycetaceae; genus Streptomyces; species Streptomyces sp. MMCC 100. The sequence goes on from NZ_JBGORK020000001.1 coordinate 210,589, forward strand.
CCGGGCACCGCCCCAGCGAGATGTCCGGTGGCCAGCAGCAGCGCGTCGCCCTCGCCCGCGCCCTCGTCACCCGGCCCGACGTCCTCTTCGCGGACGAGCCGACCGGCGCCCTGGACACCGCCACCTCTCGCGAAGTGCTGCGGATGATGCGGATGCTGGTCGACCAGGAGGGCCAGACCACCCTGATGGTCACCCACGACCCGGTGGCCGCGGCCCACGCCGACGTCGTCGTCTTCCTCAAGGACGGCCGGATCGCCGACCGGATCCACCTCGACCAACAGGCCGGCGCCGACAACGCCGCCGCGATCGCCACCCACATGGCCCGGCTGGAGGCCTGACCGTCATGCTGATCCTCGCGAACGTCCGTGAACGCTGGTCCGGTTTCCTCGGCGCCTTCGTCGCCGTCCTGGTCGGCGTGGCCCTGATCACCACCACCCTGGTCATCTACGACTCCGCCCGCGCCAAGGTGCAGCCCCGCTACGAGGGCACCACGGCCCTCGCCCTGCCGCCGCAGGCCGTCGACGCCGACGGCAGCCCCGAGGACCGGATGCCGTGGAGCGCCTCCGAGGCCGAGCCGCTCGTCTCCGGTCTGGAGAAGATCCCCGGTGTCGCCGACGCCGTGGTCGACCGCTCCTTCTACGCCCAGGCGATCAGAAACGGCGAGCCCGTCACCGACGAGGGCGCCGACGAGTCCGGGCACGGCTTCGGCAGCGCGCAGATGGCGCCGTACAAGCTGGTCTCCGGCCGTGCTCCCGCCGCCGCGAACGAGGTCGTCGTCGACCGCGACCTCGGCGCCGCCGTGGGCAGCGAGCTGACCGTCAACATCACCGAGGGCCGCGAGCAGTTCCGGGTCGTCGGCACGGTGGACGGCCCCGGCTACTACTTCAGCGAGCGGTTCGCGGCCGGGCAGCACCCGGGCGTGGCCGCCATCGCCCTGATCCCCGACAAGGACGCCGACACCGGCGCGATCGTCTCCGGCGCGAAGAAGGTCGTCGGCGACAACGGCAGCGTGGTCTCCGGCGACGGCCGGTCCGAACTTCAGCCCGAGTACATCGAGCACAAGCGCTTCCTGGGCGTCCAGCTGATCAGCGCCATGGCCCTCCTCGGCCTGTTCACCACGGTGTTCGTGGTCGCCTCCATGCTGGTCCTGTCCACCGGGATGCGCCGCCGTGAGATCGGTCTGCTGCGCACCATCGGCGCCTCGCCGAAGCAGATCCGGCGCATGATCCTCGGCGAGGCCGCCGTGGTCGGGCTGGCCGGCTCGATCGCCGGCTGCCTCGTGGGCGTCGCCGCCACGCCGCAGCTGCTCTCCATCCTCAAGGGCCTGGACGTCACACCGCCCGGCATGGAGATCGACGTCGCCGCCTGGCCGCTGCTCACCGGCGCCCTCGTCGGTGTCGGGGTCAGCGTGATCGGCGCCTGGAGCGCGGGCCGCAAGGCCGCCAAGGTCGCCCCCATCGAGGCGCTGCTCGACAGCCGCTCGGCCAACACGGGTATGGGGCGCGGTCGTTGGATCGCCGGCCTCACCGTGCTCGGCCTGGGTGTCCTGCTCGCGATCGGCACCGCCACCTCCACCGCGGACAACCGCATCAACATGGCGATCGCCGCCACCATGACGCTGATCGTCGCCGCGGCCCTGCTCACCCCGGTGTTCGTCGGACCGGTCGGCCGGTTCCTGACCGCGCCGTTCCAGCGCGGCGGCAAGGCCGCCCCGGTCCTCGTCCGGGCCGAGCTGGTCGCCAACCCGCGCCGCGCCGCCTCGCTGGTCGCCCCGGTGATCGCCGCCGTCGGCTTCGCCGTCCTGCTCAGCGGCATGGTGTCGACCATGCGGGTCGCCTACCCGGCCGGTGAGGCGCTGAAGGTCGCCGGCCAGACGATCGTCACGCCGGACGGCACCCCCGGCAACACCGACGAGGTCGTCGCCGACAACCCCGTGGGCAAGGCGGCGCTGCCGACCCGGGCCTTCGTCGACACGGCGCAGGGCAAGAACGGCGAGGAGGCCGGGTCGTACACCGTCCTGGACGTCCTCGGCAGCCGGAACGCGAAGTGGAACAAGCCCGGCGAGGCGGTGCTCGGCGAGAAGACGGCCGGTGCCCTCGGTCTGAAGGAGGGCCAGGAGGTTCCGGTCCGGTTCGCGGACGGCGCGACCGTCACGCTCCGTGTCTCCCAGGTGCTGCCCGACGACCCGGCCCGCGGAGACTTCGTGGTCGCCCGTGACCTGGTCCGCGCCCACGACCCGGCCGCGCTCACCGACGACATCTTCGTCCCCGGCGACGCCAAGGCCTCGACCGCGGTCCCCGGAGTCGCCCTGCACGACGCCGCCGAGTACGCCCTGGCCGACTACAACACCGACGCCAAGCTCACCGAGTCCCTCGCCATGATGCTGATCGTCATCGCCGTCGGCTACAGCGTCATCGCCGTCGCCAACTCCATGGCCATGGCCGCGCACGGCCGGCGCCGCGACTTCGGTGTGATGAAGTCGGCCGGCGGCACCGTCCGCCAGCTCCTGTTCACCTCGGCCGGCGAGACCACCCTGGTCATCGTCATCGGCGCCGCCCTCGGCGTGCTGGTGACCCTGCCCCCGCTGGCCGGCATGGCGGCCGGCCTCTCCGAGTCCACCTCGTCGGACGTCGGCCTGCACCTGAACTCGGGCGTCGTGGTCCTCGCGATCATCGGCACCCTGGTGGCGGCGCTGTGCGCGGGAGTCGCGGTCACCTCGAAGACGCTGAAGCGGCAGGCGGTCTGAGACCGTACGAGCACCCGGCACGACGACGAAGCGGCGGCCCCCGGAACTCCGGGGGCCGCCGCTTCGTCGTCGTGCCGGGCCCACGCCTCCGCAACGCCTCCACACGTGCTTATAGAGGCCGGATAGCGCCGGTGGTTTCGCTGGTGGGCGCAAGCGCGACGGGAGGCCAAGACAGTGACCATTGAGGACCTGAACACGCGATCACGGTGGCTCAAGACGTTCCGCCGGGTGACGCGGCCCAGGTGCCGCCTCGTGTGTGCCCCGCACGCCGGCGGCACCGCGCAGGCGTATCGCACCTGGTCCGCGGGCCTGCCGGCCGACGTCGAGGTGCACGGAGTGCAGTACCCCGGCCGACAGGACCGGCTCGGGGAGGCCCCGCCGGCCGCCATGGACGACCTGGTCGGACCGGTCGCCGACTCCCTCGAACCCTTCCTCGGCGAACCCCTCGCCCTGTTCGGGCACAGCATGGGCGCGATCGTCGCCTACGAGGTCACCCTCGAACTGGAACGCCGGCACGGACGGGTCGTGGACCTGCTCGCCGTCTCCGGGTCGCGGGCCCCGCACGAGCGCGAGAACCACGATCGGCACATCCTGGACGACGCGGGCCTCATCGACGAACTGCGCCGCCTCAACGACGACTTCGTCGACCTGCTGGACTCCCCGGAGCTGCTCGAACTGGTGCTGCCCGCCATCCGCGCCGACTTCGGCGTGGTGGCCGGATACCTGCGCACCCCGCCGCTTCCGGTGCGCGCGCCCGTGCTGGTGCTCGGCGGCAGCGACGACCCGGACGTCTCGCCCGAGCAGCTGACCCACTGGCGGGCCTGCGCGGGCAACGCCTTCGGCACCCGTGTGCTGCCCGGCGGCCACTTCTACCTCGATGACGAGCAGCCGGTGCTCGACCAGATCACCCCCTGGCTCCCGGGCCGCCGTTCCTGACCCGCACGCCCGGTGCCGAGCGCGCCGCGGCGACCCCACGAACACAGGAGTACGCGCAGCATGGCTGACTTGTCCGGTGCCTCGAACGTCGTCCAGATCCTCACCGAGCACGCGCGCACACGCGGCGACTTCCGCGCCGTCGCGATCGTGCCCGACCCCTCCGATCCCGCCACCGCCCAATGGGTGACCTACGACCAGCGTCGGGACGCCGCTGCGGACGTGGGCCCCACCGTCGCGGGCCTCGAGACGGCCCTGGCCGTTGTTGGAGCAGCGGGTGACCCGGACGTCCAGGCCGTGGGTGCGGTGGTAGGCCAGGGCGAGCAGGTCGCTGGAGGCCTTGGCCGCGGAGTAGGGCGAGTTGGGGGACAGCGGGTGGGTCTCCGGCCAGGAGCCGGAGTCGATCGAGCCGTAGACCTCGTCCGTGGAGACGTGCACGAACCTGCGGCCGCCCGCCTGATGGGCGGCCTCCACCAGGGTGTGCGTGCCGAGCACGTTGGTCCGCACGAACGCGGCGCCGCCCTCGATCGACCGGTCGACGTGCGACTCGGCCGCGAAGTGCACCACCTCGTCGTGCTCGGCCATCAGCCCGGCGACGAGGCCGGCGTCGCAGATGTCGCCCTCCACGAACGCGAAGCCGGGGTGGTCGCGGACCTCGTCGAGGTTGGCCGGATTGCCGGCGTAGGTGAGCAGGTCGAGCACGGTGACGCGGATGTCGCCCGGGCCGTCGGGACCGAGCAGGGTGCGCACGTAGTGGGAGCCGATGAAGCCGGCGCCGCCGGTGACGAGGATTCTGCTGCTCATGACGAGATCTGCACCTTACTGTGATCACCGAGCACGAGCCGGTGGGCGGAGGGGACGCGGGGGGCCGGTGTCACCTCGACGTCGCGGCCGATGAGGGAGGCCTCGATACGGCGGACACCGCGGACCGAGGAACCGCGCAGGACGATGGAGTACTCGATCTCGCTCTGCTCTATACGGCAGTTGGCGGACACCGACGTGTACGGGCCGATGTAGGCGTCGCGCACCACCGTGTCCTCGCCGATCACCACGGGACCGACGATCCGGCTGCCGCTGACCTCGGCGCCCTCCTCGATCACGACCCGCCCGATGAGTTCCGAGCACGCGTCGACCCGGCCGTGGACCGCCGGTTCCAGGGTGTCGAGGACCGAGCGGTTGACCTCCAGCATGTCGGCCGTGTTCCCGGTGTCCTTCCAGTAGCCGGAGATCGCGGTGGACCGTACCGTCCGGTCCCCGTCGATCAGCCACTGGATGGCGTCGGTGATCTCCAGCTCGCCCCGCCAGGAGGGTTCGATGGAGCGCACCGCCTGGTGTATGGCCGGGGTGAAGAGATAGATCCCGACCAGCGCCAGATCGCTCTTGGGCCGCAGGGGCTTCTCCTCCAGGCCGACGACCCGGCCGCGCTCGTCGAGCTCCGCGACGCCGAAGGCGGTGGGGTCGGCGACCCGGGTGAGCAGGATCTGGGCGTCGGGCCGCTCGGCGCGGAAGGCGTCGACCAGCCCCGTGATCCCGCCGACGACGAAGTTGTCGCCGAGATACATCACGAAGTCGTCGTCGCCGAGGAACTCCTCGGCGATGCGCACCGCGTGGGCGAGGCCGAGCGGGGCAGCCTGCGGAATATAGGTGACCTTCAGCCCGAACCGGGCACCGTCGCCCACCGCTTCGCGGATCTCCTCGGCCGTGTCGCCGACGATGATCCCCACCTCGATGATGTCGGCCTCGGCGATCGCCTCCAGACCGTAGAAGAGCACCGGCTTGTTGGCCACCGGCACCAGCTGCTTGGCCGAGGTGTGTGTGATCGGACGCAACCGGGTGCCCGCGCCGCCGGCCAGGACCAAAGCTTTCATGGAGCTTTCCCTACCTTGCTGTCGAGTCGCTCGGGAGCGGTGCATCGGTTCGGGGCCGGGCCGCATGCCGTCAGGCGCCGACGGCCTCGATGAGCCGGCGCACGATCGCGTGCCGGCCGGCGTCGTGGCGGCGCAGGAACTCCCGGAGCCGCTCGGCGTGCCGGTCGCTGCTGCACTGAAGGGGGTGGACGACCGCGTAGCCGCCCTCCTCGGCCACGTACGCGAGTTCGCGCAGCATAGGCACGGTGGGGTCGGTGACGAACTTCTCCAGGCCGGTCAGGGCCTCGTCGGTGCTCATGCCGCGAGGTGTCACCAGCTCGCCGGCGTCGGTGATCGCGCGGTAGAAGCGGAGCATCTCACCGGCGAAGCACGCCCGCAGTTCGTCCTGCACCGCCGGCGTCCCGATCGCCTCGGTGAGCTTGGTGCAGGCCGCCTCGTCGGGCAGTGAGCCCAGGGTGAGGCGGTGGCTGACGGTCATGGTGCGCCGCCGCGAGGTGTCGCGCAGCAGCATCCGGACGGTACGGTCCAGCACCGTGGTGAAGCGCTCACCGGCGTCGGCGAGCCGCAGCCACAGGTCCCAGTCCTCCATCCCGACGTGGTCGGTGGTCCAGCCCCCGACGCTCTCCGGCAGTCCGCGCACGTGGCCGACGCGGGACGGCTCGTACAGCGGCCACAGGAGCTGCAGCTGCGGGTGCCACAGGCCGTTGAGCGGGTGCGAGCGGTACTCCTCCCCGCCCTGCTCGTTCATGCCGATGCTCGCCGTCGCCACCAGGCGCGCCCCGGCGTCGAACTCGCGCTGCAGCACGGCCAGGTGGTCGGGGAGCCACTCGTCGTCGTAGTCGAGGTAGGCGATGGCCGGTGCCGTGGAGGCGGCCAGGCCGATGTTGCGGGGGCCGCCGGGGTGGCCGTGCCGCTGCGTGCGGATCAGCTGGACGCGCTCGTCCTCGTAGGAGAGCACCACGTCGTCGGTGTCGTCGGTGCAGCCGTCGGACACCACGATCAGGCGCCAGTCCTCGAAGGTCTGGGCGAGCACACTGTCGATGGTCGTGCGGATGGCCTCGGACCGGTTCCAGGCCGGACAGATCACATCTATCGCTGCCGTGCTCAAGGGCTTCCTCGCAGACTCCTCAAGACGGCCGTCGTGCCGTCCCCGGTACCTTCGGAGCCCTGCCTACACGGCGCCTATACCCACGGCGCCGGGCGGCCGGGCGGCCGGGCGGTCGGGTGCAGCGGCGCCGTCAGGCGAAGACGACGGTGCGGTGCCCGTTGGGCAGGACACGCCGCGCGCTGTGCCACTCGACGGCCCTGGCCAGCGCCTGGGCCTCCAGGTCGCGCCCGATGGCCACCAGCTGCTCCGGGGTGACCGCGTGGCTGACCCGGCGGACCTCCTGCTCGATGATCGGCCCCTCGTCGAGGTCGCCGGTCACGTAGTGCGCGGTGGCGCCGATCAGCTTCACCCCGCGGGCGTGCGCCTGGTGGTAGGGCTTGGCGCCCTTGAAGCTCGGCAGGAAGGAGTGGTGGATGTTGATGATCCGGTCGCTGAGCTGTTTGCAGAAGTGGCCCGAGAGGATCTGCATGTAGCGGGCCAGCACCACCAGTTCGACCTCTTCCGCCTCGACCAGGTCGAGCACCTGCTGCTCCGCGAGGGCCTTGGTGTCCTTCGTCACGGGGATGTGGTGGAAGGGGATCCCGTGCGTGGCGACGAGGCCGCCGAGGTCCGGGTGGTTGGAGACGACGGCGGCGATCTCCACCGGCAGTGCGCCGGTGCTCGAGCGGAACAGCAGGTCGTTCAGGCAGTGCCCGAACTTGCTGACCATCAGCACGATCCGCATGCGCTCCTTCGCCCCGTGGATCTGCCAGTCCATCCGGAACGAGTCGCCGACGGCACCGAAGCTGGCCCGCAGCTTGTCCACGGACACGGGCGGCTCGGCGCTGAACGCGACCCGCATGAAGAACCGCTCCGTGTCGTGGTCGCTGAACTGCTGACTGTCCTCGATGTTGCATCCCGTCATGAACAGGTAGCTGGACACGGCGTGCACGATGCCTCGCCTGTCGGGGCAGGAGAGCGTGAGGACGTACTGCTCGGCGGGCATGGGCGTCTCCGATACGTGGGGGCCGTCGCATGATGAGGCGAGGCCACCCAAGCGATGGTGTCCATTTTTTTCATACGTGCGCCGGGGAGGGCGGGGAGCAGGCGCAGGGCCCGCCCCTCACTTCGCCTCCGCGTAGCACTCCACCACCGCCGTGGTGAACGGGAACCGCACCGGTGTCGCCCCGAACGTCAGCCGTCCCGCCAGCTCCGCCGCGTCCCGGATCGCCGCGACGACCGTGTCGGCCTCCTCCTCGGGGCAGTGCACGATCACCTCGTCGTGCTGGAAGAAGACCAGCTCGGCCGCCATGTCCGCGCAGGTCCGACGCAGCGCGGCGAGCAGCAGCAGGGCCCAGTCGGCGGCGCTGCCCTGGACGACGAAGTTGCGGGCGAAGCGGCCGCGCGCACGGGCGTTGGTGGACGCGTAGCCCGGCACCCACTCCTGGGGGCGGCCCCCGGCGTCGGCGGGATCGTCCTGCGGCAGGCCCGCCTCCTCGGCACCGTCGGCCGCGCCGGCCGCGGGCGGGCAGGTGCGGCCCAGCCAGGTGCGCACCAGCCGGCCCTCCTCGCCCGCGCGGGCCGCGTCGTCGACGTACGCCACCGCGCGGGGGAAGCGGCGTCTGAGCGCGGCCAGGTTCTTCAGGCCGTCGCCGGAAGTCTGGCCGTAGACCGCGCCGAGCACGGCGAGCTTGGCCTGGGCGCGGTCGCCGGAGAAGGCGCGGTCGGAGACCGACTGGTAGAGGTCGGACTCCCGGCCGGCCACCTCCATCAGACCGGGGTCGCGGGAGATCGCCGCCAGGACCCGCGGCTCCATCTGGTCGGCGTCGGCGACGACCAGCCGCCAGCCGGGGTCGGCGACGACGGCGCGGCGGATCACCTTGGGGATCTGCAGCCCGCCCCCGCCGTTGGTGACCCAGCGGCCGGTGACGGTGCCGCCGGCCAGGAACTCGGGGCGGAACCGTCCGTCGCGCACCCAGTCCTGGAGCCAGGACCAGCCGTGGGCGACCCAGATCCGGTACAGCTTCTTGTACTCGATCAGCGGTTCCACCGCCGGGTGGTCCAGCGTTTCCAGCTCCCAGCGGCGGGTGGAGCCGACCTTCACGCCCGCCTGCCCGAACGCCTTGACCACGTCCGCGGGCAGGTCGGGCCGCACCCGGCGGCCGAAGGCGGCGGACACCTCGTCCGCCAGCTCGGCCAGGCGGCGCGGCTCGCCCCCGCCCGCATACCGCTCGCCCAGCAGGTCGTGCAGCACCTCGCGGTGCACGTCGGCCCGCCAGGGCAGCCCCGCGCGGTTCATCTCGGCGGCCACCAGCATCCCCGCCGACTCGGCCGCCGTCAGCAGCCGCATCCGGTCGGGGTGCGCCGAGCGGTCGTGGCGGTGCTGCTGTTCGGCGTAGACGGTGAGCAGGTCGGGGAGGGGGAGGTGGACGGCCTGGGGTTCGAACAGCGGGGACTGCGCGCCCGGTTCGGCGGAGCGCTGCGGCGGGTCGGGCGGCACGGGGCCGCCGCGCAGCCGGGCCAGGGCGGCCGCGGCCGAGTGCGGCTCCCCGTACCGTCCCTCGTGGCCGAGCAGGAGGGTCTCGGCGGCCTCCACGTCGTAGCACCGCTCCACCCGCACCCCCGCGGCGAGCAGGCGCGGCGCGATCTCGGCGGTGGACCGCCACACCCAGCGGGTGACGTCCGGCCTGCTCCGCACGGCTCCGGCGAGGTCGGGCTCCCGCCGCACCGGTCCGGCGGGCAGCCCGTCGTGGCCGAGGGGCGCGACGTCCACGCCACCGCCCTCGGCCACCGCGAGCGCCCACCTCTCGGCCATGTCGCGAGTCTCGCAGGCGGGTCTGACATCGGCCTCGCGGCGGCGGGCCTCGGTCCGCGTCGCCTTGCCGGCCTGGCGGTGGCGGGCCTCAGCCTCAGTCCTCGTCGCCTTGCCGGCTTGGCTACGGCGGGCCGCAACGCCTCTCGCCTTGTCGGGCCTCGCGGCGGCGGCCTCAGTCCTCGTCGTCCTCCGGCCCGCCCTCCCCGCTGTTCTCGGTCACCTTGATGAACTGCGCCAGCGCCTCGGTGACGTAGCCCTCGGTGGCCTCCTTGGTGAGGCCGAGCCCGCTGAGCACGCCCTCGCCGTGCTCGTGCTCCAGGAGGGCGAGCAGGATGTGTTCGGTGCCGATGTAGTTGTGGCCCAGGCGTAGGGCCTCGCGGAAGGTGAGTTCGAGGACCTTCTTGGCGGCGGGGCCGTAGGGCACCAGCTCCGGGACCTCGGAACCGGCGGGCGGAAGAGCGGCCAGCGCCGCCTCGCGGACCGCGTCGAGGGTGACGCCCTGCGCGGCGATCGCCTTGGCGGAGAGGCTCTCGTTCTGTGTGAGCAGGCCGAGGACGAGGTGCTCGGGCAGTCCCTCGGCGTTGCCGGCGGTCTTGGCCGCGTTGTGGGCGGCCATCACGGCTTCGCGCGCGCGGGGCGTGTAACGGCTGAAGCCCTGGCTCGCGTCCAGGTCGGCGGACTCCTTGGGCACGAAGCGCTTCTGCGCCGCCTGCCGGGTGACGCCCATGCTCTTGCCGATGTCCGTCCAGGACGCGCCCGAACGCCGGGCCTGGTCCACGAAGTGGCCGATGAGGTGGTCGGCCACCTCACCGAGGTGCTCGCCGGCGATGACGGCGTCCTGGAGCTGTTCCAGGGGCTCCGGATGCACCTTCTTGATCGCGGTGATGAGTTCGTCGAGTCGTACGGATGACGTGATGCTCGGGTCGGTCGTCATGTGTCAACCGTAGGTTGCGCCCCCCGCGCTGTCAACCGAAGGTTGACAGTGGAAAAGGGGGGCCTTCTCGACAGTCGTGGCACCATCGCCGGGTGAGTACGCCCCGCACCGTCGACGGTGCCTTCGAGACCGCCCTGTACGACACCGCAGACGACGCCCTCGACACCGCGGCCTCGCTGCTCGCGGCCGACCCGTCGTCGGACGCGGAACTGCTGCGGCGGGGCGAGGAGTTCGTGGCCACGGCCTGGCGGCGCGGCTGGCAGCCCGCCGACCTCGTACGGATCGTGCGGCGCGAACTGGACGACGTGCACGTACGGCTGGTGGCCGCGCTGATCTGCGCCCAGGCGCCGCACGACCGTGCGCGCGGTCCCCGCTGGACGGCGCAGCTCGACGCCGTACCGGACGCGGACGGGACACCGCCGTCCCGTACCGACCGCTTCTCGCACGCCACGGCCGTACTGCGGCTGTACCGCCTGCTGCTGCGGCTGCCCGCGCTGGAACCGCTGGAACCGCCGGACGCGCCGCGCCGCGAGGCCCGGCCGGAGTCCCGCGCCCTCGCCCGCATCCGCGCGCTGCTCGCCAAGGCGGAGGCGACCGGGTATCCCGAGGAGGCGGAGGCGCTGAGCGCCAAGGCGCAGGAGCTGATGGCCCGGCACAGCGTCGACGAGGCGCTGCTGGAGTCCGGTGCCCCTTCACCCGACGCCCCGGGCGCCTGCCGGATCGGGGTCGAGCCGCCCTACGAGCAGGTCAAGGCGGTGCTGCTGGACGCGGTGGCCGACGCCAACCACTGCCGGGCCGTGTGGAACGAGCCCTTCGGTTTCTCCACGGTCGTCGGTTTCGAGGGCGACCTGGAGGCGGTCGAACTCCTCTACACCTCCCTGCTGGTGCAGGCCGAGGCCGCGATGGTGAAGGCGGAGGCCGGGCAGCGGGCCGGCGGGCGCAAGCGCACCAAGACCTTCCGGCAGTCGTTCCTCGCCGCCTACGCCCATCGCGCGGGCACCAGACTGCGGGCCGCCGCGGAAGCGGCCACCGGTGCGGCGGCGAAGGAAGCGGACCTCCTGCCGGTGCTCGCCTCCCGCGAGGTCGCGGTCACCGACCGCATGGAGCGCATGTTCCCGGAGACGACCACGACCCGGCTGCGCGGCGTTGCCGACGCGGCCGGCTGGACGGAGGGCACCCGCGCGGCCGACGCCGCCCGGGTCGGCCGCCGCCGGCCGCTGGAGTAGGAGCGGACACGGCCGGCCCGGCGGCACCCTGCCCCGCCTGGCGGCGGCCCCCACCCACACCTCGCGGCCCCCGCCCCCGCCGGGGCGAACACCCGCTCAGGAACCGATACCGGCCGTCGGCAGGCCCGGCGGCAGCGAGCCGCCCTCGGACCTGGTGTACGTCTCCTCGCCGACGTCGCCCTCCCAGTCCACCGTGAGCGAGGTCTCGTCAACCGCCCCGACCTTGCCGGTCGTCCGGTCGTCGCTGCCGTCGGTGCACTTGAGGCGGATCGTCGGGGTGCCGGACGTCTCGTCCGTCGTGCCGCTGCACACGGTCCCGCCGGTGGCGAAGAGGGCCGCCTTGCCGCCGGTGACCATCAGGGCGACGGCCTGGCCGTCGGAGGTCGCCAGCCAGCTGCCCTCCACCTCGCCGGTGGCACCCGCCGACGGCGATCCGCCCGCGTCGCCGCCCGGGCCGGAGCTCGCGGACGCGCCGGGCGCCGCCGAGGACGTGGTGCCGCCGCCGTCCGAGCCGCCGTCGGCGGCCCCGCCGTCCGTGCACGCGGTCAGGGCCGCCGCAAGACCGAGGGCCAGCGCCGCGACCCGCGCGTGCCGTCGCCTTCGCCCGCGGCCCCGCCAGGGCGGGACGTCGGTACCGGTCGCGTTCGCCGTGCTCGCCGTTCTCTGCGCAGTCACCCACGTCACCGGAAGCTCCAAGCTCTAGCCGGACGGCCGGTTCGGCCCCGAACAGCCGCAAGCTACCAGGACGACTTGCGGACCCCGGGCAGATGCCCGGCGTGCGCCTGCTCACGCAGATTCACCCGGGAGAGCCCGAAGACCCGGAAGTACCCGCGCGGGCGCCCGTCGACCTGATCGCGGTTGCGCACCCGCGTGGGGCTCGCGTCGCGCGGCTGCCTGCGCAGTTCCCGCTGGGCGGCGAGCCGTTCGGCCTCCGTGGACGAGGGGCGGCGGACGATCTCCTTCAGCTCGGCCCGGCGCGCCGCGTACCGCGCGACGATCTCCCGCCGCTGCTCGTTCTTCGCGATCTTGCTCTTCTTCGCCATCAGATCCTCACTCCCCGGGCACGGATGCGCGCCACCGCCGCCTCGACGCCGATCGAGTCGACCGTCCTGATCCCCTTCGTGCTCAGCCGCAGCCGCACGTGCCGGTTCTCGCTCGGCAGCCAGTAGCGCTTGGTCTGGACGTTGGGGTCGAAGCGGCGCGAGGTGCGCCGGTGCGAGTGGGAGACGCGGTTGCCGAAACCGGGCCGGGCGCCGGTCAGCATGCAGTGGGCGGACACGGTGACGTACCTCTCCTCCGGGCCGGACGGGCCCTAGCTGTTAATGGAATTCATTTTCAGTAAGATAGCAGCATGGCACGCAACGAACTCCGCCCGGTCATCAAGCTCCGGTCCGCCGCCGGGACCGGCTACACCTACGTCACCCGCAAGAACCGGCGCAACGACCCGGACCGGCTGACCCTGCGCAAGTACGACCCCGTGGCCGGCCGCCACGTCGACTTCCGAGAGGAGCGCTGAGCCGCCGTGCGCAAGGGCATCCACCCCGAGTACCGCCCGGTCGTCTTCCGCGACCGCGCCGCGGACTACGCCTTCCTCACCCGCTCCACCATGACCAGCGAGCGCACGGTCGAGTGGGAGGACGGCCACACCTACCCGGTCGTCGACGTCGAGGTCTCCCACGTCAGCCACCCCTTCTACACCGGCACCGCCCGGGTCCTGGACACCGCCGGACGCGTGGAGCGCTTCGAGCGCCGGTACGGGAAGGAGGGCGGGGCGTGAGCCGGCCCGGCCGCCTGTACGAACTGCCGGTGGTGATCGTCGGCGGGCTGCACGCCGACGCGCGCCGAGCGGCCGTGGCGCGGCTGCTGGCCGACGTGCCCGGCAGCGTCGTCCTCCACCACGACCTCGCGACGGCCATCGCGGGCACGGTCGTACGGACCGTGCGGGACGCCACCGGCATCCGCTCCGCGGGCGAGGCACCCCTGGTCAACGACTGCGCGTGCTGCGCCCTGCGCGAGGACCTCGTCCCCGAACTGGTCCGGCTCGCGGAGGCCGGCGGCACCCCGCTGGCGGTCGTCGAACTGTGGGACTCCGTCGAGCCCAAGGCGATGGCGGAGGTGGTGACCTCCGGCGGCTTCACCGTCACGGGCGTCGTCACCGCCGTCGACCCGGCCCTGGTCCTGCCGTACCTCGGCAACGGCGACGACCTCGCCGAGGGCGGCCTCGCCGCCGCGGCCACCGACCAGCGCACCGTCGCCGACACCTTCGCGCGGCAGCTGGAGTACGCCTCCGTCCTCGCCCTCGCCGAGTCCCTTCCCGGCTCGCCGGAGGCCGACGACGAGGACCGCGAGCTGCTCACCCAGCTCCATCCGACAGCCCGCCGGGTCCCGATCGGCCACGGGAACCCGGCGGGCGCCCCCTCAGCGCCCCCGTCCGAGCCCTCCGCGTGCGCCGCCCCCTCCTCGGAGCTGGCGCGGGCCGCCCTCGCCGGGTTCGACGTGGAGGCCGCGGCCGCCGCACAGCACCCGGCCTGCGCCCTGCTGCCCGCCGAGGCCGACGCGCACGGCGTCGCCACCCTGGTCTGGCACCGCCGCCGCCCCTTCCACCCGGAGCGGCTGTACGCGGCGCTCGAGGACCTCACCTGTGCCGCGGCGCGCAGCAGGGGCCGGTTCTGGCTCGCGGGCAAGGGGGACACGCTGCTGCACTGGGACGCCGCGGGCGGTGCCCTGTGCGTGGAGAGCGCGGGACCGTGGCTCGCCTCGCTCCCCGACGCCGCCTGGGAACTGGTGCCGCCCGTGCGCCGCGCCGCCGCCGCGCTGGACTGGCACCCCGAGCACGGCGACCGCTGCCAGCACCTGGTCTTCACCTCCCCCGGCCTCGACCGCGACGGCCTGGAACGGCTCCTGGAGTCCTGCCTGCTGACCGACGCCGAGTACGCCGCGGGGAAGGCCGCCTGGGACCGGCTGCCGCCCGCCTTCGACACCCTCCTGGAGGTCTGACCCCATGCCCCTGCCCAGTAAGCGCGACCGCAAGAACGACCGCAAGAACGACCGCAAGAGCGACCGCAAGACCGCCCGGCAGCGTCCCAACCCGCTGGACCGGGCGGAAGTGACGTACGTCGACTACAAGGACACCGAGCTGCTGCGGAAGTTCATCTCCGACCGCGGCAAGATCCGCAGCCGGCGGGTCACCCGGGTGACGTCCCAGCAGCAGCGGCAGCTGGCCAGGGCGATCAAGAACGCGCGCGAGATGGCGCTGCTGCCGTACGGTACCCGCTGACCGGCCTGACCGTACCTCGCGCACCGGCGACGACACCGGGGCCCGCTCCCGACGAGCGGGCCCCGGTGTTGTCGCATGTTGTTGCATATTCTTCGAATCCGGGGGCACACGCGGGAACGACTTCCCGGGGCCCGGCGTCGTAGAGGGCAGGGCTCGGTAAAGCGGTCGTCAAAGCTGTAACCGCGGGAACACCGCGCGTGCACGTGCATTTGCTCATGCATCTGCACGTGAACAGGGTTATGATCCGGATCAGTTGACCAATGCATCAATGGCCACATCAGCCAGTGCACACCGGGGAGCGACCTGTGGACCACGACGTGTACGACGTGTACAACGGCATGGCCGCCACGCAGCTGCACGATGCGGCCTGGCAGAAGAGCCGGCGCAGCAACTCGCAGGGATCGTGCGTGGAGTTCGCGCGCCTGCCCGACGGCGCGGTGGCGGTGCGCAACTCCCGCTTTCCCGACGGCCCCGCGCTCGTCTACACGCGCGCCGAGATCGAGGCCATGCTGCTGGGAGTCAAGGACGGCGAGTTCGACCACCTGATCGCGAGCTGACAGCACGAGCTGACGACGCGAGCCGACCGCGCGAGCCGACCGCGGAGAGACCGCGGGACGGTCCGGCGCGGCGCGGGCTAGATCCGGAACAGCGCCCAGACCACCTTGCCGTTGAGCGTCCCGGCGAGCGGGTGCCAGCCCCAGCTGTCGCTGAAGGAGTCGACGAGGAACAGGCCCCGGCCCGACTCCGCCGAGAAGTCGCCCGTCTCGCGGGCCACCGGGCTGTCGTGACTGGGGTCGCGCACCGCGCACACCAGCCGCTCGGTCCAGCGCATCAGATGCAGCCGTACGGGACCGTGCTGTTCGTCGTGGCGCGGGGTGTCCGCGGGCAGCGCATGCCGCAGGGCGTTGGTGACGAGTTCCGAGACCACCAGGCAGACGTCGTCGAAGCGGTCGCCCGTGTCCCAGCCGTCGAGTGTTCTGCGGGTGAACCTCCGGGCCTCGCGCACCGCTTCGTAACGGGGCGGCAGGGCGCAGGAGGCGGCGTTCGACACGGCCGCGGGGTCGAGTGGTGGAAGGCCCTGCCGTAACGGCTCGAGCATGGTCGATCCATTCGTCCCCATGCGAGGCACTCCCGGGAATTCGCGGTCGTAGCGATGCGGCGCGGTGGTGCGGGGACCATGGTTTCGGATGCGTACCGTAGATGCAAGGGCAGATGCACGTGCACGTGACCGAAATGGACCTGCCCGTGCCGCTTGTTGGTCAATTTTTCCGTCATCTTCGCCCCCTCTTCATCTCCTGTGACGGCTGGTTCCGGTCCGCGCTGTGCATGATCCTGCACGTTTCCTTTGGCTCGATTCCGTTTCCGTAACCGGACGAGTACTGCTCGGAGTGTTTTAGTGGCAGACTTCGGCCCCTGAAGACGGTTGGGGAGGCTGGCGAACGTGAGCGCGGGAGAGCCCGGATCGGTGGTGCGGCGCATGCTGCTCGGATCACAACTCAGGCGACTGCGTGAGACGCGGGGGATCACGCGAGAGGCGGCGGGCTACTCGATCCGCGCCTCGGAGTCGAAGATCAGCCGGATGGAGCTGGGCCGGGTGAGCTTCAAGACGAGGGACGTCGAGGACCTGCTGACGCTGTACGGCATCACGGACGAGCAGGAGCGCGCCTCCCTGCTCTCCCTGGCCAAGGAGGCCAATGTCGCGGGCTGGTGGCACAGTTACTCCGACGTGCTGCCCAGCTGGTTCCCCACCTACGTGGGGCTGGAGGGCGCCGCCTCGCTGATCCGGGCCTACGAGGTGCAGTTCGTGCACGGTCTGCTGCAGACCGAGGAGTACGCCCGCGCGGTCGTCCGGCGCGGCATGAAGGGCGCCGGCGAGGCGGACGTCGAGCGGCGGGTGGCCTTGCGCCTGGAGCGCCAGAAGCACCTGGTCGTGGAGAACGCCCCCGAGTTCCACATCGTGCTCGACGAGGCCGCCCTGCGCCGCCCGTACGGAGACCGCGAGGTGATGCGCGGCCAGCTCCAGCACCTGATCGAGATGTCCGAACGCCCCAACGTGCGCCTGCAGATCATGCCGTTCGGCTTCGGCGGTCACTCCGGCGAGAGTGGCGCGTTCACGCTCCTCAGCTTCCCCGAGTCCGACCTCTCGGACGTCGTCTACCTGGAGCAGCTGACCAGTGCGCTGTACCTGGACAAGCAGGAGGACGTCACCCAGTACGAGACGGCGCTGAAGGAACTCCAGCAGGACAGCCCGGGCCCGGACGAGAGCCGTGACCTTCTGCGGGGTCTCCTCCAACTCTCGTAAAACATAAGTACGATGACGCTCAATCAGGCGGCTCGCTCGGCTCGCTCGCGGCGGCTGCGGCAGCTAAGGGGATTGAGGGAACACATGTCGTCGTACTTCACCGACCTCGCCCAGCAGTACATCGACGGCGAGTGGCGCCCGGGCACCGGCTCCTGGGACATCATCGACTTCAACCCGTACGACAACGAAAAGCTCGCCTCGATCACCATAGCCACGGTCGACGAGGTCGACGCCGCCTACCGGGCCGCCGAGCGCGCGCAGAAGCAGTGGGCCGCGACGAACCCGTACGCGCGCCGCGCGGTGTTCGAGAAGGCGCTGCGCCTGGTGGAGGAGCGCGAGGAGGAGATCGGCGAGGCGATCGTCGCCGAGCTGGGCGGCACCCGTCTGAAGGCCGCCTTCGAGCTGCACCTCGCCAAGGAGTTCCTGCGCGAGGCGGT
Source organism: Streptomyces sp. MMCC 100 (assembly GCF_041538145.2). Taxonomy (NCBI): domain Bacteria; kingdom Bacillati; phylum Actinomycetota; class Actinomycetes; order Kitasatosporales; family Streptomycetaceae; genus Streptomyces; species Streptomyces sp. MMCC 100. The sequence continues at coordinate 228,214 of NZ_JBGORK020000001.1, forward strand.
CCACCTGGCGCTGGCGCCCGAGGGCCGGATCATCCCGTCCCCGGTCGACGGCAAGGAGAACCGCGTCTACCGGGTGCCGGTCGGCGTCGTGGGCGTCATCAGCCCCTTCAACTTCCCCTTCCTGCTCTCCCTGAAGTCGGTCGCCCCGGCCCTCGCCCTGGGCAACGGCGTCGTGCTCAAGCCGCACCAGAACACGCCGATCGTCGGCGGCACGCTGGTCGCGAAGCTCCTCGAGGACGCCGGACTGCCGGGCGGCCTGCTCAACGTCGTGGTCACCGACATCGCGGAGATCGGCGACGCCTTCATCGAGCACCCGGTCCCCAAGGTGATCTCCTTCACCGGCTCCGACAAGGTCGGCCGCCACGTGGCCACGGTCTGCGCCGCGAACTTCAAGCGCTCGGTCCTCGAACTGGGCGGCAACAGCGCGCTGGTGGTCCTCGACGACGCCGACGTCGACTACGCGGTCGACGCCGCCGTCTTCAGCCGCTACGTCCACCAGGGCCAGGTCTGCATGGCCGCCAACCGCGTGCTGGTCGACCGCACGGTGGCCGACGAGTTCACCGAGAAGTTCGTCGCCAAGGTGAAGTCCCTCAAGGCCGGCGACCCGCGCGACCCGGCCACCGTCATCGGCCCGGTGATCAACTCCTCGCAGGCCGACGCGCTCTCCGGCGTGGTCGAGCAGGCGCTCGCCGAGGGCGCCACCGCCCTGGTGCGCGGCTCGGTCACCGACAACCTGGTCGAGCCGTCGGTCCTCACCGGCCTGCCCGCCGACTCCGCGCTGCTCCGGCAGGAGGTCTTCGGCCCGGTCGCCTTCCTCGTCCCGTTCGACGGCGAGGAGGAGGCCGTACGCCTCGTCAACGACACGCCGTACGGACTGAGCGGCGCCGTGCACACGGGAGACGTCGAGCGGGGCGTCGCGTTCGCCAAGCGGATCGACACCGGCATGTTCCACGTGAACGACGGCACCGTGCACGACGAGCCGATCGTGCCCTTCGGCGGCGAGAAGCACTCCGGCCTCGGCCGCCTCAACGGCGACACCATGCTGGACGCGTTCACCACGCAGAAGTGGATCTCGGTGCAGCACGGGCGGAGCGGGTTCCCGTTCTGACACTTCTTGCTCGCGACGGGCTCTCTAGGACATGGTCTGTCCTAAAGAGCCCGTAGCTTTGCAGGGGTCGCGGGGGCCAACCCCGGACGGAATCCAGCGAAAGGGCGGCCGGTCATGGTCACGCATGTGCGAGCCGAAGCGCAGGGTGACGAGCGCGGAGCGCTGCTGTCGTTCATCGCCGAGCAGCGCGACGGCATCCGCCGGTCGGTGCTGGGGCTGACGGCGGAGCAGGCGAACTCGCGCCCAAGCGCCAGCGACCTGTCTCTGGCAGGGCTGGTCAAGCATGTCGCCGCGGTCGAGCAGGGCTGGATCGCCCGCGGCAAGCAGGAGCCGCCGGCGGTCAAGTGGGACGAGTCCAACTGGCACGAGTGCTTCGCGCTGGTGGGCGAGGAGAGCGTCGCCTCGCAGCTCGCGTACTGGGAGGAGGTGGCCGCCGAGACGGACGCGTTCATCCGCTCAGTGCCGAGCCTCGACGACACCTTCCCTCTGCCGAACGACCCGTGGTTCCCGCCGGACGAGCGGGTTTCCATGCGCTGGCTCTGCCTGGCCCTGATCCGTGAGCTGGCTCGGCACGCCGGCCACGCAGACATCATCCGCGAGAGCCTCGACGGCGCCTCCGCCTGGGACCTGGTGGCGAGGGAAGAGGCGACGCCCGCCTAATCTGGACCCCATGTCAGCGATCCGTCTCCTCGTGCTCGGCGCCGTCCGCCAGCACGGGCGGGCCCACGGCTACCAGGTGCGCAACGACCTGGAGTACTGGGGCGCGCACGAGTGGTCCAACGCCAAGCCGGGCTCGATCTACCACGCGCTGAAGCAGATGGCGAAACAGGGACTGCTCCTCGCGCACGAGATCGCGCCGTCCACGGCGGGCGGCCCGCCGCGGGTGGAGTACGAGATCACCGAGCAGGGCACCGAGGAGTACCTCACCCTGCTCCGCGACTACCTCACCGCCTACGACCAGCGGCCGGACGTGCTCACCGCGGCACTCGGCTTCATGGTCGACCTGCCGCGCGAGGAGGCCCTGGCGCTCCTGGAGGAGCGGGTGCGGAAGATCGAGGAGTGGCGTGCCTCCGTCACCGAGTACTACATGCCCGCCGAGGGGCCCGGCCAGTACGGGCACATCGGCGAGATCATGAACTACTGGGTCCACTCGGCCGACTCGGGCGCGGAGTGGACCCGCGGCCTCATCGAACGCGTCCGGGGCGGCGCGTACACCTTCGCCGGTGAGGGCGAGCCGTTCGTCGGCGTGCTGGCCGAGGGCGAGGAGAACCCCTTCGCGGCGGGGCGGCCGCACTACGGGGACGCTCGCTAATCAAGTTTGACCAGCCGAGAGCGGGGCAGTACCTTCTGGGCAGGTAGTCAAATTTGGCTAGCCTGTGTCTCGGAGGGGAGCGGGGAGTGACAGTGGCCGATACGGCGATCACCGTCGAAGGCGCACGCAAGAGGTACGGCAGCAAGAACGCACTGGACGGGCTCGACCTGACCGTCACACGCGGCACGGTGCACGGCGTACTGGGCCCGAACGGAGCGGGCAAGACGACCCTGGTCCGCATCCTGTCCACGCTGCTGCGGCCGGACGCGGGCCGCGTCGAGGTGGCGGGACACGACGTCGCCGAGGCGTACGCGGTACGGCTGCGCATCGGACTGCTCGGCCAGCACGCCGCGCTCGACGAGGAGCTGGGCGGCCGGCAGAACCTGGAGATGTTCGGCCGCCTGCATCACCTGGGCGCCCGGCGGGCACGCGCGCGTGCCGACGAACTGCTCGCCCGCTTCGACCTCGCCGACACCGGACGCAAGCCGGTCGGCGCCTACAGCGGAGGCATGCGCCGCCGCCTGGACCTGGCCGCGTCCCTCATCACGGAACCGGAGGTCCTCTTCCTGGACGAACCCACCACCGGCCTGGACCCGCGCGGCCGCGCGGAGGTGTGGGACTCGGTCCGCTCCCTGGTCGGCGCCGGTACGACGGTCCTGCTCACCACCCAGTACCTGGAGGAGGCCGACCAGCTCGCCGACCGCATCTCGGTCGTCGACGCCGGCCGGGTCGTCGCCGACGGCACGGCGGACGAGCTCAAGGCCGCCACCGGCGGCGACCGCGTCGACGTCGTCCTGCGCGACGCCGGCCAACTGGGCGCCGCGGTGGCCCTGCTGCCGCTCACCGGCGTCCGCGTCGACACCGACCGCCGGCTGCTCAGCGCCCCGGTCACCGACCGGATGGCGGCGCTCTCCGGCGTCGTACGGGCGCTGGAGGAGGCCGGTATCGAGGCCGAGGACGTGGCCCTGCGCCGCCCGACCCTGGACGAGGTCTTCCTGCACCTCACCGACCGCACGAAGGAGGCCGCGTGAGCACGAGCGTCCCGAACGCCACGTTGTACGCCCTGTCCGACTCCTGGACCATGACCCGCCGGGAGCTGGCCCGCTGGGGACGGCAGCCGGTGACGGTCGTCGTCAACCTGGTCTTCCCCGTCATGCTGCTGCTGATGTTCGGCTACCTGGTCGGCGGCGGCCGGGGAGTGAACGGGGAGTACGTCGACTACCTGGTCCCCGGCATGCTGGCCCTCACCATGGCCTTCGGCCTGGAGGGCACCATGATCGCCGTCACCCAGGACCTCAACAAGGGCGTCGTCGACCGCTTCCGCTCGCTGCCGATGACCAACGGCGCGGTCCTGGTGGGCCGTTCCGCCGCCGACATGCTCCAGTCGACGCTCGGCCTCGCCGTACTGACCGGCGTCGGGTACGCGCTCGGCTGGCGGGCCCACGGCGGCCCCGGCGCCTTCCTCGGCGCGGTCGGCCTGCTCCTGCTCTTCCGCTTCGCCATGCTGTGGATCGGCATCTTCCTGGCCCTGGTGGCCGGGAAGCCCGAGCTGGTGCAGGCGGTGCAGATCCTGGTCTGGCCGGTCGGCTTCCTGTCCAACGCCTTCGCCACGCCCGACTCCATGCCCGGCTGGTTGGGCACGGTCGTCCAGTGGAACCCGATGTCCCAGACCGCCACGGCCGTCCGCGACCTCTTCGGCGGCCCCGGCGGCGAGAGCGGCCACCTCTGGGCGGCCGTCGCCTGGCCGCTGGCGCTGCTCGCGGTGTTCTTCCCGCTGGCGGTGGGGAGGTTCGCGCGGCTGAGCCGGTGAGCGCGCAGGACGTCAGCCGTCCCGGCCCGAACCGGCCTTGACGTCCGCGTGGGCGAGAAGGCGGGCGCCTCTGCTCTCCGCGATGCGGCAGACGTCGGTCAGGGCGTCGCGCATACAGGCGAGAAGGAAGCGGAGTTGGCCGCTGGTCACCTGCCGGTCCTCGAGCATGTCGGCCGCGTGGTCGAGGAGGTCGCCGGCCATGCCGAGTTGGACGGTCTCGACGGTGTCGGCGGCTCGGGAGAGGCGTCCGCTGCCGTCGGTCAGGAGATAGCAGGGCTTCCCCTCGGGGCCTGCCCAGGGCAGGAGCCGGGCGGGGGTGGGGCCGTGGTGTGTCATGCGGTCAGTCCCAGGGCGTGCGTCGGGTACGGGTGCGGGAGCAGGTGGATGCCCCGCGGAGCGATCAGCAGGGAACGGCGCCGGGCTTGTCGCCGCCGTTCCCCTTCCCGGCGCTCGTGCGCGACGAGGTAGGGGCGTACGAGGCTGTGGTCCTCGCCGCGAAGAGGACGTGCGCCGAACTGGCGAGGGGCCGGGCCCTCGGCGGGCGGGAGCGGAGGGTCGTATCCGTCCCGTGCGTCGAGGCGACGTCGTCCCGTACCGGGGGCGACCAGGCTGAGGAGCGGTTCGAGGAGGCGGGCGATGAGGCCGAGCAAGGCGTGACTCCCTGACGTTCGGTGTCGCGTTCCGTAGCGATCGACGTACAGAGTGAAACGGCCTCCATTAGGCTCGCCAGGGGGTTTGAGGTGACAGAGCATTTGTCACAAAGGAGTTGATCTCGTGGGCACCAACTACGGTGACTGGCTCAAGGAGCAGCGCGAGGTGGCGGGGTTGACGCAACAGCAGCTCGCCGATGCCGCGGTCATGACTCGAACGCACATCGCCCACATCGAGGCGGGCCGCCGGGTGCCGTCACGGGAGGACGCGCGTCGGCTGGACAACGTCCTGAACACGGGGAACGTGCTGAGCCGGTTCCTGCCGCAGGAGGAAGCGGCCGTCGCGGACTACTTCGAGGCCACCCGGCTGCTCGAACAACAGGCGGTGATGATCCGCGAGTTCGCGCTGTCGTTCGTCCCGGGCATCCTGCAGACGGAGAAGTACGCGCGTGCGGTTCTGAGCACGTCGTTCCCTCCGGTGAGTGAAGAGGAATGTGACAGGCTCGTTGTCACACGCCTGGAGCGGGCGAAGGTCCTGGACGATCCGGTGACGCCCGTGGTGTGGGCACTGCTGGACGAGGCGGTGCTGCGGCGCCGAATCGGCGGTCCAGGTGTGATGGCGGAGCAGCTTGATCACCTCGTGCGTCTTGCCGAGACCGGACGGATCCAGCTGCACGTCCTGCCATTTGCCCTGGGAGTTCACCCATTGCTGAGCAATATGCTCACGCTGATGTGGTTCGAGGACCAGCCGCCGGTGGCCTACGGTGAAGGCCTGTGGATGGGAAGGGTGCATGACTCCCCGTCCATCGTCCAGGAAATTCAGCACCGCTACGATTTCGCGCTGGGCAACGCCCTGCCTCTGAAGGAATCCCTGGCTCTGCTCAGGGCGACAGCAAGGGACTGCGAACGTCATGACCGACCGAGTCATACCGAGCACGGCGGGGCAGGCGGGGTGGCGTAAGTCCTCCTACAGCAACGACCAGGGCGGCAGCTGCCTCGAAGTCCTCGACGGTCACCGCCGGGGCGTCCCCGTGCGCGACTCGAAGAACCCACACGGTCCCGCGGTGATCGTCCCCGCCCTGGCCTGGTCGACGTTCGTCACGGCGGTCAGGAGCGGCGAGTTCCCCGCCTGACCGGTGGGCGGAGCCGTCAGTGGTGGAACCCGGTCGCCGCGCCCTTGTCCCGCGTCATCGGGCCCGGCTGGCGCCGCAGGTCCGGGAGCAGGCGCTCCAGGTCGGCCAGGAGCAGGTCCGCCATGTCCGTCGAGAAGCCGTTGCGGCACACCACCCGCAGCACGGAGAGGTCCTCGCGGTGCGGCGGGAAGGTGTACGCCGGTACCAGCCAGCCGCCCTCCCGCAGCCGCCGGGACACGTCGAAGACGTCGTACGCCGTCACGTCGTCGGCCGTCGTGAAGGCGAACACGGGCAGCTGGTCGCCGCGCGTCAGCAGCCGGAAGTCGCCCAGCGCCGCCACCCGGGCCGCGAGCGAGCCCGCGATGTCCCGGGCGTTCTGCTGCACGGCCCGGTAGCCCTCGCGCCCCAGCCGCAGGAACGTGTAGTACTGCGCCACCACCTGAGCGCCCGGCCGGGAGAAGTTCAGCGCGAAGGTCGGCATGTCGCCGCCCAGGTAGTTCACGCGGAACACCAGCTCCTCGGGCAGCGCCTCCGCGTCCCGCCACAGCGCCCAGCCCACGCCCGGGTAGACCAGCCCGTACTTGTGCCCCGAGGTGTTGATCGAGGCGACGCGGGGCAGCCTGAAGTCCCACACCAGCTCCTCGTCCAGGAAGGGCGCGACCATGCCGCCGGAGGCTCCGTCGACGTGCACCGGGATGTCGAGGCCGGTCCGCTCCTGGAGGGTGTCCAGGGCCGCGCACAGGTCGGCGACCGGCTCGTAGGAACCGTCGAAGGTGGAGCCCAGGATGCCGACGACCCCGATGGTGTTCTCGTCGCACAGTTCGGCGGCGGCCTGCGGGTCCAGGTGGAAGCGGTCGCCCTCCATCGGGACCTGGCGGGCCTCCACCTCCCAGAAGTTGCAGAACTTCTCCCAGCAGACCTGGACGTTCACGCCCATCACCAGATTGGGCCGCACGTCCTTCGCCGGATAGCGGTCGGCGTTGCGCAGCGCCCAGCGCCGCTTCAGCGCCATCCCGGCCAGCATGCACGCCTCGCTCGACCCGGTCGTCGAGCAGCCCACGGCCGCCTCCGGGTCGGGCGCGTGCCACAGGTCGGCGAGCATGGCCACGCAGCGCCGCTCCAGCTCGGCGGTGCGCGGGTACTCGTCCTTGTCGATCATGTTCTTGTCGCGGCACTCGCTCATCAGCACCCCGGCCTGCGGCTCCATCCAGGTGGTGACGAAGGTCGCCAGGTTCAGCCGGGCGTTGCCGTCCAGCATCAGCTCGTCGTGCACGAGGCGGTACGCCGTCGAGGGCGGCAGGGGAGTGTCCGGGAGGCGGTGCGTGGGCGGCGCCTCGGTCATACCGCCGAGGGGGTCCGCCGTCGCGTGGAACGGGTTCACGGCGAGCCGGCGCCGCGCCCGGTCGTCGTCCTGCGGCGGGTGGGGCCCGTGGTGCAGTGGCATACGACCGACGGTAGGCCGGGGCGTCCGACCCCGCACCCGGGCGGGCGCCGGGCTATGCGGGAGTCGCACGGGCTTGCACCTCACGTCACGTGAGGCGGCAGCGTGGAGGGCGTCAGAGAAGGGAGCGGAAGTGAGCTACTCCGTGGGACAGGTGGCCGGCTTCGCCGGAGTGACGGTGCGCACGCTGCACCACTACGACGACATCGGCCTGCTCGTACCGAGCGAGCGCAGCCACGCGGGCCACCGGCGCTACAGCGACGCCGACCTCGACCGGCTGCAGCAGATCCTGTTCTACCGGGAGCTGGGCTTCCCGCTCGACGAGGTCGCCGCCCTGCTCGACGACCCGGCCGCGGACCCGCGCGCACACCTGCGCCGCCAGCACGAACTGCTGTCCGCCCGGATCGAGAAGCTGCGGAAGATGGCGGCGGCCGTGGAGCAGGCCATGGAGGCACGCAGCATGGGAATCAACCTCACCCCGGAGGAGAAGTTCGAGGTCTTCGGCGACTTCGACCCCGACGAGTACGAGGAGGAGGTCCAGGAACGCTGGGGCGACACCGACGCCTACCGCCAGTCCAAGGAGAAGACCGCCTCGTACACCAAGGAGGACTGGCAGCGCATCCAGGACGAGGCCGACGCGCTCACCCGGCGCTTCGTCGCCCTGATGGACGCGGGCGAGCCCGCCGACTCCGAGAGGGCCATGGACGCCGCCGAGGACCACCGGCAGGGCATCGTCCGCAACCACTACGACTGCGGGTACGAGATGCACACCTGCCTGGGCGAGATGTACGTATCGGACGAACGTTTCACGCGGAACATCGACGCCGCGGGGCCGGGCCTCGCCGCCTACATGCGCGACGCGATCCTCGCCAACGCCGTCCGGCACACGCCCTGAGCGGTGGTCGTGGCCCGGGTCTCACTCCCAGGGCTCACTCCCGGGCCACGACCACCGCCGTCCCGTACGCGCACACCTCGGTGCCCACGTCCGCCGCCTCCGTCACGTCGAAGCGGAAGGACAGCACCGCGTTGGCCCCACGCGCGCGTGCCTGCTCGACCAGCCGGTCCATCGCCTGGTTGCGGGTCTCGACCAGCGTCTTGGTGAGGCCGCGCAGCTCACCGCCGACCAGCGACTTCAGCCCGGCGCCGATCTGGCTCCCCAGGTGCCGGGAACGCACGGTCAGCCCGAAGACCTCCCCGAGCACCTCCTGCACCCGGTGGCCCGGCAGATCGTTGGTGGTCACGACGAGCACGTCGGGCTGCGGGTCCTGACCGCCGCCGTATTCTTCAATACCCATGGTCCTCAGGTTTCCCCGGGGAACGTCACAGCGCACCCCAAGACACCCCGTGGAACCTGGGACACCGCGGCTGCGTTGTACGTTTGGGCAGCCAGGTCCCGCCCGCCTCCCCCCAGCAGCAGGAGCCACAATCCCGTGACCACCCTTGCGCTCGGTCCTGAGTGGATCAGCCCGGACTACCTGATCGAGACGTTCAGTCTGCCCGGCATCCTGCTCATCGTCTTCGCCGAGTCAGGACTCTTCGCGTTCCTGCCCGGCGACTCGCTGCTGTTCACCGCGGGTCTCTTCGTCGCCCAGGGCGAGTACATCAGCCAGCCGCTGTGGCTGGTGTGCGCCCTGATCGTGGCCGCCGCCGTCCTCGGTGACCAAGTCGGTTACATGATCGGCAAGTTCTTCGGGCCCAAGCTCTTCAGCCGCCCCAACTCCAAGCTCTTCAAACAGGAGAATCTGGAGAAGGCGCACGAGTTCATGGAGAAGTACGGCCCCAAGGCGATCGTCCTGGCCCGCTTCGTGCCCATCGTGCGCACCTTCGCCCCCATCGTGGCGGGCGCCGGCCGCATGAAGTACCGCACCTTCCTCACGTACAACCTGATCGGCGGCGTGGCCTGGGGCACCGGCGTCACCCTCGCGGGCTACTGGCTCGGCCAGATCGAGTTCATCCGGACCAACGTCGAGGCCATCCTCGTCCTGATCGTCGTGGTCTCCGTCGTCCCGATCGCCATCGAGTACCTGCGCGAGCGCAAGAAGAAGCAGCGCGCCGCCGCGGCCGGGCCGACCCCTGCGGCGGCCCAGCAGCAGCACCAGCCCCAGTACCCGGTCATGGACGACGCCACGACGCAGCTCCGCCGGGTGGACCCGTACGACCAGCCGCAGCAGCAGTACGACCAGGGCTACGGCAATCAGTCCTACGGCGGGCAGCAGCCCCCGCAGCAGCCGTACGCCCAGCAGTACCCGCAGGGCTACGGCGGTCGGCCCCAGCAGTACGGCGACCAGTACCCGTACGACCAGGGCCGCTGAGAGCGCCCCGAAGGGGCGCGGGGCTGTATCGGTATGCGGCTCCGCCGCGTGGGCGCGACCAGCCACGACGGGCCTGCGGCCGCCGACGGACGTAACCACCCGAGTCCGGAGGCGGCCGGCGCTAGAATCCCCGGGTCCGTTTGGCCGCCCGCCTGCCTGCGGCGCTAGCCGCACCCGGCACCTTCAGGAACAGCCGCGAGATCTCCCCGCCCAGGTTCACCCCGATCGCGATGGCCATCGCCAGCGCCACTGCCTTGGACAGCGACAGCAGCCCCGCGTCGACCTCGCTCTGCGCGATCGCCAGCAGACCGAAGTACGTCGCCGAACCGGGCAGCAGCGGCCCGATCGCCGCGGTCGTGTACGGCAGCGCCGACGCGAACCGGTACCGGGACATCAGCTGCCCGAACAGGCCCACGAGCCCCGCCGCGGCGGCCGTGGAGGCCACCGGCGAGATGCCGCCGGCGTAGTGCATGGCGCCGTACACGCACCAGGCGACGCCGCCGTTCAGGGTCACCGCCAGCACGGTCCCCCGTTCCTGCTGGAGCAGGATCGCGAAGGCCAGCGACAGCAGCATCGAGGCGAAGATCTGCACGAACGGTTCGTCACCCGTGCCGAGCGCGGCGTCCGGATTGAGCTTGGCGCCCAGCTGGACGCCGAAGTACAGCACCACCAGCACCCCGGCGACGATGCTGACGAAGAAGTACATGACCTCCAGCAGACGCGCGGCCGCGGTGATGTAGAACCCGGTCAGACCGTCCTGCACGCCCGCGACCAGCGCCCGCCCGGGCAGCAGCGCGAACAGCCCACCGGTGATGACCGCGGACGCCTTCACGTCGACGTGCGTCAGCGTCAGCGCGATGCCGATCGCGGCCGGCGGCATCGCGGCCACCGCGAACTGGTAGAACTCGGGCAGTCCGCGCCCCGCGCACAGCCACGCCAGCCGGTCGCCGAGCATCGCGCCGAACAGCGCCGCGAAGAACACGATCACGTCACCGCCGACCAGCAGCGAGGCCCCGCCCGCGAGCAGACCGCTCGCCGTGGTCAGCACCCACGTCGGGTACGGGTGCCGGTTGCGGCGGATCTCCGCGAGGCGCCGGTAGGCCTCCTCCAGGGAGATGTGCGTCTCGGGATCGCTGAGGTCGTCCACCAGCTGGAACACGGCCGCGAGCCGGGTGTAGTCGGTGCCCCGGCGGCGCACCGTGCGCGACGCCGTCACCGGGTCCTCGACCAGGGACGGCTGGTGGGAGACCGACAGCAGGGTGAAGGTGACGTTCGGCTCGCAGCGGTCCAGGCCGTAGGACCGGCAAACGGCGAACATGGCCGCCTCCACGTCCTCGGCGCCCTCACCGCCCGCCAGCAGCAGCTCCCCGATACGCAGCGTCAGGTCGAGCACGCGCGGCACGGCGGGGCCGGTCTCGTCGTCGTGCTTCTGCGAGGGCTCGGGCGCGGGCCGCTCGGCCACCGGCATCCGCAGCATCGCGCGCATCCGGTCCTGCCAGGGCACGTCCGTCAGGCTCACCGCGGGGAAGCCGCTCGCCGGGGTGAAGGCGGCGGGGGCGGTCCACGCGCTGTGCGTGCTCGGCATGGTGAACGCCGAACCCTCGGTGTCGGCGGGCGCGGCCGGCGGCGCCTCCAGGCCGTCGGGGAGCGAGAACTCCGAGGTCGTCTCGGACTCGGTACCGGCGTGTCGCGGGACGGCGAGACCCTGCGGGATCTCGAACTCGGACGTCGTCGACGAGTCGCCGTCGATCGACGCCGCGATCCCACCGGGCTGCCGGAAGGCACTGCGGGCCTCGTCCGACTGCGGCTTGGGGTCCTCCTCCGTCACCTGCGCAACGCTCCCTGGTACGAACTCACCCTCCTCATGACCTCAGTATGGTCACTCAAACGCGAACGGGCCGCACGCGTGTGCGTGCGGCCCGTTACGGGAGAGGCGCCTGATCAGTGGCCGCCCTGGTCCTTGAAGCGCTTGTAGGACCGCTCGATCTCGGCCTCGGCGTCGGTGCGGCCCACCCAGTCGGCGCCCTCGACGGACTTGCCGGGCTCCAGGTCCTTGTAGACCTCGAAGAAGTGCTGGATCTCCAGGCGGTCGAACTCCGACACGTGGTGGATGTCACGCAGGTGCTCCACGCGCGGGTCGGTCGACGGCACGCACAGCAGCTTGTCGTCGCCGCCGGCCTCGTCCGTCATCCGGAACATGCCGATCGCGCGGCAGCGGATGAGGCAGCCCGGGAAGGTCGGCTCGTCCAGGATGACCAGCGCGTCCAGCGGGTCGCCGTCCTCGCCGAGGGTGTTCTCGACGAAGCCGTAGTCGGTCGGGTAGGCGGTCGAGGTGAACAGGCGGCGGTCCAGGCGGATACGACCGGTCTCGTGGTCCACCTCGTACTTGTTCCGCGAACCCTTCGGGATCTCGATCGTGACGTCGAACTCCACCGGACGCTCCTCCATGATCAGCACATAGTTCTGGTGGTTAAGTGTCCCTCACGCAGGTGTGTGATCGCGAAAGGGGCTGGTGACAGTGCCAGAGCTGAGGCCTTGGCGGACCGCGAGACCGCATGTGGTGCGGGCCGCGAGTGCCGTACGTCCCCGTCTGGCACGGTTCGTCCGAACCGCCAAACCGCGGGTCGCACGGTTCGCACGGGTCACGACGCCGCAGCTCGCCCGGATCACGAGGCCGAAGACCTGGCAGTACACCGCCGGTGCCGCCACCGCCGGGCTGGCACTGGCCGCCGGTGTGGTGACCGCCGCCGGCCCCTGGGACTCCACGGGTCAGCGTACGGCCGAGCGGGACCGGGCCGTCGCCCTGGAGCACACGGGTGGCACAGATCACGGCGGCGGAGCCGGGACCTCCGGTACGGCGTCCGGTTCGCCCCGTCCCGCGCCCAGCGCCGGGGCCGTACTGACCGGCCTCGACGGCGCCGCCACCCCCGGCGGCGCCAAGGCGGCACCCGGCGACCAGGACCTCGCGGACCTCCTCGACCCCCTGCTGAAGGACGACCCCGCGCTGGGTGAGCACCGCGCGGCGGCCGTCGTCGACCTCACCACCGGCAAGCGCCTGTACGGCCTCGACACCGGCCTCCCCCTCACCCCCGCCTCCACCACCAAGATCGCCACCGCTGTCGCCGCCCTCACCGCCCTCGGCCCCGACCACCGCCTCACCACTCGCACCGCCCTGGAGGCCGACACCGGCGAACTCGTCCTGGTCGGCGGCGGCGACCCCACCCTCACCGCCCGCAAGGACTCCCGGGGCCTGGCCAGCCTGCGCACCCTCGCCGAGAAGACCGCCGCCGCCCTGAAGAGGCGCGACGTGCGCAAGGTGACGCTGTCGTACGACACGACGCTCTACGCCGGTACGGAGATGCACCCGATCGGGGTCAACGAGAACCTCGCCCGCGTCACCGCGCTGATGGCCGACGAGGGCCGCACCGACGACTCCACCAGCGGCCCCGCCCCGCGCGAGATCGACCCGGCCGACGCCGCCGCCCGCACCTTCGCGGGCCTCCTGAAGCAGCACGGCATCACCGCGTCATCCCCCGGACCGTCCAAGGCCACGGCCCGCGCCGCCACCCTCGCCACGGTCTCCTCGCCCCCGCTGTCGGCCCTGGTCGAGCGGATGCTGACCAACAGCGACAACGACCTCGCCGAGGCCCTGGTCCGCCACACCGCCGTGGCGACCGGCAAGAGCGCCGACTTCGAAGGGGCCGGCGCCGCCGTCACGGCCCGTCTCAAACAGCTCGGCCTGCCGGTGCGCGGCGCGCGGTTCCACGACGGAAGCGGCCTGGACCGCACCGACCTGATCACCCCCGACCTGCTCACCGCCCTGCTGACCGAGGCGGCCGACCCGTCCCACCCGCAGCTGCGCCCGGTCCTCACCGGCCTGCCCGTCGCCCACTTCACCGGCACACTGGCCGGCCGTTACACGGACGGAGCAGCGGGCCTCGTCCGCGCCAAGACGGGCACCCTCACGGGCGTGAACACCCTCGCTGGCACGGTCACCACCCCCGACGGCCACCTCCTGGCCTTCGCCTTCCTGGCCAACGCCACGACGGACGCCTGGGCGGCCCAGTCGACCTTGGACCGAGCGGCGACGGCGCTGGCGTCGCCCTAGCTGCGGGCAGTCGTGCCGCTGGGGCGGCACGGGTGGGCGCAGCGGCACCCCGCAACGCCGGGCTGCGCACCCCCCGGCACCCGCCCCCGCCGCACGACTGCCCCCCAGCGGCAGCGCTCCCGTACCGTTGACCCATGACGAGCATCGGCGCAAATTCCGGCATGGTCGACTGGAACCTCGCGGTGGCGACCGCGACCCGGCTCGTACGGCCGGGCCCCGAGGTGAGCCGCGACGAGGCCAGGGCCGTCGTCGGGGAACTCCGCCGCCATGCCAAGTCCTCGGAGGAGCACGTCCGCGGCTTCACCCTGATGGGCACCGAGGAGACCCACGACACCCCCGTCCTGGTGGTCGACCGGCCCGGCTGGGTCCGGGCGAACGTCGCCGGGTTCCGGGAGCTTCTCAAACCCCTGCTGGAGAAGATGCAGGAGCGGCGCGGCGGCGGCGCGGGCAACGCGGTCCTCGGCGCCGTCGGCGGCAAGGTCACCGGCGTGGAGCTGGGCATGCTGCTGTCGTTCCTGTCCTCCCGCGTCCTCGGCCAGTACGAGACGTTCGCCCCCGCCACCCGCGAACTGCCCGCCGGCGCGAACGGCGGCGGCCGGCTGCTCCTCGTCGCGCCGAACATCGTGCACGTGGAGCGCGAACTCGACGTCGAACCGCACGACTTCCGCCTGTGGGTGACCCTGCACGAGGAGACGCACCGCACGCAGTTCACCGCCGTGCCCTGGCTGCGCGACCACCTCGAGGGCGAAATCCAGTCGTTCCTGGCCGAGACCGACGTCGACCCCATGACCGTGCTCGAACGGGTCCGCGAGGCCGCCCAGACGCTGGCCGGAGGCCGTCCCGAGGCGGAGGAGGACGACGGCGGCCGGTCCCTGGTGGAACTGGTGCAGACCCCGGCCCAACGGGAGGTCCTCGGCCGCCTCACCGCCGTGATGTCCCTCCTGGAGGGCCACGCCGACTTCGTGATGGACGGCGTCGGACCCGCCGTCGTGCCGACCGTCGGGGAGATCCGCGAGAAGTTCCAGCAGCGTCGCGCCAAGGGCGCCTCCCGCCTCGACACGGCGCTGCGCAAGCTGCTCGGCCTCGACGCCAAGCTCCGCCAGTACCGGGACGGCGAACGCTTCGTACGGGCCGTCGTCGACGAGTGCGGCATGGACGGCTTCAACCGCGTCTGGACTTCGCCCAACACGCTCCCCACCAAGTCGGAGATCGCCAAACCGGCGGACTGGATCGCGCGGGTGCACCGCAAGCCGGAGGCGTGAGCCGCGCGGGCGGGGCGTGAAACGATTCCGGCCGACGGCAGGCGAACGACCCTCCAATCACCCGTCCGAGGGACCGTGAGCCTTCGGCAGGCGTGCGATGCTCGAGGAACGCCCTGTTTCTGTCACCATCTACACACTCTGCGTGACCGAAACTCGGGCTCACCCCCGACAACTTCATGAAGGGCACCGGACATGGGTCCCCATCCTGCGGTCGCGGCGATACGCCTGGCGGTCCGCCGCGTCCTCCACGACATCCTCACCGAACTGAACACTCCGGCCGGCGTCCCCGCCGCGACGGCCGCCGGACGCACGCCCGAGGGCGCGTCCGGACTCCCGGCCTCCCCGCTCGTACTCGTGGCGTGCTCCGGCGGCGCCGACTCCATGGCGCTCGCCTCCGCCCTCGCCTTCGAGGCGCCCCGGCTCGGCATCCGCGCCGGCGGCGTCACCGTCGACCACGGCCTGCAGAACGGCTCCGACCTGCGCGCCGAAGAGGTCGTCCTGCGCCTGCGCGAACTGGGCCTCGACCCCGCGGAAGCCACCTCCGTGACCGTCGGCCGCGAGGGGGGCCCGGAAGCCGCCGCCCGCGACGCCCGCTACGCGGCGCTGGACGAGGCCGCCGCCCGCCACGGCGCCGCCGCCGTCCTGCTCGGCCACACCCGCGACGACCAGGCCGAGACCGTCCTGCTGGGCCTCGCCCGCGGCTCCGGCATCCGCTCCCTGTCGGGCATGGCCGCGGTCTCGGGGGCCGGCGGCCGTTACCGGCGCCCCTTCCTCCAGGTCGACCGCCAGACCGCCCGCAAGGCCTGCATGGTCCAGTCCCTCCCCGTCTGGGACGACCCCCACAACGCCGACCCCGCCTACACCCGCTCCCGGCTGCGCCACGAGGGCCTGCCCGCCCTGGAGAAGGCACTCGGCAAGGGCGTCGTCGAGGCCCTCGCCCGTACGGCCCAGCTCTCCCGGGACGACGCCGACGCCCTCGACACCTGGGCCCGCCAGGCCGAGGCCGGCGTCCGCGACGCCACCGGCGTACTGGAGTGCGCCAAGCTGTACGCCCTGCCGCCCGCCGTACGCCGCCGGATCCTGCGCCGCGCCGCCCTCGCGGCCGGTGCCCCGGGCGGTGCCCTGTTCGCCCGCCACATCGAGGAAGTCGACCGGCTGATCACCGGCTGGCGCGGTCAGGGGCCCATCAACCTCCCCGGCAAAGTCGTCGCCCGGCGGCAGGGTGGCAGACTGGTGATTCGGCAAGGCTGAATCCGGACCCCCGCCGATCCGCGCACGGATCGCCGGGACGTTCCGGAGTGGCCGGTGGGACGACCGAAAGTGATGCGGGTGGACGCGAACGACATGGGTGCCGACCTCGAGAAGGTACTCATCACCAAGGAAGAGATCGACGCGAAGCTGGCCGAGCTGGCCGCGAAGATCGACGCGGAGTACGCGGGCAAGGACCTGCTCATCGTCGGCGTCCTCAAGGGCGCCGTGATGGTCATGGCCGACCTGGCGCGCACGCTGTCCACCCCCGTCACGATGGACTGGATGGCGGTGTCCTCGTACGGCGCCGGCACCCAGTCCTCCGGTGTGGTGCGGATCCTCAAGGACCTCGACACCGACATCAAGGGCCGACACGTCCTGATCGTCGAGGACATCATCGACTCCGGCCTGACCCTGTCCTGGCTGATCTCCAACCTCGGCTCGCGCGAGCCCGCCTCCCTCAAGGTGTGCACGCTGCTGCGCAAGCCCGACGCCGCGAAGGTCGCCATCGACGTGGAGTGGGTCGGCTTCGACATCCCCAACGAGTTCGTCGTCGGCTACGGCCTCGACTACGCCGAGAAGTACCGCAACCTCCCGTTCGTCGGTACGCTCGCGCCCCACGTGTACGGCGGCTGACGCGGCCCTGTAACGGGCTTCACGTCGTTTCGGCGGGCCACCGGGAACCCCTGGGGCTCCCGCGCCGTTGGAGCATGCAGACGGGACGTCGGCCCGCCCGTGCGGCTGAGGGCCGCCACGCTGGGGTACCGTCAGAAGAACTGTCTTATCAAACTCACTATGGCAGGAGGGACGGGGCGACACCGCTCCGTGTGGATGGACGTGAAGCGATACTTCCGTGGGCCAATCATGTGGATCGTGCTGGCCGTCCTTGCCGTGGTCGTGTTGATGCAGGTCGTGGGCTCGTCCGGCGGCTACAAGACGGTGGACACTGGCCAGGTCGTTCAGGCGATCAACGACAACAGGGTCGAGTCGGCCAAGCTGACCACCGGTGACGAGCAGAACATCAAGGTTCAGCTCAAGGACGGCCAGAAGGTCGAAGGCAGCTCGAAGATCCAGGCGAGCTACATCGGCGACCAGGGCGTGACCCTCGCCAACACACTTCAGAACAAGTACCAGGACAAGCAGATCCCCGACGGCTACACGGTGTCGCCGTCGAAGCAGAACCCGTTCGTCGGGCTCCTGATCACCCTGCTTCCCTTCGTCCTCATCGTGGTCATCTTCCTGTTCCTGATGAACCAGATGCAGGGCGGCGGCTCCCGGGTCATGAACTTCGGCAAGTCCAAGGCCAAGCTCATCACCAAGGACACCCCGAAGACGACCTTCTCCGACGTCGCCGGTTCGGACGAGGCCGTCGAGGAGCTCCACGAGATCAAGGAGTTCCTGCAGGAGCCGGCCAAGTTCCAGGCCGTCGGCGCCAAGATCCCCAAGGGCGTGCTGCTGTACGGCCCGCCCGGCACGGGTAAGACCCTGCTCGCGCGAGCCGTCGCGGGCGAGGCGGGCGTGCCGTTCTACTCGATCTCCGGTTCCGACTTCGTCGAGATGTTCGTCGGTGTCGGTGCCTCCCGAGTGCGCGACCTGTTCGAGCAGGCCAAGGCGAACGCCCCGGCCATCGTCTTCGTCGACGAGATCGACGCGGTCGGCCGCCATCGCGGCGCCGGCCTCGGCGGCGGTCACGACGAGCGCGAGCAGACCCTGAACCAGCTGCTCGTCGAGATGGACGGCTTCGACGTCAAGGGCGGCGTGATCCTCATCGCCGCGACGAACCGGCCCGACATCCTCGACCCCGCGCTGCTGCGCCCGGGCCGCTTCGACCGGCAGATCGCCGTCGACCGCCCGGACATGCAGGGCCGTCTGGAGATCCTCAAGGTCCACCAGAAGGGCAAGCCGGTCGCGCCCGACGTCGACCTGTCGGCCGTCGCCCGCCGTACGCCCGGCATGACCGGTGCCGACCTGGCCAACGTGCTGAACGAAGCCGCCCTGCTGACGGCCCGCAGCGACCAGAAGCTGATCGACAACCACATGCTGGACGAGGCGATCGACCGCGTGGTCGCGGGACCGCAGAAGCGGACCCGGATCATGTCGGACAAGGAGAAGAAGATCACCGCGTACCACGAGGGCGGTCACGCCCTGGTCGCGGCGGCCTCTCCGAACTCCGATCCGGTCCACAAGATCACGATCCTGTCCAGAGGCCGGGCCCTCGGCTACACGATGGTGCTGCCGGACGAGGACAAGTACTCGACCACGCGCAACGAGATGCTCGACCAGCTCGCCTACATGCTGGGCGGCCGCGCGGCCGAGGAGCTCGTCTTCCACGACCCGACGACGGGTGCGGCCAACGACATCGAGAAGGCCACCGGCCTGGCTCGTGCGATGGTCACGCAGTACGGCATGACCGAGCGTCTCGGTGCGATCAAGTTCGGTGGCGACAACACCGAGCCCTTCCTCGGGCGTGAGATGGGTCACCAGCGCGACTACTCGGAAGAGGTCGCCGCGCTGGTCGACGAGGAGGTCAAGAAGCTCATCGAGACGGCGCACAACGAGGCCTGGGAGATCTTGGTCGAGAACCGCGACGTCCTCGACAACCTCGTCCTCGCGCTGCTGGAGAAGGAGACGCTGGGCAAGGAGGAGATCGCCGAGGTCTTCGCCCAGATCGTCAAGCGCCCGGCCCGGCCCGCCTGGACCGGTTCCTCCCGCCGTACGCCCTCGACCCGTCCGCCGGTGCTCTCCCCCAAGGAGCTCGCCCTGACGAACGGGGCGAACGGCGCGACGGCGGCGATCTCCACCGCCAAGAGCACCACGGTGGAGCCCGCCCCGGCACCGGAGCGGGCACCGGAGGACCGGCCCGAGAACTGACCCCGGTCGCCCGACCCCGGTCACTCCCGGACCGCCCCCGGCAGCCCCACCAGGCCCGGAATGTATGCCG
>NZ_JBGORK020000001.1:247638-561045 GCF_041538145.2 Streptomyces sp. MMCC 100
GTATGCCGACCGCTGGACGGATCAGGAACGAGGCTTCAGATGACCGACCCCGTGACGTTGGACGGCGAGGGCCAGATCGGCGAGTTCGACGAGAAACGGGCCGAGAACGCCGTACGCGAACTGCTGATCGCGGTCGGCGAGGACCCGGACCGCGAGGGCCTGCGGGAGACTCCGGCGCGCGTGGCGCGGGCCTATCGGGAGCTCCTGGCGGGGCATGCGCAGGAGCCCGAGGACGTACTGACGACGACGTTCGACATCGGCCACGACGAGATGGTCCTGGTTAAGGACATCGAAATCGTCAGCTTGTGCGAACATCACATGTTGCCGTTCCATGGTGTGGCCCACATCGGCTACATCCCGGCAGCGAGTGGCAAGATCACCGGTCTGTCGAAGCTCGCACGGCTGGTCGAAGTCTTCGCGCGCCGCCTGCAGGTGCAGGAACGTCTCACCACGCAGGTCGCCGACTCGCTGATGCGGATCCTCGAGGCCCGGGGCGTGATCGTCGTCGTCGAGGCCGAGCACATGTGCATGTCGGTACGCGGGGTTCGCAAGCCTGGTGCCAAGACCACGACGTCGGCGGTGCGCGGTCAGCTGCGGGACGCTACGACGCGGGCTGAGGCAATGAGCCTGATACTTTCGCGCTGACTCGATTGCCGGTGGTGCCCGATACCGTCCTTGATCAGTGAGTTGGTCACTGATCAAGGGGGATCGCCATGGGGTGCGGACTGCCCAGATGGGGTGCGGACTGCCCGGCAAGCAGACGGTGAACGCCGTCGAGTGGCGGCTGCGGGCGCGGGATGTGCGAGTGGGCTGCCGTCTGTGGATGTCGGACGGGGAGCGCACGGTCCCGACCACGGTGACGGCCGTCGCCACGGCCCGAGCGCGCGAAGCCGTGGACGTCGTGACCGACCGCGTCAGCTTCACCGTGGCACCTGACCAGATGCGTCCCATTCGGCCCTGGTCGACAGCCGGCCTGCACGAGGTACGTTCCAACCCGAGCAGCACCCGCTGCAACTCAGGGAGTCCTGCTGGGCCCAGGTCTACGAGGTGCGGCTGCGGACCACCGTGAACAAGCCGTTCATCCTCTGCAGCTACCGACTCGACCCCCATCCCGGCTTCCTGGTCAACGGACACCTGGCCCGCCAGCCCTGGTGAGCCGGGCGCGTCACGCCGCCGACGCCGCGCCCGGGTGGTCGTCGTCCTCGTCCTCCGGGAGCTTGCAGACCCGCTCCATGAAGACCGCGGCCGCTATGACGGCGATGCCCGCCACGACCGAGGCTCCCGCGTAGATGGCCTGGTCGCGGCGGGCCGGGACGTCGAGGTACTCCAGCAGGAAGACGCCCGTGCCGCCGTACATGCCGGCGACGAGGGCGGCGACCAGGGCGCTGGCCTGGCCGAAGACGACGGCGCGGGCCGCCATCATCGGGTCGACGCCCTTGGCACCGGGCACCCGCTCCCGCTGTGCCTTCAGGCGGGCGCGGATCGACAGCGCCGTGGCCAGCAGGATCACCGCGATCAGGGCGAGGACGACGGGGGCGGCCAGGGGGACGCTCGGGAGGGTCCCCACCGAGTTCCACAGGCGGGCGCCGGCCCACGACAGCACCCCTGCCACGACGAACACGCCGGCCAGCACCCTGATGCGCAACTCTTTCACGGTGTCCCGGTGTCCCTTCGGTTCCCCTGCGTGGTCGTCCTGACCTCGTCGACCTTAACGACTACTCGGGCAGCCGGAGTTCCAGATCGGCGCGGGGCGCGACGCCGTCGCGGGTGACGGCGGCCAGGAGGTCGGCCACCGAGCCCCGTCCCGGCACGGCGGCCTCGGGGTCCACGTCGAGCCAGGGGGCCAGCACGAAGGCGCGCTCGTGGGCGCGCGGGTGGGGGAGGGTGAGCTGCGGGTCGTCGGAGACGACCTCGGCGTAGGCGACGATGTCGACGTCCAGGGTGCGCGGGCCCCAGCGTTCGTCGCGGACCCGGTGGAAGGCCTCCTCGACCGCGTGCGCCCGCTCCAGGAGTGAGGACGGGGGCAGGGTCGTCTTCACGATCACGACCGCGTTGAAGTACGAGGGCTGGCTGTCCGGGGCGACGCCCCACGGCTCCGTCTCGTAGACGGGAGAGACCCCTTTGACGCGCACGCCCGGCGTGTCCTCCAGGGCGTCGATGGCGCCCTGGAGCGTCTCCAGGCGGTTGCCCAGGTTGGCGCCGAGGGCGATCACCGCGCGTTTGGGGTTGGACAGGGTGGTGTCCGCGGCGTCGACCTGCTCGATGACGGAGGCGGGCACGGGCTGTACGGTCGGGTCGCTCGGACCCTCGGCGAAGGGGGCGCTCATACACGGCTCCGGATGATGGTGACGGTCACGTCGTCGAAGGGGACGGTGATCGGCGCGTCCGGCTTGTGGACGCAGACCTCGACCTCCTCGACCCCTTCGTGCTTCAGACAGACCTGGGCGATGCGCTCGGCGAGCGTCTCGACGAGGTTGACCGGCTCGCCCTCGACGACGGCCACGACCTCCTCGGCCACGATGCCGTAGTGCACGGTTTTCGCCAGGTCGTCGTCGGCCGCGGCCGGGCGGATGTCCAGGCCAAGGACGATGTCCACGAGGAAGGTCTGGCCGTCCTCGCGCTCCTTGGGGAACACACCGTGGTGCCCACGGGCCTTCAGGCCGCGCAGCGCGACACGATCCACGCGAATCACTCCTGCAGTCGTTGGTCTCGGCCGGTCGTACCGCGTGCGGGCGGTACGGCGGCTCCACTCGAATCTACCCGTGGGGACCGACAGCACCGGGCCGCGGGGTGCGGGGCGGGGCGGGGCGCGGGCAGGTCTTCACCGGGTGTTTTCCCTGGCGGTCCCGGTGGATCACGGGTTGGTAGCCGCCCCTACCCGCTCGTCCGTGATTCCAACCACTTCTCGGTCCGCCGGGCCGGGAGGCGGGGCCGGGACGCGGGGCAGGG
Source organism: Streptomyces sp. MMCC 100 (assembly GCF_041538145.2). Classification (NCBI taxonomy): domain Bacteria; kingdom Bacillati; phylum Actinomycetota; class Actinomycetes; order Kitasatosporales; family Streptomycetaceae; genus Streptomyces; species Streptomyces sp. MMCC 100. The sequence continues at coordinate 250,588 of NZ_JBGORK020000001.1, forward strand.
AGGCGGTCAGGGTGGCGGGCAGGGAGGCGGTCAGGGTGGTGTGTCCTCGCCGTCCTCGTCGTCGGTTTCCGTGAGTACGGGGGAGGCGTGGTGTGCCCAGAGTTTCCAGCCGGCGGGAGTGCGCCGGAAGGTGTTGGTGGCGACCACGAGCTGGCCGACGAGCGGGCCGAGCTCCTCGCCGGCGTCGGGGGCGGGACCGCCGCTGAGGATGTTCTCGGTGCAGGTGACCAGGGCGGTGTCGCCGGTGACGGAGACGTGCACGTCGGTGAGGAAGAACTGGATGTACTCCGTGTTCGCCATGATCAGGGCGTACGAGCGGAGGACCTCTCCGCGGCCGGTGAGCACAGGCCAGCCCGGGTGCACGCAGGAGACCACCCCGGCGTCGGCCGGGTCGTGGTACGACTCGTCGATGCCCAGGTCGGAGGGGGTGAGCCAGAACTCGGAGACCTTCTCGAAGTCGCCCTCCTCCAGCGCCTCGTAGAAGGCGGTGTTCGCGGCCTCGACCTGTTCGACGTCGAGGTGCGGCGCGTTCACCGGGCTCCTTCGACGGCGCGGGCGACGCGGACGGCGTCGGCGGTGGCGCGGACCTCGTGGACGCGTACGGCCCATGCGCCGGCGTGCGCCGCGAGTGCGGAGACCGCGGCGGTGGCCGCGTCGCGCTCGCGCGCGGGGGGCGGGGTGGCCTCCGGGCCGGCGAGGACCCGGCCGAGGAACCGCTTGCGGGAGGCGGCGACGAGGAGGGGGTGGCCGAGGGTGAGGAGGCGGTCGAGGTGGGCGAGGAGGACGAGGTCGTGCTCGGCGTCCTTGGAGAAGCCGAGGCCGGGGTCGACGACGATGCGGTCGGGGGCGACGCCGCCCTCCAGGACGGCCTCCACGCGCGCGTGGAGCTCGTCGACGACCTCGGTGACGACGTCGGTGTAGGTGCCCCTGACGTTGCCGCCCTCCAGGAGGCCGCGCCAGTGCATGACGACGAAGGGGGCGCCGGCGTCGGCGACGACCGGGATCATCCGGGGGTCGGAGAGGCCACCGCTGACGTCGTTGACCAGGGCGGCGCCGGCGGCGAGGGCCTGCTCGGCGACGGAGGCGCGCATGGTGTCGACGGAGATCGTGACGCCCTCGGAGGCGAGGCCGCGCACGACCGGGACCACGCGCCTGAGTTCCTCGTCCTCGTCGACGCGGGTCGCGCCGGGGCGGGTGGACTCGCCGCCGACGTCCACCAGGTCGGCGCCCTCGGCGACCAGGTCGAGGCCGTGCTTGATGGCGGCCGTGGTGTCGAAGAAGCGGCCGCCGTCGGAGAAGGAGTCGGGGGTCACGTTGACGACGCCCATGACCGCGCAGCGGTCCCAGGCGGTCAGTCCCGCGAGATGGCGGCGGCGGCCGGTCTGCTTGCTCATGTGTTCAGCGTAGGTGGTGGCCTGTGGTGGATGCCTCTGCCTCCGGCGGTGGTGCGGTGGGGGTGCGGGGTGCCTGCGGCGGCCTGTGCGGGTTCGGTGGGGGTGCGCGTAGCGCGGTGCGTTGTCTGGGGGTCGGGGCCGCGCCGGGGGGTGTCCGTCCTCGGAACGGCGCGGAATCGGTCGGCCACAGATCTCACCGGCGCGGACGCGCCAACCGCTGCGGGCGGACACCCCCCGACACGTCCCCTTCTCGCCGTACGCGACTGCCGGCCGCCCACCGTCGCTGCCCCGTCCCGCCGTACGCGGCTCCCCGCCACGGTGGAGCCCGCCCCGGCACCGGAGCGGGCACCGGAGGACCGGCCCGAGAACTGACCCCGGTCGCCCGACCCCGGTCACTCCCGGACCGCCCCCGGCAGCCCCACCAGGCCCGGAATGTATGCCGCGCCCCCCAGGTTCTAGCCTTGGGGGGCGCGGCATTTCCGTATGCCGACCGCTGGACGGATCAGGAACGAGGCTTCAGATGACCGACCCCGTGACGTTGGACGGCGAGGGCCAGATCGGCGAGTTCGACGAGAAACGGGCCGAGAACGCCGTACGCGAACTGCTGAGCGGGGTGCCTGCGGCGGCCTGTGCGGGTGGGGTGGGGTGCGCGTAGCGCCTTGGGTTCGGTGGTGGGTCGGGGCCGCGCCGGGGGGTGTCCGTCCTCGGAACGGCGCGGAATCGGTCGGCCACAGATCTCACCGGCGCGGACGCGCCAACCGCTGCGGGCGGACACCCCCCGACACGACCCCTTCTCGCCGTACGCGACTGCCGGCCGCCCACCGTCGCTGCCCCGTCCCGCCGTACGCGGCTCCCCGCCGTAGCTGCGGGCAGTCGNGTAGCTGCGGGCAGCCGCCTGGCCGCCGTCGCTGCGGGCAGTCGTGCCGCTGGGGCGGCACGGGTGGGCGCAGCGGCACCCCGTAGCGCCGGGCCGCGCTCCCCACCCCGCGCCCACACCCACGCCGGGTGCCGGGGGAACGCCGGGCCGCGCTCCCCACCCCCGCGCCCACACCCACGCCGGGTGCCAGGGGAACGCCGGGTCACGCGGCCCACGCCGCGCCCACACCCACGCCGGGTGCCAGAACCGTGCCGGAACACCCCCGCACCGGTCAACGGCGGATCGCTGACCGTCTTACGCCGCCCGCGCCGGCACCTGGTGCGCGCAGGGTCGGCGCGACGGGCTCCGGCGTCGCAGGAACCGCGGCAGCGGCACCGTGACGAACCCTTCCGCCTGCATCGCGGCGAAGCCGATGCGGGGGAGGTCGGCGGAGCGGCGGTAGACGACGAAGCGCGGTTCCCACCGGGGCCGGAACTTGGCGTTGAACTTGTACAGGGACTCGATCTGGAACCAGCGGGAGAGGAAGACCAGCAGTCCCCGCCATGCTCGGAGGACCGGGCCCGCGCCGATCTTCTCGCCGCGCGCGAGCGCCGCGCGGAACATGGCGAAGTTCAGCGACACCCGCGCGATGCCCAGTTTCGGGGCGGCCTGGAGCGCGGCCACGATCAGGAGTTCGTTCATGCCGGGGTCGGCCGCGCGGTCGCGGCGCATGAGGTCCAGGGAGGCCCCGTCCGGGCCCCACGGCACGAAGTGGAGGACCGCCTTCAGGTCGCCGTACTCGCCCGGCTCGGCGTCCTGCTTGTGCGCCGTCGCGATCAGGCAGTCGCCGTCGGCCGGGTCGCCGACGCGGCCCAGGGCCATGGAGAAGCCGCGCTCGGTGTCGGTGCCGCGCCATGCCTCGGCGGCGCGGCGGACGCGGTCCAGTTCGGCGTCGGAGAGGTCAGCCACGCGCCGTACCCGGGTCTCGTAACCGGCCCGCTCGATGCGCTTGACCATCTGGCGCACGTTGCGCATCGCGCGGCCGGCGAGGGAGAAATCCGCTACGTCCACCACCGCCTCGTCGCCGAGTTCGAGGGCGTCGAGGCCTGTCTCGCGGGTCCAGACCTCGCCGCCGGTCTCGGAGCAGCCCATCACGGCGGGCGTCCAGGAGTGGGCGCGGGCCTCGTCCATGAAGCGTTCGATCGCACCCGGCCAGGCCTCGACGTCGCCGATCGGGTCGCCGCTGGCCAGCATCACGCCGGAGACGACGCGGTAGGTGACGGCGGCCTTGCCGCTGGGGGAGAAGACGACGGCCTTGTCGCGGCGCAGCGCGAAGTGGCCGAGCGAGTCACGGCCGCCGTGCCGGGCGAGGAGGGCGCGCAGGTGCGTCTCGTCGTCCTCGGTGAGGCGGGCTGCCGGGTGTTCGGGGCGGAAGGCCAGGTAGATCGTGGTGACGGCGGTCAGGAGGCCGAGGGCCCCCAGGGAGAAGGCGACCGTCCACGAGGTGTTGCCCCGGTAGTCGAGCGGGCCCTCGACGCCGAACAGGCCGTACAGGACGTGGGTGATGCGGTCGGCCAGGCTGGGGTCGCCGATCATGCGGTGCGGGTGGGCGTTGACGACGAACAGGCCGAGGGCGAGGGAACCGGCGGCCATCAGGACGAAGTTGGCCAGTGCCCGCCAGCGGCTGCGCGGGTCGGGGAGGGCGGCGAACTCGTCGCGGTGGCGCAGGAGGGGGGCCAGCAGGGCCAGGGAGATCAGTACGCCGAGGAGGGAGTGGCGGTACGTGAACTGTGCGACGGCGCCGAGCGGGAGCAGGGCCACGGCCGCCCGCCAGGCCCGGCGCTTGCGGCGCTTGAGGCCGTGTGCGAGCAGCAGGAGCAGCACGCCGGCGCTGAGGGAGAGAGCCGCGGCGAAGGGGCCGAAGGCGCCGGGCAGGACCTCGGCGACAGCGTGCATGCGGCTGTGCCTGAAGCGCGGGAAGACGCCGGCGGCGATGTCCAGCAGGCCGACGAGCGCGCAGGCGCGGCCGACGAGGAGAGGGACGTTCTCCGGGCGGGGGCCGCGCGGTATGCGACGTACGAGGGTGGACCTCGCCGGAACCGCGCCCGACATTTCCTCATCTGTCCTGACAGACATCGCACCTGTAGTTCTGCGAGAGACCGTGGATCCGGGCCCGTTTCGGGGCATCCGGCGACATTGCGCCCTCTAGGACGGTGTCTCGGAGGGAGAGGTTCACTCCCCTGATCACAAAGCCCGGACGGACGGGCGCACGGAAAGCGCGGGCAGGTAGCGAGGCATGGGTCTGACGAGCAACAAGGTGCTGGCGCTGGCGGTGGTGGCCGGTGTGCTGCTGTTCGCCGGGACGGTGTGGCTGTGGCCGCGGCTGGCCCGGCGGAGCGTGCGGGCCGTCCTCGGGAGGGTCGGTCTGCTGCTCGCCACCCAGGTGGCGGTCTTCGCGGCGGTGGGGCTGGTCGCCAATCAGTCCTTCGGTTTCTACGGCAGTTGGGCCGACCTGTTCGGACGGGAGGACGGGCAGGGCGTGGTCGTGGATCACTCTGCCGGTGCGGGCGGCGGGCCGCTGCGGGTCGTCGGTGACCGGCGGGTGACACCGGCGGGCGGGGCGCGGCCCGAAGTCTCGGGGCGGGTCGAGGAGATACGGGTCGTCGGCCGTACGTCACGGATCGCGTCACCCGCGTTCGTGTATCTGCCGCCGGAGTACTTCCGGGCGCGCCACCGTGCCCGTACATTTCCCGCGGCCGTCGTCCTGACCGGTTATCCGGGTACGGCCGAGGCGCTGGTGGAGAAACTTCATTACCCGCGTACGGCGCTGGAGCTGGCCGAGGCCGGCCGGATGCGGCCGATGATCCTGGTGATGCTGCGGCCCACGGTGGCGCCGCCGCGCGACACGGAGTGCGTGGACGTACCGGGCGGGCCGCAGACGGAGACGTTCTTCGCGAAGGACCTCCCCGAGGCGGTGAGCGCCCACTACCGGGTGGACAAGGGGCCGCGGAGCTGGGGCGTCGTCGGCAACTCGACCGGCGGCTACTGCGCCCTGAAGCTCGCCGCGCACCATCCGGAGGTGTACGCCGCCGGGGCCGGGCTCTCCCCGTACTACGACGCGCCGAGCGACCCCACCACGGGCGATCTCTTCCAGGGCGACAAGGACCGCGAGAACCGGGCCAGCCTGTGGTGGTACCTCAAGAACATGCCCGCGCCGGACACTTCGCTGCTCGTCACCAGCAGCAGGACCGGCGAAACGAACTACAAGGACACGCTGAAGTTCATCGGGCTGGTGAAGGAGAAGAAGCCGACGCGGATCTCGTCGATCATCCTGGAAAGCGGCGGGCACAACTTCAATACCTGGCGGCGTGAGATTCCCGCGACGCTGCGGTGGCTGGATGGGCGGCTGGGCGGCCGGGAGTCGTAAATGATCTTGGAATCTTGACGTAATTCGACCGTCGCCGGGGATGTGGATTACCTGTGCCCTGTGAACACGTCGGAGATGGCCGTGTTTTTACGGGGCGGGGCGCCAAGATTCGCCTACGCGCGGTAAGTTTCTGGCCATGCCACGTGGACGTCACCGCCATTCCCCGCCTTTGCACAGGCTGCTTCCTCCGTCGGCGATCGCAGGCGTCTCCGTCGTCTGCGCCCTCGGGCCCTGGTTGTTCAGCGAGACTCTCATCCTGCGCGTACTGGCCGCTGCCGCCGCGGTGACGGCTGTGGTCGGCGCGGTCGTCATGCGGCACTGGGACGCCCAGGCGGGCCGGCAGGTGGCCGACCTCACGCGCGCGCGGGCCAGTGACGAGTGGCGGTTCGAGGAGCGGGTCGCCGAACTGGAGTCCGATCTGGAGGAGTCGCGCGAGCTGCGGCAGAAGCTGGAGCACCGGCTGCGGGCCAAGCGCACCGAGCTGGCGGGGCTGCGCAACGAGCACGCCGCGCTGCTGCGGCGCTACGCCACGGCGGAGACCGAGCGCGCCAGCGCGCTGGAGGGCCGCCGCCTGCTCGAGATAGAGGCCGCGCCGCAGGCACCCGCGCTGCCGGCGGCACCCACCGCCCCGGCCCAGGAGACGCCCGAGCGGGAGACGCCCGAGCAGAAGGCGCCGGCCGAGGAGGCGTCGGCCGAGGAGAGCGGGGGCGCCGAAGAGGCCGCCGTCCCCGCGGTCTTCTCGCCCGAGGGCTCCCGGCTGTTCCTGCGCGCGAACGCCGCACTGGCCCGCTTCGACGACGGCGCGCCCGCCGACCCGGACGGCGGCGACCGGGCCGAAGCCGCCGACGGCTCCGACGGAGACGGCGACGGGGATGGTGGCGGCGAGAGCGCGGCGCCGGCCGAGGCGGGCCAGGAGGACGAGGCGCAGGGGCAGTCCGAGGCGGCCGACGGCCACGAGCGCACCGCCGCCGCCTCCCCGACGACGACTTCCGACGAGGGGCCCGCGCAGCCCACCCGGTCCACGCAGCCCACCCGGCGGGCCGACGGGCACTTCACGGTGCCGACCGCGGTGGCCGTCGTACCGGCGGCTCCGGCGCGGCGTCCGGTGGTCGAGGGCGGCTTCGACTTCTTCGGCACCAAGGTTCCCGAGGGTGCGGTGGACGCGGCGGCCGCCTCCGACGCCGCCCTGGAGACCGTCCAGAACGAGGACCTCGCCGACGTGGTCGGCCAGGAGGCGCTCGCCCTGCACAAGGCCGAGGCCGAGGTCTCCTTCAAGCCGGCCGGCGAGGAGTCCCGGGACGTGAGCCAGGTGATCGACCTGACGGCCCACGACGAGACCGAGCAGATCGACGTACAGGGGCTGCGCAGCGCGGTCTCCTGATCGCCCCTGCCCCCTCCTAGCCGTCCCTGCCCGTCCCCGGTCGTGGCCAGGTCTCCTTCAGGCCATCCAGCGGTCCGGTGGCGCGTCCCGGCGGCCGGTCCTGGACCGTTCCGCCTGGCTCCGCAGCAGCCGTGCCGCCTCCTCGGCGTCGCGCAGCCGTGCGGTCACGGTCTTGTTCGCCCCCGTGTCCACCCCTACGTCGGCCAGCCGCAGGGCGCGCCGCCAGGGCCCCTGGATCAGGCGGACGCTCTGGACCTTGGCGTGCGGCACGAGCGCCAGGCTGCGGCGCAGCAGTCCGTACCGCGCGGCGAAGACCGCGTCGGTGACGGCGAGCCCGTGGCCGCGCCACCACAGCGGCCGGCACCGCGCCGCCCGCCGCGGCGGGCGGGACAGCTCAGGTCCCGTCGGCACCGTCACCCCGGGCAGCACCCGCGCGACGACCGACTCGGCGATCTCGCGCGGGGCGACCGGCAGCAGTACGGAGTTCGACGACCCGGCCACGTCCAGCTCGACCCGCACCCAGCGGCGGCGCCGCCACAGCAGCGGCTCCACGATGCGCACGGTCTGGACCCGGCCCGGCGGAACCGTCTCGTGGGCGCGGTCGAGCAGGCCGTGGTCGATGCGGAGCCCGTCCGGGGACTCGGCCACCGTCCAGTCGTACTCCCCGACGAACCGGCCCGCGCTGTTCGCGCCCGCGGCGCCCACCAGCGGCAGGGCGGTCGCCAGCACCGTCCACAGGTTGTGGGTGGCCAGCCACAGCAGCGTCGGTACGACGGCGGCGGCGAGCAGCGTGCCCCAGGTCGCGCCGGTCAGCAGGAGGGCGACGGCGAGGACGCCGGGCGGCACCCGCAGCAGTTGCCGCGCGGGGGCCTCGCCGACCTCGTGCGCGGTCTCGGGCGCGAAGCCCGCCGCGCGCGCGAGCAGCTCGGCCCGCAGCGCACGGGCCTCGTCGGCGCCCAGGAAGGCCAGTTCGTCCTTCTTGCCGGTGCCTACGACGTCGAGCTTGAGCTTGGCGACCCCCGCGACCCGGGCCAGCAGGGGCTGGGTGACGTCGATGGCCTGGATGCGTTCGAGGCGGATGTGCGCGGTGCGGCGGAACAGCAGCCCGGTACGGATCCGCAGCTCGGTGTCGGTCACCGCGTAGTGGGTGAACCACCAGGTGAGGAAGCCGTACAGGGCGGCGGCCGGGATCAGTACGGCCAGGCCGATCAGCAGGTGGGTCGTGGTCAGCCGGGTCAGCTGGCGCTGCGCCTGGTCGGGATCGTGCACGGCCCATCCGACGAGCACGGCGACGGGCGCCCAGGCCCGCCGCAGGGGTGTGACGGGGTGGAGGCGGCGCTCGACGACTTCGTCGGTGGGCGGGGGCGCACCGGTGCCGCTGTCGGTGTCGGGGGCAGCAGCGGCTACGGCGTCCTCAGCGGCTCTGGCCGGGTCGGACCCGGCGGTCTGGGCGCCGTCCGGGCGTCCGCTCGCGCCGCCTTCCGTCGCCGCCGCCCCGTCGGCACCCGCGCCGGCGGGGTCGTGGTCGGTCCCCGTGGCGCCGGGCGCGGTGTCCGCCGTACGGCCGACGCCGGGCGAGGTGTCCGCCGTACGGCCGACGCCGGGCGCGGTGTCCGGCGCACGGCCGGTCGGCCCCGTCGTGCGGTCCGGGGCCCCGGCCGTGGCCCGGCCCGGCTCCTCCGGGCCACCCTCCCTGTTCGGGGCGCCGCTTTCCGAGGTGCCCGTCCGGTCCGGCGGGCCGCTCACGCCGCCCGCGTGCCCCGTCGTACCGCCCTCGGCCGTGCCCTTCTCCGCCCCGGGCCCGCTCACAGTCCCGCCGATCGGGCCTCGCCCAGCTCGGTGAGGCGGTCGCGGAGGCGTTCGGCCTCGGCCGGGTCGAGGCCGGGGATGGTCGCGTCGGTCGCGGCGGCTGCCGTGTGCAGCTGCACGCTGGCCAGGCCGAAGTGCCGCTCGACCGGCCCGGAGGTGACCTCGACCAGCTGCATGCGCCCGTACGGGACGACGGTCTCCTCCCGCCACAGCACGCCCCGGCTGATCAGCAGGTCGTCGGCGCGCTCGGCGTACCGCCAGGAGCGCCAGTTGCGCTCCAGCATCACCCAGCCCCAGGCCAGCAGGGCCAGGGGCAGCAGCGCCAGGGCGGCCCAGGAGGGGTCCAGGAACAGTGCGGGCAGCAGGCCCGCGGCGAGCGTCAGCAGGCCCAGCCACACCACCAGCAACAGCCGCCGCATGTGCAGCAGCCCCGGCGGCAGACCGGTCCACACCGGCTCCTCCCGCGGCGGACCCGCCGGGCCCGCCGCCCCCGCCGGACCAGCCGCCTGCGTCGCGCCCGCCGTGCCCGTGTCGTCCGGGCTCCCCGTCTCCATGGGGCCAGCGTACGTAGGGGAGACTGTGTTCATGACTCCTACGACGGAGACCACGGTCGGTATCGGCGGTGCCGCGGAGAGCACCGACATGGTGCTCAACATCGGCCCCCAGCACCCGTCCACCCACGGCGTGCTGCGGCTGAAGCTGGTCCTGGACGGCGAGCGCATCACGAGCGCCGAGCCGGTGATCGGCTATATGCACCGCGGCGCGGAGAAGCTGTTCGAGGCCCGTGACTACCGTCAGATCATCGTGCTCGCCAACCGCCACGACTGGCTGTCGGCGTTCTCCAACGAGCTGGGCGTCGTCCTCGCCGTCGAGCGGATGCTCGGCATGGAGGTCCCCACGCGCGCGGTGTGGACGCGGACGCTGCTCGCCGAGCTGAACCGGATGCTCAACCACCTGATGTTCCTGGGGTCGTACCCGCTGGAGCTGGGCGGCATCACCCCGGTGTTCTACGCCTTCCGGGAGCGGGAGGTCCTCCAGAACGTGATGGAGGAGGTCTCCGGCGGACGCATGCACTACATGTTCAACCGCGTCGGCGGTCTCAAGGAGGACCTTCCGGCCGGCTGGACCACGCGCGCGCGTGCCGCCGTCGCCGCCGTGCGCTCACGCATGGACGTCTTCGACGACCTGGTGCTCGGCAACGAGATCTTCCGGGGGCGTACGCGGGGCGTGGGCGCCCTGTCCGCCCAGTCCGTGCACGCCTACGGGGTCAGCGGCCCCATCGCCCGTGCCTCCGGCGTCGACTTCGACCTGCGCCGCGACGAGCCCTACCTGGCCTACGGCGAACTCCAGGACACCCTCAAGGTCGTCACCCGCACCGAGGGCGACTGCCTGGCCCGCTTCGAGTGCCTCCTGGAGCAGACGCACAACGCCCTCGACCTCGCCGACGCCTGCCTGGACCGCCTGGCCGAGCTGGCGCCCGGACCGGTCAACCAGCGGCTCCCGAAGGTGCTGAAGGCCCCCGAGGGCCACACGTACGCCTGGACCGAGAACCCGCTCGGCATCAACGGCTACTACCTGGTCAGCAAGGGTGAGAAGACCCCGTACCGGCTGAAGCTGCGCTCCGCGTCGTACAACAACATCCAGGCGCTGGCGGACCTGCTGCCCGGGACGCTGGTCGCGGACATGGTGGCGATCCTGGGATCACTGTTCTTCGTGGTCGGCGACATCGACAAGTAGCGCGGCGGCGTCCACCGCCCCCACCGGCTGGAGCAGCCACACGAAGTCGCCCAGGCCGCCCGGCGCGGTCAGCTCGGCGGCCTGGGAGGCGCTCGCGAGGGCACGTACGTACGCCGCGGGATCGGTGGAGGCCAGCGCGAGCGGGGGGCGTGCGCCGGCGACACCGAGCGCGTGCAGGACCTCGCGCTGGGGGCGCAGAAGCGCATTCGGGGGCGCGTACTCCGGAGTGCGCCTCGCGGTGTGGGCGGCCGCGCACGCGTCCAGCGCGACATGCGCGGTGATGTCGCACGACCCGTCGGGCACCGGCTCCGTCTCCCGGCCCTCCCGGAAGCCCGTGAGTGTCCCGAACGGCGGCCGGCCGGCCGCGGTGTGCGCGTAGTCGGCGGCCACCGCCAGCCCGGCGTCCAGCGCCGCCACGGCGGACGCCCAGGCCTCGTCGCGGGGCAGCCCGATCTCCGCCCGCAGCCCCTCCTCGCCGGTCAGCGGCCACCACCGGGCCAGCCACTCGGCCTCCGCCCCGGCCACCGGCTCCCCGAGCCGCTGCGCCCCGTCGCCGCGGACGAGCACCCGCCGCGCCACGCCCGCGGCGTCCACCTCCGCCACCTCCACCGGCACGTTGTCCAGCCACTCGTTGGCGAACAGCAGCCCGGTGACACCGTCCGGCGGCTCCGCGAGCCACTGGACCCGCGGGTCGAGCCCCTCGGGGCGGGCGGCGACCTCGACGGCGTACGCGCGCGTGCGGGCGGCCACGTCGGCGGGCAGGGCCGCCAGCACCCCGGTGACCAGCTCGCCCCGGCCGGCCGCCATGTCCACGAAGTCCAGCGAGGCAGGGCGCCCCAGGGCCTCGTCGACCCGGCACAGCAGCCGTGCCACGGCCCCCGCGAACAGCGGCGACGCGTGCACGGACGTCCGGAAGTGCCCGGCCGGGCCCTCGGGACCGGCGCGATAGAAACCCTCGGGTCCGTAGAGGGCGTCCTGCGTGGCCTGCCGCCAGCCGCGCCACTCCCCACGCGTCCCTGGAGTCCCTCTGAGCCCTGCCGTCCCTGGTGTCACAGGCCCAGGCTAGGGGCACGGAGGCGCACAGAAGATCGGAGCCTCCACCTTGCGGAGTATGCGCGGGGGATGCGGATCGACCCTTCGGTTGACCCCTGCACCTATTCCGCTTCCCTACGCTGGGTTACGTGCAGCGCCTCTACGACTTCCTCCGCAGACACCCGACCGGTGTCGACTCCTTCTGGGCCCTCGTCGTGCTCGGAATCTCCCTGGTCTCTGCGGCGAACCCCGGGACGCGGGCGGACGGTACGGACAACCTGGCGCTCATCGTCCCCGTCGTGGTGCTGCTCAGCGTCGTGATCGCCCTGCGCCAGCGGACGCCGGAGAGGATGCTGCTGCTCGCTGTGGCACTGGGCGTGGGACAGCTGGCGCTCGACGTCTCGACGATGCCCGCCGACTTCGCCTTCCTGGTGATCATCTACACCGTGGCGGCGACCGGCGCCCGCTGGGCCTCCCGGACCGCGCTGGCCACGGGCCTGTGCGCGGCGCCCCTCGCCCAGCTGCGCTGGTCCGACAGCGAACTGGGCATGGGGACCACCATCGCCGTGACGGTCTTCCAGGCGGTCCCCTTCGCCCTCGCCTGGGTGCTCGGCGACTCCGTCCGTACCCGCCGCGCCTACTTCGCGCAGTTGGAGGAGCGCGCGACCCGGCTGGAGAAGGAGCGAGAGGCGCAGGCCAAGGTCGCGGTCGCCGCCGAGCGCGCCCGGATCGCGCGCGAGCTGCACGACGTCGTCGCCCACAACGTGTCCGTCATGGTGGTGCAGGCCGACGGCGCCGCCTACGTCCTGGACGCGGCACCCGACCAGGCGAAGAAGGCCCTGGAGACCATCTCCTCCACCGGCCGCCAGGCACTCGCGGAGATGCGCCGCCTGCTCGGCGTGCTGCGCACCGGCGAGCACAAGGAGGCCGGGGAGTACGTCCCGCAGCCCGACGTCCAGCAGATCGAGGACCTCGTCGAGCAGTGCCGCACCTCCGGGCTGCCCGTCGACTTCAAGGTCGAGGGCACCCCCAGGCAGCTGCCCAGTGGCGTGGAGCTGACCGCGTACCGCATCGTGCAGGAGGCGCTGACCAACACCCGCAAGCACGGCGGGGAGAACGCGGGCGCGAGCGTGCGCCTGGTCTACTTCGACGACGGCCTCGGGCTGCTGATCGAGGACGACGGCAAGGGCGCCCCGCACGAGATGTACGAGGAGGGGGGCTTCGACGGCCAGGGCCACGGCCTGATCGGCATGCGCGAGCGGATCGGCATGGTCGGCGGAACCCTGGACGCGGGCCCCCGTCCGGGCGGAGGATTCCGCATCAGCGCGCTGCTGCCGTTGAAGCCCGCGTGACCACCGCGCCCGTACGCACGTACGGCACTGACACCTGTAAGGCAGAGGAAGAAGAGGCCCGATGGCGATCCGCGTGATGCTCGTCGACGACCAGGTGCTGCTGCGCACCGGGTTCCGGATGGTGCTGGCGGCCCAGCCGGACATGGAGGTCGTCGCGGAGGCGGGCGACGGCGTCGAGGCGCTCCAGGTGCTCCGCTCGACCGCCGTGGACGTCGTCCTGATGGACGTCCGCATGCCCAAGCTCGACGGTGTGGAGACCACCAGCCGGATCTGCGTGGACCCGAACGCTCCGAAGGTGCTGATCCTGACCACCTTCGACCTCGACGAGTACGCGTTCTCGGCGCTCAAGGCGGGCGCCTCCGGCTTCATGCTGAAGGACGTGCCGCCCGGCGAACTGCTCGCCGCGATCCGCTCCGTGCACAGCGGCGACGCCGTGGTCGCCCCCTCCACCACCCGGCGGCTCCTGGACCGGTTCGCGCCGATGCTGCCGGCCACCGGCCAGGAGCCCCGGCAGAAGGAGCTGCAGCGGCTCACCGAGCGGGAGCGCGAGGTGATGGTTCTGGTGGCGCAGGGCATGTCCAACGGCGAGATCGCGGCGCGGCTCGTGCTGTCGGAGGCGACCGTGAAGACGCACGTGGGCCGCATCCTGACCAAGCTGGGCCTGCGCGACCGCGTGCAGGTGGTGGTCCTGGCCTACGAGACCGGGCTGGTGCGGGCCGGCGGCGGACACGGCTGACCGGCCTGTGCGGAGGGCTCCGCGTCGGTAGGGTCTGCGCATGCTCCTGTGGATCAACGGCCCCTTCGGGGGCGGAAAAACACAGACCGCGCACGAGATACGGCGCCGGCTCCCCGGCAGCGTCGTCTGCGACCCCGAGTACGCCGGCTTCGGGCTGCGCCGCATGCTGCCGCCCGAGCTGCGGGGGGACTTCCAGGACCTGGTCTCCTGGCGGCAGGGCGTCGTGGAGGTGCTGGACCTGGCCCTCGCCGAGCACGACGGCGTCGTGATCGCGCCGATGACGGTCACCGACTCCGGGTACTTCGCCGAGACCGTCGGCCGGCTGCGCGAACTGGGCCACGACGTCCACCACTTCACCCTTCTCGCCGAACGCGAGACCGTCCTGCGGCGGCTGCGCGAGCGCGGCCTCGGGCACGTCCTGCGGTACGTGTCCGGCAAGGGCGCCGGGCCGCGCCGGGAGAGCTGGGCCGTGCGGCAGCTCGACCACTGTCTGGAACGGCTGGCCGAGCCGGAGTTCGCCGAGCACCTGTGGACGGACCACACGACCGTCCCGAAGACCGCCGACCGCATCGCCGTCCTCGCGGGACTCACCCTGAAGCCCAACAACGAGGGCGCGCTGCGCACCCGGGTGAGGCAGGCGCGGGTCGGGCTCCGGCACATCCGGCTCGACTGACCGGCCGGCCGACCGCGCGAACAACCCTGCGGGCCGATACACCTAGCGCAGGATCCCCTCCAGGAAGTCGCTGCCCAGCCGGGCCACCACCGTGACGTCCAGCTGGTGCAGGACGTACCGGCCGCGTCGACGGGTGGTGATCAGCCCGGCCTTCTTCAGCACGCCCAGGTGCCGGGATATCTCGGGGGCCGTCATGCCGTGCACCTGTGCCAGCTCACCCGTGGTGTACGCGCTGCGGGCCAGATGCCGGCAGATCCGCATCCGCACGGGGTGGGACAGTGCGGTCATCCGCATCGTGAGCTGCTCGACCGAGGGCGGTGAGGCCAGCTCGGGGGAGCCGACCGGGTAGTGCAGCACCGGCTGCCAGTCGTGCCGGTGCAGGACCATCAGGTGCGGCCAGCCGAGGCTGGTCGGGACGAGCAGCAGGCCGCCGTCCGCCGTCGCGGAACGGCCGTCGCCCAGCTTGTCGACGGTGATCCGGGAGGCGGCCTCGTCCAGCGTCAACGCCGGGGACACGGCGGACAGCGCCTCGGCGAGGCCCTTGTGGCGCAGCAGGTCCGTCTTGTGACGGGCGTCCGCCGCCAGCTGGTGGCGCACCCGGGACCAGGTCTCGGCGAAGAACGCCTCGTCGCAGTCCCGCGCGAACTGCCGCAGCCAGCCCCGGATCCGCGGCGGATCGGCCAGCAGCCGCTCGCTGAAGCGCAGCTGCTGCGGTCCCCGCGCGGCGGCCAGGTCCAGCGCGCGCCGGCGCACCTCGGTGTCGTCGAGCGCCGAGGCCCCACCGGTGCTGTACGGCAGCGCGCAAGTGAACTCCAGGGCCGCGTCGACGAACTGCTCGTCGGACAGCTTGTCGAGCATGTCCAGGTCGTCGGCGAGGGTGGCGCCGGGCAGGGTGCTGCGGCCCGGCACCCCGGCGAACGGCATGAACAGGTCCGAGAAGGTCGTCCGCCACAGGAAGTCGGCCTCGCACATCCGGTCCGCCAGGTGCGAGTCGAGCCGGGCGGTCACGCCCGTCGCCCAGCCCTGCAGCCCCGGGTGGTGCCCCGGCTCGGACAGCGCGTGCAGCGCCATGCCCAGCTCGGCCAGCGGGGAGGGCACGACGGCGATCCTCTCCGGCCGCAGCCCCGTGATGTCGATGCGCACGCTCATGCCCCCATGGTGCACGCCGCCACCGACAACGCCGCCGCCGATTGACCGCCGCCGTCAATCGGCACGACCGCGGGGCGCGGCCCGGAGCAGTCTGGGGTCACCGGGGCAGCCGCGGAGCCCGTACTCCACCTCTATGTCTCCTCGAGAAGGCGGTCCGCCATGAGCATCACGCAGCAGTACCTCCTCGACACCTACCGTGCCCGGCAGCTCGGCGAGCCCGCGCCGCCCGCGCCCGGCGCCCACGACCGGCAGGTCGTGCGCGAGTGGCACGACCGCCGGCAGTTCCAGGCCGTGCTCGCCGGCCGCCCCGCGCACGGCCGCGTACGGCGGGCCCTGCGCCGGTGGTGGTCCCTGTGGCCGCGTGCCCTGGGCTGACCCGGGCATCCCGCGCGGTCGGTCAGGCGCCCAGGCCCCAGGCCGTCAGCTCTTCAGCCGGACCGCGAAGTCGGCGACCGCCGCCCGCACGTCGTCGGCCGTCCACTCCAGGCCCGGCTCGCCCACCGAGACCTCGGTCAGGGCGATACCGGGGCCGGCCGCGTCCCAGGGCTGGGAGAACAGCATCGTCCCGGTCTCCTCGGCCTGCCGGAGCGCGGCCTCGCCCGCGGCGTCGGGGCCGCAGGGCAGCCAGACCTGGAACTCGTGCGTGTGCGGCACCTCGGGGTGCACCCGTGCCCACGGCAGTCCGGCCGCCGCGAGGCCCTCGCGCAGCGCGGCGGCCACCACGCGCGCGTGGGCCACGTACGCGGGCAGCCGGGGCAGCTCGCGCTCCAGGCCGGCCAGGGCGGACAGCGCCGTGGGGAACTGCTGGAACACCTGGCCGCCGTACCGGTGCCGCCAGGCCTTCGCTTCCTCGACCAGGGTCCGGGGGCCGGCCAGGGCGGCGCCGCCGTAGCCCTGGAGGGATTTGTAGAACGAGACGTACACGCTGTCCGCCAGGCCCGCGATCTCCGCCAGGGGGCGGTCGAAGCGGGTGGTGCACTCCCACAGGCGGGCCCCGTCGAAGTGCACCACCGCGTCGCGCTCCCGGGCGGCCTCGACGACCTCGGTGAGCTCCTCCCAGGTGGGCAGCAGATAGCCGGCCTCCCTGAGCGGCAGCTCCAGCATCAGCGCCCCGAACGGCTCCTCGAAGCCGCGCACCTCGTCGGCGGTCGGCTGCCGGGGCGCGTCGGTCAGCCGTACCGGGTGCAGTCCGCCGACCCGGCTGAAGGCGTTGCGCTCGTGCAGCTCGGGGTGGCCGAGCCCGTGCAGCGCGACGACCGGGTTGCCGGTGCGGCCCGCCCAGCAGCGCAGGGCCACCTGCTGGGCCATGGTGCCGGTCGGGAAGAAGGCGGCGGCCTCCGTGCCGAGCAGCGCGGCGGTCCGCTCCTCCAGGGCCGTCACGACGCCGTTGCCGTACATGTCGGAGGGCTCGTCGAGGTCGTACAGTTCGCCGGCCCCGTCCAGCAGGGCGAGGCGCTCGCGCAGGGTCGTGACGAACCCGGGGCGGGCGAGCACGCGCCGCGCGTCGCGGAGGGCGGCCACGCGCCGCTCCCGCAGTCGTTTGTGCCGCTGCTCCTCCGGTTCCGCCTGCTCGCTCCGATTCCTCTGCTCCGCCGTGTCGCTCATGCAAGGGATCATGTCGCGCGGTCCGCGTGTCGGACACCGGTTTTCCGCACACGTTCCGACACGCACGCGGGGTGTGTGCTCCGTCGCCGCACGGAAACCCACAGCCTGTGGACAACCGGACGTCGCCCGGACCGATCGCGTTAACATGACGAGAAATCGTCCGGTACCCCGAGCGGACTGGAACGGGAAGGCCGCCGTCGCGTGAACACAACCCCACAGCCAGACCCCAAGGACCGCCCCGCGCGGCTCACCGTAGGCGTTGTCGGCGCCGGACGGGTGGGCCCCGCGCTGGCCGCGTCGCTCCAGCTCGCCGGGCACCGCCCGGTGGCCGTCTCCGGGGTCTCCGACGCCTCCAGGAGGCGTGCCGCCGCCCTCCTCCCCGACGTGCCGCTCATGACGCCCGCCGAGGTCCTCCGGCACGCCGAGCTGGTCCTGCTGACCGTCCCCGACGACGCGCTGCCCGGCCTGGTGACGGGGCTCGCCGAGACCGGCGCGGTGCGCCCGGGCCAGCTGCTGGTGCACACCTCAGGGCGGTACGGCGCACGGGTCCTGGACCCCGCGCTGCGCGCCGGCGCCCTTCCGCTGGCCCTGCACCCCGCGATGACCTTCACCGGCACCCCGGTGGACGTCCAGCGCCTGGCCGGCTGCTCCTTCGGCGTCACCGCGCCCGAGGAGCTGCGGCTGGCCGCCGAGGCCCTGGTCATCGAGATGGGCGGCGAGCCGGAGTGGATCGCCGAGGACCGGCGCCCGCTGTACCACGCGGCGCTCGCCCTGGGCTCCAACCACCTGATCACCCTGGTCGCCCAGTCCATGGAGCTGCTGCGCACGGCCGGCGTGACGGCCCCCGACCGGATGCTGGGCCCGCTCCTCGGCGCCTCCCTCGACAACGCCCTGCGCTCCGGAGACGCGGCCCTCACCGGCCCCGTCGCGCGAGGGGATGCGGGCACGGTCGCCGCGCACATCGTGGAACTGCGCGAACACGCCCCCCAGGCCGTCGCCGGCTACCTGGCGATGGCCCGCGCGACCGCCGACCGCGCCCTGGACCACGGACTGCTGAAGGCCGAACTCGCCGAGGACCTGCTCGAGGTGCTCGCCGACGGAGCCACCGGCACCGCAGGAGGCACGGGCACGGACGGCACCCCCGGCACCGACGGCCCCGACGGAACCCCCGGCACCGAAGGCCCCGACGGAGGCACCCGATGACCACCACCCCGCCCGCCCTGCTGCGCACCGCCGACGAGCTGCACGCGCGCGTGCGGCACGGCCGCCGGGCCGTCGTGATGACCATGGGCGCCCTGCACGAGGGCCACGCCACCCTGATCCGCACGGCGCGCGACATCGCCGGACCGGACGGCGAGGTCGTCGTCACCGTCTTCGTGAACCCGCTCCAGTTCGGCGCCGGCGAGGACCTCGACCGCTACCCGCGCACCCTGGACGCCGACCTGGAGATCGCCGGACGGGCGGGCGCCGACGCCGTCTTCGCCCCCTCCGTCGACGAGGTCTACCCAGGCGGCGAACCCCAGGTGCGCATCACGGCCGGCCCCATGGGCGAACGCCTGGAGGGCGCCTCCCGCCCCGGCCACTTCGACGGCATGCTCACCGTCGTCGCCAAGCTGCTCCACCTCACCCGCCCCGACCTCGCCCTCTACGGCCAGAAGGACGCGCAGCAGCTCGCGCTGATCCGCCGCATGGTCCGCGACCTGAACTTCGGCGTGGAGATCGTCGGCGTCCCCACGGTGCGCGAGGAGGACGGCCTGGCCCTGTCCAGCCGCAACCGCTACCTCTCGACGCCGGAACGCCGCACCGCCCTCGCCCTCTCGCAGGCGCTCTTCGCCGGCCTGGACCGGCACGCCGCCCAGGAGGCGCTGTGCGCGCGGGCCCGCGAAGTGCCCGCCACCCAGGCACGCGCCGAGGCGCTCAGCGCCCTGGGCGAGTCCCGCGCGGCGGCCGACGCCCACGCCGTCGCCACCTCCGCCCCCGGCAGCGCCACGGCCGTCCGGGACGCCGCCCGCCTGGTGCTGGACGACGCCGCCCGTGCCACCCCGCCGCTGGAGCTGGACTACCTCGCCCTGGTCGACCCGTCCGACTTCACCGAGATCGGCGACGACCACACCGGCGAGGCCGTCCTCGCCGTCGCCGCCCGGGTCGGCGCGACCCGCCTGATCGACAACGTCCACCTCACCTTCGGATCCTTCGGAGCCGCCTCGTGACCAGCACAGGCATACGACTGCACGCCCCCGCGCCCGGCTGGGCCGTCGCCGCGGACGTGGTGGTCGTCGGCTCCGGCGTCGCGGGCCTCACCGCGGCCCTGCGCTGCGAGGCGGCCGGCCTGACGACGGTCGTCGTCACCAAGGCCCGCCTCGACGACGGCTCCACCCGCTGGGCACAGGGCGGCATCGCCGCGGCCCTCGGCGAGGGCGACACCCCCGAGCAGCACCTGGACGACACCCTGGTCGCCGGCGCCGGCCTGTGCGACGAGGAAGCGGTCCGCACCCTGGTCACCGAGGGCCCCGACGCCGTACGCCGCCTCATCGCGACCGGCGCGCACTTCGACGAGTCCACCGAGGGCGGCCTGGCCCTCACCCGCGAGGGCGGCCACCACCGCCGCCGCATCGCCCACGCGGGCGGCGACGCCACGGGCGCCGAGATCTCCCGCGCCCTGGTCGAGGCGGTACGCGCGCGTGGACTGCGCACCGTCGAGAACGCCCTCGTCCTGGACCTCCTCACGGACGCCGAGGGCCGCACGGCGGGCGTCACCCTGCACGTCATGGGCGAGGGCCAGCACGACGGCGTCGGGGCGGTCCACGCCCCCGCAGTGGTCCTGGCCACCGGCGGCATGGGCCAGGTCTTCTCGGCGACGACGAACCCCTCCGTCTCCACGGGCGACGGAGTGGCCCTCGCCCTCCGCGCGGGCGCAGAGGTGAGCGACCTCGAATTCGTGCAGTTCCACCCCACCGTCCTCTTCCTGGGCCCGGACGCCGAGGGCCAGCAGCCCCTGGTCTCGGAGGCGGTACGCGGCGAGGGCGCCCACCTGGTGGACGCGGGCGGCGTGCGCTTCATGCAGGGGCAGCACGAACTGGCGGAACTCGCCCCGCGCGACATCGTCGCGAAGGCCATCACGCGCCGCATGCAGGAGCAGGGCGCCGAGCACATGTACCTGGACGCGCGCCACTTCGGCGCCGACATGTGGAAGCACCGCTTCCCCACCATCCTCGCCGCCTGCCGCGCCCACGGCATCGACCCGGTCACCGAGCCGATCCCCGTCGCCCCGGCCGCCCACTACGCCTCGGGCGGTGTCCGCACCGACGCCCACGGCCGTACGACGGTCCCCGGCCTGTACGCGTGCGGCGAGGTCGCCTGCACCGGCGTGCACGGCGCCAACCGCCTGGCTTCGAACTCCCTCCTGGAGGGCCTGGTCTACGCCGAACGCATCGCAGTCGACATAGCGACCGGCCACAGGTCGGACACGGTCCCCGCACGCGTGCCGGCCCCCCTCTCGCACCCGGACCGCCCGGAGCACCCCCTCCTCCCGCCCGAGGCCCGCCTCACGATCCAGCGGATCATGACGGCGGGCGCCGGAGTCCTGCGCTCGGCGGACTCCCTCACGCGGGCGGCCGACCGGCTGCACCGCCTCCACACCGAGGCCCGCGAGGCCCTGCACGAGAACGGCAAGACGTCCGAACCGGGCGTCGACACCTGGGAGGCCACCAACCTCCTGTGCGTGGCCCGCGTCCTGGTCACCGCGGCGGCCCGGCGCGAGGAGACCCGCGGCTGCCACTGGCGCGAGGACCACGCGGACCGCGACGACACCACGTGGCGCCGCCACGTCGTCGTACGCCTGAACCCGGACCGCGCCCTCGCCGTGCACACCACGGACACGCCAGAATTCCCCCCGACCGTCCACGGCGCCCAGCCGACGCACCGTCCCCAGGAGCAGTGACAGCAGTGAACCCCTCCGACCCCACCGAACTCCCCCTCGCCTCCGGCGGAGGCTGCGGCGACGGCTGCGCCTGCGGCGCGGAAAGCGAAGAAGACGCCTACATGGAGTGCGGCCTAGACCCGGCCCTCGCGGCACTCCTGCTGGACTCCGGACTCGACCCCGTCGAGGTCGAGGACATCGCGAACGTCGCCATCCAGGAGGACCTGGCGGGCGGCGTGGACGTGACGACCGTCGCGACCATCCCCGAGGACGCCGTGGCCACCGCCGACTTCACCGCGCGGGAGGCCGGCGTCGTGGCGGGCCTCAGGGTCGCCGAGGCCGTCCTGTCGATCGTCTGCACGGACGAGTTCGAGGTGGACCGCCACGTCGAGGACGGCGACCGCGTGGAGGCGGACCAGAAGCTCCTCTCCGTCACCACCCGCACCCGCGACATCCTCACCGCCGAACGCAGCGCACTGAACCTCCTGTGCCGCATGTCGGGCATCGCGACGGCCACGCGCGCGTGGGCGGACGTCCTGGACGGCACGAAGACCAAGGTCCGCGACACCCGCAAGACGACGCCGGGCCTGCGCAGCCTGGAGAAGTTCGCGGTCCGCTGCGGCGGCGGCGTCAACCACCGCATGTCCCTCTCGGACGCGGCCCTGGTCAAGGACAACCACGTGGTCGCCGCGGGCGGCGTCGCCGAGGCCTTCAACGCCGTACGCGAACGCTTCCCGGACGTGCCCATCGAGGTCGAGGTCGACACCCTGCACCAGCTGCGCGAGGTCGTGGACGCGGGCGCCGACCTCATCCTGCTGGACAACTTCACCCCCGACGAGTGCGAGGAGGCGGTGACCCTGGTCGCCGGCCGCGCCGCACTGGAGGCCTCGGGCCGCCTCACCCTCGCCAACGCCAAGGCGTACGCGGCCACGGGCGTCGACTACCTGGCGGTGGGCGCCCTCACCCACAGCTCCCCGATCCTGGACATCGGCCTGGACCTGCGAGCGGCGGAGTAGAACCCATGCTGCTGACGATCGACGTAGGCAACACGCACACCGTCCTCGGCCTCTTCGACGGCGAGGACATCGTCGAGCACTGGCGCATCTCCACGGACTCGCGCCGCACGGCCGACGAGCTGGCGGTCCTCCTCCAGGGCCTGATGGGCATGCACCCGCTGCTCGGCGACGAGCTGGGCGACGGCATCGACGGCATCGCCATCTGCGCGACGGTCCCCTCGGTCCTCCACGAACTCCGCGAGGTCACCCGCCGCTACTACGGCGACGTCCCCGCGGTCCTGGTCGAACCGGGCGTCAAGACCGGCGTCCCGATCCTCACCGACCACCCCAAGGAGGTCGGCGCCGACCGCATCATCAACGCGGTCGCCGCGGTCGAGCTGTACGGCGGCCCGGCGATCGTCGTGGACTTCGGCACGGCGACGACGTTCGACGCGGTCAGCGCGCGGGGGGAGTACATCGGCGGGGTCATCGCCCCCGGCATCGAGATCTCGGTCGAGGCGCTCGGCGTCAAGGGCGCCCAGCTCCGCAAGATCGAGGTGGCCCGGCCGCGGAGCGTGATCGGCAAGAACACGGTCGAGGCGATGCAGTCGGGCATCGTGTACGGCTTCGCCGGCCAGGTCGACGGCGTCGTCAACCGCATGGCGCGGGAGCTGGCCGACGACCCGGACGACGTAACGGTCATCGCGACGGGCGGACTGGCGCCGATGGTGCTGGGCGAGTCCTCGGTCATCGACGAGCACGAGCCGTGGCTGACGCTGATGGGGCTGCGGCTGGTGTACGAGCGGAACGTGTCCCGCATGTAGGCGGCGTGCCCGGCGGGGGCGTGGGCGCGGGGGGTGGGGAGCGCGGCCCGGCGTAACGGGGTGCCTCCCCCACTCTCGGCTTCGCTCGAGCGGGAGGTGCCCCCACCGCCCACCCGTGCCGCCCCAGCGGCACGACTGCCCGCAGCTGGGGCGGCATGCGACTGCCCGCAACGGCGGTCTGTGGCCGACCGATTCCGCGCCGTTCCGAGGACGGACACCCCCCGGCGCGGCCCCGACCCACCACCGAACCCAAGGCGCTACGCGCACCCCACCCCACCCGCACAGGCCGCCGCAGGCACCCCGCACCCCCACCGCACCACCGCCGGAGGCAGAAGCACCCCCACCGCACCACCGCCGGAGGCAGAGGCACCGCACCGCCCCACTGCCGGAGGCAGAGGCATCCGGGTGGGCCCACACGCCACACCCATGCC
Source organism: Streptomyces sp. MMCC 100 (assembly GCF_041538145.2). Lineage (NCBI taxonomy): Bacteria > Bacillati > Actinomycetota > Actinomycetes > Kitasatosporales > Streptomycetaceae > Streptomyces > Streptomyces sp. MMCC 100. The sequence goes on from NZ_JBGORK020000001.1 coordinate 273,908, forward strand.
CCCTATGCCGAGTTTGTCTGATTAGCGCGTATCGTCGCCGCATGCCCACGCCCTACGGACCCCGCGGCGGCATGGCGTTCGGTGCTCAGGAGCTGCGTGTGCTCCGGCGAGCCCTCGCCCTCGCCCTGAACCCCAGCCCGGTCTCGGCCCAGGAGGCCCAGGACTGCCTCCACCTCGCAGAGTCGCTCGACGAGGCGATGCGGGAGGGCGCCCGGCTGCGTGCCTTCCTGGTGGCCGACCTCGCCCGGTACCGCGCCGCCCTCCCCGGCACCGCCACCGGCTACCTCGCGCTCCTGGACGAGGTACTGGACGCCGGTCACCGCCCCGGCGCGGACGACCTCGCCGCCCTGGGCGCCCTGCGCGGCAACCCCGCCGCGGCCGCGCTCCTGGCCCGCTGCGACCCCGCGACGACCGCGGCACGCGCCACGGCACGCGCCACGGCTCCGACCACGGCGTCCACCACGGCCACGATCACGCTCCCCGCCGCACGCACCCGCCTCCACGCCGTCCCCGGCGGCCGCCGCTCCGGCAGCGACCCCGCGCAGAAGCCCGCTCCGAAGCCGGCCCCGCACCCCGCCCCGGCCGCCCCCAAGCGACCCGTGCCGACCCCCGGCGAGGTCTTCCCGCGCCGCAAGCCCGCCCCGCCCGCCGCCCCGCCCGCCCCGGACTCCCGGCACCACCTCGCCGCCGGCTGACGGCGCCTGGCTACCCTGGTCCCATGGACTACGTCTCCGCGCTCCTGCCCCCGGCCGTCATGGCCGTCTTCTTCATCGGCGTGATCCGGGTGATCGTGAAGACCCAGGGCGGCGCCAACAAGGCCAAGGAGGACGCGGTCGTCGACGCCGCCCTCGCACGGGCGGAGGGTGCCCGGCAGGCGACCCCGCACCCCGAGGCCTGACCGACGCGCGACCCCGCGCGACCCCGCGTACGGCTCCCTCCCCGAGGAGCCGTACGCCCCTTTTGGTGCCCGTTCGCCTGCGGAAGCGCACGTCCGGCACGCGATCGTCACCATCTCCCACTATCGTTCGAAGCGTGCCTCGCCCATTGGGAGAACTCGAAGACGCGGTCATGACGAGGGTGTGGAAGTGGAACCGCCCCGTGACCGTTCGAGAAGTCCTGGAAGACCTGCAACAGGAACGGTCCATCGCGTACACCACCGTGATGACCGTTTTGGACAATCTCCATCAGAAGGGCTGGGTGCGCCGCGAGTCCGAAGGCCGCGCCTATCGATATGAGGCGGTCTCCACTCGCGCCGCCTACGCCGCCGCCCTCATGAACGACGCCTGGTCCCAGAGCGACAACCCCGCCGCGGCCCTCGTCGCCTTCTTCGGCATGATGAGCGAGGAACAGCGCCAGGCCCTCGGAGACGCCATCCGCATCGTGCAGGGACCGGAAACCCCCGCGCCGGGACCCGGCGCGGTACCGGACGGCGGCGAGCGATAGCGTCCCCACATGCCAAATGCCATCAGCGTCCGGCGGGCCCGCACCAGGGATGTCCCGGACGTACGCCGGCTGCTCGACGCGTACGTCCGTGACCGCATCCTGCTCGACAAAGCGATGGTGACGCTTTACGAGAGCATCCAGGAGTTCTGGGTCGCGGAACGGGACGACAACGCCGAGGTGGTCGGCTGCGGCGCCCTGCACGTGATGTGGGAAGACCTCGCGGAAGTGCGGACTCTCGCGGTGAAGCCGGGCCTGAAGGGCGCGGGCGTCGGGCATCAGTTGCTGGAGAAGTTGCTGGACACCGCGCGCTGGCTCGGTGTTCGCCGGGTTTTCTGTCTGACCTTCGAAGTGGACTTCTTCGGCAAGCACGGCTTCGTGGAGATCGGGGAGACACCGGTCGACACCGATGTGTACGCCGAGCTGCTGCGTTCCTATGACGAGGGCGTTGCGGAGTTCCTGGGTCTCGAACGAGTGAAACCGAACACCTTGGGCAACAGCCGGATGCTTCTGCATCTGTGATCGCCGCACTGCGGCAGGCGCCCGCAGTCCTTCACCGTCGTTCGAGGTTTATTCCACCGAGGTGCCCTTCATGGGTTCCCTATGTCCGAAACGCGCATGTTTCCGGCCCGGAGTCGGGCTACCGGTCTCCGCCGGGGGTTTGTGTTTTCCCGGCAAAAGCGGTTTGCTTTCCGGCGTACTGCAGTACTGCATATAACAAGGGGCGGCGATACGGCGGATGCCGGCGGACCCCCGGCCCTCAAGTTATCGATGAAAGGAAATCCGGTGGCACAGAAGGTTCAGGTCCTTCTTGTCGACGACCTCGACGGCGGCGAGGCAGACGAGACCGTGACGTTCGCACTGGACGGCAAGACCTACGAGATCGATCTCACCACCGCCAACGCGGACAAGCTCCGCGGTCTTCTCGACCCGTACCTGAAGGGTGGCCGTCGTACCGGGGGCCGTGCCTCGGGCGGTCGCGGCAAGGCGCGCGCCGCTTCCGGCGGCAGCCAGGACACCGCGGCGATCCGCGCCTGGGCGAAGGAGAACGGCTGGGACGTCAACGACCGCGGCCGTGTCCCCGCGAAGGTCCGCGAGGCGTACGAGCAGGCCAACGGCTGATCATCCGACCCGCGCCACGGGCCGTGCCCGCGGTGGGTCGCAGGCGGTGAGCCGCACGCGGTGGCACTGCGTGGCCAGGGTGTGGACCAGCCGGGCGAGATCGAGTGCGGTCCCGGCACACCCGAGGGCCGACAGCGCCGGCAGCGAGGGTTCGACCTCGCACCCCGGCTCCGGGGGTCGCAGCCAGACGGCGGCCCCCCGCAGGCCGTCGCGATCCGGGGGACGCGGCGGCAGGCCGTTGGATCCGCAGCCGTCCGGACTCTTGGACCCGATGTCCGGGCTGTTGGATCCGAAGCCGTCCGGACCGTTGGATCCGGTGGATCCGAAACCGTCCGGACCGTTGGATCCGGTGGATCCGAAACCGTCCGGACCGTTGGATCCGGTGAATCCGATGGATCCGAAACCGTCCGGACTGTTCGCGCCGATCGAGCCGAAGCCGCCAGGGCCGGACTCCGGGGCAAGGGGCGCGTCCACGAGACCCCCCGCTCCGACCGCCGTGAGGTCGAGCGCCAGTGAGCCCCACTCCAGCCACTCCAGGAGACCGGGCAGCTCCTCCGCACCACCCGCCGCCACGAGCAGCAGCATCCGCTCGTCCCGGACGGCCACCGGAAACCCCGGCACCGGCGAGCACGCACCGAACCCTCCGGCCCGTCCGAGCCGCTCCAGCGTCGCGTACCCGGCCTCGGCCGGCACGTCGAGGACGTCGAAGCGGATGCCCGTGCGCAGCCGCACCGGCTCCCCGGGCGCCGTCGGCCATCCGAGCGCGCTCTCGTACCACCACCGCGTCCGCTCCCACGCCGAGCCGCCGTTTTCGGTGGGCCGACGCGGCGACGGCACAACGGGGGACGCGGGGGACACAGGGGACGCGGAAGCGACGGGGACCGAGTGCGAGGCGCCGACCATGACAAGTGCAACAGTCGAAAGAGCGCCCGGGTTACGCTGGGTGGTGTCACGAATGCGCAGAGTGCCGGAACGGGGCGGCAAGAGGGGGCGTGCGGGGGTGTGGGGAGGCGCAAGGTTGTTCGCCCGTAGCGGAGGGAACCGGTGCGCGCGGCATGGAGTGTCACTCCCTGCGGGTAAGACATCCCTAGTGGGAGGGGGCGACATGCAGATCGGGCCGTCTCGCGTTCGCCATCGGCGTACTGGCGAGTGGGGTAAGTGCCTGGCCTGCGGGAACATCGTCTCGCACCATCGGGTTGTGGCAGATGTCGGCGTCAGGGGTCAGGAGGCCATCGACGGTGTCGGCAGTTGGAATGAGCGGTCCCCGCTTGCGGGACTAAGCTGCGGAAGGACAGGGAGGGGAAGTTCCCCTTACTGCCTGACCGCTCTGAGGAGCGATTAACGATGTTCGAGAGGTTCACCGACCGCGCGCGGCGGGTTGTCGTCCTGGCTCAGGAAGAAGCCCGGATGCTCAACCACAACTACATCGGCACCGAGCACATCCTCCTGGGCCTGATCCACGAGGGTGAGGGTGTCGCCGCCAAGGCCCTTGAGAGCCTCGGGATTTCGCTCGAGGCGGTCCGCCAGCAGGTGGAGGAGATCATCGGGCAGGGCCAGCAGGCCCCGTCGGGTCACATCCCCTTCACCCCCCGTGCCAAGAAGGTCCTGGAGCTGTCGCTCCGCGAGGCCCTCCAGCTGGGTCACAACTACATCGGCACGGAGCACATCCTGCTCGGCCTGATCCGCGAGGGCGAGGGCGTCGCCGCCCAGGTCCTGGTCAAGCTGGGCGCAGATCTGAACCGGGTGCGGCAGCAGGTCATCCAGCTGCTCTCCGGCTACCAGGGCAAGGAGACCGCCACCGCCGGCGGTCCTGCGGAGGGCACTCCTTCCACGTCCCTGGTCCTCGACCAGTTCGGCCGGAACCTCACCCAGGCCGCTCGTGAGTCCAAGCTCGACCCGGTCATCGGGCGCGAGAAGGAGATCGAGCGGGTCATGCAGGTGCTGTCCCGCCGTACCAAGAACAACCCGGTGCTGATCGGTGAGCCCGGCGTCGGCAAGACCGCCGTCGTCGAGGGCCTCGCGCAGGCCATCGTCAAGGGCGAGGTGCCCGAGACCCTCAAGGACAAGCACCTCTACACCCTGGACCTCGGCGCGCTGGTCGCCGGCTCCCGCTACCGCGGTGACTTCGAGGAGCGCCTGAAGAAGGTGCTCAAGGAGATCCGCACCCGCGGCGACATCATCCTGTTCATCGACGAGCTGCACACGCTGGTCGGTGCGGGTGCCGCCGAGGGCGCCATCGACGCCGCGAGCATCCTCAAGCCGATGCTGGCCCGTGGTGAGCTGCAGACCATCGGTGCGACCACGCTGGACGAGTACCGCAAGCACCTGGAGAAGGACGCGGCCCTCGAGCGTCGCTTCCAGCCGATCCAGGTCGCGGAGCCGTCGCTGCCGCACACGATCGAGATCCTCAAGGGTCTGCGCGACCGCTACGAGGCCCACCACCGCGTCTCCATCACGGACGAGGCCCTCGTCCAGGCGGCGACGCTCGCCGACCGCTACATCTCGGACCGCTTCCTGCCGGACAAGGCGATCGACCTGATCGACGAGGCCGGTTCCCGGATGCGCATCCGCCGGATGACCGCGCCGCCGGACCTCCGCGAGTTCGACGAGAAGATCGCCGGCGTGCGCCGCGACAAGGAGTCCGCGATCGACTCGCAGGACTTCGAGAAGGCCGCCTCCCTCCGCGACAAGGAGAAGCAGCTCCTGGCCGCCAAGGCCAAGCGGGAGAAGGAGTGGAAGGCCGGCGACATGGACGTCGTCGCCGAGGTCGACGGCGAGCTGATCGCCGAGGTCCTCGCCACGGCGACGGGCATCCCGGTCTTCAAGCTCACGGAGGAGGAGTCCTCGCGCCTGCTGCGTATGGAGGACGAGCTCCACAAGCGGGTCATCGGCCAGAAGGACGCCGTCAAGGCGCTCTCGAAGGCGATCCGCCGCACCCGTGCCGGCCTGAAGGACCCGAAGCGTCCCGGTGGCTCGTTCATCTTCGCCGGCCCGTCCGGTGTCGGTAAGACCGAGCTGTCCAAGGCCCTGGCGGAGTTCCTCTTCGGTGACGAGGACGCGCTGATCTCCCTCGACATGTCGGAGTTCAGCGAGAAGCACACGGTGTCGCGTCTCTTCGGTTCGCCCCCCGGTTACGTGGGCTACGAGGAGGGCGGCCAGCTGACGGAGAAGGTCCGCCGCAAGCCGTTCTCGGTCGTCCTCTTCGACGAGGTCGAGAAGGCTCACCCGGACATCTTCAACTCGCTGCTGCAGATCCTGGAGGACGGTCGCCTGACCGACTCCCAGGGCCGGGTGGTGGACTTCAAGAACACGGTCATCATCATGACGACCAACCTCGGCACCCGGGACATCTCCAAGGGCTTCAACCTCGGCTTCGCCGCCGCGGGCGACACGAAGTCCAACTACGAGCGCATGAAGAACAAGGTCCAGGACGAGCTGAAGCAGCACTTCCGGCCCGAGTTCCTCAACCGCGTCGATGACGTGGTCGTCTTCCCGCAGCTCAGCCAGGACGACATCCTGCAGATCGTCGACCTGATGATCCAGAAGGTCGACGAGCGCCTCAAGGACCGGGACATGGGCATCGAGCTCTCCCAGTCCGCCAAGGAGCTGCTGTCCAAGCGGGGCTACGACCCGGTGCTGGGCGCGCGTCCGCTGCGCCGCACGATCCAGCGCGAGGTCGAGGACTCGCTGTCGGAGAAGATCCTCTTCGGCGAGCTGCGTCCCGGTCACATCGTGGTCGTGGACACCGAGGGCGAGGGTGACACGGCGACCTTCACCTTCCGGGGTGAGGAGAAGTCGACCCTCCCCGACGTCCCGCCGATCGAGCAGGCGGCCGGTGGCGGCGCGGGTCCGAACCTGAGCAAGGAGGCGTAGCCCTCGGGGGTGAGCCTGGAAAGGGGCTGCCCGGGACTTCGGTCCCGGGTGGCCCCTTTTCCCTTGCGCCGTCAGGTCCGGAGGAACCTGGCCCGGGGGAAGAGGTCGGGGAGCCGGGTGGTGTCCCGCCCGTGGGAGCCGAACAGCTGCACGGTGCGGACGCCGGGAAGGGCCGGCAGCGCTTCCGGGCCGATGTCGAGGACCGACGCGTCCAGCGTCAGGGCCTCCAGCTGCGGCAGCCGAGACAGCTCCGCCCAGTCGGCGGTGGTGACGCGGAAGCCGGGCAGGCTGAGTGCACGCAGCGTGGACCAATGGGACAGGCCGCGAAGACCGGTGTCCACGGTGGCTGCCCGACCGAGGTAGAGCCGCCGCAGGCGTGCCGCCACCGGGAGGGAGTCGGTCAGGCGGGTGCCCGGAAGCCGTTGCAGCACCGACAGTTGCTGGAGCGAGGCCAGTTCGTTCAGGCCGGTGAGATCGGCGCTGCCGACGACCGTGAGGGTTTCCAGGGGGAGGGCGGACAGCCGCCCCATGCCCCGCGCAGGCCCGCAGTCGAACAGCGCCAGGCGCCGCAGGGAGCCGACGGCCGTCAGCGCTTCCAGGTCGGTCACCTCCGGATTGTCCTCAAGGGACAGTTCCTCGACCGCGCCTGGCTCCGGTAGACAGGCAAGGATGTCGTCCAGGGAGTGCGCGCCGCGGAACTGGAGCTTGCGCCACGGCCGCATGCCCGCGTGTACGGCACGCTGCGCCGCTGTCGTGCAGGTCAGGAACAAGTCTGTCGGGTCCAGCTGTTCAAGGACCTCCACCGCGTACTCCCGCGCGTCGAACCGGTCCCACGTCCCCACGAGCTGCCGTCGCACACGGAGAGCCGCGTGCTTGCGGAACCGACGCAGCACCGCGAGCGCCCCGGCCGGTTCCTGCTCCGCCAGCAGCGAGGCCGTCACCGTCACGCCGTGCGCCTCCGACTCCGTCAGCCCCTCCGGACCCGGCAGCAACTCCAGCACCAGCGGGCCCGCCTCCGCCAGCGCCTTCGAATTCCCCATCGTCCCCGGAGGGATCAGCGCCCCCGCTCGCGCCTCCACCTCCCTCCGTACCGCCGGGTCCAGGGCCGTCGCGTGCTCCAGGCAGGCCAGGGCCAGCAGCGTCAGCCGAGGTGTGTCCTCCGCCAGCAGCCGCCGCAGCAGCACCGCCCGCTCACCGGGCCGGGCGTGGGCCACCGCCATGCGGACGACGTCCTCCCACTGGGTGTCGCCCGCACGGCCCGCGATGACGTCGAGGTGGCCCTCCTCGACCGCGTACCGTGCGCCCAGGTAGTCCTGGAAGGTGCGGTGCACGAAGTCCAGCGAACCCTCGTCGGGCCGCCGGAGCAGCCCGCTGCGCAGGACCAGCGCCCGCAGGACCGTCGCCGCGTCGCCCTGCCCCGCCGCCGAGGCGACCGACGGCAGCGCGCGCTCCACGATGCCCTCGGCCGTCTCCACCGCCATCTCCGTGCGCCCGCTCAGCACCAGCGCGTACGCCAGCCGCTGGAGCAGCTCCAGTTGGGCCTCCTCGCCCAGCTCCACCGCCTCCATGCCCCGCTCCCGGTCCCGGCGGGCGAGCAGCATCGTGAGGGCGGCGTCGTACAACTCCTTGCGTCCCGTGGGGAGGTACCCACGGCGTTCCCGGTGCAGGGCGCAGATCAGACCGCACATCAGGGGGTTGGTGGCGAGGCGGGCCAGGTCGCGCTTGGTGCGCAGGGAGTCCAGCAGCCGCGCCTCGTACTCGGGGGCGTCGGCCGCCGCGTGCCAGCGCCGTACGAAGGTGGCGACGTCGGGCTCCCGCATCGGGGTGAGGGCCAGCTCCCGGAAGCCCTCGGCGGCCAGCCAGTCGGCGCGTACGGCGGTGGGGCGGGAGGTGAGCAGCCAGCGGTTGCCGGGGAACGCGCGGACCAGGGCGAGGAGCCAGTCGCGGGTGCGGTGCCGTTCGGCGGTGGGGATCTCGTCCAGGCCGTCGACGAGGACCAGGCCCCGGCCGGCGGTCAGCACCCGTTCCGCCCAGCCCTCCGGAGGGGTGAGCGGGCAGCTCACGGCGGTGAGGAAGGCCGCGGGGGAGGGCAGCACGCCCGCGCGGGTCAGCGTGCGCAGCGGCAACACGTACGGGATCCGGGCGCCGTCCCGTGCCGCGGTCACCGCCAGCCACTGCACCAGCGTCGTCTTGCCAGAGCCCGCGTCGCCGCGCAGCAGTACGCGCTCGCGGGTGCGCAGGGCGTCCTCGGCGGCGAGGCGCACCGTGCGCTCGGGGTCGGCGAACTCACCCGGGAGCGCGGTGTGTTCCTCCTCCGTGGTCGCCTCCAGGCTCAGGTAGGCGACCTCCAACGGCCACCGGTCCGGCGAGTCGCGCAGGTCGATGCCGTAGATGGTGATGCGGTTGTGCTGCTCGGCGACGTACAGCAGGTAGCGGCGCTCGAACGCCGTGTCCCGGGCGTCCGGGCGGGGTACGCGGGCGATCAGCTCGTCGACCTTGGTGATCAGCTCGGCCTGGCCGCGCGTCTGGGCCACCAGGGTGCGGGCGACGAAGGTGGAGCGCCGGGTGAAGAACTCCAGGATGTGCAGGCAGGCCCACTCGGTCGCCGAGTCGAGGAAGTAGCGGGCGTCGCTGGAGAGACCGTCGCCGGACCCGGCGGCCTGCTGCCGCAGCCGGGCGGCCAGTTCGCCGTGGCCCAGCCGGACCGCCTGCACGTCGTCCATGTCCAGGTCGCCCAGGGCGAGGAGCCGCGCCGTCAGGGCGTCGGCGACGGCCGTCTCCTCGTCGTGCGGGAAGGGCGGCTCGCCGGGGGAGCCCAGGGAGTCGGCCACCAGCTTCCCGGCGAGCCCCCGCACCTCCCTCTCCCCGAGCGTGCGCTGCTCGCCCCGGAAGGACACCAGGCGGGTCAGCCGGACCGGTCGGTCGACCAGTCCGGCGCCGGGCCCGCCCGACACGAACAGCTTCTTCACCAGCGGGGCGACCAGACTGGACGCCAACTTCCCACCGAGTACCGCCGGTTCCATGCGCCACCCCCGTGGTCGGTCGTCGAGGGGAGCATAACGATCGTCAGGACAACTGGCCGTCGTAGTCCGGCAGCTTGAAGGTCTTCTCGGCGTGGCCGCCCGACAGGTCGGTGGCGCTGTTGCCGATGTTGGCGATGATCGTGTAGCCGTCCGACTCGATCTCGGCGCGCTGTTCGGTCTTGTACTCGGCGACGTCCCGGAACAGGTCGAGGAACCCGCGGACGTACAGCCCGGACGACTCGTACCCGGCGTGGGCGAGGTTCCACTCGGTGGGCGCCTCGATGATGCCGGGGCGGGCGGTCACGAAGAACAGGGCGACACCGTGCTCCTGGGCGTACTCGGCGACCTCCAGGACCGGCCGGTTGGCGGGCTGGGGGTAGCTGAAGCCGAAGTCGGTCTCCAGGGAGGTGTTGTCGATGTCGAGGACGATCGCCTGCTTCTCGCCGGGAGCGGAGCCGGCGATCCGCTCCTTCAGGTACGGCAGCGCTCCGTCCATCACGGCCCGGCAGTCCCGCTGCCAGGTGTCGTAGTCGACGTCGGCGGCGGTGGTGGTGGCCGCGACCGCCGTCACCGGCGTGGGCTGCGTCTCGGCCGGTGCGGCGACGGACGGCGTGACGGTCGCGGCGAGCGCCGCCGCGGTGACGGCGGCCGTACCGGCGGCACGCGTCCATGTACGGCGCCGGGTCTGTCTGGTCTGTCCGGTCTGGTCGGTCATGGGGGGTTCGGGTCCTCTCATGCCTGCGCGGATGCCTGTCGGCAAAGTTGTCGCGTGCATGCTCGCCCCAACAAGTGGCCGGACGGCAACGATTGGGTTACTGAGGAGTAGTCAGCCGTCCGATCTGGGACTACGCCGTGATCTCCACCCCGTCCGGCACGTTCCGCACCCGCGGCAGCCGGGGGTTGACCCGCAGCACCCGCAGTCGGGGGAGACCGGACAGCCAGGAGACGTCCGTGTCGGGCAGCTCCGCGTTGAGCCACAGGTGGGTGAGCCGGTCGGGGAGCAGCCCCGCCAGCAGCTCCTCGGCCCGCATCACCCCGGCCACCTGGATGCGCGCACGCCCGCCGAGCTCGCGCAGTGCCGCCAGCTCGGCGGTGTCGGAGACCGGGAAGTAGAGGCCGTCCGGGTCCAGGTGGGCGATGATCTCCTGGGCGTACCGCTCGGTGTCGAAGTGCCGCCATCCCCGGGCCAGTTCGGCGCGCACCGGCAGGGCGGCGCGGGAGCGCAGCCGGACCAGGTAGTCGATGGCCGCGTCGTCCGCGACACGGGTCGCGGTGCAGGCGAGCAGCAGGGCCTGCCGGTCGTCGGGGACCTGGCCCGGGTCGGGCAGCAGCTCCAGGACGATGGGACCGACCCAGCCGAGACCCCGGGCGGCCAGTTCCGTCGTCGGGCGCACCAGGTTCTTCGTACGGTCGTGGACGAGCCGCTGGACGGCCGGGTCGAGTTCGGTCACGTGGTCCAGGCAGGCCGCGGCCATCAGCCGGCGGTGGTTGATCTGCGGGCGGCGCAGTCCGGGCGCGGGGGCCAGCAGCCGCTCCAGGAACTGCGCGCACTCCTCGGGCCGGGCGTGGGCGGCGGCCATGCGGATGACCTCCTCCCACTCGGACTGGTGGGCGTGGTCCACCAGCGTGGGGAACCGGCCGCGGGCCACGATCTCCTTGGCGGCCAGGTAGTCCTGGAAGGTGCGGTGGACGAAATCGACCGACTCGCCCGACCGTTCGCGCAGCAGTCCCGTGCGGTGCAGCAGGTGCCGGAAGATCGTCGCGCCGTCCCCCTGCGCGCGGGCGGCGGGCATCGCGGGCAGCGCGGCGTCCAGGATGGCGACCGCCCGCTCGCGGGTCAGCTCGGAGGCGTCCTCCTCCAGCATGGCGTGGGCCAGCTTCTGCAGCAGCCGTTCCCGGGTGCTCTGCTGGAGCCGCACGTCGTCGGCGTACAGCACGTCCCGTTCGGGGTCGCGGCGCTGGAGCAGCATCTCCAGGGCGGCGTCGTACAGCTCCTTGCGGCCGCTGGGCAGGGAGCCCGCCCGGTCGCGGTTGAGGGCGCATATCAGGCCGCACATCAGGGGGTTGGTGGCGAGCTGGCGCAGCTCGCGGTAGATGCGTACGGAGTGCAGCAGCCGCTGCTCGTACTCGTCCAGCGTTCTTCGTTCCCGCTCCCGTTCCCGCTCCCGCTCGCGCGGGCCGGGGGAGCGGCTCTGCTCGTCGAGGCGGGCCGCCGAGTGCCAGTCCCGGATGAACCGTGTCACCTGGTCCCGTGACATGGGCGCGAGGGACAGCTCGACGAAGTCCTCCTCGGCCAGCCCGCCCCCCGACAGCCAGCCGTCGGAGACGGCGGAGGGCCGGGAGGTGACCAGGCAGCCGTTGCCGGAGAAGACGCGCAGCAGTCGGCGCAGCCGGTCGCGCAGCTCGCCGCGCGTCTTCTCCGGCGCCTCGTCGATGCCGTCGACCAGCAGCAACGCGCGCCCGGCGAGCAGGGTGCGCACCACCCACCCCTCCGGTGCCCGGTCGGCGAGCGGGTGCCGGACCGCGTGCAGGAAGTCGTCCGGGGCCGGGAAGCCCTCGCGGGCGAAGCGGCGTACGGGCAGCACGAAGGGGATCCGGGAGCCCTCGCGGGCGGCGGCCACGGCCAGCCACTGCACCAGGGTCGTCTTGCCCGAGCCGGCGCCGCCGCGCAGCAGGACCCGTTCGTGGTCCTCCAAGGCACGGTCCGCGAGCAGTACGGTGCGCTGCTCGTCCTCCGCGCAGCTCACGCCGCCGCTGCGCTCCTCCGCCTCCAGGCTCAGATAGGTCTCCTCCAGCGGCCAACGGTCGGGCGCGTTGGGGAAGTCCACGCCGACGATGGTCAGCCAGCCGTGCCGCCGGGTCACCCACTGGGCGTACTCGGCCTCGAACGCCACGTCCTCCTCGGGCCGTTCGGTCTCCCGTGCCGCCGCCGCCTCGGCGTCGCCCTGGTCGACCAGCTGGGCGATCCGGCCGGCCCGTCCCGGCAGTTGCCGCTGGAGGTACGCGGAGCGCCGCACCAGGTGGTGCAGGACGTGCAGGCACACCGAGACCAGCAGCGCGTCGTGGAACCAGGCCGCGTCCGGCGACAGTTCCCGGTCGGCGCCCTGCACCGTGCCCCGCAGCCGCCGCGCGTAGTCCTGCGGGCCCAGTCGTACGGCGTCGGCGTCGGTGACGTCGACCTCGGCGATCGCGAGCAGGGTGCGGGCCAGGACGTCGACGACCGGGGCCAGTTCGGCGGTGGGCGCGGTGTGCCGCTCGGCGGCGAGGTGCACCAGGTCGGCGGCGGTGCGGTGGACGTCGTCCGGGGTGGCCGTGGCGTTGGTGCCCCGCCAGGTGACGAGGCCGGGGACCGGTTCGGAGCACACGGGTGGCCGGGCGGGGTCGCGGAACAGCCGGTGGACGAGGGGGGCGGCCAGGCGGGAGGGGGTGCGGACGACGGCATCCATGGATGTGGGTTACCCCTGGTGGTCGGTGGTGACTACGGCCGCTGGGAGAGGTTCCGGGTCTGCAGGCTCACCCCCTCCGGCACCTGCCGGGCCACCGCGACGTCGACTTCCGCGTTCACGTAGAGCCTCTCCAGGCGGGGGAAGTCCCGCAGCCAGGCCAGCCCGTCGACGGGGTGCGGGGCGTCCAGTTCGAGGTGGGTGAGGCGCTCGGCCACGAGCAGCGCGGTCAGGTCCTCGACCCGGTAGGCGCCGTGGACCACGACGCGTTTCCAGCCCCCCAGGGCGTGCAACGCGCGCAGGTCGTCGACGGAGGTCACCAGGACGTACCACTGCTGGGGCAGGTGGGCGAGGATCTCCCGGGCGTAGGTGTCGCGGTCGAAGTGCTGCCAGGAATCGGCCAGCACAACCTGCACGTCCCGCTGGGGATGGTCGCGGAAGCGGGTCAGGAACTGCAGCGCCGCCTCGCTGCCCACGTCGACGGCGGTCTGCACCACGACGGCCGCGGTCCGCTCGTCGACCCCGTCCGGTCCCGGCAGCAGCGCCAGCACCAGATCGCCCCCCGCGCGAGCCACCTCCCGGGCCGCCCTGAAGTCGGCCGGCGGGACGTGCTCCGCCAGCCCCTGCTCCACCCGCTTGCGCACCGCCGGCTCGACCTCCGCCGCGTAGCGCAGCCCGGCCGCCGCCAGCAGCGTGCCGCGCGGGGAGGCCAGTCCGGTCAGCCGGCGCAGCATGTACGCCGCCTCCTTCGGCCGGGCATGCGCGAGGGCGAGCAGGATCACGTCCTCCCACTGGTCGGCGGCCGCGTGGTTGACCAGCAGGTCGAAGTCCATCTCCTGCACGGCCAGCCGGGCACCCAGGTAGTCCTGGAAGGTGCGGTGGAGGAACTCCACCCGGCCCTCGGCGGGCTCGCGCAGCAGCCCGGAGCGCAGCAGCAGCGCGCGGTAGACGTCCTCCTCGCCCGTGTCGTCCAGGCTCAGCGCGGGCAGCGACCGGCTCACGATGCCGAGCGCCTCGTCTCGGTCCAGTTCCACCCGGCCGTTGCGGATCAGCCACCACGCCAGCTTCTGCAGGAGCTGCACCTGGACGGCGTACGGCAGCCGCGCCCCGTCGGGATCGGGCAGCTCCCGCTCCCGGTCCCGGCGTTCCAGCAGCATGGTCAGGGCGGCCTCGTACAGGGACCTGCGATCCTGCGGCAGGAAGCCGCGCCGGTCGCGGTGCAGGGCGCACAGCATGCCGCACATGAGCGGATTGGTGGCGAGCCCGCGCAGCTCGGAGGTGGCCCGCACGGACCGCGTCAGCGACTCGCCCACCGCCCTGTCCACGCCGGCCGCCCGGTGCCAGCGCCGTACGAAGGTGTCGATCTCCTCGCGTCCCATCGCGGCGAGGTCCACCTCGTCGAAGCCCTCGGCGGCCAGCCACTCCTCCGGCACCGCCGAGGGCCGCGAGGTGACCAGCCACAGGTTCCCGGGGAAGGCCCGCACCAGCTCGCGCAGCCAGCGCCGGGCGGCGGCACGGCGGTCCTGGGCGATCTCGTCGATGCCGTCGACCAGCAGCACCCCGCGCCGGGCCCGCAGCACGCGCTCCACCCAGCCCGGCGGCTGCTCCCCGGCGACGGGGCAGCCGACCGCGCGCAGGAAGTCGCCGGGAAAGGGCAGCTCGGCGCGCGGCCGGACGATGCGGCGCATCGGCAGCACGAACGGCACCCGCCCGATGAGGTGGGTCAGCCCGTGGTCGTAGACCCGGCTCGCGGCCGTGACCGCGAGCCACTGCACGAGGGTTGTCTTGCCGGACCCGGCGACGCCGCGCAGGAACACCTGGTCGTGGCCGGCGAGCACCTGCTCGGCGGCGACGGCCCGGGACGCGACGTCCCGTCCCGCCCGGGGCCGGGTCGCCTCCAGGCTCAGATAGGCCGTGTCCAGCGGCCACTCCCGGGTCCCGGCGTCCAGCCCGTAGATGGTGAGCGTGCCGTACCGGGCGGCGATGTGGTCCGCGTAGCGCTCCTCGAACCCGGCGTCCTCGGCCGACCGGGACGGCAGCCGTTCCAGCAGGACGTCGACGGCCTGGACCAGCCGGGCCAGCTGCTGTGTCTGGACGGTCTGCCGGCGGGCGACGTAGGTGGAGCGCTGGGTGAGGAAGTTCAGGATGTGCAGCGAGGCGGTGTGCAGCAGCCGCTCGTACAGCAGGGTGCCGCCCTCGCCCAGCCCGTACGGGGCCAGCGGCACGCCCGCGCTCAGCTCGCGGGCGAAGCGCTCGGGGCCGAGCCCGACGGCCTCGTAGTCCTCGACGGTGATCTCGCCGAGCCGGGCGAGCGTGCGGGCCAGGGCGTCCTTGACGGCCGCGGCCTCGGCGGCGTCGACGGGCTCCTCCCCGGGTCCTGCCGTGGTCAGCGCCCTGCGGACCAGCTCTCCGGCGATCTTCTCGACGTCCTTGGGCGTGACGGTCCGCTTCTCGCCCCGGAAGGACACCAGCGCCGAGATCCGCACCGGCCGGTCCACCAGCCCCGCTCCCGGCCCGTCCCGGACGAAGAGCCGACGGACGAGCGGCGTGACCGCGCTGGACGCGACACGGGCCCCGAGTGCTGTGACGTCGACCATGCTCCGAGCCTAGGTGAACCCCCTTCTGCGAGGGGCGGGTTAGCCGGGACGGGAGTAGCCCCCGTCACATTCGCCGACCCTTCGATCACGGCCGCCGGTGATGTGCCGCACAGGCCGATTGCCGTGTACTACGGGGAATAGTGGCCGCCACAAGAACTACGAAAACGGGCATACCGGAGCATCCGACGGGGGGCTTTCCGGGGCTCTGAGCTGGTTTTGTCCAAAATGGCCGCTCTGGTCTGAGTCATGAAGTTTCAGTCTGAAGTACTAAATAGGGTCGTAGGTCACACCTTTGTGCGGTTCGGGGTCGTCGGGTTACCAAGGTTGAGCCCGCCCGGTGAGCGCCTTGTGCGACCCGCCGGTGGGCATTCCTCTGCACCCGTCCCCATGAGGTTCGAATGTTCCCGCGTGTCACGTCCCGTTCTTCCCGTACGACCATCCGCACCCGCGCCGCGGTGATGGCCGCAGGCCTCGGAGCCTCGGTCGCACTGGGAGCCGGGGTCGCGGCCGCCACCGGCACCACGGCGGCCTCCAGCACCACCGCCGCCGCGAGCGCCGTAGAGGCCCAGGCCGCGGCGCAGGCCAAGGCGGCGAAGGCCGAGAAGGCCGCCGCGAGCGCCAAGAAGACCACCACCGCCAAGAAGACGGCCACCAAGAAGACGGCCGCCTCCTGGGTCGACCCGGTCAAGAAGTACGAGCTGAGCGCCAGCTTCGCCCAGAACGGCGGCATGTGGGCGCACAAGCACAGCGGCCAGGACTTCGCCGTGCCGATCGGCACCAACGTCGTCGCCGCCCACGGCGGCACCGTGGTCAAGGCCGGCGGCAACGGCGCCGGTGACGGCCCCGCCTACGGCAACGCGATCGTCATCAAGCACGGCAACGGCACGTACTCCCAGTACGCGCACCTGTCCAAGATCAACGTGAAGATCGGCCAGATCGTGAAGACGGGCCAGTCGATCGCCAAGTCCGGCAACACCGGTAACTCCAGCGGTCCGCACCTGCACTTCGAGATCCGCACGACCCCGAACTACGGCTCGGCCGTCGACCCGGTCGCCTTCCTGCGCAGCAAGGGCGTGACCGTCTGACGGACGGGGCTACGAGCCCGCGGCTCCCCGATGGGCCTGGGTGACCAGATCGGTGGCGACCTCGAGAACGGCAGCACGCTGTTCCTCGGGGTCGCCTTCGAGGTCCCGGAGCACGAACATCCCGGCGTGCAGCGTGAACAGCGCGCTGATGCAGCGGATCTGGTCGACCAGGTCCGCCTCGGGGTCCATGAGGATGTCGCGCAGGCCGAACATCCGGTGCTTGAACAGCTCGCCGATGCGCAGGTCCCGCACCGTCGCCTGGTTCTCCTGCATGAAGCGGAACAGCGGCGCCGCGCCGGCCAGCGCCTCGCTGTAACGCCGGATGATCTCCTGCTTCGTCTCCAGGGTGTGCGGCTGCTCCCGCCCCCAGGCGATCAGGTCCTCCAGTGGCCGGGAGAGGTCCTCGAAGATGCTGACGAGGATCTCTTCCTTGGTCTTGAAGTGGTAGTAGAGCGCGGCCTTGGTCACGTCCAGACGCTCGGCGATCTCGCGCAGGGAGGTCTTCTCGTACCCCTGCTCCGCGAAGAGCTCGAGCGCCACGTCCTGGATGCGCTGGCGGGTGTCCCCGCGGCGTCGCTGCTGCTTGGTGCCGTTCATTGTGCCGCCCATCCTCCTACGCACCTCCTGCCCCGCGCACTTTCCGAAAAACTTACTTGACGCCCGGCTAGTTACGCGCCTACCTTTCCCAGTGTAGACAACTTGCCGGGCGGCAAGTAAGTGGCAGTGGCACAGCGGTAGCTGGGGGAGTAGGAGAGATGGCCGAGAAAACGGAGGCGGCGACCGGCGAAGCCGGCGCCGGAAAGCAGCCGAGGAGCGTGCGGGTCGTCCTGCTCGCCCTCATGATCGCGATGATGCTCGCGATGCTCGACAACATGATCATCGGCACCGCGATGCCGACGATCGTCGGTGAGCTGGGCGGCCTGGAGCACCTCTCCTGGGTCGTCACCGCCTACACCCTGGCCACCGCGGCCTCCACCCCCCTGTGGGGCAAGCTCGGCGACATGTACGGCCGCAAGGGCTCGTTCATGACGTCGATCGTGATCTTCCTGGTCGGCTCGGCACTCAGCGGCATGGCCCAGGACATGGGCCAGCTCATCGGCTTCCGCGCCGTCCAGGGCCTGGGCGCCGGCGGTCTGATGGTCGGCGTCATGGCGATCATCGGCGACCTGATACCGCCCAGGGAGCGCGGCAAGTACCAGGGCATGATGGCCGGCGTCATGGCGCTGGCGATGATCGGCGGACCGCTGGTCGGCGGCACCATCACCGACCACTGGGGCTGGCGCTGGTCCTTCTACATCAACCTGCCGCTCGGCGCGGTCGCCCTGATCGCCATCAGCGCCGTACTGCACCTGCCGAAGAAGCGCAGCAAGGCCCGGATCGACTACCTGGGCGCGGCACTGCTCACCGTCGGCATCACCGCCATCGTGCTCGTCACCACCTGGGGCGGCACCGAGTACGCCTGGACCTCCGCGCGGATCATGGAGCTGATCGGCATCGGCGTCGCCGCGCTGGTCGGGTTCGTGTTCTGGCAGACCAGGGCCGCGGAGCCGATCGTGCCGCTGCACATCTTCCGCAGCCGCAACTTCACGCTGATGTCCGTCATCGGCTTCATCGTCGGCTTCGTGATGTTCGGCGCCACCCTCTTCCTGCCGCTGTACCAGCAGTCGGTGCAGGGCGCGTCCGCCACCAACTCGGGCCTGCTGCTCCTGCCCATGCTGGGCGCGATGCTCGTCACGTCGATGGTGGCCGGGCGGGTCACCACCAACACCGGCCGCTACAAGGTCTTCCCGGTGGCGGGCGGCGCGCTGATGACGCTCGGCCTGTTCCTGCTGTCGACCATGGACACCGACACCACCCGCTTCACCTCCGGCCTGTACATGGCCGTCGTCGGTCTCGGCATGGGCTGCCTGATGCAGATCACCATGCTGGTGGCGCAGAACAGCGTGGAGATGAAGGACATGGGCGTCGCGTCCTCGTCCACCACCCTCTTCCGTACCCTCGGCTCGTCCTTCGGCGTCGCGATCATGGGCGCGCTGTTCAACCACCGCGTCCAGGACGTCATGGCCGAGCGGGCCCCCTCGGGCTCCAAGGTGACGGAGCAGTCGGCGACGCTGACCGCGGACGCGCTGAACGCGCTGCCGGCGGCGGTCCGCGACGCCTACCAGCACGCGGTGTCCTCCGGCACCCACGGCGCGTTCCTCCTCGGCTCCGCGGTGGCCGTTCTCGCCCTGGTCGCGGCGGTCTTCGTGAAGGAGGTCCCGCTCAAGGGCGCGGGCCCGAAGGCGGCCGACACCCCGGCCGACGGTGACGGCGGCGACCCGGCCACGGCGAAGGCACCGGTGACCGAGTCCGTCTGACCTTGTGGCGGCCCACCGTCGCCCCCTCACCAGGCCCCCGGGTGGCTTCGGCCGCCCCGGGGGCCTTCCGGTCGTCCCCGCGCCCCGTCCGGCTGTTGAACGTAAGGCCTGCGCATGGACATGACTTTCCTGTCCGGCCAGGATGGGTGAGATCTCTCCCACCGCAGCACAGCGACGAACGAGGCCGCAGGATGCCGTACGAAGCCGAACCTCCGAGAACTGACGGGCAGTTGGGTCCCCCGCCGCCGCACGGTCCGGATCCTGCTGAGGCGTACGGATGGCAGGAGCCCTCGCCGGTCCCAGCGCCGCGTGAGTCCGGGTCTTCGTTCCAGCCGCAGCCCAAGCCCCAGCCGCAGACTCAGTCTTCGTACCAGTACCCGTACGCGTATCCGGGCCCGCCCGCGTTCCAGTCTCCGGAGCCTTCCGGAACCAGCGGACTCGCGGTCACCGCCTTCGTCCTGGCCGTGACTCTCGTCCTCAGCCCGGTGGGCCTGGTTCTCGGCGTCGTGGCCCTCGTCCGTCTCGCCCGCCGGGCCCGGGAGCGTCGGCCGCTGCGGGGCAAGGGCCTCGCGTGGCCGCGGTCTCCGTCTCGGGGGCGGTGGCTCTCGTCGCCGTCCTGATCCTGACCGGCCTGGTCCGGGTGTGGACCTTCTCCAGCGGTGTACAGCGCGATGACGACGGGTCCGTCGGGCAGAAGACCAGCGCCACCGTCATCGACCTGCGCAAGGGTGACTGCTTCACCCCGCAGGGCGGACTGCCCGACGGCACCAACCGGAATCCGGGTGTCCTCAAGGTGGACATCGTCCCCTGTGACCAGCCGCACCAGGGTGAGGCCTACGGCGTCGCCACGGTCCACGGCCCGGACCGCTACCCCGGCAACGCTGCCGTCACCCGGCTGTCCCGCGGGGCCTGCGTGAACCCCCTCTTCTCCTACGTTGCCGACCTGTACGCCATGCCGCCGGTCCGTACGTACTTCTTCCAGCCGGACCAGGCCGGCTGGACGGCAGGCAGACGAGGCGTCCTGTGCTGGATCGGCGACCCCTCCGGCACACTGCGGGAGTCGGTCCGTCAGTCCGCCACCGACCTGGACCCCGACCAGCGCGCCTTCGTCGAGGCCCTCCACCCGCTCAGCGCCGCGAGCCTGTACATGCCGGTCGAAGAGCCCACCGACGGCAACCTCACGGAGTACACGGCGTGGGCCCGGCTCAATGTCGGGGCCGTCCGGGACACCGTGAGCAACCTGAGGCGGACCGACCTGCCCGCCGTTGACCGCTCCGCCGTGGACGACGTGGTGCGGCAGCTTCAGGTCACCGGCCTCTCGTGGGACAAGGCCGCCCGCGCCAAGGACGTGGCCACCCTGCGTGCCGCCCTCGCCGAGGTCCAGGACCGGTCCGCGGCCGACCAGGTCGCCCAGGCTCGTAAGCTGCTCGGCCTGCCGGCGTAGGGCGGGGCCCCGGGACCGGAGAACGCCGGCTACGACCTGCTGCGGGACCTGCTCAAGGCCACCGCGGCCCCGACCGGCCGCATCTGCTGACGCACTCGAACCACACGGTCTTGCCCTGCCCGTCCGCGTACGGCGTCACGCCCCACCGGTCGGCCACCGCGGCGACGATCACGAGTCCGCGCCCGCCCTCGCCCAGCGCGTCGACAGCCGCCGGGACCGGCAGCTCCGGGCAGCCGTCGGCGACCTCCACCCGCACCGCGCCGGGCCGCAGCAGGAAGCACACGCGGCCGCGACGGCCGGGCACGTGCCGTACGACGTTGGCGACCAGCTCCGTGAGCGCCAGCTCGGCGGCGTCGGTCACCTCGGCCAGCCCCGAGCGGACGAGGTAAAGCCGCAGGACGCGGCGCAGATGGCGGGCCGAGTGCGCGCCCATGGCGAACTCGGCGCGGTACTGGCTCTCAACGTCCGCCGCCTGCGGACCGGTTACGTGATTCACGCCACAAGCCTGCGACGCACTGCATACGCTCGACTACGCACAGAAACGAACGCCGTGAGGCGTTGCCGTCCGCAGTCCCGGAGTGAGGTGCCGCAGTGGCCAACATCCAGTCCCTCGACCCGACCGCGTCCCCGCTCGACTACTACGGCTGGGAGCTGCGCCGCCAGCGCGAGGCCCACGGCCTCAAGCAGGGCCAACTCGGCGACATCATCTTCTGCACCGGCTCACTGGTCGGCCAGATCGAAACGACGAAGAAGGTCCCGACGCGGGACTTCTCCGAGCGCGTGGACGCCGCGCTGGGCACGGACGGCCTGTTCTCCCGCCTGATCGGCCTGGTCCTGCGCAGCCAACTCCCCACGTGGTTCCAGCCGTACGCGGAGATGGAGGCGAAGGCGACGTACATCTCCACGTATCAGGCGCAGTTGGTCTACGGGCTGTTGCAGACGGAGGAGTACGCGCGGGCGGTACTCGCCACCGGCATGCCGGAGGACTTGGAAGGTCTGCTGGCGGCTCGGATGGAACGCCAGCGTGTTCTGGAACGTGAGCAGCCGCCGCTGGCCTGGGTGGTGCTGGACGAGGCCGTACTGCACCGGCCGATCGGCGGCCCCGAGGTCATGCGGCGGCAACTGGCCCGGTTGTTGGAGTTCGCCGGTCACCGCTGGATGCAGGTGCAGGTACTGCCGAACGAGGTTGGGGCGCATGCCAGCCTCGCTGGTTCGTTCACCGCCATGCGCTTCGACGACGACCCGGACATCATCTACACGGAAGACGTCATCTCCGGCCACATGACGGCCAATCCGGAGACCATCAGGGAAGCCGCGCTCCGTTACGCTCGCTTGCAGGCCGCCGCCCTCTCCGTGGAGGATTCGGCGGAACTGATCATCCGCGTGATGGAGGAACGCTATGGACGCTGCTCCCAGCCCGAGGAACATCCGGTGGCGTAAGTCCAGTTACAGCGGTAACACCGGCGGCGAATGCGTCGAGGTCGGCGAGAACTGCTCCGTCGGCTCTGTTCCCGTCCGGGACAGCAAGAACCCGGATGGTCCCGTCGTGACCGTCGCCGCCCCCGCCTGGCAGTCCTTCATCCAAGGACTGCGCTAGCCATCTGTCATCGGGCCGCTCATTTGAGCAGCCCGATGACAACCACCCTCAAGTTGCTCACGCTTTTACTGCCCACCCCGGTCTGCCTGCCGGGCGAGGAACTCCTCGAACGCCGCCCGCTGCTTCGGATCCATGAAGTCCCGGCGGACCTGGCGGGCCTTCTCCTCTTCGACGGCCGGACTACGGGCGTGCCTGACGCCTAACCGACCAGGCGCTCCGCCAGCAGCAGGGCGCCGACGAGGATCATCGCCGCGCCCGAGAAGCGGGTCACCGCGGTGGCGACGGCCGGGCGGGCGCACAGGATCCGGCGTGCCGTGGTGCCGACCCCCGTGTAGACCACGGCGCAGTTGGCCGTGTGCACCAGGCCCAGCGCGACGATCTGCGCGGCGAAGGGCCAGTCGGCGTTCCGGGCGGCGAACTGCGGCAGGAGGGCGAGGAACAGCAGCAGCGCCTTGGGGTTGAGGCCGCTGATGCCCGCCCCACGGGCCGCGCGGCCCACCCACGAGCCTGAGCCGTCCCCCTCGTCGCCGTCCTCGGCACGGGGCGCCGCGGGGCGGGCCAGGGTCGTGGCGCCGAGCCAGATCAGGTACGCCGCACCGGCGGCCGTCAGCGCGGTCAGCACCGTCGACGAACCGGCGACCGCGGTCGCGAGGCCCGCGGCGACCACGGCGGTCAGCAGGACGTATCCGCTCAGCAGCCCGCCGACGGCGGGCAGCACCGACCGGTGGCGCAGCCCCGCCGTGATCGCGTAGGCCCAGTCCGCTCCCGGGACGAGCACCAGCAGGAAGGACACCGACCAGAACGCCCCGATGCCGGCCATCTCCACGTCTCCACCTCACACTTCTTCCAGCTCTCCTGGGTAGATTAGGAAAGAACGCCCGGAAGGTGCTTTCAAGTTTTCCCCGACTCCCGACCGGGCGTGGAAGAATTTCCCCCATGGACGACGTGGACCGGCAGATTCTTGCGGAGCTGCAGAAGGACGGCCGACAGACCCTGACCGAACTCGCCGAGCGGGTCCGGCTCAGCGTCTCCCCCTGCCACCGGCGCCTGCGCGCCCTGGAACGCTCCGGGGCGATCACCGGCTACCACGCCGCACTGAACGCCTCCGCGCTCGGCCTGGGCTTCGAGGCCCTGGTCTTCGTCACCATGCGCTACGAGGACCGCCAGACCGTCGCCGCCTTCGAAGCGGCCGTGGCCGAGATCCCCCATGTCCTCCAGGCCCAGCGGCTGTTCGGCGACCCCGACTACCTCCTGCGCGTCGTCACCCGCGACCTCGAGTCGTACCGGCGGCTCTACGACGAGCGCCTCGCTTCACTCCCCGGCGTCCAGCGCCTCAGCTCCACCCTCGTCATGGCCAACCTCGTCGACGCCCGGCCCCTGCCCCTGTGACACCCGGCCGTTGTCGGTGCCCCGTGCCACCATCGGCGTATGGACAAGCTGCGGCAGCTGCGGCTGGCGAAGGACGCCATGGACCGTGACTGGGCCGACCCGGCGCTCGACCTCGACGCGGTGGCCGCACACGCCGGGTACTCCCGGTACCACTTCCTGCGCGCCTTCAAGGAGGCGTACGGCGAGACCCCCGGCCAGTACCTCACCCGGCGCCGCATCGAGCGCGCCGAGGACATGCTGCGCACCGCCGGCCTGTCCGTCACCGAGATCTGCCACCTGGTCGGCTTCAGCAGCCTGGGCACCTTCTCCACCCGCTTCAAGGCGCGCACCGGCCTGACCCCGAGCGAGTACCGGACGAAGCACGTGGGCCGGGGCACCGCCCTCATCCCGGGCTGCTACGTCATGCACTGGGCGGGCGGAGTGCGGCGCAATTCCGGAGAAGCGCACTGACTCTCCCGCTGCCTACCGTGGCAGAACGGGCCGCGAGGGCCGCGGCACAAGCTGAAACACGGGCGACGGGAGTACGTCATGATCAAGGGACTCGCCATCTCGACCGTCTGGGTCCTCGACCAGGACCGGGCCAAGGAGTTCTACACCCAGAAGCTGGGCCTTGAGGTCCGCACCGACCTCACGATGGGCGAGGGCGGCATGCGCTGGCTCACCGTCGGCTCCCCGAACCAGCCCGACGTCGAGCTGACGCTGATGGTCCCGAGCGGACCCGCGATGGACCCCGAGTCCGCCGAGATGATCAAGAAGCTGGTGGCCAAGGGCGCCCTCGGCGCCGGCGTCCTGACCACCGACGACATCCACGGGGACTACAAGAAGCTCAAGGACCGCGGGGTCGAGTTCCTCCAGGAGCCGCAGGAGCGCCCGTACGGCACGGAGGCCCTCTTCCGCGACGACTCCGGCAACTGGTTCTCCTTCACCCAGCCCCGCGAGGGCGGCCTCGACATGGACCAGGACTTCGCCTGCTGACACCCCGCGTCCCACCGGCGGCGCGCTCCAGCGAGAAAACCCCTCGACCGGGACGTCCCGCGCCAGGAACATGAGCACCGGTCCCACGGAGGAGGACGGTGTGCAGCAAGGCGAACTCCGCCGCGCGGTCGAGGCCGGACGGGCGACCGTTTCGGAGCTGGGCCTTCAGGTCGACGACGTGGTCGTCATCCACAACTCGGACCGCGTCGCACTGCGCATGGTCCCTTGTGGGGTTCTGGCTCGGGTCGCGCCGTCAGGGCATCTGGCCGATTCCGCGTTCGAAGTGGAGGTGGCTCGCAGACTCGCCGACGCCGGCGCTCCGGTGGCCGAGCTCGACCCTCGGGTCGACCCCCGGGTCCAGGTGCGGGATGCCTTCGCCGTCTCGCTCTGGACCTACTACGAACCGGTGGGAGCGGAGATCGCGCCTGCCGACTACGCGGACGTGCTCGTGCGGCACCATGCCGCCCTGCGCCGGATCGACGTGGACGCGCCGCACTTCACCGATCGAGTGGCCGCGGCGCTGGGAGCGGTGAGCGACCGGGAGCGGTCTCCCGAGCTGCCCGATTCCGACCGGGAACTCCTCCACGACACACTCAGCGGTCTGAGCGCCGCGATCGGCATCGACAGGGCCCGCGACCAGCTGTTGCACGGCGAGCCGCATCCGGGCAATCTCCTGAACACCAGGAGAGGGCCGCTCTTCGTGGACCTCGCCACGTGCTGCCGTGGGCCGATCGAGTTCGACCTCGCCCATGCGCCGGAAGAAGTGGCAGAGCACTACGCGGGCGCCGACCACGACCTGACCCACCGGTGCCGCGCGCTGAACTGGGCGATGTTCTCCGCCTGGCGCTGGCGCCGGGACGACCAGATGCCCGGCCGGGACCACTGGAGAACAGAGGGGCTCGACCGGGTTCGTGCCGCACTCGACCGCTGCGGAGCCGGGCGTCACCGCTTGCCGGACGCCTCCTGGGACGCCTCCCGGGACGGCGACGATGTCCCGCCGTTCGACCGGTCCGGCAGCATCGGGTAGCTCCCCGTGTTCGTCGGCGCGTGTTCCGGGAGCCACAGGACGGCGACCGCGCCCTCGGCCGGTACGTGGGCGGGGGCGCCGGCCGGTCGTACGTTGCGGAAGGTGAGCCGGGCGCCCAGGACCCGGGCCTGTCCCGCCGCGATGGTCAGGCCGAGGCCGTGGCCGCGGCCGGCCCGGTCCGTGCTGCCGGTGCGGAACCGGCTCGGCCCCTCGGCCAGCAGGTCCTCGGGGAAGCCCGGCCCGTGGTCACGGACCCGGATCACCCGGCCCTCGACGCTGACCTCGACGGGCGAGCGGCCGTGCCGGGCGGCGTTGGCGAGCAGGTTGAACAGCACGCGCTCCAGGCGGCGCGGGTCGGTGGTGACCTCCGACTCGTGGATCACCCGCACCTCGACGGCCGGGTCCTTGGCGGCGACCCGCCGGGACACGAAGTGGCCGAGCATGATGTCCTGCAGCTCGGCCCGCTCCGAGGCCCCGTCGAGCCGGGCCACCTCCAGGACGTCCTCGACGAGCGTGCGCATCGCCTTCGCCCGGTCGAGGACCAGCTCGGTCGGCCGGCCCGGCGGCAGCAGTTCCGCGGCCGTGAGCAGACCCGTCACCGGCGTACGCAGCTCGTGCGCGATGTCCGCGGTGACCCGGCGCTCGGCCTCGATCCGCTGCTGCAACGCGTCCGCCATCGCGTCCACGGCACGCGCGACGTCGTCCGTCTCGTCCCGGACGACGCCCCCGATGGCGTCCCGCACCCGGACGTCCGCCTCGCCGCCCGCGACCCGGTTCGCGGCGGCGGCGGCCTTGCGCAGCCGGCGCGACAGCTGACCGCCGATGAGCACACCGAGCGCGCTGCCGCCCAGCACGACCGCGATCGAGCCGATCACCAGGGCCTGGTCCAGGTCGCTGAGGATGTCCGCGCTGCGGTCGGTGAAACCGGAGTGCAGCGACATCACGTGCCCGTCCTTGAGCGGCACGGCCGCCCAGACATCGGTCACACCGTTCGCCCGCTCGGAGACGTACGTGGCCCGCCGCCCCGCCTCGACCTTGCGGCGCAGCTCCGGCGGCAGGGCGGGGTCGTCGATCTGGGCGTTGGGGAAGTTCTGCCGCCCGGACAGCTCGTAGTTGCGCTGGGCGATCAGGACCCGGTCGTCCGCGAGGTCACGGGCGTTGTCGAGCATCGACACCCGGGCGGCGTTGTGCACGACCAGGCTCAGCGCGACCGCCACCAGCGCGCCGACCAGCGCGATGGCCGCGCTCAGCTTCCAGCGCAGCCCGGTGCGGACACCGCGGGCACGGATACCGCGGGCACCGAGACCGTGCGCACGGCGACGGCCTGCGTCGCTGCCGTCCGCACGCAGGACGCGCGTACGGACGCCCGGTCCCGTGCGCTCATCCGCCGGCCCCGCATGCTCGCCCGGTGGCCCCGTGCGCTCACCCGGCCGCGTGCGCTCACCCGGCCCCGTGTGGTCACCCGGCCCCGTGTGGTCGTACGGCTGCCCCGGAGGCGAGGCGGTCCGGCGGCGTCGGAAGAACCCCCGCATATCCCTGTATCCCCGCTCAGGCCTTCAACTTGTAGCCGAAGCCGCGGACCGTCTCGATCCGGTCCTGGCCGATCTTGGTGCGCAGCCGCTGCACGTGCACGTCGACGACGCGGGTGTCCCCGCCCCAGCCGTAGTCCCACACCCGTTCCAGCAGCTTGTCGCGCGAGAGCACGGTGCCCGGCGCGGAGGAGAACTCCAGCAGCAGCCGCATCTCGGTCGGGGTGAGCGCCACCGGCCGTCCGGCCCGGCGCACCTCCATGCCGTCGGTGTCGATCTCCAGGTCGCCGAAGCTGAGGACGCCCCCGGCGTCCGCGGCGCCGGCCGCCTCCGCCCGGCCGCCGCCCCCGGCGTGGCCGAAGCGGCGCAGCACCGCCCGGATCCGGGCCACCAGCACGGCCCCGTCGAACGGCTTGGTCACGTAGTCGTCGGCGCCGGCCTCCAGGCCGAGCACCACGTCGATGGAGTCCGCCCGCGCCGACAGCATGATCACCGGCACCGTGGACTCGTCCCGGATACGGCGGCACAGGCTGACGCCGTCGAGGCCGGGGAGCATGACGTCGAGGAGGGCGATGTCGGGACGGTCGGCCCGGAAGGACTCCAGGCCCGAGAGCCCGTCGGGCATCGCGGTGACCGCGAAGCCGTCCCGCTCCAGGGCGAGCTGGGTGGCCTCGCGGATGACGTCGTCGTCCTCGACGAACAGGACGTGGGTCTGATCTGCCATCCCGGTGCTCTCAGTCCTCATGGTGTGGTCGGGTCGAACGGGGTGCCGGACCGGCCGCGCACCGCGTTCACCCGGTCATCGGTGCGAGCGGCCCGATCGGTTCACGCCGGCCGGCGCGACGGGCGGGTCAGCCGTCCGGCTCGGGAGCCGGGGTGGGCGCGTTCCCCGCGGCCTTGCTGTAGTCGTTGTGGGTGCGGTACTCCTCGGCGAACCGGCCCGAGGCCCAGCGGTACGTGATCACGTTGTCACTGGACGGACTCGACACCGGGTCCTCCTTGTCGTACACCTGCTTGGTCACCACCAGGTCGCCGCGGTCGATCTCCGCGTAGACCGGCGGTGCCTCGGCCTTGAACACATTCTGGTATCCGCCGTCCTCCTCGCGGTACACGTAACTGCCCACACCCACCGTGTCGCCGCACGTCAGCACGTTGACGACGACGTCGTCCGCCGAGCCGCCCGTCAGCCTGCCGTACGACACGTCGATCGGGTACTCGTCGGCGACGCACGGCTTCAGCTCGCGCTTGACCTCCGCGGAGACCTTGGGGTCGGCCTTGACGAGCCGCACCGCGTCCACGCGGTCGGGGGCCTTGGAGGGCGACGCCTTCGCCGCGGGCTCGGGGGACGAGGAGGCGGCGCCGCCCACCGCGTCCGCGTGGGCCGGGCCCTCGTCGCGGGCGCCGGTGCCGCCGGTCCCGCAGCCGGACAGGGAAACGCCGAGGGCGACGAACACGGCCACCGCCGTACTCGCCGCCTGCGTGGTTCTCCGGGTCTCCCCGGGTGTCCGACCGTCGGTCAGGCCGCGCAACGCTCCCGCTCCTCACGCTCCAGCGCCCGTGCGTCCAGATCGCGGGCGACCAGCTCCTCGCGGAGCCGGGCGAGCGCCCGGTGCAGCGTGCTCTTGACCGTTCCCGCCGACATGCCGAGGGCGGCGGCGGTCTCCTCCGTTGACATCTGCTCCCAGTGTCGCAGCACCACGACGCTGCGCTGCTTCGGGGCGAGCACCTTCAGGACGTCCATCAGCAGGGCGCGGTCCGCGTGCTGCTCGGTGGCGTCGTCCATGGGGGACTCGGGGAGCTGCTCGGTCGGCACCTCCTCCAGCTTCCGCGCCCGCCACCACTCGGTCCGCGTGTTGATCATCACCCGGCGCAGGTAGGCGTCCGCGAGCCGCTTGTCCTCGATGGTCTCCCAGCGCCCGTACGTCCGCGCCAGCGCGGTCTGCAGCAGGTCCTGGGCGTCGACGGGGTCGGGGACCAGGCGCCGGGCGCTGCGCAGCAGCGCGTCCTGCCGGGTGCGGACGTACTCCTCGAACTCGAGCACCTCGCCCATGTCAACCGCCTTCCGATCCCCGTAATCCGGCGGTGGTCACCGCCGGCCCACTGCCTGTGGTCCGTAGTCGTGCCGTGCCCCCTGGGCACGCAAACGAAGGTAGGGAAGCGTTGTCACGGCGCTGTGCGAAGCAGCCTGCGGCAAACCCTCGGCTGTCCGTCGGTTGTGTAACGGAAGTAGGAACCGGGTAAATCGGCAGCCCACTTGATGGCGACATGAGGTGATTTGCCCGACGGGGGAGCTGTCGCAGAGATACCCGGGTGACTGTCACAGAGGTACCCGGAGTCTCCGTGCCCCGGCTGTGGGTCAGCTCAGCGGCAGCCGGTACAGCCCGTCCGCCAGCGGCTCCACCAGACCGTCGGCCACGAGGCCGTCCAGGGCGCGGGCGCGCTGGGCCGGCTCCTGCCACACCTGGTCGAGGGCCGCCTGCGGCACGGGCCCGGTCGCCTCCCGCAACACCGCGAGCAGCCGCCCGCGCACCTGCCGGTCGGTGCCCGCGTACGTCTGGGCGCGCCGCGGCGGCCCGTCGTGCGCGGGCTTGCCGGCCAGCCGCCAGGCGCACTGGGCCGCGATCGGGCAGCGGTGGCACGACTCGTTCTTCGCCGTGCAGACCAGGGCGCCCAGCTCCATCGAGGCGGCGGCCCAGCGGGCGGCGCTCGCCTCCTCGTCGGGCAGCAGCGCCCGGGCCAGCTTCCGCTCGGCGGCGGTGGTGGCGTTCGGCGGGTACTGCACGCCGGTGACCGCGCGGGCGAAGACCCGGCGGACGTTGGTGTCCAGCACGGCGTGCCGCTGGCCGTAGGCGAAGGAGGCGACCGCGGCGGCCGTGTACTCGCCGATGCCGGGCAGCGCCAGCAGCTGCGCGTGGTCGGCGGGTACGTCGCCGCCGTGCCGTTCCGTTATGGCCGCGGCGGCGCCGTGCAGGCGCAGGGCGCGGCGCGGGTAGCCGAGCCGGCCCCAGGCCCGCACGGCCTCGCCGGGTGCCTCGGCGGCGAGGTCGGCGGGGCGCGGCCAGCGGGCCAGCCACTGCTCGTACACGGGCTGGACGCGGCTGACCGGGGTCTGCTGGAGCATGAACTCGCTGACCATCACGCCCCAGGCGCCGGCCTCCGGGCGTCGCCACGGCAGATCGCGGGCGTGTTCGTCGAACCAGTCGATGACGGGGGCGTGCAGCGGCACGCCGGACGCGGCGGGGTCGGAGGGTCCGCTTGGCGAGGGCTTCGTGGGCGCAGTCATGACCCTCCGATCCTGCCACGGGAGGACCTCCGCACGGGAACACCGCCACCGGAGACCCTTGCGGACGTCACCCGGCCGTCGACAGGGGTCCGGTGATCACCGACGGGGTGCCGGGACGATCTCCGGAATGATGATCCGTAAAAGTTGCGAGCCCGAACGGCGGGTGGGACAGGGGAACGCGCCGATCTCTCGTACAGTTTGCGCCGTGGGATCTCTGCGCAATCCGGTCGGGCCGCTTCCCTCCTCCATCTACTGGCGACGGAGGGCCGTACTGCTGTCCCTTTTCGCCCTGTTGGCGCTATTGATCGCCTGGATCGTGGTCTCCGGCGGCGGGGGCGGTGGCAAGGGCCGCGAGGACGGGGCCGACGGCAAGAACCCGGCGCCGTCGATCACTCCGGGTCCGTCGGGTTCCGGCCCGGCGATCAGCCAGGCACCGGGCGGACGCGACGAGTCGGGGAGCGGGGACTCCAACGGCTCGGGCTCCGGGTCGAGTTCCGGCGGCGGTGACGGATCGGGTGCCGGAGCAGGTTCCGGCGGCGGCGAGTCCGGCGGTGGGTCCGGTGGCGGTGACGGGGCGGGCAGCGTCGGTGGCGGCGGCTCCGCGGGCGGCGCGGTGACCGGCGTCGGCGCGGGTGACGCACTGCCCGCCGGGTCGGCCCTGCCCAACTGCACGCCGGGTACGGTGAAGTTGAGCCTGCGCAGCATCCGCAACGACTACTCGCCCGGACAGACCCCGGCCTTCGAACTGACCGCGCGGAACACCTCCGGCGGCGACTGCCAGGTCGATCTCGGCCCGAAGCACGCGGTGTTCACGATCACCCCGGCCAGCGGAGACGACGCCTACTGGTCCTCGGACGACTGCGTCGAGGGCAAGGGCAGCCTGCGGTACCGGGTGGCCGCCGGAAGCGGCATCACCTACACCGTGAAGTGGGACCGCAAGCCGAGCGCCCCCGAGTGCGGTACACCGCCCGCGGGTTCGGCCAAGGCGGGCACCTACCTGGTGGAGGCCAAGGCGGCCGGTTTCGAGAAGGTGCAGACGTCCTTCGTCCTGAAGAACGACTGACGCGGACGCGGCGGCCACCATGGGCCCGCCGCGCCGCCGGGCTCAGACGTAACGCTCGAGGATCGACGACTCCGCCAGCCGCGACAGCCCTTCCCGCACGCTGCGCGCCCGCGCCTCGCCGACGCCGTCCACCGTCTGCAGGTCGTCGACGCTGGCGGCGAGCAGCTTCTGCAGGCCGCCGAAGTGCTCCACCAGCCGGTCGATGATCGCGCCCGGCAGCCGCGGCACCTTGGCCAGCAGCCGGAAGCCGCGCGGCGACACCGCCGAGTCCAGTGTCTCGGGAGACCCGGTGTAGCCCAACGCCCGTGCCACGGTCGACAGTTCCAGCAGCTCGGCGTGGCTGAGCTTGTCCAGCTCGGCGAGCGCCTCGTCGACCGTGCGGGAGCGCTTGGCGGTCGGCTCGGGCACGTAGTCCCGCACGACCAGCTCGCGCTCCGGCTCCACGCCGGCGATCAACTCGTCCAACTGCAGTGCGAGGAGCCGCCCGTCCGTCCCCAGCTCCACCACGTACTCGGCGATCTCGGTGGCGATCCGGCGCACCATCTCCAGCCGCTGCGCGACCGCCGAGACGTCCCGCACCGTCACCAGGTCCTCGATCTCCAGCGCCGACAGCGTGCCCGCGACCTCGTCGAGGCGCAGCTTGTACCGCTCCAGGGTCGCCAGGGCCTGGTTGGCCCGCGACAGGATGGCGGCGGAATCCTCCAGCACCCGCCGCTGCCCGTCCACGTACAGGGCGATCAGCCGCATGGACTGCGAGACGGAGACGACGGGGAACCCGACCTGCTTGCTGACCCGGTCCGCCGTACGGTGCCGGGTGCCGGTCTCCTCCGTGGGAATGGTCGGATCCGGAAGGAGCTGCACCCCCGCCCGCAGGATCTTCGACAGGTCCGAGGACAGCACGATGCCGCCGTCGAGCTTGCACAGCTCGCGCAGCCGGGTCGCGGTGAACTCGACGTCCAGCACGAAACCGCCCGTGCACATCTGCTCGACGGTCTTGTCGGAACCCAGCACGATCAGACCGCCGGTGTTGCCGCGCAGGACCCGCTCCAGGCCGTCGCGCAGGGACGTGCCGGGCGCCACGGCGCTCAGTGAGGCGCGCATCAGGCCATCGGCACCGGCACTCCCACCGGACTTTCCGGGAGCTGCTGCCCGGTCGTTGGCTGCCACTGCACTCCTCCGGTCGCAGGTTCTTCTGGCGCTCCCGTGTCGCACATTCGGTCGTACGGACGGGCGAGACCAGGGCAAAGTCTACCGGCGGTCCCCCTCCTCCCGTGGGGCCTCTCGGCGACGCGAGCGCGGAAGCACCCGCAGGGCGTCCCCCATGTCCGCGACTTCCAGGACCTTCATGCCGTCAGGGACCCTGCCGGGATCGGCCGGTACCAGGGCGTGCGTGAAGCCCAGCCGGTGCGCCTCGGAGAGCCTGCGCTGCACGCCCGTGACCCGTCTCACCTCTCCGGCGAGGCCGACCTCGCCGATCGCCACGAGGTTCTTGGGCAGCGGAGTGTCACTCGCCGCACTCGCCAACGCCAGCGCGACGGCGAGGTCGGCGGCCGGCTCGGAGAGCTTCACCCCACCGACCGTCGCGCTGTAGATGTCCCTTTTGCCCAGGGCGCTGATGCGCCCGCGCTGCTCCAGCACGGCCAGCATCATCGACACCCGCGAGGTCTCGAGGCCGGAGGTCGTGCGCCGGGGAGAGGGGATCTGCGAGTCGACGGTCAGCGCCTGCACCTCGGCGACCAGCGGCCGGCGCCCCTCCAGGGTGACGGTCAGACAGGTGCCGGGCACCGGCTCGGCACGCCGGGTGAGGAACAGCCCGCTGGGATCGGCGAGCCCGGTGATCCCCTCGTCGTGCAACTCGAAGCAGCCGACCTCGTCCGTCGTCCCGTACCGGTTCTTGACGCCGCGCACCAGCCGCAGCCGCGCATGCCGGTCGCCCTCGAAGTGCAGCACGACGTCCACGAGGTGCTCGAGGAGCCGCGGTCCGGCGATGGCCCCGTCCTTGGTGACGTGGCCCACGAGGAGCGTGGACATGCCGCGCTCCTTGGAGGCGCGGATCAGCGCGCCCGCCACCTCCCGCACCTGTGCCATGCCGCCCGGGGCGCCGTCGATCTCGGGCGAGGCGACCGTCTGCACGGAGTCCAGGATCAGCAGCGACGGCTTCACGGCGTCCAGGTGCCCGAGCACCGCCGCGAGGTCGGTCTCGGCGGCGAGATACAGATGGTCGTCGATGGCGTGGATCCGGTCGGCCCGCAGCCGCACCTGGCTCGCCGACTCCTCACCGGTGACGTAAAGAGTCCGGTGCTCGTCGCTCGCGGACTTGGCCGCCACGTCAAGGAGCAGCGTGGACTTGCCGACGCCCGGCTCACCCGCGACGAGCACCACTGCGCCGGGCACCAGACCGCCGCCGAGCACCCGGTCCAGCTCGGGCACACCGGTGGAGCGGGCGGTCGCCTGCCGGCCGTCGACCTGCCCGATCGGCACCGCGGACGTGGTCACGCGCCCCGGGGTGGTCGTACGCACGGCGGGCGCGCCGTACTCCTCGACCGTGCCCCAGGCCTGGCATTCGGGGCAGCGGCCGAGCCACTTGGCCGTCTGCCAGCCGCACTCGGTGCAGCGGTAGGACGGCCGTTCCTTGGCGGACTTCGTACGGGCAGCCATGCACGAACCGTAACCGCCCCCACTGACAGCGGGCCCCGCGGTCCGTTCCCAGGGCGCAGGCGCGGGCGTGGGCGCGGGACCGCCCACCCGTGCCGCCCCGGCGGCACGACTGCCCGCAGCTGCGCGACCCCGACCCATCCACCGAACCCGCACGGGCGCCGCAGACACCCGCAGGCGCCCCGAACGGACGACCACGACCCCGCCCCGGCCACGGAAGGACAGCTTCCTGTCCCCTTATGAGGGATCGTTTCACCCGTACGGATTAAAAGTGCCCAACGCGCCAGTTCGCGCCACCCATAGCCCCCTACGGTCGCCGAGTGATGAGGAGCAGTCCGGAAACCACGACCCGCACGACCGGCGCACACCGGGCGCACCGGGAAGCGCGTGACCGCAGCGCGGCGAGGGCGCTGGCACAGCCGCCGGCGCAGCGTCCGCCCGTGCGATACGCCGCGTACGACGCGTATCTGGACGGCCTGTTCACGTACTGCCTGTCCGTGCTCTGCGACCACGACGCCGCGACCGCCGCCCTGGGCGACGTCCTCGCGCTCGCCGAGCGCCGCGGCCACCGCGGCCCGGCGTCCGCGGCCGACCGCAGGGCCTGGCTGTACGCGCTGGCCCGCTGGGCCTGCCTGCGCAGGCTGGCCGAGGCCAAGCAGAAACGTCCGAGCAGCCACGCGGCGGGCCGCCCCACCACGGCCCCCGCGCCCCACGCCGCCCCCACGGCACCCACACCCCCCACGGCCCGGGCCGACGACGAGACCCACCAGCGGCACCGCAGCGAACTCGCCCTCCTCGCCTGGCCGGAGGCCGCCGGCACCACCCCCGAGCAGCGCGAGGCCCTCGAACTCGCCGTGCGCCACCACCTCGCCCCGCACGAGGTCGCCGCCGTCCTCGGCATGGACCTGGCCGCCGCCCGCGAACTGCTCGCCTCCGCCGCCTGCGAGGTGGAACGCACCCGCGCCGCCCTCGCCGTGGTCGAGACCGGCACCTGCGCGGGCGTCGCCCGCCTCACCGGCGACAACCGCTACGTCCTCAGCAGCGCCCTGCGCCGCGAGCTGGTCCGGCACGTGGACGACTGCCCGCGCTGCCGCCGTACCGCCGAGCGCGCGATCCCCGGCCGCTGGCCCGGCACCAGCGTCACCCCCGCCGAGCTGCCCGTCCTGGAGGCCCCCCGCGCCGCCCTGTACGGAGCCCCGGCCCACACCCCCCGCACGCGGGGCAGCGCCCCCCGCTTCGACCGGCGCGGCTTCCCGATGGACCCCAAGGACCGCGCGGCCCGGCGGGACCGCCTGCGCGCGCGTGCCGTCACCACCACCGTCGTCGCCACCGTCGTGGCCGCCCCCGTGATCGCCCTGTGGGCGGCCTACCGGGGCACCCCCGTCGTCGAGGGCGAGGGGGGTCGCTCGGCCAGCGCCAGCGAGGCGCAGGACCCGGACGGCCTGGAGGGCGAGTCGGCGGGCGGCGGCTATGGCTACGAGAACGCGGGCAACGCCAGCACCACCCCGGGCACCGGCTTCGGCGAGAACGGCGAGGCCGACGTCTCCGTGGAGGTCGTCGGCGTCTCCGGCGCCGACGGGAAGGGGACCGGCCACCTGGGGGTCACGGCCGGCCACGACGGCGACACCACGCTGGTCACCCTGACCGCGACCGGCGACGCCCCGGTGCGCTGGTCCGCGTCCGTCGGCGCCTCCTGGCTCTACCTGAGCCAGTCCTCGGGGACCCTGCGCCCCGGCGAGTCCCTGACGGTCAGGGTGTACGTCGACCACCTGCGCGAGCCGTCCGGCCACTGGAGCGCACGGGTGGCCGTCTCGCCCGCCGGCGCCGTCGTGACCATCGAGGGCTACGGCCCCGCCCCCACCCCGTCCCGCCCGGGCCCGCGCCCGCGCCCCAGCACGCCCGACGACACGACATCCCCGTCCCGTCCGGGCCAGGACCCGGACCCGTCCACCTCGCAGCCCTCCGATCCGGACCCGACGCCCACCGACGACCCGCCGCCGACGTCGCCCGACCCGGACCCGACGACCGGCGAGCCGTCCCCGACCGGCGGCCCGGACGGCTCGTCACCACCGCCGGGCGAGGGTGACAGCGGCGCCCCGAGCCCGTCCGGCACGTAGCACCGGCACGGGACCCGGGTCCGCCTCTCAGCGAGCGGGATCCGCCGGATGCGGTGCCAGCAACGGCAGCTGCGAGGCCAGCCGCTCCTCGCACAGCTCCACCAGCCGGTCGTACCCCGCCTTGCCCATCAGCTCGATCAGCTCCGGCCGGTAGGAGACGTACACGGGCTCGCCCGCGCCGTGCGCCGAGGTCGCCGACGTGCACCACCAGTGCAGGTCGTGACCGCCCGGGCCCCAGCCGCGCCGGTCGTACTCACCGATCGACACCTGCAGGACGCGCGTGTCGTCGGGCCGGTCGATCCACTCGTACGTCCGCCGGACCGGCAGCTGCCAGCACACGTCCGGCTTGGTCTCCAGCGGTTCCCGGCCCTCCTTCAGCGCCAGGATGTGCAGCGAGCAGCCCGCGCCCCCGGAGAAACCCGGACGGTTCTGGAAGATGCAGGAGCCCTGGAAGGGCCGGGTCTGCCGGGAGCCCTCGTCGTCCTCGGAGGTCCAGCCGTTCCGCGTGCCCTCGGCGTGGTGCTGCCAGATGTCCGGAGTGAGCCTCGCCACGTGCCCGGCGACCCGCTTCTCGTCGTCCTCGTCGGAGAAGTGCGCGCCCAGCGAGCAGCACCCGTCGTCCGCGCGGCCCGCCTGGATGCCCTGGCAGCCGCTGCCGAAGATGCAGTTCCAGCGGGAGGTCAGCCATGTCAGATCGCACCGGAAGACCTGCTCGTCGTCCGCCGGATCCGGAAACTCCACCCACGCGCGCGCGAAGTCGAGCCCCTTCTCGTCGCTCGCCTCTTCGCCCAGTGCGCGCCTTTTGTCCTTCTTGACCGACTTTTCGTCCTTCGCCTTTTTCGTCTTTGGCACGGCTCCAGGGTAAGTCGCCGGACCGCAAGGACGGGACCAAGGACGGGACCAAGGACGGACCAAGGACGGACCAAGGACGGACCAAGGACGGCACCACCGCGAGCGCCGCTGGCAGTAGCGTTCCGTACATGAGACTCGGTGTCCTCGACGTGGGTTCGAACACGGTGCATCTGCTGGTGGTGGACGCGCACCCCGGCGCCCGCCCGCTGCCCGCCCACTCGCACAAGGTGGAGCTGCGCCTCGCCCAGCTCCTCGACGAGGACGGGGCGATCGGCCCCGACGGCGTCGACCGGCTGGCCGCGGTCGTCCGCGAGGCGCTGCAGGCCGCCGAGGACAAGGGCGTGGAGGACCTCCTGCCGTTCGCCACCTCGGCCGTGCGCGAGGCGAGCAACGCCGACGACGTCCTCGCGCGCGTGCGCGCCGACACCGGCGTCGAGCTGACCGTCCTCACCGGCGCCGAGGAGGCCCGGCTCACCTTCCTCGCCGCCCGCCGCTGGTTCGGCTGGTCCGCGGGCAGGCTGCTGGTCCTCGACATCGGCGGCGGCTCCCTGGAGATCGCCTACGGCCTCGACGAGCAACCGGACGCCGCCGTGTCGCTGCCGCTCGGCGCGGGCCGGCTGACCGCCGCCCGGCTGCCCGACGACCCGCCCCACCCGGACGACGTCAGGGCGCTGCGCCGCCACGTCCGTACGGAGATCGCCCGGACCGTCGGCGAGTTCAGCCGCCTCGGCGCCCCCGACCACGTGGTCGCCACCTCGAAGACCTTCCGGCAGCTGGCCCGCATCGCCGGCGCCGCCCGCTCCGCCGAGGGCCTCTACGTCCAGCGCGAGCTGAAGCGTGCCTCCCTGGAGGCCTGGGTGCCCCGCCTGGCCGCCATGAGCAGCGCCGAACGCGCCGAACTCCCCGGCGTCTCCGAGGGCCGCGCGGGCCAGCTCCTGGCCGGTGCCCTGGTGGCCGAGGCCGCGATGGACCTCTTCCACGTGGAGAACCTGGAAATCTGCCCGTGGGCCCTGAGGGAGGGCGTGATCCTGCGGCGCCTGGACCACATGGGCCAGGGATGACGCGTCCGGAAAGGGGCGCGGGGCTGTATCGATGTGCGGCTCCGCCGCGCGGGCGCGAGCAAACACGAACCGTCGCGCACCCGCCGTATGGCAATCACCACAACGGCGAACAGGCACCCCGCAGCCCCCGACGTGCACCCCGTACCCTGACCCCCGTGGCAAACCCAAGGGACGACGTCCGCATCCCGGACGCGAAGGTCGCCCTGTCGACGGCTTCCGTCTACCCGGAGTCGACGGCGACGGCCTTCGAGATCGCCGCGCGCCTCGGTTACGACGGCGTCGAGGTGATGGTCTGGACGGACCCGGTCAGCCAGGACATCGACGCGCTGCGCAGACTCAGCGACTACCACCGCATGCCGATACTCGCGGTGCACGCACCGTGTCTGCTCATCACCCAGCGCGTCTGGTCCACCGACCCCTGGGTCAAGCTCCAGCGCGCCCGCGCGGCCGCCGAGAAGCTCGGCGCGTCCGCCGTCGTCGTGCACCCCCCGTTCCGCTGGCAGCGCCAGTACGCGCGGGACTTCGTCGAGGGCATCTGGCGGATGGCCGACGAGACGGACGTCCGCTTCGCCGTCGAGAACATGTACCCCTGGCGCTACCGCGACCGCGAGATGCAGGCGTACGCCCCCGACTGGGACGTGACGAAGGACGACTACCGGCACTTCACGATCGACCTCAGCCACGCCGCGACCTCCCGCACCGACGCCCTCGGCATGATCGACCGCATGAGCGACCGCCTCGGCCACGTCCACCTGGCCGACGGCAAAGGTTCCGCCAAGGACGAGCACCTCGTCCCCGGCCGCGGCAACCAGCCCTGCGCCGAGGTACTGGAGCACCTCACGCACACCGGCTTCGACGGCCACGTCGTCATCGAGGTCAACACCAGGCGCGCGATGTCCGGCGCCGAACGTGAGGCCGATCTCGCCGAGGCGCTGGCCTTCACCCGCAAGCACTTGGCGCAGTCGGCGTCCTCGGCCTCCGCGGCACGGACGGAGCGCCGGTGAGCGACGCCAACGGGGCCACCCGCCGCCGCGGCCGCCCGCCCCGTACGGAGTCCGGGGTCACCCGCGACCGCATCCTCACCACCGCCCGCGAGGAGTTCTCCGAGCGCGGCTACGAGAAGACGTCCGTGCGCGGCATCGCCAAGGCGGCGGGTGTGGACCCGGCGCTGGTGCACCACTACTTCGGCACCAAGGAGCAGGTCTTCGAGGCGGCCATCGAGGTCGCCTTCGCGCCCGCTCTGAAGGCACCCGAGGCGATCGGTGACGGCCCTCTCGACGGGATCGGGGAGCAGCTCACCCGGTTCGTCATGGGCGTGTGGGAGAACCCCACGACCCGTAAGCCGGTGCTGGCCATCGTGCGTTCCGCCGTCAACAACGACACCGCCGCCGCCGTCTTCCGCCGCCTGATCGCCGCCCAGGTGATGCGGCGCGTCGCGGCACGGCTGGAGCGCCCGGACGCGGAACTGCGCGTCGAACTGGCGGCGGCGCAGCTGGTGGGGTGCGCGATGCTCCGCTACGTGATCAAGGTGGAGCCGTTGGCCTCGGCCGACCCGGAGCAGATCGTCGCCCACCTGGCGCCGGTCGTACAGGGCCACCTCACCGGCCCCTGAGGGCGCCCGCCGACGGCGTACGGCGAGATGCGCGTCCCGCATTCCGGACACCCCGTCCCGACCCCTGGATGACCGGCGTACGCTCGACGACAGTCAGAGAACTGTCAGCGCTTCCTGGCAGACCCTCCGAAGGAGCGAGCGACGATGCCCGAACTGAGGTCCCGCACAGTCACCCACGGCCGCAACATGGCGGGCGCCCGCGCCCTTATGCGTGCCTCCGGTGTACCCGGCGCGGACATCGGGCGGAAGCCGATCATCGCCGTCGCCAACAGCTTCACGGAGTTCGTGCCGGGCCACACCCACCTCGCCCCCGTCGGCCGGATCGTCAGCGAGGCGGTCGTCGCCGCCGGCGGCATCCCGCGCGAGTTCAACACCATCGCCGTGGACGACGGCATCGCCATGGGCCACGGCGGCATGCTCTACAGCCTCCCCTCCCGCGACCTGATCGCCGACAGCGTGGAGTACATGGTCGAGGCCCACTGCGCCGACGCCCTGATCTGCATCTCCAACTGCGACAAGATCACCCCGGGCATGCTCAACGCGGCGCTCCGCCTGAACATCCCGACGGTCTTCGTCTCCGGCGGCCCGATGGAGTCCGGCCGCGCCACCCTCGTCGACGGCACGGTGCGCACGCTGGACCTGGTCGACGCGATGTCGGAAGCGGTCAACGACAAGATCTCCGACGCGGACATCCTCCGCATCGAGGAGAACGCCTGCCCCACCTGCGGCTCCTGCTCCGGCATGTTCACCGCCAACTCGATGAACTGCCTCACCGAGGCGATCGGCCTCTCCCTGCCCGGCAACGGCTCGGTCCTGGCCACCCACACCGCCCGCAAGGCGCTCTACGAGAACGCCGCCCGCACGGTCCTGGACCTGACCCGCCGCTACTACGAGCAGGACGACGACTCGGTCCTGCCCCGCAACATCGCCACCCCCGCGGCCTTCGAGAACGCCATGGCGCTCGACATCGCGATGGGCGGCTCCACCAACACGATCCTGCACCTGCTGGCCGCCGCCCAGGAGGCGGAGGTCGCCTACGGCCTCACCGAGATGGACGCCCTCTCCCGCCGCGTCCCCTGCCTGGCCAAGGTCGCGCCCAACGTCGCCAAGGACCGCACGTACTACATGGAGGACGTGCACCGCGCGGGCGGCATCCCCGCCCTCCTCGGCGAACTGCACCGCGGGGGCCTGCTCAACGAGGACGTGCACTCCGTCCACAGCCCGTCCCTGGCCGACTGGCTGAAGACCTGGGACGTGCGCGGCGGCTCCCCCTCGAAGGAGGCCCTCGAGCTGTGGCACGCGGCCCCCGGCTGCGTCCGCTCCGCCGAGGCCTTCTCCCAGTCCGAGCGCTGGGACTCCCTGGACGAGGACGCCGAGGGCGGCTGCATCCGCTCCGTCGAGCACGCCTACTCCGAGGACGGCGGCCTCGCGGTCCTGCGCGGCAACCTCGCCGTGGACGGCTGCGTCGTCAAGACGGCCGGCGTCGACGAGTCGATCTGGACCTTCGAGGGCCCGGCGGTCGTCTGCGAATCGCAGGAGGAGGCCGTCCAGAAGATCCTCACCCAGCAGGTCGAGGAGGGCGACGTCGTCGTCATCCGCTACGAGGGCCCCAAGGGCGGCCCCGGCATGCAGGAGATGCTCTACCCCACCTCGTACCTGAAGGGCCGCGGCCTCGGAAAGGCCTGCGCCCTGGTCACCGACGGCCGGTTCTCGGGCGGCACCTCGGGCCTGTCCATCGGCCACGCCTCCCCGGAGGCGGCGGCCGGCGGCACGATCGCCCTGGTCGAGGACGGCGACCGCATCCGCATCGACATCCCGAACCGCTCCATCGAGCTGCTCGTGGACGACGCCGAACTGTCCCGCCGCGAGCAGGCCCTGAACGGCGTGTACGCCCCGAAGAACCGCGACCGCAAGGTCTCCGCGGCCCTGAAGGCGTACGCCGCGATGGCCACCAGCGCCGACAAGGGCGCCGTCCGCGACGTCAGCAAGCTGGGCTGACGCCCCTGGCGAGGGACCCGGGGCCCCGCCCTACCAGGCGCCCGGGTCCCGCCCCGCCACCCCGAACACCGTCCCGTCCGGCGCCCCGGCGTACACATGCCCGCCCGCGAGCAGCGGCGCCGGCAGTGACGCGGGCACCTTGTCGGAGTCGGAGCCGAGCCGCGGCCGGGTCTGCCCGAGGAGCCTGCCCTTGCGCGCGTCGACGCCGAGGAGCCGCCCGTCGGGCGCGGTGACGTACACGTG
Organism: Streptomyces sp. MMCC 100; assembly: GCF_041538145.2. Taxonomy (NCBI): domain Bacteria; kingdom Bacillati; phylum Actinomycetota; class Actinomycetes; order Kitasatosporales; family Streptomycetaceae; genus Streptomyces; species Streptomyces sp. MMCC 100. Next base: position 315,693 of record NZ_JBGORK020000001.1, read on the forward strand.
CCGCCCGTCGGAGACCGGCGCCGAACCCCGGCTCACCCCCGTCTCCAGCCGCCACGCCTGCTTCCCCGCCGCCATGTCCACGGCGACCAGCGAGCCGCCCGCGCCCATGAGGTACACGGTGTCCCCGCGCACGCCCGCCGACGCCGACGCCTGCTCGACCGGGATCGGCAGCGTCACCCGCCGGGTCGCCCCGGTGGCGGGCGTGTAGCGGACCACGGCCTTGACGTCGCCGTAGGTCGCCCCTTCGGCGACGAGGAACACGGAACCGTCCGCCGCCCCCACGGGTGTCAGCGCCCCCGCCAACTCCGCGTCCCAGCGCACGTCCCCGCTCCCCGGATCCACCGCGGTGACCCGGGTCCCCTCCCCGTCCGCGCTCTGGCTCGTCGCGTACGCCGCCGGGTGCCGCTCCCCGGCGAACGAGGTGAAGTACGGCACCGCCTGCCCGGGGATCCGGTGCGTCCACTCCGTCCGCCCCGAGGCGCTGTCCACGCCGGTGACCGTCCCGTCGGCGCGGGTGAGCAGCAGCATGTCGCCGACGGTACGCAGTCCTTCGTACGCGGGCATGTCCTCCTGCCACTCCGGCTCACCCGTCGCGGGATCGAGCGCCTCCAGCGGGCCCAGCAGGCCGACCTCGGGCTGCACGAGCCCACCTGACACGACCGGCGGTTCGCTCCGCACGGCCTCCTCGACGGGGTGCCGCCACAGCGTGCTCCCGTCGGCCGGATCGACCGCGAAGACCAGACCGGGCCGCGCGCACAACAGCCGCCGCGCCGCGTACGAGCACTGCGGCATCCCGCCGCCCTTCGCCGCGGGCACCGCCTCCCACGCCCCGAACCCGCCCGACGCACTCTGCCCGGCGGGCGTGCCCGCGGGCTCGGCACCGCCGAACGCCTGCACGGCCACGAGGCTCCCGATCACGGCGAGCCCCAACGCCCCGGCGACGAGCGCCGACCGCTTCCCCAGCCGCCGTACGAGCCGCCCGGACCGTGCGGACGGCTCGGCGGGTACCTGCGGCGCGGCTTCCTCACCGGCCTCCCGCGGGACCCCGGCCCGTTCCTCCCGCGGTGCCGGTACGAACACCTGCGTGTCATAGGCCGCCGCCACCGACCGCAGCTCGCGCATCAACTCGTCCGGCGTCGGCCGGTCCTCGGGCTCCTTGGCGAGGCAGCGCAGCACCAGCGGCGCGAGCGAGTCAGGTACCCCGGTCAGATCGGGCTGGTCGTGCACGACCTGGTAGGCGACGACGTACGGACTGTCGGAGTCGAAGGGCCCGCGCCCGGTCGCCGCGTGCACCATCAGCGACCCGAGGGTGAAGACGTCGGCCGCCGGCCCCACCTCCCGGGGCCGCCGGAACTGCTCGGGCGCCATGTACGGCGGCGTGCCGATCAGCTTTCCGGTCTCGGTACGCAGTTCGCTGTCTTTCGGCCGGGAGATGCCGAAGTCGATGACCTTCGGACCGTCCTCGGCGAGCAGGACGTTGCTCGGTTTCAGGTCCCGGTGCACGACGCCGACCCGGTGGATGTCGCGCAGCGCCTCGGCGAGCCCGGCCATCAGCCGGCGCAGCTGGGGCTCGTCCATCGGCCCGTTCCGCTTCACGTGCTCCGAGAGGGTCGGGCCGGGGATGAACAGCGTGGCCATCCAGGGCCGGCCGGCCTCCGGATCGGCGTCCACGACCGGCGCCGTGAAGGCACCGCTCACCCGCCGTGCCGCGGCCACCTCCTGCCGGAAACGCCCCCTGAACTCGGGGTCCCTGGCATACGTCGCGTGGACGACCTTGACCGCGACGCGCATCCCGGAGGTGCTGCGGGCCAGATGCACGACGCCCATGCCGCCCGAGCCCAGACGGGACTCCAGACGGTAGTGACCGGCGTACTCCGGAAGTTCCGCTTCCGCGTCCGCTCCGGCATCCCGCTGCGGCGCCATGGAACCACCCCCGTGCTGTTCGTTCGCGCGAGCGACGTTCGGAGCCTAGTCGATGGGGCGTACGGGACAGAGGCGGCCTGCCGACCTCCGTGTGCGAGGTGCGAACTGGTGTTTCATGGCTTGTTCTTGGGGTATCAACGGTCCCCCACGAAAGTCGTGGGGTGCAACGGGGGGAGTTTTTCTCATGTCGGTCGACCAGCTCCAGAACATCGGTGGCGGGGAAGAGGAGGCAGGCGGAGCGAACGAGGGAGTCGTCGCGGCGGCCGCGGCCCTGGGCTCCTACCCGGTCGCTCCGGGCTACCGCCTGAACGTCCGCAGCGGCCCGGGCACCAACTACTCCCTGGTGCGGGTCCTGTCCGAGGGCGCCAGGGTCGCGATCAACTGCCAGCGCGCGGGGGAGTGGGTCTCGGGCCCCTACGGCACCTCGAACATCTGGGACAACATCGGCAGCGGCCAGTACGTCTCCGACGCGTACATCCGCACCGGCAGCGACGGCTACGTGGCTCCGCGCTGCTGACCGTGCCGCCCCGCTGACCTTGTAACAGCGTTGTCCCAGCGACGTACTAGGAGGTCGCCGGGAGGAACGGCGTGCCGGGCCGAGTGGCTCTTCATGGTCGGAAACGCCGCCCGCACCGAAGGGTGGGGGCGGACCGGCACGCCAACCGACTCTGAGGTAGACAACGATGCGCGTTCGCAAGCCGACCCTCGCCGCCATGGCCCTCGCCGCCGGTCTCTCGCTCACGGCCTGCCAGAACGACGACGGCACGGACCAGAGCGCCACCCCGCCCGCCGCCTCCGCTCCGTCCTCCGCGGACGGCGGCTCGGGATCGGCCGGAACGGGATCGGCCGGAACGGGATCGGCCGGCTCGGACCAGGAGGGCGGGACGGACTCCGAGGGGAAGACCCCCAACGGGACCGGAGGGACAGGCGGGGCCGCCGAGGACGGCGAGGCCGCCAAGTGCCGCACCGACGAGCTGGAGATCACGGCGATCGACGCCACCGTCGGCGGCGACACCGAGGGCACCGTCGCGGTGGACCTGAAGAACGGCGGCGGCCGGGACTGCACGCTCGCGGGCTACGCGGGCGTCGACCTGAAGACGAACGCGGGCTCCCTGTCCGCGAAGCGCACGGGCGAGGAGGCCCCTCCGGTCGTCCTCGCGGACGGGGAGACGGTGACCTTCGGCATCACCTACCCGATCAACGACTCGGGCGGCTCCGGCGTCCGCATCACGGGACTGGTCGTGACCCCGCCGAACGAGACCAAGTCGGTCACCCTCGACTGGCCGGGCGCCGCCACGCTGCCCGTCACGGACGGCTCGGGCACCCCGGTGCAGGTCGGCCCGATGGGCAGCGCCGGCCAGGGCGGCTGACCGCACCGCGGGCCCCACGGGGTTCGTCCGGTATGCCGGGGCCGCCCGGGGCCCGCGCCGCCCCGGCGCCATAATCGACCCGTGAGCGCAGAGAACGGCAAGAACGGCACCCCGGACACCCCTGCGGGCCCCCGCCCCGAACCCCTCCGGTTCTACGGCACGACCTGGGTGAACCACGACAACGGCTACACCACCCGCCGGGCGGGCCTCGCCGTCGGCTCGCTCGTCGTGGCGGCCGCCGCCTGCTTCGTGCTCCGCGTCGCCTACCAGGGCCTCCGGATCGCCGACATCGGCAGCTTCGTCTCGCTGCTGATGATCGTGATGTTCGCGATCTGCAGCGCCCTGGCCTTCCGCCACACCTGGTCCGGCTTCACCAGCCGCCCCGACCCCGACCGCCAGGCCTCCATGCGCGGCCTGCTCGCCATCGGCTTCGTCGGCTCCCTCCTCGCCTACTTCTTCCGCACCTTCACCGAAGCCCCGGGCGAGAAGCTGCACCGCGCGGAGTACGAGAAGGCCCGCGAGGAGTACGAGAAGCGCACCACCCGCCGCACGGGCAACCCGTCGAAGAAGCGCCGCAGGAAGTAGCGGAGAGACCGGTACCGAGGAGGCGGGGGCGCAAGCAGGGAACCGAAGGGCCGACCGGAGCCGGGGACTGGGAGTCGGGAGGCCGGCCCCGGGGGCCGCGGGCGGGGGACCGGAAGCGGGAGAGCGGAGCCAGGGGCCGCAGGCGGGGGTCGGAGTCGGCGGGCTGGAACCGGCCGGCAGGTCGGGCCGGGGGACCGGAGACGGGCAGCCCAAGCGGGAGCCCGGAGCCGGGGGACCGCGAGAGGTGGACCGCGTGCGGAGGGCCGGAACCGAGCGACCGACGGCCCCTCCCACGGCGCTCTCGGAAACCCCTACCCCGCCCCCGGCCCACCCGGCCACCATGGCCGTATGACGACATCTCTGCCCCCGGACGACTCGGCCGCTCCAGCCGCCGCCCCCGCGCAGGCCGACCACAGCACCCGGGCCCACTCCTTCAACGCCGCCGCGGCCCAGTACGCCGCCAACCGCCCCTCCTACCCGCCCGCCCTCTTCGACGCGCTGGAAGAGCTGACCGGCCGTCCCCTCAAGGGCTCCCGCGTCGTGGACGTCGGCGCGGGTACGGGCCTCGCCACCGCCCGCCTGCGCGAGCGCGGCGCCGACGTGATCGCCGTGGAACCCGGCGCCGGCATGGCCACCGAGTTCCGCCGCACCCTTCCCGGCGTGCCCGTGGTCCGGGGCAACGGCAACGCCCTCCCTCTCGCCGGTCACAGCGCCGACCTCCTCACCTACGCCCAGTCCTGGCACTGGACCGACCCCACCCTGGCGGTCCCGGAGGCGCTGCGCGTGCTGCGTCCGGGCGGCGCGCTGGCCCTGTGGTGGAACACCGACGCCCTCGACGTGCGGTGGATCGCGGAGTCGGCCCGGCGCGTCGACCGGCACTTCGCGGGCCAGAACCTCTCCGCCGAGAAGCGGAACATCGAGGCGCGTTTCGCCGACCCCACCGGCAGCCTCGACTTCGTCCACCGCGAGATCCGCTGGAGCCGACGCGTCCCCCTGGACGTCCACCTGGCCAACCTCGGCAGCCACTCGGTCTTCCTGACCGACACCGAGGAACGCGCCGCGGCCTTCTTCGCCGAGGAGCGCCGGCACCTGCTGTCGGTCTTCCCGGACGGCCTCGTCGAGGAGACGTACGACGTCCACCTCCTCCTCGGAACGGCCCCGACGGCCTGACGCGGCGGCTTGACGCGACGGTCTGACACGACGGTCTGACACGGCGGCCTGACGCGGCGGCTTGACGCCATGGGGCGCCCGGGAGGAGTATTCATCACATGATGAATTACTCGACGGGACACTCCTCCCGGCCCCCCGACGGGCAGGGCGACGACCCCGCCGTACCCGCCGTCCACGCCGAAGACCTCACCGTCGTCCGCGGTACCCGCACCGTCCTGCGCGGCCTCGGCTTCACCGTCCCGCGCGGCCGGATCACCGGCCTCCTCGGCCCCTCAGGCTGCGGCAAGTCGACCCTGATGCGGGCGGTCGTCGGCACCCAGGCCAAGGTCACCGGCACCCTGGACGTCCTCGGCCGCCCCGCCGGCCACCCGGCCCTGCGCACCCGCATCGGCTACGTCACCCAGGCCCCGTCCGTCTTCGACGACCTGACCGTCCGCCAGAACCTGGACTACTTCGCCGAGATCCTCCACCCCGGCCGGGCGGCCTCCGCCCACCGCCGCGAGGACGTCACCCGGGTCATCACCGACGTCGACCTCACCACCCACGCCGATGCCCTGGCCGGCAACCTCTCCGGCGGCCAGCGCAGCCGCGTCTCCCTCGCCGTGGCCCTCCTGGGCGCCCCCGAACTCCTCGTCCTCGACGAACCGACGGTCGGCCTCGACCCCGTACTCCGCCGCGACCTGTGGGCCCTGTTCCACTCCATCGCCGCCGACCGCGGCGCCACCCTCCTCGTCTCCTCCCACGTCATGGACGAGGCCGAGCGCTGCCACCGGCTGCTCCTGATGCGCGAGGGCGAGGTCCTCGCCGACGACACCCCCGACGCCCTGCGCACCCGTACCGGCTCCGAGACGGTCGAGGAAGCCTTCCTCCACCTGGTCGACGAGGCGAAGGCGAAGGCGGCGGCCCGCACGAAGGAGACCACCCGATGACCACCCCCACGGCCCCCGCACCCGCCGGTACGACGACCCCGGCCCCCACCCGCCCCCTGAGCCTCACCCGCACCACGGCCACCGCGACCCGCGTCCTGCGCCAGCTGGGACACGACCCCCGCACCATCGCGCTCCTGATGCTGATCCCCTGCGTGATGCTCTTCCTGCTGCGCTACGTCTTCGACGGCAGCCCGCGCACCTTCGACAACATCGGCGCCTCGCTCCTCGGCATCTTCCCGCTGATCACGATGTTCCTGGTCACGTCCATCGCGACACTGCGCGAGCGCACCTCCGGCACCCTCGAACGCCTCCTCGCCATGCCCCTGGGCAAAGGCGACCTCATCGCGGGCTACGCCCTCGCCTTCGGCGCCATCGCCATCGTCCAGTCCGCCCTCGCGACCGGTCTCTCGGTCTGGTTCCTGGGCCTGGACGTGACCGGCAGTCCCTGGCTGCTCCTCCTGGTCGCGCTGCTCGACGCCCTCCTGGGCACGGCGCTCGGCCTCTTCGTCTCGGCCTTCGCGGCCTCCGAATTCCAGGCGGTGCAGTTCATGCCGGCCGTGATCTTCCCCCAACTCCTCCTCTGCGGCCTCTTCACCCCGCGCGACAACATGCACCCGGCCCTGGAAGCCGTCTCCGACGTCCTGCCCATGTCCTACGCGGTGGACGGCATGAACGAGGTCCTGCGCCACACCGACATGACCGCCACCTTCGTCCGCGACGCCCTGATCGTCGCCGGCTGTGCACTCCTGGTCCTGGCCCTGGGCGCGGCGACTTTGAAACGCCGAACGGCATAACCAACCAGCCCGTCCAGCGCTTGAGGACGAGGCCGTCCAGGCCGAAGGAAGGGGGCTGGGGGCGCAGCCCCCAGGGACGGGAACGGGAAGGGGCGGCGGGGGCGAGAGAAATTCCTGCAGCACCTGCCACACCGTTGCCACACCGTCCCGCGGACTGGACGCGACGCCCCACCCACCCCCCTGAATGCGAGGATGACGGCGACGGACGACGCACGACGCACGACGCACGACGCACCCAAGAACACACAGGGCACCGGAGGGCACCCAACCCATGACCCAGAAAGTCGCAGTCCTCGGCACCGGCAAGATCGGCGAAGCCCTCCTCAGCGGCATGATCGGAGCCGGCTGGGCCCCCGCCGACCTCCTGGTCACCGCCCGCCGCCGGGAGCGGGCCGACGAACTCCGCGCCCGTCACGGAGTCACCCCGGTCACCAACGCCGAGGCCGCCAAGTCCGCCGACACCCTGATCCTCACGGTCAAGCCGCAGGACATGGGCACCCTCCTCGAAGAACTCGCCCCGCACGTCCCGGCCGACCGCCTGATCATCAGCGGCGCGGCGGGCATCCCGACCGCCTTCTTCGAGGAGCGCCTCGCTCCCGGCACCCCGGTCGTCCGCGTCATGACGAACACCCCGGCCCTCGTCGACGAGGCCATGTCCGTGATCTCGGCCGGCACCCACGCGACCGCCGACCACCTCACCCACACCGAGGAGATCTTCGGCGCCGTCGGCAAGACCCTCCGCGTCCCCGAATCCCAGCAGGACGCCTGCACCGCGCTCTCCGGCTCCGGACCGGCGTACTTCTTCTACCTGGTCGAGGCCATGACCGACGCCGGCATCCTCCTCGGCCTGCCCCGCGACAAGGCCCACGACCTGATCGTCCAGTCCGCGATCGGCGCCGCGAAGATGCTCCGCGACAGCGGCGAACACCCGGTCAGGCTCCGCGAGAACGTCACGTCCCCCGCCGGCACCACCATCAACGCCATCCGCGAACTGGAGAACCACGGCGTCCGCGCCGCTCTCATCGCCGCCCTGGAGGCCGCCCGCGACCGCAGCCGCGAACTGGCCTCCGGCACCAAGGACTGACGTGGCACGCCCTGCCACCGGCCCCCGCGCCTACCGGGCGGCGTTCACCGGTGGCAGCAACCCGATCGCCCGGTAAGCCGCGTCCACGGTGGGCCGCGCCATCGCCCGAGCCTTCTCGGCTCCGTCCCTGAGTACGCCCTCCACGTACCCGGGATCGGCGCACAGCTCCTTGTGCCGCTCCCGTACCGGCCGCAGCACCTCGACGACCGCCTCCGCGGTGTCCTTCTTCAACGCGCCGTACGAGTCGTACCCACCCGCCAGCTCCGCCGGGTCCCCACCCGTACAGGCGGCGAGGATCTCCAGCAGGTTCGCGAGCCCCGCCCGCTCCTCCCGGTCGTAGACGACGTCACGTCCGCTGTCGGTCACGGCCCGCATGACCTTCTTCCGCACCACGTCCGGCTCGTCCAGCAGATAGACGATCCCCGGCCCGACGTCGTCGCTCTTGCCCATCTTCGAAGCGGGCTCCTGCAGGTTCATGACCCGAGCGGCCACCGCCGGACCGGTCGCCCGCGGCACCACGAACGTGTGCCCGTACCGCTGGTTGAACCGCACCGCGAGATCCCGCGCCAGCTCTACGTGCTGCGTCTGGTCGTCCCCGACCGGCACCTCGTCCGTCCCGTACGCCAGGATGTCCGCCGCCATCAGCACGGGATACGTCAGCAGCGACAACCGCACACTCCCGCCCCGCCCCCGCTCCCGCACGGCTTTCTCCTTGTACTGGATCATCCGCCGCATCTCCCCGTCGGTCGCGACGCACTCCAGTACGTACGACAGCCGGGCGTGCTCGTCCACGTGACTCTGCACGAACACGGTGCACAGCTCGGGATCCAGCCCCGCCGCAAGCAACAGGGAGGCCGCCTGCCGGCTGAGTCTGCGCACCCGCGCCGGGTCGTGGTCCACGGTCAGCGCGTGCAGGTCTACGACGCAGAACAACGCGTCCGACCGGTGCTGGTCCACCGCAGCCCACCGCCGCATGGCGCCCAGGTAGTTCCCCAACGTCAGGTGCCCGGTCGGCTTGACCCCGCTGAAGACCCGTGTCATCTCTCCACCTCCTGGTCAGGGCCGCCGCCACCCGCCGGCCGGCCCCTCCTGGAGGGAGATACGAGAACGGCCGCCGAAGCGGCGGCCGTCGAGTGCATACGTGTGTACGGCCGCCGTCAGGCGGCCCACCAGAGCTGGCTGCACATACGCGTCATCACGAGCCCCACAGTACGCCCGCGCACCCCGCACCACCCGGGATTTGACACGACTGCTCGGCACTCCTAATGTTCTCCGAGTTGTCCGACGTGAGCGCCGACCCCGGTCGGTCCCCGGACAGCGATTCCGCGGGTACCAACCACTCTTCGACGAACAGTCGCGTTGTCGGCGTCGTCGTCCTGTCGGTGCGTGTATTTACGGAATGAGGAATCCACGTTCGAAAGAACGCGACCCCCGATTAGCTCGGGAGCCGGGAGTCCGCTAGAGTCTCACCTCGTTGAAACGGCCCACGGGCCGCGAAGACAACCCCCTCTGACGGGGAATCAGAGCCCGAAAGGATCTGATAGAGTCGGAACCGCCGGAAAGGGAAACGCGAAAGCGGGTACCTGGAAAGCACCGAGGAAATCGGATCGGAAAGATCTGATAGAGTCGGAAACGCAAGACCGAAGGGAAGCGCCCGGAGGAAAGCCCGAGAGGGTGAGTACAAAGGAAGCGTCCGTTCCTTGAGAACTGCGGCTGGATCACCTCCTTTCTAAGGAGCACTTCTTACCGGGTCCTTCGGGACACGGTCAGAGGCCAGTACATCAGCGAATGTCTGATGCTGGTTGCTCATGGGTGGAACGTTGACTACTCGGCACGGTTTTCTTGATGGATCACTAGTACTGCTTCGGCGTGGAACGTGAGTCCGGACAGGGACCGGGCCGGGCACGCTGTTGGGTGTCTGAGGGCACGGCCGTGAGGCTGGGTCTTCGGTTGCCGGCCCCAGTGCACTCGGGAGTTTTTTCCGGGGTGATGGGTGGTTGGTCGTTGTTTGAGAACTGCACAGTGGACGCGAGCATCTGTGGCCAAGTTTTTAAGGGCGCACGGTGGATGCCTTGGCACCAGGAACCGATGAAGGACGTGGGAGGCAGGTGCGGCTGGATCACCTCCTTTCTAAGGAGCACTTCTTACCGGGTCCTTCGGGACACGGTCAGAGGCCAGTACATCAGCGAATGTCTGATGCTGGTTGCTCATGGGTGGAACGTTGACTACTCGGCACACTTGACCGGCTTGAATTCCTAGTACTGCTTCGGCGTGGAACGGAAGGAAGAGCGGCGAGGGTGTCGGGCACGCTGTTGGGTGTCTGAGGGCACGGCCGTGAGGCTGGGTCTTCGGTTGCCGGCCCCAGTGCACTCGGGAGTTTCTTCCGGGGTGATGGGTGGTTGGTCGTTGTTTGAGAACTGCACAGTGGACGCGAGCATCTGTGGCCAAGTTTTTAAGGGCGCACGGTGGATGCCTTGGCACCAGGAACCGATGAAGGACGTGGGAGGCNCCAGGCCCGCTGGACCATGCGCTGGAAGACCGCGCTGAACGCCTTCGACATCACCTTCGACGGCCGCCTGTCGGCAGCCCGCCAGTAACCCCAACTACCCCAGTTACACCGCACGTTTGACAGACCCTTTCCTCGTCCGCCTGGAGAAGGAGACGACCGCGGCGACCGCCAAGGAGTCCCACCGCGTCCTGCGGTCGGCGCTCTCCTCCGCTTGCCGCGAGGAACTGATCACACGCAACGTCGCCAAGTTGGTCGAGCCACCCCGCACCGACAATCGTGAACTGAAGCCCTGGACCCTCGGCGAGACGCTCGACTTCCTCGCGGCATCCCGCAAGGACCCGCTGTACGCGGCCTTCGTGCTCGCCATCGCCATGGGGCTCCGCCGTGGAGAGATCATCGGCCTGCGCTGGTCGGACCTCGACCTTGACAACCGTGTTCTCTACGTCCGCCAGCAGACGCAGCGGCGTCGGGGTGTCCTCTACGACGACGATCCGAAGAGCCGCCGTCGCCGGGCCGTCCCGCTGCCCGCCCTCTGCATCGCGCACCTGCGCTGCCATCGGATGCGGCAGGCGGCTGCTCGGGTCAAGGCGGGGGAGCAGTGGCAGGAGTCCGGCTATGTCTTCACCACCCGTACCCGCCGCCAGGTCGAGCCGCGGAACGTCTACCGCTCCTTCACTCGCGTCGCCGAGTCCGCCGGCCTCCGCGTGATCCGGCTGCACGATGCCCGCCACGGCACTGCCACGCTTCTCACGGCGGCCGGAGTCGCACCCCGCGTCGTAATGGAGATCCTCGGGCACTCTCAGATCAGCATCACCATGGACGTCTACACCCACGTCGTGCAGGACACCCAGCGTGAGGCTATGAGCCACGTGGACCGGCTGCTGCGGAGGCGTCCTGGTCGTCAGTGACCAACGGAGTTGAAGCACGTAGGTATCAAGGGCCCCGGACCGTCATTGGTCTGGGGCCTTCTGGCGGGCCAGCAGCGATTCGATGACGCCGCTTGATCGCAAACTTCCTTGCGGACAGACTGCTCTCCATGGGATCAGTAGGCATGGCCACCGACGCGCAGATCAGGAAGCTGCGATGAGCGCCGACCTGCCCTTCTTCCGGTATCACCCGGATCCCCTGGCAAGCGGGTCCATCCGCGCGTCCGTAGAGTTATGTGCCTGCTGCGGCCGCAGCACGGGCTGGATCTACACGGCCACCTTCTACTCCGCGCAAGAGGTCAGCGGACGCTTCTGCCCCTGGTGCATCGCAGACGGGAGCGCGGCTGATCGCTTCGCGGGTGAATTCACCGATTCCTACGGGCTCGACGGCGTGAGCGACGACGTGCTGCACGAGGTCACCCGCCGCACACCCGGGTTCCACGCTTGGCAGGATCCGCACTGGCTCGTCCACTGCCACGACGCAGGTGCCTTCGTGGGTGAAGTCGGGTACACCGAGTTGGCGCAGCATCCCGAAGCCCTCGACCAGCTGCGGGCCGACATGCGCATGGACGGCTGCCACGACGAAAGCCAGGTCGAGCGCATCTTGACCCACCTCGGCGAGGGGATGACGGCCATGCTCTTCCGGTGCACCGTCTGTGGCCTCCACTTCGCCTACGCCGACGCATCCTGAAGATTGTCCCGCCGTTGCGAGTCCGCGACCTCAGATGAGGACGCAGGCGACAGTGACCGCCCGCGTTGATGTCAGACGTGGATGCCAGAAGGGGCCCACCTCCGAAAACCCGGAGGTGGGCCCCTTCTGAACTGGTGCCCCCGGCAGGATTCGAACCTGCGACACCCGCTTTAGGAGAGCGGTGCTCTATCCCCTGAGCTACGAAGGCGGGGCCTGCCGCTGTGGGCGGCGGTGCCAACAGGTTAGCGGATCGGAGGCGGGGGTGGAGGGGGAGCCCGGGGTGTGGGTCACGTCGCGGGGACGTGGACGAAGCGGCCCGCTACGCGTAGGTCTGCCTCGATGTCGCCCGCCGTTCGGGTCAGCTCCGGAAGGATCTCCGTTTCGCAGGCCGTCGTCGTGCGGCGGGCCGCGTGCATGGCCACGTTCAGCGCCGCCACCACTCTCCCCGTGCGGTCGCGTACCGGGACGGCGATGGCGCGCAGGCCGGCTTCCAGTTCCTCGTCGACCAGGGCGTAGCCCTGCGTCCGGGCCTCGGGGAGGGCCAGCAGGACGCGGCCCAGTGCCGTCGCGTGGGCGGGGAGACGGGTGCCGACCGTGACGCGGGCGCTCAGGACGCGGGTCGTGGACGCCCGGGCCGTGTACTGGATCTCCTCGCCCGAGTCCGCCAGGACGGCCAGCGAGGTCGATTCGTGGACGCGGTCGGCCAGGGCGGTCAGGTGGGGCTGGGCGATCTCGGGGAGGGAGGTGTGGGAGAGGGGCGGGAAGCCGAGGGACAGGACCCGGGGGGTGAGGGCGAAGGTGGCGTCGGGGGCGGGGGCCACCAGGCCCGCGTGCGTGAGAGTGATCAGGGCCCTGCGTGCGGTTGCCCGGGCCAGGCCCGTCGCTTTCGCGACCTGGGTCAGGGTGAGCGCGGAGCGGCCCTCGCCGAAGGCGGTGAGTACGGTCAGGCCGCGGGCCAGGGACTCCACGAACTCCCGGCCCAGTTCTTGTTTTGATGCGCCTGTCCAGGTGGCCAGGCCCGCGCGGGGTGGGCCCGGGGCCGGGGGAGGGGCCGTGCGCAGGTCGGTCTCCATCGCCGCCACCGCCGTGCGCAGGCGGGGGAGCAGGGCCGTCCGCAGGTCCGGTGCCGTGTGGCGGCTGGTGTGGCTCACCACGCTCGCCACGCAGGCCACCCGTCCGGTGCCCGGCTCCCGAACGGGGACCGAGAGCGCCACCAGGCCCGGTTCGATCAGCTGGTCGTCCAGTGCGTAGTCGTCGGTCGCCGCCGCGGACGTACGGAGGGTGAAGTCCTCGTCGGGGGCGGGGTTTTGGAGGGGAGGTACGGCGGGGAAGGTGTGGTCCGCAGGGTCCGCTTCCCGGCGCTCCCGCCAGCGGTGCCAGTCGGGGTCCGTCCATTCCGTGGCGAAGAGGGGCCCGGGGGCCGTGCGTTCGGCCGGGAGCAGGTCGCCGATGCGGAAGCTCAGGGACATGGCGCGGCGGCGGGTGGCCTGGTGGATGAAGCGGATGCCGTCCCGGTCGCCGACCGCCAGCGACACCGACTCGTCCAGTTCGTCGGCCAGGGCGTCGGCGCGGGCGGAGAGCAGGGTGGGGAGGCGGAGGGCGGCGAGGTAGGCGTTGCCCAGTTCCATCAGGCGGGGGGCCAGGGTCACGTCGCGGCCGTCCAGGCGGACGTACCCCATGCGGGCGAGGGTCGCCGTGAGGCGGTCGACCGTGGAGCGGGCCAGGCCGGTGGTCTTCTCCAGGGCGCTGAGACTGAGGGTGCCGTCGTTCGCCTCGGTCAGCCGGCGGAGTACGGCGATGCCGCGCAGGAGCGGTGTGACCGCCTCGGCCGGCGCGACCGCCTCGGCCGGCGTGGCGTGAGTGGTGTGGGCGGGCATCGACTCTCCGGTACGGCGATCACGGCAGGGCGCCTACGGTAGCCCGGTCCCCGGGAGTGCCCGTGAGCACCTTGGTGCTCCTCGCGCCGCCGGCCCACCGCTCCCGCCGCCCGGCCCCTCATTTCCGGGTGACCCGGATCCGGACGTCTCCCCTCCGGTCCTTCTCCGACACCTTGATCGTGATGCCCTTGCGCGGGTCCTTGAAGGTCTCGCCCTCGGTGAAGGCGGCGTCCGAGAGTTCGGCGTGGACGTTGGGGCTGCGGGTGCAGCCGCCACTGTCGCGCCGGGAGTCGTAGACCCGTACCGGGCCCATTCCGGTGTCGACGTCCGCGTCGACCTTGTAGATGAGTACGCCGGGACGGCACACCGTCGCGTCGTTGCCCTCGCGGGTGCGCAGTTCGACCGCGTAGCCGGACGTGCCGCTCAGCGGGAGGACCACCAGCTTGTCGCCGCCCTTGCGGGCCAGCGGGGTGAGTGTGTACTCGGTCGTCCCGGGCGCGGACGCGCAGTGCACCTGCGTGCGGTCGAGCCAGCCCAGCTTCCACTTGTGCCAGCCGAGGAGGTCGTTGTCGGCGCCCCAGTCCTCGCTCATGATGTCCCAGTGGCCGACGGCTCCGCCGCCCTCCTGGGTGTAGAGGTCCGGGAGGCCGAAGACGTGGCCGTTCTCGTGGGGGAGGACCCGGTAGCCGGTCTCGTCGTAGGAGCCGGAGCCGTCGTCCTGGCGGGAGTAGACGAAGGAGGCGTTGGCCACCGGGACGCCGTCGGCGACCGGGGCCTCCTGGTTGCCGGCGAAGGTCACGGACAGGACCGTGTCCAGGGCGGAGGGGCCCGCGTTCGGGGTGACCAGGACGTTCACGAGGTCGTACGAGCGGAAGTCGACCTTCGAGTCGGCCGCCGCGACCAGGTCCTGGACCAGTTTGCGGTAGCCGGGTTCGAAAGGGGCGCCGCGTTCTATGCCGTACTCCGCGAACGACTTGGGCATCCGCAGCCAGTCCCGGATCGGGGTCTCGGGGTGGTAGTCGAGGCGGCCGTAGCTGCTGGTGCGGAACCACTCCTCGGTCTTCGGGAAGAACTCCGCGTACCGGTCGAGCGCCTTGCCCTCGCCGGGCGCGTCGGAGAAGTCGATCATCAGGTTGAGGGCGCGGACGGTGCCGGTCGAGCGGGCGTAGCCGGTGGAGGTCGGCACGCCCTCGGACATCTGGATCTCGGAGCCGCCGCTGATCATGCAGGGGCCGTGCGCGGAGGAGCGGGAGAGGGCGGCGGGGCCGGGGCCCGCGGTCGAGGTGCCGGGTGCGAGCCGGCCGGTGCCGGCCGAGGTGCTGAGTGCGAGGGTCAGGACGGCGACGGTCCCGGCCGCGGCCAGCCGGCGCGGGCGTATGCGGCGGCTCGGCGGCTGCGCCTGCCCGTGCGGCTGCATGCGGACCTCCCCGTGCCACGGCAGCCGCCCGACACCGGCTGCGCCCTTGGGCTCACCCTGTGCCGCCGGGTGGGCGGGCGCGCGCTGGAGAGGCCGATCGTGGGTTTCTCACCGGTAGCCGCCGACCGGGGGACGGGCCGGACCGTGATGTGACTCAGGTCACTGAAAAGTTCTTCGGGGGCGGGAAATAACCGGGGATCGTTTCCCCGTTCAGACCTGTGTCCGAGCGAAACGGGGATTCCCTCCCCGGATCGTGAACCCAGTCGTCACATCCGTGACAGACACCCTCACAGAGACCGAGGAGTACGCCGTGCAGACCGCGATCCCTGATCAGCGCAAGGCGGCCCGGCCCCGCGCCGATGCTCTGCGCAATCGGGAGCGGATCGTCGCCGCCGCCCGGGAGATGTTCGTCGAGCACGGGCCGGACGTGCCGCTCGACGACGTCGCCCGCCGGGCCGGCGTCGGCAACGCCACGGTGTACCGCAACTTCCCCGACCGCGACGCCCTCGTCCGCGAGGTCGTCTGCTCGGTCATGGACCGTACGGCACGGGCGGCCGAGCTGGCCCTCGACGAGACCGGGGACGCGTTCGAGGCGCTGGAGCGCTTCGTGCACGCCTCCGCCGACGAGCGGATCAGCGCGCTGTGTCCCATGGTGTCCAGCACGTTCGACAAGCACCACCCCGACCTGGAGGCGGCGCGCGAACGGGTCGAACGACTCGTCGCCGAGGTCATGGACCGGGCGAAGGCGGCCGGTCAGCTCCGTAGTGACGTGGGTGTGGGCGATGTGATGATCGCCGCCGCCCAGCTCAGCCGGCCCCCGGCCGGTACGGGGTGCATGAGCGCCGACCGGTTCGTCCATCGCCATCTTCAGCTGTTCCTGGACGGGCTGCGGGTTCCCGCCCGCTCCGCCCTGCCGGGTGCGGCCGTGACTCTGGAGGACCTGCGCCGGCCCTGCGACCAGTAGTCCCGCCAGTCCCGCCAGTTCCGCCACCGACGCCGAGCTGTCAGCGCTCCCGCTGACAGCGGGCCGTCGGCGCGGGTTCAGTCGTCCCTTTTCTCGTCTTTTTCCGTCACGAAGTCCGAAGTGGGTATCCCCATGTCTCAAACAGCCGTCAAGGCCTCCGGCGTCTCCGACGCCCCGGACGCCGGCCGCTGGAAAGCGCTGGTCTTCATCGCGCTCGCCCAGCTGATGGTGGTCCTCGACGCCACCATCGTGAACATCGCCCTGCCCTCCGCACAGCAGGACCTCGGCATCTCCGACGGCAACCGGCAGTGGGTCGTCACGGCCTATGCCCTCGCCTTCGGCGGTCTGCTGCTGTTCGGCGGCCGGATAGCCGACCTGTGGGGCCGCAAGCGCACCTTCGTCCTCGGGCTGGCGGGCTTCGCCGTCGCCTCCGCGCTGGGCGGCGCGGCCACCAACGAGGCGATGATGTTCGGCTCCCGCGCCCTCCAGGGCGTTTTCGGTGCCCTGCTCGCGCCCGCCGCGCTCTCCCTGCTCGCCGTGATGTTCACGGACGCCAAGGAGCGCGCCAAGGCCTTCGGCATCTACGGTGCGATCGCCGGTGGCGGTGGTGCCGTGGGTCTGATCCTCGGCGGCTTCCTCACCGAGTACCTGAACTGGCGCTGGACGTTCTTCGTCAACATCCCGTTCGCGATCGTGGCCGCGGCCGGCGCGTACTTCGTCATCCGTGAGCCGAAGGGCGGCCGCAACCGCTCGCCGCTCGACATCCCCGGCGTGATCCTGTCCACCCTCGGTCTGGTCGCGCTCGTCTACGGCTTCACCCGCGCCGAGTCCAACGGCTGGAGCGACGCCGTGACGGTCGGCATGTTCGTCGGTTCGGCCGTGCTGCTGCTGGCCTTCGTCATCGTCGAGTCCCGGGTCAAGGCCCCGCTGCTGCCGCTGCGCGTGATCACCGAGCGCAACCGGGGCGGGATCTACCTCTCGCTGGGCCTGGCCATCATCGCGATGTTCGGCCTGTTCCTCTTCCTGACCTACTACCTGCAGATCGTGAAGGGCTACACGCCGGTGAAGACCGGCTTCGCCTTCCTCCCGATGATCGCGGGCATGATCACGGGCTCCACCCAGATCGGCACCCGGCTGATGACCCGGGTCCCGCCCCGGCTGCTGATGGGCCCCGGCTTCCTGGTCGCCGCGGTCGGCATGCTGTTCCTCACCCAGCTGGAGGTCGACACCTCCTACGCCGGTGTGCTGCTGCCCGGCATGCTCCTGCTCGGCCTCGGCATGGGTACGGCGTTCATGCCGGCGATGTCCATGGCCACCATGGGCGTGGAGCCGCGGGACGCCGGTGTCGCCTCCGCGATGGTCAACACCTCGCAGCAGGTGGGCGGCGCGATCGGTACGGCGCTGCTGAACACCATCGCCGCCTCGGCCACCACGTCGTACATCGCCGACCACATCGGGGGCGCGTCCTCCCGGTCCCAGCAGCAGCTGGTCCAGCTGCAGGGGCAGGTGCAGGGCTACACGAGCGCGATCTGGTTCGCCGTCGGCATCCTGGTCGTGGCGGCCGCGATCGCCCTGACCCTCGTCAACGCCGGGCGGCCGGGCGGCCCCGCCGTCACCGGTTCCGGTACGGGCGACGCGGTCGAGGACGAGCTGCCGGTGCCGGTCGTCGCCCACTGACGACGCCGGACCCGTTACCCGCTCGGGCTCCTGTTCCACCCGTGCGTACGGGGAGGGGACGCCCCGTCCGCACGGTTCCCCCGGACCTGCCCTGACTGCCCGGCCGCGCGCTCAGCGCAGCCAGGGCAGGTCCGCACCCGCTTCGCTCGGCTGAAGTCCCTCGGCGACGATCCGCATGATCTCGCCGAGGGACTTCTGCTGCTCGGGGGTGAGCCGGTCGAAGACCGCCTGGCGTACGGCGTCCACGTGGCCCGGTGCGGTCCGGCGCAGCACCTCGTACCCCTCGTCCGTGAGGATGGCGAACTGGCCGCGCTTGTCGGAGGGGCAGTCCTCGCGGCGGACCCAGCCGTTCTTCTCCAGGCGGGCGACCGCGTGCGAGAGCCGGGAGCGGGTGATCTTCGCGTACTTGGCCAGCTCCGTCATCCGCAGCCGCCGGCGCGGTGACTCCGCCAGCTTGACCAGCAGGCCGTAGTAGACGTGCGGCATGCCCGCGTCGCGCTGGAGCTGCCGGTCGAGGTGGTCCTCCAGGAGGGTGGCGGCCTCGATGTAGGAGCGCCAGACGAGCTGCTCCTCGGCGGTGAGCCATCGGGGTTCGTCGTTCATGTGTCCCACTGTACGAGACGACTCTTTGAATGTTAAACAAACTCGGCGTAGATTGATGGCAGGTAAAGATTGAGAGTTCAAATATCGGAGCAGCAGTCATGACCGTCGCCGCCGTCGCCGCCGTCGCCGCCGTCGCCCAGGAACGCATGCCCGTGGAGCGCATGCCCGCCCTCTACCTCAGTCATGGCGCCCCGCCGCTGGCCGACGACCCCGTCTGGCCCGGCGAACTCGCCGCCTGGTCCGCCGCACTGCCCCGCCCCAAGGCGATCCTCGTCGTCTCCGCCCACTGGGAGGAGGCTCCGCTCGCCCTCGGCGCCACCCGGACCGTCCCCCTCGTCCACGACTTCTGGGGCTTCCCGGAGCACTACTACCAGGTGCGCTACGAGGCTCCCGGTGCGCCCGCGCTCGCCGAGTCCGTACGGGGGCTGCTGCGCGCCCCCGGCACGCCCGTGCAGGACGTCCCCGACCGCGGCCTCGACCACGGCGCCTACGTGCCGCTGGTCGAGATGTACCCCGGCGCCGACATTCCGGTCCTCCAGGTCTCCATGCCGACCCTCGACCCGGCGCGGCTCATGGACATCGGCCGCAGGCTCGCGCCGCTGCGCGACGAGGGCGTGCTGATCATCGGCTCCGGCTTCTTCACCCACAACCTGGCCGCGCTCCGTCAGGGCGGCATCCCCTCCTGGTCCGCGGAGTTCGACGACTGGGGGCGGCGCGCGCTGGAGGGCGGAGACGTGGACGGGCTGCTCGACTTCGCCCACAAGTCCCCGGCGGGGCGGCTCGCCCATCCGCGCACCGAGCACTTCGCGCCCCTGTTCGTGACCATGGGCGCGGCGGACGCGGCCGGTGAGCTGGACCTGCGGCGGTCGGTGATCGACGGATTCTGGATGGGGCTGGCCAAGCGCTCGGTGCAGTTCGGCTGACCGGCGGCGAGGGGGCGGCCCCGCTGCCGGCCGTGGGGCTACAGGGGCTTCTCGTACCAGGCCACGTCCCAGTACCGCCCGAATTTGCGGCCCACCTCCCGGTACGTGCCGACGGGCCGGAAGCCGAAGCGTGCGTGCAGCCGGCCGGACGCCTCGTTGGGCTGGGCGATGCCCGCGTAGGCGCGGTGCAGGTCCTCGCCGGCCAGGGCGTCGAAGAGGGACGTGTAGAGGAGCGAGCCGATGCCGCGGCCGCCGGCCCCCGGGGCGACGTAGACGGTGGTCTCCACCGAGGTCCCGTAGGCGGGCTTCGCGCGGAAGGGGCTGGATGTGGCGTACCCCAGAATCTCCTGTGAGTCCGCGTGCGTGGCAACCCTCAGGCGGTACGGGCCGTCTTCAGGGTGGGAGAGCAGCCAAGGGCGGCGCTCTTCCGGGGTGAAGGGCTCGGTGTCGAACGTGACGGGCGTCTCACGCACGTAGTGGTTGTACAGGTCGGTGAGGGCCTTGAGATCGTCCTCGACTCCCGGCCTGACCTGGACCTCCGCAGTTCCCGACGGCATCGCCCCTCCTCGTGTGGCGGCACAGGGTACTGCATGATCAGAAAAATCGAGGGGCGGGTTGGGAATTCTGTCCGGATTCCAGTCGTTGTTTCCATCGGATGCAGGGCACCCGAGGAGAGTCCCGAGAGGGACCGGAGACAACGGAGACAACCCCGCAAGGCACCCGAGCGTCCACAGGACCACCCGCTGAACCACCATCGCAAGGGAGCACGCATGGCAACCCGTGCCGTCGCCCGTCGTAAGTCCGCCACCGGCGAGACCTCCGGCTCGGCAACCAGCGTCCGCGCGAACGGCGGCGAGCTCGCCGACCGCGATCTGGTCGGCATGTACCTCGACGAGATCGCCCGGACACCGCTGCTCGACGCCGCCAAGGAGGTCGAGCT
This sequence comes from Streptomyces sp. MMCC 100, assembly GCF_041538145.2. Lineage (NCBI taxonomy): Bacteria > Bacillati > Actinomycetota > Actinomycetes > Kitasatosporales > Streptomycetaceae > Streptomyces > Streptomyces sp. MMCC 100. The sequence continues at coordinate 336,075 of NZ_JBGORK020000001.1, forward strand.
GTCCCAGACCATCGAGGCGGGTGTGTTCGCACGGCAGGTTCTCGAAGGTTACGAGGAGACCGGGGCGGACGCCACCCGTGAGGAGCTCCAGGCCCTGATCGACGAGGGCGAGCGGGCGAAGGACGTCTTCATCCGCTCCAACCTCCGCCTGGTCGTCGCGGTCGCCCGCCGCTACCCGCGCAGCGGTCTGCCGCTCCTCGACCTGATCCAGGAGGGCAACGCCGGCCTGGTCCGCGCGGTCGAGAAGTTCGACTACCGCAAGGGCTTCAAGTTCTCGACGTACGCGACCTGGTGGATCCGTCAGGCCATCACCCGCTCCATCGCCGACCAGTCGCGCACCATCCGCCTGCCCGTCCACCTGGTGGAGGAGCTGGGCCGGATACGGCGCGTGCAGCGTGAGTTCAACCGGGAGCACGGCCGCGAGCCGGAGCCCGCCGAGATCGCGGCCGAGCTGGGCTCGACGCCGGAGCGCGTCACCGACGTGCTCGACTGGGCCCGCGACCCGGTCTCGCTGAACATGTCGGTGGACGACGAGGGCGAGACCCAGTTCGGCGACCTGCTGGAGGACACCTCGGCCGTGACGCCCGAGCAGTCGGTGCTGACCCTGCTGCGCAGCGAGGAGCTCGACGACCTCATCGGCCGCCTCGACCCGCGCACGGCTTCCATCATCAAGATGCGGTACGGCATCGACGACGGCCGCGAGCGCACGCTGACCGAGGTCGGCAAGGAGCACGGGCTCACGCGCGAGCGCATCCGCCAGATCGAGAAGCACGCGCTGCTGGAGCTGAAGAAGCTGGCCCGCGACACCGGCTTCGAGGCGGCCGCGTAGCCTCGCCGGAGGCGACGGCCGGGCGTACGGCCCGGCTGCCGCGTGACGCGGGGGCGTGACGTGGCGGATGGGGCGTACGCCGGGTGCTGAACCCGGCGCAAACATGGCCGTACAACGCTGCTTCAACCCGCCGGGGCCGGGAAAGAGACGATCGAGCCCGTATATCCGGCCCGATCGTCCGGGCCTCCGACAACGGCTCGCACCGCGCCCGTCGCAGCACCACTGGACCACGTCCCGACGCACTCCCCCCGGCGCCGGGACCTCCCGAGCCGGGCTCGGCGCCCCTCCCCCCGGGCGCCGCAGCCCGGCTCTTTCCACAGCGGGAGGCCGGCCGGAAGCGGGCCGGAGCAGTGCGGCAGCGGGCGGAGCAGTGCGGGAGAGGCGGGGCACCCCGAACCTGAACCCCGGGGTGGCCCGCCGGATGGCAGATTCTGCCACAGCGGCATAGCCTGCCGAAGTGAGCAGCACCGTCCCAGCATTTCCCGACCCCGGACCGGGACCGTTCGGACCGGTCTCCCTGACCGAGCGGCGCAAGGCCGAGACCCGGATGGAGATCGCCCGGGCGGCGGCCCGCCTCTTCGTCGGCCAGGGCCTGCGGGCCACCCGGGCCGAGGACATCGCCAGGGCCGCGGGAGTCGCCCCGCGCACCTTCTACCGCTACTTCGCGGCCAAGGAGGAGGCGATCGCCCCGCTCTACGCCCTGGGCGCCGAGCGGTGGGTACGCGCGGTGCGCGAGGCCCCGGCCGAACTGTCCCCGCCCCAGGCCCTGGAACACGCCGTGCGGCACACGCTGACCCCGGGCGGGGGCGTCTCGGCGCCCTCCTGGGAGTGGGCCCGCACCCTCATCCGCCTGGCCGAGAGCAGTCCGGTGCTGCGCAAGGTGTGGGCGGAGGTCTGCCACGCCACGGAACGGGGGCTGGTGGAGGCGCTGGCCGCGCGGATGTCCGGCGGTGACGACAACGTTGCCGCACGACTGGCCGCCGCTCCCCGCCTGCACTTCGCCGCTGCCGTGGCGGGTGCGGCCGTACGCGTCGCGGCGGAGTACTGGGCGTCGTCGTCCCCCCAGGAGGCGAGCAGCCCCCTGGAGCAGGCGCTGCTGAACCTGGAGGTGCTGCGGGACTTCGCCTGGCAGGACGGCTCCGCGGAGCAGACGTGAGGGCGGGAAGGCACGGCGGCCGCCGTTCGGAACGGGGTGAGAACCGGGCGCGCGCGGCGGGAGCCGGTCAGTCGGCCCCCGCCGCCCGGCCCAGCCGCGCCCCCAGCTCCCGTACGCACTCCACCAGTTCCGCGGGCTCCCGGACCCGGAACTCCAGCCCGGTCGTCGCCAGCCGGGCCGCGATCCACTCCACCGAACCGGACACGGTCGCCCGCACCACGCACGACGCGCAGCCGTCCACCGGCTCGGGGGTTCCCATCCAGTGCGGCAACAGGGGCGCGACGGCCTCGGCCGGTGCGTGGAAGACGACCGCGATCTCGTAGGAGTCGTTCCGCCGCTGCATCGAGTGCCGCAGGTATTCGGCCGCGTCCCCCGTCGGCAGTTCCCGGGGAGCGAACCGCGCCCCCGTGGCGAAGGGCTCGCTCACCCGGTCGACCCGGAAGGTCCGCCAGTCGTCCCGGTCGAGGTCGTAGGCGACCAGGTACCAGCGCCGCCCCGTCGACACCAGCCGGTACGGCTCCGTCACGCGTCGCGTCCCGGCGCCGTCCGCCGCGCGGTAGGCGAACCGCAGCCGCTCGTGCCCGGCCACCGTCGAGGCCATCACGGTCAGCGTCTCGGGCGCGATGCTCGGCCCGTCCCCGCTGGTGAGCGGCGTGGTGGCGGACTGGAGCGTGGTGACCCGGTGCCGCAGCCGGGACGGCAGCACCTGCTCCAGCTTGGCCAGGGCCCGCACCGAGGCTTCGTCCAGGCCCTCGACCGCGTGCCCGGCGCCGGCCCGCAGCCCGACCGCGATGGCCACCGCCTCCTCGTCGTCGAGCACGAGCGGCGGCATGGCCTTGCCCGCCACCAGCCGGTAACCGCCGTCGGCGCCCATCGTCGCCTGCACCGGGTAGCCCAGCTCGCGCAGGCGGTCGATGTCCCGCCGGATCGTGCGCCGGGAGACCCCGAGGCGTTCGGCCAGCTCGCCGCCGGGCCATTCGCGGGGCGTCTGGAGGAGCGAGAGGAGCGTCAGCAGCCGGGCCGGAGTGTCCGTCGTCATGCGTTCGAGGATGCCGCAGATCTAGGACACGATCCGGCCTACTGCCCCCATAGGTTCCTCTCATGACCTCCACGCACACCCCGGACCCGGCACCCGTCCCGCCCACCGCGGCCGGCGCGCCCCTCTCGCCCGTCGCGGCCGGCGCGCCCCTCTCGCCCGCCGCGGCCGACGCGGGCGACCGACGCCGCTGGTTCGCGCTCGCGATCGTGATGACCGCGGCGTTCATGGACCTGGTAGACGTCACCATCGTCAACATCGCCATCCCCTCGATCAAGCAGGACGAGGGCGCCTCCTTCAGCCAGATCCAGTGGATCACCGCCGGGTACGCCCTGGCCTTCGCGGCCGGCCTGATCACCGGCGGCCGGCTCGGCGACATCCACGGCCGCAAGCGGGTCTTCCTCGTCGGCATCGGCGGCTTCACCCTCGCCTCGGCGCTGTGCGGCCTCGCCGCCAACCCGGAGATGCTGGTCGCCTCCCGCATCCTCCAGGGCGGCATGGCGGCGCTGATGGTGCCGCAGGTGCTGTCGATCGTGCACGCCACCTTCCCGGCGCACGAACGCGGCAAGGTCTTCGGGCTGTTCGGCGCGATCGTCGGACTCGGTGCCGTCTCGGGGCCGCTGCTGGGCGCCCTGCTCACCGAGTGGAACCTCTTCGGTCTCGAGTGGCGGCCCATCTTCCTCATCAACCTGCCGGTCGGCATCGCGGGCCTGGTCCTCGGCAGCCGCTTCATCACGGAGTCCAAGGCGCCGCGCGCCCTGCGGCTCGACCTGGTCGGGGTCGCACTGGTCACCCTCGGACTGCTGATGCTGATCTACCCGCTCACCCGGGGCGAGGAGCTGGGCTGGCCGCTGTGGGGACACCTCTCGATGGCCGGCTCGGTCGTGGTCCTCGCGGTCCTGGTCGCCTACGAGCGGCGCAAGAGCGCGCGGGACGGGTCGCCGCTGGTGGAGCTGTCGCTGTTCAAGGTCAAGAGCTTCGCGGCGGGAATCGCCGTGCAGACCGTCTTCGGGGTCGCCCTCGGCATCTTCTTCCTGGTGTGGACGCTGTACCTGCAGTACGGGCTCGGCTGGACCCCGCTGCGGGCCGGACTGACCGGCGTACCGTTCTCGATCGCCGTGTCCACCGCCGCCGGGATCTCGGTGCAGAAGCTGGTCCCGCGCTTCGGGCGCAAGGTGCTGCAGGCGGGAGCGCTGGTGATGGCGGCCGGAGTACTCCTCTACATCTGGGAGTCCGGGCGCTACGGGCTCGCCATCACGTCCTGGCAGATGGCACTGCCGCTGGCCGTGATGGGCCTCGGCATGGGCCTGATCGTGGCGCCGCTGACCGACGCGGTGCTCTCCCAGGTGCCGCGCGAGCACGCCGGGGCGGCGTCGGGGCTCATCAACACCGTGCAGCAGATGGGCAACGCGCTCGGTCTCGGGCTGGTGTCGGTGGTCTTCTTCGGCGCGATGAGCGACCACCTCACCCCCGCCCGCGTCGGCCCCGCCTACGTGGACGCCTTCCAGAACGCGCTGGGCTGGGTGGCCGCGGTGCTGGGCGTGATCTTCCTGCTGATGTTCGCGCTGCCCCGGCGGCCGGCCCAGCACGTGGAAGGGGGCCAGGCGGAGGACCGTGCGGAGGAGAAGGAGCCCGCATTGGTCTGAGGCCGAAGCCGACGAGAGGCGGACCCGGCACGGAGGTGCCGGTGCCCGCCCTGGCCGCCTTCCGGCCTGCCCTCGCTCCGCTGCCCAAGGCCCGGGTGCCGCTGTCCAAGACAGCCCCCGCCACCGCCTGACCCTCCCCGCGCCTCGGCGTGCCCGGGCCCGCGCCGGTGCGGGCGCCGGTGGGTGTTGCGGGTGTGGGTACCGCCTGACACGGAGGTGCCGGGTCCGCCTCCCGTCACACCGATGCCCGTTTGTGTCTGCTTCGGGTCTGGGTGTTTCCGCTTCCTGTTTACATTCCGGACAACCGGGCGTAGCCTCCGGGTGAAACCACAGGTTCGGGCGCGGGTCGGAGGTGAACGGTCATGTACGCACCGGAGCGGCAGCAGGAGATCCTCCGGCTCGCCCGGGACGGCGGCCGGGTGGACGTGGTCTCGCTGGCCGAGGAGTTCCAGGTGACGGCGGAGACCATCCGCCGCGACCTCAAGGCGCTCGACCGCGCGGGTCTGCTCCGGCGGGTGCACGGCGGCGCCATCCCGGCCGGGCGGCTCGACTTCGAACCGGACCTCGCCGAGCGCGAGTCCACGGCCGCCGACGAGAAGGACCGCATCGCCAAGGCGGCCCTCGCGGAACTGCCGGTCGAGGGCACGATGATCCTCGACGCCGGTTCCACGGTGGCCCGCATGGCCGCGGCGATCCCGCCGGAGGCCTCGCTGACCGTGGTCACCCACAGCCTGCCCATCGCGGCCCGCCTCGCCGACCACCCCGGCATCCAGCTCCACATCGTCGGCGGGCGCGTGCGGCACCGTACGCGCGCCGCCGTGGACGCCTGGGCGCTGCGCGCGTACGGCGAGATCCGCGCCGACGTGGCCGTGGTCGCGGCCAACGGGTTCTCCGTGGAGCACGGGCTGACCACCCCCGACCTCGCCGAGGCCGCCGTCAAGCGGGCCGCCCTGACCGCCGCCCGGCGCGTGGTGCTGCTCGCCGACTCCTCCAAGTACGCCCAGGAACAGTTCGCCCGCTTCGGCGCCCTGAGCGACGTGGACCTCCTGATCACCGACAACGGACTGACCCCCGAGGACGCGGGCGACATCGAGCGCGCCGGCACGGAAGTAGTACGCGCATGATCCTGACCGTCACCCCCAATCCGTCGCTGGACCGCACCTACGAGGTGCCCTCCCTCGACCGCGGCGAGGTCGTCCGCGCCACCGGCGAGCGCGTCGACCCCGGCGGCAAGGGTGTGAACGTCTCGCGCGCGGTGACCGCCGCCGGGCAGCGCACCGTCGCGGTGCTGCCGCTGGGCGGGGCCCCGGGCGCCCTCGTCGCCGACCTGCTCGACGCGCAGGGCATCGAGGTCGCGCCGGTGCCGATCACCGGGCCCACCCGTTCCAACATCGCGCTCGCCGAGGCCGCCGGCGTCCTGACGAAGATCAACGCCCCGGGCCCCGAACTCTCCCCGGCGGAACGGGAACTGCTCCTGGAGACCGTACGGCGGCAGTCGCCCGGCGCGGACTGGATCGCCTGCTGCGGCAGCCTGCCCCGCGGACTCGCCCCGTCCTGGTACGCCGACCTCGTCGCCCGCGCGCACGCCACAGGTGTCCGCATCGCGCTGGACACCTCCGGGCCCGCCCTGCTGCGGGCGCTGCGCGAGCGGCCCGACGTGGTCAAGCCGAACGCCGAGGAGCTGGCCGAGGCCGTCGGGCGTCCGCTGGCCACGGTCGGCGACGCCGTGAAGGCCGCCGAGGAACTGCGGGAGCTGGGTGCCGGGGCCGTGCTCGCCAGCCTTGGCGCCGACGGGCAGCTGCTCGTGGACGACGCGGGCACCTGGTTCGGCACCGCCCGCGTGGCCGCCGTACGCAGCAACGTCGGCGCCGGGGACTCCTCCCTCGCCGGCTTCCTCGTCGCCGGCGGGACGGGTCCCGGCGCCCTCGCCTCCGCCGTCGCGCACGGCGCCGCCGCCGTACAGCTGCCCGGCAGCGTGATGCCGACGCCGCACGACCTGGACCCGGCCGCCGTGACGGTCACGGCCGAGGTGCCCGTGGACCGCGTACTGGGGGAGCCGACGTCATGACCCCCCGCCCCGCCGACAGCCTTCTCCCCGGGGCCGTCCCCGGCCCCCACCGCTGTGCCCCCGTCCCCCTCCCCGCCCCCGCCCCTCACCCCACGTTCCGGGCGATACGCGAGCTAAGGAGCCCGCGATGAGCGACATGATCACCGCGGACCTGGTCGACCTCGACCTGTCCGCCGACACCAAGGAAGCGGCGGCGCGTGCCCTCGCGGAGCGGATGGTGGCCCTGGGCCGGGTGACCGACCTGGAGGGCTTCCTCGCCGACGTGGCCGCCCGTGAGGCGCAGATGCCGACCGGCCTCGACGGCGGCATCGGCATCCCGCACTGCCGCAGCGAGCACGTCACCGAGCCGACGCTCGCCTTCGGGCGCAGCACGGCCGGCGTCGACTTCGGGGCGGCGGACGGACCGGCCGACCTGATCTTCCTGATCGCCGCTCCGGCGGGCGCCGACGACGCCCACCTGACGATCCTCTCCTCGCTGGCCCGGCAGTTGATGAACGCCGAGTTCACCGACGCGCTGCGCTCGGCGGGCGACGCGGCGGCCGCCGCCGCGCTGATCCGCGGCGAGGAACCGACCGGTGCCGGTGCCGGTGCCAAGGGCGGCCAGGACTCCGGGGCGGCCCCGGCGGCGGCCTCCGCCGGGACCGCCCCGGGCAGTACGGGCGAGGAGGCCGACGGGCCCGAGCGCCCCTTCCGCATCGTCGCCGTCACCTCCTGCCCCACCGGCATCGCGCACACCTACATGGCGGCCGAGTCGCTGGAGAACGCGGGCCGCGAGGCGGGCGTCGAAGTCGTCGTCGAGACCCAGGGCTCCGCCGGGTTCACCCGGCTCGACCCGGCGGTGATCGCGGCGGCGGACGGCGTGATCTTCGCCCACGACGTGCCCGTGCGCGACAAGGAACGCTTCGCCGGGAAGGCCACCGTCGACACCGGCGTCAAGGCCGCCATCAACCGGCCGGGCGAGCTGATCGGCGAGGTCCGCGACAAGGCGGCCCGCGGCGAGGCCACCTCCGCGTCCCCGGGCGCGACGCCCGTCGAGCGCGGCGGCGAGTCCGGCGAGGGCTACGGCACCAAGCTCCGCACGTGGCTGATGTCCGGCGTCAGTTACATGGTCCCGTTCGTCGCCGCGGGCGGTCTGCTGATCGCCCTGGGCTTCGCCATCGGCGGCTACGAGATCAACAAGGCGCCCTCCGTGATGGACCACTTCGTGTGGACCCAGGCGGACAGCTGGGCGGCGCTGCTGTTCCAGATCGGCGGCGTCTCCTTCGCCTTCCTCGTCCCGGTGCTGGCCGGCTACATCGCCTACGGCATGGCCGACCGGCCGGGTCTGGTCCCCGGCTTCGTCGGCGGCTCGATCGCGCTCACCATCAACGCCGGCTTCCTCGGCGGCCTGGCGGCCGGTCTGATCTCCGGCGCCGTGGTGCTGGCGATCCAGCGGATCCGCATACCGAAGGCGCTGCGCGGCATCATGCCGGTGGTGGTGATCCCGCTCATCTCGGCAGCGGTCGTCGGGTTCCTGATGTTCGTGGTGATCGGCAAGCCCATCGCGTCCGCGCAGAAGGCGATGACCGACTGGCTGAGCGGGCTGTCCGGCGCCAACGCCGTCCTGCTCGGCGCGCTGCTCGGCCTGATGATGTGCTTCGACCTCGGCGGCCCGGTCAACAAGGTCGCCTACGCCTTCGCCACCTCCGGCATCGCGGTCAGCGACCCCAGCGACTCGGCGATGAAGATCATGGCGGCGGTCATGGCGGCCGGCATGGTCCCGCCGCTGGCGATGGCCCTGGCCACGACCGTGCGCGGCCGGCTCTTCAACGCCGCCGAGCGTGAGAACGGCAAGGCCGCCTGGGTGCTGGGCGCCTCCTTCATCTCCGAGGGCGCGATCCCGTTCGCCGCGGCCGACCCGCTGCGGGTCATCCCCGCGTCGATGGCGGGCGGCGCGCTCACCGGCGCCCTGTCGATGGCCTTCGGTGCGACGCTGCGCGCCCCGCACGGCGGCATCTTCGTGGTGCCGCTGATCGGCAACCCGCTGCTCTACCTGGTCGCCATCGCGGCCGGTGTCTGTGTCACCACGGCCCTGGTGATCGTCCTCAAGGGGCTGCGCAAGCCGGTGCCGGGAGCGGCGGCCCAGGGACCCGGCGGGGGTGCCGGCCCGTCGGCCCCGGCGCCGGGAGCCAAGCAGCCGGTGGCCGCGTAAGGGGCCGTGCGGGAGCGGGGCGCGCTACGGGGACACCTGTGCCGCGCGCCGCTCCATCGCCCGGCGGGCCGTGTCCTCGCTGGCGTACACCTCGCACATGTGCCGCCCGTCCGGCGTGGCCGTGTGCTCGACCTCCCACAGGGAGACCTCCACGCCGTCGCGCAGCAGGAACGCGTGCTCGTAGAGCGAGAAGCCGATCCGGGCGCGGCCCGCGCGGCCGGGACCGCCGAAGGCCTGGGTGATCTGGTGCCCGCACGCCGTCGCCAGCCGGTCGGCCAGATCGGCGTCGGGACGGTCCGCGTTCTCCGCGCGGCGCAGCAGCCGGCGGGCGTGGTCCGCGGAGGCGTCGGGGACGTAGGCGTGGCACGGGGTGGGGACGGGCGACAGCTGCACCTGCACCTGCACCGGCAGTTCGAAATCGGGGGTGTCGGGCGGCAGCGCCAGCCGGGAGCCCGCGGCGCGCAGCTCCTCCTCGTCGACGTAGACCTCGTGCTGCGGCTCGCCGCCCGGAGCGGTGTTGTGGACCAGCTCCCAGAGCGTGAGCGCCGAGCCGTCGGCGAGCAGCCAGGTGTGGCGGTACGTCTCGCGGTGCAGCCCCGCGCTGTGGTGTGCGGAGTGCAGTGAACCGTCGTGCGCCAGGGCGCAGTCCAGCCGCCGCAGGGTCTCGTCGGGCAGCTCGAACGAGTTCAGGGCGCGTCCGAGCAGCCGCATGAGGTGCTCCTCCGGAGACTCGGGCGACTCGGGTGGTTCGTACGCTGCCGTCTCGTACGGAACGCTCAAGGTTTCTCCCGGCGTTGCTGCATGTCACCTTGTGGGTGCATACCGTAGCCCCTCGGTCGGACATCATGTCCGGGAACCGAGAAAACGTACGCACGAAAAACGCGGGGGCCGCGCGAAAAGTTTCCGCGCGGCCCGACGAACCGTCAAAATTCGCTGGTCAGCAGCCGGTCAGGCCGCGCTTTGGGCGGTCCACTCGCTCCACGGCATGTTCCAGCCGTTGAGCCCGTTGTCCGGCGCGATCGTGTCGTCGGGGGAGTTCTTGACGATCACGACGTCCCCGATGAGTGAATTGTCGTAGAACCACTTGCCCGGGGTGTCGCCCTGCGCGCCCTGGGCGTCCGCCAGCCCGACGCAGCCGTGGCTGGTGCCCTGGGCGCCGAAGGGCGGATTGCCGCGGCTGTACCAGTAGTTGCCGTGGATGAAGGTGCCGGACTGGCTCAGCCGCATCGCGTGCGGCACGTCCGGGATGTCGTACTCGCCGCCGAACCCGACGGTCCCCCCGTCCATGCGCGTCTGCTCGGACTTCTCCGAGATCACCATCTGCCCGTTGTACGTCGGGTTGTCGGGGCTGCCCGCCGAGATCGGGACCGACTTGAGCGTCTTGCCGTCGCGCACCACCGTCATGGTCTGCGTGTTCGCGTCCACCGTGGAGACCTGCGCGCGGCCCACGGTGAAGGTGACGGTCTTCTTCTGCACGCCGTAGAGGCCGTTCGCGCCCTCCACCCCGTCCAGGTCGATCTTCATCGTGACCTTGGAACCGGCCTTCCAGTACTCCTGGGGCCGGAAGTCGAGCCGCTGCGCGCCGAACCAGTGCCCGGCCACCTCCTGACCGCTGCTGGAGGAGACCGTGATGTGCGACTGCACGCTCTTCCTGTCGGTGATCGCCTTGTCGAACGTGAACGACACCGGCATCCCCACCCCGACCGTGCTGCCGCCGTCCGGGGTGTACGTGCCGACGAAGCTGTTGTCCGGGGAGACGGTGGTGAAGACCGAGTCGGCGGCGGCCGTGCGGCCGTCGGCGTCCTTCGCCCGCGCCGTGATCCGGTACTTCGTGCCCCGCTCCAGCTGCTCCTTCGGCTTCCAGCTGCCGCCGTCGCCGGACACCGCGCCCGGTACGGCGGCACCGCTCTCCGCCACGGTCATCCGCACGTCGGTGAGCTTGCCGTCGCTGACCTTCACGCCGGTCGAGTTGATCGAGGCGCCGGTCGACCCGTCCTTGGCCGAGATCACGAGCTTCGCGACCGAGGTGTCGGCGGAGCCGGCGCCGCCCTTGCCGTCCTTCTTGTCGTCGGCACTGGCGCTTCCGCCGCAGGCGGTGAGGGTGAGGGCGCCGACCACCAGGGCGGCACAGGCCCCCAGTACGCGCCGCGTGGCTATGTCCGGCGTTGTCACGGGCTGCTCCAGGTTCGGGTGTTGTGCGGTGTTCGCTTCAGCCGTGTAGAGGGGCCCGGCGGCCCGTGGGGTTCCCACCGGCCGCAGGGAACGCCGACACGTGACAAAACCCGGACAATCGCAACGCGGACGAGGCAACTGCCCCTGGACGCCCCTCCGTACGGCGCCGCGTACGCCGCTCCTCACACCTCTCGTCGCACCTCGCCGTACAGCTCTCCGTACGACGGCCACGCGCCGCCCGGACCGTCCACCGGCCCGGCGGCCCGGACCGCGCGCACGATCGCGCGCGTCACCATGTCCGCGCCCGCCGCCAGCACCTCGTTCAGCGCGAGCGGCTGCCCCGCGTCGAGCGGACGCTCCCCGGTCGCCAGGGCGAAGACCGTGTCACCGTCGCTGAGCAGATGTACGGGCCGCACGGCACGCGCGATGCCGTCGTGCGCGGTCCCGGCCAGCTTCTGCGCCTGCGCCTTGGACAGGTCGGCGTCGGTGGCGACCACGGCGAGCGTGGTGTTCAGCGGGGGCGGCGCGTTCCTCGCCGCGACCTCGGCCAGCCGCCGCCCCGCGCTCTCGTGGACGTCCGGCGCCGGGTACTCCACCCGCCCGCCCCGGAACAACTCCCCGTACAGCACCCCCGTTTCCGGATCCCTCACCGACCCCGCCGCGTTGGCCACCACCAGCGCCGCCACCGTGATCCCCGAGTCCAGCACGGTGCTCGCGGTGCCCACCCCGCCCTTCAAGGTGCCGACCACGGCACCCGTGCCCGCCCCGACACACCCCTCGGCCACCTGTGCGCCCGGCGTGCTCGCGTACGCCGCCTCCGCCGCCGCGTATCCGGTGGCCGCATCCGGCCTGGCCCGGAAGTCGCCCCCGCGCCCCAGGTCGAAGACGCAGGCCGCGGGCACCACCGGCACCACGTGCGCCGGGTCCGGACCGACCCGCACCCCGCGTCCCCGCTCCTCCAGCCAGGCCATCACCCCCGAGGCCGCGTCCAGCCCGTAGGCGCTGCCGCCGGTCAGTACCACCGCCTGCACCCTCTGCACCAGGTTGCGCGGATCGAGGGCGTCGGTTTCCTTGGTGCCGGGGCCGCCGCCGCGCACATCCACACCGGCGACCGCCCCGTCCTCCGGCGCGAGCACCACCGTCGTCCCCGTGAGCCACCCGTCCCCGGTACGCGTCGCATGCCCCACCAGCAGACCGGCGACGTCTGTCAATGCGTCAACTGTCATACGGCCAGTCTCGTCCAGCCGCCGACGGCGGCACGGGAACCGAGGGAGGCACGGGAACCGGCGGCGACCTTCGGCGAGGCGGTCGCGGCCTACGGCGAGATGGCCGCGGCCTACGGCGAGGCGGTCGCGACCGGCGGCGCGGCAGGGATCGGCGCCGCGGCAGGGATCGGCGCCGCGGCAGGGATCGGCGGCGGGGGCAGGGATCGGCGACGCGGCGGGCGCCGAGCCGTGGCTCAGGCGGCCGGTGCCGCTGTCCTCCGCCGCTCCCGTTCGGTCCGCCGCGCGGTCAGCGTCACCCCGGCCGCGACGGCCAGCGTCAGCACGACTCCCGCCACGAGCACGGCCTCGCCGCCCAGGAAGGTGCAGGCGAGCACGAGCAGCGCGGCCGTCGGCAGCACGAGCTGCTCGGCGATGCCCACCTTGAAGTGCCGGGCGTGCAGCGTCCACACCGTGAGCAGGAAGACCGCCGTCGGCAGGGTCACCGCGAAGGCCGCCGCGAGCGTCGAGATGTGCGCCTTGCCCACGGCCTGCTCCACCGCCACCTCCAGTCCCGCCCCGATCGCCGCCGCCGAGGCGAACACCAGGTAGTGGCCGTAACCCCACAGGAAGGACTGTCTGCTGGACCGCAGATAGCTGTGGACGGGGACCACGAAGTAGATCCACCAGGCCGCGAAGACGATCAGCAGCCCGCCCGCGGCGATCGGCAGCACCTCGCCCAGCGCGTCGTTCTCCTCGATGCCCGACTTCACCGCGACCGTGGCCGCGGCGATGGTCTCGCCGAGCACGATGATCGTGAGCAGCCCGTACCGCTCGGAGATGTGGTGCGGATGCCAGGACGACGGGTGCTTGCGCTCGGCGAACGCCGGTACGCACAGCTCCAGCACCACCATCGCCAGGAACAGCCAGCCCCGGTTGCTCTCCGGGAGGAGCAGCAGTCCCAGCCAGCCGACCTGGCAGAGCAGCACGCCGGCCGCGTATCTCCGGGCCATGGTGCTCTCCGGCGGTGCCGCGGACCGGCCCGCCCTGAGCCACTGTGCCGCCATGGCGACCCGCATGATCACGTAGCCGATGACGACGGCCACCCAGTCGTGGTCCTCGAACGCCCGGGAGACCCCGGCCGCCAGGACCAGCACACCGGCGATCTGGACCAGCGTGACGACCCGGTAGGGAACGTCGTCGTTGTCGTACGCCGAGGCGAACCAGGTGAAGTTCATCCACGCCCACCAGATGGCGAAGAAGACCATCGTGTAGTTGAGGACGCCCTGGCCGGCATGCCCCCCGGCGACGGAGTGCACCAGCTGGACGCCGGCCTGGGCGATGGCGACGACGAAGCACAGGTCGAAGAAGAGCTCCAGCGGCGTGGCGGTGCGGTGCTGCTCGTGCCGGGGGCGGGCCTTCAGCCGGCGGACGGGAGGGTGGCCGTCGGGGGGTGGCCCGGAAGGCGCGCTTGCGGAGGGCGGACTGGACATCATGGCTCCCAGCACAGCAGAGACGGTGCGGATGTGCTTGCGGACCACCCCGTCCGCCGGACGGGCCGGGCGGACGAGGACGTCCCGCCGGCCGGCCGGGACCTCGTCCACGGCGCGAGCCGTACCCTGGAACCATGAGTACCACCCCCGAACCCGAGCCCCGCGCGCCCAGGCCCGCGCTGGTCTTCGACGACCCGCTGGACCAGCAGACCTCGGACGACACCGACCGCGGCTGGGGCGAGCGGCCCGAGGGCGACAGCGCGGCCGACCTGAAGCGCTTCCTCGACGAGAAGCCGCCCCACCACATCTGAACCCCGCGGGCCTTCACCCGCCCGCCGGGCGCCCGCCTACCGGCCGCACGCGTCGCAACCGCCCGCGCTAGGAGCGGTCGTGTCCCGAACCGCGCTGGGCGATCAGCGTGTCGCGGATCTCCTTGAGCACCTCCAGCTCGGAGACCTCGATGATCTCCTCGGTGCTCTCCTTCGCCTTGCGGCGGGCCTCCTGCCGGGCCAGGTACTTCGACATGGGCAGCACCATCAGGAAGTAGACGACGGCCGCCGTGATCAGGAACGTGAGGGTGGCCCCCAGCACCGAGCCCCAGAGGATCCGCACGCCCGTCGCGCTGTCCCCGGTCCCGGTGCACGGGCCCTTCAGGCACGAGCTGTAACCGTCCAGGCTCTGCGTGCCGAACGCCCCGACCAGCGGGTTGATGACCCCCTCCACCACCGAGTTGACGATCTTGGTGAAGGCGGCGCCGATGACGACCGCCACCGCCAGGTCGATGACGTTGCCGCGCATCAGGAAGGCCTTGAAGCCCTGCAAGACGCTCGGCTCGTTCTTCTCACTCACGGTGGGAGCACTCCTCGCTTGAACAGGTGTAGGAACCAAACGTTCCGAAACCTACGACAGCGTTGGGCCGTCCTGTCCAATCCGATCCCTCGAACGAGCGACTTGACGGGCTCAGCACAGGGTCACCGCCAACCGCGCCGTGGTAGCCGCGCCGACCAACCGGTGCGCGGTGGCGCGCGGCACCGAGACCACGACCAGCGCCCCACCCGCCGCCGAACCCTCCACGGGCTCGGGCACCTTCGTCACCCGCACACCGCGCGCGAGTACGGAGGCGTCGCCCGCACCGCCGTCCCCGGTCGCGACGACGTCGACGCGGTCGCCCGGCCTGAGCAGCCGCACCGTGGCCGCGTCGGCGATACGCACCGGCGCCGCCACGAGCCGGGTGCCGTGCCGCTCGCCCACCGGCTGGGCCACCGGATGCCCGCGTGCCCGCCGCGTCTCCTGCTCCCCGGTGACCGGATGCGGGCCCGCGGCCACCAGCGCCGCGGCGGTGACGGCGAGCCCGGCGGCGAGGGCACGTCGCCGGTGACGCACGAGCCGGTGCAGCCGGTGACGCCCGCCGCGCACCCGCACCGGGGCGAAGTGCGGCACCTCGCAGGTGGGCGGCGTGTCGGTGCCGGGTGGAAGCGAAGAAGGGAACGAGGAGGGGAGGGGGGACGGAGAGGGCGGGGCGGGACGGAACACGGGTGACCACCACCTGTGACGAGGGACCGGCTTGCGCTCCCACGATGAGGCTTTTCGCCGGTTCCCGCCGACACCCGTGGACCACTGGCCGGCTGTGGACAACTTCCTCACCGGAACGGGGTGTTCCAGTACTTCGGCGCCTCGCCGCACCACCCCCTACGGCAGCGCGATCCCCGGATCCATCCCGCCCAGCGCCGCCCCGCACGGGCAGTCCCGCTCCCCGGTCGCCGGCAGCGAGGCCACCGCGTCGAACAGAACGCCCCGCAGCCGGTCCACGTTCGCCGCGAACACCCGCAGCACCTCCTCGTGCGAGACGCCCTCGCCGCTCTCCGCACCGGCGTCGAGGTCGGTCACGAGGGTCAGCGAGGTGTAGCAGAGCTCCAGTTCACGGGCGAGCGCCGCCTCCGGGTGGCCGGTCATGCCCACCACCGACCAGCCCTGCGCCCGGTGCCACAGGGACTCGGCCCGGGTCCCGAAGCGGGGCCCCTCGACGACGACCAGGGTGCCGCCGTCCACCGGTTCCCACTCCCGCCCCCGGGCCGCCTTCAGCGCGGCGGCCCGCCCGGTGGGGCAGTACGGGTCGGCCAGCGACACGTGCACCACGTTGGGCACCGTGCCGTCGGGCATCGGCAGCCCGTCGAAGTAGGTCGACGGGCGGGACTTCGTACGGTCGACGAACTGGTCCGGCACCAGCAGCGTGCCCGGCCCGTACTCGGGGCGCAGGCCGCCGACCGCGCACGGACCGAAGACCTGGCGGGCGCCCACCGAGCGCAGCGCCCACAGGTTGGCGCGGTAGTTGATCCGGTGCGGCGGCAGATGGTGGCCGCGACCGTGCCGGGGGAGGAAGGCGACCCGCCGGCCGGCGACCTCGCCGAGGAAGAGGGAGTCGCTGGGCGGCCCGTACGGGGTGTCCACGCGGACCTCGGTCACGTCGTCGAGGAACGAGTAGAACCCGGAGCCGCCGATCACGCCGATCTCGGCCTGTACGTTCGCGGCCTGCACGTTCTCGGCCTTCGCCTTGTTCGCCATGCCCGCACCCTAACCGCCTCGTACAACGCCGAGGACCCCGTCGTCGGACGACGACAGGGTCCCGTAAGAACTGGTCCTGCGCGGCGGGCGGGGCCGGGGCCCTACGCGGCGGTGGTGCCCGCGGAGGAGCTGCCCGAGCTCGACGACGAGCCGGAGCCCGAGGAGGACGAGGGCGAGGACGACGAGCCCGAGTCCGAGGACGACGAGGACGACGCCTTCGAGGACGACGACGCGGGCGAGCTGCTCGACGAGCTGCCGCGGCTGTCGTTGCGGTAGAAGCCGGAGCCCTTGAAGACGATTCCGACGGCCGAGAAGACCTTCTTCAGGCGGCCCTGGCAGTTCGGGCACTCGGTAAGGGCGTCGTCGGTGAACTTCTGCACCGCCTCGAGGCCCTCGCCGCACTCGGTGCACTGGTACTGGTACGTCGGCACTGTCTTCCTCCTGGCACTCTCACTCGATGAGTGCTAACGACGGTCCATAGTGACCTATTCCGCGGGATCAGTCCACTGCGGCGGGCGCGCGGTGACCGACACCACGTGCGACCGTACGGCCGTGGGACCGGGTCGCCAGTCGCGAGCGCAGCGTCACCAGGACCGCCAGCGCGAGGACCGTGCCGCCCATCGGCACGAGGAATCCGGCGCCGTCCCGGAACCGGTCCTCCAGCTGTCCGGCGACGGTCACGGCCGCCGCCTGGCCCAGTGCCACGGCGCCGGTCAGCCAGGTGAAGGCCTCGGTGCGGGCACCCGCCGGGACCAGGCCCTCGACCAGGGTGTAGCCGGTGACGATGGCGGGGGCGATGCACATGCCGACGAGCAGGCCGAGGCCGGCCAGCACGAGCACCGAGTGCGCGGCCCACAGGCCGGACGCGGTCAGCGCGAGAGCGGTGTAACCGACCAGGAGGCGCTGCTGCGGGGCGGCCTTCCAGGCGATGGCGCCGCAGGCCAGGCCGGAGATCATGTTGCCCGCGGCGAAGACGCCGTACAGGACGCCGTTCAGGCCGGGCTCGCCGATCGACTCCGTGAACGCGGCCAGCGACACCTGCATGCCGCCGAAGACGGAACCGATGCCCAGGAAGACGACGATCAGCACCCGCACCCCGGGGACCCGCAGCGCGGAAACGTGCTCCACGCGCGCGTGCTCGCCGTCGGTGCCGCCGACCTTCGGCTGGGTGCTCTTCTGCGCGGCGAACAGCAGACCGCCCACCAGGGTGAGCGCGGCCTCCGTGACCAGGCCGGCTGCGGGGTCGACGGCCGTGCACAGGGCGGTCGCCAGCAGGGGGCCGAGGACGAAGGTCAGCTCGTCGGTGACGGACTCGAGGGCGGCCGCCGTGCTCATCAGGGGCGAGTCCTTGAGCTTCACGGCCCAGCGGGCCCGCACCATCGGCCCGACCTGCGGCACCGAGGCACCGGTGGGCACGGCCGCCACGAACAGCGCCCACAGGGGCGCGTCCGCGAGCGCGAGGACGGTCAGGGTCAGGCCGGACGCCGTGTGCACGAGCACCCCGGGCAGCAGGACGGCGCGCTGCCCGTAGCGGTCGGCGAGCCTGCCGCTGTAGGGGGCGAACAGGGCCATGGAGACGCCGGTGACGGCCGCGGCGGCGCCGGCGACGCCGTAGGAGCCGGTGGTGTGCTGCACCAGCAGCACGATGGAGAGCGTGAGCATGGCGAACGGCTGGCGTGCCGCGAAGCCGGGGAGCAGGAACGTCCAGGCGCCGCGGGTGCGCAGCAGCTGCCCGTATCCGGGGCGGGTGACCGTGGATGCCACGGCCCGTGCCTTTCTGCCGCCTGGTAGCGCGGTCCCGCCTCGTGATGGTCGTCGTGCGGGAGCGCCGAGAGCTGTCCACTTGCGCGGACTGCGGTAGATGCCGGAGCCCGCGTGGATGAGGGGGCGATCCGGCCGCCATACGGTCGCGCCAGCTCTGCTTCAGACAGAGGTGGTTCGATCAGGTGCGGCCTTCATCGTACAGGGGGCGGGAGGGGTGCGGCCTGTGAAAGGGAGCACCCCTCATACGCTCACCTGCGATTGCCGCGGGCGCTCTCGGTACCCCCGGTGCCCAGCCAGCCGGCCAGCTTGCCGCCGTGGCCGACCGCGCGCAGCCGCGCCTCGGCGGCGTCACGGACGGGATCGGTGGCGACCACCAGGAGTTCGTCCCCGCGTCGCAGCCCCGTGGTCGGCAGCGGTACGAAGGACGTCCCGTCGCGGACGATCAGCGTGACGGCGGACCCGGTGGGCAGCCGCAGTTCGTTGACCTCGACGCCGTGCATCTTCGAGCCCTCGGGGATCGTCACGGACAGCAGGTGCCCGCGCAGCCGCTCCAGGGGCGCCGACTCGATGCCGAGGTCGGCGGCCTCGTCGCCCTTGCCCAGGCGCAGCTTGCGGGCCAGCCACGGCAGTGTCGGGCCCTGGACCAGGGTGTAGACGACGACCAGCACGAAGACGATGTTGAAGATCCGGTGACTGCCGGTGACGCCCTGCACCATGGGGATCGTCGCCAGGATGATGGGCACCGCGCCGCGCAGCCCGGCCCACGACATCAGGGCCTGCTCCTGCCACGGCACCCGGAAGGGCACCAGGCACAGCACGATGCTCAGCGGACGCGCGACCATGGTGAGCACCAGGCCGATGACGAGGGCGGGCAGGATGTCGTCGCCCAGTTCGTGCGGGGTGACCAGCAGGCCGAGCAGGACGAACATGCCGATCTGGGCGAGCCAGCCGAGTCCGTCGGCGAAGCCCCGGGTGGCGGGCCAGTGCGGCAGCCGCGCGTTGCCCATGACCATCGAGGCGAGGTAGACGGCCAGGAAGCCGCTGCCGTGGGCCATCGCGCCGGCCGCGTAGGCCGCGATGGCGATCGACAGGACGGCGATGGGGTAGAGGCCGGAGGCGGGCAGCGCGACGTGCTTCAGCCCCCAGGAGCCCAGCCAGCCCACCGCGAGTCCGATGGCCGCGCCGATGGTCAGTTCCAGGGCGATCTCGCCGAGCAGCACGTACCAGTGCTCGATCGGGCCGGCCGTGGAGAAGGCGACCACGAGGATGACCACGGGGGCGTCGTTGAAGCCGGACTCGGCCTCGAGCGTGCCCGTTATCCGCTTGGGCAGCGGAATCCGGCGCAGCACGGAGAAGACGGCCGCGGCGTCCGTGGAGGAGACCACGGCCCCGACGATGAGTGCCTGCCGCCACTCGAGACCGGTCAGGTAGTGCGCGCCCGCCGCGGTCACGCCGACGCTCACCGCGACTCCGCCCAGGGCCAGCGCGGAGGCGGCCGGGAGGGCCGGTTTCGCCTCCTTCCACTTCGTGCCGAGTCCGCCCTCGGCCAGGATCACGACGAGGGCCCCGTAACCGATCACCTGGACCAGTTCGGCGTTGTCGAACTTGATGTCGCCGATGCCGTCCTGGCCCATGGCGACGCCGATGGCCAGGTAGACGAGCAGGCTGGGGAGCCCGCTGCGCGAGGAGATCCGGACCGCCGCCACGGCGATGAGCAGGACGAGCGAGCAGACGAGCAGGAGCTGGTTGAGGTGGTGGACAGTCAGCGGCCGTTCCCTTCCCTGGCGCACAGCACGGATCACAGCGTGGGCGAACGCGCCCGCGTTGTGCGCGAGGCGCACCTCCATGGCACACGAATCCGCCATACTGCGCGGGCAACTACTTCGTTACCTTACCTAACTCTTGACGCTTTCTTGACGCTCGGCTGGCAAGATCGAACGCTCGTGCGTCCCAGTACCCGACTCCGCGTCAAGGCGGAGCCGGGCCTGCGCCTACAGTTGCTCCAGCGCTCGGCGCTCAGCGCTCAGCCTCCGTACGAAGCACAGCCCGCCCCTGCCGCTCGTGTTAGGACAGCAAGGACAGCGATGCCCCCCACCACCACCGCCTCCCCGGGTCAGCAGTCCGGCACGTCCGGCAGGAAGAAGGGGCGCAAGGGCCGCCTGCTCGTGCTCGTGCTCGTCCTGGCCCTCATCGGCGGCCTCGCCTACGGGGCGTACTGGTCGATCAGCACGGTCCGGGCGTCCTTCCCGCAGACCAAGGGCTCGATCACGCTGGACGGCCTGTCGGGCCCGGTCGACGTCAAGCGCGACGGGTACGGCATTCCGCAGGTCTACGCCTCCACCGAGGAGGACCTGTTCATGGCGCAGGGTTACGTCCAGGCGCAGGACCGGTTCTACGAGATGGACGTCCGCCGGCACATGACCGCCGGGCGCCTGTCGGAGATGTTCGGCAAGAGCCAGATCGACAACGACGAGTTCCTGCGCACCCTGGGCTGGCACCGGGTGGCGAAGAAGGAGTACGACGAGAAACTGTCGGACTCCACGAAGAAGTACCTCCAGGCGTACTCCAAGGGCGTCAACGCCTACCTGAAGGGCAAGGACGGCGCGGACATCTCCCTGGAGTACGCGGCCCTCGGGTTCACCAACGACTACAAGCCCCAGGAGTGGACCCCGGTCGACTCGGTGGCCTGGCTGAAGGCGATGGCCTGGGACCTGCGCGGCAACATGCAGGACGAGGTCGACCGCGCCCTGATGACCAGCCGTCTCGGCCCCAAGCAGATTGCCGACCTCTACCCGGCGTACCCGTACGACCGCAACAAGGCGATCGTCCAGGAGGGTCAGTACGACGAGCTCACCCAGACGTTCGACGGCGGCGGTGCGTCGGGCAGCGGTGACAGCGACGGCACGGGCACCGGCACCGGGACGGGCACGGGAACCGGCACAGGCACCGGTTCCGGCAACGCCCTCCAGGGACAACTGGCGGGCCTCCAGGAGGTCCTGGACGACGTCCCCACCGCCGTCGGCGTGAACGGCAACGGCATCGGCTCCAACTCCTGGGTCGTCTCCGGCAAGCACACCATCACCGGCAAGCCGCTGCTGGCCAACGACCCGCACCTGTCGCCGTCCCTGCCGTCCGTCTGGTACCAGATGGGCCTGCACTGCCGCACCGTCTCCGCCAAGTGCCAGTACGACGTGGCCGGCTACACCTTCGCGGGCATGCCCGGCGTGGTCATCGGCCACAACCAGGAGATCGCCTGGGGCCTGACCAACTCCGGCGCCGACGTCACCGACCTCTACCTGGAGAAGATCACCGGCGAGGGCTACCAGTACGACGGCAAGGTGGTCCCGTTCGAGACGCGCGAGGAGACCATCAAGGTCGCCGGCGGCGACTCCAAGAAGATCGTCGTCCGCGAGACCAACAACGGCCCCCTGCTCTCCGACCGCGACGACGAGCTGGTGAAGACCGGCAAGAAGGCCACCGTCGACAGCGCCGCCCCCGACCGCGGCGACGGCTACGGCGTCGCCCTGCGCTGGACGGCGCTGGAGGCGGGCACCACCATGGACGCCGTCTTCGCGATCGACCGGGCGCAGAACTGGGACGACTTCCGCGAGGCCGCCACGCTGTTCGACGTGCCCTCGCAGAACCTGGTCTACGCCGACGGCGAGCACATCGGCTACACGCTGCCCGGCCGGATCCCGGTGCGCGCCGAGGGCCACGACGGCTCGGTCCCGGCGCCGGGCTGGAGCTCCAAGTACCGCTGGACCGGCGAGTACATCGACCAGGACGAGCTGCCCTACGAGTACGACCCGGAGCGCGGCTACATCGTGACCGCCAACCAGGCCGTCGTCGACGAGGACGATTACCCGTACACGCTGACCACGGACTGGGGCTACGGCGCCCGGAGTCAGCGCATCACCTCCCTGATCGAGCAGAAGATCAAGGACGGCGGCAAGATCTCCACCGACGACATGCGCCAGATGCAGCTGGACAACAGCAGCGAGATGGCCAAGCTGCTCGTGCCCCAGCTGCTGAAGATCGACATCGCCGACAAGGACGTCCGCGAGGCGCAGAAGCTGCTGGAGGGCTGGGACTACACGCAGGACGCCGACTCGGCCGCCGCCGCCTACTTCAACGCCGTCTGGCGCAACATCCTCAAGCTCGCCTTCGGCAACAAACTGCCCAAGGAGCTGCGGGCCGAGGGCCAGTGCCTGTGGGTCGACCCCGTCAACACCACCGGCCCGGCGGACGAGACCAACAAGGTCCGCGAGTGCGGCCAGCGCGACGCCGGCCAGGCGCAGCCGGACGGCGGCGACCGCTGGTTCGAGGTGGTCCGCACGCTGATGGAGAAGCCCAAGAGCGACTGGTGGACGACGCCCGCCTCGGGCACCCGCAAGGGCGCCGACCACAACCGCGACGACCTGTTCAAGCGCGCCATGGTCGACGCCCGCTGGGAGCTGACGGCCAAGCTCGGCAAGGACATCGACACCTGGAACTGGGGCCGGCTGCACCGCCTGTTCCTGAAGAACCAGACCCTGGGCACCGAGGGCCCCGGCTTCCTCAAGTACGCCCTCAACCGCGGCCCCTGGAAGCTCAGCGGCGGCGAGGCGGCGGTCAACGCCTCCGGCTGGAACGCGGCCGGCGGCTACGGGGTGATCTGGGTGCCGTCCATGCGGATGGTGGTCAACCTCGGCGACCTCGACAAGTCCCGCTGGATCAACCTCACCGGCGCCTCCGGACACGCCTACAGCGCCCACTACACCGACCAGACCGACAAGTGGGCCGAGGGCGAGCTGCTGCCGTGGTCCTTCACCAAGAAGGCGGTCGACGAGAGCACGAGCGACACGCTGGTGCTCAAGCCGTAGCCGGACCACGGACCCCGCTGACGCAAAACGGCCTCCACGCGCGCGTGGAGGCCGTTTTCGATCCCAGCGGACCCGGCGTCAGCGGAACCTGCGCACCCCCGACGGCGTCACCACCGCGTCCACCGGCCGGTCGTGCGGCTCCGCGGGGACGCGCGCGACGACCTCGCGGTCGTACAGCAGCACCAGCAGCGCGGGCCGCGCGCCCGCCGCCTCCAGGCGCGCGAGCACCCGGTCGTACGACCCGCCGCCGCGCCCGAGCCGCAGGCCGCGGCCGTCCACCGCCACCCCCGGCAGCAGCACGACGTCCGCCCGCGTCACCGCGTCCGGCCCCAAGCGCTCACCGGCGGGCTCGAACAGCTCCATCCGCCCGCCGTGCCGCACGCGCGCGAGGGAGTCCTCCCCGGTGTACTCGCCCCAGTCCAGGTCGTTGTCCGGCAGCAGCGCGGGCAGCAGGACGCGCACGCCCCGTGCGCGCAGCGCGTCGAGGAGCGCGAGGGTGCCCGGCTCGGCGCCCACGGAGACGTACGCCGCGACGGCGCGCGCCCCCGCCACCTCCGGCAGCCCGAGCGCCCGCCCGGCCAGCGCGTCCGCGGCTTCCCGCACGTCATCCGGTGTCAACCTGCTCCTCGCCGCGAGGAAATCCCGCCGCAATGTCCGCTTGTCAGGTTCGTCCACAGGGCCGTTGTGAGGCATGGGTGACTCCTCTACCGCGCTCATGCGCTCATATGAGCACCAAGGATCTCGAGTCACAGATTCTCCCTATAGGCACCGGATAGGGTGGCGCGCATGACTCAGTCCCACCCCAGGATCAGCAAGGCTGTCATCCCAGCAGCCGGCCTCGGTACCCGGTTCCTGCCGGCCACCAAGGCCACTCCCAAGGAGATGCTGCCGGTCGTCGACAAGCCGGCGATCCAGTACGTGGTCGAAGAGGCCGTGGCCGCGGGCCTCGGCGACGTGCTCATGGTCACGGGCCGCAACAAGCGCCCCCTGGAGGACCACTTCGACCGCAATTACGAACTGGAGTCCGCCCTCCAGAAGAAGGGCGACGCGGGCCGCCTGGCCAAGGTCCAGGAGTCCAGCGACCTCGCGATGATCCACTACGTCCGCCAGGGCGACCCCAAGGGCCTCGGCCACGCCGTGCTGTGCGCCGCCCCGCACGTCGGCCACGAGCCCTTCGCGGTCCTGCTCGGCGACGACCTGATCGACCCGCGCGACCCGCTGCTCCAGCGCATGATCGACGTCCAGGAGCAGTACGGCGGCAGCGTGATCGCCCTCATGGAGGTCGCACCGGAGCAGATCCACCTCTACGGCTGCGCCTCCGTCGCCCCGACCGGCGACGGCGACGTCGTCAAGGTCACCGGGCTGGTCGAGAAGCCCGACGCGGCCGACGCGCCCTCCAACTACGCCGTCATCGGCCGTTACGTCCTCGACCCGCGCATCTTCGACATACTGCGCAAGACCGAGCCCGGCCGCGGCGGTGAGATCCAGATCACCGACGCCCTCCAGCAGTTGGCGGCGGACGAGAAGGCCGGCGGCCCAGTGCACGGCGTCGTCTTCAAGGGCCGCCGCTATGACACCGGCGACCGCGGCGACTACCTGCGTGCCATTGTCAGACTCGCATGCGAACGTGAAGACCTGGGCCCGGACTTCCGGACCTGGCTTCGCAGTTTCGTAGCCGAGGAGATGTAAGGACGTTGAGCAGCAGCGCGCACCGTGACACCGGTCACGACCACGCCACCGCGGGCCCCGGTCCGGACCGGCCGTGGTCGGTCCAGGAGCACCTGGACGACGTCCTCGCCACCGTCCGCCCCCTGGACCCCATCGAGCTGAACCTGCTCGACGCCCAGGGCTGCGTCCTGGTCGACGACATCACGGTGCCGCTGTCCCTGCCGCCGTTCGACAACAGCTCCATGGACGGGTACGCGGTGCGGGTCACCGATGTCGCGGGCGCCAGCGAGGAGTTCCCCGCCGTCCTGGAGGTCGTCGGCGACGTCGCCGCCGGCCAGCCCGACCCGCCGTCCGTGGGCCCCGGCCAGGCCGCCCGCATCATGACCGGCGCCCCGCTCCCGCCCGGCGCCGAGGCCGTCGTCCCCGTGGAGTGGACCGACGGCGGGCTCGGCGAGGGCCCCGTGGCCGGCATGCGGGCCCGCAGCCTGGCCCCCGAGGGCGCCGAGGGCCACGTCCACGTGTACCGGCCGGCCGAGGAGCGCGCGCACGTCCGCGCCAAGGGCAGCGACGTCCGCTCCGGAGACCGCGCCCTGACGGCCGGCACCGTGCTCGGCCCGCCGCAGATCGGCCTGCTCGCCGCGATCGGCCGGGGCACGGTACGGGTGCGCCCGCGCCCGCGCGTGGTGGTGCTCTCCACCGGCAGCGAACTCGTCCAGCCCGACGAGCAGCTGGCGTCCGGTCAGATCTACGACTCCAACAGCTTCGCCCTCACCGCGGCCGCCCGCGACGCCGGCGCCATCGCCTACCGGGTGGGCGCCGTCACCGACGACGCCGACACCCTGCGGTCCACCATCGAGGACCAACTGGTGCGCGCCGACCTGATGGTCACCACCGGCGGAGTGAGCGTCGGGGCGTACGACGTGGTCAAGGAGGCCCTGGCGCACGTCGGCGACGAGGACGAGCCGGGCGGCGGCGTGGACTTCCGCAAGCTCGCCATGCAGCCCGGCAAGCCCCAGGGCTTCGGCTCCGTCGGCCCCGACCACACCCCGCTGCTCGCGTTGCCCGGCAACCCGGTGTCGTCGTACGTCTCCTTCGAGCTGTTCGTGCGCCCCGCGATCCGCACCCTCATGGGTCTGCCCGACGTGCACCGTCCGACGGTCACCGCGTCCCTGACCGCGGACAAGGCGCTGACCTCGCCGAAGGGCCGCCGGCAGTTCCTGCGGGGCAGCCATGCCGACGGATCGGTCACCCCGGTCGGCGGCTCCGGTTCGCACCTCGTGGCCGCCCTCGCGCACGCGAACGCGCTGATCGTCGTACCCGAGGACACCGAGTCCGTCGAGCCCGGCGCCGAGGTCGAGGTGGTCCTGCTCGGCTGACCCGGCCCCGATGGCGGTACCGTGTCGCGCACAGCAGGCCCACGCGCCGCACCGCGCCGGGCCAGGACCGGGAGCGCCACACGAGCATGAGTACCCAGGACCGACCGTCCGGGAGCGGACAGGACCCGCAGGACCGGCTGACGCACATCGACGAGGCGGGCGCCGCCCGGATGGTCGACGTGTCCGGCAAGGACGTGACCGCCCGCACCGCCCGCGCCAGTGGACGCGTCCTCGTCGCGCCCCGCGTGGTCGAGCTGCTGCGCGGTGAGGGCGTACCGAAGGGCGACGCCCTGGCCACCGCGCGGATCGCGGGCATCATGGGCGCCAAACGCACCCCCGACCTGATCCCCTTGTGCCACCCGTTGTCGGTCTCCGGTGTGAAACTGGACCTGTCGGTCGCGGACGACGCCGTGGAGATCACCGCCACGGTGAAGACGACGGATCGCACGGGCGTCGAGATGGAGGCGCTCACCGCGGTCTCCGTCGCCGCGCTCACCGTGGTCGACATGGTCAAGGCGGTCGACAAGGGAGCGGTCATCACGGACGTGCGGGTGGAGCAGAAGACGGGCGGCAAGTCCGGCGACTGGAGCCGGTCATGACGCGGGACGACTCCGCGGCGGGCGCCCTTCCCGGGCCGTACGCCGCCCTGGTCGTCACGGCCTCCAACCGGGCCGCCGCCGGTGTCTACGAGGACAAGGGCGGCCCGCTGATCGCCGAGGGGCTGCGCCGCTTCGGCTTCGCCGTCGACGGTCCACAGGCCGTCCCCGACGGCGACCCCGTCGAAGCCGCCCTCCGTGCGGGCGCCGACGCGGGCTACGACGTGATCGTCACCACCGGCGGCACCGGTATCTCGCCGACCGACCGTACCCCGGAGGCCACCAGGTCCGTGATCGACTACGAGGTGCCGGGCATCGCGGAGGCGATCCGGGCGTACGGCCGGGACAAGGTGCCGACCGCGGTGCTCTCCAGGGGACTGGCCGGAGTGGCGGGCGGCACGCTGATCGTCAACCTGCCGGGCTCCTCCGGCGGGGTGAAGGACGGCCTCGCCGTGCTGGAGCCGCTGCTGAAGCACGCCGTGGACCAGCTGCGCGGCGGCGACCACCCGAGACCCGCCAGTGGTGGGGGTGCGAGCTGAACAGCCCGTCCTGGCCCGCCGAGCTGACGGACGGCGACATCGTCCTGAGGCCGATAAGGCTGCGCGACCAACGGACCTGGCGCGAGGTCAACCGGCGCAACCGGGACTGGCTGCGCCCGTGGGAGGCCACCATTCCGCCGCCCGGGCCCGGCGGCCCCATCGCGCACCGGCCGACCTACCGCCAGATGGTGCGGCACCTGCGCTCCGAGGCCCACGCGGGCCGGATGCTGCCCTTCGTCATCGAGTACCAGGGGCGGCTGGCCGGCCAGTTGACGGTGGCCGGCATCACCTGGGGCTCGATGTGCTCCGGACACGTCGGTTACTGGGTGGACGAGGCGGTGGCCGGCCGCGGGGTGATGCCGACGGCCGTGGCGATGGCCGTGGACCACTGTTTCCGCACCGTCGGACTGCATCGCGTCGAGGTCTGCATTCGCCCCGAGAACGCCCCCAGTCGCCGGGTCGTGGAGAAACTCGGATTCCGTGAGGAGGGCCTCAGGCCGCGTTATCTGCACATCGACGGAGCCTGGCGGGACCATCTCGTCTTCGCGCTCACCGCGGAAGAGGTTCCCGAGGGTCTGCTGCGGCGCTGGCACCGGTCACGGCACCGCAGCACACCGAACGCGGGCAACACCGGAAGCAACGGGAACGCCGGGAACACCGGGAACGCGAGTAATTGAATAAACGTTCGAATTTGATCGGGCTGCGACCGTCCTGAATCGGATAATTTCGCGGTCCGACAGTCGGCTGATCGGATCGGTCACAAGAAAAGTTCGAAATATCAGCCAGATCGTGCGACACACCGGCTCAATTGGCGGATGGCCTCACGCAAACCCCTCTACCGTGTGAGGCGTGAGCAGCAGCGGCCTCATCTACGCAGTCATCGTCGGGGCCTGGGCCGCCTACTTGGTGCCGATGTGGCTCCGTAGGCAGGACGAGCTGAACGAGGCTCGTCCGACGGAACGCTTCAGCACCGCCATCCGGCTGCTGTCCGGACGGGCGGGGATGGAGCGCCGGTACGCCAAGGACCTGCGGGCGCGCCCCGCCGACGAGGCGGAGCCCGACGCCGACGCCCCGGACGCCGTCACCGACTCGGTGGACGTCCGGGCCTTCGCCGTGTCCAGAACCCGACGGCACACCCGGCCGACCCCGCCACAGCGGACGGCGGAGCGGCCCGAAACGGCACGCCCCCAGTCGGGCGGACCCGGGCGCGGACCGAGATCCGGGCAGTCCCCGGAACCCGGCCACTCGGCCGGATCCGGCGCGGCACCGGCGCGGGGGCGGGTGCCGCAGGCCCGGCGCGCGCCCCTCTCTCCGGCGGCGGCCGCGGCACGTGCCCGGCGCACCAAGGTCCTCGCCCGCCGTCGGCGTACGACCGTGATGCTCTTCCTGGCCTTCACGCTCGGCTCGGTCGTCGCGGCGGTCGGCGGACTCGCGTTCCTGTGGGCGCCGGGGGTGCCCGCGGTGCTGCTCAGCGCCTACATCGCCCACCTGCGCGCGCAGGAGCGCCGCCGCTTCGCCTTCCAGATGGACCGCCGCCAGGCCGAGGCCGCCGCACAGCGACTGCGCGACCGCGACCCCCGCCCGCGCCGGCGCGGCCCCGCCGACCCCGGCGGACCCGTCGGCGACCTCGACGCCGAGGAGCCGGACGACGGACCCGAGGCGGAGCCCGGCGCCGGAATGTCGGCGCTCGCCGCGGACCGGCGGGCGCTGGTCGAGCAGACCGACCACGCCGAGTGGGTCGACCAGCAGCGGGAACGCCGAGGGCGCCCGCAGGGCGACAGCTGGGACCCGGTCCCGGTGCCCCTGCCCACCTATGTGACCGCCCCGGTCGCCCCCCGGGCCACGCCCGACGTGGACCTCGCGGCCCCGGACGCGTGGAGCTCGGCGCGCTCCAGCGCCGTCGCGCCCGACCAGGAGGACGCCGCCCAGGCCTCCGGCGCGGACCGGGACCGCCCGGCGGACGCACCGGCCGAGGAGCGCCCGGAGACCCCGGGCCGCAGCGGCGCCCGCCGCGCCGCGTCGGCCCGCCGGGCCAGGGAGCGGGGCCGCACGCCGCTCTTCGACCAGTACGACGACGGCGACCGTCCCCGCGCGGCCAACGAGTAGCCGTGACCGGGAAGGGCACCCCGCCGTTCCGGTCGCGGGCCCGTAAGCGATTTTTGAGCAGGCCGGTCGGGGTGCTAAAGTTTCACTCGTTGCAAGGGCCTGTGGCGCAGTCCGGTAGCGCACCTCGTTCGCATCGAGGGGGCCAGGGGTTCAAATCCCCTCAGGTCCACGCACATTGACGAAGGTCTCGTCCGGTCATCACGATCGGACGGGACCTTCGTCGTTTCCCGGGGCCGATCCCCGGCCCCGTCCGAGCCCCGGCCCCGGACCCGTCCGTGCCGCCGAGGCCCGTCCCTCGCCTACTTGCCTACGGGACCTGGAGAGCCTTTGCGTAGCAGAGGCTGTCCTCGTGGAAGCGGTAGTAGCCGAACTTCCCGCACGGCTCGTAGCCGCTGGACGTGTACAGGGCGACGGCCTCCGGCTGCTTGGTGCCGGTCTCCAGCACCATGCGGGTCCGGCCCGCCGCACGGGCGTCCTCCTCCAGGGCGGCCAGAATGCGCCGGGCCAGCCCGCGCCCGCGCACCTGCTCGATCACGAACATCCGCTTGAGCTCGGCGTCCCCGTCGAGATTCCCCTCGTCGTTGGCGTCCTGGCTGCGCCAGCCGCCGGAGGCGACCGGGACGTCGTTCTCGTCGTACACGATCAGGTACTGGCCGTTCGGCGGTGCGAAGTCCGACGGGTCCAGGTGCGTGGCGTCGCCGCCGTCGCCGTAGCGGACGTCGTACTCGGCCTGGACCTCGTCGTTGAGCTTCACGGCGTCGGGATGGTCGAAGGGGACCCGGCGTATGTTCATGCTGCCTACCGTATATCGATGCGGAGTCCGGAGCGGGACAACGTCCAGTGTGCCGGTATCGTGCCCTGGTGCTCACCGTGACCTCCGTGAACGTGAACGGTCTGCGCGCCGCAGCGAAGAAGGGCTTCGTTCAGTGGCTCGCCGACACCTCCGCCGACGTGCTGTGCCTCCAGGAGGTGCGGGCCGAACCCCACCAACTGCCCGAACACGTCCGGACGCCCGACGGCTGGCATGTGACGCACGCCCCCGCCGCAGCCAAGGGCCGAGCCGGCGTCTCCCTCTATACGCGCCGTGAGCCCGACGCCGTCCGCGTCGGTTTCGGCTCGACGGAGTTCGACACCAGCGGCCGCTACGTCGAGGCCGACCTGCCCGGTGTGACGGTCGCCTCCCTCTACCTGCCCTCCGGCGAGGTCGGCACCGAGCGCCAGGACGAGAAGGTTCGCTTCATGGGCGAGTTCCTCGCCCACCTCAAGGGCCTGCGCGAGCGCGCCGCCGCCGACGGTCGTGAGGTGCTCGTCTGCGGCGACTGGAACATCGCCCACCGCGAGACCGACCTCAAGAACTGGCGCGCCAACAAGAAGAACTCCGGGTTCCTGCCGGAGGAGCGGGAGTGGCTCAGCCGCGTCCTCGATCCGGCGGAGGGCGGGTACGTGGACGTCGTGCGCGCGCTGCACCCGGACGTCGCGGGGCCGTACTCGTGGTGGTCGTACCGGGGGCGGGCCTTCGACAACGATTCGGGTTGGAGGATCGACCTCGCCGCCGCGACCCCCGGGCTGGCTGCCCGGGCGGTCAAGGGGTACGTCGAGCGAGCTGCCAGCCACGAGGAACGCTGGTCGGACCACGCGCCCGTGACAGTGGTCTTCGAGTCCTGACGGGTCGCGCGGCACCGGGTACAGATCCTGCCGCGCGGTCGACGCCGGGGTTCAGCCGGTGTGCCTGCCTGTGCAGCTGCCGAGGACGAAGGACAGACGCGAGGTGCCGGGCCCGGTCAGCCTGGCCGGGCCGCCGCCGCATCGTCCTTTGGCGACTGTGACGCGGGCGCCGCTCTTGAGGAGAATCTCGCGGGTGACCGGCACGTTGGTTCTCGTGGCCTCCCTGTACTGGGTGACTGCGTAGGACTCCAGCCAGTCCGAACGCATGGATGCGGGCGCGGAACACACGTCGCCGCGAGCAGTGGCCCGGCATGCGCAGTCACCATGGGGGTAGCCGTCGCGCGCCGCGAAGTACATGCGACCATCGCATCCTGAGCAGTGAGCGACTGCGGTGAGGAGCGCGTTCGTACTGCGTCTGGGGCGGCTGCCGCTCGAACGCGCTGGGTCGCGGACGGTCTGTCCTTTGTGGATGCGGTGGCCCACGAGGGAGGGACTACGCAGCACCTTGGACAGAGTGCCGGAGGGCCACCGGAATTGCTCGAAGTCACGTCCGTGACGGCGCCCGCCCATGGGCCGGCCCTGGAGCTGGGCATGATGGTCTCGTGGCACCGGCACACCGGCGTCGTTGAGCTTGCGCGCGATTGCGATGAGGGACATCCCCGTTTCCACGTCCGCCACGATCGCCCGGACGAGGGGTGCGGATTCCGGGTCTGGGGCCAGACACCATCCGCTGCCGGACGGATGAGGTGCCTTTCGGTAGCTGAGACGTAGCACGATGGGATGAACGGGTCAGTTTTCTGGCGCCTGCTTCCGTATCCGCCGGTCCAACGCCAGCGACAGTTCCGCCTCCACCACGCTGCGGGCCAGCGGGCGCAGGCGGTGGAGTTCCGGTTCGGGGGCGTGACGCAGGATCAGGTCGGCGAAGAGTTCGGCGAGGGCGTCGGCGTGCTCGCGGACGCGGGCGCCGGCCTGGAGGACCTCGCCGAGCGGGATGCCCTCGCGGACCAGGGCGGAGGAGACCTCAAGGAGGCGGTGGCTGATGTGGACCAGTTCGTCGCCGTCGGTGCCGAGGTAGCCCAGCTCCATCGCGGCGGCCAGGTTCTCCGGGGTGACCTCGCCCTCGAAGCGGGCGGCGAGCTCCTCGGGGGTCAGGCGGACCGGGGTCTCCTCGGTGGGCTCGCCCACGCCGAGCAGGTCGCCGACGTCGCGGCCGTGGTCGAAGGCGTCGGCCAGTTCCGCGATGCCGTTCAGGGTGTGGCCGCGGTCCAGGAGGGCGGCGATGGTGCGCAGGCGGGCCAGGTGGTGGTCGTCGTACCAGGCGATGCGGCCCTCGCGGCGGGGCGGCGGGATCAGTTTGCGTTCGCGGTAGAAGCGCAGGGTGCGCACCGTGATGCCGGCCAGTCGGGCCAGTTCCTCCATGCGGTATTCGCGCTTCTCGGTCACGTCACGACCCTATGGCGTACCGCAGGTAACTTTCCTCCGCCCGACCCCTACCCATGAGTACGGAGCTGCTCTACGCTCCCATTGCGCCAGTGTTCACTGGCACGGTTCCAAGTGGTTCCGAACGGTTCCAGACGGTCCAGGCAAGCGTGGAGGCTCCGGGATGGCCGAGCACGAGCAGGTTCACGAACACGTACGGGTGGCGGTGATCGGGTCCGGCTTCGGCGGGCTGGGGGCCGCCGTGCGGCTGCGCCGCGAAGGGATCACCGACTTCGTCGTACTGGAGCGGTCCGGCAGCGTCGGCGGCACCTGGCGGGACAACAGCTACCCCGGCTGCGCCTGCGACGTGCCGTCCCACCTGTACTCCTTCTCCTTCGCGCCCAACCCCGAGTGGCCGCGCACCTTCTCCGGGCAGGAGCACATCCGCGCCTACCTGGAGCACGTCACCGACACCTTCGGGCTGCGCCCCCACCTCCGCTTCGACTCG
This sequence comes from Streptomyces sp. MMCC 100, assembly GCF_041538145.2. NCBI lineage: Bacteria > Bacillati > Actinomycetota > Actinomycetes > Kitasatosporales > Streptomycetaceae > Streptomyces > Streptomyces sp. MMCC 100. The sequence goes on from NZ_JBGORK020000001.1 coordinate 368,933, forward strand.
GAGGTGAAGCGGATGGCGTGGGACACCGAGCAGCTGCGGTGGGAGATCGAGACCGTGCGCGGCACCCTCACCGCCGACGTCGTCGTCTCCGCGACCGGGCCGCTGTCCGACCCCAAGGTCCCGGACATCCCGGGGCTCGACTCCTTCCCCGGCAAGGTCTTCCACTCGGCCCGCTGGGACCACGACTACGACCTCACCGGCAAGCGCGTGGCCATGATCGGCACCGGCGCGTCGGCCATCCAGATCGTGCCGTCCATCCAGCCGAAGGCCGGCCGGCTCACCCTCTTCCAGCGCACCCCGGCCTGGGTGATGCCCCGTATGGACCGGGCCATCAGCGGCGTCGAGCGGGCCCTGCACCGGGCGGTGCCCGCCACCACCAAGCTGCGGCGCGGGCTGCTGTGGGGCATCAGGGAACTCCAGGTGCAGGCCTTCACCAAGCACCCCGACGAGCTGGGCTTCGTCGAGCAGATCGCCAAGCGCAACATGGGCGCCGCGATCAAGGACCCGGCCCTGCGCGCCAAGCTCACCCCCGACTACCGCATCGGCTGCAAGCGGATCCTGCTGTCGAGCACCTACTACCCGGCGCTCGCCCAGCCCAATGTCGACGTGGTCGCCAGCGGGCTCAGCGAGGTACGGGGGTCGACGCTCGTCGCCGCCGACGGCACCGAGGCCGAGGCGGACGCGATCATCTTCGGCACCGGATTCCACGTCACCGACATGCCGATCGCCGAGCGCGTCGTGGGCGCGGACGGGCGGACGCTGGCCGAGACCTGGAAGGGCGGCATGGAGGCGCTGCGCGGCGGCACGGCGGCCGGCTTCCCCAACTTCATGACGGTCATCGGGCCCAACACCGGCCTCGGGAACTCGTCCATGATCCTGATGATCGAGTCGCAGCTGAACTACATGGCGGACTACCTGCGGCAGCTCAACGTCCTCGGCGGCCGCACCGCCCTCGACCCGCGCCCCGCCGCCGTGCGCAACTGGAACCACCGGGTGCAGGAGCGCATGAAGCGCACGGTGTGGAACACCGGCGGCTGCACCAGCTGGTACCTGGACGCCAGCGGCCGCAACACCACCGTCTGGCCCGGCACGACCGCCGAGTTCCGGCGGGAGACGCGGCGCGTCGACCTCGCGGAGTACCAGGTGCTGCGCCCGAGCCCGGTCGCGGTGAAGGCCGCCGACGAGCACACCGGCGCGGACGCCGAGGTGAGCGCGTGAGCCGCCTGCTGCACGTCGCCGACGGGCCGTACGCCCCGCCCGTGCCCGCCCGCGAGCTGACCGTCACCGCCGCCGACGGCGCCCGCGTCCACGTCGAGGTGCACGGCCCCGAGAACGCGCCCGCGGTCGTCCTCGCGCACGGCTGGTGCTGCTCCACCGCCTTCTGGGCGGCGCAGATCCGCGAACTGGCCGCCGACCACCGGGTCATCGCCTACGACCAGCGCGGCCACGGACGCAGCCCGGCCAACCCGGCGTACGGCACCGAGCCGCTCGCCGACGACCTCGAAGCCGTCCTCACGGCCACCCTCGCGCCGGGCGAACGGGCCGTGGTCGCCGGGCACTCCATGGGCGGGATGACGCTGATGGCCGCGGCGACGCGCCCCGCGGTGCGCGAGCACGCGGCGGCCGTTCTGCTGTGCAGCACGGGCAGCGCGCGGCTGGTGGCGTCCGCCACCGTGCTGCCGATGCGGGCGGGCCGGGTGCGCACCTGGCTGACCCGGCGGATCCTCGGCTCCCGGGCACCGCTCGGGCCGGTCACACCGCTCGCCCGCCGGATCCTCAAGTACGGGACGATGGGCCCCGGTTCGGGCCCGCACATGGTCGAGGCCTGCGCCCGGATCGTGCACGCCTGCCCGAGCCGGGTGCGGCACGGCTGGTCGCAGGTGCTCGACCTGCTCGACCTCGACCACGGGGTACGGGAGTTGCGGATGCCGGTGGAGGTCGTGGTCGGGACGGCCGACCGGCTGACGCCGCCCGTGCAGGCCCGCGCGCTGGCCGCCGCGCTGCCCGACTGCGTGGGCCTGACGGAACTCCCCGGCGTCGGCCACATGTCGCCGGTGGAGGCCCCGGAGCTGGTCGCCGGGAAGATACGGGCCCTCGCTGCCACCTACATACCGAGCGCACGCGGTGAGCGTGCCGCAGACACCGAACACGCCGTACACGCCGAGGAGAGCGCATGAGCAGGGTGAGCCTGGAAGGGCGGGTCGCCGTCGTCACCGGGGCGGCGCGGGGCGTCGGGGAGTTGATGGCCCGCAAGCTGTCCGCGCGCGGGGTGAAGGTGGCGCTGGTCGGACTGGAGCCGGACGAACTCAAGCAGGTCTCCGCCCGGTTGCACAGCGACAGCGAGCACTGGCACGCCGACGTCACCGACCACGAGGCGATGGCCCGGGTGGCGGCGGAGGTCAAGGAGCGGTTCGGGAAGGTCGACATCGTCGTCGCCAACGCGGGTGTGGCCACCGGCGGCCCCTTCGTCGACTCCGACCCGGAGTCCTGGCGGCGGGTCATCGAGGTCAACCTGATCGGCTCGGCCGTCACCGCCCGCGCCTTCCTGCCCGCGCTGCTGGAGAGCCGCGGCTACCTGCTCCAGATCGCCTCGCTGGCCGCCCTCACCCCCGCCCCGATGATGAGCGCCTACTGCGCCTCCAAGTCCGGCGTCGAGGCGTACGCGCACAGCCTGCGCGGCGAGGTCGGCCACCGGGGCGTGAAGGTCGGCGTCGGATATCTGTCGTGGACCGACACCGACATGGTGCGCGGCGCCGACGAGGACGACGTCATGCGCGAGTTGCGGCAGCGGCTGCCCTGGCCGTCGAACAAGACCTATCCGCTGGGCCCGGCGGTCGACCGGCTCGTGGAGGGCGTCGAGCGCCGCTCCGCGCACGTCTACGGGCAGTGGTGGCTGCGCGGCATGCAGGGCGTGCGCGGCTACCTGCCGGCCGTCATCGGTACCGTCGGGCAGCGCGAGATGCGGCGCTTCGGGGACCGGCTGAACGGCCGGCGGATCGGCCTCGTCGGTGCCGGTGGAGCGGCCGACGAACAGCGTCCGACCAGCGCGACTACGGTACGTAAGTGATCGACATGCGCACGGTCACCGCTCGTGTGAATCTGATCGAGCGCCCGGCCGATCCGGTCGGGCCCGATCACCACAGGAGTGAACCCACATGGGTATGAAGGACCAGTTCCAGGACAAGGCCGAGCGCATGCAGCAGCAGGGCAAGCAGCGGGCCGAGCAGGCCAAGGACCAGTTCCAGAACCGCGACCGCCGTCGCGACGAGGACGAGATGGACCCGTCCTCGCGCCGCCGGGAGTCGGAGCACCAGGACCCGTCCTCGCGTCGCCGCGACGAGGACGAGCGCTTCCAGGAGAGCTTCGACGCCTGACGCGCCGCCGCTGAAGTGAGAGGGCGCCCCCCGTCGTACGGGTGGGCGCCCTTTCCCGTGGCCCCGGGGTCGCCTACTCCCGCGGCGGCAGCGGCGGACGCGACCGGTCCGGTACGGCGTCGTAACCGGGCGGCGTGGCGGGCGGGTTGGTCTCCAGCAGCTCCAGCGCGAGGCGGACCGCCTCGTCCAGCACCGTGTAGCGGCCCTCGGCCCAGTCCAGGGGGGTGCGCAGCGCCTCGACGTCGGGAGCGACGCCGTAGTTCTCCACGGACCAGCCGTAGGCGTCGAACCAGGCCGCGTTCATCGGCACCGTGATCACCGAGCCGTCGCCGAGGCGGTGCCGTCCGGTCATGCCGACCACGCCGCCCCAGGTGCGCTGCCCGACCACCGGGCCGAGCCGCAGCAGCTTGAACGCGGCCGTGATCATGTCGCCGTCGGAGGACGTCGCCTCGTCGGCGACCGCGACGACCGGACCGCGCGGGGCGTTGGAGGTGTACGACTCGGGCTGGGCGTCGCGCGTGAGGTCCCAGCCCAGGATGGTCCGGGTCAGTTTCTCGATGACCAGCTCGCTGATGTGGCCGCCCGCGTTGCCGCGCACGTCCACGATGAGCGCGGGCCGGGACACCTCCATGCGCAGGTCGCGGTTGAACTGCGCCCAGCCGGATCCGCCCATGTCGGGGATGTGCAGGTAGCCGCACCGTCCGCCGCTCAACTCCCGCACCACTTCGCGCCGTTTGGCCACCCAGTCCTGGTAGCGCAGGGGGCGTTCGTCGACGAGCGGTACGACGGCGACCCGGCGGGAGGGGCCCGGACCGCCCTCGGCGGGCGCGAAGGTCAGCTCCACCGTCGTACCCCCCGCGCCCGCCAGCAGCGGGGACGGACCGAGGACCGGGTCGACCGGGCGGCCGTCGACGTGGGTCAGTACGGCCCCGTCGCGGATGCCCGTGCCGGCCAGCGGGGAGCGTGCCCTGGAGTCGGAGGAGTCGCCCGGCAGGATGCGCCTGGCCACCCACCGCCCGTCCCGGCAGACGAAGTTGGCGCCGAGCAGGCCCTGCCAGCGCTGGTAGTGCGCCGGGCCCTCGTTGCGCCGGGCGGCGACGACGTAGGCGTGCGAGGTGCCGAGCTCGCCGAGCACCTCGCGCAGCAGGTCGGCGAACTCGTCGGGGGACGCGACCCGTTCGAGCAGCGGGCGGTACTGGTCCAGGACCGCGTCCCAGTCGATGCCGCTCATGCCCGGGTCCCAGAAGTAGGCGCGGATCAGGCGGCCCGCCTCGTCGTACGCCTGGCGCCACTCGGCGGCCGGGTCGACCTCGTGCAGGATGCGGCGCAGATCGATCCAGGTGGTCGAGTCGCCGTCGCCCGCCTCGGTCGCCGGTACGGCGCGCAGGTCGCCCTCGTCGAGCACGACCAGGCGGCTGCCGTCGCCGCTGACCCGGAACCAGTCGAGGTGGTCGACCAGTTCCGACTTCTTCGCCTTGGCCAGGTTGAAGTGCTCCAGCGTGGGCCTCTCGCTCGGGTCGGCGGGGTTGGCGAAGGTCTCGCCGAGCGCGCCCGAGATCGGCCAGCGCAGCCAGACCAGGCCGCCGCCCGCGACCGGGTACAGCGCCGAGTACTTGGACGCGGTGACCGGGAACGGCGTCACCCGGTTCTCCAGCCCCTCGACCTCGACGGTCACCGCGCCGCCCTCGCCGGGCTCGTCCTCCAGGGGGTCCAGGCCGCCGGCCGCGGGGCGGCCCTCGGGGTTGAGGGCGAAGGGGGAGGGCGTCGCTGAGGACAGCGGCACCAGGTAGGGGCGGCAGCCCAGCGGGAAGGACAGGTCGCCGGTGTGCACGTCGTACACCGGGTCGAAGCCGCGCCAGGACAGGAACGCCAGGTAGCGGCCGTCCCGGGTGAACACCGGGTTCTCGTCCTCGAAGCGGCCGTTGGTGACGTCGACGATCAGGGTGCCCTCGGGACCGTCGATCCGGGCCATCTTGATCTGCCGCAGGGTGCGTCCGATGCCCGGGTGCGACCAGGTGAGCCAGGTCCCGTCGGGGGAGAAGGCGAGGTCGCGCACGGGGCCGTTGACGGAGCGGATCAGCTCGGTGACGGCGCCTGTGCCCTGGGCGGTTCCGGGGGTGCCGGTGTCGCCCGGCGTGACGCTCTCGCCGGCGGCCGGTTCCGGGCCGGTGTCGTCGTCCGGGACGCGCGAGTCGGGAGCGTCGGCCGGGGTGCCCGTGTCAGCGGTGCCGGCGTCCACCGCCTCCAGCGCCAGCGCCACCTCCGTGTCCGCCTCCGCGACGTCGAGGATCAGCAGCCGCCCGTCGTGCGAGGCGACGGCGAGCCGCTCGCCCGCCGGGTCCGAGACCAGCTCCAGGACCCGGCCGAGGCGTCCGGAGGCCAGCCGCCGGGCCGCGCGGCCGCCGGTCGCCCGGGGCAGGTAGGAGATCTCTACGGCGTCCTCGCCCTCCGCGTCCGTCACGTACGCGATCCGCCCGCTCTCCCCGAGCATCTCCGGCAGCCGCACCCGTACCCCCGGGGTGTCGGCGATGGTGCGCGCCGGGCCGTCGCGGTGGGTGAGCCAGTACAGGCTGCCGCGTACGACGACGGCGCTCGCCCGGCCCGTCTCGTCGACGGAGACGCCGCCCACGTGCTGGGCGGCGGGCACCTGGTACGTACGCCGTCCCGCGCGCGGACCGCTCAGCCGCACGTCGAGCCTGCGCGGCTCCGAGCCGGGCGCGAGGTCGTCCACGAGCCACAGGTCGCCCGCGCACTGGTACACCACCCGGGTGCCGTCGCTGGAGGCGTTGCGGGCGTAGAACGCGTCGTGGTCGGTGTGGCGGCGCAGGCCGGTGCCGTCGGGGGCGCACGAGTAGAGGTTGCCGACGCCTTCGTGGTCGGAAAGGAAGGCGATCCGGCCGCCGACGAACATGGGGGCGGCCAGGTGCCCGCCGAGGTCGGGCAGCAGCCGCTCGCCGTGCAGCCAGAGCCGGCCCGTGGCGCCGCCCCGGTAGCGCTTCCAGGCGGCGGGCTCGTGCGGCGGGGTGCCGGTCAGCAGAAGCGTCTTGCGTTCGCCGTCGAGGTCGGCGGCCTGGATGTCGGTGACCGGCCCCCAGGGCAGCTTGCGGCCGGGGTCGCCGTCGGGGGTGACCTTGTAGGCCCAGGTGAGGTGCGAGAAGGGCTCGCCGTGCGAGGCGACGGCGAGGACGGCGGTGGTGCCGTCTGGATCGGGGGGCGACCAGCCGCACACCCGGGTGTCGAAGCCGCCCCAGTGGGTGAGCTGCCGTCCGGGGCCGCCGTCCACCGGCACGAGGTGGACCTCCGGCACGAGACTGCGCCAGCTGGTGTACGCGATGTGCCGGCCGTCGGGGGAGAAGCGCGGGTGTCCGGCCTTGGTGCGGTCGACGGTGAGCCGCCAGGCCCGGCCCGGGCCGTCGAGGGACGCGAGCCAGAGGTCGTCCTCGGCCACGAAACACAGCTGGTCGCCACTGAGGTGCGGAAGGCGCAGATAACTCACCCACCCCATGCTTTTCCGGGTGCGGGGTACCGGCAACTTATGCGTTGCCGACAACCGTGACCCAGAACACGAACGAAACCGTTTCGTTTCGCTAGAGGGTCGGGTACATTCGTCATGTACGAAACGGTGTCGTTCCTGCCGAGTGGAACGGAGAGGAGTGAGCGAGATGACGGAGACCGCCACCGCGCGCCGCAGTCGGATCACTCCCGAGCGCGAGGCCGAGCTGTACGAGGCCGTGCTCGACCTGCTCCGGGAAGTCGGCTACGACGCTCTGACCATGGACGCCGTGGCCGCCCGCACCCGGTCCAGCAAGGCGACGCTCTACCGCCAGTGGGGCGGCAAGCCGGAGCTGGTCGTCAAGGCCATCCGGCACAACAAGCCCGGCGAGATCGGCGACGTCGACACCGGGTCGCTCCGCGGCGACCTGCACGCCCTGATGGCGCGTGAGGACGACTGCACCATGGAACAGAACTCCGCGCTGATGCGGGGCGTCGCCATGGCGCTGCACCAGAACCCGGACCTTCGCCATGCGTTCCGGGAACAGCTCATCGAACCGGAGATGGTCGAATTCCAGCGTGTGCTGCAACGCGCCGTCGACCGCGGTGAGATCAGAGCGGACTGTCCGGCGCTGGACTTCCTCGTGCACATGATGGTCGGCGGATTCGCCACCCGCACACTGCTGGACGACCAGCCGCCGACCCAGGCGTTCCTCACCTCCTACATCGACGCCGTGATCCTCCCCGCCCTCGGCGTCCCGTCCCACTGACATCCACGCCCCACCTGACGTAACCGCTCACGTCGTCGGGCTGATCACCCCTGCCCTGAAGACCCACGACCTGACCGGGAGTACGCCCCCGTGGCCACGTTCCTCTACAAACTCGGACGGCTCGCCTTCCGCCGACGACACTTCGTCGCCCTGATCTGGGTGGCCCTGCTGACGCTCGCCGGCGTCGGCGCGGCCAGCGCCCCACCCGCCGGCAACTCCTCCTTCTCCATCCCCGGAACCGAGGCCCAGAAGGCCTTCGACCTGCTGGAACAGCGCTTCCCCGGCCAGAGCGCCGACGGGGCGACCGCACGCGTCGTCTTCAAGGCACCGTCCGGCGAGAAGATGACGGACGCCGGCAACAAGGCGACCGTCCAGAAGACCGTCGACGACCTCGCGGACGGCTCCGAGGTCGCCTCGGTCGCCGATCCCTACCAGGGCAACGCCGTCAGCAAGGACGGCACCATCGCCTACGCCTCGGTGAAGTACGACGTCTCCGGCATGGAGCTGGAGGAGTCCACCAAGGACGCCCTGGAGGACGCCGCCCAGCAGGCGCGCGACGCCGGGCTGACCGTCGAGGTCGGCGGTGACGCGCTCCAGGCCGTCCCGGAGACCGGCGCCACCGAGGTCATCGGCATCGCGGTCGCCGCCGTCGTCCTCGTCATCACCTTCGGCTCGCTGGTCTCGGCCGGGCTGCCCCTGCTCACCGCCCTGATCGGTGTGGGCATCGGCGTCTCCTCGATCACCGCGCTGGCCAGCGCGCTCGAACTGGGCTCGACCACCTCGATCCTGGCCATGATGATCGGCCTCGCGGTCGGCATCGACTACGCCCTGTTCATCGTCTCCCGCTACCGCGCCGAACTCGCCGAGGGGCGTGAGCGCGAGGAGGCCGCCGGCCGGGCGGTCGGCACCGCGGGCTCGGCGGTCGTCTTCGCCGGCCTCACGGTCGTCATCGCCCTGGTGGGCCTCGCGGTCGTCAACATCCCGATGCTCACCAAGATGGGCATCGCGGCCGCCGGCACCGTCGCCATCGCCGTCCTGATCGCCCTGACGATGATCCCCGCGCTGCTCGGCTACGCCGGCCGCAGGGTCAAGCCGGCCGGCGCGAAGAGCAAGCTCCTCGGTGGCGGCCGCAAGGGCGCCGAGAAGACCGAGGGGCGGCCGAAGGCCAACCTGGGCACCCGCTGGGCGAGCTTCGTCGTCCGCCGCCCGCTCGCCGTCCTCCTCCTGGGCGTCATCGGCCTCGGCGCCGCCGCGGTCCCCGCGACCTCCCTGGAGCTGGGCCTGCCCGACGACGGCTCCCAGCCGACGTCCACGACCCAGCGCCGCGCGTACGACCTGCTCTCGGAGGGCTTCGGCGCCGGGTTCAACGGCCCCCTGATGGTCGTCGTGGACGGGAAGGGCAGCGACGCGCCGAAGGACGCCTTCACCGACGTCGAGACGCAGATCAAGGGACTCGACGGCGTCGTGGCGGTGACCCCGCCCGCCCCCAACAAGGGCGGCGACACCGCGACGATCACCGTGATCCCGGACTCCAAGCCGTCCTCCGTGCAGACCGAGGACCTGGTGCACGCCATCCGTGACGCGGGCGGCGACGTCGAGGCGAAGACCGGCGCGCAGACCCTGGTCACCGGCTCGACGGCGATGAACATCGACGTCAGCGAGAAGCTCAACGACGCGCTGGTGCCGTACCTGGTCCTGGTCGTCGGCCTGGCCTTCCTCCTCCTCATCGTGGTCTTCCGCTCGATCCTGGTCCCGCTCAAGGCGGCCCTCGGCTTCCTGCTCTCCGTCATGGCGGCCCTCGGCGCGGTCGTCGCGGTCTTCCAGTGGGGCTGGCTGTCCGGCCTGATGGGCGTCGAGGAGACCGGCCCGGTCATGTCGATGATGCCGATCTTCATGGTCGGCGTGGTCTTCGGCCTGGCCATGGACTACGAGGTCTTCCTGGTCACCCGTATGCGGGAGGCCTTCGTCCACGGCGAGAAGCCGAACCAGGCGGTCGTCACCGGCTTCAAGCACGGCGCCCGGGTCGTCACGGCCGCAGCCGTGATCATGATGGCGGTCTTCTCCGGCTTCATCGGCTCCAGCGAGTCCATGGTCAAGATGATCGGCTTCGGCCTCGCGATCGCCGTCTTCTTCGACGCGTTCGTCGTCCGCATGGCCATCGTCCCGGCCGTCCTCGCCCTGCTCGGCAAGAAGGCCTGGTGGCTGCCGAAGTGGCTGGACCGCGCACTGCCCAACGTGGACGTCGAGGGCGAGGGCCTGCGCACGGCCGACGAGCGGGGCTCCGGCCCCGACGAGGACCGGGAGCTGGTGCGGGCCTGACCTGACCGTCGCCTCCGACGGGAGGCGACACAGACCAGCCGGTGAGGGCTTCCGTGGGGACGGGGCTGCCCTCACCGGCTTCCCCCTGTTCAGGGGGCTGCTTCAGGGGGCTCCGCAACCGGGTCGCCTGTGCGCTGCACGTACCGCTACGGTGCCCACCATGACGACGACCGACGACGCCTCCGAGTCCTCCGCCGCCCACCCCCGCTTCGCCGCCGCCCTGCGCGAACTCGGCCTCGGGGACCTGGCCGGACGGGCCCGGCGCTTCCCGGAGGCCACCCGCACCGCCACCGAGGCCGCCGCCGCGATCGGGTGCGAGCTGAGCCAGATCTGCAAGTCGCTCATCTTCGCCGCGGACGGTGTGCCCGTCCTGGTCCTCATGGACGGCGCCTCCCGCGTCGACCTGGACCGGGTCCGCGAGGAACTCGGCGCGGAGAAGGTCACGCGGGCCAAGGCCGACGTCGTACGGGAGACGACCGGGTACGCGATCGGCGGGGTGCCGCCCTTCGGGCACCGGAGCAGGACCCGGGTCCTCGCAGACCGGTCCCTGCTCGCCCACGATGTCGTCTGGGCCGCCGCCGGCACCCCGTACGCCGTCTTCCCGATGGAGCCCAAGGAACTCGTCGCCACCGCCGGCGCCACCCTCGTGGACGTGCGCGAGCGCTCCGAGTGACCCCACTGGTCACCGCCGCCGTCCTGCTCGCGGCGGTCACCCACGCCGGCTGGAACGCCATCGCCCACCGGATCACCGACAAGCTGACCGGGTTCGCGCTGATCTCCGGCGGCGGGATGCTCATCGGGCTCGCGCTGCTGCCGTTCACCGCGTTCCCGGCCGCCGGGGCGTGGCCCTGCCTCCTGGTCTCCGCCGCCGTCCACATCGCCTACTACGCCCTGCTGATGCGGTCCTTCCGGCTGGGCGACTTCGGCCAGGCCTACCCGATCGCCCGCGGCAGCGCGCCGCTGCTGGTCACCGTCCTCGCCGCCGTCTTCGCCCACGAGGTGCCGGACGGCTGGGCGACCGCGGGCATCCTGGTCTCCTGCGCGGGGCTGACCGGCGTCGCCCTGTGGGGGCTGCGCGGACGCCGGCCCGACTGGGCGGCCATCGGCGCCGCCCTGGCGACCGGCGTGACCATCGCGGCGTACACGGTCGTCGACGGCCTCGGCGTACGCGCCTCCGGGTCCTCCCTCGGCTACATCGCCTGGCTGATGACGGTGCAGGGGACGGTCCTGCCCGCGTACTTCCTGTACCGCCACCGCGCCGGTGCCCCGGCGCTGCTGCGGCCGCACGCCGGTCTCGGACTGCTCGGCGCGGCCCTGTCCGTCGCCGCCTACGCCCTGGTCCTGTGGGCCCAGACCCGCGCCGAACTCGCGCCCATCGCCGCCCTGCGCGAGTCGTCCATCCTGGTCGGCGCCGCGATAGGAGCCGTCTTCTTCAAGGAGCGGTTCGGCGCGCCCCGGATCGCGGCGGCGGGCCTCCTGGTCGTCGGGATCGGGCTGATGCTGCACACCGGATAGCCGGAGTAGTGCGCACCGACGTGGGGAGGCGCACCCTGGAAGGAGATGTTCCGGAGGTGATCGTCATGATGCACACCACAGTGGGATGGCATGTCGAGATGGAGTTCATGGAGGACGACCAGCACACGCGGGCGGTCGCGATGGTGCGGCTCCCCGACGGCACCGAGGTCCGCGCGCACGGCCACGCCAGCCGCCACCGGGTCGACTCCCAGCAGCCACGGGTCGGTGAGGAGGTCGCGGGGGCACGCGCGTTGAACGAGCTGGCGATGCAGCTGCTCACCAAGGCGCACGAAGAGATCGACGCGGCGTCGGGACGGACCTCACACCCGATCCACGTCTGAGCCGGTCCCGGCCCCGTCCGACAGCGACGCGCGGACCGCCCGTACCAGCGCCTGGGCCCGCGGGTCCGCCGTCACGCTCTTGCGGAAGCCGTTGGTGACGTAGCCCAGGGCGATGCCGGCCTCCGGATCGGCGAAGCCCAGGGAGCCGCCGCGCCCCGGGTGACCGAAGGAGCCGGGGGACAGGAACGGGGACGCGCTGCCGTGCAGCATGTAGCCGAGGCCGAAGCGGGTGCCCACGACCAGGATCCGGTCGGGACCGGCGGACTCCTCGGCGCGGGCCAGCTCCATGGTCGCCGGGTCGAACAGCCGCAGGCCGCGCGTCACGCCGTCGACCTCGCCGATCAGCGCCGCGTAGAAGCGGGCCAGCCCGTCGGCCGTCGCGATGCCGTTGGCGGCCGGGAGGGCGGCGGCGCGGTACACCGGGTCGTTCTGGTCGGGGAACGGCGTGATCGCGGCGAAGGCGCGGCGGGTGAGGGAGTCGGAGTTGCCGTATGCCTCGGTGACCGCGCGCTTGGGGCGCAGCCGCGGGCCGTTCCCCGACGGTTCGGGCTCGTCGAGGCGCCCGACGCGGCCGGCCCGGCCCGCCGCCTCCTCGGCAGCGGGCAGCCCCACCCACAGGTCCAGGCCCAGCGGGCGGGCGATCTCGTCCGCGATCCACTGTCCGGCGCCCCGCCCGCCCGTCACCCGGCGGACCAGCTCGTCGAGCAGCCAGCCGTACGTCAGCGCGTGGTAGCCGTGGTCGGTGCCCGGCTCCCAGACGGGCGCCTGGGCGGCGACGGCCGCGGGGCCCCGCAGTGGGTCGAGGGCCTCCTCGGGGGTGAGCGGACGGTCCAGGACCGGCAGCCCGGCCCGGTGGTTCAGCACGTGCCGGACCAGCACCCGCTCCTTGCCGTGCGCCTTGAACTCGGGCCAGTACTCGCCCACCGGCGTGTCCAGGTCCAGCTCCCCGCGCCGGTGCAGCAGCAGCGGTACGGCGGCGGCGACGCCCTTGGTCGCCGAGCGGACCACCTGGGCGGTGCCCCGGCGCCACGGTTCGGTGCCGTCGACATCCCTGGTGCCGCCCCACAGGTCGACGACCTTGCGCCCGTCCCGGTAGACGGCGACGGCCGCGCCCCGCTCGCCGAGCGCGGTGAAGTTCCGTGCGAACGCCTCCCTCACCGGCTCGAAGCCCTCGGCCACCGTGCCGTGCACGTCCACGTCCGCGTCCACTTCGCTGTGTTCCTTCCGCTCGCCCGTGACAGTGGGTGCAACCGCCACCGACCCGCCGCGATTCCTCAGCCGCGCGTCAGCCGCTCGCCGGCACCGACCGCGGGTCGAAGCCGAAGGGGAGCTCCAGGCGGTGGGCGCGCATCAACTCGTCGTCCGACAGCAGCTCCGCCGTCGGGCCGTCGGCCGCGATCACGCCGTCGCTGAGGATCAGGGCACGGGGGCACAGCTCCAGGGCGTAGGGCAGGTCGTGGGTGACCATCAGGACCGTGACGTCCAGGGAGCGCAGGATGTCGGCGAGTTCCCGGCGGGAGGCCGGGTCGAGGTTGGAGGAGGGCTCGTCCAGGACCAGGATCTCCGGCTCCATGGCGAGCACGGTCGCCACCGCCACCCGGCGCCGCTGGCCGAAGGAGAGGTGGTGCGGGGGCCGGTCCTTGAACTCCGCCATGCCGACCAGCGTGAGCGCCCGGTCCACGCAGGCCTCCAGCTCCGCCCCCTTCACCCCGGCCGCCGCCGGTCCGAACGCCACGTCCTCGCGCACGGTCGGCATGAACAGCTGGTCGTCGGGGTCCTGGAAGACGATGCCGACCCGGCGCCTGATCTCGGCCATGTTCCGCTTGCCGACCGGCAGCCCGGCGACCGTGACCGTGCCGGTGCCCCCGGTCAGGATGCCGTTGAGGTGGAGGACGAGGGTCGTCTTGCCCGCGCCGTTCGGCCCGAGCAGTGCGACCCGCTCGCCGCGCCCGACGGAGAAGTCCACGCCGAACAGGGCCTGGTGCCCGTCGGGGTAGGCGAAGGCGAGGCCGGAGACCTCAAGGGAGGGTGTCATCGGAAAACGCCCACTTCCCGGCTTGCGGATGAGTATCGTTGCCAACGGCTGGTGCATGCGAGAGCCAAGCTTGCACCACCTCTGTGTCACTGCTGTCAACCGGGCTGGTTTCAACCCGGCTGGTGTTGATCGCGTCAGACTCGGTCGTCCGTTGGGCAATCGAGCAGCGTGAGCCAGGAATCCCCCTTGCAACCCAAGGGGGAGGATTCAAAGGGTCCATCCCAGCAAACACACGACGAGAGCCGCCCCCGGGAGCAGTGAAGCGTACGACCACTGTGCCCGGGACGCGGTCACCTCGTCGATCACCGGCATCGAACCGGCGTACCCGCGGCTGACCATGGCCAGGTGGACGCGTTCGCCGCGCTCGTAGGAGCGGATGAACAGCGCCCCCGCCGACTTGGCGAGCACCCCCCAGTGCCGTACGCCCTTCGCCTCGAAGCCGCGCGACTCCCGGGCGATCCGCATCCGCCGCATCTCGTCCGCGATCACGTCCCCGTACCGGATCATGAACGACGCGATCTGCACCAGCAGCGGAGGCAGCCTCAGCCGCTGGAGACCGAGGAGGAGCTCCCGCAGCTCGGTCGTGGAGGCGAGGAGCACGGAGGCGGCGACGCCCAGGGTGCCCTTGGCCAGGACGTTCCAGGCGCCCCACAGGCCGTTGACGCTCAGGGACAGGCCGAGCACGTCGACCCGCTCGCCCTCCGCCACGAACGGCATGAGCACCGCGAACGCGACGAACGGCACCTCGATCAGCAGCCGCTTGAGCAGGAAGGACGCCGGGATGCGGGCCGCGTACGCCACCGCCGCGAGCAGCAGCGCGTACAGGCCGAAGGCCCACATCGCCTCGCGCGGCGTCGACACCACGACGACCACGAAGGCGAAGGCCGCGGCGAGCTTGGTGTGCGGCGGCAGACCGTGCACGGGGGAGTGGCTGTGCCGGTAGAGCCGGTGCGCGTGTCCCGCCCCCACCTCAGACGGTCGTTTCCGTGTTGCTCGGGGAGGCGTCGTCGCTGCGCCGCCTGCGCACCGTCCAGAACACGGCGCTGCCCGCGACGACGGTGACGCCGACGCCGATCACCCCGGCGAGGCCGCCGGAGAGCCGGGCGTCGGTGATGTCCTTGACGCCGTAGTCGGCGAGCGGCGAGTCGGCGTTCGCGTGCTCCTTCGCCTTCTCGTCGATGCCCTTGTCGGAGGCGACCTTCTCCAGGCCGTCGGGGTTGGCGGAGGCGTAGAAGCTGACGAAGCCGGCGAGGACCAGCGAGGCGACGAGGCCGGTGATCCACACCTTGCGGTGCGAGCGGGCCGCGACGGGCGCGGGGGCCGGTGCGGCGCCGGAGGGGGCGTCGACCAGTTCGCCGTTCACCCGCAGCTTGAGCCGCTGCTGGAGTCCGCGCGCCCCGTACACCAGGTCGGGGCGTACGGCGATGACGGCGCCGACGGTCAGGGCGGTGATCACGGCCTCGCCGATGCCGATCAGCACGTGCACGCCGATCATCGCGGTGGCGACCTTGCCGATGGCGACGTCGGTGGTGCCGCCGATCCAGTACAGGAGCGTGAAGGCGAGGGCGGCGGCCGGGACGGAGACGAGCGCGGCGACGAAGGAGGCGACGGTGACCGAGCGGCGGGTGCGCGGCAGCACCTTCACCAGGCCCCGGAAGAGGGCGTAGGCGACGACCGTGGTGACGATCGCCATGTCGGTGATGTTCACGCCGAGCGCGGTCAGGCCGCCGTCGGCGAAGAGGATGCCCTGCATGAGCAGGACCACGGAGACACAGAGCACGCCGGTGCAGGGGCCGACGAGGATGGCGGCGAGGGCGCCGCCGAGCAGATGCCCGCTGGTCCCGGCCGCGACCGGGAAGTTCAGCATCTGCACCGCGAAGATGAACGCCGCGACCAGCCCGGCCAGCGGCGCCGTCCGCTCGTCCAGCTCACGGCGCGCGCCGCGCAGGCTGACCGCGATGGCGCCCGCGGCGACGACTCCGGTCACGGCGGAGGTCGGGGCGTTGATGAATCCGTCAGGTACATGCACGGTTCGATGATAGAGACCAGTTGCAAGTCGTTCGCAAGAGCGAGGTAAAGGCTGATCTCGCATGTGATATACGGCTCACAGGGCGTGATCCGGGAAATATGGGACATTGGAGTGGGGGTGGACGCACAGCTTCAACACAGGTGGCAGAGCGTAAGGGGCGACCCCATGTCCGTAGTCGAACAGTACGCACGAGCCCACATCCTGACGGACGCGGACCTCCCCGACCAGGACGACGGCGGTGCGATACCCGTCGTACTGCGCTACGACCCCGAGCTCGATCCCTCGATGGTGTGCGTCGCCCTGCCCGGGAGGGGCGGCCGTGCGTCCCGCTCCCGCGAGTGGACCTTCTCCCGCGCGCTGCTGGAACAGGGCCTGCGCGCGCCCGCCGGGAGCGGCGAGGTACGGGTGTGGCCGTGCGGGCGGGTGCAGGCCGTGGTCGAGTTCCACTCCCCGCAGGGCTGCTCGGTGGTCCAGTTCGAGAACAAGGCGCTGATCCGCTTCCTGCGCCGCACCTACCGGGCGGCCGCCGCGGAGCCGGTGGCGCACTGACCCGCGCGACGGCGGACGGCGGGTGTCAGCCGCCCGCCTTGAGCAGCGCCGCGACGATCGGCCCCGCGGTGTCGCCGCCGTGCCCGCCCTGCTGGACCACGCCGGCCGCGGCCAGATCGTCCCGGTACGCCGTGAACCATCCGTTGGGCTTCTCCTGCCCGTCGACCTCCGCGGAGCCGGTCTTCGCGCCGACGTCACCGCTCACCCCGGCCATGGCCTCCGCCGCGGTGCCGTACGCCGCCGTGTACGACATCAGCTCGCGCAGCGCGCCGAGCGTGCTGCCCGACATCGTGCGGGAGGCCGTGGCGAGCGCCCGCCCGTCGACCGACGGGGCGACCAGGTACGGCTGGTGGAAGCTGCCCGACTTCACGGTCGCCGACACCGACGCCATGTTCAGCGGGTTCATCCGCACGCCGCCCTGACCGATGAGGGAGGCCGCCATCTGGGCCTTGCTCTGCACCGGCACCCTGCCGTCGAAGGTGGACACGCCGACCGACCAGTTGTTCATGGACAGGCCGAAGACCTCCTTGGCCTGCCTCGTCAGGTCGTCGTCCTTCAACTCCGGGGCCTGGCTGATGAAGGCAGTGTTGCAGGAGCGGGCGAAGCTCGCCTTGAAGGTGCCGTCCTTGATCTCGAACTTGTCGTCGTTCTGGAACTTCCAGCCGCCGTAGCTGAAGTACTTCGGGCACGGGTGCTTCTCGTTCACGGACGCCAGGTCCTTCTCGAGCAGCATCGACGCCGTGACGACCTTCATGGT
Source organism: Streptomyces sp. MMCC 100 (assembly GCF_041538145.2). Classification (NCBI taxonomy): domain Bacteria; kingdom Bacillati; phylum Actinomycetota; class Actinomycetes; order Kitasatosporales; family Streptomycetaceae; genus Streptomyces; species Streptomyces sp. MMCC 100. The sequence continues at coordinate 386,114 of NZ_JBGORK020000001.1, forward strand.
GGAGCCGGGGGCGAGCGAGCCCAGGAAGGCGGTGTTGAAGCCGTGCCCGCCGTTGGCGACCGCGAGGACCTCGCCGGTGGAGGCGCGCAGCAGCACCACCGACGCCCCCTTCTTGCCGTCCACCTGCTTCTCGGCGGCCGCCTGGAGGGCGGGGTCGAGCGTCGTCTTCAGCGTGCCGGGGGTGCCCTTGCTCAGCTCCAGCAGGGTCTTGTCGGCGAGGTCACCGGCCCCGGACTCCTTCGAGCCCTTACCGTCCCCGGCCCCCTCGCCGCGCACCACGCGCAACTCGATGCCGGGGGTACCGCCGGCCTTCTTGCCGTACTTGTCGCGCAGGCCGTCCAGGACGGTGCCGAGGGACGGGTACTTCGCGGCGGTGATCTCCGCGCCCTCCCGGTCCAGCGCCTTGACCGGCGGATCACCGGCCTTCCCGGTGACCAGCTTGTCGCCGTCCCGCAGCTCCGGGTGCACAATGGCGGCCTGCCAGTCGACGCGGGGTTCGCCGTCGCCGTCCCGGCGTACGACGGTCAGCGCGCTGTCGTACGCCAGCGGTTCGGTCGCCTTCTCGTAGGCGACGGTGGCCTTCACGGCGAACGGGACCTTCTCCCCGGCCGGGGTGCCCGCGGTGAAGGTGGCGTCCTTGATGCGGGCGTCCTTGGTGTACCCGGTGAGCAGCGCCTTCGCGGCCTCGGCGTCGTCGGTCGCGGCGGCCGCGCCGGCCACGTCGCCCTTCTGCCAGGCGGTCAGGAACCGCTGGGCCGTCGAGGTGACCTCGGCCTCCGTCAGCGGACCCGACTTCACCTTCTCCGCGGCCGCCGCGGACTTGGTCCGCGCGCCGTCCTCGCCGTCCGCCCCGCCGCCGTACATCGCGTAGGCACCGAACCCGGCGCCGGCCACGACCACCGCGGCCACGCTGCCGATCACGGCGGGTTTCGTCCTGCGCCGCTCGGCGGCGGCCCTTCTGCTGCCCACGGTGTCCCGTTCCTCGGTGCCTGCGATGATGATGCCTACGGTGTCTTCAGTGACGCGCGCGCCCTCGGTGCCGGTTCCTTCCGGCAACGGCGACCACGGTAAGGGCAGTCACGGCCACCGGTCCGTGTCAGCCGCCGGCTCGTAGCACGTCTGCGACGATCGGCCCGGCCGCGTCGCCGCCGTGGCCGCCCTCCTCGGTCATGGCCGCCGCCGCGATGTCGTTGCGGAAGCCGGTGAACCAGGCGTTCGAGACCGTCTGCCCGTCGACCTCGGCCGACCCGGTCTTGGCGCCGATGTCGCCGCGGAGCCCGGACATGGCGGTCACGGCGGTGCCCTGGGTGGCGGTGAGCCGCATCATCTGCCTGAGCTGGGATGCGGTGTTCTGCGGCAGCCCCTTGGCGGTGGCCGGCTTCCGGTCGTCCAGGTCGAACGGCACCAGGTAGGGCTGGTGGAACTCGCCGGTGATGGCGGTCGCGGTGACCGAGGCCATGTTCAGCGGGTTCATCTGGACCTGGCCCTGCCCGATGGCGTTGGCCGCGCGGTCCGGGCCGCCGGAGGCGGGGACGCTGCCGTCGAAGGAGACGATGCCCGTCTGCCAGTTGTTCTGCCCGAGCCCGAAGCGCTCCTCGGCCTCCTGCGTCAGGGAGGAGTCGGTGAGCGGCTTCTCGTCGACGAGCTTGATGAAGCCGGTGTTGCAGGAGCGCATGAAGGTGTTGGCGAGGGTGGCGCTCTCGTCGGGCGTCATGGTGGTGATGTTGTGGAAGGTCTGACTCTGCCAGGTCGCGGTCTCGGGGCAGGGTGCCGGGCCGTTCATCTCGGTCACGCCGTTGTCGATGAGCATGGCCGCGGTGATGATCTTCATGGTGGAGCCGGGGGCGACCTTGCCCTGGAACGCGGCGTTGAAGCCGTCCTGGCGGTTGTTCGCCACGGCCAGCACCTCTCCGGTGCTCGGCTTCACGGCGACCACGGAGGACTCGCCGTAGCGCTTCACCGCCTTCTCGGCCGCCGCCTGCACGCTCGCGCTGAGCGTGGTCCGGAGCTTGCCGGGCTCGCCCTCGGTCAGCGTCAGCAGCGGGGTGTCCGGCGCTTGCGTGGTCGTGTGCCGGACCGTCAGTTCGACGCCGGGGGTGCCGCCGGCCTTGTCGCCGTACTTCTCCCGGAGCTTGGCGAGGACCGGCCCGAGCGAGGGGTACTTCTCCTTCGTCAGCACGGCACCGTCCCGCCCGACGGCCTCGATCTGCGGCGTCGCCGACTCCTCGGTGACCAGGGTGTCCCCGTCCTTCAGGTCGGGATGCACGACCGACGGCTCCCAGTCCACCAGCGCCCGCCCACTGGTCTCCCCGCGCACCACGGTCAACTGGCTCTTGTAGCTGAGCGGCTTGGTGGTCCCCTCGTACGACACCTTCGCCTTCACCGTGAACGGCACGGAGGTGCCGGCCGCCGTGCCCGGCGTGATCTCGACGCCGGTGATGTGCGCGTCCTCGCCGTAGGCGGTCAACAGCGTCCCGGCGACCGAGGCGTTGTTCGTGTACGCCGCGGCGGCCGTCGCGTCGCCCTTCTCCCAGGCCGCGAAGAACTTCTCCGTCGTCTCCCCGACCTCGTCCGCACTCGGCGGCCCGCTCCTGGGCTCCGACGCCGTGGCCCCCGAGCCCCCGTCCAGCGCCGACACCACGTTGTAGGCGCCGTACCCGGCACCGCCCACCATCACGGCCAACACCCCGCCTATGACGGCGACCTTTACCCCCCTGCCCATGGCAGTCCCCTCCCCGTCAGGTCTTCCGCCCGCCTTCTTGAACGCGTTCAGAAGTAGTTGTAGGTGCACTCTAGGTGCAGGGGGTGACCAGCGGTACGGCTGTTTCCGTTTGGTGGCCTAAAGGAGACCGGGGGAGTCGCCGGGGTCGGATGGATTTGAGTCCACGACGTATACGTGTACGTGTGCGTACACATGAGGATAGGGTGGGGAGCGTGGACACACCCCTACACACAGGAAGGCGGCCGAGCATGTCAGACGCCACCATCCGTGCACGGTCCGAGACTCGCGACCGGCTTGCCTCCGTTGCCGAAGCAGAAGGGATGAGCCTGCGTGCCTGGCTCGACCAGCTCGCGGAGACGGTCAGGACTCCGGCCGAGCGGGCCGAGGAAGCCGAACGTACGCGGCAGATCCTTCAGGAGTGGACCGGATACGACCCTGCCGTACCCGATGCCGAGGCGGACGCGATCCTCGCTCGCCGTATCACGGAGGCCACAACCGCGTGAACGACCTGCACATCGTGTTGGACACCGGTGCGCTGGTCTCCCTGCGAGGCAATCCGTTGGTGTCCCGCTTGGTCTACCAGGCCACCAGCAGTCCCGGGACCCGCCTGTACGCGGCGGCGTGCGCGCTGGTGGAGGCGGACCGGACATATCCGGGGCTGGCTGAGCACGTCGCGCAGCTCCCGGCAGTCGACATCCTCCCCCTGGACCTGAGCGCCGTGCTGAGCCTGTCGGGCATGGACGGGTGGGGCCTCCCGCACACGCAGCATGTCGCCCAGCCGTCGGAGGAACGCCCGCACGGCGCTGTTGTGGCGACCGTCAGCCCCGCGGACTGGAAAGGGCGCCCGGTGCGGTTGCTGTCCCTCGCCTCGGACGAGTGATCGGCTGGGCAGCCGCTCCTCATCCCCGCTCGGCGGTCACTGGCTCATCATCCGGGTCGCCTGAATTTCTGCGACGGCTGCGGCGACAGAGACGCTGAAGGTGGGGTCCTGGCGGGCGATCAACCGACCACGGAACTCCTCCACGAGGCGGACGGCGCCGGACAGGTCGGCGGGATCGGCATGGTCGATCTCACGGGCCAAGTCCGCCTCGAAGTCATCGGCATCGCCAGGGAAGCCGTAACCCCTGTTGAGGGCAGCGCGCAGCTCGCCGATGGCCCACACGAGGGGAAGCTGGGGCTGACCGGAATGTGCCGGGTCCGAGGTCATGACAGAGGCACGGCACAGACCGTCTGGGCACTCGCCTTCGCCCCATTGCTCGCCATCCCTGTGCTGATGACCGCGGTGACCTGGTCGTACACAAAGCGGCACCGGTAGGTGACGCCGTGGGTGCGACGGCGGAGCGGAAGCCGGCCGGGTGTAGGCGCCCTACGCGGCCGTGGGCGTCAGGTCGTCGCGAACTTGGCGACGTGGGCTGCGAAGGGCTCGATGCCGACCTCTGCGCGGAGTTCGTCCATGCGCTCGGGCTCTTGGCAGGGACAGTGGGCTTGCTGAGCCCGCGGACACCTGCGAACCCCGAACCAGCCGGCGACGCCATTGCAGCGGCTGACCGCTTCGCAACCATCACGGCGATGCGTCACATGCGGGCGAGGATCTCTGCCTTCTTGGTCACGAACTCTTCCTCCGAGAGGATCCCCGCATCTCGCAGTTCCGCCAGCTGCCGCAACTGCTCGACAGGCGTACTCCCCTGCAACGAGGGGGCCACCGCCTGAACAGGATGAGCGGCGGCGGAAGGGGCCTGGCCAGTGGCAGGAACCTTCCCGAGCACCAAGTCGGTGAGTAGCGCCTTGATACCGGGAGCCGAGTCATGCGGGACTCGGAAACCGATCGTGTTGCCCGAAGCCACCACGACCACCTTGGTGTAGAGCAGGCCGTCCCGCTTGGTCACCACGCTGGAGATGCTCTTGACCGGAATCATTTCGCTGCCCGCCTTGGAGCTGCGGACCCCCGTGGCCAGGAGCGATGCGCCACCGGTCAGCAAGCCTGCCGTGAGCTTCTTGGCGCTCATGCCGCCCCGGGCCCACTCGACCCGGTCGTGATAGATGGCCACGTCGGCGTTCTTGCCTTCGATGTGGCTCTTGAAGGTCATCAGCGCATCGCTGGACATGAAAGTGCTCCTGGGTTCAGTACGGCGTAGTACATGCCGTGTACAACTAGACATGCACCAGTAGGTGAAGGTTGTACGAAGTCGGCGGTGAGATTCCCGGCCGCTCCGAAGCCCACTCCCGCCTTCGTCCGGGCCGTCACCGACAATCGCCGTCGGGGGAGCGGCGCCACCCCGCTCCCCCACAGGGCGTCTGCCCAGCTAAACCCACGTGTCCAGCCACATCCGCGATCTCCACTCCTCCATCGGGATCGCCGTGCCCGTGTACAGGGGCCAGAAGTAGATGAAGTTCCACGCGATGAGCAGCACCAGGACGCCCGCTCCCGTCGCGCCCGCCACGCGGCGGGTGTCCGTGCAGCCCGGGCGGCCGATGATCGCCCCCAGGAGCATCGCCACCGCCAGGCACAGGAACGGGACGAAGACGACGGCGTAGAAGAGGAAGATCGTGCGCTCCTGGTACAGGAACCAGGGGAGGTAGCCGGCCGCCACACCGCAGGCGATGGCGCCGGCGCGCCAGTCGCGGCGGAAGAGCCAGCGCCACAGGACGTACAGCAGGGCGAAGCAGCCCACCCACCAGAGGAGGGGGGTGCCCAGGGCCAGGACCTCGCGGGCGCACTTCTCGCCCGTGTCGACCGGGCAGCCGTCCGAGCCCGCCGACGGGGACTCGTAGAAGTAGGAGACCGGGCGGCCCAGGACGATCCAGCTCCACGGGTTCGACTGGTACGTGTGCGGCGAGGTGAGGTGGGTGTGGAATTCGAGGACCTGGGTCTCGTAGTGCCACAGGCTGCGCCACCAGTCGGGGAAGAGCCACGACCAGGAACTGTTCGCGCCGTCCTTCGACGCCCAGTCACGGTAGTAGCCGCCGCTGCCGTCGGAGGGGGAGAGGATCCAGCCGAGCCAGGAGAGGAGGTACGTGGCCAGCGCCACCGGGACCGTGGAGAGGAAGGCCCAGCCCAGGTCGTGCCGCAGCACCGCGCGGTAGGGGTGGTGGGCGCCCGCCACGCGGCGGGAGCCGACGTCCCACAGGACGGCCATCACGCAGAAGGCCGCCATGATGTACAGGCCGTTCCACTTGGTGGCCGCCGCCAGGCCCAGCATCAGGCCCGCCGTCAGGCGCCAGGGGCGCCATCCGAGGCGGAGGGTCTCCGCGATGTGCGCGTCCGGGCGGACGCGGCCGTCCTCGTCCACCGGGAGCGCGGCGGCGAGTCGGGCGCGCGCTCTGTCGCGGTCGACGACCAGGCAGCCGAAGGCGGCCAGCACGAAGAACATCAGCACGCTGTCCAGCAGCGCGGTGCGGCTCATCACGAAGTGCAGGCCGTCCAGCGCCATCAGGGCGCCCGCCAGGCACCCCAGGAACGTGGAGCGGAACAGGCGGCGGCCGATCCGGCACAGCAGCAGCACCGAGAGCGTCCCGAGCAGCGCCGTCATGAAGCGCCAGCCGAACGGGTCGAACCCGAACAGCAGTTCGCCGAGGCCGATGACGTACTTGCCGACCGGCGGGTGGACGACGTACGCCGCGTCGGTCGGGATCGGGACGTCGCCGCCCGAGTTCAGGATCAGGTCGTTGGCGTTCTTGTCCCAGTTGACCTCGAAACCGTGGTGGATCAGCGCCCACGCGTCCTTGGCGTAGTACGTCTCGTCGAATATCACCGCCTTCGGGCTGCCCAGGTTCCAGAACCGCAGCGCCCCCGCGAGCAGCGCCACCAGCAGCGGCCCGCCCCACGCCGACCAGCGCACGATCTTGCCGGTGAGCGGCTTCGACAGGCCCAGGAAGGCCCACAGGCGCGGACTCGGGCTCGTGTACGGCGGCACCAGCCGGTCGCGGACGTCGTCGGCCGCGGGCCCCGCCGTGTAGCCGAAGCGGCGCAGCCGCTGCTGCCAGGTGGGCCACTCGTCGTGCGGGGCCTGGCCCTGCCGGGTGTCCGTGGAGGACGCGGTACTGGTCACCGCGCCATCGTAGGGAACCGCGCTGTGCGCGTCCCGCGCATGGGCCTCCTGGGTGCGGATACGTTCCCCTTCCGGGAGGACTGGGAGGATGGGGGAGTGACTGGAACCCTTGTACTCGCGGGCACCCCCATCGGCGACGTCCAGGACGCCCCGCCCCGGCTCGCCGCGGAACTGGCCGGCGCGGACGTCGTCGCCGCCGAGGACACCCGGCGGCTGCGCCGGCTGACCCAGGCGCTCGGCGTCGCACCCGCGGGGCGTGTCGTGTCGTACTTCGAGGGCAACGAGTCCGCCCGTACGCCCGAGCTCGTGGAGGAGCTGGTCGGCGGAGCGCGGGTGCTGCTGGTCACCGATGCCGGGATGCCGTCGGTGTCCGACCCCGGGTACCGGCTGGTCGCCGCCGCCGTCGAGCGCGGCGTCCGCGTCACCGCCGTTCCCGGCCCGTCCGCCGTGCTGACCGCGCTCGCCCTGTCGGGGCTGCCCGTCGACCGGTTCTGCTTCGAGGGCTTCCTGCCCCGCAAGGCCGGCGAGCGGCTGACCCGGCTGCGCGAGGTCGCCGAGGAGCGCCGGACCCTCGTCTACTTCGAGGCCCCGCACCGCCTCGACGACACCCTCGCCGCCATGGCCGAGGTCTTCGGCACCGACCGGCGGGCCGCCGTCTGCCGGGAGCTGACCAAGACGTACGAGGAGGTCAAGCGGGGCGGACTGGGTGAGCTGGCAGCGTGGGCCGCCGAAGGGGTGCGGGGTGAGATCACCGTCGTCGTCGAGGGGGCGCCGGACAAGGGGGCCGAGGAGGTCGACGCCGGGGAACTGGTGCGCCGGGTGCGGGTGCGCGAGGAGGCGGGGGAGCGGCGCAAGGAGGCCATCGCCGCGGTGGCGGCCCAGGTGGGCGTGCCCAAGCGGGAGGTGTTCGACGCGGTGGTGGCGGCGAAGAACGCGGAGAAGAACCCAGAGACGAACGCAGAGACGAACGCGGAGACGAACGCAGAGACGAACGCGGAGAAGAACGCGGGGATCTGAAGGGCTCGGCTTGACCCGGACCACCTCGCTCTTGACCCGGACCGCCCTGCTCTTGACCCGCCCCTGACCTCGCGGGCACTCCCGCCAAGGGCAGCCCAAATCGGCTCAAATACTAGGCCGCACCTGGTGCTTTCCCGCTGGTGGAGGAGTCCACTGGAGGAAGGAGCAGAACGAGCCGAAGGAGCCGGGATGAGCATGAGTGAGAGCGCCGTGCGGACCGGAGCGCGTGCCGGTGCCACCGCCGTCGTCCACGAGTCGTACTCCTTCGCCTGCATGCGCTGCGGGCACGGCTGGGAGCAGTCGTTCGAGATCGAGCACCACACGGACACCGACGGCCGCGAGTTCGTGCTCTACGTCGTGGACGGCCGCGTCGTACCCTCCCCGCTGACCCGGCCGACCTGCGCCACCTGTGACAACCACGTCGTACGGATCATGCGCCCGGGCCGGGTCGCCTCGGTGCGCGGCACCACCCACGGGGCCCGCCGCGTGCCGCCGGCCGGCCCGCTCGAGGTGCCCCTGGTGCCGCGGCCGTCGCAGGTGCCCGAGGCGCCCGGGCTGGGGGCGCCGGGGCTCGGCGCCGGACACCGGCAGTGGCACCTGACCGACCTGCTGCAGGCCCTCCACCTCCACCGCAGGGCGAGCTAGCCGACCCTGCGGGGGCGCGCGGGAGCTTCCGTAGGATCGAGGTATGCCTTCGAACGCCTCGGGCCGGTCCGACAAGAACGACGCGCCCCCGCTCCCCGAGCCCCTCCGGGTGCCGGTCGCCGACTCGCACACCCACCTCGACATGCAGTCCGGCACGGTGGACGAGGCGCTCGCCAAGGCCGCCTCGGTCGGCGTCACGACCGTCGTCCAGGTCGGCTGCGACCTCGCCGGCTCCCGCTGGGCCGCCGAGACCGCGGCGGCGTACGACGCCGTCCACGCCACCGTCGCCCTGCACCCCAACGAGGCGCCGCGCATCGTGCACGGCGATCCCGACGGGTGGTCGCGGCAGGGAGCGCGGCAGCCCGGCGGTGACGCGGCCCTCGACGACGCCCTCGCGGAGATCGACCGGCTCGCGGCACTCCCGCAGGTCAGGGGCGTCGGCGAGACCGGCCTCGACTACTTCCGCACCGGTCCCGAGGGCAAGGAGGCGCAGGAGCGGTCCTTCCGCGCCCACATCGAGATCGCCAAGCGGCACGGCAAGACCCTCGTCATCCACGACCGCGACGCCCACACCGACGTCCTGCGCGTCCTCAAGGAGGAGGGCGCCCCCGAGCGCACCGTCTTCCACTGCTACTCCGGCGACGCGGAGATGGCCGAGATCTGCGCCCGCGCCGGGTACTACATGTCCTTCGCCGGCAACGTCACCTTCAAGAACGCCCAGAACCTGCGCGACGCCCTCGCCGTGGCCCCGGTGGAGCTGGTCCTGGTGGAGACCGACGCGCCGTTCCTGACGCCGGTGCCCTACCGGGGGCGGCCGAACGCGCCCTATCTGGTGCCGGTCACGGTGCGCGCCATGGCGGACGTGCGGGGCGTCGGCGAGGACACCCTGGCGACCGCCCTCGCCGCGAACACGGCCCGCGCCTTCGCCTACTGACACGCTGCGTAGTCGCGTCGCTTTGGAGAGTGACCGACCCTCCGCTAGGTTCTGGGTCCCGATCCGGACCCCTGGAGCGTGTCGGTGTGAGTGGAACGCAGTTCGAGACGACCGAGGTGTTCGAGGGACACCTCGGAGGACACCTCGAAGGACACCAGTACCTCGCACCGTACGACGTGCACAGCGCGCCGACCCTGCCGTACGGCGACACGTACCGGCCCGCGACGCCCGTCCACGAGCCGACCGCCCCCGCACTGCCCCGGCAGGGCACCGCACCGCAGGTCCGGCAGGCGCAGCCGGTCCGCGCGCCGGGTGACGGGCGGGCCGAGCGCCGGCGCCGGGCGCGGTGCGCGGGGCGCGCGGACACCTCCCTGCGCCGGCTGCTGCCGCGGGCGCTGGTCGTGGCGTTCCTCGCGGGCGGCACCACCGCCTTCGTCGCCAAGGACAAGGCCGTCGAGCTGACCGTCGACGGCGCCCCGCGCACCCTGCACACCTTCGCCGACGACGTGACCGAGCTGCTCGCCGAGGAAGGCGTCCAGGTGGGCGCCCACGACGTCATCGCACCGGCTCCCGGCACCCCGCTGACCAGTGGCGAGGACGTCACCGTCCGCTACGGGCGGCCCGTGCTGCTCACCCTCGACGGCCACCGGCGCCAGGTGTGGACGACCGCGGAGACGGTGGAGGGGGCGCTGCGGCAGCTCGGCGTACGGACCCAGGGCGCGTACCTGTCCACCGAGCCCTCCCGGCGCATCGGACGCGAGGGCCTCGCCCTGGTGGTGCGCACCGAGCGCGTGGTGACCGTCATGGCGGACGGCCGGACCCGCACCGTCCGCACCAACGCCGCGACCGTCCGGGAGGTCGTCGAGGAGGCCGGCGTCACCCTGCGCGGCGAGGACACCACCTCCGTCCCCGCGACCGGCTTCCCGCGCGACGGGCAGACCGTCACGGTGCTGCGGATCACCGGGTCCCAGGAGATCCGCGAGGACCCGATCCCCTTCGACGAGCGACGGACCGAGGACGCCTCGCTCTTCCGGGGCGCCGAGGTCGTCCAGGAGGCGGGCCGGCCCGGGCTGCGCCGCACCACGTACGCCCTGCGCACGGTCAACGGCGTCCGGCAGAAGCCGCGCCGCCTGCGCACCGAGGTGGTGCGCGAGCCCAGCCCGCGGATCGTGCGGGTCGGCACCCGGCCCCGGCCGGCCTCCGTCCACGGCGCCGACCGACTGAACTGGCAGGCCCTGGCCGCCTGCGAGTCGGGCGGCCGCCCGGACGCCGTCGACCCGTCGGGGACGTACGGCGGGCTCTACCAGTTCGACACCGACACCTGGCACGACCTGGGCGGCGAGGGCCGCCCCCAGGACGCGTCCGCCGCGGAGCAGACGTACCGGGCGCAGCAGCTGTACGTGCGCAGCGGCGCCGACGCCTGGCCGCACTGCGGCGCCCGGCTGCGGGGCTGAGGCCGGCCGCGGTACCCGGCTGTGGGGAGGAGGCCGGCCGCGGTACCCGGCTGTGGTGAGGAGGCCGGCCGCGGTGCCCGGCTGAGGGGACGAGGCAGACCGCGGCGCCCGGCTGCGGGAATGAGGCGGCCCGGCCCCCGGCTACCCTTGCGGGGTGAGCAGCCCCACCCCCGACGCCCTCCTGGGCCCCGCCGACGTCCGTGAACTCGCGGCGGCCCTCGGCGTGCGCCCCACCAAACAGCGCGGCCAGAACTTCGTCATCGACGCGAACACGGTCCGCCGTATCGTCCGCACCGCCCAGGTACGCCCCGACGACGTGGTGGTCGAGGTGGGACCGGGTCTCGGCTCGCTCACCCTGGCCCTGCTCGAGGCCGCCGACCGGGTCACCGCCGTCGAGATCGACGACGTGCTCGCCGGCGCCCTGCCCGCCACCGTCGCCGCCCGCATGCCGGAGCGCGCCGACCGGTTCGCGCTCGTGCACTCCGACGCGATGCACGTGACCGAGCTGCCGGGACCCGCGCCGACCGCCCTGGTCGCGAACCTCCCCTACAACGTCGCCGTCCCCGTCCTCCTCCACATGCTCGACACCTTCCCGAGCATCGAGCGGACCCTCGTCATGGTGCAGGCCGAGGTCGCCGACCGGCTCGCCGCCGGGCCCGGGTCGAAGGTGTACGGCGTGCCGTCCGTGAAGGCCAACTGGTACGCCGAGGTGAAGCGGGCCGGGTCCATCGGCCGCAACGTCTTCTGGCCCGCGCCGAACGTCGACAGCGGGCTCGTGTCACTCGTCCGGCGGACCGAGTCGCTCAGGACCACCGCGTCCAAGGCCGAGGTCTTCGCCGTCGTCGACGCCGCGTTCGCCCAGCGCCGCAAGACCCTGCGGGCCGCGCTCGCCGGGTGGGCGGGGTCGGCCGCCGCCGCCGAGGCCGCGCTCGTCGGCGCGGGCGTGTCGCCGCAGGCGCGCGGAGAGGCGCTGACCGTGGAAGAGTTCGCGCGTATCGCCGAGCACAAGCAGTAGGGAGTGACGAGCACGTGAGCGTGACGGTCCGCGTCCCCGCCAAGGTCAACGTGCAGCTCGCGGTCGGCGCCGCCCGCCCCGACGGCTTCCACGACCTGGCCAACATCTTCCTCGCCGTCTCCCTGTACGACGAGATCACCGCGACCCCGGCCGCCGACGGGCTCCGCGTCACCTGCGAGGGGCCGGACGCCGACCAGGTCCCCCTGGACCGCACCAACCTCGCCGCCCGCGCGGCGCTCGCCCTCGCCGAACGGTACGGGCGTGAACCCGACGTCCACCTCCACATCACCAAGGACATCCCCGTCGCCGGCGGCATGGCGGGCGGCAGCGCCGACGGCGCGGGCGCCCTGCTCGCCTGCGACGCCCTGTGGGGCACCGGCGCCTCCCGCGAGGAACTGCTCGAGATCTGCGCCGAGCTGGGCAGCGACGTGCCGTTCAGCCTGGTCGGCGGGGCGGCGCTGGGCACCGGGCGCGGGGAACGGCTGACGGAGCTTGAGGTGGGGGGCGACTTCCACTGGGTGTTCGCGCTGGCCGCGCGGGGACTGTCGACGCCGGCCGTCTTCCGCGAGTTCGACCGGCTGGGGGAGGGGCTGGACATTCCCGAGCCGGCCGCCGACCAGGCGGTGCTCGACGCCCTCGCCAAGGGCGACGCCACCGCGCTCGCCGTCGCCGTCACCAACGACCTGCAGCCCGCCGCGCTCTCCCTCTTCCCCGAGCTGTCCGACACCCTCGCTGCGGGCCGGGCGGCGGGGGCGCTGGCGGCACTGGTCTCGGGCTCGGGGCCCACCACGGCCTTCCTCGCCACGGACGCCAAGTCGGCCTCCGACATCGCAGGGGTGCTGCGGGCGTCGGGGACGTGCCGTGACGTGCGTACGGCGGTGGGGGCGGCGGCCGGGGCCACGGTCCTGGACTGAGGCCCACGGCGGCCGGACTACCCTGGAGGGTCGAGCGATCCCCCAGGCAGGAGAGAAATGGCCGTCAATCTGGTCAATGTCGAGAACGTCAGCAAGGTGTACGGCACCCGTGCACTCCTCGACGGCGTGTCCCTCGGCGTCTCCGAAGGGGACCGCATCGGTGTCGTCGGCCGCAACGGCGACGGCAAGACGACCATGATCCGGATGCTGGCCAGACTGGAGGAGCCCGACACCGGGCGGGTCACCCACTCCGGCGGGCTGCGGCTCGGGGTGCTCACCCAGCACGACTCCCTCGACCCCGCCGCCACCGTCCGGCACGAGGTCATCGGCGACATGGCCGACCACGAGTGGGCGGGCAGCGCCAAGATCCGGGACGTGCTGACCGGGCTGTTCGGCGGGCTCGACATGCCGGGGTTCCCGCAGGGGCTCGACACCGTCATCGGGCCGCTCTCCGGTGGTGAGCGGCGCCGGATCGCGCTGGCCAAGCTGCTCATCGAGGAACAGGATCTCGTCGTCCTCGACGAGCCCACCAACCACCTCGACGTCGAGGGCATCGCCTGGCTCGCGGGGCACCTGCGCGAGCGGCGGTCCGCGCTCGTGTGCGTCACCCACGACCGGTGGTTCCTCGACCAGGTCTGCACCCGCATGTGGGACGTGCAGAAGGGCGACGTCTACGAGTACGAGGGCGGCTACTCCGACTACGTCTTCGCCCGCGCCGAGCGCGAGCGCATCGCCGCCACCGAGGAGACCAAGCGGCAGAACCTGGTCCGCAAGGAGCTGGCCTGGCTGCGGCGCGGGGCACCCGCCCGCACCTCCAAGCCCCGCTTCCGCGTCGAGGCCGCCAACGAGCTGATCGCCGACGTGCCGCCGCCCCGGGACAGCAGCGAGCTGATGAAGTTCGCCTCGTCCCGGCTCGGCAAGACCGTCTTCGACCTGGAGGACGTCACCGTCCAGGCCGGCCCCAAGGTGCTGCTCAAGCACGTCACCTGGCAGCTCGGCCCCGGCGACCGCATCGGCCTGGTCGGTGTCAACGGCGCCGGCAAGACCTCCCTGCTGCGGGCCATGGCGGAGGCCGCCCGCAGCGACGGCGAGCAGCAGCCGGCGGGCGGGCAGGTGCGGGTCGGCAGGACCGTCAAGCTGGCGTACCTGTCGCAGGAGGTCGCCGAGCTGGACCCGAACTGGCGGGTGCTGGAGGCAGTGCAGCGCGTCCGTGAGCGCGTCGACCTCGGCAAGGGGCGCGAGATGACGGCGGGGCAGCTGTGCGAGACCTTCGGGTTCGGCAAGGAGAAGCAGTGGACGCCGGTCGGCGACCTCTCCGGCGGTGAGCGGCGTCGGCTGCAGCTGCTGCGGCTGCTCATGGACGAGCCCAACGTCCTCTTCCTCGACGAGCCCACCAACGACCTCGACATCGAGACCCTGACCCAGCTGGAGGACGTCCTCGACGGCTGGCCCGGCTCGATGATCGTCATCTCCCACGACCGGTTCTTCATCGAGCGCACCACCGACCGGGTCTTCGCCCTCCTCGGCGACGGCGCGCTGCGCATGCTGCCGCGCGGCATCGACGAGTACCTGGAGCGGCGGCAGCGCATGGAGGTGGCCGCCGCGTCGAGCGCCCCGGCCGTGGCGGCCAAGCCCGCCGCCGCCGTGCCCGAGAAGAGCGCCGCCGACGTGCGCGCCGCCAAGAAGGAGCTCCAGAAGATCGAGCGGCAGCTGGACAAGGTCTCCGAGAAGGAGACCAAGCTGCACGCCCGGATCGCCGAGAACGCCACGGACTTCGCGAAGGTGGCCGAACTGGACGCCGAGCTGCGCGAGCTGACGGGGCAGCGCGACGAGCTGGAGATGCGCTGGCTGGAACTGGCCGAGGACGCCTGAACCCCCTGCGTGCAGGGGGCGCGGGAGGTGTAAAGGGGGAGTGAAGGCGCGTAACAGAGGCATCACGGGCCGGTCCTCCCTTGGGAACAGGGGCGGACGCGGCCCGGTGGGGCGTTGGCCGCGGGTGATAGAAAGGCCGTCCGAGGACTGTCCGAGCACGGTCCGAGGCAGTTCGAACGATCGCCTTTGACGACTCCGGGGCCAGCGCGTGACCCGGGGCGTGGCTAAAAATCAGTGAGTAAGCAATAAGGGGGAACGCGCTGATGAGCCAGCCGCCGAATCAGCCGCCGCAGCCGGGTGGCTTCGGAGCACCGCAGGACCCGCCTCCGGGAGGCTTCGGGGCACCGACCCCGCCGCCCCCGCAGGGACCGCCGCCCGGCCCGCCGCCGCAGCCGGGCTACGGCTATCCGCAGCAGCCGGGCCAGCCCGGTCAGCCCGGTCAGCCGGGGCCGTACGCGCAGCCCGGACCGTACAACTCCGGCCCGTACGCCCAGCCGCAGCAGCCGGGGCCCTACGGCCAGCAGCCCGGCTACGGCTACCCGCAGCAGCAGTACCCCGGCATGCCCGGCGCTCCCGGTACCCCGCCGCCCGGCGGCTCCGGGTCCCGCAACCCCTTCAAGGGCAAGCCCGCCCTCGCCGTCGGCGCCGCGGTCGCCGCCCTGCTCGTCATCGGCGGCAGCGTGTGGGCCGTCACCGCGAGCGGTGGTGACGACGAGAAGGACAAGAAGCCCGTCGCCGCCAAGAGCGACGACCCCAAGCCCTCCGGCTCCAAGGGCGGCGCCCCGGTCAACCCCGGTGACGGCGGCGGCGACGGCGGCGAGGACCCCGAGGACCTCAACGAGGGCCGCCAGGCCGGCGAGTCCAAGGTGCTCTGGTACAAGGAGGCGCCCGACGCCCCCGGTTCCGGCGCCGACGCCGACGGCATGTGGATCACCGACAAGGCCGCGGTGAAGGCGGCGTACAAGCAGGTCTTCGCCTACAACGTCGGCGACGGCAAGCCCACCTGGGAGCCGGTCACCTTCCCGGAGAAGATCTGCTCGGTCACCCCGGAGAAGACGGCCGCCGACAAGATCGTCGTCGCCTACATGAGCGGCTCCAGCGACCGCGCCAAGTGCAACCAGCTCCAGGAGATCGACCTCGCCACCGGCGAGAAGGGCTGGTCCGAGGAGGTCGCCGACGGTGACCTGTTCGACTCCACGCTCTCCCTCGAACTCTCGCTCAGCGGCGACGTCATGATGGTCGGCCGCTCCCAGTCCGGCACCGCCTACGACGTCAGGAGCGGCAAGAAGCTCTACGACAAGAAGAAGTACGGCGACGCCTGCTTCCCCGCCGGATTCGCGGGCAGCGCGAACAAGCTCGTCCAGGTCGCCTCCTGCGGCGCCGGCGGCAACAACGAGCACGACGAGCTCCAGGGGCTCGACCCGAAGACCGGCAAGGTCCTGTGGACCTACAAGTACGAGAAGGGCTGGCGGATCGCCCGCGCCTACTCCGTCGACCCGCTCGTCGTCTACGCCACCAACGAGGACAAGAAGGTCTGGAACATCTCCAGCTTCACCTCCGGCGGCAAGGTCCTCGAACAGGTCGGCGTCGACGAGGACTTCGCCCCCGAGTGCGGCTGGGCCATCCTCGAACGCGACCTCCAGGGCTGCACGGGCGTGACCGTCGCCGACAACACCCTCTACCTGCCGACCGAGGCGACCAGCGGCGCCAACGAGATCGTCGCGATCAACCTCACCACCGGCAAGGAGAAGTGGCGCGCCAAGTCCCCCGCGGACGAGTCGATGACGCCGATCAAGGTCGAGGGCGACCAGCTCATCGCGTACGTCCAGCCGTCCTACGACGCGGGCGGCCAGGTCGTGTCCATCCCGACCGGCGGCAGCGGCCACAAGCCGGCCAAGCTGCTGCAGAACCCGCAGGGCGTCGCGGACATCGAGAACGGCTTCTACTCCAAGGACATCGACTGGGTCGACGGGCGGTTCTTCATCTCCAGCACCCGCCTGACCGGAAACGACGAGTCGAAGGAGAAGTTGATGCTCGCCTACGGCAAGTGACCTCTTCTCCGGCTTCCCCGGCTTCCCCGGCTTCCCCGGCTTGTCCGGCCGCGCTCCCGCGGCTCGTTCCGTCCCCGTCGTCTCCGCTCTCCGAGGTGCTCCCGTCATGACCCAGCCGCCGCCCCCGCCGCCCAACCAGCCCCCGCAGGGCGGCGGCTTCGGCCCGCCGCAGAACCAGCCACCGCAGAACCAGCCACCGCAGCCGCCCACGCCGCCCTCCGGACCCGACCTCGGCAAGGCTCCCGAGCCGGGCTACGGCTACCCGCAGACGCCCGGGTCCGCCCCGCAGACCCCGCCGCAGGCCCCCGCTGCTCCGCCGACCCCGCCCGCGGGGCCGCCGCAGCAGCAGCCGGGGTACGGATACCCGCAGACGCCGCCGCAGCCCCAGCCGGGGTACGGCTACCCCGGTCAGCAGCCGGGTCAGCCGGGACCGTACGGACAGCCGACGCCGCCGTACGGCCAGCCGGGGCAGCCCGTCCAGCCGGGGCAGCCCGGCTACGGCTATCAGCCCGGCTACCAGCCTCCGACCATGGCCATGCAGCCGCAGGCCGCGGGCGGGCCGGGCGGCGGCCGGAAGATCAACGCGCAGGTCGCGATCATCGTCTCGGCCGTCGTCGCGATCGCGCTGATCATCGGCGGCGGGATCTGGTACGCCGGCTCCTCCGGCAAGGACGACGGCAAGAAGGACACCGCCGGCACCAGTGGCGGCAAGGGCGGCGACGGCGGTACGGACCAGAAGGGCGGGGACGGCGGCAAGTCCTCCGGCGCCAAGGAGAAGGCGCCCTCCGACCCCGCCGCCAACGTGCTCTTCCAGGTCCCCATGCCCGCGGTGAGCAAGGAGGACAGCAGCGTCGTCGTCTCCGGCTCGTGGCTCACCGACAAGGTGTACGCCAAGAGCGGCGTCGCCGAGGTCGTCGGGTACGACGCCGACAAGGGCAGCAAGAAGTGGTCGATCAAGCTGGACGGTCCCGTCTGCGCCGTCACCCCGCACGTCACCGACGACAACAAGACGGTGATCATCCACCAGCCCGCCATGCCGACCAAGGCGGAGCCCTCGCACGGCTGCACCCAGGTCGCGGTCCTCGACCTGGACGCCGGGAAGAAGGTGTGGACGAAGACCGCAGGCGAAGGGCCGCTCTCCTTCGACAACGTCACGATCAGCGGTGACACCGTCGCCGCCGGCAGCACCGAAGGCGGGGTCGCCTTCGACATCGCCAAGGGCGACATCCTCTGGTCCCCGAAGACGACCGACACCTGCTACGACGCGGGCTACGGCGGCGGCGAGAAGCTGGTCGCGGTGCGCAAGTGCGGCTCGTACGACGCCCGGCAGCTGAACATCCAGACCATCGACCCGAAGAGCGGGAAGGTGCTCTCCGAGTACAAGATGGCCAAGGGCATCGAGTACGCGGCTGTGGTGTCGACGAACCCGCTGGTCGTGGCCGCCGACGTCGGCGACTCCGCCGGTGACGGCAGCGGCATCTCGGACTTCTTCTCCATCGACAACAAGACCGGCAAGCTGCTCACCCGCATCTCGGCACCCGGCGCCCAGTACGCGGCCCGCTGCGACAGCATCACCAAGCCCGAGAGCTGCAACGGACTCACGGCCGGCAACGGCAAGCTCTACATCGCGACCGAGGAGCACGAGGGCAGCGGCGAGTCGTACAGCCAGGCCAACGAGGTCGTCGCCTTCGACCTGACCACCGGCAAGCAGACCGGCCAGCGCGCGGACTCCGGCGACGACTACACGATCACCCCGCTGCGCATGGACGGCGGCAACGTGATCGCCTACAAGCGCCCGCCGTACGACAAGGGCGGCCAGATCGTGAGCATCGACGGCGCCACGTTCAAGCAGACGACGCTGCTGGAGAACCCGGCGACGGAGGCGGTGCGGGACGTGGAGTCCAGCATGTCGCCGGACTACTCGGAGCTCATCTACTCGCAGGGGCACCTGTACATGTCGCAGGTGTACGCCAGCGAGCCGAGCAGCGCGGACGAGAAGGAGTACCTGGCGATCGGATTCGGCACCAGCGGCTGACGCCGACGCCGACGCCGACGCTGACGCCGACGCCGACGCCGTCGCCGTTGCGTGGGTGACCGTCCCGGCCCCGCCCCTGTTCGAGGGGCGGGGCCGACCGCGTTGCGGGGGATTTCGGTGCTCCGGGTCGGTTCTCGCCGGTAGGGGCAGCGCGCGGGCGGGCGAGCGTGTAGCTTCCGGGGACATGCCGGGGGCATGCCGGGGTGGACCGGGTGACTGGGGGGTTGCTCCATGGGAGTACGGCTCATGGTGGTCGACGATCACCGATTGCTCGCCGAGGCGCTGGCCTCGGCGCTGAAGCTGCGGGGGCACCGGGTGCTGGCCGCGGCGGCACCCGCCGCGGGCGCGGCGGAGCTGGTGATCAGCAGGGCGCCCGAGGTCTGCCTGCTGGGGACCGCGACACCGGCCGAGCCGGGGAACTTCGACCCGGTGGTGCGGATCAAGCAGGAGCGCCCGCAGGTGGCGGTACTGGTGCTGGGCCCGGTGCCGAGCCCTCGCGGCATCGCGGCGGCGTTCGCGGCGGGGGCGTCGGGGTACGTGCGGCACGACGAGCGCATAGAAGGCGTCGAGCGGGCGATCATGAAGGCGCGGGCCGGGGAGGCGGCGGTGGCGCCGGCGTTGCTGCAGGGGGCCTTCGGCGAACTGCTGAACCCGGCGGCCCAGCCCGACGACGAGGGACAGCGGCTGCTGCAGATGCTCACCCCGCGGGAGGTGGAGGTGCTGGTGCGGGTCGCGGACGGCGAGGACACGCGGCTGATCGCGGCCGGCATGGGGATCGCCCCGTCGACGGCGCGTACGCATGTCCAGCGGGTCCTGATGAAACTGGGCGTGGGCTCCCGCCTGGAGGCGGCCGCGCTGGCCGCGCGGACGGGGTTGCTGGACCGGGCGGGTGCCTCCGGCGGCTGAGCGGGTACGGGATGCCCGCGGCGCCTGCGCCGCTGTGGGCGGTCGCGCCGCTGGGGCGATGGGGGTCCCCCCCCGCTCGAGCGAAGCCGAGAGTGGGGGAGGGTGGGCGCTGGGGGCACCTCCCAGGCCGTTCAGGCACTGGGGGAGGCACCCGGCAAGCGCCGGCCCGCGTCACCCACCTCCGCGCCCACCCCCACGCCGGGCAACTGGAGAACGCCGGGCCGGCGTCAGAATCGCACCGTCACTCCTTGCCGGCGGCCTCCTCCAGCGGCGGCGTGGGCGGCGCCGCGGGCCGCAGCTTCAGCCAGGCCAGGAAGAAGATCCCCAGGACCAGCATCCCCACGCCGGTCCACAGGTTGATGTTCACCCCCTGCGCCTTGTCGATGTCGTCGTCGGACGCCACGAAGCCCGCGATCGTCACGATGACGCCGTAGATCACGAACAGGCCGCCGATGATCCGCCGGATGTCGAACAGCCGCGCGGCGGTGACGGACTTGGTCTCCAGCTCGGAGACCTCGTCCTGGACGTTCTTGTCGGAGTAGGAATCAGACATGCTCTCTCAATCCTCCCGCGATCAGAACGAGAACGGGATGTAGCAGGCGGCGGCCAGGACGACCGCCCCCCAGCCCAGCAGCGCCGGCTTGCGGTACCACGCGTCGTCGCCCTTGGCGGGCGCCTCGGACATGCCGGGGGAAGTGGTGCCGTAGACCAGGCCCTGGAGCTCGGTGACCGGCTTCGGCTTCGTGAACAGGGACACGGCGACCATGACCACCGCACCGGCGACGAAGCCGGCGATCGCGGAGACGAAGTTGGCACCCTGGTCGGAGGGGATGTCGATGATGCCCTGCTTGTAGATGACGAAGTAGTTCACCATCGCCGCCGTGGTGCCCGCGATCAGGCCCCAGAAGCCGGACTTCATCGACGCGCGCTTCCAGAACATGCCGATGATGAAGACCACGAACATCGGCACGTTGAAGAAGGAGAAGAGCGTCTGGAGGTAGCTCATGATGTTGGAGAACGAGGAGGCCAGGAACGCCGTGCCGATGGAGGCGAGGACGCCGATCACCGTGATCAGGCGGCCGAAGCGGACGTAGTAGCCGTCCTCCCGGTCCTTCACCACGTACTTCTGCCAGACGTCGGTGGTGAAGACCGTGTTGAAGGAGGAGATGTTCGCCGCCATGCCGGCCATGAAGGCCGCCAGCAGGCCGGTCACCGCGATGCCGAGGACACCGTTGGGCAGCAGCTGCTGCATCAGGTACGGGATCGCGTCGTTGTACTGGAGGTCCGAGCCGGGCGTGCCGATCTTCGGGACCAGGACGGCGGCGACCAGGCCCGGGATCATCACCACGAAGACGATGAAGATCTTCGGGAAGGCCGCGATCAGCGGCGTGCGCTGGGCCGCGGAGAGGTTCTTCGCCGACAGGGCGCGCTGCACCTCGGCGAAGTTCGTCGTCCAGTAGCCGAAGGAGAGGACGAAGCCGAGGCCGAGGACGATGGTCAGCCAGTTGGCGCCCAGTGGGTTCTCGCTGCCGATGCCCGTGCCGCCCCACGCCGTCATGAAGTCGGAGCCGTGGGACTTGGAGAGCGAGTCGGACAGGCCGTCCCAGCCGCCGACCTTCTTCAGGCCCAGAATGGTGATCGGGATGAGGCCGGCCAGGATCACGAAGAACTGGAGGACCTCGTTGTAGATGGCCGAGGAGAGGCCGCCCAGGGTGATGTACGCCAGGACGAAGAAGCCGGCCACCACGATGGCCACCCACTCCGGCCAGCCGAGGAGCGCCTCGACGACGATCGCGAGGGCGTACAGGTTCACGCCGGCGATCAGGATGGCGGCCACGGCGAACAGGGCCGAACTGAGCAGGTGGGAGGCCTTGTCGAAGCGGAGGAGCAGGAACTCCGGGACCGAGCGGACCTTCGAGCCGTAGTAGAACGGCATCATCACCAGGCCGAGGAAGACCATCGCCGGGATGGCGCCGATCCAGTACCAGTGGGTCGTGTAGACGCCGTACTGGGCGCTGTTGGCGGCCATGCCGAGGATCTCGGTGGCACCCAGGTTGGCGGCGACGAAGGCGAGGCCGGTGACCCAGGCGGGCAGTGAACGGCCGGACAGGAAGAAGTCCAGGCTGGTCTTGACCGAACGCCGGGCGGCGAAGCCGATGCCCAGGACGACCACGAAGTAGATCCCGAGGATCGTGTAGTCGAGCCAGTTGGTGGGGAGTCGAAGCTCTGCGGCTAGGTAAGTGGAGCTTGTGGGGGTTTGCATTAAGCACTCGCTTCGTTCGCGAACTGATCCGGAGCGGAACCTACGCCTCCGCGTTCAGTAATTGAACACTTCTGGTGATGAACTTTGTTTGATTGTGATGAACGAGAGTCGCGGTGGCGGGCGTGGTGGGTTGTGATGTGTTATGTTTGATTGTGTTCGGTGATTGATGGGTGTCCTTGGTGACCGCCATGGGTGGGTGCAGAGGAGTGCGGCAGTGAAGAAGACCTCGACCCGGCTGGCCGACGGCCGTGAGCTGGTCTACTACGACCTGCGGGACGACACCGTGCGTGACGCCGTGGACCGCCGTCCGCTGGAGCGGACCGTCACCACCTCCGAGGTCCGCCGCGACCCGCTGCTCGGTGACTCGGTCGCCGTCGCCTCGCACCGCCAGGGCCGCACCTACCACCCGCCGGCCGACCAGTGCCCGCTGTGCCCGTCGCGCGGCGACCGCCTGAGCGAGATCCCGGACTCGTCGTACGACGTCGCGGTCTTCGAGAACCGCTTCCCCTCGCTGGCGGGCGACTCCGGCCGCTGCGAGGTCGTCTGCTTCACCTCCGACCACGACGCCTCGTTCGCCGACCTGAGCGAGGAGCAGGCCCGGCTCGTGCTCGACGCCTGGACGGACCGCACCTCCGAGCTGTCCCATCTGCCCTCCGTTGAACAGGTGTTCTGCTTCGAGAACCGGGGCGCCGAGATCGGCGTGACGCTGGGTCACCCGCACGGGCAGATCTACGCCTACCCGTTCACCACCCCGCGCACCGCCCTGATGCTCCGTTCACTCGCCGCCCACAAGGACGCCACGGGCGGGGAGAACCTGTTCGACTCCGTCCTGGCGGAGGAACTGGCCGGCGACCGGGTCGTCCTGGAGGGTGAACACTGGGCCGCCTTCGTGCCGTACGCCGCGCACTGGCCGTACGAGGTGCACCTCTACCCGAAGCGGCGGGTGCCCGACCTGCTCGGCCTCGACGAGGCGGCGCGCACAGAATTCCCCAAGGTCTATCTGGAACTCTTGAGGCGCTTCGACCGGATCTTCGGCGAGGGAGAGCCTCCGACGCCCTACATCGCGGCCTGGCACCAGGCGCCGTTCGGGCAGCTCGAGGAGTTCGAGGGCGTGACGCGGGACGACTTCGCGCTGCACCTGGAGCTTTTCACCATCCGCCGTACGTCGGGCAAGCTGAAGTTCCTCGCGGGCTCCGAGTCCGGCATGAACGTGTTCATCAACGACGTGCCCCCGGAGCGCGCGGCCGAGCGACTGCGAGAGGTAGCGAGTTCATGAGCGGGAAGTACCTGGTGACAGGTGGTGCGGGATACGTCGGCAGCGTCGTCGCCCAGCATCTGGTGGAGGCCGGGCACGAGGTCGTCGTGCTCGACAACCTCTCGACGGGCTTCCGCGAGGGTGTGCCGGCCGGTGCCTCGTTCATCGAGGGCGACATCCGCGACGCCGCCAAGTGGCTGGACGCCTCGTTCGACGGCGTGCTGCACTTCGCCGCCTTCTCCCAGGTCGGCGAGTCGGTCGTCAAGCCCGAGAAGTACTGGGACAACAACGTCGGCGGGACCATGGCCCTGCTGGAGGCCATGCGGGGCGCGGGCGTGCGGCGGCTCGTCTTCTCCTCCACCGCCGCCACGTACGGCGAGCCGGACCAGGTCCCGATCGTCGAGTCCGCGCCGACCAAGCCCACGAACCCGTACGGCGCCTCCAAGCTCGCCGTCGACCACATGATCACCGGTGAGGCGGCCGCCCACGGGCTGGGTGCGGTCTCACTGCGCTACTTCAACGTCGCGGGCGCCTACGGCCAGTACGGCGAGCGCCACGACCCCGAGTCGCACCTCATCCCGCTCGTCCTCCAGGTGGCGCAGGGCAGGCGTGAGGCGATCTCCGTCTTCGGTGACGACTACCCGACGCCGGACGGCACCTGCGTGCGCGACTACATCCACGTCGCCGACCTGGCCGAGGCCCACCTGCTGGCCGTGGCCGCCGCCACCCCGGGCGAGCACCTCATCTGCAACCTGGGCAACGGCAACGGTTTCTCGGTCCGCGAGGTCGTCGAGACGGTGCGCCGGGTGACCGGCCACCCGATCCCCGAGGTGGTGGCCCCGCGCCGGGGCGGCGACCCGGCGGTCCTGGTGGCGTCGGCGGACACCGCCCGCGAGAAACTGGGCTGGAACCCGTCCCGCGCGGACCTCGCGGGGATCGTGTCGGACGCGTGGGAGTTCGCGCAGCGGCGCGCGGGCTAGTACGTACGGTATTCACGGACTTTCCGGAAGGGCGAGGGGTCAGGGCATGGGCGAGGCTGTCGCGGAAACCGTCGGCAAGCGGTTCCGGGAGCTGTACGGGGCGGAGCCGGAGGGAGTGTGGGCGGCGCCCGGCCGGGTGAATCTCATCGGCGAGCACACCGACTACAACGACGGCTTCGTCATGCCGTTCGCCCTGCCGCACCGGGCCGTCGCGGCGGTCTCCCGGCGCGACGACGGCATCCTGCGCCTGCACTCGGCCGACATCGCGGCCGACCCGGTCGAGCTGCGCGTCGCCGACCTGACCCCCGGCTCGGACAAGTCCTGGACCGCGTACCCCTCGGGTGTCGTCTGGGCGCTGCGCGAGGCGGGCCACGAGCTGACCGGCGCGGACATCCACCTGGCCTCGACGGTCCCGGCGGGTGCGGGGCTCTCGTCCTCGGCGGCCCTGGAGGTCGTCGTCGCCCTGGCGCTGAACGACCTCTACTCCTTCGACCTGCGGGGCCGGCAGCTGGCCCGCCTGTGCCAGCGCGCGGAGAACGTCTACGTCGGCGCCCCCGTCGGCATCATGGACCAGACGGCCTCCGCCTGCTGCGAGGAGGGCCACGCCCTCTTCCTCGACACCCGCGACCTCTCCCAGCGCCAGATCCCCTTCGACCTCGCCGCCGAGGGCATGCGCCTGCTGGTCGTCGACACCCGCGTCAAGCACTCCCACAGCGAGGGCGAGTACGGCAAGCGCCGGGCCGGCTGCGAGAAGGGCGCCGCGCTGCTGGGCGTCGACGCCCTGCGCGACGTGCCGTACGCCGACCTGGATGCCGCGCTGGAACGCCTCGGCGACGAGGAGGAGGTGCGCCGCCTGGTCCGGCACGTCGTCACGGAGGACGAGCGCGTGGAACGGGTGGTCTCGCTCCTGGAGTCCGGCGACACCCGGGCCATCGGCCCCGTCCTGGTGGAGGGCCACGCCTCGCTGCGCGACGACTTCCGGATCTCCTGCCGCGAGCTGGACCTGGTCGTGGACACGGCCCTCGCCTCCGGCGCCCTCGGCGCCCGCATGACGGGCGGCGGCTTCGGCGGCTCGGCGATCGTCCTGGTGGAGGCCGCCGACGTGGACGCCGTCACCAAGGCGGTCGAGGACGCCTTCGCGGCGGCGGACCTCAAGGCGCCGCGGGTGTTCGAGGCGGTGCCTTCGGCGGGGGCCCGGCGGGTGGGATGACGGTCCGGGGGGTCCGCGCGGGAGCCTGCGCGCTTGTCCCCCGGGGGAGCTACGGGCAGGTGTCCACCGCAGGGTGACGATCAGGGGCTGCCGGATCCATAGAGTCTTCATCAGTCGCCGGGAACGACAACCGGCCGGCCGAGAAAGACCCTTGAGCACCTGACTCGTACCCCACCCTTGCCTGCTGGAGGCTCCCATGTTCCGCACCCTCGCCAAGGCGACCGCTGCGATCGCCGTCCTCTGCACCGTGGCCGGCGCGGGACTGGTCCTCAACGAGGAGTACGCCAACGCGGGCACCGAGGACACCTCCTCCGCGGCTTCGGCGGGCGCCTCCTTCACCGGCGAGAAGAAGATCCGCATCGACGGCCGCACGGTCGACGTCTCCTGCTCCGGCCGCGCCACGCACCGCCACGAGCCCCTGGTGATGCTGATGGCCGGCGGCGGCGAGGGCCTGGACAACATGGCCCCGCTCCAGAAGACGTTGAGCAAGTCGAACCGGGTCTGCTCCTACGACCGCCTCGGCGAAGGCAAGAGCGACAAGCCCGCCCCGGGCACCCTGCAGACCATGGACGACACCGGCGCCCTGCTCACGAAGGTCCTCGACCGCCTCGCCGGCGACCGCCCCGTCGTCCTGGCGGGCCACTCCCTGGGCGGCTGCATCGCCGCCCGCTACACCCCCGGCCACACCGACCGCGTCAAGGGCCTGGTCCTCCTCGACGCCACCGTCCCCCACCTCACCCGCGACATGAACCGCACCATCCCCTCCGACGCCACCGGCATGGCCGCACAGCTCCGCGACGGCGCCCTCGCCGCCAACGAGGGCCAGAACCCGGAGCAGTTGGTCATCGCCGACGGGCCGGTCCGCTCCGCCGGACGCATCCCCGTGGAGATCCTCGAGCACGAGTCCCAGTACGCCGAGGTCCCCCAGTACGGCCCCGCCCTCGAAGAGATGTGGGCCGAGGGCCAGCGCGAATGGCGGAAGATCTCCCGCAACAGCCATCTCACCACCGCCAAGGGCAGCGGCCACTACATCCACACCGACCGCCCCGACCTCGCCCTCGAGGCCATCCACAAGGTCACCCGCCGCGCCGCGCACGCCCACTGACCGCCCGGCGCCCCACCGACCGGCCCTGGGCCGTGGCTTCCCCCGCCACGGCCCAGGGCCCTTCTGCCTTCTGCTGAGAAGACGTGATCGCGGCACCTCTAGCAGTTCGATCGCTTTGCCAGGCAGGCCTGACGTAAACCCATCTGGTGTCGCTCGTGGCCCGGTCGATAGCGTTGCCACACTTGTGCAAACTGTCGCCCCACCGGGAGCTGTCCGTGAACCGCCGCCCAACCCTTCTCACCGCCGCGCTGACTGCCGTCGCGGCCCTGTCGCTCTCCGCCTGCGCGGGCGGTGACGACAGCCCCGAGGGCAACGACAAGATTGCCGGCGCCGACACGGGGGATGCTACTTCTACATCGCCCTCCAAGTCGCCTTCGCGAGCGTCCAACCGCCCGGAAATCAAGCTCCCCTCGGATCTGACCATGACGTTCGAGGACGGCAAGACCGGTGACCCCGTCAAGGATGCGGTACTCGCCGACAACGCCGACCGTATGCGTGCCACCAACGCTGCGATCGCAGGAACGGATCCCAAGGCAGAGGCCCTGAACTTCTACAACTCTGGCAGGGCACTGGAAGCGGCCGCGACCTGGGTGGAAAAGTTCAAGAAGGGCAACCTGGGCATCACAGGGACGATTAGGTACTACGACAGGACCGTCACGCTTGAAGGCAGCAAGACGGCCTCGCTCGTCTTCTGTGCCGACGAGAGCAAGGGGTATGCCAAGGACCTGAAGACGGACAAGCCCAAAGTCACGACCCCGTCCGATGAGGACTTCATCCTCTACAACACCCGGCTGGAGAAGAGTGACGACGGGATCTGGCAGACCACACGCATTGTTTCGACCGCAGGAGCCAAGCAGTGCCTGAAGTGAAACGGGGGGCAATTGGCGGTCTGATGCTTGCCTTGGCTCTTGTAGCGCTGAGTGCACCGACCGCCACGGCCAAGGTCACGCCTGACGGGACCACCGAGAGTGACACGAATGTGTCGGGGAACACCTCAGGATCTGCGGACGGGGAAACACTCGCGTCGTCAGCCAGCGGTGTGATCGTCTTCGACCGTTCCAAGAACGGCTCGGGCGCATCTGCGGGGGCTGTCACCGCCGCCGGTACCTGGACGCCGCCTCCTTGCTACTACGCCCCCAAGTACACGCCGGATCAGCTGCAAAAGCATTTGGAGCCGATCTGGGAAGCGGGGTCGACCGGGTACGAATGGGACGCGCAGCAGCGTGACCGCTACGTCGAAGGCCACCCGTACAAGGACTTCAACAAGGACAAGGCCGACGAAGGCTACTGGTGGGACTCCTACATCCCGGAGAGCCAGGTTGGCGCCCCGGGCTCACTGGATTGCCAGGAACCGATCTTCTGGGTGGACAAGGGCGACCCACCCCCTGCGAACGTCGCCGAGGCCATCACCCCCGAGATGCTTGCCCAGCTCGCGTACGCCGAGATCCGTGTGCCCTCCACTGAGGTCGAACTCGCCCCGGCGGATACCACAAAGGTGAACCTCCCGACCTGGGCGTGGTTGGACACCGCCGAGTTCAAACCGGTCTCCGTCACCGCGTCCGTCCCGCTGCTCGGCCTCAGCGCGACGACCACGGCTGAGCCCATCTCGCTGAAGATCACCCCGGGTACGGACGACGCGATCACGTATCCCGCCTCCGGTGAGTGCGAGATCCGTGACGGGCAGATCGGGGAGCCCTACGTAAAGGGCAAGGCCGACGAGACCCCTCCATGCGGGGTGACGTATCTGCGTTCCTCTGGTGACGGTTCATACAACCTTCAGGCCACCGTCACTTGGAAGATCAGCTGGACGAGCACGACCGGTGCGGGCGGTGACCTGCCCAACGGTGAGTTCGGCGGGGATCAGGATGTCGTGGTCCAGGAGATCCAGGCCGTCAACCGGTGACATCCCGGGTGGATAGATAATTCAACAACCCAAAGGGGGGGATCCATGTCGGACCTGATCGTCGATCTACAGCTGCTCACCACATCCGCGAAGCAGCTCAAGGAAATTCAAATCGAGTTCCGTGGTTTGGGTGCTTGGAAGGATGACATCAAATCAGTGGTCGGCGCGCCGGAACTCAAGGAGGCCATGACTGACTTCATCGGTAACTGGGATAAAAATCGCAAGCGTCTGATCGAGTCGCTGGAGACGGTCGGAAAAATGGTCTCAGGCACGCGTGACGCGTTCGAAGGGCTCGATGACGAACTTTCCAAGGTCGGTAAGAATAAGTAGACGTCACTTGCCTGGCCGGGTATCAAAGATTAAGAGGGAATGAATGCCGCGCCCCAAAGACTGGCATCCTCTCCGGGAGAGCGATCCCGTTCCTGGCGATACAGAGGGGATTCGCGACCAAGTTGATCACATGAAAAAGATCGCAGAGTACTTGCGAACCCAGGCCGCCGCGCTCAACGCGATGGCGGATGCAGACGATCTCAAAGGCAAGTATGCAGAGAAGTTGGGCGAAGATGCCCGCGGGTTGGGGCGCAAACTCGACGAGGTAGAGGACCGATATCGAGAGGTGAAAGGTCATCTCTCGGATTGGGCTGATGAGCTGGAGGGTTTCCAGAAGAGGGCGGACAAGGCACTTGAGGACGCCAAAGACGCTCAGCGTGTGATCGACAGGCACGCGAGCAAGGGACACGGTAAGGCGGGAGGTGACAAGAATAGGCCGATAGGTTCCGATTCTTCTCCGGAGGAGGACCCCGAGCTCAAGCGTGCCAAAAGCGACCTGGAGGATGCACGTAAAAGGTTGGACCGGGCGGAAGGCGACTACGCGGGGCGCTCCAGTCACTTTGCTAGCAAGATCCGGTCGTCCATCGACGACGATATGAAGGATAGTTGGTGGAACGACTTCAAGGCGTGGGTCGCCGACGCGGAGTGGCTCAAGACCTGGACTGAACGACTCAGTTGGTTTGCGACGGCTTTTGGGGCCATAGCCATGTTAATCCCAGTTGTGGGCTGGATTGCTCTCGGACTGACCGTCGTGGTGGCCTTGTCGCACCTCACACTTGCAACCACTGGAAATGGCTCATGGTTCGATGTCGTGATGGATATCGGCGCGCTCAAACTGGCGCGTAACGGACTGAAGGCTGCCAAGGCCATAAAGGCACTGCAGCAAAGTTCTCGGAAGACTGCAGCCGGCCTTGCCAAGGACAGCGCGAAAACCCAAGCGGCCGCGGTCAACGCTGGTGCGCGCAAGGCTGCTGCAAGGTCCGCCAGGAAGCGTGGTGGCACCTCAAGTAAGAACCGTGAGGCCGCACGGGCGCGCCGCCTGCGCTTGGAGGCCAAGAACAGGGCGGCAGGGAATCGTGCCGCTGATGACGTGCGTGAAGCGCCCCTACCTCAGGTCGCCCTGCGGGACAAAGCTGGCACGATCGGTGACGCGAAGCTCAGCCAACAGATGAAAGACATCAAGAAGCTGCGCGACGAGTACCCGGCCGATGCCACTCTTGCGGACAACGCAGTACAGGCCCAGCGCCAGCAGAACCTACTTCAGGGCTCGTGGGCGGTCGGTACTGCTCTCGACCTGGGTGACAAGTTCGGGAACGATATGTCAGGTGGCGAGTACGACAGGATGAAGGGGCGCATGGAAGCCCCGGTGGGACAGTGGTGAAAGAAGTGGCTCCATGACTGAGAACGCGGAGACCGACGCATCCGCACAGACGCAAGAGCGCATCGACAAGTCGCTCACTGCCCTGAAGATCATCTTGCTGGCGGCGATCGTCCGATCGGCTGCAGGGCCCGCAACCGAGGACTTTCTCGGCGACGCAGTGATCGGGCTCCCGACGTGGGAATGGTCCCTGTGTGCGCTCACGCCGCCCGCGCTGCTGCTTCTGCATCGCAGCCCTGAGAAATGGAAGCTACTGTCGTATGACGCGATTTACCTGCAGACATCCGCCGGCCTCTATCTCGCCTACGCGACAGCATTTACCTACTTCCGTGGCGGGTGGATGCTGTGGATCGCCATCATTGCCTCTGTTGCCACCTTCTCCGGTGTGTGGTGGTTGAAGCGTAGGGAGCATACGTATGCCCGTTGAGCAGACCGTATCTGGGGCGGACCCGGTCTCGGTGGTGACCGGATATCGAATTATCCTTCCCAACGACTGGGAACAGGTACCTCTTCGTCACGGCACAGAGGGTGCGCTTCGTCGCATTCTGGATAAGGCTTTCACTCACATTCCGGCAGAATCGCCACCGGACAGGGTCAATGTCTTCAAGCGGGAGTTGGACCGCCGATTGCGTGCTGCCGTAGCGCGGGCCCAGGAGAGTAACGCTCTCGACCTGTACCTGCCGATGAGGTCAACGTCTGACGTCAATCTTGGTGCATCCATCGTCGTCTCGGAAAGCCTTCTGCCTCGCCAGCGCGGCCAAGTTGGGGCTCACTTCGAGCCAACCGATGTGGCCGTGCACCTGCTGTCGCAGGACGGTGTCGTGAACGCCGACCTCAGCTCGGGAGAGCTCGACGGAGCCCTCGCCGTACGACGCGAGTACGTGGCCGAAGCGGATAGTGGAAAGGGTGCAGACCTGGCCTCCCGCCGTGTGGAGTACATCGTGGCAGTACCGGATGACCCCAACCGTTGGTTCGTGGCTGCGTTCTCTGCTGTCGGAGGGGGAGATCCACGCGACGAACTGGCTGACGCCCTTGTCGAATGGTTCGACGCCGTCATGGCAACACTTCGGTGGCGTCGTTAATGGGCGAGCCCTTCTACCCTGTGATCGACATCGAGTACATCGACCCATACCCGTGGACTGTTATTCCTCCTCGTGACGGCGAAGTGGGGCCGTTCGATGAGTGGGACGATATTCGGTCCTGGTGTCGCGAAGAAGCCGAAGACCTGTGGCTGGACCGGGAGCTCGATCCCGGGCCAAGTGGGATTGACTTCGTCGCGAACACACTGACGAGATGCGCCGAGTCTCTGTCGCCGCCCGGCACGGACCACTGGCTGTTTCTCCACCGAGATCATCCCACGGATATGCCACTTCCGGTCCTGGCGGCCATCGGACCAGCCTCTGGAGCGCGCGACGAGACACTGCGTGCAATCACGCTTGCGGATGATCCTCATGCTGTCCATACACCGGTTGTCAGACGCTTCAAGTCACGGAATTTGGGCGAAGGGATGACGGTATTCCGTTACCTGCCTCAGGAGGGCTCGCCGCATTTGCTGGCATGCGTGCGCTATGCCTGGAGGGTTGAGGAACACGGTGCTGACGTCGTGATGTGGACGGCAACTGAGGACGTCGCTCGCGTCATGGAGGCTTCACAGGATGTGGAACAACTGGCGCACTCATTGGCGATTTACGTTCCCTGAGTAAAACTCCGACGAGGTTGAGCACCCCCGACTCCAACTCACCGTCGACTGACTGGTCGCACAGTGTATTTGGGCGGCGAGCTGGCAACGCCAGACGGACTGAGCTCCGGGCCGATGGGTGATGGTGCCTGCCCGCCAAGTTGCCGCCATAACACCCAACAGGCCGTCAGCTTGCTGTGGAAGCCAGACGAGACCGCCGTGCTATGGCAGCAGGAGGTTGCGTTGACCTTTGCCGATGCCTCCGACGAAGGCTCGGTAGTCGGCCTCGGAGACTAAGAGCACAGGGGCGTCGGGGTTGCCGACGTCGTTGGAGTCTCGCAGGGCGACCACACCGTCGACAAAGGCGACCTCGAGGCAGTTGTCGCCCCCGTCGCTCAGGTCGCTCTTGGCCCAGGAGTCGTTGGTGAGGTCGACCTTCTTGTTCATGCGTAGCGGTCCTTGATCAGCTCATGGATGTGGTGTCGAGTTGCCTCTGCGTCGAGGGCTTCGGCGCGGAGGTGGTTGAACGCGGTTTCGTAGCGTCCGATGTCGCTATCTTCCTCCAGGTACAGGGATGTTGTCATCGGCTGCACTACGGCCACAGGGGGGCCAGCGGGGAAGTGCAGCAAGTGGAACGGCCCGTCGATGCCCGCATGGGCACCTTGGCTGAAGGGGAGTACCTGGACCGTTACGTGCCTGTGGACAAAGCCTCACCGGCACTTCGTGCGTACGGCATACTCAAGCTCCCCGGCAGCGACCTCGCCTCCGCCCGAATCGCCCGGCACTACGTCCGAGACACCTGCCGGTCGTGGAATGTGCCGGCCGGGACGACGGACGACCTCGTGGCCGTTGCCGGCGAACTGATCGCCAACGCCCTGGAGCACACGGACAGCCGCACCGTCGAGATCACCTGCGCTCTCGCCGCCGACAAGGTCGCGGTCGGCGTGACCGACGACGGCCGGAGTGGCGGTACTCCCGAGATCTGCGCGTCGGGCGGTGGGGCCGGGGCGGGGCGCGAACGCGGGCGAGGGCTGTTGATCACCGGCGCGCTGGCCGCCCGGTGGGGGACACGGCGGACGGATGGAGGGCTGACGGTCTGGGCCGAGGTCGTCGTCAGGCCGGCGGCGGACACCCTGCCCGATTCCGGGTGAGCGTGAGCATTCACGCCCGCCGCCGACGGCAGTCGCC
Source organism: Streptomyces sp. MMCC 100 (assembly GCF_041538145.2). Taxonomy (NCBI): domain Bacteria; kingdom Bacillati; phylum Actinomycetota; class Actinomycetes; order Kitasatosporales; family Streptomycetaceae; genus Streptomyces; species Streptomyces sp. MMCC 100. Next base: position 419,018 of record NZ_JBGORK020000001.1, read on the forward strand.
GTCATACTGGAGGCCGGGAGGACCCATGACCCAGCAGACCCTGTACAGGCGCCTGCGTCAGCGCCGTGATCGTATGACCCCACCGCCGGGCTTTGCCTGGCCCGAGATCAGTGACGGTCAGCTCGTGATGATGATGAGCCCGCGGCCCCGCCACCAGCTCACCGCGAAGCTGGTGTCCCGGCAGCTCGATGCCCAGGTTCCGGAGGGCATGTTCGCGTTCGAGGCCACCGACACCGACGACGCCTCCCTCGGCACGTTGAGAATCCCGGACATCCTGGTCTGTACCGGCGAGGCCATGCAGACCGACGACCCCCTCGACCCCCACGAGATCGTCCTGGCGATCGAAATCGTCTCCCCGTCCAACCCCGACAACGACTACCGCGACAAAAGCCGTGACTACCCCGCCATGGGTATTCCCCACTACCTGATCCTCGACCCGCGCGACGGCACCTGGACCTACCAGTGGAGCATCGGTAAGACCGAGGGCCGACCCGCGTACGAGAACCGGCTGCACCTTCCGTACGGAGAGACGGTCACCCTGGTCACCGAGCTCGGCACCTGGAGCGTCGACACGGCCGGACTGCCCCGCTACAGCCCGAAGGACATGGGGCTGGCGCCCGAGTGACGATCGGTGTCGTCGCTCGGCCCCGCACCTCAGTCGGTTCGTGCTGCCCCGTGCCGTCCTGTCGTCACTCTTTGCGATGACGGTCAGTGGAACCGGCGGCTACCGTGGACGGGCTGGTCGAGAATTCCGCCCATGGGAGGAACCATGACCGCCGAGCCCCTCGCCGAGTCGAACGCCACGCCCGGCTGCCGCTGGCCGGTGCCGCCCCGGGACGGATACACCGTGGACGACCTGTTCACGTTGCCCGACCTCCCGCCGCACACCGAGCTGATCGACGGGAGCCTGGTTTTCGTCAGTCCGCAGCGGTATTTCCACATCACTTCGGGCGCGCTCGACGAGTTCTGAACACCTCAGCTCGACTGTCGGCTCAGCCGCTTTGTCAGCGTGTACTCCGTGATCCCTGGCGGATAGTCGGGGATCACGCACTTCACCTCGTAGCCCTGCCCGCGGTAGAAGTCCGGGGCCTGGAAGTCCCAGGTCTCCACGCGGGACGCCGCGCAGCCACGTTCGTCGCGGGCCGTGCGCTCCGCCTCCGTCAGGAGGGCCGAGCCCAGGCCTACGCCCCTGCATCGGCCGTCCACCCACAGGTAGGTCACGTGGAGCCAGGTCGCCCAGGTGTGGCCGACCAGGCCGCCCGCCAGGCCGCCGGTCTCGTCCAGCACCCAGACGTGCAACGGGAATTCGCGTTCGTGAGGTGTCCCGCGCAGGGAACGCAGGACGGAGGAGGCCGCTGTGTTCGTCTCCCGCAGGCGGGTGCGCAGCAGATCGCGCCGTTCCTTGTCGACTTCTGTCACAAGACGAAACATGCGGCTCACCATAAACGTGCCGGGGAGTCAGTTCTGCAAATAGCCTTCCGCTCCCGGCGCCCGTCCGTACTCTGATGAGCAGCACCGGTGGGGGCCGGTGCCGTTCAGGGGGCGAGACAGCCGGGTACGACGCCCGGGGCGGGGGTAGCAGTTACCGCACGGCGGCGGCCGCGCGGCTGCGGCGACCCGTCCCGGAGCAGCCAGCACACAGCACAGCTGAAGACGGGGTCCGGATTCGGGGCCCCGGGCGTCGTACCCGTGCCGGTGCCGTCATCCGAGGACGGACAGACGATGGGTATCCCCTGCTCCGCGCGGAGCTCGGGGGAGGGGGTTTCGTGGTTCGTGTCCGAGTCCTGGTCGTCGACGACCATCGCATCTTCGCCGAGTCGCTCGCTGCCGCCCTGGCCGCCGAGCCCGACGTCGACGTCTCCGCGGCCGGCAGCGGTCCGGCCGCACTGCGCTGCCTGGAGCGGGCGGCGTCCGAGGGGCGGCGGTTCGACGTGCTGCTCGTCGACGCCGATCTGGGCGGCCACGTGCCCGGCACCCGGCCCGCCGTGTCCGTGCGGGACGGCAACGAGGACGGGCTGGTGGACGGGATCTCGCTGGTCGCCGGGGTGCGGTCGGGGCAGCCGGGCGTACGGATCGTCGTCCTCGCCGAGAAGGACGACCCCCGGCGGGCGGCCCTGGCGCTCGGGGCCGGGGCGTCCGGCTGGGTGGCCAAGGACTGCTCCCTGTCCCGGCTGCTCAGCGTCATCCGGGGCGTCCTGCGCGACGAGACGCATCTGCCGCCCGCCCTGCTCACCGGCGTCCTGCGCGAGCTGACCGCCGCCCGCAAGCACCGCACCGAGAGCGAACTGCTGGTGGAGTCGCTGACCCCGCGCGAGCGCGAGGTGCTGCGCTGCATGGTCGCCGGCCTCGGGCGCAAGGCGGTCGCGGAACGGCTGTACCTGTCCCCGCACACGGTGCGCACCCACATGCAGAACGTGCTGGGCAAGCTGGGTGTCCACTCCACCCTGGCCGCCGTCGCGCTGGCGCGCAGGGCCGGGGTGGGGCCGGCGGATCTAGCCGGGGATGTTGTCGAACGGGGCGGTCAGCTGGCGTAGCAGGGCCGCCAGTTCGCTGCGCTGGGCGCGGGAGAGCTCCCCGAGGATCGCGCGCTCCTGGGCCAGCAGGCCCGCCAGCGACTGGTCGGCGCGGTCCCGGCCCTCGTCCGTGAGCCGGACCAGGACACCGCGCCGGTCGCTGGGGTCGGGCAGGCGCTCCACCAGGCCCTTCTTCGCCAGCCGGTCGATACGGTTGGTCATCGTGCCCGACGTGACCAGGGTCTGGGTGAGCAGCTGTCCCGGGGAGAGCTGGTACGGGGTGCCCGCACGGCGCAGCGCCGTCAGCACGTCGAACTCCCAGGGCTCCAGCTGGTGTTCGGAGAAGGCCAGCCGCCGTGCGCGGTCCAGGTGCCGGGCCAGCCTGCTGACGCGGCTCAGCACCTCGAGCGGTTCCACGTCGAGGTCCGGGCGCTCCCGGCGCCACGCTGCGACCAGCCGATCGACCTCGTCCTCCATGACGATCAGTGTAGTGGTTGTGTCGACGTGAAGTCTCTTGATATCGATTGTCTTGATGCCAACTGTCTTGACGTCGAGACAGTTTGGGGTTGACGCTGGGTACCCGTCCCGCACGGACACCCTCTGGAGGCCCCATGCCCGCCACCGCCCCCACCTGGGACCCCGCCCAGTACCTGCGCCACGCCGGCCACCGTGCCCGCCCCTTCACCGATCTCCTCGCCCGGATACCCGACCTCCCCGCCGACCCGCCCCGCATCGCCGACCTCGGCTGCGGCCCCGGCAACGCCACCGCCCTCCTCGCCGACCGCTGGCCCACCGCCCACATCACCGGCTACGACAACTCGCCCCGGATGCTCGAACGCGCCCGCGAGTACGCCGGCCCCACCCCCGGCGGCGGTCACCTCGACTTCGCCCCCGCCGACGCCCGCACCTGGACCCCCGACGAGCCGTACGACCTCCTCGTCAGCAACGCCACCCTCCAGTGGGTCCCCGGCCACGCCGACCGCTTCCCCGACTGGATCGACCGCCTCGCCCCCGGCGGCACCCTCGCCCTCCAGGTGCCCGGCAACTTCGACGCCCCCAGCCACCGGCTGATGCGCGAACTCGCCGACTCCCGGCGCTGGCGGGACCGCCTCACCGGCGTCCTGCGCCACGACGACGCCGTCCTCACCCCCGAGGCCTACCTCGCCCGCCTCACCGCCACCGGCTGCACCGCCGACGTGTGGGAGACGACGTACGTCCACCTGCTGCCCGGCGAGGACGCCGTCCTCGACTGGGTGAAGGGGACGGGACTGCGGCCCGTACTGGACGCCCTCGCCGACGATCCGGCCGCACGCGACGCGTTCGTCGAGGAGTACCGGGCCGTCCTGCGCGCCGCCTACCCCGCCGAGGCGCACGGCACCCCGTTCCCCTTCCGCCGCGTCTTCGCCGTCGCGCGGAAGCCCACGGGGGCGGCGGGCCAGTGATCACCGGCCTCGACCACGTGCAGCTCGCCGCCCCGCCCGGCGCCGAGGAGCCCCTGCGCGCCTTCTACGCCGGCGTCCTCGGCATGACCGAGATCCCCGAGCCGCCCGTGCTCGCCGCCCGCGGCGGCTGCTGGTTCGAGGCCGGCACCGCCCAGCTCCACCTCGGCGTCGAGACGACCGGCTTCCGGCCCGCCCGCAAGGCCCACCCCGGGCTGCGGGTCACCGGGATCGACGCGTACGCCGCCCGCCTCGAAGCCCACGGCACGCCCGTCACCTGGGACGACGACCTGCCCGGCCACCGGCGCTTCTACTGCGCCGACCCGGTCGGCAACCGCCTGGAGTTCCTGGAGCCCCGAGGACCGGCATGACGACCGGCATGAGGACCGGCATGACGGTCGCCGTACCCGGCGTCAGGCGCAGCGGATGCCCGGCCAGTGCCCCTCGCGCGCCAGCCGCCGGGTGACCTCGACGACGCCCCGCCGCACCGCGAGCACCGCGTCCCGCGGCTCGTAGGCCTCGGCGGCGGTGCGCAGCGCGACGTAACGGCGTACGGCGGGCTCGGTGATGCGGCGCACGCCGACGTCCCGCCCGGCGCCGAGCACCCGGACCGTGGACAGCGGCAGGATCGTGCAGGCCTCGCCGCCCTCCGCGATCCGCAGCATCGTCCCCAGCGACTCGACGTCCGCGACGATCCGCGGCACCAGCGACACCGCGGCAAAGGACCGGTCCACCAGCCTGCGCAGGTTGCTGTTCCCGCCGGGCACCACCAGCGGCACCGCGCCCAGCTCGGACAGCCGCACCTCGTCGTCCGGCACGCCCGGCCCGGGGGAACCGATGAGGTACAGCTCCTCCGAGTACAGCGGCACCTCCGAAGGGCGGGGCGCGTCGTCCTCGCGGAAGGCGGCGGCCACGTCGAGGCGCCCGGCGAGCAGCAGTTCGTTGACGTAGCCGCTCATCGACTCGAAAAGCTGCAGGTGGACGCCCGGATGGATGGCCTTCACCCAGGAGAACAGCGCGGGCGCGAGCGGCGCGGCGACCGTCGTCGGCAGCCCCACCGCCACCGGCCCGTGCACCCCGTGCCCCTCGTCCGCCGCGTGCTGCTGGAGCCGGTCGAACTGCCGCACCAGCTGCTGCGCGTCCCGGTACAGCGTCGTCCCCGCCGCCGTGGGCAGCACCCCGCGCGGCCCCCGCACCAGCAGCCGCACGCCCAGGTGCGACTCCAACTGGGCCATCCGCTGGCTGATGGTCGGCTGGGACACGTGCAGCCCGGCCGCCGCCCGGGACAGGCTGCCCGCGTCGACCACGGCGATGAAGTCACGCAGATGGGCGATGTCCACGGACCCCCCTAGCCTCTTGAGCCGCTTGCCACGCCCGGCCGCCGCGCCGCCCGCACGGTCCGGCGCGCGCGTTCCACCACCGGGCGGTCGATCATCTCACCGTCCACCAGCGCCGCGCCTCCCGTGTCCGGGCCTCCCGCGTCCGCGGCCAGTACCCGGCGGGCCCACCGCAGCTCCTCCTCGGTGGGCGCGAACGCGGCGTGCACGGGCGGGACCTGTGCGGGGTGCACGCAGAGCTTGCCGCCGAAGCCCCACGCCCGGCCCCGGGCCGCCGCCGCGGCGACGGTCTCCGGCTCGCGCACGGCGGTGGTGACGCCGTCCACCGGCGCGGGCAGCCCGGCCACCACCGACCACCGGACGAGATCCGCGCGGGCCGTGTCCAGCGCCGCGTCGTCGCTCACCCCGAGGTCCAGCGCCAGGTCGACGCTCCCGAACAGCAGCCGCACCGCACCGGGCGCGGCGGCGATCCCCGCCAGCTCGACCAGACCGCGCGCCGACTCCACCAACGGCAGCACCGGGGTGCCCGCCGCCTCGGCCGCCGCACGCACCTGCTCCGCGCTCTCCGTCTTGGGCAGCACCACGGCGGCGGGCCCGAGCGTACGGCAGACGGCCAGGTCGGCGGCGTACTGCGGGGTCCCCGCGGCGTTGACACGGACGACCACGGGCACGCCGGCGTCCGACGGCCAGCCCTCCCGCAGCTGGGCGCGGGCGCGGTCCTTGTCGCCGGGGGCCACCGCGTCCTCCAGGTCGATCACGACCGCGTCGGCGCCGCTGCCCACCGCCCCGGCGAACCGGTCCGGCCGGGACGCGGGGACGAACAGCCAGCTCACGGCGGTGGCCAGGGCCCCGCTGTCGCGCACCGCGGGGCTGCCCGGCGCCCGCTCCCCGCTCATGCGACCCCCTCCGCGACCAGCGCGTCGATCGCGTCGCCCGACAGGCCCAGCTCGCCGAGGACGGCGCGGGTGTGCTCGCCGAGCGCGGGGACGGGCTCCATGCGGGGTGCCCCGCCCGTCGGACCCGGTGGCGCGAGCGCCGGGACCGGACCGGCCGGCGTCGCCACCTCGTGCCAGCGCCCCCGCGCGGCGAGCTGGGGGTGGTCCCACACCTCGGTGAGCGTGTTCACCCGGGCGTTGGCGACCGGCACCGCGCTGAGCAGCTCGATCGCCTCGGCGCTGGTCAGCTCCGCGAACCGGGCCGCGATCAGCGCGCCCAGCTCCTCCCGGTGGGCGTTGCGGTCCGCGTTGGTGGCGTAGTGCGGATGCCCGGCCAGCTCCGGGCGGTCCAGGAAGCCCGCGCAGAACGCGTGCCACTCCCGCTCGTTCTGGATCGCCATCATCACGACCTTGCCGTCCCCCGCCGTGAAGGGACCGTACGGGTAGATCGTCGCGTGCGCGGCACCCGCCCGCGGCGGCGGCTGGGCGCCGTCGAAGGCGTAGTAGAGCGGGAAGCCCATCCACTCGACCGTGGCCTCCAGCATCGACACCTCCAGGTGCGAGCCCCGCCCCGTCCGGCCCCTCTCCAGCAGCGCGCCCAGGACCGAGCTGTAGGCGTACATCCCGGCGGCGATGTCCGACACCGAGATGCCCACCTTGGCCATCTCGTCCGGGGCGCCCGTGACGGACAGCAGCCCCGCCTCGGACTGCACCATCAGGTCGTACGCCTTGCGGCCCTCGTACGGCCCCGGGGCGCCGTAGCCGGAGATGTCGCACACGATCAGCTCCGGGTGGCGCGCCCGCAGTTCCTCCGCGCCGAGCCCGGCGCGGGCCGCGGCCCCCGGCGCGAGGTTCTGCAGGAAGACGTCGGCGCCCGCGATCAGGCGGCGCAGCACGTCCATGCCGCGCGGGTCCTTGATGTCCAGGGTGACGGACTCCTTGTTGCGGTTCACCCAGACGAAGTGCGAGCTGAGACCCCGCACGCGGGAGTCGTAGGCGCGGGCGAAGTCCCCCGTGCCGGGGCGCTCCACCTTGATCACCCGGGCGCCGAGGTCGGCGAGCTGGCGGCTGGCGTAGGGAGCGGCGATCGCCTGTTCGAGCGAGACGACGGTGACTCCGCTGAGCGGCTGCATATCTGTTTCTCTCCGGGTTCTCTGTTCTCTCCGGTGCGGCGGTACCGGGCGGTTCTCTGCGGTGCGGTACCGCGTGCGGTCAGACGACGAGGGCGAGGACGGTCACCAGGACCAGCGAGACCACCGAGGCCAGCGCGGTCACGAAGGTGAGCGCCTTGAGCGCGCCCCGGGTGGTCACCCCCAGCAGGGTCTGGAACATCCAGAAGAAGTTGCTGTTCACGTGCAGGGCGAAGAGGGAGCCCGAGCCGATGGCCAGCGCGAGCACCTCCGGCGGGAGGCCGAGGCTTCCCATGATCGGGGCCAGGACTCCCGCGGCGGCGATACCGGCCACCGCGATGGACCCGATCGCCAGGTGCAGCACCGCGGCGACCAGCCACACCAGCAGCACCGTCAGCAGCGCGGGCGCCCCCGAGTCCGCCGAGAACAGATCGGCCAGTACGTCGTCCAGGTCGGTCTTGCCGATGACCGCGCCCAGCGAGCCGCCGACGCCCGTGATCAGCAGGATCTGCCCGGTCGAGGCGAAACCGCCGCTCAGCGCCTCCTCCAGCCGGGTGCGGCCCAGCGCGCGCCGGCCCAGCAGGTAGGCCCCGACCAGGCCGACGAACAGGGCGAGGACCGGGTTGCCGACGAAGGCGAGCACCGTGGACTCCACCCCGGCGGCCTCACTGATCGCACCCCCGGCGATCAGGACCAGCGGCACGGCGATCGGCAGCAGGGCCAGGGGGAGCGGGACGGCCTTGGTGCCGGGCCGGGGGCCGGTCTCGGTTTGGGCCCCGGTTGGGGCCTCGGTCTCGGCCTTGGCGGTGGTCGTCGTGCCGGTGGTGCCGGTCGGGTGGTCGGTGACCGTGCCGGTGCCGCCTCCCGTACCGCCGCCGTCGCCGAGGGCCGTGCCCGGGTTGCCTCCCGTACCGGCAGCGCCACCGGCGGTCTCCGCCGCGGTCGTCTGCTCCTCGTCCTTCGCCGGGTTCCAGAAGCCGCGCCGCAGCAGCCGCCCGTACAGGAAGACGGTGAGCAGCGCGGTCAGCGGGCCGATCACGAAGCCGTACACCAGCATCGTGCCGAGCGGCACGTCCAGCAGACCGGCCGTCGCCACGACGCCCAGGCCGGGGACGACGAACACGTAGCCGACGAGGATGCCGGTGGTCAGCACACCGCCCATCAGCGGCAGCCCGTGGCGCCCGAGGCGCGGCGCGGCAGAGCGGGCCAGGGGAGCGGCGAGCACCAGCTGGACGTCCACGTAGATCGACGGGAACACCGTGCTCAGGACCACCGCCAGCGCGTACGGCAGACGGCGCGGGCCCAGGGTCCGCAGCAGTCGCTCCACCACCGCCTGCAACGCGCCCATCGCGTGCAGCAGTGAGCCGAGCAGGACCCCGAAGCCGATCAGCAGGCCGACCTCGGCCATCATGTCGCCGAAGCCCTCGGTGACGGCGGTGATGGTGCCCTCGAAGCCGAGCCCCGCGGCCAGGCCGAGGTAGAGCGAGCCGACCACCAGGGCGATGACGGGCTCGACCCGCGCCACCAGGATCAACAGGACGACCGCGACGATGGCGATCGAAGCGTGCAGCAGAATCACGTGACAAGCCCTCCCACCAGGCCCTGAGTTCACGCGATCGAAACACGGCGGCCGGACGGCAGGAAGACGGAGAAAACCTGGGGGCCCATTGGGCCCGGCTATGGCGGGCCGGAGCGAACCGCGCGGGACGGCCGCGGGACGGCCGCCCGCGGCTCCCGGCGTCGGGCGACGACGGTCAGCTCTTCCGGTGCCCTATCAGCCGCGGCTTCGGCTCCAGGCCGTCCAGGCCGTGCCAGGCCAGGTTCACCAGGTGCGCCGCCACCTCCGCCTTCTTCGGGCGGCGCACGTCCAGCCACCACTGGCCGGTCAGCGCCACCATGCCGACCAGCGCCTGCGCGTACAGCGGGGCCAGCTTGGCGTCGAAGCCGCGGTTCTTGAACTCGCGGCCCAGGATGTCCTCCACCTGGGTGGCGATGTCCGAGATGAGGGAGGCGAAGGAACCCGTCGACTGCGGGATGGGGGAGTCGCGGACCAGGATGCGGAAGCCGTCCGTGTACTCCTCGATGTAGTCCAGCAGCGCGAAGGCCGCCTGCTCGCACAGCTCGCGCGGATGGCCGGCGGTCAGGGAGCTGGTCACCATGTCGAGCAGCCGCCGCATCTCGCGGTCCACGACCACCGCGTACAGGCCCTCCTTGCCGCCGAAGTGCTCGTAGACCACCGGCTTGGAGACCCCGGCCTTCGCCGCGATCTCCTCCACCGACGTGCCCTCGAAACCCTTCGCCGCGAAGAGGGTGCGGCCGATCTCCAGCAGCTGCTGGCGGCGCTCGGCACCGGTCATCCGGGTGCGACGTGCGCGCCGCGGCTTCTCGTTGCTTGGGGTGCTGCTGGAGTCGGTCGCCACGGCGTCAATCATGCCGCCTTCGCCGTCTCCTTCCGGCGGCGGGCGCCGTCCTGATCCGTGTTGCGGCGCGAATCGATACGCGAGCGTGACGGCCAGCGCACGTCGTACGCCCACCCCAGCTGCTCGAACCAGCGGATCAGCCGGGCGGAGGAGTCCAGCTGCCCGCGCATCACCCCGTGACGTGCCGAGGTCGGGTCCGCGTGGTGCAGGTTGTGCCAGGACTCGCCGCAGGACAGGACGGCCAGCCACCAGACGTTGCCCGAGCGGTCCCGGGACTTGAAGGGGCGCTTGCCCACGGCGTGGCAGATCGAGTTGATCGACCAGGTCACGTGGTGCAGCAGCGCCACCCGGACGAGTGAACCCCAGAAGAAGCCGGTGAACGCGCCCCACCAGGACATCGTGGCCAGCCCGCCGATCAGCGCGGGCAGCGCCAGGGACGCCACGGTCCACAGGATGAACTGGCGCGAGATCGCCCGCAGCGCCGGGTCCTTGATCAGATCCGGGGCGTACTTGTCCTGCGGCGTCTGCTCCTCGTCGAACATCCATGCGATGTGCGCCCACCACAGGCCCTTGATCAGGGCCGGCACCGTCTCGCCGTACCGCCACGGCGAGTGCGGGTCGCCCTCGTCGTCGGAGAACTTGTGGTGCTTGCGGTGGTCGGCCACCCAGCGCACCAGCGGCCCCTCGACCGCCATCGACCCCGCGATCGCCAACGCGATCTTCAACGGCCGCTTCGCCTTGAAGGAACCGTGGGTGAAGTGACGGTGGAAGCCGATGGTGATGCCGTGGCAGCCCAGGAAGTAGAAGAAGACCAGCAGCCCCAGGTCCAGCCAGCTCACGCCCCACCCCCACGCCAGCGGCACCGCCGCCACCAGCGCGAGGAACGGAACGGTGATGAACAGCAGCAACGTGATCTGCTCGATCGAGCGCTTCTGCTCACCGCCCAGCGTGGCGGAGGGCGCCCCGGTGCCGTCGGCCGGCTGCGGAGCGTCTGGGATCACATCGGAACTCGTGGTCATGCGCGTCCCCTGTGGGGTCGAGGGTGGGGTCGGGGTAGGTCGCCGGTGCCGGCTCCGGAAACCGTGCGCGGTTTTCCTACGGTTCCGTAACCTACGGCGACGTAAGTATGGCAGTGCGTGGCCGCGCGGCAAGAGCCCCAGAGCCTGCGCGTCCTCGCCGACACCTATCCTGGGAGTCGGTCGGACAGCGCGGTCCGCTCTGATTACTTCCCGGACGTCCGGCCCGGTAAGCGGCGCCCGCCGCGCGAGACGGCCGTCCGGGTTCCCTCCCAGACGAGCTTCAACACTGCAAGGAGCCGCACCTGTGAGCAGTGCCGACGACCAGACCACCACGACGACCAGCAGCGAGCTGCGCGCCGACATCCGCCGACTGGGTGATCTCCTCGGGGAGACCCTCGTCCGGCAGGAGGGCCCCGAGCTGCTGGAACTCGTCGAGAAGGTACGCCGACTCACCCGCGAGGACGGCGAGGCCGCCGCCGAACTGCTGCGCGGCACCGAACTGGAGACCGCCGCCAAGCTCGTCCGCGCCTTCTCCACCTACTTCCACCTCGCCAACGTCACCGAACAGGTCCACCGCGGCCGCGAACTGGGCGCCAAGCGCGCCGCCGAGGGCGGACTCCTCGCCCGTACCGCCGACCGGCTGAAGGACGCCGACCCCGAGCACCTGCGCGAGACGGTCCGCAACCTCAACGTGCGCCCCGTCTTCACCGCGCACCCCACCGAGGCCGCCCGCCGCTCCGTCCTCAACAAGCTGCGCCGCATCGCCGCCCTCCTGGACACCCCGGTCAACGAGTCCGACCGGCGCCGCCTGGACACCCGCCTCGCCGAGAACATCGACCTCGTCTGGCAGACCGACGAGCTGCGCGTCGTACGCCCCGAGCCCGCCGACGAGGCCCGCAACGCCATCTACTACCTCGACGAGCTGCACGCGGGCGCCGTCGGCGACGTCCTGGAGGACCTCACCGCGGAACTGGCGCGGGCCGGCGTCGAGCTCCCCGACGACACCCGCCCCCTCACCTTCGGCACCTGGATCGGCGGCGACCGCGACGGCAACCCCAACGTCACCCCGCAGGTGACCTGGGACGTCCTCATCCTCCAGCACGAACACGGCATCAACGACGCCCTGGAGATGATCGACGAACTGCGCGGCTTCCTCTCCAACTCCATCCGCTACGCGGGCGCGACCGAGGAGCTGCTGGCCTCCCTCCAGGCCGACATCGAGCGGCTCCCCGAGATCAGCCCCCGCTACAAGCGCCTCAACGCCGAGGAGCCCTACCGGCTCAAGGCCACCTGCATCCGGCAGAAGCTGGAGAACACCAAGCAGCGCCTCGCCAAGGGCACCGCCCACGAAGAGGGCCGCGACTACCTCGGCACCGCCCAGCTCATCGACGACCTGCGCATCGTCCAGACCTCGCTGCGCGAGCACCGCGGCGGCCTCTTCGCCGACGGACGCCTCGCCCGCACCATCCGCACCCTGGCCGCCTTCGGCCTCCAGCTCGCCACCATGGACGTCCGCGAACACGCCGACGCCCACCACCACGCCCTCGGCCAGCTCTTCGACCGGCTCGGCGAGGAGTCCTGGCGCTACGCCGACATGCCCCGCGAGTACCGCACCAAGCTCCTCGCGAAGGAACTGCGCTCCCGCAGGCCCCTGGCCCCCAGCCCGGCCCCCGTCGACGCGCCCGGCGAGAAGACCCTCGGCGTCTTCCAGACCGTCCGCCGCGCCCTGGAGGTCTTCGGCCCCGAGGTCATCGAGTCCTACATCATCTCCATGTGCCAGGGCGCCGACGACGTCTTCGCCGCGGCCGTGCTGGCCCGCGAGGCCGGCCTCATCGACCTGCACGCCGGCTGGGCGAAGATCGGCATCGTGCCGCTCCTGGAGACCACCGACGAGCTCAAGGCCGCCGACACCATCCTGGAGGACCTGCTCGCCGACCCCTCCTACCGGCGTCTGGTCGCCCTGCGCGGCGACGTCCAGGAGGTCATGCTCGGCTACTCCGACTCCTCCAAGTTCGGCGGCATCACCACCAGCCAGTGGGAGATCCACCGCGCCCAGCGCCGCCTGCGCGACGTCGCCCACCGCTACGGCGTACGGCTCCGCCTCTTCCACGGCCGCGGCGGCACCGTCGGCCGCGGCGGCGGCCCCACCCACGACGCGATCCTCGCCCAGCCCTGGGGCACCCTGGAGGGCGAGATCAAGGTCACCGAGCAGGGCGAGGTCATCTCCGACAAGTACCTCATCCCGGCCCTCGCCCGGGAGAACCTGGAGCTGACCGTCGCGGCCACCCTCCAGGCCTCCGCCCTGCACACCGCGCCCCGCCAGTCCGACGAGGCCCTCGCCCGCTGGGACGCCGCGATGGACGTCGTCTCCGACGCCGCCCACACGTCGTACCGCAAGCTCGTCGAGGACCCCGACCTGCCGACGTACTTCCTGGCCTCCACGCCGGTCGACCAGCTCGCCGACCTGCACCTGGGCTCGCGGCCCTCCCGCCGCCCCGGCTCGGGCGTCTCCCTCGACGGACTGCGCGCCATCCCGTGGGTGTTCGGCTGGACCCAGTCCCGGCAGATCGTCCCCGGCTGGTACGGCGTCGGCTCCGGCCTCAAGGCGCTGCGCGAGGCCGGCCTGGACACCGTCCTCGACGAGATGCACCAGCAGTGGCACTTCTTCCGCAACTTCATCTCCAACGTCGAGATGACCCTCGCCAAGACCGACCTGCGCATCGCCCAGCACTACGTCGACACCCTCGTGCCGGACGAGCTCAAGCACGTCTTCGACGCCATCAAGACCGAGCACGAACTCACCGTCGCCGAGGTCCTGCGCGTCACCGGCGAGAGTGAACTGCTGGACGCCGACCCGGTCCTCAAGCAGACCTTCACCATCCGCGACGCCTACCTCGACCCCATCTCCTACCTCCAGGTCGCCCTCCTCGGCCGCCAGCGCGAGGCCGCCGCCGCGAACGAGGACCCGGACCCCTTGCTCGCCCGAGCCCTCCTCCTCACCGTCAACGGCGTAGCAGCGGGCCTCCGCAACACGGGCTGACCGGGCCGGGCCCCCCACCCCGCGCCCACCCCGACGTCCCGCGCGTGAAAACACCGGTGCCCCGAGCTCACAAGAGCCCGGGGCACCCCCACGTCGTACGCGAAGACCTCACACCGCGAAGAACGCCGCCGTCAGCAGCGCAACCCCCACCCCCGCCATCCCCCACGCCACCCGGGTCCGCCGCAGCCCACCCGCCACCACCACCGACGCCAGCAGCAACGCACCGCCCAACGGCACCCACGCGTACAGCACCCCCGCCGGCCCCGACCGCACCACCTCGTCACCGCCCGGCTTCACCACCACCGCGTACGTCCGCCCCCTCGCCACCGCGACCGAGTCCTCGATGACGACCCGCTCCCGCGCCTGCGACCCCGCCGACACCGGCGAGTACGGCCCACTGCACGTCCCGCCGCCGCACCGCGTCACCTCGACCGTGCCCTGCTCCCGCCCCTTGGTCAGCAGCACGTGCTGCGCCGTACCCCAGGACGCCCACACACCCGCGATCAGAATCAGCGCCGTCACCGTCCCCATCGCCGCGACCCGGCCGAACCGCAGCAGGGCGGAGGAGGCGGAGGAGGCCTGACGGGGACGAGCGGGGGCGGCAGAGGCAGGCATGGCCGGGATCATTGGCCATACCTACGCGCCCGGTCAACTCACCCGCGCACCATCGCCGGACAAGTCGGGAGTTGTACGCCACGAGCCGGGACTCAGGAGTTGTACGCGCTCTGCGCCCGCTCCAGCCCCTCGATCACCAGAGCCTCCACCGCGTCCGCCGCCCGGTCGACGAAGTAGTCCAGCTCCTTGCGCTCCGCCGACGAGAAGTCCCGCAGCACGAAATCCGCCACCGGCATCCGCCCCGGCGGCCGCCCGATCCCGAACCGCACCCGGTGGTAGTCCGCGCCCAGCGACTTCGTGATCGACTTCAGCCCGTTGTGCCCGTTGTCCCCGCCGCCCAGCTTCAGCCGCAGGACGCCGTAGTCGATGTCCAACTCGTCGTGCACCGCCACGATGTTGCCGACCGGAACCTTGTAGAAGTCCCGCAGCGCCGTCACCGGACCGCCCGACACGTTCATGAACGACATCGGCTTCGCCAGGACCACCCGCCGATTCGCCGGCCCCGGCGGACCGATCCGCCCCTCGACCACCTGCGCCTGCGCCTTGCCGTGCCGCTTGAAGCGCGCCCCGATCCGCTCGGCCAGCAGATCCGCCACCATGAAACCGACGTTGTGCCGGTTCGATGCGTATTCGGCGCCCGGGTTGCCGAGACCGGCCACCAGCCAGGGCGCACCCGCGTCCGTCGTCACGTCCCTGTCTCCTTCGTGTCCCTCTTACCCGTCCACACATACGCGTCGGCCGCTGCCCCGCACGGGAACAGCGGCCGACGGACGAAACCGTAGCGAGGATCAGGCCTCGGCGGCCTCTTCGCCCTCGCCCTCGGCCGAGGCCTCCTCGGCCTGCGCGGCCAGCACCTGCAGGACGACCGTGTCCTCCTCGACGGCCAGCTTGGTGCCGGCCGGGAGCGGGATGTCCTTGGCCAGGATGGCGGCGCCGGCCTCCAGACCCTCGACGGAGACGGTGACCGACTCGGGGATGTGCGTGGCCTCGGCCTCGACCGGCAGCGCGTTCAGGACGTGCTCCAGCAGGTTGCCGCCCGGCGCCAGTTCGCCCTCGGTCTGCACGTAGATCTCGACACTGACCGTCTCGCCGCGCTGCACCAGCTGCAGGTCGACGTGCTCCAGGAAGCCCTTGATCGGGTCACGCTGCACGGACTTCGGGATGGCCAGCTCGTTGGTCTTGCCGTCGATGTCCAGCGCGATCAGCACGTTCGGCGTACGCAGCGCCAGCAGCAGGTCGTGGCCCGGCAGCGTCAGGTGCAGCGGGTCGGAACCGTGGCCGTACAGAACACCGGGGACCTTGTTGTCACGACGGATACGGCGGGCGGCGCCCTTGCCGAACTCGCTGCGCGTCGCGGCGGAGATCTTCACCTCGGACATGATCACTCCTCGTAGAGGTAGAAACGGACGTGGTCACCCGGCCACGAACGGCCTGCTACGAAGAGCGCGTCGATAACGGACAGCCCATCCGCGAACACGGATACGGCCTCCCTCGCCGAGCAACTTCAGCAGTCTACTCGGCCGGGGAGGCCGCACCCAAAACGATCTCTGCAGAACGGTTACTGCACGACGCTCACTGCTCGTCGAACAGGCTCGTCACCGAACCGTCCTCGAACACCTCACGCACCGCACGCGCGATCGTCGGCGCGATCGACAGCACCGTGATCTTGTCCAGCTCCAGCTCACTCGCCGACGGCAGCGTGTTCGTGAACACGAACTCGCTCACCTTCGAGTTCTTCAGCCGGTCCGCCGCCGGACCCGAAAGAACACCGTGCGTCGCCGTCACGATGACATCCTCCGCACCGTGCGCGAACAGCGCGTCCGCCGCGGCACAGATCGTGCCACCCGTGTCGATCATGTCGTCGACCAGGACACAGATGCGCCCCTTCACATCACCCACGACCTCGTGCACCGTGACCTGGTTCGCCACGTCCTTGTCGCGCCGCTTGTGCACGATCGCCAGCGGGGCGCCCAGACGGTCGCACCAGCGGTCCGCGACCCGCACCCGGCCGGCGTCCGGAGAGACCACCGTCAGCTTCGAACGGTCCACCTTCGCACCCACGTAGTCCGCCAGCAGCGGCAGCGCGAACAGGTGGTCCACCGGGCCGTCGAAGAAGCCCTGGATCTGGTCCGTGTGCAGGTCCACGGCCAGAATCCGGTCCGCACCCGCGGTCTTCATCAGATCCGCGATCAGACGCGCCGAGATCGGTTCACGTCCCCGGTGCTTCTTGTCCTGCCGCGCGTAACCGTAGAACGGCACGATGACGGTGATGGAGCGGGCCGACGCACGCTTCAGCGCGTCGATCATGATCAGCTGCTCCATGACCCACTTGTTGATCGGAGCCGTGTGGCTCTGGATCAGGAAGCAGTCCGCACCGCGCGCCGACTCCTGATAACGCACATAGATCTCACCATTGGCGAAGTCGAAGGCCTTCGTCGGGACGACCCCGACACCCAACTGCTGGGCGACCTCCTCGGCAAGCTCGGGGTGTGCGCGGCCGGAGAAGAACATCATCTTCTTCTCGCCGGTCGTCTTGATCCCGGTCACAGCACTTTCTCCTCAGAGGTTCGCAGCTGAGCTCATGGGCGCTCTCCCGACTGGCCGCGGGGGCGTCTCAGCTGGTGGGGTGCGGATGTGCACTTATCACGGTACGCCGTGTTCGACGCGCCGGTTTCCGGTCAGTCTTCGCCGCCCGCCTCGCGGGACACCGCCTCCGCTGCCTTCGCGGCCGCGCTCCCCGGACGCTTCCGGGCCACCCAACCCTCGATATTCCGCTGCTGGCCACGGGCCACGGCCAGCGAACCGGGCGGCACGTCCTTCGTGATCACCGAGCCGGCGGCGGTGTAGGCACCGTCCCCGACCGTGACAGGAGCCACAAACATGTTGTCCGAACCCGTACGGCAGTGCGAGCCGATCGTCGTGTGGTGCTTGTCCTGCCCGTCGTAGTTCACGAACACACTCGCGGCACCGATGTTCGTGAACTCGCCGATCGTCGCGTCACCCATGTAGGAGAGGTGCGGGACCTTGGTCCCCTCGCCGATCGACGCGTTCTTCGCCTCGACGAACGTACCGATCTTCGACTTGAGACCCAGCCGGGTACCCGGCCGCAGGTACGCGTACGGACCGACCGAGGCCTGCGGACCGACGTGAGCGCTGACGGCGACCGTGTTGTCCACCCGCGCCCCCGCGTCCACCCGGGTGTCCGTGAGACGGGAGTTCGGCCCGACCTCGCAGCCCTCGGCGAGATGCGTGGCGCCGTGCAGCTGCGTACCCGGGTGGACGACGACGTCCTGCTCGAACGTCACCGTCACGTCGACCCACGTCGTCGCCGGGTCCACCACGGTCACGCCGGCCAGCATCGCCCCGGTCAGCAACCGGTCGTTGAGGATCCGACGAGCCTCGGCCAGCTGCACCCGGTTGTTGATCCCCACGATCTCCCGGTGATCACCGGCCACCGACGCGCCGACCCGGTGCCCCGCCTCACGCAGGATCCCGAGCACGTCCGTGAGGTACTCCTCGCCCTGGCTGTTGTCCGTCCGCACCTTGCCCAGCGCGTCCGCGAGCAACTGCCCGTCGAAGGCGAAGACACCCGAGTTGATCTCCCGGATCGCCCGCTGGGACTCCGAGGCGTCCTTGTGCTCCACGATCGCGGTGACGGCACCCGAGGCCCCGTCCCGCACGATCCGGCCGTACCCCGTCGCGTCCGGCACCTCGGCCGTCAGCACGGTCACGGCGTTCCCGTCGGCGGTGTGCGTGGCGGCGAGCGCCTTGAGCGTCCCGCCGGTGAGGAGCGGAGTGTCACCGCAGACGACCACGACGACCCCGTCCACGGCACCGCCCAACGCCTCCAGCCCCATCCGCACGGCGTGCCCGGTGCCGTTCTGCTGCTCCTGGACGGCGGTGCGTACCTCGGGGGCGACCTCGGCGAGGTGCGCGGTGACCTTCTCGCGGGCGTGCCCGACGACGGCGACCAGGTTCTCGGGGTCCAGCTCTCCGGCGGCGGCGAGCACGTGCCCGACGAGGGACCGGCCGCACAGTTCGTGCAGGACCTTGGGTGTGGCCGACTTCATACGGGTGCCCTCACCCGCTGCGAGAACGACGACGGCTGCCGGGCGAATGGCGCTCACGGGATGCCCTTCGGCTTTGAGGGGGTGGGGGTGGACATCCGCAGGATACCGGGGTGGTTTGTGGGGGACATGAGTGCGGGCCCTGACTGTGGAGTCAGGGCCCGCTTGGGAGCTCCCGGGGCAGGAGTCGAACCTGCGTCTTACCTGGATTCAAAGTCCAGTCGCCCCTACCGACAGAGCAACCCGGGAATGCCGGGAGTCAGCCTACGGCGTCCGCTGTTCGGCTGCCAATACCAGCCCGGACCATGCCCCTTCGATGCGGCGGTACAACTCGGCGCCCTTCAAGACCTTGATCACCAGGCAGCCCCGGTAGGAGTCGCCAACGTTCTTGCGCACCGTCTTGGGGTTGTGCCGCTTGAGTGTCGTCTTGTTGAAGGCGCTCCGATCGACGCTGACGAGCTCGGCCCAGAACTGCTCCGCGCCCGCCACGTCGGCGTTCTCGTGGATCATGACCGTGAACCGGAGGCGCTCACGTTCGATTCCGAGCAGGTCGAGCCAGGCCAGAAAGACCTTGATCATGCCCGGGTCGCTGTTGACGAAGGCGACGTTCTCGCGGCGGTCGTACGGCTTGTCTTTGCCTCCTTCTGCCCAGTACAGGCCTACGCCCACCAGGAAGAGTTCGCGGGCCGACAGTTCGCCGACGGCCAGCTTGGCCTCCTCCTTGGTGCGTTGTCGCTCCTCGTCCTGAGCGCTACGAAGACGCGCGAGCCCGGCCCGCATCAGCGTCTGCTGCTCTTGCGGTGTGTATCGGGGTTCGGGTTTCGGCAGGTCCCGCACCCACAACGACACCGAGCTCCTGGAGCAGCCCAGTTCGGCCTCGATCTGGTCGTACGTCCACCCTCGACGGCGTAGTTCGCGTGCCCGATCTCGCAGGTCGTCCTTCGCGCGCGGCCGCTTGGTCCACTCCGGCGGCGGCTCACCCTTCACCAGTCGGCTGAGGATGTCGTTGTTGAAGACCTTCAGCTCGTCGCGGATCTGCCGAAGGCTGTAGCCGGCCCGCCGCAGCGCCACCGCCCGCTCCCGCAGCCCTTCGAAGTCCGCGTACTTGTTCTGTGAACGTGCCATGGGCATACCGTCCGGCCGGAATCTCCGGCTCCGGAGGTGAACGGCGTGGGGTTCACCAGTTCGAGGGATATCGCGTCGTATCGTTTGTCGAAAGTCACCGGAAAAGGGGCGCCCGGCGCCCGTAGGCTGGAGGCATGACCACGACGGGGGAAGACCACGTGCCGGCCCGGGGTGGGCCTTGGTGGTGGGACAGGCGGCGCGGCGCGGTGCTCGATGTGAGCCTCGGTGTCGTGTCCGCGCTGGAGTGCGCGGCGGAGGGGGTCCCGTTCGCGCGGGACGCGGGGATCCCGGCGGCGACGGGGGTGCTGTTCGGACTGCTCGCCGGTTCGGTGCTGGTGGTGCGGCGGAAGTGGCCGATCGCGGTGGTGCTGGTGGCGATCGCCGTCACGCCGGCCGAGATGGGCTTCCTCATGGGTGTCGTCGGCCTGTACACGCTGGCGGCGTCGGAGCTGCCGCGGCGGATCATCGGCGCCCTGGCCGGGATGACCTTCCTGGGGACGTTGATCGTGACGTTCGTGCGGCTGGGGCAGGACATGGCGCGGGACGGCCTGGAGCTGGGGGACTGGTTTCTTCCGTTCGCGTCGATCGCGACGTCCCTGGGGATGACCGCGCCGCCGTTGCTTCTTGGCCTGTACGTGGGGCAGCGGCGTCGGCTGATGGAGAGCCTGCGGGAGCGGGCGGACAGTCTCGAGCGTGAGCTGCAACTGCTCGCCGAGCGGGCGGAGGAGCGCGCGGAGTGGGCGCGCGGTGAGGAGCGGACGCGGATCGCGCGGGAGATGCACGACGTGGTCGCGCACCGGGTGAGTCTGATGGTGGTGCATGCCGCCGCGCTTCAGGCCGTGGCCCGGAAGGACCCGGAGAAAGCGGTGAAGAACGCGGCCCTGGTGGGGGACATGGGCCGGCAGGCGCTGACGGAGCTGCGGGAGATGCTCGGGGTGCTGCGCAGTGGCGGGGACGGTGCGCGTGCGGAGCGGGCGTCGGTGCCGTTGGCGGCGGTGGGGGTGGCTGCCGCGGCGGCGGCGTCGCGGGCGGCGGAGGACGGGGAGTCGTCCTCGGACGGGCCGTGTCTGTCGGAGCTGGACGAGCTGATCGGGCAGTCCGAGGCGGCCGGGATGGTCGTGGATCTGTCCGTGGAGGGGGAGGGGCGGCTGTACGCGGCGGAGGTGGAGTCGACGGCGTTCCGGGTGGTGCAGGAGGCGCTGACGAACGTGCACAAGCATGCGGCGGGCGCGAAGACGTATGTGCGGCTGGCGCACCGGGTCTCGGAGATCGCGATGCAGGTGGAGAACGAGCCGCCGCCGGACCTGTCGGGGGAGGCGTCGGCGCGGTTGCCGTCGGGGGGCAACGGGCTGGTGGGGATGAAGGAGCGGGTGGCCGCTCTGGGGGGTGTGTTCGTGTCGGGGCCGACCGATGCGGGGGGTTTCCGGGTGTCGGCGGTGATTCCGGCGTCCTAGGCGCGGACCGGTGTCAGCGCGTGGTGAGGCGGGTGGGCTGGGTGCCGGCGACGAGGGTGGCGAGGGCGGTGTCGATGTCGGGGCCGAGGTACCAGTCGCCGGTGTGGTCGAGGGCGTAGACGCGGCCTTCGGTGTCGATGGCGATGAGGGCCTGGCTGTCGGTTTCGGTGCCGAGGGGGCAGGTCCGGGTGTCGAGGGCGCGGCCGAGGTCGCCGAGGGTGCGGGCCATGTGGAGGCCGTGCAGGGGGTCGAGGTGGAGGGTGGCGGGGGCGATCTGGCGGCCGGGTCCGGTGGGTGCGATGTGGAGTCCGCCGAATTCGGCCCAGGCTTCGACGGCGGCGGGGAAGACGGTGTGGCGGTGTCCTGCGGGTGAGGTGTGTTCGCGCAGGGTGTCGGCCCAGATCTCGGCCTGTTTGATGTCCCAGCGTCCGGGTTGCCAGCCGGCGTCGCGCAGTGCGGCGTCGACGGGGACGGGGAAGCGGGTGGTGGAGGTGCGGTCGGCTTGCATCTGCCCTTGGTTCGTTTCGGTCGGCTGGTTCGGCTCGGTGTGTCCTGTCAGTCCTGGTCCGTCGTGGGGTCGACGACGCGGACGCCGAAGTGGGCGCTGAGGGCGCTGCAGGCGCGGCACGGTGCGGCGAAGGCGCCGTGGAGGGGGTCGCCGTCCTCGCGGATGCGGCGGGTGGTGAGTTTGGCGTGTTTGAGTGCTTTGCGGGCTTCGCCGTTGGTCATGGGCTTGCGTGCGGCGCGTTTGCTGCGTGCGGCGTCGGCGGTGGCGAGGTGTCGTGAGATGAGGATCGTCTCGGCGCAGCGTCCGGTGTAACGGTCTCGTTGGCCGCTGGTGAGGGTGTCGAGGAAGTCCTGGACGAGGTGGTGCAGGGCGGGCGGGGCGTCGGCGCGCGTAGCGGTGCCGGTGAGGGTGGTGCCGCGTACGGAGAGGGCGGCGGCGACGGTGGGGAGTATGCCGTCGCGGCGGTGCCGGAGGGTGGGGGCCTGGGCGGCGTCGGTGCTGCTCCAGCCGATGCGGGGGTCGCCGCCGCGGGGGTCGTCGGACCGCCCGGTGTCGGGTCCCGTCTGTGTCGCACTCATGATCGTTTCCCCTCCTGAGCATCCCCCCGGAGGTCACAGAGTGCCAAATCCCGTGGCTGCTGCGGAAGCTGGGGCGTGGCGACACGCCCGGGTATGGGCGGTGTGTCACGGGAGGGTGACGGCTGGTCACGGAAGTGGGGGTGGCGGGTGCCGGGTGCGGGGTCCGGTGCCGGTGACCCCTCTGGCCGTACCGCATAGGCTGTCGGCACCGCGATCGGACGCGGTGAACCAGACAGTGCAGGCAGATCAGACGGATCTGGCAGCAGACAGACGCCGCAGGGGGCAACCGCCATGACGACAGGTCGGCTCGGGCAAGCAGCCGCGCCGCCGAACGCGGCCTATGCCGGGCAGGTCGTGCATTTCCCGGATCCGGTGCGGGCGGCCCGTCACCCGAGAGGGGTACGGGTGGACGCGGGTGGTTACCCCGATTTCTCGCCGTACGCGCGTGCGGTGGCGGAGATCGCGGATCCGCCGGAGGGGTTCGGGGTCGACGAGTTGCGGCTGACGGACTACGTGTCGGCGAACGCGGCCCTGTCGGCGTCGGGGCACGAGCTGTGGGACACGGTGCCGGCGGTGGCGACGCCGCACGGCTGGACGTGGCACCACGTGGCGGGTTCGCGGCGGATGGAGTTGGTGCCGGTCGAGGTGAAGGCGTTGCTGCGTCATCACGGCGGGATCGCGACGGCGGCGGTGGACCAGGGCAAGCGCGGCACGCGGCCGTTGCAGGAGACGCGTCCGGCGCATTTCGGTCTGCCGAAGTCGGGGGTGGCCGTCACGGAGCAGCAGGTGCAGGGGGTCGAGGAGGATCTCGGGTACCGGCTGCCGGGCGCGTACCGGTCGTTCCTGAAGGCGGCGGGCGGGTGTGCGCCGGTGGGTACGGCGCTCGACGCGGAGCTGGGGCTGCTGGTGGACCAGCCGTTCTTCACGGTGCGTGAGGAGGCGGCGGTCAATGACCTGGTCTATGTGAACAAGTGTCTGCGGGACCACCTGACGAAGGACTATCTGGGTGTCGCGTTCGTCCAGGGGGGTCTGCTCGCCGTGAAGGTGAAGGGTGAGCGGATCGGTTCGGTGTGGTTCTGCGCGTACGACGACGTGCGGGATGTGGATCCGTCGTGGCCGCCGGCGGATCGTGTGGAGCGGCTGCTGCTGCCGTGCGGTGAGGATTTCGACGCGTTCCTGTCGCGTCTGGCGGGCTCCCCGCCGGAGTTGGAGACGGTGGCGAACCTGATGGTGGACGGCGGGTTCGCGCGTGCGGTGCCCGTGTCGGCGTCGGTAGGGGAGTGAGCTGACGATGGTGACGTTCGCGCAGGCGCAGGAGCGCGCGGAGGAGTGGGTCAACGGCGAGCTGCCGGCGTACCAGCACCGTGAGGTGCGGGTGCGGGAGTTCGACCTGGGGTTCGTGGTGTGGGCGGAGGACCGTGCGGACGGTCCGCGTTCGGACGGGGGTGCGCAGCGGCTGGTGATCGCCCGGGACAGTGGCGAGGCGACGCTGTGGCCCTCGCTTCCGGTGGGTGAGGTGATCCGCCGGTACGAGGAGGAGTACGGCCGTCCCGACGAGGCGGAGGCGCCGGCTGCGGCGCCCGCGGCGCGGGTGGATCTGAATCAGACGTCGTTCTTGCTGAGTCCGCCGGAGTGGTTGCAGGAGGCGGCGGACCGGATCGGTATTCCGGATCGCCGGCGTGGGGATCAGGGGGGCGGTGACACCGGGGGTGCCGGGTCGGTCGCCGGGTCCGTGGCCGGTGCCGGTGGTGCGTTGCCCGAGACGCAGGCCGGGGTGCCGTCGGCTCCGGCGGCGTCGGCGGACGCCTCGTCCGGGAGCGGTGCGGGGTGGCCGGCCGCGGGCGCCGGAGCAGGCGCGGGCGGCTCGGGGGCGGGCGCGGGTGCGTCCGGTGCGCCGAGTGGCCCCGGTGCGCCGAGTACGCCGGGTGCGCCTGCGGGGGCGACCCCGTGGGCGGGGACGGACACCAACGCGGACGCCGGTGAGGACCGTTCCGTACCGCTGCCCCAGACCGTGTTCGCGCCGCCGTTGAGCGGTGCCGACGACGACACGCCGCCGCCCTCCGCGACGCCGGACGCCAAGACGGCGCTGATGTCGGGCGGCAGCCGGCTTCCGCCGACGGCGTTCGCGCCGGCGATCGGCGACCAGAACGTGCCGGGTGGTGCGAATGCGCCGGGTGGCCCGAGCGCGCCGGGCGCGGGCGCGTCCGCCGGGGCGGGGACGCCGCCGCCCGCGGCGCAGCCGTCCGCCGGTCCGGGGACGCCCGCCACGCCGCCCCGGCCGCTCGCGTCGAACGCCGGGGACATCGCCGACGCCGCGACCAGCAAGGCGGCGCCTCCGCCGCGCCGTGGCGGTGGCTCGTCCACGCCGCCTCCGCCGGGCGCTCCGGGTGTGCCGGGTGCGCGGCCGGGGAGCACGCCCGCGCCGTCGGGGACTCCGGCGCCGGGTACGCCGGCGGGCGGCTACGTGCCGACGCAGCTGGTGTCGTCGCTCGGCCCCGAGGGCCCGGGCGGCCCGGGCACCCCGCCTCCGCCCAACGCCCCGGGCACCCCGCCGCCCCCGCCCAACGCCCCGCAGCCTCCGGCCGGTCCGGGTGCGCCGGGTACCCCGCCTCCGCCGAGTGCGCCGAACGCGCCGGGTGGGACGCCGCCGGGCGGCATGCATCACGCCGCCACGATGCTGGCCGACCCGGGCCGGCCGGGCGGCGGCGCCCCGCAGCCCCCTGGCCCTCCCGGTCCGCCCGGGGCTCCTGGCGCTCCCGGCGCTCCTTCCGGCCCGGGTGTGCCGCCGCCTCCCCCGGCCGCTCCCGGCGTTCCCGGTGCCGTGCCGCCGCCGCCCGGTTCCGCGGGGGGCGCGGGCGGTGCCGTGCACCACGCGCAGACCGTGCTGGCGGCGCCCTCCGTGGGCGGTCCCGGCGGCATCGGTGCGCCTCCGCCGCCTCCCCCGGCGGCTCCCGGTGCCGTGCCGCCGCCCGGGCAGCCGGTGCCGGGGCAACCGGTGCCGGGGCAGCCACCGGCGTACGGCTATCCGCCGCAGCCCACCGGTCAGCCGACCGTCGGCCCCGGCTACCAGGCCGTGCTGCGCTACCGCGCGCAGGACGGTTCCGAGCAGCAGCTGATCCGGCGTTCCGCGCCGGGTACGCCGCATCCGGAGTGGCAGATGTTCCACGAGCTGCGCTCCATGAACGTGCCGCCGGACCAGGTGCTCGAGCTGCACACCGAGCTGGAGTCGTGCGAGCTGCCGGGCGCGTACTGCGCGCGGATGATCCGGGAGCAGTGGCCGCAGGCGCGGATCACCTCGATCGCGCCGTACGGCCTGGACCACGCGAGCCGGCAGCAGGGCATGCAGCAACTGCTGGCGCACCAGGGCGAGCTGCACCAGGTGGCCGACGGGCCGGCGCGTCCGGCGCCGGTGCGTGCTCCCCTGCCGCAGGTGCAGCCGGCGCCGCCGGTTCCGCCGGAGGTCATCGGGCAGGAGCTGGGCGGCGCGTTCGGTCCGGGGGTGTTCCGGTTCGAGCAGGCCGCGGTGTCACGGCAGGGTGTGCCGCCGGTCGTGGCGCACACGCTGGTGGCGGCGGGGCTGCCGATGGACATGGGTCCGTTCTTCTGGGCGCAGGCCCAGCCGGGGCGCCCGGTGCCGACGCTGGCGGAGCTGGCGGCGGAGCGCGGTGTGCAGCCGGCCTCGGACGCGGGGTCGTACCTCGTCGTGGGCAGCGACTTCGGCCGGGCGATCTGTGTGCAGTACGGCACCGCGGCCATCGTGGCGGTGCCGGTGGAGGCGGGTCCGGGCGGTGCGCCCGTGCCGCCGCAGTTCGTGAACACGGGGCTGCCGGAGTTCGCGCGTTCCCTGGCGCTGCTGGGCCGGATGTGGCGGCTCAGGTTCGGTCTGAACCAGGAGCAGGCGGGCCGCTGGACCGTCGATTTCCAGGCGCAGTTGGCCGCGCTGGACCCGGCGGCGCTCGGCTCGCCGGAGAGCTGGTGGTCGGTGCTGCTGGAGCAGATGTGGGACGGGCTCCTGTGAGGCGCTCGCGCCGCTGACGTGCCCGACGGGCGGGGCCCGGTCGACCTGTGAGTCGACCGGGCCCCGCCCGTTTGCGTGCGGTGTGTCGGATTATGTGGGCTTACGTCCGATCCATAAAGTCGGTCGGGTCCATGTGATGCGGCAGGTTCACCGCGAGGTGAGCACAGGGTGATGCAGGGGTGATGGGCATGAGCGGTGCATCGGCGTCTCCCCACGGCTTCGTGACCGTACGCGGGCGCGGGCGCGGCTACCGTCCCGAGCAGGTGGAGGCGTACGCCGCCGCCCTCTCCGAGGAGCGTGACGCGGCCTGGGAGCGGGCCGCCCGGCTCACCGTGCTGGCCAGGGAGATGGAGGAGGACCTGGGAGACCTGGAGGAGGTGGTCGCGCAGCTCACCTCGCAGGACTACGAGGTGCTGGGGGAGCGCGCGCGAGACCTGTTCCGGCTCGTCGAGGTGGAGGCCGAAGCGGTACGCGAGCGGGCGCGCGGTACCGCGGAGGGGGTGATGGAGGAGGCGCGGGCGCACGCGGACAGAGTGCGGGAGGCGGCCCGGGCGCACGCCGACGCCGTACGCGCCGAGGCCGACGAGCGGGCCCGGCAGCTGCTGCTCGCGGCGCGCGCGGAGGCCGACGAGGCGCGGATCGAGGCGCGGCGCGAGGTGAAGGCGGGGCGCGCGGAAGCGCTGTCCGCGCTGCGCGAGATGCGCAGGCGCACCACCGGGGCGGCGGCCGAGCAGAGCAGGGAGCTGGCCGGACGGTGGGCCGCCGCCGAGCGGGCCGAGGAGGAGCGGGCGCGGGCCCTGGACGCCCACCATGCGGATTTGGTGGCGCGGGCCGAGCAGGGGGTGCGCGAGGCGGAGCAGGAGCTGGCCGCCGCCCGGGAGGCGGCCGGACGGCGGCAGGAGGAGGCCCGGGACCGGGCGGCCGAGGTGGTCGCCGAGGCCCGGTTGCGTCAGGAGCGCATCGCCCGCGACACGGAACGGGTGCTGCGCGAGCACGGGGAGCGGTGGGACGAACTGCAGGCCCAGATGGACTCCGTACGCAGCAATCTCAGTTCGCTGACGGGGCGCGCGGTGGAGTGACGCCCCGCGTCAGCCGCCCCTGCGTACCGCCCCCGCCAGGATCCAGCCCTTCACCGCCTCGTACTGCCGGCGCTGCCCCTGAGCCTTGCGCCGGCCGGAGAGCATCGTGCCGAGCCAGCCGCAGGCGAAGCCCAGCGGGATGGAGACCAGGCCCGTCGTGGTGAACGGGAACCAGTTGAAGTCGGCCTCGGGGAAGGCGGAGACCGGCGAGCCGGAGACCAGGTTGGTGCCCGGCATCAGGAGCAGGACGGCCAGTGAGCCCCCGATGAGGGTGCTGAGCAGCCCGGTGCGCGTGAAGCGGCGCCAGAAGAGGCCGTAGACCAGGGCGGGGGCGATGGCCGAGGCGCCCAGACAGAAGGACAGGGTCACCAGGGGCTGGAGGCTGCGGTGCTGGACGAGGGTCGCCAGGACGATCGCGGGGACGCCGACGGCCAGGGCGGAGAGGCGCGCGAGGGTCATCTCGCGGCGCGGGGACATCTCCCGTACGCGGGTGGGTCGGTATGCGGCCGCCCGCGCCCTCCCGGTGCTGCTCGCTCGCCCCTGACGCCGCGGGAGGGTGGACGACCGGTGCGTCACAGGGTGGAGGGCGACCCTGAGATCGCTCCACCGAAGGGTGGACTGCCCCTAGGGGTACCTCCGTACTACGGGTCGGGGAGGGTTCGTACCGACGGAGGACGAGACGGGCCCGGTGGCGTCCTTAGTCTGGCTTTACGCCGCTGGGGGGCGGTGAACCGGACCCGCGGGGGTGGGGTTTTCCTCAGTAAAAGACTGCGCTGAACACCAGCGCGGCCGACCCCCGGTTCCGGACAGACTCTTCGAGACAGCAGCTCGGCGCACACGCGGCGCGCCTCGACGGCACACACGCACGACGGCACGCACGACGGCACGCACGACGGCACACACGTACGACGGCCGCGGCACCGGCGGCTCACTCGATGACCGACATAGGAGACTTGACATGACATCGGCCGTAAGTATTCCCACGCACGGGAGCACTGGAGGGCGTACGGCCGTTGCCGCGCGAGCGCGGCAGGTCGTGAAGGCCTACGGATCGGGCGAGACCCGGGTGGTCGCCCTCGACCACGTGGACGTGGACATCGCGCGCGGCCAGTTCACCGCGATCATGGGCCCGTCGGGGTCCGGCAAGTCCACGCTGATGCACTGCCTGGCCGGCCTGGACACCGTCACCAGCGGGCAGATCCACCTCGACGAGACCGAGATCACCGGCCTGAAGGACAAGAAGCTCACGCAGCTGCGCCGGGACCGGATCGGCTTCATCTTCCAGGCGTTCAACCTGCTCCCGACGCTCAACGCGATCGAGAACATCACGCTGCCCATGGACATCGCCGGCCGCAAGTACGACCGCGCGTGGCTGGACCGGGTCGTGGAGACCGTGGGGCTCGCCGGGCGGCTCAAGCACCGGCCCACCCAGCTCTCCGGCGGCCAGCAGCAGCGGGTCGCGGTGGCGCGGGCCCTCGCCGCCCGCCCCGAGATCATCTTCGGTGACGAGCCGACCGGAAACCTCGACTCGCGCGCCGGTGCCGAAGTGCTCGGCTTCCTGCGCCGGTCGGTCACCGAACTGGGCCAGACCATCGTGATGGTCACCCACGACCCGGTGGCCGCCGGCTACGCGGACCGGGTGCTGTACCTCGCCGACGGCCGGATCGTGGACGAGATGCACAAGCCCACCGCGGAGGCCGTGCTCGACCGCATGCTGCGTTTTTCTGGGGGAGACCCCCAGACCCCCAACTTCGACGCCCGGGGGCGCACGTCATGACCGTCGTGAAGACCTCGATGCGCAACTTCTTCGCGCACAAGGGCCGCATGGCGCTCTCGGCGGTGGCGGTCCTGCTGTCGGTGGCGTTCGTGTGCGGCACCCTGGTGTTCACCGACACGATGAACACCACCTTCGACAAGCTCTTCGCCGTCACCTCCTCGGACGTGACGGTCGCCCCGAAGGACGCCAAGGCCGAGGACACCCCGCAGAACGGGGTGCCCGAGTCGCTGCCGGCGTCCACGCTGGAGAAGATCCGTTCGGTCGACGGCGTGAAGTCGGTCGAGGGCGGCGTCGTCTCCATGAACGTGACCGTCGTCAACGCCGACAACGACAACGTGGGAGCCACCAATGGCGCCCCGACCATCGCCGGGAACTGGACCAAGAACGACCTGCGGTCCATGGAGATCACCTCGGGCCACGCCCCGCGCGGCCCGACCGAGACGATGGTCGACTCCGACACCGCCGACAAGCACGACCTGAAGATCGGCGACGAGCTGCGCACCATCGCGCAGACCGGCGACTTCAAGGCGAAGATCGTCGGTATCGCCTCCTTCACCGTCACCAACCCCGGTGCCGCGGTCGTCTACTTCGACACCCCCACCGCCCAGCGTGAACTGCTCGGCGGCGCGGACCGGTTCAGCCAGTTCAACGTCACCGCCGCGTCCGGTGTCACCGACGCGCAGCTCAAGCGGAACGTCTCCGGGGCCCTGGGAGACGACACGTTCAAGGTCCATACGGCCAAGGAGGCGTCCGACGAAGGACGCGAGGACGTCGGCGAGTTCATGGACGTCATCAAGTACGCCATGCTCGGCTTCGCCGGGATCGCGTTCCTGGTCGGCATCTTCCTGATCATCAACACCTTCTCCATGCTGGTCGCCCAGCGCACCCGCGAGATCGGCCTGATGCGGGCCATCGGCTCCTCGCGCCGGCAGGTCAACCGCTCGGTGCTGGTCGAGGCGCTCCTCCTCGGCATCGTCGGCTCGGTCCTCGGCGTCGCGGCCGGGGTCGGCATCGCCGTCGGCCTGATGAAGCTGATGTCCGCGGCGGGCATGAACCTGTCCACCGACGACCTGACCATCAAGACGGCGACCCCCGTGACCGGCCTGGTCCTCGGCGTCGTGGTCACCGTCCTGGCCGCCTACCTGCCGGCCCGCCGGGCCGGCAAGATCTCCCCGATGGCCGCCCTGCGCGACGCCGGCACCCCGGCCGACGCCAAGGCCGGCTGGATACGCGGCCTGATCGGCCTGGTGCTCACCGGCGCCGGCGCCGCCGCCCTGCTGACGGCCGCCTCCGCCGACAAGGCGAGCGACGGTTCGCTGATGCTCGGCGCGGGCATCGTGCTCTCGCTCATCGGCTTCGTCGTCATCGGCCCGCTGCTGGCCGGGTTCGTGGTGCGGGTGATCAGCGCGGTGCTGCTGCGGGCCTTCGGCCCGGTGGGCCGGCTGGCCGAGCGCAACGCCCTGCGCAACCCGCGCCGCACCGGCGCCACCGGTGCCGCCCTGATGATCGGCCTCGCGCTGGTGGCCTGCCTGTCCGTCGTCGGCTCCTCCATGGTCGCCTCGGCCACCAGCGAGCTGGACAAGACGGTCGGCGCGGACTTCATCGTCCAGGGCAACCAGCGGATCGTGCCGCAGGCCGAGAAGGCCATGACCGACACGCCCGGCCTGGAGCACGTCACCCGCTACAAGATGCTCGACGCCACGCTGACCTCGCCCGACGGCAAGACGGACGACGACGGCGTCACCGCCGCCGACCCGACCTACGCCGAGGACGTGCGCCGCGTGACGACGGAGGGCGAGCTCTCCGCCGCCTACGGCACCGACGCCATGTCGGTCGGCTCGGACTACGCCGAGAAGCACGGCGTGCACGTCGGCGACACCCTCTCCGTCGCCTTCAAGGGCGGCGAGACCGCGAAGCTGAAGGTCGCCGCGATCACCAGCGACGACGTGGCCATCGACCAGGGCGCCCGGTACATCGGCATCGAGACGATGCGGAAGTACCTGCCGGCCGAGAACGTCCCGCCGAACACGATCATGTTCGCCAAGGCGAAGGACGGCCAGAGCGACCAGGCGTACGCCGCGCTGAAGAAGTCGCTGGACGCCTACCCGCAGTACCAGGTGGCCGACCAGACCGACTACAAGCAGGAGCTGAAGGACCAGATCGGCCAGCTGCTGAACATGGTCTACGGCCTGCTCGCCCTGGCGATCATCGTCGCCGTCCTCGGTGTGGTGAACACCCTGGCGCTGTCGGTGGTCGAGCGGACCCGCGAGATCGGCCTGATGCGGGCGATCGGCCTCTCCCGCCGCCAGCTGCGCCGCATGATCCGCATGGAGTCCGTGGTCATCGCCCTCTTCGGCGCCCTGCTCGGCCTCGGCCTGGGCATGGGCTGGGGCGCCACGGCCCAGAAGCTGCTCGCCCTGGAGGGCCTGAACGTCCTCGACATCCCCTGGCCGACGATCATCGGGGTCTTCATCGGCTCGGCCTTCGTGGGCCTGTTCGCCGCCCTGGTCCCGGCCTTCCGGGCGGGCCGCATGAACGTCCTGAACGCCATCGCGACGGAGTAGCACCCGTCCCGACAGCCACCGCACACGGGGGTTGCGGGGGAGGGCCCGGCGTCGACGTCCCAGGGGGGCGGAGGCGCCGGGCCTCTTTCGGTGGACTTCTCACCTCACCGAGACGGGTGGTGGATGGGCACAGGCCCGGGGGTCCAGGGGGGGGCGGTGCCCCCTGGTACGGCACCGCGGCGCCGGCCACCACACACCCGGCGTCGTCCACAGCCCCGACGCCGCCGAGCAGACCGACGTAACCTGGACACCCCCGACCCTCACCGAGTCGGGCTACTCGTGTTGCCCCACCCCAGGACGGAAGCGCCCCCTCCATGAGCCTGCACGGTCTGCTCGACGCCGTCGTCAAGGACACCGCCCTCGCGGAAGCGATCTCGGCGGCCGCAGACGGCAACCGCATGCACGTCGACCTGGTGGGCCCGCCCGCGGCCCGCCCCTTCGCGATCGCCGCACTGGCCCGCGAGACGGGCCGCCCGGTGCTGGCGGTGACGGCGACGGGACGCGAGGCGGAGGACCTGGCGGCGGCCCTGCGCTCCCTGCTGCCGCCCGAGGGCGTCGTGGAGTACCCGTCCTGGGAGACCCTCCCGCACGAGCGGCTCAGCCCCCGCAGCGACACCGTCGGCCGCCGCCTCGCCGTCCTGCGGCGCCTGGCCCATCCCCGCCCGGACGACCCGGAGACCGGCCCGGTCTCTGTCGTCGTCGCACCCGTGCGCTCCGTGCTCCAGCCGCAGGTCAAAGGCCTGGGCGACCTGGAGCCCGTGGCCCTGCGCACCGGGCAGAGCGCCGACCTGGAGGAGATCGTCGAGGCGCTGGCGGCGGCCGCGTACGCGCGCGTCGAGCTGGTGGAGAAGCGCGGTGAGTTCGCCGTGCGCGGCGGCATCCTGGACGTGTTCCCGCCGACCGAGGAGCACCCGCTCCGGGTCGAGTTCTGGGGCGACGACGTCGAGGAGATCCGTTACTTCAAGGTCGCCGACCAGCGGTCCCTGGAGGTCGCCGAGCACGGCCTGTGGGCACCGCCCTGCCGCGAGCTGCTGCTGACCCAGGACGTGCGCGAGCGGGCCGCCGCCCTCGCCGAGGACCACCCCGAGCTGGGCGAACTGCTCGGCAAGATCGCCGAGGGCATCGCGGTGGAGGGCATGGAGTCCCTGGCCCCGGTCCTCGTCGACGACATGGAACTGCTCCTCGACGTGCTGCCCAAGGGGTCGATGGCCCTGGTCTGCGACCCGGAGCGGGTGCGCACGCGGGCCGCCGACCTGGTGGCGACCTCGCAGGAGTTCCTCCAGGCCTCCTGGGCCGCCACGGCGGGCGGCGGCGAGGCACCGATCGACGTCGACGCGGCCTCCCTGTGGTCCATCGCGGACGTCCGGGAACGGGCCCGCGAGCTGGACATGATGTGGTGGTCGGTCTCACCCTTCGCCGCCGACGAGACGCTGACGTCCGACGCCGACACGACGGGCGACTCGGACACCCTCAAGCTCGGCATGCACGCCCCCGACACCTACCGCGGCGACACCGCCAAGGCACTGGCCGACACCAAGGGCTGGCTCGCCGACGGCTGGCGCGCGGTCTACCTCACCGAGGGCCACGGCCCCGCCTCCCGCACCGTCGAGGTCCTCGGCGGCGAGGGCATCGCCGCCCGCCTCGACCAGGACCTCGGCACGCTCAGCCCCTCCGTCGTGCACGTCTCCTGCGGCTCGATCGACCACGGCTTCGTCGACCAGGCCCTCAAGCTCGCCGTGCTCACCGAGACCGACCTGACCGGACAGAAGGCCGCCGGCCGCGAGGGCGCGCGGATGCCCGCCCGGCGCCGCAAGACCATCGACCCGCTCACCCTGGAGGCGGGCGACTACATCGTCCACGAGCAGCACGGCGTCGGCCGCTACATCGAGATGGTCCAGCGCACCGTCCAGGGCGCCACCCGCGAGTACCTGGTCGTGGAGTACGCCCCCGCCAAGCGCGGCCAGCCCGGCGACCGGCTCTACATCCCCACCGACCAGCTGGAGCAGATCACCAAGTACGTCGGCGGCGAGGCCCCCACCCTGCACCGGCTCGGCGGCGCCGACTGGACCAAGACCAAGGCGCGCGCGAAGAAGGCGGTCAAGGAGATCGCCGCCGACCTGATCAAGCTGTACAGCGCGCGGATGGCGGCGCCGGGCCACGCGTTCGGCGCGGACACCCCCTGGCAGCGCGAGCTGGAGGACGCCTTCCCCTACGCGGAGACCCCGGACCAGCTCACCACCATCGCCGAGGTCAAGGACGACATGGAGAAGACGGTCCCGATGGACCGCCTGATCTGCGGCGACGTCGGCTACGGCAAGACCGAGATCGCGGTCCGCGCCGCCTTCAAGGCCGTCCAGGACGGCAAGCAGGTCGCCGTACTCGTCCCCACCACGCTGCTGGTGCAGCAGCACTTCGGCACGTTCAGCGAGCGGTACGCGCAGTTCCCGGTGAAGGTGAAGGCGCTGTCCCGCTTCCAGAGCGACACCGAGTCGAAGGCGACCCTGGAGGGGCTGCGCGAGGGCTCGGTGGACATCGTCATCGGCACCCACCGCCTGTTCTCCTCCGAGACGAAGTTCAAGGACCTGGGCCTGGTCATCGTCGACGAGGAGCAGCGCTTCGGCGTCGAGCACAAGGAGCAGCTGAAGAAGCTCCGCGCCAACGTCGACGTCCTGACCATGTCCGCCACCCCCATCCCGCGCACCCTGGAAATGGCGGTCACCGGCATCCGCGAGATGTCCACGATCACCACCCCGCCGGAGGAGCGC
This sequence comes from Streptomyces sp. MMCC 100, assembly GCF_041538145.2. NCBI lineage: Bacteria > Bacillati > Actinomycetota > Actinomycetes > Kitasatosporales > Streptomycetaceae > Streptomyces > Streptomyces sp. MMCC 100. The sequence goes on from NZ_JBGORK020000001.1 coordinate 453,401, forward strand.
CACCCGGTGCTGACCTTCGTCGGCCCCTACGAGCACAAGCAGATCGGCGCCGCGATCCGCCGCGAGCTGCTGCGCGAGGGCCAGGTCTTCTACATCCACAACCGCGTCGAGTCCATCGACCGCGCGGCGGCCAAGCTGCGCGAGATCGTCCCCGAGGCGCGCATCGCCACCGCCCACGGCCAGATGTCGGAGCAGGCCCTGGAGCAGGTCGTTGTCGACTTCTGGGAGAAGAAGTTCGACGTGCTGGTCTCCACGACCATCGTCGAGTCCGGCATCGACATCTCCAACGCCAACACCCTCATCGTCGAACGCGGCGACAACTTCGGCCTCAGCCAGCTCCACCAGCTGCGCGGCCGGGTCGGCCGGGGCCGCGAGCGCGGGTACGCGTACTTCCTCTACCCGCCGGAGAAGCCCCTGACGGAGACCGCGCACGAGCGGCTCGCCACCATCGCCCAGCACACCGAGATGGGCGCGGGCATGTACGTGGCGATGAAGGACCTGGAGATCCGCGGCGCGGGCAACCTGCTCGGCGGTGAGCAGTCCGGCCACATCGCGGGCGTCGGCTTCGACCTGTACGTACGGATGGTCGGCGAGGCCGTCGCCGACTACCGGGCCTCCCTGGAGGGCGGCGTGGAGGAGGAGCCGCCGCTGGAGGTCAAGATCGAGCTGCCGGTCGACGCGCACGTCCCGCACGACTACGCGCCCGGCGAGCGGCTGCGCCTCCAGGCGTACCGGTCCATCGCCTCCGCCAACAGCGAGGAGGACATCAAGGCCGTACGGGAGGAACTCGTCGACCGCTACGGCAAGCTGCCGGAGCCGGTGGAGAACCTGCTGCTGGTCGCGGGCCTGCGCATGCTCGCGCGGGCGTGCGCCGTCGGCGAGGTCGTGCTCCAGGGCAACAACATCCGTTTCGCGCCGGTCGAGTTGCGCGAGTCCCAGGAGCTGCGGCTCAAGCGGCTCTACCCCGGCAGCGTCATCAAGGCGGGCACGCACCAAGTGCTCGTACCGCGCCCGAAGACCGCGAAGGTGGGCGGCAAGCCGCTCGTCGGCCGGGAACTGCTCGGCTGGGTGGGCGAGTTCCTGACCTCGATCCTTGGGTCGTAGGCCCGCACCGGATCGTCGTGACCGGTGAAGAAGCCGCCCACGGGGGGTAGTCCCGTGGGCGGCTTCGACGTGTCCGGGTCACGGGAAGCGGCTAGTGCTGCTCCGGGCCGCCGCCCCGCTCGCGCCCGAAGCCGAGCTTGCCCTCGGCCTGCTGCTGCGCGGCGTCGACCTGCTTCTCGTACTTGCCGCCGGTCCTCTGGTTGACCTGGCGTTCGGCGGCGTCGGACATCTTCCTTGACTTGTCCTTGTCCTTGCCGGCCATGCTCTTCATCTTGTCGAGGATGCCCATGCAGAGCTCCTTCCGAGACGTGACTCACTGTCGACCGTACGACAGATATGTCCTGCGTGCCCACTAATGCCTGACTAACGCCCACTATGGTCTGGACCGCTCCCTCGCTACGGTGGTTGTCGCGAACGGCAAGGGGAGGGGCGCGCATGAGGCGGCACAGCAGGATCCGTACCGGATGGGCCGCGGGGGCGGCCCTCGCCCTGGCCCTGGTGGCCGGCTGCGAAGGCCTGGAGGCGGACGGCGACGCCCCGGCCTCGGGCGGCGGTGCCGAGGCCCCCGCCGCGGGCCATGCCGTCAGCCCGCTGAAGAACCCGGACGGAACCGAACCGGGCCTCGCCCCGGTCACGGGCGACAGTCCGCAGGCCGAGGCCCGCAAGCTGATCGACGGCCTCGCGACCAAGGGACGCGGACCGAAGACGGGGTACGACCGCGACGAGTTCGGCTACGCCTGGATGGACACCGCCGACGGCGTCCCGCTCGCCCGCAACGGCTGCGACACCCGCAACGACCTGCTGAAACGCGACGGCCAGGAGGTGCGCTTCAAGTCCGGCTCCGACTGCGTGGTCATCGCGATGACGCTGGACGACCCGTACACCGGGACGAGCATCGAGTGGCGCAAGCAGAAGGCGAGCGAGGTCCAGATCGACCACGTCGTGCCGCTGTCGTACAGCTGGCAGATGGGCTCCTCGCGGTGGCCGGAGAGCAAACGCGAGCAACTGGCCAACGACCCGCTCAACCTGCTTCCCGTCGAGGGCCGCGCCAACTCCGCCAAACGTGACTCCGGACCGGCCTCCTGGCTGCCGCCCGACAAGTCGATCCGGTGTGCGTACGCCGTCCGCTTCGCCCAGGTCGCCGTCAAGTACGAGCTGGCGGTGACCGAGGCGGACAAGGCGATGCTGTCGAAGCAGTGCCGGGGCTGACGCGCCCACCGGGGCGGCGTCGTCAGCGCCCCGGCCCGGCCACCGGGCGGCCTGGGGCGCCGGCCCCGCCCGGGTGGAGGAGATCAGGTAGGTCGCGGCCCACGAGACCGCCCGTCCCGGAGTGATCGTCGCCGAGCACGTCGTCGTGGGACGTTGCCCCCACGGCCCCCACGGCCCCCGGGGCTCAGGCGCTCATTGCGTCGAGGTCGATGATCTCGCCGGAGGGGACCTCGGCCGGCACCGGCTCGTCGTACCCGGTCAGGGAGAGGGAGCAGGGCTCCTCCTCGGACCCGCTCTCGAAGCGCAGCAGGTACGGCTTGCCGTCGGTGGCGACGTACAGCGTGTTGCGCTCCGAGCCGTCCGTCTCGTACAGGGTGATCGCGGGCGTGCCGTCGACGGTGGTGGCCTTGATCGCCCGCTCGGATATCTCCTCGCCGGTCAGTCCGGCGAACGGCTCCTCCGGCGTCGATGCCGATGGCGATGCGGGTGCCGGCCGGGAGGTCGACTCCGCGGGCGCGGCGGATCGGGCGGTTCCGCCGGACGAGGTGTCGTCCTGGCCCGACTGGCAGCCGGTCAGGCACGCGGTGGCGCCCGTGGCCAGGACGAGTGCGGTGAGTGCGGTGCGGTGCGCGCGACGGCGCATGGTCGGTCCCCTCAGGGATTCTTCGTGAAGGGTGAGCGCGGTCCGGCCGTCAGAACTGGCCGTTGCCGAGCAGTTCGCCGTCGGCGTCGTAGATGGTGACGAGGCCGTTGTCGCTGTCCTTCCAGTCGGCGAACGCGGAGGCGATGAGCTTGGCCGGGCCCGTGCCCTCGCCCATGAGGCCGCCGGTGAAGTCGGTGTAGACGTCGGCGGCGTCGAGGATGTCGTTCTGCTCGTCGGCGCCCTGCACCTTGGTGACGTGGGAGACGGCGTCCTTCTCGTTGGGCGAGCCGTTCTTCTGCACGAACGCCTTGAACTGCTCGGCCTGGGACGGCTTCTCCACGGCCTTGTCCTCGGCGGGCTTCGCGTCGGACGCGCCGTCCGTCTTCGCGTCGCCGTCCGCCTTCGCGCCGGCCGGCTTCTCGCCCGAGCTCGCGGAGGTACGGCTGTCGCTCTTGCCGTCGCCGTTCCCATCGCCCGAGTTCGCCGACATCGCGCCGATGACGGCGATCCCCACCACAGCACCCAGCGCGATCTTGGTCTTCATCCCCATGACGTCAGTCCTCTCCCCATAGACAGATCGATTGACCGTGAACCCGAGCCCATGGGCCCGGTCGGTTCGGTGCGTCAATAAGACCATGGCCTGTGAACCGAGTCAACACGGTTCACGCCTTCACTCCAGTACACGATGTGAATCGGAGTCGGGCCGTGTTCATCGGTAGGATCGCCGTCACAGACCAGGACGAGGGGGCCCGACCGTGCAGGACAAGGGGACAGACGGGACAGAGGTGACCGCCGCCGGTATCGCGCGGCTCGCCGGCGTCGGCCGGGCCGCCGTCAGCAACTGGCGGCGTCGCCACGCGGACTTCCCCAAACCGGTCGGCGGCACCGAGACCAGCCCGTCCTTCGCCCTCGCCGACGTCGAGGCATGGCTGCGCGCCCAGGGCAAACTCGCCGAGGTCCCCCCGCGCGAACGCGTCTGGCAGCAACTCGCCGGCCACCCCGAAGGACCGGTCGCCGCCCTGGTGCACGCCGGCTGCGTCCTCCTGCTCATCCACGACCGCCCGACCCTCTGGCTGGAAGCGAGCGCCGGCTCCGACGAACGCCTCGCCGCCATGCTGCCCGCCGCCCTCGACCAGGTGCTCGACGCCCGCTTCGGCACGGGTCCCGAGCGCACCGTCGCCACCCCGATCGGCCCCCGGCTGCTCCCCTCCGCCCCGCTCCTGCGCGGCACCGCCGAACTCGCCGCCGGACCGGGCGCCCGCAAGACGTACGAGTTCCTGCTCGGCCGGCACCTCGACGCCAACCCGCGGCAGTACACGCTCACCCCGGACCCGCTCGCCGAGCTGATGGCCGAACTCGCCGGCCCCGCCCGCACGGTCCTCGACCCCGCCTGCGGCACCGGCACCCTGCTCCGCGCCGCCGCCGCCACCCCCCGGCCCGGACAGGAGCTGTACGGCCAGGACAGCGACCCCGCACTGGCCGCACTCACCGCGCTGCGGCTCGCCCTGGGCACGGACGCCGCCGTGCGGATCGCCGCCGGTGACAGCCTGCGCGCGGACGCCCGCACCGGCCTGCGCGCCGACGCCGCGCTGTGCCACCCGCCGTTCAACGAGCGCAACTGGGGCCACGACGAACTCGCCTACGACCCCCGCTGGGAGTACGGCTTCCCGGCCCGCACCGAGTCCGAACTGGCCTGGGTGCAGCACGCCCTGGCCCGCGTCAGGGACGGCGGCACCGTCGTCGTCCTCATGCCGCCCGCCGCCGCCTCCCGCCGTTCCGGCCGCCGGGTCCGCGCCGACCTGCTGCGCCGGGGCGCGCTGCGCGCCGTGATCGCCCTGCCGGTCGGCGCGGCACCCCCGTACAACATCCCCCTGCACGTGTGGGTGCTGCGCCGGCCCGAGAAGGCGCCCGCCCAGCCCGGGGTGCTGCTCGCCGACGCGGGGCAGTTCGCCGGGGAGGGACGGGGCGGTCCTGACTGGCGGTCCGTGCGGGACGCCGTACTCGACGCCTGGGGCGAATTCGACCGCACCGGCCGGCTCGACGACCGGCCGGGCCTCGCCCGCTGTCTGCCCGTCATCGAACTCCTCGACGACGACGTCGACCTGGCCCCCGCCCGCCACCTGCCGCCCCCCGGTGCCACCGGTGACACCGGACGGCTCACGGACGTACGCGAGCGCCTCGACGAGACCCTGCGCCTGACCGCGGAACTCACCCCCGCACCCCCCGGCACCGGACGCGCCGCGCCCCGCCGGCCGCTCACCACCGTCGGCGAACTCGCCCGCGGCGGCGCCCTCGTACTGCGCACCGGCACCAACGGCGGCCACGCGCGCGTGCCCGTGCTCACCGACCACGACGTCCTCACCGGCGCCGGACCCTCGGGCGCCCTCCCGGAGAGCGACGAGGAACCCGTCCTGACCGAACCGGGTGACGTCGTCGTGCCCGTCCTCGGGAGCGGATCCGTCGCGCGCGTGATCGACGAGGCCACGGCCGGCGCCGCCCTGGGGCGCAACCTCGTGCTCCTGCGCCCCGACCCCGTCGCCCTCGACCCCTGGTTCCTCGCCGGGTTCCTGCGCGGCACCGCCAACCACCGGCAGGCCAGCAGCTACGCCTCCACCGCCACCCGCCTCGACGTGCGGCGCCTGCAACTGCCCCGGCTGCCCCTCGACGCCCAGCGCGGCTACGGCGACCGCTTCCGCGCCCTCGACGAGTTCGAGCGCGCGCTGCGGCTCGCGGGCCGCCTGGGGGAGCAGTTGGTGCGGGGCATGTACGACGGCCTCACGGACGGCACGGTGGATCCGGGCCGGTGACCGGCCGCCGAGCGGAGCGACAACGGTTCGGTACAACCGTGACCCGTTGTCCGTTCGGGCCTATACGCTCGGACTTCCACTCCGAACGGCCCGGTCTGTTCGGCACGTCGGCATCACCCGTCCAGGAGCAGTCATGTACGGCAACAGCGCCGGGCCGCCGCCCTCCCGCGGCGCGGCCACTGTCATCACCCTGCGCGTGCTGTACGCCGCCGCCGGTTTTCTGACGTGCGGGCTGCTCGCCTGCGTGCCGCTGTTCCGGGTCGCCGTCCTGCGCGGGCGCTGGTACGACTGGACGGCCGCGTGGGTGAGCCTGCCGCTGTCCATCGCCTGTCTGGCCGTGGTCGGTTCGCTGCCCGAGACGGACCACCGGACGGACGCCGCGATGGCGGGGCTGCTGCTGATCGGAGCGGCGGCCACCGCATACTTCCTGGTGATCGACATACGCCTGCACGCCGCCCCGCGCCCCTTCGCCGGCTACCGGCCGCCCCATGCCCACGCCCCCGTCGCCGGCCCGCACTACGGCCCGGCGCACCCGGTGGGGCCGTACCCGCCGCCGCCCGCGGCCCAGCACCCGGTCGCCCCGCCGCCCGCGGTCCAGCACCCCGTCGCCCCGCCGCCCGCGGTCCAGCATCCCGTCGCCCCACCGCCGCAGCAGCACCCCGCTCCCGCCCGCATCGACCAGGTCCGCGCCGAACTCGACGAGCTCAGCGACTACCTGCGCAACCACGACGGTGGCGGCCACGACGGCCGAGACCGCAACGGCGGACACGCCGACGGCGGCCACCACCAGGGCGGAAGGTGACCGTGGCGACAGGACGCGTCGTCGCCGGCCGGTACGAGCTGTCCACGCTCATCGGCCAGGGCGGCATGGGACAGGTCTGGACGGCGTACGACCGGCGCCTCGACCGGCGCGTGGCGGTGAAGCTGCTGCGCCCCGACAAGGTGGCCGGGCAGGAGGCCGACGAACTGCGCCGCCGGTTCGTGCGCGAGTGCCGGATCACCGCACAGGTCGACCACCCCGGCCTGGTCACGGTGCACGACGCGGGCAGCGAGGGCGAGGAGCTGTTCCTCGTCATGCAGTACGTCGACGGCGCCGACCTCTCCGACCACCTCGCCGAGCACGAGCCCTACCCGTGGCAGTGGGCCGTCGCGGTCGCCGCCCAGCTGTGCGCCGTACTGAGCGCCGTGCACGCCGTGCCGATCGTCCACCGCGACCTCAAGCCGCGCAATGTGATGGTCAGACAGGACGGCGCCGTCACCGTCCTCGACCTCGGCGTCGCCTCCGTCATGGACGCCGACACCACCCGCCTCACCCACACCGGCACCCCCATCGGCTCACCCGCCTACATGGCACCCGAGCAGGCCATGGGCGGCGCCGTCGGCCCGTACACCGACCTGTACGCGCTCGGTGTGCTCCTGCACGAACTGCTCAGCGGCGACGTCCCGTTCGCCGGTTCCACGGCGCTCGGCGTGCTGCACCGGCACCTGTACGAGCCCCCGCTGCCCGTGCGCCGCATCCGCCCCGAGGTCCCGGAGGCGCTCGAAGCCCTGGTCCTGCGCCTGCTCGCCAAGGACCCGCAGCACCGCCCCGACTCCGCCCAGGAGGTCTACGAACACCTCGCGCTGCTGCTGCCCGCGCGCGGCATGCCCACCGGCGGCCCCCTCGACCCCACCCGCCCCTTCGTACGCCCGCACGCCCCCTGGCCCGACCGCGCCCGCACCCCCGCGCCGCAACCCGCCCCGGTGGCGCCCGCCGCCGAGGCCGAGAAGCCGGACGTGGCCCGTGCCGTCGACGACGTCAAGCGCCTCCTCGGCGAGGGCCGCATCACCCAGGCCGTCGACATCCTCGGCGCGATCCTGCCCGCCGCCGCCGAACAGCACGGCGAACGCTCCCCGGTCGTGCGCACCCTGCGCAAGCAGTACGCGGCCACCCTCATGGACGACGGCCAGTACCGGCGCGCCCTGCCCGAGCTGCGCCGCCTCGCCGACGAACGCGCCGCCGAGGCCGGCCAGGCCGACCCGCAGTCCCTGCGCCACCGCTACGACGCCGCCCAGTGCCTGGAACAGCTCGGCGAACCGGCCGCCGCCCTCGCCGAGTACCGCGCGCTGCTGCCGTACTACGAGAACCAGTACGTCGCGGGCGACCCCGACCTCGCCCACGACGTGCGCCGCCGCATCGGCCACCTCCTCCTCGCCCTCGGCGACCGCGCCGCCGCCCACGACACGCTGGCCCGGCTGCTGCACGACGTGGAGCGCGTCCACGGCCCCGGCCACCCGCTCGCCGCCGAGATCCGGCGCACCCTGCAGTGGCTCGGCCAGATGCGCGGCTGACCACCGGCGGACGCCCGCCGGGCGCGGGCGGGCGCGAGGCGGTGCCCGAAGTCCTGATGAATCGTTGGTCCAATGGGTTGGCCAGAGCCGGGCCACTGCCTAACATCGATCATCGCAAGACTTTGTGCACCGTCGCACAATCTCCAACGGGAGGTTCCCTTGCACCGCCGCCGTCGCTCCGCGCTCCTCCTCACCGCCGCGATCGCCGCCGCGGCACCCCTGCTCGCCGCCTGCGGCAACGACGCGCATCCGGGCGCGGCGGCCGTCGTCGGCGACCAGCGGATCACCGTCGCCCAGCTGGAGCACCGCGTGGACGAGGTGCGCGAGGCACAGCGCGCCGCCGTCCCGGACGACACCCAGTACCAGCAGGTCGTCGCCAGGTCCGGCACCCTCACCCGCGACACCCTGCACGGCATGGTCCTCGACCGGGTCCTGCACCGCGCCGCCCAGGACGCCGGGGTGACCGTCAGCCGCAAGGAAGTGCAGGGGATGCGCGGCGAGCTGGAGGGGCAGGCCGGCGGCCCCGAGCAGCTGGAGACGGTCTGGCTCCAGCAGTACGGCGTCGCCCCCGAGCGCCTCGACGACAACCTCCTCGTCCAGATCGAGGCCCAGAAGCTCGCCCAGAGCCTCGGCACCGACACCAGCCGGCCCGAGTTCTGGCAGGCCCTGTCCGAGGCCTCCAAGAAGCTCGACGTCGACCTCAACCCGCGCTACGGCGCCTGGGACGTCCAGAAGAGCAGCCGCGTCGACACACAGACGCCGTGGGTGCGGGAGATCGCGGCGGCGGAGACCCGGCAGACGGCGTAACCGGCGTAGCCGCTTCCGCCGGTCCTTTTGTCAGCCGAACACATGGTCGTGCAGCCCCCTGTGGACAACCCGGGGGGCCGTCGGCGGCGTGCGTTAGGTTCGGAGAGTGAACGCAACCACCGCCGACGCGACCGCCCCCGACCAGGGCCGCATCGTCCTGCTCACCACCAGCCACCGTGTCGCCCCAGGCCTGCTGTCCTGGCCCGCGTGGCAGGCCCTGCGCACCGCCGACCGCGTCCTGTGCGCCGACGGAGCCCACCCGCAGCTGCCCTATCTGCGCGAGGCGGGCATCCGGGTCGACGAAGCGGCCCCGACCGCCGAGGAACTCGTGGACGCCTGCGCCGGCGGCCGCACGGCCGTGGTCGTCGCCACCGGCGAGGGCGACCCCGCGCTCACCGACGGACTGGCCCGCCTCGCCGGCTCCGGCCGCGTCCGGATGCCCGAGCTGGAGCTGCTCCCCGCCTCCTACGACCTCCCGGGCGCCCGCCTCCTCGACCTCGTCCAGGTCATGGACCGCATCCGTCTGGAATGCCCGTGGTCCTCGCAGCGCACCCACAAGGGCCTGGCCAAGTACGCCATCGAGGAGGCCTACGAACTCGTCGAGGCCATCGAGGACGGCGACCGCGACGAACTGCGCGAGGAACTGGGCGACGTGCTCCTCCAGGTCGTCTTCCACGCCCGCATCGCCGAGGAGGACCCCGGCGCCCCGTTCTCCGTCGACGACGTGGCCGGCACCATCGTCGACAAGCTCATCCACCGCCACCCGCACGTCTTCGGCGACGAGACGGCTTCCACACCCGAGGAGGTCCGGGAACACTGGCTGCGCACCAAGGCCGCCGAGAAGCAGCGCACCTCGGTCACCGAGGGCGTCCCCCTCGGCCAGCCCGGCCTCGCCCTCGCCGCCAAGCTCGCCTCCCGCGTCCGCACCGCGGGCCTGCCCGTCCCGCTGCCCTCCGGCGAGGGCATCGGCTACGAACTGCTCGCCCTCGCCGCCCGCGCCGAGGCCGAGGGCACCGACCCCGAGGCAGCCCTGAGAGCGGCGGCACGCGCCTACCGGGACGCGATCAGGGCGGTCGAGGCCACCGGGGCTTGAGCCGGTCAGACAGCGGTGAACCGCACCGGGAGGTCACGGAGCCCTCGCATGATGAGCCCGCCTCGCCAGCGCAGGTCATCAGGATCGGCCGCCAGCTGGAGATCGGGAAGGCGCCGTAGCAGGGTCTCCAGAGCCGTGCGGCCTTCCAGGCGGGCGAGAGGCGCGCCAAGACAGTAGTGAATGCCGTGCCCGTATCCCAGGTGCTGATTGTCACGACGGTTCAGGTCGAGGGTGTCCGGTCCGGCGAAGCGCGCCGGGTCACGGTTCGCGGCAGCGAGCACGACGAGTACGGGGTCCCCCTTGGCGATGCGTTGTTGCCCGACGACGAGTGGCTCCGTGGCGAAGCGCCAGGTGGCCAGTTCCACGGGTCCGTCGTAGCGGAGCAGTTCTTCGACGCCGCTGTCCAGCAACGCCGAATCGCCCCGTTGGATGGATTCCTGCAGTCGAGCCCGTTCTCGAGGGTGTCGCATTAGCGTGTACACGCCATTGCCGATGAGGTTGATAGTGGTCTCGAAACCCGCGAACAGAAGCACGAAGCACATCGCGGCGGCCTCGTTCTCAGTGAGGTGTTCGCCGTGGTCGGAGGCTCGGATCAGACCTGAGATCAGATCCTCGCCGAGGTCGTCACGCTTCCGGTGGATCAATTCGGCGAGGTAGGCGCGAATCCTCTTGACGGAACGGGCCACGCCACCACGCTGCCCTCCGCCATGGCGGATCATCATGCCTGCCCAGTCGCGCAGGTCCTTCTGATCCTCCCGAGGAACGCCCAGCAGATCGCAGATCGCGTAGATGGGGAGGGGGAAGGCGAAGTCGTGGATGAGATCTGCCTCGCCCCGGGAGGCGAAGCCGTCGATGAGGTCGTCCGTCAACTGCTGTACCCGGGGAGCGAATTCCGCGATGCGCCGTGGGGTGAATGCCTTGGAGACAAGGCGGCGCAGACGCGTGTGGTCAGGCGGGTCGATGTTGAGCAGATGGGTCATGAGATTGGCGCTGCGCTCACCAGGAATACCGGTCTTGCTCTTCCCGCCGGCGTCTTCGGCGTGATGCTCGGGGTTCTTGGAAAGCCGACCGTCGGCGAGAGCCTCACGCGCGTCGCTGTAGCGGGTCACCAGCCATGCCTCGACTCCGCTTGGCAATTTTGTCCAGTGGACAGGCGAGTGCTGACGCAACCAGGCATAGGCCGGGTACGGGTCGGTGGCGAACTCCCAGGTGAAGAGTTCGGGGGCGGCGCTCGGGACATTCACGGTACGACCGTAACGGGACCGGACGGTTCCAGTGCCCGTGGCGACAGGGAAGAACCGATACATCAGGACATGCACGATAGGAGGATGTTTTTCCGTTTGTCTGCATGCCATCTGCACTAGGCGTTAGTTTCCCGGTAAACGCAGGTGGCCCCAGAGCTGTCCAGAACTCCGGGGCCTTGCCAGCCGTGAAGGGGCTGACGTGTTCAAAGCTATCGCCATGACCGCGCCCGCGGCCAACGGGCCCTGGAGGACCTTGGGGTCAGCTTCGTGTCAGCCACTGAGGACATCGACACCGCCACGGAGTCAGGCCGTCAGCAGTTGCAGGGCTGCGTCCTGAGAGCCGAAGCCGAGCGCACCCTCCTCTGCGAGCGCACCCAGGGCGGACGCCAGCGCAAGGCTCTCGACGGCGGATGGGTGGGCGGCCCGCCGCCGTGGGGGTACGCCATCGACAAAGCCGGCGGGCACCGATCCACGCTCGTTGTCGACGAGGGGGAAGCACGCGTAGTCCGTAGGGCGGTGAGCCTCATTGTGGACGAGTCGCACAATGTCTCCGAGGCGGCCCGGCGACTGAACTCCCTGGGGCAGCTCACCCGCAGTGGTCGGCCCTGGACCGCTTCCAACCTCCACCGGCGTCTTCGGTGCACCTCTCTTCTGGAGGGAGAGGTGATCTTCCGTAACCCAGCGGGCTACGGGAGGAACAGAACCAGGCTGGATGAGAACGGTGTCCCGGTACACGGAGAGAGTGTGGTACTCACAGTTCCCCGCCTCATCAGCGAGGAGCGAGCGGACGAGTTGGTGCGTGCCTTGCGCGAAGGTGGCCACTCCTCGCACGCGGAGGCTGACGCTTACCCGTTGACAGGCCGGATCGTCGGCAAATGTGGCCACCGATACGTTGGCTCATTCAACAAGTCCAACGCCACCCGCTACTACCGATGCGGTGGAGCCAACAACGGCAAAGGGCGAGAGACGAACTGCTCCGATCCGTATCTGACTTCCGACGCCGTCGAGGAGGCCGTGTGGAGGGTGATCGAGGCACTGTTGACCGAACCGCGGGTACTGGCCGCAGCTCAGGACAGGCTGAATCCCTACCCCGGTGACATCGGCAGGCAGCGTGAGCGCGTGGCTCGCTTCACGGCCGCGCTGCAGGAGAAGGAGGCAACCCTGGCTCACGCCACCACGAATCTGGTCACTTCAGGTCCTGACCGCGCGGTGAGGAATGCGGCTTTACGGCAGCTCGCTCAGGACGTGCACAGCGCCAGGGCGCTGCTTGACGCCGGGCGGCAGGTGCTCCTGGGGCAGGAGGCCGCAGCAACGACCACTCGAACCATCATGTGCCTGGCTCAGGCGGTCAGGGGAGCGGCCCACGTCGAACTGGCCGAGATGACAACGGTGATCGGCCTCCTGGACATCAAGGTGGAGCCGCTCGGAGAAGTGCGGAAGCGTTCCGGGGTCAAGTGCAAGGTGACGGAGTGGCACGAGCGGACCGGCACGCCGGTTCCTGCCGCGGTGACGGAATCGGAATGGTCGGTGGTCGAGGAACTCATGGCTGCCTACTTCGCGCGCCGCCAGTTCGCCCGCGGAGCCGTGGACATCCGGACGCAGCTGAACGGGGCTCTGCACCGGCTGCGTGCAGGCTGTCTCTGGGACGAGCTACCTGAGGGTTACGGCCCGTGGCAGCTCGCCAAGGAACGGCAGAACACCTGGTTCAGGAAGGGCTTCTGGTCCGTACTCATGGAAGAGCTGAACCGGCGCGGGGAGGCCACGCCAGTCCGGTGTGAGCCGCAAGCGCCGCCGCTCGAAGTCACGGGGACCATCGCGTCCGAGTCGTTCAAACGTGACACGCACTCAACTCTGTGATCTTCACGTGATCTGCGCGGCATGAACTTGTGACAAGCGATGATCTCCCTATACGTTCACGGATCAACGTGGTGTCGAGCGTCATCCGCCGCGTGGTCCCCGTCGTCTTGTGAAAGGTCGTCGCATGCTCTCCGGGAACGGTCGTCACCGCCGCCCCCGCCAGGCTCCCGCTCTGGTCGTCGCAGCCGGAGTGACCGGCTCCGCCATCGCGATCCCGCTGCTCGGCGCCACCGGCGCCCACGCGGCCGACGGAGCGAACTGGGACCGCGTCGCCGAGTGCGAGACCGGCGGCGCCTGGAGCCAGAACAGCGGCAACGGGTACTACGGCGGCCTGCAGCTGTCCCAGGAGGCCTGGGAGCAGTACGGCGGCCTGGACTACGCCCCCAGCGCCGACCAGGCCAGTCGCTCCCAGCAGATAAGAATCGCCGAGAAGATACACGCCGACCAGGGCATCGCCGCCTGGCCGACCTGCGGCCTGCTCGCCGGCCTGGGCAACGACTCGGGGGTCACGAGCGGCGGCTCGGGGGCGACCGGTGACGGTGCGTCGGAGGGTTCGGACACGTCGGGGAAGACCGACGGCTCCGAGTCGTCCGAATCACCCGCGACCACCGGAACATCCGAGTCGTCACAGTCGCCTGAGTCGTCCCAGTCCTCCCAGTCGTCCGGTACGACCGACTCGACCGACGCGAACGGGACTCCCGAGTCGGCGTCCGGAGCGCCCTCTTCGTCCCCTTCGCCCTCTTCTTCGCCGTCCGGGACCCCCTCCGAGGCGTCGTCCGGCGATACGGACTCCTCCACCAAGTCGGACACATCCACCGAATCCACCCCCGGCGGCAGTGCCGAACAGCAGGGCGCCGAGGGCTCGTCCGGCTCCGGCCGGCACCGTGGCGACAGTGCGGACGAGGGTGCGGTCGAGAAGGGCCGCGCGGACGAGGCGACGGGGCGCCACGCCTCGCGGGACGGTGAGCCGCGAGAGGTCGAGGACGGCTCGTACACGGTCCGCTCCGGCGACAACCTCTGGGCCATCGCCGACTCCCTTGACGTCGACGGCGGGTGGCGCGCTCTCTACGCCGACAACGAGACGGTCGTCGGCGCCGACCCGGACCACATCCTGCCCGGTCAGACGCTCACGGTCACGGGCGAATCGGTCGAAAAGTAGGGGGAGTTCACGTCACGGTTAGAGACCGTATGTCCCTTTTGGATCTCGTGAGAGATAGGTCTCAGAAGCCGTGATCGTCTTTGAAAATCCGCGGAGCGCGTGTCTACGGTCATGACCGCTCGCCATCGCGGGCCCCGACAGCCGCAACGCCGAATCCTGCCAGCGGCCGTACGGGAACAGTCGTCGCGTCAAGCGCCGCAGGCAGGAGCGGGGGACCCAAGGTAGGCGCCGCACCGGGCAGTTGAGCCGGAGCGGCTAGGGGTGAAGCCGAGTTCCGTGAGGAACCCGGCCGGGCAACTCAACCGGCCCGAACCCGACAGCTCACCTCGCAGGCGTCGGTGAGGGGATCAACCATGCTGTTTTCCGGCAAGGGCAAGCACCGTCGTCCGTCCAAGGCCACCCGTGTCATCGCCGTCGCCGGCGTCACCGGTGCCGCCGTCGCCGCCCCGCTGATGGCGGCCGGCAACGCCTCCGCCGCCACCGCGTCCGAGTGGGACGCCGTCGCCCAGTGCGAGTCCGGCGGCAACTGGTCCATCAACACCGGCAACGGTTACTACGGCGGTCTGCAGTTCTCCGCCTCCACCTGGGCGGCCTACGGCGGTACGCAGTACGCCTCCACCGCCGACCAGGCGAGCAAGTCCCAGCAGATCCAGATCGCCGAGAAGGTGCTCGCGGGCCAGGGCAAGGGTGCCTGGCCGGTCTGCGGCACCGGCCTGTCGGGCGCCGCGTACACCGGTGGCGGCTCCCAGGACAGCGGCTCCGGCAGCTCCGAGAGCTCGCAGAGCCAGAGCAGCGGCTCCACCGCCGAGCGCTCCACCGAGCAGAAGGCCTCCCGCTCCTCCGAGCGTCCGGCCGCGGAGCAGAAGACCGAGAAGCCCGCGAAGAAGACCGTCACCACCCCGACCGGCAAGAAGGTCGAGAAGGGCGACGGCGAGTACAAGGTCGTCAAGGGCGACACCCTCAGCTCGATCGCCGAGGGGCACGACGTCAAGGGCGGCTGGGCGAAGCTGTTCAAGCTGAACGACGACATCGTCGACGACGCCGACCTGATCTACCCGGGCCAGCAGCTGCACCTCAAGTAAGCGGCGGCGGCTCCCGCGACTCCCGCCCCGGTGCGTGTTCCCCCGTACGCACCGGGGCGGGATTTTCACATTCCGCCTTTGTTCCGTTCGGAAACAATTTACTCTCGGTTCTGTCCAGCGGGTGGGCGATCGGCTGGCCGATCGGCTGGAGCCGGTTAGGCTCGGTCCCGCAGAGCCGCCGCGGTCCTGCGGGACCCGCGCGTCACACCGAAGCGTCACATTGAAGAAGGAGATGCTCGTGCCGTCCATCGACGTCGTCGTAGCCCGGGAAATCCTGGACTCCCGAGGCAACCCCACGGTCGAGGTCGAGGTCGGCCTCGACGACGGCAGCACGGGTCGTGCCGCCGTTCCGTCCGGCGCCTCCACCGGTGCCTTCGAGGCCATCGAACTTCGTGACGGCGACCCGAGCCGTTACCTCGGCAAGGGTGTCGAGAAGGCCGTGCTGGCCGTCATCGAGCAGATCGGCCCGGAGCTCGTCGGCTACGACGCCACCGAGCAGCGCCTGATCGACCAGGCCATGTTCGACCTGGACGCCACCGACAACAAGGGCTCGCTCGGCGCCAACGCCATCCTCGGCGTCTCCCTCGCCGTCGCCCACGCCGCCTCCGAGGCCAGCGACCTGCCGCTCTTCCGCTACCTGGGCGGCCCGAACGCGCACCTGCTGCCGGTGCCGATGATGAACATCCTGAACGGCGGCTCGCACGCCGACTCCAACGTGGACATCCAGGAGTTCATGATCGCCCCGATCGGCGCGGAGTCCTTCTCCGAGGCCCTGCGCTGGGGCGCCGAGGTGTACCACACCCTCAAGAAGGTCCTGAAGAAGAAGGGCCTGGCCACCGGCCTCGGCGACGAGGGCGGCTTCGCCCCGAACCTCGGCTCCAACCGCGAGGCCCTCGACCTCATCCTCGAGGCGATCAACGAGGCCGGCTACACCCCGGGCGAACAGATCGCCCTCGCGCTCGACGTCGCGGCGTCCGAGTTCTACAAGGACGGCTCCTACACCTTCGAGGGCAAGGAGCGCACCGCCGCCGAGATGACCGAGTACTACGCCGAGCTGGTCGAGGCGTACCCGCTGGTCTCCATCGAGGACCCGCTGTTCGAGGACGACTGGGACGGTTGGAAGACCATCACCGCGGGGCTCGGCGACAAGGTCCAGCTCGTCGGTGACGACCTGTTCGTCACCAACCCGGAGCGCCTGGCCCGCGGCATCGAGGAGAACTCGGCCAACGCCCTGCTGGTCAAGGTCAACCAGATCGGTTCGCTGACCGAGACCCTGGACGCCGTGGAGCTGGCCCAGCGCAACGGCTTCAAGTGCATGATGTCCCACCGCTCCGGCGAGACCGAGGACGTCACCATCGCCGACCTGGCCGTCGCCACCAACTGCGGCCAGATCAAGACCGGCGCCCCGGCCCGCTCCGAGCGCGTCGCCAAGTACAACCAGCTGTTGCGCATCGAGGAGATCCTCGACGACGCCGCGGTGTACGCCGGCCGCAGCGCCTTCCCCCGCTTCAAGGGCTGACCCGCCCCGTAGGAGGCAGCGTCGTACGTACGTCCCCGTACTCGGTCCCGTACCGTGTGCGGGGACGTACGCACGTATGACGGACGACGCACGAAGGCTGAGGCGGGGCGACATGGCGGTGAAGGACCGGGACCGTTTCTCCACCGCGACCAGGATCCGGATCATCGGGGAGCAGACCGCGGCCCGGGTCTACCGCTCGCAGACGAAGCGCCAGGCGCGGCGTTCCCGGCTGACCGGCCGGGCCGCGCTGCTCGCGATGGTGCTCTGCTCGCTCGTCGTGGCCCTCGCCTATCCGATTCGGCAGTACGTCGCCCAGCGCGCCGAGATCGCCGATCTCCAGCGGGAGCAGCGGGAGACCCGGCAGCGGGTCGAGGACCTGCGTGACCTCAAGGCACGCTGGCAGGACGACGCCTACGCCGAGCAGCAGGTCCGGCTGCGGCTGCATTATGTGATGCCGGGGGAGACGGGGTTCGTCGTCGTCGACCCGGAGGCGGCCGACCGGACCCGCGCCGAGGCCGGCGCCGCCGACCGACCCTGGTACCGGAACGTGTGGGACGGGGTCGACAAGGCCGACGCCGCCGCCCGCCGGCAGTGAACCGACCGCGCCGGCCGCTCCGGCAGTGACTCAACAGGAAGACCAGCAGAAGACAGTCATGCAGACTCCCCCGCCGACCACCCCGCGCACCGAGCCGACCGACGCGGACGTGGCGGCCTTCAAGCAGCAGCTCGGACGGCCCCCGCGCGGCCTGCGCGCCATCGCGCACCGCTGCCCGTGCGGACAGCCGGACGTCGTGGAGACGGCGCCGCGGCTGCCCGACGGCACGCCCTTCCCCACGCTGTACTACCTGACGTGCCCGAAGGCGGCCTCCGCCATCGGCACGCTGGAGGCGAACGGCGTGATGAAGGAGATGACCGAGCGCCTCGCCACCGACCCGGAGCTGGCCGCCGCCTACCGCGCCGCGCACGAGGACTACGTCCGGCGCCGTGACGAGATCGAGGAGCTGACCGGCTTCCCGAGCGCGGGCGGCATGCCGGACCGTGTGAAGTGCCTGCACGTGCTGGTCGCCCACTCGCTGGCGGCCGGTCCCGGCGTCAACCCGCTGGGCGACGAGGCGATCGCCATGCTGCCCGAGTGGTGGCGCAAGGGGCCGTGCGTGACGGTCTCCGAGACCGACGGGGAGGACGCCCAGTGACCCGGGTCGCCGCCATCGACTGCGGTACGAACTCCATCCGGCTGCTGGTCGCCGACGCCGACCCGGAGACGGGCGAGCTGACGGACCTGGACCGGCGCATGACCATCGTGCGGCTGGGCCAGGGCGTCGACCGCACCGGGCGGCTGGCGCCCGAGGCGCTGGAGCGGACCTTCGCCGCCTGCCGGGAGTACGCCGAGGTCGTCAAGGCGCACGGCGCCGAGCGGCTGCGCTTCGTGGCCACCTCCGCCTCCCGTGACGCGGAGAACCGGGACGACTTCGTGCGCGGGGTGCTGGACATCCTGGGTGTGGAGCCGGAGGTCATCTCGGGCGACCAGGAGGCCGAGTTCTCCTTCACCGGCGCGACGAAGGAACTGACCGGCCGCGCGGACCTCGACAAGCCCTACCTGGTCGTCGACATCGGCGGCGGCTCCACCGAGTTCGTCGTCGGCGACGACCACGTGCGCGCCGCCCGCTCCGTGGATATCGGCTGTGTCCGGATGACCGAGCGGCACCTGGTGCACGACGGTGCGGTGACCGACCCGCCCACCGAGGCGCAGGTCGCGGCGATGCGGGCCGATGTCGAGGCCGCCCTGGACCTGGCCGGGCGGACGGTGCCGCTGCGCGAGGCGCGCACGCTGGTGGGGCTGGCCGGATCCGTGACGACGGTGTCCGCGATCGCGCAGGAGCTGCCGGAGTACGACTCGGCCGCCATCCACCACTCCCGCGTCTCCCGCGACCGGGTCCGGGAGATCACCGACTGGCTGCTGCGCTCCACCCACGCCGAGCGCGCGGCGGTCCCCTCCATGCACCCGGGCCGGGTCGACGTGATCGCGGCCGGGGCCCTGGTGCTCCTGGCGATCATGGAGCGGACGGGCGCGGAGGAGGTCGTCGTGAGTGAGCACGACATCCTCGACGGCATCGCATGGTCGGTCGCGTAGGGCCTTCGCGCGGGGTGCTCGCCGCAGCGGTGCGGTAGCGGTCTGAGCAGGAAGGACAACGTTTGAGCGGGTGTCGGGGGCCTCTCGGGGCCCCTCGGTGACGTCCCGTCGGGAAAGTTCGTGAAGTTCTTCACAAGGAATTGGGCCCCGTCGGACGACGAAAGCGCGCGCGTTGACCCTTTTGGGGTTTCAACTGCCCTTTGAACGTGTTCAGGACGGTGTCGCGAGGGGCCCTCGTGGAGTGCTCGCGGGAGGGTGGTCCACCGTCCCGACGGTGCGGAGGTGCAGCTCACGCGGCATTGACAACGGGGTGCCCTATACGCTGGTTCCTTCGCCCGCCATGATCTCCGTCACGTCGGCGGCGGATGGTAGCACAGCCTCCACCGAACCTTGTGAAGGGGCGCACGAACCACCCCCCTCGGCCGGGTGGATACTCGATGGCATGAGCACCACGGAGCGTCCCAGGATCCTCGTAGTAGGCGGTGGGTACGTAGGCCTGTACGCAGCTCGACGCATCCAGAAGAAGATGCGTTACGGCGAGGCGACCGTCACCGTCGTCGACCCGCGGTCGTACATGACCTACCAGCCCTTCCTCCCCGAAGCCGCCGCCGGCAGCATCTCCCCGCGGCACGTCGTCGTCCCCCTGCGGCGCGTGCTTCCGAAGGCGGAGGTCCTCACCGGCCGGGTCACCACCATCGACCAGGACCGCAAGGTCGCCACCGTCGCGCCGCTGGTCGGCGAGGCGTACGAGCTGCCCTTCGACTACCTGGTCATCGCGATGGGCGCGGTCTCCCGCACCTTCCCGATCCCCGGCCTCGCCGAGCAGGGCATCGGTATGAAGGGCATCGAGGAGTCCATCGGCCTGCGCAACCACGTCCTGGAGCAGCTCGACAAGGCCGACTCCACCACCGACGAGGAGATCCGCCGCAAGGCGCTCACCTTCGTCTTCGTCGGCGGCGGCTTCGCCGGCGCGGAGACCATCGGTGAGGTCGAGGACATGGCCCGCGACGCGGCCAAGTACTACAACAACGTCTCCCGCGAGGACATGCGCTTCATCCTCGTGGACGCCGCCGACAAGATCCTCCCCGAGGTCGGCCCCAAGCTCGGCCAGTACGGCAAGGAGCACCTCGAGGGCCGCGGTGTCGAGGTCTACCTGTCCACCTCCATGGACTCCTGCGTCGACGGCCACGTGGTGCTGAAGAACGGCCTCGAGGTCGACTCCAACACGATCGTGTGGACCGCCGGCGTCAAGCCCAACCCGGCGCTGGCCCGCTTCGGCCTGCCGCTCGGCCCCCGCGGCCACGTCGACACCCAGGCCACCCTCCAGGTCCAGGGCACCGACTACATCTGGGCCGCGGGCGACAACGCCCAGGTGCCGGACCTGGTCGGCCGCAAGGCGGGCAACGAGAACGCCTGGTGCCCGCCGAACGCCCAGCACGCGCTGCGCCAGGCCAAGGTCCTCGGTGACAACGTGATCTCCGGCATGCGGGGCTTCCCGCAGAAGGAGTACAGCCACGCCAACAAAGGCGCGGTGGCGGGCCTCGGCCTGCACAAGGGCGTCGCGATGATCGTCATGGGCAAGATGAAGATCAAGCTCAAGGGCCGTCTCGCCTGGTACATGCACCGCGGCTACCACGGCATGGCGATGCCGACCTGGAACCGCAAGATCCGCGTCTTCGCGGACTGGACGCTCGGCATGTTCCTCAAGCGCGAGGTCGTCTCCCTCGGCGCGATGGAGACGCCGCGCGAGGAGTTCTACGAGGCCGCCAAGCCGGCCCCGAAGCCCGCCGCGGCGAAGGCCGCCGCCCAGGGCGAGAAGGCCGGCAAGCAGGAGAAGACCGAGGCCAAGGCCTCCTGACCCCCGGTCGCCCGCAGCAGTAGCAGTCCCCCCGAAGGGGTCGTCCGCCATCCGTGGTGCGGACGGCCCCTTCGTGCTGTGCGCGTGTCGCGCTCTGCGCCGCGCCGTTGGGGCGACGGGTTCGTTGGTGTGTACAGCTATTTTGCCGAGTCGTAACGCGCGCCGGGGACTGTACGGCGGGCTCCCAGGTGTTTACGTGGTGTTGGACATTCCGGGATCGCTCGTCACGGAGGTACGCCATGGCTGACGCCGCGCTGCGGCTGCAGAGCCTCTTCGAACAGTTGCTGGGAGCACCACTCCCGGTGCGCATCCGCGCCTGGGACGGTTCGCAGTCGGGTCCGCCGGGCGCGCCGACCCTCGTCGTCCGCAACCGCAGGGCCCTGCGCCGCCTGCTGTTCAAACCCGGTGAACTGGGCCTGGCCCGCGCCTGGGTGGCCGGCGACGTCGACATCGACGGCGACCTCTACACCGCCCTCGGTCTGATGGCCGGCCTGATCTGGGAGCGCGGTGAGGACGCCCGCGGACTGGTCGAGGCGCTGCGCGACCCCGAGGTCCGGGCCGCCGTACGCGGTCTGGTGAAGCTCGCCGGGCCGCCGCTGCCCCCTGCCCCGCCGCCGGAGGAGGTCCGCCGGGCCCGCGGCCACCTGCACACCAAGCGCAGCGACAAGCGGGCCATCAGCCACCACTACGACGTCGGCAACGACTTCTACGAACTCGTCCTCGGCCCCTCCATGGTGTACTCCTGCGCCTACTGGCCAGCCCCTCCGGCCGAGGGCGGCACCCTGGAGGACGCCCAGCGCGACAAGCTCGAACTCGTCAGCCGCAAACTGGGCCTGAGCGCCGGTCAGCGCCTCCTCGACGTCGGCTGCGGCTGGGGCTCCATGGCGATCCACGCGGCCCGCGAGCACGACGTGAGCGTCGTCGGCGTGACCCTCTCCCAGGAACAGGCCGCTTACGCCCGCAAGCGCGTCGCCGACGCGGGGCTCACCGACCGGGTGGAGATCCGCGTCCAGGACTACCGGGACGTCGCGGACGGGCCGTACGACGCCATCTCCTCCATCGGCATGGCCGAGCACGTGGGCGCCGAGCGCTACCTGGAGTACGCCACCGACCTGCACAAGCTGCTCAAGCCCGGCGGACGGCTGCTGAACCACCAGATCGCCCGCCGGCCCCAGCGGGACGAGTCCGCCTACAGCGTCGACGAGTTCATCGACGCCTACGTCTTCCCCGACGGCGAACTGGCCCCCGTCGGCACCACCGTCACCCAGCTGGAGCGCGCCGGGTTCGAGGTCCGCGACGTGGAGTCGATCCGCGAGCACTACGCGCTCACGCTGCGCCGCTGGGTCGCCAACCTCGAGTCCGACTGGGCGACGGCCACCCGGCTGGTCAGCCCCGGCCGCGCCCGGGTCTGGCGGCTGTACATGGCCGCCTCCGCGCTCTCCTTCGAGCGCAACCGGATCGGCGTCAACCAGGTCCTCGCCGTGAAGACGCCCGACTCAGGCGCCTCCGGCCTGCCGCTGCGCGCCCGCACCTGGAACTGAGCCCGCGGAACTTCCGTACGCGCGAGGGCCCCGCTCCCGCCCGGGAACGGGGCCCTCGCACGCGCGCGGCGCCTACTCGGTCTTGATCGCGTTCAGCATGTTCAGCCGGGCGGCGTTGCGGGCCGGCCACATCGCGGCCAGGACGCCCACCAGGCCGGCCAGCACCACGAAGATCCCGATCCGGTCCCAGGGCAGGACCAGCGCGTACCCCGGGATCTGGTCCGCGACGGTCTCGCCGATCGCCCAGCCGAGGAACGTGCCGAGGCCGATGCCGACCACCGCACCGAACACCGAGATGACGACGGCCTCCAGCCGGACCATCCGCTTCACCCGGCGCCGGTCCAGACCGATCGCGCGCAGCATGCCGATCTCCTGCTGCCGCTCGAAGACGGACATCGCGAGGGTGTTGACGACGCCCAGCACCGCGATGATCAGGGCCATCGCCAGCAGGCCGTACATGACGTTCAGCAGGGTGTTGATGGCGCCGCCGAACTCGTCGCGGATGTCCTGCCGGTCCATCACGGTGATCGCCGGGTTGTCACCCAGCGCGTCGACGAGGACCTTCTCGTTCGCCGCGGTCCGACCGCCGTCGACCTTCACGAAGACCTGCCGGATGGACGGCTTCGCCTCGTGCCGGTCCACGACCGCGCGGTCGACGAGGACGGGGGAGAGGAACTCGCTGTCCTTGTAGACGGCGCCGACCGTCAGCGTGGCCTTCTCGTCGTCGTCGAAGGTGACGGGGACGGTGTCGCCGGTCTTCCAGCCCCTGCTCTCGGCCGTCTTCTCGGCGACCGCGATCCGGCCCTGGGCGAGCGAGCCGGCGCTGCCGCTGACGACGTCGACGGTCAGGACCTTCTCGATGTCGCCCGGGGTGATGGCCGAGGCGGACACGTAGTCGCCGTCGACCCGGAAGTAGGCGTCCTGCTGCGGCGAGACCGCGGACACGCCCTCGGCCTTCTCCAGCGCCGTCAGCGCGGACCGGTCGAGGTCACCGCCGTTGGCCATCGAGACCATGTAGTCGGCCCTGATGTTGTCCGTGGTCATCTTGTCGATGGCCGTGCCGACCGTGACGCCGAGCACCGACAGGCCGGTCACCAGCGTCAGTCCGATCGCCAGCGCCGAGGCGGTGGCGCCGGTGCGGCGCGGGTTGCGGACCGCGTTCTGGCCGGCCAGCTTGCCCGCCACCCCGAACGGGCCGACGAGCAGCGGACGGACGAGCGCGATCACGGGCCGGGACAGCAGCGGGATCAGAATGATCACGCCGATCAGTGCGAGGAACGCGCCCGCCCCGATGTACATCCGGCCGTCGTCGCCGCCGGTCGAGGCACCCGCCACGATCCCCGCCGCACCGAGGGCGGTGACGGCCGCGCCGATGGAGTTGCGCAGCACCAGCGACTTGGTGCTGGCCACCGCGTGGACACTGTTCATGGCCGCCACCGGCGGGATCTTCGCGGCCCGGCGGCCGGGCAGCCAGGCGGCGAACACCGTGATCAGCACGCCCACCGCGAACGCCGCGACCACCGGCGTGGCGGACAGGACCAGCGGACCGGCCGGCATCTTCATGTCGAACGCGGCCATGCCGGAGCGCAGTCCCACGGCCAGGCCGACGCCGAGGGCGAAGCCGACGGCCGAGGCCACCAGACCCACCAGCGCGGCCTCGGCGAGCACCGAGCGGGTGATCTGCCTGCGGGACGCGCCGACGGCGCGCATCAGGGCGATCTCCTTGGTGCGCTGCGCGACCAGCATCGTGAACGTGTTGGAGATCAGGAAGATCCCGACGAAGAGCGCGATGCCCGCGAAGCCGAGCAGGACCTGCTTGAGGTTGCCCATGCCCTGTTCGATCTGCTCGGCCTGCTCGTCGGCGAGCGCCTTGCCGGTCTGCGCCTCGGCGGTGTCCGGCAGCAGCGGCTCGACCGCGGCCAGGATCTCGGCGTCGTCCGCGCCGGGGGCGGCGGTGACGGTGACGCTCTCGAAGTAGCCCGGCTGCAAGTACTGCTTCTGGGCGACCGCGGTGTCGAAGAGGACGAGGCTGCCGCCGGCGTTGACGGCGCCGTCCTCGGTGGTGAACACACCGCTGAGGGTGTACTCCTTCACCGGGCCGTTGGTCGCGACGCGCACCCGGTCGCCGACCTTGTACTCGCCCTTGGCGGCGGACTCCTCGTCCAGGGCGATCTGGTCGTCCTTCACCGGGCCGGAGCCCTCGGTGAACGTGTACGCGGTGTCCTTGCCGTCCTTGCCGGGGGCGAAGTTGGAGCCCTTGTTGGACCAGCCGACGCCGATGAGCTTCCCGTCGGGGTCGGCGACGCCGGCGAAGCCCTCGACGCGGCCGTACACCCCGGCGACGCCGTCCACGGCGGAGATCCGGTCGAGGGCCTTGCCGGAGAGGCCGGGCTCCTCCTTGGGGTTGTCCGGGTCGGCGTGCGAGGTGACGGCGACGGCGACGTCGTCGTAGCTCTTCGCCGACTGGTTGCGGAAGGCGTTGGAGAGGGTGTCGGCGAAGACCAGAGTGCCCGACACGAACGCCACGCCGAGCATCACGGCGAGCACGGTCATCAACAACCTGGCCTTGTGCGCGAAGACGTTGCGCAAGGCGGTACGGAACATGGGTCTTCTCTGTCCAGACGGTACGGGGGAGGGGCGAGCGGGCGGCGGACGGGGTGTCAGCTGGTGCGGCCCTTGGCGTCGAAACGCTTCATGCGGTCCAGCACCGAGTCGGCCGTCGGCCCGTACACCTCGTCGACGATGCGTCCGTCCGCGAGGAAGACCACCCGGTCCGCGTAGGCGGCGGCCACCGGGTCGTGGGTCACCATCACCACGGTCTGGCCCAGCTCCCGCACCGAGTTGCGCAGGAAGCCCAGGACCTCCGCGCCGGAGCGGGAGTCGAGGTTGCCGGTCGGCTCGTCGCCGAAGATGATCTCCGGCCGGGAGGCCAGCGCCCGCGCCACGGCGACCCGCTGCTGCTGCCCGCCGGAGAGCTGGGCGGGCCGGTGCCCGAGCCGTCCGGACAGCCCGACCATCTGGATCACGGAGTCCACCCACTGCTTGTCCGGCTTGCGGCCCGCGATGTCCATCGGAAGGGTGATGTTCTCCAGCGCGGTGAGGGTCGGCAGCAGGTTGAACGCCTGGAAGATGAAGCCGATCTTGTCCCGGCGCAGCTTGGTGAGCTGCTTGTCCTTGAGCGAGCCCAGCTCGGTCTCGCCGATGCGTACCGAGCCGGACGAGAAGGTGTCCAGGCCCGCGACGCAGTGCATCAGCGTGGACTTGCCGGATCCGGAGGGGCCCATGATCGCGGTGAGCTCGGCCTGCCGGAAGTCGATGGAGACGCGGTCCAGGGCGACCACCTGGGTCTCGCCCTGGCCGTAGATCTTGGAAAGCTCCGTGGCGCGCGCGGCCACGAGGGTGGACCGGTCGGCGATGGGTGCGGTGGTCACGGGAAGGGCGCTCCTGTCGGTACGGCGAGTGCTCGGGACGTCATCCATCGTCCCGGCCGTGCGGCGCCGTGTAGTCAGCCGCTGTTCCGGTTTGCGGGGGCGACTTCGGTCGGACGGGCCGGGCCGGTGTCATACCTGCGGATGACGGCGGACCCCGACGCCCCCGCCGTCGCGGCGGGACGGCGGGGGTGGCGCGAGAACGGGGCGGGCGCCCTCGTCGGGACGGTGAAATCCCGTCATTCCGCATACACCGCGCACCGTCACACGCAAGGCTGTTGGCATGTGCTGATGGCTTGCCCCGGTACCTGATGCTCCCTCAGGCGCCAATAAAATAAGACAACATCGGTCGTCCCGCCCGAGGCCGGGAGGTGCGTCCCGATAGGCTCAAGGCTCGCGACGCGGAGCCCATGGCCTGCCCGGATGGTGGAATGCAGACACGGCGAGCTTAAACCTCGCTGCCCCTTCGAGGGCGTGCCGGTTCAAGTCCGGCTCCGGGCACAACCACCGTCATGCCGGTGTACGCAAACCGCCGCGGCCCTCTTGGATCCCTGAGACCGTTGACAGGGGCGTGCGATCGACTGGAAACTCGTCCCCAGTTGGTGAAGGAAATTTCACCACGCGAACAAGCGACTGCCCGAGCAAGGCAACGACGCCGATCGAAGGGAACGACCGATGCGCACCACCGTCGGCATCATCGGGGCAGGCCCCGCCGGGCTCCTGCTCGCCCGGCTGCTGCACAACGCCGGGATCGACTCGGTCGTCCTGGAGAGCCGCGATCGTGCCTACGTGGAGCGCAGACAGCGCGCCGGGATCCTGGAGCAGGGCACGGTGGACGTGCTGCGCGAGGCCGGGGCCGGGGAGCGGATGGACCGCGAGGGACTGCGCCACGACGGCATCGAGCTGAGGTTCGACCGGCGCCGTCACCGCGTCGACTTCCCCGCGCTCACCGGCGGCAGGTCCGTCATGGTCCACGCCCAGACCGAGGTCTGCAAGGACCTCATCGCCCTCCAGCTCAAGGAGGGCGGCCCGCTGCTGTTCGAGACCGAGGCCCTGGCCGTGGAGGGCGCCGGGACGGACCGGCCGCGCATCCGCTTCCGGCACGGCGGTGCGGATGGTGCGGATGGCGCCGAGGACGTGCTGGAGTGCGACTACGTCGTCGGCTGCGACGGCTTCTGGGGCGTGGCCCGGGCGGCCGTGCCGGACGGGCGCACCTTCGAGCGGACGTACCCCTTCGGCTGGCTCGGCATCCTCGCCGACGTCGCCCCCTCGCACGACGAGCTGGTCTACGCCCGCCACGACCGGGGCTTCGCCCTGCTGTCCATGCGCTCCCCGTCCGTCTCCCGCCTCTACCTCCAGGTCCCCGCGGACACGGAGGCCGACAGCTGGAGCGACGAGGAGATCTGGGACGAGCTGGAGCGCCGCTTCGAGACCGACGACGACTGGACCCTCCGGCGGGGCCCCGTCACCCAGAAGTCCGTCACGCCGATGCGCTCCTACGTCCACGAGCCCATGCGGCACGGCCGCCTCTTCCTGGCCGGCGACGCCGCGCACATCGTGCCGCCCACCGGCGCCAAGGGACTCAACCTGGCCGTCGGCGACGTCGTCACCCTCGCGCGTGCGCTGGCCCACCGCGCCGCGACCGGCTCCGACGAGCTGCTCGACGCCTACTCCGCGACCTGCCTGCGCCGCGTCTGGCAGGCCGAGCGGTTCTCGTACGACATGACGACCCTGCTGCACAGTGCCCCGGGCGCCACGCCCTTCGAGGACCGGCTCCAGCTGGCCCGCCTCGACCGGATCACCTCCTCCCGAGCCGCCGAGACCGACCTCGCCGAGGCCTACACCGGGTTCCCGATCGGGTGAGCGGCGCCCGGCGGCGCGCGCGACCCCGGCCGTGAGCGGAATCACTGATCGGCGTAGCGTGTTGAGCCGCAAGTCGAGGGAAAGATCCTCCCCAAGCAGTAGGGTCATTCCTTTGCCGTTCTATTACTCTTGAGCCAAGGCTGCGCCGTGTGGCCATGGAGGAGTGAAATGAGGAGCAGAAACCCGGTCTTCTCGCGACGGGGGTTCAGCCGCGACAACGGCTACGCGGGCTTCAACGCCGCGCCGCAGGCCGGGGGACCCGCCGTCGCCACGCAGGGCAACCCGTACGCGCAGGGCACCCAGGGCAGCCCGTACGCCCAGCCCGCCGGCAACAACCCGTACGCGCAGAACCCGTACGCCCAGCAGGACCTTCAGTACGGCGCGCCGCCGCAGGCGCCCGCCACCACCGGCCGGATGACGATGGACGACGTCGTCATCCGCACGGCGAGCACGCTCGGTGTCCTCGTGGTGACGGCCGCGCTCGCGTGGGCGCTGCTGCCGGTGGACGACGCCAACATCAGCCGCTCGTACGGCATCGGTATCGGTGCCGCGCTGATCGGCATGGTCCTGGCGCTCGTCCAGTCCTTCAAGCGCAAGCCCACGCCGGCGCTGATCCTGGCGTACGCGGCGTTCGAGGGTGTCTTCCTCGGCGTCGTTTCCAGCGTCGTCGACAACCGCATCGCGGACGGCGCGGCCATGCAGGCCGTGATCGGCACGATGGCGGTCTTCGCCGGTGTGCTGATCGCCTACAAGGCCGGCTGGATCCGCGTCAACCGGCGCTTCTACGGCTTCGTGATGGCGGCCGCGCTCGGCTTCGTCTTCCTGATGATGGTGAACCTGCTGTTCGCCGTCTTCGGCGGCGGTGACGGCCTCGGCTTCCGCAGCGGTGCGCTCGGTGTCGTCTTCGGCATCGTCGGCATCATCCTCGGCGCCTGCTTCCTCGCTCTCGACTTCAAGCAGGTCGAGGACGGGCTCGCCTACGGCGCCCCGCGCGAGGAGGCCTGGTTCGCCGCCTTCGGCCTCACGCTGACGCTGGTCTGGATCTACCTCGAGTTCCTGCGCCTCATCGCGATCCTGAACAGCAACGATTAGTAGGACCCCGCATGTGGAGGGCCCCGGGCTTCGTGCCCGGGGCCCTTCGTCGTCGTGGGGGCGGCGCGCCCGCTCACAGCAGCTTGCGCGCGGCCCTTCTCAGGTCGTACTCGTGGACGATCGCCTTCGCGTGGCCGTACGCGAGGTTGTGCTCGTGGCGGAGCCAGCTGACCTTCTCCTCGAAGCGGAAGAGGGCGGGGCCGTCCTCGACGGCGCGCAGCCAGTCGGAGATCTCACGGCCGGTGCACTGCGGGATACGGGCGAGCAGGTTGCGATGGGTCTCGTCGGAGAAGACTTGGGACATCGGCGCCTCCGGGCGAAAGGGGATGTAAGCCGGTCCTTCAGGTCACCGTGCCTGAGCGTTCGCCCGTTGGCAACAGTCCCGGACGGCCGCGTACGCTCGCGCCGTGGTTGATACGACGCCTTTGACCCGTGCCGTGGACGACTTCGCCGACCGGCTGCGGGCCGCCCCGCAGAGCAGGCTGCAGCGCGGTGCCGCCGCCGAGGCGCTGGAGCTGGCCAGGGAGTTGGCCCGGCGTGCCCAGCTCGTGGAGGAACCCGGGACCGAGCTTCGTGAGATGCCGGACGCGGGCATGTTCGCCGCCGCCGACCAGATCGCGGTCGCCGCACACGACTTGGCCCTCGTACTGGAGGACGAGAGCCAGGTGGAAGAGGCGGCGGCGCTGGTGGAGGAGGCCCGCAAGAGGGCCGGGGTCTGACGTGACGTGACGTGACTACAGGGACGCGATGACGCGGTCCGCCAGGATGTACACGTTCTCCTCGCCGCAGGCGAAGGTCAGCGTGTAGGCGCCGGAGATCCCGGAGCCGCCGAGGAGGTACGGCGTCTGGCCCGCGCCCAGCGCGGCGGCCAGGCGCTCCGCGGTCTCGCGGTGGCCCGGGGTCATGCACAGGGTGGTGCCGTCGGCGAAGACGTACACGTCGAGGGTGCCCAGCGGGCCCGGGCGGACGTCCGCCAGCGCGACGCTCGACTCGGCCAGCTCCTCCAGGGTCGCCACCGTGCGGTCGTGGTCGTTCACGGCCGGGGGCGGGTTCGGCACGAAGTCCGGGTGCGAGGGGTGCCGGCGGCGGGCGGCGGCCAGCTCGGCCGACTCCCTGGGACCCGTGTGGCCCGCGTCCTGCGCGGACGGCTCGTCGGTGTCCGCGACCGGCTCGATCACGGGCTCCAGGCCCACGAGGTCGGCCTGCCGGGGCAGGAACAGCTCGCTGTCGGACAGGCCGAGCAGCAGGGGCGCGTCGGAGGCGTCCCGGGTCTCCTGGGCGGCCCAGAAGGCCCGCGCCTCGGCGAGTTCCCGCTCGCGCTCCTCGGCGAGCGCCTCCGCGACGGCGGCGCGTATCTCCTCGGCGTCGGCGGTGGTGCGGGCGGCGGGCACCCGGCCCCGCGCGGCGGTGGCCCGGCTCTCGGCCAGCTCGGCGCGCA
Organism: Streptomyces sp. MMCC 100; assembly: GCF_041538145.2. Lineage (NCBI taxonomy): Bacteria > Bacillati > Actinomycetota > Actinomycetes > Kitasatosporales > Streptomycetaceae > Streptomyces > Streptomyces sp. MMCC 100. The sequence continues at coordinate 483,607 of NZ_JBGORK020000001.1, forward strand.
AGGCGGTCACCTGGCGGCGCAGCACCAGGATGCTGCGCAGGACGGCGACGCCCACGGCGCCGGTGGCGGCCGTGGTGAGCAGCAGGGCGATCGGCATGGCGCTCACTGACGTACTCCCGGTTCAAAGTCGACCCCCGACTTCCTACATCAGCTTGAAGGGAGGACTAACCGTCTGTCAGTGCGTAACGTCACGAAACGGACAGGACTTTGGGCCCGGAAGGTGGGGGTGGTGCTGGTCTGACCTGCGTAAATCAAGGGTACGGGAGAGGTAGGTCACATCCTGGGGGAGTTTGGGTCACAAAACGGCCCAGAACCCTGCGGACGGCAGGGCCCCGGGCGGTCTGTCACGCTGGGTCCGCAGGGTGCTACTGACGGTCCCTCAGCGGTCCTCGGCGGGCTGTCAGCTCAGGCGCTCGATGACCATGGCCATGCCCTGGCCGCCGCCGACGCACATCGTCTCCAGACCGAACTGCTTGTCGTGCGTCTGGAGGGAGTTGATCAGCGTGCCGGTGATGCGGGCGCCGGTCATGCCGAAGGGGTGGCCGACGGCGATGGCACCGCCGTTGACGTTCAGCTTCTCCAGCGGGATGCCGAGGTCCCGGTAGGAGGGGATGACCTGCGCGGCGAACGCCTCGTTGATCTCGACCAGGTCGATGTCGTCGATGCTCAGCCCGGCGCGGGACAGGGCCTGCTTGCTCGCCTCGACCGGGCCGAGGCCCATGATCTCGGGGGAGAGGGCGGAGACGCCGGTGGAGACGATGCGGGCGAGCGGGGTCAGGCCCAGCTCGCGGGCCTTGGTGTCGCTCATGATCACGAGGGCGGCGGCGCCGTCGTTGAGCGGGCAGCAGTTGCCGGCGGTGACCAGTCCGTCGGGACGGAAGACCGGCTTGAGGCCCTGCACGCCCTCCAGGGTGACGCCGGCGCGCGGGCCGTCGTCCTTGCTGACGACCGTGCCGTCGGGCAGCGTGACCGGGGTGATCTCGCGCTCCCAGAAGCCGTTCTTGATGGCCTCCTCGGCGAGGTTCTGCGACCGGACGCCGAACTCGTCCATGTCCTGCCGGGTGATGCCCTTGGCGCGGGCGAGGTTCTCGGCGGTCTGGCCCATCGCGATGTACGGGTCGGGGACGAGGCCGTCCTCGCGCGGGTCGTGCCAGGTGGTGCCCTCCTGCTGGGCGACCTCGGCGGTGCGGGCCTCGGCCTCGGCGAACAGCGGGTTGTGGGTGTCCGGCAGGCTGTCGGAGTTGCCCTTGGCGAACCGGGAGACCATCTCGACGCCGGCCGAGATGAAGACGTCGCCCTCTCCGGCCTTGATGGCGTGCAGGGCCATGCGGGAGGTCTGCAGGGACGAGGAGCAGTACCGGGTGATGGTGCAGCCGGGCAGGTGGTCCATGCCCATCTCGACGGCGACGATCCGGCCGAGGTTGTTGCCCTGCTCGCCGCCGGGCAGACCGCAGCCGAGCATCAGGTCGTCGATGTCCCTCGGGTCCAGCTCGGGGACCTTCGCGAGGGCCGCCTGGATGATCGTGGCGGCCAGGTCGTCGGGGCGCAGGTCCTTCAGGGAGCCCTTGAAGGCGCGGCCGATGGGCGAACGGGTGGCAGAGACGATCACGGCTTCGGGCATCACGGCTCCAGTGGCGAGGCGGTACGGGGCGGGCAGGGCTGGTTGGGAAGTTACCCGGCCGTATGGCCCGGGTCACGCATACGTCGGTGTGACATGGACCGCAACTGTCTAAGCGCTTGCTTGGCGCCCCCGCCCCCCGTTATGTTCTTCGCGGTCCTGCAAGAGGGCCGCTGGCCTCCGGGCCCGGCATGGCTGGTCCCCCCTGTCGGACCGATGACCTGGGGGGTGGTGCCACCGGGCCCGAGAGGCGCCGTTGGAGAACACACAGGCCCTCCTCCGGCTCGCTCGACAACGGATCAACGTGCTGTTCGCGATGCTCCGCGACGGCACCTTCTACGAACCCAGAACCCCGCGCCTCGCTTGACGAAAGACATAGAGGCACCCCCCGCTGCGGGCAGTCGTGCCTCCCCCAGTGCCTGAACGGCCTGGGAGGTACCCCCAGGGCGGCACGGGTGGGCGCGGCGGCACCCGGCCAGTGCCGGTCAGCGCCCCACCCCTACCCGGCCTGCCCCGAGGGCGACGGCGTGGGCTCCGCCTCCGCAACCCTCCGCCGCCGCCTCCGCTTCAGCAGCGCCCAAGGCCCCCGCGGCCCCGTGGGCATCGCGGCGGCGACCTCCGTACCCGCCTCCGATGCGGCCTCCGCCGCCGCCCGGGCCACCGGCAGGAAGCCCTCGCGGCGCAGCGCGTCCGGGTGCTCCTCCTCGGCCGGCCACAGACCGAGCGCGGCGCACACCGACGGCAGTACCGCCATCGCGGCCGTGGCGTACCCCTCCGCGGAGGGGTGGTAGTTGTCCGGCCCGAACAGCTCCCGCGGGTTCTGTGCGAACTCCGGGCCCAGCAGGTCGCCCAGGGACACCGTGCGCCCGCCCTGCCCGACGACGCCGATGGTCTGCGCCGCCGCCAGCTGCCGCGAGGCCCGCCGGGCCAGCCAGCGCAGCGGTTGCCGCACCCGCTCGATCGTGCCCAGGTCCGGACAGGTGCCGACCACCACCTCCGCGCCGGCCGTGCGCAGCCGCCGTACCGCCCCGGACAGGTGCCGCACCGAGCGGGTCGCCGGCATCCGGTGGGTGACGTCATTGGCGCCGACCATGATCACGCAGATGTCGGGCACCCGGTCCGGGTCCGCGAGCGCCAGTGTCACCTGCCGGTCCAGGTCGTCGGAGCACGCCCCCGGCAGCGCGACCGACCCCAGCCGCACCGGCCGCTCCGCCACCGCCGCGAGGCCCGACGCCAGCAGCGCGCCCGGCGTCTGACCGGCCCGGTGGACGCCCTGCCCGGCGGCCGTGGAGTCGCCCAGCATCATCAGCCGCAGCGGCGGCTCACCGGCCGTGGGCAGGGTGCCGCCGTACAGTCCCTGCGCGTTCGGCACCCGGGTCGGCGTGCCCACGCCCACCCGGCGTCTGGCCAGCTGCACCTCCGCCACCACCAGCCCGACCGCCGCCGCACCGGCCAGCCCGATGCCGCCGCCGCCGTACGCCGCGCCGGCCGCGATCCGCCGGGCCACCCTCGCCCTCGACATACTCGTCATACGTAGCCGCCACCTCCCGAAACCCGTACACCCACTCCTTGCCCCGTACGGACGGTCGTCCAATCTCAACGCAGGGTGAACGACCGTCACGGGGCATGCCCGGGTCGACAGGCCATAGGCTGGCGGGACCGATATCGACCCTTCATTTGCGGCATCCGGAGACCACGGTGCAATTCCACGACTCGATGATCAGCCTCGTCGGCAACACCCCGCTGGTGCGGCTCAACAGCGTCACCAAGGGGATCAGGGCCACCGTCCTGGCCAAGGTGGAGTACTTCAACCCGGGCGGTTCGGTGAAGGACCGCATCGCCCTGCGCATGATCGAGGCCGCGGAGAAGAGCGGAGAGCTGCAGCCGGGCGGCACGATCGTCGAGCCGACCAGCGGCAACACGGGCGTGGGCCTCGCCATCGTCGCCCAGCAGAAGGGCTACAAGTGCATCTTCGTCTGCCCTGACAAGGTGTCCACCGACAAGATCAACGTGCTGCGCGCGTACGGCGCCGAGGTCGTCGTCTGCCCGACCGCGGTCGACCCCGAGCACCCGGACTCCTACTACAACGTCTCCGACCGGCTGGTCCGCGAGACGCCGGGCGCCTGGAAGCCGGACCAGTACTCCAACCCGAACAACCCGCTCTCCCACTACCACTCCACGGGCCCCGAGCTGTGGGAGCAGACCGAGGGCAGGATCACCCACTTCGTGACCGGCGTCGGCACCGGCGGCACCATCTCCGGCACCGGCCGGTACCTGAAGGACGCCAGCGCCGGCGCGGTCAAGGTGATCGGCGCCGACCCCGAGGGCTCCGTGTACTCCGGCGGCTCCGGGCGCCCGTACCTGGTCGAGGGTGTCGGCGAGGACTTCTGGCCGACGGCGTACGACCGCGAGGTCGCGGACGAGATCGTCGCCGTCTCGGACAAGGACTCCTTCCAGATGACCCGCCGCCTCGCCAAGGAGGAGGGCCTGCTGGTGGGCGGCTCCTGCGGCATGGCGGTCGTCGCGGCCCTCGAGGTGGCGGCGCGGCTCGGCGAGGACGACGTGGTGGTCGTCCTGCTGCCGGACAGCGGACGCGGCTACCTCAGCAAGATCTTCAACGACGAGTGGATGGCCGACTACGGCTTTCTGGAGGACGCCGGCCCCAGCGCCCGTGTCGCCGAGGTCCTGAACCACAAGGAGGGCGGCCACATCCCCTCCCTCGTCCACATGCACCCGGACGAGACCGTCGGCGAGGCCATCGAGGTGCTGCGCGAGTACGGCGTCTCGCAGATGCCGATCGTCAAGCCCGGCGCCGGCCACCCGGACGTGATGGCCGCCGAGGTCGTCGGCTCGGTCGTGGAACGCGAGCTGCTGGACGCGCTGTTCGCCAAGCGCGCCTCGCTGGAGGACCCGCTGGAGAAGCACATGTCGGCCCCGCTGCCCCAGGTCGGCTCCGGCGAGCCGGTCGCGGACCTGATGTCGGTGCTCGGCGGCGCCGACGCGGCGATCGTCCTCGTCGAGGGCAAGCCGACCGGTGTGGTGAGCCGGCAGGACCTGCTGTCCTTCCTCGCCAAGGGCAAGTAGGGCGAGCGGGACCGGCGGCCGGTCCGGTGATCTTCGTGGACTTCGCGGAAGTGGTACGCGCCCGTCACGTGCGCGCAGCAGTCGCTTAACACGGGAGCGGCAGAGTACGGGGTGTCGGCAGGGACCGACGGGGGCGCCTCCCAGGCGTTCACCACTGGGGAAGGCTCCCCGGTCCCGCCGGCATCGAACGGCGTCACGGACCTTCCGGAGCGGCTCCCGGACCTCCAAGGACGCCACGGACGCGCCGCCCCGGCCGTGAGGCCCGGCACCGTGCGCGTCCCCCGCGGGGACCGCCGTCGTCCCGCCCCCCAGCGATGGGGGTGCGGCGGTCCCCGCGCAGTCTTCCCCCTTGGCTCAGTCCTCCCAGGCGTCGTCCCGCCCGGCGCGGCGGCGGCGTCCGAACAGGCCCGGGTTGGTGCGGGCGACCTGGACGACGTTCACCCCGACGATCCCGGCCCAGGCGACCAGCATCCCCGGGAGGTTCGCCACACCGCCGCCGATCGCGGACAGCGGGATCGCGAGCACCAGCGACACGATGCCGAAGCCGAAGCGCTCGCCGAAGGAGTCCGTGGGCTTCGGCGACCGGCTGTCCCGGGCCGCCGTCATCTGCTGCTCGGCGAGCTGCCGGCGCACCCGGCGCTCCACCGCCCCGTCGATGCGCTGGTCGACCTTCTCCAGGAACGAGTCGACCAGCGCGGACTCGTACTCCTCGCCGAGCTCCCTGCGGGTCCGCAGGGTGGCGTCGAGATCCTTCTTGAGGTCGGCGTCGCGTGCGTCCATTCCCGTCATGGGCCCCACGGTAGGCAGCCGGGGCGGCTTCGGCACTGGGGACAACCCCCGATTCCGGCGGGGGCCGACCGGTAGTACCGGCACCGGCGGTTCGGATCAACCTCGGCCCGCCTGGCGGGTCAGTCCGCGCCGGGAGCCCTGTCGATCGTCCGCGTTCCTCGGGCGTGGCCGACCGGACGCAACGCCTTCTGCAACGGCGCCGACCGGGTACCGCGATGACCGCCGAGGACCGCGAAGCGCCTCCCGGACCCTTTCCGGGACCGCGGCCGAGCCGCCGACCACGTACCGCCACCGGCTGACTCACCACGGCGGCGGAGGTCCGACCCTGGCCTCCGCGCCCCGCCCCTGTTTCTGCCCTTTCCCGGTCCGGTCTCACGTGCCCCGGTCCGCCGTCGGCCTGTATAACGGTATGCAGGAAACGGGGTGTGTGAATAGGTCGAGGGGGCCACGTCATGAACGGGACCGGCGGCACCGGCGGCACGAGTGGTGTGGGGCCGAGCGGGACCGACAGCCCGGCCGCGCGGCTGCAGGCGCTGTTCGAGGGGCACCGGCTGACACCGACCCAGCGGCGCATCGCGCACAGCATGGTGCGCCGCGCATCGGACGTGCCCTTTCTCTCGAGCGTGGAGCTGGCCGAACTGGCCGGGGTCAGCCAGCCGTCCGTGACCCGCTTCGCCGTCGCCCTCGGCTTCGACGGCTACCCGGCGCTCCGCCGCCACCTGCGCGAGGTCGCCCCCGCGGAACCGGTCGCCGACACCGGCGCCGTCAACGAGTACCAGCAGGCCGTGGCGGCCGAGATCGAGAACCTGCGGCACCTCGCGGAAGTGCTGGCCGACCCGGGGCCGGTGCGGGAGGCGGGGCGGCTGCTCGCCGCAAGCCGGCCGTTGCCGGTGCTCGGCCTGCGGGCCGCCGCCGCCCAGGCGCACGGCTTCGCCTACTTCGCCGCCAAGGTCCACCCGGACGTCCGGCTCCTCGGCGAGGGCGGCACAATGCTCCACGACCGCATCGACGCCGCGGTCCGGGCCGGCGCGGACACCCTGCTCTGTTTCGCCCTGCCCCGGCACCCGCGCGAGGTCGTCGAGGCGCTCGCCCACGCCAAGGAGGCGGGGCTCACGGTGGTGACCGTGGCCGACTCCGCCTTCGCGCCGGTCGCCAAGGTGTCCGACCTGCTGCTGCCCGCCGCCGTCGGCACCGGCCTCGCCTTCGACACCGCCTGCGCGCCGATGCTGCTCGGCCGGGTGCTGCTGGAGGCGATGTGCGACGACCTGCCGGACGCGCAGGCCCGGCTGGAGGAGTTCGACGCCAAGGCCGCGGCACGGGGGCTTTTCGTGGACTGACCCGGCGTCGAGTGACCCGTACTGCGGACGGGTTCTCAGATTCGTCTCAGCTTGCCCCGTTACAGTGCGGCGCCTGACACACCCTTCAGACGCATCGCGCAGGACGCATCGCACGGGCTGGAACGGAACAGGAGGCAGGACGTGGCGCGCGGAGGACAGGTGGGGCTGGCTCGGGTCGCCGTCGTCGTACGGGCCGGCGCCGCACCACTGTGGTGGCTGGGCGTTTTCGCGGCCGGCATCGGAGTGCTGGTGCCGGGACTCACCGGACGCCGGATCGGGGTGCTGGCCGGTGCCGCGCTCTTCATCGTCGCCACGGCCGTCGTGGCGTGGGTGCGCCGACGGCGCTACACCGCCCTGGCCGGTTCGGCCGCCCGCGCGGGCAAGCACGACGTGCTCCAGGACCGCGGGGTCACCGTACGCAACTGGCGCCGGGGCCATCGCTGGTGGCTGCTCCTCGCCTTCCTCGCCGCTCTCGGCAGCTCCTTCGCCGTCCCCGCGGCGGGCGGGCTGCTGCTGGCCGGCTGCGGGGCCGGGCTGTGGCTCAAGTCCGCCTGGATCGGCCGCCGCGAACAGGCCGGGGACGCCCTGCTGTGGGTCCGCGTGGACTGGCTCGCGGGCAACGCCGGCCGCCCGGCGGGCAAGGCGGTCAAGGGCTACCGCAGCACGGGCATCGCGGCGGGCGACGCGGCACCCGGCGGCGCGAGGCGGAAGACGGCGGCGGCGGTCTGACCAGGGAGTGGGCGGGGGCGGGCAGCGCCCCGCCCACCAGGGGCGCGGGGAACTGCGCGCCCGGCCACGACACACGTGCGGCCTAGAGAGAACCTGTACCCCTGCGGCGAAGATCCACGGTCAGCGAGTCGGCGTACTCCCCTCCCGCCTCGGCCACGATCTCCTCGACCGCCTGCGCCCTGCGCACAGGGGCGAAGGCGACACCCCCGTCCCCGCTCCCTTCCCCGCCCTCGGTGAACCCGTACACCGCGGGCCGCGCCAGTGAGTTGTACGCGTAGTGATGCGCGAAGTAGTACGCACCCGTGTCCAGCGCCGCCGCGTAGTCCCCCTGTTCGAGCAGCGGCATCGAGCGGCCCACGGCCAGCAGGTCGCCCGCGAAGCACGCCGGACCGGCCACGTCCTGCACCACGTCGGGCCCCGCCTTCGGCAGGCCCTTGCCGTCGTACGCGGCGATCCGCAGCGGCCACGCCCCCGGCGCGTACACCGTCCGCGTCGCGACCTGCACGCCCGCGTGCGTCACCGCTACCGGCCGCCCCCCGGCGCTCTTGGCGTACTCCACGCGCGCCACGACCGTGCCGTGCTTGGCCAGCAGCGACCGCCCGAACTCGGTGACCAGCCCGTACCGCCCGTCGAACAGCCCCGGCACCGTCTCGCTCAGCACGCGCGCGTACTGGGCGTACGTCGGTGCCGTCTCGTCCGACGCGAAGTTCACCGGGAGACCGCCGCCGATGTCCAGCGTGTCGACCTGTCTGCGGCCCGCCCGCTCGTTGATCTCCTCGGCGAGCGCGTACGTCTCCCGCACTCCCTCGGCCATCAGGGCCAGCGGGATGCCCTGGGACCCGGTGTGCGCGTGCAGCCGGGTCAGCCACGGCCGGTCCAGATACGCCCGCACCACCCACTCGCGCGCCCCCTCGTCGCGCAGGGCCACCCCGAACTTCGAGGTCGCCGTCGCCGTCGACAGCGCCTCGATGGAGCCCCCGCCGACCTGCGGATTGACCCGGATGCCGAGCGGGGACGCGGTGGTCCCCCGGGCCACCAGGCCGTCGAGGCGCTCCAGCTCCTGAGGGTTGTCCGCGTTGAGGGCGATGCCCAGCGTCAGGGCCTCGCGCAGCTCGTCCGGCGTCTTGGCGGGCGAGTCCAGCACCGTCCGCTCCGCCGGCACCCCCGCCGCCCGTGCCAGGGCCAGCTCGCCCGGGCTCGCGACCTCGGTGCCGATGCCCGCCTCGTGCAGCAGCCGCAGTACCGGGACCAGCGGAGACGCCTTCACCGCGAAGGCGTGCAGCACGGGCGTCCCCGGCGCCGTCACCGCCTCGAACGCCGACCGCAGGGCCGCGGCCGACTCCCGTATCCCGGTGACGTCCAGCAGTCCGACGATCGGTGTGCCGGGCCCCAGCAGTCCCTGCTCCACGGCCGCCCGCACCGCCTGGTCCCGCCGCAGCGCGCGCTCCGTTCCCCTGTCACCGCTCATGTCCGTGCCCTCGCTCACGCCAGCCTCCATACCGTCGCTGCCTGCCCTGACGCGTCCTTCCCCACACTCGCACGCGCGCCGCGCGGCACGACCCTGTTGACTAGCTCTATTCACGAGGCGAGGATATGAATATCCGTAGCAACATCCGCCGGGAGCAAGCCACCAGGAGGCAGACCATGTCCGGACCCCGCCCGCCCGTCTCCCGCCACCACCCTCAGCCGAGGACCTCCGGGCCGCTCCCTCGTCCCGTCCGAGCGCCACGCGGGACGACGCCGAGCGCCCTGGGCTGGCAGCAGGAGGCCGCCCTGCGGATGCTGCAGAACAACCTCGACCCCGAGGTCGCCGAGCACCCGGACAAGCTCGTCGTCTACGGCGGCACCGGCAAGGCGGCCCGCGACTGGCGCTCCTTCGACGCGATGGTGCGGACCCTGCGCACCCTCAAGCAGGACGAGACGATGCTCGTCCAGTCCGGCCGCCCGGTCGGCGTCATGCAGACCCACGAGTGGGCCCCGCGCGTCCTCATCGCCAACTCCAACCTGGTCGGCGACTGGGCCAACTGGGAGGAATTCCGCCGTCTGGAGGCCCTCGGCCTGACCATGTACGGGCAGATGACGGCCGGCTCCTGGATCTACATCGGCACCCAGGGCATCCTCCAGGGCACCTACGAGACCTTCGCCGCCGTCGCCGCGAAGAAGTTCGGCGGCACGCTGGCCGGGACCATCACCCTCACCGCCGGCCTCGGCGGCATGGGCGGCGCCCAGCCCCTCGCGGTCACCATGAACGACGGCGTCGTCATCTGCGTCGACTGCGACCCCCGCGCCATCGACCGCCGGATCGAGCACCGCTACCTCGACGTGAAGGCCGACTCCCTCGACCACGCCCTCCAGCTGGCCACCGAGGCCCGGGACCGGCGCAAGCCGCTGTCCATCGGCGTCCTCGGCAACGCCGCCGAGCTGGTCCCGCAGCTCCTCGCCATGGGCGCCCCGATCGACATCGTCACCGACCAGACCTCGGCCCACGACCCCCTGGCCTACCTCCCCACCGGCATCGCCTTCGAGGACATGGCCGACGCGGCCGCCAAGGACCCGGCCGGCTTCACCACCCGGGCCCGCGAGTCCATGGCCCGGCACGTCGAGGCCATGGTCGGCTTCCAGGACGCCGGCGCCGAGGTCTTCGACTACGGCAACTCCATCCGCGGCGAAGCCCAGCTTGCCGGATACGACCGGGCGTTCGCCTTCCCCGGCTTCGTACCGGCGTACATCCGCCCGCTGTTCTGCGAGGGCAAGGGCCCCTTCCGCTGGGCCGCCCTGTCCGGCGAGGCAGCCGACATCGCCAAGACCGACAAGGCGATCCTCGACCTCTTCCCCGAGAACGAGTCACTGGCCCGCTGGATCAAGATGGCGGGGGAGCGCGTCCACTTCCAGGGCCTGCCCGCCCGCATCTGCTGGCTCGGCTACGGCGAGCGCGACAAGGCCGGTGAGCGCTTCAACGACATGGTCGCGAGCGGCGAGCTGGCCGCCCCGATCGTCATCGGCCGCGACCACCTCGACTGCGGCTCCGTCGCCTCCCCGTACCGCGAGACCGAGGCCATGCTCGACGGCTCCGACGCCATCGCCGACTGGCCGCTGCTCAACGCCATGGTCAACGTGGCCTCCGGCGCCTCCTGGGTCTCCCTCCACCACGGCGGCGGCGTCGGCATGGGCCGCTCCATCCACGCCGGCCAGGTCACCGTCGCCGACGGCACCCCGCTCGCCGGGGAGAAGATCCGCCGGGTGCTCACCAACGACCCCGGCATGGGCGTCATCCGGCACGTCGACGCCGGGTACGACATCGCCGAGTCGGTCGCCGGGGAACGGGGCGTGCGGGTACCGATGCGCGAAGGCCGCGAGGGTGCAGAGGCGCCCGGGAACGACGCGACGCGCGAGGGTGACGGCGCGTGAGCTTCCACAGCATGTGGGCGGAGCTGCTGCCGGTCGGCCGCAGCTCCGCCTCCGGCGGCTACCGCCGCTACGCCTGGACCGGCGCCGACGCCGACTGCCGGACCTGGTTCCAGGAGCAGGCCGAGGCTCGCCGGCTGGCCTACGAGACCGACCGCAACGGCAACCAGTGGGCCTGGCTCGGCGACCCGGCCGCCGGGAACGCCGTCGTCACCGGATCCCACCTGGACTCCGTACCCGACGGCGGCGCCTTCGACGGCCCCCTCGGCGTCGTCTCCGCCTTCGCCGCCCTGGACGAACTGCGCCGGAGGGGAGCGCGGCTCACCAGGCCGCTCGGCATCGTCAACTTCGGCGACGAGGAAGGCGCCCGCTTCGGCCTCGCCTGCGTCGGCTCCCGGCTCACCGCCGGCGCGCTCACCGTCGAGCAGGCCCACCGCCTCACCGACGGCGACGGCATCACCCTCCCGCAGGCCATGGAGTCCGCCGGGTACGACCCGGACACCCTCGGCCCCGACCCCGAACGGCTCGCCCGCATCGGCGCCTTCGTCGAACTCCACGTCGAGCAGGGCCGCGCCCTCGACCTGACCGGCGACCGCATCGGCATCGCCTCCGCCATCTGGCCGCACGGACGCTGGCGGTTCGACTTCCGGGGCGAGGCCAACCACGCCGGCACCACCCGCCTCGCCGACCGGCACGACCCGATGCTGTCGTACGCCGAGACCGTCCTCGCCGCCCGCCGCGAGGCCGAACTCGCCGGCGCCGTCGCCACCTTCGGCAAGATCGGCGTCGAACCCAACGGCGTCAACGCCATCCCCTCCCTGGTGCGCGGCTGGCTCGACTCCCGAGCCGCCGACCAGGCGAGCCTGGACACCGTCGTCACCGGCATCGAGAAGGCCGCCCGCGAGTACGCCGCCGCCCACGGCGTGGACCTCGACGTCGTGCGTGAGTCCTTCACGCCCGTCGTCGAGTTCGACCACGCCCTGCGCGACGAACTCGGGCACATCCTGGGAACCCGTACGGAACTCCAGGTCCCCGTCCTCGGCACCGGCGCCGGACACGACGCCGGAATCCTCTCCGACCGCATCCCGACCGCCATGCTGTTCGTACGCAACCCCACCGGCGTCTCGCACTCCCCGGCCGAGTACGCCGCCGAGGACGACTGCCTGGCCGGGGTGAACGCACTCGCCGACGTACTGGAAGGGCTGGCCTGCACGTGACCTCCTCCGAGCGGACCCGGACGTACTGGCTGGAGCACGCGTGGCTCGGCACCCATGTCGAGCCGGACGTCGCCCTGGACGTGCGGGACGGCCGCATCACCGCCGTCCACCAGGGCGTCGCCGCCCCGCCGCCCGGCGCCGAGATCCTGCGCGGACTGACCCTGCCGGGACTGGCGAACGCGCACTCGCACGCCTTCCACCGCGCCCTGCGCGGCACCGTCCAGGTCGGCTCCGGCACCTTCTGGACCTGGCGCGAGGTGATGTACTCCTTCGCCGACCGGCTGACCCCGGACACCTACCACGCCCTCGCCCGCGCCGTGTACGCCGAGATGGCCCTGGCCGGCATCACCACCGTCGGCGAGTTCCACTACGTCCACCACGCCCCCGGTGGCACCCCGTACGCCGACCCCAACGCGATGGGCGAGGCGCTGATCGAGGCCGCCGCCGAAGCCGGTGTGCGCATCACCCTCCTCGACGCCTGCTACCTGTCCTCCGGCTTCGGCGAGCCGCCCAACACCCACCAGCTCCGCTTCTCCGACGGCACGGCGGAGGCCTGGGCCGAACGCTGTTCAGTTCTCAAGGAACGGGATCACGCACGGATCGGGGCCGCGATCCACTCCGTACGGGCCGTGCCCGCGGACCAGTTGGCGACCGTGGCGCACTGGGCGGAGGAGCGGCGGGCCCCGCTGCATGTGCACCTGTCCGAGCAGACCGCCGAGAACGACGCCTGCCTGCAGGCCCACGGCTGCACACCCACCCGGCTCCTCGCCGACCACGGAGTGCTCGGCCCTCGCACCACCGGCGTCCACAACACCCACCTCACCGACGAGGACATCGCGCTGCTCGGCGACAGCCGCACCGGCACCTGCATGTGCCCCACCACGGAACGGGACCTGGCCGACGGCATCGGCCCGGCGGCCGCGCTGCAGCGGGCGGGCTCCCCGCTCTCCCTCGGCTCGGACAGCCACGCCGTCGTCGACCTGCTGGAAGAAGCGCGCGCCATGGAGCTGAACGAGCGCCTGCGCACCCGCACCCGCGGCCACTGGACCGCCGCCGCCCTGCTGCGCGCCGCCACCGCCGACGGCCACGCCGCCCTCGGCTGGGACGACACCGGCAGCATCGAGGCCGGGGCCCGCGCCGACCTGGTGACGGTCGCGCTGGACTCGGTCAGAACAGCGGGGCCGCTGCCCAGGCTCGGCGCCGAGACGGCCGTATTCGCCGCGACGGCAGCGGACGTACGGCACACGATCGTGGGCGGGCGGCACGTCGTACGCGACGGCGCGCACGCCCTCGTACCGGATGTGCCGCAGGCCCTCGCGCAGGCCGTCGAAGCCCTGCGCGCCTGATCACCCGCGCACGCGCCCGCCCCCCGCCCCCACGAGGACACCAGGGAACCCATGAGCAGCAGCACCGTCATCACCAACATCGCCGCACTCGTCACCAACGACCCCTCCCTCGGCGACCACTCCCCGCTCGGTCTGGTCCGGGACGCGGCCGTCGTCATCGAAGGCGACCGGGTCGCGTGGACCGGTGAATCAAGCAAAGCACCCGCCACTGACAATCGGGTCGACGCCGCCGGCCGGGCGGTCCTCCCCGGCTTCGTGGACTCCCACTCCCACCTCCTCTTCGCGGGCGACCGCACCGAGGAGTTCAACGCGCGCATGTCCGGGCGCCCCTACAGCGCGGGCGGCATCCGCACCACCGTCGCCGCCACCCGCGCCGCGAGCGACGCGGAGCTGGAGGCCGGTCTCACCCGCTACCTCGCCGAGGCCCTGCGCCAGGGCACCACCACCTTCGAGACCAAGTCCGGCTACGGCCTGACCACCGCCGACGAGTCCCGTGCCCTGCGCGTCGCCGCCCGCCACACCGACGAGGTCACCTTCCTCGGCGCCCACATCGTCGCCCCCGAACTCGCCGACGATCCCGCCGCCTACGTCGACCTCGTCACCGGCGAGATGCTCGACGCCTGCGCCCCGCACGCCCGCTGGATCGACGTGTTCTGCGAGAAGGGCGCCTTCGACGGCGACCAGGCCCGCGCGATCCTCACCGCCGGCAAGGCCAGGGGCCTCCACCCGCGCATCCACGCCAACCAGCTCTCCCACGGCCCCGGCGTGCAGCTCGCCGTCGAGCTCGACGCCGCCAGCGCCGACCACTGCACCCACCTCACCGACGCCGACGTGGACGCCCTCGCCGGCAGCCGTACGGTCGCGACCCTGCTGCCCGGCGCCGAGTTCTCCACCCGCGCCCAGTGGCCGGACGCCCGGCGCCTCATCGACGCCGGTGCCACGGTCGCCCTGTCGACCGACTGCAACCCCGGCTCGTCCTTCACGTCCTCCGTGCCCTTCTGCATCGCGCTCGCGGTACGGGACATGGGGATGACGCCGGACGAGGCGGTCTGGTCGGCCACCGCGGGCGGTGCCGCCGCCCTGCGCCGCGAGGACATCGGCTGCCTCACCCCGGGCGCGTACGCCGACCTGACGCTGCTCGACGCACCGAGCCATGTCCACCTGGCCTACCGGCCCGGCGTCCCTCTGGTCGCGGGGGTGTGGCGGCGGGGCGTACGTAAGGTGTGAGCGTACGAGCGTCGGTGGGAGCGGGGGGACGGGGCGGATGCGGATGCCGAGGCACTGGCGGGCATGGTGGGCGCCGTTCCTGGTGAACCTGCTGCTCGGCGTTCCGGCCGTGGTGCCGATCTGGCTCGTCTGGTACCTGCTGGTGAACTGGCCGCTGGCCGAACTGGGTTGGACCGTGCGCGAGCCGACGGAGAACGACGGCATGGCGCTCTGGCTGGTGATCGTCGTCCCGGTGGTCGCGCTGTTCGGGCTGATCTGGTGGCTGGCCAACGAACCCCTGCGGCGCAGGAGCGCCCTCGCTCCGCGCTCGTTCTGGCTGCTGTGCGTCCTGGTGCCGTTCCTGCCGACGGCCGCGCTGATCGCCAACTCCCCGTGAAGGGCGACGGCAGCCAGAAGAGGGGGCGGCAGCCAGAGGGGGCAGCAGCCAGAAGAGGGCGGCGGCAGCCCGAAGGGGGGCGGCCCGGTGTCGGACCACCCCCCTGGAGGGCAAGCGTCACCCGGTCAGGACTGAGGACTACTCCTCGACCGTGAGCCCCTTGCGCAGCCGTACGAGGGTCCGCGACAGCAGACGCGAGACGTGCATCTGGGAGATGCCCAGCTCCTCGCCGATCTCCGACTGGGTCATGCCCGCGACGAAGCGGAGGGAGAGGATCTTCCGGTCCCGCGAGGGCAGTTCGGCGATCAGCGGCTTCAGCGACTCGACGTACTCGATGCCCTCGAGCCCGTGGTCCTCGTAACCGATGCGGTCGGCGAGCGCGCCCTCCGCGTCGTCCTCCTCCGGCTGGGCGTCCAGCGAGGAGGCGGTGTAGGCGTTGGACGCCGCCATGCCCTCGACGACCTCGTCCTTGGACAGGCCGAGGTGCTCGGCCAGTTCGGTCACCGTGGGGGCGCGGTCGAGGCGCTGGGCCAGCTCGTCGCCGGCCTTCGCCAGGTCGAGCCGCAGCTCCTGGAGGCGGCGCGGAACGCGCACGGACCACGAGGTGTCGCGGAAGAAGCGCTTGATCTCGCCGATGATGGTCGGCATCGCGAACGTGGGGAACTCCACACCGCGCGACAGCTCGAAGCGGTCGATCGCCTTGATCAGGCCGATGGTGCCGACCTGGATGATGTCCTCCATCGGCTCGCTGCGCGAGCGGAAGCGGGAGGCGGCGAACTTGACCAGCGCGAGGTTCAGCTCGACGAGCGTGTTGCGTACGTACGCGCACTCATGGGTGCCTTCCTCCAGCGACTCCAGCCGCTCGAAGAGGGTCCTGGACAGGGCCCTGGCGTCCGCCGGAGCGACCTCGTCGTACGCGGGGATGTCCGGAAGCCCGGCGAGTGCGTCGTCGTGGTCGACGACCGCTTCGTGGTGCTCGATGGGATCCAGATGTTCCGGAGGGAGTGTCGACGTCGCTTGGTGGGTACGCGATCCGTCGAGCCGGGGTGACATGATGTCCTCCATCGTTCTCGGCATACGGCTGCCGAAGCCAAATACGTGCACTGCGGTGTGCGGCGCCTCCAAAGCCGGCCGTGTCGGTTTACGTGTCTTACTAGCCCTACCGGGTTTACCGAGCTGACCGCAAGTGTGTTCTGTGCGGGTATGTCCGTTTGTGTGCGGTTGTTCGGGTGTCGGAGTGCGGTGGGAAGGCGTAGTGTTCGAGGGCGTCAGCAAGCAGTCACGACCCCGGGAGAGAGAAACGGCATGGACCGCGGGACGGTCGGCAGTGCCCAGTCGGGCCGGCTTCTGGTCGAGGTACGGGAAGAGGGCCCCAGTGCCGTCGTGACCCCGGCGGGTGAGCTGGATCACCACACCGCCGATCTGTTGCGCGAGCCCCTGGAGGACTGCCTCGCCAAGGGATTCAACCGACTCGTCGTGGACTGCTCGCGGCTGGAGTTCTGCGACTCCACGGGGCTCAACGTCCTGCTCGGCGCGCGATTGAAGGCCGAGGCGGCGGGGGGCGGAGTGCATCTGGTTGCCATGCAGCCGGTGGTGGCCCGCGTGTTCGAGATCACGGGGGCCGAAGCGGTCTTCACCCTCCACGACACGCTCGCGGCCGCCCTGGCCGACGCGTCCGACTGAGCCGTCCTTGTCCGGCCGGCGGAGGGGTGCGTGTGCTTCCCGGGGCGGGTGTTTTCGACCCGCGCCGGGTTTCGTGCGCAATACAGGGGTGTTCGTACGATCCGGTCGGGCAGGAGAGACCCTGAACCGGCTGTGTACGACTCTGCTGTCTACGACTTTGAAACGTGAACTGGTGAATCGGTGAGGTGAAGCGCTGATGAGCACCACCCGGCCCTACTCGCCGGGCGACCGCGGTCCGGAGCCCAGCGGCGCTTCCGGGGTGTCCGCGTCCGCGCCGGTGCCTTCTTCGGGGGTTCCTGGGGCTTCCGGGACGGCGTCCGCGTCCGGGGGTGGCGGGCGGCAGGCCCGCAGGCTGAGCTTCGAGGACGCGAGCGGGGTCGTCCCGCTGGCCCGTGACTTCACCCGCGAGGCGCTGTAC
Source organism: Streptomyces sp. MMCC 100 (assembly GCF_041538145.2). NCBI lineage: Bacteria > Bacillati > Actinomycetota > Actinomycetes > Kitasatosporales > Streptomycetaceae > Streptomyces > Streptomyces sp. MMCC 100. The sequence continues at coordinate 500,836 of NZ_JBGORK020000001.1, forward strand.
GCCTGGGGCTGGCTGCCCTCCGCCACCGCGGACCAGCGGGCCGCCGCCGAGGACGTACTGCTCGTGGTGTCCGAGCTGGTCACCAACGCCTGTCTGCACGCCGAGGGGCCGGACGAGCTGCGGATCACCTGCGAGAAGAAGGTGATCCGGCTGGAGGTCTCCGACCGCGGCACGGGTCAGCCGGCGCCGCGGACCCCGCACCGCGCCGGGCGCCCGGGCGGCCACGGCATGTTCATCGTGCAGCGGCTGTGCCTGGACTGGGGCGTCGTGCGCACGCCGGGTGTCGCGGGCAAGCGGGTGTGGGCGGAGCTGGGGGCTCCGGCGTAAGCCTGCGGCGCTTGCGCCGGGTCTGCCCACCCGCTCACCCGTCTCGGCCGGCCAAGGGGTGACCGTCCCTGGACTCCGCCCCAGACCCCGGCGGGGACTTCGTCCCCTGGACCCCTCCCTGACGCTTCGCCCCGGGGTTCCGCCGGGGACTGCGCCCTCTGGTGTCCCCGGGGTTCCCCCAGGGTTCCGCCGGGGACTGCGCCCTCTGGTGTCCCCGGGGTTCCCCCGGCGTCCGCCGCCTCTGGACTCCGGTTGGTTCCGTGTGCGCGTCACTCGCGCTTCCGTAGCCCGGCCCGGCGAGGGGCCGCCGTACCCGTCGAAACGCCGGAGGGCCACCCCATCCCGGATCGGATGAGGTGACCCTCCGCGAAAGACGGTCGCCCGCAGGGCTCAGCGCACGTCGCCCATGAGTTCCTTGACGCGCTTGCGGTACATCCAGATCGCGATGCCCGCGACCACCGCGAGTGTGGCCTCCGCGGCGACGATGCCCGTCCTGTTGAGGTCGACGCCGGCGATGGAGAGCAGGCCGGTCGTGGCGTCACCGGCGGTGACGGCCAGGAACCAGACGCCCATCATCTGCGAGGCGTACTTCACCGGCGCCATCTTCGTCGTCACCGACAGGCCGACCGGGGAGAGCAGCAGCTCACCGCAGGTCTGGACGAAGTAGATCGCCACCAGCCACAGGGCCGCAGCCTTGTGGCCGCCGTCCGCGATGGCCAGCGGGGCCATGAAGAGGAAGAAGGACGCGCCGACGAGGACGAGACCGCCGCAGAACTTGACGATCGTGCTCGGCTCCTTGCCGCGGCGGGCGAGTGCCAGCCACAGCGTGGCGAAGACCGGGGCCAGGGCCATGATGATGACCGGGTTGACCGACTGGTACCAGGAGACCGGGAAGTTCCAGCCGAAGACGCTGTTGTCGGCCGAGGAGTCGGCGAACAGCGACAGGGTCGAGCCGCCCTGGTCGTAGATCATCCAGAACACGGCCGCGGCGACGAAGAACCAGATGTACGCCGACATCTTGGACTGCTCCGCGCGGTCCAGGGACCTGTCGCGCTTGATGTTCGTCAGCACCAGCACCGGGATGATCACGCCGAGCAGGGTCAGCGGGACCAGGATCCAGTTCAGGGTGTAGTGGCCGGAGAAGCCGACGATCGCGTAGAAGACGACGGCCAGCGCGGCCCAGAAGGCGGCCTTGCGCAGCGTCGAGGTCTTCTCCTCCACGGACAGCGGCTTCGGGACCACGCTGGAGTGCGGGGCCAGGTGGCGGCTGCCGATCAGGAACTGGAGCACGCCCAGACCCATGCCGACCGCGGCGAGCGCGAAGCCCAGGTGCCAGTTGACGTTCTCACCGATGGTGCCGATGGTCAGCGGCGCCGCGAAGGCACCGAGGTTGATGCCCATGTAGAAGACGGTGAAGCCACCGTCGCGGCGCGGGTCGTCGGGACCGTCGTAGAGCTGGCCGACCATCGTGGAGATGTTGGCCTTCAGCAGACCCGAGCCGATGGCGACCAGACCGAGGCCCGCGTAGAACGTGCCGGCGGACGGCAGCGCCAGCGTGAGGTGGCCGAGCATGATCACGCCGCCGGCGATGGCGACGGTCTTGCGGGGGCCCCACACGCGGTCGCCGAACCAGCCGCCCGGCATCGTGAGCAGGTACACCAGCGAGAGGTACACCGAGTAGATCGCGGTCGCGGCGCCGGCGTCGAGGCCGAGGCCACCCGGGGCGACGAGGTACAGCGGGAGCAGAGCCCTCATGCCGTAGTAGGAGAACCTCTCCCACATCTCGGTCATGAAGAGTGTGGCCAGTCCGCGGGGGTGGCCGAAGAAGGTCTTCTCGGCTCCGGGGGTGCCCGGGGTGACCGAGTCCTTCGTCAGGCTGGACGCCATGGTCGATCCTTGCTGGTCGGGACGCGCTCATGAGGCGATGCGCGCCCGGTGGGGGGCGGCCGGCACCGGCGGCCTTCCCCGCCCGTCCCACGCCTGAGGGATTCCGCTCCGGATTGCGAAGCGGTGGGCGGCGGCCACCGGGATCCACGCCTCTGCGCGCGTCACTGCACGCGGTGAGGCCCGGCTACAGGTCATTCCTTTCAAGGCCGGCCGTGGGGGCCGGCCCGCACACAAAAGAGACCTTCAGCGTCGAAATTGTCGCCAAAGGTCCTCTGGGTGCTACAGGCGCTGATTCACCATACGGCAGGACACCGCCCGGTATGGAAGGGCTTGAGACGCGGATCACAGGCGATGATGGAACCGCGAACGATCTTTCGAAGGTTAATTACAGGATGGCACCCCACAGGCGCAGGTTCGGACGCGGGGTCGACGAGGCGGGCCACGCGGCGGACGTCCGGGTTGCCCGCAAGTGATCCACAGGCGATTCACAGGGCACGGGCAGGCGGGAGGCCCTCGGGTCGATCTTGCCCCGGGCGTTGCTCCGAGCGGTCTACCATCAGCTCATGACCCGTGTACTGCTCGCCGAGGACGACGCGTCCATCTCGGAGCCGCTGGCCCGCGCACTGCGCAGGGAAGGGTACGAGGTCGAGGTGCGTGAGGACGGACCCACCGCACTCGACGCGGGGCTGCAGGGCGGCATCGACCTGGTCGTGCTGGACCTCGGCCTGCCGGACATGGACGGTCTCGAGGTCGCCCGCCGGCTGCGGTCCGAGGGCCACGCCGTGCCGATCCTGATCCTTACCGCGCGTGCCGACGAGGTGGACACCGTCGTCGGCCTGGACGCGGGCGCCGACGACTACGTCACCAAGCCCTTCCGCCTCGCCGAGCTGCTCGCCCGGGTCCGGGCCCTGCTGCGGCGCGGCGCCGTCGAACCCCCGCAGCCGCCCGCCACCCACGGCGTGCGCATCGACGTCGAGTCGCACCGCGCCTGGATGGGCGAGGAGGAGCTCCAGCTCACCGCGAAGGAGTTCGACCTGCTGCGGGTCCTGGTGCGCGACGCCGGCCGGGTCGTCACCCGCGACCAGCTGATGCGCGAGGTCTGGGACACCACCTGGTGGTCGTCGACCAAGACCCTCGACATGCACATCTCCTGGCTGCGCAAGAAGCTCGGCGACGACGCGGCCAACCCCCGCTACATCGCCACCGTGCGCGGCGTGGGCTTCCGTTTCGAGAAGAACTGAGCCGAGGAAGAACCGGGCGGGTCCGCGAGGGCTCGGCCGGGTGAGCCGAGTATGAGGACATGCGCCGTCGACTGATCCAGTCCACGCTCGCCGTGGTGCTCGTCGTGATCGCCGTCTTCGGCGTCTCCCTCGTCATCGTCGAGGCCCGAACGATCAGCAGCACCGCCCAGGAGCGGGTCGACCTGGAGGCGGTGCGGCTGGCCAGCATCGTGGACAGCCGGCTCATCGGCACCGGCTCCGTCGACGAGCAGTTCCTGCGGGAGCAGATCCGCGACGCCCGGTACGCCGTGATCCGCATCCCCGGCGAGCCGGTCATCGAGGTCGGCGGCAAGCCGTCCGGCGACGTCCTGCAGGGCAGGGCCACCGGCGAGGAGGGCGAGACCGTCCTCGTCGAGGAGCCCAGGTCCTCGGTGACCCGGGAGGTCGGCCGGACGCTGCTGATCATCGGCCTGGTGGCGCTGCTGGCGGTGGTCGCCGCCGTACTGCTGGCCATCCGGCAGGCCAACCGCCTCGCCTCCCCGCTCACCGACCTCGCCGAGACCGCCGAACGCCTCGGCTCCGGCGACCCGCGCCCGCGGCACAAGCGGTACGGCGTCCCCGAGCTGGACCGCGTCGCCGACGTCCTGGACTCCTCCGCCGAGCGCATCGCCCGGATGCTCACCGCCGAGCGCCGGCTGGCCGCCGACGCCTCCCACCAGCTCCGTACGCCGCTGACCGCGCTGTCCATGCGGCTGGAGGAGATCACGCTCACCGACGAACCGGAGACGGTGAAGGAGGAGGCGACGATCGCGCTGTCGCAGGTGGAGCGGCTGACGGACGTCGTGGACCGGCTGCTGACCAACTCCCGCGACCCGCGCAGCGGCTCCGCCGTCACCTTCGAACTGGACGACGTCATCCAGCAGCAGATCGCCGAGTGGCGCCCCGCCTACCGCAGCGAGGGGCGGGCCATCGTCAGCTCCGGCAAACGCCATCTGACGGCCGTGGGCACCCCCGGCGCCGTGGCGCAGGTGCTGGCCGCGCTGATCGAGAACTCCCTGATGCACGGCGGCGGCACCGTGGCCCTGCGCACCCGGGTGACCGGCAACCAGGCCGTGGTCGAGGTCACCGACGAGGGCCCCGGCGTCCCGGGCGACCTGGGGGCGCGGATCTTCGAGCGCGCGATCAGCGGACGCAACTCCACGGGCATCGGCCTCGCCGTCGCCCGGGACCTGGCCGAGGCGGACGGCGGGCGGCTGGAGCTGCTCCAGGGGCGTCCACCGGTCTTCGGGCTGTTCCTGTCCCGTACGCCTCCCCCGAAGAAGCCCTCGGGGGACGGTGAGGAGACGGTGCGCTGAGAGTCCCTTGCGGGGGGAGCCGGTCAGCGGTGGACGGCGGGGGCGCCGTCCGCGTGGGGGACCGCGGCCGGGTTCTCGTGCTCCAGGAAGGTCTCGGCCTGCGTCACCGGTTCACGGGCGGGCAGCGTCCGGAACACCCAGCTGCGGTACGACCAGAAGCGGAACAGTGTGCCGATCCCGATGCCGAGGAACTTGAAGATGTTGCTCTGCAGTGGGCTGTCCCAGCCGAAGCCGTACGTCGCCGTGTAGAGCACGCCGTTCTCGATCACCAGCCCGACCGCGCTGAACAGCAGGAACAGCGACATCTCGCGGGTCCGGCCGCTCTTGTCGCGGTCGCGGTAGGTGAAGTACCGGAAGCCCACGTAGTTGAAGGCGATCGCGACGACCGTGGCGATGATGCTGGCCCGCACCACCTGGAGGTCGGTCACGTGCCGCACGAAGTTGAAGACGAGGAGGTTGACCAGCACCCCCGCGCCGCCCACGGCGCCGAACTTCGCGACCTCACGCACGAGCCGGTCGATCCGCCGTCGCATCCCGGCACGCGGGGCATCGGGCGCGGAGGGAGCCGTCTGAGCACCCGAGGAACCATGTCCCATGGCCGTGCAGGCCCCCGTCCATCGGTTGGCGTCAATCCGTTCATGCTAACCACCCGGACGCGCGATCTTCCTGCGGACGGACCCACGGAACCCGGAACGGGCGTCGGGACCGGCGGGAAACGGCCGGTAAACAGGTGGGCCGTGCGCGGCCGATACGCTAGGGGTGTGACGTTCCCGGTAGTCGGCATGGTCGGCGGTGGCCAGCTCGCTCGTATGACACACGAGGCGGGCATCCCGTTGGGCATCAGGTTCAAGCTTCTCAGTGACACTCCTCAGGACTCTGCGGCGCAGGTCGTGAACGAAGTCGTCGTCGGCGACTATCGCGATCTGGACACGTTGCGCGAGTTCGCGCGCGGCTGTGACGTGATCACCTTCGATCACGAGCACGTGCCGACCGAGCACCTCAAGGCCCTGGAGGCGGACGGCATCCCCGTCCGCCCCGGCCCCGAGGCGCTCGTGCACGCCCAGGACAAGGGCGTGATGCGCGCGAAGCTCGACGCGATCGGCGTGCCCTGCCCGCGGCACCGGATCGTGAGCGATCCGGCCGACGTGGCCGCCTTCGCGGACGAGGGCGACGGCTTCCCCGTCGTCCTCAAGACGGTCCGCGGCGGGTACGACGGCAAGGGCGTGTGGGTCGTGGACTCCGTCGGGGAGGCCGCCGAGCCCTTCCGCGCCGGAGTGCCCGTGCTGGCGGAGGAGAAGGTCGACTTCGTCCGCGAGCTGGCCGCCAACGTGGTCCGCTCCCCGCACGGCCAGGCGGTGGCCTACCCCGTTGTCGAGTCCCAGCAGGTGAACGGCGTGTGCGACACGGTGATCGCCCCGGCGCCCGAGCTCGACGAGGCGCTGGCCCTGCGCGCCGAGGAGATGGCGCTCGGCATCGCCAAGGAGCTGGACGTCGTCGGCCACCTCGCCGTCGAGCTGTTCCAGACCCGCGACGGCCGCGTCCTCGTCAACGAGCTCGCGATGCGCCCGCACAACTCCGGCCACTGGACGATGGACGGCGCGATCACCTCGCAGTTCGCCAACCACGTCCGCGCGGTCCTCGACCTCCCCCTCGGCGACCCGCGCCCGCGCGCCAAGTGGACCGTGATGGTCAATGTCCTCGGCGGCGACTACCCGGACATGTACTCCGCGTACCTGCACTGCATGGCCCGCGACCCGCAGCTCAAGATCCACATGTACGGCAAGGACGTGAAGCCCGGCCGCAAGGTCGGCCACGTCAACACCTACGGCGACGACCTGGACGACGTGCTGGAGCGCGCCCGTCACGCTGCCGGCTACCTGAGAGGGACGATCACCGAATGAGCCAGGCCAGCCCGGTGAGCCCGGTCGTAGGCATCGTCATGGGGTCGGACTCCGACTGGCCCGTCATGGAGGCCGCCGCCAAGGCCCTCGACGAGTTCGAGATCCCCTACGAGGTCGACGTCGTCTCCGCGCACCGCATGCCGCACGAGATGATCGCGTACGGCGAGCAGGCCGCAGGACGCGGGCTGAAGACGATCGTCGCCGGGGCCGGGGGCGCCGCCCACCTGCCCGGCATGCTCGCCTCCGTCACCCCGCTGCCGGTCATCGGCGTGCCGGTACCGCTGAAGTACCTGGACGGCATGGACAGCCTCCTGTCCATCGTGCAGATGCCGGCCGGCGTCCCCGTCGCCACCGTCTCCGTCGGCGGCGCCCGCAACGCCGGTCTGCTGGCCGCCCGCATCCTCGCCGCCCACGACGAGGAGCTGCTCGGCCGGATGCGCGAGTTCCAGCAGGACCTCAACGACCAGGCCACCGAGAAGGGCAAGCGACTGCGCAACAAGGTCGCGGGCTCGACGGCCGGCTTCGGATTCGCAAAGTGACGGAAGGGACGCGGATGACCTCCCTCGACCAGGCCCGGGAACTGCTGCGCGAGTTCCCCGTCGTCGACGGGCACAACGACCTGCCCTGGGCGCTGCGCGAGCAGGTCCGCTACGACCTCGACGCCCGCGACATCGCCGCCGACCAGACCGCCCACCTGCACACCGACCTGGCCCGGCTGCGGGCCGGCGGCGTCGGCGCGCAGTACTGGTCGGTGTACGTCCGCTCCGACCTGCCGGGCGCGGTGACGGCGACGCTGGAGCAGATCGACTGCGTACGGCGGCTGATCGACCGCCACCCCGGCGAGCTGCGGGCCGCGCTGACCGCCGCCGACATGGAGGCCGCGCGCGCCGAGGGCCGGATCGCCTCCCTGATGGGCGCCGAGGGCGGCCACTCCATCGACAACTCGCTGGCCACACTGCGCGCCCTGTACGCGCTCGGCGTGCGCTACATGACGCTCACCCACAACGACAACGTCGCGTGGGCGGACTCGGCGACCGACGAGCCCGGCGTCGGCGGCCTGTCGGCCTTCGGCCGCGAGGTCGTGCGGGAGATGAACCGCGAGGGCATGCTGGTCGACCTCTCGCACGTCGCGGCGACGACGATGCGCGACGCGCTGGACACCTCCACCGCGCCGGTGATCTTCTCGCACTCCTCCTCCCGCGCCGTCTGCGACCACCCGCGCAACATCCCGGACGACGTCCTGGAGCGGTTGCCGGCCAACGGCGGGATGGCGATGGTGACGTTCGTGCCGAAGTTCGTGCTCCAGGCCGCCGTGGACTGGACGGCCGAGGCCGACGAGAACATGCGGGCGCACGGCTTCCACCACCTCGACTCCAGCCCCGAGGCGATGAAGGTCCACGCGGCCTTCGAGGAGCGCGTCCCGCGCCCCGTCGCCACCGTCTCCACGGTCGCCGACCACCTCGACCACATGCGTGAGGTCGCCGGCGTCGACCACCTCGGCATCGGCGGCGACTACGACGGCACGCCCTTCACCCCGGACGGCCTGGGCGACGTCTCCGGCTACCCGAACCTGATCGCCGAGCTGCTGGAGCGCGGCTGGTCCCAGGCCGACCTGTCCAAGCTGACCTGGAAGAACGCGGTCCGCGTCCTCGACGCCGCCGAGGACGTGGCCCGGGGGCTTCAGGCGACGCGGGGTCCGTCCAACGCGTCGCTGGCGGAACTGGACGGCTGAGCCGTCACCTCTTCGAGGGCGGGGTAGTCGGTGTAGCCGGTCGCCCCGCCCACGTACATGAGGTACCGGTCCCGTACCGGGTTCAGCGGCGCGTCCGACCGCAGCCGCCGCACCAGGTCGGGGTTGGCGAGGAAGGGCCGGCCCAGGGCGATCAGGTCGGCGCCCGCGGCCAGCAGCCGCTCGGAGGCGCGGCGCACGGTGTCCGCGGTGAACTCCTCGCCCAGCACCGGGTTGGCGATCAGCACGCCCTGCCACCCCGCGCGCAGTTTTCCGAACACCGGGGTGTCCGGGTCGGCGTACACCAGGTGCAGATACGCGAGCCCGAGCCCGCCGAGCCGCTGCGCTAGCGCCGGGTAGATCTCCTCGGTCCCCTCCTCCGCGATGCCGTTGACGGTGTTGCCGGGGGAGAGCCGCAGCCCCACCCGCTCGGCGCCGATCTCGGCGGCCACGGCCTCCACCACCTCGGCCGTGAACCGGATCCGTCCGGCGACGGGGCCGCCGTAGCCGTCGGTGCGCAGGTTGGTGTTGGCGGCCAGGAACTGGTGCAGCAGATAGCCGTTGGCGGAGTGCACCTCCACCCCCTCGAAACCGGCGTCGAGCGCGTTGCGGGCGGCCCGTGCGAAGTCGGCGACGGTGGTCCGGATGTCCTCGACGGTCATCTCCCGTGGGACCACGGCCGGCCGGTGCCCGTCGGGCGTGAAGACGGTCCCGGGCAGCGGCACCGGCGACGGCGCGAGGGGCGTCAGTCCGCTCGTGGCCGGATGCCCGACCCGGCCGCCGTGCTGGAGCTGGAGGAACATCCGGCCGCCCGCCTCCCGCACGGCCTCGGTGACCCGCCGCCAGCCCGCCACGTGCCGGGCGCTGTGAACGGCGGTGATGTCGGGGTACGTCTGCCCGACCGCGTTCGGCGTCGAGGCCTCGGCGACGATCAGCCCGGCCGAGGCGCGCTGGGCGTAGTAGGTGGCCATGAGCGGGGTCGGAGTGCCGTCGGCCTCGGCCCGGTTGCGGGTGAGCGGGGCCATCACGAGACGGTTGGGAAGGGTGAGGGGGCCGAGCGGGGCGGAAGCGAAGAGGTCTGTTGTGTTCGGCATGCTCGTACGCTAAAACTTGACACTGATGTCAGAATCAAGTCGGGAACCGGGAGGCACGGCGGATGCGGATCGGCGAACTGGCCCGGCGTACGGGCGTCAGTGAACGCTCGCTGCGTTACTACGAGAAGCAGGGGCTGCTCGCGGCCGAGCGTACGCCCGGCGGGCACCGCGAGTACGCGGAGGCGGCCGTCGACCGGGTCATCCGGATCCAGGAGCTGTACGCGGCCGGGCTCTGCAGCAGCAAGATCGTGCAGTTGCTGCCGTGCATGCGCGACGGCGACGGCGGCCCCTCGGCGGTGGCCACGCCGAAGCTGGTCGCCGACCTCACCGCCGAGCGAGCCCGCATCGACCGGACCATCGCCGAACTGCTCCGCTCCCGGGACACCCTGGACGAGGTGATCGACGCGGCCAGAGGCTGAGCCGCGTACCCCCGAACGCCCCATCCACCAGGAAGCCCTTACCGCTCCGTGCGACGGTGGCCGTATCTCACGACGACCGTACGGAGCCCGCCATGGCAGACCTCCAGGACGACCTGCACACCGGTACCGAGGCCGGTGGGCTCGACGACCTGCCCGTGCCGCTCGCCGCGGAGGCCTTTCCGCCGGAGCCCTACGCACCCGTGTCCGACCCCGACGACGAGCCGCTGACCCGGGCGCACACCGTGCTGGCCGCCCATCCCGTCGCCGACGGCTGCAACGGGCTGCCCTGGGCGCTCAGGCACCTGCCCTGGTACGACCTGGAGCTGGGCGAGAGCGCCGTCGACACCGACGTGCCGCGGCTGCGCGAGGGGCACGTGGGCGCGCTGCTGTGGTCCCTGCACCTGCCCGAGTCCGTCGACGGGGACCGTGCGATCGGCGCCACGCTGGAGCAGCTCGACCTGGTCAAGACGGTCGTGCGGGCCCACCCGGAGGGCCTGCGCCTGGCATACGACGCGGGGCAGGCCATCGATGCCCGCAACTGCGGCCGGATCGCCGTGCTGCCCGGTCCCGCGGGCGCCGCCGCCCTCGGCGACCGCCTCGGCATCCTGCGTTCCCTGCACGCCCTCGGCCTGCGCGCGCTGACGCTGTCCGGGGTGACCTGGGCGAGCGAGGCGGGACTGACCCGGTTCGGCGAGGAGGTCGTGCGCGAGATGAACCGCCTCGGTGTCGTCGCCGACCTCTCCGGCGCGTCCGCCGAGACCGTCCGCCGCACCTTCGCGGTGTCCAAGGCGCCGGCACTGTGCACCCGCTCCGCCGCCCGCGCCCTGCGCCCGCACCCCGCCAACCTCCCCGACGACCTGCTGGTGGAGCTGGGCGCGGCCGGCGGCCTGTGCATGGTGCCGCTGACCGCCGAGCAGACCGGCCCGACCGTCCGGGACGTAGCCGACCACCTCGACCACGTCCGCACGGTGGCCGGCCCGCAGAGCGTCGGCCTGTCCGGCACCTACGACACCGGCACCGCCCACCCGCTGGAGCTGGGCGACCCCTCCTGTTACCCCCGGCTCGTCGCCGAACTGCTCCGCCGCGGCTGGGACGAGGCGGACGTGGCCCTGCTGACCTGGGGGAACGTCCAGCGCGTCCTGCGTGCCGCGGCCTTCACCGCGAAGGCCGCCCAGCTGCGCCGCGAGCCGTCCACGGCGACCATCGCCGACCTGGACGGGTAGTCCGCGCGAGCGTCACGTGTGCTCGATCCGGCACAGGCAGAACGGATGCCCCGCCGGATCGGCGTACACCATGAAGTCCTTCTTCTCCCGGTCCTCCCGGTCCAGCAGCCGCGCGCCCAGCGCGAGCACCTTCTCGTGCGCCGCGTCCATCTCCGCCCAGGTCGCCCCGCCGTCGAAGTCGAGGTGGAACTGCTGGGCGTTGCGGTCGGAGCGCGGCCACTCGGGCGGGGTGAGGTCCGGCGCCCGCTGGAAGGACAGCCGCGGCCCGCCGGGCACCTGGAGGACGACCCAGTCCGAGTTCTCCTCGTCGAGCGTGCCGCCCCCGACGGCCGCGTAGAAGCGGGCCAGCTCACGGGGCTCGGGACAGTCGACGACGACCGAACGGAAACGTGCCGCGGGTGCCATGGGGAAACCTCCCGGTCTCGGCGGACGGGCGCTCAGCAGGCGCAGAGGCAGAACGGGTGCCCGGCCGGGTCGGCGTAAACCCGGAAGGTACGGGTGCGGTCCTCCGCGTCCAGCGGCCTCGCGCCCAGTCCGAGGACGGCCTTCTCGGCCGCGTCCAGGTCCTTCACCTCGAGGTCGAGGTGGAACTGCTGCGAGTCGTCGGGCGCGGGCCACTTCGGCGGTACGAACCCGGGTGCGGCCTGGAACGCCAGCGCCCGTCCGTCCGGCAGCTTCAGGTCGACCCAGTCGCCCTCCCCTTCGCCCTCGACGGTGCCGCCGAGCACGTCGGCGTAGAAGCGGGCCAGTGCGCGGGGGTCGGGACAGTCCAGGACGACGGGGCCCAGTTCGGCGACAGCCATGACTTCCTCCTTGAAGCACGCGGGCTTCGGTTACCAGCACAGTGCGGATAACCGGTAACGGTTACTGCATGCTGCCCCATTGGGGGTAACGTCGCAAGCATGAGTGAGAGATCGCCCGCACCGGGAGGCCTGGGCCTGGTCGAGACCCTGGTGAACACGCTGGACCTCGAGACGGGCGCCGACTCGCTGGACACGGAGGAGGGCAGGGCGCGGCTCGGGCTGGCGGAGGGCGACGTACCCGCGGCCCGTGAGCTGCGCGAGTCCCTGCGCGCCGCCCTGCTCGCCCACGCCGGCCACTCGCCGCACCGCGCGGTGACCCCGCTGGGCGAGCTGCTGGCCGCCGCCCCGCTGGTCGTCGCCGTCGACCCGGCCGACGGTTCCGCCGCCCTCGCCCCGGCCGGGGAGGGCTCACTGACCGCCCGCGTCGCCGCCGCCGTCGCCGAGGCGCTGGTGGCCGGCACCTGGAGCCGCTTCAAGGCCTGCGAGGCCGCCGACTGCCACTGGGCGTACTACGACCGCAGTCCGGCCGGGCGCGGCCGCTGGTGTTCCATGCAGGTGTGCGGGGCCCGTGCCAAGATGCGCCGCTACCGCGCCAAGGACTCGTAAACGCCGCCCGCTTCACCGGCCGCCCGGCCGCGCCGCGCGGCACAATGCGGACGGACGCCGGTTCGGCCGACTGAGCCTCGGCCGAACCGGCGTCCTCCGTGGCGTCGTCAGGCGGTGGGCCGGCCCATCGCCCGGTACGTCCAGCCGGCCTTCCGCCACAGCGTCGGGTCCAGGGCGTTGCGCCCGTCCAGGATCACCCGGGCCGCCGCCGCCTCGCCCAGCGCCTCCGGGTCCAGCTCGCGGAACTCCCGCCACTCGGTGAGGTGCAGGACGACGTCCGCGCCCCGCACCGCCTCCAGCGCCGAATCGGCGTAGCCGAGCGTCGGGAAGAGCCGCCGGGCGTTCTCCATGCCCTTGGGGTCGTACACCGTCACCTGGGCGCCCTGGAGGTGCACCTGCCCGGCGACGTTCAGCGCGGGGGAGTCCCGTACGTCGTCCGAGTCGGGCTTGAAGGTGGCGCCCAGCACCGCGATCCGCTTGCCGAGGAACGGGCCGCCGCCCAGCGCCTGCCGGGTCAGCTCCACCATCTGGCCGCGCTGGCGCATGTTGATCGAGTCGATCTCGCGCAGGAAGGTCAGCGCCTGGTCGGCGCCCAGCTCACCGGCGCGCGCCATGAAGGCGCGGATGTCCTTGGGCAGACAGCCGCCGCCGAAGCCGATCCCGGCCCGCAGGAACTTCCGGCCGATCCGGTCGTCGTACCCGATCGCCTCCGCCAGCTTGGCCACGTCGCCGTCGGCCGCCTCGCACACCTCCGCCATCGCGTTGATGAACGAGATCTTGGTGGCGAGGAAGGAGTTCGCCGAGGTCTTCACCAGCTCGGCGGTCGGGAAGTCGGTGACGACGAAGGGCGAGCCCTCCGCGACCGGTGTCGCGTAGACCTCGCGCAGCAGCTTCTCCGACCGCTCGCTGCGCACGCCGACCACGATCCGGTCCGGATGCAGCGTGTCCTGCACGGCGAAGCCCTCGCGCAGGAACTCCGGGTTCCAGGCCAGCTCGGCCTCGTGGCGGGCCGGTGCGTGCTCGGCCAGGTAGGCGGCCAGCCGGTCGGCGGATCCCACCGGCACCGTCGACTTGCCGACGACCAGCGCGGGGCCGGTCAGGTGCGGCGCCAGCGAGGCCAGCGCGGAGTCGACGTACGACATGTCGCAGGCGTACTCGCCGTGCTTCTGCGGGGTGTTCACGCACAGGAAGTGCACGTCGCCGAAGGCCGCGACCTCGGCGAAGTCGGTGGTGAAGCGCAGCCGCCCGCTGGAGCCCTCGATCCCGGCGACGTGCTTGCCCAGCAGCTCCTCCAGACCCGGCTCGTACATCGGGACCTGGCCCCGCTGGAGCATCTCGATCTTCTCGGGCACCACGTCGAGACCCAGCACCTCGAAACCGAGTTCGGCCATGGCCGCCGCGTGGGTCGCGCCGAGATAACCGGTACCGATCACGGTGATCTTCAGGGCCATGGGTGCTCCAGAGGTGTACGGCATGGGTGCGCGCCCGAGCATATCGGGGACGCGGGAAAAGCCTTTCGGTCGGCTGTCGTCAAGCTCACCTATCCACGAACGCGGGCGGGCTCTAAAATTTGGGTTACTTAACGGTAGTTAGCGTGCCCAGCATCACAGCGTTTTGGAGCGTGAGACACCTTGGCCGGATCGGCTGACTTCGACCTGTACCGCCCGTCGGAGGAGCACGACATGCTCCGCGACGCCGTCCGCTCGCTGGCCGAGGCGAAGATCGCGCCGCACGCCGCCGCGGTGGACGAGGAGGCCCGCTTCCCGCAGGAGGCCCTGGACGCCCTCACCGCGAACGACCTGCACGCGGTGCACGTCCCCGAGGAGTACGGCGGCGCGGGCGCCGACGCGCTCGCCACGGTCATCGTGATCGAGGAGGTGGCCCGCGCCTGCGCCTCCTCCTCCCTCATCCCGGCCGTGAACAAGCTCGGCTCGCTCCCGGTGATCCTCTCCGGCTCCGAGGAGCTGAAGAAGAAGTACATGACCCCGCTCGCCAAGGGCGACGGCATGTTCTCCTACTGCCTCTCCGAGCCCGACGCGGGCTCCGACGCGGCCGGCATGAAGACCAAGGCCGTCCGCGACGGCGACTTCTGGGTGCTCAACGGCGTCAAGCGCTGGATCACCAACGCCGGCGTCAGCGAGTACTACACGGTGATGGCCGTCACCGATCCCACCAAGCGCTCCAAGGGCATCTCCGCCTTCGTCGTCGAGAAGTCCGACGAGGGCGTCTCCTTCGGCGCCCCGGAGAAGAAGCTCGGCATCAAGGGCTCCCCGACCCGCGAGGTCTACCTCGACAACGTCCGCATCCCCGCCGACCGCATGATCGGCGCGGAGGGCACCGGCTTCGCCACCGCGATGAAGACGCTGGACCACACCCGCATCACCATCGCCGCCCAGGCCCTCGGCATCGCCCAGGGCGCCCTCGACTACGCCAAGGGCTACGTCCAGGAGCGCAAGCAGTTCGGCAAGCCGATCGCCGACTTCCAGGGCATCCAGTTCATGCTGGCCGACATGGCCATGAAGATCGAGGCCGCCCGCCAGCTGACGTACGCGGCCGCCGCGAAGTCCGAGCGCGTCGCCGCCGGAGGTGGAGAGGGGGACCTCACCTTCCAGGGCGCCGCCGCCAAGTGCTTCGCCTCCGACGTGGCCATGGAGGTCACCACGGACGCCGTCCAGCTGCTCGGCGGCTACGGCTACACCCGCGACTACCCGGTGGAGCGCATGATGCGCGACGCCAAGATCACGCAGATCTACGAGGGCACCAACCAGGTCCAGCGCATCGTGATGGCGCGCAACCTGCCGTAGCGGCCGGTGTTTTCCAGCGAGGGGCGTCCGGCGACGGGCGCCCCTCGCTCGTCGTGATCGATTGTCAGTGGTGGATGAGACGGTAGGTCCATCGAGTCGGGAAGCCGCCGAGCGGCAATCGGTAAGAGGGGGAGCCGCCATGTCCGGACGCCAGAACTACATCAACCACGTCGCTCTCGTGCTGGACGCCAGTTCGTCCATGTCCCGCCTGAGCCACAAGGTGGTCGAGGTCGCCGACCAGCAGATCGCCTATCTGGCCCGCCGGTCGCAGGAACTGGACCAGGAGACCCGCGTCACGGTGTACGTCTTCGCCGACAGGGTGCAGTGCGTCATCTACGACAAGGACGTGCTGCGGATGCCGTCGCTGAAGCAGATGTACCGGGTCGGTGGCATGACGGCGCTGCTGGCGGCCACGCTCAAGTCGCAGCGTGAGCTGGCGCAGACGGCCCAGCTCTACGGAGACCACAGCTTCCTGACGTTCGTCCTCACCGACGGACAGGAGAACGTGAGCCACCGCTGCCCGGACGCCCCCGCCAGGGATCCGCGCGCACTGGTCGAGGCCGTGTCCCAGATGATCGAGACGCAGGCGGACAACTGGACGCTGGCCGTCCTCGTGCCGGACCAGATGGGCAAGCGCGAGGCCATGCAGTACGGCTTCCCGAAGGACAACATCGCCATCTGGGACGCCACGAGCACCCAGGGCCTGGAGGAGGCCGGACAGGTCATCCAGGAGGCCACCGAGAAGTTCATGGTGGGACGCACCAAGGGCATCCGGGGGTCGCGGGCCGTGTTCTCCACGGGCGGGGACGCGGTCAACAAGGACACCATCAAGGCGGCCGGCCTGGCGCCGGTGGAGTCGTCGAAGTACCAGCTGATCGACGTCACCCGCGACGTGGCGATCCGGGACTGGGTCGTCGAGTGCGGGCACACCTACCGCACCGGTGGTGCGTTCTACCAGCTGAGCAAGTCGGAGAAGGTCCAGCCGAAGAAGCAGATATCGGTGCTGGAGAAGAAGACGGACCGGGTGTACACGGGGCCCGAGGCCCGCGCCCTGCTCGGGCTGCCGGACGTGGAGGTCCGTATCAAGCCGGACCACAACGACGACTTCACGATCTTCGTGCAGAGCACGAGCGTGAACCGGAAGCTCGTCCCGAACACACGCCTCCTGCTCATGCTCTGACGCCTCTGACGTCCCGGAAGACTGTCAGTCCTCGTAGCCCTCCGCCACCCGTCGCTCCCGCAGCTCCATGATCGCGCGGCGGCGGGCCAGGCGATGGGTGCGGCGGATCTGGGCCTCCTGGTAGCGGCGCTTGTCCTTCTCGGTCTCGGGGAGGACCGGCGGGACCGTGCGGGGCTTGCCGTCGGCGTCCACGGCGGCGAAGACCAGGTAGGCCGAGCCGACCTGGGTGGCCGGGGTGGACTCGTTCCAGCGCTCGGCCAGGACCCGGACGCCCACCTCCATGGAACTGCGGCCGGTCCAGTTGACCTGCGCCTTCACATGGACGAGGTCGCCGACGCGGACAGGCTCGAGGAACGCCATCTCGTCCATGGACGCGGTGACGGCGGGCCCGCCGGAGTGCCGTCCGGCCACGGCGCCCGCCGCGTCGTCGACGAGCTTCATGATCACACCGCCGTGCACCGTGCCCAGAAGGTTGGTGTCGCTGTGCGTCATGATGTGGCTGAGGGTGGTGCGGGAGGCCGAGGTCGGCTTGCCCGGGATCTCCGAGGACGCCGACTGCGCGGCCGAGGCCTGTTCTGCCTGGTCTGTCATGCCCTCCACCTTATGCCGGGGCTACACCGGGGTGTTTTTGTGTCGGGTTCGCAACAGCGCTGCCCTGATTTTCCGACGAACCTTGTAACGCCCACCGGGGAGCCCTGCACACTGGTGCGCATGAATGATTGGCCCGAGGGATGGTCCGGTGACAACCGCGGCAGCGGATACGGACGCGGCAGCGCGAGTGCACGGCCCGAGAGCGCGCGCGTGATGCGTCAGGTCCGCCGCGGCGCGACGCCGCCGTCCGGCCCGGGCCCGTCGGCCCCGCCGTACGGCGCCGGGGTGCCCCAGCAGCCGTCGTACACCGACGGCCAGGGGTACGGCGGCGACGGGTACGACAGCGGCTACAACACCGGCCAGGTCTACGGGGGCAGCGGCGGCGGCCAGGGCCCCGGCCGTCAGGGTCAGGGCCGGCCCGCGCCGAACTGGCGCCGCCGGATCAAGTGGACCGCGATCACGGTGGTGACCGTGCTGGTCGTCACGACCGTCGGCACCTACTTCTGGGCCGACTCCAAGCTCAACCGCGAGGTCGACCTGTCCAAGGTCATCGAGCGCCCCGAGGCCGGCGAGGGCACGAACTACCTGATCGTCGGGTCCGACAGCCGCGAGGGCATGACCGACGAGCAGAAGAAGGACCTCCACACCGGCTCCGCCGAGGGCAAGCGCACCGACTCCATGATGATCCTGCACACCGGGGACAACGGGTCGACGCTGATCTCCCTGCCCCGTGACTCGGACGTGGAGATCCCGAGCTTCGTCGGCTCCGAGTCCGGCAAGAAGTACCCGGGCACGGGCCGGCACACCAAGCTGAACGCCGCGTACGCCGAGGACGGCCCCGAGCTGCTGGTGCGCACCGTCGAGCACAACACCGGGCTGCGCCTGGACCACTACGTGGAGATCGGCTTCGCCGGCTTCGCGAACATCGTGGACGCGGTCGGCGGCGTCGAGATCGACATCCCGCAGGACATCAAGGACAAGAAGTCCGGCGCCGACTTCAAGAAGGGCAAGCAGACCCTGAACGGCGAGGAGTCCCTCGCCTTCGTCCGCACCCGGTACGCCCTGCCCGGCTCGGACCTGGACCGCACCAAGAACCAGCAGAAGTTCCTGTCGGCACTGGCGAGCCAGGTGGCCACCCCGTCCACCGTCCTCAACCCGTTCAAGCTGTACCCGACCATGGGCGCCGGCCTGGACTCCCTCGTCGTCGACAAGGACATGGGCCTGTTCGACCTGGCGAGCATGTTCTGGGCGATGAAGAGCGTCAGCGGCGGCGACGGCACCTCGCTGAACATGCCGGTCTCCGGCAGCGTCGGCGGCAACCTCAAGTGGGACGACACCAAGGTGAAGAAGCTCGTCCAGGAGCTCAAGAACGACGACAAGGTCACCGTCTCCGGAAACTGAGCCGACGCGCGTCGGCGAGCCCCGGCGCGCCTCACTCCTTGCCGCAGACCACCTCGTCGCCCCGCACCACCGTGCCCGACTCCTGCGGCGGGTCGGCCGGCCGTACCTTCACGGCCTTCTTGAAGTCGGCGCCGGCGATCACCTTCAGCGTCGCCCCCTGCCCCTTGACGGGCTTCAGCTCGCTGCCGGGCAGGGCGGCGGCCAGTGACTTGGCCGACTGGTCCCAGCGGGGGTCGTAGGCGACGACGGTCCGCTCGACCGCCCGGTCGGTGGCGTTGCGCGGCGCCTTGGTGGTGCGGAACCCGGTCGCGGCCAGCGCGTCGTCCACCCGCTTGCCGAGCCCGGAGGTGCGGGTGCCGTTCTCCACCTGGACGCGGATCTGCTTCGGGTCCACCGGGACCCGCACCGGCGCCGGCCCCTTCGGCCTCGGTTTCGGCGCGGCCAGCGGCCTGTCCTCGCGCAGGGCGTCGAAGAGCCGTTTCGACTTCGCCGGGTCCCACTTCAGGGTCGATCCGACGCCCTTGACGGCGTAGCCCATCTGCCCGATCGGCACGGTGGTGAACTCGGAGGACGACGGCGAGAAGTTCCGCATCGCCCGCCCGAGCGTCAGCAGCTCGTCGGTGCCGAAGCCCTGGTCGGCGCGGACCGAGCCCAGCACGGCCTGGGTCACGTCACGGAACTTCAGCGGGTTCAGCAGGATCCCCGAGGAGGTCGCCCGCTCGATCAGGGCGGCCATGAAGCGCTGCTGGCGCTTCATCCGGCTCAGGTCCGAGGCACCGTCGAGGTGGCGGGAGCGCACGTACTGCAGCGCCTGCCCGCCCATCAGCGTGTGGGTGCCCGCGGCGAGGTCGAGTCCGGTGTAGCTGTCCTTGAGCGGCTGGACGGTGCAGATCTTCACACCGCCGAGCACGTCCACGGTCTTCATGAAGCTGGTGAAGTCGACCTCCAGATAGTGGTCGATCTTCACGCGGGTCATGTTCTCCACGGTGCGGATGGTCAGCTGCGGACCGCCTTCGGCGTAGGCGGCGTTCAGCTTGAGCGGGTGCCCCTTGTGGTGCTCGCCCGTGGTGCGGTCGGTGTGGCCGGGCGTCTCGGCGTACGAGTCGCGCGGCAGGCTGACCACGCTCGCGCGCTCCCGGTCCTCCGAGATGTGCACGATCATGACGGTGTCGGTGCAGTGGCAGGGGGCGCCGCCCAGCCTGTACTTGCGCCGCTCCTCCTTGCTGATCTCGTCCCGGCCGTCGGTGCCGACCATCAGGACGTTCATGCCGTCGCCGGCCCTGGGCCGGTTCTTCATGTCCTTGAAGGCGTCGACCCGCGAGATGTCCGAGTCCAGGCTCGAGAGCACCGCGTGTCCGATCCCGGCGGAGCCGAGCACCACCACCGACAGCGCGGTCACCGCCCGCATGGCCCAGCGCGGTTTCTTCCGCCGTACGGGGGGCCTCCGCGGACGCCGGGACGGCCGGGGGCCGCCGCGCTGCGACGGAGGTCCGCTCCGGTCGGTCGGGGCCGGGACCCGGGACGAGCGGGGCGGTGTGGGCAAGGGGACACCTCCGCGGGGACGGGCCCCTGGGCGTGGAGCGTGAGGCCGGACGTGGGATTCGTGAGCACCGTAGGCCCATACGATCTGCTGCCCGGTGCTGTGACCCCCGCGGCGCGCACCCGTGTCCCCCGTTCGCGGTAACGTGAGCACCGATGAACGCCAAGTCCGACGTGCGGCTGCCCGCCGTTTCCGTGATCATGCCCGTCCTCAACGAGGAGCGGCACCTGCGCGGCGCCGTCCGCGCCATCCTCGCCCAGGAGTACGCCGGCGAGATGGAGGTCGTGATCGCCGTCGGTCCTTCCACGGACCGTACGGAAGAGATCGCCGCCGAGCTCGTCGCCGAGGATCCGCGCGTGCACACCGTGCCGAATCCCACCGGCCGTACGCCCGCCGCGCTGAACGCCGCGATCAAGGCCTCCCGCCATCCGGTCGTCGTCCGCGTCGACGGCCACGGCATGCTGTCGCCGAACTACATCGCCACGGCCGTACGGCTCCTGGAGGAGACCGGCGCGCAGAACGTGGGCGGCATCATGCACGCCGAGGGCGAGAACGCCTGGGAGGACGCCGTCGCCGCCGCGATGACGTCGAAGATCGGCGTGGGCAACGCCGCGTTCCACACGGGCGGACAGGCGGCTCCCGCCGAGACCGTCTATCTCGGCGTGTTCCGCCGCGAGGCGCTGGAGCGGCAGGGCGGCTACAACGAGGAGTTCATCCGCGCCCAGGACTGGGAGCTGAACTTCCGCATCCGCGAGGCCGGCGGTCTGATCTGGTTCTCGCCCGAGCTGCGGGTGTCCTACCGCCCGAGGCCGAGCATGCGGGCGCTGGCCAAGCAGTACAAGGACTACGGCCGCTGGCGGCACGTCGTCGCCCGGTACCACTCGGGCTCCATCAACCTGCGCTACCTCGCCCCGCCGACCGCCGTGTGCGCCATCGCGGCCGGTGTCGTGGTGGGCGCCGTGCTGACCCCCTGGGGCTTCGTCATACCCGGCGGGTACCTCGCGGCGATCGTGGCCGGCTCGCTGCCCGCCGGCAAGGGACTCGGGCTGAAGGCGCGGGCGCAGATCCCGGTGGCGCTGGCGACCATGCACATGTCGTGGGGCTGGGGCTTTTTGACCAGCCCGAAGTCGCTGGCCAGGAGAGTCATCGCCTCGCGGCGCCCGGCGGTCATGGGTTCGACAAACGTGAAGTGAGTGGCGTGACCCCGCGGCTCACGACGTCCTCGCCATCAGCCGCAGTGGTCGTTCCACTTGATGAACGTCTCTCCGTTCTTTGCGGTGGAGGCCCAGCCGCCCCAGTCCACGCACGAGTTGGCTGCGTAGACGTATACCGGGCCCGCATAGGACTTGTACCAGCCCTCGTCCAATTTCCAACTGCCGCCCGCAATCTCGAGTTGGGCTCCCATCCACAGAGTCGAACCGGTGTTGTTCACCGTCACGAGGCAGTTGTACCCACCGTTATACGTGAGATAGACGGTGCCCTTGCCACTACTGACACTCATCGAGTCGATCACGTTGTAGCCGCTGCCGCAGGCGCCGTTGTAGCCGGCGGCGTATGCCGGACTTGCCGTGACGGTGAGTCCCGCGGCCACCATCACCAGTGTGCCGACCGAACTCCAGAGTGCTCTTCTTGCCTGCATGAGGACCTCTTCGAGATGACTGGATCACGATCGATCAGTCGCGATCGGAGTTACAGCGGGGCCCGGCGACTCGCGCTTTTGACCCCGCTGTGACCAAGACGGCCGTCAACCGCAGTTTGTCGCGTTCGCGTAGAAGTAGGCGCCGCCGTCCAGGTAGCTGCCGCCCCAGTCGACGCAGTGGCCTGCGGCCGACACATACACAGGCCCCGCGTAGTAACGGTACTCACCGGAATCTCTTATCCACGTGGACGATCCGGTGCGTCGCACCTCGGCCATCATTTTACTCGCGTATTTCTGTTCCGTTTGAATCGCGACGACGCAGTTCTTTCCGGTGGACGCGCTGTACGTCAGGTACACCGTACCCAGCCCGTACTGCATGTCCCCCGAGTTGACCACCGAGTAGCCCGAGCCGCACGCTCCGTTGTATGCCACATTCCGGTCGGCGGCGGAGGCATTGCCGGCGAGACCGACAGCCGATGTCAGTGCCATGGCACAAGCAGTGGCAAAAGTAGCCAGTTTCCGCATGATTGCCTCCTTGGTCTCAGAGTTGTCCCGCAGGGTTGCTGTCAACCGCAGTGGACGCCGTAATCGATTTGAATGTAACTCCCGTTGTTCGCAGTACCGCCGTAGTCGATGCAGGAGCCCTTGGCGTATTGATAGACAGGACCCGCGTAATACTTGAAGGTGCCCGCGTCCATCTCGCTGGACTTCCACACGGTGTCAGTTCTGTGGACCCGCAGACGGGCTTCCATGTACATGGATGTGCCTGGGGTATCGCTGACAGTGACGACGCAGTTGTATCCGGTGGACCCGTTGTAGGTGATGAACGCGGTGCCGTCACCGACGCGCTTGGAGCCAACCACGCCGTAGCCGGATCCGCAGGCGCCGTTGTAGGAGGCGGCGGCCTCGGCGGTGCCCGCCGTGGCAATCATTCCGGCAGTGGTGAGTCCGAGGACGGCAGCTGCGGACACCAGCCGTTTGTTCACACGCACAGTTGTCTCTCCGTTCGGTTCCTTGAGGAAGGGGATGTACGTCAGCCGCAGTGGAAGTAGCCGCTGTAGGGCACGTGGTCCTGGATGATGTTGTTGCCGCTGAAATTCCACATGTCGGTCTCCACTGCGATGCAGCGGCCCTTCCCGTAGAACGTGTAGTTGGCGTAGTAGAGGTAATGGCCGTCGTCGGCGCCTATGTAGCCGCCGACGTCGGTGTAGCCCTCCACGCGGATGCGCGAGGACTTGCCGTAGTAGTCACCACGCTTCACTGCCGCCACGCAGTTGTACGTGCCGTCCCAGAACAGGTAGGTCGTCGCGTAGACCTTCCCGGAGACGGTGTTGTTCCAGCTGTCGATCTGCGAGCCGTTGCAGCCGTAGGTGGCCGCGCTCGCTGCCGGAGCGGTGACCAGCGAGTAACCGGCGATGCTCGACAGCATGAGTCCCAGGGAGGCTGCGACTCTTCCGGCCCGGGTCTTGAACTTCAACGTGTCCTCCTGAATCGGTACATGGGACGTCCGTGGACGCTGATTACTGTTCAGGATCTTCACATGGCCGGGCCATGACAGACACGTCATGTGCAGAAGATCGGCCGAAAGTCATGATCGTGGCCGGTAACGTGCACTGGATCTGCGCACGTTACCGGCCACGGGTGGGCTACCAGGCGTAGTTGTGGCTCACCTTGATGCAGGGGCCTCGGCCACTCGCCGGGGCAGCACGCGTCAGGCCACTGCTGATCGGGGCCTCGTCCGGCTGTCGTCCGCCGCACCTGCCGGCCAGAGCCGGGGGCTCTGCTTCAGCTGGCGCACTCGACCTTGTCGGCGGTGGACTTCGGGACGTCCGGAGTGTCGGCCGACGCTGCGTTGAGTTTGACTCCGGCGTCCTTGAAGTCCTTGCCGAGGGTGAGGGTCATGGTGGGCAGGCCCTGGGAGTTGGTGACGCTCTCGCCGGGCTTCATGGCGGCGCCGGACAGGCCGAGGATCTCGGCGAGGGCGCGGGCCTGGTCGGCCTGGTCGGGGGCGTACTCCAGGGTGGTCCTGGCGATCTCGGCGGGTGCGTTGCCGGCGTTCTCGGACTTGGCGACCCCGGCATCCGTCTGGAGGTGGATCAGCTCCTGCTGGGCGCTGCCGGCGGGGGCACCGCCGTTGAGGATGCGGACGCGGACCTCGGAGGGCTCGGACTTCTCGCCCTTGAGGCGGGCGGCGACCGCGGCGGCCTCCTTCTCCTTCTTCTCCTTGACCTCGGTGAAGGAGACGTCGCTCTTGATCATGTCGAAGACCTGGGGAGCCTTCGCCTCGTCGATGACGACGGTCGCCTTGACCTTCTCGGTGGGGTTGTCCTTCACCGGGACTGTGAGCATGGTGATGTTCTTCGTCGGTACCTGCTTCAGTTCGAGGGCGACGTCCTTGAGCGTGCTGACCTTGCCGATGCCGGTGTCGACCGTCAGCGCCTTGGTGGCGGCTTCAGCCAGCTTGATCAGCTTCGAGGGGCTGGTCAGAGTGTCGCTGGAGGACATCTTGCGCATGAGTGAGCTCAGAAACTGTTGCTGTACCTTGATGCGGTCGAGATCGCCCTTGTTGCCCCAACTGTGCCGTGTGCGGACGAACGCCAACGCGTCCTCGCCCTGGATGGTGTGTGGGCCGGCGTCCAGGTGCAGCTTCGAGTCCTCGTCGTCGACGTCCTTGGCGACACACACCTCCACGCCGTTCACCGCCGTCGTCAGCGTTTTCACGGCGTTGAAGTCCGCCATCATGAAGTGGTCCACCGTGATGCCGGTGGCCTCTTTGACCGTGCGCATCGTGCACCCCGGGTCGCGGCCGTCCTGCCCGAGACTGATGTTGAAACGCTTGCCCTGCGTCCCCGGAATCACCTTTTCCGAGCCGTCGGGTTGCTTGGTCGGGCAGTCCGGGATGTCCACGATCATGTCGCGCGGAATGCTCAACGCGGTCGCGTTCGTACGGTCCTTGGAGACGTGCAACAGGATGTTGGTGTCGGCGTGCCCGACGCTGCCGCTGTCGCCGTAGCCCTTGTTCCCCTCGCCGGTGCGTTTGTCGGTGCCGATGATGAGGATGTTGAAGGCCTCGTCCTTGCTGAAGCTGCTGCTGCCGGCACTGCCGACGTCCGTCGTCGTGACGTTGCCCTCGAGGTGCTTGAGGTAGAGGTAGCCGCCGACACCGGCCGTGAGCACGACGCACGCCATGATGCCGCCGGTCCACAGCAGGATCTTCCCGGCCCGCGACTTCGTCTTCCCTTTCGCCGGCCGGCGTCCGCGCCTCCCCGGTTCCACGGAGGTCGAACGTCGTCGCTGCGGTGGTACCTCACGGCCCGGCGCGGCCGTACGGTGCTGTGTCGCATCGGCGTCGGAAGTACCAACGGCGTTCGGAGACCGGCGGGGGGTGGATCGACGGGGACCGGGGCCGGCTGATCCCGGTGCGGACCGGGGCCTCGACTGTGCCGTGGAGGAAGGAAGTTGCAGTTCGTATTCGCCGGTCTGTGGATTTAGCACCCACTGGTCGGCGGGGTCGACGTCGTTTGCCCGCCCATGTCCTTGTGTGTCCACGGTCTCCCAATCCTCCGTCGGGGCCATGCGGTACCTTCTCGGCAGGTACGCGGTAAAGGGTCAACAAGTGCGCGGATGCCGGGGCTTGCAGGGCGGCGGAGGCGCTGGAGCGCTCACACTATCCGTCAAGTTCAGCGCCCAACTACACAGGTGACTCATCGACGTCCCTGTAGCAGGGCAATTCCCCTGTTTCCGTGAATAATCACCACTGGTAGGGCTCGTACACGTCCATACATTTGCTGGTGTCCGAGCCGTTGAGGGCGTCACTGGTCTCGGGCAGGTCCCCGGCTTCGGGCGCCTTCTGCTTCGGGTAAGACGTACCGGAGCGCCAGTCGGCGCCGACAGTGAGTGTGACCCCGGACACGTCCGTCGACTTCAGTACGGCGGTTACGGGGATTCCCAGCTCATCGGCGACGCGCCGGGCGTCTGCCTCCAGATCGACGCTTGGGTAACGGACCACGGTCTTGTCCTCGGAGAGTGCGGCCGAGGTGTCTGTCTGCGCCTTGTCGAAGCCCTTCTGTACCAGGGCCTGGGTGATCGTGTTCGCGCGCCCGCTGACCGGAGCGAGTGCGGCGGAGCCGGTGGCGTTCTGTACGACGACGCCGATCTCGGAGTCGGCGGGCGGCTCCTCAAAGGCGCCCTTCCCGGTGGCGGCAGAGGTCTTGCCTGCCTTGTCGCCCTTGTTGTCGAAGGGGACGTCGTCGCGGATCATCGCCCAGATCCTGTCGGCGTCGGCGCCATCCGGGAGGCGGTGATTGGAGTCGAGATTGTCCTCTTTTGTGGGGAGCGTTGTCATGGTGATTCGCTCCGTGGGCACCGTCTTGAGTTGCATTCCCAGGTCGTAGAGCTTCTTGACCGTGCCGATCTCCTCGGAGACCGTGAGGGACTTGGTGGCCGACTCGGCCAGATCCATCAGCCGGCCCGTGTCGGTGAACACGTTCTGGCTCTTCAGCGTGCGGATCATCGAGTTCATGTACATGTGCTGAGCCCGTGCCCGCATCAGGTCACTGCCCCAGGCGTGCCGGGTGCGCAGCCATTGCAACGCCTGCTTGCCCTCCACCTTCTTCCGGCCGGCCTTCATCTTCAGTCCGGAGCCTCCGCTCAGGGTGGGCAGCGGGCGATCCCAGACGTTCTGGTTCACACAGACCTCGACCCCGCCGATGGCATCGGCCATCGAGACCACGCCCGCGAAGTCGATCGTCATCCAGTGGTCGATGTAGATGCCGGTGAGGTTCTCCCAGGTGGCCAGTGTGCAACCGGCGCCGCCGCGGGCCAGCGACACATTGATGATGTCGTTGGTCGCCGGATACTTCTCGCCCGAGTCGGGGTCGGTGCACGCAGGGATGTCGACCCGGGTGTCACGGGGGATGCTCACCACCGCCGCGCTCTTGCGGTCGGCGGCCAGGTGGATCAGCATCTGCACGTCGCCGAGGGGCGGATTGTCCCGATGGTCTTTGCTGCCGCCCAAGGCCAGGTTGGCGTCGGAGGAGCGGCTGTCGGAGCCGATCAGTAGGATGTTCAGAGCCGTCTGCCCGGCCGCGTTCGGCTTGGCCTTGTGCGCCTTGGAGTCGCCGCTGCTGCGCTCACCCTTCTCGATGTTGGCGTTCAAGTGCTCGTAATAGAGGAATCCGGCGCCGGCCGTGCCGAGTATCAGGACCGCGAGGGTGGTCGCCGACCATCGGAGCGCTCGGTGCTTGTGCCCGGTCCGGCGCCGTTTGGGCCGCTTGCCTCTCCTGCTGGGCGGGCCCTGCCGGTCCGCCGTATCGGTGCCGTCCTCGTCTCGGTCACCGCCGGTGTCCCCGCCGTCGCGGGCGTGCCGGACGGTGTCCGGTCGCGTCCCCTTCCCGCGCACACTGCTCTGCGTCATGTCCCTCTCCCACCCTCGGGCCCGCGAACTGCCCCTGCACGCGATCTGTTCGCACAGTTGGACGTACGGAGCCCCTCGTTGGCTGTACGGCGACGCCGACGGATTGTTCGCCGGTAGACCGTTCACCGATGGACTGTCGTACTGTCAGACGCGCGCGGGGCCCGTCAGGTCACTTCGCGCACTCGACCTTGTCCGCCGTGGACTTCTGGAGGTCCTCCGGTGCCTTCGCGGAGGTGGCGTCCAGCTTGACTCCGGCGCCCTTGAAGTCCTTGCCGAGGGTGAGGGTCATGGTGGGCAGGCCCTGGGAGTTGGTGACGCTCTCGCCGGGCTTCATGGCGGCGCCGGACAGGCCGAGGATCTCGGCGAGGGCGCGGGCCTGGTCGGCCTGGTCGGGGGCGTACTCCAGGGTGGTCTTCGCGATGTCGGCGGGGGCGTTGCCCGCGTTCTCGGACTTGGTGACGCCCGCCTCGTTCTGGAGGTAGGTCAGCTCACGCCCCGCGCTGCCGGCCGACGCACCGCCGTTGAGGACGCGGACGCGGATCTCGGAGGGCTCGGACTTCGCGCCCTCCAGACGCGCGGCGACGGCGGCGTCCTCCTTTTTGTTCTTCTCCTTCTCCTTCTTCTTGACCTCGGTGAAGGAGACGTCGTTCTTGACCATGTCGAAGACCTGCTGGGCGGGCCCCTCCTTGAGGACGACGGTCACCGGCGTCTCCTCGGCCGGGTTGTCCTTCACCGGCACCGTCGCGAAGGTCAGGTTCTTGGTGTCGAGCTTGCCCAGCTCCAGACCGAGGTCCTTCAGTTTGCCGATGCTGTCCAGCTTGGAGTCGACGGTCAGCGCCTTGGTTGCCGCCTCGGCCAGCTTCACCATCTTCGTCGGGCTGGTGAGCGTGTCGTTGGACTTCAGTTTGCGCATCAGTGAGCTGAGGAACTGCTGCTGGAGTTCGATGCGGCTCAGGTCGCCGCCGAGGCCCACGGAGTACCGGGTGCGGACGAAGGCGAGCGCGTCCTCGCCTTCGATGGTGTGCTTGCCCGCCGGCAGATCCAGGTGCGATTCGGAGTCGTTGATGTCCTTCGCCAGGCAGACCTCGACCCCGCCGACCGCCGACGTCAGGGTCTTGACCGCGTTGAAGTCGGCCACCATGAAGTTGTCGGGCGTGACCCCGGTCAGCTCGGTGACGGTCCGCATCGTGCAGCTGGGTGTACGGCCGCTCTGGCCGAGGCTCTGGTTGAAGCGGACGCCGGTGGAGCCCTGGATGACCTTGGAACTCCCGTCCTCCTGCGTGGTCGGGCAGTCGGGGATGTCGACGATCAGGTCGCGGGGGATGCTGAGGGCGGTCGCGTTGGAGCGGTCCTTGGAGACGTGCAGCAGGAGCGTGGTGTCGGCGTGGCCCGCGCTGCCCTTGTCGCCGTAGCCGTCGTTGCCGGAGCCGGTGCGCTTGTCGGTGCCGATCAGCAGGATGTTGATCGCCTGGTCCTTCTGGAACCCGCCGGTGCTCGCGCCGTCGTCGGGGAGGGACTCGATGTTGTCGTTGAGGTGCTCCAGGTAGAGGTATCCGGCCGTGCCGACGGCGAGGATGACGAACGCCATCGTGCCGCCGGTCCACAGCAGTATCTTCTTGGCCCTCGACTTCTTCTTCGACTTCTTCTTCGCCGGCCTCCGGCGGTCGCGCCGTCCCGGCGGCGGCTCCTCGGGCGTCGCACGGCGTCTGCGGGGCGCGGGAACCTCACGGTCCGGTGCCGGCGTGGCCCGGCGGGGGCCAGGGACCGGCGATTGCGGTGCGGAGGGAGGCAGTCGCAGTTCGTAGTCACCGGTGTCCGGATTGAGTACCCACTGGTCTGCGGGGTCGATGTCCTCCGCCTGCCCACGGCCTTGCGCGTCCACGGTTGTCCAAATCCTCCGTCGGGGCCACGCGGCGCCCTCCCTCAGGGCGCCCGGTCTCGCTCACGTCAGTTCAGTGCGTGGCCAGGGCGGATCTCCGCGGCCGGGCACACCGGATCGCTCACACTAACCGGCCCGCCCGGCGCGGGGCGACGGCAGTGACGCATTCCACGAACCTTACAACTGGGCAATCCGGTGCATTTCTTGGACAATTGTCCGCTCGCGCATGTCACCTTGCACTCGGAGTTGCCCCTTTTTGGAATGCGCTTTACTCGCAGACGTCCTCGTCGGCGGTGTTCCCGCTGAACGTCGGCGCCGGGGACTCGGGGTCACCGGCTTCACCGGAATTCCCGGTACCGCCGGTCGAATCCCGCCGGGCAGCCGTGATCGTCACGGGCTCGTCCGTCCGCAGGCGGGTGAACAGCTTCTCGGCGCCGGGCTGCACGAGCTGGTCCCGATTGGCGTCGCCCGCGTACGACTCCCGGGGGACGGTCAGGAATTGCACGCGTTCGGTGGGAATCCCGCGCAGCCCGCGCACAAGGTCGTACAAACCGCGCAGATTTGCCAGATTCGGATCCGTCGTGAGCGACGACGTGGCCGCGTCCAGAACGGGGTACAGCTTCACCGGATTCAGCAGTACGCCATTGCTCTGCACCTTGTTCACGAGCGCCCCCAGAAAGCGCTGCTGCCGGTCCATCCGGTCGGTGTCGCTGCCGTCACCGAGCGACTTCCGGGCGCGGACGTATCCGAGCGCCTGCTCCCCGTCGAGCGTCACCCTCCCCGCGGGCAGTTTCAGCTTGGCGTCCTTGTCGTCGACCGGTTTGCGCAGGCACACCTCGACGCCGTCGAGCGCGTCGACCATCTCCTTGAAGCCCTCGAAGTCGACGACCACGTGGTGGTCGATCCGGATGCCGGTCAGCTTCTCCACCGTACGGATGGAGCACGCCGAACCGCCTGCCGCGAAGGCGTAGTTGAACTGTGTGAACGCCGGTTCGGTGAGTGACCCGTCGGGGCGGTGGCAGCCGGGGACGTTCACCATGAGGTCGCGGGGGAGGGAGACGGCGGTGGCGCTGTCCCGGCCCGCGGCCAGGTGCAGCAGGATCGTGGTGTCCGACCGCTCGGTCCCGGAGTCCCGGCCGTAGCGGGAGTTGCCGTCCCCCGAGCGCGAGTCCGACCCGATCAGGAGCACGTTCTGCGCGCCGCGCACCAGCGAGGTGGGCCGCTCCTTCTCGTACCGTTCGAGTTCGGCGGCGGCCGCCTCGTCCGACGTGATGTTGCCGCTCAGCTTGGCGTACACCGCCCACCCGACGCCGGCGGCACCCCCGGCCAGCACGATGACCACGATTCCGGCGATCCCCAGCCGCCGCCTGCGCCGCCGCCGCTTCAGCCCACCGCCGCTCGCGGACGCCCCGTGCCCCGCCTCCCCGCCGCCCCCGTCGGAGGCCGCCGTGCCCGCGTCATCGCCCACGCCTGCCTCCGTCCACACCAGCGCGCTGGTACGACCATGCCCCGGGGGAGCACCAAAGACAGAACGCACATAGGCCGAACGGGGCAGAACCGCTGAACTGCGAACACGCGCGCCGCCCCGGCCGAGCTGCGAGCATTCGTGCCGCCCCCAAGCTGCGGGCATTCGTGCCGCCTGGGGCGGCACGGGTGGGCGCAGGCGGCGCCCCGTCAGCGCCGGGCCGCGCGCCCCACCCCGCACCGAGACCGACGCGGGCACAGGTCAGCGCCGGGCCGCGCGCCCCACCCCGCACCGAGGCCGACGCGGGCACAGGTCAGCGCCGGGCCGCGCGCCCCACGCCGCACCGAGACCGACGCGGGCACAGGTCAGCGCCGGGCCGCGCGCCCCACCCCGCACCGAGACCGACGCCGGTCCCTTGCCGGCACCGGTTCACCGACTCACCGGCGTCACCTCAACCCCGGCTCACCAACACCCCCGCAGAAACTCACCGCGCCGTCGCCGAAACACGTTCCGCCTCGATCCGCTGATCCACCACACCCGGCCCCGCCAGCTCCAGATGCCGGCACAGCACCACCGACCCCCCACTGGCGAGCGGCCCGTACAGCCCCGCGCACAATCCCTCCCACGTGTCGTACGGCAATCCCGACAGGACCCGCGCCCCCGGCCCCGTGAGCCCCAGCCCCGACGCCTCCGCCCGAGCCGTCTCCACGACCTCCGCCCCGCTGAACTCCCGCCCGGCCACGATCAGCGCCGGTGCCTCCGGGTCCACCGGCGCGTACGGCACGAACCGGTCGCCCTGCCCCGGCACCTCCACCGCGTAATCGGCGAAGCCCTCCGGGGCCGCCGGTGCGAACCGCCCCCCGAGCGGCCGCAGCGCCAGCGCGATCCGCGGACCCGAGCACGCCCGCGCCGCCTCCAGCGACTCCGGCTCCGGCCCGCTCACGACCACGTCCGCCGCCTTCGGATCGCCCGCCACGTCGGCGACGACACCCACCGACGCGCACGCCAGCAGCCACACGGCCGTCTGCCAGTGCGCGGGCAGCAGCAGCGCGACCCGGTCGCCGGGTTCGACGGACAGTTCGTCCTGGAGGAGGTTGGCGGTCTTGGCCACCCAATTGGCGAAGGTGGCCACGGACAGTTCGACGCGTTCGCCCGTGGCGTCGTCGTAGAAGGTCACCAGGGGGCGTCCCGGGTCCGCGGCGAGCGCGGAACTCAGCAGGTCGGCAGGGGTGCGGTCGGTCGCGTTCACCCGCGCAAGCGTACGCGGGCCGCACGACGCGCAGCGAGCGGACGGCGTACCGCACCACCACCGGATCGGGCGAGAGAACCCTACGGCCCGTCAGGTCCCAAATAGACATATTTGTCTGACGATGTACAGAATCAGGGGCATGCGTGGATTCCTAGCTTCCTCGATCGGTGTCACGTGCGTGGCGGCCCTGGCCCTCCCGCTCGCCCCGCCCGCGGCGGCCGCCACCTCCCCTTCGGACTCCTCGGACTCCCCGACCCCGTCCACGACGGGTGCGACGGCACCCACCAAGGCGTACGCCCCCGGCGGCACCCAGTCGCTGCCCCTCGCCTCCCTCGCCCGTGACCGGGCACCCGGCGCGGCCGAACAGGGCCTGCCTCGCCGGGACGTACGGCACTTCTCGCTCGTCGGCGTCGTCTGGGACAACCCCGCCACCGAACTCCACGGCCGCGTCGAGGTCCGTACCCGCGCCACCGCGACCGGCACCTGGTCCGGCTGGCGGGAGCTGGAGACCCACAACGCCGACCACGCCGCCGACCCCGGCACGCCCGAGAGCACGTCGGGCCGCGTCCGCGGCGCCACCGCACCACTGTGGGTGGGCGACTGTGACGGCGTGGAGGTGCGGGTACGGGCGGAGACCACCCCCGAGGCCGCCCGCTCCGCCCCGGCCACGTCGCGACTCCCCGGCGGCCTGCGCCTCGAACTCGTCGACCCCGGCGAGGACGCCCCGCCGCCGGCCGACCGCGCGCGGACCGGGGCCGAACCCGCCGTGCTCCCCGCACTTCCCGCCCGGCAGAAGACCGAGCCGCATGCCGGCCCCCGCCCACGCATCACCACGCGCCGTGGCTGGGGCGCCGACGAGAAGCTGCGCGAGAAGGGGTTCGAGTACACGAAGAAGATCAAGACGGCCTTCGTGCACCACTCGGACACCGGCAACAACTACCGCTGCTCACAGGCGCCTTCGGTCATCCGCAGTATCTACCGCTACCACGTCAACAGCATGGGCTGGCGTGACCTCGGCTACAACTTCCTCGTCGACAAGTGCGGAAACATCTACGAGGGCCGGGCGGGTGGCGTGTCCAAGCCGGTACTGGGCGCCCACACCCTGGGGTTCAACTCCAACAGCATGGGCATCGCCGTGCTCGGCACGTACAGCTCGAAGAAGCCGTCGTCGGCCGCCCTGAAGGCGATCGCCCGGCTCACCGCGTGGAAGGTCGGGCTCTACGGCATGAATCCGCGCGGGAAGACATACCTGAAGTCCGGGGGTGGCAATCTCTACTCAAAGGGCAAGAAGGTACGACTGAACGTCATCTCCGGTCACCGCGACGGCTTCGCCACGAACTGCCCCGGAAAGAAGCTCTACGCCAAGCTCGGCACGGCCCGTGCGAAGGCGGCGGCGTACCAGGGCCGCTGAGGGCACACCACGGCACGGTCATCGAAGGCGCCACGGAACGGTCTGCATACACTGGCCCGCCGAAAGACAGTTCGGCCGGTCCCGGCAGGAAGCAGAGACGACAGGTGACAGAAGCGATCCTCCTGGTCGGCGGCAAGGGCACGCGGCTGCGCCCGCTCACGGTGAACACGCCCAAGCCCATGGTCCGGGCGGCCGGAGTGCCGTTCCTCACGCATCAGCTGGCGCGGGCCAAGGCGGCCGGCGTCGAGCACATCGTGCTCGCGACGAGCTACCTGGCCGAGGTCTTCGAGCCGTACTTCGGCGACGGCTCGGCGCTGGGCCTGCACCTCGAGTACGTCACGGAGGAGGAGCCGCTCGGCACCGGCGGCGCCATCCGCAACGTGGCGTCCCGGCTGCACTCGGGGCCCGACGAGCCGGTGCTGATCTTCAACGGCGACATCCTGACGGGCCTGGACATCGGCGCGCTGGTCCGCACCCACGAGACGACGGGCGCGGACGTCTCCCTGCACCTCACCAAGGTCACGGACCCGAGGGCCTACGGTCTGGTCCCCACGGACGGCACGGGCAGAGTGCTCGCCTTCCTGGAGAAGCCCCAGACTCCCGAGGAGATCGTCACCGACCAGATCAACGCGGGGGCGTACGTCTTCCGCCGCTCGGTCATCGACACGATCCCGGCGGGGCGCCCCGTCTCGGTCGAACGCGAGACCTTCCCCGAGCTCCTCGCCACCGGCGCCCACCTCCAGGGCATGGTCGACTCCACCTACTGGCTGGACCTGGGCACCCCGGCGGCCTTCGTACGCGGCTCGGCCGACCTGGTCCTGGGCCGCGCTCCTTCCCCGGCGATACCGGGCCGCTGCGGCGACCGCCTCGTCCTGCCCACGGCACGGGTCGCGCCCGACGCCAAGCTGGCCGGCGGCACGGTGGTCGGCGAGGGCGCCTTCGTGGCGGAGGGGGCGCGCGTCTTCGGCAGCACGATCCTGCCGGGTGCGGTCATCGAGCCGGGCGCCGTCATCACCGACTCCCTCATCGGTACCGGCGCCCGCGTCGGCACCCGCTCGGTCCTCGCCGACACGGTCATCGGAGACGGCGCGGTCATCGGCGCCGACAACGAACTCCGCTCCGGCGCCCGAATCTGGTGCGACGCCCACATCCCCGCGGCAGCCCTCCGCTTCTCGTCGGACGCGTAGCGCTCGCGCCGTCGGCTGCGGGCGGCCTGATGCTGCCGTCGCTGCGGGCGGCCTGATGCCGCTGTTGCTGCGGGCGGCCTGATGCCGCTGTCGCTGCGGGCGGCCGCCTGCCGCCGTCGCTGCGGGCAGCGATGCCGCTGGGGCGGCACGGGTGGGCGTTGGGGGGTACTCCCTGGTCCCCCCCCAGGCCGTCCAGGCACCGTCCAGGCACTGGGGGAGGCACTCCGTCGGCGCCGGCCCGCGCGACCCGCCCCCGCGCCCACGCCGGGTGCCAAGGGAACGCCGGACCAGCTACAACCGCTCAATCCCCCGCGGAGCCATCCGCGGCGCCCGCCGCTCCGGCACCCGCCCACTCAACAACACCAACCGGGCCGCCCGATGCCGCTGCCCCGCATACGGCTCGAGCAACCGCAGCATCCCGGCGTCATCCGTATACCGGTCCCCACCCAGCGCGAAGCCCACGATCCCCGGCAGGTGCAGGTCCCCCACCGTCACCGCGTCCGGCGCCCCATGACTGCGCTGCACGGTCTCCGTCGACGTCCACGGCCCGATCCCGGACACGAGCTCCAGCCGTTCCTGCGCGGCCGCCGGCTCCATCCCGGCCGCTTCCTCCAGCCGCGCGGCGACCCGTACGGCCCGCAGGATCGTCGACGCCCGCTTGTTGTCCACCCCGGCCAGATGCCATTCCCAGGACGGGATCAGCGCCCACGTCCGCGCCGTCGGCATCACGCACATCCGCCCGGGCGCGGGCCCCGGCGCCGGTTCACCGAACTTCCGGACGAGCAGTCGCCACGCCTGGTACGCCTCCAGCGTCGTGACCTTCTGCTCCAGGATCGAGGGGATCAACGACTCCAGCACCAGCCCGGTCCGCGCCAGCCGCAGCCCCGGCCGCCGATGCGCCGTGAACGCCAGCAGCCGGTGCCGTGGCACGAACGCGGACGGGTCGTCCTCGGCGCCCAGCATCCGCGGCAGTTGCTCCAGCAGCCACTCGGCCCCCGGCCCCCAGGCCTCGCCCCGTATCTCGCCGCCGCGCGCGGTGACCCGCAGCGTGCCCGGCCCGGCGGGCGTCCGGCTGGCCCGCCACACCGACCCGTCCGGCATCGTCCGGAACGTCGGATCTCCCGGCCCGCGCCGCAGCGGCCCGAGCACCAGCCCCAGGTCCAGCGGCCCGTCCGGCACCCACACCCGGACCCGGCCCGGCGCGGGCGCCTGCCGGGGTATCCCGCCGTGCACGGTGGCGCGCGGGGGCCGGGGAGCGAAACGTCCTGCCACGAGTGAGGTCCTTGGGCGAAGTGGGAAAAGTGGGAGAGAGAGCCCCTACGAGGGTAGAGGCCTCACCGCACCTCGATGAACGCCTCCGCGTCCCGCTCCGGCCGGGCCTTCGGCTCCTCCGCCGGATGCCCGACCGCCACCGCCCCCATCGGGTCCCAGTCGCCCGGCAGCCCCAGTGCCTCCCGCACGACGTCCCGGCAGAACATCGTCGAGGACACCCACGCGGAACCCAGCCGCTCCCCGGCGAGCGCGACGAGCAGGTTCTGCACACCCGCGCCGGTGGCGACCACGAACATCTCCCGCTCGGCCCCGTCGCGGCGCACGTCCCCGTAGGTGTGCGAGCCGTCCATGACCAGGCAGGGGACGACGAGGTAGGGCGCGTTGCGCAGGACGTCGCCGCGCCGCACGCGCTTGGCGATGGACTCCTCGCTCTTGCCGTCCCGCCGCAGGTCCGCGATCCAGGCGTCCCGCATCGCGTCCAGCAGCCGGGTGCGGGAGTCCTCGGACTCCAGGAGGACGAACCGCCACGGCGTCGTGTGGTGCGGCGCCGGTGCGGTCACGGCCGCGGCCACCGCCCGGCGCACGGCACCGGGGTCGACCGGCTCGTCCGTGAAGGTCCGTACCGTACGCCGCTGGGTGACCGCCTGCCGTACCGCCTCCGAGGTGCCGAGGCGGAACATGTCGTCGCGCGCGCCGCGCACCATCGCCTGCGCGCCCTCGCCGTCGTCCTCGGCGACGACCACCTGTCCCAGCCCGCGCACGACGGCGACGGGCAGGCCCGCTGCCTTGCCCTTGACCAGGTCGCCGGCGGCGGCCAGTTCGTCGGCCGTGGCGACGACGGTGGCGCCGAGCGGATTGCCGTGCGCGTCCGTGCCGCCGCGCAGGTCGTCGAGGACGCGGACGCCCGCGGCGCCGATCGCCACGTCCGTGAGCCCGGCCCGCCAGGGGCGCCCGAACGTGTCGGTGACGACCACGCCGACGTTCACGCCCAGCGTGTCGCGGACCCCCTCGCGGATGCCGCGCGCGGAGGCGTCGGGGTCCTCGGGGAGCAGCAGTACCGTCCCGGGCGGGGTGTTGGAGGCGTCGACGCCGGCCGCCGCCATGACCAGGCCCTGACGGTTCTCGACGATGCGCAGCGGGCCCCGCCGGGCCACCACCCGTACCGTCTCCGCGTCGATCGCGGCCTCCCGGTCGGCGGCCTCGACGATCCGGCCCTCGGCCTTGGACACGATCTTGGACGTGACGAGCAGCACGTCCCCGTCGGCCAACGCGGGCTCGGTGGCCGCGATGAGCTTGGCCAGGTCGTCGCCGGGGCGCACCTCGGGCAGGCCGGGCAGGGCCCACACCCGGTAGCCGTCCCGGCGGCCGGTGTCGTCGTCGCGCGTCTCGTCGCTCACGCCTCCCGCACCTCCTCCGCCAGCGTCAGCGCCTCCCGGGCCATCTGCGCCGTGGCGTCGAGGTCGGTCATCATCAGCGGTACGGCGCGGCAGAGGATCCCGGCTGCCTTCACGCGCGTGACGGAGTCGGCGTCGACCGTGTCGACCAGCCAGCCGTCGAGCAGTCCCGAGCCGTAGTGCTCCGCGACCGCGGCGGCGGTGGACTCCACGCCGACCGCGGCGAGCATCTTGTCGGCCATCCCGCGCACGGGCGCGTCGCCGACGATGGGGGAGAGGCCCACCACCGGCACCCCGGCGTCGGCGATCGCCTCCCGGATGCCGGGCACGGCGAGGATCGTGCCGACGGAGACGACCGGGTTGGAGGGCGGAAAGAGGATCACGTCCGCCTCCGCGACGGCCTCCAGGACGCCGGGCGCGGGCTTGGCCTGCTCGGCGCCGACCGGCACGACCGCCTCGGCGGGGACGGAGGCGCGCAGCCGCACCCAGTACTCCTGGAAGTGGACCGCCTTGCGCTCCCCGTCCAGCTCGACCGCGACATGCGTCTCCACGCGGTCGTCGGTCATCGGGATGAGCCGCACCCCGGGCTTCCAGCGGTCGCACAGCGCCTCGGTCACCGCGCTCAGCGGAAAACCCGCAGTGATCATCTGGGTCCGCACGATGTGCGTGGCGAAGTCCCGGTCGCCCAGGCCGAACCACTCGGGTCCGACGCCGTACGCCGCCAGTTCCTCCTTGAGGTGGAAGGTCTCGTCGGCCCGCCCCCAGCCCTGCTCCTCGTTGATGCCGCCGCCGAGCGTGTACATCACCGTGTCGAGGTCCGGGCAGACCTTCAGCCCGAAGAGGTGGATGTCGTCCCCGGTGTTGCCGATGACCGTGATGTCCGCGTCCGGCGCGGCCTGCTTCAGACCACGCAGGAACCGGGCACCGCCGATGCCGCCTGCCAGAACCACAATGCGCATGGGCCCAGTCTTGCAGGCGGGTACGACAGTGCGTCAGCCAGTCGTCACCGTGCCGGCGCCACGTCGGCGCCGACGTCCTGGGCGGCCGCGGCCGAGCACTGCGGGGAGTGCATCGGCATCTCGGTCAGTCCCGGGTAGTAGACGTGCAGGCTGACCGCCGGCTCCAGCGCGTCGTTGACCACCTCGTGCACGTGTCCCGGCGCGAACACGCGCTGCGTACCGGCCTCCAACGCGCGCGTGCCGCGCTCCGTGCGCTCGGTGAGCGCGCCCTCCAGGACCGTCCACACGCCGGAGGAAGGGCCGTGGTCGTGGCGTCCGCTGCCCTGTCCCGGCACCCAGGACAGCAGCCAGACCTCGTATCCGGGGCCGGTGCGCAACCGGTGGTACCAGCGGGTCGTCGCGTCGTACCGGACGAGGTGCTCCCACTCGGAGCGGTCGGCGGCGATGGCGCGGACCAGGCCGGCGAACTCGGCGACCGTGGCCGGGTGCTCGCGCGGAGGCTGCAGGAGGTGGGGGACTTCGAGGATGTCGCCGGCGATCTGGAGGTCGCTGTCGCTGTTCATGGGTGCGTGGTTCCTCAGCGGAAGAGTGCTGTGCAGCGGAGTGAATGACGAAGAACGCCCTGGTGGGGCGGGAACGGAGCAGTCGAGTCGCGTGGACTCGGGGACAGCCGGAGCGCGGTCGGCTCAACAGCTGGAACAGCGGCAACAGCTACAGCGAGCGCGGGCAGCACCGTGGGACCCGACGGTGCGGGTCGAGGCGAGCGCCAAGTTCGCGAGCATGCCCACAAGGACAGCGGCTCACACCAGCACTGTCAACTCGATGCCCGTTATGTGGGACATGTTTCACCTCATCCGGTTGATCGTGCTGCCGAAAGGTTTGCTCAGACGGCTTCCGGGACACATGGCGCACAAGCCGGGCGCACAACCCCCGTTGCGATCCCGTGATCCGAATGTGATCAGGTTCGCTTCGGCGCGTGTATCGGAACGGGATCGATCGCCGGGGCGTCCTTCCTGGTGCAGGTGTCGAACGGGACGGACGTTCTGGCGGGCCTCATTGGTATGTCAAGGTTTATGGCGATTTGAACACTTACTGCATGGCCTTGGTTCCGCAGAGTGAATAAGGGGCCCAATAGCAGATCTCGGCTTGACTCGCCCGGAGCAGCACACTTGTAATTTCACTCGTGTCGTTCAGCCGGAATCGGTAACGGCTGGATCACGGGGACGCGAAAGACAGACGAGGGGCGCACATGACCGAGCTGGTGCAGCAACTGCTGGTCGACGACGCGGACGAGGAACTCGGCTGGCAGGAGCGCGCACTGTGCGCCCAGACCGACCCCGAGTCCTTCTTCCCCGAGAAGGGCGGCTCCACCCGCGAGGCCAAGAAGGTCTGCCTCGCCTGTGAGGTCCGCTCCGAATGCCTCGAGTACGCCCTTGCCAACGACGAGCGTTTCGGCATCTGGGGCGGCCTGTCCGAGAGAGAACGCCGCCGCCTGAAGAAGGCCGCTGTCTGAAGGCCGCTGTCTGAAGGCGCGATCGGAAGGCCGCGGTCCGGAGGCGGCGGTTCGAAGGCCGTGGTCGACGCGCCGGGACCTGACGCGGCGGCAGAAACGGTCCGAGCAGCGGGAACGGCCCGTCGCCGGTGGGTTGTCCACAGGCGGCGGGCCGCCCCTGTGTCCAGCCGATAGTGTGGGCGCTCGTCCGAGACGCCCCGCCACCCCCAACAGGCACGGGCGTCCACCGCAGTCCACTGAACCGGGGCCCGTACCTCGATGTCCGTGCAGAGTCACACGGCAGCCCAGCAAGACCTCGCTGCCACACCTGAGTTCCCGCGTCACGTCGTGACCGCGGTCCTCGTCGCCCACGACGGAGCCCGCTGGCTGCCCGACGCGCTCGCCGGGCTGCTCGGCCAGGAGCGCCCCGTCCAGTACGCCGTGGCCGCCGACACCGGCAGCGCCGACGACTCCTCCCGGCTGGTCGCCGACGCCCTCGGCGACGACCGCGTGCTCCACCTCGCCCGGCGCACCGGCTTCGGCCAGGCCGTCGAGGAGGCCGCCCGCATCGCCCCCGTCCTCACCCCCGAGGACCTGCCGTACCTGAGGCGGCCCAGCGGCTGGGACCCCGCCACGCGCACCTGGCGCGACGACGCCTACGACATGCCGGAGCTGCCCCACGGAGAGCCGGTCCAGTGGCTGTGGCTGCTGCACGACGACTGCGCCCCCGAACCCGACGCACTCGCCCAGCTGCTGCGCGTCGTGGACACCGAGTACGAGCTCGGCCGCGACGACGTCGCCGTCGTCGGGCCCAAACTCCGCGGCTGGTACGACCGCCGCCAGCTGCTCGAGGTGGGCGTCTCCATCGCCAACTCCGGCCGCCGCTGGACCGGCCTGGACCGCCGCGAACAGGACCAGGGCCAGCACGACCACGTCCGCACCGTGCTGTCGGTGTCCAGCGCCGGCATGCTGATCAGGCGCGACGTCTTCGAGCGGCTCGGCGGATTCGACCGCCGGCTGCCCCTGATGCGCGACGACGTCGACCTGTGCTGGCGCGCGCACGCCGAAGGACTGCGCGTCCTCGTCGCCCCGGAGGCGGTCGTCCGCCACGCCGAGGCGGCCTCGCGCGAACGCCGCGCCGTCGACTGCGCGGGCCGCACCACCGCCTCACCGCACAAGGTGGACAAGGCCGGCGCCGTCCACACCCTCCTCGTCAACGTCCGCACCGCCGTCCTGCCGTGGGTGCTGCTGCGCATCGTCCTCGGCACGCTGCTGCGCACCGTCGCCTACCTCGTCGGCAAGGTGCCCGGTCAGGCCCTCGACGAGATCCGGGGCCTGCTGGGCGTCCTGCTGCGACCCGAGCGCATCATCGCCGGCCGACGCGAACGCGGCCGTCCCCAGGTCGAGAAGGACGAACTGCGGCCCCTGTTCCCGCCCCCCGGCGCGACCATCCGCGCCACCGTCGAGCAGGTCGCGGGCGATCTCTTCGGCGGTTCCGACGCCGAGGCCGCCGCGGGCGCCGGACGGCACGGCGGGGCCATCGAGTCGGGACCCGGCGGCGACGACGCCGACTTCCTGGAGATCGAGCAGTTCGCCCGCCTCAAGCGCATCGCACGCAAGCCCGGCCCGGTGCTCTTCCTGGTGCTGCTGCTCGTCTCCCTGGCCGCCTGCCGCGCGCTCCTCGGCGGCGGCGCCCTGTCGGGCGGCGCGCTGCTGCCCGCACCGGCCGGCGCCGGCGAGCTGTGGTCGCGGTACGTGGACGCCTGGCACACGGTCGGCACGGGCGGCACCGCCTCCGCGCCGCCCTACCTCGCCGTCCTCGCCACGCTCGCCTCCGTACTGCTCGGCTCGACCGGACTCGCCGTCACCCTGCTGCTGGTCTGCTCGGTGCCCCTGGCGGGCGCCACCGCGTACTTCGCCTCCCGCCCGCTGGTCCCGTCCCGGCTGCTGCGCGCCTGGGCCGCCGTCGCCTACGCCTTCCTGCCCGCCGCCACCGGCGCCCTCGCCGGCGGCCGCATCGGCACCGCCGTCCTCGCCGTACTGCTGCCGCTCGTCGCGCGCGCGGGCGTCGCGGCGGCCGGCCTGGCGGCCTCCTCCGGTGCCCGCGGCAGCTGGCGCGCCACCTGGGCGTACGCACTGCTGCTGACCGTCACCACCGCCTTCACTCCCGTCGTGTGGCCCGTCGCGCTGATCCTCGGCATCGGGGTCCTCGCCCTGCGCCGTGGCGAGATCACGGCGTACGGACCGCGCTTCCTCGCCCAGCTCGGCACCCCGCTGCTGCTGCTCGCCCCCTGGTCGCTGTCGCTGCTGCCGTTCGGCTTCTTCGACGAGGCCGGGCTCGAGTACGGCTCCTCGGCCGCCTCCGCGCTCGACCTGCTCGGCGCCAGCCCCGGCGGACCCGGCACGGTCGGCGGACTGTTCCTCGTCGGCATCGTGCTGGCCGCGCTGGCGGCGCTGCTGCGCTCCGAGCGACAGCTGGGCGTCCGGACGGCCTGGGCCGTCGCCCTGGTCGCCCTCGTCTTCTCGGTCCTGTCCAACCGCTCCGCCTGGGCCGGACCCGCCACCCTCGTCTACGGCATCGCCCTGCTGTCCGCCGCGGCCCTCGGCGCCGACGGGGCGCGCTTCCGCGTGGCCGAGCAGAGCTTCGGCTGGCGCCAGCCCGTCGCCGCCCTGATCGCCCTTGCCTCGGCCCTCGGCCCGCTGATCGCCGCCGCCGGCTGGATGATCGGCGGCGCCGACGGCCCCGTGGAGCGACGCGACCCCGTGCAGGTGCCCGCGTTCGTCGCCGAGGAGAGCCACACCCGCGACCAGGCCCGCACCCTCGTCCTCGACAGCGACTCGGCCGCGCACGTGGGCTACATGCTGGTCCGCGGTTCCGGCGCCCGCCTCGGCGACGGCGAACTGGCCTCCGGCGACGGCGGGAACAGCACCCTCGACAAGGTCGTCGCCAACCTCGTGGCCGGCTCCGGCGCCGACCAGGCCGACCAGCTCGGCGGGTTCGCCGTGCGCTACGTGCTCGTGCACAAGGGCGCGCCCCGCGAGGTCACCCGGGTCCTGGACGCCACACCCGGACTGAGCAGGCTCAGCCAGCAGGACGGCAGCGGACTGTGGCGGGTGGACCAGGAGGTCGCGCGCGCGACCATCGTGGCCGGCGAGAAGTCCGGTGCCGGGAAGTCCGGTGCCGGCGAGCCCGAG
The DNA here is from genome assembly GCF_041538145.2 of Streptomyces sp. MMCC 100. NCBI lineage: Bacteria > Bacillati > Actinomycetota > Actinomycetes > Kitasatosporales > Streptomycetaceae > Streptomyces > Streptomyces sp. MMCC 100. Next base: position 543,474 of record NZ_JBGORK020000001.1, read on the forward strand.
CCCGTGGCGGCCGGGCCCGTCGAGATCCACACCGACATCAAGGCGGGTCCCGACGGCCGGGTGCTGCGCCTCGCCGACACCGCGGCCGAGGGCTGGACGGCGACCCTGGACGGCAAGCCGCTCACCCGCACCACGGTCGACGGCTGGGCCCAGGGCTTCGAACTCCCCGCCTCCGGCGGCCGGCTGGACGTCACCTACGACGACCCGTTCACACACACGGCCTGGCTGTGGGTCCAGGGACTCCTCGGCGTCGTCCTCGTCGTCCTCGCCCTGCCCGGCAGGCGCCGCGACGTCGACGACGACCTGCCCGACGAACAACTCGTCCCCGCCCAGGCCACCGAGGGCGAGGGACGCCGGGCACGGCGACTGCGCGCCCAGGCCGAAGCGGAGGCGGAGGCGGCGGCCGGAGCAGGAGCAGGAGCAGGAGCAGGTGTGGAGCCGGGTCCCGGGGCAGCGGATGACGCAGCCGAGGCGCCCGGGGTTCCGGAGCCGCCCGCGGCGGCACCCGTGCCGGTTCCGCAGCAGCAGGCGTACGGCGCATGGGACACGACGGGGTACACCGGCGCCGAGTACGGCTCCTACGACGGCACCTACGGCGGCGAGCAGTACCAGAGCGCCCAGCAGTACGACCCGGGCGCGTACGGGCAGCAGCCGTACCAGGCGGACCCGTACCAGCAGGACGCCTACCAGGGCGGTCACGGCGGCCAGGACGCGCAGTACGGGACGGGCGGCCACTACGACCCGTACGCCTACGGCGACCCGGCGCAGGGCCAGGAGGCCGGGTACGACCCCGCGTTCGACCAGGCATACGGCCGGGGCGGCTACGACACGCCCTACGACCCTTCCCAGCCCCAGCAGCCCCACGGCACGGGCAGTGAGCGTCCCGACGGGAGCCAGCAGTGAAGCGCACGACCCTGTCACTGATCGCCTGCGCGGCCGCGCTCGCCGCCGTCACCGGGTTCGCGGTGGTGTCCGCCCCGGACGACTCCGGCTCGGACACCGCGGCACCGGCCGCCCGGCTGCCCGTGGAGCGCACCAGCCTGCTGTGCCCGGCGCCCAGCACCTCCGACCTCGCCGAGACCGCGTACACGTCCTTCACGCCCGTCACGAAGGGCGCCGACGAGAAGGGCAGCGCCGCACTCGTGACGGCGGAGTCGGCCGGCGCCACCGAGGACGGCGAGGACGGCGGGAAGGGCGACAAGGAGGAGAAGGGCGAGAAGGGCGAGAAGACGGAGAAGCCGGTCGTCCAGCCCAAGGCGCCCGGCACGCCGGTCGCCGGGAAGACCACCGGCGCCGACACCCCCGCGCTCATCGGCACCGGCGAAGGGGGCAACGCACCGGGCTGGACGGTCCAGCAGACCACGGAGGTCGCCGCCGGGACGGGCCGGGGACTGCAGGGCGTCAACTGCACGGCCCCCGACACGGAGTTCTGGTTCCCGGGGGCCAGCACCGCGACCGACCGCACCGACTACGTGCACCTGACCAACCCCGACGACTCGGCGGCCGTCGTCGACATCGAGCTGTACGGCAAGGACGGAGCCCTGGAGTCCACGGTGGGTGAGGGCGTCACGGTGCCCCCGCACGCCAGTGAGTCCCTCCTGCTGTCCACGCTCAGCGACGTCAAGCAGACCGACCTGACCGTGCACGTCGGCGTGCGCAGCGGGCGGCTCGGCGCCGCGGTGCAGGCCCTGGACGACAAGACCGGCGGCGACTGGCTGACCGCGGCCGCGGACCCGGCGAGCGACCTCGTCATGCCGGGCATCCCGAAGGACGCCACCGCCGTACGCCTGGTGCTGTTCACACCCGGCGGCACCGACGCCGACCTCAAGGTGCGACTCGCCTCCCCGTCCGGGCTGATCACGCCCGCCGGCCACGAGACGGTGCACGTCAAGGCCGGTATGACGACCGGTGTCGACCTCGGCGAGGTCACGCGCGGCGAAGCGGGTTCGCTGGTGCTGACGCCGACGGACCGGTCCGTGCCGGTCGTGGCCGCACTCCGGGTCGTGCGGGGCAAGGGCGACGAGCAGGAGTCCGCGTTCATCCCGGCCTCCGACCCGGTCGGTGCGCGTGCGACGGCCGCGGACAACCGCGCCAAGAGCACCACCCTGGCCCTGTCCGCGCCCGACGCGGCCGCGAAGGTCAAGGTCACGGCGTCGGCGGGCACCGAGGGCGGCACGACGGCGACCAAGACGTACACGCTCGAGGCCGGCACGACCCAGAACGTCGACGCACCGGTACCCGCTGGACTCAAGGGCTCCTACGCGCTGACCGTCGAGACCGTGTCGGGCGGTCCGGTCTACGCGTCGCGCGCCCTGACCGGTTCGGACGACGACGTGGCGTCCTTCACCGTCCAGACCCTCCCCGACGACCGGGGCACGGTCTCGGTGCCGAACGCGGACGAGGATCTGTCGGTACTGCAGAAGTAGCGCGCCGGAGACGCCTTGCGCGGTGGCCGGAGCGAGGCCACCGCGCAAGGCGCCCGCTGCTCGGCGGCCCCGCCGTTCAGTCCTCCCCGTACCGCGGATCCACCGTCTCCGGGGTCAGCCCCAGCAGCTCCGCGACCTGTTCGACGACGACCTCGTGCACCAGCAGCGCCCGCTCGTCCCGCCCCTTGGTCCGGATCTCCACCGGCCGCCGGTAGACGACCACCCGCCCCCGCCGCCCGTCCCGTGACGGCACCGTGCCCCCGAGCGGTACGGCCTCGTCGTTCCACGCCTCCCCGGCCGCGGCCGGTCGCGGCACGTCGAGGACGAGGAAGTCGATGTCGGCGAGTTGCGGCCACCGCCGCTCCAGGCGCTCCACGGAGTCCTGCACCAGGTCGGCGAACACCTCGCCACGGCTCGCGGCGAGCGGCACCTGCGGGGGTGCGACCGGGCCGCGCATGCCCCGACCGTGGCGATCACGACGGCGGGGGCCTGGGCGGCCGGCATCACGGGGCGTCACGGGGTTGTCCATCACTGGTGAAGGGTAGTCCCCGCCGGGGCGGCGTGCCCGCCCCGCACGCGCACAGCGGGCGGGGTGGAGGCGGCCCACTCGGCTTGTCGCCGGATGACCATTCCAGCCAAGGTTGGGCTCGATTTCGTATCTCTCCGTGACCGTGGAACTCAAGGCAAATGTCGTTGTTTGTATCGGGTCGTGACCGCTTCCCGAGCCGCGCGGACTCCTCGGGACCGGCGTCCACGCAGGTCGAACGGGGGTGTGCGGGAGGCCTCGTAGGACGTTTCACGCCACGACACGGGGGTGTGACCTGGTGGAGAGTCGTCGCGGCCCGCTCAAGAGTGCGGTACCGTCCAACATCGTGAGCCCTGTACGTCGCTGTTCGCGCACCGCCTGCGGCCGTCCCGCCGTCGCGACGCTGACGTACGTCTACGCCGACTCGACCGCGGTCCTCGGCCCGCTCGCCACCTACGCCGAACCCCACTGCTACGACCTGTGCGCCGAGCACTCCGAGCGCCTCACCGCCCCGCGCGGCTGGGAGGTCGTCCGCCTGCTCGACGGATCGGCCCCGGCCCGCCCCAGCGGCGACGACCTGGAGGCGCTGGCCAACGCGGTGCGCGAGGCGGCCCGGCCCCAGGAGCGGGCGGCGGAGGCCGGCGGCGGCGCACGGACGGCCGACCCGATGGAGGTCGCGCGCCGCGGCCACCTGCGCGTGCTGCGCTCGCCGGACAACTGAGTCCCGCTCGCACCCCACTTCTCCCGTCGCACTTCCCGTGGCCTCGGTCACATCCGTTGCTGCACACCCATTGACGCCTCGTTGTCGCGGACACGACCATTCCGGGAGTCGCGAGAAATCGCTTTCGCATGGCGGAATCCGGGGAGGCGTCCGTGTACGTGCAGGAACTGGAACCCGTCGCCGGTTCGCTCGGCCTGTCCGCCCTGGTGGCGGCCCTGCCACTGGTGATCGTCCTCGTCCTGCTGGGCGGCGTCCGCATGAAGGCGCACCTGGCGGGCCTCATCGGCCTCCTGGCCGCCGTACTGGTCGCCTGGCTCGCCTACGGCATGCCGCTGGACCAGACGGCCTCCAGCGCCGTCCAGGGAGCGGTTTTCGGCCTCTTCCCCATTCTGTGGATCGTCGTGAACGCCCTGTGGGTTTACCGGATGACCGTCCGCACCCGGCACTTCGACATCCTGCGCCGCTCCTTCGGCCGGCTCTCCGACGACCCCCGCATCCAGGCCCTCGTCGTCGCCTTCTGCTTCGGCGCCCTCCTGGAGGCCCTGGCCGGGTTCGGGGCGCCCGTCGCGATCTGCTCCGTCATGCTCGTCGCCCTGGGCTTCGACCCCGTGCGCGCCGCCGTCGTCTCGCTCGTCGCCAACACCGCGCCGGTCGCCTTCGGCGCGATGGGCACCCCCGTGGTGACACTGGCCCAGGTCACCGGGCTGCCCCTGGACGACGTCGCATCCGTGGTCGGCCGCCAGACGCCCCTGCTCGCCCTCGTCGTACCGCTGCTGCTGGTCGCCCTGGTCGACGGGCGGCGCGGGCTCCGCGAGACCTGGGTGCCCGCCCTGGCCTGCGGGGTCGCCTTCGCCGTCGCCCAGTTCGTCGCCTCCAACTACGTCTCCGCCCAGCTCGCCGACATCGCCGCCGCCCTGATCGGCGCCGGTGCCCTGGTCGCCGTACCGCACTCCCGCCGGCCCGCCGCCGAGCCCGTACGGGCGTCCGTCCTGACCGGCGTACGCAGCGAGGAACTGGACGAGGAGGACTCCGCGCGGGAGGTGGTGCGGGCCTACGCGCCCTACGCGCTGATCGTCGCCGTGTTCTCCGTGGCGCAGATCCCCGCGGTCAAGGACTGGCTGGCGAAGGCCACCCAGAGCTACGACTGGCCGTTCCTCGACGTGGCCGACCCCGAGGGCAATCCGGTCGGCGGCAACGTCTTCTCCTGGCCGATCGTCTCCACCGGCGGCACGCTCGTGCTGTTCGCCGGGGTGGCGACGGCCGTCGTGCTCGGCGTGCACGCGCGCGTGGCGGTCAAGGAGTGGCTCGCGACCGTGCACGAACTGCGGTTCGCGATCCTCACCGTCACCTCGGTCCTCGCCCTCGCCTACGTCATGAACCTCTCCGGACAGGCCGCCACCATCGGCCACTTCGTCGCGGCCGCGGGCGCCGGCCTCGCCTTCCTCTCCCCGGTCCTCGGCTGGTTCGGCGTCGCCGTCTCCGGCTCCGACACCTCCGCCAACGCCCTCTTCGGCGCCCTCCAGGTCACCGCCGCGCGGGAGTCGGGCCTGTCGCCCGAACTGCTGGCCGCTGCCAACAGCTCCGGCGGCGTCCTCGGCAAGATGATCTCCCCGCAGAACCTCACCATCGCCTGCGCCGCCGTCGGCCTCGCGGGCCGCGAGGGGGACCTGCTGCGCAAGGTGCTGCCCTGGAGCCTCGGCCTGTTGCTGGTCATGTGCCTGATCGTGGTCGGGCAGTCCACGGTGGTCCTGGGCTGGATGCTGCCCTGACCTCGGGAACCTTCCGGGCGGCCCGTCGGTCCCTACGGGTAGTTTGTGGGCTCCGACAGGACTTTCAGGAAGGTTGGCCGTGGCTGCTGATCTGTCGCAGATCGTGAAGGCGTACGACGTGCGCGGTGTCGTCCCGGACCAGTGGGACGAGCCGCTGGCCGAGCTGTTCGGCGCGGCGTTCGTCGAGCTGACCGGCGCGAGCGCCATCGTGGTCGGCCACGACATGCGGCCCTCGTCCCCGGGCCTGTCCGGCGCCTTCGCGCGCGGGGCGGCGGCCCGTGGCGCCGACGTGACCGAGATCGGCCTGTGCTCCACCGACCAGCTGTACTACGCCTCCGGCGCGCTGAACCTGCCGGGCGCCATGTTCACCGCCTCGCACAACCCCGCGCAGTACAACGGCATCAAGCTGTGCCGCGCGGGCGCCGCCCCGGTCGGCCAGGACACCGGCCTCGCCGAGATCCGCGCCCTGGTGGAGCGCTGGAGCGACTCCGGCGCCCCGGAGCCGTCCGCCCTCCCCGGCACGGTCACCCGGCGCGACACCCTCGCCGACTACGCGGCCCACCTGCGCTCCCTCGTCGACCTCACCACCGTCCGCCCCCTCAAGGTCGTCGTCGACGCGGGCAACGGCATGGGCGGCCACACGGTCCCCCCGGTCTTCGCCGGCCTGCCCCTCGACGTCGTGTCGATGTACTTCGAACTGGACGGCACCTTCCCCAACCACGAGGCCAACCCGCTCGACCCGGCCAACCTCGTCGACCTGCAACAGCGCGTCCGCACGGAGGGCGCCGACCTCGGCCTCGCCTTCGACGGCGACGCCGACCGCTGCTTCGTCGTCGACCAGAACGGCGACCCGGTCTCCCCTTCCGCCGTCACCGCCCTCGTGGCCGCCCGCGAGCTGGCCCGCAACGGCGGCAAAGGCACGGTCATCCACAACCTGATCACCTCCTGGTCCGTTCCGGAGGTCGTGCGCGAGAACGGCGGCACACCGGAACGCACGCGCGTGGGCCACTCCTTCATCAAGGCCGAGATGGCCAGGACCGGCGCCATCTTCGGCGGCGAGCACTCCGCGCACTACTACTTCCGTGACTTCTGGAACGCCGACACCGGCATGCTGGCCGCCCTCCACGTCCTCGCCGCGCTCGGCGAGCAGGACGGCCCGCTGTCCGCCCTGGTCGCCGCGTACGACCGCTACACCGGCTCCGGTGAGATCAACTCCACCGTCGACGACCAGCAGGCCCGCCTCGCCGCGATCCGGGCCGCGTACGAGGGCCGCGACGACGTCACCGTGGACGACCTGGACGGCCTCACCGTCACGACGGCCGACTGGTGGTTCAACGTCCGCCCCTCCAACACCGAGCCCCTGCTCCGCCTGAACGCGGAGGCCCGCGACGAGGCCACGATGACCAAGGTGCGGGACGAAGTCTTGGCGATCATCCGCGCCTAGCCGCCGCTGCGCCGGCCTGCGTCCCCCGCCCCCGGCCCAGAACCGGCGGTACCCTGACCAGCACATCCAGACAAGCCCCACCACCCCGAAGGGAACCCCCCCATGCCGCTCGAAGCCGGCCTCCTGGAGATCCTCGCCTGCCCCGCCTGCCACGCCCCCCTCAAGGAGCAGGACGCGGAGCTGATCTGCACCGGCCAGGACTGCGGCCTGGCGTACCCGGTGCGCGACGGCATCCCCGTCCTCCTCGTCGACGAGGCCCGCCGCCCCGAGTAACCGCCGGCCAGGCGACCGGCAACCCGGCGACGACCCCGCGCAACCGAACGAACGCCCCGGCGATCGGAGACCTGCCGCCATGCTCGACGAATCGCTCCTCGACGCCCCGGAGCGCCTCACCGAGGCCGACCGACGCGGCCTGCTCCGCGGCGCCGCAGAGGCCGGTGCCCGCGTCCGCACCGCCGCCCGGCACGCCGCCGAGGCCGGCGTCGGCAACCTCAAGCCGGACGGCCGCCCCCGCGCCGTACTGATCGCAGGACCCGGCGCCGCGGCCACCCACGCCGCCGACCTCCTCGGTACCCTCGCGGGCGCCGGCAGCCCCGTCACCCGCCTCGCCCCCACCGGCGTCGCCCCCGCCGCGGGCGCCCTGCGCTGGGAACTGCCCGGCTGGGCCGGCTCCGTGGACCTCCTGCTGATCGCCACCCCCGACGGCACCGAGCCCGGCCTGTCCCTGCTCGCCGAACAGGCCTACCGCCGGGGCTGCACGGTCGTCGCCGTCGCCCCCGACCGCTCCCCGCTCAGCGACGCGGTGAGCGCCTCCCGCGGCCTGTTCATCCCGATGGCGACCGCCCCGTACGACCACGACGAACCCCTCGCCGGTGCCGCCCCCGGCGTCCTGTGGGCGCTGCTCACCCCGCTCCTCGCGCTGCTGGACCGCACCGGGCTGCTCGAGGCGCCGCCCGAGGCCATCGACAAGGTCGCCGACCGCCTCGACACCGTCGCCGAACGCTGCGGGCCCGCGATCGTCACCTACAGCAACCCCGCCAAGACCCTCGCGGCCGAACTGGCCGACTCCCTCCCCGTCGTCTGGACCGAGGGCACCTCCGCCGGACCCGCCGGCCGCCGCTTCGCCGCCGCACTCGCCGAACTGTCCGGCACCCCCGCCGTCGTCGCCGACCTGCCCGAGGCGCTCGCCGCGCACAGCGCCCTGCTCGCGGGCCAACTCGCCGCCGGCGCCGACCCCGACGACTTCTTCCGCGACCGCGTCGATGAGCCGGCCGCCCTGCACGCGCGCGTAGTGCTCCTGCGCGACCGGCCCACCGGCGGCCTCACCGCCGCCCCCAACGCCCGTGACCTGGCCCTCGGCCACGACACGCCGATCAGCGAGCTGGAACCGGAAGCGGGCGGCGAACTCGAGACCCTCGCCGAACTGATCGCCATCACGGATTTCGCCGCCGTTTACCTGGCACTCGCCTCGGGAGCCTGATCCCGTACGCACCATCACCCCGTACGACGTCCCCGACTCCCACGTACCACCGCGCACGCACCGGCAGAGAGAGCCCATGGACCGCCTCGACAACACCGTCCGCCCCTACGCCTGGGGTTCCACCACCGCGATCCCGACCCTGCTCGGGACCGAGCCGACCGGCGAACCGCAGGCGGAGATGTGGATGGGCGCCCACCCCGGCGCCCCCTCCCGCACCGGCCGGGGCACCCTCGCCGAGGTCGTCGACGCCGACCCCGAGAAGGAACTGGGCGCCGCGTCCGTCGCCAAGTTCGGCCCCCGGCTGCCCTTCCTCCTCAAGCTCCTCGCCGCCGGCGCCCCGCTCTCCCTCCAGGTCCACCCCGACCTCGCCCAGGCCAAGCAGGGGTACGAGGACGAGGAGCGCCGAGGTGTCCCCCTGGACGCCCCGCACCGCAACTACAAGGACGCCAACCACAAGCCCGAACTGGTCTGCGCCCTCACCGAGTTCGACGGCCTGTGCGGCTTCCGCGCCCCGGCCGGGACGGCCGACCTGCTCGACGGCCTCGGCGTCGCCTCCCTCAAGCCGTACGTCGACCTGCTGCGCGCCCACCCCGAGGACGCCGCCCTGCGCGAGGTCCTCACTGCGATCCTCACCGCGGACCCCGAGGAGATGTCCCACACGGTCACCGAGACCGCGGCCGCCTGCGACCGCCTCGGCGGCGCCTACCGGCCGTACGCCGACATCGCCCACCACTACCCGGGGGACCCCGGCGTCCTCGCCGCCATGCTCCTCAACCACGTCCGGCTCCAGCCCGGCGAGGCCCTGTACCTCGGCGCCGGCATCCCGCACGCCTACCTCAACGGCCTCGGCGTCGAGATCATGGCCAACTCCGACAACGTCCTGCGCTGCGGCCTCACCCCCAAGCACGTCGACGTCCCCGAACTCCTGCGCATCGTCCGCTTCGAGGCGGGCGACCCCGGCATCCTGCGCCCGGAGGCGTCCCCCGACGGCGAAGAGGTCTACGACACCCCGACCGACGAGTTCCGCCTGTCCCGCTACGTCCTGCCCGAGGGATCCGGCGCCCACGACCTCACCCTGCCCACCCCGCAGATCCTGCTCTGCACGGCTGGCACGGTACGGGCGGGCGAACAGGAACTGGCCCCCGGTCGTTCCGTCTTCGTCCCGGCCCACGAAAAGGCCGAAGTGTCCGGAACCGGCACGCTCTTCCGGGCCACCGTGCGCGTCTGACACGGGCCTGACACGGGTCTGACACGGGTCTGACGGGCGTACGACGGGGCATCCGGCACGTCGGGGCCCGCACGGGCTGCAACAATGGCGCACCGCAAAGGAGGGGCAAAGCCGGTCAACGGCCTGCCCCACCGGCGCACGGACGCAGAAGAAGCAGACCGAACAGACGAAGCAGACGCAGGCGAAGGGACAACGCGACACATGAGCGCGTCAGGCGGTACCAGGGCGATCGTGGCGGCACTGCTCGCCAACCTCTCGATCGCGGTGGCGAAATTCGTGGCGTTCCTCTTCAGCGGATCGTCGTCGATGCTCGCCGAGTCCGTGCACTCCGTCGCCGACTCGGGCAACCAGGGCCTGCTGCTCCTGGGCGGCAAGCGGGCCCAGCGCGAGGCCACCGCGCAACACCCCTTCGGCTTCGGCCGCGAGCGCTACATCTACGCCTTCCTCGTCTCCATCGTGCTCTTCTCCGTCGGCGGCATGTTCGCCCTCTACGAGGGCTACGAGAAGATCAAGCACCCGCACGAACTGGAGCACTGGTACTGGCCGGTGGGCGTCCTGGTCTTCGCCATCATCGCCGAGGGCTTCTCCTTCCGGACCGCCATCAAGGAGTCCAACCCCCTGCGCGGCAAGAAGTCCTGGAAGGAGTTCATCCGCCACGCCAAGGCCCCGGAGCTGCCGGTCGTCCTCCTGGAGGACTTCGGCGCCCTCGTCGGCCTGATCCTCGCCCTCGGCGGCGTCGGCCTCGCCCTGCTCACCGGAGACGGCGTCTGGGACGGCATCGGCACCCTGTGCATCGGCATCCTGCTCATCCTGATCGCGCTCGTCCTCGCCGCCGAGACCAAGTCCCTGCTGCTCGGCGAGGCCGCCGGCGCCGAGGTGGTCCAGCAGATCGAGGCCGCGGTCGTCGCCGGCGAGACCGTCACCGGCATCATCCACATGCGCACCCTCCACCTCGGCCCCGAGGAACTGCTCGTCGCCGCCAAGATCGCCGTCCGCCACGACGGCACGGCCACGGAGATCGCCTCCGCGATCGACGCCGCCGAATCCCGGATCCGCGAGGCGGTCCCGATCGCCCGCGTCATCTACCTGGAACCGGACATCTACAGCGAGTCCGAGGCCGCCAAGGGCCCCGATCCCGAGGCGACCCCCGGCGGCCCCACCGCACCGCCCGAAGCCCACTGACCGCCGTACCTCCGTACTCCCCGGGGCCCGCCGATCCGCTCGGCGGGCCCCGTCGGCCTACTCCCCAGCGCACTTCGTCACGCTTCGTGAACGTCCGGAAGTGTTCGGAGGCGGACTGGGGACGGCGGGCGCCCGCGGTGTAGCTTGGGACGGAGCCAGACGTCGCTGCTGATGGCGGTCGGGCGGTCCAGGACGGACCGGCCGAGGGAGAGAGGGCCTCCGACGGACTGCGCTGCGCGTACGCGGGCATGCCTGTGTCCTCTTCGGGGCACCCCTGTGTCCGCCGCCGCGCAGGTCAGCCGTACCCACCTCGACCCAACCCGAGGAGCAGCCCGTAATGACGACTGTCGACAACCGACAGGACTTCAAGGTCGCCGACCTCTCCCTGGCCGCGTTCGGCCGCAAGGAGATCACCCTCGCCGAGCACGAGATGCCGGGCCTGATGGCGATCCGCAAGGAGTACGCCGACGCCCAGCCCCTCGCCGGCGCCCGCGTCACCGGCTCCCTGCACATGACCGTGCAGACCGCCGTGCTCATCGAGACCCTGGTCGCCCTGGGCGCCGAGGTCCGCTGGGCCTCCTGCAACATCTTCTCCACCCAGGACCACGCGGCCGCCGCCATCGCTGTCGGCCCGAACGGAACCCCGGACAACCCGCAGGGCGTCCCGGTCTTCGCCTGGAAGGGCGAGACCCTGGAGGAGTACTGGTGGTGCACGGAGCAGGCCCTGACCTGGCCGAACACCCCCACCGGCGGCCCGAACATGATCCTGGACGACGGCGGTGACGCCACCCTCCTCGTCCACAAGGGCGTCGAGTACGAGAAGGACGGCAAGGTCCCCTCGGTCGACACCGCCGAGTCCGACGAGCACCGCGTCATCCTCGAACTCCTCACCCGCACGGTCAGCGAGAGCCCGCAGAAGTGGACCCAGCTGGCGTCCGAGATCCGCGGCGTGACCGAGGAGACCACGACCGGCGTCCACCGCCTGTACGAGATGCACCGCGACGGCACCCTCCTGTTCCCGGCGATCAACGTCAACGACGCGGTCACCAAGTCGAAGTTCGACAACAAGTACGGCTGCCGCCACTCCCTGATCGACGGCATCAACCGCGCCACCGACGTCCTGATCGGCGGCAAGACCGCCGTCGTCTGCGGCTACGGCGACGTGGGCAAGGGCTGCGCGGAGTCCCTGCGCGGCCAGGGCGCCCGCGTGATCATCACCGAGATCGACCCGATCTGCGCCCTGCAGGCCGCGATGGACGGCTACCAGGTCACGACGCTGGACGAGGTCGTCGACAAGGCCGACATCTTCGTCACCACGACCGGCAACAAGGACATCATCATGGCCTCGGACATGGCCAAGATGAAGCACCAGGCCATCGTCGGCAACATCGGCCACTTCGACAACGAGATCGACATGGCCGGCCTCGCCAAGACCCCGGGCATCGTCAAGGACGAGGTCAAGCCGCAGGTCCACACCTGGACGTACCCCGACGGCAAGGTGCTGATCGTCCTCTCCGAGGGCCGCCTGCTGAACCTGGGCAACGCCACCGGTCACCCGTCGTTCGTGATGTCCAACTCGTTCGCGGACCAGACCCTGGCCCAGATCGAGCTGTTCACCAAGCCCGACGAGTACCCGACCGATGTCTACGTGCTGCCCAAGCACCTGGACGAGAAGGTCGCCCGGCTCCACCTCGACTCCCTCGGCGTCAAGCTGACCACGCTCCGCCCGGAGCAGGCCGACTACATCGGCGTCAAGGTCGAGGGCCCCTACAAGGCGGACCACTACCGCTACTGAGCCCGTCGGCTCACACGGCTCCTCGCCTTCGGGACAGGCCCCCGCACCTCCGTGCCGGGGGCCTGTCCCGTTGACGCCTCAGCGGCCGGACCAGCAGCCCGTCACCACTCAGGACACCCATGCCCCGCGGCCGTTATTCGCTTCACGATCCGCACGACCACACCCTCCTCGCAGAAGAACACTTCCAATGCGCCCCCGGCCCCTCCGGCTGGCGCTACGTCTCACAGCTGACCGCGCCCACCGGGGACCACCAGGGCTCCGTCGACCTCGCCCTCGACGAACTCGGCCGTCCCATCCGCCTCGAACTCCACGCCGCCGACTGGCAGGTACGCGGCGCCGCCATCGACGGCGTCACCTGGGTCCGTACCGACCCCACCGGAGTCCACGCCACCGAAGGCAATGCGCGCGCCCACGCCTTCACCGGCACGTCCCCGGCCTTCCTCGTCGCCGTCACCCGTCTTCTGCGCCTCACCCCCTCCGGATCAGCCACCCGCCTACGCCTCGTCGCCCTCACCGACCCGGTCCTCGCCCCCCGCACCGTGGATCAGTCCTGGGCCTTGCTGAACAGAGAAGCACACGCCACTGACAACGGCCCCCTCACCGTGGACGAATACCAGGTCACAGCCCTGGACACGGGCGAGCAGCACTCCGTGCACATCGCCGGTGACGTCGTACTCGCGGCCCCCGGCATCGAGCTGGAGGACCTGGAGACACCACCGTCCGTGTTCCCGTGAGGGGCGTCGGGCGGTCCGTCGTGCCTATGCGGGCGGCACGAACCCGGTTCCGGGGCGGCCGTCCGGCGGCACGTCCCGCGACACCTCGGGGCGACCATCGGATGACGGAGCAGGCGGGGTGACGGGCGCAGGCGGCGGGGCAGCCGGCGCAGGAGCCACCGGCACCACCGGCACCACCGGGGCAGCACCCCCGCCCGCCGAGGCGCCGCCGAACGCCCGCCGGGCCTCCCGAGCCTGCCGTTCCTGCAGCACCGCCGCCAGATACGCGGGCGGCGGAACCTCCCGCGGCACCGGAGCACCCGTACGGGCCGCCACATCGGCGGCGAGCCGCTCGGCCATGGCCCAGCCGACGCGCGGATCCAGCTGCCCCGCCCGAGTCAGGTACTGACGGACGGCGAGCCACAGATCGTCGGGCACCGCGGACAGGTCGAGCCCCGAGAACCGACCCGCCAGCCACGGCGGAGGCGGCGGCATGAAGCCCGCCGACGAGAACGGCACCCTCTCCCGCACGACCAGCGTGCCCGCGAACACGTCACCGAGCCGACGCCCCCGCGCCGACACCAACGAGGCGATACAGGCGATCACCCCGAACGTCATGAGGATCTCGATCACCCCGATCAAGCCCCGCACCAGCGAGTGCCGGAAACGGATCGGCCCGCCGTCGTCCCGCACCACCCGCAGCCCGCACGCCGCCTTCCCGAGCGACCGCCCATGGCTGAGCGTCTCCACGGCGATCGGCCCGCCCACCAGTACGAGGACGAAGGTCGCGATCGTGAGCGCGGTCTGCGCCGCTCCGTCCAGGGACGAGGTGGACGCCACCAGCACGATGGTCACCGCCACGTAGACGGCCACGGCCACCGCCAGGTCGAGCAGGACGGCCAGCGCCCTGCTGGGCAGCCTCGCGGGACGCAGCTCCAGCGCCACCGCCTCGCCCGTCACCAGCTCACTCACGCCCGCCGCCCTTCCCCTGACTGCCCCCGTCCCCGCCAGTCTGCCAAGCTGAGGACGCACCGCGCCGCAGTACGACAAGCTGATCCACGACGAGCCGCCGACGATAGCCGAGGAGCAGGCACACCGATGGACCTCGACGTCTTCGTCTCCGCCCACCGCGCGGAGTGGGACCGCCTCGACGCCCTGCTCCGGCGCCGGCGCCGACTGACCGGTGCCGAGACCGACGAACTCGTCGCCCTCTACCAGCGCACGGCCACCCACCTCTCCCTGATCCAGTCCAGCGCACCCGATCCCCAGCTGACCGGAAGGCTCAGCCAATTGGTGGCACGCGCGCGCAGTGTCGTGACAGGCACCCGGCGCGCATCCTGGCGCGACGTCACGCGGTTCCTGACCCAGCAGTTCCCGGCGGCCGTTTACCGGGCCCGCCACTGGTGGGTCCCCACCGCCCTCCTGTCGACCGCGGTCGCAGCCCTCCTGGGCTGGTGGATCGGCACCCACCCGGAGGTGCAGTCCACCATCGCGGCACCGAGCGAACTGCGTGAGCTCACCCGCCCGGGCGGCCAGTACGAGACGTACTACTCGAGCAACCCGGCAGCCTCGTTCGCAGCGCAGGTGTGGACGAACAACGCCTGGGCCGCCGCGCTCTGCCTCATCCTGGGCGTCTTCCTGGGACTGCCCGTCATCTGGATCCTCTTCCAGAACATGCTCAACCTCGGCGTCGGCTTCGGCCTGATGTCGTCGGCCGGCCGCCTCGACACCTTCCTCGGCCTGGTCCTGCCCCACGGTCTGCTCGAACTGACAGCGGTGTTCGTCGCCGCCGGTACCGGTCTGCGGCTGGGCTGGACCCTCGTCGACCCAGGACCTCGCACCCGACGCGTCGCCCTCGCCGAAGAGGGCCGCGCTGCCATCGGCATGGCGGTCGGCCTGGCCCTCGTCCTCTTCGTGTCCGGCGCCATCGAAGGCTTCGTCACTCCGTCCGGCCTGCCCACCTGGGCCCGCATCACCATCGGCGTCGTGGCCGAGCTGGCCTTCCTCGCCTACGTCTACGTCCTCGGCGGCCGTGCCGTGCGCGCCGGCGACACGGGCGACGTCGAGGCAGCCGAACGCAGCGCCACCGTGCCAACGGCCGCCTGATGTGCATCCACCCCTGGTGAGCTGCTACTGTCCTCTTCGTTCCCGCAAGAGCCGTTGACACGGAGCGAGCGGGGAGGTAGATTCGAACAGTTGCCTGGAGACGGGTTCACCCCAGAGGGCGACAGTGAACATCTACCAGCTTCCCCGAATCAACAAATTCGACGAAGCACTCTCCCGATGAATCGGAAACGAACAGCCGGTAAGAACGGCTCGGAACTTCTGATAAAGTCGGAACCGCCGGAAAGGGAAACGCGAAAGCGGGAACCTGGAAAGCACCGAGGAAATCGGATCGGAAAGATCTGATAGAGTCGGAAACGCAAGACCGAAGGGAAGCGCCCGGAGGAAAGCCCGAGNGTGAGTACAAAGGAAGCGTCCGTTCCTTGAGAACTCAACAGCGTGCCAAAAGTCAACGCCAGATATGTTGATACCCCGACCTGATCGGTTCGATCGGGTTGAGGTTCCTTTGAAACACACAGCGAGGACGCTGTGAACGGTCGGATTATTCCTCCGACTGTTCCGCTCTCGTGGTGTACGCCGGATGACCGGCAAGCATTCACGGAGAGTTTGATCCTGGCTCAGGACGAACGCTGGCGGCGTGCTTAACACATGCAAGTCGAACGATGAACCACTTCGGTGGGGATTAGTGGCGAACGGGTGAGTAACACGTGGGCAATCTGCCCTGCACTCTGGGACAAGCCCTGGAAACGGGGTCTAATACCGGATACTGACCCTCGCAGGCATCTGCGAGGTTCGAAAGCTCCGGCGGTGCAGGATGAGCCCGCGGCCTATCAGCTTGTTGGTGAGGTAATGGCTCACCAAGGCGACGACGGGTAGCCGGCCTGAGAGGGCGACCGGCCACACTGGGACTGAGACACGGCCCAGACTCCTACGGGAGGCAGCAGTGGGGAATATTGCACAATGGGCGAAAGCCTGATGCAGCGACGCCGCGTGAGGGATGACGGCCTTCGGGTTGTAAACCTCTTTCAGCAGGGAAGAAGCGAAAGTGACGGTACCTGCAGAAGAAGCGCCGGCTAACTACGTGCCAGCAGCCGCGGTAATACGTAGGGCGCAAGCGTTGTCCGGAATTATTGGGCGTAAAGAGCTCGTAGGCGGCTTGTCGCGTCGGTTGTGAAAGCCCGGGGCTTAACCCCGGGTCTGCAGTCGATACGGGCAGGCTAGAGTTCGGTAGGGGAGATCGGAATTCCTGGTGTAGCGGTGAAATGCGCAGATATCAGGAGGAACACCGGTGGCGAAGGCGGATCTCTGGGCCGATACTGACGCTGAGGAGCGAAAGCGTGGGGAGCGAACAGGATTAGATACCCTGGTAGTCCACGCCGTAAACGGTGGGCACTAGGTGTGGGCAACATTCCACGTTGTCCGTGCCGCAGCTAACGCATTAAGTGCCCCGCCTGGGGAGTACGGCCGCAAGGCTAAAACTCAAAGGAATTGACGGGGGCCCGCACAAGCGGCGGAGCATGTGGCTTAATTCGACGCAACGCGAAGAACCTTACCAAGGCTTGACATACACCGGAAAGCATCAGAGATGGTGCCCCCCTTGTGGTCGGTGTACAGGTGGTGCATGGCTGTCGTCAGCTCGTGTCGTGAGATGTTGGGTTAAGTCCCGCAACGAGCGCAACCCTTGTCCCGTGTTGCCAGCAAGCCCTTCGGGGTGTTGGGGACTCACGGGAGACCGCCGGGGTCAACTCGGAGGAAGGTGGGGACGACGTCAAGTCATCATGCCCCTTATGTCTTGGGCTGCACACGTGCTACAATGGCCGGTACAATGAGCTGCGATACCGTAAGGTGGAGCGAATCTCAAAAAGCCGGTCTCAGTTCGGATTGGGGTCTGCAACTCGACCCCATGAAGTCGGAGTCGCTAGTAATCGCAGATCAGCATTGCTGCGGTGAATACGTTCCCGGGCCTTGTACACACCGCCCGTCACGTCACGAAAGTCGGTAACACCCGAAGCCGGTGGCCCAACCCCTTGTGGGAGGGAGCTGTCGAAGGTGGGACTGGCGATTGGGACGAAGTCGTAACAAGGTAGCCGTACCGGAAGGTGCGGCTGGATCACCTCCTTTCTAAGGAGCACTTCTTACCGGGTCCTTCGGGACACGGTCAGAGGCCAGTACATCAGCGAATGTCTGATGCTGGTTGCTCATGGGTGGAACGTTGACTACTCGG
>NZ_JBGORK020000001.1:561145-1779333 GCF_041538145.2 Streptomyces sp. MMCC 100
TTCCGGGGTGATGGGTGGTTGGTCGTTGTTTGAGAACTGCACAGTGGACGCGAGCATCTGTGGCCAAGTTTTTAAGGGCGCACGGTGGATGCCTTGGCACCAGGAACCGATGAAGGACGTGGGAGGCCACGATAGGCCCCGGGGAGTCGTCAACCAGGCTTTGATCCGGGGGTGTCCGAATGGGGAAACCCGGCAGTCGTCATGGGCTGTCACCCGCTGCTGAACACATAGGCAGTGTGGAGGGAACGCGGGGAAGTGAAACATCTCAGTACCCGCAGGAAGAGAAAACAACCGTGATTCCGGGAGTAGTGGCGAGCGAAACCGGATGAGGCTAAACCGTATACGTGTGAGACCCGGCAGGGGTTGCGTGTGCGGGGTTGTGGGATCTCACTTCTGTTGTCTGCCGGCAACAGGGCGAGTCAGAAACCGTTGATGTAGGCGAAGGACATGCGAAAGGTCCGGCGTAGAGGGTAAGACCCCCGTAGTCGAAACATCAGCGGCTTGCTTGTGAGACACCCAAGTAGCACGGGGCCCGAGAAATCCCGTGTGAATCTGGCGGGACCACCCGCTAAGCCTAAATATTCCCTGGTGACCGATAGCGGATAGTACCGTGAGGGAATGGTGAAAAGTACCGCGGGAGCGGAGTGAAATAGTACCTGAAACCGTGTGCCTACAAGCCGTGGGAGCGTCGGACATCAAGCTTGCTTGGTGTCTCGTGACTGCGTGCCTTTTGAAGAATGAGCCTGCGAGTTTGCGGTGTGTTGCGAGGTTAACCCGGGTGGGGAAGCCGTAGCGAAAGCGAGTCCGAACAGGGCGGTTTTAGTAGCACGCTCAAGACCCGAAGCGGAGTGATCTAGCCATGGGCAGGTTGAAGCGGCTGTAAGAGGTCGTGGAGGACCGAACCCACCAGGGTTGAAAACCTGGGGGATGACCTGTGGTTAGGGGTGAAAGGCCAATCAAACTCCGTGATAGCTGGTTCTCCCCGAAATGCATTTAGGTGCAGCGTCGTGTGTTTCTTGCCGGAGGTAGAGCACTGGATAGGCGATGGGCCCTACCGGGTTACTGACCTTAGCCAAACTCCGAATGCCGGTAAGTGAGAGCGCGGCAGTGAGACTGTGGGGGATAAGCTCCATGGTCGAGAGGGAAACAGCCCAGAGCATCGACTAAGGCCCCTAAGCGTACGCTAAGTGGGAAAGGATGTGGAGTCGCACAGACAACCAGGAGGTTGGCTTAGAAGCAGCCACCCTTGAAAGAGTGCGTAATAGCTCACTGGTCTAGTGATTCCGCGCCGACAATGTAGCGGGGCTCAAGCGTACCGCCGAAGTCGTGTCATTGCAGTAATACGGCCAACGCCGGCTGTGATGGGTAGGGGAGCGTCGTGTGCCGGGTGAAGCAGCCGCGGAAGCGAGTTGTGGACGGTTCACGAGTGAGAATGCAGGCATGAGTAGCGATACAAACGTGAGAAACGTTTGCGCCGATTGACTAAGGGTTCCTGGGTCAAGCTGATCTGCCCAGGGTAAGTCGGGACCTAAGGCGAGGCCGACAGGCGTAGTCGATGGATAACCGGTTGATATTCCGGTACCCGCTGTGAAGCGTCAAACATCGAGCATCGTGATGCTAAGGCCGTGAAGCCGCCCTGGAGCCTTCGGGCAAAGGGGAGTGGTGGAGCCGCCGGCCCAAGCGGTTAGTAGGTGAGTGATGGGGTGACGCAGGAAGGTAGTCCATCCCGGGCGGTGGTTGTCCCGGGGTAAGGGTGTAGGCCGTGCGATAGGTAAATCCGTCGCACATAAGGCTGAGACCTGATGCCGAGCCGATTGTGGTGAAGTGGATGATCCTATGCTGTCGAGAAAAGCCTCTAGCGAGTTTCATGGCGGCCCGTACCCTAAACCGACTCAGGTGGTCAGGTAGAGAATACCGAGGCGTTCGGGTGAACTATGGTTAAGGAACTCGGCAAAATGCCCCCGTAACTTCGGGAGAAGGGGGGCCACACTCGGTGACCGGATTTACTCCGTGAGCTGGGGGTGGCCGCAGAGACCAGCGAGAAGCGACTGTTTACTAAAAACACAGGTCCGTGCGAAGCCGTAAGGCGATGTATACGGACTGACGCCTGCCCGGTGCTGGAACGTTAAGGGGACCGGTTAGCTTGGATTCGTCCAGGCGAAGCTGAGAACTTAAGCGCCAGTAAACGGCGGTGGTAACTATAACCATCCTAAGGTAGCGAAATTCCTTGTCGGGTAAGTTCCGACCTGCACGAATGGCGTAACGACTTCTCGACTGTCTCAACCATAGGCCCGGTGAAATTGCACTACGAGTAAAGATGCTCGTTTCGCGCAGCAGGACGGAAAGACCCCGGGACCTTTACTACAGTTTGATATTGGTGTTCGGTTCGGCTTGTGTAGGATAGCTGGGAGACTGTGAAGCTCGCACGCCAGTGTGGGTGGAGTCGTCGTTGAAATACCAGTCTGGTCGTGCTGGATGTCTAACCTGGGTCCGTGATCCGGATCAGGGACAGTGTCTGATGGGTAGTTTAACTGGGGCGGTTGCCTCCTAAAGAGTAACGGAGGCGCCCAAAGGTTCCCTCAGCCTGGTTGGCAATCAGGTGTTGAGTGTAAGTGCACAAGGGAGCTTGACTGTGAGACCGACGGGTCGAGCAGGGACGAAAGTCGGGACTAGTGATCCGGCGGTGGCTTGTGGAAGCGCCGTCGCTCAACGGATAAAAGGTACCCCGGGGATAACAGGCTGATCTTCCCCAAGAGTCCATATCGACGGGATGGTTTGGCACCTCGATGTCGGCTCGTCGCATCCTGGGGCTGGAGTCGGTCCCAAGGGTTGGGCTGTTCGCCCATTAAAGCGGTACGCGAGCTGGGTTTAGAACGTCGTGAGACAGTTCGGTCCCTATCCGCTGTGCGCGTAGGAGTCTTGAGAAGGGCTGTCCCTAGTACGAGAGGACCGGGACGGACGAACCTCTGGTGTGCCAGTTGTTCTGCCAAGGGCATGGCTGGTTGGCTACGTTCGGGAGGGATAACCGCTGAAAGCATCTAAGCGGGAAGCCTGCTTCGAGATGAGGACTCCCACCCCCTTGAGGGGTTAAGGCTCCCAGTAGACGACTGGGTTGATAGGCCGGATCTGGAAGCACCGTGAGGTGTGGAGGTGACCGGTACTAATAGGCCGAGGGCTTGTCCTCAGTTGCTCGCGTCCACTGTGTTTTGAGGGGTTAAGGCTCCCAGTAGACGACTGGGTTGATAGGCCGGATCTGGAAGCACCGTGAGGTGTGGAGGTGACCGGTACTAATAGGCCGAGGGCTTGTCCTCAGTTGCTCGCGTCCACTGTGTTGGTTCTGAAACCACGAACAATCAGACTGTGTTGGTCACCCGGTTGATTGTCTGTTTCATAGTGTTTCGGTGGTCATAGCGTAGGGGAAACGCCCGGTTACATTTCGAACCCGGAAGCTAAGCCTTACAGCGCCGATGGTACTGCAGGGGGGACCCTGTGGGAGAGTAGGACGCCGCCGAACAATTATTGCGAGAAAACCCCGCACCGGGAACGGTGCGGGGTTTTCTGCGTTTAGGGGGTCGTTGAAACGAAGAGAGCAGGGCCTTCCGGCCCCGCCCCGCCGTTTTACAGGCGGCCCGTCGCTTTGAGTTCCAGGTAGGCGTCCGCGAGCGCCGGAGGCAGTTCGTCCGGGGTCGCGTCGACGACCGTTACGCCGTGCCGGCGGAGTTGGTCCGCGGTGCGACGGCGTTCCGACTGGGCCTGTGCGGCCGCTGCGGCTTCGTAGACGGCGTCCGTGTGGCCGCGGGCCTCGGCCATTTTCGCGACGTGCGGGTCGGCCACCGAGGCCACGAGGACCGTGTGGCGCTGAGTGAGCTGGGGCAGCACGGGAAGCAGTCCTTCCTCGATCGGGGCCGTGTCGAGCGTCGTGAAGAGGACGATCAGGGAGCGGCGAGGGGCCGACCGGAGAGCGGTGGCGGTGAGGCCGCGCGCGTCGGTCTCCACCAGCTCCGGCTCCAGGGTCGCCATGGCGTTGACCAGGGAGGGAAGGACGTCGCCCGCCGTGCGGCCCTGGAGCAGGGCGCGTACTCGGCGGTCGTAGGCGAGGAGGTCGACGCGGTCGCCGGCGCGGGAGGCCAGGGCGGCCAGAAGCAGAGCGGCGTCCATGGAGGCGTCGAGGCGAGGGGCGTCGCCCACGCGGCCCGCCGAGGTGCGGCCGGTGTCGAGGACCAGCAGGATGTGCCGGTCGCGTTCGGGGCGCCAGGTGCGTACGGCGACGGTGGACTGGCGGGCTGTCGCGCGCCAGTCGATGGAACGGGTGTCGTCGCCGGGTACGTACTCGCGCAGGCTGTCGAACTCCGTGCCCTCTCCGCGGGTGAGGACGCTGGTGCGTCCGTCGAGTTCGCGGAGGCGGGACAGCTTGGAGGGGAGGTGCTTGCGGCTGGTGAACGGGGGGAGGACGCGCACGGTCCAGGGGACCCGGTGGGTGCCCTGGCGGGTGAAGAGGCCCAGGGGGCCGTACGAGCGGATCGTGACGCGGTCCGCCTGACGGTCGCCGCGGCGGGTGGGGCGCAGGCGGGTGGTCACGCGGCGGCGTTCCCCGGCGGGGACCGTCAGGCTGTGGCGGGAGGCCGCCGTCTCCGTGCCGGGCTGCCAGCTGCTGGGCGGCCAGGCGTCGCGCAGGCGGGCCCGGAGCGGGCGGCCCGACGGGTTGGTGACCGTCAGGGTGACGTCGGCGGTCTCGCCCAGGCGGGCGGAGGTGTCGCCGGAGCGGGTCAGGCCGAGGCGGCGTACGGGGGCGGCCAGGGCGAAGTCGCAGGCGCAGGCGGCGGCCAGCGGGGCGTTGACCGCGAGGATGCCCGTCCAGCTGGGGTCCCAGATGCCGATGGGGACGGAGCCCAGGGCCGCGATGAACGCGGCGCGTCCGGTGATTGCCATCAGCGGGGGACGGGGACGTGGGCGAGGATCGCGTTGATGACCGAGTCCGTGGTCACGCCCTCCATCTCGGCCTCCGGACGGAGCTGTACGCGGTGCCGGAGGGTGGGGAGGGCCAGGGCCTTCACGTCGTCGGGGGTGACGTAGTCGCGGCCCGTGAGCCAGGCCCACGCGCGGGAGGTCGACAGCAGTGCCGTGGCTCCGCGCGGGGAGACGCCGAGGGTGAGGGACGGCGACTCACGGGTGGCGCGGCAGATGTCGACGACGTAGGCGGTGATCTCCGGGGAGACGGTCGTCCTGGCGGCCTCCGCGCGGGCGGCCTCCAGGTCGGCGGCACCGGCGACGGGGCGTACGCCGGCGGCGTGCAGGTCGCGCGGGTCGAAGCCGGCCGCGTGGCGGCTGAGGACGTCGATCTCGTCCTGTCGGGTGGGGAGGGGGACGGTGAGTTTGAGGAGGAAGCGGTCGAGCTGGGCCTCCGGGAGGGGGTAGGTGCCCTCGTACTCGACCGGGTTCTGGGTGGCCGCGACGAGGAAGGGCTCGGGGAGCGGGCGGGGCGTGCCGTCCACCGTGACCTGGCGTTCCTCCATGGCTTCGAGGAGGGACGACTGGGTTTTCGGCGGCGTGCGGTTGATCTCGTCGGCGAGGAGCAGGTTGGTGAAGACCGGGCCGGGCTGGAAGGAGAACTCGGCGGTGCGGGCGTCATAGACGAGGGAGCCGGTGACGTCGCTCGGCATCAGGTCGGGGGTGAACTGGACGCGTTTGGTGTCGAGTTCGGTGGCCTCGGCGAGGGTGCGGACGAGCAGCGTCTTGGCGACTCCGGGGACGCCTTCGAGCAGGACGTGGCCGCGGCACAGGAGGGCCACGACGAGACCGGTCACGGCGGCGTCCTGGCCGACCACGGCCTTGGCGATCTCGGCGCGCAGGGCTTCGAGGGCGGCGCGGGCGTTGCCCGGGGCCGCGGTCTGCCCGGCGTTGTCAGTGGTCGGGTCCATCATGGACGGCGTACCTCTCTTTCGAGGGCGTCGAGTTGGTCGGCGAGTGCGATCAGGGCCGCGTCGTCGCCGGGTGGCGGGCCGAAGAGGAGGGTGTGCAGGGACTGTCCGTCGCCGTGCGCGTCGTGGAGGTGGGCGGACAGGGCGGGGAGCAGGGACTCGGGCGTGTGCGCCTGGGTGACGGGGACGCCTACGAGAGGGGCGAGGCGGGTGCGGGTAGCGGAGCGAAGAGCGGTGGCGGCGCGTTCGCGCGCGTTCGCCTTGCGGTAGAGGCGGGCGCGGCCTTCGACGGTTTCGGAGGCGCGGATCGCGACGGGGAGTTTTTCGGGCACCAGGGGGCCGAGTCGGCGTGCCCGCCACAGGGCGGCGAGTGCGGCGGCGATGAAGAGCTGCAGCGTGCCCCAGAGCCAGCCGGACGGGAGCAGGTCGAAGAAGCTGCGTTCCTCGTCCGGGGCCGGGGCGTCGGAGAGGGAGGGGAGGTACCAGACCAGGTGGTCGCGGGAGCCGAGGAGTTGGAGGGCGAGCGAGGCGTTGCCGTGCTCGTCGAGGTGGTTGTTGAAGAGGATGTCGCGGGCGCCGAGGACGACGGTGTCGCCCGCGGTGCCCTCCGCGGACGCCTTCGCGGACGGGTCGGGGATGCGCAGGAGGGTGGCCAGGCGCCGGCTGGGGTAGCAGGTGTCGGCTTCGAGGTGGGTGCTGTAGCGGATGCCGCCCGTGTCGGCGTCGCCCGCGCGCCGTGCGGCGGGCAGGTCGCAGGCGGGGGCCAGCGTCGAGTCGAAGCTGAGTGCGGGGTCGGCGGTGACGCCGGGGGCGAGGCGTTCGACGGCGCTGCCGCCGGGGGCGATAAGGACGGTGCGTCCGCCGGAGCCGGTGGTCGCGGAGTGCAGTCGCATCTGCTGGCGTTCCGTCAGCAGATCGGGTACGGCGACCAGCAGAGTGGTGTCCGGGCCGGCCGCGGCCCGCGCTTCGTCCAGGGTCGTGACCACGCGCGTGGAGACCCCCCGGTCGGCGAGGAGTTCGGCGACGGCGCGGCTGCCGTAGGGGTCGGCGGAGCGCGGATCGAGTTCGCCGTGCCGGGCGTCGGAGCGGACGACCGCGATCGCGACGGCCCCGACGAGCAGCAGGACGAGCGCGAGCGCGATGCCCCGCGCGCGGGTCCACACCTGGCGGGCGGTGGGCGAGGCCGCGGTGGTGGGGAGCGTGGCCTCGGTGGTCATTCGGCGGCTCCCCGGCGGGTGTCCCGGTCCGCGTCCCCCGTGGGACCGCCGGCCGTGCTGCTCGTGAGGTGCGGCTTGCTGCGTTCCAGGTCGTGGTCGAGTTCGGTCAGGCGGCGGTACGACTGTTCGCTGCCGGGTCGGCCGCCGTACGCGACGTCGTCGAAGTCCCGGGCGGCGGCGTGCAGTCGGTCCCTGTGGACGGGCAGGGCGCGGCCGGCCTCGGTGGCCGCCTCGTCGGCGGTGCGGCCGGGGCGGGTGTCGAGCAGGGCGCGTTCCTCCAGGGCGCGGACGACGGCCCGCATGCGTTCCTGGACGGCCTGGCTCCAGTGTCCTTGGGCGGCGTGTGCCTCGGCGGCGGCGCGGTGGTCGGCGGCGCTGCGGGGGCGGTCGTCGAAGAGGGCGGGGGCGGAGACGGGACTGCGGCGGGGGGTGCCCAGGCGCCACCAGAGGGCGCCCAGCACCGCCAGGACGGCCACGATGACGACGACCAGTCCGAGCGTCCCCCCGGGTGTCGCGGTGGACGCCTTGCTGAACAGCTCTTCGATCCAGTCCCAGAAGGCGTTCAGGGCCCGCTGGAACCAGCTGGGGTCGTTCTCGTGGTACATGCGCTTGGACAGCTCGCGCCGCGCGGCCTCCCGCGCCGGGTCGCGCGGGATCGTCACCGGCGGTTCGTCACCCGAGCGCGAGAGCGACAGTGCAGACAGCACCGAGGTGTCGCCGGCGCGTGACACCGTTCGTGCGGCGGTGCGTGACAGCACCTCTGTGAGAACTCCCCCCGACGTGCTCACCGCATCAGCTCCCCGGGACGGCGCCGGAGGCGCCGGGGCCCCGGGTACCGGCGGCGCGGACCAGTTCGAGGTCGAGGGCCTCGCGGCGGATGCGCTGGTCGATGTACAGCAGTACGGTCACGCCCGCCGTGATCGGGAAAGTGATCATGGAGCCGATCACCGAGCCGATGCCGCTGACGACGAGGAAGGTCCAGCCGAGGTCGCCGGTGCCCTCGAGGAAGCCGCCGATCCCGTCGCCGCCGAGGGCCGCGGCGAGGAAGGTGAAGGGGATGACGATGATCGACGCGACGACGTTGGCGATGACCGTGGCGAGCAGTTGGATGCCGAAGACGCGCCACCAGGAGCCGCGCACCAGCTTCACCGAGCGGCCCATCGCCTTCTTGATGCCCTGTTTCTCCAGCATCAGCGCGGGGGACGCCAGCGAGAAGCGGACCATGAGCCAGACGGCGACGACCCCGCCCGCCATGAAGCCCAGGGCGGCCAGGGCCACGCCGGCCTCGCCGCCCGCGGTGGCCGTGATGATCAGGCCGGGTGCCATACCGGCCGTGAGGAGACCGGCGACGATGAGGAGCAGCAGGAGGATCAGGCCGAACAGCTTCAGCACCTGAGGGCGGGCGTCCCGCCAGGCCTCGGCGGTGGTCACCGGTTTGCCGAGTACGGCGCGGCTCGTGACGGTGGTGAGCAGGGCGGTGGCCAGTACGGTGCCGACCAGGGAGATCAGGAAGATGACACCCGAGTTGATCGTGGTGTCGGCCAGCGCGTCGCCGAGTTCACTCAGGGTGGCGTCGGGGTCGTTGAGGGCCTCGGTGCCGGTGTTGTCCAGGACGAGGCCCTGGAGCAGCACGACGATGACCTCGGTGAAGACGGCGACGGTCAGGGAGATGCCGAGGACGGTGCGCCAGTAGGTGCGCATGGTCGAGACGGCACCGTCGAGGATCTCGCCGACGCCGAGCGGACGGAGCGGGATCACGCCGGGCTTGGCCGCGGGCGGGGGACCGCCCCAGCCGCCTCCCCAGCCACCGTGTCCACCGGGGGCGCCGTAGCCGCCGTAGCCCCCTCCCGCGCCGCCGTAGCCGCCGGGGCCTCGGTAGCCGCCGTAGCCGCCTCCGGGGGGTCCGGGTGGCGGGGTGCCCCAGCCCGGGCCGGGCGGCGGCGGAGGCGGGGTCTGGCCCTGGTCGGAGGGTCCGGTGGGTGCGGACCACTGGCCGGGGGGCGGCTGCTCCTTGGACCACTTCGTGCCGGGGCTCGTCGGTTCCGCACCCGGCCGGTCCGCGGGGGGCGCGGGCTGATCGGGACCGGCGGGGCGGTCGGCGGGGCCGGACTCGCCGGGCTCCTGCCCGTCGGACGGGGCGGATCCGGGCGATGCCCAGCCCGGAGTGTCGTTCATCGTCGCTCCTTCACGGTGCCCGTCCGCGGTCGCGGCGGCAGGTTGGCAGCCATCGTGCCATGGGGGCGTCGGGTGCGGACCGGGCGCGGTAGGGGCTGCGCACCTTCAATTGTCCGTCGTCCAGGGGGCACACTGACCGCATGGCTGATCAGGACGCACGAAGCGGCCAGGACAAGCGGTCGACCGGCATACCGGTCCTTCGCTGGGAGGAACCTCCCGAGGGCCCGGTGTTGGTGCTGCTGGACCAGACCAGGCTGCCGGCCGAAGAAGTCGAGCTGGTCTGCACGGACGCGGCCGCACTCGTCGAGGCGATCCGCTCGCTCGCCGTGCGCGGGGCGCCGCTGCTGGGCATCGCGGGCGCCTACGGAGTCGCGCTCGCCGCCGTCCGGGGCTTCGAGGTCGAGGAGGCCGCGGCGGCGCTTGCGGGGGCCCGCCCCACCGCGGTGAACCTCGCCGTGGGGGTGCGCCGGGCGCAGGCCGCCCACCAGGAGGCGCTCGCCAGGACCGGTGACACCCGGCAGGCCGCCGCGGCGGCGCTGTCCGCGGCGCGGGCGCTGCACCGGGAGGACGCCGAGGCCAGCGCCCGGATGGCCGCGCACGGGCTGGCGCTGCTCGACGAGCTGCTGCCCGCCGGGGGGCATCGCGTCCTCACGCATTGCAACACCGGTTCGCTGGTGTCGGGCGGTGAAGGGACCGCCTTCGCGGTGGCGCTCGCGGCGCACCGGTCGGGGCGGCTGCGACGCCTGTGGGTGGACGAAACGCGTCCCTTGCTGCAAGGTGCTCGCCTGACGGCATACGAGGCGGCCCGCAACGACATGGCGTACACCTTGCTCACCGACAACGCGGCGGGTTCGCTGTTCGCGGCGGGTGAGGTGGACGCGATACTCATCGGCGCGGACCGCATCGCGGCCGACGGTTCGGTGGCGAACAAGGTGGGGAGCTATCCGCTCGCGGTGCTCGCGCGGTACCACCATGTGCCGTTCATCGTGGTGGCGCCGGTCACGACGGTGGATCCGGGCACGCCGGACGGGGCGTCCATCGAAGTGGAGCAGCGCCCCGGATATGAAGTGACCGAGGTCACAGCACCTCAGGTGCCGGTGGCGGGAGCGGGAGGCGGGATTCCGGTGGCACCCCTGGGGACCCAGGCGTACAACCCGGCGTTCGACGTCACCCCGCCCGAACTGGTGACGGCGATCGTCACCGAGGAGGGCGTGGTTTCGCCCGTGACGGCCGAGGGCCTGGCCGTGCTGTGTGCCAGGTCACGCCAGGTAACGATTAGCTAATGGGATGATGTCGTTTATGAAGGGACGAGTCCTTGTCGTCGACGACGACACCGCACTGGCCGAGATGCTCGGCATTGTGCTGCGTGGTGAGGGTTTTGAGCCATCTTTCGTAGCCGACGGCGACAAGGCGCTGGCCGCCTTCCGGGAGACCAAGCCCGACCTGGTGCTGCTCGACCTGATGCTGCCCGGCCGGGACGGCATCGAGGTGTGCCGCCTGATCAGGGCGGAGTCGGGTGTACCCATCGTGATGCTGACGGCGAAGAGTGACACCGTCGACGTCGTGGTGGGCCTCGAGTCGGGCGCCGACGACTACATCGTGAAGCCGTTCAAGCCGAAGGAGCTGGTGGCCCGTATCCGAGCACGCCTGCGGAGGTCGGAGGAGCCGGCACCGGAACAGCTGGCCATAGGCGACCTGGTCATCGACGTGGCCGGTCACTCCGTGAAGCGGGACGGACAGTCGATCGCGCTGACGCCGCTGGAGTTCGACCTGCTGGTGGCGCTGGCCCGCAAGCCGTGGCAGGTGTTCACGCGCGAGGTGCTCCTCGAGCAGGTCTGGGGCTACCGGCACGCCGCCGACACCCGGCTGGTCAACGTGCATGTCCAGCGGCTGCGCTCCAAGGTCGAGAAGGACCCGGAGAAGCCGGAGATCGTGGTGACCGTCCGTGGCGTCGGTTACAAGGCCGGGCCGAGCTGACATGACCAGGGACAGTGCCGCTTCGGCGCCCGGGTCCGGGGCCCGCGCCGGGCGGCCTGTCGGCCCCGAGACCATCGGCCGCAAGCCCCCCGGCTCGCGCTTCAGCCGCGTGCTGGAGGGCGGGCTGCTGCACGGCGGAGTGCAGGGCAGCCCGGTGCTCCGTCTGTTCATGCGCTGGGTGCGCCGCCCCCTGCTGCCGGTCATGCGGCTGTGGCGGCGCAACATCCAGCTCAAGGTCGTCGCCACCACCCTGCTGATGTCGCTGGGCGTGGTGCTGCTCCTCGGCTTCGTCGTGATCGGCCAGGTCCGCAACGGACTGCTCGACGCCAAGGTGAAGGCCTCCCAGAGCCAGGCCACCGGCGGTTTCACTGCCGCCAAGCAGAAGGCCGAGGAGGCGGCGAGCACCAACGGCGACGACACCACCCCTGCGGACGGCCGTCCCTCGCAGAACGTCATCCAGTGGATGAGCGAACTGGTGAAGTCGCTCTCCAGCGGCGGTCAGAGCGCGTTCGACGTGGTCACTCTCCCCATGGGCGGGGAGAGCGGCAGCGGACGCGGTCCACGCGCCTCCGGAATGGTCAACTGGGCGGCCAGCGTCCCCGAGTCCCTGCGGGAACGCATCGACGGCGACACCGCGGCCGCCCAGAGCTACACCCGGATCGTCTACAACTCCGACGAGGCGTCCCAGCCCGGACTGGTCATCGGCAAGCAGGTCAACGACCCGAACGGCGAGCCCTACCAGCTGTACTACCTCTTCCCGCTCACCCAGGAGGAGAAGTCGCTCAGCCTGGTCAGGGGCACCCTGGCGACGGCCGGGCTCTTCGTCGTCGTGCTGCTCGGTGCCATCGCCTGGCTCGTGGTGCGCCAGGTCGTCACACCCGTACGGATGGCGGCGAGCATCGCCGAGCGGCTGTCCGCGGGGCGGCTGCAGGAACGTATGAAGGTCACCGGCGAGGACGACATCGCCCGGCTCGGCGAGGCCTTCAACAAGATGGCGCAGAACCTCCAGCTCAAGATCAGCCAGCTGGAGGACCTGTCTCGGATGCAGCGGCGGTTCGTCTCCGACGTGTCGCACGAGCTGCGGACGCCGCTGACCACGGTGCGGATGGCGGCCGACGTCATCCATGACGCGCGCGTGGACTTCGATCCGGTGACCGCGCGGTCGGCCGAGCTGCTCGCCGACCAGCTGGACCGGTTCGAGACGCTGCTCGCGGACCTGCTGGAGATCAGCCGCTTCGACGCGGGCGCCGCGGCCCTCGAGGCCGAGCCGATAGACCTCAGGGAGGTCGTACGGCGGGTCGTCAGCGGTGCGGAGCCGCTCGCCGAGCGCAAGGGGACGCAGATACGCCTCTCCGGCGACCAGCAGCCCGTCGTCGCCGAGGCGGACGCACGGCGTGTGGAGCGCGTGCTGCGCAACCTCGTCGTCAACGCCGTCGAGCACGGCGAGGGCCGGGACGTCGTCGTCAAGCTCGCCGCCGCCGGGGGCGCGGTCGCCGTCGCGGTGCGCGACTACGGCGTCGGGCTCAAGCCGGGCGAGGCCACCCGGGTCTTCAGCCGCTTCTGGCGGGCCGACCCGGCACGCGCGCGTACCACCGGCGGTACGGGGCTGGGCCTGTCGATCGCCCTGGAGGACGCGCGGCTGCACGGCGGCTGGCTGCAGGCCTGGGGAGAGCCCGGTGGCGGTTCGCAGTTCCGGCTGACGCTGCCGAGGACGGCGGACGAGCCGCTGCGGGGTTCCCCGATACCGCTGGAGCCGACCGACTCGCGCCGCAACCGCGGGCTCCAGGACGCGGGTCTCAACGACACCGCACCGCCGCACGGCGCGGACAAGGCGGCCGGCGTCCCGGCGCAGGCACCGGCCGGGCAGGGCTCGCCGGTCTCCGCGCGGGGGCCGATAACGCCGCGGCAGGCCACGGTGACCCCCACGGCCGACCCGACGGCGCTGCCGGGCAACGGGGCACGGGTGGTGCCGAGGCCGGTGTCGGGCGCCGCCCGGAGACAGGACGGCGGGCCGGCACCGGGGGCGGCGAGCCGTCCGGACGCCGGTCCAGAGGACTCGAGCAGGCAAGGGGAGGCATCTC
This sequence comes from Streptomyces sp. MMCC 100, assembly GCF_041538145.2. Lineage (NCBI taxonomy): Bacteria > Bacillati > Actinomycetota > Actinomycetes > Kitasatosporales > Streptomycetaceae > Streptomyces > Streptomyces sp. MMCC 100. The sequence goes on from NZ_JBGORK020000001.1 coordinate 574,514, forward strand.
GTGGGCGCTGACCGCGAGGGGAGCGGTCGGCGGGGGCCGGCACGCGTGATGGCGTACACCGCCTGCGGTTTGGTACTGCTGGCGGGATGTGCGTCCATGCCCGACAGCGGGGACCTGCGAGGAGTGGAGTCCACGCCCCGGCAGGACCCGCAGGTGCGGGTGTTCGCGATGCCGCCGCAGCCGGACGATCCGCCCTCCGACATCGTGCAGGGCTTCCTGGAAGCGCTGACCAGCGACGACCCGCACTACGAGACGGCGCGGAAGTACCTGACGGGCGACGCCGCGAAGAACTGGCGGCCGGACCGGTCCGCGACGGTGCTCGCGGACGGCCCGGGGACCGTGTCCGACCACTCGGGAAACCGCGAGGACGCCAACGACTACTCGGTCAACCTGACCGGCACCAAGGTCGCCACGGTGGACGCGCAGCAGTCGTACTCGCCGGCCGGGGGCCCGTACCGCGAGTCGGTGCACCTCACCCGCGACTCCAAGACCAAGCAGTGGCGCATCGACGTGCTGCCGCAGGGCGTCGTCATGGGCAAGTCGGACTTCCAGCGCAACTACATGTCGGTCAACCGGTACTACTTCGCCTCGAACACCGTGATGCGGGCGGACGCCGACACCGGCACGGTCCGGGAGCCGTCGGCCGTCGCCGACCCCGTCTACGTGCGCCGGCGCGTGGATCCGCTCACCCAGGCGGTGCGTTCCCTGCTCAGCGGGCCGACGAGCCTGCTGGACCCCGTGGTCAGGTCCAGCTTCCCGACCGGGACGGCGCTGGCGGAGGACGTCGTCTCGCTGACGCCCGACGACCGCAACAAGCTGATCGTGCCGCTGAACGACAAGGCGGCCTCGGCGGGTGCCGACAAGTGCGACGAGATGGCCGCGCAGCTCCTGTTCACGCTGCAGAACCTCACCCCAGCGGTGGAGGAGGTCGAGCTGCGCTCGGGCGGTGAGCAGGTGTGTTCGCTCTCCGAGGACCGGGCCGAGACGGTCGCGACGCGCGGGTCGGCGCAACGGCCCGACTACCTGTACTTCGTGGACGAGCAGGACCGTCTGGTGCGGATCGCCGCCGGCAGCAACGGGACCGGGGCCGAACCGGTGCCCGGCCCCCTGGGCGAGGGCCGGCGGGCCCTGCGGTCGGTGGCGGTGTCGCGCGGCGAGCACAGCGCGGCCGGGATCGGACTCGACAGCAAGTCGCTGTACGTCGGTTCGCTGGTGTCGGGCGGTTCGCTCGGCGACCCCGTGCTGACCAGCGGCGGCAAGGCGGAGGCGGACCGGCTGACACCGCCCAGCTGGGACGCGCAGGGCGACCTGTGGATCGCCGACCGCGACCCGGCCGACCCGCGGTTGCTGCTGCTGAAGGAGGGCGCGGGCGACCCCGTGGAGGTCCGGACGCCGGGTCTCGACGGCCGGGTTCAGGCCGTGCGGGTGGCCGCCGACGGGGTGCGGATCGCGCTCGTCGTGGAGAAGGACGGCAAGCGGTCGTTGCTCATCGGACGGATCGAACGTGAGGAGAGGGCCGGCGAACCGCCTGCGGTCACCGTGCTCGAACTGCGCTCCGCGACCCCGGAACTGGAGGAGGTCACGGCCATGTCGTGGGCCGGTGACGCCCGGCTCGTGGTGGTCGGGCGTGAGCGTGGGGGCGTCCAGCAGATCGGTTACGTCCAGGTCGACGGCTCGACACCGGAGGCTTCGGTGCCCGCGGCGCTGACGGGCGTCAAGGAGATCGCCGCGACCGAGGACGAGCGGCTGCCGCTGGTGGCGTACTCGGAGGACCTGATCGTGCGGCTGCCGTCCGGGCTCCAGTGGCAGAAGGTGACGGAGGGGACCGCGCCGGTCTATCCGGGGTGAGGCGACCGCGCCGGTCCGTCCGGTGTGGGAGGCGACCGCGCCGGTCCGTCCGGTGTGGGGCGTCCGGTCGTTTTGGAGCGCTGCGGAGTTTTCCACAGGGTGCGGGGCGGGGTTTTCCACAGGCCTGGCAGGGTTCCGCGGGCGTTGGCACAGTGGTGGCCATGCGGGGATCTCGGACGTTACGGGGATGGTGGACGGACCTCACGGACTTGGTGCTGCCGGCCGAGTGCGGAGGCTGCGGCAGGGCTCGCGCGGTGCTGTGCCCCCGGTGCCGTACGGCGCTGAGCGGAGCCCCGCCGTGCCGTGTGCGTCCGGAGCCGGAGCCGCCCGGCCTGCCCGCGGTGCACGCGGCCGCGCCGTATGCGGACGAGGTGCGGGCCGCCCTGCTGGCCCACAAGGAGCGGGGGGTGCTGGCCCTCACGGGACCGCTCGGCGCGGCGCTGGCGGGAGCGGTGCGGGCGGGTCTCCGGGAAGCGTGGACGGGAGCCCGTGACGCGGGCGCCGGTGACGCGGAGGCCGCACGGGTGCGGGGCCCGGTGCTGCTCGTGCCCGTGCCGTCGGCGCGCAGAGCCGTGCGGATCCGCGGACACGACCCGGCGCGACGGATCGCCCTCGCGGCCGCGGGGGAGCTGCGGCGCACCGGGACCTCCGCCCGGGTGCTGGCCGCACTGCGGCAGCGGTACGCCGTGGCCGACCAGTCGGGGCTCGACGCCCGGCAGCGGGTGGACAACCTCGCCGGCGCGCTGGCGGTGGCACCCGGCGGTGGCGGGCTGCTGCGCGGCGGTGGGGCGCTCGTCCTGGTCGACGACCTGATGACGACGGGGGCGTCGCTGGCCGAGGCGGCACGTGCGGTGCGCGCGGTGACGGCCACCGCCGTTGAGTCGCGGACGGGGCCCGGCACGTACGGGAGGCCGAGATCGGCTGTGTATCCGGCGGAGGCAGGGGAAGGCGGAGAGGAACGGAAGGCCGGGCCCCGAATGGCGGGCCGGTACGGAGGCGGTGGCGTGATCCGTGAGGCGATCTGCGCGGCAGTGGTCGCGGCCTCACCAGACTCTTTCGAAATAAACCGGAACTGACTGAGAACTTTCATCGTTGCAGGTAATGAGAGGCTCAATTCACCGGAACGGAGGTACGCCGCGGTAGAGGGTGACGACATCCGTCCGGGCGAGATATGTTCGATTGTGAGGCAAAGCCGCAGGCCACACCTCTCAAATCCGAATGCCGTGCTGCGGGTTTCACCGTCATCACCCGCACCGGTGGAGTGGAGATCCCGCCCGCGGGGGAGGAGGTGGACGTCACCGAGTCCGAGGTTTCGGGATAGACCGGAACCTGGTGCAAAAGGGAGATGCTCCGCCGTCGAAGCGGAGCGATCCGGGAACGGAGTTCTGCGTGGACATCGTCGTCAAGGGCCGCAAGACCGAGGTGCCCGAGCGGTTCCGGAAGCACGTGGCCGAGAAGCTGAAGCTGGAGAAGATCCAGAAGCTCGATGGCAAGGTGATCAGCCTCGACGTCGAGGTGTCCAAGGAGCCGAACCCCCGGCAGGCCGACCGCTGTGACCGAGTGGAGATCACGCTCCGCTCCCGCGGTCCGGTGATTCGGGCGGAGGCGGCGGCGAGCGACCCCTACGCGGCGCTCGACCTGGCGGCGGAGAAGCTCGGCGCACGGCTGCGCAAGCAGCACGACAAGCGCTTCTCGCGCCGCGGCGCGCGCCGGATCTCGGCGGCCGAGGTCGCCGACCACGTACCCGGCGCGGCGACACTCAACGGGACCGGCGACGTCGTCCCGACGGAGAAGCAGGACGGCGTACCCACCAAGAAGATCGGCTCGCTGGAGGTCCAGGGCGACGGCCCGCTCGTCGTCCGGGAGAAGACCCACGTGGCCGCACCGATGTCCCTCGACCAGGCGCTCTACGAGATGGAACTGGTCGGGCACGACTTCTACCTGTTCGTCGACTCCGAGACGAAGGAGCCCAGCGTCGTCTACCGGCGGCACGCCTACGACTACGGCGTGATCCACCTCACCACGGACACGATGGTCACCCAGGCGCACGCCCCGGACGCGGGCGACGCGCTCGGCGGCTGACACACACCGCCGGGTGACAGCGGGCCGGTGCCCCTGGAGCGCGTGTGCGCCCCCAGGGGCACCGGTGTGCGACGGTGCGCGAGGGTGTGCGACCCCATCGCCGCCCGTTCGGTCACCCTGCTGTCGGCCAGGCATGGAATCATGGCGGCAACGGCCCAACGGGTGGGTCGTTGCTCTGGGTTGGCGATGGCTCAGGACCACGTGCCACAGCCTTCAGGGGGAGGAACGATGGCGGACAGTTTCGGACCGATGCGGGGCGCGGGCGTCGACCACGGGATCGACGACGCGGCGGTCGGCATGGGCCCGGACGCGGACGCGGGCTCCACGCGCGAGGAGCCGATCAGGGTGCTGGTCGTGGACGACCACGCCCTCTTCCGCCGCGGCCTGGAGATCGTGCTCGCGGCCGAGGAGGACATCCAGGTCGTCGGAGAGGCCGGTGACGGCGCCGAGGCCGTGGAGAAGGCCGCCGACCTGCTGCCGGACATCGTCCTGATGGACGTGCGGATGCCCAAGCGGGGCGGTATCGAGGCATGCACCTCCATCAAGGAGGTGGCCCCCAGTGCCAAGATCATCATGCTGACGATCAGCGACGAGGAGGCCGACCTCTACGACGCGATCAAGGCGGGCGCGACCGGCTATCTCCTCAAGGAAATCTCGACGGACGAGGTGGCCACCGCCATTCGCGCCGTGGCCGACGGGCAGTCCCAGATCAGTCCGTCCATGGCGTCGAAACTGCTCACCGAGTTCAAGTCGATGATCCAGCGGACCGACGAACGCCGACTGGTGCCCGCACCGCGGCTCACGGATCGCGAGCTGGAGGTCCTCAAGCTCGTCGCCACGGGAATGAACAACCGGGACATCGCCAAGGAACTGTTCATTTCCGAGAACACCGTGAAGAACCACGTGCGCAACATCCTGGAGAAACTCCAGCTGCACTCCAGGATGGAGGCCGTGGTGTACGCGATGCGGGAGAAGATTCTCGAGATCCGTTGAGTCGTTGAGCCCGGTACCGGTACCGGTCAGTCGAGCAGCCGGGTCAGTTCACGAGTGAGGGGCTCGCGCAGGTCCGGCGCCTCGACCCGCTCCACGCGTACGTTCGTGCAGTCCACCCAGCCCGCCGCCTCGGCCAGGGCCTGGGCCACCGCCGGAACCGCCTTGGGGCCCTCCAGCGTGACCTGCTTGGCGACCAGGGTGCGTCCCTCGCGCGCCGGGTCCACGCGGCCGACGATCCGCCCGCCGGCCAGGACCGGCATCGCGAAGTAGCCGTGTACCCGCTTCTGCTTGGGCACGTAGGCCTCCAGGCGGTGGGTGAAACCGAAGATCCGCTCCGTGCGCGCCCGCTCCCAGACGAGGGAATCGAAGGGCGAGAGCAGTGTCGTGCGGTGACGGCCGCGTGGGACCGTCTCCAGAGCCGCGGGGTCCGCCCAGGCCGGCCGGCCCCAGCCCGCCACGGTGACCGGCTCCAGGCCCGAGTCGGCGATCACCGCGTCGACCTGCTCGGCCTTGAGACGGTGGTAGTCCGCGATGTCCGCGCGCGTGCCGACGCCCAGGGACCGACCGGCCAGGCGGACCAGGCGGCGCAGGCACTCGGTGTCGTCCAGGTCGTCGTGGAGCAGCGCGGCCGGGACCGCTCGCTCGGCCAGGTCGTACACCCGCTTCCAGCCGCGGCGCTCCACGCACACCACCTCGCCGTACATGAGCGCGCGCTCGACGGCGACCTTCGTGCCGGACCAGTCCCACCACTCGCTGGTCTTCTTCGCGCCGCCCAGGTCCGTCGCGGTGAGGGGGCCCTCGGTGCGGAGCTGCTTGATGACGCGGTCGTAGTCGCCTTCGGGGAGGTGGTGGTTCCAGTGCGGGCGGTTGCGGAACCCGCGGCGGCGGAAGGCGAAGTGGGGCCACTCCTCGATGGGGAGGATGCAGGCGGCGTGGGACCAGTACTCGAAGGCGTGGGTGTCGGTCCAGTAGGCGTCCTCGACGGTGCGGCGGCCGACCGCGCCGAGGCGGGCGTAGGGGATCAGCTCGTGGGAGCGGGCGAGGACCGAGATGGTGTCGAGCTGCACCGCGCCCAGGTGACGGAGGACGCCGCGGACGCCTGCGCGGCGGTCGGGGGCGCCGAGGAAGCCCTGTGCGCGGAGGGCGAGGCGGCGGGCCTCGTCTGCGGACAGTTCCGTGGCGGGGGGCGGCAGGGTCGTCATACGTCCGCACGATAGGGGGTGGGTCTGACAGTGGGGGGTGGGTGCGGTGGGGTCGAGTGCGGTGGGGTCGGCGCGCCGGCGTTCACAGGGCGCCCGGGGTGGGTGCGGGCGTGGGGCAGGGGGCGCGGGCCGGCGCTTGCCGGGTGCCGCTGCGCCCACCCGTGCCGCCCCAGCGGCACGACTGCCCGCAGCTACGCGGGGGCTGCGGCGCGACTGGCCGCAGCTACTGCTGTCACCGCGCCGGCAAGTACGGGGACGTGGACGGGAGGGAGAGGTCCGAGGGGAGGAGGGAGCCGATCCAGCAGTCGCGGCGTACGCCCTTGTTGTTGATCGCGGAGCGCAGCGTGCCCTCCATGGTGTAGCCCGCGCGTTGGGCCACCGCGCGGGAGGCCGTGTTGCCGACCTCGGCACGCCACTCCAGGCGGTCGACGGCCCGCTCGGTGAAGGCCCAGCGGGAGGCGGCGACGGCGGCCTCGGTGACGTAGCCCCGGCCCCGGTGCTCCTTGGTGCCCCAGAACCCGATCTCGCCGACGCCCAGGGAGATCATCGTGACGGAGAGCATGCCCACCAGGTCACCGGCGGGGAGGAAGAGGCCGAAGGTGAACATCGAGTCGTTCGCCCAGCCGTCGGGGACCATCCGCTCCGTGAAGCCCCGCGCGTGCTCCGGGAGGTAGGGCGAGGGGATCGTCGTCCAGCGCTGGATGTCGGGATCCTGCGCGGCGGCGTACACGGCCTCGGTGTCCCGGGGGCCGACCGTGCGCAGGACGAGGCGGTCGGTGGTGAGCGTGACGGGTTCCATCGGCCGATTCTGCGCGGCGCTCAGTGGAGGCGCCAATATTTTTGCCGTCCGTGAACGTCCGGTCACCTCCCGTGCCGATTCGTCGGAAGGGTGCGGCACCATCTGCGGGGCCCGGACGTTGAAAGGGGTGACAGCAGACAGGGATGCTGGATGTAAGGAGTGGACGGTCCCCGTTACGGCAGGCCTCCCGGTGCGGTGGGGTCCTCGCATACGATGGCCGTTGCTCAGTCCGTCACAGGAAACCGACCGTCCCAGGCCCGACCGGCAAGGAGACCAACCCCCGTGTCCGTCCTCTCGAAGCTCATGCGTGCAGGCGAAGGCAAGATCCTGCGCAAGCTGCACCGCATCGCGGACCAGGTCAACTCCATCGAAGAGGACTTCGCTGACCTCTCCGACGCCGAGCTGCGGGCCCTCACCGACGAGTACAAGCAGCGCTACGCCGACGGTGAGAGCCTGGACGACCTGCTGCCCGAAGCCTTCGCCACCGTCCGTGAGGCCGCCAAGCGCGTCCTGGGCCAGCGCCACTACGACGTGCAGATCATGGGTGGCGCCGCCCTGCACATGGGCTACGTGGCCGAGATGAAGACCGGTGAGGGCAAGACCCTCGTCGGCACGCTGCCCGCCTATCTCAACGCCCTGTCCGGCGAGGGCGTGCACATCGTCACGGTCAACGACTACCTGGCCGAGCGCGACTCGGAGCTGATGGGCCGCGTCCACAAGTTCCTGGGTCTGAACGTCGGCTGCATCCTCGCCAACCAGACGCCGGCCCAGCGCCGGGAGATGTACGGCTGCGACATCACGTACGGCACGAACAACGAGTTCGGCTTCGACTACCTCCGCGACAACATGGCGTGGTCCAAGGACGAACTCGTTCAGCGCGGCCACAACTTCGCCATCGTCGACGAGGTCGACTCCATCCTCGTCGACGAGGCCCGTACGCCGCTGATCATCTCTGGCCCGGCCGACCAGGCCACCAAGTGGTACGGCGACTTCGCCAAGCTGGTCACCCGCCTGAAGAAGGGCGAGGCCGGCAACACCCTCAAGGGCATCGAGGAGACCGGCGACTACGAGGTCGACGAGAAGAAGCGCACCGTCGCCATCCACGAGTCGGGCGTGTCCAAGGTCGAGGACTGGCTGGGCATCGACAACCTCTACGAGTCGGTGAACACCCCGCTGGTCGGTTACCTGAACAACGCCATCAAGGCCAAGGAACTGTTCAAGAAGGACAAGGACTACGTCGTCCTCGACGGCGAAGTCATGATCGTCGACGAGCACACCGGCCGTATCCTCGCCGGCCGCCGCTACAACGAGGGCATGCACCAGGCGATCGAGGCGAAGGAAGGGGTGGACATCAAGGACGAGAACCAGACGCTCGCCACGATCACCCTGCAGAACTTCTTCCGCCTCTACAAGCGCCACGACCACGACGGCAAGGAACAGCCCGGTCTGTCCGGCATGACCGGTACGGCGATGACCGAGGCCGCCGAGTTCCACCAGATCTACAAGCTCGGCGTGGTGCCCATCCCGACCAACCGGCCGATGGTGCGCAAGGACCAGTCGGACCTGATCTACCGCACCGAGGTCGCCAAGTTCGAGGCGGTCGTCGACGACATCGAGGAGAAGCACCGCAAGGGCCAGCCGATCCTCGTCGGCACCACCTCGGTCGAGAAGTCCGAGTACCTTTCGCAGCAGCTCAGCAAGCGCGGTGTCCAGCACGAGGTGCTGAACGCCAAGCAGCACGACCGGGAGGCGACGATCGTCGCCCAGGCGGGCCGCAAGGGCTCCGTGACGGTGGCCACGAACATGGCCGGCCGCGGTACGGACATCAAGCTCGGCGGCAACCCCGAGGACCTCGCCGAGGCGGAGCTGCGCCAGCGCGGCCTCGACCCCGAGGAGCACATCGAGGAGTGGGCCGCGGCCCTGCCCGCCGCCCTCGAGCGGGCCGAGCAGGCGGTCAAGGCCGAGTTCGAAGAGGTCAAGGAACTGGGCGGCCTCTACGTCCTGGGCACCGAGCGGCACGAGTCGCGCCGTATCGACAATCAGCTGCGCGGTCGTTCCGGCCGTCAGGGCGACCCCGGTGAGTCCCGTTTCTACCTCTCCCTGGGCGACGACCTGATGCGGCTGTTCAAGGCCCAGATGGTCGAGCGCGTGATGTCCATGGCGAACGTGCCGGACGACGTGCCGATCGAGAACAAGATGGTCACGCGCGCGATCGCGTCCGCCCAGTCGCAGGTCGAGACGCAGAACTTCGAGACCCGTAAGAACGTCCTGAAGTACGACGAGGTCCTCAACCGCCAGCGTGAGGTCATCTACGGCGAGCGGCGCCGCGTCCTGGAGGGCGAGGACCTGCAGGAGCAGATCCAGCACTTCATGAACGACACGATCGACGCCTACGTGCAGGCCGAGACTGCCGAGGGCTTCCCGGAGGACTGGGACCTGGACCGGCTGTGGGGCGCCTTCAAGCAGCTCTACCCGGTGAAGGTCACCGTCGAGGAGCTGGAGGAGGCGGCCGGCGACCGGGCCGGTCTGACCGCCGACTACATCGCGGAGTCCATCAAGGACGACGTCATGGAGCAGTACGAGGCGCGGGAGAAGCAGCTCGGCTCCGAGATCATGCGCGAGCTGGAGCGCCGGGTCGTCCTCTCGGTCCTGGACCGCAAGTGGCGCGAGCACCTCTACGAGATGGACTACCTCCAGGAGGGCATCGGCCTGCGCGCCATGGCGCAGAAGGACCCGCTGGTCGAGTACCAGCGCGAGGGCTTCGACATGTTCCAGGCCATGATGGAGGGCATCAAGGAGGAGTCCGTCGGCTACCTGTTCAACCTGGAGGTCCAGGTCGAGCAGCAGGTCGAGGAGGTCCCGGTCGAGGACGCGGCGCCGTCGCTCGACAAGGGCGCGCAGGACGCGGTCCCGGCCCAGGCCGGTGCCCGTCCGGAGATCCGGGCCAAGGGCCTCGACGCACCGCAGCGCCGGGACCTGCACTTCTCCGCGCCCACGGTGGACGGTGAGGGCGGTGTCGTCGAGGGCGAGTTCACCGACGGCGAGGCCGCGCAGGCCCAGTCCGGCGGGCTCACGCGCGCGGAGCGCCGCAAGCAGGCCAAGGGCGGACGCCGCCGCAAGAAGTGACGGCGCGGTGCCGGTGGGCGCCGCAGTGGTGGGAAGGGCCGGTCACCCGGGGGTGACCGGCCCTTCGGCCTGTCCTGGGGGGCCAGTTCCTACGGGGCCGTTCTGTCGGGGCGGGTCGGTCAGTCGTCGTCCGCGCGAGGCCTGCGGGGGCCGCCCAGTTCCACCGCCGTGCAGCGCCAGCGCAGGTCTCTGCCCCGCTCCAGGCGGAAGGCCATGGCGCGCAGCCGGTCGCCCGCGCCGATGCGGGCGAAGACCTCGAGGGCGCCCGGACGGGGCTCGAAGTAGCCGATGTCGCGAACGACGGGCAGGGCGCCGCGAGTGCGCAGCGGTCCGCGTTCGGCGAGGTGGGCAAGGTCGTCGTAGGCGCGGCCGACGGTGTGGCGGAGCATCGAGTGGACAGGGCGTCGGCCGCTGAGGACGCCGAGGAGAAGCTCGGCGAAGTGGTCGGTGGGGCGGAGCTGCGGGACGGGACGGCGCGGGGTCTGCGCGGGGACGAGAGGCGCTGCGGCGGGCTGTGCGGCCCGGTGGCCCGCTGGTACGGGCGACCCCGCCGCGCGGGCCTTGGCGGGGTACGCGGTGCGCGCGGGGGCGTCGGCCGTGGCGGACCCGGACCCGGACCCGGACCCGAGCCGCGTGGTCGGGCCCGGCCCGGGGCCCGTGGCGAGGGCGTCCGGCGCGGTGAGGGGACCCAGACCGGTGCCCCGGCCCGGGCCGGCCGTGGGCGGACGGGTGTCGGCCGGCCGCGTACGGGGCCGCTGGGACCGTCCCGGAGACCCCGGCGGACGCCCACCCGGAGCCGCGGCACGCGCCCCGCGCGCCCCCGGCCTGCGCGGCGGCACACCGCCGGGCGCGTGGGGCGGGGCGCCGCCGGGAGCGTAAGGCGGCGTACCGGACGCGGCGGAGGGGGAGGCGGCGGTGCCCAAGGGAGCGAGACCGGGCGGGGACTCATGACCCCCGCCGGTTCCTCGGAGCCCGCCGGGGAGGCGTGACGGAACGTCACCGGGCGCGCGGGGCGCGGTGTCGCCGGCCGCATGGGGCAGGACGCAGTCGCGCGGGTAGGGCGGCGCGGTCCCGGGTCCGTTGGACGGCGCGGTCCCGGGTCCGTCGGGGTGGGCGATGCCGGGTGCGTCGGGTGTGGCGCTTGCGAGGGTGTGGGGCGGTGGTGGGGCGAAGGGGGCGGTGGTGTCGCCGGACGTACGGGGCAGGACGCAGTCGCGCGGGTAGGGCGGCGCAGCACCGGGTCCGTCGGACGGCGCGGTCCCGGGTCCGTCGGGGTGGGCGATGCCGGGTGCGTCGGGTGTGGCGCTTGCGAGGGTGTGGGGCGGTGGGGTGAAGGGGGCGGTTGGTGTGTGGTGGGGCGGGGCAGTGGGGCGGAGCTGCGTCCTGGTCATGACCTTGCGCATGGGGTCCCCGTTCGGCGGCCCGGGCGATACCGGGCGGTAACTTTCGTGGTCGGGGATCTTGTACGGGCTGGAGGGGCGGCACGGCAAGGAGGCGGGCGACCGCGCCGAGGGGGGAGGGAGGTTCACCTATCCGAGTGATCGAGGCGGTCGGATGGGCCGGGGCGCCAAGGCGGACCGGGTGAATTCCGGGCTCGGAGTGGACGCGTCCGACGCCCTGGGTGGGAACTCGAAAGGGGACACCCGCACGTATCCTGGTGGCTCCTGAAGGCCTTTCCGCCGGGCCGACGAGCGCTCCGGCGGCGCGTCCCCGACCACGAAAGCGGCAGACTCATGCGCGTCTACGTCCCCCTGACCCTGTCCGGCCTCGCCGAGGCGCACCGGGCGGGGGAGCTGGGGACCGGACCGCTCGTCGCCTACGCCGTCACGCCGGCGCTGCGCGAGTGGTACCTGTCGGACGACATCGAGGAGCTGGAGTACGCCGCCCTGAACCGGGCCGCGCTGGCCTCGCTGCGACTGCTGGCGGCCGACACCGCCGCGGCGCGGCGCCGGGTCGTGGTCGCCGCCGACGTACCCGACGGCGCCGCCGCGGCCGACCCGGACCGGGGACTCGACCCGGCGGCGCTGGGCGAGGTCCGGGTCGTCGGGCCGCTGCCGCTGGCCGAGGCGGCCGCGGTGCACGTCGACTCCGCCGACGCGGAGGCGGACGTGAGCACCGCTGCCGAGGCCCTCGCGGCGGCGGACGGCGGGGACGACGACGCCCAGTTCGTCGTGGACGGCGCGGAGGACCACGAGCTGCTCTGGTACGCGACGCAGGAGATCCCGAACCTGCTCTGACCAGGGCACTCACACCGCGGCGCCCCGATTGTCAGTGGCGGCGGGTACGTTTTCGGGCATGGGGATGCAGACGGGCGCACACATCGTGTGGGACTGGAACGGCACGCTGTTCCACGACAACGACGCGATCATCGGAGCGACGAACGCGGCGTTCGCCGAGCTGGGGCTGGCGCCGATCACACTGGAGCAGTACCGGGCGCTGTACTGCGTGCCGGTGCCGAAGTTCTACGAGCGGCTGATGGGAAGGCTGCCCACCGACGCCGAGTGGGAGGTCATGGACGCGACCTTCCAGCGCCACTACGGCGCGCACCGGGACCGGTGCCGGCTCGCCGACGGCGTCACGGAGCTGCTCGCGGGGTGGCGGTCGGCGGGGCGCAGCCAGTCGATCCTCAGCATGTACGGCCATGACGAGCTGGTGCCGCTGGTCAAGGGATTCGGGATCGAGACGCACTTCATACGCGTCGACGGGCGGACCGGGCCGTCCGGGGGCAGCAAGGCCGAGCACATGGTGCGGCATCTCGCGCAGCTGGCGCTGTCCGGGGTGGAGTTTGCTCGCACGGTGGTGATCGGGGACGCCGCGGACGACGCGGTGGCGGCGCGTCACGTGGGGGCGGGAGCGGTGCTGTACACCGGCGGGTCGCACAGCCGGGCCAGCCTCGAGGGGATCGGGGTGCCGGTGGTGGACACGCTGGGGGAAGCCGTGGTGGTGGCGGAGCAGCTGGCGGGGTGACGGTGCCGTCCGGTGTCGCGGGTCGTGCCGTTACCCGGTCGTAGCTGTGCGGAACGTCCAAGTTGCCGGCCCGGTTTTGTACACATGCGGCTCATGACGGGGAGCCCGTGCGGGGCGATAGCCTTGTGGCGTGATCAGCGCGATAGCTCGCGGGGGCACTGGTGCCCCTGCCCTGCGCCCGGCACACACGGACGACATCCGTGTCCGGGCGGCGGTCGCTGATCCTCGCGGGCGGGACAGGGCGGCCAGGGCCCCCGGTAGGCCGCCGCACACTCCCCGGACGGTGACGGCGAGAGCGAAGTCACACCCGGCGAGAGCGGCGACATTGGCTGATATGCCCCCGCTCCTCTCGTCTTGCGGCATAGCGTCGAAGCGGACCGGACACCCCGTGTCCCGACGTCATGCCGGAAGGCAGGAGACCGTACTTCCTTCTACGTCACGCAACGGCGCGCGACAGGAGTCAGAGGACAATGCAGACCAAGCTGGACGAAGCCAAGGCCGAGCTGCTCGAAAGGGCTGCGCGGGTAGCTGAGAACAGCCCGGTCGGGGGGCACCTACCGACCGGGACGACGGGCGAGGGCACTCCGGGCACCCCGGACGGCCCGGCCGGCCCGGACGGCGCCCCGGACTACGCGTCCGTGTTCGCGTTCCTCCAGCGCTACTACCGGCACACCGCCCCGGAGGACCTGGCCGACCGCGACCCGGTCGACGTCTTCGGAGCCGCCGTCTCGCACTACCGGCTGGCCGAGAACCGGCCGCAGGGCACGGCCAACGTCCGCGTGCACACCCCGACGGTCGAGGAGAACGGCTGGACGTGCAGCCACTCCGTCGTCGAGGTGGTCACCGACGACATGCCCTTCCTCGTCGACTCCGTGACCAACGAGCTGACCCGCCAGGGCCGCGGCATCCACGTCGTCGTCCACCCGCAGATCGTGGTGCGGCGCGACATCGCCGGCAAGCTCGTCGAGGTGCTCGCCGGTCCGCCCACCGGCGACCTGCCGCACGACGCGCACACCGAGTCCTGGATCCACGTCGAGATCGACCGCGAGACCGACCGCGGCGACCTCAAGCAGATCACCGCCGACCTGCTGCGCGTCCTGAACGACGTCCGTGAGACCGTCGAGGACTGGGGCAAGATGCGGGACGCGGCCGTCCGTATCGCCGACCAGCTGTCGACCGAGACCACGCCCGAGGACCTCCCCGCGCGGGAGCTGGAGGAGGCCCGCGAGCTGCTGCGCTGGCTGGCCGACGACCACTTCACCTTCCTCGGCTACCGCGAGTACGAGCTGCGCGAGGACGACTCCCTCGGCGCCGTCGCCGGCACCGGCCTCGGCATCCTGCGCTCCGACCCGCACCACGCGACCGACGAGAGCCACCCCGTCAGCCCCTCCTTCGAGCGGCTGCCCGCCGACGCCCGGGCCAAGGCCCGCGAGCACCGGCTGCTGGTGCTGACCAAGGCGAACAGCCGGGCCACCGTGCACCGGCCGTCGTACCTCGACTACATCGGCGTCAAGAAGTTCGACGGGAACGGCAACGTCGTCGGTGAGCGGCGCTTCCTCGGCCTGTTCTCCTCCGCCGCCTACACCGAGTCCGTCCGCCGGGTGCCGGTCGTGCGGCGCAAGGTGGAGGAGGTGCTGGAGCGCGCCGGGTTCTCGCCCAACAGCCACGACGGGCGCGACCTGCTGCAGATCCTGGAGACGTACCCGCGCGACGAGATGTTCCAGACCTCCGTCGAGGAGCTGGAGCCGATCGTCACCTCGGTGCTCTACCTCCAGGAGCGGCGCCGCCTGCGCCTCTACCTGCGCCAGGACGAGTACGGCCGCTACTACTCGGCCCTCGTCTACCTCCCCCGCGACCGCTACACCACCGGTGTCCGGCTGCGGATCATCGACATCCTCAAGGAGGAGCTCGGCGGTACCAGCGTCGACTTCACGGCCTGGAACACCGAGTCCATCCTGTCCCGGCTGCACTTCGTGGTCCGGGTCCCGCAGGGCACCGAGCTGCCGCACCTGTCCGACGCCGACAAGGAGCGCGTCGAGGCCCGGCTCGTCGAGGCCGCCCGCTCCTGGGCCGACGGATTCGGCGAGGCGCTGACCGCGGAGTTCGGCGAGGAGCGCGCCGCGGAGCTGCTGCGCCACTACGGGTCCGCCTTCCCCGAGGGCTACAAGGCCGACCACGGCCCGCGCTCCGCGGTGGCCGACCTCGGTCACCTGGAGCGGCTCGACGAGGAGCAGACCTTCGCGCTGAGCCTGTACGAGCCGGTCGGCGCCGCGCCCGAGGAACGGCGCTTCAAGATCTACCAGAAGGGCGGCTCGGTCTCCCTGTCCGCCGTGCTGCCGGTGCTCAGCCGGCTCGGCGTCGAGGTCACCGACGAGCGGCCCTACGAGCTGCGCTGCGCGGACCGCACCACGGCCTGGATCTACGACTTCGGCCTGCGCATGCCCAAGGCGCCGGCCGGCGGCGCCGACTACCTCGGCGACGACGCACGCGAGCGCGTCCAGGACGCCTTCGCCGCCACCTGGACCGGCAAGGCGGAGAACGACGGCTTCAACGCCCTCGTGCTCAGCGCCGGGCTGACCTGGCGGCAGGCGATGGTGCTGCGCGCGTACGCCAAGTACCTGCGGCAGGCCGGTTCGACGTTCAGCCAGGACTACATGGAGGACACCCTCCGCAACAACGTCCACACCACGCGGCTGCTCGTCTCCCTGTTCGAGGCGCGGATGGCGCCGGAGCGGCAGCGTGCCGGGCGCGAGATCGTCGACGCCCTGCTCGAAGAGGTCGACGCCGCCCTCGACCAGGTCGCGAGCCTCGACGAGGACCGGATCCTGCGGTCCTTCCTCACCGTCATCAAGGCGACGCTGCGGACCAACTTCTTCCAGGAGGCGAGCGGCGGAGTGCCGCACGACTACGTCTCCATGAAGTTCGACCCGCAGGCCATCCCCGACCTGCCCGCGCCGCGCCCGGCGTTCGAGATCTGGGTGTACTCGCCGCGCGTCGAGGGCGTGCACCTGCGCTTCGGCAAGGTCGCGCGCGGTGGTCTGCGCTGGTCGGACCGGCGCGAGGACTTCCGCACCGAGATCCTCGGCCTGGTCAAGGCGCAGATGGTGAAGAACACCGTCATCGTGCCGGTCGGCGCCAAGGGCGGCTTCGTCGCCAAGCAGCTGCCCGACCCGGCCGTCGACCGCGACGCGTGGATGGCGGAGGGCATCGCCAGCTACAAGACGTTCATCTCGGCCCTGCTCGACATCACCGACAACATGGTGGCCGGCGAGGTCGTGCACCCCGAGGACGTCGTCCGGCACGACGAGGACGACACCTACCTCGTCGTCGCCGCCGACAAGGGCACCGCCAAGTTCTCCGACATCGCCAACGAGGTCGCCGAGTCCTACAACTTCTGGCTCGGTGACGCCTTCGCCTCCGGCGGCAGCGCGGGCTACGACCACAAGGGCATGGGCATCACCGCCCGCGGCGCCTGGGAGTCCGTCAAGCGGCACTTCCGGGAGCTGGGCGTGGACACCCAGACCCAGGACTTCACCGTCGTCGGCATCGGCGACATGTCCGGCGACGTCTTCGGCAACGGCATGCTGCTCAGCGAGCACATCCGCCTGGTCGCCGCCTTCGACCACCGGCACATCTTCATCGACCCGACCCCGGACGCGGCCACCTCGTACGCCGAGCGCCGCCGGCTCTTCGAGCTGCCGCGCTCGTCCTGGGAGGACTACAACACCGGGCTGCTCTCGGCGGGCGGCGGCGTCTTCCCGCGCTCGGCCAAGTCCATCCCGGTCAACGCGCACATCCGCGAGGCCCTCGGCATCGAGTCGGGCATCACCAAGATGACCCCGGCCGAGCTGATGAAGGCGATCCTCAGCTCCCCGGTGGACCTGCTGTGGAACGGCGGCATCGGTACGTACGTCAAGGCGTCCACCGAGTCCAACGCCGACGTCGGCGACAAGGGCAACGACGCCATCCGCGTCGACGGCAGGGACCTGCGGGTCCAGGTCGTCGGCGAGGGCGGCAACCTGGGCCTGACCCAGCTGGGCCGGATCGAGTTCGCGCTGCAGGGCGGCCGGATCAACACCGACGCCATCGACAACAGCGCGGGCGTGGACACCTCCGACCACGAGGTGAACATCAAGATCCTGCTCAACGGTCTCGTCAAGGACGGCGACATGACCGTCAAGCAGCGCAACAAGCTGCTCGCCCAGATGACCGACGAGGTCGGCGCGCTGGTCCTGCGCAACAACTACGCGCAGAACACCGCGATCGCCAACGCGCTCGCGCAGTCCAAGGACATGCTCCACGCCCAGCAGCGCTTCATGCGGCACCTGGTCAGGGAGGGCCACCTCAACCGGACCCTGGAGTTCCTGCCCACGGACCGCCAGATCCGCGAGCGGCTGGGCAGCGGACACGGCCTGACCGGTCCGGAGACGGCCGTGCTGCTGGCGTACACGAAGATCACGGTCGCCGAGGAGCTGCTGCACACCTCGCTGCCGGACGACCCGTACCTCAAGGGCCTGCTGCACGCCTACTTCCCGACGGCGCTGCGCGAGCAGTTCCTGGAGCAGATCGACAGCCACCCGCTGCGTCGCGAGATCACGACGACCGTCCTGGTCAACGACACGGTCAACACGGGCGGTACGACGTATCTGCACCGGATGCGCGAGGAGACCGGCGCGTCGCTCGAGGAGATCGTGCGGGCGCAGACCGTGGCCCGGGCGATCTTCAGCTCCTCCCCGGTGTGGGACGCGGTGGAGGCCCTGGACACCAAGGCCGACGCCGCCGTCCAGACCCGGATCCGGCTGCACTCGCGCCGCCTGGTCGAGCGCGGCACGCGCTGGCTGCTCAACAACCGGCCGCAGCCGCTGGAGCTGGCCAAGACGGTGGACTTCTTCGCCGAGCGGGTCGAGCAGGTCTGGTCGCAGCTGCCGAAGCTGCTGCGCGGCGCGGACGCGGAGTGGTACCAGCACATCTACGACGAGCTGACCGCCGCCGGTGTCCCGGACGAGCCGGCCACGCGGGTGGCCGGGTTCTCCTCGGCCTTCGCGACGCTGGACATCGTGTCGGTGGCCGACCGCATGGGCAAGGAGCCGCTGGACGTCGCCGAGGTGTACTACGACCTCGCCGACCGGCTCGGCGTCACCCAGCTGATGGACCGGATCAGTGATCTGCCGAGGAACGACCGCTGGCAGTCCATGGCCCGCGCGGCGATCCGCGAGGACCTGTACGCGGCGCACGCGTCGCTGACCGCGGACGTCCTGGCGGTGGGCAACGGCACGTCGACGCCGGAGCAGCGGTTCAAGGCCTGGGAGGAGAAGAACGCGGCGATCCTCGGGCGGGCGCGGACGACGCTGGAGGAGATCCGGTCGTCGGACGAGTTCGATCTGTCCAACCTTTCGGTGGCTATGCGGACGATGCGGACGTTGCTGCGTACGCATTCGTAGGCGGTGCGGCGTTTACGCCGTTGCCGTTGCCGTGGGAGGCGCCCCGGGCCGGTTGGTCCGGGGCGCCTTTTTGTGTCGTGTCCGGCGTGGGGCGGGCGCGGGGTGGGGACGCAGCCCGGCGTTGCGGGGTGCCGCTGCGCCCACCCGTGCCGCCCCAGCGGCACGACTGCCCGCAGCTGGGGCCGGGTCAGTGGAGGATGTTGGACACCAAGCGGGCTGCTCTTCGGGTTTTCGGGGTGGACAGGCGGCGGGCTGTCGGGCGGAGGAGTGTGGCTGTCGGGCCCGTCGGCTGCCAGGTGATCTGGAGGCGGCCCGGGTTGTGGCCCTCCGGGCGGAGGGTGACCCGGTGGGGGGTGAGGCCGGTGCGGTAGGGGACGCGGGCCGTGAGGGGCGGGAAGGCCAGCGGCGCCAGGAGGATGCCCGTGTGGGTGCGGCCGCGGTGGTGGAGGCGGAGCACGGGATGGCGGGTGCCCTCGAAGCCGTGGAGGGGCAGACGGGCCGCCGCCAGGTCCAGGCGGACGCGGCCCTCGAAGAGGCCGGGGCGGACGGGCGAGAGGCGGAAGGCGACCGTGAGGCGCCGGCGGCCGGGGGAGAGGTGGAGCACGGCGCGCTGGGGGCCGACGGGGAGGCGCAGCGCGGGGTCGTAGGTGTGGACGGTGAGGTCGACCGAGGCACCGGGGCCGCGTGTGATCTCCGTGATCTCGTGCCGGAGCAGGGCGGTGAAGAACGGGCGGGTGTCCAGTTCCAGGTCCGTCAGGTCCAGCTCGCGACGGGCCTCGGGGGAGACGGGGACGCCCTCGCCCCAGTACACCCGTCCGCTGTCCTCGTCCGGCGTCACCCGGCGCGGTGCCACCTCGTGGCCGAGTCCCCGGGCGGCCGTCCGCAGGTCGGACAGGCGGCGGTCGCGCAGCAGCCGCAGGACGACCCGTTCGGCGCGGGGCAGCCGGGCGTAGGCGCCCTCGGCGAGCGTGTCGAGGTAGGGGTTCATCAGGTCCGCGAAGGACGTCAGCCACGCGTCGTCCCGGTAGGGGAGGTCACCGGCGTACATCCGGAAGTCGTGCTTGAGGAACTTGAAGTCCTTGTCCTCGCGCAGCGCCTCGTGCCCGCTCTCGGCCAGGAACGCGTCGATGAGGCGCTGGACGTGGACGCGGTCGCGGACGTTGGTGAGCTTGTGCCGCTGGTTGGAGATGGAGGCGGTGTCGGAGGCCGCGTACGGGGCTATGTACCAGCGGTAGACCGGCTCCGGGACGACGGTGAACGTCTTGGCCAGGCAGTACGCCTGTGCCGAGAAGAGCTGGTCCTCGTAGTGGATGCCCTCGGGGAAGCGCAGGCCGTGGCGGTCGAGGAAGGCGCGGGCGTACATCTTGCTGGTCGACAGGTGCTCGAAGAACAGCCGCGGGTCGGCCTCGATGCCGTCGAGTGTGCGGCGCTCGGCGACCAGGTGCGGCATCCAGGTCGTGCGGCGTCCGCCGTCCACGCGGATGCGGTGCACGGCGCCCATCGCGAAGTCCAGGTCGCGTTCGCGGTGGGCGGCGAGCAGGACCTCGACGGCGCGCTCGGGGAGTTCGTCGTCGCTGTCCAGGAACATCAGGTACGGCGCCCGCGCGATCTCCAGGGCGCGGTTGCGCGGGGCGCTGCACCCGCCGCTGTTCTCGGGCAGCCGGAGGTACACGACGCGCGGGTCGTGGGCGGCCAGTTCGCGGGCCACCTCCTCGGTGGCGTCCGTCGAGTGGTCGTCGCTGATGACGACCTCGATGTTCGCGTGGGTCTGGCGCAGCACGGACGCGACCGCGCGGGGCAGGCGTTCGGCGTCGTTGTAGACGATGACCGTGACGGTGACGTCCGGGGTGTTCAGCGGGAGGGGCGTGGGCGTGCCCGGAGCCGGGCTCGTGGTGGCTGTCCTCATGACGCGCAGGCCTCCTCGGGGCTCGGGGCCGGGGTGCGGTCCTCGACCGGCAGGACCGGGGGCAGCGTCCGCTCGTCCTCGCCGAGGAAGACCCGGCGTACGACGCGTTCGGCGGCGCGGCCGTCGTCGTACTCGCAGAAGCGGCGCCGGAAGGCGGTGCGTGCCTTGGTCGCGCGTTCGTCGTGCCAGGCGTCGGTGGTGAGGATCTCCGTCAGTTCCGCCTGGGTGCGGGCGACCGGGCCGGGCGCCTCGGCCATCAGGTCGAAGTAGACGCCGCGGGTGGTGCGGTAGGTCTCCCAGTCGTCGGCGTGGATGACGACCGGGCGGTCGAGGTTGGCGTAGTCGAACATGATCGACGAGTAGTCGGTGACCAGCGCGTCGGCGGCCAGGCACAGCTCCTCGACGGGTTCGTAGGAGGAGACGTCGACGAGGCGGCCGGTGCGGCGCAGTCCCGCCAGCGGGGCCGCAGGGGAGGCGGCGCTCTCGTAGAAGTAGTGGGCGCGCACGAGCAGGACCGTTTCCTCGCCGAGTCGGTCGGCGAGGGCGGCGAGGTCCAGGCGCGGGGTCCAGCCGGCCTCGTAGTCGCGGTGGGTGGGCGCGTAGAGGATCGCGCGGCGGCCCGGCGCGATGCCGAGGCGCTCGCGGGCCGCGCGGACCTCGGCGGCGCCGGCGGTGTAGAAGACGTCGTTGCGCGGATAGCCGTGGTCGAGACAGACGTGGTGGGACGGGTAGGCCCGCTGCCACATGCGGGTGGAGTGGCTGTTGGCGGAGACGCTGTAGTCCCATTTGTCGACGCGCTCCAGCAGGGCCTGGAAGTCCAGGCCGTGGGCGGCGGCGGGGTAGGGCAGCTGGTCCACGCCCATGCGTTTGAGCGGGGTGCCGTGGTGGGTCTGGAGGTGGACGGTGCCGGGGCGTTTGACCACCGCGTCCGGGAAGTTGACGTTGTTGACCAGGTACTTGGCGCGGGCCAGCACCTCCCAGTAGCGGCGGGTGCCGGGCACGACGTGGTCGGTGCCGGGCGGCAGCAGGGCCGCGCCCTGCGTCGTGACCACCCACACCGGGTGGACGCCCGGGGCGAGTTCGGCGAGCTTGGCGGCGATCGCGGCCGGGTTGCAGGCCACCCCGCGGTTCCAGTACGCCGAGAAGACCGCGAGGTGCGGATCGACCGGGCGGGCCAGGGCGCTCCGGTACTGCAGGGCGCGCAGCCGTGTGCCCGCGCGGCGCCTGCCGGTGCGCACGGCGGAGCGCACCTCGCGGCGGGCGTGGTTGGCGGTCTGGAGTGCGCGGTACTTGCCGTAGGCGCCCTCCTCCAGCAGCGACCGGCGTACGCCTTCGAGGCCGGCGGGCTGCCGGTGGCCGCCGGGGCGGTGGCGCCGGGCGGTCACGGACGCCCGGTGGAAGAACTCCCGTGCCACGTCGGGCATCCCGGCGCGGGCGAAGGTGCGCAGGCAGTCGCGGACCATCAGGTCGTACAGGACGCCGTGGACGGCAGGCCGGTCGGTGGTGAGGCCGAGGAGCGCCTCGTAGCGGTCGACCAGCGCGTACCGCTGGGCCGGTGTGGGCGGCGGGAGGCTCTCGGGGCGCAGCCGGCGGTCCTCGTACGCCGGGTGCGGCAGGCAGGCGACGCGGTCGGCGAGCAGCAGGGCGGCGTACGCGGCGAACGGCTCGTCCTCGGTGGTCAGGAGCCGTTCTTGGGCCCGCCAGAAGCCGGCGCGTACGACGCGGTTGCCGAGCAGCGGGGCCAGGCGGAGCAGGCCCGCGCGGCCGTCGAGGGCGAGGCCCTCCTCGGCGCGGCCCGCGCGGGCGAGGCGGGGACCGTCGGGGGAGGGCAGGCCCGAGACCCGCCAGGAACTGCGGACGTGGTCGACGAGCAGGACGTCCACGGTGGCGGGGAGGCCGCTCACGTGCTCGGCGACGGCGGGCGGGGCGCCGACCGGCAGCCCGTCCTTGGCGTGCACGAAGTGCAGCCACCGGCCCCGGGCCCGGGCCGCCCCGGCCGAGCGGGCCGCCGCGTCCCCCGCCCCGTCCGGCAGCGGCAGCACGGTGAAGGCGGGGGCGTGCCGCTCGGCCGTCTCCCGCGCCCAGTCCCCGACGGCGGCGACGATCACCTCGACGCCGGTGAGGGGGTGGGCGTCCAGGGAGTCGAGGAGGGCCGGCAGGTGGTCCTCGACGTTGGGGCCGTGGACGATGACGCTGAGGTCGGGGGCCGTCTCGGGGAACGGATCGGGGACCGTCTCGGACATCGTGGGGACTCCTTCGCCTCGGCCTTCGCTTCGTCGCTCCCGGAGCACTCCTGTGGGTCGGTTTCTATTCGGTCATAGTGACATCAATCGGGCAAAAGGATTAATCGGGAGGGCGGGGACTACGCCTCCCGGGGGACGGGGCGGGCGCGCTCAGACGGCCGCCGGTGCCTTCGGGGCGGGCGCGGCCTTGGCCTGCGGCTTGGGTGCCGCCTTGGCCGGGCCGCCGGTGAACCTCTCGTACTCCTTCAGGACCTCCTCCGTCGGCCCGTCCATCCGCAGCTCGCCGCGCTCCAGCCACAGCACCCGGTCGCAGGTGTCGCGGATGGACTTGTTGCTGTGGCTGACCAGGAAGACCGTGCCGGCGTGCTTGCGCAGCTCCCGGATGCGTTCCTCGGAGCGCTTCTGGAAGGAACGGTCGCCGGTGGCCAGGGCCTCGTCGACGAGGAGGACGTCGTGGTCCTTGGCGGCGGCGATGGAGAACCGCAGGCGGGCCGCCATGCCGGAGGAGTACGTGCGCATCGGCAGGGTGATGAAGTCGCCCTTGTCGTTGATCCCGGAGAAGTCGACGATCTCCTGGTACCGCTCCTTGACCTGCGCGCGGGACATGCCCATCGCCAGGCCGCCGAGGTAGACGTTGCGCTCACCGGTGAGGTCGTTCATCAGGGCGGCGTTGACGCCGAGCAGGGAGGGCTGCCCGTCGGTGTAGATGCGGCCGTTCTCCACCGGGAGCAGGCCGGCGACCGCCTTGAGCAGCGTCGACTTGCCCGAACCGTTGGTGCCGATCAGGCCGATGGCCTCGCCCCGGTACGCCACGAAGGACACGTTCTTCACGGCGTGCACCCGGCGCACACCCGCCGCCTTCTCGGTCTTCTTGCGGCGCAGGATGCGGTTGAGGGCGGCGGTCGCGGAGCCGCGTCCCGCGCCGGTGCCGTTGACCCGGTAGACGATGTCGACGCCGTCGGCGACGACGGTGGGTACGCGCTCGCCCGCCTGCTCGGCGGCAGTGCTGTTGTTGTCAGCCACGACCGTAGGTCTCCTCGGCCTTCCAGAAGTAGATGAAACCGCCGATCCCGGCGACCAGGGCCCAGCCCACCGCGAGCGCCCACACATGGGGCGGCAGCTGGCTTCCGCCGAAGCTGTCGATCAGCGCGAAGCGCATCAGGTCGATGTAGACGACGGCGGGGTTGAGCTGGAGGGCGGTGCCCACCCAGGACGGCAGGCCGCTGTCCGGGCCGGTCATGTGGTGGATGCTGAACATGACGCCCGAGGCGTACATCCAGGTGCGCAGCAGGAACGGCATCAGCTGGGCCATGTCGGGAATCCTCGAGCCCACCCGGGCCATGACCATCGCCACGCCCGCGTTGAACACGAACTGCAGCACCAGCGCCGGGACCGCGAGCACCCAGGACGGGGCGGGCGGCACGCCGAACGCGAGCAGGATCACGAGGAGGGCGCCCATCGAGAACAGCAGCTGCTGGAGCTGCTGGAGGCAGAAGGACACCGGCAGCGCAGCCCGCGGGAAGTGCAGGGCGCGTACGAGGCCGAGGTTGCCGGAGACGGCCCGGGTGCCCGCCATGATCGAGCTCTGCGTGAACGTCCACACGAACACGCCGGTGACCAGGAACGGGACGAAGTCCTCCACGCCCCGGCTGGTGTTCATCAGCATGCCGAAGATGAAGTAGTACACCGCCGCGTTGAGCAGGGGCGTCATCACCTGCCAGACCTGGCCCAGCTTGGCCTGGCTGTACTGGGCGGTGAGCTTGGCGGTGGAGAAGGCGCCGATGAAGTGCCGGCGCGCCCACAGCTGACGGACGTAATCGGGCAGGGAGGGGCGGGCACCGCTGACCGACAGCCCGTGCCGGGCGGCGAGCGCCGCGAGGTCGTCCGGGGCGCGGGTGGGGGTGGGCGTGGGGGCGGCCTGGGCCGACGCCTGGGTCGGGGGCGGTGGGTCGAGGACCTGGCTCACATCCGGTGCTTTCGCTCGGGGGAGGGGGCGAGAGGGTGACGCCCGACGTTCACCTGGGTAGCCGTGGGTGTTCACTTACGTCGGGACGGGACCGTATCGTCGTAACGTGAGCGTAGGGCGTGGTGACGCCGGAACGCAACCGTTTCGTCGTGACGCCCTATGCTTGACGCGCATGACGACCAACGCCGCCGCCGACGAGCCGACGCCGCGCCCGCGCCGCCGGGCCCCCGCCGGGGCGGCGGTGCTCCGCCAGGACGTGACGGAGGCCATCCGGGCGGCGGTCTTCGAGGAGCTGGCGGCGGTCGGCTACGCCCGCATGTCCATCGAGGGCATCGCGCGCCGCGCGGGCGTCGGCAAGACGGCCGTCTACCGGCGCTGGCGCTCCAAGCTGCACCTGGTGCTCGACGTCGTCTCGGCGCTCGCCGTCCAGGGCCTGCCCGCGCCGGACACCGGCTCCCTGGAGGGCGACCTGCGGCTGCTGTACGAGGTGACGTCCCGCGCGCTGCGCCACCCGGTGGCCTCGCAGATCATCCCCGACCTCCAGGCGGAGGCGGCCCGCAATCCCGACATCGCGGAGGCGCTGCAGAAGACCCTGCGCGAGGGCCAGGACGGCGTCGCCAGCAGGATCCTCGCGGCGGCGACCGAACGCGGCGAGCTGGGCCCGGCCCTCGACACCGACCTCGCCCTGGACCTGATCTCGGGCCCGCTGTACTGGCGCTCGGTGGTCGTCCGCGGCCCGAAGCCGCCGAAGGGCTACCTGGGATCGCTGGCCCGGGCGACGGCGGAGGGCCTGAAGGCGCTCTGAGTCCGGGGCGGATTGTCAGTGGGGCCTGTCACGATGCCCCCATGGAACCGATGAACCCCATGGGTGTGAGGGAACCTGCGGCGGTCGTGCGGGAGTTCTGGACCCGCATGCAGGCCCGTGACTGGGAGGGCCTCGGCGCGCTGCTCGCCGACGACCTGGTGGTGGAGTGGCCGGTCAGCGCCGAGCGGATCGAGGGCCGCGCCGACTTCGTGGGCGTCAACGCGGAGTATCCGGAAGGTTGGTCGATCGACGTGATACGCGTCCTGGCGGACGGCGACGGCGAGACCGTGGTCTCCGAGGTGCAGGTCCCGCACGAGACGATGGGGGTCCACCGGGTCGTGTCGCTGTGGACGGTCCGGGACGGGCGGATAACCGGCGGCCGGGAGTACTGGACGGCATTGGGCTCGGACCCGTCGCCACAGTGGCGGGCGGCCTTCGTGCAGCCGCTGTAGGCGACGCGGCCCTCTCACCAGGCGGTGAGCCGGACCACCTGCGCCGCGATGTCCGGCACCGCCCGGCCGTCCGTCGGTACCCGCACCGTGCCCACGGGAGCCTCCTCGGCGAGCCGTCGCCCCATGCGCAGGCTCCGCTCGACGTGCACGCCGAGCTGCGACCCGGTCTCGCGCACGGCGAGCCGTTGCCGCACGGTGGCCTCGTCGGCGGTCAGCAGCACGCAGGTGACCCTGACCTCGTCCCCGCCCATCGCCCGCCCGATCATCGACGCCTCGAGGATGCTGACGGTGTTGGTGTAGATCAGCCGGCGTTGTCCGAGCGCCGCGTAGTTCGCCCACACCGCGGCGATGTTCCGCTCGGTGATCGCCGTACGGTGGGGGTCGCCGTCGGGCGCGGGATGGATCTGGTCCATGCCGTCCCCCTCGATCAGACAGTGCGCGGTCCTGGCCTCCCGCAGCAGCGCGGACACTTCCCAGCCGACGCTGCTCTTGCCGACGCCGGAGCCGCCGCCGATGAGTAACAGGTCGTAGATGTTGGCTTCGTGGTTGTCCATGCCCGCAGTGTGAGGCGTGACCAGGACCGTCTGCGCGGAAATACGACTTCTCCCGGGGCCCGGTGGCCGGGACCGCCCTGTCCGACGGCGATCGGGAACAACACGGGGGCCAGGCTCGAGATGATCACCGGGCAGGGCCGATGGACGGGAACACCGTCGAGTGCCGCGGGCGGGCCGCAGACTGGTCGCATGATCCCATCAGGTGCGAAGGCCGGTCTTCACTTCTGTCCGCGGTCCGAGAAACATCGAGGCCGGCTGGACCAGGCGGCTCGGGAGGCCGGGCGACGTGTGACGTCGGGCCAGGTCCAGTGAGGCGGGCGTGGACGGGTCCGGTGTTGCTGCTGATCGCCGGAGCGGGCGCTGCGACCGGGCTGGTCGTCCAGGGGCGCCTGGGGACGGGCGCCGTGCTGCTGCTCGTGTTCGTGCTGCTGGCGGGGCTGACCTCGCCGTTGATGTTCCCCAGGTCGATCGGTGCGCTGGAGGCGCAGCGGCGCAGTGCCGTCGACGGACGGCCGGTCGTCTTCTGGCGCCCGGGGTGCACCTACTGCATGCGGCTGCGCATCCGGTTGGGCCGGAGGGCCCGGCGGTTGCACTGGGTCGACATCTGGCGGGACGAGGCCGGGGCGGAAGTGGTGCGAGGGGCCAACGACGGCAACGAGACCGTGCCCACTCTGCTCGTGGCGGGCCGGCCGTACACCAATCCCGACCCGGCGTGGGTGCGCGAGCAGGTCTCCTCGTCCCGGTGACCCGGTGACCCGGTGACCCGGTGACCCGGCGCCCTCCGGGCCGGACTCGGAGGGCGCGCGCCCGGGGTGTCAGTCCCGTGCCGCTTCCGGGTGGAGCCGTACCCAGCCCGCCCACGCCGACGTGATCATGTCCTCGACGTCGTACTTGGCCTTCCAGCCCAGTTCGACGGCGGCGCGGTCGGCCGAGGCGACGACGCGGGCCGGGTCGCCGGGGCGGCGGGGGGTGACCGTCGGGGGCTGGTCGTAGCCGGTGAGGGCGTTGATGCGGTCGATCATCTCGCGGACGGAGACGCCCTCGCCGCGGCCGATGTTGAGCGTGAGGGTGCGGCCGGGGGAGGACTGCAGGGCGCGGGCCGCCGCCACGTGCGCCTCGGCCAGGTCCACGACGTGGATGTAGTCGCGCACGCAGGTGCCGTCCGGCGTCGCGTAGTCGTCGCCGAAGATCCGGGGGGCCGCGGACTCCGTCAGCTTCTCGAAGACCATCGGGACGAGGTTGTAGACGCCGGTGTCGGCCAGCTCCGGGCTCGCCGCGCCCGCCACGTTGAAGTAGCGCAGGGAGGCCGTGGCGAGGCCCGAGGCCTTGCCGGTGGCCCGGACCAGCCACTCGCCGGCCAGCTTGGTCTCGCCGTACGGCGACATGGGCACGCACGGCGTCTCCTCGGTCACGAGGTCGACGTCGGGCATGCCGTACACGGCGGCGGAGGAGGAGAAGACGAAGGACGGGACCTCGGCCTTCGTGACCGCGTCCAGCAGGACGCGCAGGCCCTCGACGTTCTGCCGGTAGTAGTGCAGGGGCAGGTCCACCGACTCGCCGACCTGCTTCTTGGCGGCCAGGTGGACGACGCCGGTCACGGAGTGGTCGGCCAGGGCGCGGGCGACCCGCTCGCCGTCCAGGATCGAGCCCACCACCAGGGGGACACCGTCGGGCACGCGGTCGGCGATCCCCGTGGACAGGTCGTCGTAGACCACGGCCTTCTCGCCCGCTTCGGTCATCGCCCGTACGACGTGCGCCCCGATGTATCCGGCGCCGCCGGTGATCAGCCAGGTCATTGTGGCCGTCCCCTTCGTTCGGTGGTCCTTCATAGCCATGATCCGTCATCCCGGCGCTCGTCGAGCGCCCGCACCCCTCAGGACGGTTCGGGGGCCGGATCGGTGCCGTACGCGTCCAGCGCCGCCGTGAGCCGGTCCAGGCGGGCGCGCAGGTCCTGGACCTCGGCGAGGTCGAGGCCGGTCGCCGCGGAGATCCGGCGCGGCACCTCGACGGCCCGCTCGCGCAGCGCCGTGCCCTCCGCGGTCAGCCGCACCTCCACCGACCGCTCGTCGCGCGCGCTGCGCTCACGCCGGACCAGGCCCGCCGCCTCCAGCCGCTTGAGCAGGGGCGACAGGGTGCCGGAGTCGAGGCGGAGGTGCTCGCCGAGCTTCTTCACCGGCAGCTCGCCGTGCTCCCACAGCACCAGCATCACCAGGTACTGCGGGTACGTGAGCCCCAGCTCCTTGAGGACCACGCGGTAGACACCGCCGAAGGCGCGCGACGCGGCGTTCAGGGAGAAGCAGATCTGCTGGTCCAGGCGGAGCCAGTCGGTTGCGGGCGTGGTCATGTGTCCAAGGGTAGCGGACAGGTATTGTGCGTCATTGAGTTGTGTGCAATTGAATCGCGTGCTCTACTTGTGGGTGGTCGGGGGTCGCGAAGATCCCCGAGCCCGCCATGTCCTGTACGCCCCGACTCCGAAAAGGACGGTCTCCCCATGGACGCGCTCTACACCGCCGCCGCCACCGCCACCCACGGCCGCGACGGCCGTACCGTCAGCTCCGACGGCAAGCTCGACCTCGCGCTCGGCATCCCCGTCGAGATGGGCGGCAACGGGCAGGGCACCAACCCCGAGCAGCTGTTCGCCGCCGGATACGCCGCCTGTTTCGGCAGCGCCCTCGGTGCGGTCGGCCGGGCGGCGAAGGTCGACGTCAGCGACGCCGCGGTGACCGCCGAGGTCGGCATCGGCAAGCAGGGCGAGGGCTTCGCGCTCGCCGTCACCCTCCGGGTGGAGCTGCCCGAGGGCCTCGACGCGGAGACCGGCCGCAAGCTGGTCGAGCAGGCCCACCAGGTCTGCCCCTACTCCAACGCCACCCGCGGCAACATCCCGGTCGACCTCGTCATCGAGTAGTCCCCCCGGGAAGTACTCACCCGACCCGCGCCAGCACCTCGCCCGTCCGTTCGCTCCACGCCACCACCACCGCCTCCTCCGGCATCGGGCGCCAGCGGGTCAGCAGCAGCCAGTGGACGTGGTAGCGGCGGACGACGGCGGCGCGCTCGGCGCGGGTCGAGTCCGGCGCGAGGTACGCCTGCACGTCGGCCGCCCGCCGCCCGCGCTCCCGCTCGTCCAGCGCCGGGTCCGGCCAGGCGGGCGCCGCGAGGTTCGGACCGTACCCGGCGATGGCGTGCCCGGCGTAGTAGCCGTCGGTGATCACGACCTCGCCGGGGCCGATGTGCCGGGCCGCCCACGCGTACGTCGGCCAGTTCGGCGGCTGCTCGAAGCCGACCGGGTCCAGCGCGCGCGGCACCACCGCACCCGCGTGGACCGTGAGGAACCCGAGCAGGGCACCCGCGGTCGCGGTCCAGCCCAGCGCCGCCCGCCGGCGCCCCCACGGCCGGGGCTCCGCCAGCTCCACCGCCAGGGCGAACTGGAGCGGCACCAGTGTGAGCCCGAGGATCCGGCCGTAGGTGTAGTGGCCGCTGAACCAGCCGTACGCCACCACCGCGCAGTCCAGCGCGAACATCAGCACCAGCGGGTCCCGGGGCGAGCGGCGTCCGCGCGCCCACAGGGCCGGCAGGCCGAGCAGGGCCAGCCAGAACTCCCCGGGCAGGTGGAGGTACAGGACCCGGTGCATGGCGTCCACGCTGCCGTCGCCGGCCAGCGCGAACACGTCGAAGTACGGCCAGGCCGCCGCCGCCGCCACCGCCACGGCGCCCGTCAGCGCCCACCGCCCCGCGACCGGCCCGCGCCACCCGCGCTGCCACCCGGCCACCAGCGCCACCGCGCCGAGCACCGCCGCCACCGAGGTGATCGGATGGACGAGGAGGACCAGGCCGTAGAGGGCGCCGAGTCCCGCGTATCCGGGCAGGCCGCGCAGCCCGCTCGGCCCCACGTACCGCACCCGGCGTCCGTCGCGTGCGCGTGCCCCGGTCAGCGCCCAGGCCCAGAAGGTGAGCCCGATCGCGAACGTCGACGGGTAGCCGAGGTTGCCCGTCATCGACATCAGCCCGAGATAGCCGCTCCACCAGGCCCGCTCGGTGCCCCACAGCAGCGTCATCGCGCCCAGTGCAAGGACCGGCGCCCACGGCCGCGGGGTCAGTACCCGCACGAAGCGGTTCAGGCCGGTCAGCAGCACCAGCAGGTTCAGCGGCCCGGCGAGCCGCACCACCTCCCAGCCGCCCAGCCCCGTCAGCCGGGCGAACGCGCCCTGCGCCACCGCGTACGGCGAGTAGTACGCGCTGCCCGCGCCCGGCAGGTCGGCCATCGGATGGCGGGGGTGGAGGAGGTCGGCCTTCAGGCGCTCGACGACGGCCGCGTGCTGACCGGCGTCGCAGCACAGCGGCACCGCCCAGTACGCCAGCGTCATCACGAGGAAGAAGCAGAAACCGGCGGCCTGGTACGGGGTGGGACGCCAGGAGCGGCCGCCGCGCAGCGCCGTCGCGCCGCGCGCGGGCCGCCGGACGAGGACGCCGGCGCTCACAGGACGGTCAAAGAAAAGGGCATTCGGGACATTTGCCCTATGTTCCCGATGGGGTCCGCCCCATGACCCCAAGTCACCTCAACGGGTGACGCTCAGCCGACCGCCTCCGCCCGCTCCGGCTGCCCCTGCGCCGGCAACGGCACCTTGCCGCCCCGCGCCACCGGCTCCAGCAGCAGCGGCACCCCCACCACCGGCAGCAGCCACGCCAGCACGATCAGCCGCTCGCCCCAGATGTTGATGTCCGGGTGCCCGGCCTGCGTGAGGATCCCGGTGAACGCCGCCGCGACCAGGAAACCGCCGACCGCGCCCCCGCGCCGCAGCGCGCCCCACGCCCCCGCGGCCAGCGCCGCCACGAACAGTGGCTGCCAGGCCTGCCTGCGCAGCCACTCCACCCAGAAGTTGCCCTGCAACTGCCAGAACTCCCGCCACGGACGCTCGCGGTCGGGACGGGCGAAGTGGCCGGTGAGCAGGTCCTGGAGGCTGTCCGCCTCGGACGGGTAGTGCAGCAGCCGCGCCAGCAGCAGGGTGGCGGCCGCGCCCGCCAGGCCCACGGCGGCGAGCGCCAGCACATCCCGGACCGGCGCCCCGCCCCGCCGATGCCGCCGCAGGGCGATCACCGCGCCCGCCGCCGCCAGGCACAGGCCCAGGAACAGCGCCTGGGAGTGCTTGACCGTGAACAGGGCGAGCAGCGAACCGGCAACCAGCGCCAGCCCGGCCCGCGGCCGCCCCGCCCGCAGCACCAGCGCGCAGCCCCACACCGCGGCCAGGGTCAGCGCCATCAGCAGGCCCTCGGTCATCGGGCGCATCGCGGTCGTCCCGCACGGCAGCACGTAGTACAGCGCCTGCCCGGCCAGCGCGAGCGGCACCGGCACCGACAGGGTCCGCAGGACCAGGAAGACCAGCACACCGCCCGCGCCCGCGATGACGACCCCCGCCGCCCACAGGCCCCACGTCACCCCGAAGGCCAGGACGAACGGCACCAGGAACGCCGGATAGCCCGGCCGCGCCTCGAAGATCCGCATGAAGCGCTCCGACATGTACGGCACGGTGTGCCCGCCGGTCTGCCCGGCCGCCAGCCGCGGCTCCACCGCCGCCCACTCCTGCGCACGGCACTCGGCCGTCACCTCGTCGGTGGGGTCGGGGCGGTGGAAGCGGACCACGTGCACGCTCTGGTCCCGGCGGGCCCGCTCCGCCCGGCTCGCGCACACGTACTCGATGGTGGCCGTCGCCGCCCCGCGCTTGCTCTCACCGGTCAGGCTCAGCGCGTACGACAGGTAGTTCTTGGTGTCGGGGGTGTCCCGGCCGGTGACGTTCGCGAGCTGGAGCGCGGCGAACACGGCGACCAGGACCAGCACGCCCACGACCGGGCCGCGGGGTCTCATGCGGAGGGCAGCAGGTCGTGTCCGGACGGCACGCCGCGGGCGCCGGGGACGCCCGAGGGCTCCGGGGCGGGCATCGGCTCGCCCAGCAGCAGCGTCCGCACCACCCGCTCGGCGGCCCGGCCGTCCTCGTACTCGCAGTACCGGGTCCGGAAGGCCGCCCGCAGCCGGGCCGCCTCCTCGTCCCGCCACGCCCCGGACGCCAGCAGCCACGCCAGCTCCCGGTAGGAGCGCGAGACGTGACCGGGTGCCTCCTCGGTGATGTCGAAGTACGCGCCGCGCGTCGCCGTGTACGGGCCCCAGTCGTCGGCGTGGATCACGATCGGGCGGTCCAGCAGGGCGTAGTCGAACATCAGGGCGGAGTAGTCGGTGATCAGCAGGTCCGAGGCGAGCATCAGGTCCTCGACGTGCGGTTCGTCCGTCGCGTCGATCACCACGCCCCGCCGGTGCAGTTCCGACAGGCCCAGGCCGCGCGCCGGGCCGGTGGCGAGGGAGGGGTGCAGGCGGACCAGCAGGGTGTGACCTTCGCCGAGGTCGGCGGCGAGCCGGGCCGGATCGAGGCGTTCGACCAGCCCGCCGCGCCGGTACTCGCGTCGGGTCGGCGCGTACAGCACGACGGTGTGGCCGTCGGGGACGCCGAGCCGCTCGCGGACCCCGCGGCCGTCCTCCGGACCGGCGTTCACCAGGACGTCGTTGCGCGGGCTGCCGGTGCGGGCGGACGTGAAGTGGCACGGGTACGCCCGTTCCCACACCCGCTCCGCGAACCGGCCCGCGACCAGGCTGTGGTCCCAGCGGTCGGCCCGGCGCAGCATCTGCGGCACGTCCAGGCCGTGCCGTGCGCCGGGCCTGCCCAGCAGGTCGACGCCCATGTACTTGAGCGGGGTGCCCTGGTGGGTGTGGATGTGGACGCTGCCCTCCCGCTTCGCCACCGCGCCGGGCCAGTTGACGTTGTTGACGAGGAACGCCGCCCGCTCGGTCACCCGGCGGTAGGCGGCACTGCCCAGCAGCACGTGCTCCGTGCCCGGCGGCAGCAGGGCGGGGTCCGCCGCGCACTCCTCGTCGCGCACCACCCACACACCGCGCAGATGCGGGGCGAGTTCCCGGGCCGCGCGGTGGATCGCCGCGGGGTCGCCCAGCACCCCCCGGTGGGAGAAGGCCGAGTACACGACGAGGTCCGGGTCGAGGGGGCGGCGGACGTGCACGGCGCTCGCGGCGCGGCGCAGCCGCCCGGAGGCCGTGCCGCGCGCCTGCCGCGCCCGGCGCTCCAGCTCCCGCGCCGCCCGCCCGGACTGCCGGCGCACCCGGTAGGCGGCGTACGACCCTTCCAGCACCCGGAGTTCGGCCGGGACCGACGTGCCCTTCGGCCGGTACGCGCGGAACATCTCGGCGGTGCGGTGGAAGAACTCGGCCCGGTCGGACGGCGGCAGCCGGTCCGGCTTGGACAGGATGTCCAGGCAGTGCTCGCCCATCTTGGCGTGCAGGAACGGCCGCCAGCGGGTCGCGAGATCCGGGCGGGCGTCGAGGAAGGCGAAGACCCGCTCGTACTGCGCGTGGACGTCGAAGTGCTTGCGGCTGGTGGTGGACAGGATGTTGCCCTGGCGGCGCTGCCGGTAGTTCAGGCAGATGCGGTCCAGCGCGGCGATCCGCTCCGCGCTGAACAGGACCGGGAAGGTCCACGGCGTGTCCTCGTAGTAGCCGGGCGGGAAGGTGAAGCCCTCCCGTTCGACGAAGTCGCGCCGGTAGACCTTGTTCCACACCACCATCAGCAGGTCGAGGATCTCGGGATGTCCGGCCGCCGTGAACGTGCCGTCGCCCGCCTCCGCGAGCACCCGGGCCAGGACGTTGCGCCGGGTGCCGCCCCACCAGTAGGTGCGCGCGTAGTCGAAGACCAGCACGTCCGGGTCGTCCGTCTCCGCGAGCCGGTCGGCCATGGCGCGCAGGGCGCCCGGGGTGAGGGTGTCGTCGCTGTCGAGGAAGAAGAGGTAGTCGCCCATGGCGTGCGGCAGCCCGGCGTTGCGGGCCCGGCCGAGGCCGACGTTCTCCTTCAGGTGCAGCACGCGCACCCGGTCGTCGCGGGCCGCGTACTCGTCCAGGATCGCCCCCGAACCGTCCGGGGAGCAGTCGTCGACGGCGATCACCTCGATGTCCCGGAAGGACTGGTCCAGGACCGAGTCGAGGCACTCGCGCAGGAAGCCCTGCACCTTGAAGCAGGGGACGATGACGCTGAAGCGGGGCACGGCGGGGTCAGCTCCTTACGAGGGTGGCGGCGGCGGGGGCCAGGACGCGCTGCGCGAGCGGGACCACGGGCGGCAGCGCCTCGGGCGGCTCGCCGAGCAGCACCCGGCGCACGACGCGCTCGGCGGCCCGGCCGTCGTCGAACTCGCAGAACCGCTCCCGGAAGGCCGCCCGCAGTGCCGTCGACTCCGCGTCCGCGTAGGTGCCGTCGGCGAAGAGGCGGGCCAGCTCCTGCGGCGTGCGCGCCACCGGGCCGGGCGGGGCCGCCATGAGGTCGAAGTACACGCCGCGGGTCTCCCGGTAGACGTCCCAGTCGTCGGCGTACACGACGATCGGGCGGTCCAGGTTGGCGTAGTCGAACATGATGGAGGAGTAGTCGGTGACCAGCGCGTCCGCGGCCAGGCACACGTCCTCCGAGGAGCGGTGCGCGGTCACGTCGATGACCCGGCCGGTGCGTTGCCGCTTCCCGCCCCGGTCGTAGAAGTAGTGGGCGCGCAGCAGCACCACCACGTCCTCGCCGGCCGCCTCGCAGAACGCCTCCAGGTCCAGGCCGCCCGCGCCGAACCCGGTCTCGTAGTCCCGGTGCGTCGGCGCGTACAGGACCGCCGTCTTCCCCTCCGGGACGCCCAGTTCGCGCCGGACGCGGGCCACGTCCTCGGCGGTCGCCGTGCAGTAGACGTCGTTGCGCGGATAGCCGTACTCCAGGTGCTCGTAGGAGCCGGGGAAGGCGCGCTCCCACATCTGGGTGGAGTGCCGGTTGGCGGACAGGTTGTAGTCCCAGCGGTCCACCCGGCCAAGGAGCTTGGCGAAGCTGCCGGTGGCCGCCGCCACCACCGGGTACGGCGACTGGTCCACGCCCATCGTCTTCAGCGGCGTGCCGTGCTGCGTCTGCACGTGCACGCTGCCGGGGCGCTTGACGACGCCCTCGGCGAAGTTGGCGTTGTTCACCAGGTACTTGGCGCGGGCCAGCACCTCCCAGTACCGGTGGCTGCCGATGACGGCGTGGTCGACGTCCTTCGGCACGGTGTGCGCCTGGTCCGGCTCGACCAGGAACACCGACCTGAGGTGCGGGGCGAGTTCGCGGGCCCTGGCGTGGATCGCGGCCGGGTTGCAGGCATAGCCGCGGCCCCAGTAGGCGCAGTACACGACGAGGTTCGGGTCCAGCGGTCGGCGCAGGTGGCGGCGGTAGCGCAGCCGGGTGCGCAGTCCCCGCGGCCACGGCAGGCGGCGCAGGACGCCGGTCGCGGCCCGGTTGGCGGCGCGCAGGGCACGGAAGCCGGTGTACGAGCCCGACGCCAGCAGCCGGTGCTGCACGCCGAGCCGCCCGCCCGGTGGCCGGAAGCCCGCGGGGCGGTGGCGCCGGTACAGGCGGCTCGCCCGGCGGTAGAAGGCGCGGCGCCCCCGGCGGGTCAGACGCCGGGGGTGGGCGGCCGTCTTCAGGACCGCCGCGAAGAGCTGCTCGAACAGCGGACCGAGCCGCTCGGGCGGCAGGCCCCGCTCGGTGGCGTACGCGAGCGCCAGTTCGGTCTGGTCGAGCAGGTCCGCGTGGTGCTCGCCGGGCAGGTTCAGCCGGTTGCCCTGGCGTCGCACCCGGTGCCGTACGACCACGGAGCGCAGCACCGCCACGCGCTCGGCGCGCACCGCGACGCGGGCGCCGAAGCCGACGTCCGTGAAGTATCCGTCGGTGAAGTCCAGTCGGCGCTCGGTGAGGAAGGTACGGCGGTGCACCGCGCTCCACGCGGGCAGGTGCACGCCGGTCAGGTGCGGGGCACGGTCGGGGGCGAAGGCGCCGTCCGGGGTCTTCGCCAGCAGCGGGGCGGCCGGGTTGGTGGTCTCGCCCTCCCACCAGGGCACGCGCTCGTACTCGAAGTACAGGACGTCGACGCCGCCCGCGTCCGCCAGCCGCGCGTCGAGCGCCGCCAGCGCGCCCGGCACGAGGGTGTCGTCGCCGTCGAGGAACAGCAGGTACGCGCCGGTCGCCGCCCGCATGCCGGCGTTGCGCGCGCCGGCCAGCCCGGCCGACGGCGGCGAGTGCACGGGAGTCACCCGGGAGTCCCGCTCGGCGTGCTCCCCGGCGACGTCCGCCGCGGTGCAGTCCGGGCCGTCGCAGACCGGGATCAGCTCGAAGTCGCCGAAGGACTGGCCGAGGACCGAGTCCAGTGCCTGGGCGAGCCGCCCCGCCACCCCATGGGACGGGACGATGATGCTGAAGCGGGGCATACTGCTCTTTCTCTTCTTTCGCTGGTGATCCCGGACCGGCTCGTCCGGGTCCGACTTGTCCCGGTCCGGCGGGAGCCCCTACAGGTCGTGGCGGCGGCCCGGCCGTCCCGTCGGCCGCCACGTGGGCGGCCGGGTCGGAGTGGGCCGCGACGAACTGCGGGACATGGGGACTCCCGGTGGACAAACGGCGGTCAGAGGCTGTCGGTGACGGTGCGGGGCCCCGCGGGTTGCGGCACCGTCGCCAGCGGGGTGCGGACGAGGGCGGCCGCGGCGGGGGGCGCGGGGCGGCGCTCGGCGAGCGGCACGACCGGCGGCAGGTCCGTTTCGCCCAGGACGACCCGGCGTACGACGCGTTCGGCGGCGCGGCCGTCGTCGTACGGGCAGAACCGCTCGCGGAAGGCGGCCCGCAGCCGCGCGGACCGGGCTCCGTGCCAGTCGCCGCTCGCGAAGACGCCGATCAGTTCGTCCTCGTCCCGCGCGATCGCGCCCGGCGGGAAGGAACGCAGGTCGACGTAGGTGCCGCGGACCGCCTCGTACGCCTCCGGCTCGTCGGCGTGGAGCACGATCGGGCGGTCCAGGCCCGCGTAGTCGAACATCAGGGACGAGTAGTCGGTGACCAGGGCGTCCGAGGCCAGACAGAGCGATTCCACGTGCGGATGGTCGCTGACGTCCAGCACCCGGCCGGCGGACGCGGTGAGCGGGCCGCCGTGGCCGGGGTGGGCGCGGACCAGCACCATGAAGCGCGGGCCGAGGCGGCGCACGACGCGCTCCAGGTCCAGGGCGGCGCGCTGGGTGCGCCGGTAGTCGCGGTGGGTGGGCGCGTACAGGATCGCGACCGTGTCCTCGGGGATGCCGAGGGTCTCGCGCAGCCGGGCCACGTCCGCCGCCGTCGCCCGCTGGAGGGCGTCGGTGCGCGGCTGGCCGTACTCCAGGGTGGTCCAGCCGCCGGGGTGGACGCGTTCCCAGGTCAGGGTGGAGTGGCGGTTGGCGGAGATCACGTAGTCCCAGGTGTCGACCTCGCGCAGCAGCCGGGCGAAGTCGGTGCCGCGGGCGGCGGCCGGGCGCTCCTGGAGGTCCAGGCCCATGTGCTTGAGGGGCGTCCCGGCCTGCGTCTGCACCAGGACCTGACCCCGGCGCCGGACCAGGCCCGTGTCGAAGGCCGCGTCGCGCACCAGGTAGCGGGAGCGGGCCAGGGCCGTCCAGTGGGCGGCCGTGCCCGGCGTCAGCCGGCGGGTGCCGGGCGGGACGGTGTGGTGGTGCACGGGGTCGGCGGCCCACGCCGTGCGCACGTGCGGCGCGAGACGGCGGAACGCTTCCTCCAGCGCCCCCGGGTCGCGGCCGTACCCCCGGTACCCGTCGACGGCGAAGACGGCGCGGTCGGCGCGGAGCGGGAGGCAGCGCTGGACGCGGTAGTGCAGGCGGAGGGCGCCGGTCCGTGCGGCGCGCAGCAGTCCCGCGGTGACCTTCGCCGTACGCCGGCGCAGGGCCGAGGCGAGGCGCAGGGCGCCGTAGGTGCGGCGCATGCCGAGGCGGAGCAGGGCGTGGCGGAGGCGGACGGGCAGCGGGGCGGGGGCGCCGGGGACCCGGTAGCGGCGGCAGTGGACGCGGGCCCGGCGCAGGAACTCGGCGCGCAGGGAGCGCGGGAGGCGGTCGGGCCGGGTGTACACCGTCGTCAGGTGGTCGGCCATGCGGCGGTACAGGAGCGGCCGCCAGCGGACCAGTTCGGGGCGCGAGTCCGGGTGCGTCTCCGTGCGCGCCTCCAGGAACGCGAAGACGCGGTCGTACTGCGTGAAGACGTCCAGGTGCCGCTCGCTCGGCGTGCCGAGGATGCTGCCCCGCCGGCGCTGCCGGTAGTGGACGCAGACCCGGTCCAGGGTGGCGATGGATCCCGCCGTCATCAGGACCGGGTACGTCCACGGGGTGTCCTCGTAGTAGCCCGGCGGGAAGGCGAAGCCCTCGCGCTCGGCGAACTCCCGCCGCACCGCCTTGTTCCAGGCCACCATCAGCAGCTTCAGCAGCCCCGGCCGGTCGGTGAGCCGGAACGGCGCCGGGCCGTGCTCGGTGAGATGCGCGGCGGCCTGGTTGCGGACCGTCTCGCCGGTCCAGTACGTGCGCGCGTAGTCGTAGACCAGGACGTCCGGCTCGCCGGTCTCCTTGATCCGGTCGGCGATGCCCCGCAGCGCGTGCGGGGCGAGGGTGTCGTCGCCGTCGAGGAAGACCAGGTAGTCGCCGCCCGCCCGTTCCATCCCGGCGTTGCGGGCGGGGCCCAGTCCCTCGTTGCGCGGCAGGCGTACGACGCGGACGCGGGGGTCGAGGACCGCGAACTCGTCGGCGATCGCGCCGCAGGCGTCCGGCGAGCAGTCGTCGACCACGATCACCTCGAAGTCCGGGTACGACTGGGCCAGCACCGACTCCAGGCACGCGTGCAGATACGCCTGAACCCGATACGCGGGGACGATGACACTGAACCTGGGCACGGGGACATCCATGGGTCGGCGGGATCGGCGCGGGCGTTCTGCCCGGCAACGCCCGGTGGAGCGACTTGGTTACGGCCCCTGCGGCATTCGGGGGACGTCGTGCCCGTACGGATGAGGGGGCGGACCGGAAACCGGCCCGCCCCCTCAAGGGTGATGTCGCGGAGGTTACTTGACGGCGCCCGCCATGACGCCGGAGACGAACTGCCGCTGGAACGCGAAGAACACGGCCAGCGGGATCACCATGGAGATGAAGGCTCCCGGTGCCAGCACGTCGATGTTGTTGCCGAACTGCCGTACCTGGGTCTGGAGGGCGACCGTGATCGGCTGGCTCCCGGCGTCCGAGAAGATCAGCGCGACCAGCATGTCGTTCCACACCCACAGGAACTGGAAGATGCCCAGGCTCGCGATCGCGGGCCCGCCGAGCGGCATCACCACCCGTGCGAACAGCCGCAGTTCGCCCGCGCCGTCCAGGCGGGCCGCCTCCAGCAGCTCCCTCGGGATCTCCGCGAAGAAGTTCCGCAGCAGGAACACCGCGAAGGGCAGTCCGAAGCCGACGTGGAAGAGGATCACGCCGAGCATCGACCCGAACAGGCCGATCTTGCCGAAGAGTTCGGCGATCGGGATCAGGGCGACCTGCACGGGCACGACGAGCAGCCCGACCACGGCCAGGAACCACCAGTCGCGGCCCGGGAAGTCCATCCACGCGAAGGCGTATCCGGCCAGGGCCCCGATGACCACGACCAGGACCGTCGCGGGGACGGTGATCAGCGCGGTGTTGAGGAGGGACGAGGTGATGTCGCCGTTCTTCAGCAGCTCCTCGTAGCTCTGGAAGGTCAGCTGGGACGGCTCGGTGAAGACCTTCCACCAGCCGCTCGCCGCCATGTCCTCCGGCGTGCGCAGCGAGGACAGCAGCAGCCCGATGGTCGGGACCAGCCAGAACAGGCCCACCACGATCAGGAACACCCGGACGACACCGCCGCTGACGGCCTCGGCGAGCCGGGACCCGAGCGACTGCTTCGCCTTGACGGTCTTCCCGGGCACCGGAGCGGTGGTTCCGGATCCGGTTCCGGCCCCGGATCCGGTTCCGGCCCCGGGGCCGGTGAGGGAACCCGCGTCCGCGGTCATCGCCGCACCTCCCGCCGAAGTCGCCGTACGTTGAACCACATCACCGGGATGACCAGGAGCAGCAGGAACACCGCGATGGCGCTGGCGACGCCCGGCTGGTCCGAGGCGAAGCCCTTGCGGTACAGCTCCAGGGCGAGCACGTTGGCGTCGTCCTGGGAGGAGCCCGGGGCGATGATGAAGACCAGGTCGAAGACCTTCAGCACGTTGATCATCAGGGTGACGACGACGACCGCGAGGACGGGCGCCAGGAGCGGCACCGTGACCCGTCGGAAGACCTGCCACTCGTTGGCGCCGTCCACCCGGGCGGCCTCCAGGAGTTCCCGGGGCACGCCGGCCAGGCCCGCCGCGATCAGCACCATCGCGAAGCCCGCCCACATCCACACGTACGACCCGATGATCGCCGGGGTGACCAGGGAGGGGCCGAGCCAGTTCAGGCCGTTGTACGGCTCCTTGAAGTTGTCGGCGGGCAGTCTGAGCAGCGCCCCGTCGGCCGCCGCGGGCAGCGTGAAGGTGCCGTCCCCGGCCGCCGTGGTGGACGCGACGACCTCGCCGTCCTTGACCGCCTCGATCTTCATCCCGGCGTAGCCCAGCTCGGCCGCGTCGACGCCGGCCGGCTTGCCGACGCCCTTGCCGCGGGTGAAGTCCTGCCAGGTGGTGCCGGTGACCTTGCCGTCCTCGGGTTCGGCGGGTACGGCGTTCTTCGCGTCGTCGGGCATCAGGTCGGGGGCCACGCCCACCAGGGGCAGGACGACCGGGGTGCCCGCGCCGACCGGCTGCTTCGTGATGAACGCGCCGCCGCCGGCGGGCTTCAGCGGCGAGTCGCGGCCCGGGTGCGCCTTCGGGAACGCGGACGACTCGGCGAACGTGTCGTGCACCCCGACCCACACCGCGTTGGCGACGCCCTTGTCCGGGTCCTGGTCGTAGACCAGGCGGAAGATGATGCCGGCCGCGAGCATCGAGATCGCCATCGGCATGAAGACGACCAGCTTGAACGCCGTGCCCCAGCGGATGCGTTCGGTCAGCACCGCGAAGATCAGGCCGAGCGCGGTGGCGACCGTCGGCGCGAACACCACCCAGATGATGTTGTTCTTCAGGGCGGTGCGGATGCCGTCGTCGGTGAACAGCGCCTCGTAGTTGTCGAACCCGGCGAAGGAGTCGCCGGACTGGTCGTAGAAGCTGCGGATCAGCGAGTACCCGATCGGGTAGACCACGAGCGCGCCGAGCAGCACCAGGGCGGGCAGCAGGAACAGCGCCGCCACGGACCTGCGGGTGCCGGTCACGCTCTTGCGCGACTTGGGGGCGGCGGGGACCGGTGGACCCTGAGGGCCCTCAGGCCCTCGAGGTGCCGGGGTGGCCCCCGCCGCCGTGGCCGACGTCATCGCGTCAGCCTCCGTAGGCGGCGGCCGCGTCCGCCTCCAGCTTCGCCTGGGCGCCCGCGACGTCCTTCGGGTTCTTCAGGAAGTCCTGCAGTGTCTTCCACTCGCCCTTGCCCGGGGTGCCGCCGAAGGCCTGCGGGGCCTGGTCCGACATGTCGAAGCGGAAGTCGTCACCGGCCGCGACCAGGGCCTCGGCGATCTTCTTCTGCACCGCGTTCGGGTACACCGAGGAGTCGATGCTCTTGTTGGGCGAGAGGAACCCGCCGAGCTTCGCCTGGATCCCCGCCGCGTCCGGCGAGGCCAGCCAGGTGGCCAGCGCCTGCGCCGCCTTGGAGTCCTTCAGGATCACGGCCGCGTCGCCGCCGGACACCACCGGCGCGGTGTCGCCGACGGCCGGGAACGGGAACACCTTCGCGTCCGTGCCGATCTCCGCCTTGGTCTCACCGATGTTGACCTGGGCGAAGTCGCCCTCGTAGACCATGCCCGCCTTGGGCTGGTCGCCGCCGGTGAAGGTCTGCGTGACCGAGGCCGGGAACTCCGTCTGGAGCGCGCCGGACGCGCCGCCCGCGACGAAGTCCTTCTTGCCCCAGATCTGGGCGAGGGTGGTCAGGGCCTCCTTCACGGACGGGTCCGTCCACTTGATCTCGTGCTGGGCGAGCTGGTCGTACTTCTCCGGGCCCGCCTGCGAGAGGTAGACGTTCTCGAACCAGTCGGTGAGGGTCCAGCCGTCCGCGCCGCCGACGGAGAACGGCGTGACACCCGAGTCGTAGATCGTCTGGGCGGTGTCGAGCAGCTCGTCCCAGGTCTTGGGCTCGGCGGCGCCCGCGTTCTCGAAGACCTGCGCGTTGTACCAGATCAGCGACTTGTTGGCGGCCTTGTAGTACACGCCGTACTGCTTGCCGCCGACCTTGCCGATGTCCTGCCAGCCCTGCGAGTAGTTCTCGCCGAGCTCCTTGGTGGCCTCGGCGCCCAGCGGCTTGGCCCAGCCCTTGTCGACCGCCTGCTTGATGGCGCCGGGCTGCGGGAGCATCGCCACGTCCGGCGGGGCGCCGCCCGCGATCTTCGAGCCGAGGAAGTTGATGATCGGGTCCTGGGCGGGCACGAAGGTCACCTTGGCGCCGGTGCGCTTCTCGAACTCGGCGAGGACCTTCTTGAAGTTCTCCTGCTCGGTTCCGGTCCAGACGGCGGCGACCTCCAGGCTCTCGCCGTCCAGCTTCGGAAGGGTGACGGAGGAGGCCGGCTGCTTGGTGCCGCCGCCCTGGTCGCCCTTGTCGCCGCCGCTGTCGTCGTCATCGCCGCCGCACGCGGTGAGCGAGAGCGCGAGCGCTCCCGCGGCGAGGGCGGCGGCGGTCCTGGTGGCCCTCTTGACGGTTCTGCGTGTCCGGATGGTGCTGCTCGTGCGCATCACTGCCCCGTTCTTCGTTCCTCGTCGAACGCTCGGCGCTGTCCCGTGCG
Source organism: Streptomyces sp. MMCC 100 (assembly GCF_041538145.2). Classification (NCBI taxonomy): domain Bacteria; kingdom Bacillati; phylum Actinomycetota; class Actinomycetes; order Kitasatosporales; family Streptomycetaceae; genus Streptomyces; species Streptomyces sp. MMCC 100. Next base: position 617,640 of record NZ_JBGORK020000001.1, read on the forward strand.
CTCTGGTGTACGCCAGGGGGGTGAGGGCGGCAAGGGCGCGTCCGCGGTCAACAGGAGGATCGTGACCGCGTCGTGACCGTGATCGGAAACCCGGCGCGGGTCCGGGCGTCCCGGGGGCTGGCGCCCCCGGCCCGGCTTCGGCCTGGACGCCCTCGTCCTCGATCGCCGGGCGGGAATCGCCGGGCGGGAATCGCCGGACGGAGTGAGTCGCACTCCCGGCGGCGTTACAGGAGTGACGGGACCTCGGCCGCCGAGACCTCCCGGGCCGCCCGTTCCAGCGCGCTGGCCAGGAGGGCCAAGTCGGTCGGCCCGTTGCCCAGTTCGCGTACGGGGCGGCGGGTGGGCGGGTCGCCCATGCGGTGCCACTCCAGGGGGACCACCGTGGGACGCAGGGTCGCCGTACGCGGGATCCGGCCCGTGACCCGGCCGCCCTGGAAGGCCACGGCGCGGCCGTCCGGGCGGGTCAACCGGCCACGTCCGGGCGTCGGTTCGTCCGGGCCCGGCACGGGCGCGTCCAGGGTGACGCGGAGGGTCGAGCGCAGCGCGGGCTCCGTGCGGTCCGTACGACCGCCGGGAGCGGTGGCGGCCACCAGGTGGACACCGAGCCGCTCGCCCTCCCGCGCGACGGCCTCCAGCGCCCGCATCACCGAACCCGCCGCGGGCCGCCCGGGGGAGCCGAGCGGGGGCGTGACGAGGGCGTCGAGGTCGTCGACGACCACGACGAGGCGGGGAAGCGGCGGGACGGGACCCGTTCGGCGCCTGGCGGCGGCCGGCCGCAGTCGCAGGGTGGAGCTGGGCGGGGACTCGACGTCCCCGGAGTCGGAGATCGGCGCGGGTCCCGCCGGCGTCGGTGTGCGCTGGGCGACCAGTCGGCCCGACACCTCGCGCCCCGTGTGCCACTCGGCGAAGTCCGACCGTCCGAGCAGCTCGGCGCGCCGCTTCAGCTCGGCGCTCAGGGACTGCGCGAACTCCCGCATCCGCACGGGGTCGTTGGCGGTGAGATGAGTGGTGACGTGCGGTACGTCCGTGCACACGCGCAGGCCCTCGCCGTGGGCGCCGCCGGAACTCACGGTGTCGCGGCCGTCCATGAGGACGATGCCCAGCCGGTCGGGGCGTTCGGCCGAGGCGAGCGAGGCGACGAGCGCCCGCAGCAGCTCGGTGCGGCCGCTGCCGGGCGGTCCCTCGATCAGCAGGTGCGGTCCCTCGGCGGCCAGGTCGGCCATGACGGGACCGCGCGGACCGGCGCCCAGCACCGTGTGCGCGCGTCCCCCGAGGGACTCCGTGTCGTCGGCCGCGGCGGCCCAGCGGGCCATCAGGGAGGCGGGGGTGGCGCGGGCCAGGCCCAGTTCGTCCAGGAGCCGGGCCGTCCGGGGGAGCGGTGCGGACACGCGGGCGTGGTGCTCGCCGCCGCCCGCGGCGGTGTCCGTGCGCAGCGGGGCCAGGGCGCGTGCGAAGCGCTCGGCCCAGGGCAGGGAGACGGCGTCCAGCGTGCCGAGGGTGCCATGACCGACCGGGCCGGCGGGAGCGGCCTGGGTGCCGGTGTCCGAGCCGGTGCCCGCGCTCGTGCCGGTGCGTGCGACGCGCAGCAGCCGCAGGGTCGTCGCCACGTCGCCGCTGAGCAGTGCCACGGCACCGCACTCCCGGAACACCGGCGACACCGCGCAGGCCGCCTCGTACGTCCGCGTCACCGGGGACGTGGGAGAGGCGGCGGCCGTCTCGGCGAGGCACACGACGTGGATGCCGGCCCGCGGTCCCTCCAGGGCCAGCCGCGCCACCGCCTCGCGCACGTCGGCACCGCCGGGGTCCCCGTCCACGACGACCACGGTGTACGGCCCGGTGAAGCCGCCGGCCGGGCCGGTCCCCTCGTCGGGACGTGCCCAGGAGGGCTGCTGGCGGACGGCTCCCGTGCCCGGGTCCGTGGTCGCGGCCGCGTCCTGGGGGCGTGCTCCGGGCCGGGCCTCGTCCGTGAGGTGGTCGTCCAGGCGGCGGAGAAGTTCGTGGGCGCGGGCCGTGGCCTGTTCGCGGTCGTGGGCGAGCAGAAGGCGGCAGTCCTGGCCGTGTCCCGGGCGCACCTGCGGCAGCCAGCCGAGCCAGGACCACTCGGCGTTCCGCTCGGCGAGCGGACGGGAGCGGTCCGCGCTGATCAGAACGATCTCCAGGGTGTCGGCGGAGTGCAGCGCGGCGAGCTGGGCCAGCACCGAACGGGCCAGCCCGGTGAGCCGCTCCCGCGGGCCCGCGAGGCCGAGCGCGCCCACCTCGCGCAGGTCGGCGGTCACCGGCACCGCGGGGAGCGGGGCGTCACCGCCCGGCGCCAGCCGGTCGGCCGTACCGAGCCGCACGGTGAGCGCCTCCGGGTGCCCCGGGCCGCGCTCCCACAGCCGCGGCCCCGGTCCCAGCGCCGTCAGCAGCAGCGAGGCGGGGTCCGGCCAGGTCTCCGGGGCGTGCGAGGTACCGGACGGGATCGCCGGTGCCGGTCCGGCCGCCGCATCGTCGTACGCGTGGGCGCCGGACGGGCCGGCCTCGGGAGCGCCTCCGCGCCCGCCGGTCAGCCGCCGTGCCCACGCACCTATCCCACCGCGCCTGCGCACCTCCTGCGGCATGTCGGTACCCCGCACGGGGGTCCCCTTGCGTCCGGTGCGGGCGTCCGCGGCGGTGCCGCCGCCACGGCCGGTACCGGTCTCCCGGCCGGTGCGATCGTCCGGGCCGGTGCCGTCTCCCCGGCCGCGCGCACCGGCGGAACGGCGGGCCGCCTCACCGGACGCGCCCGTGCGGGAACCAGGCGCGCCGGCGGGGCCGCCGCCGGGCCCGGCCACGCCGGCGGCGCCGTACGCGCTCCCGCCGGGGCCGCCCGGTCCGTACGCGTCCGGGGTGGAAGGTCCGGTGCCGTACCCGCCCTCGCCGGACGTGCCGGTGCGGGGCGCGTCCCCGGTGGGTGCGTCGGCTCCGTAGCCGCCCGGTGCGGAGGCGCCCGGGCCGTACCCGTCCTCGCCGGGCGTGCCCGGTGCGGGAGCGCGGTACCCGCCCGCGCGGGGCCCGCCCGTCGCGTACGACCCCGTGCCCCGCGTGCCGCCGTGCGTCTCGCCCGCGGCGGGAGACTGCCGGGGCAGGCCCGCCGTGGGGCCGGTGCCGTGGCTCTCGATGCGGGGCGCGCCGCCCTGGCCGGGGACCTGCGGCGGCTCGGCGGGCGCCCCGCCCGTGCCGTACGCCGAAGTGCCGTACGCGTGGTGCGTCCGCCCCGCGGACGCGGTGGTGGCGTCGGGTCCCGTGCCCCGGGCGCCGTGGGCCGTGGCGTCCGGCGCGGCGCCGGCCGGGTGTGGGGAACCGCTCGGCCTGCCGGCCGCCCCGCGCGCCGGGGCACTCGTCGCACCGGCCACCCGCGCGGACCCGGACGGGCCGGTGGCGCGGGAGCGGTTGCCGGCGTCCCCGTGCGCTTCCGCCCCGTCGGCCACGCGCGCGTGGGCCGCCGCGTCCCCGTCCCCGTCGCCCGGCGCGGGCGCCTGGGGCCCGGACAGCCGTACGTGTCCCTCCCCGTCCGGCGTCGTCGCCACCCGCACCTGCGCCGCCGGCGGCACCGGTACGAGCCGCAGGACCGACTCGCCGATCCGCAGCAGCGCACCCGGCGCGAAGCGGACCGGACGGTCGCCCACGCGGGTGCCGTCCAGGGTGGTGCCGTTGGTGGAGCCGAGGTCGGCGACCGAGACGCGGGCGTCGGGACCGACGGTCACGGCGCAGTGCATGCGGGAGACGTCCGGGTCGTCGAGCGCGACGTCGGCGTCGGCGGAGCGGCCGAGCCGGATCTGGCCGCCGTGCAGGAGGTGGACGCCGCCCGCGTCGGGACCCGCGACCACGTGGAGCTGGGCGGGGACGTCCGCCGGCTCGGCGTGCGGGTCGGGCTCGCCCGGGGCGCCGAGGCAGAGCACGGCACCGTCGATCAGCGGGGGCTCGCCCAGGGTGCTGCGCTGGGCGTCGAGGCGCTGCGCACCGGCGTACAGCACCACCTGGCCGGAGCCCGCGCCCTCGCCGGGGAGCGTGGCGGCCAGCGCGGAGGCGACCGCGGCCAGGGCCGTGCCGGCCGGCGCGGTGACGAGTACGTCACAACGCGCGGCGCGGCCCCCCACCGAAGCAGCCGAAGCGGCCGAGGCAGCCGGAGCATGCGGGCCCAGCGGGTCTACGACGGTCAGCCGGATCTGCATCGCCGTGAGCGGTCCCTTCGCGCGGGCGCCCGCACGCCGGGACGGAAGCCGCCACCACGGTCCCCCACCGCGGACTTCCCCCACCGTCACACGAGCACGTCGGCCAGTACTGCACGCATCCTCGCACCTGCCACTGACAACGCGCCCGCCGCCCGCCGTCAAATGATCTTGATTGGTCGGCTCTGACCCCAAAAATGCCTGACAGGTAGCCCGCGGATGATCGAATGCCGTCCGCTTGAGATCGGTCACGTACGGGCAGCGGCAACCAAGGGACCGGGTCGCGCGTCTTTCCTTCGAACGTGGTCCGGGGGCGGCACTACAGTTGGGTCCGACTGGGACCGACCGATTCTGCGACAGTGGGTCCGAACAGCCAGCAAGCAACTAGGAGCGCATGACGTGCGGCCGGTAGGCAGCAAGTACCTCCTCGAGGAGCCCCTCGGCCGCGGCGCCACGGGCACCGTTTGGCGCGCCCGCCAGCGCGAGACCGCGGGCGCCGAGGCGGCCGTGGCCGGGCAGCCCGGCGAGACCGTCGCGATCAAGGTCCTCAAGGAGGAGCTCGCGAGCGACGCCGACATCGTGATGCGCTTCCTGCGCGAACGTTCCGTCCTGCTCCGGCTCACCCACCCCAACATCGTCCGGGTCCGCGACCTGGTCGTCGAGGGCGAGCTGCTGGCCCTCGTCATGGACCTCGTCGACGGCCCCGACCTCCACCGCTACCTGCGCGAAAACGGGCCGCTCACCCCGGTTGCCGCGGCCCTGCTCACCGCGCAGATCGCCGACGCCCTCGCCGCCAGCCACGCCGACGGCGTCGTCCACCGCGACCTGAAGCCGGCCAACGTCCTGCTGAGGCAGACCGGCGGCGAGATGCACCCGATGCTCACCGACTTCGGCATCGCCCGCCTCGCCGACTCGCCCGGCCTCACCCGCACCCACGAGTTCGTCGGCACGCCCGCGTACGTCGCGCCGGAGTCCGCCGAGGGCCGCCCGCAGACCTCCGCCGTCGACGTGTACGGCGCCGGCATCCTGCTGTACGAGCTGGTCACCGGCCGTCCCCCGTTCGGCGGTGGCTCCGCCCTCGAAGTGCTGCACCAGCACCTGAGCGCCGAACCGCGCCGCCCCTCCACCGTCCCCGACCCACTGTGGACGGTCATCGAGCGCTGCCTGCGCAAGAACCCGGACGAACGTCCCAGCGCCGAGAACCTCGCGCGCGGCCTGCGCGTCGTCGCCGAGGGCATCGGCGTGCACGCGAACAGCGCGCAGATCGGCGCCGCCGAGAACGTCGGCGCGCTCCTCGTCCCCGACCCGGCACCCGCGCAGGTCCCCGGCGCCCCCGACGCCGCCTACGACCCGAACGGCGCGACCAGCGTCCTGCCGCACACCCCGGGCCCGGCGGGCGCCGCCGACCCGACCGCCGTACTCCCGAACACCGGGGCGGCCGACCCCACCGCCGTGATGCCGCCGGTGCCGCCGGGACAGCCGGGCCAGTCGGGCGCGCCGGGGCAGGGCGGGCCCGAGGACCCGCACCCCTGGCAGAACCAGCTGCGCGCCGCCCGCGACCGCAACGAGCAGACGCAGGTCCAGTACCTCGACCCGAACCAGGACCCGCTGCGCCGCCGCCCCCAGCGACAGGTCTCCCGCCCGCCGCAGCAGCCCCGCCAGGGCCCGCCGCCCCAGCAGCCCGGCTACGGCTACCCGCAGCAGCAACCGCCGCAGCGCTACGCCACCCCGCAGCCCCAGCCCCAGCAGCCGCAACGGCCCCAGCCGCAGCGGTACGCCCCGCCGCCCACGCCCGAGCCGCAGCAGCCGCGGCGCGAGCCCAGGGCGCCGCGGCAGCGCAGCGCCAACCCCATGCGCATCCCGGGCCTCGGCTGCCTCAAGGGGTGCCTGTTCACGATCGTCATCCTGTTCGTGGCCGGATGGCTGATCTGGGAGCTGAGCCCGTTGCAGGACTGGATCGGCACGGGCAAGGGCTACTGGGCACAGCTCAGCGACTGGTTCACCACCGTGACCGACTGGGTCGGGGACCTGGGCGGCTCGAGCGACGGAAGCTCCACCGGCGGCTGAGCCGGTCGGGTCTGCAGAGCCGGTCGAGTCGGCCGAGTCTGGAGACTTGTCGACATCCGGAGGGTGATTTCCGCCTCCGCGGTGAAGGTCGGCTCCTCGGACGCGTACTTTTAGGCGCAACACGCGTCGGTAGGAGCAGTCTTGGCACGGAAGATCGGCAGCCGGTACACCGCCCATCAGATCCTCGGGCGGGGCAGCGCCGGCACGGTGTGGCTGGGCGAGGGCCCCGACGGGCCCGTCGCGATCAAGCTGCTGCGCGAGGACCTGGCGTCCGACCAGGAACTCGTCTCACGCTTCGTACAGGAGCGCACCGCCCTGCTCGGCCTGGAGCACCCGCACGTCGTCTCCGTGCGCGACCTGGTGGTCGACGGCAACGACCTCGCGCTGGTCATGGACCTGGTCCGCGGCACGGACCTGCGCACCCGTCTCGACCGGGAGCGGCGCCTGGCGCCCGAGGCCGCGGTGGCCGTCGCCGCCGACGTCGCCGACGGACTGGCCGCCGCGCACGCCGCCGGGGTCGTGCACCGCGACGTCAAGCCCGAGAACGTGCTGCTCGACATGCAGGGTCCGCTCGGCCCCGGCGGCTCGCACCCGGCGCTGCTGACGGACTTCGGCGTGGCCAAGCTCATCGACACCCCGCGCCGCACCCGGGCCACGAAGATCATCGGCACGCCCGACTACCTGGCCCCGGAGATCGTCGAAGGCCTGCCCCCGCGCGCGGCGGTCGACATCTACGCGCTGGCCACGGTGCTCTACGAGCTGCTCGCCGGCTTCACGCCGTTCGGCGGCGGCCACCCCGGCGCGGTGCTGCGCCGCCACGTGACCGAGACCGTCGTCCCGCTCCCCGGCATCCCCGACGAGCTGTGGCAGCTCCTCGTCCAGTGCCTCGCCAAGGCCCCGGCCTCCCGGCTGCGCGCCTCCGAGCTGAGCGCCCGGCTGCGCGAGCTGCTGCCGATGCTCGCCGGAATGGCCCCGCTGGACGTGGACGAGCCCGACGCCGAGCAGCCGGAGGACGACCCCGACGAGTCCGCGGAGTCCCCGGCCGCCCCCGGGTCCGCCGCGGAGCCCGTACGGCGCCGGGGAGCGGTGCCCCTGGTGCCGGGCGCCAAGCCGGCCGACTCCAACCGCGACACCCACACGTCGATGCGCGTCCCCGCCCCGGACGAGCTGGCCGGCGGCGCCCGCGGCACCGCCCGCGCCCCGCGCGCGTCGGGCGCCCCGCGCCCCGGCTCGGCCCGCAACCGCGCCACCGCGCGGCGCCGCAGGATCGCGGTGGGCGCGGGCGCCGTCGCCCTGGTGGCGGCGATCGGCGTCGGTACATGGCTGGCCACGGGCGGTGACGAGGACGGCACCGGACCCCAGGACACGCGGAACTCCGCACCGGCCTCTCCCTGAGGTCCGGCCCCCGCCGGCGGTCCACGCCCGCACCCGCCGGGCGTGGACCGCCGGCCGGAGCCGTTACGCTGGATGCGTGGCAGTCGTCGATGTATCCGAAGAGCTGAAGTCCCTCTCCTCGACCATGGAGTCGATCGAGGCCGTCCTGGACCTCGACAGGCTGAGGGCAGACATCGCCGTGCTCGAGGAGCAGGCGGCCGCTCCCTCCCTGTGGGACGACCCGGAGGCGGCGCAGAAGATCACCAGCAAGCTCTCGCACCTCCAGGCCGAGGTGCGCAAGGCCGAGGCCCTGCGCGGCCGGATCGACGATCTCGGCGTGCTCTTCGAGATGGCCGAGGAGGAGGACGACCCGGACACCCGTGCCGAGGCCGAGTCCGAGCTCACGGCCGTCCGCAAGGCGCTGGACGAGATGGAGGTCCGCACCCTGCTCTCGGGCGAGTACGACGCGCGTGAGGCGCTCGTCAACATCCGCGCCGAGGCGGGTGGCGTGGACGCCGCCGACTTCGCCGAGAAGCTCCAGCGCATGTACCTGCGCTGGGCCGAGCAGCACGGCTACAAGACCGAGATCTACGAGACGTCGTACGCGGAAGAGGCCGGCATCAAGTCGACCACCTTCGCCGTGCAGTCGCCGTACGCCTACGGCACCCTCTCAGTCGAGCAGGGCACGCACCGGCTGGTGCGCATCTCGCCCTTCGACAACCAGGGTCGCCGCCAGACCTCCTTCGCGGGCGTCGAGATCCTCCCCGTGGTCGAGCAGACCGACCACATCGAGATCGACGAGTCCGAGCTGCGCGTGGACGTGTACCGGTCCTCCGGCCCCGGCGGCCAGGGCGTCAACACCACCGACTCGGCGGTGCGCCTCACCCACATCCCCACCGGCATCGTCGTCTCCTGCCAGAACGAGCGCTCCCAGATCCAGAACAAGGCCACCGCCATGAACGTCCTCCAGGCCAAGCTCCTGGAGCGGCGCCGCCAGGAGGAGCAGGCCAAGATGGACGCCCTCAAGGGCGACGGGGGCAACTCCTGGGGCAACCAGATGCGTTCGTACGTGCTGCACCCGTACCAGATGGTCAAGGACCTGCGCACGGAGCACGAAGTGGGCAACCCCGAGGCCGTGTTCAACGGCGAGATCGACGGCTTCCTCGAGGCCGGCATTCGCTGGCGCAAGCAGCAGGAGAAGTAACGCGAAGCGGAACCACCGCTTTGTCGACAAGGCAACTGCCGCTCTTCGGACGGTAGTTGCCTTTTCTCTGCCCGCTGTTCGCCGGTGATGTCTGGGTTTTACATCACACTCACACCCTTTGTGTCCGGCATACGTCCCGTACCTGGACATCGCGTACGCAATGGCCTTGACGTTGCTTTGAACATTCGGAATGGTGAGGCGCGGCATGCGTATTTCTGGGGCGCATGTGAACCGGGGGGCTTGAGCACACATGCAGCCGCCCCCCGTCGATCACGGCCCCCGAGTGCGGCCTCACCGACTAATCGGCTACTGGGGGTAGCAAGTACATGACGAAGAAGACGCGTATCCGTGTCGCGCGCATCGCGGCCGGCGCCGTGATCGCGGCCGGCGCCTCGCTGACCGCCGCGGGTGCAGCATCGGCGCTCGAGGTCAACATCGGGATCACCGCTGACGGCGACACGCCGGATGACGACTGTGGCATCGTCGGCACCGACCCCGACTGCAACACGGAGGAGCCGGGCGGTGGCAACACCGAGGAGCCGGGCGGTGGCAACACCGAGGAGCCCGGTGGCGGTAACACCGAGGAGCCGGGCGGTGGCAACACCGAGGAGCCCGGCGGTGGCAACACCGAGGAGCCCGGTGGCGGTAACACCGAGGAGCCGGGCGGCGGTAACACCGAGGAGCCCGGCGGTGGCAACACGGAGCAGCCCGGTGGCGGCAACACCGAGCAGCCCGGTGGCGGCAACACTGAGCAGCCGGGCGGTGGCAACACCGAGCAGCCGGGCAACGGCAACACCGGCGGCAACGGTGGTGGCGGCAACAACAACACCAACCCCGACGGTGGCGGCAACGACAACGTCACCCAGGACCAGGGCTCCTCGGCCCTGACCGACACCGGCGAGCAGGCCCCGGCCTCCGACACCTCTGCCCAGGGCAACGGCGAGGAGCTCGCCGAGACCGGTGCCGCGGAGACCACGTTCCTGCTGGTCGGCGCCGCGACGATGATCGCGGGCGGCATCGGCTTCCGCTTCCTCCCGCGCCTGATGAACGGCCGCGGCGGGGCTGCTGCCTGACGGTAGCCGTCCGCGTACGCACCGCGCACGCAGACGAAGGGGCCCGGAGCACCACTGCTCCGGGCCCCTTCGGCGTCTTCCCTGCCTGTGTCGTGCCGGGGCCGCGTGTCCGCGTCCTGGGGCCCTGAGGGCCGCTCCAGGGCCGTCAGGCGGTCTGCTGGGCGAGCAGGGCCACCGCCGCGACCAGCACCGCCAGCAGCGCGATCAGCGCCATCGGGTTCAGTCCCGCGAAGAAGTTGCTCTCCTGCTGCAGCCGCTCGCGGTTGGCCCGGCACACCGGGCACCTGCCCTCACTCACGGGCGCCGCGCAGTTCGCGCACACCAACCGGTCGTACGTCATGCGCTCGCCCTCCTTGCCACCGGCTCCGTCTGGAACAACGCCCGCGACGGTACGAACGTTCCCCTTCCACTGTGCCAGGTTCCGTGGGGCCCTGCGCGCCCTCCCGTGGGGACAAAACGCGCAACTGATACGCAACCCCGACCGGTGACTGCGGTCGGCTCCCCGGTTCGCGTATGGTCACGCACATCTACCCCCGGCGACCCGTGGTGCATCCGTGATCCGATTCGACAACGTCTCCAAGGTCTACCCCAAACAGAGCCACCCAGCCCTCAGGGATGTCTCCCTGGAGGTCGAGAAGGGCGAGTTCGTCTTCCTCGTGGGATCCTCCGGCTCGGGAAAGTCCACCTTCCTGCGGCTGATCCTCCGCGAGGAGCGGTGCAGCCACGGACAGGTGCACGTACTGGGCAAGGACCTCGCCCGCCTGTCCAACTGGAAGGTGCCGCAGATGCGGCGCCAGCTGGGGACGGTCTTCCAGGACTTCCGCCTGCTGCCGAACAAGACGGTCGGCGAGAACGTCGCCTTCGCCCAGGAGGTCATCGGCAAGTCCCGCGGCGAGATCCGCAAGTCCGTGCCGCAGGTGCTCGACCTCGTCGGACTCGGCGGCAAGGAGGACCGCAGGCCCGGCGAGCTGTCCGGTGGTGAACAGCAGCGCGTCGCCATCGCCCGCGCCTTCGTCAACCGGCCCAAGCTGCTGATCGCCGACGAGCCCACGGGCAACCTGGACCCGCAGACCTCCGTCGGCATCATGAAGCTGCTCGACCGCATCAACCGGACGGGCACCACCGTGGTGATGGCCACGCACGACCAGAACATCGTGGACCAGATGCGCAAGCGCGTCATCGAGCTGGAGAAGGGCCGCCTCGTCCGGGACCAGGCACGCGGTGTCTACGGCTACCAGCACTGACGACGAGGAACGAAAGGCTTAACGAGACGCCATGCGCGCCCAGTTCGTAGTCTCGGAGATCGGTGTCGGTCTTCGCCGCAATCTGACGATGACCTTCGCGGTGATCGTCTCGGTCGCCCTGTCCCTGGCCCTGTTCGGCGGTTCGCTCCTGATGAGCGACCAGGTCAACACCATGAAGGGCTACTGGTACGACAAGGTCAACGTCTCGGTCTTCCTCTGCAACAAGAGCGACGCCGAGTCCGACCCCAACTGCGCCAAGGGCGCGGTGACCGAGGACCAGAAGAAGCAGATCATGTCCGACCTCGACGAGATGACCGTCGTCGAGAAGGTGACGTACGAGTCGCAGGACGAGGCGTACAAGCACTACAAGGAGCAGTTCGGCGACTCGCCGCTGGCCAGCTCCCTCACGCCGGACCAGATGCAGGAGTCGTACCGGATCAAGCTGAAGGACCCGGAGAAGTACCAGGTCATCGCGACCGCCTTCGACGGCCGTGAGGGCGTGCAGTCCGTGCAGGACCAGAAGGGCATCCTGGACAACCTCTTCGGTCTCCTCAACGGCATGAACTGGGCCGCCCGCGCGGTGATGGCCCTCATGCTCGTCGTCGCCCTGATGCTGATCGTCAACACCGTGCGCGTCTCGGCGTTCAGCCGGCGCCGCGAGACCGGCATCATGCGCCTCGTCGGCGCGTCGGGCTTCTACATCCAGGCGCCGTTCATCATGGAGGCGGCGGTCGCCGGTCTCATCGGCGGTGGTGTCGCCTGCGGATTCCTGGTGATCGCCAGGTACTTCATCATCGACCACGGACTCGCCCTGTCCGAGAAGCTGAACCTGATCAACTTCATCGGCTGGGACGCCGTCCTGACGAAGCTGCCGCTCATCCTGGCCACGAGTCTGCTGATGCCCGCGTTGGCCGCGTTCTTCGCGTTGCGCAAGTACCTGAAGGTGTGACACATACCAAGGGGGTCGCACGGTCAAGCGACCGTGCGGCCCCTGTGCGTTGTCCTAGACTCACCGGCATGTCAGGTCGTGACCTGTTCTGTCAGCCCCGCCGCGCACGCCACGGGGCCGCCCTGACCTTGGTGTTCGCGAGCGTGCTCGTCGCGGGCGCGGCCACCGGCTCGCTCCCCGGGACGGACCGGAAGTCCGAGCCCGGCACGGCCCGTTCGGCCGCCCCGGCCGGTCAGCAGGTCCGGCACGACGACGTCGCCCGCGCGGCGGCCGAGGCGATGGCCGACGGCAAGTCCCCGGTGGAGGCCGCCGAACGCGCGGTCAGCCGCAGCGGGGACCGCTGGGGCGCCATCTACTCCCAGGGCGAGTACGAGGAGTTGGAGGACGCCCTCGACGGCCGGTACACCGGCGTCGGGCTCTCCGCGCGCCGCGAGCGGGACGGGCGTATCGAGGTGACCCAGGTGCGCTCCGGCTCGCCCGCCGCCGACGCCGGGATCCGCCAGGGCGACCGCCTGCGCAGCGTCGACGGCGCGCGGGTCGACGGGCGGCCCGTCACCGAGGTCGTCTCCATACTGCGCGGCGACGCCGAGCGGGAGCCCGCCGGCACCGCCGTCCGGCTGGGCCTGGAGCGTGGCACGCGCGCGTGGACCGAGACCGTACGACGCGCCCGGCTGTCCACGGACCCCGTGAGCGTCCGCACGCTCGCCGACGGCCTCACCGTCGTCAAGGTCAGCTCCTTCACCAAGGGCGTCGGCGAGCAGGTGCGCGAGGCCGTGGCACGGGTGCCGTCCGGCGCCGGCGTCGTCCTCGACCTGCGCGGCAACTCCGGCGGCCTGGTCTCCGAGGCAGTGACCGCCGCCTCGGCCTTCCTCGACGGCGGCCTGGTCGCCACGTACGACGTCGACGGCGACCAGCGGGCCCTGTACGCCGAATCCGGCGGTGACACCACCAGACCCCTGGTCGCGCTCGTCGACGGCGGCACGATGAGCGCGGCCGAGCTCCTCACCGGGGCCCTCCAGGACCGCGGCCGGGCGGTCGTCCTGGGCTCCCGCACCTTCGGCAAGGGCTCGGTGCAGATGCCGAGCCGGCTGCCCGGCGGCTCGGTGGCCGAGCTGACCGTCGGCCACTACCGCACCCCCTCCGGCCGCGGCGTCGACGGCACGGGCATCACGCCCGACCTGGAGGTCGACCCGGCCGACCCGGCCGCCGTGGAACGGGCCCGGACGGTGCTGAGCGGACTGGGACGCCAGGTCCACGACCCCGCGTAATCGGCTTTCCGAAGGACCCCTCCGTAGTGCCAAAATGGACCGCACTATGGCTAAGGAAAAAGGGCGCAAGCTGATCGCGCAGAACAAGAAGGCGCGGCACGACTACCAGATCCTCGACACCTACGAGGCCGGCCTCGTGCTGTCCGGTACCGAGGTGAAGTCGCTGCGTCAGGGGCGGGCCTCGCTGGTCGACGGCTTCGTGCAGCTGGACGGTCACGAAGCGTGGCTGCACAACGTGCACGTGCCGGAGTACAGCCAGGGCACCTGGACCAACCACAGCGCCCGCCGCAAGCGGAAGCTGCTGCTGCACCGCGTGGAGATCGACAAGCTGGAGTCGAAGTCCCAGGAGACCGGTCACACGATCGTGCCCCTGGCGCTCTACTTCAAGGACGGCCGGGCCAAGGTCGAGATCGCGCTGGCACGCGGCAAGAAGGAGTACGACAAGCGGCAGACCCTCCGGGAGAAGCAGGACCGGCGCGAGGCGGAGCGGACGATCTCGGCGATCCGGCGCAAGCAGCGGGCTTGAGCGCCCTGGAATAGGCTGGCACGTGTGCGTGTTGTTCACGTACGATGGCACCTGCACCCCACAGAGGGTGCGCGCCCCTCTTCGGAGGACTTGAAAAAACAACATGGGGATGATCGGTTTCGACAGCGGCTGTCGAAGCAGGGGAAGCGTGTCGAGGAAGCGGCCATGATCTCGTAAACCACAGGCCGAAAAAAATAATCGCCAACACCAAGCGCGATTCCTCCCAGCAGGCCTTCGCCCTCGCTGCCTGATCTCAGGTAGCGAAGCGAGCCTCCTACTAAGGGAGTGTCAGCCCGGGGCTGTTCCCGACCCGGATCCTGGCATCAGCTAGGGGACTAAACCTTGATCCCGGTCACGGGGTGAAGAGGGAAACCAAACAGTGACTGGGCCCGTCGGAGACTTGTTCGCGTGATCTCCGGGGCCGAGAAAATCGAAGCGGACTGCACACGGAGAAGCCCTGATTCCGCACCGTTGGACGCGGGTTCGATTCCCGCCATCTCCACGAGATCGAGGGTGACGTGTGCTCGCGGTAAGCGCGAGCCACGTCGCCCTCGTTGTTTTTTGCGCGGCTTCGCCGCGCGACGCGGGGGCTCCGCCACCCGCACCCCCATACGGAAGCCCCCCGAGGCCGGCCACGTGCCGGCGGCTCAGGGGGTTTCCGCGTTCACGGTGTCCGTCGGGTCGGCAGCAGGGCGAGGAGCAGGGCCAGGGCCGCCGCCGTGACCGGTACGCCGTAGGCGGCGGTGGGGGAGACGTGCTCCACCGTCCAGCCGCCCGCCGCGCTGCCGCAGGCGATGCCGCCGAGCAGGCCGGTCACCGCGAGGGTCATGCCCTCGTTCAGGCGGCCCTCCGGGGTGCGGTGCTGGACCAGGGTCATCGTGGTGACCATCGTCGGGGCCGTCGCCATCCCGCCGACGAGCAGCGTGAGCGCCAGCAGGGGCAGTGAGCCGCTGAGGGAGGCCGCGAGCAGCGGCAGGGTCAGCAGGGCCGTCATCGCCGCCACGCACCACGGCAGGCGGTGCTCGGCCGGTCCGGCCGGCTTGATCGCGCCGTACAGCAGACCCGCGGCGCAGGAACCGGCCGCCTGCAGGGCGAGGACGACACCGGCCGCCGCGCGGTGGCCCTGTGCGTCCGCGAACGCGATGGTGGTGACCTCCATGGCGCCGAAGACGCCGCCCATCGCCAGGCACACCACCAGCAGCGAGGGGATGCCCGGGGCCCGGAAGGGTGCCTTCGCCGTCGGGCGCGGGCGGGCCGGCGGCTCGGTCGAACGCTGGGCGGTGAACAGCAGCATGCCGGTCACCAGCAGCACCACGCCCACGAGCGTGCCCGCCTCGGGGAACAGCGCCGTGCACAGGAACGCCGCGAGAACCGGACCGAGCATGAAGCACAGTTCGTCCGTGGCCTGTTCGAAGGAGTTCGCGGTGTGCAGCGCGTCGGCGTCGCCCTTCAGCAGGTGGGCCCAGCGGGCGCGGGCCATGCCGCCGGTGTTGGGCGTCGTCGCGGTGGCGGCGTACGCGGCGAACAGGGTCCAGGCGGGCGCCCCGTGCCGCACGCACAGCAGCAGGGCGACGGAGCCCAGCGCGGCGAACAGGGTGGCGGGTACGGCCACCCGCGCCTGGCCGTACCGGTCCACGAGCCGTGCGGTCCACGGGGCGACCAGCGCCGTGGCCGCCAGCCCCGTCGCGGTGACGGCGCCGGCGAGGGCGTACGAACCACGGGTGCCGGCGATCATCACGACCGCGCTCACGCTGAACATGCCCATGGGCAGCCGGGCGACGAGGTTCCCGATCGTGAAGGCCCGGGCGCCGGGCGTGGACAGGAGGCGCCGGTACGGACCTGGTGGTCGGCGCCGGGTGCGGGGGCGGAAGTCGGCCGCGACCACGGTGTCGGCGGTGACGGTCAGGAAGGGGGCGGGCGGAGCGGGGCGGAACGGGCGCGCTGGAGTCGGTATCGGCATGCGTTCACCGTCGCCCGGAGACGATCAGGGGGTCCAACACCTTCTCCGTGGCCATTCACGCAACCCCGTTGTAAATTCACCGGATGTCCGGACCCGCCCACCTCGACCCCCGTCTCCTGCGCGCCTTCGTCGCCGTCGCCGAGGAGCTGCACTTCACCCGCGCCGCCGCCCGCCTCTACGTCGCCCAGCAGGCGCTCAGCAGGGACGTGCGGCGCCTGGAGCGGGAGCTGGGCGCCGAGCTGTTCGTCCGGACCACCCGGCAGGTGACGCCGACGGCGGACGGTGAGCGGCTGCTGCCGTACGCCCGCCGGGTCCTCCAGGCGCAGGACGACCTGCTCGCCGCCTTCGGACAGGCCCGCCCGCTGCTGGTGGACCTCAACTCCCCGGGACTGGTCACCGGCCGCCTCGTCCTGGAACGGGCCCGTTCGCTCGCGCCCGAGCAGGAGCTGATGGCGCGTTACGAGAGCGGGCTGACCCACGCCGCCGGCGAACTGGTCGCGGGCCGCCTCGACGCCTCCTTCGGCCGGCTCGCGGGGCTGCCCGCGGCGTTGCGGGCGGGGCTCGGCCACCAGCCGGTGCGCTACGAGCCCATGGCGGTCGTGCTGCCCGAGGACCACCCGCTGGCCCGGCTGACCCGGGTGCCGCTCCCCGCGCTCGCCGGGGAGAGCGTGTACGCCGGGGCCGGCAACCCGCGCACGCCGGAGTGGACCGACCTCGCGCACCGCCTGTTCGAGGGACGCGGCATCCATGTGGCGTCCCCCGCGCCGCTGGCGATCGGCGAGGAGGAGTTCCAGCGCATCATGGACAAGACGCGCAATCCGATCCTCGCCGTGCAGAGCTTTCCGGCCATGCCTTCGACCGTGGTGCGCCCGCTCGTCGACCCCATACCGCTGTCGCCTGTGTCACTCGTGTGGCGAAAGGGACTGGTGCACCCCGCGCTCGACGCGCTGCGGCGGGCAGCGGCGCAGGTCGCGACCGAAAAGGGTTGGCTCAAGGTCCCCGACGGAGGATGGATTCCGGCCGCCGACGCCGCTGTGATGTCCGTCCATAAGTGACACGCGGCAACCACACATCCTCCGCGTGCGCTACATTCTTTGCCTGAGCACGGTGTGATACAGGGGGCGCTCGAACCTGGTGGGGGCCGGTTCGGCCGACGAGTGCTCGGAGTCGTATGCGCACCCGGAAGTGTTCCGTGGGGGGAAGTGCGCGCGCGTGAAGAATTGGCAAAAAGACGCCCAACCGGAGTGGCCCGAGGTCGAGTCCGGGGCTCGTGATCTCTCGGAGGCAGGACGACATGCTGACGCCACCGAGGTGCTGTCCTCGACCCGGGCCGTCCCGCCGGCCGGGGGACCCCCGATGAGCGCGGGGGAGTCCGGCGGGGCCGACGGGTCCACCGGATCCGGTTCGACCGGTTCGACCGGTTCCGCCGGGTTCGCCGGATCCGCGTCGGGTTCGGGGTGGTTCGGGGGTTCCGGTGAGAGCCCGCGCGGCCACGAGAGTTCCGCCGCGGACCAGACCGAGATCCTCGGTGCCCGAATAGGGGGCCATGGCCGCCGTGTCCCGAACCCGGATCCGTCGGCTCAGGGCCGGATAACCTGGGGCAGAACCGACCAGGCCGGGGCGAACCCCGGCAACGCCGCCCCGAACAGTGCCCCGAACGGCGCCGTTTCGAACAACGCCGCCCCGAGGCCCAACCCGTTCGGCACGGCCCCTTACGCCGCCCCGGCGCCCGGCACCGGCACCACCGGCATGGGCACCGGCCACGCCCGCGGCACCGGGAACGGCCCGGACCCCGACCGGACGGACATCCTCCCGTCGGCCGGTCCCACCCGCGCCTTCCCCGCACCCGCGCCCACACCTCCGCCCGGCCCCGCCACCGCCGCACTCCGCGACCCCTGGCAGGAGCTGCCGGACACGGACGGCGACGGGGGCACCGGCGCCGCCGGTCACACCCACGACCCGCACGAGGTCACGGTCCAGCTCGACGCCGTCCACCTCGGCGACGGCATGGTCCTGCGGGCCGACAGCGGACACCGCAAGAGCGGCCCCGAGCCCTCCGACGGTCCCGTCTTCGTCGACGCGTCGGGCCGCCGCAGCCGCCTGTACCGCCGCCTCGGCATCCTCGTCGGCATCGCCTGCGCGATCTACGCCGTCGTCATCGTCTCCACGCTGCTCTCCGGCAACTCCGACGCCCCCTGGATGCCCGTACCGGGCCAGGAGGAGGGCGCGCCGGCCGGACAGGTCGACACCACCCCGCTGCCCTCGCAGTCGGCGCAGCCCTCCGGCACCGGCGCAGCCGTCCCGCAGACCAGCCCCTCGGCCGACGCCGGTGCGGCGACCGCACCGGGGGCCGAGGCACCCGCGCCCGGCACGTCCGGCACGACCGGCGGCACCGCGGTGCAGCCCGGCACGAGCGCCGGGCCCCAGCCCTCGGCGTCCGGGACCGGCCGGGACCCGGGCGGTTCCGGCGCGACCGGCCCCGGCCCGAGCCAGTCGACGCAGGCCTCGCAGCCCGCCACCACCGACCCGTCGACCCCGGCGGGCGGCGGTGGCGACACGCCCGCCGACCCGACCGAGCCCACCGGCGGCACCACCGCGGGCACCGACCCGGGCGAGGGCGGCCCCAACGCCAACGGCGCCGACGACCCGGACCCCGTCGCGGGTCCGGCCGGCGCACCCGTCGTGGCCGCCGAACCGGCCGACACCTCCACGTCCCCTTCCCTGTCCCCGGAGAACACCCTCTGATGGCATCCCGCACCCGCCGTCACGGGGCCACGCGCAGCGCCCGTGAGGGCTCCCGCCGTCGCCTGCCGTTGCGCCTGCTGCTTCCGCTGCTCGTCCTGGTCGCCCTGGTGGCGATGCTCATGCTGCGCGGATACGTGCACAGCGAGATCCTCGCCGACCACCGCGTCCAGCCGCCCGCCGCCACCACCGACGTCCCCGACAAGATCCTCGAGGGCGGTCCGGTCATCGACGCGCGCGGCGGCCGCACCGACAGCCTCAGCGTGCCCGACCACCGGCTCGTCCTCACCTTCGACGACGGCCCGGACCCGACCTGGACGCCGCGCGTCCTCGACGTGCTGAAGAAGCACGACGCGCACGCGGTCTTCTTCGTCACCGGCACCATGGCCTCCCGCTACCCCGACCTCGTCGAGCGCATGGTCGACGAGGGCCACGAGGTGGGCCTGCACACCTTCAACCACCCCGACCTCTCCTTCCAGTCCAAGAAGCGCATCGACTGGGAGCTGTCGCAGAACCAGCTGGCCATCACCGGCGCGGCCGGCGTGCGCACCTCGCTGTTCCGCCCGCCGTACTCCTCCTTCGCCGACGCCATGGACAACAAGTCCTGGCCGGTCACCGAGTACATCGGCAGCCGCGGTTACCTCGTCGTCGTCAACAACACCGACAGCGAGGACTGGCAGAAGCCCGGCGTCGACGAGATCATCCGCCGTGCCACGCCGCACGGCGGCAAGGGCGCCATCGTCCTGATGCACGACTCCGGCGGCGACCGCCACCAGACCGTGCAGGCCCTGGACAAGTTCCTGCCGGACCTGAAGAAGCAGGGCTACGAGTTCGACAACCTCACCGAGGCCCTGGACGCGCCCAGCGCCATGACCCCGGTGACCGGCGCCGAGCTGTGGAAGGGCAAGGCGTGGGTCTTCCTGGTCCAGGCCTCGGAGAAGCTCACCGACGTCCTGGTGGTGGGCCTGGCGATCATCGGCACGCTGGTCATCGGACGCTTCGTCCTGATGCTGCTCCTGTCCGGCGTCCACGCCCGCCGGGTGCGCCGCAGACGCTTCCGCTGGGGCCCGGCGGTCACCGAACCCGTCACGGTGCTGGTCCCGGCGTACAACGAGGCCAAGTGCATCGAGAACACGGTCCGTTCCCTGATGGAGAGCGACCATCCGATCGAGATCATCGTCATCGACGACGGCTCCAGTGACGGCACCGCCCGCATCGTCGAGGGTCTCGGCCTGCCGAACGTCCGGGTGATCCGGCAGCTCAACGCGGGCAAGCCGGCCGCGCTCAACCGGGGCCTGGCCAACGCCCGTTACGACATCGTCGTGATGATGGACGGCGACACCGTCTTCGAACCCTCCACCGTCCGCGAACTCGTCCAGCCCTTCGGCGACCCGAAGGTGGGCGCCGTGGCGGGCAACGCGAAGGTCGGCAACAAGGACAGCCTCATCGGCGCCTGGCAGCACATCGAGTACGTGATGGGCTTCAACCTGGACCGCCGGATGTACGACATCCTCGGCTGCATGCCGACCATCCCCGGCGCGGTCGGCGCCTTCCGCCGCAGCGCCCTGGAGCCCTTCGGCGGCATGAGCGACGACACGCTCGCCGAGGACACCGACGTCACCATGGCGCTGCACCGCGCCGGCTGGCGGGTCGTCTACGCCGAGAACGCCCGCGCCTGGACCGAGGCCCCGGAGTCCGTGCAGCAGCTGTGGTCCCAGCGCTACCGCTGGTCGTACGGCACCATGCAGGCCATCTGGAAGCACCGCCGCGCGGTGATCGAGAAGGGCCCCTCGGGCCGCTTCGGCCGCGTGGGCCTGCCGTTCGTCTCCCTGTTCATGGTGCTGGCCCCGCTGCTGGCCCCGCTGATCGACGTCTTCCTGCTCTACGGCCTCGTCTTCGGGCCGACCCAGCAGACGATCGTGGCGTGGCTGGGCGTCCTCGCCATCCAGGCGGTGTGCGCGGCGTACGCCTTCCGGCTCGACCGGGAGAAGCTGACCCCGCTCATCTCGCTGCCCCTCCAGCAGATCCTGTACCGCCAGATCATGTACGTGGTGCTGCTCCAGTCCTGGATCACGGCGCTCACCGGCGGCCGGCTGCGCTGGCAGAAGCTGCGGCGCAGCGGCGGTGTGTCCGCGCCGCCGCCCGGTGCCGACGGCGTACCGCCCCAGCGGCGCTCCGGTGCCGTCGACGGGAGGCGGCCGGTCGGATGACCAACCCGCCGTTCGACCCGACATGGCCGGCCCCTGCCGCGCCCACCGCCCCCGCCCCGGCCGCCTCCGCGCCGGCCACCACCCGGAGAGCCCCGCACGTGACCGCACCACCGCCCCCGTATCCACCCGCCGGCGCGGATCCGGCCGCCCTGTCCGCCTCGTCCGCACCACCCGCCCCGGTCGCACCGGCCGTGCCCCAGCAGAAGCAGGCCCGGCGCGCTCCCGTGCGCGACCGGTACTTCGACCTGCTGCGGGCGGTGGCACTCTTCCGCGTGGTCCTCTACCACCTGATGGGCTGGGCCTGGCTGCCGGTGGTGTTCCCGTCCATGGGCGTCATGTTCGCCCTCGCGGGCAACCTGATGGCCCGTTCCCTCAAGCGTCCGGCCGTCCAGGTCGTCCGCAGCCGCATGCGCCGCCTGCTGCCGCCGCTGTGGCTGCTGGGCGTCGTGGGCGTGACCGGCATGGTGCTGCAGGGCTGGGGACCGAACGACGACGGACACCCGGGCTGGTGGTGGCTCCACCTCGTCTACTGGATCCTGCCGCTGAGCGACCCGCCGTTCGCCGAGGGCCTGCCGGGCATCCACGGCATCCTCGGCGAGGACTGGGCCTCGGAACTCGCCGGGCCGCTCTGGTACATCCGCGCCTACCTCTGGTACGTCCTGCTCTCCCCGGTTCTGCTGCGCGCGCTGCGGGCGCTGCCCTGGCTGACGATCCTCGCGCCGCTCGTCCTGTCGGCCGCCTTCCAGTTCGGCTACCTCGAGCTGCCGGGCGAGCGCTTCCCGTCCGCCCTCACGGACTTCAGCACCTTCGGCGCCTGCTGGGTCCTCGGCATGGCCCACCAGGAAGGCGTACTGAAACGGCTGCCGCGCTACATCGTGCCCTCGGTCGCCCCGGTGATCGCCGCGCTGGGCCTCTGGTACGCCTTCAGGGAGGGCTTCAAGACCGGGTACGACCTGGACTCCATCCCCTTCGCGCAGGCCGTCTGGTCCTTCGCGACGGTGCTGCTGCTCCTGCACGTCAGCCCGTCGTGGACCGAGTGGCCGCGCCGGCTGCGCCGCTGGGACCGGCTGATCACCCTGCTCAACTCGCGCGCCGTGACGATCTACCTGTGGCACAACGTCTGCATCCTCGTCGCGGCCACGCTGTGGGACCAGCTGTGGGGCTTCGACGTCGTCTACGAGAACGTCCCGTGGCTGCTGGAGAGCCCCTGGCCGGTCCTGGTCATCGCCTGGCTGCTCATCGGGAGCTGCGTCGTCTGGTTCGGCTGGATGGAGGACGTGGCGGCCAAGCGCAAGCCCCAGCTGTGGCCGGACGGCGGCAAGCGCCCGGCGCGGAAGCAGCCCAGGGCCCGCGCCGCGCACCGGAGCTGACGCCGCGACCGGGGCCGACGCCGCACCGGGGCTGACGCGTGTCGGCCCTCCGTGCGAGACTGCCCCGGTTGCGGGAGTGAACACGGTGGCGTGAGCCGGTCAGGGGGAGCAGCGGGATGAGCAAGCGGCAGACGCAGAAGATGCTGCAGTTGATGGCGAGCGGGGAGCCGGTCCAGCTCACCAGCCGGATGTCGTCGGTGAAGAAGCTCGCCAAGCTCGCCTTCGTCGCCCAGCAGTTCGGGTACGAGTACGCCGACGTGCGCCAGAGCGGCGGGAACAACGCCGCGCTCACCATGCTGCTGGTCCCCGATCCCAGCCCGCAGGCCCGCACCAGGGCCGCGCAGAACTGGGCGCAGTACCCGAACGCCGGCGACGGCGTGTCGCTGCCGCCGCTCGTGCCGGACGCCTTCGAACTCCTCAAGGCGCGGATCAACTTCGACCTCACCGGCAAGAACGCCCAGAAGTCGATGGGCTACGGCGCGCTCGGCGGCACCGTCGCGTGTGTGGTCCTCGCCTACCGCGAGGGCGGTTCGTCCGACGACTTCGTCCTCTCCGGGATCATCTGGCTGGTCCTCATGGCGGCCCTGGGCATCGGTTTCCTCGTCACCCGCAAGCGCAACGCCAAGTTCGCGGCCCGGCTGCAGGCCGCCGGGTTCGTGCCGATGGCCGACGAGACGGGGCGGGTGCGGTACCTGCCGCCCGGCGGGCAGCTGCCGGGGCACGGGAACCCGTTCGGCGCCGCGCCCGGCGGCTACGGACAGCCGGCCCCCGGCCAGTACGCCGCCCAGCCGCCCCAGCAGCAGCCGTACGGCGGGCCGCACCAGGCCCAGCAGCCCTACGCGCCCCCGCAGGGGCAGCAGCCCTACCCGCCGCAGCAGGCCCCGCAGCCGTACCAGCCGCAGCAGACTCCGCAGCCGTACGCCCAGCCGCAGCAGCAGCCGTACGCGCCCCCGCAGCCGCAGGGGCAGCAGCCGTACCCGCCGCAGGGCTACCCGCAGCAGAACCCGCACTGGCAGCCCCAGCCCCCGCAGAGCTGACCGAGAACTCTCACCTGGCACCGGCGCCGGGTGAGAGCAACGTTCCCTCCCGGTCATCCACAGCCCCACCGGCCCGAAACGCGTCCTGCCTACCTTCGGCGCAACCGAGTTGTGGAGCACCGTGGAGGCGTCATGACAGTCCCTGGCGGCCGCTGGATCGCGTACTGGGATCCCGAGGACGAGACCTTCTGGCGGGAGACGGGGGAGCGGACCGCCCGGCGGAACCTGTTCTTCTCCGTCCTCTCCGAGCACATCGGGTTCTCCGTCTGGACGATGTGGTCCGTGCTGGTGCTCTTCATGGGCCCGGAGTACGGGCTGACACCGGCCGACAAGTTCCTGCTGACGTCCGTGGTGACGCTCGTCGGGGCCGTCGTGCGGGTGCCGTACACCTTCGCCGTCGCCGTCTTCGGCGGGCGGAACTGGACGATCGTCTCCGCCGGGCTGCTGCTCGTGCCGACCGTCGCGGCCTTCGCCGTCATGGAACCGGGGACGTCCTTGTCGACCTTCCTCCTGGTCGGGCTGCTGGCCGGCATCGGGGGCGGCAACTTCGCCTCCTCCATGACCAACATCAACGCGTTCTTCCCGCTCAGGAAGAAGGGCTGGGCGCTCGGTCTCAACGCCGGGGGCGGCAACATCGGCGTGCCGGTCATCCAGCTGGCCGCGCTCGCGATCATCGGGGCGGGCGGTGGGCCCCGGCTCCTGCTCGGCATCTACATCCCGCTGGTCCTGGCGGCCGCGGTGCTCGCCGCGTGCTGCATGGACAACCTCGCCTCCGTGAAGAACGACACGGGGGCCGCCAAGGACGCCGCGCGGGACGCCCACACCTGGATCATGTCGGTGCTGTACATCGGCACGTTCGGCTCGTTCATCGGCTACAGCTTCGCCTTCGGACAGGTGCTCCAGAGCCAGTTCGGGCGGACCCCGCTCCAGGCGGCGTACCTGACCTTCATCGGTCCGCTGCTCGGCTCCCTGATCCGGCCGGTGGGCGGCAGGCTCGCCGACCGGTACGGCGGCGCGCGGATCACCCTGTGGAACTTCGTCGCGATGGCCGCCGCCACGGCCGTACTCGTCGCGGCCAGCGCGGCGAAGTCGCTCGCGCTGTTCGTGGCCGTGTTCGTGGTGCTGTTCGTGCTCAGCGGGCTGGGCAACGGGTCGACGTTCAAGATGATCCCCGGGATCTTCCAGAACAAGGCGCTGGGCAAGGGGCTGAAGGGGGAGGCCGCGGTGGCGTACGGGCGGCGGCTCTCCGGGGCCTCCATGGGGCTGATCGGCGCGGTGGGCGCGCTCGGCGGCGTCGCCATCAACCTGGCCTTCCGGCAGTCCTTCCTCTCCTCCGGCTCGGGCACCGGCGCGTTCGTCGCCTTCCTCGCCTTCTACGCCGTGTGCCTCGCCGTCACGTGGGCGGTATACCTTCGCCGCCCCGTGGCACGGACGCCGGAGGGCACCGTGGGCACGGAAAGGGCGACGGCGGAGCTCAGCCGTGCCGAGGTATGACGTAACACTGGTGACATGAAGCGGAACCGAGCCCGTCACGCGGCGTTGGCAGGCTCGGTCGCCACGTGACTGTGCACGTGGGTGTGAACGGATCGGAGCGCGGCGAGCGATGGACGACGTGAGCGACGTGGGGGGCTGGGGCGGCGTGGACGGCGTGGGCGACGGCGTGCAGCGGTCCGACCACGGCCCGCTGGCCGGGTTCACCGTGGGCGTGACCGCCGCCCGCCGGGCCGACGAACTGGGCGCGCTGCTCCAGCGGCGCGGAGCCGCCGTCCTGCACGCGCCGGCGCTGCGGATCGTGCCGCTCGCCGACGACAGCGAGCTGATGGCCGCGACCGAGCGGATCGTCGACCGGGCACCGGACGTCGTCGTCGCCACCACCGCCATCGGGTTCCGGGGCTGGGTCGAGGCCGCCGACGGCTGGGGGCTCGGTGACGCCCTGCTGGAGCGGCTGCGCACGGTGGAGCTGCTGGCGCGCGGTCCCAAGGTCAAGGGCGCGGTCCGGGCCGCGGGACTGACGGAGCGGTGGTCGCCGGTGTCGGAGTCCATGGCCGAGGTTCTCGACCGGCTCCTGGAGGAGGGCGTGGAGGGCCGCCGGATCGCCGTACAGCTGCACGGTGAGCCGTTGCCGGGGTTCGTGGAGGCGCTGCGGGAGGGCGGCGCCGAGGTGCTGGGGGTGCCCGTGTACCGGTGGCTGCCGCCGGAGGACCTCACGCCCGTGGACCGGCTGCTGGACGCCGCGGTGTCGCGGGGCGTGGACGCCGTGACGTTCACCAGCGCGCCCGCCGCGGTGTCCCTGCTGGGCCGGGCCGGGGAGCGGGGCATGCTGCCCGAACTGCTCGCCGCGTTCGGCCACGACGTGCTGCCCGCCTGCGTCGGACCGGTCACCGCGGTGCCGCTCCAGGCGCACGGCGTGGACACGGTCCAGCCCGAACGCTTCCGGCTCGGTCCCCTGGTCCAGCTGCTCTGCCAGGAGCTGCCGGTCCGCGCCCGTGCCCTGCCGGTCGCCGGGCACCGGCTGGAGATCCGCGGACACGCGGTGCTCGTCGACGGGGAACTGCGGGCCGTGCCGCCCGCCGGCATGTCCCTGCTGCGCGCCCTCTCCCGGCGGCCGGGCTGGGTCGTGCCCCGCGCGGAGCTGCTGCGGGCCCTGCCGGGCACCGGCCGCGACGAACACGCCGTCGAGACGGCCATGGCCCGCCTGCGCACGTCCCTCGGCACCCCGAAGCTGATCCAGACGGTGGTGAAACGCGGCTACCGCCTGTCCCTGGACCCGGCCACGGACGCCAAGTACACGACCGACTGACCACCCCGGCCCCCCAGCTCTGCGCGGCACGGCCGGTCCCTGCCGCGCAGCGAGCGGTACGTGCGCGGACCGCCGCGCCGTGGGCGTGCGCCCGGTGCGCGGTGCCGGGGCACGGGCGACGCGACGGCCGGTCGTCGCGCCGCGGATCCCGGGCGCCCCGGGTCGGGCCGCAAGCGGCGAGGCTTCCGGCGCCGTGCCCGTGGACGGACCCCGGGCCGCCGCCCCCCGTGCTCGGCGCCTCCTCCCACTCGCCGTACTGCGGCGCCGCGAACTCACCGCCGGGCCACGGGTGCCGACCGCTCACCGACCGGCGGCCGGAAGCCCCGGGTGCCGGTGCGTGGTCGTCCGGGCGGCTTTCCCGGCCCGCGATGCTGTCCGTGGGTCCGTGGGTCCGTGGGTCCGTGGGTCCGTGGGTCCGTGGGTGCGCGGGGCCGCGGGTCCGTGGGGCCGCGGGTACGCAGGTCTGCCGGGCCGTGGGCTGCGGGATGCCGGGTGACTTACCGGTCGGTCGACCGTGGGTGGCCGGGTGCTCGCTGGTGGGTGCTCGCCGGGGCCCCGGGCGCTCAGTGCCGGGTCGTGTGCGGTGTCCTGTGTGACGACGTAGGGCGTCGTGGCGTCGCGGGCGCCGATCGGGCCGGTCGTCCCCGGGTCGCCAGGCCCGTGGCCAGGCAGGCCGTCGCCACCGTCGACAGCACGGCACGTACGACGTTCCAGGCCACCCACGGGTCCTCGAACCGCTCGCGCAGCGCCGCCGGGTCGCCGGGGCGGGCCAGGGCGTCGTTGAGGGGGACGTTGCCGCCGACGGTGACCAGGAAGGCGAGCACGTACGCCGCCGCGCCGGCCCGGATCCACCAGCGGCCCGGCAGCCCGCGCGACTGCCACCCCGCGAGGCCCGCGAGGGCGAGTGCGCCCATGAAGACCAGCAGGAACACCGGGTTCTCGATCACGTCGTTGATGTCGCGCATCACGGCGACGTACACCCGGTCGTCGCTGCGCGCCAGCGCCGGCATCACGGCGCAGGCGAAGACGTAGAAGGTCCCGGCCGTCAGGCCTGCGGCGACCGTGGCCGCGACCAGCACTCCACCGGCGGTGCGGAACCGCCGTTCCCCGTTGATGTCTGTCATGTGTCCAGTCAACGGGCGCCTCGGCGCGCCGGACATGGCCCGGACGCGCGGGCGCATGCGCAAGCGTCCACGCGGGAGCGGTACGAGGGGTTCCGGGCGCGGGAGCGGGCAGGCACTGTAGAGAGGAGCGGTCCGCGAGCGGTCCGCACGCGGTCTCCCTGCTCCCCTTTCCGGGCCCGTGCCTTTCGCGGGCAAGCCCTAGGCGGTGACAGGAACATGGCACTGGGTACGGCCACCGACCCGTACGAGCTGCGCTTCGACACCGGGCGGATCTGTCTGGACCTCATCGCCACCACCCACCCCGCCGAACGCCTCGACTCCGTGGACGCGCTGCGCGCCTGGATCACCGGCTCCGGACTCGTCCCGCCCGGCACCCCGCTGGCCCACGCCGACCCCTCCTGGCTGACCGGCTTCCGCGAACTGCGGGGCGAGACCGCGAGGTTGGTGCGCGCCCGGCCGACGCCCCGGACCCGCGCGTACGACCTCGCGCTCGCCCGCGTCAACGAACTCGCCCTCGCCGCACCCCCGGCACCCCGCGCGGTGCCCGGCGAGGACGGCGCGCTGGTACGGGAGCTGACCGGGCCGCCGCGGTGCGCGGCGCTGCTCGGTGCCCTCGCCCGGGACGCCGTGGAACTGCTCACCGACCCCGTCGCGCGGGCGAGCCTCAGGCAGTGCGCGGGCGACAACTGCCCCATCGTGTACGTGGACACCTCCCGCGGCCGCCGCCGGCGCTGGTGCTCCAGCGAGATCTGCGGCAACCGCGAGCGCGTCGCCCGGCACCGGCGCCGCGCCGCCCTGGCCCGGTAAGTACCCGTAGGTTCCCCCACGTCCCGTTCGTCATGCCCTCCCCGAGAAAACTCTCATCTCGTTTTGAACACGCCGCACTTCGCGTCCGTACCGAATGGGCGAGCGACCGACTGGGGGAACCCCCGGACATCGGAGGTGGGCGTGCGCAAGGATTCCGTCGTGGCCAATGAACGTGGTGCGAGGGCCCGACATCGCATGTCACAGTCGTCCTCGGAACCCGACGAGGAGCTGATGCGCGCGCTGTACCGCGAGCACGCCGGCCCCTTGCTGGCCTACGTGCTGCGGCTGGTCGCGGGGGACCGCCAGCGCGCCGAGGACGTCGTCCAGGAGACGCTCATCCGTGCCTGGAAGAATGCCGGTCAGCTCAACCGTGCGACCGGATCGGTACGCCCCTGGCTGGTGACGGTCGCCCGGCGCATCGTCATCGACGGCCACCGCAGCCGGCAGGCCCGGCCGCAGGAGGTCGATCCGTCGCCGCTGGAGGTCATCCCCGCGGAGGACGAGATCGACAAGGCGCTGTGGCTGATGACGCTGTCGGACGCGCTCGACGACCTGACCCCGGCCCACCGGGAGGTCCTCGTCGAGACGTACTTCAAGGGGCGTACCGTCAATGAGGCGGCGCAGACACTGGGCATACCCAGCGGCACCGTTCGCTCCCGGGTGTTCTACGCCCTGCGTTCGATGAAGCTGGCTCTGGAGGAGCGGGGGGTGACGGCGTGATGAGCGGATACGGGGGAGTCCGGGGATTCGGCCCGGGGGACACGGGTAATTCTGTCCCCATGCAGGGATCACCGGCGCCGAACGAGCACGAGACCGTCGGCGCCTACGCCCTCGGGATCCTCGACGACGCCGAGGCGACCGCCTTCGAGGCGCACCTCGCCACCTGCGAGTGGTGCGCCCAGCAGCTCGACGAGCTGGCCGGCATGGAGCCGATGATGGCGGCGCTCGCGGACCTGCCGGGCACCGGCACGCCCGCGATCGCCGAGTCGCTCACCGCGAAGCCCAGCCCACGGCTCTCGGAGAAGCTCGTCGACGAGGTCGCCGAACGCCGCGCGAGCAAGCGCCGCCGCAACTTCTACCTGGTGGGCACCGCGGCCGCGCTGATCATCGGCGGCCCGTTCGCCGCCGTGGCGACCACGGGCGGCGGGGGAGGAGGCGGTGACGACGGCGGCGGCCGCAGGGCCGAGGCGTCGCAGCAGGCCGCGAGCCCCGCGGAGTCCGCCTTCGCCGCCATGCCGGACCGGGTCACCGCCACCGACCCGTCCACGCAGGTCAGCGCGACCGTGGCGCTGGAGAAGAAGGCCTGGGGCACCGAAACGGTCCTGGAGCTCAAGAACCTCAAGGGCCCCCAGAAGTGCTCCCTGATCGCCGTCGGCAAGAACGGCGAGCGGGAGACGCTCACCTCCTGGACGGTCCCCGACTGGGGCTACGGCATACCGGACGCCACCACGGAGAAGGCCAAGAAGCCGCTCTACGTGCACGGCGGCGCCGCCTTCGAACCCAACCAGATCTCCCACTTCGAGGTCATGACCTTCGACGGGAAGCGGCTGGTGGAGGTCGACGCGTAGCGCCGGCGCCAGGCGCCGTAGCTTCCCGGGCCCCCTTCGCGTATTTTTGACGGCTGCCCAGCACGTCAGAAGGGGGCCCGGTGGCCGCACAGGCTCAACAGGATTCAGCGGTCGACTCGGCGCACGCGTCCGTACGAGGGGACTCCGCGCGGGAGGACTCCGTACGGGACCGAGAGATCGACGTGGAACAGGCGCACCTGGACCGGGTGTACCGACGCCTCGAGGAGAAGATCCACGAGGCGGAGTTCCTCATGCACGACGCCGCCCAGCGCGGCCACGTCGGCACGCCCGGCGCCCTCGCCGAGCGCGACGCGCAGGTCTTCCGGGCCGGCATCCACCTCAACCGCCTGAACAACGAGTTCGAGGACTTCCTGTTCGGCCGCATCGACCTGCTCCTCGGCAAGGACGGCAAGAAGGGCCCGGACGGCGCGTACACGGCCGTGGAGCCCGCCGAGGGCGCCCTCGGGCCCGACAACACCGCCGACATCGCCGAGACCCTGCACATCGGCCGGATCGGCGTCCTGGACGAGGACTACGCGCCGCTGGTCATCGACTGGCGGGCGCCCGCCGCCGCCCCCTTCTACCGGTCGACGCCGGTCGACCCGGGCCGGGTGGTGCGCCGCCGGGTGATCCGCTCCAAGGGGCGGCGCGTCCTCGGTGTCGAGGACGACCTCATGCGGCCCGAGATCACCGCCCGCCTGAACGGCGAGGAGCTGGCGGTCGTCGGCGACGGCGCCCTGATGGCCGCCCTCGGCCAGGCCCGTACGCACTCCATGCGGGACATCGTGGCCTCCATCCAGGCCGAGCAGGACCGGGTGATCCGCGCCCCCGCCGCCTCCGTGACCTACGTCGAGGGCGGCCCCGGCACCGGCAAGACCGCGGTCGCGCTGCACCGGGCGGCGTACCTGCTCTACCAGGACCGGCGCCGGTACGCGGGCGGCATCCTGATCGTCTCGCCGACACCGCTGCTCGTGGCGTACACCGAGGGCGTGCTGCCCTCCCTCGGCGAGGAGGGACAGGTCGCCATCCGCGCGATCGGCTCCCTGGTCGAGGGCGCCGAGGCCACGCTGTACGACTCCCCGGCCACCGCCCGCGCCAAGGGCTCCTCCCGCATGCTCCGGGTGCTGCGCAAGGCCGCGCGCGGGGCGCTGGAGCCGGCCGACTCGTTGACCCTGCTCAGGGTCGTCGCCTTCGGCCGCCGGCTCGAGCTGGAGGCCGAGGAGCTGGCCGGCATCCGCCGTACCGTCCTCGGCGGCACCGCGCCCGTCAACCTGCTGCGCCCCCGCGCCCGCCGGCTGCTCCTGGACGCCCTGTGGGAGAAGTCGGGCGCCGGGGCCCGGCACACCGACCCCGAGCTCGCCGCCGAGCTGCGTTCCTCCTTCGACGAGGACGTCAGCTCCGAGGACTCCTTCATCGCCTTCCTCGACGCCTGGTGGCCCGAGCTGACTCCGGGCGCCGTGCTGGCGGCCATGGCGGACGAGCGCCGCCTGGGCCGCTGGGCCCGGCGCGTGCTCAATCCGGGCGAGGTCCGCAAGGTGGCCCGTTCGCTGCGGCGCGAGGGTCACTCCGTGCACGACATCGCCCTGCTCGACGAGCTCCAGGCGATCGTCGGCACCCCGGCCCGCCCCCGCAAGCGGCGCGAGGCGGACCCGCTGGACCAGCTCACCGGCCTCGAGGAGCTGATGCCGCAGCGCGAGGAGACCCAGTGGGAGCGCGCCGAGCGCCTCGCCCAGGAGCGCACCGAGTACGCCCACGTCATCGTCGACGAGGCCCAGGACCTCACGCCCATGCAGTGGCGGATGGTCGGCCGCCGCGGCCGGCACGCCACGTGGACCGTCGTCGGCGATCCGGCCCAGTCCTCCTGGTCCGACCCCGACGAGGCGGCCGCCGCCCGTGACGAGGCCCTCGGCACCCGCCCGCGCCGCCGCTTCGAGCTGACCGTGAACTACCGCAACCCGGCCGAGATCGCCGAGCTGGCGGCGAAGGTCCTCGCCCTCGCCATGCCCGGCTCGCAGTCCCCGTCCGCCGTGCGCTCGACCGGCGTGCAGCCGCGCTTCGCGGTGGTGGAGGACTCCCTGGCCCGGACGGTCCGGGCGGAGGCGGCCCGGCTGCTCGACCTCGTCGACGGCACCGTCGGTGTCGTGGTCGCCATGAACCGGCGCGAGGAGGCCCGGCGCTGGCTGGCCGGGCTCGGCGACCGCGTGGTGGCGCTGGGCAGCCTGGAGGCCAAGGGCCTGGAGTACGACGCCACGGTCGTCGTCTCCCCGGCCGAGATCGCCGACGAGTCGCCCGCCGGACTGCGCGTGCTGTACGTCGCCCTGACCCGGGCCACGCAGCAGCTGACGGTCGTCTCCTGCGAGCGGGACGAGCCGGACGCCGCGGGGGTGCCGGACCTGCTGCGCGACTGAGCGCACGGAGATGCGAACGTGCGAGAGGTCCGCGCCGTTTGACGGCGCGGACCTCTCGTCCTCGTTCAAGTGGCACCGACCCGCCATGCTCGCCTCGCGGCAAGTGGTCGCTCGTAGCGACGATGGTTGGGCCCGGGGGCTTGGATCGAGCCGGTGCCACGTCCAAGGTAACAAACGATCCCCGCAAGACAATTCCCGTCCCCCGGGTTCCTTTCGCCGCCGCGTCGCGTCGTGCCCGCCGCTTCCGGTGCCCCCTTCCCCCGACGGGCTACTTCTCGTATGGTGGAAGTCGTTTTCCGAAAGCGGAGCGAACAAAAAGTTCGCAATCCGGGGCGGCTACCACGTACTCGGTGGTAGGTGCGACGATCGGACGGCACAACCCAGTTACACGGTGAAAGCAGAGGAAGTCGGCCATGGCAACGGCGCCCAGCGTCTCCTACTCGATGACGGTCCGACTGGAGGTGCCCGCGGGCGGAACCGCAGTCTCGCAGCTCACCACCGCGGTCGAGTCCGCCGGCGGCTCGGTCACCGGCCTCGACGTCACGGCCTCCGGCCACGACAAGCTCCGTATCGACGTCACCATCGCGGCCGGCTCGACCGCCCACGCCGACGAGATCGTGGAGAAGCTGCGCGGCATCGAGGGCGTCAGCCTGGGCAAGGTCTCCGACCGTACCTTCCTCATGCACCTCGGCGGCAAGATCGAGATGGCGTCCAAGCACCCCATCCGCAACCGCGACGACCTGTCCATGGTCTACACGCCCGGCGTGGCCCGCGTCTGCATGGCGATCGCCGAGAACCCCGAGGACGCCCGCCGCCTCACCATCAAGCGCAACTCCGTTGCGGTCGTGACGGACGGCTCCGCCGTGCTGGGCCTCGGCAACATCGGCCCGAAGGCCGCGCTGCCGGTGATGGAGGGCAAGGCGGCCCTGTTCAAGCGGTTCGCCGGCATCGACGCCTGGCCGATCTGCCTGGACACCCAGGACACCGACGCGATCGTGGAGATCGTCAAGGCCATCGCCCCGGGCTTCGCCGGCATCAACCTCGAGGACATCTCCGCCCCCCGCTGCTTCGAGATCGAGGCCCGGCTGCGCGAGGCCCTCGACATCCCCGTCTTCCACGACGACCAGCACGGCACCGCCATCGTCGTCCTCGCCGCGCTGACCAACGCCCTGCGCGTGGTGGACAAGCCGATCGAGAACGTACGGGTCGTCATGTCCGGTGCCGGCGCCGCCGGTACGGCCATCCTGAAGCTCCTGCTGGCCGCGGGCGTCAAGAACGCCGTCGTCGCCGACATCCACGGCGTCGTGCACGCCGGCCGCGCCGACCTGGTCGACGCCGCCCCTCAGTCGGCGCTGCGCTGGATCGCCGACAACACCAACCCCGAGAACCTCACCGGCACCCTCAAGGAGGCCGTGCACGGCGCCGACGTCTTCATCGGCGTCTCCGCCCCCAACGTCCTCGACGGCGAGGACGTGGCGGCCATGGCCGACGGCGCGATCGTGTTCGCGCTCGCGAACCCCGACCCGGAGGTCGACCCGGCGGTCGCCCGCGAGACGGCCGCGGTCGTCGCCACCGGACGTTCCGACTTCCCGAACCAGATCAACAACGTGCTGGTCTTCCCCGGTGTGTTCCGCGGTCTGCTGGACGCCCAGTCCCGCACCGTCAACACCGAGATGATGCTGGCCGCCGCGCACGCCCTCGCGGACGTGGTGACGGAGGACGAGATCAACCCGAACTACATCATTCCCAGCGTCTTCAACGACAAGGTCGCCGGTGCCGTCGCGGGCGCCGTGCGGGAGGCGGCGAAGGCCGCCGGAGTGGTGGCGTAGGTCCCCCCGGCCGGGGAAGGCGGCCTGTGGCGTGGTGGTGAGGATCACCACGGCGGGCCGCCCCTCCGGCGCGTCGCGGGATGTGGGGCCTCGGATCGCCCTCTAGGGTTGCGCAAGGCTCAGGCCCTCTCGGCGTGTGACTCCCCAGGGTGTTCTCACGACCTCCTGGGGGTGCCGGATTGGCTTTACCGCCGCAGGTGGAGGCAGGATGCCTCCCTGGGCGCGAGGGTCTGACGACCGACCCGGGTCCGGGGAATGTCAGAGGGCCCTGGCAGCATCGGCATCGCTGTGCCCAACATGCGGCTCCGCCGCGTGGCACGCCTCAACGGCAAGAAGAACACGGGAGTAACAACATGAACCGCAGTGAGCTGGTGGCCGCGCTGGCCGACCGCGCCGAGGTGACCCGCAAGGACGCCGACGCCGTGCTGGCCGCGTTCGCCGAGGTTGTCGGCGACATCGTCTCCAAGGGCGACGAGAAGGTCACCGTCCCCGGCTTCCTGACCTTCGAGCGCACCCACCGTGCCGCTCGCACCGCCCGCAACCCGCAGACCGGCGAGCCGATCCAGATTCCGGCCGGCTACAGCGTCAAGGTCTCGGCGGGCTCCAAGCTCAAGGAAGCCGCCAAGGGCAAGTAAGCGCTCCGCTTCGAGCGCCGGGGACTGCGCGGACCGTTCGTCCGGGCTGCGGTCGTTTCGCGGCCGCGGGCCGGGTGCGGCTGGTCGCGCAGTTCCCCGCGCCCCTTTCGGGGCGCATCCCGCAACGCCGATGGGGCGGTCACCCGATCTCGGGTGACCGCCCCATCGGCGTTGCGGGAGGTCTCTAGCCCAGGGCCTTGCCCGGCAGTTCCACCTTCGCGCCCAGCTCGACGAGCTTGTCCATGAAGTTCTCGTAGCCGCGGTTGATCAGGTCGATGCCGTGGACCCGGGAGGTGCCCTGGGCCGCGAGGGCGGCGATCAGGTACGAGAAGCCGCCGCGCAGGTCGGGGATGACCAGGTCGGCGCCCTCCAGCTTGGTCGGCCCGGAGACGACCGCCGAGTGCAGGAAGTTGCGCTGGCCGAAACGGCAGTGGGAACCGCCGAGGCACTCGCGGTAGAGCTGGATGTGGGCGCCCATCTGGTTGAGCGCCGAGGTGAAGCCGAGGCGGGACTCGTAGACCGTCTCGTGGACGATGGACAGCCCCGTGGCCTGCGTCAGGGCGACCACCAGGGGCTGCTGCCAGTCCGTCTGGAAGCCGGGGTGCACGTCCGTCTCCAGGGCGATGGACTTCAGCCGGCCGCCCGGGTGCCAGAAGCGGATGCCCTCGTCGTCGATCTCGAAGGCGCCGCCCACCTTCCGGAAGGTGTTCAGGAATGTCATCATCGAGCGCTGCTGGGCCCCGCGGACATACACGTTGCCCTCGGTGGCCAGCGCCGCGGAGGCCCAGGAGGCGGCCTCCAGACGGTCCGAGAGGGCACGGTGGGTGTAGCCGCCCAGCTCGTCCACGCCGGTGACGCGGATCGTGCGGTCGGTGTCCATGGCGATGATCGCGCCCATTTTCTGCAGGACGCAGATCAGGTCCTCGATCTCGGGCTCCACGGCCGCGTTGGACAGCTCCGTGACGCCCTCGGCGAGCACGGCGGTCAGCAGGACCTGCTCGGTCGCGCCGACGGACGGGTACGGCAGCCGGATCTTCGTGCCGCGCAGCCGCTGCGGAGCCTCCAGGTACTGGCCGTCCGCGCGCTTCTCGATCTTCGCGCCGAACTGCCGCAGCACGTCGAAGTGGAAGTCGATGGGCCGGCCGCCGATGTCGCAGCCCCCCAGACCGGGGATGAAGGCGTGGCCGAGGCGGTGCAGCAGCGGGCCGCAGAACAGGATCGGGATGCGCGACGAGCCCGCGTGGGCATCGATGTCGGCGACGTTCGCGCTCTCCACATGGGTCGGGTCCATCACCAGCTCGCCGGGCTCCTCGCCCGGACGGACGGTCACCCCGTGCAGCTGCAGCAGTCCGCGTACGACCCGCACGTCGCGGATGTCCGGCACGTTGCGCAGCCGGCTCGGCGCACTGCCCAGCAGGGCGGCCACCATGGCCTTCGGCACGAGGTTCTTCGCACCGCGGACCCGGATCTCGCCCTCCAGCGGGGTTCCGCCGTGGACAAGCAGTACGTCATCAGCGCCGTTGACGGTCATGAATCTCGCGTTCCGTGGGGTTGGGCAGGGGCCAGAAGGGAAAGGGTAATCGTCTTGTACCCCGCTTCAGGGCGCCTCCGCACGGTCCGGCAACGTCATGGATTTGTCACAACACGCCGTGTTCACCGGCGCGTACGGGGGGTCACGATCCAAGGGCGTGCGCGGGTGCGTGTTCACCCCCGTGCCCCCGATTGCCTCCCCACGGAAGGGGAACATGCGGGATCATGTCTGGCATGACCGAGGTGTCCTCGCTCACGGGGCGGCTGCTCGTGGCAACGCCCGCCCTGGCGGACCCGAACTTCGAGCGTGCGGTGGTGCTCCTTCTCGACCACGACGAGGAGGGCTCCCTCGGTGTCGTCCTCAACCGTCCCACGCCGGTCGACGTGGGCGACATCCTGGAGGACTGGGCGGACCTGGCCGGCGAGCCGGGCGTCGTCTTCCAGGGTGGCCCGGTCTCGCTGGACTCGGCCCTGGGCGTCGCCGTCGTCCCGGGCGGGGCGTCCGGCGAGCGGGCGCCGCTGGGCTGGCGCCGGGTGCACGGGGCGATCGGCCTGGTGGACCTGGAGGCACCGCCGGAGCTGCTGGCGTCCGCCGTGGGCGCCCTGCGGATCTTCGCCGGGTACGCGGGCTGGGGACCGGGCCAGCTGGAGGACGAGCTGTCCGAGGGCGCCTGGTACGTGGTCGAGTCCGAGCCCGGCGACGTCTCCTCGCCGTTCCCCGAGAGACTCTGGCGCGAGGTGCTGCGCCGCCAGCGGGGCGACCTGGCGATGGTGGCGACGTACCCGGACGACCCGTCGCTCAACTGAAGCGTGTGAGCTTCAGTACCCTTGGCCGTTATGAGCACTCTCGAGCCCGAGCGCGGGACAGGTACGGGAACCCTCGTCGAGCCGACGCCGCAGACGTCCCACGGCGACGGCGACCACGAGCGCTTCGCGCATTACGTCCAGAAGGACAAGATCATGGCGAGCGCCCTCGACGGCACCCCCGTCGTGGCGCTGTGCGGCAAGGTCTGGGTACCGGGCCGCGATCCGAAGAAGTATCCCGTCTGCCCCATGTGCAAGGAGATCTACGAGTCCATGAGCGGCGGCGGGGACGACGGCAAGGGCGGCGACAAGAAGTAGCGCTTCTGCCCGTACAGACCTCTTAGATCTTCCCGAAGGCCCCCGGAGCGTGCCCGCGCGCACTCCGGGGGCCTTCGCGCGTCACGAGCCGGCCGGCGAAGTGGTTCACGAACTGGTTCAGACCTCTTGTGGACATGTTCATGTACTCCCTACCCTCCTGGGTGTTGTGCAGAGCGAAACCGTCATTGCATATGTTGCAACGCACGCCCGGAGGAAAGACTCCATGAAGCTCGCCCCCCGCCTGGCCGTCCTGCTGGCCGCGGCCGTCGTCGCCGCGACCGCCTGCGCACCCCAGACGTCCGACAACTCCTCCTCCGGCCAGGACGAGAAGAGCGGAACGCTGCGCGTCTGGCTCTTCCAGGAGGTCAACAACAAGCCGAAGGAGAAGGTCGTCGACGCGGTTCTCGCCGGCTTCGAGAAGGCGCACGGGGACACGAAGGTCACTGTCGAGTACATCCCGGTCGAGACCCGTGCCCAGCGCATCAAGGCCGCCTTCAACGACCCGGAGAGCGCCCCCGACGTCATCGAGTTCGGCAACACCGACACCGCCGGGTACGTCAAGGACGGCGGACTCGCCGACGTGACCGCGGACTTCGCGGCCTGGGACGAGGCCAAGGACGCCGACCCCACCGCCCGCCAGTCCGTCACCGTGGACGGAAAGGTCTACGGCGCCCCCTACTTCGTCGGCGTCCGCGCCCTCTACTACCGCACCGACGTCTTCGGCGAACTCGGCCTCGAGGCCCCCGAGTCGCTGGACGAGCTGGCCTCCACCGCCGAGCAGGTGCACGCCGCGAAGCCCGACCTCTACGGCATCGCGGTCGGCGGCGCCTACACCTACGGCGCGATGCCCTTCATCTGGGCGAACGGCGGCGAACTCGCCACCGGCAAGGGCGGCTCGTACGCCTCCGCCATCGACAGCGCGGCCGCCCGGAAGGGCATCAAGGCGTACACCTCCCTGTTCGGGGACGACAACTGCCCCGCCGCCAAGTGCGCCGGCATGGGCGGCAACGACACCGTCACCGCCTTCGCGTCCGGCAAGGCGGCCATGGCCATCGGCGGCGACTTCAGCCACCAGGCCGTGGAGGCGGGCAAGGTGAAGGGCAAGTACGCGGTCGTGCCGCTGCCCGGCGTCAAGTCCGGCTCCGTCGCCCCCGCCTTCGCGGGCGGCAACAACATCGGCGTCCTGAAGAGCACCTCGCACCGCACCCTCGCCGTCGACCTGATGAAGCGGCTCGCGTTGAAGAAGGCGCAGGGCGAACTGTTCGACGCCATGGGCTTCCTGCCGACCTTCGCGGACGTACGGCAGCAGGTGGCGGCGAAGGAGCCGTTCGTGAAGCCGTTCGTCGACACGCTCGCCGCGGGCACGAAGTTCGTCCCGGCGTCCCCCGCCTGGGCGACGATCGACTCCTCGCAGGTGCTGCCGACGATGTTCCAGGAGGTGATCAGCGGCAAGAAGGACGTGGGCGCTGCCGCTGGGGATGCGGCTCGGAAGATGGACGACGCGTTCGGCTCCGCCGGATGACGGTGTCGCCCACTAGCTCGGTGAGTGATGTCCGTGGGCGGGTGCGGCGCCGTCGTGGTTTCTCGCGCAGTTCCCCGCGCCCCTTCGGGCGCTCCTCCGCCACCCCTTGGACATATCTCGCCCCCTCTCTTGTCGTCCTTGGCGGGTTGCTTGTCTACCCCGTCTATCAGCTCGGGCTGATCTCGTTTCTGGAGTACACGCAGGCCCAGGTCAGCGGTGGGGAGCCGACGACCTTCCAGGGGTTCGGGAACTACGCCGAGCTGTTCGGGGACGGGGAGTTCTGGCGGGTGCTGCTCGCCACCGTCGTGTTCGCCGCCGCCTGTGTCGTGTCGACGTTGGCGGTCGGGTGTGCGCTCGCCGTGTTGCTCACCCGGGTGCGGGCCGTGCCGCGGCTGGCGTTGATGCTGGCGGGGCTGGGGGCCTGGGCGACCCCGGCGGTCACCGGGTCGACGGTGTGGCTGCTGCTGTTCGACCCGGACTTCGGGCCCGTCAACCGGATGCTGGGCCTCGGCGACCACTCGTGGACGTACGGGCGCTACAGCGCCTTCCTGCTCGTGCTGCTCGAAGTGGTCTGGTGCTCCTTCCCGTTCGTCATGGTGACCGTCTACGCCGGGATCCGGGCCGTGCCGGCCGAGGTGCTGGAGGCCGCGGCGCTCGACGGGGCCTCGCAGTGGCGGATCTGGCGCTCGGTGCTCGCGCCGATGCTCCGGCCGATCCTGGTGGTCGTGACCATCCAGTCGGTCATCTGGGACTTCAAGGTCTTCACCCAGATCTACGTCATGACGGGCGGCGGCGGCATCGCCGGCCAGAACCTCGTGCTCAACGTCTACGCCTATCAGAAGGCCTTCGCGTCCTCGCAGTACAGCCTCGGCTCCGCGATCGGCGTCGTCATGCTGCTGATCCTGCTCGCCGTGACGCTGGTCTACCTGCGGCTGCTGCGCCGCCAGGGGGAGGAGCTGTGAATCTTTCGCGCGCGCGTGTGCGCCGTCCGTGGCGGCTCGCGGCCGAGGCGTCCGCGCTGCTGATCGCCGTGGTGGTCGCCTTCCCGCTCTACTGGATGGTCCTGAGCGCCTTCAAACCGGCCGGGGAGATCGAGTCGAGCGAGCCCCGGCCCTGGACACTGACCCCCTCGCTGGATTCCTTCCGGCGCGTCTTCGAACAGCAGGAATTCGGTCGCTACTTTCTCAACAGCCTGATCGTGGCGGGTTCCGTCGTGATCGCCTCGGCGCTGATCGCGTTCCTCGCGGCGACCGCGGTGACGCGTTTCCGGTTCCGTTTCCGGACCACCCTGCTGATCATGTTCCTGGTGGCCCAGATGGTGCCCGTGGAGGCGCTCACGATCCCGCTGTTCTTCCTCATGCGGGACTTCGGTCAGCTGAACACGCTGGGTTCGCTGATCCTGCCCCACATCGCCTTCTCGCTGCCCTTCGCGATCTGGATGCTGCGCGGCTTTGTGAAAGCGGTGCCGGAGGCCCTGGAGGAGGCCGCCTACATCGACGGGGCGAGCCGGTCGCGCTTTCTGTGGCAGATCCTTTTCCCGCTGGTCCTCCCGGGGCTCGTGGCCACCAGCGTCTTCTCCTTCATCTCGACCTGGAACGACTTCCTGTTCGCCAAGTCGTTCATCATCAGCGACACCTCCCAGTCGACGCTGCCGATGGCGCTGCTGGTCTTCTACAAGCCGGACGATCCCGACTGGGGCGGCGTCATGGCCGCCTCCACGGTGATGACGATTCCGGTGCTGGTCTTCTTCGTACTCGTACAACGACGACTCGTCTCCGGCCTCGGCGGAGCGGTAAAGGACTGACGTGACCGACGTTCTTCCCCAGCCACAGCAAGTCTCGTCCCAGGAGGGCGCGTTCTTCGATCTCGGTCCGCGCACGACGATCAGGGCGGACGACGGCACCGAGCACACCGAGCGCTGGCTGCGCGCCACGCTGGGCGCGGCCACCGGCCTCCCGCTGGCGCCCGGGGCGGGTGACGGCGGCGTCGTCCGGCTCTCCCTCGACGACGAACTGGACGACGAGGGCTACCGCCTCGTCGTCGCCCCGGAAGGCGTGCACCTCACCGGCGGCGCTCCGGCCGGCCTCTTCTGGGGCGCCCAGACGCTGCGCCAGCTGCTCGGCCCGGACGCCTTCCGGCGGGCCCCGCTGCCCGACCGCCGGTGGCGGCTGCCGCTGGTCCGCGTCGAGGACGCGCCCCGCTTCCGCTGGCGCGGCCTGATGCTGGACGTCG
This sequence comes from Streptomyces sp. MMCC 100, assembly GCF_041538145.2. NCBI lineage: Bacteria > Bacillati > Actinomycetota > Actinomycetes > Kitasatosporales > Streptomycetaceae > Streptomyces > Streptomyces sp. MMCC 100. Next base: position 658,431 of record NZ_JBGORK020000001.1, read on the forward strand.
CCCGGCACTTCATGCCCAAGGACGGCGTCCTGCGCTACCTGGACCTGATGGCGGCGCACAAACTCAACGTCCTGCACTTCCACCTGACGGACGACCAGGGCTGGCGCATCGAGATCAAACGCCACCCGAAGCTCACCGAGACCGGCTCCTGGCGGTCGCGCACGAAATACGGCCACCGCGCCTCGCCGCTGTGGGAGGACAAGCCGCACGGCGGTTACTACACCCAGGACGACATCCGGGAGATCGTCGCCTACGCCGCGGAACGGCACATCACCGTCGTCCCCGAAATCGACGTACCCGGACACTCGCAGGCCGCCATCGCCGCGTATCCCGAACTCGGCAACACGGACGTGATCGACACCACCGCGCTCTCCGTCTGGGACACCTGGGGTGTCTCCCCGAACGTACTCGCCCCCACGGAGACCATGCTGCGTTTCTACGAGGGCGTGTTCGAGGAACTCCTGGAGCTTTTCCCCTCGGAGTTCGTCCACATCGGCGGCGACGAATGCCCGAAGGAGCAGTGGCGGCGTTCGGCCACCGCGCAGGCGCGCATCGAGGAACTCGCCCTGGCCGGCGAGGACGAACTCCAGGCCTGGATCATCCAGCACTTCGACACCTGGCTCACCGAACGCGGGCGCCGGCTCATCGGCTGGGACGAAATCCTGGAGGGCGGCCTGGCCAAGGGCGCGGCCGTGGCCTCCTGGCGCGGTTACGCGGGCGGGGTCGCCGCCGCGCGCGCGGGACACGACGTCGTGATGTGCCCCGAGCAGCAGGTGTACCTGGACCACCGGCAGGCCCCGGGCGAGGACGAACCCGTGCCGATCGGCTTCGTGCGCACCCTGGAGGACGTCTACCGGTTCGAGCCGGTTCCGGCGGAACTGACGCCGGACGAGTCCGGACATGTGATCGGCACCCAGGCGAACGTGTGGACCGAGGTGATGGAGAACCAGGGGCGGGTGGACTACCAGGTGTTCCCGAGGCTGGCCGCCTTCGCCGAGGTCGCCTGGAGCGCCCTGCCGGCCCCGGCCGACCGGGACTACGCCGCCTTCGAGCGGCGGATGGCCACCCACTACCGGCGCCTCGACGCGCTGGGCGTCGCCTACCGGCCGCCCGGCGGCCCGCTGCCCTGGCAGCGGCGGCCCGGTGTGCTCGGCCGGCCGATCGACGGACCGCCGCCGAACAAGTAGGGAAACGAACAAGTAGGGAAACACAGAACGCAAAACGCCCCTAAACGTCACCGAAGAGTGGCAACTCGCGCGCATGGCGCCTAGCTCCGATCGTCGGAGATCCCGTGTGAAAACGGACCATCTCGCCGACGAGGTGGGCGAATGCCTCCTAGCGGACCCCTGCGTTCGGGCCCTGCAAAGATGTGCCAGAGTTGCCACGTCCGCCCTGTCAGGTCGTACCGTACGGCCACATGGGCGGGACCAGGTGGGACAGCGGGAAGGGGCAGTCGGTTTGACCACGCACGCACCGCAGGCGGCGCAGGCCGTCACGCTGCCCACGACACTGGACGAGGCCGTGGCGGCGCTCGCCGCGATGCCCGCGGCCGTTCCGGTCGCGGGCGGCACCGACCTGATGGCGGCCGTCAACTCCGGCCAGCTCAGGCCCGCCGCGCTGGTGGGCCTCGGCCGGATCAGCGAGATCCGCGGCTGGCAGTACCAGGACGGGCACGCGCTGCTCGGCGCGGGCCTCACCCACGCCCGCATGGGCCGCCCCGACTTCGCCGCGCTCATCCCGGCGCTCGCCGCCGCCGCGCGCGCCGCCGGGCCGCCGCAGATCCGCAACGCGGGCACCCTGGGCGGCAACATCGCCTCGGCCGCCCCCACCGGGGACGCGCTGCCGGTGCTGGCCGCCCTGGAGGCGACGCTGATCATCGCGGGCCCGGACGGGGCCCGGCGGGAGGTGCCGGTCTCGCACCTGCTGGCGGGCATGGAGATGCTCCGCGCGGGCGAGCTGATCGGCTACGTGCGCGTGCCGCTGCTGCACGCGCCGCAGGTCTTCCTGAAGGCGACCGGCCGCACCGGTCCCGGCCGCGCGACGGCCTCCGTTGCGCTGGTCCTCGACCCCGCCCGGCGCGGCGTGCGGTGCGCGGTGGGCGCCATCGCGCCGATGCCGCTGCGGCCCCTGGAGGCCGAGCAGTGGGTGGCCTCGCTGATCGACTGGGACAACGGCCGCGCCGTCGTCCCGGAGGCGCTGCACGGCTTCGGCGAGTACGTCGCCGCGGCCTGCATCCCCGACGAGGCCCCAGCCGAGGACGGCTCCGTGCCGCCACTGCCACCCGCCGTACTGCACCTGCGGCGCACCGTCGCCGCGCTGGCCCGACGAGCACTGGGGAGGGCGCTGTCGTGACCGACGACCAGCATGGCGACGAGTACGGCGACGAGTACGGCGATCAGCACGACGGCCGGCACGAGGGCCGGTACGTCGGGAGCCCGCCGCCGAGCGGGGGACGCTGGGACCCGCTGCCCCAGGGCGACTACGACGACGGCGCCACCGCCTTCGTGAAACTCCCGGAGGGCGGCGTGGACGCGCTCCTCGCCTCCTCCGACAGTCCGCTCGCCGCGCCCGGGCACGGCTACGTGCCGCCCCAGATCACGGTCACGTCCGCCACCACGGCAGGCACCGACCCGGCCGCCACCGGTTCCTGGGCGATGCCGTCGGCACCGTCCGCCCCCGTGGACGGCACCCAGTGGCAGGCCCCGGAGGCGGGGCAGGAGTCCGCCGCCCACCAGGGGTACGACGAATACGCCGCCCACCAGGACCCGTACGGCGGGGCAGCGCCCTACGGGGCGAACGCCGGGCAGGACGACCGGTTCGCCTACCAGCCCGGGGCCACCGGACAGTGGGACTTCCCGCACGCCCCGCATGCCTCGCACGACTCGCACGCCTCGCAGGGCGAGACGGATGCCGCGGCGGCTCCGCCCGCGCCCGGCCAGGACGTGACCGGGCAGTGGTCCATTCCCGTCGCCGGCGGTGACCTGCCGGACGAGTCGGGCGAGTTCACCACATCGTCCCTGGCCGAGCAGTGGGGCACCGGTGCCCCGGCCACCCTCCCCGGCGGCGCCCCCGCGCCCTGGGCGACGCAGCCGGCCGGACAGCCGTGGGGCGAGGGCCCGGGGGAGAGGGGGCCGGACGTCGACGAACGGTCCCACGAGGACCGGCGCGCACCGGCGCCCCGGCCCGCCGGTCAGCCATGGGGCGACGCCGCGACGCAGTCCGTACCGGGCAGCGAGGAGCGTCCCGCCGGGGGCCCACACGCGTCCGGTTCCGCCGAGGGCAGGCACGGGCCCGGCTCCGCCGGGGGTCCGCACGCGCCTGGCTCCGGCAGGGGTCCGCACGCGTCCGGCTCCGGCAGGGGTCCGCACGCACCTGGCTCCGGGAGGGGTCCGCACGCACCTGGCTCCGGGAGGGGGCCGCACGCGCCCGGTCCCGCCGACGGCGTGCACGGGCCCGGCTCCGCCGAGGGCGGGCATGAGCCCGGCTCCGGCAGGGGCCCGCACACGCCCGGCTCCGGCAGGGGGCCGCACACGCCCGGTCCCGACGGGGGTCCGTACGCGTCCGATTCCGCCGAAGGCCTGTACGCGCCCGGCCCCGTCGAGGGCCTGCGCGGGTCCGATTCCGCCGACGGCCTGCACACGCCCGGTCCCGCCGACGGGGTGCACGCCTCTGGTCCCGCCGACGGCGTGCACGCCCCTGGTGCCGCCGCCGTTCCGCACCTGTCCGACTCCGCCGCCGGTACGGCCGGTACGGCCTCCGGGCCTGTCCGCCCGGCCGAGACGGTCACCGACGAGCCCGTTGGGGCCGAGGAAGCCCCTGAGGGCCCGGCAGAGCGCCCGGCGGGCCCTGCCGCGGAGGCGATGGGCGGATCCCGCCCGGAGGCCGCCGAAGGACACGCGACGGGTCCGGCGCCGACCGCCGGTCCGGAGCGGGCGCCCGAGCCCGCGCGGGAGCACGGGCGGGAAGCCGGAGGAGGACCGCAGCCCGGAGCCCCGGCCGGCCCCCGGGGAGCCGCGGCCGACGTGTCCGACCCAGCCGACGCCCGTACCGACCCCGCGGACGCCGAGGCGGACGCGGCCGACACCCGTACCGACCCGGACGAGACCCGGCCCGACCCGGCCGACCCCGAGGCCTCCCCCGCCGCCGAGGAGCCGCCCGCCCCCGTCGGCCCGCAGGAGGAGCACCCCCTCGCCTCCTACGTGCTGCGCGTCAACGGCGCCGACCGGCCCGTCACCGACGCCTGGATCGGCGAGTCACTGCTGTACGTGCTGCGCGAGCGGCTCGGCCTCGCGGGCGCCAAGGACGGCTGCTCGCAGGGCGAGTGCGGCGCCTGCAACGTGCAGGTCGACGGACGGCTCGTCGCCTCCTGCCTGGTCCCGTCCGTGACCGCCGCCGGCAGCGAGGTGCGTACCGTCGAGGGCCTGGCCGCCGACGGACGGCCGTCGGACGTGCAGCGGGCGCTCGCCCGGCGCGGCGCGGTGCAGTGCGGCTTCTGCGTGCCCGGCATGGCGATGACCGTGCACAACCTCCTGGAGGGCAACCCGGCCCCGACCGAGCTGGAGGCCCGCCAGGCCCTGTGCGGCAACCTGTGCCGCTGCTCCGGCTACCGGGGCGTCCTGGAGGCGGTCAGGGAGGTCGTCGCCGAACGCGAGGCGCACGCCGACGACGCGCAGGCAGGAACGGACTCCGACGAGCCCCGCATCCCGCACCAGGCGGGGCCGGGCGCGGGCGGCGTCAACCCGTCGGCGTTCGAGCCCCAGCCACCGCCGGACACCGCAGGACCGCACGGCCGGCCGCCCTACGGCGACCACGGCAACCACGGCCAGGACGGAGGCCACGCGTGAGCAACGACGCCGCGACTGCGGAGGCCGAGGGAACCGCCGAGGCGGCCACCCCCGTCCCCGAGCCGATCCCGCACGGCCTCGGCGCGTCCCTGCCGCCCGCCGACGCCCGTGCCAAGACCGAGGGCACCTTCCCGTACGCCGCCGACCTGTGGGCCGAGGGCCTGCTGTGGGCGGCCGTACTGCGCTCACCGCACCCGCACGCGCGCATCGTGTCCATCGACACCACCCACGCGCGCGAGATGCCCGGCGTCCGGGCGGTCGTCACGCACGAGGACGTGCCCGGCACCCCGCTGCACGGCCGCGGTGGCCACGCCGACCGCCCGGTCTTCGCCTCCGAGGTCGTACGCCACCACGGCGAGCCCCTCGCCGCCGTCGCCGCCGACCACCCGGACACCGCGCGGATGGCCGCCGCCGCCGTCATCGTCGAGTACGAGGTGCTCGCCCCGGTGACCGACCCCGAGCAGGCCTTCGAGGCCGAGCCGCTGCACCCCGACGGCAACCTGATCCGGCACATCCCGCTGCGCCACGGCGACCCGGAGGCGGCCGGCGAGATCGTCGTCGAGGGCCTGTACCGCATCGGCCGCCAGGACCCGGCCCCCATAGGAGCCGAGGCGGGTCTGGCCGTACCGCGCCCCGACGGCGGCGTGGAGCTGTACCTGGCCTCCACCGACCCGCACGGCGACCGCGACATCGCCGCCGCCTGCTACGGCCTGTCACCCGAGCAGGTGAAGATCGTCGTCACCGGGGTGCCGGGCGCCACCGCCGACCGCGAGGACCAGGGCTTCCAGCTGCCGCTCGGTCTGCTGGCGCTGAAGACCGGCTGCCCGGTGAAACTGACCGCCACGCGCGAGGAGTCCTTCCTCGGGCACACCCACCGCCACCCCACCCTCCTGCGCTACCGCCACCACGCGGACGCCGAGGGCCGGGTCGTCAAGGTCGAGGCGCAGATCCTGCTCGACGCGGGCGCCTACGCGGACACCTCCTCCGACGCCCTGGCCGCCGCGGTGGCCTTCGCCTGCGGCCCCTACGTCGTCCCCAACGCCTTCATCGAGGGCTGGGCGGTGCGCACCAACAACCCCCCCTCCGGCCACGTGCGCGGCGAGGGCGCCATGCAGGTGTGCGCCGCGTACGAGGCGCAGATGGACAAGGTCGCCAAGAAGCTGGGCCTGGACCCGGCCGAGGTGCGGCTGCGCAACGTCCTGGCCACCGGTGACGTGCTTCCCACCGGCCAGACGGTCACGTGCCCCGCCCCCGTCGCCGAACTCCTCCAGGCGGTCCGCGACTTCCCCCTCCCCGCCCTGCCCAAGGACACGCCCGAGGACGAGTGGCTGCTGCCCGGCGGCCCCGAGGGCGCGGGCGAACCGGGCGCGGTGCGCCGGGGCGTGGGCTACGGCATCGGCATGGTGCACATGCTCGGCGCCGAGGGCGCCGACGAGGTCTCCACGGCCACCGTGAAGGTCCAGGGCGGCGTGGCGACGGTGCTGTGCGCGGCCGTCGAGACCGGCCAGGGCTTCACCACGCTGGCCCGGCAGATCGTGCAGGAGACGCTCGGCGTCGACGAGGTCCACGTGGCGCCCGTCGACACCGACCAGCCCCCGGCCGGCCCGGGCTGCCGCGGCCGCCACACCTGGGTGTCGGGCGGCGCGGTGGAACGCGCGGCCAAGATGGTCCGTACCCAGCTCCTCCAGCCGCTGGCCCACCAGTTCGGCATGTCCACGGAGCTGCTCCAGATCGCCGACGGCAAGATCACCTCGTACGACGGTGTGCTGTCGACCACGGTCGCCGAGGCCCTGGACGGCAAGGAACTGTGGGCCACCGCCCAGTGCCGCCCGCACCCGACCGAGCCGCTCGACGAGGCCGGGCAGGGCGACGCGTTCGTCGGCATGGCCTTCTGCGCGATCCGGGCGGTGGTCGACGTCGACATCGAGATCGGTTCCGTCCGGGTCGTGGAACTGGCCGTCGCCCAGGACGTGGGCCGCGTCCTGAACCCGGCCCAGCTGACCGCCCGCATCGAGGCGGGCGTCACCCAGGGAGTCGGCATCGCGCTCACGGAGAACCTCCGCACACCCCGCGGCCTGATCCGCCACCCCGACCTGACCGGCTACGCCCTGCCGACCGCGCTGGACGCCCCGGACATCCGGATCGTGCGGCTCGTCGAGGAGCGTGACGTGGTCGCGCCCTTCGGCGCCAAGGCCGTCAGCGCGGTACCGGTGGTGGCCTCCCCGGCGGCCGTCGCCTCGGCCGTGCGCGCGGCCACGGGACGCCCGGTGAACCGCCTCCCGATCCGCCCGCAGGCAGCGGTGGCCACCGGCCACTGAACCGCTCGCGCGCGAGGCAACGCGGGCCGGGCCGGGCGCGTCCTACAGGGCGAACGGAGTCCGTGCGCAGAGGCGTTGTCAGTGGTGGCGCGTAGTCTCCGAAGGAGCGCGAACGGCAGCCGCCGGCACACGGACGGCCATACTTTCCCGGGGGAGACGATGCACGCGGTCACCGGCGGTACGACGACCATGCGGAGCGCGGCGGCGGATGCCCGGACGGCGATCCCCTCGCTGGTCTCCCGGGTGCGCCTCGCGACGTCCGTGGAGGACCCGTCGTGGCTGCGCGGCGCCTCCCGCCGGTCCCCGGCAGGCTGCGAGCGGCCGTCCCTGTGGAACACGTCGGCCCTGATGAGCTGCCTGCTCCTGGCGGTGGGTCACGGCACGGCGCCCGGAGCCTCCCACGACCTGCCGGCCCGCTTCCTGGACCGGGAGTTCGGCCGTCACGGGGTGACGCGCTTCGAGGACATCGACTTCCCGAGGACCCTCACCCACGAGCCCACCCGACGCTTCCTGCGCGAGACGGGCTTGCCCGAGGACGCCCACCCCTTCCGCCTCGACACGGACGACCTGCCGCTGCCGACGCTGGCGGAGTACTGCGAGGAGCACCCCGAGCACCCGGCCCCGCCCGGCGCGGACCACCTCGTCCGCCTGGGACGCCTCGCGGACGGCGCCCACGTGGTCGTCGACGGCACGACGGGCGCCGTCCTGACATGGCGGGTCCCCGCCGGCACCCTCCACCCCCTGGTGGCGGACGTCTCCGCCCTCGCCCTCACCCTCTGGGCGCTGCGCCGCGCGGCGCAGTTGGAGGCCGTGGCGGGATTCGAACCCGCGTAACTCGCTTTGCAGGCGAGCCCCTGGGCCACTCGGGCACACGGCCGGGTCTGTGACTCGGTGATTCGACGGTAGGGCGGGGCGAGGGAGGGGCTCAAGGCATTCGGGGCGGCTGCAACACGACTGCCATACGCCGTTCACCAACGGCCTTGTGGGTCGGCTTGTCGTGCGACCAAGGTCCCGGTCCTGTACCGCCTCCAGAACAGATTTCGGCATTGCCGCTATCACGGTGGCGCCCTGGTCGCTCGTCGGCGTCGACGGGGTGGACGTCGACGTGCAGCGGGATCTGGCTGTGCGGGGTGACGACTTGGGGCGAGACGTCGGTCCTTACGCGGTCGTACGTCATGCACTGCTTGAAGCAGGACCGAACGATCGTCGCCGCGGCTTCCACCCGCCTACTGCTGGACCTGCTCGGCCGGCAGGGCCAAGTCCTGATCAGCAGCGATCTGCCCTCCCGGCCGGGGCGCTCTCAGCGGCTCGCCGACCTCTGCGCCGTGACCGGCGCCCGCGCGTACGCGTGCGGGACCGGCGGAATGACCTAGCTCGATCCGGCCCCGTTCGCTGCCGCGGGCATAACCGTCATGCCGTTCCAGCCGCCGACGACCGGCATCTGGTCTTCCGGCCGAAGGCTCAGTGCGCTGTCGGCCGTGGCGGCACTCGGCCCACATGATGTGGCCGCCCGCATGCAGGCGCTTGCCTTGGACCAAGGTCTTCTGGTGTCCGCTGCTTGACTTGTGGCCGCCGCAACAGAACTGCCGCACGCCAATTCGCCAACGGCATCCCGGCCGACGGGTCGTACGACCAAGGTCCCGGTCCCGTACCGTCTTCCGACAGGGGTCAACGCGGGCCGTGGCCCTTACTCTGGCGACCATGACCGTCCCTGAGCCCCGCGACACCGATGTCGCGGCCCCCGCCGAGCCCTCCGTCGCCACTGCCGCCGCCCCCGACGAGACCGTGCTGAGCCGCGCCTACCGGGCGCTGAGCATCGGCATCGTCTCCGTCATCGTGCTGATCGCCTTCGAGGCGACGGCGGTCGGCACCGCGATGCCGGTGGCGGCGCGGGAGCTGGACGGGGTCTCGCTGTACGCGTTCGCGTTCTCGGGGTATTTCACGACCAGTCTGTTCGGGATGGTGCTCTCCGGCCAGTGGTCGGACCGGCGCGGGCCGCTGGCGCCGCTGACGACCGGCATCGCCGCCTTCGCGGCCGGGCTGGTGCTGTCCGGGACGGCCGGGGCGATGTGGCTGTTCATCCTCGGGCGGGCCGTCCAGGGACTCGGCGGCGGGCTGGTGATCGTCGCGCTGTACGTCGTCGTCGGGCGGGCCTATCCGGAGCGGCTGCGGCCCGCGATCATGGCGGCGTTCGCGGCGGGCTGGGTCGTCCCGTCCGTCGTCGGCCCGCTGGCGTCCGGCGCGGTGACCGAGCACCTCGGCTGGCGCTGGGTGTTCCTCGGCATCCCGGTGCTGGTCGTCGTCCCGCTGGCCCTCGCGCTGCCGCAGATACGCAGCCGCGCGGCAGGTCCCGTGGAGGTAGGGGACGCACCGGCCTCCTTCGACCGCCGCCGCATCCGCCTAGCCCTCGCCATCTCGCTGGGCGCGGGCCTGCTCCAGTACGCCGCCCAGGACCTGCGGTGGGTGTCGCTGCTGCCGGGCGCGGCGGGCGTGGCGCTGCTCGTCCCCGCCGTACTCGGGCTGCTGCCGCGCGGCACCTACCGGGCGGCGCGCGGCCTGCCCGCCGTGGTCCTGCTGCGCGGGGTGGCCGCGGGGTCCTTCGTCGCCGCCGAGTCCTTCGTCCCGCTGATGCTGGTCACCCAGCGCGGACTCAGCCCGACCCTCGCCGGACTCTCTCTGGCGGCGGGCGGTGCGACCTGGGCGGCGGGCTCCTGGCTGCAGTCCCGGCCGCGCCTGGAACCGCACCGGGAGCGCCTGATGGCTCTTGGCATGCTCCTGGTCGCGGCGGCCGTCGCCACGGCGCCCAGCGTGCTGATCGACGCCGTACCGGCCTGGACGGTGGCCGTCGCCTGGGGCTTCGGCTGCTTCGGCATGGGACTGGTGATCTCCTCCACCAGCGTGCTCCTGCTCAAGCTCTCCGCCCCCGAGGAGGCCGGCGCCAACTCCGCCGCCCTGCAGATCTCCGACGGCCTCTCCAACGTCGTCCTGCTGGCGGCCGGCGGCGCGGCCTTCGCGGCCCTCGGCGGCGGCACGGTGAGCCACGCGGCCACCGGCTCCCATCCGGCGGCCTTCGCGGCGGTGTTCCTGCCCATGGCGGCGGTGGCGCTGGCGGGTGCGTGGGTGGCGACGCGGGTGCGGGAGCGGTGAGGCACGCCCGCGCCCGTGGGAACCCAGGGGCGGCTGTGACGTCCGTCCCACCCGGGGGTGACCCGCCCCCGTGCGCGCGTTGATCGCGTCGCCCCGCCGGTAGGGTGGCCCGGTTGTCATACGTGGCCGAGCCGCTCTACCCCCTTCGGAGACCGTGACTACCACCGCCAGCTCCAGCACCTCGCACCACCTGTCCCCGGCCTTCCCCGGCCGTGCCCCCTGGGGCACCGCCGGCAAGCTGCGGGCCTGGCAGCAGGGGGCGATGGAGAAGTACCTCCAGGACCAGCCCCGGGACTTCCTGGCCGTCGCCACCCCCGGCGCCGGAAAGACGACCTTCGCGCTGACGCTGGCGTCCTGGCTGCTGCACCACCACGTCGTGCAGCAGGTGACCGTCGTCGCGCCGACCGAGCACCTGAAGAAGCAGTGGGCCGAGGCCGCGGCGCGGATAGGGATCAAGCTGGACCCCGAGTACAGCGCGGGCCCGCTCAGCCGCGAGTACCAGGGCATCGCCATCACCTACGCGGGCGTCGGCGTCCGCCCCATGCTGCACCGCAACCGCGTCGAGCAGCGCAAGACCCTCGTCATCCTCGACGAGATCCACCACGCCGGTGACTCCAAGTCCTGGGGCGAGGCCTGCCTGGAGGCCTTCGAGCCCGCCACCCGCCGCCTCGCGCTCACCGGCACGCCCTTCCGCTCGGACACGAACCCCATCCCCTTCGTGGCGTACGAGGAGGGCAACGACGGCATCCGCCGCTCCGCCGCCGACTACACCTACGGGTACGGCTCCGCGCTCGCCGACGGCGTCGTGCGCCCCGTCATCTTCATGAGCTACAGCGGCAACATGCGCTGGCGCACCAAGGCGGGCGACGAGATCGCCGCCCGGCTCGGCGAGCCGATGACCAAGGACGCCGTCAGCCAGGCCTGGCGCACCGCGCTCGACCCGCGCGGCGAGTGGATGCCGGCCGTGCTGCGCGCCGCCGACCAGCGGCTGACCGAGGTCAGGAAGGCCATCCCGGACGCCGGCGCCCTCGTCATCGCCGCCGACCAGGACTCCGCCCGCGCCTACGCCAAGCTGATCCGTGAGATCACCGGAAACAAGGCCACCGTCGTGCTGTCCGACGACGCGGGCGCCTCGAAGAACATCGACACCTTCAGCCAGGGCACCGACCGCTGGATGGTCGCCGTCCGCATGGTGTCCGAGGGCGTCGACGTTCCGCGCCTCGCGGTGGGCGTCTACGCGACCACCATCTCCACTCCGCTCTTCTTCGCCCAGGCCGTCGGCCGCTTCGTCCGCTCCCGCCGCCGCGGCGAGACCGCCTCCGTCTTCCTCCCCACCGTCCCGGACCTGCTCACCTTCGCCAACGAGATGGAGCGCGAGCGCGACCACGTCCTCGACAAGCCCAAGAAGGAGGGCGAGGAAGACCCCTACGCCGAGTCCGAGAAGGAGATGGACGAGGCGAACCGGGAGCAGGACGAGGACACCGGCGAGCAGGAGCAGTTCGCCTTCGAGGCGCTGGAGTCCGAGGCGACCTTCGACCGGGTCATGTACAACGGCGCCGAGTTCGGGATGCAGGCCCACCCGGGCAGCGAGGAGGAGCAGGACTACCTCGGCATCCCGGGCCTGCTGGAGCCCGACCAGGTGCAGTTGCTGCTCCAGAAGCGGCAGGCCCGGCAGATCGCGCACAGCCGCAAGAAGCCCGACGAAGAGGCCGACCTGCTCGAACTGCCCGCCGAACGGCGCCCGGTGGTCTCCCACAAGGAGCTGATGGAGCTGCGCAAGCAGCTCAACACCATGGTCGGCGCCTACGTCCACCAGAGCGGCAAGCCGCACGGCGTCATCCACACCGAGCTGCGCCGCGTGTGCGGCGGCCCGCCCAGCGCCGAGGCGACCGGCGGCCAGCTGCGCCAGCGCATCGCCAAGGTGCAGGAGTGGGCGACACGCATGAAGTGACGCCGTCGCGGGCGTGTGCCGCACGTATAGGGACAAAAACAGGCATTCGATAACGGTTGGCGCCCGGATTCTGGACGGAGCCTTCCGCTGAGCGGACCTGGTCGTTACTGTCCCGCTACGCACACGCCCCGTGGCAGCGCCGCCGCGGAGCGCAGCCGTGAAGCGACTGGGCCCGCGACAACGCCGGGCCGTCAGCCGATCGGCGGCCTCTCAAGCGCGTCGCTGACGGGACTCGGTGACGCACATCCGCGAGGAGAGCCGCCGACCTCACCACTAAGGAGTGGGCGTCGTGACCGCGGAGACCTCTCAGACGCTCGACCGGGGACTGCGGGTCCTCAAACTGCTGGCCGATACGGACCACGGGCTGACCGTCACCGAGCTGTCGCACAAGCTGGGCGTCAACCGGACCGTCGTGTACCGGTTGCTCGCCACGCTGGAACAGCACGCACTCGTACGCCGGGACCTGGGCGGACGCGCCCGCGTCGGCCTCGGCGTGCTGGGCCTCGGCCGCCAGGTGCATCCCCTGGTCCGCGAGGCGGCGATGCCGGCCCTGCGGTCCCTCGCCGAGGACATAGGGGCGACGGCCCACCTGACCCTGGTGGACGGCGCGGAAGCGCTGGCCGTCGCGGTCGTGGAGCCGACCTGGACCGACTACCACGTCGCCTACCGCGCCGGTTTCCGGCACCCCCTGGAACGGGGCGCCGCGGGCAAGGCGATCCTGGCCGCCCGCCGGCCGCCCCAGCCCCCCGACGAGGACGTGGAGGCCCCCGGCTACACCCTCACCCACGGCGAACTGGAGGCCGGCGCCTGCGGCGCGGCGGCGCCCCTGCTCGGCGTCACGGGGGTGGAGGGCAGCGTCGGCGTGGTCATGCTGGCGGACGTGGTCCCGGAGCGGGTCGGCGAACGCGTGATGCACGCGGCCCGCGAGGTGGCGGAGGCGCTGCGGTGACGTCCAGTGCACCAGGCACGGGGCACATCGCCGGACGGGCTCCGCTGCACGAGGTCATGGCGCGGCTGCGCGGGCTCAGGCCGGTCTTCCACTCGGAGGCCGACCTCCAGCACAGTTTCGCCCGGGTGCTGTGGGAGACGGCGCCGGAGATCGAGTCTCGGCTCGAGGCCCCCCAGCGGAGGGCGGGGAGAGCCGAGTACCTGGATCTGCTGTGCATCGGGCCGACCACCCGAACCGCCGTCGAGTTCAAGTACTTCACCCGGGGCTGGACCGGCACCGCCGGCACACCGGCCGAGGACTACATCCTGAAGCAGCACGGGGCCACCGACCTCGCTCGTCTGCACTTCGTGCGCGACATAGCCAGGCTGGAGCGGTTCTGCGGCCGGTTCGGGCAGGACGGCCTGGCGCTCATGCTGACCAACGAGCCGTCCCTGTGGACGCCGCCGCTCCCCGGCCGCCGCCCCACCCGGGACCACGAGTTCAGGATCCACGAGGGACGCGAGCTCGCCGGAACGCTTCTCTGGGCCGAGGGGACGTACGAGCCGAACACCTGCACCTTGGCGGGCGTCTACCCCCTCGCCTGGGAGCCGTACTCCGGACAGGACGGGCCCGGCGGCGAGTTCCGCTGGCTGGCGGTGCACGTGAACGGGCAGGGCGCCGGACGCGGGGGCGCAGGCGCAGACACGTGAGGGCAGGACCGGACGTTCCCCGCACACAGAGCCGGCGGCGGGCCCGCGTTAGATTGACCCCGTGCTCTCTCGTCTCACGCGTCCCCAGTTCCTCGCCGTCTGCGGGCTTCCCGTCGTGGCGCTGCTCGCGACCGCCGTGTTCGCGCCGCTGCCGTTCTCCGTGGCGCAGCCGGGGCTGACGGCCGATGTGCTGGGCAAGAACCAGGGCGACGAGGTGATCACGATCAGCGGTGCGCCGACGCACGAGACCAGCGGGCAGCTGCGGATGACGACGATCGAGGCGACCGGGCCCGACGCGAGTATCCATCTGGGGGACGTGCTCAGCAGCTGGTTCGACACCGACCGGGCCGTGATGCCGCGCGACGCCGTCTACCCGAGCGGCGACGACGTGAGCGAGATCGAGGAGTACAACCAGGAGCAGATGAAGGAGTCGCAGGACTCGGCCACCACGGCCGCGCTCCGGTACCTCCGGCTGGACAAGAGCGACGTCGACGTCGAGCTCCGGCTGGAGGACGTCGGCGGGCCCAGCGCCGGGCTGCTCTTCTCGCTCGGCGTCGTCGACAAGCTCGGCGCCGGGGATCTGACCGGTGGCAAGGTCATCGCCGGGACCGGGACCATCACCGACGACGGCAAGGTCGGCGCCGTCGGAGGGGTTCCGCTCAAGACGCAGGCCGCCCGGCGGGACGGGGCCACCGTCTTCCTGGTGCCGCAGGCGGAGTGCTCGGACGCGCAGGCCGAGCTGCCGAAGGGGCTCCGGCTGATCCCGGTCACCACCCTCAAGGGCGCCATCGACTCGCTGAAGGCGTTGGAGAGCGGCAAGGGTGACGTCCCCGCCTGCTGAGCCGACCGGGTCCTACCCCTCCTTCACGAAGCCCTTCTCCTTCATCCAGTCCAGCGCCACCTGGTGCGGATCCTCGCCGTCCACGTCGACCTTCGCGTTCAGGGTCTGCGCCACGTCGTTCGTCAGCGCCTTGGTGACCGGGTCGAGGACGGAGGCGATCGCCGGCCACTTCTTCAGGGTGGCCGTGCGGACCATGGGCGCCGCGTTGTAGTTCGGGAAGAACTTCTTGTCGTCCTCCATCACCACCAGGTTCATGGACTTGATCCGCCCGTCGGTGGTGTACACCTCGCCGTACGTACAGGCGCCCTTCGCGGTCTGGGTGTAGATGATGCCGGTGTCCATCTGCGTGATGTTCCCGGCGGGCAGCGACATGCCGTACGCCTTCTCCAGGCCCGGCAGACCGTCCGCGCGGTTGGCGAACTCGCCCTCCACGCACAGCGTCACCGCCCCGGGGTCGGACTTCGCCAGCTCGGCCACCTCGGAGAGGGTCTTCGTCCTGTACTTCTCGTAGTTGGCCTGGTTCATCGCCAGCGCGTACGTGTTGTTCAGGCGGGCCGGCGGCAGCCACGTCAGCCCCTTCTTCGCGTCGGCCTCCTTCACCGCCTCCCACTGCTGCTCCGGGTCGGGGATCGGCTTGCTGTTGCCCAGGTACGTGATCCACGCGGTGCCCGTGTACTCGTACGTGGCGTCGGCGTCGCCGTTCTCCACCGCGGCACGGGTGCCGACGGAACCCTGGATGCCGGTGCGGTCGAGCACCTCCGCGCCGGCCGCCTCGAAGGCGATGCCCATGATCGCGCCCAGGACCAGCTGCTCGGTGAACTCCTTCGAGGTGACCGTGAGGTCGGCCCCTTCCAGCGGCCTTCCCTTACCGATGGAGCCTGGCTCCACGTCATCGACCATCGGGGAGCCGCTGGTCAGGCCGCACCCGGCCAAGGCCGTCAGGAGCGAGACGGCCAGCAGCAGGCCCGTAGGCCGTCTCAGCCGTGTCATGTGCTCACCTCCAGGCCCCGCGGACGCAGCAGCAGTTCCGCCAGCGACGCCAGCCAGTCCACCAGCAGGGCGAGGGCGACCGTGAGGATCGAGCCCAGGACCAGCACCGGCATCCGCTGGCTGGTGATGCCGGTGGTGATCAGCACGCCCAGGCCACCGCCGCCGCCGAAGGTCGCCAGCGTCGCCGTACCGACGTTCAGGACGAGCGCCGTGCGCACGCCGGCCAGGATGAGCGGGACGGCCAGGGGGAGTTCCACCCGGGTGAGGACGCCCAGCGGGGACATGCCGATGCCGCGGGCCGCCTCCAGGAGCGTCGGGTCGTTCGCCTTCAGGCCGGCGATGGTGTTGGAGAGCACGGGCAGGACGGCGTAGATGATGATGCCGATCAGGGCCGCCTTGCGGCCGATGCCCAGCCAGATCACCAGCAGCGCCAGCAGACCGATCGCCGGGGTCGCCTGGCCCATGTTGGCGAACGCCATCGCGAACGGGGTGGCCTTCCGGAACGCCCTGCGGGTGAGCAGGACGCCCAGCGGGATCGCGATGATCAGCACGAAGAAGGTGGAGATCACCGTGAGCTGCACGTGCTGCCACAGGGCCTTGGTGACCTGGCCGTTCCCGAGGGCGTTGCGGCTGAGCGCGTCCAGGTCGGCCTGCCGGAACCACAGCCAGGTCGCCAGCAGTACGGCGATCAGGACGACGGGCAGGAAGGTCAGCTTGCGCCAGCCGACCCGGGGGCCCGCCGCCACCGGGGACGGCGGCGGCGCCTCGCCCTCCTCCCCGCCCCCGCCCTCGTCCCGGAAGGCGAGCCCCTTGACCTCGTGCTCGCCCTCGGGACGGCGGCCGGGGGAGGGTCGGGCGGAGCCGCTCACGCGCGGCCTCCGACCTCGCCGAAGCCCTCCTGCTCGCTGTGCGTCTGCGTGGCCCGGGTCTCCTCGAGGTCGTGCTGGTGCTCCAGCGCGTCGAGCCGGTCGGCCTCCAGCAGTTCGTGCACGGAGTTCATCAGCGTCTCCATGTCGACGACGCCCTCGTACGCGCCGCGCCGCCCGGTGACCGCGACCCGCCCCGCGTTGTCGGTGAGCACCGCCTCCAACGCGTCCCGCAGCGTCGCGTCCCGGGTCACCGTGTCGTGGACCAGCGTCCCGGCCCGCGCCAGCGAGCCCCTGGCCCGCATCAGGTCGCCGCGCCGCAGCCACTTGTAGGGGCGCCCGCGCCGGTCGAGGAGCAGGATCTCGTTGGTGCCCGACTCCCGCAGCCGGTCGAAGATGTGCTGGAGCGGGTCCTCCACGGTCACCGTCGGGTAGTCCGTGATGCCCACGTCCCGCACCCGGGTCAGGTTCAGGCGTTTGAGGGCCGCGCCCGCGCCCACGAAGCCGGAGACGAAGTCGTCCGCCGGGTTGGTCAGGATCGCCTCCGGGGTGTCGAACTGGGCGATGTGGGAGCGTTCGCGCAGTACGGCGATCCGGTCGCCCAGCTTGATCGCCTCGTCGAAGTCGTGGGTGACGAAGACGATCGTCTTGTGCAGCTCGTGCTGGAGGCGGATCAGCTCGTCCTGGAGGTGGTCGCGGGTGATCGGGTCGACCGCGCCGAACGGCTCGTCCATCAGCAGCACGGGCGGATCGGCCGCCAGGGCCCGCGCCACGCCCACCCGCTGCTGCTGGCCGCCGGACAGCTGGCGCGGATAGCGGCCGTGGAACTCCCCGGCGTCCAGGCCGACCAGGTCCAGCATCTCCTCCACCCGCGAGCGGATGCGGGACTTCGACCAGCCGATCATCTTCGGTACGAGCGCGATGTTCTGGGCGACGGTCATGTGCGGGAAGAGACCGGAGGACTGGATCGCGTAACCGACCTTGCGGCGCAGCTTCACCGGGTCGATGTCGGTGACGTCCTCGCCGTTGATGCGGATGCGGCCGCCGCTGGGCTCGATCAGCCGGTTGATCATCTTCAGGGTGGTGGACTTCCCGCAGCCCGAGGGGCCCACGAGGATGACCGTCTCCCCGGCCTTGATCTCCATCGACACGTTCTCGACGGCGGGCTGCGGATTGCCCGGGTAGCGCTTGGTGAGGGACTCCAGCTCGATGGTCGCCCCGGTGGTGCCGCTGTGGCCGTTCCCGGCCACGGATTCCGCCGTCTCAGACACGGATCCCCCTCGGAATGGTCAGCCGTCCCAGCAGCACGTACGCCGCGTCGAACAGCAGGGCCAGGACGATGATCCCGAGCGTGCCCGCGAGGACCTGGTTGAGCGCGTTCTTGCTGCCCAGTGAGGCGATCCCGCGGAAGATCTCGTTGCCGAGGCCCGGTCCGGAGGCGTAGGCGGCGATCGCCGCGATGCCCATCAGCATCTGCGTCGAGACCCGGATGCCGGTCAGGATCGGCGGCCAGGCCAGCGGCAGCTCCACCCGCAGCAGCCGCGCCGGACGCGACATCCCGATGCCCTTGGCCGCGTCCACCAGCGACGGGTCGACCCCGCGCAGGCCCACGATCGAGTTGCGCACGATCGGCAGCAGCCCGTACAGGGTCAGCGCGGTCACCGTCGGCGGCACGCCGAGGCCCACGATCGGGATGAGCAGGCCGATCATGGCCAGCGACGGGATGGTGAGGATGGTCGACGTGGACAGGGTCGCCAGGTTCCCCGCCCACTCGCTGCGGTAGGTGACGACGCCGATCAGCACCCCGAGCAGGGTCGC
The DNA here is from genome assembly GCF_041538145.2 of Streptomyces sp. MMCC 100. Taxonomy (NCBI): domain Bacteria; kingdom Bacillati; phylum Actinomycetota; class Actinomycetes; order Kitasatosporales; family Streptomycetaceae; genus Streptomyces; species Streptomyces sp. MMCC 100. Next base: position 676,844 of record NZ_JBGORK020000001.1, read on the forward strand.
CACGACCATGCACTGGAAGACCGCGCTGGCGTGCTGGTAGGCGTCGGCGAGCAACTGCTGGTGGCGGCTGCCCAGGAAGTCCCAGAAGTTCACGTCCGCTCACCTCCGGGATCGGGCCGGCCTCAGTCGTGTCCTTCGCTGTCCTCGGCCGCCTGCTCCACCAGCGGGATGATCCGCAGCGGAACGGGGTTCTCCATGACGATCGCCGTGGCGGCCCGGACGATGCCATCAAAACCGACAACCCGGTCGATCACCCGCTGGAGATCGGCGTTCGAGCGGGCCACGAGGCGGCACAGCATGTCCCCGGTGCCGGTCGTGGTGTGCAGCTCCAGAACCTCCGGCACCGTCGCCAAGTGCGCCCGTACGTCGGCCCCTTGGCCCTGCCGGATCTCCAACGTGGCGAACGCCGTCACCGGGTAGCCGAGGGCCGCCGGGTCCACTTCCGGACCGAAGCCGCGTATGACTCCGTTCGACTGAAGCCGGTCGAGCCGTGCCTGCGCGGTGCCGCGCGCCACCCCGAGCCGCCGGGACATCTCGAGGACCCCGATCCGTGGTTCCCGCGCCAGCAGACCGATGATCCGCCCGTCCAGTCGGTCGATCCCCGTACCCGCCACACCCCTCACCCTCCCGGCTGGTCATCCTGTACACATCGCCCGCCACTACCGGCCTGTCACTGGTCAGGTTGCCCAGTGAAAACGCAAACTATTGCGCACCTTGCGGGCACGGGAGAACCTGCGGCTATGACGCAGACCACACACCACACTCCCGACACCGCCCGGCAGGCCGATCCCTTCCCGGTCAAGGGAATGGACGCGGTCGTCTTCGCCGTGGGCAACGCCAAGCAGGCCGCGCACTACTACTCCACCGCCTTCGGCATGAAGCTGGTCGCGTACTCCGGACCGGAGAACGGCAGCCGGGAGACCGCGAGCTACGTCCTGGAGAGCGGCTCCGCCCGCTTCGTGTTCACCTCGGTGATCAAGCCCTCGACCGACTGGGGCACCTTCCTCGCCCAGCACGTCGCCGAGCACGGCGACGGCGTCGTCGACCTCGCCATCGAGGTCCCGGACGCGCGCGCCGCCCACGCCTACGCCGTCGAGCACGGCGCCCGCTCGCTCGCCGAGCCGCACGAGGTCAAGGACGAGCACGGCACCGTCGTCCTCGCCGCCATCGCCACCTACGGCGAGACCCGCCACACGCTCGTCGAGCGCACCGGCTACGACGGCCCGTACCTGCCCGGGTACGTCCCCGCCAAGCCGATGGTCGCCCCGCCCGCCCAGCGCGTCTTCCAGGCCGTGGACCACTGCGTCGGCAACGTCGAACTCGGCCGCATGAACGAGTGGGTCGGCTTCTACAACAAGGTCATGGGCTTCACGAACATGAAGGAGTTCGTGGGCGACGACATCGCCACCGAGTACAGCGCGCTGATGTCCAAGGTGGTCGCGGACGGCACCCTCAAGGTCAAGTTCCCGATCAACGAGCCCGCGGTCGCCAAGAAGAAGTCCCAGATCGACGAGTACCTGGAGTTCTACGGTGGCGCCGGCGTCCAGCACATCGCGCTGAACACCAACGACATCGTGGCGACCGTCCGCGCGATGAAGGCGGCAGGCGTCGAGTTCCTGGACACCCCCGACTCGTACTACGACACGCTCGGCGAGTGGGCCGGCGAGACCCGGGTGCCCGTCGACATCCTGCGCGAGCTGAAGATCCTCGTCGACCGCGACGAGGACGGCTACCTGCTGCAGATCTTCACCAAGCCGGTCCAGGACCGTCCGACCGTCTTCTTCGAGATGATCGAACGCCACGGCTCGATGGGCTTCGGCAAGGGCAACTTCAAGGCCCTGTTCGAGGCGATCGAGCGCGAGCAGGAGAAGCGCGGCAACCTCTGACGCACAGGTGCTAGTCGGGCGGGCCCTCCACCGGGGGCTCGCCCAGCTCCGTCAGCGCCCGCTTCGCCTCCGGCACCCGCAGCGGCGAGAAGTACGGGTTGATCGTCAGCGCCTCCCGCAGATGCCGCCGCGCGGGCCCGTACCGCCCCAGCTCCTGCTCGACCACGCCCCGGTGGAACACGTACAGCGCGCTGCGCACCCCGCCGCCCTTGTCGCCGTCGGTCGCGATCGTCGCGAACTCCAGCGCCTCCTCGTCGGCACCGCTGCGGTGCAGCGCCCAGCCCAGCGCGTCGGCGACCGCGATCCCCGGCTGCCGCCCCCACTCCGCCCGCAGCAGGCGCACCGCCTCGGCCGGATCGCCGTGGTCCGCCTCCAGCCTTCCCAGCATCAGTTGCTCGTCCGCCCCGGCCGCCTCGGCGCCCCGCGCCCGCTCCCGCAGCAGGTCGTACTCCACCCGCGCCGCCTGCCCGAGGCCCAGCGACTCGTACAGCTCGCCCAGCTCCAGCGCGTACTCGGGGCTCGGCCGCTTCGCCAGCGCCGCCTGGTACGCGGACAGCGCCTCCGTCGTCCGGCCCAGCGCCGCCAGCGCCCGGCCCTGCCCGGCCTGCGCGGCCCGCTGGTCGGGGTCGGTGCGCAGCGCCTCCTGGAAGAACCGCAGCGCCTCCTGACGGTCCCCGCGCTCGAACGCCAGCCGCCCGGCCTGCTCCAGGTACGCCGCCCGCTCGGCCGGTGCCTCGGCGGCCGCCGCCGCGTCCGAGATCCGCGCCTCCGCGTCCTCCCGCCAGCCCCGGTCCCGGTAGACGGTCGCGGCCAGCGCTCCCACGGCCGGAGCGCCCGGGCGCAGCTCCATCACCTTGTCCAGGGCCCGGCCCACGCCCTTGTCGTCGCCGAGCCCCCTGTACGCGTCGATCAGCACGGCGTGCGCCGTCCACCGCTTCGGCGCCGCCTTCACCGCGCTCTCGCCCCACTTCTTCGCCGCCGGGAAGTCCCGGCGCGCCACCGCCAGCGCCGCGAGCCCCTCCAGGGCCTGCGGGTTGCGCTTCGGCCCCGTCTTCAGCGAGGTGCGCAGCGCCTTCTCGGCCTTCGGCCAGTTCGCGCCGTCCGCCGTACGCCGGCCCTGCTCGACGTAGGCCGCGCCGAGGACCGCCCACGACACCCCGTCCAGCGGATGCGCCCGCAGATGGGTCTCCCGGTCGCCGATCAGCGCCGCCAGGTCCCCCAGCGTGGCGGGCACTCCCGTGGTGACCGCCCCCTGCGCCAGCGCCGCGGGCCCCGGCGCGGGCGGGGGAGCGTCGCCGCTCTCCCAGGGCAGCAGCACCAGGACCCCGCCGAGTACGGCGGCCCCGGCGACGGAGGCGAGCAGCATCCGGCGTCCGGGGCGCGACCGCCGCCCGGGTGCCGGTACCTCGCCCTGTTTCCGCCGGGTCTGCCTCTCCATGACCTCCATGGCGCTCACTGTGCGCCAATACGACGATCCCACCGGGCAGGGTGACGGGTGCCGTCCACGGGGTTCACACCGATGGCCCCCGGGTGCGACGCTGTGATCATGAGCCGTATCGAAGCGCCTCGCGACGAAGACGACGCAGCCGCGACGGTCAACAGCACCCTCGTCGACCGGCTGCTCGCCGGACTGCCCGCCGAGTCCGTCCTCACCGATCCCGACGTCACTGCCTCCTACGCCAACGACATGGCGAGCTTCTGCCCGGCCGGCGTCCCCGCCGTGGTCGTCCTGCCGCGCACCGTGGAGGACGTCCAGCACGTCATGCGCACCGCCACCGAACTGCGCGTCCCGGTGGTCCCGCAGGGCGCCCGCACCGGCCTGTCCGGCGCGGCCAACGCCACCGACGGCTGCGTGGTCCTCTCCCTGACGAAGATGGACCGCATCCTGGAGATCAACCCGGTCGACCGCGTCGCCGTCGTCGAACCGGGCGTCGTCAACGCCACGCTGTCCCGCGCGGTGAACGAGCACGGCCTCTACTACCCTCCCGACCCCTCCAGCTGGGAGATGTGCACCATCGGCGGCAACATCGGCACCGCCTCCGGCGGCCTGTGCTGCGTCAAGTACGGGGTGACCGCCGAGTACGTCCTCGGCCTCGACGTCGTCCTCGCCGACGGCCGCCTGATGTCCACCGGCCGCCGCACCGCCAAGGGCGTCGCCGGGTACGACCTCACCCGGCTCTTCGTCGGCTCCGAGGGCTCCATCGGCATCGTCGTACGGGCGGTCCTCGCGCTGCGGCCCAAGCCGCCCGAGCAGCTGGTGCTGGCCGCCGAGTTCGCCTCCGCGTCCGCCGCGTGCGACGCGATCTGCAAGATCATGGAAGGAGGACACGTCCCCTCCCTCCTCGAACTGATGGACCGTACGACCGTCAAGGCGGTCAACGACCTCGCCCACATGGGCCTGCCGGAGACCACCGAGGCCCTGCTCCTCGCCGCCTTCGACACCACCGACCCGGCCGCCGACCTCACCGCCGTCGGCGCGCTGTGCGAGGCCGCGGGCGCCACCCAGGTGGTCCCGGCCGAGGACGCGGCCGAGTCCGAACTCCTCCTGCAGGCACGCCGCCTGGCCCTCACCGCCCTCGAAGCCGTCAAGGGCACGACGATGATCGACGACGTGTGCGTGCCCCGCTCCCGGCTCGGCGACATGCTGGAGGGCATCGAGCGGATCGCCGAGAAGTACGGCCTCACCATCGGCGTCTGCGCCCACGCGGGCGACGGCAACACCCACCCCACCGTCTGCTTCGACGCCTCCGACCCCGACGAGTCCCGGCGGGCCCGCGAGTCCTTCGACGAGATCATGGCCCTCGGCCTGGAACTCGACGGCACCATCACCGGCGAGCACGGCGTGGGCGTCCTGAAGAAGGAGTGGCTGGCGCGGGAGATCGGCCCGGTGGGCCTGGAGATGCAGCGGGCCGTCAAACAGGTCTTCGACCCGCTGGGCATCCTCAATCCGGGCAAGCTCTTCTGAGCCCTGCCGCTCCTCACCGGGCGAGCAGCTCGGCCAGCCCGTCGTCGATGCCGAGCTGCGCGCCCTCGGTCCCCGGCGGCACCGTCCGCAGCGTCCGCTCCAGCCAGGCCGACACCTGCGGGGTGGGCGCCTCCAGGAGGGCGTCGCCGTCCGGGCTGCTCAGCGCCATCAGCACGACGCTGCGGCCCTCCGCCTTCGACGGCCACACCCGCACGTCCCCGTGCCCGGACGGCCGGAAGACGCCCTCCACCAGCAGGTCACGGGCGAACGTCCAGTGCACCGGGTGGCCGGAGTCGATGTGGAAGGTGACGTGGACGGCGTAGGGGTCGTCGGTGTGGTAGCCGAGCCGGGCCGGCACCGGGACGCCGTGCTCGGGCGACAGGATGAGCCGCAGCTCCAGCTCGCGCTCCACGACGGTGGGGCCGGTGCGGCCGGTGGGGTTGGGGTGCATGGCGAGGTTCCTCTCCCGTGTCTCGTACGGTCCTTGCCCAGGGAGAGCGGCCGGGGGCGGGAGCATTACGCGGGTTCGCGGAACTTTTTCCCGAACCCCGGTCCGGGTGTGAAGGTCCGTGCACGAGGTTGCCCGGAAAGGGGTGGGTACGGCGGGACCGGCCGTGCGGATTGCGCCCGTCTGATAGATGTTGGAGCCCCTCTATCAACCCCCGAGCAGATACGGGACGACGGACATGAGCGCCCCAACCCCGGCCCCCGGCGACGACAGGCCCCGCGAAGGGTATTACCCGGACCCGTCCATTCCTGGATACGTCCGGTACTGGAACGGCGCCTCCTGGGTGGCGGGCACGAGCCGGCCCGCCCCCAAGGACGGCGAGCCGCTCGCGCCTCCGCCCGGCGCGCGGCCCTCCGTCGAGGAGACAGGACCGCACTTCTTCGACGAGGACCCGGTCGAGGACCCGCCGCCCGCCGCCGCGTCCCAGCACGGCAGCCGTCCGGAGTCCGCCACCGCCTGGGGCGCCGACCGCTCCGCTCCTTCCGGCGCCGCCGACGGCCCCGACCAGCGCGTCGCCTGGCCGGGCACGGCGCGGGGCGCGGACCCGAGGGTCCCGCACGCCCGGCAGACGGCACCGTCCGCCGACGGCGCCGCGGACGCCGGCGCGCGGGGCGACGCCGCGTCCGCCTCCGCGTCTGCCCCCGCTTCCGCGTCTGCTCCTGCCTCCGCGTCTGCCCCCGCTTCCGCGTCTGCCCCTGCTCCCGCTTCCGCTTCCGCCTCTGCTTCCGCTTCCGGCGAGGCGGCGGCCGAGGCGGAGGCTCAGGCCGGCAACACCTTCGTCTTCCGCCGTCCCCCTGCGGGCTCGCAGGGTGCACCGGCGCCGGGCGGTGCTCCCGCCCCTGCGGAGGACGAGGGCACCATGACCTTCCGCGCGGTCACCCCGCGCACGGGCCCGCAGCCCGGCGGACCCGGAGCCGCTTCCGGTTCCGGTTCCGGTTCCGGCCCAGGCTTCGGGGCCGGCAAGGCAGCCGCCGCCCGGGCGGCCGCGGCCCAGGCTCCCGCGACCCCGACCGCCCCTGCCGCCCCCGCGGTTCCGCACCAGGCGCCCCCGCCGCAGCCCGCCCCCTCCGCGCCGGTCGCGGCGGGCGGTCCCGGTGGCGGTCAGTCCTCCTGGGCGCAGCAGGTGCACCGGCTGGCCGGGGCGGGCGGGGACGAGCAGCCCGTCGCCCCGTGGAAGCCGCCGGTCGAGGACGTGTTCCAGGCCGCCGCCCGACGCCAGGCGGCGGCCCGGCCCGCCGGGCTCGGCAAGCGGCTGGCCGCCCGGCTGATCGACACCGTCGTCCTCGCGGGCGTCACCGCCGTGGCCGCCGTACCGCTCGGCGTCAAGGCGATCGACCACGTCAACGACAAGATCGACGAGGCCAAGCTCTCCGGTGAGACGGTCACGGTCTGGCTGCTGGACGGCACGACGTCCACGTACCTGGGCATCGTGCTCGCCGTCCTGCTGCTCTTCGGCGTCGTCTACGAAGCGCTGCCCACCGCCAAGTGGGGCCGCACCCTGGGCAAGAAGCTGCTCGGCCTCGAGGTACGGGACATCGAGGCCCACGAGCCGCCGTCGTTCGGCGCGGCCCTGCGCCGCTGGCTGGTCTACAGCGTCCCGGGCCTCCTGGCCGTCGGCGTGGTCGGCGTCGTGTGGTGCCTGTTCGACCGTCCCTGGCACCAGTGCTGGCACGACAAGGCCGCCGGCACGTTTGTCGCGGGCTAGCTTGGCCGGGGGGCGGGCAGGGGGTGCCTGGTTCGCGGTCGGGTGCGGGTGCGTGGAGGCTGGTCGCGCAGTTCCCCGCGCCCCTTTGGGGCGCGTCGCACTGCACGTACCTCAAGGGGCGAGGGGCTGTACTGAGTCGGACCACGCACCCTCGCTACTCCGGACGGCCGCTCGCCGGATGCGAGCGAAGAGAGTCCGAGTTCGACTCGGGACATGAGCAGCGAACCGCCCCCCGGCTCCGGCGGGCAGCAGCCGCCGGAAGACGACCCGCTGAGGAAGCACCCCTACGACAACCCGCCCCCGCCCCCCGGCGGTGGAGGCCCTTACGGCGCCCCTCCTCCCGGTGGCAGCGGTCCGTACGGCGGCGCCCCTCCTCCCGGTGGCAGCGGTCCGTACGGCGGCGCCCCTCCTCCCGGTGGCGGCGGTCCGTACGGCGGCCCCCCTCCTCCCGGTGGCGGCGGCCCCTACGGCGGTGACCCGTACGGCGGTGGCGGCTATCCCGGCGATCCGCTGGCCGGGATGCCCCCGCTCGCCGACAGCGGGCGGCGCACGCTCGCGCGGATCATCGACATGATCCTCGTGGGCATCGTGGTCTGGCTGCTCAGCTGGGCGTTCAACGTCCAGGAGTACCAGGTGGACGGTGACGACATCTCCGTCGGCAAGTCCTTCGGGCAGTCCGTGATCGCCGCCGTGCTGTACATCGCGTACGACACCTACATGACCACGAAGACGGGCCAGACCCTCGGCAAGAAGTGGCTCGGGATGCGGGTGGCCAACCTGGACAACGGGGCGACGCCCTCGGTGCAGACGTCGCTGATCCGGGCCCTGGTGCTGTGGATCCCGTTCGCGTTCTGCTGCGCCTGCGTGTGGACGATCATCGCGGGCGGCTGGAGCTTCTTCGACAAGCCCTACAAGCAGGGCCTGCACGACAAGGCGGCCAAGACGGTCGTGGTCAGCACCCGTTGACGGCCGCGGACACCGGCGTCACCGGCAACGGCACCGGGCACCGGCTTCCGCGCCGGCTCCGGCCTCAGGCGGCCCGCCCGCGCGTCGCCTCGCCCGCGCCGGCGGGAACCCGGGTCGCCGCGGACACCTGTACCGGCTCCCGGTCGGCGGCGATCCTGTGGGGCGGCGCGGCGGTCACCGCGCGCGTCCTGGGCAGAGGGACCGTCATGGCGACCAACAGCCCGAGGGCGAGGGCCGCGACGGCGATGAGAGCGACTCCGGGACCCGAACTCGTCTGCGACAGCAGCAGCATGGCGAGCGTCGAGAAGATCACGGTGCACGAACCGTAGGCGAACTGTGCGGCAGTCGGACGGGGCATGGCCATCGTGTCCTCGGAAGACAATCTTGGGGCGAGATGGGCTGTCGGCCTGGCTTTCCGCCGGTCTCCGGGCGTTCCGCCAAGCGACTCTAACCCGCTGTGTGCCCGAGTGGAACCAGTAGTAAGCACGACCTAACCGGCATGGCCGATGCACGGGGGGCGCACGGATTCATGACGTCCGGGAAGCGGACGGTCCCGCGCGCCCGGCGGACCCGGCCGGGGCCCGCCGGACCCCGCGAAGGTCACGATCCGGTGTCCGCAAAGCGAACGACGACTCCGCATAGTGCACTTGTTCTGCTCAAGTCAAGGTCTGTCTTTTCCATCGAACCTCTAGTCAAATGTCGTCACTTGACTACACGCGTTGAGCACGTGTGCGCGGACTTTGCTCTGTCCTTGTCCCCCCTTCCGCGCGCGTGGACGCGGGGGAGGAACTCAAGTGACCAGAAGATCCTGGACGTTCAGAACGGCGGCGACCACCGTCGCACTCGCCGCCGCGACCGCCACGCTCTCGGCGGCCGGCGTGGCGCAGGCCGACTCGCCGTCCCGGCCGGAGGCCGTGGACCGCCACGACCCGAGCCCGGACAAGACCACGCGCTCCCACGACCTCAAGGGCCCCCTGAGCGACACTCAGGCCGCTCAGCGTGAGGAGGCCCTGAAGCAGGTCATATCCGGCAACGCGTCGGTGAAGAAGAAGGACGGCTCCAACGTCGTCCAGCTGAAGAGCAAGAAGGGCGACAGCAAGTACGTCGAGCTGGGCCGGGAGAAGACCGACAAGATCTTCACCATCCTGGTCGAGTTCGGCAACAAGGTCGACAGCCGCTACGGCGGCGACGCCGGCCCGCTGCACAACCAGATAGCCAAGCCGAACCGCAAGAAGGACAACTCCACGGCCTGGCAGGAGGACTACAACCAGGAGCACTTCCAGGACCTGTACTTCGGTTCCGGCGAGGGCGTCAACTCGGTCAAGACCTACTACGAGAAGCAGTCCTCCGGCCGCTACTCGGTCGACGGCGAGGTCTCCGACTGGGTCAAGGTGCCCTACAACGAGGCCCGTTACGGCTCCAACAAGTGCGACCCCGACAACTGCGCCTGGTACGCGGTGCAGGACGGCGTCACCGCCTGGGTCGCAGACCAGAAGGCGGCCGGCCGCACCGACGCCCAGATCAAGTCCCAGCTGACCCAGTACGACCAGTGGGACCGCTACGACTTCGACGGCGACGGCGACTTCAACGAGCCCGACGGCTACATCGACCACTTCCAGATCGTGCACGCCGGTGAGGACGAGTCCGCGGGCGGCGGTGCGCAGGGCGAGGACGCGATCTGGGCCCACCGCTGGTACGCCTTCGGCACCGACGCCGGTTCCACCGGCCCCGGTGAGAACAAGCTCGGCGGCACGCAGATCGGCGACACCGGCATCTGGGTCGGCGACTACACCATCCAGCCGGAGAACGGCGGACTCGGCGTCTACGCCCACGAGTACGGCCACGACCTCGGCCTGCCGGACCACTACGACACCGCCGGCGGCGACAACTCCACCGGCTTCTGGACGCTGATGTCGTCCGGCTCGTGGCTGGGCACCGGCCGCAACGAGATCGGCGACCTGCCCGGCGACATGAACGCCTGGGACAAGCTCCAGCTGGGCTGGCTGAACTACGACACCGCCAAGGCGGGCGTCAACTCCTGGCACAAGCTGGGCCTGGCCGAGTACAACACCAAGCACAAGCAGGGCCTGGTCGTCGAGCTGCCGAAGGAGGAGGTCACCACCGAGATCGTGACCCCCGCCGAGGGTGAGACCCAGTGGTGGAGCGGCAGCGGCAACGACCTCAAGAACACCCTGAGCCGCAGCGTCGACCTCACCGGCAAGTCGTCCGCCTCCCTCACCCTGGACGGCTGGTACGACATCGAGGCCGACTACGACTTCCTCTACACCGAGGTGTCCACCGACGGCGGCGCCAACTGGACCGCGATCGACGGCACGTTCGACGGCCAGCCGATCCAGCGCGACGGCAGCGACAAGCCCGCCCTGAGCGCCACCGTCGACGCCTACGGCAAGCTCGTCTACCCGCTGGACGCCTACGCCGGCAAGAAGATCGACCTGCGCTTCCGCTACCAGACCGACGGCGGCCTGGCCATGAAGGGCTTCACCGCCGACGAGATCGCGGTGACGGCCGACGGCGAGACGCTCTTCTCCGACAACGCGGAGACCGAGGACGCCGCGTGGACGGCGGACGGCTTCACCCGCAAGGGCGCGTCCTTCACCAAGGAGTACGCGCAGTACTACATCGCCGAGAACCGGCAGTACGTGTCGTACGACGAGACGCTGAAGACCGGCCCGTACAACTTCGGCTTCACGGAGCGCCCGAACTGGGTCGAGCACTACGCGTACCAGAACGGCCTGCTGATCTGGAAGTGGGACACCTCCCAGGCCGACAACAACACCAGCCAGCACCCGGGCAAGGGCCTGGTCCTGCCGATCGACTCGCACCCGACCGCGCTGAAGTGGAAGGACGGCACGGTCATGCGCAACCGCTTCCAGACGTACGACTCGCCGTTCAGCCTCTACCGCACGGACGGCATGACGCTGCACAAGGCGGACGTCGCGAAGTACATCCCGGGCTCGAAGGGCGTCTCGGTCTTCAACGACCGCAAGAACGACTACTACGACCCGGCGAACCCGACCGGTGGCGTCCAGGTCACTGACACCAACACGAAGATCAAGATCCTCAAGGAGGCCAAGAACGGCTCGACGATCGAGCTCGAGGTCGGCCCCGCGGGCAGGTAAATAGCATCTGCCCAGGTCAGAGCGTGATCGGCGGCGACCCCCTGGCGGGTCGCCGCCGATCCGTGTTTAGGTGCGTCCTGTGGTTCTCTTATTGACACCGGGCCCGGTGCCCGGACCGACACAGGCTGACTCGGGGGTATGAGCGCATGGCCGCAGGAGGCTTCTGCAAGCTGCCGAACGGCACGGTGGTGGTGGCACTGAACCTGCCCAGCCCCGCCGGCCCGGAGGCAGGAGGAGTGCGCTTTCTCGTCCACGCCCAGAACCGGGCACGCGCCCTGACCAGGCTGCGCAACCTGGGGCTGCGCAGCGTCTACCTGCGGGGCAACGCGGCCCCGCCGTCCCCGGACGAGGTCACCGCGGTCCTGCACCACCCGGACGGCCTGATATGGCGTACGGCACCGGTGGCCGGGGCCGTGGGCGGCCCCGACCTGGTCCAGGAGCTGTGGCACCCGATCCGGGCCCTGCTCAGACGCCCGACCGCCCAGACGTAGTACCCGAGGACGACCAGGCCGGGGTCTGCGGGCCAGGTGGCTCTACTGCACGACCGGCTTCCCGGACAGCTCCACGCCCGCCTCCCGCAGCTCCTCCAGCGCCCGCTCGGTGGTCTCCGCGGCCACCCCGGCGGTCAGGTCGAGCAGCACCTGCGTACGGAAGCCCTCCCGGGCGGCGTCCAGGGCGGTGGCCCGCACGCAGTGGTCGGTGGCGATGCCCACGACGTCGACCTCGTCGATCTCCCGGGCCCGCAGCCACTCGGCGAGCGCCGTGCCGTTCTCGTCGGCGCCCTCGAAGCCGCTGTAGGCGGCCGCGTACGCCCCCTTGTCGAAGACGGCGTCTATCGCGCCGGAGGCGACGGCCGGGGCGAAGTTCGGGTGGAAGCCGACCCCCTCGGTGCCGGCGACGCAGTGCGCCGGCCAGGAGTGGACGTAGTCCGGGTTGTCGGCGAAGTGGCCGCCCGGCGCGACGTGGTGGTCGCGGGTGGCCACCACGTGGCGGTAGCCGGCGGGCGCCTGCCCGATCAGCTCGGTGATGGCGGCGGCCACGTCGGCACCGCCGGACACCGCGAGGCTGCCTCCCTCGCAGAAGTCGTTCTGCACGTCTACGACGATCAAGGCGCGGCGCATGGTCGGTGTCCTTCGACTGGGTCGGCTGGGGATCGGGAGCAGGGGGTGGCTGGACGGACGGGGCTGATTCGGGCCTTGTGGGGCCGCACCGCTTTAGCTACCCGAGCCCCCGTGCGCGTACTCCGTCGGAATGACGGGTTCCCCTCGGGAGAGCTGGGTGGCGGACAGCGGAAGGTTGGCGCGGGCCGCCGCGTGCCGGTCCCGGGCGGCGTCCAGCGGCTCGCGGGCGACGACCTCGCCGCCCTTGACCAGCTCGACCAGGAGCTGCCGGTCGGCCAGCGCGTCGGGCACCGGACCGGTGCCGACCACCTCGGCCTCGGCGTACCCGTGCGCGTCCAGGCGCCGCGCGGCCCACTTGCGGCCGCCGATCGAGGTCTTTCCCCCGCTGGACTTCTTGGCCACCGGCACCAGCGGCGCCCCTTCCTCGCCGGACTCGGCGCGGGCGACGAGCTTGTAGACCATCGAGGCCGTCGGGTGACCGGAGCCGGTCACCAGCTGGGTGCCGACGCCGTAGGCGTCCACGGGCGCGGCCGCCAGCGAGGCGATGGCGTACTCGTCCAGGTCCGAGGTCACGACGATCTTCGTCTCGGTGGCACCCAGCTCGTCCAGCTGCTGGCGCACCCGGTGGGCGACGAGCAGCAGGTCGCCGGAGTCGATGCGCACGGCGCCCAGCTCGGGCCCGGCGATCTCCACGGCCGTGCGGACGGCCTCGGCGACGTCGTAGGTGTCCACCAGGAGCGTGGTGTCCGCGCCCAGGGAGTCCACCTGGGCGCGGAAGGCGTCGCGCTCGTTGTCGTGCAGCAGGGTGAAGGCGTGGGCGGAGGTGCCGACGGTGGGGATGTTGTAGCGGAAGCCGGCGGCCAGGTCGGAGGTGGTGGCGAAGCCGCCGACGTAGGCCGAGCGGGCGGCGGCGACGGCGGCCAGCTCGTGGGTGCGGCGGGCGCCCATCTCGATCAGCGGCCGGTCGCCGGCGGCGGACGACATGCGGGAGGCGGCGGCGGCGATCGCCGAGTCGTGGTTGAGGATGGAGAGGATCACCGTCTCGAGCAGCACGCACTCGGCGAAGGTCCCCTCGACCCGCATGATCGGCGACCCGGGGAAGTACACCTCGCCCTCGGGGTAGCCCCAGATGTCCCCGCCGAAGCGGTACCGGGCGAGCCAGTCCAGGGTCTCCTCGTCGACGATGTCCTTCTCGCGCAGGAAGCGCAGCACGTCCGCGTCGAAACGGAAGTTCTCCACCGCGTCCAGCACCCGTCCGGTGCCCGCCACGACGCCGTAGCGGCGGCCGTCGGGCAACCGCCGGGTGAAGACCTCGAACACGCTCCGCCGCCCGGCCGTACCGGCCTTCAGGGCGGCTCGGAGCATGGTCAGCTCGTACTGGTCCGTGAAGAGCGCCGTCGAGGGGACGTCCACCGGCAGCCCAAGGTCCGCTGTGTTCATACGACGGATCGTACCCCCATTTCGTCACTCTGACGATTTCAGGGCCCGCCTGTTTTCGTGGCGCCCGCCACAAGCCCGTTTGTGCGGGTGCCCCCCTGTGGTGGCAGCATGGGCCATGTGACGGCAGCCGCACCCATGGAGATCGAGAAGACCGAGTCGGCGGAGGAGGTCTTCGCCGTACCCGAGCCCGACGTGCCCTGGGTGACGATCGTCCACAACGATCCCGTCAACCTCATGAGCTACGTGACGTACGTCTTCCAGACGTATTTCGGCTACTCGAAGGACAAGGCCACCAAGCTCATGATGGACGTCCACCACAAGGGCCGGGCGGTCGTCTCCAGCGGCAGCCGGGAGGAGATGGAACGGGACGTACAGGCCATGCACGGCTACGGCCTGTGGGCCACCCTCCAGCAGGACCGGAAATGACCCACGCCCGCCCGCAGGACGGAAGCAGCTGAATCGCCTTCATGCCCGGACAATTCGAACCACTCCCCGGCGGCGGCGCGGCCGTCGCCCTCGACGACGTCGAGATCTCCATCATCCGCTCCCTGGCCGTGCAGCTCCTGGAGCTGATCGGGCCGGGACCCGCCGAGGACGCCTCCGACGACCCGCTCGCCGAGCTGTTCGCCGAGGGCCCGAGCGAGCCGCCCTCCGACCCGGTGCTGCGCCGCCTGTTCCCGGACGCCTACGGCGACCCCGAGGGCACCCCCCAGGCCCGGGAGGCCGAGGAGCAGCGGGCGCACTCCGCGGAGTTCCGCCGCTACACCGAGAACGACCTGCGGGCCGGCAAGCGGGAGAGCGCCCTCGCGGTGGTCCGCGGCCTGGACGCCGTGGCCTCGCAGTCCGCGGGCGAGGACGGGGCGGTGCTGAAGCTGTCGGCGGACGAGTCCCGGCAGTGGCTCGGCGCCCTGAACGACCTGCGCCTGGCGATCGGCTCCCGCCTCGAGATCGCCGACGAGGACGACACCGACCTGCTCTACCGGCTCCCGGACGAGGACCCGCGCAAGCCGATGGTGATGGCGTACCTGTGGCTCGGCGGGCTCCAGGAGTCGCTCGTCGCGACACTCATGCGCTGAACGAGGCTATTTCGTCACTCTCCGTGTTCACGTGTCCCGCTCAGCGGAGCCTCAAATCCGGATAACGATCCCGTCAAAGCTGCGCCCCTTTTGAAGAAAAGGGGCGCGTTTTGTCCGCTTCTCCCTGTGTGACACGTCACAATCCACCCCTGTGATCGGCGTCGAGGTCGTGGTAAATCTTCACGACCGCCCGGCGAACACCACCCGAATGTTCGGCCGGGTGCGCCACCGAGCCGGCAGACCGCCGGCCAGGCACCGAGCGGGATGTGAGGCCCGCTCAGCTCCATCATCCGGGGGGATCGAGACCCGATCCGCGGCCGAGTCAAGGCCCGGATCGGCATGGAGAAAGGCGCACCACACATGACCTCTGCGCAGGTCGACACGGACAAGGCCCCCGAAGAGGGCTACGAGCGCGGTCTCAACAGCCGCCAGGTCCAGATGATCGCGATCGGCGGCGCCATCGGCGTCGGCCTCTTCCTGGGCGCCGGGGCCAACATCGCCAAGGCCGGCCCCAGCATCATCCTCATGTACGCCCTCGCGGGTGTGATCATCTTCTTCATCATGCGGGCGCTCGGCGAGCTGCTCCTCTACCGTCCCGTCTCCGGCTCCTTCGCCGAGTACTCGCGCGAGTTCCTCGGTCCCTTCTTCGGCTACTTCACCGGCTGGACGTACTGGCTGATGTGGGTGGTCACCGGCATGGCGGAGCTCACCGCCGCCGCCATCTACATCCACTACTGGTTCCCGGACATCCCGCAATGGGTCTCGGCCCTGGTCTTCCTGGTCCTGCTGTTCGTGGCCAACCTGATCTCGGTGAAGCTGTTCGGCGAGATCGAGTTCTGGTTCTCGATGGTCAAGGTCACCGCCATCATCGGCATGATCGTGATCGGCGTCGGCGTCCTCACCCTCGGCTTCAGCCAGGCCGGCGACACCGCCGCCGTCTCCAACCTGTGGGAGTTCGACGGCTTCTTCCCCAAGGGCATCGGCTCGTCCCTGATGACCCTCCAGGGCGTCATGTTCGCCTACCTCGCCGTCGAGCTGGTCGGCGTCACCGCGGGTGAGTCCGAGAACCCGGAGAAGACCCTCCCCAAGGCGATCAACACCCTGCCCTGGCGCATCGCCCTCTTCTACGTCGGCGCCCTTACCGTCATCCTGGCCGTGGTCAAGTGGACCGAGTTCGCCGAGGGCGTCAGCCCCTTCGTGGAGGCCTTCGCGGTCATCGGCATCCCGGCCGGCGCCGGCATCGTCAACTTCGTCGTGCTCACCGCCGCCCTGTCCTCCTGCAACTCCGGCATGTACTCCACGGGCCGGATGCTGCGCACCCTCGCGGACAACGGCGAGGCCCCCAAGGTCTTCAACAAGCTGTCGTCGACCAAGACCCCGGCCATCGGCATCGCCGTCTCGGTCGTCTTCATGGCCATCGGCGTGGTGCTGAACTACCTCGTCCCGGAGAAGGCCTTCGGCTACGTCACCTCCGTCGCCACCGCCGCCGGCATCTGGACCTGGCTGATGATCCTGATCAGCCATGTGCGGTACCGCCGCAAGGTCGTCGCGGGCCGCCTGCCCGCCTCCTCCTTCCCGGCGCCCGGCGGGTCGGTGTGCTCCTACATCGCCATCGCCTTCCTGCTCTTCGTCACCTGCCTCATCGCCTACGACGCCGACGCCCGCGTCTGCCTGTACGTGATGGCCGGCTGGGCCGCCGCCCTCGGCATCGGCTGGGCGGTGCTCAAGAGCCGCAACCCGCAGATCACCGAGCGGCCCGGCGAGCCGGAGTTCGAGAAGATCGGCTGACGCGCACCGACCGGCTCGAACGCCGCACCGACCGGCTCGGACGCCGCACCAACCGGCTCTGACCAGCGCCTCTGTGCGCACCCGAGGACATCCGGCCACCGGGGACGCTCGTGGCATCCCCAAGGCCACCGCTCAGGATGTCCGGCATATGGGCCCGCCCGTACCACCCATCGGTACGGGCGGGCCCGTCTGCTTATCCTGGCCGCATGCTGACCATCACACAGGCCCTGTACGACCAGATCGTCGCCCACGCGCGCGAGGACCACCCCGACGAGGCGTGCGGCGTGGTGGCCGGTCCCGTCGGCGAGGGCCGCCCCGAGCGGTTCATCCCCATGCTCAACGCCGCCCGCTCGCCCACCTTCTACGAGTTCGACTCGCAGGACCTCCTCAAGCTCTACCGCGAGATGGACGACCGCGACGAGGAGCCGGTGGTCATCTACCACTCCCACACCGCGACCGAGGCCCACCCCTCCCGCACCGACATCACCTACGCCAACGAGCCCGGAGCCCACTACGTCCTCGTCTCCACCGCGGACACCGACGGCGCCGGCGAATTCCAGTTCCGGTCGTTCCGCATCGTGGAGGGCGAGGTCACGGAGGAGGAGGTCAAGGTCGTCGAGGCGTACTGATCTCGCACACCGGACGGAAAGAGTCCATCAGGTGAGATCACACTCCGGAAGCCGGGCCGGGAATCGATACGATGAGCCCATGGTTCTTCTCGACGTGAGCGAAAAGGCGCCGGGCACACTGCTCGTGGCGCGGCTGCACGTCGACCTGTGCAGGCTGAAAAGCGCCATCTGTTGATCTTCGCCGCCGCCGTACGGCCGTGAGCCGCGGCGTGCCGACGTGTGCCGCCGCGCGCCCTACGAACCCACGACAAACTTCCGACAGGAGCACTCAGCCATGGCCATCGAGGTCCGCATCCCGACCATCCTCCGCCAGTACACCGACGGTCAGAAGGCGGTCGAGGGCAACGGGGACACCCTCGCCAAGCTCTTCGCCGACCTCGAGACCCGGCACACGGGCATCCAGGCCCGCATCGTCGACGGCGAGCAGCTCCGCCGCTTCGTCAACGTCTACCTGAACGACGAGGACGTCCGCTTCCTGGACGGCATCGACACCAAGCTCAGCGACGGCGACAGCATCACGATCCTGCCGGCCGTGGCCGGCGGCATGGCCTGATCGCCGATGCGCTACGACTCCCCGCTGGCCGCGGTGGGCAACACCCCCCTGGTGCGCCTGCCGCGGCTGTCGCCGTCCGACGACGTCCGCATCTGGGCCAAGCTGGAGGACCGCAACCCGACCGGCTCGATCAAGGACCGCCCCGCGCTCCACATGATCGAGCAGGCCGAGAAGGACGGCCGCCTCACCAAGGGCTGCACGATCCTGGAGCCGACCAGCGGCAACACCGGCATCTCGCTGGCGATGGCCGCCAAGCTCAAGGGTTACCGCATCGTCTGCGTGATGCCCGAGAACACCTCCCAGGAACGCCGGGACCTGCTCGCCATGTGGGGCGCGGAGATCATCTCCTCCCCGGCCGCGGGCGGCTCCAACACCGCCGTACGGGTCGCCAAGGAGCTCTCCGCCGAGCACCCGGACTGGGTGATGCTCTACCAGTACGGCAACCCGGACAACGCGGGCGCCCACTACGCCGGCACCGGCCCCGAGATCCTCGCCGACCTGCCCTCGGTCACCCACTTCGTCGCGGGCCTCGGGACGACGGGGACGTTGATGGGCGTCGGCCGCTACCTGCGCGAGCACAAGCCGGACGTGAAGGTCGTCGCCGCCGAACCGCGCTACGACGACCTCGTGTACGGCCTGCGCAACCTCGACGAGGGCTTCGTACCCGAGCTGTACGACGCCTCCGTGCTCACCACCCGCTTCTCGGTGGGCTCCGCCGACGCGGTCACCCGTACCCGTGAGCTTCTCCAGCAGGAGGGCATCTTCGCGGGCGTCTCCACCGGCGCCGCCCTGCACGCCGCGATCGGCGTCGGGAAGAAGGCGGTCAAGGCCGGCGAGAGCGCGGACATCGTGTTCGTCGTCGCCGACGGCGGCTGGAAGTACCTCTCCACCGGCGTCTACACCGCGGCCACCACCGAGGCGGCCATCGAGACCCTCCACGGCCAGCTCTGGGCCTGAGAGGGAGTCATCCGGCGAGGTGACGGACCTGGTCCCACAGGGCCGGGTCCACCACGCCCACCCGGCGCCGGAAGTCCCGCACCGGAACGGCGCGCAGCTCGTCGGTCTCCAGGTAGCTCGTCCGCCCCCGCGCGTCCCCGACGGAGCCCGGCGGCAGCGTGATCACCCCGGCCCGCCCCTCCCGGTACCGGGTGGTGATCTTCGCGACCAGCACCTGCCGCCCGCGCACCGAGATCACCAGACACGGCCGGTCCTTCGCACCGCCGGAGTCCTCGTACGGCACGTTCGCCCACCAGATCTCCGCA
Source organism: Streptomyces sp. MMCC 100 (assembly GCF_041538145.2). Taxonomy (NCBI): domain Bacteria; kingdom Bacillati; phylum Actinomycetota; class Actinomycetes; order Kitasatosporales; family Streptomycetaceae; genus Streptomyces; species Streptomyces sp. MMCC 100. The sequence goes on from NZ_JBGORK020000001.1 coordinate 695,883, forward strand.
GGCCGCGGCCGCACCGCCCGCCCGCCGGGACCGCGAGGGCGCCCAGGCGGCCGCCGGGCGCCGCCCGGCCCACGAGGCCGCCGCCCCCGGCCCCAGCCGTCGACGACCGTGGCGACGAGCGCGAGCAGTACCACCGCCGCGAAGACGAGCCACCAGGACGTGTCCATACCGACGACCGTACCGGCGCACACCGCTGCCGCGCGCCCCTTCCATGGCCCCGCGCGCCCCACTTCCAGCCGAACCGGTGATCCCACAGGTGAGTTCGCCCACAACGGCCCCTGGCGGAGGAGCGACCACAGGTTTTGCGCCTTACGCTCGACAAACCGCACGACCCCCGTCTCTCCATACGCGCCAGCGGAGGTTTCTGCTTCATGAAGCTCACCGTCGTCGGCTGCTCGGGGTCGTTCCCGTCCGCGGAATCGGCCTGCTCGAGCTACCTCGTCGAGGCCGACGGCTTCCGGCTGCTCCTCGACATGGGCAACGGTGCCCTCGGCGAGCTGCAGCGCCACTGCGGTCTCTACGACCTCGACGCGATCTTCCTCAGCCATCTGCACGCCGACCACTGCATCGACATGCTCGGCTACTTCGTGGCCCGCTACTACCGGCACGACGGCGGCCGCTGCGCCCCGCTCCCGGTCTACGGACCCGAGGGCACCGAGCACCGGCTGACCACCGCCTACGCCGACACCCCGTCCGCCTCCTCCATGAGCGAGGTGTTCGACTTCCACACGGTCAAGCCGTCCACCTTCGAGGTCGGCCCGTTCACCGTGCACACCGAGCGCGTCGCCCACCCCGTGGAGGCCTACGCCATCCGCGTCGAGCACGGCGGCCGTTCGGTGACGTACTCCGGCGACACGGGCGCCACCCCCGTGCTGGACGAACTCGCCCGCGACACCGACCTGTTCCTGTGCGAGGCCGCCTTCACGCACGGCAAGGAGAACATCCCCGACCTGCACCTCAACGGACGCGAGGCGGGCGAGAGCGCCGCCCGGGCCGGCGCCCGGCGCCTGGTGCTCACCCACATCCCCCCGTGGACCGACCCCGAGGTCAACCGCGCCGACGCGCGCGAGGTCTACGACGGGACTGTGGACATCGCCGCGGCGGGCGCGGTGTACGAGATCTGAGCCCCGGACCCCCGGGACACAGCAGAAAGGCCCCGGAACCTTCGCGGTTCCGGGGCCTTCCTCATGCCGTACGCCGGGCACTCATGCCGTACGGCGAGGGCTCACGCCTTGGTGAGGTCCTCGACCTCCTCCTCGGGCTCGCGGCCCGGGGTCTTCAGGTTGAACTTGACGATCGCGAAACGGAACGTCACGTAGTAGATCGCCGCGAACACCAGACCGATCGGGATGATCAGCCATGGCTTGGTGGCGAGGTGCCAGTTCAGGGCGTAGTCGATGGCACCGGCCGAGAAGTTGAACCCGGCGTGCACACCCAGACCCCACGTCACGGCCATCGAGACGGCGGTCAGCACCGCGTGCAGCACGTACAGGACCGGCGCGATGAACATGAACGAGAACTCGATCGGCTCGGTCACACCGGTGACGAACGAGGTCAGCGCGAGCGAGACCATCATGCCGAGGACGGCCTTGCGGCGCTCCGGGCGGGCGGTGTGCGCCATGGCCAGGGCGGCGGCCGGCAGACCGAACATCATGATCGGGAAGAAGCCCGCCTGGAAGATACCGGCGGAGGGGTCACCGGCCAGGAAGCGGGTGATGTCACCGTGCACGACCTCACCGGCGGAGTTGGTGAAGTCACCGAGCTGGAACCAGGCCACCGTGTTCACGAACTGGTGCATGCCGACCGGGATCAGCGCACGGTTCACGCCACCGAACAGCGCGGCGCCGCCGGAGCCGAGGCCGGTCATCCACTCGCCGAAGTTGGAGATGCCGGTGCCGATGGGCTCCCAGACCAGACCGAAGAACACACCCACCACGATGCCGACGAACGCCATGATGATCGGCACCAGGCGACGGCCGTTGAAGAAGCCGAGCCAGTCCACCAGCTTGGTGCGGTGGAACCGCTGCCACAGCACGGCGGCGAGCAGACCCATGATGATGCCGCCGAGCACGCCCGGGTCGTTGTACGTCGCGGCGACGTCCTCGCCCTTCTTGACCACCGCCTCGGTGACCGGGAAGGCCTCGAGCACCTTGCTGTAGACGAGGAAGCCGACCACCGCGGCCAGCGCGGTCGAGCCATCGGCCTTCTTGGCGAAGCCGATGGCCACGCCTATGCAGAACAGGATCGGCAGCGAGCCGGTGAGGGCACCGCCCGCGTTGTTGAAGACGGCGGCGACCTTGTCCCAGCCGAGGCCGTCCTTGCCGAAGATGTCGTCCTGGCCGAGTCGGACCATGATGCCCGCCGCCGGCAGCACGGCGATCGGGAGCTGCAGGCTGCGGCCGACCTTCTGCAGACCCTGGAAAAGACCAGATCCCCGCTTCTTTGCGGGGGCCGCCTTGTCGGTGGCGGTGCTCATACTTCCTCCATCGGGTGGTGGTCTACACCACTCAGTGGTGTAGACCTGTTGTAGCACGATGAAGGCCGCGTAAGGAACCCGTGATTCCGCGACCGGAGCGCTACGCGCAGTGCCCGCCCAAGTCCCCTGCTCGCAGGCGCGGGAGGGCGCGGAGAAGGCCCCCGGACCGACGGTCCGGGGGCCTTCGCGAGACCACCCTCAAAGGGTACGTGAGGAACGAAAGAGGTCTACACCTTGGTGACGTCCTCCACCTCGTCCTCGGGCTCCCGCCCCGGAGTCTTCAGATCGAACTTCGTGATCGCGAATCGGAAGACCACGTAGTACACCACCGCGAAACACAGCCCGATCGGAATGATCAGCCACGGCTTCGTCGCCAGGTTCCAGTTGATGACGTAGTCGATCAGCCCCGCCGAGAAGCTGAACCCGTCCTTCACCCCCAGCGCCCACGTCACCGCCATCGACACCCCCGTCAGCACCGCGTGCGCCGCGTACAACAGGGGAGCGATGAACAGGAACGAGTACTCCAGCGGCTCCGTGATCCCCGTCACGAACGACGTCAGCCCCACCGACAGCATCAGGCCGCCGACCTCCTTGCGCCGGTGCGGCTTCGCGCAGTGCGTGATCGCCAGCGCCGCCGCCGGCAACGCGAACATCATGATCGGGAAGAAGCCCGTCGTGAACTGACCCGCGTCCGGATCGCCCGCAAGGAACATGTTGATGTCACCGTGCACCACCGTGCCGTCCGGCTTCGTGTACGAACCGAACTGGAACCACATCGGCACGTTCAGGAACTGATGCAGACCGATCACCAGCAACGCCCGGTTCGCCAGCCCGAACACTCCCGCGCCCCACGCACCGATCCCGGTCATCCAGTCGCTGAAACTCTCCAGCGCGTCACCGATCGGCGGCCACACCCACAGACACAGCGCCGCGAACACGATCGCCACGAACGCCATGATGATCGGCACCAGCCGGCGCCCGTTGAAGAAGCCCAGCCAGTCCACCAGCTTCGTCCGGTGGAAACGCTGCCAGAAGTACGCCGTCAACAGCCCCATCACGATGCCGCCGAAGACGCCTGGGTTCTGGAAGACGAACGCCGTCACCTCACCGTCACCACCGGTCGGCCGGCACCCGACCTGCGGCACCGCCTCCGATCCCTCCGGACAGTCCTCCGGAAACTGCCGCAGCACGTTGTAGTAGACGAGGAACCCCGCCACCGCGGCGAGCGCCGTCGAACCGTCGGCCTTCTTCGCCATGCCGATGGCCACACCCACGCAGAACAGCAGCGGCAGCCCCAGCGACCCGTCGAGCAGCGCACCGCCCGCGCCCGTCATCACCTTCGAGACGTTCGTCCAGCCCAGACCGTCGTCCCCGAACACGTCCGGCTGTCCCAGACGGTTGAGAATGCCCGCGGCGGGCAGGACCGCGATGGGCAACTGAAGACTGCGACCCATCTTCTGCAACCCTTGGAACGCCTTGTTCCAACGGGCGCGAACGGGACTGACCGCGCTGTCGGCACTCATCCGGTCTCCATCCGGTCTCGATCCGGTTCGAACCGGCCGCCGGTACACTGGTGTAGACCAGTTGACGGACGGCTCCGCCGTCGTGACGCCATCATTCGCGACAGACCGCACGATGGCTCGCGAAGATGGGCCAACTGTGGGTTACTGCGACAAAGCGGCTCGGATCAGGGAGAACGAACATGGCCAGCAAGGCTGAGAAGATCGTCGCCGGCCTCGGCGGCATCGACAACATCGACGAGATCGAAGGCTGCATCACCCGGCTCCGCACCGAGGTCAACGACCCCGCGCTGGTCAACGAAGCCGCCCTCAAGGCCGCCGGCGCCCACGGCGTCGTCAAGATGGGCACCGCCATCCAGGTCGTCATCGGCACCGACGCCGACCCGATCGCGGCGGAGATCGAAGACATGATGTGAACCCGTGAATCCGTGAACCACCGCTTCACGGCATGCACGGTCACACCGGCAAGGGGCCTCCTCCACCGCGGGGCAGGCCCCTTCCCCATGGGCCGCTAGGCTCACCCGCATGTCACGAATCGACGGCCGCACCCCCCAGCAGCTCCGCCCCGTCACCATCGAACGCGGCTGGAGCAAGCACGCCGAAGGCTCCGTCCTCGTCTCCTTCGGCGACACCAAGGTCCTCTGCAACGCCTCCGTCACCGAAGGCGTCCCCCGCTGGCGCAAGGGCAGCGGCGAAGGCTGGGTCACCGCCGAATACGCCATGCTCCCCCGCGCCACCAACACCCGCGGCGACCGCGAGTCCGTCAAGGGCCGCATCGGCGGCCGCACCCACGAGATCAGCCGCCTCATCGGCCGGTCCCTGCGCGCCGTCATCGACTACAAGGCACTCGGCGAGAACACCATCGTCCTGGACTGCGACGTCCTCCAGGCCGACGGCGGCACCCGCACCGCCGCCATCACCGGCGCCTACGTCGCCCTCGCCGACGCCATCAGCTGGGCCCAGCACACCAAGAAGCTGATCAAGCCCAGCCGCAAGCCGCTCACCGGCACCGTCTCCGCCGTCTCCGTCGGCATCGTCGACGGCACCCCCCTCCTCGACCTGCGCTACGAGGAAGACGTCCGCGCCGACACCGACATGAACGTCGTCTGCACCGGCGACGGCCGCTTCGTCGAGGTCCAGGGCACCGCCGAGGCCGAGCCCTTCGCCCGCGACGAACTCAACGCCCTGCTCGACCTCGCCGCCGCGGGCTGCACGGAACTGGCCGAGCTGCAGCGCAAGGTGCTCGAGACGGCCCTCGAAAGGTAAAGGGAGTAAAGGGAACGCCAAAGGCGCATCAAGGAAAGGCGGCCGCACGCGCAACTCGGCCGCCCACCGGCGCGTCCCTAGCAGTACAGCACCACGGGCGTACGGCAGACCTTGCCGTACGCCCGACGCCGCACCGCACACGGGCCGCCCGGCCCTGTCCCAAGGGGAGGACCGAGACCCATGGCCGCGAGCCGCCACCGCAGCCTTCGCCGCACCGCTGTCACCGCCGCCACCGTGGCGACCATCGCCCTGACGGCCGGCCTCACCACCGGCTGCGACGCCGTCGACAAGGCACTCGACTGCGTACGCACGGCCGACGCGATAGCCGACAGCGTCACCGAACTCCAGCAGGCCGTGGAGAACACGGACGACCCCACCCAGTGGGAGGAGTCCCTCGACTCCATCGACAAGAACCTCGACAAGATCGGCGACCAGACCGACAACGCCGACGTCAACCAGGCCGTCGACGACCTCGGCAAGGCCGTCGACAACGTCCGCACCTCGGTGGAGAACGGCGACGAGACCCCCGACCTCAGCCCCGTCACCGACGCGGCGGGCGAACTGACGAAGGTCTGCACGCCGTAGGGGAGATCTCAGGCAAGGGGCTCAGGGGTCCGGGATGGATACTGGACCCCATGACCCGCCTGATCCTCGCCACCCGCAACGCCGGAAAGATCACCGAACTGAGGGCCATCCTCGCCGGCGCGGGCCTGCCCCACGACCTCGTCGGAGCGGACGCCTACCCGGAGATCCCCGACGTCAAGGAAACCGGCGTCACCTTCGCCGAGAACGCCCTGCTCAAGGCCCACGCCCTCGCCCAGGCGACCGGCCTCCCCGCCGTCGCCGACGACTCCGGCCTCTGCGTCGACGTCCTGAACGGCGCGCCGGGCATCTTCTCCGCCCGCTGGGCAGGCCGCCACGGCGACGACAAGGCCAACCTCGACCTCCTCCTCGCCCAGCTCGGCGACATCGCCGACGAACACCGCGCCGCCCACTTCGCCTGCGCGGCGGCCCTGGCCCTGCCCGACGGCACGGAGAGGGTGGTCGAGGGCCAACTGAGGGGCATCCTCCGCCACGAGCCCGCCGGCGCGGGCGGCTTCGGCTACGACCCGATCCTCCAGCCGGAGGGCGAGACGAGGACCTGCGCGGAACTGACGGCAGAGGAGAAGAACGCGATCAGCCACCGGGGGAAGGCGTTCCGGGCCCTGGTGCCGGTGGTGCGGGAGCTGTTGGGCTGAGGCGCCCACGACAACGGCCTGCGCATCCGCTTTGGATTCGCAGGCCGTTCGCGTGCGGCGGAAGGGATTCGAACCCTCAAGCCCGGTCAGGGGCCACAGATCCTAAGTCTGCTGCGTCGCCATTGCGCCACCGCCGCCAGCGTCTGCCATCGTACCGGGAGCCGCGTGTTGCCTTGAGCGTCCCCCGCACCAGGTGCTGGTCGTCGCGTGGCGGTTCGACACGGCAACCGCAGATTCTCGCGCCGATCGTCACTGCGGTCCCCGTTGACGTGACCGACACCCGTACCGGGTCCAGCCGGTACGGGTCCCGCAGGGATCTGAATCTCAGATCCCCAGGTCCTTGATGATCTTGGCCACGTGGCCCGTCGCGCGGACGTTGTAGAGGGCGCGTTCTACCTTGCCCTCCTCGTCCACGACGATCGTGGAGCGGATGACGCCCATGTAGGTCTTGCCGTAGTTCTTCTTCTCGCCGAAGGCGCCGTACGCGTCGAGGACCTTCTTGTCCGGGTCGGCGAGGAGGGTGACCTTCAGGGACTCGGTCTCGCGGAATTTCGCCAGCTTCTCCGGCTTGTCGGGGGAGATGCCGATCACGTCGTACCCGGCGCCGGTCAGCAGCTCCAGGTTGTCCGTGAAGTCGCACGCCTGCTTCGTGCAGCCGGGGGTAAGCGCCGCAGGGTAGAAGTAGACGATGACCTTGCGGCCCTTGTGGTCGGACAGGGACACCTCGTTGCCGTCGGCGTCCGGGAGGGTGAAGGCCGGGGCGGGGTCCCCGGGCTGGAGTCGCTCGCTCATCGGGTCAGCGTAACGGGGGGTCCTGACAGTGCAGACAAGCAAGTAGCTGACAGACTGTCCGGGACAGTGTCGGAAGACTGCGGAGGCGTACGGTGGCGGACACGTCGGACATCAGAACCCCGGCGCAGATCGAGGCGGACATCAAGCGCCGCCGCGAGGTGCTGGCCGAGACGCTCGACGAGCTCGGGATGCGGGTGCACCCGAAGACCATCGTCGACGACGCGAAGGCCAAGGTCGCCTCCAGCGTCGATCACACGCTTGGGCGGGCATACGTCCAGGTCAACCGGGTGGTCAGCGATGTGAGGGCGCAGTTCGTGGATGAGCGGGGCGCCCCGCGGATGGAGCGGGTCGTGCCGGCCGCGCTGGTGGTGGTCGGGGTCGTGGGGCTGCTCGCCCTGGGCGGCACCCGGCGGCGGAAGCGCTGAGCGGGGGCAGGTAGGTTCAGGGCGTGAGCGCCAAGAGAAACGAGTCCGGTCCCCAGGACGACAAGCTGCCCATCCGGATGCTGCACGACCGCGTACTCGTGCGGCAGGACACCGGCGAGGGCGAGCGGCGTTCCGGGGGCGGCATCCTGATTCCCGCGACGGCGGCCGTCGGCAAGCGGCTGGCCTGGGCCGAGGTCGTCGCGGTCGGGCAGAACGTACGGACCGTGGAGCCGGGCGACCGGGTGCTGTACGACCCGGAGGACCGTGCCGAGGTCGAGGTGCGGGGTGTGGGCTACGTGCTCATGCGCGAGCGCGATCTGCACGCCGTGGCCGCGGACCGGTTCGAGGGGTCGGAGGACTCCACCGGGCTGTACCTGTAAGCAGTAGGGCAGCAGGGGCTGGTGACCGGTGTCACCAGCCCCTTTCTGCTTGCTTTGCTACCTTGGGTGGCACCCGACGAGACGCGCCGTACCGGGCTGAAGGAAAAGACGACGCACCACCGTTCAGTTCGTTCACGGAGGTGCCTGTCATGGCGTGGGTTCTGCTCGTCGTCGCCGGTCTGCTCGAGGTCGGCTGGTCGATCGGGATGAAGTACACCGACGGTTTCACCCGGCTGTGGCCGAGCGTGTTCACCGGTGCCGGGATCGTCGCGAGCATGATGCTGCTGTCGTACGCGGCCCGGACGCTGCCCATCGGTACCGCCTACGGCGTGTGGGTGGGCATCGGCGCGGCCGGGGCGGCGGTGCTCGGCATGGTGGTGCTGGGGGAGCCGGCGACCGCCGCCCGGATCTTCTTCATCTGTCTGCTGCTGGTCGCCGTGGTGGGGCTGAAGGCGACCTCGGGTCACTGACGCCGGGGTGTGACGGGGATGCCGGCGATCGTGCCGGCGGTGGTGTCCGAGTCGCCGCCGCCGGCGCCGGTCGTGTCCCCGTCGCCCGGCCCTGTACCGCCGTTGGAGGAGTCGTCGCCGCCTGAGTCACCGCCGCCCGTGGGGCCCGGCTCGGTGCTCGGGCTGCCCGTGCCGGGGGTGCCGCCGCCGGTCGACGGGGGGCCGGTCTCGGTGCCGCCGGAGTCGCCGGGCGGGGTGCTGCTGCCGGAGTCGCCCGGGGTGTCGGTGCCCTCCTCGTCGCCGGTGGACCGGTCGTCCGGGTCGCTGCTGCCGCTCTCGTCGCCGTCGCCGGGTTCGTCCGAGGAGTCGCCGGTCGGGGGTGCGGTGACGTCGGCGCCGCTCTGGAGCTGGAGGTCGAAGTCGGTGACGGGTTCGTCCTCGAGGGCGTTGCGGGTGTACTGGCTCCAGATCTCGGCGGGGGCGCCGCCGCCGTTGATGCGGGCGAGGCCCGTGGCACCGTACAGGGACTTGTGGGCGGCGGTCTTCGGGTCCTGGCCCATGACGGCGACGACGGTCGCGAGGTCGGGGGTGTAGCCGGCGAACCAGGCGGCCGTGTCCTCCTCGGCGGTGCCGGTCTTGCCCGCGGCGGGGCGGCCGGCGGCCTGGGCGGCGGTGGCGGTGCCGTTCTGGACGACGCTGCGCAGGACGGACGTGGTGGTGTCGGCGGCCTCGCGGCTGACGGCCTGGTGCTCGCGCCGCTCGGGCAGGTCGACCTCCTGCTTGCCGTCCTTCGTGACCTTCTCGACCAGCGTGTAGGTGCTGTGCCTGCCGTGGTTGGCGATGGTCGCGTAGGCCTCCGCCATGTCGAGGGGGCTGGCGGTGGCGACGCCGAGGGCGATGGAGGGGGAGGGGGTCAGCTCGGGGGTGTTCTTGGACAGCCCGAGGTCGATCGCGGTCTGCTTGACCTTGTCGGAGCCGACGTCGACGGCCATCTGGGCGTACACGGCGTTGATGGACTTGTCGGTGGCCTCGCGGACGGTGACGTTGCCGTAGTCGCGGTGGTCCTCGTTCTCGGGGGCGTAGCGTCCGCCGCTCCAGCCCTGGACGGGGCGTTCGCTGGTGCCGTCGTAGCGCGTGTTCGGGTTGATGGTGCGGCCGTCCTGCGTCTCGGAGTGGTTCTCGACGGCGGACGTGAAGACGAAGGGCTTGAAGGTGGAGCCGACCTGGAAGTCGCGGCGGACGGCGTTGGGTGTGTACTGCTTGACGTAGTCGATGCCGTTGTACATCGCGACGACCTTGCCGGTCTTCGGGTCGACGGAGGCGCCGCCGGCGCGGACGTAGGTGTCGACCTTGCGTTCCTTCGTGTCCAGCTGGGACATCAGCTTGTCGTCGACGGCTTTGACGAAGGCGTCCTGCTTGTCCTTCTGCAGGGTGGTGGTGATGCGGTAGCCGCCGCGGCCGAGTTCTTCCTCGTCGACGATGCCGTTGTCGATCAGGTACTTCTTGACGATGTTGACGACGTAGCCGCGCTGTCCGGACATGTTGGTGGAGATGGTGGACTGCTTGGGCTTGGGGAACTTCGCGGCGGCGCGCTCGGAGGCGCTGATCCAGCCCTTGTCGGCCATGCCGTTCATGACGTAGTTCCAGCGGGCCTCGGCGGCGGGCTTGTTCTCGGGGTGGGCGACGACGTCGTACTGGCTGGGGGCGTTGAGCAGGGAGGCGAGGTAGGCGCCCTGGGCGGCGGTGAGGTCCTTGGCGTCGACGCCGAAGTAGGCCTGGGCGGCGGCCTGGATGCCGTAGGCGCCGCGGCCGAAGAAGCTGGTGTTGAGGTAGCCCTCGAGGATCTCGCTCTTGTTCTTCTCCCGGTCGAGCTTGATCGAGATGAAGAACTCCTTCACCTTGCGGGTGACCGTCTGCTCCTGGCCCAGGTAGTAGTTCTTGACGTACTGCTGGGTGATCGTGGAGCCGGACTGCTTGCCCTTGCCGGTGGCGGTGTTCCAGCCGGCCCGGACCATCGCTCCGGGGTCGATGGCGGACTCGGTGTAGAAGTCGCGGTCCTCGGCGGCGAGCACGGCGTGCTGGGCGTCCTTGGAGATGCGGGCGAGGCCGACGCTCTCGCGGTTGACCTCGCCGTCGCGGGCGAGGACGCTGCCGTCGGCGTACAGGTAGACGTTGGACTGCTTGGTGGCGAGCGCGTTGGCCGGGGGGATCTGCACGAGGTGGTAGCCGAGGAAGAAGCCGCCGACGATGAGCAGCAGGCCGACGACGACGGTGCTCAGCACGATGCGCCAGGTGGGGATCAGCCGGCGCCAGCCGGTGCGCTTGGGCCGCTTGGGCTTCTTCGCCTTCCCGGAGGCGTCCGGTGCTCCCGGCGCTCCGGGCTCCTGCGTCTGCCCCTTGCCGGCCGCCTGTGGCTCTTTCGGCGCCCAGCCCGGGTTCGGCTGCTGCGGCTGCGGCTCGTCGCTCATCTCGTGCACGGACTCCTGTTTCATTTCGTACGGTTTTCGTACGTCTGAGTTCTTCTGATGAAGACTCTCGCACCGTGGGTTCCGTTCCCACTCGACGGCACACCCGTGAAATTCCGTGGCAGGGGCCTTCGCGGTCGCACTAGGCTCCTGCGCTTCGGTGCCGGTCGGAGGGGGAGGGCTGTGGGTGCGGGCTCGGGGCGGTTGTACGTGGCCGTCGCGGCGGGTGGATTCCGACGGTACGCGACGTATCGGGCGGCCACTGCGGCCGGGGTGTTCACCAACACCGTTTTCGGACTGATCCTGGTTTACACCTATCTGGCCCTGTGGGACGAGAAACCGCAGCTCGGAGGGTACGACCAGGCGCAGGCCGTGACCTTCGTGTGGCTGGGGCAGGCGCTGCTGGCGGCGCTGGCGATCGGCGGCGGGGGGTTCGAGGACGAGCTGATGGAGCGCATCCGTACGGGTGATGTCGCCGTCGATCTGTACCGCCCTGTGGATCTTCAGTTGTGGTGGCTGGCGGCGGACGTGGGCCGGGCGCTGTTCCAGCTGCTGGGCCGCGGGGTGGTGCCGTTCGTGTTCGGGTCGCTGTTCTTCCCGGTGGCGCTGCCGCGGGAGGCGTCCGTGTGGGCGGCGTTCCTGGTGACGCTGGTGCTGGCGATGCTGGTGGGTTTCGCGCTGCGCTATCTGGTGGCGCTCTCGGCGTTCTGGCTGCTCGACGGGACCGGGGTGACGCAGATGGCATGGCTGGCGGGACTGTTCTGCTCGGGGATGCTGCTGCCGCTGAACGTGTTCCCGGGGGCGCTCGGCGACGTGGTGCGGGCGCTGCCGTGGTCGTCGCTGCTGCAGGCGCCGGCGGACGTGCTGCTGGGGGAGGCGGATCCGCTGGGGACGTATGTGTTCCAGGCGTCCTGGGCGGTGGCGCTGCTGGCGCTGGGCCGGCTGGTGCAGTCGGCGGCGACGCGACGGGTGGTGGTCCAGGGTGGCTGAGGCGGTGGCCGGCAGGGGTGTGCGGCGCGGGCGGGTCGTCGAGGGGGTGCGCGCGTACGGGCTGATCGCCGGGATGTGGGTCAGGTCGACGATGGCGTACCGGACGTCGTTCGTGCTGACGACGTTCGGGAACTTCGCGATGACCGTGCTGGACTTCGTGACGATCCTGCTGATGTTCTCCCGGGTCGACGCGCTGGGCGGCTGGTCGCTGCCCGAGGTGGCGTTCCTGTACGGGCTGTCCGGGGTGTCCTTCGGTCTGGCCGACCTGGCGATCGGCTCGATGGACCGGCTGGGGCGCCGGGTGCGCGACGGCACGCTGGACACGCTGCTGGTGCGGCCCGTGCCGGTGCTGGCGCAGGTGGCGGCGGACCGGTTCGCACTGCGCCGGCTGGGCCGGGTGACGCAGGGGCTGCTGGTGCTCGGGTACGCGCTGGTGGTCGTGGACGTCGACTGGACGGCGGCGAAGCTGCTGCTGATGCCGGTGATGCTGCTCGGCGGGGCCGGGATCTTCGGCGCGGTGTTCGTGGTGGCGGCGGCGTTCCAGTTCGTGGCGCAGGACGCCTCGGAGGTGTCCAACGCCTTCACCTACGGCGGTACGACGCTGCTGCAGTACCCGCCGACCGTGTTCGCGCTGGACCTGGTGCGCGGGGCGACCTTCGTGGTGCCGCTGGCGTTCGTGAACTGGCTGCCGGCGAGCTATGTGCTGGGGCGGCCGTATCCGCTGGACCTGCCCGGGTGGGTGGCGTTCACGACGCCGCTGGTGGCCGTGGCCTGCTGTGCGCCGGCCGGGCTGGCCTGGCGGGCGGGTCTGCGTTCCTACCGGAGCACGGGGAACTGACGGAGAGGGCGGAGATGGCGGAGAGGGCGGAGATGACGGTGCCGGAGACGCCGGCAGAGGTGGGGGCCGCGGCCTTCATCGAGCTGGACGGCGTGGAGAAGGTCTTCGACGTGCGCAAGAAGACGGGCTTCCTGAAGCGGGAGCGGCGGCAGGTGCGCGCCGTGGACGGGCTGTCGTTCACGGTGTCGCGCGGCGAGATGGTCGGCTACATCGGCCCGAACGGTGCCGGGAAGTCGACGACGATCAAGATGCTCACCGGCATCCTGACGCCGAGCGGCGGCCGGCTGCGGGTGGCCGGCATCGATCCGTCCCGGCAGCGGATCCGGCTGGCGCACCGCATCGGGGTGGTGTTCGGGCAGCGCACGACGCTGTGGTGGGACCTGCCGCTGATCGACTCCTACCGGCTGATGCACCGCATGTACCGCATCCCGGACGCCCGTTACCGGGAGAACCTGGACCGCTGCGTCGAACTCCTCCAGCTCCAGGAGCTGCTGGACGTCCCGGTGCGGCAACTCTCCCTGGGCCAGCGGATGCGCGGCGACATCGCGGCGGCGCTGCTGCACGACCCGGAGGTGCTGTACCTGGACGAGCCGACGATCGGGCTCGACGTGGTCTCGAAGGCGAAGGTGCGGGGTTTCCTGCGGGACTTGAACGCGGAGCGCGGCACGACGGTGCTGCTGACCACGCACGACCTGCAGGACATCGAGCAGCTGTGCTCGCGCGTGATGGTCATCGACCACGGACGGCTGATGTACGACGGCCCGCTGGACGGCCTGCACGAGGCGGGGGAGAGTGAGCGCACCCTGGTGGTCGACCTGGAACGGGAGTTGCCGCCGATCGAGGCGCCGGAGCCCGCGCGGGTGGTGCGGGTGGAGGGGCCGCGGCAGTGGCTGGCGTTCCCGGCGTCGGCGTCGGCGGCCGGGCTGGTGGCGCGGATCGCTGCCCGGTATCCGCTGGTGGACCTGTCGGTGCGGGAGCCGGACATCGAGTCGGTGATCGCGAAGATGTACGCGGAACGCGCGGGCGCGTAGTGTCCGGCGCGGTGACCTCGTAGGCTGCTGTCCATGACCGACGACGCCCCGGAACTCCGCGCATCCGACGCCGACCGTGAACGAGTCGCCGAGGTCCTGCGCGACGCCCTCGCCGAGGGACGCCTGGACATGGCCGAGTTCGAGGAGCGGCTGGAGGCCACCTACAGCGCGCGGACGTACGGGGAGCTGGCGCCGATCACCCGGGACCTGCCGGTCGGCGAGGTGGCCGCGGCGCCCCGGGTGCGGATGACCAAGGAGCCCGAGCGGGACGGGGACTGGGCGGGGCGGATCACCGGCGGCGAGGGTTCGTCGACGTGGGCGGTCGCCGTGATGTCCGGCTTCCAGCGCAAGGGGCGCTGGACGGTGCCGAGGCGGTTCAACTGCTTCGCGTTCTGGGGCGGCGGGGAGATCGACCTGCGCGAGGCGGACTTCTCGGCCGGCGAGGTCGTGATCAACTGCGTGGCGATCATGGGCGGGATGAACGTGGTCGTGCCGCCGGGCGTCGAGGTGATCGTGCGCGGCGTCGGCATCATGGGCGGCTTCGACCACCGCGAGGAGGGCGTCCCCGGTGACCGGGGAGCCCCGCGCGTGGTGGTGACGGGCTTCGCCTTCTGGGGCGGCGTCGGCGTGGAGCGCAAGGTGACGCGGGCGGAGCGGCAGCGGCTGAGGGAGGAGCGCCGGCAGGAGAAGCTGGAGCGCCGCCAGGAGCGGGAGCGGGGCCGGCTGGAGCGCGGCTCCGGCCGCACGGAGCTGGACGCCTCCCGCCACGGCCTGCACGACCTGCACGGCGCCGACCTGCACGGCGCCGACCGGGACCGCGAACGGGAGCTGGAACGGGAACGGGAGCGCCGCCGGGACAGCTGAGCGCCGCCCCGGCCCTCGTCGGCTCCCGGCCTACGCCTCGACCGGCGCGGCACCCTTCAGCACGTCCAGGTCGAGGACCTGCCCCATGCGCGCGTACCCCTTGTCGCCGGGGTGCAGGTGGTCGCCGCTGTCGTAGTCGGAGCGCATCCGGCGCGGATCGTAGGGGTCGCGCAGGGCCTTGTCGAAGTCGACGACCGCGTCGAAGACCCGGCCGGAGCGGATCTCCTCGTTGACCTCCTGCCGCATCGCCTCGCGGGCCTTGGTCCGGCCGCCGTAGCCGCCGAACGGCGTGATCGTCCCGCCGACGACCCGCAGCCCCCGGGCGTGCGCCTGGCCGACGAGGGTGCGCAGGCCGGTGAGGATGCCGTCGCGGTCGGCGAGTTCCGGGCTGTGCAGGATGTCGTTGACGCCGAGGAGGACGACGACGACCTTGACGTCGGTGCGCTCCAGCACGTCCCGTTCGAACCGGCTCAGCCCGCTCGGGTTGTCGGCGGGCCGGCCCGTCCTGCCGGTCAGGAGCCGGTTGCCGCTGATGCCCTCGTTGACGACGCTGTAGCGGGGCGTGTCCCGGCCGGTGCCGGCCGCCTCGTGCAGCCGCTCGGCGAGGACGTCGGTCCAGCGGTGGTTGGCGTCGGCGTCGGAGCCGAGACCGTCGGTGATCGAGTCGCCGAAGGCCACGACCGTGCCGTCGGCCTCGTGGCTCAGCACGTCGAGGGCGGTCAGGTAGCGCCAGTACGGCGTGGGGGTGGTGTACGCGACGGCCGTGACGTCCGCCGTGCGGTCGCCGTCGGCGAGGTAGCTGGTCTGCCGGGCCATCGGATGGTAGGTCACCGGCCCGGACGGGATGGGGGAGTACGTGGTGACCAGGACGTTCGCCCCGTACGGGATGGCGATGCGGGCGATGTCGCTCATCACCTGACCGCCCGCCGGGATGATCACCCGGGCGCTGCCGCCGAAGGTCAGCCGGCGCATGGTGTCGGCGATCGCGGCGGCCGTGTCGGGTCCCGCGGCCAGGGCTATCGAGGCGTGGGTGATGGTCAGCGGCGACTGGCCGTACAGGTTGGACAGGGTGATCCGCGCGCTGGTGCCGCCGACCGAGGTGTGCACGACGTTGCGCACGGAGCGGCCCGCCACGCCGGTCGTCTCGGTGCCCGGCTCGGCCGCGGCCGGTGCGGTGGCCCAGGCGCCCACCCAGGCGCCCGTGGAGGCGGGGGCGGCGTCTCCCCGTGAGAGACGGCCTCCGGCCTGCGGTGCGTGGTCCCTGGTGCCGTCGTCCGCGGACGCTCCGGCGAATATGGCCGCGGAGATCGCCACTATCAGGGTGACGATCGCCGCGAGCAGGGCACGGTGCTTGGTGGGAGGCGCCCCCGCACCCCCGTCACGACCCCGGGTCATGCTGTTCTGTTCTCCTCGGGCGAGGGGAGCCCCGAGGCTCCGGTCCGATGACCCCATGATGCGTCATGGGCGGGGGAAAGGCCGCGGGAGCCCCGGGCGTTCCCCCTCCCGGGACAGACGCCGGGAACTTGTGTTCCGTTCCGGGAGTCGGTCATGAAGGGACAATGTGTGAGGGACGTATCAGCGAACGGTGGAGCGGATGGAACGCACGAAAGCGGAACTTCCTGAAGGTGCCGGAGACACCGGAGGTGCTGGGCGTTCCGGAGGCACGGGGCTGGACACCGGTGGTGCGGGGGCGGACACCGGCGGCGCGGGCGGGGGTGTGGTCCGCGACCGCGCGATGACGTCCTTCAGTCCGGCCGACGAGGTCAAGCGCCGCGGTGTGCGCCGGATGAAGCTCACCGCCACCGGCCTGCTGCTCTTCGTCGCCGTGGTCTACGTCCTGGCCGAGTGGGCCTCCCACCGGGGCGCGGGCGCCTGGGCGGGCTACGTGTCGGCCGCCGCCGAGGCCGGCATGGTCGGCGCGCTCGCCGACTGGTTCGCGGTCACCGCCCTCTTCCGCCACCCGCTCGGCATCCCCATCCCGCACACCGCGATCATCCCGAAGAAGAAGGACCAGCTGGGCGTCTCGCTGGGCGAGTTCGTCGGGGAGAACTTCCTCTCCGAGGACGTCGTGCGCCAGCGGCTGCGCGCCGTCGGCATCGGCAGCCGCCTCGGCGCCTGGCTCGCCGTGCCCGAACACGCCGACCGGGTGACGGCCGAGCTGTCCGCCGCCCTGCGCGGCGCCCTCACCGTGCTGCGCGACTCCGACGTCCAGGCGGTGGTCGGCGAGGCGATCACGCGCCGTGCCGACGCGCAGGAGATCGCGCCCGGCATCGGCAAGATGCTGGACCGGGTCGTCTCCGACGGCGGCCACAAGCGCGCCGTCGACCTGATCGTCTCCCGCGCCCACGACTGGCTGATCCTGCACGGCGACTCCGTGATGGACGCCGTACAGGGCGGGGCACCCGGATGGACCCCCCGGTTCGTCGACAAGAGGATCGGCGACCGGGTCTACAAGGAGCTGCTGCGCTTCGTCACCGAGATGCGCGACATGCCCGCCCACCCCGCGCGCGGCGCCCTCGACCGCTTCCTCACCGACTTCGCCGCCGACCTCCAGTCCGACACGGAGACCCGCGCGCGCGTGGAACGGCTGAAGACCGAGGTGCTGGGCCGCGGCGAGGTCCAGGACCTGATCGCGTCCGCCTGGACGGCCGTACGGTCCATGATCGTCTCGGCGGCGGAGGACGAGCGCAGCGAGCTGCGCCTCAGGGTCCGCGCCTCGCTGCTGTCCCTGGGCACCCGGATGGCCTCCGACCCCAAGGTGCAGGGCAAGGTCGACGGATGGGTGGAGGGCGCCGCGGTCTACGTGGTGACCACCTACCGGCGCGAGATCACCTCCCTGATCACCGACACGGTGGCGGGCTGGGACGCCGAGCACACCACGAAGAAGATCGAGGCGAACATCGGCCGCGACCTCCAGTTCATCCGGATCAACGGCACGGTGGTCGGCTCGCTGGCCGGGCTGCTGATCTACACGGTCTCCCGCATCCTGGGGGCGTAGCCCCGTACGCCGGGCGTGGCGTGGCCGGTCCCGGGCACACGTGAGGCGTTCGCTCGACGGAGAGGGTGCCATGACAGCAGAAGCGTCGTCGTCGGGTTCGGTGCCCGCCTCCACCGGGACCGTCACCACGGCCGTCCCCGCCCGGCTGGACCGGCTGCCCTGGTCACGCTGGCACTGGATGATCGTGATCGGCCTGGGCACCGTCTGGATCCTCGACGGCCTGGAAGTCACGATCGTCGGCAACGTCGCCGGACGCATCGCCGAGGACGGCAGCGGCCTCGACATCAGCTCCGCCCAGATCACCGGCCTCGCCGCCGCCCTCTATGTGGCGGGGGCCTGCTCCGGCGCCCTGTTCTTCGGCTGGCTGACCGACCGCCACGGCCGCAAGAAGCTGTTCATGATCACGCTGGTGGTCTATCTGGCGGCGACCGCGCTGACCGCGGTCTCCTTCGAGTCCTGGTGGTTCTTCCTCTTCCGCTTCCTCACCGGCTTCGGCATCGGCGGCGAGTACGCGGCGATCAACTCCGCGATCGACGAGCTGATCCCGTCCCACTACCGGGGCCGGGTCGACCTCATCATCAACGGCAGCTACTGGCTCGGCGCGATCGGCGGCGCCCTGCTGTCCATCGTGATGCTGGACACCGGCATCTTCGCCAAGGACATCGGCTGGCGGCTCAGCTTCGCCCTCGGCGTGATCCTGGGCCTGGTGGTGCTTCTGGTGCGGCGGCACGTCCCGGAGAGCCCACGCTGGCAGTTCATCCACGGCCAGGGCGAGAAGGCCGACGCACTCGTCTCCTCCGTCGAACGGGAGATCGAGCAGGAGAAGGGCGAGAAGCTGCCGCCGCCGGCCGGTGAGATCACCATCCACCAGCGCAAGAGCATCGGCTTCGGCCTGATCGCCAAGACCGTCTTCGGCCGCTACCCGCGCCGCGCGATCCTGGGCCTGTCCCTCTTCATCGGCCAGGCCTTCCTCTACAACGCGATCACCTTCGGCTTCGGCACCATCCTCATCACGTTCTTCGACGTGCCGACCGGCAGCACCGGCTACTACTTCGCCGTCATCGCCGCGGGCAACTTCTGCGGCCCGCTGCTGCTCGGCCACCTCTTCGACACGGTCGGCCGCCGGGTCATGATCTCCGGCACCTATCTGCTCTCCGGCATCCTGCTGTTCGGCACGGCCTGGCTCTTCGACCGCGGCTCGCTCACGGCGACGACCATGACGGCCTGCTGGTGCGTGGTGCTGTTCTTCGCCTCGGCGGGAGCCTCCAGCGCGTACCTGACCGTCTCCGAGATCTTCCCCATGGAGACCCGGGCCATGGCCATCGCCTTCTTCTACGCCCTCGGCACCGCCGCCGGCGGTATCAGCGGCCCGCTGCTCTTCGCCGACCTGACCGAGTCCGGCGTGGTCGGCGACACGGTCCTGGCCTTCCAGATCGGCGCGGGACTGATGTGCGCGGCCGGCCTGGTGGCGGCGTTCCTCGCGGTGAAGGCGGAACGCCGCTCGCTGGAGGACATCGCGGAGCCGCTGTCGACGGCGGCACCGGATGCGCCCGGAGCGGCGGGCTCCGGCGTGAAGACCGCGTAGCGTCACACCTGCCGACCCGGTCCGACCCGGCACAGACGTCGAGGAGCCCCCGATGAGCATCCGCAGGATCGTCCCCAACATCCACATCGAGGCGGAGGAGCAGTGGACCACGAGCCGCGACTTCTACGGCCTGCTCGGCTTCGAGGAGGTCATGGACATGGGCTGGGTGACGACCCTGGCCTCCCCGTCCAACCCCACCGCCCAGATCAGCCTCTTCACCGAGGAGCGCACCGCGCCCGTCGTCCCCGACCTGAGCGTGGAGGTCGAGGACGTCGACGCGGTCTACGACCAGGTCGCCGCGTCGGGCGCCGAGATCGTACGGGAGCCGCAGAACGAGGAGTGGGGCGTACGGCGCTTCTTCGTACGGGCCCCGGACGGCCGGGTGATCAACGTGCTGACCCACCTGTCCTGACCCACCTGTCCTGACCCGCCGGTCCTCCTGGTCCAGCGGTGCCGGGTCGCCGGTCCCGGCCGGTGCCGTGCTGCTCAGCCGCGCCGGTCGGCGACCGCCCAGGAGGCCAGCGCCACGGCACCGGCGACACCGAACACGGCGGGCCAGGCGCCGACCTTCTTGGCCAGCGGGTGCGACCCCGCGAACCCGGCGACGTACGCCGCCGTCAGCGCGCCCGCGGCCCTCCCGCCGGCCCGCGCCCGCCACTGCTGCGCGGCGGCGGCCCCGGCGACGGTGAGCACGGCCCCGCCGAGCTGCCGCTTCTTCGTCCAGCGGGCCACGCCGTACCCGCCGACGAGACCGCCTGCGGCGACCACCGCGCTGGGAACCTTCGCCATGTCTGCCTCCTGCTCCGCCGGACCGACTCCGGCCGTACCGACTTGTCGGGTTCGAGGCTAATCCCACTGACCCCGCCGGACGGAGCGGGCCACCGGGTGACGGACGAACGCCGGACGCCGTGACGGCGGCACCGGGCCGGCTGCTGGAACGGACGACCCCGACCGGGTGAGACGCAGGTCACATGCGGGCCGTGTTCCGGCTCGTCACACCGTGCCGCCGCGCGCCGCCCTCGAACTGACCGAGCCGCGCCGCCCTCGAACTGACCGAGCAGGGCACCCGCATCTCCGACGCCGCCGGCGGCGTCACCGACGAGGCCTGGGCGAACGCGGCCGAGCACTACGACGAGGAGCAGCTCACCGCCCTGGTCGGGCTGATCGCCGTCATCAACACCTACAACCGCCTGAACGTCACCACCCGGCAGCCGGCCGGCGACTGCGAGCCGGGGATGTTCGGCCGAAACCCCCGGCTCCGGCCGTCGAGCCCCGGCTTCCCGGCCCCTGGCCCCGCAGCGCGCCGCTCAGCCGGCGTGCAGCAGGACCGGGAGCCGCTGGTGGCCGTTGCTGATCAGGGAGGGCACGGGCGGCAGCTCCTCGGCCGGGTCGGCGAGGCGGATGTCCGGGAAGCGGCCGAAGAGGCTCTCCAGCGCGAGGGTCACCTCCATGCGGGCCAGCGGCGCGCCCAGGCAGAAGTGGACGCCGTGGCCGAAGGCCAGGTGCTCCTTGACCGTGCGGGTCGCGTCGAAGGTGTCGGCGTCCTGGTGCCAGTCCGGGTGGCGGTTGGCCGCGGCGTACGAGGCGAGGATGGCCTCCCCGCGGGCTATGGTCCGCCCGTCCGGCAGGGGGATGTCGGTGACCGCGAACCGCAGCGGCAGATGCTTGACCGCCGGTTCGTGGCGCAGCGTCTCCTCCACCACGTCCCCCCAGGTGATTTCGCCCTTGCGGACCAGTTGGAGCTGGTCGGGGTGGGTCAGCAGGGTGTGCGCGGCCTGGTCGATGACGTTGACGGTGGTCTCGTAACCGGCGCTGATCATCAGCAGCAGGGTGTCGCGCAGCTCCTCGGGCGAGAGGCGGTCGCCGTCCCCCTCGTCGTCCCGCGCGGCGATGAGCAGGGACGTCATGTCGTCGCCCGGGGTGGCGCGCTTGGCGGCGATCAGCTCGTCCAGGACCCCGTACAGGCGCACGGCGTTGGCCTGTGCCTCGGCCTGGTCCAGGGTGGTGTCGAAGACGCCGTCCACGAGGGCGCGGAAGCCGTCGCGCCGGTCCTCGGGCACGCCCATGAGGTGACCGATCACCGCGATGGGCAGCGGGTAGGCCAGCTCCTGCCGCAGATCCACCGGCTCACCGGCGGGAAGCTCCGCGAGCCGGTCGACGAGCGAGGTCACCATCCCCTCGACGGCCGGCCGCATCGCGGCTATGCGGCGGGCGCTGAAGGCGGGCGCCACCAGCCGGCGCAGCTTGCGGTGGTTGGGCCCGTACGCGGTGAACATGTTCTCCACCGCCACCCACAGCGCCAGCGGCCAGGTGCCGACGACCTCGCCGAAGGCCGGCCAGTGCGCCCGGGCGTCCTTGGAGACGTCGGGGCTGGTGAGCAGCTGTTTGAGGAGGGCGGGGTCGCTGATCGACCAGGCCTCGACCCCGAGGACGTCCACCCGTGTGGCCGGGCCGCCCTCGCGCAGGGTGCGGTGCTCGGCGTGGTGACCGGCCCCGGTGGGGTCGAGGACGAGGGCGGGCTGCTGGGTCGCCATGGCCTGGCTCCTTAGTGTGCGGCGGGTTGCGCGGCGGGGAAGGTGACGGGCAGGGATTCGAGGGCGCGGTGGAACGGGCCGGGGCGCCAGGTCAGTTCGGCGAGGGGGCGGGCCAGGTCCGTCTCCGGCAGCGCGTCCAGGAGATAGGTGACCGCGGTCTCGGCGATCAGGTAGGCGTGCGAGCGGGCGGGGCAGGTGTGCGGGCCGGTGCTCCAGGCCAGGTGGGCGCGGTTGCCGCCGTGCTGTCCCCCGGACACGCCCTCGGTGAGGGCCGGGTCGTTGTTCGCGGCCGCCATCGAGATCACGACCGGCTGGTCGGCCGGCAGCAGCACGCCCTCCACGTCGATGGGGTACGGCGGGTAGGAGATGCAGTAGTTGGCCATCGGCGGGTCGGTGTAGAGGACGGCGTCGAGCGCGTCGCGCACCGTGGAGAGCCCGGCGTGCAGGTCCGCGGAGAACTCCTCGTCGGTGAGGATCTTCAGGATCGTGTTGCTGATCAGGTTGGTCAGCGGTTCGATGCCGGCGCCGTAGAGCGTGACGAGCTGATGGCTCATCTCCTCGTCGCTCAGCTCGACGGGGTGGAGGGCCAGCCGGGACGTGATGTCGTCGCCGGGGTGGGTGCGGCGCAGGGTCACCAGGTCGGACACGGCCTGGGCGAGGATCAGGTTGCCCTCGTCGGCGTTGGTGGTGTCGAAGACCTTCGCTATGCCGTCGGCGATGCGCTGTCCGATCTCGTCCGGGCAGCCGAGCAGCGCGCTCAGGACGCTGAAGGCGATGGGGAACGAGTACTGGGTGAGCAGGTCCGCCGATCCGGCGGTGCGGAACCCGTCGATGGCACCGCCGGCGACCTTCTCGACGAGGGCGCGCAGTCCGTGCTGGTCGACCCTGTCGATGGCGTGGGTGTTGGCCGACCGGTAACGGGCGTGCTCGGCGCCGCCCGAGCGCAGCGCGTTGGGCCGCCACTCCATCATCGGCCGCACCGGGCAGGTCGCCGGGATCAGCTTCTCCCACGCGCGGGGGTCGGCCGGGAAGTGCAGCGGGTCGTTCAGGATGCGGCGGGCCTGG
The DNA here is from genome assembly GCF_041538145.2 of Streptomyces sp. MMCC 100. Classification (NCBI taxonomy): domain Bacteria; kingdom Bacillati; phylum Actinomycetota; class Actinomycetes; order Kitasatosporales; family Streptomycetaceae; genus Streptomyces; species Streptomyces sp. MMCC 100. The sequence goes on from NZ_JBGORK020000001.1 coordinate 718,799, forward strand.
TAGTAGCCGATCACCAGGGTCGCGGGGACGCCGGGCGCCAGGTCGACCGGGACGAGCGGACCGTGGGTGCGGCGCATGCTCCGGTAGGCGGCGTGCGGGTCGGCGGCGAACTCCGGTGCGTACAGGGCGATACGGCCCGGGGGACCGGCGGGCGCGGGCTCGGCGGAGGGCAGCGTCATCGGCGGGACTCCAGGAGGGCGGCTGAACGGTGCTCGGAGAGGTACTCGGTGAGCGTGATCAGGGCGTGCAGGGAGGAGGTGCGGTCGCGGGCGTCGCAGTACGTCAGGGGCGTGGCCGGCTCCAGGGCCAGCGCCTCGCGCAGCTCGGCCTCGGGGTAAGCCGGGGCATCCGGGAAGGTGTTGATGGCGACGGCGTACGGGATGCCCGCGCCGTCGAGCAGGCCGAGGGCGTCGTGGGAGGCGTCGAGGTCGCGGGTGTCGGCCAGGACGAGACAGCCGAGGGCGCCCTCGGCCAGGTCCTCCCACAGCGGCTGGAAACGGGACTGCCCCGGCAGCCCGAACAGGTACAGCGCGATCCGGCCGCCGGCCATGTGGATGCGGCCGAAGTCCATCGCCACGGTGGTCGTCGTCTTGTGCGGGGTGCCGCGCAGGTCGTCCACGCCGGCGCTGGCCTGCGTGATCGGCTCCTCCATCCGCAGCGGCCGTACCTCCGAGACGCTGCCGATCAGCGTCGTCTTGCCGACGCCGAAGCCGCCCGCGACCACGATCTTGGCCGACCGGGTCACCGTGGCGGGGACGTAGGTGACGGACGGGTCGGCCCGGTCGGCACCTTCGGCCCCGTCGGTCCGGTCAGACCATGGAGCGAAGTCCACGGAGTACCTCCTGCAGCAGGTCGAAGTCGGGCTGGTCGTCGGTCGCGGCGACCGGGCTGGAGAGGTGGCCGGAGTCCATCAGCGAGGAGACGAGGATGCGCACCGTGGAGGGCGGCAGCTCCAGCGCGGCCGCGATGTCGGCGACGGCCAGTCCGCCGTGCGCACCGGCGAAGAGCCGCATCACCCTGCGGGCGTCCGGGCCGAGGGTGTCCGTGGGACCGGTCGCGGCGATGACCACGCTCTCCAGGCGCACGTCCTCGCGCGCGCGGATCCGGCCCTGGGTGCGGACGTAGGGCCGGACCATGTCGGGATCGCGCCGCGGCCCGCTCATACCGGTGAGCCGCCGTCCGCGACCGGCACGCGCTCCTCCGTGCCCAGCTCGTGTCCCACCCGGGTGGCCAGCCGCACCATGTGGTGGGAGATCAGCCCGACGTCGGCGTCCGGCCCGGTCGTGCACACCGACAGCATGGTGTTCTTCGCGGCGGTCGTCGTCAGGCCGATGCAGCCGACCGACTCGATCAGCAGCTGCCGCATCCCCGCACCGCCGGTGAACTCGTCCCAGGCCTTGCCCGCCGCGCGCAGCGCCGCGGTCAGCGCGGCGAACTTCTCCCCGTCGTCCTGGCCGATCGTCTCGGTGCGGGCCTTCAGCAGCCCGTCGCTGCTCATCAGCACGGCGTACCGGACGCCCTCGACGCTGCCGAGTTCCTGGTCCAGCAGCCAGCCCAGGCTGTTGGTGTGTGTGTCTTGCACGATCAGTTTCCTTCGTCGTCAGCGCCGTCGTGGGGGGTGGGGTGGGCGGCGGAGGTGCGGATGGCGTCGGCGGAGGTCGGCGAGGGCCGCTCGCCCTCCCGGCCGCGGCGGGTGCCGGCCGCCCAGGCGGCGGCGACGGCGGGACGGCCGGGCTCGGTGTCGTCGGGAGCGGCGGGGCGGCGCGCCGGGGCGGGCGCGGTGGAGCGCCGGCGGACGGTAAGACCGCTGGCGGTGGTGGTGGCAGAGGGGGCGGCCGCGGGGGCGGGAGCCGAGACGGCCGGCTCGGGCTCGGGTACGGGGGCGGGGGCCGGTTCGGGCTCGGGTGCGGCGGAAGACGCGGTCACCGCCTGACCCGGGGCCTCCTCCGCGGCCTGGTCCGCCGCCTGTGCCACGGCCTTCGGCGGCATCGTCCGGGACGCGGCCTGCGGCACCGGCTGGGCCGCGGACGGGTCGACGATCAGGTTCTTCGGCAGGACGACCATGGCCCGGGTCCCCTGGTAGATGTTGGGCGCGGTCAGCTCGACGCGGAAGCCGTAGTTCTCCGCCAGCAGGGACGCCACGCGCAGCCCGGTCTGGGGGTGGGCGCCCAGGCGGGTGATGTCGTCGCGCTGCTCGCCGGACATCACGTCGCTGGCCCACAGCAGCCGCTCGTCGTCCATGCGCAGCCCGGCGTCGTCCACGATCAGGAAGCAGGCGTGGTGCCCCTGTTCCAGCGAGACGTGGACACTGGCGGCGGGCGGCGAGTAGCGCAGCGCGTTGTCCAGCAGTACGGCGAGCGCGTGCACGACCGCCTCCACGGCGCGGCCCTCGACCACCACGGACCCCATCTCGGGGTGCTTGATCCGCTCGTACCCCTCGATACGGCCCATGGCCGCGCGCACGATGTCGGTCAACGTGGTGGCGGGCCAGCGCCGGGACAGCTTGTCCCCGGCGAGCACGGCGTACCCCGACGCCGTGAGCAGCATCTGCTGCGCGAGGTGGTCGATCTCCACGAGCGTCGCGTACGCCTCGTCCGAGATGTGCCGTCGTACGCCCTGGCTGACGGCCCGGCCCAGCTTCGCCGAGCGGGCCACGACGTTGTTGGCGAAGCCGCGCACGGCCGCCCGGGCCACGCCGACGGACTCGTGCCGTACCTGCGCGATCTGCCGCTCGGTGTCCTGCCGCACCTGCTCGGCGGCATGGGCCGCGGCCCGTTCGGCGGCCGTCCGCTCCTGAGTCCGTACGTCCCCCACCGCCGCCGCCACCGCGCCGGGCACGGCACGCAGCCGCTCGGCGAGCGGCGTACCGTCGAGCTGCGCCGGCACGAGCAGCCCGCCCTCGGGGCCCGCACCGCCGTGGCCGCCCTTCGCCGCCGCCGGGATCACGGTGGCCGCGAGATGCCCCACGCACTGCTCGGCGGCGACGAGTTGCAGGGTGAGCCGGTCGGCGTGCTCGCGCAGCTGCTCGGCCCGGCGCCGGGCCTGCTCGCCCTTGCGCCGGAAGTACCACGCGGCCCCGACTCCGGCCACCGCCAGCACGGCGGTGGCGGTCACTATCAGTTCAGTCATCAGGTCCTCACGGATCGGAAGCCGTCGGTGTGGGCGAGGGTGGCCGAGGCGGGACGGCGCGAAGGGGCGGGGGCGCCGGCCGGCCCGATGACGACCGGGCTCTCAACGGGCCCCGGCGGAACGGTGTCTTCCATGGGCACCCCGTGCTGCGGAGTCAGCAGCGACGCGGGCGACGGCGAGGGCGCACGACATGGAACTCCCGAAAACACGCGAGGGCCGGTACGAGCAGGGGGGCGCCGACGACGCGGACTCGAAGCGGTACGGGAACGCGGGGTCCCCGGCCGCCTCGAACTCCCGTATCCGCGAACGGCGTTCGACGTACGGGAAGGGACACTACCGCTTGTGCTCACACGTCGTGGCAGCCTCGTGACTACAAGCCGGTACCGCCGGGGGTTTGACGCGAAAAATGCGCGAATGACAGCCGAACCTCTTTGGCTGGAAAAGGCGTTGGATTCGCGGGTGGTGTCCTGGTAAAGAATCAGCCGCCGTCGGCGAGGCGCCTCAGCCACTCGCTCAGCAGCCGCTGCTCCGCGTCGCTGAGAACCGTCTGCTCGGCAAGGGCGGCGCGCAGGGCGCGGGCGGCGCCCGCCGGGCCGGCGTCCCGCACGGCCGGGCGCTCGTGGGTGACGGCGGCGACCATGGACTCGCGCAGGGTGGTGAACAGGGCGGGATCGCGCCGGTCCTCGGGCAGGCAGAGCCAGGTGAGCACCGCGCCGCGCGCCGTGGCATGGACGATCCGGGCCGCGAGCTCCTCGTCCACGCGGAGCCGTCCTCCGGCGGCGAGGCGCCGTATCCGGCCCATCAGGATCTCCGTGCCGGCCTTGAAGGCGGCCGATCCGGTCCGCGCGGGTTCGGTGTTCATCAGCGTGTACAGCGCTGGATTGGCCAGACCGAACTCGATCGCGAGGTCCCAGCCGTCCCGCAGGTCCTCGACGGGGGCGCGCGGGTCGGGGTCGACGTGTTGAGGGGACCGGCCGCGCCTTCACGAGGACCACCGCACCCGGGGCCGGCTTCCGCGACCAGCTGGTCGTCCAGGGCGTCCCCGCGCACCACGCCGACCAGCTCCTGGGCATCTTCGCCGCCACCCGCGCCGGCGAGTTCGCCACCACCGACCCGACGCTGGGCACGCTGCCGGGCCGGGAGGCGACCGGCATGCGGGAGGTGCTGGGGGCCCTGCGGTAGGGGCTGCGGCAGGGACTGCGGGAGGCCCTGCGGTAGGGACTGCGGGAGGCCCTGCGGTAGGGACTGCGGGGAGGCGGCGCCTCGCCACGGCGGAAGCGGCGACGCCTCCCGGTCACCCTCCCGGTCACCCTCTCGGTCACCCTCTCGGTCACCCCGAGGCCAGCTGCTCCGCGATCTCCTTGACCCAGCCGGCGGTCTTCTCCGGGTCGTTGAGGGTCGCCGCCCATGCCTCCGGCTGCAGCTTGTGCTGCACGGGGCCCGCCTTGAGCGCGACGAGCAACTCCCGGGCGGACTGCCGTATCTCGGGCGTCGTGTCGGCGCTCCCGGGAATGTCGGGTCCCGCCGCGAGACCGTAGATCTTGCGGGCCATGGCCTGGCGTTCGCCCTTCGACACCTTCTTCCAGACCTTCAGGGCGTGCTTCAGCGAATCCTTGCGGGACCAGGCCGCATCCGGTTCCACGCCCTCCGGTGCCCAGCGCTCGGGGTGGCGGACCTCTTCGTAGCGCTTCGTGGCCGCGCGCCCCGCCTTGTATCCGGCCACGCCGAGGATGAGACCGGCCCCCACCGCGGCGGCGATCCAACCGCCCGGGTTGCTCCCCAGCACCCCCGCCGCGGTGACCGCCGCCACGATGCCGCCCGCGGCCTTGGCGGGCTCGCCCACCACGCCGCCCACCGTCTCCTTGCCGATCTTGGTGAGCTGCTTCTTCTTCGCGTACTTCTGTGTCCCGCTCAGGGTTTCCGTGTCCTGCACGGCACGCCGGTAGGCCGCCGCGGCGCTCCCGGCGCGCTCGTACTCCTCCCTGATGGCGTCGAATGCCGCCTCGGCGGCCGGGTACCACTCCCTGGGCGGGCGCCCCTGGCCGGCCTCCCTGACGGCGTTCAGCCGCGCGAACGCCGCGTCGACCCGCTGCTCGGCCTGGTCCGACTCCTCCCGCAGCCGGGCCAGCAGCTCCGCGTGGACGGCGCCCGGATCTCCGAGCTGCTTGATCCTCCGGTACTTGCGGGTCGCTCCCCCGACCTTGCCCGCGGCCCGGGCGCCCTTCCACAGGCCGGTGACGGCACTGAAGATGCCACTCACCTCGGCGGCGGTCGCCGCGTCCGCCGCCGCCTGGAGCTTGGTCGTCTCCTTGGCGACGGCGGCGCCGTAACCGCCCGAACTGGCGGTGCCGACGACCGCGTCCGCCCCCTTGGTCCAGGCTTTCCTGTTCGCCGTGTGGTGCGCGGCCCCGGACCGGTTCCTCCTGGCGTCCTTCATGTTCTTGAGCGAGTCGTACGCGTTGACCACGACACCGGTGACCTCGGTGAGGAGGTTCCACGTTCCGGCGGCGGTGCCCGCGGCGGCGGCGTCATGCTTGAGGGCTCCGTCGCCCGAGGCGGTGGCCGCCTGGCCGAGGCCGGCGCTGGCGGGGGTCTGGGCGCCCTTGGCCAGGTTGTCCGTGGGGTCGAGGTTCTTCTTGAACCGGTCCAGCAGCTCGGCGGCCCGTTTGACCAGGTCGTCCGCCGATCTCGCCGCGGCGGCCGCCTCCGCCTCCGATTCCGGTTCCGACTCCCTGGCCGTCACGAAGGTGTCCGGGGTGCCCGGCCGGGACGTCTCGTGGCTGTCCGGGGTGCCCGGCCGGGCGGTCACGAAGCTGTCCGAGCTACCCGACCGGGCGGTCACGAAGCTCTCCGGCGTGCCCGGCCGGGACGACTCGGCGGACTCCGGCGCCCGTTCCATGGTCGCGCTCCGGACGCGCTGCACGGCGGCGGTCGCGGCCCGGTTGCCGACGCTGGACTGGAACCGGAGGAAGGCGTGCTCCGCCGAACGCCCGGACGGACTCCCGGCCCGGCTCCCCTCCCGTTCCCGACGCTGCCGGGCCGACGCCGACGTGACCACGGACGGCCGGGGCGACGTGTGCTGGACCGGGGTGCTCATGGACATACCTCTCCTGCTGCCGGACCGGGCGAGGCGAAGGTAGCCAGGCACGGCGAACGGAAAGGGTGCGGCGGGGAAACACCTCACGGACGCGCGCGGAACGCGTCGCACTCCGTGTCTTCGGCGGAGCGGATGCGCGCGGCATACCGCCCGCCGGCATCGCTCCCCCCGTGATCACACTGGTCGTCACCATCGGGCCGGCGTTCGTCGGCTAGGCCGTCACCTACCTCAACGGCCTGCGCCTGTCCCAGCGAACTCCCGCCTGATCAGCCCGAACACCCAGGAGTCCGACACCTCGCCGTTCACGACGCAGTCCTCCCGCAAAGTCCCTTCACGCACGAACCCGACCTTCTCCAGAACCCGGGCGGACGCCGTGTTGCGCGTATCGGCCTCGGCCTGCACCCGGTTCAGGTCCAGCGTGTCGAAGCCCCACCGCAGCAGGGCGTGCGCGGCCTCGGTCGCGTAGCCGTGCCCCCACATCGCCTCGTCGAGGCAGTAACCGAACGACGCGCTGCGGTGGACCGGGTTCCACTCGACCAGACCGCACCAGCCGACGAAGGCCCCGTCGGACGCACGGTCGACGGCCACCCGCGCGCCGGTGCCCTCGTCCGCCATCTTCCGGCACGTCGCGAGGAAGCGCTCGGCGCGGGCCCGCTCGGTCCACGGCGGGGAATCCCAGTAGCGCATGACGTGGGTGTTGCTGTGCAGCGCGAAGAGACGGTCCCCGTCGGCGTCGGTGAAGGGGCGCAGCCGCAGGCGCGCGGTGTGCAGTACGGGGGCGGCCAGAGTCATGCGCCTCATCTTGCGCCTTCATGGGTACCGGCGCGACGACGAACACCGAACGCGCGGTCGGGAAAACCCCACACCCGTCGGAGGGTTGACCGGATGGCCGGCCGAGTCGGCGGTACCTACGGTCACGGCATGAAGCGAATGAGCAGGACAGTGATGATCTCGGCGGTCTCGGTCGCGCTGACGGCGAGCGCCACGACGGCCGCGGCCGCGAGGACGGCGGACACCCCCCGGCCCGCCGCCGTCGCGCCCGTCAGGGCGGACCTGCCGCGGGGCACGCTCGTGTCGGTCGAGCGCCTGCGCACCCTCGCCGCCCGCGAGGTCGCGGCCGAGCTGGCCGGGGACAAGGCCGGCGCCTGGGACACCGGTGCCGTACGGTACGGCCTGACCACCTACCGGATCGTGTACCGCACCGTCGACCCACACGGCCGCCCCACGACGGCAAGCGGACTGCTGGCCCTGCCCGACAACAACGAGCGGCGGCTGCGGACCGTCTCCTTCACCCACGGCACCGAACTGTTCAAGAGCGACGTCGCCTCCGTCTCGACCAGCGTCTGGGACCAGGCCCCCGCCCTGACCCACGCCTCCGCCGGATTCGCCACGGCGCTCCCCGACTACCTCGGGCTGGGCCTGGGCCCCGGCCCGCACCCCTGGATGGACGTGCCCTCGGAGACGACGGCCGCCCTCGACATGCTGCGCGCCTCCCGCACCGTCGCGGCCGCGAAGGGCCGGGAACTGCGACGCGACGTCCTGGTCACCGGCTTCTCCCAGGGCGCCTCGGCGGCTCTGGGACTGGCCCGGTCCCTCCAGGAAGGCGCCGACCACTGGTTCCGCCTGCGCGCGGTGGCCCCCATCAGCGGCGCCTACGCCTTCCGCACCGCGGAACTGCCCGCCCTGCTGGCCGGACAGACGGAGCCGAAGGCAAGCGTGATCTACTCCGCGCTGACCCTGGTCGCCTTCAACCGCCTGCACCACCTGTACGACACGCCGGCCCAGGTCTTCCGCGCGCCGTACGACCGGACGATCGAAGGCCTGTTGGACGGCACCCACACCGGCCGGGAGGTCGAGGCGGGCACCCCGGACACCGTCGACGCGCTCCTCACCCCCCGCGGCCGGGCGATGCTGGCCCACCCCACCGCACGCCTGGCGGCGGCCCTGCGCACCGCCGACGGCGTGTGCACCGACTGGACCCCGCGCGCCCCGACCCGGCTCTACTACGCCGACGCCGACGAACAGGCCGTCACCGCCAACACCGCCCACTGCCACGCCGCCCTGCACGCCCGCGGCGTCCACGCCCCGACGACCAACCTCGGCACCCCTGACTACGGCAGCTCCCGCCACCTGGGTTCCCAGCAGGCGGGGACGGCCGCCGTGGTGCGGTGGTTCCGGTCCCTGGGATAGGCGAACCGTCGACCGGGTGCTCCCCGCCGGAGAGCCGGAAGCACGTCCCGCGAGGCGGTACAGGCCACACGGCCGGGCCGTTTCCGCTCGCCTCAGGCCGTCGGGTCCCAGAGCCCACCGGCCTCACCGCGCGCGAGGCGCTCGGCGTAGACCGCGACGTTCCAGGCGATGACGGACCGGCACTCCTCGCCCGTCCCCGGCGTACCAGTTCGGCGAACTGTCTGAGGTCGGTCAGCGGCATGCCGGATTCGCGGAGCATGACGCAAATCAGCCGCCAGTCGACATCGAAGGAGGTGCCCGCCGCCTGCCGCCCGAAGTGCGCCGGACCGGCCCGACGAGCAAACCGAGTGCTCCCTGCCCGAGTCGCGAGCTCGGGGCCGAGGGCTACATCGGCGATGCCGAGCTCCTGGCGAAGTCCCATATCCTCACCAGGCAGTTGGTATGAACAGTCCAGTTGGGGGGGCGCGGAGCCGCATGGCCGACGAGATCAAGTACGAGTACAAGACCGTGCAGACGGTTCGAGGCACCGACGGCTTGGTGATCTCGAAGATGAAAAAGGATGGCTGGGAGCTCGTAGATCAGGACCAGGGCGCGCTTCGCTCCACTCTCAACTTCCGCCGGCCGAAGAAGCCGCAGCCGTGGCTCCTGATCGGTGCGGCAGTCGCCGTCCTCGTGGTCCTTGCCATCGTCATCGGCGTTGCCTCTGCACTCGGCGACGGGGATGAGAAGAAGAACGAGGCGGACAGGCCAACGGCCGCTGCGAGCGAAGAGCCTTCCGCTACACCGCCTTCGCCCGCTGCCGAGGCGGCTGCCACTGAGGTGATCACGTCTCGGAACAACCCGGAGTTCGCGGCGCTGCTGAAGGCGGACTCGTGCGACGAAGCGAACCTGGACTTCGCGACCGGGCACGAGGGCCAGACGGTCGCGTTCGACGGATCGATCGTGAACATGGCGCCCCACGGTGACTACGACACCCGCTACGACTTCCTCCTGGGCCCAGGTGACAAGGGACCGAACACGACGGATGGCCCGGCCTTCAAGTACGAGGACGTCAACCTCCTCGAACTGAAGCTGACCGGCGACAAGATCCCCAGCACCGTCGGCGAAGGCGACAGGTTCCGCTTCGTAGCGAAGGTGAGCGAGTTCAACGTGGACCAGTGCCTCTTTTTCCTCGACCCGGTCGCGACGGAGATCCGGTAGTCGAGATGGGCAGTCACGTCATCGAGGATCAGCGTGCTCGCTCGGACTGGCTCTCGGGGCGTCGGACTGGGACGTGGATCCCGATCCCGGCACAACCCTGTCTGTCGACCTGAAGATCGTCGATGGTGGCGACGAGGGGCAGGACGCCGACAGACCAGGCTTCAGCCTGCCAGAAGGGCGAGCCGCCGCTCACGCTGCACGGTGGCGGTGACATGTCTCGCCCTGAGCCGTCCGCATCAGTCGCGGTGCGAGGTCGATGCCCTCCTGCACGGCGATGCCGAAGTCGGGTTCCTGGGGCAGCCGGATCAGCCTGCCCAGGGAACTCGCGATCACCGCAGCCACGGCCGTGAGGCCGGCCGGCCTCGGAGGAACTCTCCAGCCCTCCGTCGGTGCCGGCGATCGTCGCGTGACTCACCTCCGTAGGAGTGCGGCCACCTCGGGAAGAGAGGTGATCCCTGCCGCGCCGCGGAAGGGATCACGCACGGGATACCGCAGTTCGTGGAACACCTGAGCTCGGCATCCACGGATCCGGAGACCCCAGCCGTCGAAAGCCCGCCACGACGGTGGGAGAGCCGGACGGTCGTCCGCCACGTGTGCCTCCATCAGCCACGTCCCGGCATCAGGCACGCCCATTTGATGACGCTGAAGCACCCACGACGGCCGGTGTTGGGGCATGACGTCCGCCAAGCGGGGTTGTGAGGGGAGGACCGGCGTGGCGGGCCCCTTACCTGTTAAAGACGCACAATCACGGCCAGGCTCTGACCTGGGGCAATGCCACGGGCTCATTGCAATTCTGGATAGTGTCATCCAGCGCTGAATAGGTGGCCTAGGCTATTCACTGCTGAATCGCATCTCGGCAGCACTGGAACGGACCAGTCAGCGCTGCGCGTCTTTCATTCACCCTTGGGAGTACTCTGTGCGTGCGGCCCGGCGAGTGACCCGGATCGAGACCGTGAACAAGCGGACGGGCGAGGTGAACGACTTCACCGTCCATTCCTCGGCCTCAGCCGCGCACAGCCTCTGGTTCAGGGGAGGAGGTTTCACCACGATGGGATACGCGGCGCACAACGCCCTCGCCGACGCGGATCTCAGCGTCAGCGCGTACAAGCTGTTCCACAAGATGTGCGCCCTCCAGAACCGCAAGGATCACGGCCTGGTCCTCGTGGAGAGCCAGGTGAAGTTCGCCGAGCAGGTGGGCATGTCGCAGGCGTCTGTGTCGCGCGCCCTCAAGCAACTCGCGGCCCAGGGATTCATTTACCCCGACGGCCGCAACTGGCGCATCCGTCCCGACTTCGTCTTCAACGGCAACGGAGCGGCGCAGGGGCAGGCGGTGCAGAGCATTCCTGTCGGTACTCCCGATCCGTACGCCGGGGGGCGTGTCGACCTGAAGATCGTCGATGGCGGCGATGAGGGCCAGGAGCGCGACGGCGACCGGGCCTGAGGTCTGGAAGGCGGGCGGCGGGTGGACGCAGAGCTACTCGAGGACTCCGTCATCGGGTGTGACCGACGTGATCGCGACTGTCGGCGGAGGCGGGGAAGGCGTGTACACGTAAGCCACAGCTAGCCCGGGCACGTCGCTGGTGGCCTCGATTCGTGTCTTGCGCACCTCCAAGCCGTCCTGGCGGCGCGGGCCGAGCAGTACTCCCAGCCGGGGCAACAGCTCAAGCTCCCGCCGCAATTGCGACTGTTCCGCGCCCAGGCCCTTCGCCAGTTGCGGCCGCTCGAAGGGTCACGACAGCGATGACATCGCTCACTCGCCCCGAGCCTCCCGCTTCACTCGCATCGCGAGATCGATGCCCTCCTGGACGGCGGTGTCGAAGTCGGGGTCCTGGTACAGGCGAATGCGGCCCCGGTAATCAACGATCACCGCGGCCACGGCCGTGAGGTCGGCCTCCGAGGAGCTATCCAGCGCGCGCTGCAGATCGGTCTCGAAGGCCTCTTTGTCGCCGGGGAACCCGTGACCGGCCAACAGGGCGGCTCTTATGTCGCCGATGGTCCTCAGGGGCAACGGAGCGGGAACACCGGCCGCGACGTACTGTGCGCTCACGATCATCTGCTCCTCGGTCTCCTCTGTGCTATGTGGAGTGTCCTACAAGTCCGTGCCAGGTGCAGATCCCGATCAACCTCGACTCACTGCCCGCGTGAAGGAATGCCAAGCGGCGACGCCGACGGATGTCACGAGGGCGCCGCCGCTCTTCGTGTCGCGCACCAGTATCCGATCACCGGTGACGGCGCACTCGACGCATTCGCCTCCCGCTCCGTTGCTGTAGGAGGACCTGATCCACGTGAGAGACGGCCCCCTTCCGCCGCGGCCGTCGATGTCGGGGCTCATCGTGTCGACTCCTTCATCACGCTGCTGATCAACTCCATGGTGCGCCGAGGGCTCAGAGCCGCCGCCCGCAACTCGTCGAAGGCCCTGTTGTACTCCCGGATGTGGGGTTCGCCCTCCAGATACATCGCATCGGTGATGCCGTCCCGGTACACGATGTCCGGGTCTTCCGGGTCAGGGAAGCCCAGCACGGTGAACGGGCCCGTGGTCGGGCAGGTGCCGGCGTCGAACGGGAGCACCTGGAGCGTCACGCTCGGGCGCTGCACCGCGTCCAACACGTGCTCCAGTTGGGCTCGCATCACTTCGCGGTCCCCTATGACTCTGCGTACCGCTCCTTCGCTCACGACGAACCAGCAGTCGGGAGCATCGGGTGCGCTGATCATCGACTGCCGTTCCAGGCGTACTCGTACCGCGCGGTCGATGTCCTCGGGCGGCATGTAGGAGCCGCACGTGTGGAGTTCGCGGGCGTACGGCTCCGTCTGCAGCAGCCCGGGCAGCACCTCGCACTGGTACTGGCGCAGCGTGGAGGCGTCCTGCTCCAGGCCGATGTAGATGGAGAACCATTCGGGCACGCCCGAGCCGTGTACCTGCCACCAGCTGCGTGTCTTGGCCTGCCGAGCCAGCGACTTCAGGAACTCGCGCAGTTCGTCGGTGGTCTCGTAGAAGCGGCACAGGGCGTCCACGTCGGAGGGTTGGACCCTCCCGCTGCCGGTCTCCATCCGGTTGACCTTGGAACCGCTCCAGTCCAGAGCGGCCCCCACCTGGGCGCAGGTCAGTGCGTTCTTCTCCCGAAGCTTCTTCAGCTCGATGGAGAGCCTTCGGCGACGTGCCGTTGGCGACCCGGCCATTCGAACCTCCCTCTTGGCGAACGGAGTTCAGTGTCGGTGCCAAGAGCATCGGACGACAATCACCCGATGGTGGGATTCTCCGCGTGCACATTGCACGGCGGGATTTGTGCCGGCCATCCTGGCGAGGAAGACCGGTAGCGAAGAAAGGTCCGGAAGTGACCCTGAACGCGAACGTGGTGCGATCCCCGTACGTCGTGGACTTCACTGCTCGGGAGGAGGAAGTTGCCTCCCTGAGACGTGTCGTGCGGTCACGACTCGAGGGCTGGGGAATCCGATGTCTCGTGGACGAGGCCCAACTCTGCGTGAGCGAGCTGGTGGCCAACGTCATCACCCATGTCGGGGTGGGGACCCCGACCACCCTGTCCTTACTGATGAACGGCACGTTCCTGCGCATCGAGGTACGCGACCCGGACTCGCGGGCGTTGCCGACGCTCGTCGCCGCTGATGTCGAGGCGGAGGGCGGTCGGGGCATGGCACTCGTCGCGGCTGTCACCGATCGCTGGGGCGTCAGCCTCCTCGGTGACGGCAAGGTGACCTGGTGCGAGATCGCCACGGGGCCGATCTCGCCGGGGGAGCAGGACGGAGATCCTCGGGTGATCCGCACCGAGGCGATGCGTGATCTCTACGGAATCGTGGGAGAGGGGCAGGTCGGACGGAGCGTCGGCCTGGTGGGTGCCCTGAAGGGTGAAGAGGCGGCGATCCACATCATCACCGACCTTCTTCACTGGCTCAGCGCACACGGCCGCGACGCGGACGAAGTGCTGGACCGGGCCCAGGTGCGCTTCGAGACCGAAGCGCACCGGGCCTCCTGGGACTGAGTCGTGTCAGAGCGCGAGCGCGTGGGCGAAGAAGCCCAGGTCGGGGTTTTCGGGCGTGCCCACCAGAAGTGCCCGGTCGAGCAGGCCGTTGCCGTGCTCGCAGCTGGTCTCGGGCAGCAGGACGCACGCGTGGCAGGCCGCACGGTTGATGCCGTTCGCACCACCCGTCTCCGTCTCCATGCACAGCGGGTCGGCGGAGCACCACTGGGCACGACGCAGGGCGGAACCCAGAGTGCCGACCAGTCGCCGGGGTTCGCCCTGTGCGACCAGACCGCCGAGGCTCCCGGCGGAGTCGCTGGTCGCCGTGTAGATCAGGGATCCGGCCATGGTGTCGTCGGCGTAGAGCCGCTCGCGGAGGGAAGCCGCTGGGTATCCGGCCTCCAGGCTCCACTCGTTGATGAGTATGTGCGACAGCGTGTGCAGCAGCACCATGCGGGGGGTCGCGGGCGAGATGGGCGCCTCCGTAGAATCGCCGGCCCGTTCTCTCAGCACTCGGTCGTGATACGTGCGCATCTGCTCGACACGTTCGGCGACCGCGCCAGAATCGGCCCACGAGTCCAGCCGTTCCTCGTCGAGGCGCACGAAAACCCCTTCGCCGTGCACCTCCATGGCTGGGAGCCAGTCGGTCGGCGTCAGGGACAAGGGGGCCTCGTGGCCCTCCACGCTCGCCTCCGGGTCCGCGATGCGGGTGAAGGCCTTGAGTGCGCGCACCTCGCGCAGCCGCTTGACCAGCATCGGTCTGCCGACGCCGAAGGGTGCGAGAGCCGCGGCGTCCGAGACCGGAGGCTCACAGACGAACTGCTCCTCGCGTCCCTTGTCCCGCAGTGCGTTGCCCGCGCAGAGGCGCTCGTACTCCTGGCGGCGCAACGCCTGGTAGCGGCTCACCGCAGCAGCGTCCGACTCCGCCTCCTGTGCCGGATCATCTTCCTGCTCGGCGGCCAACAGCTTCATGACAGCGTCGACCGAGACGGAGGGGTCGCCCGGGAACGCGCCCTTGAGGTAGATCTCGATCTCCACACGGGACGAGTACGCACGCAGGTTGTCCCAGTGCTTCGAGAGCTTGGCGGCCAGACCGTCGCTCCACGGGGGGATGGACAGGGCCGACTTCAGCACCGGTTGCCAGACCGAGGACGAACCGCGCTGGAGTGTGCGCGGCGTCTGGGCGCAGAACTCGGCGGGCGCGTCCTTGAGCCACGGCCGCCTGCCCTCGCAGCGCACCCCGAGGTCGGTCAGGGCCGAGCGGCGGAAGGCACCCTCCATGGACACCTCCGGCACACCACACGTGCACGAGACGAGGACGGAGCGCAGCGAAGCGCTCTGCCCGGAGAAGCGCATACTCATCCGCCCGCTGCAGTGCCCGGTCGCACCTTCCTCCCGGTTCTTGCGGTGCAGCCACTTCCAGTAGGGAAAGTCGTCGAGGTGACCGTCCTCGCAGGCCATGACGAATCGGGACGGGACCAGCGGCTCGTCGTCGCAGTCCGTGCACACGTTCTTCCCGGGGGGCGGATTGAAGCCTCGTACGTGCTGCAGGGACTGACACGACGGGCACGAGTGCCACAGCGGGAAACGGCGGACGCGTACACCGTCCTTGCTGGTGTCCTCGGAGGCCGGCGGCAGCCGGAAGTGCCGCACGCCCAACACGTGGGCCAGACGATGTTCGTGGATGATCGGTGCCTCGTCGAGGGTCCAGCTCCGGTGGGCGTCATCGATGCCGGAGACGACGAACGATTCGTTGTCGACCGCGATGAGCGATCCCACGCCGTACGTGGTGATCATCTGGGATCGGCGAACGGACCCGCGACGGGGAAGAGCCAGGCGAGGTGCGGTCGAGTCGCCGTCGGCGCGACGACGGCGCCGCGCGGGGGGTGGGGTCATCGGGAAGCCTCCAGGAAGAGAGCGGACTCGGCGTCGACGTCGCGCAGGCTCCACATGGTGCGCCAGGCGTCGCCCTCGGACTCGTCGTCGTACGGTTTGAGAAGAGCCGGAGTGGGGTTGCCGCGACGGGGTTCGTACAGCAGCCCGCCGTACGCGCTCGCCGACTCCTGCCACCAGCCGACGAACTCGTCGAACGCGTCGGACGTGTCCTGCAGCTCGGTCGCGTCGATACCGGAGACCCGACTCGTCAGCAGAGGCTTGATCTCCGACTTCAGACGGTCCACGTACGAGTCGATCCGACCGGCCGCGTCGTTCTCGCGGGCTTCGGGGATGAGGATGCGAGCCAGGGCCACGACCACGGCGTGCAGGCCCCGGTCGCGAGACCGGGCGGAGAACGGGGTGACCGACGTCGACTCCACCTCGCGGTACAACGCGGAGTGGAAGTGCAGAAAGCTCTCGTAGTGCGAGCGGTCACGAGGACGCATGCTGTTGAGCATCACGGCGACGAGTCCCGGATGGGCACGCCCTACGCGGCTGGTGGCCTGGATGTACTCGGCCGTGGTCTGGGGCTGGCCCATGACCGCCATCAGGCCGAGGCGGTCGATGTCGACACCGACGGCGATCATGTTCGTGGCCAGGAGCACGTCACGGACGTCGGGACTCGGGTAGCGCTTCTCGATCTCCTTGAGCCGGGCGGGGATCAGGCTCGCGTCGACCCGACTGGTCAGCTCCGAGTAGCGGTTGGAGGGGCGTACCTGCGTGCCGTCACGCTCGGCGAGGAGACGCAGATAGTCCTCGACGTCGTCGTTCACCTGGAGCTCGGCGGCCGACAGCAGACGGAGGCTGTTGAAGTAGCCGACCAGGGTCCAGTACGCGTCCCGGACCTGGTCGCTCGTCTCCGCACGCATGGCCTGGTGCAGCAGGGCGGCGTAGGTACGGATGAGGAGGGTCGACTGGCTGGTTCCCGGGGCGAGCAGGCCCACGTAGCGGCGGCTGGCCTTCTCCGCCGGGTCGGTCTCCACCGCGAACCAGGAGTCACGGGCGTCCAGGCCGGCCGGGGGGAACTGACGCACGTCCCGGTCGAAGAGGTTGCGTCCCTGGTCGGCGGCGCGACGGATGGTCGCCGTCGAGGCGATCACCTTCGGCTGGTCGGCGAGAGCGTCGACGGCCGTCTCGTACAGTCCGGTCAGCGTGCCGAGTGGGCCCGAGATCAGGTGGAGCTCGTCCTGGACGATCAGCTCGGGCGGCGGAGTGGGGTCCTTGGCGCGGTCCCGGTTGAACAGCGCGGCGGTCTCCTTGCGCCACGGCATGGAGGCGAACTTGTCGACGGTCGCGATGACGAGCGTCGGGCGGGCCTTGTAGACGGTTTGGTCCACCAGGTGCACAGGGAGGCCGGAGGCGAAGGCGCAGTCGGTGTTCGGACAGCACACGTCCATGCGCTCGTCGTCCTCGTCCACCGTGTAGTCGTGGGCGTCCATGGCCGTGCCGCACCAGGGACAGGCATGGAGCTGCACCGGGTTCTCGGTCTGCAGGCTCTGCCCGCCGCGCAGCTTGTCCAGCTTCCCGGCGGCCGTCTTGAGATCGTTGGGCGTTGCCGACTTGCCGACCCACATGCCGATCGAGACGGCCTCGTCGCCCAGGCGGTCGGGGGCGGCCAGCCGCATCTTCTCCATGGCGCAGATGAGGATCGTGGCGCGCTCGAACTGCTGAAGGGTGAGCAGGCGCAGTGTGTAGCGCATGAGCACGGTGACGCCCCCGCCGGCGACTTTGTCGCGCAAGCGGCGCAGAAACGTGGTGAAGGCGATCAGCCCGAGATAGGCCTCGGTCTTGCCACCACCGGTGGGGAACCACAGCAGGTCCGACACCCGGCGATCGGCGTGGTTGGGGTCGTCGATGCCGGACAGGCACAGGAGGATGAAGGCGATCTGGAACGGCCGCCAGCGCTGCTTGGCCATGTCGGGCGTGCCCTCACGGCCGCCCTTCACCCAGGCGCTGCGTGCCCGCTGCTCCGCCATGGCCCGGTTGGCCAGTCTGAAGGCCTCCATGACCTCGGGTTTGTCCGCCAGGACCTGGACGCCCTCACGCATCCGGCCGAGGGCCTCACGGCAGGAGTCGAGTTGGGCGAGTGCGGCCTTCTCGTAGGTGGTCCCGGCGAGAGCCGCGGCCTCCGACGCCTTGGCCTCGATCCACTGCTCGTATCCGCGCGTCAGCGCGTGCAACGCGTCGAGCACCTCGGCTTCGGTGGCCTGGGCGAGGCCGAGCATGCCGAGTGCGGAACCGTAGAGAGCGTCGATCTCCGGGTTGGAGTCGGTCAGCAGCACCTCGTGCGTGGGCACGAACTCGGAGCGGACCTCTGTGACACCCGCACGCTCTATGTCGGTCAGACCGATCTGTGGTGGTGACCAGTCCCAGTCGGCGGCGCAGCCGTGCCCCACCGCGAAGGTGGGAGCGTGTCGGTACAGCAAACGACTTGTGGCCAGCTCCGAGTCGACGGCGGACACCTTGGCGGGACGTTCGACGAAGGCGGATCCGCCGTTGCTCGCCCGAACCCGGAGGCCGGGCTGAAAGAGGGCGAACGCGTCCTGGAGCTCCCGCTCGCCCACTGTGTGCTTGTTGATCAGGGTGACGGTGACGGTGACGGTGCCGGACCTCACGTCGACCGGCCGGACGAGAACGTGGAGCTCCACGCCGTCGGCGAGAGTGGGAGCCGGGTCGAGTACACCGGGTGTCGTGACGTCGACGGTCGTGTTCGGCAGTTCCAGTTCCCTGCGCCGCCAGTGCTCGCGTTGATCGATGGTGGATCGCGCCTCCGCCCGTCGTGCGGACACGGGGCGCCCGTCGGTGTCCACGGGGTCGTACACGGCGGCTCGCGCGGAGACCACGATCTCGGGGCCGATCTCGGGCGCCACGGCGAAAGTGAGCCCCATCGTGGAAGGGCGTCGGTCGGCCGAGGCGGGTGGTCGGCCGGACCCCTGTCCTTCCTCCTTGTCGTCCTTGCTGAGCAGCGGCGTCTCGTCCAGCCCTTCCTGCTCGGCGGCGTCCTCCCGTACCCGCAGGTGAGCCTCATGCCCGGCGGCTCTCGGGTAGAGCACACCGATCGGGTAGCGCGTGATCGGGGCGTCCTGGGTCAGAACCTCGACGGGGTCGTCCCCTGCCTCGACGTCGGGTCCGAGGAGCTCGCGGCGCAACCCGGCCACCAGTTCCTCACGGACCCGGTAGTGCTCGGCATGTCGGCTCTCTTCGTTCGTCATCCTTGCTCCTCCCCGTCGGCGCGTTCGCCGCGTCGATACCTTCCGATTCCGGTGATGCGAGGAACGATCCACACACCGTTGTCGCCGAGTCCGGCGTTGACCCCCGCCGCCGTACTGCCCGCGACCGTCTCCAGCGTGTCCACCCGCAGGCCGAGGATCTCGGCGGGCCAGGTGACGTCCCACGAACGCGAGACCATCTCCACGGCATGCAGGTCCCGACGGAAGCGTTCGGACGCCTCCCCGACGATTCGACCGCGGTGCACCAGGTCGTACGGCGGGCTCTGGTCGGGGCCCGCGGGGAACGGATGACGCCTTCGAAGCGTCACCCCGTCGCCGGAACGGACGTGTTCCAACAGATAGGTCTGAGTCTCGGCGGCGGACGACGCGTCCGGGTCGTGCGGGACAGGTGGAGTCTCGCCGTGCGTATCGCCGGGCAGGGCCTGGATGCCGTAGCGCTCGTACTTCTTCCAGCCCCCCAGGTACCAGCGGCCTGTGGGGCGGTGGCGTCGTATGCTGGCGGTGTCGGGGCCGGCCACGCGGTACAGATCCTCACGGGTCCGTGTCATCGCCACGTAGAGAGCCCGTGCCTCGGCGGGTACGTCGAGATCTGCGTGGACCTTCTGCAACTCGGCGACGGAGGGCGGGGACAGCAACAACACCCGGTCGTACTCCAGGCCCTTGGCCCGGTGGACCGTCGAGACGGTCAAGCGAGCCTTCTCCGAGTCGCCCAGCTCGTCGGGGAATCGCCCTTCGGCCACCAGACGCCGTACGGCGGCAACGTCGACGAGGCCGCGTCCGGTGCGTCGGGTCGCGGCACGCAGCGACCGCCAACATCGGTCCGGATCCGAGGCGGGAGGCAGCGGGATCTCCGTGAGCAGCTCCAGAAAGCGGGACTCGGTGAGAGTCAGGGACTCCGCCCGGCGAAGCAGCTCGGCGACCCAGTACGGAACCGGTCTGTCCCGCAACGAGCGTTTCAACGTGTGCTCCACCCCGTGCTCGTGCAGGAGTTCCGAGACGGCGAGGGCCTCGCGGTTGTCGCGAGTCAGGATCGCGCAGGTCTCGGGGTACGCACGCAGGGCCTCCAGTGCGAAGTCCCCTGCAAGGTCGCCCAAATCGGGCAGGCCGAGAAGCCGGTCGCGAAGCTCGGAGTGGAGCGTCGTGGCCTTGGTCTTCCTGCCGCTCTCGGAACCTCCCAGGCTCTGCAGACGTGAGCCGACGACGAGGGCGGTCCGCGCTTCTGCGGTCGTCGCCCGGAAGTTCCGGGTCAGACCGAGCTCGACGAGGTCGTCGTACGACATGCGCAGCCACTCGAAGAACCGATCGGTCTCCCCGTCCCGCTCCGCCGGGTCGGTGATCTGAAAGCCGTAGATGCCCTGGGCCGAGTCGCCGACGACGGTGAAACCGCACGAACGCTGGAAACGGTCGAGCAGCGTCTCCACGAGATCCCGACGGTCGCCCACCAGGTCCTGCGCCTCGTCGATCACCACGTGCGAGGGGGCACCGGTCTCGCCGGCCTCCACCGCGCCCTTCTCGATCGCGTCCGTGGCCGCGCGGATGCGTTCGTCGAAGCTCCGAGCCGCCCATTCCTCGTCGGGGTAGGCCTGCGCAAGCAGCTGGTACGCCCAGGAGTCGAAGGTCTGGACGCGCACCCTGCGGGCTCGGTCGCCGTGCCGTGAGATGCGGTCCCGCAGCTCACGGACCGCCGCGCGGGAGAAGCTCAGGACGAGGATCTCGCCCGCTTCCAGTGCCTCTTCGGGATCGTCGTGACCCACCAGTGCGTCGAGGCGTCGGACGACCGTGTGCGTCTTTCCGGAGCCCGCCCCCGCCGTGACCAGCAGGCGAGTGTCCCAGGGGAGGTCGACCACGGCCCGCTGCTCGTCGGTGAGCGGAGGGCTGTCGCCGTAGGCGTCGGTCACTTGCTGCTCCACAGGTGCTCGAACTGGGTGAAGGCGAGGGCGGTGTCGAAGTTCTGGACGTTGTCGCGGACGTTGAGGATCAGGCAGGTCTCCTTGCCGCCGTTGAGCGGTCCTCTCAGGCCGCGGCCGATCATCTGCTGGTAGACGTTGGGGCTGTACACGGGGCGGGCGACGACGACGGCCCGGGTGGCAGGGGCGTCGAATCCCTGTGTGAGAACGCCGTAGTTGGTCAGGACGCGGATCCGGCCCGCCCGGAAGTCGTCGATGCGTCGGCGACGGTCGCTGGGCGACGTGGTCGAGTCGACCGCGGAAGCGGTGATCCGCAGGTCGCGGAGCTTCGCGGCCAGGTACTTGGCGTGGTCGACCGACGTGGCGAAGACCAGCACCGGCCAGTCCTTGGGCATGTCCGAGATCTCGGCGACGATGCGGGTGTTGCGGTCGTGGTCGTCGGCCAGACGCTGTTCGGCCGCCCTGGACAGGATGCTGAGCTGCTCGGCCCGTTCCTTCTCCTCATGGGTCAGGGTGATCGTGCCGCCTCGGAGCAGCCGGTGCTCGACCTGCGCGAGCATGCCGAGCCTCTGGAGTTCGGCGTACGCGTCGCCGTCGAGGAAGACCCCCTCGTCCAGGCGCCGGCCCCCGAAGCGGTTGATCAGGCGGCGTGTCTCGTCCTGGTTGGTGTTGCGGAACGGTGTGGCCGTGAGCCCGAGAAGGTGACGATCGGTACGGGCGGCCGTCAGACCGAGGTGCGCCAGGATGTCGGTGTACCGAGGGGTGATGGCGGTGTGCGCCTCGTCGACGATGACCAGGGCGGCGCTCCGCAGCCAGGCGTAGGCGTCTGCGGCGAGACAGTTGGGCTGCTGGAGCTTGGCGTCCGTGGCGACGACCAGCTGTGGACGGTCGGTGACCGGGCCGGCCTCGTTCGTGGACCACAGGCGGTTGATCGCCAGCGGTGCCTCGGCACCGACCTTCTCCCACACGAACTTCCAGCTCTGCACGGCTTGTTCGCACAGTTCCTCGGTCTGCGCGATCCAAAGGATTGGCCCGTCGAGACGACCCACCTGCTTCACCCACCGGATCACGGCCTCGGCGGTGACCCGCGTCTTGCCCGCACCGGTCGGCAGGGACAGCATGCCGCGCTGCGGGACCATCCGGTCCAGCATCGCGAAAACGTTGGCGGCCAGCCGTTCCTGGTAGTCGTGCAGGCGAGGAAAGTGGCGCGGACCGTCCACGTCGATGCGCGGATCCAGGGACGGCGTCCGGAAGCCGGCGTAGGCGTCCGGGAAGCCGTACTCAGCCACGAAAGCCACCGCGCTGGAAGCACCGGTGAAGGACGACGGGGCATGGCCGGGGTAGCGGCCTTGCAGGTCGCGGGCGTGTACCTGCAGAACGCTGTCCCCGTGTGAGTTGACCGCCATCTGCGCGACGCGCCGACCGTCGGGATCGACGCCCCCGTTCTCCGCACGCTCCCCGTCCATCAGACCGGCCGGCAGGCGGTCCCGCAGCGTCTCCGATCCCAACAGCAGCAGCAGTTTGTCCACCACGTCGTCGGCCTGGCGCACGGCCTTCAGCGTGCTCTTGACCTTCTGGTCCTCCTCCTGACGCTGCTGAGCCGCGAGGACCTGTCGACAACCGGCGGCGCCCATGCGCCAACGCAGCTCCCGGTCGACGGCCATCAGGGCTTCGAGAGCGTCGGCCGGTTCCAGCACGAGGACCGTGGAGCCCTGCAAGCTGCTGTTCAGCGTCGTCGGGTGCATGCCGTTGGGGGTGCGCTTCACCTCTTCGAGGACCTTGCAGCGCTGCAGCGAGTACTGCTCCACCTTCGAGCCGTGAAGCTGTCGCAGGGTGGGGTAGACATCGCTGAGCGGCATCGGCTCGCCGGAGGGCTCGTGTCGGGTCTCGCGGCTGATCACGTCGGAGTACGGAAGCATCCCCCACTGCTTCACCAGCAGTGCCGCGTCCTCCGACGATGCGGCCAACAGGGCCGGCAGTCGTTCGGAGCGAAGCTCCCGGTACTCGTTCTGCGACGCGGCGACGGCGATCTCACCGTCCGGTCGTGTGTCCCATTCGTCACCGACGCGGCACCTGGTGAGCGAGTCGTCGGGGAAGGGGACCTCGAGACGCGTCAGCAACACGTATGTGTTGCCGACGAACGCGTCGTCCTCGCTGTGCTGGAGCTTGTCGAGGAGTCGGTTCCAGAACGAGTCGGGTACTTCCTCGACGTTGGTGGCGAGGCGGAGCTTGCGTGCCTTCTCGGCGCTGATCGCGGCGACCGGCAGCATGTCGCTGTAGGCGTCGAGCTGGGGACCGACCGCCTCGTGCAGAGGCCGGATGCCTTGCGACGTCGGGACACGACCGTGGCGCTTGAGCATCCAGCGCATCGGGGAGGCCACCGCCCTACGGGTGCCGACCTGGGCGCCGACCTGGAGTGTCCAGTTGTCGACGAGGGCCTCCTCGGGCAGTGTTCCGAGGAACTTGGCCCTCGCCTCGTCCGACAGCTCGGGCAGCAGATGCAGGGGACCGCCGATCGCGGCGCCCTCCAGCTTCATGCGGGCGAGGGTGGGTCGGGACGCCTGGTTGGGCAGGGTCCCGCAGTAGGCCTTGTGCATGGTCTCGCGGTACTGCTCGAACCAAGGCTCCCCCTCGGGGCGGTGGCCCGCGGTCGGGCGGTCCCGCAGCCCGACCTCGCGGAAGAAGGCCATGTCGTCCGAGTGGAACCGGCCGTCCACGGTGACTGAGGGGTCCGATTCCGGTGTCACGACCGGGCCGGGCAGCAGGCAGTCGCGGATCGCCCGGTAGCTACCGGCCGCCGTGCGCACGTGCAGCGTCGACGACGGCTCGGGGACGCGCCGGATCACCTCGTGCGAGAGCTGGCTGCTGCCGGCTTGGTGGAACAGCTCCCAGAACCGGGTCCACTCCTGGGGGCCGTACGACGCGAAGCCCTGGTCCAGGACGCTGACGAAGCGCCCCCGTACGTCGGCGTCCCGGATGCCGAGAGCGGCGAGGGCACTGGCGAGCGACGGGTCCTCGGACAGGGCCGTGTCGACATACACGAGGGACTCGCGCAGACCGTCCTGGTCGGTGCGTCGGAACACCTTGCCGACCACCGGTGCCACCATGCCGTGTTCCTCGGTCAGCACGATCCGTGCGGCACGGGCCTCGTCCGCGTAAGGAGACGCCGACTGGACCATGTCGGCGACGATACGGATGGCTGTCGCGGAGGCGCCGGCGCTGTTGTCGGCGACCAGGGCCTCCAACCACTCGCGAACCGAGGCGCGTTCACGCTTGGACGCCCTGAGAACCTGTTCCACCTTGCCGGAGCGCAGCGTGTTGGCCTCCACGGACGGGTGGAGCCAGTCGGCGGGGCGGCCGGAGTAGGAGTTCCACAGGCTCAGCCAACGGAGGAGCGACTGGTTGTCCTTGCCGAGCGACGGGTGGATCTTCAGGTCGCGAGGTACCCGCAGTCTGCCGTCCTGGTCGGGCAGCGACGGACGGTGGGCCGTGGCTGCCCAGATCTGCTCGGTCAGGTAGCGGTCCGCCCAACTGACGGTCTCCGATTCGCGGGGGCGTCCGGGAAGAAGCGAGAGGTATGCCGCGGGGTCCTCCGCAGGGGCCAGCTTCGGCAGCGACTCGACCACCAGGCGGGCCGCGACACGGATCATCTCCTGGTTGAACGGTGAGGAGTCCAGCAGGTTCTGTCGGTCCTCGTTGGTCTTCCAGGCTCCGTTGAGGATGCCGCTCAGCGTCATCTCGTACTTGGTCGGGAAGAACGACCAGAACCGGCCTCGTCCCCGGGTCGAGGACAGAAGTCCGGCGGCATCCTTCTCGTACTCCGGCACGGCCCACGAGAGGTCGAGGGAGACGCGGTCGTGCAGCTCACCCGCGCTGGAACGGGCCTGGACGGTGGGCTCGTGCGTGAGGGTGAACACGCGCCACCGGCCGGCCGAGGGGGTCCTGCCGGGGCGCTCCTCGTGGACGACGTGCTGCTCCCGCTCCCGCTCGACGGTGAGAGTGCGTCGCACGACGGGGCGCGGACGACGATCCTCGAGGACCACCTTGGCCACGTGCGGCGAGAAGAGCTGGAACCCGACCGGAAACTCCTCTCGACCACCGGTCGACTGTCCGCCGTGCATGTCCTGGCCGAGACGGTCGGCGGCGCCGTCGAGCAACGGCAGACGGACGACCGTGGTCGCCCAGTCCAGGAGTTCGTCGAGCACACGGTCGGCGGAACGCTCCGCGGCCACGTCCAGTGGGCGTGCCATGCGCAGCACCGGGGCCTCGAACTCCTCCCCGAGCCGGGCCCTGACTTCGGGAACGGATCGGATCTGGGCATACGCCCACTCCCGGTCGAACCCGAAGGATCCTGTCCGGCTGAAGAACTGTGGGGCATCGGTCACCACGAGCACGGACTTCACGCCGACCCCGAAGCGCCCGATCTGCCCACCGCGTTTCCGCGACATGCTCATCCGGAGAATCGTCTCGGCCCCTTCCGGGGTGACCGGCGTTCCTTCGTTCGCGCAGTAGAGATGGGCGTCCGTCAGGACGACATGAGTGCGACCACCGGGCTCGGCCGCGATCTCGTCCGCGGCGTTCTGCACGAGCTCGAAGAGCTGCCGATCACCATATCCGCCCTGAGTGATCCGCCTTTCTCCGTTCGCGTGCTCCGGAATGAGACCGGGGTCCACTGCATACGTCTGGAGAACGCGGGAGGACTGCTCGACCACGGTCTTGAGCACGGGGGTCAGTTCGGGATGCACTGGACTCCGATCCGAGGTGATGGGGCCTGGGTTGTGAAAGTGATGCTGGTGGCAACACGCACGGTTGATCAATCGGACGCGGTTGCCATGACGTCGGTTGCGGCGGTGCGCGGGCCGCTTCCGAGGAAGCTACTGACTAATTCGAACAAGGTGTTCCGAGGCAGCGAGAATCACGAGAACGAGGGATGGGGCTGGGGCGTGTGGAAACGTGAGGAATCCTGCGTGCCAATGGTTGTGACACCGCCACGGAGCGTAAAAGTGAATTGGCGGCACACCTCTACCAAAACGTCGAAGAATGGTTTTTTCTGAGACGGGTGGGGCCGCGGAAAAGACCGTACCCGGCTTTTTCGATGGGGCGCAAGAGGGTTCGATGACGAATCTGGGAGCGGCAAATCGGTCAGAGCGGACTTATGGGGCTTGCTTGTGCTCGACGAGTCCTTGTGGGGCGGGCTCGTGTCAAAGGCTGTTTGACAGATTGCCATCTGTCAAACGATGCGAGGTAGGGTGGTCCTGCTGTCCGACGCAAGCGAACCAAGATCCGAGAGCAGGTGACCGTGGACGCAGGTGAGGACTTCGGTCCATGGCTGGCGCGGCAGTTGAAGCTCGCCGACATGACGCAGACCGAACTGGCTCAGGAGGTGGAGGTGACACGCGCGGCGGTCTCCGCGTGGATCACCGGGCGCGCCGCCCCTCGGCCCGAAACCATCGAACGCATCGCGCGTGCGCTGAACACCGACCTGGCCACGGTGCACACGCGTACGACGGACACTCAGGCCGGCCTCCCCGTCGGTTGGTACCACCGCCCCGGTCACGCCGACGGCGGTCGCGAGCTGGGCAACGCCGCCGCGTTCGCCTTCGACGCCGATGTCGAAGTGCTGGCTCGGGAAACCTGCCAGAACAGCCTGGACGAGCGCATCACCGCCAACGGCCAGCCCGTGCGGGTGCGTTACACCCTGCACGAGCTCACCGGCGAGAAGCTCGCGCGGTTCCGAGAGGCGATCCAGTGGGACGACCTCTTCCCGCACTACGAGGTGGCTGCCGCCCAGGACCAGAAGGTCGGCCGGGTAATCGACGCCGGGCTGCGCGACATGTACGACCACGACCGTCTCGTGCTGTTGCGGGTGGACGACTACAACGCCGCGGGCCTTACGGGTGACGACTACGAGGACGGCCGCTTCGCGGCGGTGGTGCGACGGCAGCTCGACAGCCACAAGTCCGGCAAGGGGGCGGGCGGTTCGTACGGCTTGGGCAAGGCGACCCTGTGGGCCACCAGCCGGCTCGGCCTGGTTCTCATCAACTCCACGTTGTCGGAACCGCACGAGGGCCGCACCGAGCGCCGCCTCGTCGGGCGGCTCGACCTGCCGTGGCGGCGGGTCGGCGGTCAGGCATGGGCGGGGCCCGCATGGTTGGGGCGGCCCGATCCCGACTCCCCGGGGGCCGCGGTGGCCCGATCGTGGTGGGCGGACGAGGAGACCGTCGAATCGCTTCACCTCACGAGGGAGAGCGGCGAACCCGGGACGTCGTTCCTGATCGTGGGGGCGCACGACGTTGCCAGTCTCGTCGACGCGAGTCGGGAGTTCGGGGACGACGAGGTCGACGACGACTTCAGCATCCAGGGGATGCACCACAGGCTGGTCCAGGCTCTGGGCCGGAACTTCTGGGCCGCGATGACGGGTGGCGGTGACCGGCTGCCCTTGTTGGAGGCCTCCGTGCGTACCCTGCGCAACGGAGAAGTGGTCGTTTCCGAGGAACGTGTGGACCCCACCGTGACCCAACCCTCCCGAACGCGGGCGTTGAGGGCTTTTCTGGACGGTACGACGGTCGAGCAACTCACGGAGTCCGGTCAGGTCGTGGCCACCACCGTACCCATGAGTCTTCCGGTCGCAGGGGGCGGACGAGGTTCTGCGGGAGAGCACCACGCCGTGCTCCTGGTGACCGACGCCGAGGACATGGACGGAAAGCCCAACCGCGTCGTGGCGATGCGTGGCAACCGCATGACGGTGAGGGACGCCGCCGTTCCGGGGCTCCCCCTGTCCGTCAATCCCTTCCAGGCCGTGCTGTTGGCCGGTGAGGCCGCAGGTCCACGGGCTCCGTACGCGGCCGAGGCGGAAGTGTTCCTGCGGGCGGCCGAGCCCCCGGAGCACAACAAGTGGGGCCAGACCGAGGAACTGACCCTCACCTACTCGCCCTCGGCCTACCGGCGGATCGCCTCTCTCACCCGAGAGACCAACGCGGCGATCAAACAGCTGGTGGCTCGCCCCAAGAAGAAGTCGAAAGCGGGCGGAGGACGGCTGGCGCCGAAACTCACCGTCGGCACGAAAACGAAGCGGGCCCGGCTTTCGGCGGCGACCCTGCCGGTGCTGGAGGAACTGGACGCCCAGGTGCTGGACGGCGGCGCCTGGCAGGTCACCGGAGAGATCCGGATTCCCGCCGGCGGCCACGTCTGGAGGCTTGCCCCGGTGGCCAAGTTCGAGGTGCGTTCGGGCCCTCGACCCACCATCGCGTGGGCCGAACTCGTGGGGGTGGAAAACTGCGAGGTCGTGGACGACACGCTGCGCTTCGCCGAGAGGGCCCGCTCCGCTACGTTCCGGGGAGTGACCGACCCGACGACACACGCCGTAAGGACGAGTCTGAGTGGCCTCGTGGTCGAACTGCGCGCCGCCGAGGGAGAGGTGTCGTCGTGAAGGTCTTCCCGTATCCGCGCCTGCGCGGCACGGTCTCCCTGCGCGTGGACGCGGCCAGGGTCAAAGCGCCCGAACAACCACGTGAGCAACTCGACTCTCGCGCCCGTTCCGTGGTCGAGCGCGTCGTCGCCCTCGGCCTGGCGGAGACGGAGGACTGGGAGACCGCCGCGCTGACGGTGTCGGCGACGATCCCCTCCAAGGCAACGGAACCGGGAGGCCCCTGGTCGGAGGTGGTTGTGGTCGCCGTACTCACGGACAGGGCCACCAACACCCGGGTCACCGCGAGGCTCGTCCCGGAGACGGAGGGCGGTCGCGAATGGCGCGGCGACCTGAAGGTGCTCCGCTCCGACGTGTCCGAGCGGGCCACCCTGACGGTCCAGGTGGTCGCGACGGTCGACGGCGTCCCGGGACGGATCATCGCGGAAGCGGTCGACGACTGGGTCGTCGACACGAGAGGCGACGTCCCGACTCGGGAGCAGAGCTTCGACATCAAGGAAGTAGGTTTCGCGAAGGGCCCGCAGTGGCTGCGGAACTTCGTCGACGCTCCTTGGATCGTGAACGCGTCGGGACGACTGCCCACTGTGCACATCAACACCGACTTCGAAGGCATCACCGACGTCCTGAGCGCCGAGGGGCGCGGACCCGAGGGCCTGGTCAACGAACTCATGGTGTCCCAGATGGCCGCCGACGTGTGGATCGCGGTGTTCCACTCGGCCATCGGCGACCTCGAGATCGAGGACGACGGCACCCCGTTGTTCCCGCACGGATGGCAGGGTGAGGTGCTGCGGGAGATGCTGCCTGACGTGGTTCCCGACCGGTCTCTCGAGGATGCCCTGCGTGAAGTGCATCGGCGGCGCGTGGGCGTGACCGGGTGGACCGAACTGCAGCCGCGTGTTCAGTACGCGGCCATGCGTAGGGCCGAGGTGCCCAGGGCGCTCTCGGAGACCGTGCGTGGCCTGAACAAGCTCAAGCGTGAGGACGAGGCGTGACGGAGAGGCCCGACCATCTGCCCGAGTACCTGGCTCGGCTCGCCGACGAGAACGCGGCCAGGTTCATCGCCGACGGGTTGCTGTCCGGCAAGGACAACGTCCCCGCGATCACTCTCAACCAGGCGACCGAACCACTGCCGGAGAGCCCGCGGATGCGGCTTCGTTCCGTACGGGATCTGATCGACGACGCGATGTACATCTACCGGGACGACAGGCCGACACAGGCCGATGCCTGGCTCGCCCCACGGTTGCACGCGATTCTTCGCCTGACGCGCGAGGAGGCCGCGGATTCGGCGTTGTGGAACTACATGGCTCTCGGGGTGGCACCCGACTTCGTGGTGTGGCGGCACTTCTCGGAGCAGAAGAGGTCCGTCAACGCCCGTTACTTCAAAGGCCCTTACCACAAGCAGGCCTTCGCTCGGCTCTGGTGGTCGGCCGAACTGTTCCGGGACGGGTCCGACTACGAGCCAGTCGTTGTCGCCTGCGGCAATCAGGACATGTTGAACACGGTTCTGCGACTGGACGTGATCGACCACAGGCCCACGGCCCAGGCGCTGGCCCGCATGTTGAAGAGGGGCGTCGTCCGCACAGGACGCGACGCGAACGCACTGGGCAAGGCTGTCAACACGGCGGCCGCCACTCTGATGTACGACGTGATCGCGCCGGACGCGGAACGAGACGCCGGGGCGGCACGACGGTGGATCGACGAGGCGGAAGAGGGGCACTCCGTGCATCACCGTCCGCTTCCCACCGGCCCCGCGGAGGAGCCTGCTCCCGAGGCGTCGGTGGAGCGCCTGACCGAACTCTTCGGACAACTCTTCGCGGACGCGCCCGTGCGCGGGAAGGAGAAGGAAGAGGCCGCTGAGGAGGACTGATCCGAGTCGGCCGCCCGACCTTGGCCGTGCGACGAGTGCAGAGCCGTTCTGGCGGCACGACGCAGTCGGCCTCGGACAGGCCCTGCTCGGCCAGCAATTCTCCAAGGTCGAAGAGATGCCGGAGACGAAAGCGGAATCTCTTCGACCTTGCCACGCCGGGGTCAGAGACCCTCCGTCACTCCAGCGGGACTGTGAAGGGGGCGCCAGGTCTTGAGCTTCTTGATGGCGGCTTCTCTGCGGTCCTCACCCAGTTCCAGCGCCGTGCACAGGATGTGCACCCCCAACAGGGGCGGGATCGCATTGCCGATCTGCTGTGCGACGTCGGTGCCGCGCCAGGGGTACTCGGCAGGGAACGTTTGCAGCAGGCCCGCTTCACGAAAGCTGAAACGGTCTTGTTCCGGCCCCAGTTCGGGTTCTCCGTCGCTGTCGTAGCCCTTGAGGTCGAAGACCATGTTGCGGCGAACCTTGCCGGTGACGGTGGCCGCCGGTGCGTCGGAGACGCGGAGTCCCCGCTTCTTGGGATCTCCCCCCGACCCGTAGTTGGAGCGCACGACGAAGTCCGAGGCACGCGATTCCCTGAGCGCGTCGCCCATCGAGACCCACGGCTTCACCGAGGGCGGGGTCTGGGAACCGAAGAGCGACTTCTGCTGGAGGGCGTTCGGCGCGCTCGCGAGATCCCGCGTCACGGGGAGACGGGTCGCGCCCTTTCGGTAGCGCTGGTGCGTGAGGGGCGGGAACTCCAAGCCTCGGCCTCTTCCGCCACCACGGTAACGGGCGATCAACACTGCGCGGCGACGAGTCTGTGGTACCCCGTACTCCTCCGTGTGCAGGATGTCGCACTCCGCGTCGTATCCGAGGTCTCGGAGGATCTGGCGGTACTTGTTCCACACCGGGAGGACCGTGGGGACCTGCTCCAACACGACCACTTCGTAGGGGTCGGACTTGAGCATCTTCTCGACGATCCACCGCAGCGGCTGGAGTACGAGGCCGGTTCGCTCATCGGCCCATTCCAGGACGACGGCTCTCCGCTGTACTTCCGCCCAGGCCTGCTCCAGCGCACCGACGGACTTGCTGCCACCCACCAACTCGGCCAGATCCGTCACCTCGTCGAGGGCCCGGTGCCCCTCGCGGTTGCCCGCCACCGAATACGTCTGGCAGGGCGGTCCGCCTGCGAGGACACGCGCCGAGCGAACCTCGGGGTCCAGTGGGTTCACCTGCGCCACG
Organism: Streptomyces sp. MMCC 100; assembly: GCF_041538145.2. Lineage (NCBI taxonomy): Bacteria > Bacillati > Actinomycetota > Actinomycetes > Kitasatosporales > Streptomycetaceae > Streptomyces > Streptomyces sp. MMCC 100. The sequence goes on from NZ_JBGORK020000001.1 coordinate 749,978, forward strand.
TCGCCGATTTCGGTGCTCCGCAGGTGCGCGGCGTCCCGGGTCGCGCGGGTCGACTTCTCCCACTCGACGCCGATGGCGGGCACTCCGAGCACCTCTGCGGCAATGTCCAGGCCGCCCGGCCCCGCGAAGAGATCAACAATCACGGGTGCGCCCTGGTTCGTGTCCGGGAGTGGTGCTCGGGTCATGATGTGGAAGTGTAGCCGGCTGCGGGTGGTTCTTGACCTGCGGTTCGGCCGTTCGTCAACGGAGCGCGCGGGCGATGGCCAGGCCGAGCGCCTCCCCCACCGGAGGCGGGGAGGCATGGCCGATCTGTCGATATCGCCCGGTTTTCTTGCCGGTGATCTCCCAGTCCTTGGGGAAGGACTGAAGGAGGGCTGCCTGATCAACGGTGATCTTCTTCAGTGGGGACCCGGACTGGTCCGATTCCTGAGTACCGTCCGGCCCGGGCACCTCGTCGCTCAGCGAGACGGCATTGACGCCCATACGGGCCCAGGCCTTTTTGGTGCCGGTGGGGCCCAGGTCGGCACCGCCGCGATTCTCCGAGCCGCCCACCAGGGTGGGTGCGACGCGGTTCGCCTGCCACGTCCAGTCGTCGGCCCCGGTCCAACCGCGCTCCGACATGGAGGAGCGCAGGGCTTCACCCACGGTGACGTGTTCGGTCACCGTGGCCTCGGGCGGGCGGAACCGGTCGGTGAATCGTTCTTCGAGGGCCACCATCACCCCTTGCCGTCGATCCTGCGGAACACCGAAATCAGCGGCGTTGACGATGAACCAGTGAAAGCCGTATCCGAGGTGCAGAAGCTCCCCTCGGATGAAGTCGCGCACCTCGTCGAAGGCGACGCCGTCCACCAGTTCCGGGACGTTCTCGATCAGAAGAGCGCGGGGCCGAATAGCGTGTGCCAGATAGACGGTGGCCTTGAGGAGCTTGAGTTCCTGTCCCGTTTCGACCCTTTTGGTCGTTGCTGACGACTTGACGCGTGGCAGGCCTGCCGACAGAAGGTCCACGTCGTAGCTCACCTGGTGCTCGAATGGGTCGAAGTCCAGGAGGTCCGTTTCGAGAATGTTCCAGGACGGCCTGTTGTGTCGCAGGGTCTCGCATGCCTGCTTGTTGCTGTCCAGGAGGAGTACGGGGTCAAAGCCTGCATGCTCAAGCCCCAGCGCGAGACCTCCCGCGCCGGAGCACACGTCGACCGAAGTCAGCCTCTTCAATGCGTCCCCCTCCTTCTCCATTCCCCGAGCCCCGGGACAGTCCCGCCGATCAACCACGACGACCGGTTGAAAGCACGGTCGCCCTGACCGTGGTCGCCACGTCGCCCGGCATCTCGTGCTCCCAAAACCGCAGGACCGTCCACCCTTCCGCCTGCAGATGCTCGGTCGTCTCGGCATCGCGGGACATGTTCTTGTCGAGCTTGGCCCGCCACCACTCGGCGTTCGACTTGGGCTGAGTGGCGTGCTGCGGGCAGCCGTGCCAGAAACAGCCGTCGAGGAAGACCGCGACCTTGGCCCTGGGGAAGACGATGTCGATCGTGCGGCGGGTCATGCCAGGCACCGGCACGTTCACGCGGTAGCGCATGCCCGACGCGTGGAGCAGTCGTCGCACCGCGATCTCCGGCGCCGTGTCGCGGGAGCCCTGGCGACTCATGCGGGCAGACACGGCGGCTGAGGAGGGGATGGGCTCGGGCACGCTGTCATTGTGCCGGCGATCCTCGTGCAGGTAGTGAATCAGTCAGGGCTGTCACCCCCGCTCCCCACCCCGCAAAGACGACAAAACCAACCGCCCGTACCGCGTAGTCAGCACCCCCGCCGTAGCCGCCACCGACAGCGCCAGGGCGATGAGCAGGTGGGACAGGGAGTCGTCGCCCAGGACCTGGAGGATCCCGAGGGCTGTACCCAGCGGGAGGCCGAGGACGGTCAGGACGCCGAGGGCGCCGCTGATCTGCTGGCTCTCCTGGGTCTGGACCAGTCGGCTGTAGTCGGCGGCCTCGGCGAGGATCTCGTTGAAGCGGGCCGGGAGCCGGTGCTGATTCTGGAAGGCGAGGAGGAGGTCGTTCGCGGGGCCGTGGGCGGTGAGGTGCTGGCGCCAGTAGCCGCTGCGGAAGTGAGCGATGTTGCGCTCCAGGGCGGCGACGCGGCGGGCCAGGCGCCGCGGCGAGACGAAGACCTCCGACAGCTCGTCGGTGAGTTCGTCGATGTGGTCGCGCTGGAGGGAGCCGAGGAGGAGTGCGTCGAGGTAGACGGTGCGGGAGTGCAGCGCGCCGAAGCCGTAGAAGTCGCCGTCGCCGGTGTCGGGACGGTGGCCAAGAAAGGCGGCGCCCTGTCGGAGGACCAGGGCGCTCCAGTCCCCGGAGATGCGTACGACGTCACGGAGATGACCCGCGACCGTCTCCGGGGCCAGCGGGAAGTCCTGCGGGCTGGAGCGGGAAGCCAGTTGCCACAGCCAGCGGTCGGCGGTGACGGGCAGCTCGCCTTCGGGGCCGTCGCGGAGTAAGGGAGTGTGATGTGCCGTCGGGGTGAGGAACGCGATCGTGTACGGCCGGGAGACGGCGAAGGGCGTGGTCGGGTCCCCGATGTCCGCAACGCCGTCGAGGAGCAGGGCCGGGTCGAACGGTCCGGTGAGTCCGGCAAGCGGCTCGGCGACTGTGGTCGAGCCGCGGCCGGCCAAGGTGCGTAGCACCGGGAGGAGGGGCGTCTCGACGCTGAAGTGCAGGACGACCAACGCGTGTTCGGGGTCGCGCGCCGTGGCCGCACGGAGCAGCTCTATTCCCAGCAGGCGCAGCCCGTCGTGCTTGAGGTCCATCGGCAGGTGCCAGCGACGGGGGCGTTCGGGGCTGCCGTAGAGGACTCGGGCGGAGGCGGGTGCGAAGTAGGTCGATCTCGTCGCCGCGTCCGTGCGGCGGCTGCCGAGCTCGAACGGGAACGGGCCCTGTTGCCAGCTGGGAGCCCGGCGCAGACGCGCGGGCAGGACGACGGTCAGCTCCTGCCGGGCTCCCATGACGTGGTCGAGCGATGGCGTGGCGTCGGGAGCCGTCACCGGTAGTACTCGGCAGGGTCGGGCTGGTCGAGACGGATGACGAATTCCGCCTGGTCAGGGCTCGTGGCACTGATGTGGAAGCGGACGTGCTCGCCGGTACGGATGGTGCGGAAGCCCTCCGTCACGATCTGCCGGTAGTCGAAGTTGTAATACCGCTCGTCCTCGTCGTCCCGGACGACGTAGGAACCGACTGTGCCAGTCGCTCCGCCGCCACTCGGCCGCCGGTCCACGATGGTCCCGCGCCGCGGCCCCCACCTGCCGCCCAAACCGCCGCCCTGGCCGCTGTCGCTCATGGCGCTGTCCTCTCCACTCCGGTCGTGGTGACGCTCCGGGCCGTGGCGGTGCCGTCCGCCGTGTCCACGTCCTCGACGCAGCGGAAACCGACCGCGTTGCTGCCACCACGCTTGCGGTAGATGCCTTTGGTGCTGGTCTGCACCGCGCGCATCGGGTTGTCGTAGCTTCCGCCGCAGATGACGACCTCAGCGGGGTCGTCCAGCGAAGTGGAGGTCCACTCCCAGCAGTTGCCAACCATGTCCAGGACGCCGAATGGGGAACGGTTGCCGGTGCGTTCGTTCGTGGGCTTGGCGCCGGCCCGGCGGACTGCCTCACCCGCGAAGTCCCGAAGCCATGCCTGGTACGTCGTGACGGGGCGGCCGACCCACGTGTCGGCGCAGTTGACTCGGCTGATGTCCGGGACGTCGCCCCAGGGGAAGAGCCGTCCGTCGGTTCCGCGTGCGGCTGCCTCCCATTCGAGCGACGTCGGCAGCCGTTTCCCTTCGAACGCCGCGTACGCGTACGCACTCCACCAGCTGACGCAGGTTGCTGGACGGTCGTCGAAGCGCGGGTTCTCGTAGTAGTCGGCGTGGCGCAAACGGTCGGTCCAGGGGCGGTGCGTGACATGGGGCGGCTGGTCCGGGTGGTCCCAGCGGGAGGTGCCGTCCGTGTCGAGCGAGTCGAGGAAACGCCGATAGCGGGCGACCGTCACAGCACGGCGGTCGAAGCGCACGGGGCGCTTGACTCGCCGGACCAGTAACCGCTCGGCTGGGCCTACGAGATACGCCCCGGCAGGCACCACGCAGTCATCGCCCACTGTGGCGCCGGCGCCGTCGGCGTCGTTGGACATTCCGGCGAGGAAGGCACGTACCTGCTCCGTCAGGAAGGCGCCGTCGGGAAGGTCTGCCACGGCTTCCCGATGCGCCGGGTCGGCGAGGTACCGGGCCGCCAACAGCTCCTGGTACGCGGTGTGCACGAACGCTACGTGGTCCGGTCCCGCCGGGCGCAGCAGCGGCGAGAGGACGCAGGAAGCCGGATCGAGACGTCCGTCCACGAAGGCCTCGCCGCCCAGTTCGCGATGCAGATCCAGCAGAGAGAACACCGTCTGGTCGGCCAGGAAAGCCCGACCGAGCGCGGTCGGCAGGCGCTGTTCCAGCTCGGGACGCCCGCGCTCGGTCAGCGTTCGGGTGAGGTGCGCGCCGAGGACCTCCGCGAGAGGACGGCCCGGAGCAAGACCGAGCCGCGCGGCGAGACCTCGCTCGAGCGGGGTCTCCTCGGGCTCGGTGAGGCGGACGACATGGAAGTGCGGAACGCGGGACGGGTCCACCCCGTTCGCGTACATCTGTTCCACCAGCTGTTCGGAACGACCGGCGCCGTTGTCCACCAGCTGACGTACCTGGGGCGAGTCCGCCAGGAAGGAGACCCGGGAGCTGATGACGACCGCGGACTCGGCGGAAAGGACGGCCGAAAGATCGGTGAACAGGCGCAGGAATCCGGCAGGGCTCGGTTCCGTGACCCCCTCGTCGAAGGCGTCCAGCACGCACAGCGCGGTCCCGGAGCGGATGAGGTACAGGAAGAGGTCGTACGCGCGGGAACGGTCCGAGGCCATGGCCGGCGCGAGAATACGGGCGGCGTACTCGGAGAAGGGTTCATCCTTCGGCTTGAGGCCGAGATCGAAGTAGAAGCGGAAGCGGCGGACCTCCGGATCAGCAGCCAGGGCGCGTAGAAGGGTGCTTTTCCCGCTGCCCGGGCGTCCGGTGACCAGGACGTTTGCGCTGCCACCGGCGAGACGGGCAAGGAGTTCGGCCGCGTCACCGGACTCCGTCACCGTCGATTCGCCGGTGCGGGGGTCGGTGCTCAGGACCGACGCGGCGACAGCGGTCCGAGGCGGGGGTGGAGCCCCGTCGGCATTTTCGGGGGCGGCGGCGCCGACGAGTCCGGCGAGGTGGGTGTCGAGATTGACCACGGTGTCGACGAAACCGTCGTATCGCACGATCCGGAAGTCCGTGCCCAGCAGCTGGTGGAGAGCGCCAGGAGCCGTACCACCGTCGTTGTCCACCACGACGAACCGGGTGAGCTTGGGAAGTCGGGTACGGAGTAGCTCACCGCCGCAGGAGGTGAGGACGGTGCCGAGGTCGTCGGCGTCGCGGGAGAGCATCAGCTCTACGTACTCCAGCCGCATCCCCGATTCCCGGCAGAACAGCAGGTACACGGTGTCCGGGCTGAGCACGAATCGCTTGGCCTGCCGGTAGCCGAGAGTGACATGAAGGCCGGCGAGGAACTCGCAGCGACGCGCGACCTCGGGGGCCACGTCCGGTTCCCCGCCGAGCAGGGCCGCGCTCCCGGTGTCCGTGAACCAGATGAGGACATCGACGAGCCTCCGCACGGCGAGCAGCCCGTCCTCGTCGCTGATCTCGTACCCATCGTGGGTTGAGCGGTTGCGTAGCCGCCGAATGTCGTCGAGTGCGTCCAGAACCGTGCTGCTGCGGATGTATGGGCGGCAGCATTTGACCAGGTCGTTGAGGGCCTTGGTCGAGGGGTCACCCTCGACGTCGTGGTGCCGCCACAGCTCCTTGAGGAGCTTCTCGGTCAGTTTCCCGACCAGCGCGACCGCGTTCTCCGGGTAGCCGTCGTTGAGCGACCGTAACGGGCGTTCCAGGTCGAGCCCGAGACGGTCGGCGATCCGCGAGTGATCGTCGAGTTCCCTCCGCAGGCGCCGCAGCCGTTCGTCGACGACGGTGCTCATGCGTTCTCCTCCGCTCGTCGCCCCAGGACAAACGCGAACCGATCCGGGAAAACAAGCACGGACTCCGGATGGGCGGTTCGTATCTCCTCGACGCCTTCGTCGATCTCGGTTTCACTGAAAGTGGAGAGCAACGACATGTACCGAGCACGGACCATGCCGAGGTACCTGTCCCGGTCGATGCGGAGTTCGTGCTCGACGTGGCCGAGCCGGGTCTCCAACCCGGCCCGACGCAGATGCCCCTCAATAAGGGCCGGGTCCGGCTGCAGCTCTTCGAAGCGTGCGAGGGCCGCCTTGAAGAGGGGGTATCTGATGGTGGCGGGAAGCATGACGATCAGCAGTCGGCCGCCCGGAGCCAGCCGGTCGGCGAGGCCACGCAAAGTGTGCGCGGGGTCGACGACGTGGTGCACCGACTCCTTCAGCCAGATCGCGTCCAGTTCCGGGTAGGGCAGTCGGACCTGGCCCTCGGCGACGTCCTCCGCCGTTGCGACGACCGGCGTCAGCTCTGGTGGGGGCGGGGTGCCGAGCCCGCGGAGCATCGCTTCGGAGGGGTCAACGCACAGAATGGGACGGCTGGGTTGCACCTGACTGGCCAGCTCTCTGGCGAAAAGGCCTGTGCCGGAGCCGATGTCGGCGATTCGGTCGGCTGGGCCGAGACGCAGTGCCTCGGCGATTTGCCCGGACATCCACGGGACGTATTCCGGTCCGTAGACCCAGTGCTCGTCGTACTCGGCTGCGAGTCCGTCGTAATGTCCGCGCAGTTCGCGCCGCTCCACCGCTGTCCTCGCGTTTCTCCGTGTCTCTCCAGGCAGTGCCGCCCATGGTCGCCGGGCAGGCTATCGCGGGGTGGTGGCGTGGCAACAGTGCGTAACGCGTCAGGTCGCGCAGGGCCGCTTCCGGGCAACGTCATTGATACGTCGCTGAGGTGCCGACTGCTCGCAGCATCAGGAACGTTGGTTGTCTGTTGCTGTGCCGGCGACGGCGTTTGCAGTCGGTGTCTTGTTCGGCTCACGGGGTTGGTGAAGCGCTGTCTGTTCCTGGCGCGATCGGTTCAAACTGGGAGCTCAGGTCTGTGGTCATGGGTGGGCAGCGCTTCGACAACGCCATCATCACCGAGCCCGGGTGGTACGAGAGCGTCGGCTACAGCATCAACGAGCACTACAAGAGCCTCACCGTCACCGTCGGCCTTGACGACTACAGCGTGGCGCATCCGGTCACGGTGGCCTTCAAGTCCGGTGAGGACGGCGAGAAGACGCTCAAGACCGCGACCGCACAGATCAACCGGCCGGTGAGGGTGACCGTAGACCTCACGGTCGCCATTCTGCAGATCGAGGCAGGGCAGCTCGAGGACAACGTGGCCACTGTCGCACTTGGTGATCCCGTGCTCCACAGCTCCTGACAGCCGGGGCACGCCGCACGCCGCCCGCTGTGGAGACGGTGCCCGTTCTGTCTCAGATGAGCGACGCGTGAACACTTTGCCGAGAAGTGTTCACGCCTCGCGAGGTGGGTGTCCTGGCAGGGGGCTCGGCCGGGGAGGGATGCTCAGCTCCGCGCCCCGCCCGCCAGGAACCCCGTCAACCCGTCCAGCAGCATCCCGCTGCCCTGCTCCGCCCCGTCCCGTTCCTCCGACGTGTCGCAGGTCTGGCGGAGGGTGATGACGGTGTTGCGCGGGCCCTGTTCCGTCAGTTCGACGGTCATCGTCGCCGGGTCCGGGCGGCCCGGGACGTCCATGCCGATGGTCAGGGCGCGCGGCTCGGCGACCTCGATGTAGGAGCCGGTCAGCGGGAACTCCGCGCCCTCCGGCGTGCGCATCGTGGCCTTCCAGGTGCCGCCGGGGCGGACGTCCATCTCCACGGAGCCGGGGACGGCGTAGGCCCACTGGGCGTACTGGTCGGGGGTGGTCCAGGCCTGCCAGACCTGGGACGCGGGGGCGTCCAGGGTGCGGGTGAGGGTGTAGGAGAAGCCGTTCTGGTCGGTGCTCATGTCGTCGCGTCTCCTCGGGTGGCGGTGCCTCGCCCGCTGCCGGCGAGGCTCTCACACCTGTAGACGACCGGCGGCGCCGAATCTCATCGGTTCCCGGCGACGTCCTCCCCGTGGCACTCCCCGTACGGCCGCCCCGACCCGCACCAGCACGCCGCCCCGCGCTGCGGGGGCCACGCCACCGCGAGTCCCCGGGCCGCCAGTGTCGTCGCGTACTGCGGGAGCAGGGCCGGGTCGGCCGGGGACGCGCCCTCCGACGCCGCGAAGGCCTCGTAGGACGGGACCGTGCCCGGGACCACGCCCAGGTTCGGGGTTCCCGACGAGGCCAGTTCGCGCAGGGCCGCCTCTATCGACGCCAGGTGGTCGTCGTAGGAGGGGTACTCGGAGGAGAGGGACGGGTACGCCTCGATCAGTTCCGCCAGCTCGTCGGCCGGCCAGTGGAGCATGGCCACCGGGAACGGGCGGGACAGGGCCTCGCGGTAGGCGCCCAGCTCGGCACGGAGGCGGGAGATCTCCGCCTCCAGGTCCGCCGGGTTGTCCGAACCCAGGGACCAGACACGCTTGGGGTCGTGCAGCTCGTCCAGGGAGACCGGCATCGAGTGCAGGGTGTCGGTCAGGGTGTCCCACTCGTCGTGGGCGAGGCCCAGCATGCGGCGGACGCGGTGGCGGCCGTAGAGGAGAGGGTGGGTGGAGTACGGGGGTTCCGGTACGTCCGTCAGGAGCAGGCGGGCGCCCTCCGTGAACGTCTCGTGCGCCGCCTCCAGCTCGTCGTGGGACTCCAGGGCCTCGGCCACGATCACCCAGGGGGCCGGGTCCCGCGGCGACGCCGCACGCACGCCGTCGATGATCGCCCTGGCCTCCGCCTCGTGGTCGTACTCCCAGAGGTTGGACGCCTTCAGGGCGCGGACCAGGGACGGGTTCTCCAGAGAGGCGGGGGTGCCGGACGACAGCAGGCGGTCGTAGAGCTTGGTCGCGGCGGGGCGGTCGCCGGACAGTTCCAGGTGGGCAGCCGCGCGCAGCAGCAGGGCCTCGGCGTCCTCGGGGTAGAGGCCGGCGGTCCGTTCCAGGCGGGCCGCCTCGGCGGCGTGGTCGACGTTTTCGGCGGGCGTGTCGGGGCGCATGGGGGACACCGTACTGCCGTGAGGTGACGAGGGTCAGCCACCGGGGGGCGGTGGCCGGGGGAGCGGTGCCGTCGAGGGTCGCCGAGGAGCGCCGGGGTCCGCGTCGTCCCGCTCGGTGCCGTTCCCGCAGCGTTCCCACCAGCACCGCCGCCACCACGGCCGGCCCCGCCGACACCCACAGCGCCACGTCCGTGCCCGCCCCGGGCCCCCACCGACGTCGCGATCGCGACCGTCACGGCGACGCCGGCGCCCGAGCCGGTGCAGCGGAACGTCTGCTGCGCGCCCGAGCCCACTGCGGCGCCCTCGTCACCGTGGCCGTGGTGCCGCTGGCGGCCGCGCTGTACGTCGTCACCAGCACGACGTGGAGCGCCGTCGAGCGGGCGGTGCTCTACCGCTGAGCGCGGGCCGGCCGGGTGCGTGGCTACGGTCCAGTACGTGAACGGGGTATTGCGGAGTGGACCCGCGCCTTGGAGGATCGACCAGTCCTCCGACAGCTGTCGCGTCGCTGCCGCACCCAGGTCGCGCATCGTCGGGCGGGCTGCCCGCGATCGAGGAGTTGGGGATCATGAAGCTGTTGCGAGTCGGTACGGCGGGGTCGGAGCGGCCCGCGCTGCTCGACGCCGACGGGACCCTGCGAGACCTGTCGGGCGTTGTGACGGACATCGACGGCGAACTGCTCGCCGACGAGAGCGCGCTCGGCCGGATACGGGCCGCCGCCGAGGCCGGTGAGCTGCCCGCCCTGGACGGCACCGGACTGCGCGTCGGACCGCCGGTGGGACGCATCGGCAAGATCGTGTGCATCGGGCTGAACTACCACGACCACGCCCGCGAGACCGGGGCCGAGCCGCCCGCCGAGCCGGTCGTCTTCTTCAAGGCGCCGGACACGGTGGTCGGGCCGCACGACACGGTGCTCGTGCCGCGCGGTTCCACCAAGACCGACTGGGAGGTGGAGCTGGCGGTCGTGATCGGGCGTACGGCCCGCTATCTGGAGTCGGCGGAGGAGGGGCTCGCGTGTGTCGCCGGGTACGCGGTCGCGCACGACGTGTCCGAGCGGGAGTTCCAGATCGAGCGCGGCGGGACCTGGGACAAGGGCAAGAACTGCGAGACGTTCAACCCGCTGGGGCCGTGGCTGGTGACCGCCGACGAGGTGCCCGACCCGCAGCGGCTGTCGCTGCGGCTGTGGGTGAACGGCGAGCTGAAGCAGGACGGGACGACCGCGGAGCAGATCTTCCCCGTGGGGGAGGTCGTGCGGTACGTCAGCCAGTTCATGGTGCTGCGCCCCGGTGACGTCATCAACACCGGGACGCCGGCGGGGGTGGCGATGGGGCAGCCCGAGCCGAAGCCGTACCTGCGGGCGGGGGATGTCGTCGAGCTGGAGGTCGAGGGGCTGGGGCGGCAGCGGCAGGAGCTGAAGGGGGCGTAGGCGCTCCGCTGGGGGCGGGGGCTGCTGCGGTGCCTTGTCGGGTGCGGGCCGTGGGTGGCTGGTCGCGCAGTTCCCCGCGCCCCCTTCCAGGGGCGCGTTTCTCTCACGACAGCAGTGAAGCCAGCCTTCGCCAGCTTTCCCTCGGCAGGCGGGTCATGTCGTCCTCCACCAGCTGGAGGGCGACGTGGTCGGCGCCCGCGGCGTGGAAGGCGTCGACGCGGGCGCGGACGGTCGCCTCGTCGCCCCAGGCGAAGACCGCGTCGATGAGGCGGTCGCTGCCGCCGCCGGTGACGTCGGCGTCGGTGAAGCCGAGGCTGAGGAAGTTCTTCGTGTAGTTCGGCAGCTTCAGGTACATGGCGAGGTGGGCGCGGGCCGTCGCGCGGGCGCGGGACGGGTCGGAGTCGAGGACGACCTTCGACTCCGGGGCCAGCAGCGGGCCCGCGCCGAGCCGCTCGCGGGCCTGCGCGGTGTGCTCGGGCGTGACCAGGTACGGGATCGCGCCCGCCGCCCGGTCCCGGGACAGGTCCAGCATCTTCGGACCGAGCGCGGCCAGCACCCGGTGGCCGGAGCGCATCCCGTCCCGGTCCAGCTCGTCCAGGTAGCCGACCATCGTCGAGTACGGGCGACGGTACCCCTCCACACGCGGGCCGTGGCTCACGCCGAGGCCGAGCACGAAACGGCCCGGGTGGGACACCTCCAGCTCGGCGAAGCTCGCCGCCGCCTCGGACGCCTTGTGCTCCCAGATGCTCTGGATGCTGGTGCCGACCACGATCCGCGAGGTCGCCTCGATCAGCGGGGCGGCGTGCCGGGCGGCGCTGTTGCCGCCGAGCCACAGGGCGCCGTAGCCGAGCTGCTCCAACTCGGCGGCGGCCTCGGCGCGTTCGGCCGCGCCCTCCGGGTCCTCGGAGCGCAGTGGGATGCTCCAGACGCCGTACCGTCCGACCGATTCCTTCAGGGAAGCCGTCGCCTCGTTCATCGCTTGCGATCCCTCCGGTGGGCACCGTGATCATGCTGCGTGTCTGCCTGCCAACCACGGGTACCCACCGGTGATTCCCCGACCACGCCGGCCGGGGCGGACCGGGGCCGGCCGGGTTACTCGCCCAGGAAGCGCTCCAGCGCCTCCGTCACCAGCCGGTGGTCCTCCACCTGCGGCAGTCCGGACACCGTCACCGCGCCGACGACGCCGACGTCGGCGACGGTGACCGGGAAGGAGCCGCCGTGCGCCGCGTACACGTCCGGGTCGAGCCGCGAGGACTCCTCGAAGGTCGTGCCCTTGGCCCGGAAACGGGAACCGACCAGGTACGACGCCGAGCCGTACCGCTCCACCACGCGGCGCTTGCGGGCGATCCAGGCGTCGTTGTCCGGGGTGGAACCCGGCAGGGCGGCGTGGAAGAGCTGCTGGCCGGCGCGGTGGATGTCGATGGCCACGGGCGCCTGACGCTCCCGGGCCAGCTCGACGAGCAGGGAGCCCAGCGCCCACGCGTCGTCGTTCGTGAACCGGCGGAAGACCAGACGGCGTTCCTGCTCCTCCAGCTCCGCCACGGTGGGGACGGACGCCTCGGGCGTCGGTGCGGTGCTCACAGGGTCACCACCACGGAGTCGCGGGCGGACCGGCGGGCCGCCTCCAGCACGTCCAGGGCGGCGGCCGCCTCCCGGGCGTCCACCGGGTTCGGGCCGCCCTCGCGCAGGGCCTTCGCCACCGCCGCGTAGTACGCGGGGTAGTCGCCCGCGACGGTCGCCGCCACCTGCCCGCCGCCGGTCAGCGGGGAGTCCCCGGCGCCGACGCGGCCCCACAGCGACTCGTCCTCCTCGCCCCAGCCGGGACCCGGCCGCTTGCCCTCGCGCAGCGCCGCCTCCTGCGGGTCGAGGCCGTGCTTGACGTAGCCGGCCTTCGAGCCGAGCACCCGGAAGCGGGGGCCGAGCTGGGCGGCGGTGGAGGAGACGTAGAGGTGGGAGCGGACGCCGTTCGCGTGCGTGAGCGCGATGAACGTGTCGTCGTCCGCCTCCGCGCCCGCCCGCCGGACCACGGACTCGGCGTACACCTGCGTGACCGGGCCGAAGAGGACCAGGGCCTGGTCGACGACGTGGCTGCCGAGGTCGTACAGGAGGCCGCCGATCTCCGCCGGGTCGCCGGACTCGCGCCAGCCGCCCTTCGGCTTCGGCCGCCAGCGCTCGAAGCGGGACTCGAAGCGCCACACGTCGCCCAGTGCGTCCTCGGCGAGCAGCCCCCGCAGGGTGAGGAAGTCGTTGTCCCAGCGGCGGTTCTGGAAGACGGAGAGCAGCAGGCCGCGCTCCTCGGCCAGCGCCGCCAGCTCGCGCGCCTCGGCCGCCGTGCCCGCCACCGGCTTGTCCACCACGACCGGCAGACCGGCCTCCAGGGCCCTCGTCGCGAGCGGCACGTGCGTCTTGTTCGGGGAGGCGACGACGATCAGGTCCAGCTCGCCGGCCCGGTCGAACAGCTCGTCGGGCGTGGCGACGGTGCGTACGTCCGGGAACTCGGCGCGGGCCTGCTGCTGCCGCTCCGGGTTCGAGGTGACGACCGTGTCCAGGGCCAGGCCCTCGGTGGCGGCGATCAGCGGGGCGTGGAAGACGGAACCCGCGAGGCCGTAGCCGACGAGGCCGACGCGCAGAGGGGAATTGCCGGGAGGAGTACCAGTCATGCCCTCCACTTTCGCAACGGTGTTGCCAAAGTGCAAGCGCCGGGGACAATAGGGGCGTGGACAGGGCGAACGGCGGAGGTACGGGATCACGGGCCGGTGCGGGTGCCGCCGGGGCGTGCGGCGCGTCGGGCGGTGGCATGCGCGGTACGGCGGGTGGTCGCGCGCGGGGTGCGGCGGGCGTCGGCATGCGGGCTGCGGCGGGCGGCGCCAATCTGCTCGCCCTGCGCAGCCACAACACCGCCCTGGTGCTGGACCTGCTGCGCACCGCCGGTGCCGAGGGCATCAGCCGGCTGGAACTCGCCGAGCGCACCGGGCTCACCCCGCAGGCGGTCAGCAAGATCACCGCACGGCTCCGGGGCGAGGGCCTGGCCGCCGAGGCCGGACGCCGCGCGTCCACCGGCGGCAAGCCGCGCACGGTCCTGCGCCTGGTGCCCGGGGCGGGCCACGCCCTCGGCGTTCACCTGGACCGGGACGAGCTGCGGGCGGTGCTGGTCGACCTCGACGGCACCGTGGTGGCCCAGCGGTGCGCCCGGCTGGACCTGGGGGCGGGGGCGGAGACCGTACTGGAGGGGGTGGCGCGGGCGGCGGAGGAACTCGTCGGGGAGGTGCTCTCGGTGCCCGCCGCCGTCGAGGGCTCGTGGCCGACGGGCCGGGGCCTCGCGGCCGTCCCCACCCTCCTCGGTCTCGGCGTCGCCCTTCCCGGGCCGCTCGACCACCTCCGGGGTGTGCTGCACCGGGTCACCGGCTTTCCGGAGTGGGACGGCTTCCCGCTGCGGGACGCGCTGGAGCGGCGGCTGGGCGTGCCGGTCGTCGTCGACAAGGACACCAACGCGGCGGCGCTCGGCCTCGCGATCGGCGGCGGGGGCGGCGGGGACGACGGGGGCGGCGGGGGCGGCTCCTTCGCCTATCTGCACCTCGGTACGGGCCTCGGCGCCGGTCTCGTCTTCGGCGGCGGCGTGCACCGGGGTGCCCGGACCGGCGCCGGTGAGTTCGGGCACCAGGTCGTCCAGCTCGACGGGCCGCCCTGCACCTGCGGCGCCCGGGGCTGCATAGAGGCCCTGTGCCTCGCCGCCGTCGCCCGCGGCGACCTCGCGGAGGCGGCCAGGGTGCTCGGCACGGGCGCCGCGAACCTCGCCGGGCTGCTGGACATCGACCTGGTGCTGCTGGGCGGCCGTACCGTCGCCGCCGCGCCCGAGGCCTTCGTGCACGGCGTCGGCGCGGTCCTCGACGCCCGCGCCCGGCGCGAGGGCGGCCGCGACGGCGCCGTACCGGTGCGGCTCGCGCCGGGAGGGACGCGGGCGGTCGCGGAGGGCGCGGCCCAGCTGCTGCTCGCGCCGCTGTTCGGGCGGGGGGACGGCGGCTGAACCGACGGGACCCGGCGCGGGCGTAGGCCGGGGTCCCACATCACCAAGGCCGGCCTCACGTTCCCCGGGTGCCGCGTCGGTCCGGTCCCCTCCGTCGCCGTCCCGGACGGCCGGGGCGCGGTCTCCCCGGTGCCGCCCGGCCCCCGTCACCCGCGTCTGCGACCATCCCTGCGTGGACTATCCGAACGACCAGGCCCCCGGCGCCCCCGTCCGCTCCGGGATCCCCGAGCACGGGCGCGTGCCGAAGTACTACGCCGTCAAGGCGCGGATCGACCGTCTCGTCGGCGAACTGGGGGAGGGCAGCGCCATCCCCACCGAGCGGGACCTCTCCGAGCGTTACGAGGTCGCCCGCGAGACCGTGCGGCAGGCCCTGCGCGAACTCGTGCTGGAAGGCAAGCTGCGCCGGCAGGGGCGCGGCACCGTGGTCGCGGGACCCAAGCTGGCGCAGCCGCTGTCCCTGGCCAGTTACACCGAGGGCGTCCGGCGCCAGGGGCGCACCCCCGGCCGTGCGCTCGTCACCCTCGACCGCTTCCCCTGCCCCGACGTGCTCGCGGCGGAGACCGGCCTCACGCGCGGGGAGCCCGTCTGGCACCTGGAGCGCGTGCTGCTCGCGGACGACGAGCGGGTCGGGCTGGAGAGCACCTACGTCGCCGTGGCCCGCATCCCCGACCTGGACACCGCCTTCGACCCCGACTCGTCCTTCTACGCCCACCTCGCCGAGCAGGGCATCGCCTTCGGGGACGCCGACGAACGCATCGAGACCGTGCTCGCCACCCCGCGCGAGGCCCTGCTCATCGGCACCCCGCCGGCCCTCCCGATGCTGCTCATCCACCGCGTCTCCCGGGACACCGAGGGCCGCCCGCTGGAGCGGGTGCGCACGCTCTACCGGGGCGACCGCTTCTCCTTCACCACCCGTCTGCACGGCTGAACGCGGCTGAAAAGCACCCACACCGAGCACCCGTAGGAGTAACGAAAAGATAACGGGTCTAGCCCAAACGTGATGACCAGTTCACGCTCTCGTTGTCAGCCGGATTCCTCCGGTTCCCCGATGCCAAGGAGCGTGGCGGTCGTGAGAGTGATAGTCGTCGGAGCCGGCGTGGTGGGCACCATGCACGCCTGGCACGCAGTGAACCGCGGCCACGAGGTCGTACAGATCGAGCGCGAGACGGAGGCGCGCGGCGCCTCGCTGCGCAATTTCGGCCAGATCTGGGTCAGTGGCCGAGCGGGTGGAGAGGAGCTGGAGACCGCGCTGCGGGCCCGGGAGCTGTGGGAGGAGATCGGCGGCCGGATCCCGGCGCTGGGCTTCCGCGCCAACGGCTCCCTGACCCCCCTGCGCGGCGACCTGGAACGCGCCGTCGCCGAGGCGGCCGTCGCCCGCCCGGACGCCGCAGCCCGCGGCCACAAGCTCCTCACCCCCGGCGAGGCCCGCGCCCTGAACCCGGCCCTGCGGGGCGAGTTCGACGCCGCGCTGTACTGCGAGCGCGACGCCGCCGTCGAACCGCGCACCGCCCAGCTCGTCCTGCGCACGGAACTCCGCAAGTCCCCGCGCTACACCTTCCTGCCCGGCCGCGAGGTCCGCGACGTCATCGGCGAGAACGCCGTCCGCGACGACCACGGCGACATCCACACCGGCGACGTCGTCGTCCTGTGCACCGGTGCCTGGCTCGGCGGCCTCGTGCGCGAACTGGCCGGCCCCGACCTGCCCGTGCGCCGGGTCCGCCTGCAGATGATGCAGACCGACCCGCTCGGCGAACCGCTCACCACCTCGGTCGCCGACGCCGACAGCTTCCGCTACTACCCGGCGTACGGCTCGCCCGCCCTGGACGAGCTGAACGCCCGGCAGCCGCAGCCGGCCACGGCCGCCGAGCACCGGATGCAACTGCTGATGGTCCAGCGCGCCGACGGCGGACTGACCATCGGCGACACCCACGAGTACGAGCACCCCTTCGCCTTCGACACCGTCGAGGACCCCTACGAGCACCTCACCGGCGTCGTCGAGTCCCTCCTCGGCCGCCCGCTGCCCCGCGTCCGCCGCCGCTGGGCCGGGGTGTACGCGCAGTGCACCGACACCACCCGGGTCGTGCACCGGCAACGACTGCGCGACGGCGTGTGGCTGGTCACCGGGCCCGGCGGGCGCGGCATGACCTGCTCACCCGCGATAGCCGAGACCACCGCGAACGAACTGGGTTGGTGAACACCATGACGACCCCCGCCCCTGCCCCCGCCCCCGACATCCGCCTCGTCGTCCTCGACATGGCCGGCACCACCGTCGCCGACGGCGGCCTCGTCGAGCGCGCCTTCGACACCGCCGCCCGCGAACTGGGCGTCGAGCCCGGCACCCCGGACCACGCCGACAAACTCGCCTACGTCCGCGCCACCATGGGCGAGTCCAAGATCTCCGTCTTCCGGCACCTGTTCGGCGACGAGGACCGCGCCCGGCGGGCCAACACCGCCTTCGAGAAGGCGTACGGCGCCCTCGTCGACGACGGCCTGATCGCCCCCGTCCCCGGCGCCCGCGAGGCCGTCGAGGAACTGACCGCCGACGGCCGCACCGTCGTCCTCACCACCGGCTTCGCCCGAGTCACCCAGGACGCCATCCTCGACGCCCTCGGCTGGCGCGACCTGGTGCCGCTCACCCTGTGCCCCGCCGACGCCGGCGGACGCGGACGCCCCCACCCGGACATGGTGCTGACCGCCTTCCTGCGCACCGGCGCCGCCGACGCCGTACGCCAGGTCGCCGTCGTCGGCGACACCTCGTACGACGTGCTCAGCGGCGTACGGGCCGGCGCGGGCCTGGTCGCCGGGGTGCGTACCGGGGCGCACGGCGACGACGCCTTCCGCGAGGCGGGCGCGACCCACGTCCTCGACTCCGTCGCCGGCCTGCCCGCCCTCCTGCGGGGAGCCGGCTGATGAGCGGCGGCAGCGGTATCCGCTTCGACCACGTCACCGTCGCCTACGACGGCAATGTCGTCCTCGACGCCCTGGACCTCACCGTCGAACCCGGCGAGGTCATGGCGCTGCTCGGGCCGTCCGGATCCGGCAAGACCACCGCGCTGCGGGCGGTCGCCGGGTTCGTACGGCCCGCCTCGGGGCGGGTGTTCCTCGGCGACCGCGACGTCACCGCCCTGCCCCCGCACCGGCGCGGCATCGGCATGGTCGTCCAGCAGTACGCCCTGTTCCCGCACATGCGGGTCGAGGAGAACGTCGCCTTCGGGCTGCGCGCCCGCAAGGTCGCCCGGGCCGAGATACGGGAACGGGTCGCCGAGGCACTGGAGATGACCGGCATGGGCGCCTACGCCCGCCGCCACCCCCGCGAACTGTCCGGCGGCCAGCAGCAGCGCGTCGCCATCGCCCGCGCGCTGGCCATCCGACCCGGCGTCCTGCTCCTGGACGAACCGCTGTCCGCGCTCGACGCCCAGCTGCGCTCCGGGATGCTCGCCGAACTGGCCCGGCTGCACCGCGAGCTGCCCGACGTGTCGATCCTCTACGTCACTCACGACCAGGTGGAGGCCCTCACCCTCGCCGACCGGATCGCCGTGATGGACCGGGCCCGCCTGCAGGCCTGCGGCACCCCGCGCGAGCTGTACCGCGCGCCGGCCAACGCCTTCACGGCGTCCTTCGTCGGCAACGCGAACCTCCTGCCGGTGACGGTGGGGGCGGACGGGGCGCTGCTGGGGGAGACGGAGCTGAAGGTGGACACCGGGAGTGCCGTACCCGGCGCCTCGGCCACCCTGTGCGTACGGCCGCACCTCGTCGGGATCGACGACGGACCCGGGCCCAACCGGCTCACCGGCACGGTGACGGAGATCCAGTGGCGGGGCGCCACGCACCGCCTGCACGTCGACGTCGCCGGCCACCGCGTCATGGCCGACGTGCGGGAACTGCGGGAGCCGCCCGCCCACGGCGACGAGGTCACCCTGCACTTCGCCCCCGACGACGCGGTGCTGCTGCCCGCGGGGGTGAGCGCCGATGAGGAGTAAAGCGGCGTACCTGTGGGCCCTGCCGCCCGTGGCCCTCCTCGCGCTCTTCTTCCTCTACCCGCTCGCCCTCGTCGTCCAGCAGTCCTTCCGGCCCGACACCGGCGGCACCTCCCTGACGCCCTACGCCGACGTCCTCGCCTCCACCGTCTTCCGGGAAGCGCTGTGGACCACCGTGTGGCTGGCCCTCGCCGCCACCGCCGGGTGCCTGGTGCTCGGGTTCGTGCTGGCGCTGGTCATCGCCTTCGTGCCGTTCCCCGGGGCGCGGGCGGTGGCGCGGTTCGTCGACGTCTTCCTCTCCTTCCCGTCCTTCCTGATCACCCTCGCCCTGCTCTTCGTATACGGCACCGTCGGCATGGCCAACGGCGCGTGGACGGACCTGACGGGGGCGGCGGAGGGGCCGTTCCGGTTCCTGACCACGCCGTGGGGCGTGCTGCTCGCCGAGATCACGTACTTCACGCCGTTCGTGATGCGCCCGCTGCTCGCCGCCTTCTCGCAGCTGGACACCGCCCAGCTGGAGGCCGCCGGTTCACTGGGCGCACGTGCGCCGCGCATCGTGCGGCGGATCATCCTGCCGGAGGCGCTGCCCGCCCTCGCGGCCGGCGGCAGCCTGGTCCTCGTCCTGTGCCTGAACGAGTTCGGCATCGTCCTGTTCACCGGCGCCAAGGGCGTCACGACCCTGCCGACCCTCGTCTACGGCAAGGCGATCCTGGAGTCCGACTACCCGGGCGCCTGCGTGGTCGCCGTCGTCAACGTCCTGATCTCCGTGGGCCTGTACGGCCTCTACCGGGTGGTGAGCCGCCGTGCTCGTGCATAGCCGCGGGGCCAGGTGGGCCGTGTGGGCCCTCTTCCTCCTCCTCTTCGTGCCCCTGTTCGCCCTGCCCCTCCTGGTCGTCCTGGGCGCCTCCTTCGCCACCCACTGGTCCGGCGTCCTGCCCGCGGGGCCGACCACCGCCCACTACGCGGCCGCCACCCGCGGCGAGGCCCTCCAGGCGCTCACCACCAGCCTGGTCACCGCCGTCACCGCCAGCCTGCTCGCCCTGACCGCCGGCACCTGGGCCGCGCTCGCCGCGGCGGCGCTGCGCACCCGGCACCGCAAGGCGCTCGACGCCCTGTTCGTGCTGCCCCTCGCCGTGCCCTCCGTCGTCGTGGGCCTCGCGACCCTGGTCGCCTTCTCCCAGCCGCCGATGCCGCTCAACGGCACCCGCTGGATCGTGATCGTCGCCCACACCGTCCTGGTCACCGCCTTCGCCCACCAGTCCGTGTCCGCCGCGCTCACCCGCCTCGACCCGGCCTACGAGCAGGCCGCCGCGTCGCTGGGCGCCTCACCGGCGTACGTCCTGTGGCGGGTGCGGCTGCCGCTCCTGTTGCCGTCCCTGACCGCCGCCGCCGGCCTGTGCTTCGCCCTGTCCATGGGCGAGCTGAGCGCCACGATGATGCTCTACCCGCCCGACTGGACGCCGCTGCCCGTCCTGATCTACGCCGCCACCGACCGCGGCGCCCTGTTCACCGGCTCCGCCGTCGCCGTGGTCCTCATGACGGCCACCCTGCTGGTGCTGCTCGCCCTCTCCCGGATCCGCACCAGAGCCTCGTACCGCTGAACCGCCCCTCGCCCCGACCCGCAAGGAGTTCACCTCGCCATGCCCAGGAACGCCGCCAAGCCGCTCGCCGCCCTTGCCGCCCTCGCCGCCGTCTCCTTCCCACTGACGGCCTGCTCCGGCACCTCCGCCGCCTCCGACGAGAACGTCGTCACCGTCTACAGCGCCGACGGCCTCAAGGGCGAGAACGGCGACGGCTGGTACGACCGGGTCTTCGCCGACTTCGAGAAGGAGACCGGCATCAAGGTCGAGTACGTCGAGGGCGGCTCCGGCGAGATGGTGCAGCGCGCCGTCCGCGAGAAGCGCAACCCGCAGGCCGACGTCCTCGTCACCCTCCCGCCGTTCATCCAGCAGGCCGACGCCAAGGGCCTGCTCCAGAAGTACGCCCCGAAGGGCGTCGACCAGGTCAGCGGCGCCGACAAGTCCGAGAACGGCACCTGGACCGCCGTCGTCAACAACTACTTCGGCTTCGTCCACAACACGAAGGAGCTGAAGCAGGCCCCCACCACCTGGGAGGACCTGCTCGACGAGAAGTACGAGAACAAGCTCCAGTACTCCACCCCGGGCGTCGCCGGCGACGGCACCGCCGTCCTCATCAAGGCCATGCACGACTTCGGCGGCGAGAAGCCCGCCATGGAGTACCTGAAGAAGCTCCAGAAGAACAACGTCGGCCCGTCCGCCTCCACCGGCAAGCTCGCGCCCAAGGTGGACAAGGGCGAACTCCTCGTCGCCAACGGCGACGTCCAGATGAACCACGCCCAGTCCAAGACCATGCCGAACCTCGGCATCTGGTTCCCGGCCCGCCAGGGCGGCAGGCCCACCACCTTCGCCCTGCCCTACGCGGCCGGCCTGGTCACCAAGGCCCCGCACACCGAGAACGGCAGGAAGCTCCTCGACTACATGCTGGGCCAGGCGGCACAGCAGCAGGTCAGCGAGATCGGCGGCGGCTTCCCGGCCCGCCAGGACGTCAAGGCCACCGACGCCAACGCCGTCGCCCTCACCAAGCTGATGGACGGCGTGGAGGTCTTCGAGCCCGACTGGGACGACATCGAGGAGAACCTCACCTCCTACATCGACGCCTGGAAGGAGGCGACGGGCAGCTGAGGCCACCGGGAGCCGACGACACCGGGAGCCGAGGAGACCGGGAGCCGACGACACCGCGAGCCGAGCAGACCGGGAGCTGAGACGACCGTTCCCTCAAGATCCGGCACTGTTTAGGCTGGGGCGCACGCAGGACCGCCCAGGCAGGAGACCGAGCACATGGCAGACCGCAAGCCCATCGAGTCGTGGCTCACCGACATGGACGGGGTCCTCATTCACGAAGGCGTGCCGATCCCCGGCGCCGACGCCTTCATCAAGAGGCTCCGCGAATCCGGCAAGCCCTTCCTGGTCCTCACCAACAACTCGATCTACACCCCGCGCGACCTGCACGCCCGGCTGCGCCGCATGGGCCTCGAAGTGCCGATCGACTCCATCTGGACCTCGGCCCTGGCCACCGCCAAGTTCCTGGACGACCAGCGGCCCGGCGGCTCGGCGTACGTCATCGGCGAGGCCGGTCTGACCACGGCCCTGCACGACATCGGCTACATCCTCACCGACCACGACCCCGACTACGTGGTCCTCGGCGAGACCCGCACGTACTCCTTCGAGGCCATGACGAAGGCGGTACGGCTGATCAACGCCGGCGCCCGCTTCATCTGCACCAACCCCGACGAGACCGGCCCCTCCACCGAGGGGCCGCTCCCGGCGACCGGCGCGGTGGCCGCGCTGATCACCAAGGCGACCGGCAAGCAGCCGTACTTCGCCGGCAAGCCCAACCCGCTGATGATGCGCACCGGGCTCAACGCGATCGGCGCGCACTCCGAGACCAGCGCGATGATCGGCGACCGCATGGACACCGACGTGCTGGCGGGCATGGAGGCCGGGATGCAGACCTTCCTGGTCCTCACCGGCCTCACCCGGCCCGAGCAGGTCGAGGACTTCCCGTACCGCCCGTCCCAGGTGGTCGACTCCATCGCGGACCTCGTGGAACGGGTCTGAGCCGACGGGTCCGACCTGACGGATCCGAGCCGACGGAATCGAGCCGACGGATCCGAGCCGACGGATCCGAGTCGGCGGGGCCGAAACGCGGACGTGCCCCGCGTGACCCGATCGGAGTAGTCCGGCCCCCGCGCGGGATGCGGGGGCGGGCCGCCCGGGGGAGCCTCCAGGTAACTGGAGGTACACGATGGGCTCACTGAAAGTCACCCTCTGTGCGGGAGCCGCGCTGGCCACCGCGCTGTGCGCACCGGCGGCCTACACCTACGCGGCGGACGGCGGCGGCGTCTCCGTGTCCCCGTCCTCGCCCGCGCCCGGCAGCGACGTCACGCTCCGCGTGCCCGACTGCACCGAGAAGACGGCCGTCGCCGTGTCCGCGGCGTTCGAGTCGGACGTCCGGCTCAGCCTGGCCGCGGAGGACGGCGTCCTCGTCGGCTCCAGCCGGGTCCGCACCAGCGTGCGGGCCGGTGCCTACGCCGTGCAGGTCAAGTGCGGCGACCACGCCCGCAAGGGCACCATCACCGTCGGGGACGACCGTCGCCCGGACACCCGGCCGTCCGCCCCCGCCTCGCCCGTCGCCCCCGTCGACGCGGGCGGCGGCGGCACCGCGGAGCTGGCCGCGTCGGGCGCCGGGGACGGGGCACGCGTCGATCCCCCCGGCACGGCGCACACCGTGACCGGCCTGGTGCTCGCGGGCATCGCCGCCGTCGCCGTCGCGCTGCGCAGTGTCCGCAGCCGGAGCCGCGGGACGGACTGACCATGTCCGAACAGGACACGCGGGAGACCGCACCGAACGCCGTCCCCGGCGGCCGCCTGGTGACCGGCATCGCCTGGGTGGTGCTGCTCCTCGGGCTGTGGCTGTGGGGCCGCGAGGCCACCGACGTGCGCGAGGGCATATCCCGGCCGGCCACCGGGGACATGGCGGCGGCCGGCCGGCCCCCGGACGTCCCCCTGCCCCCGGCCCACGCACCCCTCGGCGAGGCCCGGCCGCAGCGGCTCGAGGTCCCCGAACTCGGCGTCGAGGCCCCCGTCGTCGCCCGCGGCCTCGACGACAAGGGCGCGATCGAACCACCGCCCTTCGACCAGCCCGGCTCCGTCGGCTGGTACGCGGCCGGTGTCGCCCCGGGAGCGGCCGGGACCGCCCTGATGGTCGGCCACGTCGACACCGAGACCCGGCCCGCCGTCTTCTACCGGCTCAGCACCCTGGAACCCGGCGAGACGATCCGCGTGGTCCGCGACGACGCCGAAGTCGCCGAGTTCACCGTCGACGACGTCCAGGTCCTCACCCGCGACGGCTTCGACGCCCAGCAGGCCTACGGACCCCGCGACACGGGCCGCTCCGAACTCCGCCTCATCACCTGCGGCGGCACCTTCGACCACACCACCGACAGCTACACGGCCAACGTCGTCGTCTCCGCGTACCTGACCGGAACCGGCACCTAGCACAGTCCCCGTCCGCCTGCCGGGGAACCGCCTGGGCACAGGCGGCGTATGTCAGGATTGAGCCTCGGAACAGTGCACCCAGGGGGGTTGGATGTACGGCAGCAAGCCGGCCGGAAACGTGTCCAGGAGGCGAGCTGCGTCGGCGGCGGCACTCGGAGCGGCGGCCCTGCTGCTCGCGGGCTGCTCCTCGTCCGGTGACGGGGACGACAAGGGCGCGGGCGCCGGGATCACGCAGCAGCCCAAGGAGGCCGACCCGTTCTGGGTCAACCCCGACGGCACCGCGGCCCAGCAGGTGGCTTCCCTCACCGAGGCGGGCAAGAAGGACCAGGCCGAACAGATCCGCAGGATCGCCCAGCAGCCGACCGGCGAGTGGATCAGCCCGGAGAACCCCGAGGAGCAGGCCCGCGGCTTCACCGAGGCCGCCGACGAGGCCGGCCGCACCGCGCTGCTCGTCCTCTACAACATCCCGCACCGCGACTGCGGCCAGTACTCCGAGGGCGGCGCCGCGGACGGCGACGCCTACCGCTCCTTCGTCGACGGCGTGGCCAAGGGCATCGGCGACCGTGCCGCCACCGTCGTGCTCGAACCGGACGCGGTGCTCCACCTCGTCGACGGCTGCACCCCGCAGGAGTTCCACGAGGAGCGCTACGACCTCCTCAAGGGCGCGATCGCCAAGCTCACCGCCCTGGAGAACACCAAGGTGTACCTGGACGCGGGCAACGCCGGCTGGGGCCACCCCGACCAGATCTTCGACCCCCTGGAGCGGGCAGGCATCGACCAGGCCGACGGCTTCGCGGTCAATGTCTCGAACTTCTACACCACCGAGGACTCCATCGCCTACGGCAAGCAGCTCTCCGCCAAGGTGGGCGGCAAGCACTTCGTCGTCGACACCAGCCGCAACGGCAACGGCCCCTACACCGAGGGCGCCCCCGACGAACGCTGGTGCAACCCCCCGGGCCGGGCCCTCGGCGAGACCCCGACCACGAAGACGGCGGACCCCCTCGTGGACGCCTACCTGTGGGTCAAGCGCCCCGGGGAGTCCGACGGCGAGTGCAAGGGCGGCCCGAAGGCGGGCGAGTGGTGGCCCGAGTACGCCTTGAAACTGGCGCAGGGGACAGAGGCCTAAGGGGCGCGGGGCACTGCGCGATCGACCACAGCGCTCCCGCACCCCTGGTCACGACCTGCGGGAGCCCTACGGAACCCGCACCCACTCCGCCTTGGAAGGCGTCCCCTCCCCGTCCGTCACGAACATCATGTACCACCCCGACGGAACCAGGTTCTTACTGCTCGGCACCGTCACCTTCAGCTTGTCCCCGTCCGCCTCGAAGTCCAGCGCGATGGACCGCTGGTCGACGTCCGTGACGTGTGTCGACGCGCTCGGCCGGATCAACCGCACCTTCTTGACCGTCGACGCCGCCCGGGACGTGAACGTCGCCGACCCGCCGCGCTCGACGGTCTGCGGTCCGCCCGAGAGATCCGGCCGCGAGTCCCGGTAGAGGTACGGCGGCGTGTAGATCTCGATCCGCTGCTCGAACTTGCCCGGCTTGGTGTTGGCCTTGTCGGCGTAGAGCGAGTCCGAGCCGAAGAACATCAGCCGCCCGTCGGGCAGCAGGATCGAACCGGAGTGGTAGTTGCGGCCCACCAGCGGATCGGCGACCCGCTCGAACGCATTCGTGTTCGGGTGGTACAGCCGCGCCTGCAGGATGTTGGAGTCGCCGCGGCCCCGGTAGTCCTCCGAGCCGCCGGAGACCAGCACGCTGTCGTCGGGCAGGACCGAGGCCTGCGGATAGCGGGTGCCCTTCTCCAGTGACGGCCCGTCCACGAACTTCGGGTCGTCCGCCTTGAGGTCGACGAGCCGGGTCTTCTCGCTGGACAGTTTGGACTCGCCGACCCCGCCGCCGCCGATCACCATGTACTTCTCGTCCTGCGCCGGAGGCAGCAGCACCGTGTTCGCCGTCTCTAGCATGTTCGCGTCGCTCATGCCGGGGATCTTGTTGAACTTGTTGGTCTCCACGTCCCAGATGCCGGGGTCGCGGCCCACGTCGTCGGGACCGTAGCCCGCGTTCGCGCCCGAGTAGAAGATCTTGCCGTTCTCCATCAGGAACAGCGCCGGGTACGTCGGGAACTGGCGGACCTTGTCGGTGTAGGTCCACTCCTTGGTCTTCGGGTCGTAGATCTCGTTCTTGCCCGGGACCAGCTGGCCGATGTCGTCGAGGCCGGAGACGCTGAGGATCTTGCCGTCGCTCAGGGTGGTGAGCGTCGGGTACCAGCGGGCCTCGTGCATCGGGTCGACCTTGATGTACTTCTCGGCGACCGGGTCGAACTCGAAGGCGTCCCGGATGCCCTGGAAGTCCTTCTTGTCGAGGGCGAGCTTCTGCGCGATGCCGTACGTGTTGCGCGCGTCGGCACCCGACAGGCCCTGGATGCGGTAGTTGTCCTCCGTGCCCGTCTCGTACTCGCTGCCGCTCTTCTGCGCCTCGACGTAGATCCGGCCGAGTCCCGGGTCGTTGCGCAGGAACTTGCCGGTCGCCTTGTCGAAGACCTTCTCGGCGCGGGGCACCAGGACGGGGTCCTTGGAGACGAAGGTCTTGCCGTTCTCCTTGCCGGTGAACCTGGTGCCCGCCGGAAGGGTGATCGGCTTGTCCGGGTTCTCGTTGTGGACGACCATCAGGCCGCCCGCCTTGGTGACGTCGCCCTTGAGCTTCTCGTACCGCTTGGTGCCGCCCGCGATCAGCAGGTTGCCGTTGGCGAGCTGCGTGTGCCCGGTGCAGAACAGGTCGGTGGGCGTCGGCACCTTCTTGATGGTGCCCTTGACGGGGTCCCAGATCCGGGTGTCGTACTGCTTGTCGTCGGAGTTGTCCTGGTTGTTGCCGGACCCGGCGACCATCAGCACCTTGCCGGTGCGCAGCAGTGCCGCGTGGATGGTGTTCTGCCGGTACTCCTCGGGAAACTCGACGATCTCCCACTTGCCGTTGGCGGCCTTGTACTCCGGTTGGTTGATCTTGTACTGGTGGTATTTCTCGGTGCTGAAGCGGTAGAGCCACGGCCCGTTCATCCCGGCCAGCGCTACTACCACCGCCGTACCTATCGCGAAGCGACGGGCGCGGCGGCGGCCGGCACGGTCTTTCATTCCTTACGTCCCCCAAGTCCACCAAGGGCGATCTGCATGGTCTGGTCGTCGCCCCCGTCGGCGGAGGCGGCCCAGTCGGGCTTCTGCTGCGGTGCGTGCGCCGCGTGTCGTCCGTGCGGCTGCTGCCCGTACGGCGCGTACGCCTGTCCGGGCGCGGGCTGCTGCGGCGGGACCCGCGGTGCGGGCTCCGCCGCCGCGACCGGCGGTTGCTTCTTCGCCTTCCTCAGCTCGTGGCGCCAGGCGAACATCGGCGACGCGGTGATCAGCAGCGCGAAGGTCGCCCAGATGATCATCGCGGGGTGCGAGTGGCCGAGGGCGAGGCCGGCGGTGATCGAGCCGCCGAAGATCACGATGAAGTACCAGTGGTACCGGAAGGTCCCGAACAGGGTGTCCGGGCTGGCCGAGTCGCCCTTCGGGGTCACCACGAACTTGCTCTTGCGGCGCAGCACGGAGTCGACGAGCGCCTTCGCGTACAGCGGCGCCGACAGCGCGGACATGATCATGCCGGCCACGCCGCCGGAGCCCTCCGGCTCGTGCGGGGAGACGTTGTGGCGCCGGTTCCAGACGTACAGGCCGATCTGGAGCGCGGAGGCGTTGCCGTAGAGCATCAGCCAGACCGCCGGGTCGATGTTGACGCCGGATGCGCCCAGGCCCAGGAACAGGCAGCAGCTCAGCGCCGCCAGGATCCAGTTCAGGGCCGACATCGGATAGAAGATGATCATCATCGTGTAGTTGAAGAGCTTGCTCGGCGGCAGCGAGTACCAGCCCTTCCAGTACTGCTTGAGGATCGTCTCGTAGGTCCCTCGCGACCAGCGCATCTGCTGGGTGAAGAAGTCCGTCCAGGCGTTCGGGCCCTCGCCCACCGCGAGCACGTCCGGGGTGTAGACCGAGCGCCACTTGCGGCCCGTGGCCGGGTTCTTGTGGCGGTGCATCTCGAAGCCGGTCGCCATGTCCTCGGTGATCGAGTCGTACAGGCCGCCGATCTGCTTGAGCGCCCTGATGCGCACCGCGTTGGAGGTGCCCACGAACATCGGCCCGCCGTAGCGGTTGCCGGCGCGCTGGATCAGCGCGTGGAAGAGGAACTGCTGCGACTCGGCGGCCTTGGTGATCGGGTTGTCGTAGTTGCCGTAGACCTGCGGGCCGATCACGAAGCCGACGTCCGGGTCGCGGAAGAAGCCGAGCATCCGCTCCAGGTAGTTGGGCAGCGGCACGTGGTCGGTGTCGACGGAGGCGAAGAAGTCGTAGTCGTCGCCGTGCGCCTCCAGCCAGGCGTTGTAGTTGCCGTGCTTGGTCTTGGCGCGGTGCGGGCCCTTCTTCCGGTTCCACTTGGCGACGCCCTTGCGGGAGAAGTGGTGCACGCCCAGGCGCGCGCACACCTCCTTCACCTCCGGGTCGTCGCCCTCGTCGAGGAGCCAGACGTGCATCAGGCCGCGGTGGCGGATCTTGACGGCCGCCTCCAGGGTCTTCGTCACCATCTCCAGCGGCTCCTTGCCGGGCACGAAGGAGGTGAGGAAGGCGACCCTGGTGCCGGTCTCGGGCACCACCGGGACCGGGTCGCGGGCGACCAGGGTGGCGTGCGCGTTCGACAGCACGTTCAGGCAGCGGAACAGCTCGATCAGGCCGATCGCGACGAGCATCACGATGTCGAGCGCGGGCAGCCAGTCGAAGGCCACGTAGTCGCGCTCCGTCCAGTGCTCGGGCTGGAGCAGCCAGACCAGCAGCACCACCGACAGCAGCGGGGCGGCGGCCAGCATCAGGGCGACCCGGATGCGGTGCGGCTCCTGCGAGATCAGCGAGCGGTACTGCACCTGGTACGGCTTGTTCGGGTCGGGCTGGGTGAGGGGGCCCGCGAGGCGGCTGTAGTGCTCGTAGTCGTACTTCGGCAGCGTCTTCTTTATCCGGCGGAACGAACCGGTGTTCCAGTTCCGGTGCCCGGGCACCCTGAGCTGGGTGGTCTGGGACGGGTCGTGGTCCTGCCCGGCGCCCGTCGGCGTCGACGTCATGAGTCATCCCCCCACACGCGGGTCAATGCGTGTTTCGTCGCTTCCTTCGTCTGCTCGGGTCCCCCTCGACCGTCACGGACGTGTCAGTGGTGGGTCATGGTCACCACGGCATGCACACCTTATATAGACACGGAATGGCGACCGCCGGTTGCATGATGCCCCCCTCGGCATCCCCTCCGCACCCGGCCCCGGCCGGACCAGGGTTCTACGGCGTTCGTCATGATCGCAAGACGCCCTGATACCGGATACACCGAAGGCCCCTCGTGTGATACGAGAGGCCTTCGACCGTCTGTGCGCCGCCAGGGACTCGAACCCCGGACCCGCTGATTAAGAGTCAGCTGCTCTAACCAACTGAGCTAGCGGCGCCTGCTGACCTGCACAACTCTACCCGATGCCGACCGGTGCTCCGGACCGGCGCCCGTTGTCACCGGCGCACGGTCATTTCGGTCGTGTACATCATTCGGACCGTCAACATGCGAGTGATGACGACAGTTGAGAAACTGACCGACATGTACCGAAGTGCGCCGCCGCGGACATTTGCACCGGGAGTGTGAGGGGAATCGCATGGAGACTCCCGTATTCGAGGAAATCGATCCCGCGAGCGATTGTGAATGTCCCGGCTGCCGCCACTGGCGGCGCGTTCTGCCGCATTCCCCGGCGGGTCGCGCGCCCGCCCATCCGGCGGCGTACCGCGCGCTGGTCGTGGCCACCGCCGCCGCCTCCGCGACCGCCGTGTCCGCCCTCGGCGCGGGGACGGCGGCGGCGCTCCCCGCGGCCGCCCACGCGCCCCACCGGCCGGGTGTTCCCGCCGGGGACGAGCCCGGCACCCCCCAGGGGCCCCGGGCCCCGCTGCACGGCGCGAGCGGCCGGCCCGCGGCGCCCCCGGCCGGTGCGGAACTGGCCGGCGTCACCCGTACGGAGATCATCGACCGGGCCAAGACCTGGGTGGCCGCGAAGGTCCCGTACAGCATGACCGCGTTCTGGTCGGACGGTTACCGGCAGGACTGCTCGGGCTTCGTGTCGATGGCCTGGAAGCTGCCCGCCAACGAATGGACCGGAAGCCTCGGCACCGTCGCCGACCGCATCACCAAGGAGGAGCTCCAGCCCGGCGACATCCTGCTGTTCCACAACGCGTCCGACCCACAGAAAGGCTCCCACGTGGTGATCTTCGGCGGCTGGACGGACGGCACGCACACCGCCTACACGGCGTACGAGCAGACCCCGCCGCACACCCGCAGACTCGACACGCCGTACGCCTACTGGAGCAACTCCGCCAAGTACCTGCCGTACCGCTACAAGGGGGTCGTCGCGAGCCAGGCGGGCAAGGCCGGCGCCCAGGAGGCGCCGCCCACGGCCGCGGGCCCCGCCTCGCACGGGGTGGCGGGATATCCCGGGCGGGGGATGTTCCGGCCGGGCGCCGACAACGTGTACGTCACCCGGCTGGGCAGGCAGCTGGTGAAGAAGGGATTCGGCACGTACTACACGAAGGGGCCGGGTCCGCGCTGGGGCGAGGCCGACCGGCGGGGCGTCCAGGCCTTCCAGCGCGCCCAGGGCTGGCGCGGCGGGGCGGCGGACGGCCACCCGGGCCCGGAGACCTGGCGGCGGCTCTTCTCGTGACCGACGCCCCGTAGGTGATCACCCGTTCATGACGCGTCTGGCGCGGAGGCTGGAGCACGCATGAGTACGAACACGACATCCTCGACCGAGCCCTCGACCGAGTCCTCGACCGAGTCCTCGACCGAGTCCTCGCCCGAGACCTTGACGGGCCCCCGGGCCGTGGTGCCGGACGCCGCCCCGCCCGCGGTGGCGGAGGCCGGTCCGCGGCCCGCCCGGCTCATTCACAACGAGGCCACCACCGAGATCCCCGTCCACCTGCTGTTCCGCGACGACCCCGACCCGGCGCCGGTGCCGCTGCGGCCCGCGGTCGTCGCGCGTCGGCAGGGCCCGGGGGAGCGGCCAGGGGAACGGCCCCGGACCCGGCGTCCCGTCAACGCCCGCCCGCGCCCGGTGGCTTCGGTCGACCCGGAGCTGACGGAGCGTCCGGCCCGGGTGCTGCCCGGCGCCGCGGGTGTGGCCGCGGGTCTGTGCGGGGCGGCCGGGTGCGCGGCCACCTCCTGGTGGGCCGGTCTCGTACCACCGCTCGCGGCCCAGGCGCTGGGGCTGCCGGCGTACGCGGGTGCCGGGCTCGGGCCCGCGCAGTGGGCGGCGTACGCGGCGGCGGGCGCGCTGGGGATGTTCGGGTTCGGCGGGCTGGCCCGGGGGCGGACCGGGCGGGCCTGGGTGCTCGGTCTGTTCGGCCGCTACCGGGGGACGGTGCGGCGCACCGGCCTGATGTGGGTGAACCCGCTGCTGCTGCGCCGCCGGGTGGACGTGCGGCTGCGGCACTGGCGCAGCGAGCCGATGCCCGCGGCCGACGGCAACGGGGTCGCGCTCAGGGCGGTGACGCTGGTGGTGTGGCGGGTGCGGGACACCGTGCGGGCCACGCTGGGCGTCGAGGACCACGAGACGTATCTGCGCGAGTGCGTCGAGGCGGCGCTGGCCCGGGTCCCGGTGGAGCCGCTCGGCACGGTCCGCAGCTCGGCGGACGTGGCCGGTGACACGCTGACCCGGCTGGTGGCGGCGGACGCGGCGCCGGTCGGCCTGGAGGTGTTCTCGGTGCGGCCGGTCCGGGTGGAGTACGCCCCCGAGGTGGCCGCCGCGATGCACCGGCGCCGGATCGCCGCGCTGGACGCGGCGCAGCGGGCGAGCGTCCTGACCTCGGTCGTGGACTCGGTGGAGGACACGGTGACCCGGCTGACCGTGCGCGGGCTGGTCGAACTGGACGACTACGAACGCAAGGTGCTGGTGAAGGACCTGACGGTGGCGTTCTGCGCGGGGCGGGGGGACACCGGGGCGTGACCGGTCGGCGGGGCCGGGGACCGGGTTCCGCCTTTGGTATGGACATGTTCAACAGACGGCAATAATCTGAAACTTGGTCTAGACCTGCACGGCTCACTGAACTTCCCCCACGTCACAGGAGCAGCAGTATGCGCACAAGGACCAAGTTGTATGCCGCTGCCGTGGGCATGGCGACCACCGGAGCTCTCGTGCTCTCGTCCGGCGGCGCCAGCGGCCACGGCTACACCGACCTGCCGGTCAGCCGGCAGAAGCTCTGCCAGAACGGTGGCGTCAGCAACTGCGGCGCCATCCAGTGGGAGCCGCAGAGCGTCGAGGGGCCCAAGGGCTTCCCGGCGGCCGGACCGGCCGACGGCCGGCTCTGTTCCGCGGGCAACACCGGGTTCGCCCAGCTGGACGCCCCGAAGACGCCGAACGGCCAGGCGTGGCCGACCACCAAGGTGAACGGCGGGCAGAGCTACACCTTCCGCTGGCAGTTCACCGCCCGGCACGCCACGACCGACTTCAAGTACTACGTCACCAAACCGGGCTGGAACCAGAACCACAACCTGGCCCGGTCCGACCTCAACCTCACGCCGTTCTTCACGGTGCCCTACGGCGGCAAGCAGCCCCCGGCCACGCTCTCCCACAGCGGCACGCTGCCGTCCGGGCTGAGCGGGCACCACGTCATCCTCGCGGTGTGGACGGTCGCCGACACGGGCAACGCGTTCTACGCGTGCTCGGACGTCACCTTCTGAGCGGGGGAACGAGCGAAGGGCCCCCTCGCCGAGCGAGGGGGCCCTTCCGATGTGCGCCGCCAGGGACTCGAACCCCGGACCCGCTGATTAAGAGTCAGCTGCTCTAACCAACTGAGCTAGCGGCGCATGACTCCCGCCGTCCGCTTCGCGCGGCCGGCGACGAGGAAAATACTACCCGGTCCCGGGCAGTGCTTTCGACCAGCCCGGACCGGCACCCGCCCCGGCCCTAGATCGCCATGGACAGCAGCACCGGCGCCGCGCTCCGGTTCAGCTCGTCCGCGGCCCGGCGCAGCCGGTGCGCGTGCTCGACCGGCAGCGACAGGGCCAGGCAGCCCACGGCGGAGCCGGCGGTGATCGGGACGGCCGCGCAGACCGTGCCCACCGCGTACTCCTGGAGGTCGAGGACGGGCACGGTGGCCGGCTGGGACTCCAGCCGGGACAGCAGCAGGCGATCGCTCGTGATCGTGCGCGAGGTCAGGCGGGCCATCTTGTGCCTGGCGAGGTGGTCGCGGCGGCCCGCGTGGTCCAGCTGGGTCAGCAGGCTCTTGCCCACCGCGGTCGCGTGCGCCGAGACACGGAAGTCCACCCACTCGTTCACCTTGGGCGTGGCCGGGCTGTCGGCGTACTGGGTGACGCTGACCTCGCCGTCGACGTACCGGCTGATGTAGACGGCGGCGCCCACCGAGTCGCGCAGCCGGTCCAGGGTGCGCTGGAGCTTCTCGCGCAGGGCCTGCTCCCGGCCGTGGGCCGAGCCCAGCCGGGCCAGTGCCTCCCCGGTGACGTACGTACCGTCGGCGGTCTGCTCGACGTAGCCCTCGCGGCGCAGCATGCGCAGGAGCGGGGTCAGCCGCTCCCGGTCGAGGCCGCTGAGGCGGGCGATCTCGGTGTCGGTGACACCGGAGGTGTGCCGCGTCACCGTCTCCAGGACGCGCAGGGCGTCCTGGGCCGAGTGGTGCGGCGCGGTCGGCTTGTGCTGCAGCGCCACGGTGGTCTCCCCCTGCGTTAGGGGGTGTCGTTTGGATCCTGCCGGGGTCGCGGGGCCTGGCACGCACATCTGCGGCGTTGTCGTCGGTTGCCAACGCTCCGCGTTGTCGCCCTCCTCCGCCTTGCAGCTGCACGCACCAGCCCCCGCTCGGGTGGGCAACAAGGCACCGTTGCCTGGAGCCGGCCTGATCCAAACGACACCCCCTGGCTCGTTGGCCCCTGCCCCTGTCCCTGCCTGTGCCCCCGATCCGGACAGCGGATGACGTCCACGATAGCCGCCAAGGTGCCTGATGTGAGGGGGTGTTGGCCCGATTTCAGGGCCTCCAACTGCGACACCGGCCCTGTGGCATATGCCAGAGGAATGCCCCAACGTCCCGACCTCGGACGTTGGGGCAGTCACGCCGCGCGCTTACAGGACCGCGCTGAGGAACTCCCGCGTACGGTCGTGCTCCGGCTCGCTGAAGATCTTCTCCGGCGGGCCGGCCTCGATGACCCGGCCCGAGTCGAACATCAGGACCTGGTCCGAGATGTCCCGGGCGAAGTTCATCTCGTGGGTCACGCAGAGCATGGTGATGTCCGTGGTGCGGGCGATGTCCCGCAGCAGGTCCAGGACGCCCGCGACCAGCTCCGGGTCGAGCGCCGAGGTCACCTCGTCGAGCAGCAGCACCTTCGGCCGCATCGCCAGCGCCCGGGCGATCGCCACCCGCTGCTGCTGGCCGCCGGAGAGCTGGGCCGGGCGGGCGTCGCACTTCTCGGCCAGGCCCACCATGTCGAGCAGGCCCTTGGCCCGCTCCACGGCCTCGTCCTTGTTCATCCCGAGCACCGTGACCGGCGCCTCGGTGATGTTGCGCAGGACGCTCATGTTCGGGAACAGGTTGAACTGCTGGAACACCATCCCGATCTGCTTGCGGACCTCGCGCCGCTCCTTCTCGGTCGCCGGGAAGAGCTTCTGCCCGTCCACGGTGATCGTGCCCTCGTCGGGCTTGAGGAGCGTCATCAGCAGCCGCAGGATCGTCGTCTTGCCCGAACCGGACGGGCCGATCAGGGTGACGTGCTTGCCGGCGTCGACGGAGAAGTCCAGGTGGTCGAGGACGGTGTTGTCCCCGAACCGCTTGGTGACCTGCTCCAGGCGTATCAGCTCGCCGGAGCTGCGCTCGGGGCTTTTCTCGGGGTTGGGAAGAGTGTCAGTGGGCAAGGCGTCGCTCCAGGGCTCGCAGGGCAAGGGAGGCCAGGTAGGAGATGACGATGAAGGCCACGCCGATCACCGTCAGGGGCTCGGTGAACTGGAAGTTCTGCTGCGAGAACAGCCGTGCCTCGCCGAGCATCTCCAGCACCGTGATCGCCATCAGCAGCGGCGTGTCCTTCAGCATGGAGATCACGTAGTTGCCGAGGGCGGGGGCCACGCGGCGGATCGCCTGCGGCAGGACGACCGCCGTCCAGGTCCGCCTCAGCGGCAGGTTCAGCGCCGTCGCGGCCTCCCACTGGCCGACCGGCACTCCCTCGATGCCGGCCCGGTAGACCTGCATCGTGTACGTCGAGTAGTGCAGCCCGATGGCGACCACACCGGTGGTGAGCGCCGAGAAGGTGATGTTCCACTCGGGCAGCACGTAGAAGAGGAAGAACAGCTGCACCAGCAGCGGGGTGTTCCGCACGAACTCGGTGACCACACCGACCGGCCAGGTCACCCAGCGGCTCGGCACCCGCATCAGCAGCGCCCACACCAGGCCGAGGCCGAACGAGACCAGCGAGCCGAGGACCAGGATCTGCAGGGTGACCAGCAGGCCGTCCCAGAAGTGCGGCATGAAGTCGGAGACCGCGCTCCAGTCCCATTTCACGACACACCACTTCCCTCAGGCACGCGCACGGCCGCCGTCTTCTTCTGCGGCGCCTTCCCGACGCCCGCCTTCAGCTTCTTCTCCAGGCCGCGCATCACCCGCGTGAGCAGGAACGCGATCACGAAGTAGATCAGCAGGATGTACGTGTAGATCTCCGCACTCTCCTGCAGCGCCAGGCGCACCAGGTTGCCGCTGAAGGCCAGGTCGCCCATGCCCATGATCGACACCAGGGCGGTGCCCTTGAGCAGCTCGATCAGCAGGTTGGAGAAGGGCGGGACCATCTCCGGCACCGCCTGCGGCAGCAGGATCAGCTTCATCCGCTGCCAGGGCGTGAAGCTGAGGGCGATGCCGCCCTCCTTCTGTGCCGGGTCGACCGCGCCGAGCGCGCCGCGCACGATCTCGGAGCCGTACGCCCCGTAGGTCAGGCCGAGTGCGAGCGTGCCCGCCCACATCGGCACCAGCTGCCAGCCGAAGGCCGGAGGCAGCACGAAGAAGACCCAGAAGATCATCACCAGCGCGGAGGTCCCGCGGAACACCTCGGTGTAGAAGCCCGCGAGGAAGCGGACGATCCACAGCCGGTGCGTGCGCGCGATGCCGACCACGAAGGAGACGGCCGTCGCCAGCAGCGAGCTGAAGAAGAGCAGCTGGATGGTGACCCAGGCGCCCTGGAGTACGAGTTCCCACAGTCCCGAGGTCATCCGCCGCAGAGCTCCTTCGCGGTCAGATCGGTCATCTCGTTCTGGGTGAAACCGAAGGGCTTGAGGATGCGCAGCAGTTCGCCGCTCTTCTTGAGCTTCTGCAGCTCGACGTTGAAGGCGTCCCGCAGATTGGTCTCGTTCGGACGGAAGGCGAAGCCGCCGCCGTCGACGTGCGGCTTGCCGTCGACGAGCGGTGCGAAGGCCTCGGTCGCCTCGGCCTTGCTGGACTTCTTCACCACGTCACGGACGGTCAGCGCGGTCCCCGCGAAGACGTCCACGCGCCCGGACTCGACGGCGTTGAGTCCGGCCACCTGGTCGGGGACGATCAGGATGTCGTCCTCCTTGTACCCGTGCTCCACCGCGTAGGCGATCTCGGCGTAGCCGGTGCCGGTCGCGAACTTGGCCTTCTTCTTGACGACGTCCCGGTAGTTGTGCAGCCCGAGCGGATTGCCCTTGCGCACGATGTACGCGTCGAGCATCTGGTAGTCGGGGTCGGAGAAGATGACCTGCTGGCAACGGTCGGCGTTGATGTACATCCCGGCCGCCACGACGTCGAACTGCTGCGACGCCAGCCCCGGGATGAGGGAGCCGAACTCCGTCGGCACCGGCTGCACCCGGTCCACTCCGAGCCGCTTGAAGATGACCTTCGCCAACTCCGGCGCCTCGCCGGTCAGGTCGCCGTTCTTGTCGATGTACCCGAAGGGGATCTCGCCCGCGATGCCGAGCCGGGCGACTCCCTGTGCCCTGAGCCGGTCGAGAAGGTCACCGCCTTCCACGTCGGATGCGCTGGCCACCCGCGAGCAGCCGGCCGCCCCCAGCGCGCCGAGCGCCGCGACCCCCGCGAGCAGCGACCGGCGGGTGGGCCCGGCTGTCCTGGACCTTTGGTCGGATATACCCCATGGAGGGGTTCTGTGTGGTGGAGCCATGGGCGCGCAGCTACCCGAAGGTGGGCAGGTTATGCCGATCTTTTTCAGTCCGATACTTCGGCCCGGCGCCCTTGACCGCGGGGCCGCGGGGCACTGCCATGGAGGGCATGGCTGATCGCTACATCGAAGTCTCGCTGGTCAAGCGCGGAATTACCTGCACGGCCCAACTGCTCGACGACCGGGCCCCGATCACCTGCGCGGCCGTCTGGGACGCGCTCCCTCTCGGCGGCGACGTGTACCACGCCAAATACGCCCGCAACGAGATCTATGCCCTTTTCCCGCCCTTCGCGGCATCCGAACCGCCGCTGGAGAACCCGACGGTAACGCCCATTCCGGGCGATCTGTGCTATTTCGCCTTCGCGGGCGCCGAGTTGGGCACGAAGGCGTACGGCTACGACCGCGAGGTCCGCCCCGGCACCACCCTCGTCGACCTCGCCCTGTTCTACGAGCGCAACAACCTCCTCCTCAACGGCGACGTCGGCTGGGTCCCGGGCACCGTCTGGGGCCGCATCACCGAGGGCCTCGACACCATGGCCGAGGCCTGCAACGACCTGTGGCGCACGGGAGCGGCGGGGGAGACGCTCAGCTTCCGCCGAGCTTCGTAACTGCGGGCAGTCGTGCCGCTGGGGCGGCACGGGTGGGCGCAGGCGGCGCCCGGCCGGCGCCGGTCAGCGCCCCCTGCGCCCACCCCCACGCCGGTCACTACTGGGCCGGCGTACCCGCCTCGTACAGCGCATGCGCACCCCGCAACACCAGATCGTCCCGATGCCGGGCGGCGACGATCTGCACGCCCACGGGCAACCCGTCCCCGTCCGCCCCCACCGGCACGGTGCCCGCCGGCTGCTGCGTCAGGTTGAACGGATACGTGAACGGCGTCCACCCCGTCCACCGCCGATGCCCCGACCCCTTCGGCACCTCCACCCCCGCCTCGAACGCCGTGATCGGCAGCGTCGGCGTCACCAGCAGGTCGTACTCCTCGTGGAAGCGGCCCATCCGCCGCCCCAGCTCCATCCGGACGTCCACCGCCGCCAGGTAATCCAGCGCCGAGTACCGCGCCCCCGCCCCCACGATCTCCCGCAGCCCCGGATCGAGCAGCTCCCGCTGCCCCGCCCGCAGATGCTGCACCACCCGCGCCGCCCCGCTGAACCACAGGGTGTGGAAGGCGTCCACCGGGTCCGTGAAGTCGGGGTCGGCCTCCGTCACGTACGAGCCCAGCCCCGCCAGCCGCTCCACCGCCCGCCGGACCGCCCCGGCCACCGCCGGACGCACCGCCACCTGTCCGCCGAGCGAGGGCGAGTACGCCACCCGCAGCCCCCGCACCCCACCCGACAGGGCCTCGGTGTACGACCCGGGGGCCGGGCCCAGCGCCGACCAGTCGCGGGCGTCCGGGGTGCCGATGACGTCCAGCATCAGCGCCGCGTCCGCCGCGTCCCGGGTCATCGGACCGACGTGCGCGAGGGTGCCGAACGCGCTCGCCGGGTACAGCGGCACCCGGCCGTACGTCGGTTTCAGGCCGAAGATGCCGCAGAAGGACGCCGGGATGCGCACACTGCCGCCGCCGTCCGTGCCCAGCGCCAGCGGCCCCGCCCCGAGCGCCACGGCCGCCGCCGCGCCCCCGCTGGAACCGCCCGCGGTACGGGAGGGGTCGTGCGGGTTGCGGGTCACGCCGGACAGGGGCGAGTCCGTCACGCCCTTCCAGCCGTACTCGGGCGTCGTGGTCTTGCCGACGAACACCGCGCCGTGCTCGCGCAGCCTGGCGACGGACGGCGCGTCCTCGTCCCAGGGGCCGTCCGGCGAGACGGCCCGCGAGCCGCGCAGGGTCGGCTGACCGCGGGTCAGCAGGATGTCCTTCACCGTGACCGGCACCCCGTCGAGCCGCCCGCACGGCTCCCCCCGGCGCCACCGCTCCTCCGCCCGCCGGGCCTGGTCCAGCGCCTCCTCACCGGTCAGCCGGACGAAGGCGTTCACCTCCGGCTGGATCCGCTCGGCCCGTTCCAGGACCGCCCGGGTCGCCTCCACTGGGCTGAACGCACCCTTGCGGTAGCCGTCGACGAGCTGTACGGCGGTCAGCTCGGTGAGGTCGGTCATGCGGCACCCTCCCGCGGGTCGGTGACGTCGGCGACGTCAGTGTCCGGGCACGTATCCACGCTTCTTGTCGACCACGTTGGCCAGC
This sequence comes from Streptomyces sp. MMCC 100, assembly GCF_041538145.2. Taxonomy (NCBI): domain Bacteria; kingdom Bacillati; phylum Actinomycetota; class Actinomycetes; order Kitasatosporales; family Streptomycetaceae; genus Streptomyces; species Streptomyces sp. MMCC 100. The sequence continues at coordinate 789,009 of NZ_JBGORK020000001.1, forward strand.
GGTCCGCCCGCCGCCCAGCTCTCGAACAACTCCACGAACTGGGCACCCAGTTCGTCCCGCCAGCCGATCGTGTCCCCGCTCATGTGCGGCGAGACGATCAGCTCGGGCACCTCCCACAGGGCGCTGTCCGGTGCGAGGGGCTCGTGGCTCAGCACGTCCAGCGCGGCGCCCGCGATCCGGCGCGCGGTCAGTGCCTCGACCAGGTCGTCCTCGACGACCAGCTGGCCCCGCCCCACGTTCACGAACCGTGCGGAGGGCCGCATCAGCCCGAACCGCCGGGTGTCGAACATGCCGCGCGTGTCGTCGGTGAGCGGCGCCGCCGCCACCACCCAGTCGGCCCCGGCCAGCAGCCGGTCCAGCTCCTCCGTGCCGTGCACACCGGGGCGCGCGGTACGGCCGACCAGCGCGGTGGTGACGCCGAGCGCCTCGAGCGTCCGCGCGACCGCCCGCCCGATCGGGCCGGAGCCCACCACGCAGGCGCGGGTTCCGGCCACCCGCATCGACTCGCGGTGGCGCCAGGTCCGCTCGCCCTGCAACCGCAGCGTGGCCGGCAGATCCTTGGCCATCGCCAGCACGAGCGCGGCGACGTACTCGGCGATCGGCTGGTCGAAGACACCGCGCGCGTTGGTCACCACCGTGTCCGACTCGGCCAGCTCCGGGCACATCAGATGGTCCACACCCGCGCTCGCCGTGTGCACCCAGCCCGGACGCGGACCGCCGCCGGGCCACGCCTCGCGCACCGCGTGCGAGGTGAAGTCCCACACCAGCAGGACGTCGGCGTACGGCAGCCGCTCGGCCAGCGTCGCCGCGTCGGCGTGCTCGACCCGGGCCCGGCCGGTCAGCCGGCCCAGACGGGGGAGCGGCTCGGCGTCCAGGACGAGGAGCGTGGGCACGGGCGGGGACGCGGGCGTGGGTGAGGGCGCGGACGTGGTCATCGGCGGGCCTGTCTCCGGTCGGTGGAAGCGGGGGCGGTTCAGGAGTTGACGGGGGACTTAACCAGCTGTTGACCTGGAGGTGATGCGGGCGGATTGACCACGCTCGCACCGGAACCTACCTTCGTCAACACGGCCGTGCGTAACGGTGCGTTGCCCTCTCCTTCCTCAGTGTGAGGCCGGTGCGTGCCATGGACATCTCCTTTCTCGGCGGACCAGCTCCGCAACGCGGGGTCGGCGTGGTCGCCCCGTTCGACTTCGCACTCGATCGCGAGCTGTGGCGATGGGTGCCCGACGACGTGTCGCTGCACATGACGCGGACCCCCTTCGTCCCCGTCGAGGTCAGTCTGGACCTCGCCCGGATGGTCAGCGAGCACGAGACCCTCGGCGAGGCGGTCCGCACCCTCAACGCCATCGCGCCCCAGGTAGTCGCCTACGCCTGCACCTCGGGGAGCTTCGTCGGCGGTATCGCCGGGGAACGCGCCATGTGCGAGGCGATGACCTGGGCGGGCGCGGTCCCCTCCGTCACCACCTCCGGCGCCCTGCTCGACGCGCTGACCGAGCTGGGCGTACGCCGAGTCGCCCTGGTGACGCCGTACACCGTGTCCGTGACCAGGGCGCTGGAGGCGTACGTCGCCGAGGCCGGCGTCACCATCACCGGCTGCGCCTTCATGGGGCTGACCCGGCACATCTGGAAGGTCCCGTACCGCGACGTGGCCGGCATGGCACGCCAGGCCGTGCCCGCGCCGGGGGCGGCGGACGCCCTGTTCATCTCCTGCACCAACCTGCCCACCTACGACGTCATCCCCCAGCTGGAGGCCGAGCTGCGGATCCCGGTGATCTCGGCCAACCAAGTGACGATGTGGGCGGCGCTGCGCCGACTGGGTACCCCTGCGGTGGGGCCGTACCAGGCGCTGACCGATCCGGCCGCCCGCATCGGCCCCGCGGTGACGGGTGCGGCCGGTCCCGCGGTGGTGGGACCGGCCGGTCCCGTCGACCCCGCGGTAGCGGGCCCGGTCGGACCCGCGGCGGCGGACATGCCGGGCGTCGGTGACGTCCCGGACACGGAACAGCAGCAGGAAGGGTGGACATGACAGCACTGGGATTCCTGTACCCGGGCCACTCCGGCGAGGACGACTATCCACGCATCGAGCAGCTCCTGGGCAGCGACATCCGGGTGGACCTGGTGCACACGGACATCGGCGAGGACGCCCACCGGGTGGACGCGCTGCTCGAGATGGGCTCGCCGCAGCGGCTCGAGGCGGGCGTGGCCGAGCTGCGGCTGGCCGGCGCCGACGCCGTGGTGTGGGCCTGCACCAGCGGCAGCTTCGTGCACGGCTGGGACGGCGCCCACGAACAGGTGCGCGCCCTGGCCCAGGCGGCGGGCCTGCCGGCCTCGTCCACCTCCTTCGCCTTCGTGCACGCGGCCAAGGAGATCGGGGCGCGGCGGGTCTCGGTCGGCGCGACGTATCCGGACGACGTGGCGCGGCTCTTCGCGGACTTCCTGGGCGCCGCCGGCATCGAGGTGGCCGACGTCGTCAGCTCGGGCATCATCACCGCCGCGGAGGTCGGCACCTGGACCGAGGCGGAGGTGCTGGCGCTGGCCCGCGCCGCCGACCGCCCGGACGCCCAGGCGGTGCTCCTCCCGGACACGGCCCTGCACACGGCGGCCCACATCCCGGCCCTGGAGAAGGAGCTGGGCAAGCCGGTCCTCACCGCGAACCAGGTCACCATCTGGGAGGGCCTGCGCCTGGCCGACCGCCGGGTCAACGCCCCCGAGCTGGGCGCGCTGTTCACGCGGGAGCCGGTGGTGCAGGTCTGACGAGGCCCTGGCACGGAAGAACCCCGGTCCCGCGTGAGCGGAACCGGGGTTCTCGTCGAGCGCTGGGCAGGCCTTGCACCTGCATTTCCCCACGGGAAGTGGGGCGTCTTTCCTTGGACCACCAACGCACTGCCTGCCTCGGGAGGTTGGCCTCCGTGATCAGGCAGGATGATCGTACCGCAGCTCCGGACGGGGCGCACATCGAGGGATGTGGAGCCGGGCGAGGTGCCGCTGGCAGGTGAGGTGGAGAAGGCGAAGCGGACGGCCGAGCGGGCCTGGCGGGGTGAGGTGTCCGCGGTGGTGCTCCAGCAGTCGCTGCGGGACGCCGAGGCCGCGTACCGCAACTTCTTTGCGTCCCGCGCGTCCGCCCATGGCCCCAGCCCCCGTCGCGGTGCACCCCGCCCTCTTGCGCGGGCGCGGGACAATGGACGGTGGCCCACTCCACCGGAGTGCCCCCGCGTCCCGGGGAGGGCCGTCGTGACGTACGAGGAGGAGAAGACATGGCGGAGCCCACGCCGCGTCGGCACGAACCGCGGCTACGCCCCGCGCCCCTGCTCTTCGAGCCGGCGGAGGCGGCCGCCGACCCCGAGCACTTCTTCGACCTCGAGTCGATCGACGACCCCCGGGCCCTGCTGGAGCGGGCCACCGAGCTGACCCACGCCTTCCGTGCGGCGGCGGACCGGGCGATGGAGTTCCAGGCGATCGCGGCGGCGCAGCTGGCCGATCCGCGGCGGTTCGACCGGCTGACGACCGCCGACATCGCCGAACGGGCCGAGTGGACCGAGGACTACGCCAAGAAGATGGTGGAGTTCGGACGCGACCTGATGCGCGGGGAACCGGCCGAGTAACCGGGGCGCATATGACAGGGGGCTGGGCAAGATACTCCCTTCCCCGTCGTCGTGTCCCCGTTTCCCGTAACCCCGCGGAGCGACTTCCTCACGCGCGGTAGATATTTGCGGTATGAGCAGCACACGCAACGCCACCCCCCACGTCTCGGACGTCACCTCGGACGGCGCCGCCTGGCTGGCGTCGGCCGGCGCGTACCCGCGCAACACGCTCGCGCGCTGGGAGGAGCGGCCCGAGGTCCCGGTCGTCCTGCCCTGTGGTTCCGCCTTCGACGTGGTGAGCGCTCCCGCGATCTTCGGCCGCCGGATGCTCGACCGGCTGTGGGACGACGGTCCGGGTTCGGGCCCGGTGGCGGAGTTCCGCGGCCGGATGCTGCTGTTCGCCGCGCCGGGCACCGCGCAGCGCCTGCCCTCGCTCCTCGACTGGGAGGAGTGGGGCGCCCGCGGCCGGGAGAGCGGCCGTACGGGCGCGGTCCCGCCGCTGCTGTGCCACGGCGTCGGGGACACGGTGACCGTCCCGGCCCCCGCAGGGCCGCCGCCGCGCTCCGGGTCCCGCTGGCTGGTGGCCCCCGACACCCGCCGGCCCTGGCTGCCCGGCCCGGAGATCCTGCTCTGGGCGGCCGTGCGGGCGGCCCGCGCGGCGGTGCGGATTTCGATTTTTCCTCCCGCCGACCAGGATGCTAAGGTCTACGACGTCAGCAGGCGCCGCTAGCTCAGTTGGTTAGAGCAGCTGACTCTTAATCAGCGGGTCCGGGGTTCGAGTCCCTGGCGGCGCACGTTGGCGATGGCGAGGCGTGTTCGCGGAAAGCGCGAACCTCCTCGCCATCGTTGTTTTGCGCGGCTTCGCCGCGCGTTGTGGGGGCTTCGCCACCCACACCCCCTCGCGCGGTGGCCCGGGGATGCTGGGCTCGCGGGGGTGTCTGCGTGGCCCGGGGATGCTGGGCTCGCGGGGTGTCTGCGTGGCCCGGGGATGGGTGGGTCACCCGGGTGTGATCTGTACGGTCCAGGCGCCCGATTCCGTGCGGCCCTCGACCTCCACCCGTACGCCGTCGCCCGGCACCGTGAAGCTCTCGCCGAGGGCCACCGGGGCGTCGGCGAGCGGGGGGTACACCGAGTCGGCCCAGCAGGCCTCGGTGTCCGGGTGGGCGTCGACCACCTCGACCGGTCCGCCCCCCGACTGCGCCCCGCTGCGCACGCGGTACACCAGCACCCCCGCCCGGCAGGCGGAGGCGTCGTTGCCGACCGGCGTGCGCACCTCGAAGGCGAGCACGCTGCCCGCCCCCGTGCGCACCACCGCCAGCTTCGTCCCCTGCCCGAGGCCGAAGGCCGGCGCGCCGGCGGCACCGGTCACCACCACACCCGGACCCGCCCCCAGCGGCTCCAGCGTCAGCCGGGTCGGCTCGCTGCCCCGCACGCAGGTCACCTGGCGCGGCTGCAGCCAGCCCAGCTTCCACTTGTGCCAGCCGAACAGGTCCGGGGCGAGTCCGAACTGGCTGCCCATGAGGTCCCAGTCGCCGACGTGCGTGTCCCAGTCGCCCTTGCCGTCGACCGGACGGTGGTACAGGTCGGGCAGGTCGAAGACGTGCCCCGTCTCGTGGGCCAGGACCAGCCGGTCCGGCGGATGGTTCTCGAAGACCGTGACGACCCGCCGGATGTCCGTGCCGTCGGCCCGCATCGGGGTGTCCAGGTTGACGACCTTCGTGGCGTCGGAGTCCACCCCGGGCGCGTCCGGGTCCGCGACGAAGTAGACGACGTCGTACCGGGAGAAGTCGACGTGCGGGTCGGCCGCGGCCAGGGCGTCGCGCAGGTAGGCGGCCCGGTGCTCGGGGCTCCAGTCGCGCCTTATGGCGTACGACGTCGACGGGCTCGGCATCCGGATCCAGTCCCGCAGCGGGTGCGGGCGGAGCGTGAAGGCGCCGTAAGAGGCGCGCCGGAAGAAGTCGCCGGTGGCCGGGAAGTGGTCGGCGGCGAGTTCGGCCGGTGCCGTCAGCGGCTGGGAGTCGGGGAAGGACAGAAACACCATCACCGCGTCCAGGGCGCGGGCCGGCCGCGGGTACGTGGCGTTCCAGGTGTCCAGGCCCTCGGAGTGGTGCACGTCGGTGCGCTGGAGCGCGCAGGGATCCGGGGAGAAGGGCTCGGCGACCGATGGGGCGGTGATCAGGGAGGTCGCGGCGAGCGCCGACATCGTGGTGCACACCGCGGCGGTGCTGCGCAGCCTGGTCCTGGTAGCCCGCGCCGCCCCCGCCGCCCGCGCCGTCCGGCGGCCCGCACCGAGCCCCGTGCCCGCCTCCCGGGGAAGTCGCCTCAGGGGGAGCTGGCGCGGCACATGGACCTCCGGGCGCGGTTGACGGGACACCGCACCCAGCTTGTGCATGATTGTCGTATTACGACCTGTTCGCCTGCACCGGATGGGTGAGCCGGCCGGGATTTCGCCGGAGTTCTCCCGGCCGACATCCCGAAGACACTCACGGAACGTCACAACTGGTCGGAGGGGTGACGGACCCGTCCAGGTGTGAGCAGAAACGATCTGTCAGAGGGGTCGCTCGGTCCGGAGCGCGGAACGGCGGCTGGAAGGGCCCGGTGTCAGCCTCTATGATCGGCACACTTTCCTGCACGAACAGAGCACGAACAGAGATCGAGGCACTGCGGGAGCGAGCGGTGAACGGAACCTCCGAAGGGCCGGCGCCCGCGGCAGACCTCGGCCCGTCGGTCATCACAGAACGTGACAACGGTCTGGCTCCTCGTACCGGGCGTACGGAGCCCCCGGCCTACCGGTCGGTGTTCACCACGGCCCCGCTCGCCATGGCCGTCGTCGACGCCGAGGGCCTGGTCGTCAGCGCCAACGACTCCCTGGGCACCCTCCTCGGCACCGACCCGGCCGCGCTGGCCGGCTGCGTGGCGGCCGACCTCGTCGACCTCGCCTCCGACGCCGGCACCTGGCACGCCTACCGCGAGGTGCTGCGGGGGCACCGGCCCCGGCTGCGCTGCACCAGACGGCTCAAGCGGGCCGACGGGCACTCCCTGTGGGCGCAGGTCACGGTCGAACCACTGGCCGATTCCGGGGACTCCGGGGGCGGGGACACCCCGGGCCTGCTGCTCTCCGTCGCCGACGTCAGCGCCCGGCGCGAACTCCAGGCCCGGCTGCGCCACCTCCAGATGCACGACCCGGTGACCCGGCTGCCCAACCGGGCCCTGTTCTTCGAACGCCTGACGGCCGCGCTGGAGGCGGAGTCGTACGAGAACGGCGGCACCGGCCGGATCGGCGTGTGCTACCTGGACCTGGACGGCTTCAAGGCCGTCAACGACACCCACGGCCACCGCGTCGGCGACCGACTGCTTGCCGCCGTGGCCGAACGGCTGACGCGGTGCGCGGAGGAGGCCGCCCACGCCCGGTCCGGCGCGCCCCTGGTGGCCCGGCTCGGCGGCGACGAGTTCGCCCTCCTGGTGGAGGACTCCACCGGCACCGACCAGCTCGCCGACCTGGCCGGAGCGGTCCTCGCGGCCCTCCAGCCGCCCTTCGAGCTCGCCGACCGCCGCCTGTCGGTCACCGCCTCGGTCGGCGTCGTCGAACGCCATACCGCCGGCACCACCCCCACCGCCCTGATGCAGGCCGCCGACACCACCCTGTACTGGGCCAAGGCGGACGGCCGGGCCCGCTGGACCCTTTTCGACCCCGAGCGCAACGCCAGCCGCATGACCCGCCAGGCGCTGGCCGCCACCCTCCGCCCCGCCATCGAACGCGGCGAGTTCGCCCTCGAGTACCAGCCGCTGGTCGGCATGGAGGACGGCCGGGTGCGGGGCGTCGAGGCGCTCATCCGCTGGAATCATCCTCAGTTCGGCGTACTGGCGCCGAATCGGTTCATCGCACTGGCGGAGGAGGATGGCTCGATCGTTCCCCTCGGCCGCTGGATCCTGCGCACCGCCTGCCACCAGGCCCGCCGCTGGCAGCTGGACCACCCGGACGAGCCGCCGATCTTCGTCAGCGTCAACGTGGCGGTCCGCCAGGTCTGGGACTCCGACCTGGTGGCGGACGTCGCCCACACCCTGGAGGAGACGGGCCTGGCCCCGGAGCTGCTCCAGCTGGAGCTGACGGAGTCGGCGGTGATGGGCTCGGCCGGGCGCCCGCTCCAGGTCCTCAAGGCGCTCAGCGACATGGGCGTCCACATCGCCATCGACGACTTCGGCACCGGCTACTCGAACCTGGCCTACCTCAGCCGGCTGCCGGTCTCGGTACTGAAGCTGGACGGCGCGTTCGTACGGGGCTTCCAGTACGACGCCGTGTCCGAGGCCGCTGCCTCCGGCGCCGGTGCTTCGCAGTCCGCCGGTGCCGGGGTCGCCAACCCGGCCGACGAGGTCATCGTCGAGGCGATGGTCCAGCTCGCCCACCGCCTCGGCCTGACCGTCACCGCCGAGTGCGTGGAGACCTCCGACCAGGCGACCCGCCTGCGCCGCATCGGCTGCGACACCGGCCAGGGCTGGCTCTACTCCCGGCCGGTGGCGCCGGACCGCATCTCCGCGCTGCTGGGCCACGCGGGACCCGGCGGCCCCGCCGGGGTTCAGGCAGGCGTCGGCAACCCGTAGGCGTCGGCGATCAGTTCGTAGGAGCGCAGCCGTACGTCGCCGCCGTGGGCGTTGGCGGTGAGCATCAGCTCGTCGGCGCCGGTGCGCTTGTGCAGGTCGTCGAGGCCGGCGCGGACCTCGTCGGCGGTCCCGTGGATGACGTTGGAGTTCCAGGACTGCACGAACTCCTGCTCCATCGGGCTGAAGTCGTACGCCTCGGCCTCCTCCGGCGTCGGCACGAGCCCCGGGCGGCCGGTGCGCAGCCGGACCATGTTCAGCGCGGCCGCCAGCACCTGCCGACGCGCCTCCTTCTCGTCGTCGGTCGCGAGCGCGGCGACGCCGATGAGGGCGTAGGGGGCGTCCAGGACGGCGGAGGGCCGGAAGGACTCGCGGTACAGGTCGAGCGCCGGGATCGTGTTCTGCGCCGAGAAGTGGTGGGCGAAGGCGAACGGCAGCCCGAGGGTGCCGGCCAGCCGCGCGCTGAACCCGGAGGAGCCGAGCAGCCACACCGGCGGCCGGTGCGCCGACTGCACGCCCCCGGGCGAGGTGGCCTGCACGGGCCCCGGCACGGCGTGGATACGGCCGTACGGGTGCCCGTCCGGGAAGTCGTCGTCCAGGAACCGGATCAGCTCGGCGAGCTGCTGCGGGAAGTCGTCGGCGCCTTCGTTCAGCCGGTCGGTGCGGCGCAGGGCGGCGGCGGTGGCCCCGTCCGTGCCGGGCGCCCGGCCGAGACCGAGATCCACCCGCCCCGGCGCCATGGCCTCCAGCGTCCCGAACTGCTCCGCGATGACGAGCGGCGCGTGGTTGGGCAGCATGACGCCGCCGGACCCGAGCCGGATGCGGTCGGTGTGGGCCGCCAGGTGGGCGAGGATCACCGCGGGGGAGGAGGAGGCGACGCCGGGCATCGAGTGGTGCTCGGCGACCCAGTACCGGTGGAACCCGCGGGCCTCGGCGAGCCGCGCGATGTCCACGCTGGTCCGCAGGGCGTCGGTGGCGGTCCGACCGGCGCCGACGGTCACCAGGTCCAGCACGGAGAGGGGGACGGGAGCGGTGCCGTGGGCGGTGCCCCGGATCTCCTCTGCGGCGTCTGCGGGCATGGTGGGGTGCCTCCTGTGGTCGACGTAGGACTTACGCGTGTCGCTTCGCGTCGTAACAGGAGGGGGTCTCCGGTTATTCCCGGGCGGGGTCCTTCAGGGCGGCGAGGAAGGCGGTGAAGGCGGGGGCGGGGAAGGTGAGCACGGCTCGGGCGGGGGCCTTGGAGTCGCGGACGGCTATGTGGGGGTGGTCGAGGGCGACCTCTACGCAGTCGTTGCCTTCACCGCCGCCGGAGTAGGAAGACTTCTGCCACTGGATGGGGGCGGACATGGTTTCCCTCACAGCTCCTTGGTCAGACCGTGGATGAGGTCGCGGGATGCCTCCGCAGAGAGCGACTGGTCCCTCACCCTACGAAAGAGCCGTCGGAAGTGGACTAGTTGGGCCTCGGAATCGAGGAAGACCGTGCCGTGCGGAGCGTCGCGCACCACCGTGTCCAGGCGGGGCACAGCTCCGCCCACGTGCACCATGGCGCTGCCCGCTCCCGCGAAGTCGTCCAGCGCGAACGGGATGACGCGTACGGTGACGTGCTCGGCCTCGGACATCTCCAGGATGCGGGCCAACTGCGCCCGGGTCGAGGCGCGGCCGGCCACCTTGATCCTTAGCGCTGCCTGGTCAGTGGATCACGCGGTGGCGGAGGTAGGTGACGCGGGAGCCGAAGGTGCGGTTCTCGACGAGTTCGAGGTTCACCCGGCGTCCGTGGTGGGGGAAGTACGGGGTGCCGCCGCCGGTCAGTACCGGGTGGACCATGGCCCGGTACTCGTCGATCAGGTCGGACGCGGCGGCCTCGGCGGCGAGGGTCGCGCCGCCGATGGCGATGTCGCCCTCGCCGGGCTCGGCCCGCAGGCGCTCGATCTCCTCCGCCAGGGTGCCGGAGGCCAGGCGGGTGTTGGTGCCCCGCACCGTCGACAGCGTCCTGGAGAACACCACCTTCGGCAGCGCCTTCCACAGCTCGGCCCACTCGAGCTCCGCGGCGGCGAGCGACTCGTCCTGGTCGGCGGTCTCCCAGTACAGCATCGTCTCGTACAGCCGCCGCCCGAGGAGATGGACGCCGGTCTGCCGCAGCTCGTCGGTGAAGTGGCGGAAGACCTCCTCGTCCGGGTCCCCCCAGTCGAAGGCGCCGTCCGGGTCGACGATGTGGCCGTCGAGGGACGTGTTCATCGAATAGGTCACCCTGCGCATCGGAAGGCCTCCTCGGTAGCCGTTCGGTTCGACAGTACGGCCGCCGGGCGGGCGGCCGCAGCAGGTGCCGGAAGTGCGGCGCGCGCCGCGTTTCCGCCGAGGACTTGCCCGGATCGGCGATCAGGCGGCGATGTGGTTCTGCGAGCCGGTCCGCGGTGGTGCGGGGCTCGCGGCCGAGGAGTTCGGTCAGCAGAGGGCCGGCTTCGGCGGAGCAGCCCGCGCGGGCCGCCTGATACCAGGTCAGCATGAGCCGGGCCATCGGCTCCGGCACACCGGTCGTGGCGTCCTGATGGGCTGAGGCGGCAGCGCGTCAGGTCCGCCAGGCCACCCGGTGCTCCGCGAGATGCGCCAGTACCGCGTGATTCGCCTCCCAGCCGTCAGGAAACTTCACCAGCGTGCCCAGCTGGACCGGCTCCGTCGACGGATAGTCGTCCAGCAGCTCGCCCACCCCCGCGCGGCAGACCACGATGCACGCGTGCCGGTGCCGGGAGGCCAGGACGCACAGGCGGCCGGTCTCCAGGTGGAAGGCGGTGGCGTCGGGGCGGCCGGAGAGGGGGTGCAGGACGACCGTGACGTCGTACTCGCGGCCCTGGAGGCGGTTGGCCGTGTCGACGGTCACCTCGGTCACCCCGAGGTCGGCCAGCGCCGCACGGATCGCGGACGCCTGGTCCCGGTGCGCGGTGCCGACGGCGATGCGGGCGGCGGTCAGGGGAGCGGGGTCCGGGGAGCGTTCCGACGTGGCGCCGCCCTCCCGGTCCAGGAGGCGCCGGACCACCGCGGCCACCGCCCGCACCGCCTCCGGGTCGGTGCGCGGGGTGTGCCGGGCCGGAAGCTCCAGCAGGCCCCAGCCGGAGGCGGCCGCCTCGTCGATCACCCGGTCGGGGCCCGAGCCGTCCGACGGCACGGCGAAGGCCAGGCTCCGGTCGCCGTGGTCCGTGCCGCTGCGGAAGGGCGTGTACGGGTAGAAGGCGTCGGAGACCAGGCGGGCCGCCGACGCCGGGAGACGCCAGGAGACCGGGAGGCGGTGCTGGGGGAGGTCCGGGTTGTGGGCGAGGAGGGTCGTCACGGCGGAGGACGACGGGTCGTAGGCCAGGCCCGCCCACTGCTCGCTGCCCACCGTCGCGAACGGGTCCAGCTGGCCCGGGTCGCCCACGAACAGCGCCCGCTCGAAGAGTCCGGCGACCGCGAGCAGGGAGTCCGAGCGCATCTGGTACGCCTCGTCGACGATCGCGTGCCGCCACGGCTCGTCCACCTTGACGTGCGCCCACTTCGCCGCCGTCGACAGGACGACGGCCAGCCCGGCGAGGTCGCCGGCCTTGGCCGACTTGCGGACGTTCTCCAGCCCGTCGAGCGCCTTGTCGTACGGGTCGGCGTCACTGCTGTGCAGGCGGCCCACCGGGAGGTCCGGGTTCTTCTCGGCCAGGCGCAGCACCAGGTCGTCCACCTGGGCGTTGGTCTGCGCCACCACCATCAGGGGGCGGCCCGCCTCGGCCAGCTCCAGCGCGGCCCGCACCACGAGCGTGGACTTCCCGGCGCCGGGCGGGGAGTCGACGACGACACCGCGCTCCGTGCCGTGCAGGGTGTCGTGGAGGATCGCCGCGGTGGCGCGGGCCGCCTCGGCGCCCGGGTCGAAGGCGGCGCCGGCGGACGGGGCGAGGGCCTCGGCGGCGGACGGGGCGAAGGCCTCGGCGGTCACAGGACGTCCTCCTCGGTCTGGGCGTCGGCGGCCTCCGGCACGGCGGCCGCCTCACCGGGCGGGCCGCCGTGCGTCCACGGGGTCTGCTCGGGGTCGGGGAGCTTCGCGCCGCCCCGCTGCTCGTGCTCGAAGAGGGTGAAGCAGAGCAGGTCGCCCTTCTCCGGCACCGAACCGGCCTCGGGCTCCTTGCCGCGGCCCATCTTGTCCATGATCCGCAGGACCAGCGTCCCGTCGTCGGGGCCGTCGTCCGAGGACGCCGGGCCGACGTACTCCGCCGTCTGCGGCCTGCCGCCCAGCGAGCGGTAGACCTTCACCCGCTCGCCCAGGTGCGGGCGGTCGTCCGTGCGGACCGTGACCAGCGGACGCGGGCTGGGTCGCTTGCTCTCGCTGTACGCCATCACCACGTCGACGACCTCGCCCGCGAACGCCTCCCCGGACAGCCGCCGCCCCGCCATCACCAGCGGATCGTCCAGCGCCTCCTGGGCCTCCAGGCGGGCCTGCTCGCGCTCACGGGTGGCCAGCTTGTTCGCCGCCGTCACGGCGTCGTCGCGGCGCGGCTGCGGGGGCTCGCCGGCCAGGATGCGGTCGCGGTGGGAGGTGAACGACCAGCGGTCGCGGGTCCAGCGCTCCTCGGCGTGCGCCCCCTCGGGCAGCTCGCGCAGCAGGTCCAGGCCCCGCCACACCGCGTCCCAGGTGGGCCGGGTACGGCTCTCGACCAGGGCGCGGATCTCCCGCTCGGCGGCCGTGAGCGCGCCGAGCCGGTCGTCGGCCTCCAGACCGTCCTCGGCGGCGGCCAGCGCGGTGCGGGCGCGGTCGTAGCGCTCGATGGCGGGGGCGAGCAGCTTGTTGTCGAAGGCCGGGTCGGTCGCCGGACCCGCGGGCGGGCACAGCAGCTGGCCGTCGGCGTCGCGGGCCAGCTCGGCGCGGCGGGCGGCCTCGGCGCCGGTCAGGGCGGGGTCCTGTGAGACCTCCGGCGCGATCCACGCGAGCAGGGCCCCCAGGTGCTGGTCCTCCAGCGTGGACTGCCCCGTCGCCCAGTGCCGGCCCAGCAGGTCGGTCATGGCGAGGAGGAGGGAGGAACCGGGTACGCGGGCCCGCTCGCCGTAGTGGGTCAGCCACCGGCCGAGCAGCGGCACCCGGGGCGGTGCGGGGTGCGGGGTCTCCGGGTCCTGCTCCGCCGTACGCCGAAAGCGCATGGACCGGCCGAGCAGCCGTACGAAGTCGATGCCCGCGCGGCTCGGCACGACCAGCTGCGCCGCGTCCGCGCAGAGGTCGACCTCGACCTTGACCCGCTTGCCCGTCTCCGGGTCGGTCTCGGTGCGCTCGGCGGCCTCGACGCTCTCCGCGTACGCCTCGACGTGCGGCAGCACGATGTCCGCCAGCTCGGCCAGGAACGCGAAGCGCAGGTCGCGGTCGCGGGGCTGCGGCACGACCAGCAGATGCGGCGCGTCCCGGTCGGTGCCGACCAGCGCGCCGAGCGGGGCCCCGGCCTCACCGGCGGTGGTCAGCGGCACGAAGACCAGCGGACGGTCGGACAGGTGCCGGTGCCGGACGGTGGCGGCGGGCTGGGCGCGGCCGGTGTGCACGGCCTCCAGCCGGGCGAGCGTGGTGATCAGCGACACGCGGACACCCCGCCGACCTCGAAGCCGCTACCGTCGCCCGCTGCCCCGCCGGTCCCCGCGCCGGCCGTCGCGAGCGCCTCCGCGCGCAGCCGGGCCGCCCTGCGCAGCGCGGCCACCGCCGGGTCGTCCGGGTCGCCGGCCTCCCCGCGGGCCGCGGCCAGCACGTCCTCGACCGTCGAAAGACCGCCCAGCTCGGCCCGGACCGGGCGGCCCAGGCAGGTCACCGCGCCGGCCTCGCGGGACCGGGCGCGGCAGTGGAAGGCCAGCTCGCACGCGGACAGGCACTCGGGCGCGTACGCCGCCGGGACCGCCTCGACCGCCGCCGCCAGCTCCTCGGCCGGCAGCTCGGGGGAGAAGCAGACGCCCTCCGGGAGCGCGTCGGCGATCTCCTCGATGCCGGTCAGCCGGGCCAGCTGGCGGTCGGTGACGGCGCGCTGCTTGCGCACGTCGACGGCGGACGCGGTGGGCAGGTTGGAGAAGTCCTTGGGGCAGACCAGCAGGACGCGGTGGCGCACACGCGGGGCGGGATCGAGCCGGGCGGCGACCCGCTCCAGGGCCAGCACGTACACCGCGGCCTGCCGTGCGGCGGCGCCGACCTTCGCCGGGTCGGCGGAGCCGTCCAGCATGGGGAAGGACTTGATCTCGACGACCGTCCAGCTGCCGTCCGGATGCACCACCACGGCGTCCGGCTCCAGGAAGGCGGGGGAACCGGCGACCTCCAGGGCGAGCATCGGGTGGTCGAGCAGCGTCCACGCGCCAGGGGTGCCGGTGGCCTCGCGCAAGGCCAGCGACGTCCGCGCCGCACGCCCCTCGGGGCCGGTCGCGGACAGGTCGGGCACCTCCACCCGGGCCTCGGCGGGCGGCTCGGCGCCCCGGTCCAGCTTCTCGTGCACGAGCCGCAGCAGCTCGGCGCCGCCGTCCGCCTTGACCTTCGCCTCGAAGGCGTTGCCCCGCGTGAAGGCGAACTGCGACTGCCCGAAGACCGACGGCGAGCCCAGCGCACTCGCCAGGGAGCCCTTGTCCACCCCGGCGCCGTCGAGGATCGCCCGCCGACGGCACCCCGGGTTGGCGGCGAGGGCGGCCAGGGCACGCGCGTCCAGCGCCTTGGCCGGTACGTCGGGACCGCGCAGCTCAGCGAGCCGGTGCCGGAGTCTCGTCCCCCGCGTCCGAGGGGGCGGGGTCCGGCTCGGCTCCCGCTCCGAACCGCTGCTCGCGCTGCCGTGGAAATCGCTCACCCGCGGAAGTCTGGCATCCACCACTGACATTCGCGGAACCCGCGCCGTCCGCGGCCGGGACGGAGGCGGTCGCAGGGGCGGTCGCGGCAGCAGCCGCGGAGCCGGTCGCGGCCGGTGCGAAGCGGGCCGGGAGCCTGGTCCGCACCAGCTGCGCGGTCCGCAGCACGAACGGCGTCAGCAACAGTCCCGCGCCCATCACGGCCGCGCCGGCGACCGCGTCGAGGAAGTAGTGGTTGGCGGTGCCCATCACCACGATCGTGGTCACCAGCGGGTAGACGACACCGGCCGCCTTCGCCGTGCGGGTGCCGCCGTGGCGCCACAGCATCACCCCGCACCACAGCGCCCAGCCCACGTGCAGGCTCGGCATCGCCGCGTACTGGTTCGTCATCCCGCCCAGGCCGCGCGGCGCGCTCGCCTCGCCGCCCCACCAGCCGTACGAGCTGTACTGGGCCATCGTGTCGACGAAGCCGTGAGAGGCGTCCAGCAGCCTGGGCGGGCAGGTCGGCAGCAGCGTGAAGCCGATGAGCCCGATGAACGTGGACGTCATCAGCCAGGTACGGGCGGCCCGGTAGCGCACCGCGCGGGAGCGGAAGAGCCAGACCAGGATCGCCGGGGTGACCAGGTAGTGCAGCGACGCGTACCAGAAGTCCGCCGGGACGCCGATCCAGGGCTCACTGGTGAAGAGGCGGTTGAGGGGGTGCTCCGCGTTGAGGAAGAGCGCCTTCTCGATGTCCAGGATGGCCAGGCCGTGGTCGACGGCATCGGCGACGTCGCCCCGCACGAGCAGGCGCCCGGCGCTGTAACAGGCGTACACGAGGAGGATGAGCGGCAGCTCGGTCCACCAGCGCAGCCGAGTCTTCGGGGCCGCCTCCGTGCCCGGTGTCTCGGTGTGCGGCAATCCGATCGCCCTCCCCCTTCTCACTTCTCGTTCACTCGTGCGCCCGGACGGACACGGGCGAGCCACTCTACGGCCTCGCCGAGCCCGCTCCGCGAAACGCCCTCGGACCGGATAGACGCGGGCACCGCCCCTCGGGTTGCCCGGACGGACAGTACGGGATGATGGAAAAGTCCCCTCAGACATTTCTCCCGGAAAGGCCTCTTCATGGCACCGCGCATTCTGCTGGCCCGGCACGGACAGACGGAGTGGTCGCTGTCCGGCAGACACACCGGCAGGACCGACGTGCCGCTCCTGGAGGAGGGCCGGCGCGGCGCGAAGCTGCTCGGCGAGCGGCTGCACCGGGCGCCGCTGGACGGGCTGCCCGGCGTGGAGGTGCGGACCAGTCCGCTGGTGCGTGCGAGCGAGACGTGTGAGCTGGCGGGCTTCGGCGAGCGCGCACGCGCGTGGGACACGCTGATGGAGTGGGACTACGGGGCGTACGAGGGCATGACGCCGGACCAGATCCAGGCCGTGCGGCCCGGCTGGCTGATCTGGCGGGACGGGGTGCCCGAGGGGGAGAGCGTGACGGACGTCACCGCGCGCGCGGACGAGGTGGTGGCGTGGGCGCGGGAGGCGGAGCGGGACGTGCTCGTCTTCGCCCACGGGCACATTCTGCGGGCGATCGGGGCGCGGTGGCTGGGGCTGCCGGTGTCCTTCGGGGCTCGGATACGGCTGAACCCGACGTCGCTGTCGGTGCTGGGGTGGGCGTACGGGGAACCGGCGGTGGAGAGCTGGAACGACGTGGGGCATCTCGTCGGCTGACGGTTGGTGCCCTGCCGGTGCCAGTGCGGCGCCCGGCGTTGGGGCTGGGCGGGGGTGGGGTGCGCGGGCCGGCGCTTGCCGGGTGCCGCTGCGCCCACCCGTGCCGCCCCAGCGGCACGACTGCCCGCAGTTCGGGGTTACGCCGGTCTCGGTAGGGCTCCGTGGCGGTCCAGGAAGGCGGAGACGCCCGACGACCGGCGGTGGGGGAGGAGCACCCGGGCCGTCCCCGCCAGCATCGTGTGGATGCGGGAGGACTGGACCTCGCCCAGCAGGTCCAGGACGCGCATGCCCGCTCCCGCCGCTTCGTCGGGGCGGCCACCCCGGGCCAGGTCGTCCGCCAGCTCCGCCGAGTACAGCGCGAGGTTCCGGGTGAAGTGCGGGTCCTGCAGGTCGGCCGCCCGCCGCGCGTGCCGGGCGGCCCGGGGCCAGTCGCCCAGGGCGGACCAGCACTGGGCCTCCAGCCCCTCCAGCTCGGCCTCGCCGTAGAAGCTCATCCACTCGGGGTCGGCGTCCGAGACCCCCCGCCCGTAGAAGGTCTGCGCGCGGACCAGCGCCTGCTCGCAGCCGACACGGTCCGCGAGCCCCGCCCAGCCGCCCGCCTCGCGCAGCGCGAGCAGGGACATCAGCCGGTCCGAGCCCAGCGGGCGGGCGGCGCGCTGCGCGGCCTGGGCCGCCCGTACCGCCTCGCGCGGACGGCCGGCGTCGCGGGCCAGGAACGCCATGTTGCAGAAGGCGTGCGCCTCCAGGGCCGCGTCGCCGTTCATCCGGGCGGTGGCGAGGGCCTCGGCGTAGTGGGAGCGCGCGTCGTCGAAGCGCCCCGAGTCGTGCGCCAGCCAGCCCACCGAGATCGCCAGTTCACCGGCGCCCGTGAAGAGCCGGTCCGCGGTCGCCTGCCGGGACGCGCCGGCGTCCAGGAGCGCGTACGCGGTGCGCAGCGGGGCCGCCGCGCGCCGGTAGAGACCGTCCGCGCCGTGCCGGTCGTCCAGCAGCCGGATCCGGCGGACGGCTTCTTCGAGGGCGCCGGCCTCGCCCGTCCCGGCCCGGCGGGTGGGGCGCCCGGCCGCCGCGGCGTCGAGGGCGAGCCCCAGGGGGGTCAGCGAGGCGGCGGCCACCGTGGCACCGCTCGTCATGAATGCGCGACGCAGCACGTCGCTCTCCTCGTTGTTGTCGTGCGTTTCGTACAGGTCTTGCTCGTCTTGCGTGTCATACGTCTCATACGGCTCACCCGCCCCCCGCGACTCACCGGTGGTGCGCGCCTGGCGTCCGCGTACCGACGAGCGGGGCGCGAACCCCAGGTCGGTGAGCGTGCGGCCGGGGAACATGTGCAGGAACACCCGCTCGTAGGCGTAGTTGGGGCAGCGGATCTCGCCCGCCTCGACCCGGCCGACATAGCGCGCGTCACAGCTGACCCGCTCGCCGATCTCGCGCGCGGCCCGGCGGACCGCCGCCGCGAACTCCGCCGGGGAGCGCTTGCCGCGCAACCGCCTGAAGGCGAGGTTCGGCCGCGGTGGCCGTTCGGGCTGGGCGGAGGTCACCGTTGACGACGCCATGGCCGGGTCCTCTCGTGCGAACCGTCGAACCATGCCGGGAGAGCGCACGCCCCAGCGCGGCCCTGTTTCCGGCGAGCAAGAACGTACCGGCTGTGACGGAGTCGCCACGCACTGTTTGGCTACAAACCGGATATCTCATCCACGATCTGCCATGAAGTGCCATCCTTTGCGGCGGGCCTGTGCCGTAGCCGTTGACGGTCCGCCGCGTTGAACAGGGTGGACCGGGAGGCCCCCGACTCCCGATCCGCTCGTCCGAGAAGGAGTTCCGTGGTGGAGGCCGGGATGGACACCAGCATCAGCGATCCCCCCTGCGACGCCTGTGACGTCGTCACCGTGCCGACCCGGCAGGGTCTGGAGGCGGTCGACATCATCAGGCGGGGAGCCGGTGAGGGGGTGGGCTCGGTGCTCCACGACGACGGCTGCGACACCCTGGGCTTCCTGGTGCCGCCGGGCACCGCCGCCGCCTGGGACGTGCCGGGCAGCACCTGCACGGAGACGGACGGCCGGGGGCTGAGCATCGTCCCGGAGCCCGAGCCGCCCGTGGAGGGCTCCGACTGGCTGCTGCCGCCCGGCGAGGCGGACCTGGCGACCGACCCCGCCGTACTGCGGGCCGCGCTGGGCGAGGCGGCCCGGCTGATCAGGGCGGCGGACAGCTGCCGCTGAGCACCGTCGTGCCCGGTCCGATAATGGACCGATGGGAAAGTCCACAAACGCCCGCCGCGGGCGCGCTGCCGCCGAAGCCGTCGTCGAGGACGTCGACGGAGGGCGCGCCGAGCTGGTGCCCGACCGGGACCGGCCCCGGGCCTGGACGCTGCTGATCGACGGCGCCCCGCAGTCGCACGTCGACCTCGACGACCCGGCGTACCTGTCCTTCGAGTACCAGCGCCGCATCGGCCACGTCATCGACCTGGCCGCCCCGCAGGGCAAGCCGGTGCGGGCCGTGCACCTCGGCGGCGGCGCCCTCACCCTCGCCCGCTACGTCGCCGCCACGCGCCCCCGCTCCACCCAGCAGGTCGTCGAACGCGACGCCGCCCTCGTCCAGCTGGTCCGCCGGGAGCTTCCCCTGGACCCCGGCGCGCGGATACGGGTGCGGTCGACGGACGCCCGCGCCGGGCTGGCCAAGGTGCCCGACGGCTGGGCGGACCTCGTCGTCGCGGACGTCTTCGGCGGGGCCCGAACGCCGGCCCACCTGACCTCCATCGATTTCCTCGACGAGGTGCGGCGCGCGCTCGCGCCCGGCGGGGTCTACGCCGCCAACCTCGCCGACGGGCCGCCGCTCGCCCACCTGCGCGGCCAGATCGCCACCGCCGCCGCCCGGTTCGCCGAACTCGCCCTCGTCGCCGACCCGGCCGTACTGCGCGGCAAACGCTTCGGCAACGCGATCCTGGTCGCCTCCGACCACCCGCTGCCGGTCGCCGAACTCACCCGCCGCGCCGCCTCCGACCCGCACCCCGCGCGCGTGGAACACGGCCGTGCGCTCACCGACTTCACCGGCGGCGCCCAGCCCGTGACGGACGCGGCGGCGGTGGACTCGCCCGCACCGCCGGAGTCGGTCTTCAAGTGAGCCTTCGACCGAACACGCTGGTTCAGTAGCTGCCGATCTCCACCCGGGGCGGCCCGTCGTGCCAGGTGCAGAACACCGACACCCGGTCGGCGCCCGAGGTGAACTCCACCCGGATCCACGACTCCGTCTTCCACACCTGCATCGACCAGCCCGCACCCGGCGTCGCCGACACCAGGGACGCGGACGACGTACCGAGGTCGAAGACCGCGCGGCCCCCGTCGGTGTCGTAGCTCCTGACCCGGCCGGACGTCGCGGGGGCGGGGCTCGCCGGGTCGGCGGGCGGAGGGGTGGACGGTGCGGTGCGCGACGGAGTGGGGTCGGGCTCGCGGGGCGTCGCGCTCGGCGTCGGCGACGCGCTGTCCGACGGCGACGGCGAAGGCGACGGCCGGCTGGTGGACGAGGCCAGGGACTCGCCGTCGTCGCCGCCTTCCCCGTCCCGCACGCTCGCGTCGGCGGCCGTGATGGGCAGCGCGCGGGGGGCGTCGTAGGCCGTGCCCGCCATCACCGTGTGGACGCCCCACCACGACAGCGTGACCGCGGCGCCGGTGGCGAGCAGCCAGGCGATCACGTGGACGAGTCCTCTGCGCATCGCGGCCATACTGCCTCACCCGCCCCACCCGTGTCGCGTGAACGTCGTGTGACGCGGGCCCGGGCGGAGTTGTCCACAGGCCCGGACCGGGTCGGTCCGCATGGCGTACGGTGCCGCCCATGGCAAGTGTGCTCGTGGTCGAGGACGACCAGTTCGTACGCTCGGCGCTCATCCGGCAGCTCACCGACGCCTCGCACACCGTGCGCAGCGTGGGCACGGCACTGGAGGCGCTGCGCGAGGTCGCCCATTTCCGGTTCGACGTGGTGATCCTGGACCTCGGACTGCCCGACCTGGACGGCTCCGAGGCGCTGAAGATGCTGCGCGGCATCACCGACGTGCCGGTGATCGTCGCCACCGCCCGGGACGACGAGGCAGAGGTCGTACGGCTGCTGAACGCGGGCGCGGACGACTACCTCACCAAACCGTTCTCCGTCGAGCACCTGTCGGCCCGGATGGCGGCCGTACTGCGCCGGGCCCGCGGCGGCCCGGCGGAGGCGGCGCCGCCGACGGTCATCCGGGTCGGCGGCCTCACCGTCGACCCGCTGCGCCGCCAGGCCGAACTGGACGGGACGGCCCTCGACCTGACCCGCCGCGAGTTCGACCTGCTCGCCTTCCTGGCCGGCCGGCCCGGGGTCGTCGTGCCCCGCAAGGAACTGCTCGCCGAGGTCTGGCAGCAGTCCTACGGCGACGACCAGACCATCGACGTCCACCTGTCCTGGCTGCGGCGCAAGCTGGGCGAGACCGCGGCCCGGCCGCGCTATCTGCACACCCTGCGCGGCGTCGGCGTGAAGCTGGAGTCACCGCGATGAGATGGGCCCTGGTCAAGGTCTCGCTGGCGGTCACCGCGATGGTCGTGGTCGCCTTCGCCGTGCCCCTCGGACTCGTCATCCGCGAGATGGCCCGGGACCGCGCCTTCTCCAACGCCGAACGGGAGGCCGCCGCCGTCGCCCCGGCCCTGTCCATCACCACCGACCGCGAGCAGCTGGAACGCGTCGTCGCCTCCGCCGGCTCGGACACCGGGATGGCCGTGCACATACCGGCGCCCGCCGACGAGAGCGGCGGCGCCACCGACATCGGCCGGCAACGCGCCACCGACATCGGCCGGCAGCGCGCCACCGACGAGGACATCGCCGCCGTACGGGAGATGGGGCGGGCCTCCACCACCGAGGTGGGCGGCGGTTCCACCCTGCTCCAACCGGTCGCGCTCAGCTCCGGCGAGATCGCCGTCGTCGAGGTGTACGTCCCCGAGTCCGCGGTGACCAACGGCGTCGGCACGGCCTGGGCGGTGCTCGCGGCGGTGGGCGTCGCCCTGATCGTCGGTTCGGTCGCGGTCGCCGACCGGCTGGGCGTACGGATGGTGCAGCCCGCGCGGCGCCTGGTCGACGGGGCGCACGAGCTGGGGGAGGGCAAGCTGGGCGCGCGGGTGCCCGTGGAGGGGCCGGACGAACTCCGACGCGCGGCGGTCGCGTTCAACTCCATGGCCGACCAGGTCGTCCAGCTCCTCGCCAACGAACGGGAGCTGGCCGCCGACCTGTCCCACCGCCTGCGCACCCCGCTGACCGTGCTGCGCCTCAACGCGGCCTCGCTCGGTGACGGCCCTGCCGCCGACCAGACCCGGGCCGCCGTCGAGCAGCTGGAGCGCGAGGTCGACACCATCATCCGCACCGCCCGGGACGCCAAGCCGCAGACGGCCGCCGCCGGTCCCGGCGCCGGGTGCGACGCGGCCGAGGTGGTCCGGGAGCGGATGGGGTTCTGGTCGGCGCTGGCCGAGGACGAGGGCCGCAAGTGGCGGGTGGCCGGAGCCGACCGGCCGGTGCGCATACCCGTGGCCCGCGCCGACCTGGCCGCCTCCCTCGACGCGCTGCTCGGCAACGTCTTCCGGCACACCGCCGAGGGCACCGCCTTCGCCGTCGACCTGCACAACGGCGAGGACGCGGTGATCGTGCTGGTCTCCGACGCGGGCGCCGGGATATCCGACCCCGAGGCGGCGATGGCCCGCGGCCGGGGCTCGGGCGCCGACGGGTCGACCGGGCTCGGCCTGGACATCGTGCGCCGGATGGCGGAGTCCACCGGCGGTGACGTACGCATCGGCTCCTCCGTGCTGGGCGGCACCGAGGTGCGGATCTGGATCCAGCTGGACGGGCGGACGGCGCCGGTGCGGCGCGGGCACCGGGGTGCCGTACGCCGACGCAGGCAGGGCCGTGCGCCGATGCCGACGTCCGCGGCCCCGGCCGGCCGCGACCATTGATCGGTCCCGGTCGGCCCCGGTCGGCCGCGACCATTGATCGGCCCCGATCGGCCCCGATCGGCCCCGATCGGCCCCGATCGGCCCCGATCGGCCCCGGTCGGCCGTGACCATTAATCGGTCCCGATCCCTTCCTTAAGCCCACCCTAAGATCGCCAACCCCCGTCCGGATCAGGCTCTTTGCCCGTTTCCGGGTCGCTAGCGTGCTGCCGCACCCCCACTCCGCTCCCGCCGGCCTCCGCCGGGGGCACCGTGAACAGCGAAGGCAGGCACGTGATGCGCACGCACCGACGCAAGGTCAGTGGCAGGAACAAGGCGATCGGCACCCTCGTCGCGGCGGCCGTGGCCGGCGGCGGGGCGCTGCTGTTCACCAGCACCGCCCAGGCGGCCGCGGTCGGCGCCGCGTACACGAAGACCAGCGAGTGGTCGACGGGCTACACCGCCCAGTACGTCGTCACCAACAACACCGGGCAGGCGAAGGCGGACTGGACCCTGGAGTTCGACCTGCCCTCCGGCGCGAAGCTGGGCTCGCTGTGGAACGCCGAGTCGGAGGTCAGCGGCCAGCACGTCACCGTGACCCCGCCCCAGTGGGACACGGACGGGCTGAAGGCCGGCGAGTCCGTCACGGTCGGCTTCGTCGTCAACGGCACCGCCGACCCGACCGGTTGCCTCGTCGACGACGCCGCCTGCTCGACCGACGACGGCGCCACCCCCGAGCCCAGCGGCCGCCCCACCGATCCCCCGGCCCCGACGCCCACGCCGACCCCCACCCCCACGGCGACCGACACCGCCGAGCCGACCCCGACCGACACCCCCACCACCCCTGCGCCGACCGGGACCCCCGGCAACGGCACCGCAGCCGGCGCCGGCTTCGCGCCGTACGTCGACACCTCCCTCTACCCGGCCTTCGACCTGCTCGCGCACGCCGAGGCGACCGGCGTGAAGGACTACACCCTCGCCTTCGTCACCGACGGTGGCGGCTGCACCCCCAAGTGGGGCGGCGTCACCGACCTCGGGAGCGACGCGGTCGCGAACCAGATAGGCGCCCTGCGCGCGAAGGGCGGCGACGTCCGCGTCTCCTTCGGCGGCGCCTCCGGCTCCGAACTCGGCACCACCTGCACGTCGGCCGACGCGCTGGCGGCGGCGTACGGCAAGGCCGTCGACGCCTACCAGCTCACCAAGGTCGACTTCGACGTCGAGGGCGGCGCGCTGCCCGACACGGCCGCCAACACCCGCCGCGCCCAGGCGATCGCCGCGCTCCAGAAGCAGCACCCCGGCCTGGACGTCTCCTTCACCCTGCCGGTGATGCCCGAGGGCCTCACCCAGGCGGGCGTCGACCTCCTCGCCGACGCGAAGAAGAACGGCGTGGACATCGACGCCGTCAACATCATGGCGATGGACTACGGCCCCGCGTACAGCGGCGACATGGGCACCTACGCCGAGCAGGCCGCCACGGCCACCCAGGCCCAGATCAAGGGCGTCCTCGGCCTGTCCGACGCGGACGCCTGGAAGACGGTCGCCGTCACCCCGATGATCGGCGTGAACGACGTCGCCTCCGAGGTCTTCAAGGTCGACGACGCCGCCCAGCTGGTGGAGTTCGCGCAGTCCAAGGGCCTGGGCGGACTGTCCATGTGGTCCGCCACCCGCGACAAGGCCTGCCCCGGCGGCCCGAAGCCCTCGGCCGACGCCACGTGCAGCTCCGTCGACCAGGAGCCGAACGCCTTCTCCAAGGCGTTCGCCGCCTACAAGTAGGGGCGGGCTCCCTCCCGTGGGGCCGGGCCCCACACCGGCCCTGCGAGCGGGGCGCGGCATCCCCCCGTGGGATGTCGCGCCCCGTCTCACATGCCCCTCCGGCTTCCCGAGGGCCTACTCGGCCGCGTCCACCGGCGGCAGCGCCCCCGTGCGGGCCGCCCGGCCGTACCACAGGGCGCTCGACTTCGGGGTGCGCTCCTGGGAGGCGTAGTCGACGTACACCGCGCCGAAGCGCTTCTCGTAGCCGTACGCCCACTCGAAGTTGTCCAGCAGGGACCACAGGTAGTAGCCGCGCACGTCGGCGCCGTCGGCGATGGCCTGCCGGACCGCCGCGAGGTGGCCGTTCAGGTAGGCGACCCGCTCGGGGTCGTGGACCGAGCCGTCCGCGCCGGGCTTGTCGTCGTAGGCGGCGCCGTTCTCGCTGATGTACAGCGGCATGCCGGGAGCCTCGCGGTTGTAGCGCATGATCAGCTCGTGCAGGCCGGACGGGTCGACGCTCCAGCCCATCTCGGTGCGCTCGCCCGGCGGCTGGTGGAACGCCACGTCGTCCGCGGCGGGCCACGGCGAGTGGTCACTGGCGCCGTGGCCGTCGGCGCGCGGGGCGCGCGAGTCGGCGTCGGCCGCCGAGACCACCGTGGGCGTGTAGTAGTTGAGGCAGATCGCGTCGATGGGCTGGCGGATCTGTCCCAGGTCGCCGTCCTGGACGTACGACCAGTCCGTCACCGACGCGGTCGCCTCCAGCAGGGACTGCGGGTAGGCGCCGTGCAGGATCGGACCGTGGAAGATTCCGCCGGACAGGTCGTCGATCTTGCGGGCCGCCGCCAGGTCCGCCGCGCTCTGCGACAGCGGCCGCACGACGGACGTGTTGAGGCTGATCGCCACCGAGTTGCGGGCCGGCATCACCGAACGCAGCGCCACCGTGCTCAGGCCGTGCGCCAGGTTCAGGTGGTGCGCGGCGCGCAGCGCGGCCGCCGGGTCGGTGCGGCCGGGGGCGTGCACACCGGAGGCGTAGCCCAGGAAGGCGGCGCACCACGGCTCGTTCAGCGTGATCCACTGCTCCACCCGGTCGCCGAGCGCCTCGCCGACGATCTGCGCGTACTCGGCGAACCGGTAGGCGGTGTCCCGCTCGGGCCAGCCGCCCGCGTCCTCCAGCTCCTGCGGCAGGTCCCAGTGGTAGAGGGTGACGGCCGGCTTGATCCCGGCGGCCAGCAGCTCGTCCACCAGGCGGCGGTAGAAGTCCAGGCCGCGCTGGACGGCGGGGCCGCGGCCGGTCGGCTGCACCCGGGGCCAGGAGATCGAGAAGCGGTAGGCGCCGAGGCCCAGGTCCTTCATCAGCGCCACGTCGTCGCGGTAGCGGTGGTAGTGGTCGACAGCGATGTCACCGGTGTCCCCGCCGGCGGTCTTCCCGGGGGTGTGGCTGAAGGTGTCCCAGATCGAGGGGGTACGGCCGTCCTCCCGCACCGCGCCCTCGATCTGGTACGCCGAGGTGGCGGCGCCCCACAGGAAGGCGGGGGGGAAGGTCACCGGGGTCGCCGGCGTTGCGGACTCAGGCATGGAAGCGCTCCCATTGCGGGTCATGGCGGGTCGGGTCGTGGAAGACCGACACGTGGAAGTACGAGGGGGGAAGGCGGGGCCGGGACGGCGGTGGCCCGGCCCCCGGGACGGGTGTCATCCCTTGACGGCGCCCTGCATGATGCCGCCCACGATCTGCTTGCCGAAGATCGCGAACACCAGCAGCAGCGGCAGCGTGCCCAGCAGCGCGCCGGCCATGATCAGGGACTGGTCCGGGGTGTAGCCACGGCCCAGTCCGGCGAGGGCGACCTGCACGGTCGGACTGCCGTTCTGCGTCAGCACCAGGAACGGCCACAGGAAGTCGTTCCAGGACTGCACGAACATCAGCATGCCGAGCACCGCCATCGCGGGCCGCGCCGCCGGGAACACCACGTGCCAGATCACGCGCCAGCTGCCGGCACCGTCCACGCGCGCGGCCTCGATGATCTCGTCCGGCAGCGCCTGGAGCAGGTACTGCCGCATGAAGAACACACCGAACGCGTTCACCAGGGACGGCAGGATCACCGCCTGGAGCTGGTCGGACCAGTCCAGCTTCGCGACCATCATGTACAGCGGGATGATGCTGAGCTGCGGCGGCACCATCATCGTGCCGATGACGATCAGCATCAGCGCGTTGCGTCCGCGGAAGCGCAGCTTGGCGAAGGCGAACCCGGCGATCGTCGACAGGAAGACGATGGTGAACGCCGAGATCCCGGCCACGATGGTGGTGTTGAGGAAGGCCTCGCCGAGGTTGGCGTCGTTCCAGGCGACCTCGAGCTTGTCGAACAGGTTGCCGCCGAACCAGAAGGGCGGCGGTGTCTGGGCGAGCCGCTGGTTGTCGCGCGAGGCGGCGATCGCCGTCCACACCAGCGGGAACAGCGAGCCGATGGTGAACAGGGCGAGGATGATGTAGGCGATCGGCCCGGCGTGCAGATGCCCGCCCGCCCGGGACGCCTTGGAGCCTCGTCGGCCCCGCCGGGACGGCTCGGGTGCCGCGTCGGCCGGGGGTTTCGTCATGGTCGTCGTCACGGCCGGTTCTCCTTAACTACTGGCGCGCAGCCGGCGCGAGATGACGGCGTTGAGGACACCGATCACGATGAGGATCAGGAACATCGCCCAGGCGATCGCGGAGGCGCGGCCCAGGTGCTGGTTGACCCAGCCCTGCTCGTACAGGTACAGGCCGAGCGTCTGGAACTGGTGCTGGGAGCCGCCCGAGGCCCCCTTGTTGGCGTCGAACAGCAGCGGCTCGCCGAAGACCTGCGAGGCGCCGATGGTCGACACGACGACCGTGAACAGGATCGTCGGACGCAGCGAGGGCAGCGTGACGTGGATGAACTGCCGCCAGCGGCTGGCGCCGTCCAGCGCCGCCGACTCGTACAGGTCCTGCGGGATCGCCTGCATCGCGGCCAGGTAGATCAGCGCGTTGTAGCCGGTCCAGCGCCAGATGACGATCGAGGACACGGCGAACTTCGACGCCCACGAGCCGTTCTGCCAGTCGATCTTGTCCAGGCCCACCAGGTCGAGGAACCAGTTGATCATGCCGTAGTCACGGCCGAAGAGCAGCACGAAGACCAGCGAGGCCGCCGCGATCGACGTCGCGTACGGCGCCAGCATCACGACCCGGTAGAAGGTCGAGGCACGCAGCTTGTAGTTGAGGATGTGCGCGAGGCCCATCGCCATCAGCAGCTGCGGCACCGTGGAGATGATGCCGATGTACAGCGTGTTCTTCGCGGCGTTCCAGAAGAACTCGTCGTCGAAGATGCGGGTGTAGTTGTCCAGCCCCGTCCACGTCATGTCGGTGGGCGCGGTCAGCTCCACCGTGTGCAGCGAGGCCCAGCCGGTGTAGATCAGCGGGAACAGGCCGAAGGCGAGGAAGAGCAGGAAGAACGGCGAGACGAACGCGTACGGGCTCCAGCGCATGTCCCGCTGCCAGCGGCGGGAGAGCTTGGCCCGCCTCTTGCGGTCCGCCTCCGCGGACGCCCTGGTGCCGGGCGGGCGGCCCGGGGCCGCGCCCCCCTTGACGGGGGACGCGGCGGTGTCGTGCCGGGTGGTCATTCCGGTCACTTCTCCAGGTTGTTGTCGATGGTCTTCACGGCGTTGTTCCACGCGTCCTTGGCCGACTTGCCCTGGGTGACGAGGATGACGCCGTTGTCGGTCAGACCCTGCTGGATGATCTGGTCCTTCGGGCCGATCACCTGCGTCGGGATCTGCTCGGCGGCCTTGGCGAACAGCTCGCCGATCGGCGCGTCACCGGTCATGTCGTTCTTGCCGCTGGTCACCTGGGGGAGCTTGTAGGCGGCGGGAGCGCTCGGGAAGCTGCCCATCTTGGAGAACAGCTTGGCCTGCTGCTCGGGCGCGGTCAGCCAGGTGACCAGCTTCTGGGCCTCCTTCACGTGCTTGCCGCTCTTGGGCACGCCCAGGAAGGTGCCGCCCCAGTTGCCGGCCTTCGGGGCCTGGGCCACGTCCCACTTGCCGGCGGAGTCCGGCTGGGACTTGGCCTTGATGGTGCCGAGCATCCACGGCGGGCAGGCGACGGTGGCGAACAGGCTGTTGGAGATGGTCTGGTCCCAGGCCGGCTGGAACTGGGTCTGCGACTGGACCAGGCCCTTCTCGGCCGCCTCGGCGGTCAGGTCGAAGGCTTCCTTGATCGCCGGGTTGGTCTTGTAGATGACCTTGCCGGAGGCGTCGTAGAACTTCTCGTCCTCACTGCTGACGATCGCGTTGATCAGACCGCCGGGGGAGTCCATGAAGTAGGTGTCCTTGCCTGCACCCTTCTTGTACTTCTCGCCGGCCTCGATGAACTTGTTCCAGTCCCCGGCCCACAGCTTGGAGACCTCCTCGCGGTCGGTCGGCAGGCCGGCCTTCTCGAAGAGGTCCTTGCGGTAGCAGATGGCCATCGGGCCGATGTCCGTGCCGAGGCCTATCGTGGCGCCGTCCTTGGCGGTGGCCTGCTGCCACTTCCAGTCCAGCCAGTTGTCCTTCTTGACGCCGTCGGCCTTGGACATGTCCTCGAACTTGTCCGCCTGGGTGGCGACGACCTCGGCGATGTTGCCGACCTCGATCGCCTGCACGTCCTGGAGGCCGCTGTTGGTGGTGAGGTGGTTGACCAGAGCGGGGTAGTAGTTCTCGTTCCGCTCGGTGACGTTCTCCTCGATGTTGATGTCCGGGTTGAGCTTCTCGTACTCCTCGTAGAGACCGGCCTCCTTGAAGCCCATCGTCCCGAACAGACCGAGGGTGATGGTGGTCTTGCCGCTGCTGTCGCCCGACGACGAGCTGTCCTCGTCGTTCCCGTCGTCGGCACAGCCGGCCAGCAGCCCGGCGCCCAGCGACGCGATGGCCGCCATGACCACCACCTTGCGGGCCGATCCTCTGCGTGCTGCTCGCATTTGCGTCCTCCTGTTGCCCTGACGTGCCGACCCCCCGGCCAACTACATGGTTGGACCCGCTGCTTCATGTGTTTCGTTCGTCGCTGCGGCTCGGGCGGGGAACGTGCGGGATGTGTATGTGCCAGGTAGTGTGGGAGCGCTCCCACAAGTGATGTGTTGAAGAGTCGCGGGTCCGGGCGGGGGTGTCAAGGGAACGGACGCGACGAATTGCGTTCAGTTATCGGCCTGTTAACTGGACGCTTCGAGCGACACGGAGACACTCCCGTACGGCGGGGGAGGGGCCGGAGTCGGTCATTACACCCGACCGGCCTGTTAAATTCCAGGCCAGCCGCAGAGTGCGGGGGTGACGACGGGAGGCGGAGCCGATGGCAAGCCACGGAGTGCGTGGGCGGAGCGGTGGCCGGCCCACCCTCGAAGAGGTGGCGGCCCGCGCGGGCGTCGGGCGCGGCACGGTCTCCCGCGTGATCAACGGCTCTCCCCGGGTGAGCGACGCGACCCGGGCGGCCGTCGAGGCGGCGGTCGCGGAACTCGGCTACGTCCCGAACACGGCGGCCCGCGCGCTGGCGGCCAACCGTACGGACGCGATCGCCCTGGTGGTGCCCGAGCCGGAGACCCGGTTCTTCGCGGAACCGTACTTCTCGGACATGCTCAAGGGTGTCGGCTCCGAGCTGTCCGACACCGAGATGCAGCTGCTGCTGATATTCGCGGGCAGCGACCGGGAGCGGGAGCGGCTCGCCCAGTACCTCGCGGCGCACCGGGTGGACGGCGTCCTGCTGGTCTCGGTGCACGCCGACGACCCGCTGCCCGACCTGCTGGCCCAGCTGGAGATCCCCGCGGTGATCAGCGGCCCGCGCTCGGCCGCGGAGCCACTGGCGTCGGTGGACTCGGACAACTACGGCGGCGCCCGCTCGGCCGTCGAGCACCTGCTGTCCCGGGGACGCGGCCGGATCGCCCACATCACCGGCCACCTCGCCGTCTACGGCGCCCAGCGACGCGTCGACGGCTACCGCGACGCCCTGCGGGAGGCGGGCCACGAGGTGGACGAGGGGCTGATCGAGGCGGGGGACTTCACCGAGGAGGGCGGGCGCCGCGCGATGGCGGAACTGCTGCGCCGGCACCCCGACATCGACGCGGTCTTCGCCGCCTCGGACGTCACCGCGGCCGGCGCCGGCCAGGTCCTGCGCGAGGCGGGCCGGCGCATCCCGGACGACGTGGCGCTGGTCGGCTACGACGACTCGGCCATCGCCCGGCACATGGAGCCGCCGCTGACCAGTGTGCGCCAGCCCATCGAGGAGATGGGCCGCGCGATGATCGACCTGCTGCTGACCGAGATCGCGGACCGCAGGCCGGCCGCCTCGCGGGGCCTGGAACGGCACCAGGTGGTACTGGCGACGGAACTGGTGGAGCGCAGGTCGTCGTGAGGCCGGGGGCGAGGCCGGGGCCGGCGGGGCCGTGCGTCTGAGTGCGGCCCCGCCGCTGCTCCGACCCCGCCGCCGCTCCGACCCCGTCGGTGCTCCAACGCAATCAGCCGGTGACTCTCTCGCGAGAGCCACCGGCTGATTACTCAGGGTGAGTGACGGGACTTGAACCCGCGGCATCCTGGACCACAACCAGGTGCTCTACCAGCTGAGCTACACCCACCAAGGCCGGTGCTCGAATCCCGCATGGCGGGGTTTCCCGACCGGCTGAGAAAAAGTGTACAGGGTCCGAAGGGGTGCTCGCGCCCGGCTTTCCGGACGCCGCCGCCCGGCGGGCCCGCGGCCCTAACCGGCGGATACGACGTGCTTGGCGGCGATCGCCTTGGCCGTGTCGGAGTCGGGGCCGGGCTGCGGGACGAAGACCGCCTCCCGGTAGTAGCGCAGCTCGGCGATGGACTCGCGGATGTCGGCGAGCGCGCGGTGGTTGCCGTTCTTCTCGGGGCTGTTGAAGTACGCCCGCGGGTACCAGCGGCGGGCCAGCTCCTTGATCGAGGAGACGTCGACGATCCGGTAGTGCAGGTAGCCCTCCAGCGTCGCCATGTCCCGCAGCAGGAAGCCGCGGTCGGTGCCGACGGAGTTGCCGCACAGGGGGGCCTTGCCGGGCTCCTTCACGTGCTCCCGCACATAGGCCAGGACCTGGGCCTCGGCGTCCGCGAGGGTCGTGCCGCCGTCCAGCTCCGCGAGCAGCCCGGACGCGGTGTGCATCTCACGCACCACCTCCGGCATCGTCTCCAGGGCCCGGTCCGGCGGGCGGATGACGATGTCGACACCCTCGCCGAGGATGTTCAGCTCGGAGTCGGTGACGAGGGCGGCAACCTCGATGAGCGCGTCGTCGGACAGCGAGAGGCCGGTCATCTCGCAGTCGATCCACACCATGCGATCGTTCATGCGGCCACTGTACGGGGGGCGCCTGTTCACGGGGTCCCCGGCGTCGGTGCGGGCGTCACGGGGGCTGCCGCCCCCGAACCCCCGCTTCGGCCCTGAACGGGCCTCGTCCTCGAACGCCGGACGGGCTGGAGCGGCCCGTCCGGCGTTTCGAGTGTCACGTCACTTCACGTCACGGTGCACTGCGCTGCCCCGGCACGCTCGCCGCGCCCGCCGGCATCGGGGATGCCGTGCGGCGGGTCTGGAACGGGACCGCGTTCTCCGGGGGGAGGACGGCCGGCGGGTCGGACGGGGGCAGGGGCCGGGAGGCTCCCGCGGCGGCGGTGTCCGGGTCCGGCTGGCGGTCGCCCTGGGGGCGGCGGGCCCGGTAGGCCGCCCGGTAGGCGGCCGGGGACGAACCCAGCTGGCGGCGGAAGTGGCCGCGCAGGGCCACCGGCGAGCGGAAGCCGCACCGGCCGGCGACCTCGTCCACCGAGTAGTCCGACGTCTCCAGGAGGCGCTGCGCCTGCAGGACCCGCTGGGTGATCAGCCACTGCAGCGGGGCGCTGCCCGTCAGCGAGCGGAACCTGCGGTCGAAGGTGCGGCGGCTCATGTAGGCGCGCGCGGCCAGCGTCTCCACGTCGAACTGCTCGTGGAGGTGCTCCAGCGCCCAGGCGACGACCTCGGCGAGCGGGTCGGCGCCGATCTCCTCCGGTAAAGACCTGTCGAGGTAGCGCTCCTGGCCGCCGCTGCGGCGCGGCGGGACCACCAGCCGGCGGGCCAGCGCTCCGGCCGCCTCGTTGCCGTGGTCCGTGCGCACGATGTGCAGGCACAGGTCGATCCCGGCCGCGGTGCCCGCGGACGTCAGCACGTCGCCGTCGTCCACGAACAGCTCGCGTGGATCCACGTGCACCGACGGATAGCGCTTGGCCAGCGTCGGCGCGTACATCCAGTGCGTGGTGGCGGGGCGGCCGTCCAGCAGGCCCGCCGCCGCGAGGACGAAGGCACCCGTGCACAGCCCGACTATGCGTGCCCCCTCCTCGTGCGCCCGGCGCAGGGCGTCGAGCGCGTCCTCCGGCGGCGGTGAGGTGATCGACCGCCAGGCCGGTACGACGACGGTGCCCGCGCGGGAGATCGCCTCCAGTCCCTGCGGCGCGGTGAGTTCCAGGCCCCCCGTGGTCCGCAGCGGGCCCTCCTCGCCGGCGCACACAAGCAGCCGGTAGCGCGGCACGCCGGCGTCCTGGCGGTCGATCCCGAACACCGACAGCGGTATGGAACTCTCGAAGATGGGGCCGCCGCTGAACAGCAGCACCGCGACGATCTCCTTGCGGCGTCGCCCGGAAAGCTTCCGGGCCGCGGCTTCCGGCGCGGCAGCGGAGTCGTGGCTCATACTGCTAAGCCCCCCTCGGTGGTCGCGGCGCCCTTCACCCTTCGGGTCTGTCGCTCCAACACGTTTCCCCTCGGTCCTGCACGAGTCCCCCGCCGTAGACGGTCAAGATCGAATCTACTGTGTCCCGCCGCGCCGAGGTGGCCGGTTTGGCACTTGGGACATTGTCGACATGGCAACTTGGCGTGAAGCAGTCGATCACGAAGCGTTGCACTCCGGGGCGCCCCTGGGAAGTGCGCCTTGTGTCAGTGGCCAATCCCCGTAGGGTGCGAAGGGGTCCAGAGACCCTTTTCGTGCAGGTGGAACGGGGGTTCGGGGGTGGTGAGGGGTGCAGATGCGCCACCTGCGGAAGTTGGCTGAAAAGAAGCGGAACTGTGCGCGGAAACCGGTCAGTCGACCGGTGTGTTTTCCCCAGCGTGCCGTCCGCCCCTGCGGGCCCGCGGCCGGGCCGCCACACGCTCGGAACGTCGCAGCAGCAGACGGCAGGCGCCGGTGACGGCGGCCAGGCCGAAGGCCGTGCCGGCGGCGCCCGCGAAGGAGGCGCCGTACCAGAGCAGTGCGACGGGGACGAGGAAGCAGCTGAACGCCGCCCAGCGCACGAGATCGGTGACGCCGTCCCGGTCGGGTGTGCCGGACGTCGGTTCGTCGCGGCGGTGCGGTCCTGGCACGGGTGCTCCCTGGGGTGGCGGCATGGAGATCAACGTCCGCGCGGCGCATCGGTCACGACCGGTGACGGGCAGTTGAATCCTGTGCAAACCGCCTGCACAGAGCAGCAACCATTGCGTTACGGGCGTCCTCTCGGGCATGCTCCGGTGAATCCCGCGGCGGACCCTCCGCGGGATCTGGGCGAAGGAGGCGTGCCGCCGTACCCTTGGGGGTATGGGCTTGGGAAGACCATTCCCGGACACAGCTCCGCCGCACACTGTTGTCCCCCATAGAGGATAAAAACGCCGAGACAGCCATGGCCGGTCACGAATTCTTCGAACCCGCGGACCGCAAGCGGCCCGTCGCCGAACCTACGGCGGCCGAGCCCCTGGCGGCCGAAGAGCCACGCCAGTCGTGCGACCCAGCCTTCAAGCACGGCGTCGTCGTCGGCTTCGACGGCTCCACCTCCAGCGAGCGAGCGCTCGCCTACGCCATCGGCATGGCGTCCCGGCTGGGCTCCGGCCTGGTCATCGTGCACGTCGCCAACCGGCTGCCCACGACGGTGTGGGCCGGGTGCGAACCCCCGGTCTTCGTCGACGTGCCCGACCACCGCACCGAGGTGCTCGGTCTGGAGCTGGCGTGCGCGGACTACCTCGCCGAGGTGCCCTGGATCCTGGTCGAGCGCGGCGGCGACATCTGCCACGAACTCGAAGAGGTGGGGCGGGAGTACGAGGCGGACGCCATCGTCGTCGGCTCCAGCCACGGCCTGGTCGGCCGCCTCTTCGGCTCCGTGGCGGGGCGGCTCGCCAAGCGGGCGAAGCGGCCCGTGGTGGTCATTCCCTGACGTACCGGATGAATCAGGTCAACCGGAACGGCCCCCGCCTGTGTCACCACGCGCGGGGGCCGTTCGGCGGAAACCGGGCGGCTACTCCACCGTCACCGACTTGGCGAGGTTGCGGGGCTTGTCGATGTCCCGGCCCATGGCCAGGGCCGTGTGGTAGGCGAGGAGCTGGAGCGGGATGCCCATGAGGATCGGGTCCAGCTCGTCCTCGTTCTTCGGGACGACGATCGTGTGGTCGGCCTTCTCCTGCTCCTGGTGGGCGACCGCGAGGATCTGACCGCTGCGGGCCTTGATCTCCTCCATGGCCGCGCGGTTCTTCTCCAGCAGGTCGTCGTCCGGCACGATCGCGACCGTCGGCAGGGCCGGCTCGATCAGGGCGAGCGGGCCGTGCTTCAGCTCGGAGGCCGGGTAGGCCTCGGCGTGGATGTAGGAGACCTCCTTGAGCTTCAGGGAGGCCTCGCGGGCGACCGGGTAGCCCCGCACGCGGCCGATGAAGAGCATCGAGCGGGCGTCGGCGTACTGCGCGGCCAGCTTCTTGATGTCCTCCTCCTGCTTCAGCATCTCGGAGATCTGCGCGGGCAGCTTGCGCAGGCCCTCGATGATCCGCTTGCCGTCGCGCACCGACAGGTCGCGGGTGCGGCCCAGGTGCAGGGCGAGCAGCGCGAAGGCGACGCAGGTGTTGGTGAAGCACTTGGTGGAGACGACGCACACCTCGGGACCGGCGTGCACGTACATGCCGCCGTCGGCCTCGCGGGCGATCGCCGAGCCGACGACGTTGACGATGCCGAGGACCCGGGCGCCCTTGCGCTTGAGCTCCTGCACGGCGGCCAGCACGTCGTAGGTCTCACCGGACTGGGAGACGGCGATGTACAGGGTGTCGGGGTCGACGACCGCGTTGCGGTAGCGGAACTCGGAGGCCGGCTCGGCGTCGGCGGGGATCCGGGCCAGCTCCTCGATCATCTGGGCGCCGATCTGGCCCGCGTGGTACGAGGTGCCGCAGCCGAGGATCTTCACGCGGCGCACGGCGCGCGCGTCGCGGGCGTCCAGGTTGAGGCCGCCGAGGTGCACGGTGGAGAAGCGGTCGTCGATCCGGCCGCGCAGGACGCGGTCGACCGCCTCGGCCTGCTCGTGGATCTCCTTGTGCATGTAGGTGTCGTGGCCGCCCATGTCGTAGGAGGCGGCCTCCCACTCCACGGTGGTGGGCTCGGACGTGGTGCGGGTGCCCTCGGTGGTGTAGGTGCGGAAGTCGTCGGCCTTGAGGGTGGCCATCTCGCCGTCGTCGAGCGTGACTATCTGGCGGGTGTGGGCGACCAGCGCGGCGATGTCCGAGGCGACGAACATCTCCTTCTCGCCGATGCCGAGGACGACCGGCGAGCCGTTGCGGGCGACGACGATGCGCTCGGGGAAGTCGGCGTGCATCACGGCGATGCCGTACGTGCCCTCGATCACCCGCAGGGTCTCGCGGACCTTGTCCTCCAGCTTCTCCGCCTCGGAGCGGGCGATGAGGTGGACGAGGACCTCGGTGTCGGTCTCGGAGAGGAACTCGACGCCGTCCGCCTCCAGTTTGCGGCGCAGGTCGGCGGCGTTGTCGATGATGCCGTTGTGGACGACGGCGACCTTGTTGTCGGCCGACATGTGCGGGTGGGCGTTCACGTCGGAGGGCGCGCCGTGGGTGGCCCAGCGGGTGTGGGCGATGCCGGTGGTGCCCTTGAAGCGCGCGGGGACCTTGGCCTCCAGGTCGCGCACCCGGCCCTTGGCCTTGACCATCCTGAGGCCGGTCGCCTTCGGGGAGGTGATGACCACGCCCGCCGAGTCGTACCCGCGGTACTCCAGGCGCTGCAGGCCTTCCAGGAGCAGGGGCGCGACGTCACGCTTGCCGATGTATCCGACGATTCCGCACATGTATACGTAAACCTCGTGTCTCTCTTCGGCCTCGCGGCCGTAGGCGGCCTCTCAGCCGTAGACGATGCGGCGCAGCTGACGGAGCGACAGCTCCGGCGGCGCGACCGCCCGGTATTTCAGTTCCGCCTCGATCCGCTCGAAGATCGTCGCGTTCACCAGGCCCTGGGCCTGGAGCTCGCGGTGGCGGCGACGGACGTACTCCTCGGTCGTCTCGTCGAAGTAGGCGAGCACGTCCTGGACCACACGCAGCGCCTCGCCCCGGCTCAGCGGGGTGGACCGCGTCAGATGATCAACGAGTTCGTCGTGCACCCGGTAGATCCTGGAGTACGGGAGGGGGCTGTGCAAGAATCCTGCCCGCTTTCGGGCAGATGACTGTTGAAACTCTCATGAGGGGCTGTTCGCGACCCGTCCATCTCGCGTCCGGAATCTCGTTGCCCGAGGGGACGAGTTTCAGACGCCATGGACATTCCTCGCATGGGCGTTCCCGAACCGCTGGCCGACCGTATGAGCATGGCCGAGCAGCACGAGTACCTGCGCGCCAGGTTCTCGCGACGCACGATGATCAGGGGCGGCGCGGTCACGCTCGGGGCCGTCGCGGGCGGCGCGTTCGTGCCGGGCGCCACCGCGCGGGCCGCCACCCCGAACCGGCGGCCGGGCGGGACCGACACGGTCGACGGCGCCCTCGTCGCCCCCTTCGGCCGCCACCTCGCCTACGGCAACGACCCGCGCACCGAGATGACCGTCTCCTGGCAGGTCCCGGTCGCGGTGGACAAGCCCTTCATCCGCGTCGGCGCCCACCCCTGGGACCTCTCCCACAAGATCGACGCCGAGCCGCGCCCGCTGCACACCCCGGCCGGCGTCGGCGCGAGCGGCGACCACACGCAGTACTACATGCACGCCAGGCTGACCCGCCTCAAGCCCGGCCGCACCTACTACTACGGCGTCGGCCACGCCGGTTTCGACCCGGCCGAGCCCCACCTCGCCGGCACCCTCGGCACCTTCACCACCGCGCCCGCGCGCTCGGAGCCGTTCACCTTCACCGCCTTCGGCGACCAGGGCGTCAGCTACCACGGCCTCGCCAACGACGCCCTGATCCTCGCCCAGAACCCGGCCTTCCACCTGCACGCCGGAGACATCGCCTACGGCGACCCGGCCGGGCAGGGCAAGACCTCCGACACCGGCTTCGACTCACGGGTGTGGGACCAGTTCCTGTACCAGACCGAGTCGGTCGCCAAGCAGGTCCCGTGGATGGTGGCGTACGGCAACCACGACATGGAGGCCTGGTACTCGCCCAACGGCTACGGCGGCGAACAGGCCCGCTGGGAACTGCCCGACAACGGCCCCGACGCCGACAACCTCCCCGGCGTCTACTCCTTCGTGCACGGCAACACCGCCGTCATCTCCCTGGACGCCAACGACATCTCCTTCGAGATCCCCGCCAACCTGGGGATCTCCGGCGGCACCCAGACCCGCTGGCTGGAACGGCAGCTGAAGAAGTACCGGGCCGACCGGGACATCGACTTCGTCGTCGTCTTCTTCCACCACTGCGCCTACTGCACCTCCACCGCCCACGCCTCCGAGGGCGGCGTCCGCGACGAGTGGGTGCCGCTGTTCGAGAAGTACACCGTCGACCTGGTGATCAACGGGCACAACCACGTCTACGAGCGCACCGACGCCATCAAGGGCGGCGAGGTCGCCAAGGAGCTGCCGATCGGCGGCACCGCCCACCCCGAGACGGACGGCGTCGTCTACGTCACGGCGGGCGCGGCCGGCAAGAGCCTGTACGCGTTCAGCGCCGAGCAGAGCTACGAGGGCCACGAGAAGGACGTCGAGTCGGTGTCGTCCTTCGTGTGCGTCGACGGCGGTCGGCAGAGCGAGAGCGTCGCCTGGTCCCGGGTCCGCTACCTCGACTACTCCTTCCTGCGCGTGGACGTGACGCCCGCCTCCCGGGGGCGGCTGGCGACCCTGAAGGTGCGGGGCATCGCGGAGACCGGGGAGACGGTCGACCACTTCACGGTGGCGCGCCGGGCCCGGTAGGACGGGGGCCGGGCCGGGAGGGACGAGGCTGGGCCGGGGAGGACGCGCCGGGTCCGGTAGGACCCGCCGGGCGCGGCGCGACAGCCGGTCACATCCGCTTCAGCACCGCCTGCTTCGCCAGGGTGAACTCCTCGTCCGTCAGCACCCCGGAACGGTGCAGCTCACCCAGCTCCCGCAGCCGGCGCAGCAGCGCGTCGTGGTCGTCCTCGGCGGCCGGCGCGGGCGCCGGCAGGGGGGCCGGGGTCTCCTCGGCCGGGCCGGCCTCCTCCAGGGCCGCACGGGTGGCCGGGTGCGGCAGGCGGGCCTGTACGGCCGCGGCCACCAGCGCCATCAGCGGGTCCTTCTTGAAGCCCCACAGCTCCACCGCGTTGGGGTCGTACTTCGGCGGCACCTTGCTCGGCGCCGCCCGCACGGTGAAGCGGAGGTGGCCGTTCTCCAGACCCACCGTCGGCTGCCACTCCACGGCGACGATGTCGGAGAGGGGGAGGGTGCGCGGCCCGGCGGCGGACTTGGCGTCCTCCGCCTGCCACTTCCACTCCAGGCGCACCCGTTCCCCGTCGAAGTTCGCGACGCCGTCCCCGGCCGACACCGACAGCGGTACCGATGGCCCCGGCAGCAGGTAGGCGTCCACCGGGCCGGACGGAACCTGGTCGAGGAGCAGGGCGTTGCGCACCTCGTCCACGAAGTACTCGGCCACGCCGTACCGGTCGGGCTCCACCAGGAGCTGGTACGGGTCGTGCGGCTCGGTCAGCCGGCCGCCCGTCGCGTGCAGCAGGGGGTCGGCGCCGTCCCGCAGCCGCAGCCTCAGCCGCCCCGACTTCTTCCCCTGCTCGAACGATATGCCCGCCAACGCGGCGAGCGGTACGAGCAGTTCACCCAGCTCCCTGCGGAGCAGACTGACGTTCTTGTCCCGCCCGGGTGTCAGCCGCAGGGCGTCGCCGTCGAAGACCCACGTTCCGTCCTTCTGGATGATTTCCGCCATGCGGGGATTGTTTCATCGCTTCTGCGGGCGGTGATGGTGCGGGAGAGTGGTCTACACCCGTCCTCAACACCCGTCCCCGAAGCCCGCCTTCGACAAACCCCCTGATTGCACGCCTCGCGAAGGGAGCGCACGTGAGACCTCATCGACGGCACCACAGAACGACTCCCCGCCTCACCCGGCTGCTGGGAGCGCTGCTGCTGGTGGCGGCGGTCGGCGCCATGACCACCGGCGCCGCCCCGGACCGGAAGACGCCCGCGCAACCCACCCCCCTCGACCAGGTGATCCCGGCCCCCGCCTCGGTCGACCCCGGCGGCGCCCCGTACCGCCTCACCCGCGGCACCCGCATCCGCGTCGACGACTCGCGCGAGGCCCGCCGCGTAGGCGACTACCTCGCGGACCTCCTGCGGCCCTCCACCGGTTACCGACTCCCCGTCACCTCCCACGGCCACGGCGGCATACACCTGCGCCTGGCCGAGGGCCCGTACGGCGACGAGGGCTACCGCCTCGACAGCGGCCGCTCGGGCGTCACCATCACCGCCCGCAAGGCCGCGGGCCTTTTTTACGGCGTCCAGACCCTGCGTCAGCTGCTGCCCGCCGCAGTCGAGAAGGATTCCGTACAGCCCGGCCCCTGGCTGGTCGCGGGCGGCACCATCGAGGACACCCCGCGCTACGCCTGGCGCAGCGCCATGCTCGACGTCTCCCGGCACTTCTTCGGCGTCGACGAGGTCAAGCGCTACATCGACCGCGTCGCCCTCTACAAGTACAACAAGCTCCACCTGCACCTCAGCGACGACCAGGGCTGGCGCATCGCCATCGACTCCTGGCCGCGCCTGGCCACCTACGGCGGCTCAACCGAGGTCGGCGGCGGCCCCGGCGGCCACTACACCAAGGCGGACTACAAGGAGATCGTGCGCTACGCGGCCTCCCGCCACCTGGAGGTCGTGCCCGAGATCGACATGCCGGGCCACACCAACGCCGCCCTCGCCTCCTACGCCGAGCTGAACTGCGACGGCGTGGCACCCCCGCTGTACACCGGCACCGAGGTCGGCTTCAGCTCGCTGTGCGTGGACAAGGACGTCACCTACGACTTCGTGGACGACGTCCTCGGCGAACTCGCCGCGCTCACCCCGGGCCGCTACCTGCACATCGGCGGCGACGAGGCGCACTCCACACCGCACGAGGACTTCGTGACCTTCATGAAGCGGGTGCAGCCGATCGTCGCCAAGTACGGCAAGACGGTCGTCGGCTGGCACCAGCTGGCCGGCGCCGATCCGGTCGAGGGCGCGCTGGTCCAGTACTGGGGCCTGGACCGCACCGGCGACGCGGAGAAGGCCGAGGTCGCCGAGGCAGCCAGGAACGGCACCGGGCTGATCCTCTCCCCGGCCGACCGGACGTACCTGGACATGAAGTACACCAAGGACACCCCGCTGGGCCTGTCCTGGGCGGGCTACGTCGAGGTGCAGCGGTCCTACGACTGGGACCCGGCCGCCTATCTGCCGGGCGCCCCGGCCGAGGCGGTCCGCGGGGTCGAGGCCCCGCTGTGGACGGAGACCCTGTCCGACCCGGACCAGCTGGACTTCATGGCCTTCCCGAGGCTGCCGGGCGTCGCCGAACTGGGCTGGTCCCCGGCGTCGACGCACGACTGGGACACCTACAAGGTGCGGCTCGCCGCGCAGGCACCGCACTGGGAGGCGATGGGGATCGACTACTACCGCTCGCCGCAGGTGCCCTGGACCTGACCCGGACGGCACGACGGGCACCCCGGAGGACCGTCTCCGGGGTGCCCGCCCGTCTGCGAGGGGCCTTGGGTGCCTACAGGCCCGCGATGGGGTTCTTCAGGCTCCCGATCAGCTGCAGCGCGCCGGACGGGTCCGCGAGGTCCACCATCTGCCGGTTGTCGCGCAGCTGGAGCCGGTTGAGGCAGGACAGCGCGAACTCGGGCG
The DNA here is from genome assembly GCF_041538145.2 of Streptomyces sp. MMCC 100. Lineage (NCBI taxonomy): Bacteria > Bacillati > Actinomycetota > Actinomycetes > Kitasatosporales > Streptomycetaceae > Streptomyces > Streptomyces sp. MMCC 100. The sequence goes on from NZ_JBGORK020000001.1 coordinate 830,410, forward strand.
CGAACATGTCGTACCGCTCGAACTTCTCGGCCAGCTCGGGCACCGATTCCTGGTACTCCCGGGTGACCTCCGCGACCGTCCGCCAGAAGGCGTCCTCCTCCACGATCCCCTCCTCCGCGAGGTTCGCGGCGAGGAAGCGGAAGAAGCAGTCGAAGACGTCCGTGAAGATCGACAGGAGCTTCTTGTCGTCCGGCACGTCCACCGCGATCCGGGAGACCTCCGGCGGCAGCACCGCGTCCGGGTCCATCACCGCGATCTCCTCGGCGATGTCCTTGTAGACCGCCCGCCGCACCACGCCGTCCTCCAGTACGAGGATCACGTTCTCGCCGTGCGGCATGTAGACCAGGTCGTAGGCGTAGAAGCTGTGCAGCAGCGGGACGTAGTAAGCCCGCAGATAGTGCCGCAGCCACTCGGTGGGCGCGAGCCCGGACCGCTCGATCAGCGCGCCCGCGAAGGAGGCGCCCTCGTGGTCGACGTGGACCAGGGAGGCCATGGTGGCGAGCGTCTCGCCCTCCCGGAGGGACGGCACCGGGCTCTCCCGCCACAGCGCCGCCAGCATCTTGCGGTAGGGCGAGTAGCGGTCGGTGGCCTGCTCGTACTCCAGGTGCCGGTAGCCGACGGCCGCCCGCTCCCGGATGATGCTCAGCCCCGTCGCCTTCAGCACCGGGTCGCCCTCGATCAGCCGGGCGAGCCAGTCGTTGATGGCCGGGGTGGCCTCCATGTACGCCGCCGACAGACCGCGCATGAAGCCCATGTTGAGGACGGACAGGGCCGTCTTCACGTAGTGCTTCCCGGGGTGCGAGGCGTTGAAGAAGGTGCGGATCGACTGCTGGGCCAGGTACTCGTCGTCGCCCTCGCCCAGGCACACCAGGTGCCCGCGGGCGACCTCGGCGGCGAAGGTGACGGTGAGCTTGTTCCACCACTGCCAGGGATGCACCGGGATGAGGAGGTAGTCGGCCGGGTCCAGGCCGCGCTCGCGCAGCACGCCGTGGAAGCGGTCGACGGTGGCCGCGCCCAGTTCGTCCCGTACGAAGGACTCGTACTCGATGCCCACGCCCGCCGTGAACGCCGCCCGCGAGCGGTGCGCGGCCAGCCACACCAGCCGGACCGGGCTCGCGGTCTCGGGGGCGTACGACAGGTACTCGTGGATGCCGAAGCCGAGCCGGCCGTTGTTGGCGACGAAGCAGGGGTGGCCCTCCGTCATGCCGGTCTCGACGGCCTGGAAGTCGCTGCGGGCCAGCTCGGCGGAGGTGAGCTGCGGCTTGGTCAGCTTGTAGCAGGTGCCGGAGAGGGTGGAGGAGATCTCCTCCAGGTAGACGGGCAGGATCTCGTCGCTCAGACCCAGGGTCTGCTTCAGCTCGACGAAGAAGTCCAGCGCGGCGAGCGGCAGTTCGGCCCCGTCGCGGTGGCGGGTGATCGAGGCGGCGTCCACCTGCCAGTGGTCCAGGGCGCGGACGGTGGCGGTGAAGCGGTACGCGGTCTGGCCGTCGTCGCTGCGGACGGTGTACGCCTGACCGTCCGGTTCGGGGGTCAGCAGGCGCTCGTGCGTGAACTCGGCCAGCGCCTTGCGGATCAGGAGGCGGTTGGCCCGCTCCCAGCGTTCGGAGGACAGGTGGGCGACGGCGTCGGCGAGGCTCATGCGGACACCGCCTTCTCGAACTGCTCGCGGGTGCAGAAGCTCAGCAACGCCTTCTTCTCCGGCTTCTGGATCTCGCGCTCGGGCACGAATCCGACGGCTGCGTTCAGGGCGTGGACGGCGGTGTTGGTGACGTCCGGTTCGACGACGACCCGCCGGGTCGCCGGGTCGGCGAACAGCTCGGTCATGACGGCGATGATCACGGCCCGGGTGAAGCCGTGCACGGGCCGGTCGGTCGGCGCGACCAGGAAGTGCATGCCGACGTCGCCCGGTTCGGGCTCGTACAGCCCGACCAGTTCGCGGTGGGCGGGGTCGTAGCGCTCCATCAGGAAGGCCGGGACACCGTTGTGCAGGCCGAGGTGGGCCTGCTGGTGCTCGTCGGCGGCCAGCTCCATGTACGCCCGCTCCACGTCCACCAGCTTGGCGTCCTGCATCATCCAGAACGCGGACTTGGGGTGGGTGAGCCAGCCGTGCAGCAGCTCGGCGTCCTTCAGCGGGTCGAGGGGGCGCAGGGTCAGTGCCCCGACGGCGGTGGCGGTGGTGCTCATACGGCGAACTCCTGGAACGCGATCGTCTTCTCGACCGGGTAGTACTCGCGGCCGAGCAGCTCCCGGACGATGCAGCTGTTGCGGTAGGCGCCCATGCCCAGGTCGGGGCTGGTGACGCTGTGGGCGTGGACTCCCGCGTTCTGCAGGAACACGCCGCCTCCCGTGACGTCCACGGCGTAGTTGCGGGCGATGTCGAAGTTGCCGCGGGAGTCGTGGCGGAGCCGGTCCCGGACGGGCTTGAGGAACTCCGGCTCGGTGTACCGGTAGCCGGTGGCAAGGACCAGGCCCTCGGTCTCGATCTCGAAGTCCTTGCCCTGCTCCTCCTGGCGGAAGCCGAGCGTGTAGGTGCCGTCCGCGTACCGGGCCTCGGTCAGCGCCGAGTTGGTGAGCAGGCGGGTGGGGACGGGCCCGGCGAGCCTCTTCTGGTAGAGCAGGTCGAAGATGTCGTTGATCAGGTCGCCGTCGATGCCCTTGAAGAGGCCCTTCTGCTCGGCCGTGAGGCGGTAGCGGGTGTCCTCGGGCAGCGCGTGGTAGTAGTCCACGTACTCCGGGGAGGTCATCTCCAGGGTGAGCTTGGTGTATTCGAGGGGGAAGAAGCGCGGGGAGCGGGTCACCCAGTTCAGCCGGTAGCCGTGGACGTCGATCTCGCTCAGCAGGTCCTGGTAGATCTCGGCGGCGGACTGGCCGCTGCCGACCAGCGTGATCGACTTCTTCTTCACCAGCTCCGCCCGGTGCCGCACGTACCGGGAGTTGTGGAGGAAGTCGCCGGCCAGGCCCCGGCAGGCGTCCGGGATGTGCGGCGGGGTTCCGGTGCCGAGGACGAGTCGGCGGGCGCGGTAGGTGTCGCCGGAGGTGGTGGTGACGGCGTACAGCTCGTCGCGCTCGTCGTACGTCACCTCGGTGACCGTGGTGGAGAAGCGGACGCTGGTCAGCTTGTGCGCGGCCCAGCGGCAGTAGTCGTCGTACTCGACGCGCAGCGGGTAGAAGTTCTCCCGGATGTAGAACGAGTAGAGACGTCCCTTCTCCTTCAGGTAGTTGAGGAAGGAGTACGGCGAGGTCGGGTCGGCGAGCGTGACCAGGTCCGACATGAACGGGGTCTGGAGGTGGGCGCCGTCCAGGAACATCCCGGCGTGCCACTCGAAGTCCGGCTTGGACTCCAGGAAGACGCCGTTCAGTTCGGCGATGGGCTCCGTGAGGCAGGCGAGGCCGAGGTTGAAGGGGCCGAGGCCGATCCCCACGAAGTCGTACGGGGCGCTGGCTTCAGGAAGCGCGGTCAAGGGAGTCTCCCAGGTACTGCTCGGCGTGGCCGGCGATCAGGTCGAGGACGGCGGCGATGTCGGCCGTGGTCGTCTCGGGGTTGAGCAGGGTGAACTTCAGGTAGTGGCGTCCGGCCACCTTGGTGCCCGCGACCACGGCGTCACCGGAGGCGAACAGGGCCTTGCGGGCGTACAGGTTGGCGCGGTCGATCTCGGCGGGGTCGGTGACGGCCGCCGGGATGCAGCGGAAGACCAGGGTGGAGAGCGACGGCTCGACCACGACGTCGAAGCGGGGATCGGCGGCGAGCAGTTTCCAGCCCTCGGCCGCCAGGTCGCACACCTCGTCGAAGAGCTCGCCGATGCCGTCGGCGCCCATCACGCGCAGCGTCATCCACAGCTTGAGCGCGTCGAAGCGGCGGGTGGTCTGGAGGGACTTGTCCACCTGGTTGGGAATACGTTCCTGCACCATGCGGCGCGGGTTGAGGTACTCCGCGTGGTAGGTGGCGTGGCGCAGGGTGGCCGCGTCCCTGACCAGCACGGCCGACGAACTCACCGGCTGGAAGAAGGACTTGTGGTAGTCCACGGTGACCGAGTCGGCCCGCTCGATGCCGTCGATGCGGTCCCGGTACTTCAGGGAGGCGAGCAGCCCGCAGCCGTAGGCCGCGTCGACGTGCATCCACACGCCGTACTGCTCGCACAGCCCGGCGATCTCGGGCAGCGGGTCGATGGAGCCGAAGTCGGTGGTGCCCGCGGTGGCGACGACGGCCATGGGGACGCGACCGTCGCTCGCGCAGCGCTCCAGTTCGCGGGCGAGGGCGACGGTCTGCATGCGCTTGTCGTGGTCGACGGGGATCGAGACGACGGCGTCCGGGCCGAGGCCGAGCAGTTTCGCGGACTTCTTGACGCTGAAGTGGCTGACCTCGGAGGCGAAGATCCGCAGGTCCGCCAGGGATTCGGCTTTTGCCTCCTCGCGGGCGAGCAGCAGCGCCTGGAGGTTGGACTGGGTGCCGCCGGAGGTGAACACGCCGTCGGCCGCCGGGCCGAGGCCGATCCGGGCGGTGGTCCAGTCGATCAGCTTCCGCTCGATGAGCGTGCCGCCGGCCGACTGGTCCCAGGTGTCCAGGGAGGAGTTGACGGCGGACAGGACCGCCTCGCCGAGCAACGCCGGTATGACGACCGGGCAGTTGAGGTGGGCGAGGTAGCGGGGGTGGTGGAAGTAGACGGCGTCGCGGAGGTAGACGTCCTCCAGCTCGTCGAGGACCGCGGCCGTGTCGTGCAGGGGCCGGTCGAGGTCGATCCCGGCGATGCGGGGGGAGAGGGCGTCGACCGTGACACCGGTGAAGGGGCGGTCGGTGGTGGCGATTCTGGCGGCCACCCGCTCGACTCCTTCGGTCACGGAGCGGCGGTACTGCTCCGCGGTGGTGTCGTTGAGCAGGTGCGAGCGCATGTGGGGGTCCTCCGGTGGGGACGGTCCGAGAGGGGCGGGAGAGGGCGGAACCCTCGCTTCGACTTAGGTGAGCCTAACCTAAGTAGAGTCGATCAAACGCGTGCCTGTGGGTGACCGCCGTCACTGTGGCCCCTGTGGTGGTCCTCAGCCCTGCTCGCGGAGTTGTTCCTCCGTCAGGCCCCGGCGCCAGTAGCCGACGAAGGTGACGCGCCGGCGGTCGATGCCGCGCTCGCCCACGAAGTGCCGGCGGAGCTGCTTGACGCAGCCGGACTCGCCCGCGATCCAGACGTAGGGGTGGGCGGCGGAGGGGAGTTGGGCGTCGCGGAGGGTGGCGAGGGCCGCCTCGGGCCCGCCGGTGGCGTCCCGGACCAGCCAGGTGATCTCGGCGTCCGCCGCGGTTGTGAGGTCCTGCACGTCGTCGGCGTGCGGCACCTCCAGCCAGACCCGGGCACGGGTGCCGGCCGGCAGTGACTCCACGACGGCGCAGGCGGCCGGTACGGCGGTCTCGTCGCCCCAGATCACCACCAGGTCCGTGTCCTCGGGCGGCCGGAAGCGGATCGCCCGGTTGTCGGCGATCGCGGGGCCGAGCAGCAGGACGCGGTCGCCGGGGGTGGCATCGGCGGCCCAGCGGGCGGCGGGGCCCGCCTCGAAGGCCGTACCGGGTTCGAGCCCGTGCAGCACGAAGTCGATGTCGATCTCGCGGGTGTGCCCCTCGCCGTCCCGGCGCAGCGCCCGCAGCGTGTACGAGCGCATCACCGCCCGTACGTCGTCGGGCAGTTCACGCCACCCCTGCCACCACCCGTCGCCCAGCTCGACGGGCACCGCCGGCTCGGCCTGCCCCGGGTGCGGCAGGAACAGCGACAGTGACTGGTCGAGGCCGTCGGAGCGGAAGGCCCGCAGGTCGGCCCCCGCGAAGGTGACCCGGGCCAGGGACGGGCCGAGCCGCCTCGTCCGTACGACCTGGAGGGAGAAGAAACGGAACGGGGCGGCGACGGCCGTCGTCATGAGGGGCTCCGGAGAAAGGTGGTGGGTCAGCCGACCTTCTTGGCGTTCTCGATCGCCTCGGCCAGGTTGTCCAGCAGCGGCGTGCACTTGTCGTAGGACAGGATCGGCTCGGGGGAGCGGGCGATGACCTGGCCGGCCTTGACCGCGGGGAGCTTCTTCCAGGTGCCCTCGGTGATGTCCGCGGGCTGGATGGTCGAGGCGCGGTCGTCCATGATGATGACGTCGGCCGGGTACTTGTCGACGTTCTCCCAGCTCAGGCTCTCGAACCAGCCGCCGGTCGCCTTCTTGGCCTCCTCGGAGGGCTCCACGAAGTTCACGCCGAGGGCCTTGAAGTACTCCAGGTCCACCGAGAGGTTGGTGCCGGAGACGTAGAACAGGTCGGGGCTCGCGGAACCGGCCAGCACCCTGATCTCCGGCTTGGCCTTGGCGGCGGCGCGCAGCCGGGCGGCGGCCTTGTCGAAGGCGGCCTTGGCGTCGGTGACCTTCTTGGCCTTCATGTCCGCGCCGAGCGACTCGGCCAGCTCCCACATGCGCTGGAGCGGCTGGGTGAGCTGGCGGTCGAAGACGGAGATCGCCACGCTCGGGGCAAGCTTGGCGATCTTGTCCTTCGACTCCTCCGGGACGGACCAGAGGGTGCCAGCGGTGTCGAACGTCGTGGTGATGAGCACCTCGGGGGCGAGGGACGCGTACTTCTCGACGTTGAGCTTGCCCCACTCGTTGCCGAGGACGGTGACCTTGTCGACGTCGAGGTCGCCGGCCTGCACGTCGGGCTTGCCGTCCTTGGTGGTGGGCCCGAAGACGCCCTTGACCTGGACGCCGTAGTCGAAGAGCGCGGCGGCGACACCGGTGAAGGCGACGATGTTCGTCGGCACCTCGTCCAGCTTCACGGTCGTGCCGCGGTCGTCCTTGAAGGACCAGGGGCCGGACTTGGCGGCGCCGCCCGTCCCGTCGCCCGAGCCACCGCTCTTCGCGTCGTCGTCGCCGCAGGCCGCGAGCACGGCGCCGAGGCCGAGGGCGCCGCCGGCGGCGAGGATTCCGCGGCGGGTCGGGTGGGTAGCTCTGGCGTTGGACATGGTGGTGGCTGCCTTCGAACGGTGCGGAGCGTCGTGCCCTGCGGGACAATTCGAAGGTAGGTTAGCCTAACCTCAGATCTTGTCCAGGGGGTGGGGTCGGTGCGACCCCACCCCCCGACCGTACGAGTCTCAGCTCACCAGCCCCAGCTCCCGTGCGATCAGCATCCGCTGCACCTCGCTGGTGCCCTCGCCGATCTCGAGGATCTTCGCGTCCCGCCACATGCGGGCCACCGGGTACTCGTTCATGAAGCCGTAGCCGCCGTGGATCTGGGTGGCGTCCCGGGCGTTGTCCACCGCGACCGTCGACGAGTACAGCTTCGCCAGCGCCGCCTCCTTCTTGAACGGCTCGCCCGCCACCAGCCGCGAGGCCGCGTCCCGCCAGGCGAGACGGGCCGTGTGGGCCTTCATCTCCATGTCGGCGATCTTGAACTGGATGGCCTGGTTGGCGCCGATGGGCTTGCCGAAGGCGTGACGTTCCTTCGCGTAGGCGACCGACTCGTCCACACAGCCCTGCGCGAGCCCCGTGCCCAGCGCGGCGATGGCGACCCGGCCCTCGTCCAGGATGCGCAGGAACTGCGCGTAGCCGCGCCCCAGCTCGCCCAGCAGGTTCGCCGCCGGGACCCGGACGTCGGCGAAGGACAGCTCACGCGTGTCCGACGCGTTCCACCCGACCTTCGAGTACGGGGCGGCCACCGTGAAGCCCGGGGTGCCCGACGGGACGATGATCGACGAGATCAGGGGCTTGCCGTCGGGCTTGCGGCCCGTGACCGCCGTGACCGTGACCAGGCCCGTGATGTCCGTGCCGGAGTTGGTGATGAAGCACTTGGTGCCGTTGATGACCCATTCGTTCGTCGCCTCGTCCAGGCGGGCCGTCGTACGGGTCGCGCCCGCGTCGCTGCCGCCGTCCGGCTCGGTCAGGCCGAACGCGCCCAGGATCTCGCCCGAGCACAGCCGGGGCAGCCACTGACGCTTCTGCTCCTCGGTGCCGAACAGGTGCAGGGGCATCGCGCCCAGCGAGACTCCCGCCTCCAGCGTGATCGCCACCGACGAGTCGACCCGGGCCAGCTCCTCCAGGGCGATGCCGAGCGCGAAGTAGTCGCCGCCCATGCCGCCGTACTCCTCCGGGAACGGCAGCCCGAACAGGCCCATGCGGCCCATCTCGCGGACGATCTCGTACGGGAACTCGTGCCGCTCGTAGAAGTCGCCGATCTTCGGCGCCACCACGTCGTGCGCGAACTCCTCGACCGTGCGGCGCAGTTCTTCCAGTTCGGGGGAGAGCTTGTGGTCCATGCTGTTCACGACTCCTGGTGGGAGAGGGCTCGAACGGTGCGGGACGGGCTGGGCCGGCCCAGGTGCGCGGCCATCCAGACGCTTGTGGCGACGAGACGGCCGAGATCGACCCCGGTGTCGATGCCGAGGCCCCGCAGCATCCACACGAGGTCTTCGGTGGCGAGATTGCCGGTGGCGGACTTCGCGTACGGGCAGCCGCCAAGCCCGCCGGCGGAGGCGTCGACCGTGGTGACGCCCTGCTGGAGCGCGGCCAGCGTGTTGGCCAGGGCCTGGCCGTAGGTGTCGTGGAAGTGGACGCCCAGCGCGGACACGGGCACGCCCGCCTCGGTCAGCGCGGTGAGCAGGGCCGTCACATGGCCCGGGGTCGCCACCCCGATGGTGTCGCCGAGACTCAGCTCGTCACAGCCCATGTCCAGCAGGGCCCGGCAGACGCGCACCACCTGGGGGACGGGGACCGGCCCCTCCCAGGGATCGCCGAAGCACATGGAGAGATAGCCGCGGACATGGACGCCGCTCGACTTCGCCCGGGTCACCACCGGCTCGAACATGGCCAGCGCCTCGTCCACCGTGCGGTTGAGGTTGGCCTTGGCGAAGGACTCCGTCGCGCTGGCGAAGACCGCGACGCGGCGCGCGCCGAGCGTGAGGGCCCGGTCCAGGCCCCGCTCGTTCGGCACCAGCACCGGGAGCTCGACGGGCAGGTCCGACACCGCCGGGAACAGCTCCTCGGCGTCCGCCAGCTGGGGAACCCACTTGGGGTGGACGAAGCTCGTCGCCTCGATCGTGGACAGGCCCGTGCCGGACAGGCGGCGGACGAACTCCGCCTTGACGGCCGTGGGAACGGTCGCCTTCTCGTTCTGCAGTCCGTCGCGCGCGCCGACCTCGTGGATGCGGACGCGGGCGGGCAGGCCCTCGGCCGGTACGGCCATCGGCAGGCCCAGTTCGGGGGCGTTCATGCCGTCTCCTCCTCCTCGGTGGGTGCGATGACCGCCAGTACCTGGTCCATGGCGACCGTCGTGCCCGGCGCCACGTCCAGCTCGGCGACGGTGCCCGCGTGCGGGGCGGAGATGACGTGCTCCATCTTCATCGCCTCCACCACCAGCAGGCTCTGCCCGGCACTCACCTCGTCGCCGACGGCGACCTTCACCACCGTCACCGTGCCCGGCATCGGCGCCGTCAGCGAGTCGGCGCCCGCGTGGGCGGCCCGGTTGAGGGAGGCGGCGACCGGGTCGTGGTCGCGCACGTGCCAGGCGTCCCCGTCGCGGCCGAGCCAGTCGGCGGCGCGGTGGAAGGTGTGCCGGACGCCGTCCAGGGTGACGGCGACGTGGTCGTCGGTGACGGTGTGGGTGCCGCGCGGGGTGTGAGTGACGGGTTCGAGTCCCGGCGCACGCAGCGGGAAGGCCACCGCCTTCGGCTCGCCGCCCATCCGCCAGCCGCTCGGCACCGAGAACGGGTCCGTCCAGCCGTCACCGCGCGGACGCAGCGCCTCCAGCCGTACGGCCGCCGCCGCCTCGTACACCGCCTCCGGTACGTCGGTGGCGACCAGGGCGTCGACCTCGCGCTCCACCAGCCCGGTGTCCAGCTCGCCCGCCACCACCGCAGGGTGCGCGAGCAGCCGGCGCAGGAACCCGGCGTTGGTCTGCACGCCCAGGGTGACCGTTCCGGCGAGGGCCGCCCGGAGCTTCCTGAGCGCGGTCTCCCGGTCGGGGCCGTACGCGATCACCTTGGACAGCATCGGGTCGTACAGGCTGCCCACCTCGGTGCCCTCGCTGAGCCCGGAGTCGGTGCGCACGCCGTCGCCCTCGGGTTCGCGCAGCCGCAGCACCGTGCCGCCGGACGGGAGGAAGCCGCGCGCGGGGTCCTCGGCGCACAGGCGGGCCTCGATGGCGTGCCCGGTCAGCCGTACGTCCTCCTGCGCGAAGCCGAGCGGCTCGCCGGCCGCCACCCGCAGCTGCCACTCCACCAGGTCCAGGCCGGTCACCAGCTCGGTCACCGGGTGCTCGACCTGGAGACGGGTGTTCATCTCCATGAAGTAGTACGAGGACGGGTCCTTGCCCGGCACGATGAACTCCACCGTGCCCGCGCCCCGGTAGCCGCAGGAGCGGGCCGCCTGCACGGCCGCCTCGCCCATCGCGGCGCGGGTCGCCTCGTCCAGCAGGACGCTCGGCGCCTCCTCGATCACCTTCTGGTGCCGGCGCTGCAGCGAGCACTCGCGCTCGCCCAGGTGCACCACGTTGCCGTGGCCGTCGGCCAGGACCTGGATCTCGATGTGCCGGGGACGGTCGATCCACCGCTCCACCAGCAACGTGTCGTCGCCGAAGGAGGCACGGGCCTCGCGGCGCGCGGCGGCGATCTCGTCGGCCAGCACGGCCTCGTCCCGCACCAGCCGCATGCCCTTGCCGCCACCGCCGGCCGACGGCTTGAGCAGCACCGGGGTGCCGATCTCGCGCGCCGCCTCGGCCAGTTGCTCGTCCGTGAGCCCGCTGCCGCTGCTGCCGGGGACGACCGGCACCCCGGCCGCCCTCACCGTCTCCTTGGCGCGGATCTTGTCGCCCATGAGGGCGATGGCGTCGGCGCCCGGCCCGATGAAGACCAGCCCCGCCTCCTCGCAGGCCCGCGCGAAACCCGCGTTCTCCGCGAGGAAGCCGTACCCCGGGTGGACCGCCTGCGCGCCCGTCCGTGCCGCGGCCTCCAGCAGCCGCCCGACGGACAGATAGCTCTCCGGCGCCGGCGCCGGGCCGATCCGTACCGCCTCGTCGGCCTCCCGCACGTGCCGGGCGTCCGCGTCGGCGTCGGAGAAGACCGCCACCGAGCGCACGCCCATCGAGCGCAGTGTCCGGATGACGCGCACCGCGATCTCACCGCGGTTGGCCACCAGTACCGTGTCGAACATCAAGCTCCCCATCGCGCTCACCGTCAAGTCCCCTCCTCACATCCGGAAGACGCCGAACCGGGGCTCGCCCAGCGGCGCGTTGGCACACGCGGTCAGGGCCAGGCCCAGAACCTGCCGGGTGTCGGCGGGCTCGATGACCCCGTCGTCCCACAGGCGGGCGGTCGCGTAGTAGGCGTTGCCCTGGTGCTCGTACTGCGCACGGATCGGTGCCTTGAAGGACTCCTCCTCCTCGGCCGGCCAGTCCTCGCCGCGCGCCTCCAACTGGTCCCGCTTGACCGTGGCCAGCACGGACGCGGCCTGCTCGCCGCCCATCACGGAGATCTTGGCGTTGGGCCACATCCACAGGAAGCGCGGTGAGTACGCCCGCCCGCACATCGAGTAGTTCCCCGCGCCGTACGACCCGCCGACGACCACCGTCAGCTTCGGCACGCGCGTGCACGCCACCGCCGTGACCATCTTGGCGCCGTGCTTGGCGATGCCGCCGGCCTCGTAGTCCCGGCCCACCATGAACCCGGAGATGTTCTGCAGGAACACCAGCGGGATGCCGCGCTGGTCGCACAGCTCGATGAAGTGGGCGCCCTTCTGGGCCGACTCGGAGAACAGGATGCCGTTGTTGGCGACGATGCCGACCGGGTGGCCGTGGATGCGGGCGAAGCCGGTGACGAGGGTCTGCCCGTACTCGGACTTGAACTCGGCGAAGCGGGAGCCGTCCACCACGCGGGCGATGACCTCGCGCACGTCGTAGGGGGTGCGGGAGTCGACCGGCACCGCGCCGTACAGCCCCTGCGGGTCCGCCTTCGGCTCGACGGCCGCCTCCACGCCCCAGGGGAGCGGGCCGCGCTCCGGCAGGGTGGAGACGATCTGCCGCACGATGCGCAGCGCGTGCGGGTCGTCCTCGGCCAGGTGGTCGGTCACGCCGGACACGCGCGAGTGGACCTCGCCGCCGCCCAGCTCCTCCGCCGTGACCACCTCACCGGTGGCCGCCTTCACCAGCGGCGGGCCGCCCAGGAAGATCGTGCCCTGATCGCGGACGATCACGGCCTCGTCGCTCATCGCCGGGACGTACGCGCCGCCCGCCGTGCAGGAGCCGAGGACGGCGGCGATCTGCGGGATGCCGGCGCCGGACATCCGGGCCTGGTTGTAGAAGATCCGCCCGAAGTGCTCGCGGTCGGGGAAGACCTCGTCCTGCATCGGCAGGAAGGCGCCCCCCGAGTCGACGAGGTAGAGGCACGGCAGCCGGTTCTCCAGCGCCACCTCCTGCGCCCGCAGGTGCTTCTTCACGGTCATCGGGTAGTACGTGCCGCCCTTGACGGTGGCGTCGTTGGCGACGATCACGCACTCCCGGCCGCTGACCCGCCCGATCCCGGCGATCACGCCGGCGGCCGGGGCCGCTCCGTCGTAGAGCCCGTCGGCCGCGAGCGGCGCCAGCTCCAGGAACGGCGAGCCCGCATCGAGCAGCGTGTCCACGCGGTCGCGCGGCAGCAGCTTGCCGCGCGCGGTGTGCCGGGCCCGCGCCCGCTCGCCGCCGCCCAGCCGGGCCGCCGCGAGCTTGGCGCGCAGCTCCTGAACGAGGGCGGCGTGCGCCTCCTCGTTGGCCCGAAAGGCCTCCGAGGCGGGGTCTGCCGCCGTCGTCAGCTCCGGTGCCTCTTGCATCCTGCGGTCCCCTCACCCAGTGATCGACCAGTTAATGAGCGTTAACGCATTTCCTTCAGGTTAACGACCGCTAACCTCCCTGTCTAGAATCGACTTCATGGCCACCAGAACCGACGCCCCCACCCGCCGCGAGCAGATCCTCAAGGAGGCCGCCCGGCTCTTCGCCGAGCGCGGCTTCCACGGGGTCGGCGTCGACGAGATAGGCGCCGCGGTCGGCATCAGCGGCCCCGGTCTCTACCGTCACTTCCCCGGCAAGGACGCGATGCTCGCCGAGCTGCTCGTCGGGATCAGCGACTCGCTGCTGACCGGGGCGAAGCGGCGGCTGGCGGAGGTGCAGGGGGCGACCGGCTCCGGTGCGGGTGCCGGTGCGACGGGGCCCGAGGCGGTCCTCGACTCGCTCATCGAGGGTCACATCGACTTCGCACTGGACGACCGCCCGCTCATCACCCTGCACGACCGTGAGCTGGACCGCCTCCGGGACGCCGACCGCAAGATGGTGCGGCAGTTGCAGCGGCAGTACGTCGAGCTGTGGGTCGGGGTGCTCCGGGAGGTCTACCCGGCGGTCGCCGAGCCCGCCGCCCGCTCCGCGGTCCACTCGGTCTTCGGCCTCCTGAACTCCACCCCCCACCTGGGCCGCCCCGGCTCCCTGCCCGGCCGCGCGGTGACGGCGTCGCTGCTGCACCGGATGGCGCGGGGGGCGTTCGCGGCGGTGGGGGAGGTGTAGCCGGCGCGCCCGGGGCGGGGGAGTGACGAGGGTTACCCGAGTCCCGCTCTGGACGCCTCTGGCTACCCGCCGGTACGGTGGGGTCTGAGCAAGCGCTTAGATATTCGTACCCTGGAGGTGGCGCGGTGCGCCGTACGGTGTTCAACGAGGACCACGAGGCGTTCCGGGAGACCCTCCGCGCCTTCATCGAGGCCGAGGTCGTCCCCGTCTACGACGACTGGTTCGCCGCCGGCCAGGCGCCGCGCGAGTTCTACTACAAGCTCGGCGAGCTGGGCATCTTCGGCATCAACGTGCCCGAGGAGTTCGGCGGCGCCGGCATGGACAGCCACAAGTTCGAGGCCGTCCTCTACGAGGAGACCGCCCGCGCGGGCGTCCAGTTCGGCGGCTCCGGCGTGCACGTGCTGCTCGCGCTGCCCTACATCAAGATGCTGGCCACCGACGAGCAGAAGAAGCGCTACCTGCCGAAGTTCGTCACCGGTGAGGAGATGTGGGCCATCGCGATGACCGAGCCGGGCACCGGCTCCGACCTCGCCGGCATGAAGTCCACCGCCAGGCTCTCCGAGGACGGCACCCACTACGTCCTCAACGGCGCCAAGACCTTCATCACCGGCGGCGTGCACGCCGACAAGGTCATCGTCTGCGCCCGCACCGCCGCGCCCACCGCCGAGGACCGCCGCCACGGCATCTCCCTGTTCGCCGTGGACACCAAGTCCGAGGGCTACTCGGTCGGCCGCAAGCTGGACAAGCTGGGCCTGCGCACCTCCGACACCGCCGAGCTGGCCTTCGTCGACGTGAAGGTCCCCGTCGAGGACCTGCTGGGCGAGGAGAACAAGGGCTTCTCCTACCTCGGCCACAACCTGGCCTCCGAGCGCTGGGGCATCGCCTTCGGCGCCTACGCCCAGGCCAAGGCCGCCGTCCGCTTCGCCACCCAGTACGTGCAGGACCGCACCGTCTTCGGCAAGCCGGTCGCCCACTTCCAGAACACCAAGTTCGAGCTGGCCGCCTGCCAGGCCGAGGTGGACGCCGCCGAGGCCGTCGCCGACCGCGCCACCGAGGCCCTGGACGCCGGCGAACTCACCCCCGCCGAGGCCGCGTCCGCCAAGCTGTTCTGCACCGAGGTCGCCCACCGCGTCATCGACCGCTGCCTCCAGCTGCACGGCGGCTACGGCTACATGAACGAGTACCCGATCGCCCGCCTGTACGCGGACAACCGCGTCAACCGCATCTACGGCGGCACCAGCGAGGTCATGAAGATGATCATCGCGAAGAACATGGGCCTGTAGACCGGCTCGTCACAGGACATGAGCGAAGCACTCCAGTCCCTCCTCGATCTGCTCGACCTCGAGCGGATCGAGGAGGACATCTACCGCGGCCGCTGCCGGTCCGCCGTCGTCCCCCGCGTTTTCGGCGGACAGGTGGCGGCCCAGGCCATGGTCGCCGCCGGCCGCACGGTCCCCGAGGACCGGCACGCGCACTCCCTGCACGCGTACTTCCTGCGCCCCGGTGACCCCGGCGCCCCCATCGTCTACAACGTCGACCGCCTGCGCGACGGCCGCTCCTTCACCACCCGCCGCGTCGTCGCCGTCCAGCACGGCAAGCCGATCTTCACCCTGTCGGCGTCCTTCCAGACGTACGAGGAGGGCCTCGACCACCAGGCCCCGATGCCGCCCGCACCGGACCCGGCGACCCTCCCCACCGGCGAGGAACGGCTGCGCGGCTACCCGCACCTGCCCGCCGAGACCGTGGAGCGCTTCCTGGAAGCCCGCGCCGCCGTCGACCTGCGCTACGTCGACGACCCGCCCTTCGGCGACTTCGGCACCCCGCGCGAACCGCACTCCCAGGTGTGGTTCCGCACCAACGGCAAACTCGCGGACGACCCCCTGCTGCACGTCGTCCTCGCCACCTACGTCTCCGACATGACCCTCCTCGACTCGGTCCTGCTCGCGCACGGCCGCGGCGGCTGGGCCGTCGGCGACGTCGTCGGGGCCTCGCTGGACCACGCCATGTGGTTCCACCGGCCCTTCCGCGCCGACGAATGGCTGCTGTACGACCAGCAGTCGCCGTCCGCGTCCGGCGGCCGGGGCCTGGGCCAGGCCCGCATCCACACCCAGGACGGACGGCTCGCCGTATCGGTCGTCCAGGAAGGCGTGGTCCGCGTCCCTCGGGAACACTGAGGGGCATGGCGGACACAGCGGACGCGAAAAAGAACGGCGACAGCACCTTCACGGTGCTCGTCGCCGCCTTCGCCAATCTGGGCATCGCCGTCGCCAAGGCGGTGGCCGGCGTGATCAGCGGCTCCAGCGCCATGCTGTCCGAGGCCGCGCACTCGGTCGCCGACACCGTCACCGAGGTACTGCTGCTGACCTCGCTCAAACGCAGCGTCCGCCCCGCCGACGAGGACCACCCCCTCGGCCACGGCCCCGAACGCTACGTCTGGGCGCTGCTCGCCGCCGTCGCCACCTTCGTCGGCGGCGCCGTCTTCTCCCTCTACGACGGCATCCACACCCTCACCCACGGCGAGGACCTCGGCGACCCGCTGGTGTCGTACATCGTCCTGGCCGTCGCCTTCCTGCTGGAGGGCTACTCGCTGCGCACCGGCCTCAGGCAGGTCCGCGGCGAGGCCGCCCACCACCGGGTGTCCTTCGGCCGCTATCTGCGCCGCACCCCCGACACCGCCGTGAAGGCCGTCGTCATGGAGGACTCCGCCGCCCTGGCCGGCCTGCTGCTGGCCGCGGGCGGGCTGCTCGGCGGACAGCTCACCGGCTCCGGCGTCTGGGACGCCGTCGCCTCGCTGTGCATCGGCGCGCTGCTCCTGTACGTCGCCTGGGTGCTGGGCCGCTCCAACGCCGAGTTCCTCGTCGGCCGCCCCCTGTCGCGCACCGTGAGGGACCGGATCCGGGCGGAGCTGGTGGCTGACGAGCACATCGAGGCCGTACTGGAGCTGACCACCCTCGTGCAGGGGCCGCGGGAGGCGCTGGTCGCCGCCAAGGTCGACTTCCGGGACGTGTCGACGGCGGCGCAGATCGAGTGGGCGTGCGAGCGGGCCGAGCAGCGGCTGCGCGAGGAGTTCCCGATCGTGCGCCGGGTCTACCTGGACCCGACGCCGGGATTCGCGCAGCGCCGCTCGGAAGGGCTGAACCCCTGGCCGTGAGAGTCGCCTCCGCCGGAGGTACCGGGGCGGGCTACTTCAGCCCCGCCTCCGTCAGCAGGTACGCCGTCATCGGGTCGTAGTAGCGGGGGCTGACCACGTGGTCGTCCAGCGGCACCGCCACCTGCAGGGTGCCCTCGGACTCGGCGAGGAAGAGGGCCGGGTCGTTGCAGTCCGCGTAGCCGACCGAGTCCACGCCGTGCTGGGCGGCGTAACCGGCCCAGCCGTGGTCGGCGACCACCAGGTCGGGCAGCGGGCGGCCCTCGCGCTCCAGACCGGTCAGGATGGCCTTCATCGGCTCGCCCGAGTGGGTGTGCCACAGCGAGGCCCCGTGCTCAAGCACCGAGACGTCCGCGAACTGCTGGACGTACCCCTCCTCCGTCGTCAGCCCCTCCGGGATCACGACGATCTCGCAGCCCGCGGTCCGCAGCGCGGCGGCCGTGGCGCGGTGGACGTCGAGCAGCCCGCCGGGGTGCCCGGTCGCGAACAGCACCCGCTGCCCGCCGTCGGCCGCCTTGCGCAGCCGCCCCGCCATCCGGTCCAGCGCGGAGACGGTCAGCTCGGGGTCGATGGTGTCCTGGCCGTACCGGTGCTCGGGGTCGTCGTTGACGCCGACCCGCTCCGCCATCACCGCGAGCACGTCCTGCTCGTCGCTCCAGCGGTCGCCCAGCTCCAGACCGAGCCAGAACCCCCGGTCGCCGTTCGCCAGCTTCCGGTAGTGGGAGAGGTTGTTCTCGCGGGGAGTGGCGACGTCGCCCGCGATACGCGTTCTGACGAGGTGCTCGGCGAGTTCGGCGCGGCTGGGTGTCCCGGGTATCGGCATGGCTCCATTGTGTAGCAGCCGCCCGTGGGCGTCTTCGGCATGTCACACGCTGGGACGCGGGTCACCCCCGCAGGTGCCGCAGCGCGAACCACAGTTCCATCCGCACGTCCGGGTCGTCGAGGTCGGCCTCCAGCAGGGCGGCGCAGCGGGCGATGCGCTGGCGGACGGTGTTGCGGTGCACGGACAGGGCGACGGCGGTGCGGTCCCAGCTGCCGTGCAGCGAGAGCCAGGCGCGCAGCGTCTCGGTGAGCGACGCAACGGCGCCGATCGGCGCGAGCAGCGCCCGCGCGTGCGCCTCGGCCTCGCCGGCCGGCACGAGGTCGGCGAACGCCGGCCGCTCGGCATGCCGGACCAGCGGGGCCCGGGTGGCCCTCGCCCGCGCCAGCGCCCGCGCCGCCTGGGCGTCGGCGGCGGGCCACTCGGCGGGGGCGACGGGGGAGCTCACGCCGATCGTCCAGCCGGGCTGGGCGGCGGGGGCGGCGGGTTTCGACGGCGTCGCGCCCGCCTCGGGCCGCGGGCCGGCCGGCACCAGGACCCGTACGACGTCCTCCGCAGAGTCGACCAGGGGGGAGCCGAGGGCTGCGCCCAGGGCCGAGGCGGAGACCGCGTCGGGGGCGCCGGTGTTCGGGCGGGCGTGCACGACGTGCCAGCGGGTGACGTCGCCGTCGCCCTCCCCGCCGCCGAGCAGCGGGGCGACCTCCTCGCGCCGGGCGCCCAGCAGCAGCCGTACGAGGGCCGAGGAGCGGGCCGCGCCCGTGCCGCTCTGGTGCTCGCCGGTGAGCAGCGAGAGCAGCACGGCGGCGATCGACGCGACGGCGTGGTCCCCGGACTCCCGGTGCGGGGCGGCGACCCCCAGGACGAAACCCCGCCCGGGGCCGAGGGCGTACGCGGCGAGTCTGGTCCCGGCGGCCGTGTCCGTGGCGGTGCTGGAGGCGTGCCCGGTGACGAACCGGGCCAGCTCCGCCAGCGCCCGCCGCACCTCGCCCCCGGGCTCCCGTCCCGCCGCCGCGATCTCGGTGCCCTCCGGTCCGTACAGCACCGCCCGCCCCTCCAGCCGGCCTGCCAGCCGGCGCAGCACCGACGGCACCGGATCGGGACGGGAGGCCGCGGCGGCCAGGCCCTGCTGGGCCTCCGTGATCCGGTGCAGCTCGGCCACCCTGGCCTGCGCCATCAGCTGCCACACGGCCCGGGCCACGCCCGAGAACGTCGTCCGCGGTGGCACCTCCACCAGCGGCAGCCCGTACGCCTCACAGGCCGCGACCAGCGCCCGGGGCACCGTGTCGTGCACCGGCGCCACCCCGAAGCCGAGGGCCGCGCCGCCCGCCGCCACGACCCGGGCGACGTAGTCGTCGAAGTACGAGGTGTCCGAGCCCGTCCCGCGCGGAATGTGCACACCCGCGGTCAGCAGCAGCTCTCCGCCCAGCAGGTACGGGTAGGGGTCGGACATCTCCGACGTGTGGGCCCAGTTGATCGTCACGCCCGCGGCCGGGGGCCCGGCGATCTGGCGCAACCCCAGGTCGGGCCGGGACAGCAGGGCCACGAGCGGGACCGGGGGAGTGGGCGGCGCGGCTGGGACGTACGGCTCCTGCACGGTGGACGATTCCTCCACTCGGACGATCCCCGATGGATGAAACGTACACTTCGCAGCCGCTTTTCAGCCACCTAGTGTCAACCCGGACCGGAATCCACACCGGCAGCCGCGGGTACGGGCGGATGTCCCCGCGCAGCGCCACCGGACAGACCATCGCACGACACGCCACCGAGAGTGCGCGAAGGAGGGCCCCTCATGGCCGTCGACTACATCGTGATCGTCATCTACCTCGCCGGCATGCTGGCCATGGGCTGGTGGGGCATGCGCCGCGCCAAGTCCAAGAGCGAGTTCCTCGTCGCCGGGCGCCGCCTCGGCCCCGCGATGTACTCCGGCACCATGGCGGCGATCGTCCTCGGCGGCGCGTCCACCATCGGCGGCGTCGGCCTCGGCTACCAGTACGGCCTCTCCGGCGCCTGGATGGTCGTCACCATCGGCCTCGGCATCCTCGCCCTGTCCGTCTTCTTCTCGGCCCGCATCGCCCGGCTGAAGGTCTACACCGTCTCCGAGATGCTCGACCTGCGCTACGGCGGCCGGGCGGGCATCATCTCCGGCGTCGTCATGTGGGCCTACACCCTGATGCTCGCCGTCACCTCGACCATCGCCTACGCCACGATCTTCGACGTCCTCTTCGACGTGAACCGCACCCTCGCGATCGTGCTCGGCGGCTCCATCGTCGTCGCCTACTCCACGCTCGGCGGCATGTGGTCCATCACCCTCACCGACATGGTGCAGTTCGTGGTGAAGACCATCGGCGTACTGCTCCTGCTGCTGCCCATCGCGGTCATCAAGGCCGGAGGCTTCAGCGAGATGAAGGCGCAGCTCCCGACGGAGTACTTCGACCCGCTGGGCATCGGCGGCGAGACCATCTTCACCTACGTGCTGATCTACACCTTCGGCATGCTCATCGGACAGGACATCTGGCAGCGCGTCTTCACCGCCGGCAGCGACCGCACCGCCAAGTGGGGCGGCACCGTCGCCGGCACCTACTGCCTCGTCTACGCCGTCGCCGGCGCGATCATCGGCACGGCCGCCAAGGTGCTCTATCCCAAGCTCGCCAGCCCCGACGACGCCTTCGCCACCATCGTCAAGGACGAGCTGCCCATGGGGGTGCGCGGACTGGTGCTGGCCGCCGCCCTGGCTGCCGTGATGTCCACCTCCTCCGGCGCGCTCATCGCCTGCGCCACCGTCGCCAACAACGACATCTGGTCCCGGCTGCGCGGCGCGGTCCGGGGTCCGGAGGGCGAGGGCGGGCACGACGAGGTGAAGGGCAACCGCGCCTTCATCCTCGCCATGGGCGTCGCGGTGATCCTCATCTCCATCGCCCTCAACGACGTCGTCGAGGCACTCACCGTCGCCTACAACCTCCTCGTCGGCGGCCTCCTCGTTCCCATCCTCGGCGGGCTGCTGTGGAAGCGCGGCACCGCGCAGGGCGCCCTCGCCGCGGTCGCCGTCGGCGGACTCGCGGTCGTCGGCCTGATGGCGGCCTACGGCATCCTCGCCAACGAGCCCGTCTACTACGGCCTGTCGGCCTCCCTCGCCGTCTACGTCGTCGTCTCCCTGGCGACCCGCCCCACCGACGAAGCCGTCCTCACCGCCTGGCGCGAACGCCTCGCCGGCCGGGCCCCCGAACCCCAGTCCGAACCGGCGGTCACGGCTCACCAGTAGAGTCGGACAGCAGTAGTACATACGCGACGAAGCGTAAGAAGGAAGGCAGTACATGAGCAGCAACGAGACGCCCCGCGGCCCCGTGGACTCGTCCCGGATCCCGCGTTACGCCGGACCGGCGACCTTCGCCCGGCTCCCGCGCCTGGACGAGGTCCAGGCCGCCGACGTCGCCGTCGTGGGCGTGCCGTTCGACTCGGGCGTCTCCTACCGGCCCGGCGCCCGCTTCGGCGGCAACGCCATCCGCGAGGCCTCGCGCCTGCTGCGCCCCTACAACCCGGCCCAGGACGCCTCCCCCTTCGCCCTCGCCCAGGTCGCCGACGGCGGCGACATCGCCGCGAACCCCTTCAACATCAACGAGGCCGTCGAGACGATCGAGGCCGCCGCCGACGACCTCCTCGGCACCGGCGCCCGCCTGATGACCCTGGGCGGCGACCACACCATCGCCCTGCCGCTGCTCCGCTCGGTGGCCAAGAAGCACGGCCCGGTCGCCCTGCTCCACTTCGACGCCCACCTGGACACCTGGGACACCTACTTCGGCGCCGAGTACACGCACGGCACCCCGTTCCGCCGCGCCGTCGAGGAGGGCATCCTCGACACCTCCGCCCTCTCCCACGTCGGCACCCGCGGCCCGCTGTACGGCAAGCAGGACCTCACCGACGACGAGAAGATGGGCTTCGGCATCGTCACCTCCGCCGACGTCTACCGCCGCGGCGCCGACGAGGTCGCCGACCAGCTGAGGCAGCGCATCGGGGACCGCCCGCTGTACATCTCCATCGACATCGACTGCCTCGACCCCGCCCACGCCCCCGGCACCGGCACCCCCGAGGCCGGCGGCATGACCTCCCGCGAGCTGCTGGAGATCCTGCGCGGCCTGGCATCCTGCAACCTGGTGTCGGC
This sequence comes from Streptomyces sp. MMCC 100, assembly GCF_041538145.2. NCBI lineage: Bacteria > Bacillati > Actinomycetota > Actinomycetes > Kitasatosporales > Streptomycetaceae > Streptomyces > Streptomyces sp. MMCC 100. Next base: position 852,056 of record NZ_JBGORK020000001.1, read on the forward strand.
CGACGTCGTCGAGGTCGCCCCGGCCTACGACCACGCCGAGATCACGTCCGTCGCCGCGTCCCACACCGCCTACGAGCTGACCACGATCATGTCCCGCCAGATCGCCCAGGAGAAGGCAGCGAAGTGACCCACGACCACGACCTGGTGCTCCGTCCTACCGCCGCCCAGACGGAGGCCGCGCTGAACCCTCCTCCCGGCCGCACCGGCGGAGACCTGGTCGTGGAGTCCCTGGCCGGGCTCGGCGCGACCACCGTCTTCGGCCTGCCCGGCCAGCACGCCCTCGGCATGTTCGACGCCCTGCGCCGCTCCGACCTGCGCTACATCGGTCTGCGGGTGGAGAACAACGCCGGTTTCGCCGCCGACGCGTACGGCCGCGTCACAGGCGAGGCCGCCCCGCTGCTCCTGTCGACCGGCCCGGGAGCCCTCACCTCCCTCGCCGCGCTCCAGGAAGCACGAGCGGCCTCCGCCCCCGTACTGGCGATCAGCAGCCAGGTCCCGACGGCGGGTCTCGGCGGCGGACGCCACGGCTACCTGCACGAACTCCCCGACCAGGCGGCGTCCTTCCGCGGCGTGGTGAAGTCCGTCCACACGGTCCGCACCCAGTCCCAGATCCCGTCCGCGATCGCCGAGGCGTGGACGTCGGCGCTGACCGTCCCGCACGGCCCGGTGTGGGTGGAGATCCCGCAGGACGTCCTCCTGGCCCAGACGCCGATCCCGGTCGTGACCGGCGGCGACACCTTCCCCGAGGAACTGCCCCCGCGCCCCGAACTGACGGCGGTCGCCGCCGACCTGCTGACGCGCGCGGAGCGCCCCGTCATCATCGCGGGCGGCGGAGTCGTCCGGGCGGACGCGTCGAAGAAGCTCCGGCAGCTCGCGGAACGCCTCCAGGCCCCCGTCGTCACGACCTTCGGCGGCAAGGGCGCCTTCCCGTGGACCCACCCCTTGTCCCTGCAGTCCTGGCTGGAGGACCGCCACACCACGGACTTCCTGGAGGACGCCGACGTACTCCTCGTCGTCGGCTCGGGCCTCGGTGAACTCTCTTCGAACTACCACACGTTCAAGCCGCGCGGCCGGGTCGTCCAGATCGAGGCCGACCTCGGCAAACTCGAGTCCAACCACCCCGCTCTCGGTATCCACGCCGACGCCCGCCTCGCCCTCCAGGCCCTGCTGGAGACGGTGGAGGAGCGGCGTACCGACCCGACCGCCCCGGAACGCGTACGTGAGGTTCTGGACAAGGTCCGCGAACGCGTCGCCGCCCAGGAACTCACCCTGGAACAGGACGTCCTGGCCGCCGTCCGCAAGGCCCTCCCGGCCCGCTCCCCCTCCTTCTGGGACATGACCATCCTGGCCTACTGGGCCTGGTCCGCCTTCGACGCGAAGGCCCCCAACACCATGCACTCCGCCCAGGGCGCCGGCGGTCTCGGCTACGCCTTCCCGGCGGCCCTCGGCGCGGCGGCCGCCGACCCCACCCACCCGGTGCTGGCCGTCTCCGGCGACGGCGGCGCCCTGTACTCGATCGCCGAACTGGCCACCGCCCGCCAGTACGACCTGAACGTCACCTGGCTCATCGTCGACGACGGCGGCTACGGCATCCTGCGCGAGTACATGACCGACGCCTTCGGCGAGCCGACGGCGACGGAGCTGACCCGCCCCGACTACGTGGCGCTGGCCGAGTCGTTCGGGGTGCCGGGCGTGCGGACGTCGCCGGAGACGCTGGAGGCCGACCTCGCGAAGGCCCTGGCCGCACCGGGGCCGTCGGTGGTCGTCCTCCCCGCCGTCCTGCGGATGTTCGCGCCGACGCATCTGGGCTGACGCGGCGAAGCGGCGTCTACCAGATCGACTCGACCCACTCCGGGTGGTCGACGAACGGGTTGCGGTTGTGCTGGTAGTCGTCGTAGATGACCTGGTTGCGGTGCTCCTCGAAGGCGTCCGGCGGGTCCTCGTCGTTCCACGCCTTCAGTACGGAGAGCTTGCCGATGTACGGGTTGCTGCCGTTGTCGACCTGGCCGTTGACCTCCAGGTCGGCGAAGCCGTCGCCGCCCTCGTAGCGGACCGCCATGTAGAAGATCATGCGGGCCACGTCGCCCTTGACGGCGTCGCGGGGTTCGAAGGAGTCGGAGTCGGTGAGGCTGCCGCCGCCCTCGCTGACCGCGCTGCCGCCGTCGTCGAAGTCCTTGTTGCCCCGGACGCTGTTGACCCGGACGTCCGAGGGGCGCAGGTGGTGCAGATCGGTGCCGGGGCCGGTGGCGGTGCCGAAGCCGCCGTGGGACTTGGCCCACACGTGCTCGCGGTTCCAGTCGCCGGTGTCGCCGCCGTTGAGCGACTTGCTGCGGGAGACGCCCGAGTAGAGCAGGATCACGTTGCCGGTGTTGTCCGGGTCCTCGTCGGTGGCCTTCAGCGCGTCCCAGACCCCCGAGTACGAGAGCTTCGTCTGGTCGCTGATGATCGTGTGGAGGGACGACTTGAGGCCCGTGCCGGTCTTGCCGATCGCGTCCTTGTAGTACGTCGAGTCGTAGTCCGTGTTCGTCGTCGTGGTCGCCGTGGCCGGGCTCGCCGTCAGTGAGGGTGCGGCGAGTCCGGCGAGCACGGCGGCCGTGGCGACGGCCGCCGCTTTCCGGCGCCGGATGCGTATCGCGAGCATGTGGGGTGTCCGATCTACGCGTGTGGAGTTGTGTGGTACGACGAGCGTGACATGGACATGTTGTAGGTGGGGTGTACGGCGGGTGGCGATTGCGTGACGGTGGCCCCGGCGCCGTGAGAGGCGGGGGCCACCGGGGCGGGAGTGCCGTGGGTCAGTTCACGTCCGCGGGGTCCAGCCGGTAGACGGATGAGGAGCTCTCCGAGCCGTCCCCGTACTCGCTCGCCTCGACGGCCGTGCCGTGCTCCTGGACCCACTGGGTCACCTCGGAAGCGGCCCCGGAGCCCCCGCCCCTGCCGCCGCCCATGCCTCCGCCGCCGACCTGGACGTAGTGCAGCTCGCCTTTCTGCACCAGCTCCTTGAGCCGGGCGAGGGTCATGGCGTTGTCACTGCCCGACCAGCCCCACATGGAGATGACCGGTTCGCCGCTGCTGAGGATGAGCTGAGCGGCGCTCTGGGAACTCGACACGGCCAGGAGCCACTTGGCCCCGTCCTGGTGCTTCTTCAGGTAGGCGACCAGTTCGCTGCTCGCGCTGCCGCCCATGCCGCCGCTGCCGCCGGTGCCGTCCGGCCGCTCGTCGTCTGAGCCGGAACCGTCGGGGGCCCCGCCGCTTCCGCTGCTGCCCGGCATCTCACCGCCGCCCGGGAAGGCGTCGCCGCCCGGACCGCCGCCCTGGCCGCTCGGAGTCCGGCCGCCGGACCCCTCGCCCTGCCCCCCGCCAGGGAACCCGCCCCGGCCGCCGGCGCCACCCGGACCACCGGCTTCGCCACCCGGGCCGCCCATGCCGCCGCCGGTCGAGGGGCCGGCGGTCGGGTTGGTGCCGCCCCCCGTGCCGCCGCCCGAGCCGGACGGTACCGACCAGGCGTACGCCGCCGGGCCCGCCACCGCCGCGACGACGGCCGCCGCCACGGACACCGCCAGCAGCCGCACCCGCCGCCCCGACCGGAAGACCAGCAGCCCCGCGATCGCCAGCGCCATGACCACCGCGATCACCGGCCACAGCCACGTGTTCCAGCCGGACGCGCGACGCAGCAGCACGATCGCCCAGAGACCCGTGACAGCGAGGGCGAGGGGCAGCACCCACACCCACCTCCGGTCGGCCCGGAAGGCGCGCAGCAGCATGACCCCGCCGCCTCCGCACAGCGCCGCGATGCCGGGCGCCAGCGCGGTCGTGTAGTACGGGTGCATGGTGCCCTCGGCCAAGGCGAAGGTCAGGTAGTGCAGGGCCGTCCAGCCGCCCCAGAGGACCAGTGCGGCGCGCGTGAGGTCGGCGCGGGGCGCCTTGCCGCACAGCACGAGGCCGCCGACGAGCGCGACGCCCGCGAAGGGAAGCAGCCAGGAGATCTGGCCCCCGAGGGCGTCGTTGAACAGCCGGCCGATGCCCGCCGAGCCGGAGAAGCCGCCACCTCCGCCCCCGCCCATGTTGCCGTCGCCGCCGAGGATCCGGCCGAGGCCGTTGTAGCCCGTGATCAGGTCCCACGCCGAACCGTCCGTCGAACCGCCGATGTACGGCCGTTCGGAGGCCGGTACCAGGGACACCGCCGCCGCCCACCAGAAGCTGGAGACGGCCAGGGCGACAGCGGCGAGTGCCAGGTTCCGGACGCGCTTCGCCCAGCCGAGGTCCGTCGCGCAGACGTACACGAGGAAGACCGCCGGCAGTGCGATGTAGCCCTGGAGCATCTTCGTGTCGAAGGCGAGCCCGAAGCAGACCGCCGAGCCCAGCAGGGGCGACAGCCGCCCGTCGCGCACGGCGCGCAGGCCGAGCGCCGCCCCGGCCACCATGAGGAACACCAGCAGTGTGTCCGGGTTGTTGTCCCGGTTGATGGCGACCGTGATCGGGGTCAGCGCCAGCACCAGCGCGGCGACCGCCGCCGCACCGTGGCCCCACACCCGCCGCACGGACGCGTGCAGGATCCAGATCGTCGCCAGCGCGGCGGCGATCAGCGGCAGCATCATCTGCCAGGTCCCGTACCCGAAGAGGCGGCACGACAGGCCCATGACCATGAGGGCGAAGGGCGGCTTGTCGACGGTCAGGAAGTTCCCCGCGTCCAGCGAGCCGAAGAACCACGCCTTCCAGCTCTCCGTGCCGCTGAGCACGGCGGCGCTGTAGAAGCTGTTCAGGCCGGACCCGGACAGGTTCCAGCAGTACAGCCCGGCCGCCAGGGCGAGGATCGCCGGCAGTGCGGGCCGCGACCATCGGGACGAGCCGGCTGTCGGGGACGGTACGGGCGGCTCGCTGGCCGCGTGCGGTGGAGCGGTGGCAGATGTCACCACGCCACCGTGACCATGCCCCATGGGCACCGGCTGTGCTCAGTCCAAGGGCAAGCTGTGAATCCCGCGCGGGGTCACTCGGCGGCGGCCGCCCACGGGGCGAGCAGGTCGCGCAGCAGGTGGGTGAAGCCCCCGTCGAGGGTGTCCTCCCAGTCCCGGTCGCCGACGGCCTCGGGGCACAGGGCCGCGGGACGGGCGATCCACAGGACCTTCCACGGCCGGGAGTACAGCACCGGGTCGCTGTGGATCCCGCCGCGCGGCGCGAGCGGGTGCAGTAGATCGCTGACGTACTCCGTCGCGGCGCGCACCAGGGGCCCTTCGGTCGTGGTGTGCGCCTTGGCCATGGCCGCAGGCGAGGTGCGGGCGACGGCCGCGGTGGTCGGGTGACGCCGGACGAGACGTACGACCTGTGTCAAGTGCTCGATGACGCCCGGGACGGTGCCGTCGCTCGGGTGGGTGTCGGCCGCGGCGACGAAGGTCTGCGCGAGTTCGACCGTCAGCGCGCGCAGGTGCAGTACGGAGACGGACTTCCAGTTCGCGTAGAGGAAGTTGCGCGAGGTTCCGCAGGCGCGGGCGATGGCGGCCACGGACACGTCCAGGCCGTCGGTCCGCATGAGAGTGCGGACTGTGCCGATCACATGCCCGGTGCTGAGAGAGTCGCGGTCGTGCCAGGGGGCGGGGCTCATGGACCCTATGGTCGAAAAAGCGTGAGCACTTGGGGGGGTTTTGTCATCGGGGCACTCGGATGAGCGAGCGGAGGACAGGGAGGCGGGTTGTGTTCACGCTTTTGAGGAGGTGGGGGTTCCTTGAAGGCTGTGATGAACGACGCCCACCCGCCCACCGAGAACACCGACACCGCTCCACCCGGCACCTTCGAGTCACGGACGGGTACGCCCGCAGGGTGGTCATCCATGACCTCCACGCAGCTGCCGCCTTGGGCAATGCTGAGGGAGGACTTCCGCCACCCTTCCAGCACCGACGAGTTGCGTATGGTCCGATCAGTCATGGCGGTCGTAGTCCTTTGCCGTTGCCTCGAGCAGAGCCGGCGTTTCCCTGAGCGGCAGTGCGTTGCCCAGTGCGAAACCGAACGGCAGCGGCCGTGCCCAGAACCGCACGTGCGTACCTCTCCGTCCGGAGAATGCCCGGGACGAACGACGACGCTCGCCCACCCTGCGCGGCGAGGACAACGCCCTGGTACGCCCCAACGTCCTGGCCCACGAACGACGCGAGGAAGCCCGACGGCGACGAACCGCTGTCCCGAAGGGCCGACCAACTCCGGAGTTCAGCCGAGCAGTCGGGGCAGCGCCTCCTTGAGGGGCGCGAGCTGGGCCCGGTAGCCCGCGTTGAACTCGGCCAGTTCCCGCACGCCGAGGTTGTGTCCCAAATCGCCCTCCTTCAACGGCACCATGGCGGGCATCGCCCCGAACACCTCGGCCATCGCCTTCGCGTGCCGGCCCTTCTGGACGGCGGTCACCAGGTCCTCGAAGAGGTCGAGCTTCAGGGCCTGGATCCGTTGCCGCGGACTGTCCTTGTCCTTGAACTCGTCCCGCACGGTCGGCTTGGGACTGCCGTCGGGATCGGCGATGAACTTCAGCACCCGCAGCGTCGCGTACAGGCGCCCGGCCAGCCTCTGACCGCTTTCCTTCTGCTCTGGCATGAAGCATTACTTGCCATTCCGGCGCCCCCGCATCCCAGCTTTCGGAAAACGGTCAACTTCCGTCCATTTCCCCGCCCTAGGGTGGCCGACATGCGCCCGAGAACCCTCCGTACCGCCCTCGCCACCCTCACCGCGAGCCTCGCGGCGGCCGGCTGCCTGACCGCCGCCGGACCGGCCGCCGCGCAGGGAAGGCACCCGGCGAACGCCTGCTCGCCCTCCGTCTCCCTCACCGGCTTCTCCGACGCCCTCGACAGGACGACGTACGACGGCACCTACGTCGGCAACCTCTCCGCGCTCTCTCCCGACCGGCGCGGCTCGCTCGCCGCCCTCTCCGACCGCTCGTCCCTCTTCCGGCTGGACGCGCGGACCCTGGAGCCGCGCGGCGTGATCACGCTCGCCGACGAGAACGGCGCCGCGCTCGACTCCGAGGGGCTGGTCGCCGACCGGGACGGCACCTACCTCGTCTCCTCCGAGACCGAGCCGTCCGTCCGCCGCTACTCCCGCACCGGCGAGCTGCTCGGCCGCCTCCCGGTGCCGGACGACCTCCGCACCGCACCCGAGGGCCGCGCCCGGGCCAACGGGAGCTTCGAAGGGCTGACGCTCCTGCCCGGCGGACGGACCCTGCTCGCCTCGATGGAGTACCCGCTCGACGGCGACCCCGCCGACCTGGTCCGTTTCCAGACGTGGCAGCGGACGCGGCACGGCGACTTCCGGCTCGGGGCCCGGTACACCTACCGGACCGACCCAGGCCTCGGCGTCTCCGAGGTCACCGCGACCCCCGACGGGCGCCTCCTCGTCCTGGAGCGCGGCTTCACCTCCGGTGTCGGCAACACCGTCCGCCTCCACCTGGCCGACGGGCCCGGCCGCGACACCGTGCTCCACAAGAGGCTCCTCGCCGACCTCGCCGCCTGCCCCTCCCTCGGCGCCACCGCCGAGCAGCCCCAGCCCAACCCGCTCCTCGACAACTTCGAGGGGATGGCCGTGACCGGCCGCTCCGGGGGGCGCCTGGAGGTCCTGATCGTCAGCGACGACAACCAGAACGACGTACAGACCACCCGCTTCCTCAGGCTCCGCGTGCGCGCCTGAAACAGTCCCCGACCAGTCCTCGAATGTTGCGGCGGGATGAAATCCCCGCTCGCCCGTGTTGGTGCCTTGCGGTAGATCAGCTGAGCAGGACGACCGACCGGAGGGCACGGCGTGGACGCGCAACGGGGCTGGGTGCGACGACTGGCGGGGTACGCCTGGCGGTATCCCAAGGACGTCGTTCTCGCCCTCGGGGCCTCGCTGGGCGGCATGGCCGTCATGGCCTTCGTCCCGCTGATCACCAAGGTGATCATCGACGACGTGATCGGCGCCAAGACCAGGGACATGGCCGTCTGGGCCGGTCTGCTGGTCGGTGCCGCGGTCGTCGTCTACGCCCTGACCTACATCCGCCGCTACTACGGCGGCCGGCTCGCCCTCGACGTCCAGCACGACCTTCGTACCGACATGTACGGGACGATCACCCGGCTGGACGGCAGACGGCAGGACGAGCTGTCCACGGGACAGGTGGTCGGACGGGCGACCAGCGACCTCCAGCTGATCCAGGGCCTGCTCTTCATGCTCCCGATGACCATCGGGAACGTCCTGCTCTTCCTGATCTCCCTGGTGATCATGGCGTGGCTCTCCCTGCCGCTCACCCTGGTCGCGCTGGCCGTCGCCCCCGCCCTGTGGTTCATCGCCCGCCGCAGCCGCACCCGGCTGCATCCGGCCACCTGGTACGCGCAGGCGCAGGCCGCCGCCGTCGCCGGGGTGGTCGACGGCTCGGTGAGCGGCGTACGCGTGGTGAAGGGCTTCGGACAGGAGGAGCAGGAGACCGGGAAGCTCAGGGAGGTCGGACGCAGGCTCTTCGCCGGGCGGCTGCGGACGATCAAGCTGAACGCCACCTACACCCCGGCCCTCCAGGCGGTTCCCGCGCTCGGGCAGGTCGCCATGCTCGCCCTCGGCGGCTGGCTGGCAGTACGCGGGCACATCACCCTCGGCACGTTCGTCGCCTTCTCCACCTACCTCGCCCAGCTGGTCGGGCCGGTCCGCATGCTCGCCATGGTGCTCACCGTCGGCCAGCAGGCCCGCGCCGGCACCGAGCGCGTCCTGGAGCTGATCGACACCGAGCCGGCCATCGAGGACGGCACGAAGACCCTGCCGGCCGACGCGCCCGCCACCGTCGAGTTCGACGACGTCGCCTTCGGCTACGACACGGGCGACGGGGAGGCGCGGCCCGTCCTGGACGGGCTCTCCTTCGAGATCCGCGCCGGTGAGACCCTCGCCGTCGTCGGGTCCTCCGGTTCCGGCAAGTCCACCGTCTCGCTGCTCCTGCCGCGCTTCTACGACGTGACACGCGGCGCCGTCCTCGTCGGCGGCCACGACGTGCGCGAGCTGACCCTCGACTCGCTGCGGGCCGCCGTCGGCCTGGTGCCCGAGGACTCCTTCCTCTTCTCCGACACCGTCCGCGCCAACATCGCCTACGGCCGCCCGGACGCCACCGACGAGGAGATCGAGGCCGCCGCGCGGGCCGCGCAGGCGCACGGGTTCGTCACGGAGCTGCCCGAGGGCTACGACACGACCGTCGGCGAGCACGGGCTGACCCTCTCCGGCGGCCAGCGCCAGCGCGTCGCGCTCGCCCGGGCGATCCTCACCGACCCGCGGCTGCTGGTCCTCGACGACGCCACGTCCGCCGTGGACGCCCGCGTGGAGCACGAGATCCACGAGGCGCTGAAGCAGGTCATGCGGGGCCGCACCACGCTCCTCATCGCCCACCGCCGCTCCACCCTGGGCCTCGCCGACCGCATCGCCGTCCTCGACCGCGGCCGCCTCGCCGACCTCGGCACCCACGAGGAACTCCAGGAGCGCTCCGCGCTCTACCGGCGCCTGCTCACCGACCCCGACGAACTGGGCGGCGTCTCGCCCGGCCACGCGCGCCCCGCGGAACCGGCCGAGGACACCTCCGTACGCGACGAGCTGGACGCCGAGTTCGACGCCGAGCGCGGGGTCACGCCCCGGCTGTGGACCGGCGACCGCGCGCCCAAGGACACCGCGCTCGCCGGCACCCCGGCCACCCCGGAGCTGCTCGCCCAGGTCGACGCGCTGCCCCCGGCGAACGGCACCCCGGACATCGACGAGGCGCGGGCGGTGCGGCCCGAGTCCTCGTACGGCCTGCGGCGTCTGCTGCGCGGCTTCCGCACGCCGCTGCTGATCAGCCTCGCCCTGGTGGCCGTGGACGCGGGCATGGGCCTGCTGCTGCCGGTGCTGATCCGCAACGGCATCGACGACGGCGTCACCCGGGTCGCCCTCGGCGCGGTGTGGGCGTCCTCGCTGCTCGGGCTGCTCGCCGTACTCGCCCAGTGGGCGGCGCAGACCGGCGAGATCCGCATGACCGGCCGGACCGGCGAGCGGATCCTGTACTCGCTCCGCCTGAAGATCTTCGCCCAGCTCCAGCGGCTGGGCCTCGACTACTACGAGCGCGAGCTGACCGGGCGGATCATGACCCGGATGACGACGGACGTGGACGCGCTGTCGACGTTCCTGCAGACGGGACTCGTCACCGCCTTCGTCTCGGTCGTCACCTTCTTCGGCATCATGGTCGCCCTGCTGGTGATCGACGTGCAGCTCGCACTGATCGTCTTCGCGACGCTGCCGCCGCTGATCATCGCCACGTACTACTTCCGCAGGGCCAGCGTGAAGGCCTACGAACTGGCCCGCGAGCGGGTGTCCACGGTCAACGCCGACCTCCAGGAGTCGGTGGCGGGCCTCAGGATCGTGCAGGCGTTCCGGCGCGAGCGGGACGGCGGACGGCGGTTCGCCGAGCGCAGCGACAGCTACCGGCAGGCCCGCATCCGCGGACAGTGGCTGATCTCGATCTACTTCCCGTTCGTGCAGCTGCTGTCGTCGGCCGCCGCCGCGTCCGTGCTGGTCGTGGGCGGCGGGCGGATCGACGACGCGACGCTGACGACCGGCGCGCTGGTGGCGTACCTGCTCTACATCGACCTGTTCTTCGCGCCGGTCCAGCAGCTCTCCCAGGTCTTCGACGGCTACCAGCAGGCGTCCGTCTCGCTGGGCCGCATCCAGGAACTGCTGCGGGAGCCGACCTCGACCCGGGCCGCCGAGAAGCCGTCCGAGGTCACCTCGCTGCGCGGTGAGATCGCCTTCGAGGACGTGCACTTCAAGTACGGCGGCGGGGACGCGGCGGAGGAGGCCCTCACCGGCATCGACCTGCGCATCCCGGCCGGGCAGACCGTCGCCTTCGTCGGCGAGACCGGCGCGGGCAAGTCGACACTGGTGAAGCTGGTGGCCCGGTTCTACGACCCGACCGACGGCCGGGTCACCGTCGACGGGCAGGACCTGCGCACCCTCGACCTCACCTGCTACCGGCACCGGCTGGGCGTCGTCCCGCAGGAGGCGTACCTCTTCCCCGGCACCGTCCGGGACGCCATCGCCTACGGCCGCCCGGACGCCACCGACGCCGAGGTGGAGGCGGCGGCGCGGGCGGTCGGCGCGCACGAGATGATCGCCACGCTCACCGGCGGCTACCTCCACGAGGTCGCCGAGCGGGGCCGCAATCTCTCCGCCGGGCAGCGGCAGTTGATCGCGCTGGCCCGCGCCGAACTGGTCGACCCGGACGTGCTGCTCCTCGACGAGGCCACGGCGGCCCTGGACCTGGCCACCGAGGCACAGGTCAACCAGGCCACCGACCGCATCGCGGGACGCCGTACGACGCTCGTCGTCGCGCACCGGCTGACCACGGCCGCACGTGCGGACCGGGTCGTCGTCATGGACGGCGGGCGGGTCGCCGAGGACGGCACGCACGACGAACTGCTGGCCCTGGACGGGCGGTACGCGCGGCTGTGGCGGACCTTCGTCGGCGCGGCCGAACCGGAGGAGCCGGTCGGCGCGACGCGCTGACCCGCCATTCGCGCAACCATTCGACACCTGCCGTGCGTCCGTACATCCGTACGTCGTCAGTGATCGCCCTATGGAGGGGGACCGCAGTGGGCCGGGCCGGTGCCGCAACCCGTCGTCGGCTGGCGCTCGGCACGGCCGTGCTGAGCGCGGCAGCGCTCCTCGCCGTCGCGCCGCCGCAGGAGGCACAGGCCGCCACGGGCTGCCCGGGCCGCAAGGTGCGCACGCTCCACTTCGCCGCCGGGGCCGTCCTCATCCACGAACGCGGCAGCTACGTCTGTGCCGTAACCGTCCCCAAGAAGCCGGGCACGAAGCGGCAGATGTCGGTGAGCGTGCGGGCGCGGGGCGGCCGGGCGGTCGTGGACTCGGGCCGGTTCGCCTACCGGGCCGGACCGGTGACCGTGCACGCCGGCAAGCGCTGCGTGTCGGTGACCGGCAAGGTGTCCGGCAGCTCCGTCAGCTCCGGCTGGATCCTCTGCTGACCCTGGTGCCGCAGGAGTTGCTCCGATAGCTTCCGGCGGACATCCGTTTCACTGGGAGGGTGCATGCGCAAGGCGCTCAGATGGCTGCTGGCGCTCGTGGTGCTCATAGGCACCGTCAGCACGGCGGGCGCGGCCACCGCCGCCGAGCCGAAGGCCGTCGACATCAAGGACCGGCTGCTGTCCATACCGGGCATGAGTCTGATCGAGGAGAAGCCGTACACCGGTTACCGCTTCTTCGTCCTCAACTACACCCAGCCGGTGGACCACCGGCACCCGTCCAAGGGCACGTTCCAGCAGCGGATCACCGTGCTGCACAAGGACGTGAACCGCCCGACGGTCTTCTACACCGGCGGCTACAACGTCTCCACGACCCCCAGCCGGCGCGAGCCGACCCAGATCGTGGACGGCAACCAGGTCTCCATGGAGTACCGCTACTTCACGCCGTCCCGGCCCGCCCCGGCCGACTGGTCCAAGCTCGACATCTGGCAGGCCGCCAGCGACCAGCACCGCATCTTCGAGGCCCTGAAGCCGGTCTACTCGGAGAACTGGATCTCCACCGGAGGCTCCAAGGGCGGCATGACCGCCACCTACTACGAGCGTTTCTACCCGCGTGACATGGACGGCGTCGTCGCCTACGTCGCCCCCAACGACGTGGTGAACAAGGAGGACTCGGCCTACGACCGCTTCTTCGCCCGCGTCGGCACCGAGGAGTGCCGCGACAAGCTGAACGGCGTGCAGCGCGAGGCGCTGGTGCGCCGCGCGCCGCTGGAGAAGAAGTACGCGGCGTACGCGGCCGAGAACGGCTACAGCTTCGACACCATCGGCAGCCTCGACCGCGCCTACGAGGCCGTCGTCCTCGACTACGTCTGGGGCTTCTGGCAGTACAGCACCCTCGCCGACTGCGCGGACATCCCGGCCGACGCCAAGAACGCCACCGACGAGGCGATCTGGGACTCCGTCGACACGATCTCCGGCTTCTCCGCCTACACGGACCAGGGCCTGGAGACCTACACGCCGTACTACTACCAGGCGGGCACGCAGCTGGGCGCGCCGACGATCCACTTCCCGCACATCGAGAAGAAGTACATCCGCTACGGCTACCAGCCGCCGCGCAACTTCGTGCCCCGCTCGATCCCGATGAAGTTCGAGCCGTGGGCGATGCGGGACGTCGACACGTGGGTGCGGCACAACGCCCGGCAGATGCTGTTCGTGTACGGCGAGAACGACCCGTGGGGCGCCGAGCGCTTCCGCCTCGGCCACGGCGCGCGTGACTCCTACGTCATGACCGCGCCCGGCATGAACCACGGTGCCAACGTGGCCGGTCTGGTGTCCGACCAGAAGGCCCTGGCCACGGCCCGCATCCTGGACTGGGCGGGCGTCGCCTCCGCCAAGGTGCAGGAGAACCCGTCGGCGGCCAGGCCGCTGGCGAGGTTCGACGCCAAGCTGGACAAGCGGGACGTCGAGCGCGAGCCGGCGCTGCGCCCGTAGGGCCTGATCGCAGGCCCCTCGTCCGGCACGGTGACTGTGCCCGGCCGTCACAGCGGCCGGGCACAGCCCGGTCTTCAGTCCGAGGAGCGAGTCAGGACCGGTAGGTCAGCCCGTGCCCGAGCGGGAGGAGCACCGTGTCCGGATCGTCCGCCCGCACCACCGGCACCGGCAGCTTCCCGCGCGGCCGTGCCCGCCCGGCGATCACGCGGGCCGCCGCCCTGACCTCCACGTCGGTCCAGGAGTAGGCGGCGAGGAAGGCGGGGACGCCGGGGAGCTGGGCGACGTCGTACGGGTTGCGGACGGCGACCGCGACGACCGGCTTGCCGGTCTCCAGCAGGCGCGTGACCAGGGTGCGCTGGCTGCTGCCCGCGGTCACGTTGTACGTGGCGACGACCACCGCGTCGGCGTCCCCGGCCGCCGCGACGGCGCGGTCGATGACGGCGGCGGAGGGCGCGGTGCCGGTGGACAGGGCGGTGGCCGTGAAGCCCAGCTCCGTGAGCGCGCCCGCGAGGACGCCGGTGGGCGGCCCGGTCGTGCCCGACGGCGAGGCCGGATCGGCGCCCACGACCAGCAGCCTGCGGTGCTCACGGCGTGAAAGCGGCAGCAGGCGTCCCTCGTTGACCAGCAGCGTGGTGGTCCGCTCGGCGATCCGGTCGGCCGCGGCCAGGTGTCCCCGGGTGCCGACGGTCCGGTCGACGTCCCGGCGGCTGGTGTACGCGTCCCGGAACAGCCCCAGCTTGGCCTTCAGCCGCAGCACGCGCAGGATCGATTCGTCGAGCCGCGCCTCGGTGAGTTCGCCCTCCCGTACGGCCGTCAGGACGGCGTTCCAGGCGAGCGGCAGGTCGGGCGGGTTGAGCAGCTGGTCGACACCGGCCTTCAGCGCCAGCACCGGCACCCGCGCGTCGCCGTACTTCGTCCGTACGCCCTCCATGCCGAGGGAGTCGGTGACCACGACCCCGTCGTAGCCCAGCTCCTCGCGCAGGATGCCGGTGAGGATGGGACGGGAGAGGGTGGCCGGGTCGCCGGAGTCGTCGAGCGCGGGGACCATCAGGTGGGCGGTCATGATCGCGTCGATGCCGGCCTCGATCGCCGCGCGGAAGGGCGGCGCGTCCAGCTCCTCCCACTGCTCGCGGCTGTGCGTGATGACCGGGAAACCCGTGTGGCTGTCGGTGGCGGTGTCGCCGTGCCCGGGGAAGTGCTTGGCGCACGCGGCGACTCCGGACCGCTGATACCCCGTCACCTCCGCGGCCACCAGCCCCGCCACCGCGTCCGGGTCGGCGCCGAACGAGCGTACGCCGATCACGGGGTTGGCCGGGTTGACGTTCACGTCGGCCACCGGGGAGTAGTCCTGGCGGATGCCCATGGCGTTCAGCTCGGCGCCCGCGATCTTGCCGAGGGTGCGGGCGTCGGACCGCGACCCGCCCGCCCCGACGGCCATCGCGCCCGGGAAGAGGGTGGCGGGCTCGCCCACGCGGGCCACTATGCCGTGCTCCTGGTCGGTGGAGATGAGCACCGGCAGACCGCGCGGCTGCTCCAGGGAGGCCTTCTGGATGCCGTTGGACAGGTCGGCGATCTGGTGCGGGTCGCGGGTGTTGTGGGCCCAGGCGAAGTAGATGATGCCGCCGACCCGGTACTTGGCGACCAGCTCGGCCGCGGTGCGGACGCCGATCTCGTCGAGGTTGGCGTCGATGTCGGCCTGGTCGGGGTCGGTGGCGGAGTGGCCGTAGACCCGCATGACGAAGAGCTGCCCGACCTTCTCCTCCAGCGTCATGCGGGAGATGAGGCCGCGGAGCTTGTCGTCGTCGGGCCTGCGGGCGTCGGCGTACGCCGTGCCGCCCCCGGCCGCGAGGGCCGCGGTGACGACCGCCGTGGCGGTGAGGACGGTACGTCTGGAGGGCTGTGCGGTGCTTCCCGTGCCGGCCGTGCTGCTGTGGTGCACGTGCGCTCCTTCCGGAGGGCTGGTGAAGGAAACTGCCAAGGAGTCACCAATATCCGGGAAGTTTCTGCCAGTCAAGGGACCGCGCACGAGTCGCCGAGGCGGCGCAGGATGCCCGGCGGGGAGGCCGTGAGTGCGGCCAAGCGCTTAGAAGGCGCTTGCTCTCTGCGGCTCCGTCGGGTGCACGGCCGGTGCGGGCTCAGGCCGGACGGGCGGGGTCGTGCGGGCAGCAACCGCCGGCCAGTGGGCCCGTAGCGTGCGGACCGTTTCCGCGATCGCCGGACGGCGCGCCGCGCCCGTGCGCCACAGCGCGTACAGCCGCCGTACCGGCATCGGGTCGAGCGGCACCTCCACCACCCCGGCGGGCAGAGGACCGCGTCCGAGCCGGGGGATGAGGGCGACGCCGAGACCGGCGGCGACCAGCGCGACGAGTGTCGGGTTCTCGTCCGCCTGGTGGACGATGTCCGGCTCGTGCCCGGCGCCCCGCAGCGTCCGCAGCAGCCAGTCGTGGCAGACCCGGCCGGGCGGCTGGCAGATCCACCGCTCCCCGCCCAGCTCCGACCGCCGTACGGCGCTCCGCCCCGCGAGGCGGTGTCCCTCGGGCACCAGGAGGTCGCACAGGTCCTCCCCGATCGGCGCCTGCTCCACCCCGGCCGGTGCCGGCAGCGGGGCGATGTCCCAGTCGTGCGCCACCACCAGGTCGACCGCCCCCTTGGCCACCAGGTCCACGGACAGATGCGGGTCGACCTCGGTGAGCCGCGTGTCGAGGGCGGGGTGGCGTACCGCCAGGTCGGCCAGGACGGACGGCAGCAGACCGCGCGCCGCCGACGCGAACGAGGCGACGGTCAGCCGCCCCGACGGCACCCCGCGCCGCTCCTCCAGCCGGGTCTCCGCCCGCTCCACGATGGCCAGCAACTCGCTTGCGGCGTCGACCAGTTGCCAGGCCTCGTCGGTGAGCCGCACCCCGCGCCCCTCCCGCTCCAGGAGCACCGTCCTGGTCTCCCGCTCCAGCTTGGCGATCTGCTGCGACACGGCGGACGGCGTGAAACCGAGCGCGGCGGCGGCCGCCCCGACCGTCCCGTGCACGGACACGGCGTGCAGGGCGCGCAGACGCTGGAGGTCGAGCATGACGGCTCCCGAGGATTGGACAGCAGTGCTTCATCCAACCATGCAGCAATCATCGCTGGTGCTACACGGTCCTTCCGGTCGATCCTCGACGCATGCGACCTTCCCACCTCCTCCTCGCCGTGCTCGTCGCCGCCGTCTGGGGCGTGAACTTCACGGTCATCGAGATCGGCCTCGACCACTTCCCGCCGCTCCTCTTCTCCGCCCTGCGCTTCCTGGCGGCCGCGCTGCCCGCCGTCTTCTGGGTGGGCCGCCCGAAGGTGGCCTGGAAGTGGATCGTGGCGGTGGGGCTGGTCCTCGGCGTGGCCAAGTTCGGCCTGGTCTTCGTGGGCATGGACGCGGGCATGCCGGCCGGCCTGTCGTCCCTCGTCCTGCAGATCCAGGCGGTGTTCACCGCGGTGATCGCCGCCGCGGTCCTCGCCGAACGGCCCTCCCGCGTCCAGGCCCTCGGCATGCTGGTCGCACTGGCCGGCATCGGCGTGGCGGCGCTCGAAGAGGGCACCTCGGGACCGCTGGGCGCGTTCCTGATGGTGGTCGGCGCCGCGGCGGCGTGGGGCGTGTCGAACGTCCTGACCCGCAAGGCGTCCCCGCCCGACGCGCTGAACTTCATGGTCTGGGTCTCCACCGTCCCCGTGCTGCCCCTGCTGGCCCTCTCGCTGCTCACCGAGGGCCCCGCCGAGGACCTCGCGGCCCTGCGCGCCCTGGACTGGCAGGGGGCGGGCACGATCCTCTTCGTCGCCTGGGTCTCGACCGTCTTCGGCTTCGGCGCCTGGGGCTGGCTGCTGCGCCGTCACCCCGCCTCGACGGTCGCGCCGTTCTCGCTCCTGGTCCCGGTCTTCGGCATGTCGTCGGCGGCCCTCTTCCTCGGCGAGTCGGTGACCCCCCTGCGCTGGTGCGCGGCGGCCCTGCTGGTGGGCGGGGTGGCGCTGACGACGCTCACCCCCGCCCGCAGGCGCACACCGGAGGTGACCGTCCGCACCTCCCCGTCACCGGAATTCGCTGGACGTCCCCCTGCCCCGGCTGAAGAATCCGTCGGGTGACATTCACTCTGAAGGGCCCGGTCCTCGAAGGCACGCTGGTACGACTGGAGCCGCTGGACCACCGGCACGCGTCCGACCTGGCGGTGGCGGCGCGGGAGGACCGCGGCACCTACGACTTCACGTCGGTGCCGGAGCCCGACGAGGTCGGCGCCTACATCGACGGCCACCTGGCCACGGCGGCCACCGGACGGCTGGCACCCTACGCCCAGGTGTCCCTCGCCACCGGCCGCGCGGTCGGCGCCACCTCCTACTGGGAACCCCGTTCCTGGCTCACCGGCGACGCGCTCGACGCCGTCGAGGTCGGCTTCACCTGGCTGGCCCGTTCCGCCCAGGGCACGGGCGTCAACGCCGAGGCGAAGCTGCTCCTGTTCCGCCACGCCTTCGAGGTCTGGGGCGTGTCTCGCGTCGACCTCAAGACCGACGCCCGCAACCAGCGCTCCCGCGCCGCGATCGAGAAGACCGGCGCCCGCTTCGAGGGCGTCCTGCGCAACTGGTCCCGCTCCTGCGTGCCGGGCGAGGAGGGCCGGCTGCGCGACTCCGCGATCTACTCCATCACGGCGGCGGAGTGGCCGCGGTGCCGGGAGCGGCTGGCGGACCGGGTGCGGTCGGCGGCGGTGCCGTCCGCGCTCACGCCGCGTCCGTGAGCAGCCGGGCGAGGTGCTCGCGCCCCTGCCCCAGCAGCTCGGGCAGCGGGGCCGCCGACTCGTACCACCGCTTCTCGTACTCCCAGCACAGCCAGCCGTCCCAGCCGTGCCGGGACAGCACGTCCACCACCTCGGTGAGCGGCAGCACCCCGGCACCCAGCGCCAGCGGCGTGGTGTCCTCGGCGGAGGCGATGTCCTTGACCTGGACGTAGCCCAGGTGCGGGGAGAGCGCCGCGTACGAGTCGGAGGGCTGCTCCCCGCCCAGCCAGGTGTGCATCACGTCCCACAGGGCGCCCACCCGGCGGTGCCCGACCAGCCCGAGGATGCGCATCGCGTCGGCGCCCGTACGGTGCGAGTCGTGGGTCTCCAGCAGAATGCGCACACCGAGTTCGGCGGCGTACTCGGCGGCCGTGCCCAGCCGCCGCGCGGCCGCCGCGTCCGCCTCGTCGGGGCTCTGGTCGGTGCCGCCGCCGGGGAAGACCCGGATGTAGGGGGCGCCCAGATCGCGGGCGAGATCGAGCAGGCCGCGCATCTCGGCGATCACGGCGTCGTCGTCACCGGGCGCGGCGACCCGCGCGTACCCCGCCACACCCAGGGGTTCGACGCCCGCCGCCTTGAACTGCGCGGCCACCGCGGCCCGTTCGTCCGGACCCAGGCCCGGATGGACCGGTTCCTCCGGATGGGCGCGCAGCTCGACGCCGTGGTAACCGTGCGCGGTCGCGAGTCCCAGCACGTCGTTCAGGGGCAGGCCGGGGACACCGAGGGTGGAGAACGCCAGCTTCATGCCCACGCAGCGTACCCGCGATCAGGCGGTTTACCTGTCGACACCGGCCGGCATTCTCGGCCCGGCCCATGAGGACACCGGTCGGTACCACCAGCCCGTCCGGCGTTTGAGGACGAGGCCGTTCAGGCCGAAGCGGGGGTCTGGGGGCGGCAGCCCCCAGCAGCGCCCACCCCAACGCGGGCCACCGCGAATCCAACCGCCCGTCTCACCCCCGCGGCCGTCCGGAGGACCCCCGTACCATCAACTCCCCCCGCACCGTGGCGATCCCGCCCACCGGCGCCTCCTCCCGCCCCATCGCGACCCGCCCCGCCCGCGCCCCCGCATCCGCCAGCGGCAGCCGCACCGTCGTCAGCGCGGGCACCGCGTCGATGCTGAACGGCAGGTCGTCGAAGCCGGCCACGGACACGTCGTCCGGGATCCGCAGCCCCGAGTCGCGCAGCGCCGCGCACGCGCCCAGCGCGACGGTGTCGTTCGCGGCGACGACCGCGGTCAGCGTCGGGTCCCTGCGCAGCAGCTCCAGCGTGGCCTCGTACCCGGCCTGCCGGTCGTAGCGCCCGTGGACCGTCCAGCGGGGGTCCTCCTCGATGCCGTGCGCGGCGAGCGCGGTGCGGTGGCCCTCCAGCCGGTGCCGGGTCGTGGTCCGTTCCTCCGGCCCCGCGATGTAGCCGAGCCGCCGGTGCCCGAGCCCGATCAGGTGCTCGGTCAGCATCCGCCCGCCGCCGCGGTTGTCGAAGGTGAGCGCGATCGCCCCGGTGTCCGGCGCCGGCGGCCGCCCGCACAGCACCACCCGGGTCCCGGCCTCCGTGAGCCTGCGCAGCTTCGCCGCCACGGCCGTCTGGTGGGCCCCGTCCTCCATCGCGCCGCCGGTCAGCACGACCGCGGCGGCCCGCTGCCGCTGGAGCAGCGTGAGGTAGGTCAGCTCGCGCTCCGGGGTGCCGCCGGTGTTGCAGACCACGGCGAGTCTCTCGCCGCCCGCTCTGCCGCCCGGCCCGCCGATCTCGGACTGGACGGCGCCGGCCATGATGCCGAAGAAGGGGTCGGCGATGTCGTTGACGAGGATGCCCACCAGGTCGGAGGTGGCCGCCGCCAGCGCGCTCGCGGGGCCGTTGAGCACGTAGTCCAGGTCGTCGACGGCCTTGAGCACCCGTTCCCGGGTGGAGGCGGCCACGGGGTAGTTCCCGTTCAGTACGCGCGACACCGTCGCGGGGGAGACCTGGGCGCGGGCCGCCACGTCCGCCAGTGTCACCGTCATGTCCTCGTCCTCCGCATCGCGCGTGTGAGCCGAACGCCGTCCCCGGTGACCTTACGGCCACCGTCCGCCGTCGTTCGCCCCCTCGAACAACTCACCCCGACCGCGGTCTTGTCCGGACCACCGCTCACAGGCTAGCTTCGTTATACATAGAAAGCGCTTGCTGTACGGCTCGAGCTCCATCCGCGGCTCGCGGCATGGCTTGTACGAAGGGAATGACGTGACACGCAAGACGGTGCGTATCGCCATGAACGGCGTGACCGGGCGCATGGGCTACCGCCAGCACCTGGTCCGCTCGATCCTGGCCCTGCGCGAACAGGGCGGCCTCGACCTCGGCGACGGCACCGTGCTGTGGCCGGAGCCGGTCCTGGTCGGCCGCCGCGAGCACGCGCTCAGGGCGCTGGCCGAACGCCACGGACTCGACCACGTCTGCACGGACCTCGACGCCGTCCTGGCCGACGACACCATCGACATCTACTTCGACGCCCAGGTGACCTCGGCCCGCGAGGAGGCGATCAGGAAGGCGATCGCCGCGGGCAAGCACGTCTACACCGAGAAGCCCACCGCCACCGGCCTCGACGGCGCCCTGGAACTGGCCCGCCTCGCCCAGGCCAGGGGCATCAAGCACGGCGTCGTCCAGGACAAGCTCTTCCTCCCCGGCCTGCTCAAGCTCAAGCGCCTGATCGACGGCGGATTCTTCGGCCGGATCCTGTCCGTGCGCGGCGAGTTCGGCTACTGGGTCTTCGAGGGCGACTGGCAGGAGGCCCAGCGCCCGTCCTGGAACTACCGCGCCGAGGACGGCGGCGGCATCGTCGTCGACATGTTCCCGCACTGGGAGTACGTGCTGCACGAGCTGTTCGGCCGCGTGAAGTCCGTCCAGGCCCTCACCGCCACCCACATCCCCGAGCGCCGGGACGAGAAGGGAAAGCCCTACGACGCCACCGCCGACGACGCGGCCTACGGCGTCTTCGAGCTCGACGGCGGCACGATCGCCCAGATCAACTCCTCCTGGGCGGTCCGCGTCAACCGCGACGAACTGGTCGAGTTCCAGGTCGACGGCACCGAGGGCTCGGCCGTCGCGGGCCTGCGCAACTGCCGTGTCCAGCACCGCTCGGCCACCCCCAAGCCGGTCTGGAACCCGGACATCCCCGCCACCGAGGTCTTCCGCGACCAGTGGCAGGAGGTCCCCGACAACGGCGAGTTCGACAACGGCTTCAAGGCCCAGTGGGAGCTGTTCCTGAGGCACGTCTACGCCGACGCCCCCTACCACTGGGACCTGCTGGCCGGCGCCCGCGGCGTCCAGCTCGCCGAACTGGGCCTGAGGTCCTCGGCGGAGGGCCGCCGCCTCGACGTACCGGAGATCGCGCTGTGACCCTCCTGCTCCCCGACGCCCACGGCGCCCTGCGCACCCACGAGCCCTCCCCGGAGCCGTTGCGCCGCACCCGGCCGATCCCGGGAAGCGCTTTCACCTCCCGTACGGTCTTCTCGGCCGCGCACGTCGTCGCCGACCCGTACGCGGACACCACCCCCGACGGGCCCGCCGCCATCGACTGGGACGCCACCCTCGCCTTCCGCCGCCACCTGTGGTCCCACGGGCTCGGCGTCGCCGAGGCGATGGACACCGCCCAGCGCGGCATGGGCCTGGACTGGGCCACGGCGGCGGAACTGATCCGTCGCTCTGCCACCGAGGCGAAGGCGACCGGCGGCCGCATCGCCTGCGGCGTCGGCACGGACCAGCTGACCGGGCCCGCCGCCGCCCTCGCGGACGTACGGTCGGCCTACGAGGAACAGCTCGCCGTCGTGGAGGAGTCGGGCGCCCAGGCCATCCTGATGGCCTCCCGCGCCCTCGCCGCCACCGCGCAGGGCCCGGACGACTACCTGGAGGTCTACGGCCACCTCCTGCGCCAGGCCGCCGAACCCGTGATCCTGCACTGGCTGGGCCCGATGTTCGACCCGGCCCTGGAGGGCTACTGGGGCTCGTCCGACCTCGACGCGGCGACGGACACCTTCCTGGAGGTCATCGCCGCCCACCCCGACAAGGTCGACGGCATCAAGGTCTCCCTCCTGGACGCCCGGCGCGAGATCGACCTGCGCCGCCGCCTCCCGCGGGGCGTGCGCTGCTACACCGGCGACGACTTCAACTACCCGGAGCTGATCGCGGGCGACGACCAGGGCTTCAGCCATGCCCTGCTCGGCATCTTCGACCCGCTGGGCCCGCTGGCCGCGGACGCGGTCCGCGTCCTGGACACGGGGGACACGGACGGTTTCCGCGCCCTGCTCGACCCCACCGTCGCACTCTCCCGCCACCTCTTCCGGGCCCCCACCCGCTACTACAAGACGGGCGTGGTCTTCCTGGCCTGGCTGTCCGGCCACCAGAGCCACTTCACGATGGTCGGCGGCCTCCAGTCGGCCCGGTCCCTGCCGCACCTCGTGCGCGCCTACGAACTCGCCGACGGACTCGGCCTCTTCCCGGACCCGGTGCTGGCCGAGGACCGCATGAGGACCCTGCTGAAACTGCACGGAGTGGACCAGTGAGCGACGACGACACCCAGCACGACCTGACCCGCTTCAGCATCAACCAGATGACGGTCAAGCAGCTCTCGCTGCCCCAACTGACCGCCGCCTGCCGCGACCTGGGCGTCGGCAACGTCGGCCTGTGGCGCGAGCCGGTCCAGGCCTACGGCGTCGGGGCGGCCGCGAAACTGGTCCGCGACGCGGGCCTGCGGGTCACCACCCTGTGCCGCGGCGGCTTCCTCACGGCCGTCGACGCCGACGAGCGCGCGAAGGCCCTGGCCGACAACCGCCGCGCCGTCGACGAGGCCGCCACCCTCGGCACCGACACCCTGGTCCTGGTCTCGGGCGGCCTGCCCGCCGGCGACAAGGACCTGCGCGCCGCCCGCGAGCGCATCGCGGACGCGCTGGCGGAGCTGGGCCCGTACGCCGAACGGCACGGCGTACGCCTCGCCATCGAGCCGCTCCACCCCATGTACGCCGCCGACCGCTGCGTGGTCTCCACCCTCACCCAGGCCCTGGACCTCGCCGAACGCTTCCCGGCCCACCAGGTCGGCGTCACCGTCGACACGTACCACATCTGGTGGGACGACCGGGCGCCCGAGCAGATCGCCCGAGCCGGTGCGCAGGGCCGCATCCACACCTTCCAGCTCGCCGACTGGACCACCCCCCTGCCCGAGGGCGTCCTCAACGGCCGCGGTCAGATCGGCGACGGGGCGATCGACATGCGGGAGTGGAAGGGGTACGTCGAGGCGGCCGGGTACACCGGCGCGATCGAGGTCGAGCTGTTCAACGAGGGGCTGTGGGCACGGGACGGGCGGGAGGTCCTCGCCGAGACGGCGGCCCGGTTCGCCGCGCACGCGGGAGACGGGGCGGACGCGGGGCCCGAAAAATAGTCCCGGAGACCGTGCAACCCTTGCGCGGTCCCGCGGGTCGTACCTGGCATCGGAACTCCCGTGGGGGTACCCGGGGGGGAAAATCCACGGAGTTCCGAAGGGGAGGGGAAACCCGAGGGGGCCCGGTCGTCGACCGGGCCCCCTCAAACTTCTCACTCCTGGCAGTGGTGCCCTCAGAAAAACACCCCGCACCGCAGCAGCACATTGGCGTACGGCCGCGCCTCCCCGGTGCGGACGATCAGCCGCGCGCTCGCCGACAGCTCCTTCAGCCGCTCGTGCGGGACGAGTTCGAGAGCGGGGAAGAGTCCGTCGAGCAGCGCGGCGCATCCGGCGTTGGCCTCCCGGACCTCCGCCGCCGCCGTCGCGCCCTCGACGACCAGCTCGGCGAGCAGGCCGTCCAGCACCTCCGCGAAGGACGGCACCCCGGCCCGGAAGGCCAGGTCGACGACGCGCGGACCGTCCGGGAGGGGCATGCCCGCGTCGCACACCAGGACGCCGTCCCCGTGGCCGAGTTCGGCGAGGGCGCCGGACAGGTGGCGGTTGAGTATCCCGGCCTTCTTCACAGCGCCCCTGCCCCCAGCGCCTCGGCCTCCGCGGCCGTCGGATACGACTCCTGCGCCCCCGCCTTCGTGACCGCCGCCGCGCCCACCCGGGCCGCGTACGCCGCCGCGTCGGCGAGCGACTCGCCGGTGCCGAGCCGCCAGGCCAGCGCCGCCGTGAACGCGTCGCCCGCGCCCGTCGTGTCCACGGCGTCCACCTTCACGGACGGCACCCGGACCACGCCCCCGCCCGCCGACGCGATCAGCGCGCCCTCGGCGCCCAGGGTCACGACCACCGAGCGCGGCCCCTTGGCCAGCAGGACGCGGGCCCAGTCCTCGGGACGCTCGCCGACGAGGGCGTCACCGAGGATCACCTTCGCCTCGTGCTCGTTTACGATCAGCGGGTCGCACGCCGCCAGCACCTCCTGCGGAAGCGGCTGCGGCGGCGACGGGTTCAGCACGAACCGGCTGCCCGGCGCGAGGCTGCGCACCACCTCCACGACCGTCTCCAGCGGGATCTCCAACTGCGTGGAGACCACCCGGGAGGCGTGGAAGAGGCTGGCTGCCGCCCGGACGTCGCCCGGTGCGAGGCGGCCGTTGGCGCCCGGCGAGACCACGATGCTGTTGTCCCCGGACGGGTCGACCGTGATCAGCGCGACGCCGGTCGGGGCGCCGCCCACCAGGACACCGACCGTGTCGACGCCGGCCGCCCGCTGCGAGTCGAGCAGCAGCCGCCCGTAGTCGTCGTCGCCGACCCGGGCCAGCAGGGCCGTACGGGCACCGAGGCGGGCGGCGGCGACGGCCTGGTTGCCGCCCTTGCCGCCCGGGTGGACGGCCAGGTCGGAGCCGAGCACCGTCTCGCCGGCCCCCGGCCGCCGCTCGACACCGATCACCAGGTCGGCGTTGGCCGACCCGACGACCAGCAGGTCGTAGTCGTACATCAATCGTTCTCCGATCGAGTGAATCCGAGTGAGGCGGGCGGACGGTCGCCGTGACCGCCCGCCCACCCGTGCACTCCCGCGGGCCGGTCTCAGCCCTCGAAGCCGGCCACGTTCTCCTTGGTGACGACCTTCACGGGCACCTTCACCGTCTGCTCCACCTTCTTGTCCTCGGCCGCCCGCAGCGCGTTCTGTACGGCGATCCTGCCCAGTTCCTTCGGCTGCTGCGCGACGGACGCGTACAACGTGCCCTCCTGGACCGCCTTCAGCCCGTCCGGAGTGCCGTCGAAGCCGACGACCTGGACCGACTTGCCGGCCTTGGAACCCAGCGCCTTGATCGCGCCCAGCGCCATCTCGTCGTTCTCCGCGAAGACGCCGTCGACGTCGGGGTGCGCCTGGAGCAGGTTCGTCATCACGTCCAGGCCCTTGGTGCGGTCGAAGTCCGCGGGCTGCTTGGCGACGACCTTGATGCCCGGGTACTCCTTCAGGCCGGCCGCGAAGCCCGACCCCCGCTCCCGGCTGGCGGAGGTGCCGGCCTGGCCCTGGAGGACGACGATGGTGCCCTTGCCGCCGAGCTTCTCGGCGAGCGCCTTGGCGCCCAGCTTGCCGCCCTCGACGTTGTCGGAGGCGACCAGCGCGGACGTGTCCGCCTTGTTGACGCCGCGGTCCACCGCGATGACGGGGATGTCGTCCTTGTTCGCCGAGCGCACCGAGGGGCCCGCGGCGTCGGAGTCCACCGGGTTGACGACGACCGCGGACAGGCTGCCGCTGACGAAGTTCTGCAGCTGGTTGGCCTGCTGGGAGGCGTCGTTCTGGGCGTCCGTGACCGTCAGGTCCACGCCCAGCCGCTTCGCCTCCGCCTCCGCGCCGTTCCTGATCTGCACGAAGAACGGGTTGTTGAGCGTGGACAGGGACAGCCCTAT
Organism: Streptomyces sp. MMCC 100; assembly: GCF_041538145.2. Taxonomy (NCBI): domain Bacteria; kingdom Bacillati; phylum Actinomycetota; class Actinomycetes; order Kitasatosporales; family Streptomycetaceae; genus Streptomyces; species Streptomyces sp. MMCC 100. The sequence goes on from NZ_JBGORK020000001.1 coordinate 878,113, forward strand.
CTTCTGGTTCTTGCCGTCCGAGGAGCCGTTGTGCAGCAGCGAGGTCGCGCCGACGACGGCGACGGCCACGACCGCCGCGATCACGTAGGTCAGCGCCTGCTTGCCCCGGTTGCCGCCGCCGGACGCTCCGGCCGCCGGCGTGACCGCGCCCGCCTTGCGCCGCAGCGTGTCGAGGAGCACCGCCAGCGCGATGACGACGCCGATGACGACCTGCTGCCAGAACGCGGAGACGGACAGCAGGTTCAGGCCGTTGCGCAGCACCGCGAGGATCAGCGCGCCGATCAGCGTGCCCGAGGCCTTGCCGGTGCCGCCCGCCAGCGAGGCACCGCCGATCACGACGGCGGCGATGGCGTCCAGCTCGTAGCCCTGCGCGGCCTGCGGCTGCGCGGAGGAGAGCCGGGAGGCGAGCACGATGCCCGCGGCGGCGGCGAAGAGGCCGGAGAAGGCGTAGATGGCGAGCTTCTGCCGCTTCACCCGCAGCCCGGACAGCCGCGCGGCCTCCTCGTTGCCGCCGATGGCGTACATGGAGCGGCCGATGTACGTCCGCCCGAGGACGAACGCCGTGATCAGCCCCATCACGATCATCACGAGCACCGGCACCGGCAGCCACCCGCCGAGGGTGTCACCGAGGTGGGAGACCGAGTCCGGGAAGGCGATCGGCGAACCCTGCGAGATGACCAGCGACAGACCGCGCCCCACCGACAGCATGGCGAGCGTCGCGATGAACGGCGGCAGCTTCCCGTACGAGATGAGGAAACCGTTCACCAGACCGCACGCGATGCCCGTCAGCACGGACAGCAGCACGGCGAGGACGACCGGCATCCCGGCCTCGGTGGCGCTCCAGGCCAGCACGGTGGCCGACAGCGCGGCGACCGAACCGACCGACAGGTCGATGCCCGCCGAGACGATGACGAAGGTGACGCCGAACGCGAGGATCGCGGTCACGGCGGCCTGGACGCCGACGTTGAGGAGGTTGTCGGCGGTCAGGAAGTCCCCCGACAGCGCCGACATGGCGACGACGAGGACGATCAGCGCGGTCAGCGCGCCGTTGTCGAGCAGCAGGCGGCGCAGACCGCCCGTGGCGCCGCCCTGCGCGCCCGGCTTGCTCTTGAGCGTGTCAGTGGCCACGGAAGGCCTCCGTTCCGTCGTTGTGGGGGGAGTCGCTGGTGTGGGTACTGACGGCGAGGGCCATCACGGCGTCCTGGGTGGCCTGTTCGGCGGGGAGTTCACCCGCGACGCGCCCCTGCGCCATGACGATCACGCGGTCGCTCATGCCGAGGACCTCCGGCAGATCGCTGGAGATCATGAGCACGGCGGCACCGGCGGCCGTCAGTTCGTTGATCAGCTGGTAGATCTCGACCTTGGCGCCGACGTCGATGCCGCGCGTCGGCTCGTCGAGGATCAGCACCTTGGTGTTCGCCAGCAGCCACTTGCCGATGACGACCTTCTGCTGGTTGCCGCCGGACAGCGTGCGCACGTGCTGCCCGAGCCCGGCCATCCGCACGCCGAGCTGCCCGGCGATCCGCTCCGCCGCCGCGTGCTGCCCCTTGAGGTCGACGAGGCCCGCGCGGGCGCTCGACCGCAGGGTGACGAGCCCGAGGTTCTCCTCCACGGAGGCGTCGAGCACGAGCCCCTGCCCCTTGCGGTCCTCGGGGACGAGCCCGATCCCGGCGGCCATGGCGGCGTTCACGTCGTGCCGCCGCAGCGGCGCGCCCGCGACGTGCACGGTCCCCGCGTCGTACGGGTCGGCACCGAACACCGCCCGCACGACCTCCGTACGCCCGGCCCCGACCAGCCCCGCGATGCCGACGACCTCACCGGACCGCACCTCGAAGCCGACGTCGTGGAAGACGCCGTCCCGCGTGAGTCCCTCCACCTTGAGCAGGGGCTCACCGGCGTCGGCGCGCTCGCGCGGGTACTGCTGCTCGATGGACCGCCCGACCATGAGCCGGACCAGTTCGTCCTCGGGCGTGGAGGCGGGCACCTGCCCGACGCTGCGCCCGTCCCGGATCACGGTGACCCGGTCGCCGAGCGCGGCGATCTCCTCCAGGTGGTGGGTGATGAAGACGATCCCGACGCCGTCCTCGCGCAGCCGCCGCACGATGGCGAACAGCTTCTCGACCTCCTCGGAGGTCAGAACGGCGGTCGGCTCGTCCATGATGAGCACGCGCGCGTCCAGGCTGAGCGCCTTGGCGATCTCGACCATCTGGAGCCGGGCGATGCCGAGTTCGCGCACCCGCGCACGCGGGGACACCTTGACCCCCACCCGCTCCAGCAGCACCTCGGCGTCGGCGTACATCTTCTTCCGGTCGATCATGCCGAGCCGGCGCGGCTGGCGCCCCAGGAAGATGTTCTCGGCGACCGTCAGATCGGGGACGAGGTTGAACTCCTGGTAGATGGTGGCGATCCCGAGGCGCTCGGAGTCCTGCGCACCGTGGATGCGCACGTCCTCACCACCGGCCAGGATCCGCCCGGCGTCGGGCGTGTAGGCGCCGGAGAGCATCTTGATGAGCGTGCTCTTGCCCGCGCCGTTCTCGCCGAGGAGCACGTGCACCTCGCCCCGGCGCAGGTCGAAGTCGACGCTGTCGAGCGCGACCACGCCGGGGAAGGTCTTGCGGATGCCCTCGATGCGCAGCAACTCGTCCGGACTGCGGCTGCTCACGGCGTACTCCTTTGTACGGGGGACGGGTGGACGGGGGTCGGTGACGTGGGGCCGGGGGCGCCGGGCTCGCCGCACGAGCGGCGCACGACGAGCCGCGCCGGAAGGGTGACGGACTCGCCGGCCCGCCCGGCGATCCGCTCGACGAGGGCGCGTACGGCGGCCCGCCCGAGGTCCCGGGTGGGCTGGGCGATCGCGGTGACGGGCGGATCGGTGTGCACGAACCAGGGGATGTCGTCGAACGCGGCGAGCCCGATGTCCTCGGGAACCCGCAGCCCGCGCGCGCGTACGGCGTCCAGCGCGCCGAGCGCCATCAGGTTGTCGGCGGCGAAGACGACCTCGGGCGGCTCGGGCAGGTCGAGGAAGCCCTCGGTGACCCGGCGTCCGCTGCCGGCCTGGAAGTCGCCCTGGCCGATGTAGGCGTCGGGGAGGGGGAGCCCGTACGCGGCGAGCGCCTCGCGGAAGGCGTCGACGCGCTCGCGGCCGGTCGTGGTGGCGGCGGGCCCGGCGATGATCGCGAGCCGGCGGTGCCCGAGCCCGTGCAGGTGCGCGACGAGATCCCGTACCGCCGCCCGCCCGTCCGACCTGACGACGGGCACGTCCACGCCGGGGATCCAGCGGTCGACGAAGACCATCGGCGTCCCGGCCCGCGCGGCGTCCAGCATGCGCGGGGAGCCCCCGTCGGTGGGGGAGACGAGCAGCCCGTCGATCCGCCGGTCCAGCAGCGTGGTGACGTGGTGGTCCTGGAGGTCGGGGCGCTCGTCGGCGTTGCCGATGATGACGCTGTAGCCGAGCGCGCGGGCCTCCTCCTCGACGGAGCGGGCCAGCTCGGTGAAGTACGGGTTCATGACGTCGCTGATGACCAGGCCGAGGGTGCGGGTCTGGTCGGTGCGCAGCGACCGGGCGACGGCGTTGGGACGGTAGCCCAGCGTCTCGACGGCGGCCAGCACGCGAGCGCGTGCGGCGGCGCTGACCGACGGGTGGCCGTTGAGTGCCCGCGAGACCGTCGCGACGGACACGCCCGCCTCGGCGGCCACGTCCTTGATGCTCGCCATCGCCGTTCCACCTCCTCGTGGAATCGATTACACGAAGGATTGGAAACGATTACACGGGCGGGAATCAAGGGGTGGTGACGGGCCGAGACCCAATCGTGACCGGGCCTTCGCGGCGGCGTACCGGTCCCGGCGGCGGCCCCGTCACTGACCTCCGTCACCGGGCCGCCGCCACGAACGGACCGGCCGGGTACCGTCCGGGCCGGTCACGCGGTAGGAACGGGAGGACGGCGGTGGTCGGTCCCGGAGCGCGAGGCGACGGCCCCGCGCCCATCCGCGAACTCGGGAGCGCGCCCATGGCCCATCCCTCCGGCGGACCGGCCGGGACGGACACCTACCCGGCGCTGTGCGGGCACACGCACCTCTTCCCGGGTGCGCGCTGCCGCGTCCAGGGGCTCCCGGACCCGGTCGCGTTCGTGGCCGGACCCCGGCCGCTCGACGTGGACCTGCGGTTCTCCGACGGGGTGATGGTGGCGACGCGGCTGCGCACGGAGCCGGGGGAGGGGCCGTCCCCGGCGGTGGTGCTGGCCGTCCCCGCCCACACCACCGCCGCCGGGACCCGGATCGACGCCCGTGTGTGGCGGGTCCGGGACCTGGACGTGCGGGAGGGCGCCGACGTCGAACTGGTCGTCGGCGCCCTCGCTCTGCCCTGAGCCGTGGCGCTCAGCTCACGGCCGCCGCGAACATCCCCGCCTCGTACGAGCCGCCCTTCTGGTGCGTGATCACGGCGAGCCGGTTGGCCGCGTTGATCAGGGCGACCAGGCAGACCAGCGTGGCGACCTGGTCGTCGTCGTAGTGCTTGCGCACCAGGGCCCATGTCTCGTCGGACACGCCCTCGTGGGCGTCGGCGAGCCGGGTGCCCTCCTCGGCGAGGGCCAGCGCCGCCTGCTCGGCCTCGGTGAACACGGTGGACTCGCGCCAGGCGGCGACCAGGTGCAGCCGGACCGCGCTCTCCCCGGCGGCCGCGGCCTCCTTGACGTGCATGTCGATGCAGTGGCCGCAGCCGTTGATCTGGCTGGCCCGCAGCGACACCAGCTCCTGCGTGGCCTTCGGCAGCGTCGACTCGTGAAGCAGCACTCCCATGCCCGCGAACCGCTTCGCGAACCGGCCGGCGAACTCGTTCTCGAAGAGGTTGAATCGGGTGTCCATGATCTCGTCCTCGCTGTCGGTGTCTCGGTGACGAACACAAGACGCCGGCGCACCGAACCCTGTGACAGGCCGCCGATGTGACACAGGCCACCGTCGCCGGGTGTCACGGAATCGCGCCGACCGGTGTCCTGTGCGCGTGACACCGCCGGAACCGAACGAACGGGAGAAGCTGGTGACCAGCGAGAAGAACGGACGCGAACAGGGCGACGCGACTGGCGGCGGGGGACCCGTGGACGCGGCCACCGAGGACTTCGTCGCCCACCGCAACCTCCTCTTCACGGTCGCCTACGAGATGCTCGGCTCGGCGGCCGACGCCGAGGACGTGCTCCAGGAGACCTGGCTGAAGTGGGCGGGCGTCGACCTCGGCACGGTGCGCGACCGGCGCGCCTACCTGGTCCGCATCACCACCCGCCAGGCGCTGAACCGGCTGCGCACGCTCGGCCGCCGCAAGGAGTCCTACGTCGGTTCCTGGCTGCCCGAGCCGCTGCTCACCACACCCGACGTGGCCGAGGACGTCGAGCTGGCCGACAGCGTGTCGATGGCGATGATGCTGGTCCTGGAGACGCTCGCGCCGGTCGAGCGGGCGGTGTTCGTCCTGCGCGAGGTCTTCGACCTCGGCTACGACGAGATCGCCGAGGCCGTCGAGAAGAGCCCGGCCGCCGTCCGGCAGATCGCCCACCGCGCCCGCGCCCACGTGGCGGCACGCCGCCCGCGCGGGGAAGTCTCGGCGACCCAGTCCCGCGAGGCGCTCGCGGCGTTCCAGCGGGCCGTGGCGACGGGCGACCTGCAAGGGCTGCTCGACGTCCTCTCCCCGGACGTCGTCCTGCTCGGCGACGGCGGCGGTATCAAGCAGGCCGTCCTGCGGCCCATCGTCGGTGCCGACAAGGTGGCCCGCCTCGTGCTGGGTGGCCTGGTCAAACTGGACATGGAGATGAGGATGGACCCGGCCCAGGTCAACGGGCATCCGGCCCTGGTCATCCGGCTCGACGGCGAACTCGACACCGTGGTGGCGGTGCGCCTCGACGACGGCCGCATCAGCGGGCTCTACGCGGTGCGCAACCCGGAGAAGCTCACGCGGATGGGCCGCCAGACCACCCTGCACCGCTGAGCGCGTGTCCTGCGGTGGCGCCTACGCGGGTTCCGGGAGCGTCTCGCCGGTCTCCAGCAGCGTCTTGAGGCTGGACATCAGGGCGGGCCAGCCGTGCTGGATCATCTCGCGGGCGGTGCTGCCGGGCTGGAACCCGTCGTGGACGACGGTCAGCTTCACCGACCCGCCGAGGTCCTCGATCTCGAACGCGACCTTCGAGCGCGGCTCGGCGGAGAGCCTGGCGAGGGTCTCGTCGTCGATCCCGTTGGCCGCCGCCCATTCCGGCGTGAAGGTGTGCCAGGTGTACGCCAGCCGCCGGGGCGGGTCGGACTCGAGGACGACCTGCTCGGGGTGGGCGGTCTCGGCCCCCCGCTCCCGCCACACCACGGGCGACCCGGTCGCCCAGTCGGTCCCGAACTCCAGCCCCCAGTAGCGGCGGGTGAAGGCCGGGTCGGTCAGGCCCTGCCACAGTTTCTCCGGCGTGGTCCTGATGTAGGTCGTGTACACGAACGCGTTGCTGTCCATGGCGGTGTCCTCCAGCGCGTGCTTGAGGTCGGCGAGTGCGTGCACCCGCTCTCGGTCGTAGCGGCTGATCCAGCGTTCGGCGATGGCGTTGATCGGCTCGGCGTTGAGGTAGTGCAGCTTCTCCCGGCCCCGCCGCACGGTGGTGACCAGGCCGGCCGCCTCCAGCACCGCCAGGTGCTTGCTGACCGACTGCCGGGTCATGTCGAGCCCGGCGCACAGCTCGCGCAGGCTCTGCCCGTTGCGCGCGTTCAGGCTGTCCAGCAGCCGTCGCCGGCTGCCGTCGGCCAGCGCCTTGAAGACCTCGTCCATCTCCGCCCCTCTGACATGCAGCCCATTGGCTGCCTTTAACGATAGGCAGCCAACCGGCTGCATGTCAAAACCCACTACCGCGACGACGGGCAGGGGCGGGAGACTTTCCCCATGACGGACTTGGGGGCACTGCGGAAGGCGGTCACCGCGTGGGCGGCCGGCGGCCCCGGCGGTCCGGCCCACGACCTGGCCGACCGGCTGCTCGTCCACACCGCCGTCCTGCTCGAAGGACCGAGCGACGTGGCGGCCGTCGACGCGATGGCCGCACGGCACGGCCGGGACCTGGCGGCGGAGGGCGTCTGCGTGCTCCCGATGGGCGGCGCGATGAGCGTCGGCCGCTTCGCCGGCCTCCTCGGACCCTCCGGCTTGGACCTCCGCCTGGTGGGCCTGTGCGACGAACGGGAGCAGGACTTCTACGCCCGGGCCCTGAAGCGCGCCGACGCGTCACCGCAGAGCCTCTTCGTCTGCGCGGCCGACCTGGAGGACGAGCTGATCCGCGCGCTGGGCGTGGGCACGGTGACCGAACTCGTCGAGGCGGAGGGCGAGTCACGCCGCCTGCAGACCTTCCTCCAGCAGCCCGCCCAGCAGGGCCGCGCCGCCCAGCAACAGCTGCGCCGCTTCCTCGGCACCAAGGCGGGCCGCAAGATCCGCTACGGCCGGGTGCTGGTGGAGGCCCTGGACCCGGCCCGCACACCGGCCCCGCTGGCGGGGTTGTTCGCGGCGCTGTGAGGGCCGCTGTCAGTGCCGACTGGCAGTATGCCGATCATGAGCCGGATCATCTCGTACAGCACGGCCGACAAGGCCGCCGTCCTCGCCTTCCTGGGCAGCGCCGGGGAATTGACGGCTGATCAGCAACGCCGTCTCGGCCGCATGCGCGAGCGGGCGCGGCAGCGCCAGCACGACCTGGACAGGCAGGACATCGACCTGGGCCTGTCCATACCCGACGCGCTGGAGCACCTGGTGGCCGGCCACGCGAGCGCGACGGCGGAGGGCGCGGCGAGCGCCTACCACCACGCGCTCCAGCTCGTCATCGACTCCAACGCCTCCGACCCGTCCGACCTCGGCGTGTACTCCAAGCCCTCCACCTTCTTCGGGCTGCTCGACGAGGAGCTGCGCCGCCTGGGCGTGGACCCCGGCCTCCTCCTGCACGACCACCTCTTCTCCGGCCCGCCGGCCGAGATCCCCTTCTCCCTCCCGTATCCCGTGGACGGGCCGCACATCGGCATGCTCCCGCTGGCCAGGACCAAGCCGATGGCGGACGCCTACCGCGCGGTGCTGGACCGGATGAACGAGGACTTCCGCTACGACCTCCGCGAGGTGATCGAGAAGCTCGAGTTCGAGCACAAGGAGTGGGAGTACGCCACGAAGAACATCGACTGGTACACCCAGGACACGCTGTTCTTCTCGATCACGGGCTGATCGTGAACCGGGGGCGGTCGTCGTCCTCAACCACCCCCGCGCGTCGGGTCGTCAGGCATGCGCGACGAAGCCGTACCAGTCGGCGAGCGCGTGAAAGTCGGTCTCCCGCAGGCCGGTCCGCGGGTTGACGTGGTGCAGGAGCTTCGGCCCTTGAAGGCTCGGCGAAGCGGAAGCGTCGTGAGCAGGACGAAGATGCCGAAGAGCGTGATCGGCAAGAGCCCCACCGGGCGGAGGAACGCGGTGGGATGCGCCATGACCGCGCTCCAGGCAATGCTCCAGTTGCCGACCACATCCGCGAGCATGACCAGGGCAGCGAACATCGGTCCACCGGGGCGGGCACGGATGATCACCAGTGCGGCCAGCGGATCCAGCAGCAAGAGCAGGTGGAAGAGGACTTGGACGAGTATCGGTGCGTAGTCGTAGGCATTCAGCCCGTCCGTCGCCAGAAAGTACCCATGCGCTCCCGTCCCTTCCAGGAACCCGACCACGTACACCGCGGCCGTGCACCGGATCCAAGCCGGGCGATCCCCCCCCATCGCATAGTGGTCACCCTAGCTCGCCCTTGAACGTCGGCCTCGAAATCGATCGCTCAGACAAGGATTCGCCGGATGCAGCGGCCTTCGACTGATCTCGTGCTCCGACTCTGTGATCACGACTGACAGCGCCGATCTCAGGCCGCCGACAGCTCACACCACACGTACTTGCCCCGGTTGCCGTGTCTCGCCAGCGGGTGCCAGCCCCATACGTCGGCGCAGGCCCGCACCAGCGCCAGCCCCCGCCCCTCCTCCAGCTCGGTCACCCTCTCGAACTTCGCGGGCGGCTCCGGCGGTTCGGGGTCCGCGTCCCACGCCCCGATCCGCAGCGTGCCGGGCGGCGACCAGCGGATGCAGAGGGCGGCGGGGCCCTTGGTGTGCCGTACGGCGTTGGAGACCAGCTCCGTGGCGAGCAGTTCGGCGACGTCCACGAGGCGGATCAGGCCGTGCATCGTGAGGACCAGACGGAGGGTGCGGCGGCTGATGGTGACGGCGCGCAGATCGTTGGGGACGTAGAGGGAGTACTCCCAGGGTTCGTTTTCGGGCATGCGGGACTCCTCGCAGAGGGCGGTGGGGTGAGAGGCGGGCCCAGTGTCATTGCCGCAGCCGTCATGGCAGGACGGGGCGGTGCGCTTCCGGTGACCCGGTGTCGCACGGTGTGCGTCGCGTCACCGACGGTAGGGCTAACTAGTAATCCAGAGCAAGTCGATCGCGTAATCTGACCCCCGAACGAGCTTTCTTAGCAGATGGGTTGAAAGAGGAATCATGGTTCTCAGGCGTGAGCCGACCGCACGTCAGAGGCGCCTCGGGCTCGAACTTCGCCGACTCCGCGAAGCCGCCGGCCTCACCGCCACAGAGGCGGCAGCGTTGCTAGGTGCGAACAGGGTTCAGATCACTCACATCGAATCCGGGCTGACGGGCGTGAGTGAACAGCGGTTGCGCCGCCTGAAGTCGCACTACGCGTGCAAGGACGAGGATCTCATCGCGGCGCTGACTTTCATGGCGACCGACCGGACACGTGGTTGGTGGGAGGACTATCGCGGGCTACTGCCTACGCCGTTCCTCGACCTGTCGGAACTGGAGCACCATGCGACCTTCCTGCACGATGTCGCGATCCTCTACGTCCCGGGCCGCTTGCAGACAGCGGATTATGCACGTGCCGTCTTCTCCTCGCGCATGCCCAGCCTGACCGACGAGGAGATCGATCTACGCGTCCAACACCGCATGGCTCGCCAAGAACTCGCTGTTGCGCACGATGTTGTGATCCACGAAGCGGCGCTGCGTATCAGAGTGGGCGACCGTAAAGTCGCCCGCAGCCAGCTTGAAAAGCTCCTCGAACGCTCCGAAGCGGACCACGTCACGTTGCGGGTGATCCCATTCGATCTGGACGGCTTCGGTAAGGCATCCAGCGCCATGACCTACGCGGGTGGTCCTCTGCCCAGGCTGGACACCGTGGTGCGTGATGCGCCTCATGGCGTGGTCTTCATGGATGCAGAAGCCCAACTGAGTACGTACCGCACGAACTTCCGTATGGTGACTGCTGCATCGCTCGAACCCGCACGGTCACGCACATTCATCCACGAACTAGCGAAAGAGCTGTGAGACTCATGACCACGTTCACCAACTGGCGGAAGTCCTCCTACTCCGGAGAGGGCGACGGCAACAGTTGCGTGGAGATCGCGAACTCGGCCACCCACGTCGCCATCCGCGACAGCAAGACCCCGGCCCGAGCCACCCTCACCTTCCCGCCGGAGGCATTCGCCTCCTTCCTCGAAGCCCTCACGTCGCAAACGCGCCGCTAACCGTCCCTGCCGTACCTGCGGAATTCCGACGTCTCCACCGTCCACGGCCCGAACGGCACCGAGTCACCGAAGATGTACGGCTCCTTGCTGCTGTAGCGGCCCTTGCACGGCTCGGAGTGCACCTCGATCGTGCCGGTGCGCGGGTCGACGATCATGTAGTGCGGGATGCCCATGGCCGGATAGTCGGCCAACTTCTCGTCGTAGTCGTTGCTCGGGTTGGACGGTGAGACGATCTCGACGGTAGCCAGCACCTGCGTCGCGTCGACGGCCAGGCCCTCTTCGTCGAGGGTGGCTTCGGGGATGACGACGGCGTCCGGGCGGCGCATGCGGCCGATGGCGGGGTGCTCGATCTCGGGGCCGTTCGCGCAGATGTAGCCGGGGTGGGTGCCGGGCAGTTGCGCGTCCAACTGCTTGCAGATGCGGCGGACCGTCCCCTCGTGCCGCTTCGACGGGGACATCATCGCCAGTATCGGACCGGACGGCCCGATCTCGACGCTCCACGACCCCTCGAGCTGCTCCGAGTAGGCCCCGAGCTCTGCGGCGATGGCGCGCATCTTGGCGTAGTCCATGGGCCCAGAGTACTGAGAAGGCGACTCTCCGACCGCCCTGTCACACCCCACCGGTACCGTCGGATCATGACCGACCAGCCCCCCGCGGCCCCCGGCGAGCGGCGGCTCGCCACCCTCGAAGGCGTCCTGGAGAGGATCACGTACGCCAACGAGGAGAACGGCTACACGGTCGCCCGCGTCGACACCGGCAGAGGCGCCGGCGATCTGCTGACCGTCGTCGGCGCGCTGCTCGGCGCGCAGGTGGGGGAGTCGCTGCGAATGGAGGGCCGCTGGGGGTCCCACCCGCAGTACGGGAAGCAGTTCCACGTCGAGAACTACACGACGCTGCTCCCCGCCACCGTCCAGGGCATCCGGCGCTATCTCGGGTCCGGGCTGGTCAAGGGGATCGGGCCGATCTTCGCGGACCGGATCACGCAGCACTTCGGGCTCGAGACCCTCACGGTCATCGAGGAGGAGCCCAAGCGGCTCATCGAGGTGCCCGGGCTCGGGCCCAAGCGGACCAAGAAGATCGCCGACGCCTGGGAGGAGCAGAAAGCGATCAAGGAGGTCATGCTCTTCCTCCAGACGGTCGAGGTGTCCACGTCGATCGCGGTGCGGATCTACAAGAAGTACGGGGACGCCTCCATCTCCGTCGTGAAGAACCAGCCCTACCGGCTCGCCGCCGACGTCTGGGGCATCGGCTTCCTCACCGCCGACAAGATCGCCCAGTCCGTCGGGATCCCGCACGACAGCCCGGAGCGGGTGAAGGCAGGGCTGCAGTACGCCCTGTCGCAGGCCACCGACCAGGGGCACTGCTACCTCCCCGAGGAGAAGCTGATCGCCGACGCGGTGAAGCTGCTCCAGGTGGACACCGGGCTCGTCATCGAGTGCCTCGGCGAGCTGGCCGCCGAGCCGGAGGATCCGGACGGCGACCCGGGTGTCGTGCGGGAGAAGGTCCCCCATCCCGAGGGCGGTGAGCCGATCACCGCCATCTACCTCGTCCCCTTTCACCGTGCCGAGCAGGCCCTCGCCGGACAGCTGCGCCGCCTCCTCCACACGGACGAGGACCGGATGCCCGGCTTCCAGGACGTGGCCTGGGACAAGGCGCTCGGGTGGCTGAAGCAGCGCACGGGCGCCGACCTCGCGCCCGAGCAGGAGGCGGCCGTCAAGCTCGCGCTCAGCGAGAAGGTCGCCGTCCTCACCGGCGGGCCCGGCTGCGGCAAGTCCTTCACCGTCCGCTCGATCGTGGAGCTGGCGCGGGCCAAGAAGGCGAAGGTGGTGCTTGCCGCGCCCACCGGCCGGGCCGCCAAGCGGCTCGCCGAGCTGACCGGCGCCGAGGCGTCCACCGTGCACCGGCTGCTGGAGCTCAAGCCCGGCGGCGACGCGGCCTACGACCGGGAGCGGCCGCTCGACGCCGACCTGGTGGTGGTGGACGAGGCGTCCATGCTCGATCTCCTCCTCGCCAACAAGCTCGCCAAGGCCGTCCCCCCGGGCGCCCACCTGCTGCTCGTCGGGGACGTCGACCAGCTGCCCAGCGTGGGGGCGGGGGAGGTGCTCCGGGACCTGCTGGCGCCCGGCAGCCCGGTCCCCGCCGTCCGGCTCACCCGCGTCTTCCGGCAGGCCCAGCAGTCCGGTGTCGTCACCAACGCCCACCGGATCAACGCCGGGCAGCACCCCGTCACCGACGGCATGAAGGACTTCTTCCTCTTCGTCGAGGACGACACCGAGGAGGCGGGGCGGCTCACGGTGGATGTCGCCGCGCGGCGCATTCCCGCGAAGTTCGGGCTCGACCCGCGCCGGGACGTGCAGGTGCTGGCGCCCATGCACCGGGGACCCGCCGGCGCCGGGACGCTGAACGGGCTGCTCCAGCAGGCCGTCACCCCGGGGCGCCCGGACCTGCCCGAGAAGCGGTTCGGCGGCCGGGTCTTCCGCGTCGGCGACAAGGTCACCCAGATCCGCAACAATTACGAGAAGGGCGAGAACGGCGTCTTCAACGGCACCGTGGGCGTCGTCACCTCGCTCGACCCGGTCGACCAGCGCCTCACCGTGCTGACGGACGAGGACGAGGAGGTGCCGTACGACTTCGACGAACTCGACGAACTGGCCCACGCCTACGCGGTGACCATCCACCGCTCGCAGGGGAGCGAGTACCCGGCGGTGGTGATCCCCGTGACGACCGGCGCCTGGATGATGCTCCAGCGGAACCTGCTGTACACGGCGGTCACCCGGGCGAAGAAGCTGGTCGTCCTCGTCGGCTCGCGCAAGGCGATCGGGCAGGCGGTGCGGACGGTGTCGGCCGGGCGGCGGTGCACGGCGCTCGACTTCCGGCTGGCGGGCTCCCGGCCCTGAAACCTTCCCGTAAACCTCCCGGCCCGTGTGAAAAAAATGATCGATCAAACGAGTCGGAAAGGTCACACAGCACTTCCGGATGGGCTTCGGAGGGGGCAGGATGAGCAAGTTGGCGGCACTGAGTGCCGCCAATAGGCCCGATGGTCGACCCCGAGTGCACTCTCCTGAGCCAAGTGGGGGATGGTAGAGACAGTCAGGGCACCTCGAAGATGAGGCACTACGTCGGTGAGGGAAGACGTGAGCGACAACTCTGTAGTACTGCGGTACGGCGATGGCGAGTACACCTACCCGGTGATCGACAGCACCGTCGGCGACAAGGGCTTCGACATCGGGAAGCTCCGCGCCCAGACCGGTCTGGTGACGCTGGACAGCGGTTACGGCAACACCGCCGCCTACAAATCCGCCATTACCTATCTGGACGGCGAAGCCGGCATCCTCCGGTACCGCGGCTACCCGATCGAGCAGCTGGCCGAGCGCTCCTCCTTCGTGGAGGTGGCCTACCTGCTGATCAACGGTGAGCTGCCGACCGTCGACGAGCTGTCCGCGTTCAAGGACGAGATCACGCAGCACACCCTGCTGCACGAGGACGTCAAGAACTTCTACAAGGGCTTCCCGCGCGACGCCCACCCGATGGCCATGCTGTCCTCGGTGGTCTCGGCGCTGTCCACCTTCTACCAGGACAGCCACAACCCGTTCGACGAGCGGCAGCGCAACCTCTCCACGATCCGGCTGCTCGCGAAGCTCCCGACGATCGCGGCCTACGCGTACAAGAAGTCGATCGGCCACCCGTTCGTCTACCCGCGCAACGACCTCGGCTACGTCGAGAACTTCCTGCGCATGACGTTCTCGGTGCCGGCGCAGGAGTACGTGCCCGACCCGACGGTCGTCGCGGCGCTCGACAAGCTGCTGATCCTGCACGCGGACCACGAGCAGAACTGTTCGACCTCCACGGTCCGCCTGGTCGGCTCCTCGCAGGCGAACATGTTCGCCTCGATCTCCGCCGGCATCAACGCCCTCTGGGGCCCGCTGCACGGCGGCGCCAACCAGTCGGTGCTGGAGATGCTCGAGGGCATCCGCGACGCGGGCGGCGACGTCGACTCCTTCATCCGCAAGGTGAAGAACAAGGAGGACGGCGTCCGTCTGATGGGCTTCGGCCACCGGGTCTACAAGAACTTCGACCCGCGCGCCAAGATCATCAAGGCCGCCGCGCACGACGTGCTCTCCGCCCTCGGCAAGTCCGACGAGCTGCTGGACATCGCCCTGAAGCTGGAGGAGCACGCGCTCTCCGACGACTACTTCGTCTCGCGCAGCCTCTACCCGAACGTCGACTTCTACACCGGCCTGATCTACCGGGCCATGGGCTTCCCGACCGAGATGTTCACGGTCCTGTTCGCCCTCGGCCGGCTGCCGGGCTGGATCGCCCAGTGGCACGAGATGATCAAGGAGCCGGGGTCCCGCATCGGCCGCCCGCGCCAGATCTACACGGGCGTCGTCGAGCGCGACTTCGTGCCCGTCGAGGAGCGCTGAGCCGCAAGGCACCCCCGCAGCGCGTCTGGTGAGTCCCGTACCGCCCCGAGTGGTACGGGACTTTTCCGTCCTGCCCGGGCCCCTGAACGGTTCCCTGGCCGGACCCCTGGCCGGACCCCTGAACGGTTCCCTGGCCGGACCCCTGAACGGCGCGGGAACAGCAGAAGGCGCCCTGGCGCCGGTCCCCCCACGGGCCGACGATCCAGGGCGCCTTCCCATGCCCCGGTGCGGATTCCCCCCACGGGATCCGGCCGGGCGTCTGTGAGGACAGCGCCTGAATTCGCTGTGGTGGGCACAGCGAGCGGAACTCGCCGTGCCGGTCGTACGGGTTGTGCCTGTCGTGCTCGTCGTGCTGTCGTGCTCATCGTGCGGTCTGCCGGGACAGCGCACGCCCGGGAGGGCCGCTCAAAGCTTCCCGGTGTACGTGTCCCGGCAACGCAGCTCTGGGAAAGTCCCCCAAGACGTCCCCAGATGCCAGGTCGCGCCCCCCAAGACGCTGCCTGACATCGCCAACTTAGACCTTCGAACCCCTTCGATGGTTACGTTCGCATCACTGTGATCTGCGTCTCTTGCATATGTCCGTTAGGTGCGCAAGAACCCCGTACGTCGCACGGGGCTCAAGCGTAAGGAAGATGCGCGAGCCTTGTGAAGAGCTTATGTGAGGTGGGTGCCGGACTCCAGAGGCGCAGCCCCTCGACCTGGGTGAAATGTGGACCACCGCGGACTAGTGAAACGCGCGCAGCCGGAGACTGTTGGTGACCACGAAGACCGACGAGAAGGCCATCGCCGCCCCCGCGATCATCGGGTTCAGCAGCCCGGCGGCGGCCAGCGGCAGCGCGGCCACGTTGTAGCCGAAGGCCCACACGAGATTGCCCTTGATCGTGGACAGGGTGCGCCGGGAGAGCCGGATCGCGTCCGCCGCCACCCGCAGGTCCCCGCGCACCAGCGTCAGGTCGCCCGCCTCGATCGCCGCGTCCGTCCCCGTGCCCATCGCCAGCCCCAGGTCGGCGGTGGCGAGCGCGGCCGCGTCGTTGACCCCGTCGCCGACCATGGCGACCGTACGGCCCTCGGCCCGCAGCCGTTCCACCACCGCGACCTTGTCCTCGGGCAGCACCTCGGCGATCACCTCGTCGATGCCGACGGCCGCGGCGACCGACTCGGCCACCCGGCGGTTGTCGCCGGTCAGCAGCACGGGGGTCAGGCCCAGCCGGCGCAGCCCGGCCACCGCCTCGGCGCTGGTCTCCTTGACCGCGTCCGCCACGGCGAGGACCCCGCGCGCCTCGCCGTCCCAGCCGACGACGACGGCCGTACGGCCCCGCTGCTCGGCCTCGTCCCTGGCGGCGGACACCTCGGGCGGGAGGGTGTCGTACAGGCGCCCCACGGCCACCTCGTGGCCCGCCACGCGGGCCCGTGCGCCGCGCCCGGGGACGTTCTCGAACCCCTCGGCGCCCGGCAGCGTGCCGAGCCGCTCCTCGGCGCCGGCCGCGATCGCGCGGGCCACGGGGTGCTCGGAGGCGTGCTCCACGGCCCCGGCGAGCCGCAGCAACTCCTCCTCGTCGGTGCCCTCGGCGGCGTACACCTCGTGGAGGGTCATGCGGCCGGTGGTGACGGTGCCGGTCTTGTCCAGGACGACCGTGTCCACGCGCCGCGTGTTCTCCAGTACCTCCGGGCCCTTGATGAGGATGCCGAGCTGGGCGCCCCGGCCGGTGCCGACCAGCAGCGCGGTGGGCGTGGCGAGGCCCAGCGCGCAGGGGCAGGCGATGATCAGTACGGCGACTGCGGCGGTGAACGCGGCGACCGTGTCACCGGTGGCGCCCAGCCAGCCGCCGAAGGTGGCGACCGCGATCAGCAGCACGACGGGCACGAAGACGCCGGAGATGCGGTCGGCGAGCCGCTGCACCTCGGCCTTGCCGCTCTGCGCGTCCTCGACCAGCTTCGCCATCCGCGCCAGCTGCGTGTCCGCGCCCACCCGGGTCGCCTCGACCACCAGCCGGCCCCCGGCGTTCACCGTGGCGCCGGTGACGGCGTCGCCGACGGTGACGTCCACCGGCACGGACTCGCCGGTCAGCAGGGAGGCGTCCACGGCGGAGGCGCCCTCGGTCACCGTGCCGTCGGTGGCGATCTTCTCGCCGGGCCGGACGACGAACCGGTCGCCCACGGCCAGCCGGGCCACGGGTATCCGCACCTCGCGCCCCTCCCGCAGTACCGCGACGTCCTTGGCGCCCAGCTCCATCAGCGCCCGCAGCGCGGCGCCGGCGCGGCGCTTGGAGCGGGCCTCGAGCCAGCGGCCGAGGAGGAGGAAGGCGGTGACCCCGGCGGCCGCCTCCAGGTAGATCGTGGAGGCGCCGTCGGTGCGGGAGACGGTGAGGTCGAAGCCGTGCCGCATGCCCGGCATGCCCGCGTCCCCGAAGAACAGCGCCCACAGGGACCAGCCGAACGCCGCCAGCGTGCCGACCGAGACCAGCGTGTCCATGGTGGCCGCACCGTGCCGCACGCCCGTCCAGGCGGCGCGGTGGAAGGGCAGCCCGCCCCAGACCACGACGGGCGCGGCCAGGGTGAGCGAGAGCCACTGCCAGTTGTCGAACTGGAGCGCCGGGACCATCGCGAGCAGCACGACGGGGGCGGCGAGGAGGACCGAGACGACCAGACGCCGGCGCAGGGCCGACAGCTCCGGGTCGTCACCGTTCTCCCCGGGGTCGGCGTCGTCCGAAGGCTCGGGCGGCGGCGCAGGCTCCTCGGCGGTGTACCCGGTCTTCACGACCGTGGCGATCAGGTCGGCTACCTCGGTGGTCGCCGGGTAGCTGACCCGGGCCTTCTCCGTCGCGTAGTTCACCGTGGCGGTGACACCGTCCATGCGGTTGAGCTTCTTCTCGACGCGGGCCGCGCAGGAGGCGCAGGTCATCCCGCCGATGAGCAGCTCGACCTCGGCGACGCCGGGACCGGGCTCGGCGGCCGTCGGGGCGGTGCGGGTGTCCGCGGTGGTGCTGGTCATGGTCCGGACTCCAGGACGGGGGTGGGTGCTCCGGGCTCAGGCCCGGCCGACGAGCTCGAAGCCCGCCTCGTCCACGGCGGCGCGTACGGCCGCGTCGTCGAGGGGGGCCTCGGAGACGACGGTGACCTCGCCGGTGGAGGCGACGGCCTGCACGGAGCCGACGCCCGCGATCTCGGAGATCTCACCGGAGACGGCGCCCTCGCAGTGGCCGCAGCTCATTCCGCTCACCTTGTAGACGGTGGTGACGGAGCCCTGGGTCGTGTCGGTCTGGGCGGTCATGTCGTTACTCCTCGTCGGGGGGTGCGCACGGGCGTGTACCCGGGGTCCGGGCCGGACCACTCACTCCCACTGTACCCCTAGGGGGTATGGCGGCGGATGGGCCTGCCGTGAGATGTGGGACGAGAAGCGGAAACTCCGTCACGACGGTGCGCTCCGCCACGGCAGTGCGGACACTCCGCCACGACAGTACGGAAGTGAGGGTGACGGATGCGCGCGGTCGTGTTCGAGCGCTTCGGGGAACCGGCCGAGGTGCGGGAGGTCGCCGACCCGGGGCCCGCCCCGCACGGTGTCGTGGTGCGCGTCGAGGCCACCGGGCTGTGCCGCAGCGACTGGCACGGATGGCAGGGCCACGATCCGGACATCGGGCTGCCGCACGTGCCCGGTCACGAACTCGCCGGCGTCGTCGAGGCGGTCGGCGGCCGAGTGGCCGGGTGGCGGCCCGGCGACCGGGTGACCGTGCCCTTCGTCTGCGCCTGCGGGAGCTGCGCGGCGTGCGCGGCGGGGGACCAGCAGGTGTGCGAGCGCCAGACCCAGCCGGGCTTCACCCACTGGGGCTCCTTCGCCGAGTACGTGGCGCTCGACCACGCCGACGTCAATCTCGTCGCCGTGCCCGAGGGCATGTCGTACGCCACGGCCGCCTCGCTCGGCTGCCGGTTCGCCACCGCGTTCCGCGCCGTGGTGCAGCAGGGGCGCCTCGCGGCCGGGGAGTGGGTCGCGGTGCACGGCTGCGGGGGCGTCGGCCTGTCCGCGGTGATGATCGCCGCGGCGTCGGGCGCGCGCGTGGTCGCCGTGGACGTGTCGGCCCGCGCGCTGGAGCTGGCGCGCGCCTTCGGCGCGGTGGAGTGCGTGGACGCCTCCCGGACGCCGGACACCGCGGCGGCCGTCCGCGACCTCACCGGCGGCGGCGCCCACCTCTCGCTCGACGCCCTCGGCTCGCCCGCCACCTGCGCCGCGTCCGTGGCCGGCCTGCGCCGCCGCGGCCGGCACGTACAGGTCGGGCTGCTGCCCTCGGCGGACGGCACCACACCGGTGCCGATGGCCCGCGCCGTCGCCCTGGAGCTGGAACTCCTGGGCAGCCACGGAATGGCCGCGCACACCTACCCGCCGATGCTCGAGCTGGTCCGCGGCGGAGTGCTCCGGCCCGACCTGCTGGTGACGTCCACCATCGGGCTGGAGGCGGTCCCGGCGGCTCTCGCGGCGATGGGGACGGCGCCCGGCGCCGGGGTGACGGTCATCGAGCCGTGACGGCTGCCCCGGGGCGCTGACGCCGGGAATCGTCGGGTTCGTGCGGGGCGTCGGGACGCCCGCGGTGGACGGCCCACTCGTGGTCGAGGACGGCCATCAGCACCTCGTCCACCCACACTCCGTCCCGCCGCTCCACCTCGCGCCGCACGCCCTCGCGCACGAACCCGACCTTCTCGTAGACCCGCAGCGCCCGGTGGTTGCAGGCGTAGGCGTCCAGCTGGATGCGGTGCAGGCCGAGTTCCTCGAAGCCGTGGCCGACGATCAGCCGCGTCGCCTCGGTACCGATGCCCCGGCCGCGTCCCCGCGCACCGATCAGGGTGCGGAAGGTACAGCTGCGGTCCTCGGGCGCCCAGTCGTAAAGCACGACCTCACCGAGCAGTTCCCCGTCGGCGGGGTCGGTGACGGCGAGGTCCAGGCGGTCGGGCTGCGCACCGCGCGAGCCGTACCAGGTGCGCAGCACCTCGGGCGTGAGCTCGTGCCCCGGCGAGCCGGTGAAGCGCCGCACCTCGGGGTCGTTGACGATGTCCCACATGCGCCCGGCGTCCGCCTCGGTGAACGGCCGCAGAACGGTCCTGTCGCCGGTCAGCACGGGTTTGACGGAGAAGTCCATGGGCCGAACTGTGCCCCACGCGGCCGTGGGGCACCGAACGGTTTTCCGGCCCCGTCAGGGACGCGCCCGCCGGGCTACCGCTTCCGGTTGCTGGGGCGGGACGCCACCCAGGCCCGGACCGTGTCCGCGTACCAGTAGGGCTTTCCTCTCTCCACGTGGTCGGGCGGCGGCAGCAGCCCGTGCTTGCGGTACGACCGCACGGTGTCCGGCTGGACGTGGATGTGGGCCGCGATGTCCTTGTAGGACCAGAGCCTTCGGTCGGTCACTCGTTGCACCTCCCTGCGCGCGCCGCGGCGGCGACCGGGGACGGCCGCCGGGGGGAGCCGGGCGCTGCGCCGGCGATCACCAAGCCTGTTCCGGGTGAACGACGCCGAGTGAGGGGCGGTCAGGGGCCGTTCCGGCGTGTGACGGAAGACCCGCGTGCGTGTGACAAGTGTGACCCGGAGGGTGCTTTTGTGACACGAGTGCCACACAGGCGTACGCCGTCGTCCGGGCGCGGCGCGTTGACTGCGGCGGCCGGAGGGGTTCCGCCGTACGCCCGCCGTATGTCCGTCGTCCGTCCGTCATGCGTCCGTCGTCCGTCCGTCATGCGTCCGACATGCGCCCGTCGTACGCCCGCGGGTGGCCCCCGGACCGCCACCTGGACCAGGTCGTCCGAATGTCCGGACAAAACATTGACAGGCCGCACGCGCGGGGCTAGAAACCGGGGAGACGCAAGGGCGGGCAAGAAGGGAACGCGATGGCGCACGACCTGATGGCACACGGCCCGGGCGCCGGTTCCCCCACCGAACGCCTCCGGCGCGGGAAGGCGGCCTCGCCCTGGCAGGAGCGAGGCACGAGCGCCAACTCCCCGCTCGCACCGGCTCCGCGCCGGAGGTCCCCGCGTCACGGATGCCCGCGGGCCGGGCGTCCCGCCCTCGCACGGGCCGCCCACACTGCCCCACGTGTCTACGCGGACGCCCAAACCGCAGACACAGTGTCGGGCGCGCCCGCCGCGCCCGGCTGCTGGGATGGAGTCATGGGCGAGACCGCGACCCGACCGTCGGCGGTCCCGGCCCGTGAGCAGCATCAGCAGCGCGAGCTGCACCAACGGCACGTCTCGACCCGTCGCCGCCATCTGTGAAGGAGTTCTCGGTCATGACGAACATCGTCAACCACTGGATCGGCGGCAAGACCGCCGAAGGCGCCTCGGGCACGTACGGGCCGGTGACGAACCCGGCGACCGGCGAGGTCACCACCAAGGTCGCCTTCGCCTCCGTCGACGAGGTGGACGCAGCGGTCGCCGCTGCCAAGGAGGCGTACCTGACCTGGGGCCAGTCCTCCCTGGCCCAGCGGACCTCGATCCTCTTCCGCTTCCGGGCGCTGCTGGACGCGCACCGCGACGACATCGCCGAGCTGATCACCGCCGAGCACGGCAAGGTGCACTCCGACGCGCTCGGCGAGGTCGCGCGCGGCCTGGAGATCGTCGACCTGGCCTGCGGCATCAACGTGCAGCTCAAGGGCGAGCTGTCGACGCAGGTCGCCACCCGCGTCGACGTGTCCTCGATCCGGCAGCCGCTCGGTGTGGTCGCGGGCATCACGCCGTTCAACTTCCCGGCGATGGTGCCGCTGTGGATGTTCCCGATCGCCATCGCCTGCGGCAACACCTTCGTGCTCAAGCCGAGCGAGAAGGACCCGTCGGCCGCCGTGAAGGTCGCCGAACTGCTCTCCGAGGCCGGTCTGCCGGACGGCGTCTTCAACGTCGTGCACGGCGACAAGGTGGCCGTGGACCGCCTGCTCGAGCACCCGGACGTCAAGGCGGTCTCCTTCGTCGGCTCGACCCCGATCGCCCGCTACATCCACACCACCGCATCCGCCAACGGCAAGCGCGTGCAGGCGCTCGGCGGCGCCAAGAACCACATGCTGGTCCTGCCGGACGCCGACCTCGACGCGGCGGCCGACGCGGCGGTGAGCGCGGCCTACGGCTCGGCCGGCGAGCGCTGCATGGCGATCTCCGCGGTCGTCGCGGTCGGCGCCGTCGGCGACGAACTGGTCGAGAAGATCCGCGAGCGCGCCGAGAAGATCAAGATCGGCCCCGGCACCGACCCGTCCTCCGAGATGGGCCCGCTGATCACCAAGGCGCACCGCGACAAGGTCGCCTCCTACGTCGAGGGCGCGGCGGCCGAGGGCTGCGAGGTCGTCCTGGACGGCACCGGCTACACGGTCGACGGCCACGAGGACGGCCACTGGATCGGCATCTCCCTGCTCGACCGGGTGCCGACCACCGCGAAGGCGTACCAGGACGAGATCTTCGGCCCTGTCCTGTGCGTGCTGCGCGCCGAGACGTACGAGGAGGGCGTGGCCCTCATCAACGCCTCTCCGTTCGGCAACGGCACCGCGATCTTCACCCGGGACGGCGGCGCGGCCCGCCGCTTCCAGCTGGAGATCGAGGCCGGCATGGTCGGCGTGAACGTCCCGATCCCGGTCCCCGTCGGCTACCACTCCTTCGGCGGCTGGAAGGACTCGCTCTTCGGCGACCACCACATCTACGGCAACGACGGCACGCACTTCTACACCCGCGGCAAGGTCGTCACCACCCGCTGGCCGGACCCGGCCGACGCCCCGGCGGGCGTGGACCTGGGCTTCCCGCGCAACCACTGAGCCGGTCCGGACGCCCCCGGCCCAAAGAGTTCCCTTTAGGCCGAGTAGTTGACCTTCATGAATCCTCACCCGCTGCCGTGTCCTTGTGACTCAACTGTGTGAAAGCCTCTGCCAGGCCTCACCGACAGCGTCCGGATACCGGACGACGGCGCGCCATTGCCCCGGTCCTACGATTCCCGCACGGCTCAGACTTCCGTTGTGTCACCCGGCCCAGCCCGGCGGCCCGCCGGGCTGGGCCGGACTACCGCGCCTGTGGTACGCGCGACCGGCCGCGTACTTCCGTGGGAGGGCCGCCGGTTCAACCCCGGGGCGGCCCCCGTTGTCGGCGGCGGCCCGTACCGTTGACGCATGGATCTTCGACTGCCCCGCGTCCGAGGGCTGCTACGGGGGCCGCGGCGGATGCTCTCCGCCGCGGCCGCCGTCGTCGTGCTCGCAGGCGCCGGGACGTGGACGGCCGTCGCCGGTGACGACCCGGCCCCGGTGCGGCGCGCCGACCGGGTCATGGCGGTGGGCGACGGCGTCCGCGTGGACACCTCGTACTTCACGGCGGGCTCCGGCGGCCGCCGCCCGGCCGTCCTGCTCGCGCACGGCTTCGGCGGCAGCAAGGACGACGTACGGGAGCATGCCGAGGACCTCGCCCGGGACGGGTACGCGGTCCTCACCTGGTCGGCGCGCGGCTTCGGGAAGTCCACGGGGAAGATCGGGCTGAACGCGCCGGACGGCGAGGTCGCCGACGTCTCCCGCCTGATCGACTGGCTCGCCCGGCAGCCCCAGGTCGAGCTCGACAAGGACGGCGACCCCCGCGTGGGCATCGCGGGCGGCTCCTACGGCGGCGCGATCGCGCTGCTCGCGGCCGGCCACGACACCCGGGTGGACGCCATCGCCCCGGCGATCACGTACTGGAACCTCGCGGACGCGCTGTTCCCGAACGGCGTCTTCAAGAAGCTGTGGGCCGGCCTCTTCGTCAACTCCGGCGGAGGCTGCGACCGGTTCGAGGCCGATCTGTGCCGCATGTACCAACGGGTCGCCGAGTCCGGCACGCCCGACGCGGAGGCCGTGAAGCTCCTGGGGGACCGCAGTCCGCAGGCCGTGGGCGACCGCATCGAGGTGCCCACCCTGCTCATGCAGGGCCAGACCGACTCCCTGTTCCCGCTCGGCCAGGCCGACGCCGCGGCGAAGGCGATCGGGGCGAACGGCGCCCCCGTGGACGTCGACTGGATCGCGGGCGGCCACGACGGCGGCGACATGGAGAACGACCGCGTCCAGGCGCGCATGGACGCCTGGTTCGACCGCTACCTGAAGGACGACAAGGGCGCCGACACCGGCCCGGCCTTCCGCGTCACCCGCACCGGAGGCGTCGACTCCACCGACGGCCAGGCCCAGTTGCGCGGCGCGAGCGCCGACCACTACCCGGGCCTGGCGAACGGACAGCGGTCCGTGCCCCTGCGCGGCCGCGAGCAGAGCGTCGACAATCCCGCCGGAGCCAACCCGCCCGCCGTCTCCGCCCTCCCCGGCATCGGCGGCGCCGGAGGGCTCTCCCGGCTCTCCTCGCTCGGCGTCGGGATCTCCCTGGACTTCCCCGGCCAGTACGCCGCGTTCGAGTCGGCCCCCGTGACCGACGACCTGCGCATCACCGGCTCCCCGACGGCCACCGTCCACGTCCGCTCCACCGCCGAGGACGCCGTCCTGTTCGCCAAGGTGTACGACGTCGGCCCCGGCTCCACCGCGCCCGTGCTCCCCTCCCAGCTGGTCACCCCCGTCCGCGTCGAGGACGCCGAGGCCGGCAAGGACGTGACGGTCACCCTCCCGGCCATCGACCACGAGGTGGAGAAGGGGCACCGCCTCCGCCTGGTCCTCGCCTCCACCGACCTCGGGTACGCCTCACCGGCCGCCCAGGCGACGTACACCGTCTCCCTCAAGGGCGACCTGTTGGTGCCGACCGCCCCCGGCGTGACGACCGCCGCCGCACCGCTGCCCGCCTGGGTGTGGTGGCTGCCCCTGGCCGGCGCCGCCGTCGCCCTGGCCCTGCTGTGGACCGGCCGCCGCCGCACCCAGGCACCCGCGCCCGACCCCGCGCTGGCCGACGTCCCCCTGCAGATCACCGGCCTGAGCAAGCGCTACGCCGGGTCCGCCGAGCGGTACGCGGTGCGGGAGCTGTCCTTCCGCGTGGAGAAGGGGCAGGTACTCGGCCTGCTCGGACCCAACGGCGCCGGCAAGACGACCACCCTGCGCATGCTGATGGGCCTGATCAAGCCGGACGACGGCGAGATCAGGGTCTTCGGCCACGCCATCCGGCCCGGCGCCCCCGTGCTCTCCCGCGTCGGCGCCTTCGTCGAGGGCGCGGGCTTCCTGCCGCACCTGTCCGGCCGGGAGAACCTGGAGCTGTACTGGCGGGCGACGGGCCGCCCGCCCGAGGACGCCCACCTCGACGAGGCCCTGGAGATCGCCGGCCTCGGCGACGCGCTCGCCCGCGCGGTGCGCACCTACTCCCAGGGCATGCGCCAGCGGCTCGCCATCGCCCAGGCGATGCTCGGCCTGCCCGATCTCCTCATCCTCGACGAGCCGACCAACGGCCTGGACCCGCCCCAGATCCGCGAGATGCGCGAGGTGATGATCCGTTACGCGGCGGCCGGCCGCACCGTGATCGTCTCCAGCCATCTGCTGGCCGAGGTCGAGCAGTCCTGCACCCACCTCGTGGTCATGGACCGGGGCAGACTGGTCCAGGCGGGCCCGGTCGCCGAGATCATCGGCTCCGGCGACACCCTCCTCGTCGGCACCGGCCTGCCCGTGGACGAACCGCTCGTGGACAAGGTCGCCGCCCTGCCGGGCGTGGCCTCGGTCGTGCACACCGACGACGGGCTCCTGGTCCGGCTCGACACCGGAGGCACCGCGCCCGGCCTGGTCGCCGAACTGGTCCGGCTGGAGATCCCCGTGGCGTCGGTGGGCCCGCACCGCCGCCTGGAGGACGCCTTCCTCACCTTGATCGGAGGTTCCGCATGAGCACCCGCACCGAGCCCGCCTCCGCACGCGACACCGTGTCCGCGCCCGAGTCCGAGACCGCGTACGGCTACCGGGCGGGCCGCACCCTGCCCCTGCGGGTGGAGCTGGTGCGCCAGCTCAAGCGGCGCCGCACCCTGGTCATGGGCGCGATCCTCGCCGTCCTGCCGTTCGTCCTCGTCGTCGCCTTCGCGATCGGCGGCGAGCCGGACGGCCCCGGCGACCGCGTCACCCTCATGGACACCGCCACCGCCTCCGGTGCCAACTTCGCCGCGGTCAACCTCTTCGTCTCGGCGGGCTTCCTGCTGGTCGTCCCGGTCGCCCTGTTCTGCGGGGACACCGTGGCCTCCGAGGCGAGCTGGTCCTCCCTGCGCTACCTGCTCGCCGCTCCGGTGCCCCGCGCCCGGCTGCTCGCGTCCAAGCTGGCCGTCGGGCTCGGGCTGAGCATGGCCGCGATGGTGCTGCTGCCCCTGGTCGCGCTGGCCGTGGGCACGGTCGCCTACGGCTGGGGGCCGCTGGCCATCCCCACGGGCGGCTCGCTCGCCCCGGGCACGGCCGCCCAGCGCCTGGTGGTGGTCGTGGCGTACATCTTCGTGTCCCAACTGGTCACCGCCGCGCTCGCGTTCTGGCTGTCGACCCGCACCGACGCACCGCTCGGCGCGGTCGGCGGCGCCGTCGGCCTCACCATCGTCGGCAACGTCCTGGACGCGGTGACGGCGCTGGGCCACTGGCGCGACTTCCTGCCCGCGCACTGGCAGTTCGCCTGGGCGGACGCCGTCCAGCCGAACCCGGAGTGGTCCGGCATGATCCAGGGCACGGCGGTCTCGGTAACGTACGCGCTGGTGCTGTTCGCCCTGGCCTTCCGGGGTTTCGCCCGCAAGGACGTGGTGTCCTAGGTCTCCGGAGGATCACCCGCCGGTCTCGTCGGCCCGCCCCCGTGCCCGCTTCGAGACCCAGCCGTGACACCCCGTGCCGCACGTTCCGCCCCGCCGCGCCGTCACAGTCACGTACACCGGCGCCGACGAAGCACAGGGGGACGGACGATGAACCGGTACGGGACCCACGGCAAGCGTGGGCGGCGCGGCACGACCGCGCTGCTCGCGCTCACCCTGGCGGGCGGTCTGCTGCTCACCGGCTGCGGGGGAGGGGACGACGCGTCGAGCGGGGCGAAGGACACCGCGGCCGACTCCCGGGGCGGCTCGGCCCCGCTGCCCGCCCCCGACCGCCCGCGCGGCGAGGGCCAGCAGCGCTACGACGGGGGCACGAGCACCGGAGGGGCGGCGGAGACCGGCGAGGGGGAGAAGAACGGCGACTCCCGCGAGATCGCGCCCGACCCCGACTACCTCTCCACCTTCGCCCTCGACGTCGACACCGCCTCCTACGGTTACGCCCGCCGCACCCTGGCCGAGGGCCGGCTGCCCGACCCGGCCACGGTCCGCCCCGAGGAGTTCGTCAACAGCTTCCGCCAGGACTACGACCGGCCGGACGGCGACGGCTTCTCGGTGACCGTGGACGGCGCCCGCACCGACGACGAGGACTGGTCGCTGGTCCGCGTCGGCCTGGCCACCCGCCCCGCCGAGCGGCAGAGCGAACGCCCGCCGGCCGCCCTGACGTTCGTCATCGACATCTCCGGCTCCATGGGCGAACCCGGCCGCCTCGACCTCGCCCGGGAGGCGCTGGGCACCATGACCGACCGGCTGCGCGACGACGACTCCGTCGCGATCGTCACCTTCAGCGACGAGGCCGAGACCGTCCTGCCCATGACCCGGCTCGGCGACCACCGCGGCCGCGTCCACGACGCGATCGACAGCCTGGAACCGACCGATGCCACCAACCTCGGCGCGGGCGTCGAAACCGGCTACGAGACCGCCGTCGAGGGCCGCCGGGAGGGCGTCACCAACCGCGTCGTCCTCGTCTCCGACGCCCTCGCCAACACCGGCGACACCGACGCGGACACCATCCTCGAACGCGTCGCCACCGAGCGGCGCGAGCACGGCATCACCCTCTTCGGCGTCGGCGTCGGCAGCGACTACGGCGACGCCCTGATGGAACGCCTCGCCGACAAGGGTGACGGCCACACCGCGTACGTCTCGACCACCGAGGACGCCCGCGAGGTGTTCTGCGAGCAGCTCCCGCGCCACATCGAGCTGACCGCGCGCGACGCCAAGGCCCAGGTCGCCTTCGACCCGGAGACCGTCGCCGAGTTCCGCCTCGTCGGCTACGACAACCGGCGGGTCGCCGACGAGGACTTCCGCGACGACCGCGTCGACGGCGGCGAGGTCGGCCCCGGCCACACGGTCACCGCTCTGTACGCCGTCCGCATCAGGCCCGGCGCCGACGGCCACCTCGCCACGGCCATCGTCCGCTGGCTCGACCCCGACAGCCGGGACCCGCACGAGGAGTCCGGAGACGTGGAGACCGACGCCCTCGACGGCTCGGTCTGGGAGGCCGGACGCGGGCTGCGGGTCACGGCGACCGCCGCCTACTTCGCCGACGCGCTCCGCTCCTCGGACGGCGACCGCAGCTCCCTGCCGGGCGCGCCGGGACTGTCCGAACTGTCCGAGCGGGCCGACGGCCTGGCGGACCGCACGGAGGACGAGGACGTGCGCGAGCTGGCCGAGGCGATCGAGGAGGCGGACCGGCTGACCTGACCCGGGGCCTTCGCGGGCGGTCGGTGCCCACCCATTGACGTTTCCTTACGCACGAGTAAGTTTACTCCGAAGTAAGTTCCATGTTTCTGGGTGAGTTCACGCGACAACGCAGCAGCAGTCCGACCGCGACCGGGAGCCGTCATGGGCGTACGCAGGGACCTGAAACGGGCGAGAGGGCGCGGTGACCTGGCGTCCCGCACGAGGACCGAGGCCGTCAGGGACGCCCACGGCACCGTCCGCGAGGCCCGCACCGCCCCCCTCGCGCCCCGTCCCACCGAGGGCAGCACCGCCGACATCCCGTTCACCAACGCGGCCGAGGTCCCCGGCGCGGTGGTTCTGCGCCGCGAGGTGGACGGGGCCTGGCTGCCCGTCACCGCGGCGGAGTTCGCCCGCGAGGTCACCGCCGTGGCCAAGGGCCTGATCGCCGCCGGTCTGGAACCCGGCGGCCGGGTAGCCGTCATGTCCCGCACCCGCTACGAGTGGACGGTCCTGGACTTCGCGATCTGGGCCGCCGGCGGCCAGACCGTCCCCGTGTACGCCACCTCCTCGGCCGACCAGGTCGAGTGGATCGTCCGCGACTCCGGCGCCCGGCACGCCGTCACCGAGACCGCCGCCGACACCGCCACCGTCCTGACCGGCACCGCCGACCACCCCGAGCGCCCGCGCGTCTGGGAACTCGACGCCGGCGCGCTCGCCGACCTCACCGCCCTCGGCCTGGGCGTGAGCGACGAGGAGGTCACCAAGCGCCGCACCGCCCTCACCCCGGACACGGTCGCCACCGTCTGCTACACCTCCGGCACCACCGGACGCCCCAAGGGCTGCGTCCTCACCCACGCCAACCTGCACGCCGAGGCCGCCAACACGGTCGAGCTGCTGCACCCGATCTTCAAGGAGGTCACCGGCCAGGCCGCCTCGACCCTCCTCTTCCTCCCGCTCGCCCACATCCTGGGCCGCACCATCCAGATCTCCTGCCTGCTGGCCCGCATCGAGATCGGCCACTTCCCGAGCATCAGGCCGGACGAACTGCGCCCCGCGCTCAAGTCGTTCCGCCCGACCTTCCTGGTGGGCGTCCCGTACCTCTTCGAGAAGATCCACGACACCGGCCGGGCGACCGCCGAGAAGATCGGCCGGGGCGCTTCCTTCGAACGCGCCCACCGCCTCGCCGTCCGCTTCGGCGCCGCGCACCTGGAACGCTTCCTGGGCCGCGGCAAGGGCCCCACCCCGGGCCTGTGGGCCGGCTGGGCCCTGTACGACCTGCTGGTCTACCGCCGGGTCCGCAAGGAGCTGGGCGGCCGGATGCGCTACGCCATCAGCGGCGGCTCCCCGCTGGAGAGCGACCTCAACCTGTTCTTCTACGCCGCCGGAATCATGGTCTACGAGGGCTACGGCCTGACCGAGACCACCGCCGCCGCCACCATCGTCCCGCCGCTCGGCCCCCGCCCCGGCACCGTCGGCCCACCCGTCCCCGGCACCGCCGTGCGCATCGCGGACGACGGCGAGGTGCTCGTCAAGGGCGGCATCGTCTTCGGCGCCTACCGGGGCAACCCGGAGGCCACCGAGGCGGCCCTCACCGACGGCTGGTTCGCCACCGGCGACCTCGGCTCCCTCGACGCCGACGGCTACCTCACCATCACCGGCCGCAAGAAGGACCTCCTGGTCACCTCGGGCGGCAAGAACGTCTCCCCGGCCGTCCTGGAGGACCGCCTGCGCAGCCGCCCACCCGTGGCCCAGTGCCTGGTCGTCGGCGACAACCGCCCCTTCGTCGCCGCGCTGATCACCCTCGACCCGGACGCGGTCGCCCACTGGCTGGCGGTGCGGAAGCTGCCCGCCGACACCCCGCTGTCCGAGCTGGTGCGCGACGACAGGATGCGCGCCGACGTCCAGAAGGCCGTCGACCACGCCAACGCGGCCGTCTCCCGGGCCGAGTCGATCCGCGCCTTCCGGCTGGTAGAGGGCGAGTTCACCGAGGAGAACGGGCTGCTGACCCCGTCCCTGAAGGTGAAGCGGCACGCGGCGGTCGAGGCGTACGCGGACGACATCGAGGCGCTGTACGCGCCACCGCGAAGCTGACCCGAGGCGGCGAGCGGACCGGACCGGGCCGGCGAAGGGAACGGCCACGCGAAAGGTACGCACACGCGAAAGGGCCGGGCATGCGAAAGGGGCGGGCCCGCCGATGTGCTCGACGGCCCGCCCCCGGGGCGATGTCAGCCCTCGCCGTTGGAGGACAGGATCGAGACGTCCTCCAGGAGGTGGGCCAGCGCACCGTCGCGCTTGGCCTGCGTGGAGTTCTCGGCGCACTGCTGGTTCATGTCGTCGCCCAGGACGTTGAGGTCCTGGATCGGCACGAGACCGATGACACTGACCGGGATGTCGCTGACCGCGATGCACGGCTTGTTGAACGAGCCCTGGATGAGCGCCATCTGAGGGCTCATGTTGCCCGTGGTCATCGAGTTGCCGAAGTACTGCGAGGCGCCGTTCCCGTTGGCGGAGACGGGCCCGCTGTCGTCGCCGAGCGCCATCGCCTGCGGGGCAGCGGCAGCGGAGGCGCCCATGACGGAGGCGGCGATCGCCGCGTAGGCAACTACCTTCTTGATCACTGGCCAGTCCTTTCTGAGGAAACCCCGTCCACCGGAGCGCTCTGGTCAACTCCGTGAGTCCGTCCGGGTTTCTCCCGTTCACTCCGACGGCGGACAGCGGGAAGTGTGTACGGGTTCGCGTTTCTCCCGGGGATTCCGGAGATTTTTGGGCCGTTCTTGAGATCCCGTGCGGGCCAACCGGGTGAACGCCCGCAACCAATCATGACGCACCGGGTTGATGAGGCCGTAGGACAGTGCGTCGCTACGACGAAAGGAACGCGAAGTGCTCAAGAAGGCAATGGTCGCCGCGGCGGCTGCCGCTTCTGTGATCGGCATGTCGGCTGCCGCCGCTCCCCAGGCCCTGGCCATCGGGGACGACAACGGGCCGGCCGTGGCCAACGGCAACGGCGCCTCCTCGGCGTTCGGCAACTCGGCCACGGACGGCGACATGAGCCCCCAGCTGTCGCTGGTCGAGGGCACGCTGAACAAGCCGTGCCTCGGTGTCGAGGACGTCAACGTCGCCGTCGTCAACCTCGTGCCGATCCAGGACATCAACGTCCTGGCGGACGACCTGAACCAGCAGTGCGCGGACAACTCCACGCAGGCCAAGCGTGACGGTGCCGTCTCGCACGTCCTGGAGGACCTGTCGGTCCTGTCGGCGAACGGCGAGGACTGAGCCGTATCCCGCCCGGTCCGGACGGCCCGCTGACCTTTCCGCGGGCCGCCCGGCCGTGAACGGCACGGGATTTCGCCGGGGAGCGGACTGACGTCGTCGCTCTCTTGGGGGAACGGCCGGACCGTGTCGTGAGGCATCCGAGTGAATTCCGGGGTGTCCCACGTTCGGTAGTTTCTCCGGCCGTCAATTCCTCGTTTGCAGGCTGCAGGTCATGGTGCGAGCCGTCAATGCTGTGCTCGCGCGGTTTCGGCCGTCATTCAGGCATGACCGCAGAGAAGGGAAAGTTCATGAAGAAGAGCGCTGCTGTCGTCGCGGGCGCGATCATGGCCCTCGGCATGGCCGCCCCGGCCTTCGCCGACGCCGGCGCCGAGGGTGCCGCCGTAGGCTCCCCGGGCGTCCTGTCCGGCAACGTCGTCCAGGTTCCCGTGCACGTTCCCGTCAACGTGTGCGGCAACAGCATCGACGTCGTTGGTCTGCTGAACCCGGCGTTCGGCAACGAGTGCGAGAACGACTGACGTCGTTCCGCACCGACCGGCTGCGTCACGGCCGGCCTTGGCCAACTCGTTTGGTTGGGGCCGGCCTTTCCCCTTTCTGCAGCCCGTCCCCCAGACCGTTCTCCAGCCATCTCTCATCTACAAGCAGGAAGACAACCAGAGTGCGACAGACCCTGAGCAGGGGGATGGTCGCGGCTGCCGCCGCGACGGGCATCCTTTCCCTGTGCGGCAGCCCCGCCCTTGCCGACTCGCATGCGGACGGGGCCGCCACGAACTCGCCGGGCGCCGTGTCCGGCAACGCCCTGCAGGCCCCCATCGACGTGCCGGTGAACGCCTGCGGCAACTCCATCGACGTGATCGCCGCGCTGAACCCGGCCTTCGGCAACGAGTGCGAGAACGCCTCGGACGAGCAGACCGACGGCCACGGCGGCGGGTACGGCGAGGACACCTCGTCATCGTCATCGTCCTCGGTCTCGGCCGGGTCCGGGTCCCACGCGGACGGCGCGACCGAGGGCTCGCCCGGCGTCGGATCCGGCAACAACGCGCAGGTCCCGGTCGACGTGCCGGTCAACCTCTGCGGCAACACCGTCGACGTGATCGCCGCGCTGAACCCGGTGTTCGGCAACGAGTGCGAGAACGCCGAGGAGGAGCCTCCCGGCTACGGCGAGGAGGAGCCGCCGCCCCCGACCACGCCCCCCGGCTACGGCGAGGAGGAGCCCCCGCCGCCCACCGACGAGGAGCCGCCGCCCTCCGGTGAGGAGGAGCCGCCGCCGCCCACCGAGGAGGAGCACACCCCGCCGGCCGCCCAGACGGAGCAGCCGCCCGTCCTGGCGGAGACCGGCAGCGAGGGCACGCTGGGTGCCGCGGCCGCCGGTGCCGTGCTGATCGCGGGCGGAGCGATCCTGTACCGCCGGGGCCGGGCCGCCGCCGGCCGCTGACCCCGCCCCGCTCGCCCCGACGCCCCCGACGGCCCCGCACGGCCGCCGGGGGCGTCGTGTTCCTCGCCCCCGGGCGCCGCGGGCGCGTCAGCGGGTGCCCGCCCGGTCCGCGCCGGGACGGCCGGCGTGCTCCGGGCGGTCCCAGGGGCCCGGGCGGTCCCGATGGCCCGGGCGGTCCCAGGGGTCCTCGTCCGGGTGGTCGGAGACACCGGTACGGTCCGCGGCCGGTGCGGAGGCCTGGCGTACGACGCGGGCACGGGCCGGGGCACCGGCCTCCGGACGGGCCTCGCTCCGGTGCACGCGGTCCCGCAGCCGGGCGCCCACGTGGCGGCCCCACAGCGCCCACAGGGCCCTGCCCGGCGCCCGGTCGTCCCGGGCGTACCAGGCCAGCTCCCGGCCCCCGTGCCCCTCGCGGGCCGGACGCAGCGCGCTCAGCGGTGCGTAGTTCTCCACCACGAACACCCGCCCCGGCCGCGGCGCCCCCTCCGGCAGCGGCCGGTGGGTCAGGTCCAGGTGCAGGGCCCGTACGACGTCCAGCCCCGCGGTGTCGGTGAAGAGCCGGAACTGGGCGCCGGGGCGCGGATTGAAGTCGAGCAGGTGATAGCGGCCGGTCGTGCCGCAGCGGCGGAAGTCGAGGTCGAGGACGCCCCGGTAGCCCAGCTCGGCGACGACCCGCTCGGCGAGCGCCTGCACCTGCGGGTTCGGCGTCCAGCGGCCCACCGCCGTCAGACCGGCGCCGCGCGGCCTGGCCCGCGTCTTGCGGCCGGGACCGCCCGCCCGGACCCTGCCCGAGCGGTCGGCGTACCCGTGGAAGAACCAGTCCCGGCCGGGGCCCGGCGGCAGGAACGCCTGCAGCAGCAGCCGGCTGCCCGCCTCCTCGGTCCTCCGGTACAGCTCCTCGGCCTCCCGTGCCGAGCGCACCAGTACCGTGCTGCGCAGCCCGCCGCCCGGGGGCACCAGCCAGGGCCGGCTCCACTTCGCCACCACCGGCAGTCCCAGCCGCCATGCCGCGCGCGCCGCCTCCGCCGCGCCGTCGGGCACCAGGGTCTCGGGGTGCGGGACGTCCAGGGCCGCGCACACGCCGGCCAGTTCCGCCTTGTCGGCCACGCGCTCAGCGAGCCCACCCGGCTGGTCCGGCAGCAGATACGCGGGCGCCAGTTCCGCCCGCGCCCGGCCCACCGCCACGGCACACGCGTCGTCCATCGGGATCAGTACGGCGGGGCGTGCGATCCGCGCGGCGACGCGGCGCAGGGCCACCGCGATCTCGGCGGGCGACGCGCCGGGCGGCGGCGGGGTGTGCAGCCCGCTCAGATAACGGGAGACGCGGACCGGGCTCCCGGCGCAGTCGGCGACCACGTGCACGTCCACCCCCGCGCGGCCGAGCGAACGCACGGCACCCAGCGTTCCGTGGTGAAAGGGATTCCGGTCGGTCCGCAGCACAACGGCGGGGACACGGGTGTCGAGCAGCGACACGGGAGAACTTCCTTCGTATGCGGGCGTCCGACGATTCGGTTCACCGGTGCGGGCGATCGCCGCACTCGAAAGCCGTAACGGCGGTGGCGTGATGGCATTTCATATGACTGAGTGTCAGTAACGGAGATCGATCCACGGCGACGAAAGACCGGACGAAAGACCGGACGAAAGACCGGACGAAAGACCGGACGAGAGATCAGGCGAGAGACCGGCCGAAAGGCCGGACGAAAAAACTGAGGAGGCCGGCATGGCCGTACGGCAGTCACGGGCACGGTCCGGGCGGCGGCCGGCGCACGCCGCGGTGGCGGCGGTCGCGGCGGCGGTCTTCCTGGCCGCGGGCCCAGGTGTCGCCGCCGGCGAACCGGCCGCGCCCGAACCCGGACCCGGTCCGAAACCCGCCCCCGCCTTCGGCGCGTACCTGGACTACGGCCCGCGCGGCGTGGCCCGGATGGCCGCGCTGAGCCACTGGCTGGGCGGCGCCGAACTGCGCGTCGGCCACACCTACCTGCCCGGCGACCGCTGGAGCAACATCGAGGGCGCCCCCGGCTTCCTCGACGTGTGGGCCGACTGGCGCACCCGCGAGGCCGACCGGATGCTCGTCCTCAACGTGCCCATGATGGAGCGCAACGAGGAGCACGTCGACGACGACGAGGTGCGCGAACTGCTGCGCCAGGGCGCCGCCGGACGCTTCGACCACCACTTCCGCGCCCTCGCCGAACGCCTCGTCGCGCTCAAGGTGCCGGACACGGTCCTGGTGCTGGGCTGGGAGATGAACGGCACCACCTACACCC
Source organism: Streptomyces sp. MMCC 100 (assembly GCF_041538145.2). Taxonomy (NCBI): domain Bacteria; kingdom Bacillati; phylum Actinomycetota; class Actinomycetes; order Kitasatosporales; family Streptomycetaceae; genus Streptomyces; species Streptomyces sp. MMCC 100. The sequence continues at coordinate 913,434 of NZ_JBGORK020000001.1, forward strand.
ACCGCTGCGGGCCGGACCCCGAGGCCTGGAAGACGTACTGGAACAGGATCGTCACCACCATGCGCGCGGTGCCCGGCCAGAAGTTCCGGTTCGACTTCGCGCCGAGCCGCGGCCGGGACGCCGTGCCCTGGACGCAGTGCTATCCGGGCGACGCCACCGTGGACATCGTCGGCATGGACTCGTACGACCAGCCGCGCGGCATGACGTTCGACGAACAGGTGAAGGAGCCGTACGGGCTCCAGGCGCACGTCGATTTCGCCAAGGCGCACGGCAAGCCCGTCTCCTACCCGGAATGGGGGCTGTTCCGCAACGGCGACAACGCCGCGTACATGCGGCGCATGCTCGCCTGGATGGACGAGCACAAGCCCGTGTACAACACGGTCACCGACTACTGCCCGCACGGCGTCTGGCAGTGCGACGACAATCCCCGGTCCACCGCCGTCTACCGGTCCGTGCTCTTCGGCCGCACCGACGAGCCGGCCCCGACGGCCCCGGAGCCCGGTGCGTCCACCACCCCCACACCCACCGCGCCACCGGTGCCCCCGGTGCCGTCCACCGCGCCCCGGCCCCCGGCCGACTGCTCGCCGCTGGAACTGGGCGACTGGGTCGAGTACTGGCTCGGCGGCAAGCTGTGCATGCGTCTGGACTGGTACTCGCGCGACGAGTAGCGGCGCACGGAGGGCGCCACGGTGGCGGCGGGCCCGGTCAGATGCCGCCACCGTCGCGCTCCTTCCGCTCCGCGCGCCGCCGCAGCAGCTCCTTGCCCCGCCGCCGCGCGGCCGCGTCGCACAGGGCCGCCGCCAGCAGCGGGGCCGTGCGGCGGCGGGCCAGCAGCAGCCGCTGGTTCGGCACCGGATCCGGGCGCCAGCGGTGCTTGTACGGCTCGTCGCCCCGCAGCAGGCTCAGCGTGCCGCGCCCCGGCGCGCGGGCGTACCCGGCGCACGCGTCCAGCAGCATCACCGCCACGTCCGCCTTCCGCTCCCGCAGCCGGGGATGCGCGCCGTACAGATAGCCGCCGGCCAGCCGGCGCGACAGCAGCGTCACGTCCACGGCCACCACCTCGTCGGCCATCCTGAATTCAGTGACCACCGCGTCCCCGGACCGCACCATCGGCCCCACCGCCCGCACCAGGTGCTCGCGGAACCGGGGGAGCAGGTGCTCGCCGGTCACCTTCCGCCCCCGCCACTGCAACCGGTGCAGTTCGAGGAGGCGCCGCACCGACGCCTCCGCCTCGTCGGGCAGGACGGGCCGGCTCTTGACGCCGAGCGCGTCCAGGCGGCGCAGCTGGGCGCGGACCCGCTGCCTGGCCTTGGCCGAGGGCAGCCGGGCGACCAGCTCGTCCAGCGGGAGGGCGGGCAGTTCCAGGCAGAGCGAGTCGTCCAGACGGCGACGGGGCCCGCGCCAGCACGCGTAGATCCGTTCGGCGGCGGCGCCCGGCCGTACCTCGCGCAGGTCGACCAGTGCGGTGCGGGCCGCCGCGGCGAGGCCCAGGGTGAGCGCGGTGACGACGTCCGGGCCGCGCTCGTCGTCCAGCAGGACATCCCCGTAGTCCGAGATCGCCCCGCCCAGCGGGACCAGCGCCGGCACCGGACGCCGTACGAGCATCAGGGGCGCCGCGGCGACCAGTTCCCGGCCGTCGCGGGCCAGCACCACCCGCAGCCGGCCGGACGAGCCGTACGAACGCCACCAGGAGCGCAGCCAGGCGTGGCTCTGGAACGGGGTCGCGGCTCCGCACCGGCCGTACAGCCGTCCCCACTCGGCGGCCAGCTCGGCGAAGGCGCGCTCGTCGGTGACCAGTTCGATCGTGTGGCCGGGCGGGAGCGCACCCGCGTGCGGCGGCCTCGGGTGCGTCACAGCTGTCCGCGGGCGTCCGACGCCGACGCCGGTCCGGGCACGGCCGCCGCCGTGCGGCCGGGCTCCCGGCCGGTGCGGCGCGGCCGGACCAGCAGGGCCAGCGCGCCCAGCAGACCGCCCGCGCTCGCGCCCACCAGGCCCGTCACGGCGGCGGACGCCGAGGACGCCTCGGTGGGCTCGGTGGCCCGGGCGAACTGCCGCAGTTCCACGTGGGTGTCGTCGGCGGAGGCGTCCGCGTGCCGGGTCAGGGCGCGGGCGACGGCGTTGGCCATGTCGGCGGCCTCCTCCGGGTCGGCGGAGGTGGCCGTCACCGAGACCATCGGCGCGTCCGGCGAGGTGGCGGTGCGGACACTGCGCTCCAGGGTCGCCACCGGCACGTGGGCCCACATCTGCGCGTCCCCGAGCACCGCGAGCTGCGCGGCGACCCGGCCGTAGGCCTGCGCGAAGCCCAGCGCGGCCGCGGGGTCGGACTTGTCGGTGGGGACGGCGACGACGTAACTCGTCGCCGTGTACTGCGGGGTGGCGACCAGGCCGTAGCCGGCGCCGAGCAGCCCGCCGGCGAGGACACCGGCCGCCAGTGCCGACCAGGGCGGCAGGGAACGGAGGCGGCCCGGGAGATGGCGCAAGGCGGTCCGGGCGCGGTCCCGGCGTGCGCGCGGGGCGGGCTCGGGGTCCGTCGCGGGCTCGGCCGGGGACTGGGTGAGGGGCTCGGTCATGCGGAACTGACTCCCTGGGATGCCGGGGACGGGGGCAGCGGATGCGTGAGGGTGGTCGCGTACACGTCCATCAGCCGCGCGGCGCTGCGGGTGACGCAGTAGTGGCGGGCCGCTTCGGGCGCGGTGCGCATGCCGGGGACGGGGCCGTGGGACGCGCGGACCTCGGCGAGGGCGCGCGCGAACTCCGCGGCGCCGCCGACGACCCGCCGTGCCGTGGGCGCGGCCTGCGGGGGCAGGTCCTCGATCGCCGGACAGGAGGCGTACAGCACCGGCAGCCCGGACGCGAGCCCCTCCACGGCGGCCAGGCCGAAGGCCTCCTCCGGCGACGGCGACGCGAGAACGTCCATCGCGGCGGCGAGGGCGGGCAGGTCGGGGCCGGGGGAGCCGTCGGGGAGGTAGGGGCGTTCGCCGGTGAGCAGGACGCGGTCGGCGACGCCGGCCTCACGGGCGGTGCGGCGCAGCAGGTGCTCCTGGGGGCCGCCGCCGACCAGCAGCAGCCAGCAGTCGGGCGGAAGCAGCGCCAGGGCGCGGACCAGGACGTCGAACCGCTTGGCCGCCGTCAGCCGGCCGACGCCGCCGACGACGTACGCGCCCTCGGGCAGGCCGAGGCGGCGCCGGGTGCGCAGCCGCTGGACCGGGTCGAAGCGGAAGCGGGCCAGGTCGATGCCGTTGGGAACGACCTCGATGCGGGGCGCGGGCACGCCCCAGCGGCGCAGCCGGTCGGCGACGGTGGGGGAGACGGCGACCGTGGCGCTGCCGAGGCGCTCCCCGGCCAGGTACAGGGCGCGGACGCCCGGGGTGAGCGGGCGGCCCTCCATCTGGGAGTCGCCGAGGGAGTGCTCGGTGGCGACGACCGCGCGCACTCCGGCCAGGCGGGCCGCGAGACGGCCGTAGAGGCAGGCACGGTAGAGGTGGGTGTGCACGAGGTCGTAGCCACCGGTGCGGATGAGGCGGGCCAGGCGGGGCAGCGCGGCCAGGTCGCGGTTGCCGGTCATGCCGAGGTGGACGACGTGCACGCCGTCGGCCAGCAGCCCCTCGGCGACCGGACCGGGGTTGGTGAGCGTCACGACGTCGCAGTCGACGGGGAGGTGCCGCAGCAGCAGCCGCAGTTGCTGCTCGGCGCCGCCGACGCCGAGACCGGTGATGATGTGCAGGGCCTTCACGTCCGCCACCTCACACTCCCGGCACGGCTCGGCGGCGCAGGCGGTGCAGCCGCCTCTTCAGCAGCAGCCGTACGGGGGTGTCCCGCTGCCCCACGTGCACGCGGGGCAGGGCATACGGGCCGGTCAGCGGGCCGGGGTCGATGGCGCAGGCGTAGCCGTACCCGGCGGCTCGCACGGCGTCGGCGGCGCGGGCGTCGACCGTGCCGTACGGGTAGCAGAAGCCGGTGACCGGGGCGCCGGTCAACTCCGCCAGCAGGGCTCTGCTCCCGGCGGTCTCGGCGGTCAGCGTGGCGGCGTCCGCCGTGGTGAGGTCGACGTGGGTGAGACCGTGCGAGCCGATCTCGACGCCCTCGGCGGCGGCGTGCCGGATGCCGTCGGCGGTCAGCAGCGGCCTGCGCGGACCCAGCGGGTCCCACGCGTTGTCGCCGCCGAGCCGCCCCGGCAGTACGAAGAGGGTCGCCCCGCAGCCCCAGCGGCGCAGGCACGGCAGCGCGTGCTCGACGAAGTCGGCGTACCCGTCGTCGAAGGTCAGTCCCACCAGGTCCCGGCCGTCGCCCCGGGCGCGGGCGGCCAGCAGCTCGGCGACCGGCACGCCGCGCAGCCCGCGCCGCCGCAGCCAGCCCAGCTGCGCGTCCAGCCGGTCGGGCGTGACGGTGATGCGGTACGGGTCGTCCGCGCAGTCGCCGACCGAGTGGTACATCGCGACCCAGGGGACGGTGCCGGGGCGGGGGACGGTGCGGGGGCGCGGGCGGGTGTCAGCGGTCCTCGCGGAAGGGGAAGCCGCGGGGACGGGCGCCGCGGAAGGGGAACCGGAAGCGGAAACGGCCATGCGGGTGCCTTTGTGTGACGGGGTGGGGGAGACGGACGGGGCGGACCGTCCGCAGGACGGGGCCGAGGCCCTGGACGCCCAGGGCCAGGCAGAGGACGACGAAGACACCGCCGACGGTCGCGGCGCCGACGGCCAGCGAGACGGCGGCCCGCGAGACGTCGGCACCGGCGCCGGTGACCCGGTCCGCGGCCAGCGCGCCCGCACCGGTCGCCACGGCCGCCGCCAGCACCGGCCGGCCCAGGTCGCCCAGGACCCGCCGGACGCACACCGGCACGCTGCGCGGGCCCATCCCGGCGAGCAGCAGGGCGGCGGTGACGGTGATGCCGGCGGCGTTGGCGGCGGCGATGCCACTCACGCCCCACGGGCCGACCGCCGAGACGCCGACGACGGCGGTGGCGACGACACCGACGGCCATCGAGCCGAACGGGTACCAGGAGGCGCGGCCCGCCGAGAAGTAGGAGCGGGCCAGCGCACCCACCACGGTCTGGCCGAGCAGCCCGAGCGCGTACACGCGCATGACACCGGCGGTCGCCGCCGTGTCGGCCGCCGTGAACGCGCCCCGCTGAAAAAGGAGTCCGACGATCTGCGGCGCGCAGGCGACGACGGTGGCCGCGCCGAGCAGCACCAGGCAGGCCGCCAGCGCCACGTCCCGCTCGACCCGGTCGCGGGCCCGTTCCGTGTCGCCGTCGGCCAGTGCGCGGGCCACCACCGGGAAGGTGACCGTGCACAGCATCAGCGACAGCGTCATCGGGATCTGGGCCACCTTCTGCGCGTAGTTCAGGTGCGAGATGGCCCCGGAGGGGAGCCCGGAGGCCAGGAAGCGCTCGATGAGGACCTGGGACTGCCGGCACAGCGCGAACAGCAGGACGGTCGTGAACAGGGCGAGGGCGAGCGGACGGGCGGGACCGTCCGGCACCGGGGGCCGCTCGCCGCCCTCCCGGCGCCGCAGTCGCCGCAGCAGGGACGGCAGTTGCGCCGCCACCATCAGGACACCGCCCACCGCGACCCCGGCCGCCGCCGAGCGCACCCCCCAGCGGCCGCCGAACACGAACATCACCGCGATGATGCCGGTGTTGTAGGCGACGTAGATCGCCGCCGGCGCCAGGAACCGCCGGTGCGCCCGCAGCGCGGCGCTGCAGTACCCGGCGAGCCCGAAGCTGACGACGCAGGTGGCGGTGAGCCGGGTGCAGTCCACGGCGAGGGCCTGGTCGGGCAGCCCCGGCGCCAGGGCCCGTACCAGCACCGGTGCGGCGACGGCGACCAGCGCACCGGCCGCGGTGAAGGCCAGGGCCAGCCGGGGCAGGGTCGAGGCGACCAGCGCGCGCACCGGGTCGCCGGGGACGCCCCGCGCGCGTCCGGCCAGGGCCAGGCTGAACATCGGGACCAGCGCGAAGGCCAGGCCGTCCTCGATGAGCAGCGTCGCCGCGAACTCGGGCACCGTCCACGCCACCAGGAAGGCGTCCGTCTCGCTGCCGGCCCCGAACAGCCGGGCCAGCGCCTGGTCCCGGGCCAGCCCGAGCACCGACCCGGCGACCGAGAGCGCGGCGGTGAGCAGCGCGGCCCGGGCCAGGAAACGCCCCGAGGACCGGCCCTCGGCGGTGGGTGCGGTCTCCGGGCGCGGTGGTGCGGTCCGGGGGTCGGCGGGTGGTGGGCCGGCTTGGAGGTCCGGGTGCGGTGTCTCGGTTCGGTGGCTCGTGTGTGGTGTCTCGGTTCGGAGGTCCGGGTGTGGTGTCTCGGTTCGGTGGCTCGTGCGTGGTGTCTCGGTTCGGGTGCCCGTGCCCGTATGCGGCGTGGAGGCCGCCGCGGTGCCGGCGAGCGGCACGCAGGCCGGGGTGCCGGGGTCCGGCGCGGAGTCCCAAGCCGGGGTGCCGGGGTCCGGCGCGGAGTCCCAGGCCGGGGTGCCGGGGTCCGGCGCTGAGTCCCAGGCCGGCGGGGCGGCGCTCCCGCCCGCGTCGCCGGCCTCGTCCGCGCCCGCACCGCGGGCCCTGCCCGTTCCGCCGGTCGCGCCTGCTCCGCCGGTCGCGCCTGCTCCGCCCGTTCCGCTGGTCCAGCCCGTTCCGCCGGTCGCGCCTGCTCCGCCCGTTCCGCCGGGCCCGCCCGTTCCCCCGGTCCCGCCCGCCGTGCGCGGCTCGGTCGTCGTCACCGGCCCGGTACCTCCCGCGCGGCGGAACCCAGCGCCCACCAGGCCGCCAGCCCGAAGCACACCGCCGTCAGCACGGTCGACGGCCCGCCGATGTCGGCGTACGCGAAGTCGGTCAGCTGCCACACCAGCAGCCCGCAGGCGACGAACGCGCAGTCCGGTACCGCCCCTTGCCCGCGCCGTACGGCACGCAGTCGGCGCAGCCCCAGCACGAGCAGCGCCAGCCAGCTCCCGGCGAGCGCCAGCAGTCCGATCAGCCCCTGCTCGGCCAGCACCAGCAGATACATGTTGTGCGGGGACAGCAGCGGCTGCCTGCGGTACCCGGCACCCGCGCCGTCGGTCTCGCTGCCCGAGGACAGCGCCAACGAGGCGTGCGCATCACGGTGTTCGGGGAAGCCCTTCAGCCCGACGCCGGTCAGCGGCCGCTCCCGCCACATGCCGGCCGCCGCCGCCCACATCGTGTAGCGGTCGGTCACCGACTGGTCGGGGGCGTCGGTGACCTGCGTGATGCTGCCGACCCGCTCCTGGAGCATCGCCGTACCGACCCCGAAGCCGCCCACCAGCACCACCGCCGCCGCGACCACGGCCGCCCCCACCGCCAGCGCCCTGCGCACCCCGGCAAGGAGCAACTGCACCGCGCACGTCACCGCCGTCGCGATCCACGCCCCGCGGCTGAACGACAGGGCCAGCGGCAGCAGCAGGGCGAGCGCGCACCCGGCGGCGAGCAGCCGGTGCCGTACCGGCGTCCTTCCCAGCGCCAGCCCGACCGAGCAGACCAGCCCCAGGGAGACCACGGTCGCCATTCCCATCACGTCCTGCGGCCCGAAGGTGCCCACGGCCCGGATCGGCTCCCCCTGGTAGGAGGCGCCGGTCGCGGTGACGTACTGGTGCACGCCGACCGCCCCCTGCCACACGGCCAGCCCCACCATCGACCAGGTGAGCAGCCGTACGTCGGCCCGGTCGCGGACGAGCAGCAGTACGGCGGCGGGAACCAGGACGAAGACCTGGAGGTACCGCCCGAGTCCGGTGAGCCCGGCCCCCGGAGAGACGGCACCGGCCGCGGCCACGGCCAGGCCCAGCACGGGCAGGCCGAGGACCGCGGCCGCCGTACGGGACAGGGGGCGCCGCCGGTCCCGCACCAGCCGCAGCGCGCAGTACAGCACCGCCAGCGCGGAGACCGCGTCGGCCGGGTGCGCGCCACCCCCGTCGTCCGGGGCGAGGGGCAGCGCGAGCAGCGCGACGACGGCGACCACGGCCAGCACGGGCGGCAGCCGCCGTACGCGCGCCGCCGGCCGGAAGGGCAGGGCGTGGGCCACCTGGTCAGCTCCCCGTGGGACGCACGAGCGCGGCTGCCGTGCGCAGCAGGATGCACACGTCCCGCCACAGCGACCAGTCGTCGATGTACGCGTTGTCGAAGCGGGCCCGGTCCTCGATGGAGGTGTCGCCGCGCAGCCCGTTGATCTGGGCCAGGCCCGTGATCCCGGCCGGCATCCGGTGGCGGGCGGCGTAACCCGGGTAGGTCTGGCTGAACCGCGCCACGAAGTACGGGCGTTCGGGACGCGGGCCGACCAGGCTCATGTCGCCCCGGAAGACGTTCCACAGCTGGAGCAGCTCGTCCAGCGAGGTGCGCCGCAGGAAGCGGCAGAACCACGGCATCCGGTGTTCGTCCGCCACGCTCCACCGGGTCGCCGACTCGTGCTCGTCGGCCGGGCGGTGCGTGCGGAACTTCAGCAGCGTGAACGGCCTGCCGCCCTGCCCGACGCGCTCCTGCCGGAACAGCACACCGGGCCCGCTCAGCACCCTCAGCACCGCCGCGCAGGCCAGCAGCAAGGGGCTCAGCAGCAGCAACAGCACCCCGGACACCGTCACGTCCAGCGCCCGCTTGCCCGCGCCGCCCGGCCGCCGGGGCGCCGGTTCCAGACGCCGGCAGGGGAAGGCGGCGATCCGGTTTCCGGCCTCGTACGAGGGGGCGGGGGACTCGGCGTCGAGCTCCCACACCGCGCAGCCCGACTCGGCCAGCGCTCGCAGCAACGCCGCCTGCCGGGGCCGTACGGAGGGGTCCACGGCCAGGACGTCCCGTACGCCGTTCTGCACGACCGCCCGCCGCACCTCCTCACCCGTGGACAGCACGGGCAGGCCCGTGGTGCCGCCCGGTTCGTCGGTGACGATCCCGACGGGGCGCATCCCGCAGCGCGGGTGGCGCAGCAGCGCCGAGGCCACGCGCTGCGCGGTCGCGGCGGGCCCGACGACGAGGGCGGCGCGGGGGCGGTTCAGCAGCGCCGTACGGTGTCTGCCGTGGACGGCGGCCCGGCCGGCGCAGCCCGTCACCGCGTGCAGCAGGAAGCCGGCGACCAGGGTGCGCGCGGACAGCGCGTGCGGCGGGTCGTACGCCGCGACGAGCGCCGCCAGCACCAGCCACACCACCGCGGTCCGGCCGCACAGGGCGGGCAGGTCGTCCAGCGCGCCGGACGTCCGCCGGGCCGGGCCGGGCCGGGGGCGCAGCAGCAGCGAGGCGGCCACCAGCAGGGCCGCGAGCAGCGGTTGGTGCGGGGTACCGGTGAGGACCAGCGAGCCCGGCAGGGCCGCCGTGCCGTCCGCGACGAGCAGCGGCAGCGGCGAGCCCGGCCGCGGTGCGGGACGCCCGGAGGGCAGCCGGGGGCTCCCGGTGCCGTCGCGCTGCGGCAGCACCGAGACGGGGGAGGAGCCGAGGTCGCGCGACTGGCCGGCGGGGGAGGGGACGGTGCTTTCCGCGGTCACGGGTGGGTGGACTCCCTGCACTCGATGGGCACGAAGGCCGACCGGCCCGAGGCTGCGGGCCCGTCGCCGGGGAGGGGGCGCGGTGCGGCGGGCGGGCCGGCGCTGTCGCCGATGGCGTCGATGGCGTCGATGGCGCCAATGCCGTCGGCGGCGACGCCGGTGTGTGCCGCGGCCGTGGGCCGTAGTACGTCGTCGAGGAGGCCGCCGTACAGGGCCGCGACCGCCGCGGCCGTGCGCCGTACGTCGTGCGCGGACCGGACGTGCGCACGCCCCCGGCGGCCGAGCGACGCGCGCAGCGGCGCGTCGAGCAGCAGCGCGGCGGCGGCGTCGGCCAGCGCCGCCGGATCCCCGGGCGGTACCAGGCAGTGCGGTACGAGAGCGGGCGGCAGGCCCTCGCGGGCACCGTCCACGTCGGTCACCACCACGGGCCGGCCGCAGGCCATCGCCTCCAGCGGGGCCAGCGCCATGCCCTCCCAGCGCGACGGCAGGACGACCAGGTCGGCGGCCCGGTACCAGGCGGTGGCGTCGGCGACGGTCCCCGTGAAGAGCACGGACGCCGGGGCCCGCGCGGCCAGCCGGGCGCGGTCCGGGCCGTCACCGACGAGGACCAGCCGGGCGCCGGGCACCCGAGCGAGGACCGATTCCCACGCGCTCAGCAGGAGGTCCTGCCCCTTCTGCCGGCACAGCCGCCCCACGCAGACCACCAACGGGGCGTGCGGACCGATGCCGTGCCGCAGCCGTACGCCGGCCGGGTCGGACTGGTCGGCCTGGTCGGACTGGTCGGCCAGGTCGGGCACGTCGCCGGGGGCGGCATCGGGTGCGGCGGCTTCGTCGACCCCATAGGCCTCGTCGACTTCACAGGCCTCGTCGGCCTCGTCGGCCTCGTCGCCGGGGGCGTAGGCGTCGTAGCGGGCGAGGTCGATGCCGTTCGGGATCACCGCCCAGGGCCCGCGCAGCCCGGCCCGCACACCCCGCAGCCGTTCCGCCTCGCTCACGCACACCGTCCGCGCCGCCCACCGTGCCGCCCACCGCTCCCAGCCGAGCGCGAGGAGCGCGGCGGTCCCGCCGACCGCCTCGAACGACCAGGCGTGCGGCTGGAACACGGTCGGGATCCGGCCCCGTACGGCGAGCCGCCCGGCCAGACCGGCCTTCGCGCTGTGCGCGTGCACCAGGTCGGGCCGCACGTCCTCGACCACGCGGACGAGCCGGCGTACCTCCGGTACCAGTGCCGGGCCCGGCGAGCGCGTCGCGGGCCAGGTCCGCACGTCGGCGCCCAGCGAACGCAGCCGTTCGGCGAGGCCCCCGTCGGGGCAGGCGACGGCGACGCGCAGTCCGGCGGCGAGCTGAGCGCGCGTCAGGTCCGTCACCACCCTGGCGACCCCGCCGTCCACCGGTTGGGTGAGGTGCAGAACCCGTGGCCGCAAGCCGGTCGGTGGCAGGTGCATGCGCGTTTCCTCGCTCACGGAGAATGCTCGGGACGGGCGGGAACGCGCCCGGCCGCGGGGCGCCGGCCGCGACGCGGCATACGGGTGCGTCGAACGGTGTGGGACTCTAGCTGCTATCCGTACTAATACGGTGAAACCGGGTAAGTGTGTTGGATTTGTGAATCCCGGCCTCTCGTGAGATCACCCCTTTGGCGGCACAACCCGGGCCCGCGCCACGCGTTGACACTGAGCCGGGCAGCCGCCCGGATGTGTGTGACAACCCCAAGGAGCACTTCTCCATGTCGCGTATCGCGAAGGGCCTGGCCCTGACCTCCGTCGCCGCCGCCGCGGTGGCGGGCACCGCCGGTGTCGCCGCCGCCGACAGCGGCGCGCAGGCCGCCGCCGCCCACTCCCCGGGCGTTCTGTCCGGCAACGTGGTGCAGGTCCCGGTCCACATCCCGGTCAACGTCTGCGGTAACACCATCGACGTCATCGGCCTGCTGAACCCGGCGTTCGGCAACGAGTGCGAGAACGACTGACGTCGGCTGGCAACTCTCCGCACCGGCCGTCCGTACCGCGGTTCCTCCGCGAGCGGGCGGCCGGTTCGCGTTGCCGCGCGGACGGCGGTGTGCTGCCCCGAATGGGGGGACCGGGCGGTGACACGGCGTACGGACCTTGACAGGGCGTCTCAGCAGGTAAGACGCCGAGCGGGGGAAGGGCGGGCGGGCCGGTCGGGTCACCGCTCGGTTGCAGAGCGCCAAGGGCAATTCCACGGTGGGCACAACATCCGACGCACCACCGAAAGGAACCCCCCATGCGTCTGCCCGCACGGCGAATCGCCACCTCCGCTCTCTGCGCCGGCCTGCTGATCGGCCTCTCCGGTCCGGCGGTGATGGCGGCCGACGGCGACTCGGTCCGGGAACGCACCCACGCGGCGTCCCACGCCCCCCTCCCCGACGCGGAGGAACTGCAGAGCCAGGTCGCCGGCCTGGCCGGCCTGGGCGGAGTGCTCACGCCGGTCACCGACCTGCTCACCGCCGTCCTCAAGGCCGACAACGGCCGGCTCTCCGCCACGGACGCGGACAAGCTCTCCGCCGCCGTCAAGGACGCCCTCGCCAAGGCGGAAGCCGCGGGCACGGACGCCGACGACGCGGCGACCACCCCCGGCACGAGCACCCCGGCCCAGCCGCCGGCCGTGACCGCGCCGGAGGCCGGGACCGAGACCCCGGTCACGCTGCCGGCGCCCGTCACGGCGCCCGTCACGGCGCCCGTCACGGCGCCCGGCACGGCGCAGAGCGGCGACGGCACCGCGGCGGCCTCCGACCTGTCCGCGACCGCGCAGGCCGAGCTGCAGAAGCAGATCGACGCCCTGGTCAAGGCCACCACCTCCGGTACCGCCGAACAGGTGAGCCCGGCCGTCAAGGACGTGGTGACCGGCATCGTCAACGTCGTCGCCGCCACGCTGGTCGGCAACGGGCTGCCCGCCGCGGACCTGGCCGGCCTGCCCGGCGTACCCACCGCGCCGGAGGCCACCACCCCCGAGGCGACCACGCCGGAAGCCGCCGCGCCCGCGAACCCGCTGCCGGCCGACCCCTCCTGACGCCGCGTCCGGGCGCCCCGGGCCGTCGCACCTCCCTTCCCGGAGGCGCGACGGCCCTTTCGGCTTTCCGGGAGCGCGACCGTCGGTTCGTGAGCCCGGCCTCCTGTCGTGAGCCCGGCCGTCGTTTTGCGAGCCCGGCCGTCGTTTGTGAGCCCGGCCGTCCGAGCCCTCGTGTCCGGAGATCTCATATGTCTTCCGGACGGCGGAGTTTCCGGGTCCGGCGCAGGTCGTTAGGGAGGGCGTCAGCAATCCCACCGGTGACACGGGTCGCCGAGGAAAGGAACACGATGAAGTCCCTCAAGGCCGCCGCCGTCGTCGCCGGTTCCCTGGTCGCCGCCGGCTCCGCCGTGCCCGCGTTCGCCTACGACGCCTCCGACGCCGCCGCTCTCACGCCCACCAGCCTCAACGGTGCCGTGAACGCGCTGACCGCGGAGCCCATCGACGTCATGCCGATCAAGCACCAGTCGGACGCGCGGTCCGACGCGCTGGACACCGAGAACAAGGACTCCGTGCTGCACACCGTGAAGGGCGCGACGACGAAGCTGAACTCCGCGAGCGGCCTGCTGGGCGGCCTCCCGCTGGGTGGCTGAACCACCCCCGCTCCCCGCTCCCGTACTCCCGCCTCCCGAAGCCGTACCCCCCGCCTTCTCGAAAGGGACCGTGCCTGTCATGAAGCCGACCACCAGACGAACCCTGGCCGCCGTCGTCACCGGTGTGGCCGCCGCCGTGGGCGTGGCCGCGACCCCCGCCGCCGCGGCCCGTGCGGTTCCCGTGCCGGTGCCGCTGGGCGGCGCGGAGACGGCCCTCGGCATGGAACTGCCCGAGGTGGCCGGCGAGCTGCCCGTGCCGACGGCGGGCGCGCCGGAGGGCCCGCGGTACGTGGAGGGCCGGCTGCTGCCGGAGCGGACGCTGCCGCAGTTGCCGGTGCGCGGCGGGCTGCCCGGCGTCGACCTGCGGCAGCCGGTGCCGCACGTCCTCGGTGACGACTTCGACCACGCCGGTGTCGACGCGCCCGCCGCCGAGCTGCGCACCCTGGCGCCGGGTCTGTCCCTGGACGCCCCGCTCACCGCGCCGAACCCCGAGGCCCTGGGCCTGCCGGCGCCCAAGCTTCCCGAGGCCGGCGTGCTCGCCCCGGTGGTCCAGACGGTCCCGGTGGCCGACCTGGGCGTGGGGCCGGGGCTGTAGGCGTACCGACCCGGAGCGACCTCGTTCGGCGGAGCGGCCGTGCTCCGACTGGCCCCGCGAGCGGTGACCGCGGGGCCCGCCGTGCGGTTAGCGGTGCGGACCGACGCAACCCGACGAGGAGTGAGCCATGGTCGTCAACGCGGACATCAGAGCGAACGGCGCGACAACGAGCGGCGCGGAGCGGAAGCGGGGGTACACGGCGGACGGGCCGGCGCGACCCGGGCCGGCGTTCGGCACCCGGCGGCAGCTGATGCGGGGGCTGCTCGCCCCGGCGCTCGCCGTCGGCCTGGCGCCCCTGATCGCCGCCTCCAGGCCCTCCCGGGCCACGGAGGCCGCCGGCACCGGGGACACGGCGGGAACCGCACACCCCGAGCCGCACGCCGCCGAGTTCGCCCAGCCCGCCCAGCCCGCCGACAGCGCCGCCTTCGACGAGACCTACCGGGGCCGGCGCATCCAGGGCATCCGCTCCGCCGCCGGGCGGGCCGTGGGCGCCGGCACCTGGCACGTCACCGTGGACGGCCGCCCGCTGCACCTGATGCGCCGGGCCGACGGCAGCTGGCTGAGCATGGTCGACCACTACCGGTCGTACCCCACCCCGCTCGCCGCGGCCCGCGGCGCCGTCGACGAACTCGGCCCCGGCGAGCACCTGCGCGACACCCCGTCCACCGGTCACGACCAGCACTCCGGGGGGCGGCATGGCGTACACGCGTAAGGACGTCAGCACGCTGACCCGCAGCGAGAAGCGACGGTTCGTCAACGCGCTGCTGGAGATCAAACGACGTGGCGAGTACGACGAGTTCGTGCGCACCCACATCGAGTACTACGTCCCCGACGGCGAGGACGGACTGCGTACGGCGCACATGGCGCCGTCCTTCCTGCCCTGGCACCGCCGGTTCCTGCTGGACCTGGAGGAGGCGCTGCGCCGGGTCGACTCGTCGGTCACCGTGCCGTACTGGGACTGGACCAAGGACCGCACCGCGACCTCAGCGCCCTGGACCGCCGACCTCCTGGGCGGCACCGGGCGGCGTTCCGACCACCGGGTCACCACCGGTCCCTTCGCCCACGCCGAGGGCAACTGGACCATCAAGGAGAACGTCACCGACACCGAGTACCTCACCCGGGACCTCGGACGCGTCGGCAACCCCCTCGACCTGCCCTCGAAGAGCGATCTGGAGTGGGCGCTGGACGACCCGAAGTACGACACCTCGCCCTACGACTCCACGGTCCGCAAGGGGTTCCGCAACAAGCTGGAGGGGTGGGGGGCCGGCCGCGGCAGCGTCTCCTGGCGCAACCACAACCGGGTGCACCGCTGGGTCGGCGGGGCCATGGTCGGCGGCGCCTCCGTCAACGACCCGGTGTTCTGGCTGCACCACGCGTTCATCGACCTCCAGTGGTCCCGCTGGCAGGCCCGCCACCGCGGCGCCCGCTACGTGCCCGCCGAGCCGCCCGGCCGGGGCAGCGCGCAGCGCGGGCGGGTCGTCGCCCGGCACGAGAAGCTGCCGCCGTGGGACGTGACGCCGGACGAGCTGGAGGACGTCGGCCGGATCTACCGGTACGCCTGAGCAGATCCGTCCCGGGTGACTGAGGGGGTACGGAAAGAGGGGTACGGAGAGAGGGGTACGGAGAGAGGGACAGGGAAGAGCCCCGGCCGGGAAGGCCGGGGCTCTTCGGGTGCCTGGCGACTCAGCCGCCGTAGCCACCGCTCTTGTCGCCGTCGTCGTCGCCGTTGTCGCAGGCGTTGCCGAAGGCCGGGTTGAGCAGACCGATCACGTCGATGGTGTTGCCGCAGACGTTGACCGGCACGTGCACCGGGACCTGGACGACGTTGCCGGACAGGACACCGGGCGAGCCGACGGCCGCGCCCTCCGCGCCCGCGTCCGCCATGGCCAGGCCGGTGCCGCTGAGCACCACGGCACCGGCGCCGAGGGCGACACCGGCGGCCTTCGCGATGCGAGACATCACGTTCTCCTTCTGACTCGGGGAGCGCGGCGGCAGGACGCGCCGCCGCACTGTCGGTTCAACGCACCCGGTCGCAGCCGGTCACGGGGGGAATGTGCGGATCACCCTTTTTGAACGCTTGGGCCGGCGGAGACGGCGGACGGCGGAAAACCGTTCCCGTGCGCGCCGGTGTGTCCACTAGCCTCCCGGCATGTCGAACGACCGATCCGACGCGTCCGTCAGGGCTTCCGGGCCGTCCGAGCAGTCCGAGCCGTCCGAGCAGTCCGAGCCGTCCCAGTCGTCCGCACTGGCCGCGCTGCCCGCCCTCTTCGCCGAGGAGAGCCGGGTGCGGGCCTTCGCGGCCGTGGCGCTGGGCGCCGGCGACGCCGCGCGAGTGGCCCGGGTCGCCGGCCTCTCCGCGAAGGAGACGGCCGGTGCGCTGCGCCGGCTGCGCGAACAGGGCGTGGTGGCGTCCGGCGGCGACGGTGAACTCGTCGTCGCCCACGACCGTTTCCGGGAGCTGGCCCGCGCCGGCCGGCCGGCACCGGAGGCGGCCCGGGACGCCGCCGTGGCGGGTGAGGACGGCCCGGCCGGCATCGTCGTGCGGACCTTCGTCAGGGACGGCCGGCTGGTCCGGCTCCCCGCGCGCTGGACGCGCAAGAAGGTGGTGCTGCGGCACATCGCCGAGCAGACCTTCGCACCCGGCGTGGAGTACCCGGAACGCACCGTCGACGAGAAGCTGCGCGCGTGGTGCGAGGACGGCGAGGTCGACCATGTGACGCTCCGGCGCTACCTGGTGGACCTCGGTCACCTGCGCCGGAGCGAGGGAATCTACACCCGCCCGGCGGACTCCGGCCGGGCGGGCACCGCCTGAGCGTCCCTACGCCGGGGTCGAAGCCGGGTCCGGGGCCGGGTTCGGGCCTTGAGACGCGGGCAGACGCCGTACGGGGGAGCCCGCGAGGTAGGCCCGGATCGCCTCGACGGCCTGGCCGTAGTAGGTGGCGTAGTTGGCGCGCGACACATAGCCCAGGTGGGGTGTCGCGAGCAGGCGCGGGGCGGTGCGCATCGGGTGGTCGGCGGGCAGCGGCTCGGTGTCGAAGACGTCCACGCCCGCGCCGGCGATGCGGCCCTCGTGCAGCGCGGCGAGCAGCGCCTCCTGGTCGACGATCGCCGCGCGCGAGGTGTTGACCAGGTAGGCGGTCGGCTTGAGCAGGGCCAGTTCGGCGGGGCCTAGCAGGCCGCGGGTGCGCTCGCCCAGCGCCAGGTGGACGGAGACGAAGTCGGCGGTCCGCAGGAGCTCTTCCTTCGAGGAGGCCAGCTCGACGCCGACCTCGTCGGTGCGCTCCCGGGTGAGGTTCTGGCTCCAGGCGCTCACCCGCATGCCGAAGGCCAGGCCGACCTGTGCCACCCGGCCGCCGATCTTGCCCAGGCCCAGCAGCCCGAGCCGGCGGCCGTGCAGGTCGGCACCCACCGTCTGCTGCCAGGGACCGCCCTCGCGCAGTCCGTTGCCCTCCTGGACGATGCCGCGGGCCAGGCCCAGCAGCAGGGCCCAGGTCAGCTCTACGGGCGGGGTGGAGGAGGAGGCCGTACCGCAGACGGTGACGCCGTGCGCGTCGGCGGCGGCGTAGTCGATCACGCTGTTGCGCATACCGGAGGCGACGATCAGTTTCAGCCGGGGCAGCCGCGCGATCAGCGAGCCGGGGAAGGACACGCGCTCGCGCAGCGTGACCACGATGTCGACGTCGGCGAGCGCCGCGGCGAGGGCGTCCTCGTCGGTGAAATGAGTGTCGAAGGACACGACGTCCACCTCGCCGGCGACCGGGGACCAGTCGGCGATCTCGGTCGCCACCTGCTGGAAGTCGTCGAGCACCGCGCAGCGCAGTCGCACGTCCTCCGGTCCCTCCCACCAAACGAGCAGTGGCGCCCCCGGCAGGACTCGAACCTGCGGCCAAGCGCTTAGAAGGCGCCTGCTCTATCCACTGAGCTACGGGGGCCTGGTGTGGTGGCCTCGGTCGTGGTGTCCGGGTGTGGCCGGTCCGTGACGTCGCCGGGGACAAGGATAGGGCTCCCGGCTCCATGTCCCTGATGCTTCCCCTCCGTGGCTCGATGTGGAGGTTCGGTGAAGCGGTCCTGATAATCGCAGGCAGTTACGAATCGTGCATCGCTTTTGGCGTCTCGCGCATCGGGTGTTGTCCACTCGTTATGCCTGGACTGTTCTCGTGTCCCGGTAGTCCCTTCCGTCCGGAGTGTCCGGTCGGCGCGCAGACATGCTCATCATGCTCATATGCTTCAGAATTCCCTCAAAATTGGGCATTCTTCACATGTGGTGACCTTGGACGTACGGCCTCAGCTGCTCGACGCACTCTCCGCCCTGCGCGACCGTGTCGCGGCCGCACGCTTCCCGCTGCCGCTGGCCGGGGCGCCACGCGCGCGTGCCAACCGCGACGAACTGCTCGCGCAGCTCGACGACTACTTGGTGCCCCGCCTGAAGGAACCCGAAGCACCGTTGCTGGCCGTGGTGGGCGGGTCCACCGGCGCCGGCAAGTCGACCCTGGTGAACTCCCTCGTGGGGCGCCGGGTCAGCGAGGCGGGCGTGCTGCGGCCCACGACCCGCACGCCGGTCCTGGTGTGCCACCCGGAGGACCACCACTGGTTCAGCGGCATGCGGGTGCTGCCCGACCTCACACGCGTGTGGGTGCCCCACCGGGACCCGGACGACGACCTGCTGCTGCCCGGCGAGAACCCCGCGCGGGTGCTGCGGGTCGAGACCGCCGACACCCTGCCGCCCGGCATCGCCCTCCTGGACGCGCCCGACATCGACTCCCTCGTCGCCGACAACCGCGTCCTGGCGGCCGAACTGATCTGCGCCGCCGACATCTGGGTGATGGTCACCACGGCCGCCCGGTACGCCGACGCGGTGCCCTGGCACCTGCTGCGCACCGCCAAGGAGTACGACGCCACCCTGGTCACCGTGCTCGACCGGGTGCCGCACCAGGTGGTGTCCGAGGTGTCGCGGCAGTACGGGGCCCTGCTCACCAAGGCCGGGCTCGGCGACGTCCCCCGCTTCACGGTCCCCGAACTGCCCGAGTCGGCCTGGGGCGGTGGCCTGCTGCCGGCCAGCGCCGTGGCACCGCTGCGGTCCTGGCTCGTCCACCGGGCCCAGGAACTCGACGCCCGGCACCACGCCATGGCCCGTACGGCGCACGGCATCCTGGACTCGCTGAAGTCCCGGATGCCCGAGCTGGCCGGCGCCACCGCCGCGCAGTACGCCGCCGCGCTCCGGCTCACCGCCGCCGTCGACGGCGCCTACGACGGCGAGCACGCGCGCGTGCGGGGCCGGTTGCAGGCGGGCGCCGTGCTCGCCGGGGACGCGCTGAAGCGCTGGCGGGCCTTCCCCCTCGACTGCTCCCCGGAGGAGCTCCTCGACTCGCTGGTGGAGAGCCTGAGCGCCCTGCTGCTGTGCGCCGTCACGGCCGCCGACGAACGCGTCGACGAGGCCTGGCGCCAGGAACCGGCGGCGGACGCCCCCGAACTCGCGGGCCCCGCCCCCGCGCCGGAGAGCGCCGAGCACCGCATCGGGATGGCCGTACGGCGGTGGCGGCGCGAGCTGGAGGAGTACGCCGAGGAGGAGGTGCGCGAGCTGGACCGGAACCTCGCGCCGGACCCCGGGGTGGTGGCCGGCCTGGTCGCCACCGTGCTGCTGGGCGGCCGGCGCGCGCGTGTCGCCGGGGAGCGGCTCGCCCAACGGATCGGCGCCCACGGCGCGCTGCGGCTGCGCGACCGGGGCGGGCGGCTGCTCGACGAACACGTCGACCGGGTCATGCACGCCGAACGCGAGCGCAGGCTGGCTCCGCTCGACGGCCTGGAGGTGCACCCCGAGCCGCAGGCAGAGCTCATCGCCGCGCTGTCCGTACTGCAGAAGGAGAGGTGACCGGTGACCGCCGTCACTGACCAGGACCCCACCGAGCACACCGACCATGACCACACGGGACACACCGACCACGCGGGACACGCCGAGCACAGCGAGCACAGCGAGCACAGGGCGAAGGAGGCGGAGCGTGCGGGCCGGGCCGGTGACGCCGACTCCCGGGACGGCCGGGGCGAGCGGGACGGCCGGGGTGCGGAGCCTTCTGCCGGGAAGGAGGACGCCCGTGAGCACGCCGGCCTGGGCGGCGCCGATCGGCAGCGCGCCGCCCGTGAGGACGCTTCCCACGCGCGCGTGAAGCGCGTGAAGGACGTGCGCGTGACGGACGCAGAGGCGCCGTCCCGCCGCGGCGACGGCGACGCCGGCCGGGAGAACGGGACCGCTGGCCGCAGTGACCGCGACGGCAGCCGTGGGGACCGGCGTGACGGCCGACGCGAGGACCGGCGCGAGGAGCGGCGCGAGGACCGGCGCGAGGAGCGGCGTGACGGCCGTCGGGAAGGTCGGCGGGAAGGCCGGTGTGAGGACCGTACCGAGGGCTCGGCCGCCGGCGGTTCGTCCGCCGCTGGTCCGACCGCCGGTCCGTCCGGTGCCGGGGACGGGGAGGGCGCCTGGGGCGACGGGCTGATCGCGCGGCGGGTGGACGAGAACACCGGGGCCGAGCAGTTCGCCGTCCTGCCGAGCAGGCCCGCCGCCTCCTCGGCCGCCCTGATGCCGCTCGCCTACGACGGGAACCTCAGGTCACGCCTCGACGCCCTGCGCGAACTGGTGGGGCTCTCCCGGACCCGGCTCGACAGCGGCACCCTGGCCGAGGCCGGCCGGGTCCTGGACGAGGCCGCCGCGCGGCGCAGGCTCTCCGGGCAGCACACCGTCGTCGCCGTCGCGGGCGCGACCGGAAGCGGCAAGTCGCAGCTGTTCAACACCCTCGCCGGGGTGACGATCTCCGAGACCGGCGTCCGCCGGCCGACCACCGCCGCACCCATCGCGTGCAGTTGGAGCGACGGCGCGGCCAGCCTCCTCGACCGGCTCGGCATCCCCGGACGGCTGCGCCGCCGTCCGCTCCAGCACCCGGACTCCGAGTCGCCGCTGCGCGGTCTCGTCCTGATCGACCTGCCCGACCACGACTCGGCGGCCGTGCAGCACCGCGAGCAGGTGGACCGCATCCTGGCGCTGGTCGACGCCGTCATCTGGGTCGTCGACCCGGAGAAGTACGCCGACGCCCTGATCCACGAGCGCTACCTGCGGCCGATGGCGGGCCACGCCGAGATCACCTTCGTCGTCCTCAACCAGGTCGACCGGCTGCCCGGTGAGGCCGCCGAGCAGGTCCTCGACGACCTGCGGCGCCTGCTCGACGAGGACGGCATCGCGCTGGGCGAGTACGGCGAACCCGGCGCGACCGTGCTCGCCCTGTCCGCGCTCACCGGGGAGGGCGTCGGCGAACTGCGCGAGACGCTCGGCCAGTTCGTCGCCGAACGGCAGGCCCCGGCCCGCCGTATCGCGGCCGACGTGGACGCCGCCGCCCGGCAGTTGCGTCCCGTGTACGTCACCGGGCAGCGCACCGGGCTCAGCGAGGAGGCGCGGGAGGAGTTCGCGGACCGGCTGGCCGACGCGGTGGGCGCCACCGCGGCGGGCGAGGCGGCCGAACGCGCCTGGCTGCGCAACGCCAACCGCGCGTGCGGAACGCCCTGGCTGCGGCTGTGGCGCTGGTACCACGACCGGCGCGACCCCGTCACGGGACGACTGCCGTCGCGCGCCCAGGCGGACGAGGAGGCCACGGCCCGCCAGCGCGTCGAGCACGCGGTGCGTACGGTCTCGGAGCGGGCGTCGGCCGGACTGCCGACGCCGTGGGCGCAGGCGATGCGCGAGGCGGCCGTCCGCGGCGCCCACGGGCTGCCCGAGGCCCTCGACGAGCTGGCGGTGCGCACGGGGCTGCCGCCGGGGCGTCCGCCACGGCCAGGCTGGTGGCCGGTGGCCGTCCTCGCACAGGCGACCATGACCCTGCTCCAGGTGGTGGGCGGCCTGTGGCTGCTGGGCCAGATCATCGGCATCGTGCCGCCGAACCTGGGCGTGCCGGTGCTGCTGATGGTGGCCGGCATCGTCGGCGGCCCCCTCATCGAGTGGAGCTGCCGCCTGGCGGCCCGCGGACCCGCCAGACGCTACGGCCACGAGGCCGAACGCCTGCTGCGGGAGGCGGCCGCGGGGTGCGGCCGGGCCAGGGTGCTGGATCCGCTGGCGGCGGAGCTGCTGCGGTACCGCGAGGTGCGGGAACAGTACGCGCGGGTCACGGGGGTGGGGGTCGCGGCGAGGTAGCGGCGCGCGTCCACGGCTGCCACCCGTGCGGGTGGCGGAGTTCTCCACAGCCGCCGGGCCGGTCCACAGCCCCCGGCGGACCGGCCCGATCGCGGGCAGTCTGGCTTCGCGGCGATCGCGAGGGACGCGGTCGCCCCGGCCGCCGTACGGGAGGTGCCCGTACGGGAGGGAGGACTCGCGATGAACGAGACGATGATCTGCGCCGTGGGCAACGTGGCCACCCAGCCGGTCTTCCGGGACCTGGCGAACGGACCGTCGGCGCGCTTCCGGCTCGCGGTCACCGCACGCTACTGGGACCGCGAGAAGAGCGCCTGGACGGACGGCCACACCAACTTCTTCACGGTGTGGGCCAATCGGCAGCTCGCCACCAACGCCTCGGCGTCACTGGCGGTGGGCGACCCCGTCGTCGTGCAGGGCAGGCTGAGGGTGCGCACCGATGTGCGCGAGGGGCAGAGCCGGACCTCGGCCGACATCGACGCGGTGGCGATCGGCCACGACCTCGCCCGGGGCACGGCGGCGTTCCGGCGCACCGGCAGGACGGAGGCGTCGGCCTCGCCACCCCAGCCGGAACCCAACTGGGAGACCGCGGCGGCGGAGCCGGCCGGCGATCAGGCCGGCCCGGCCCCCGAACAGCGACCGGAGCCCGCCGCGGTGGCATGAAACCGACGCGCTGCCGGAAGTGCCCGAAGCACGGCTTATCGACCCATGCATGCGGGGTGAACCCGGGTGGATATGTCGATAAGCCCTGCTCGAAGAGCCTCTCGGCGATAACGATTCCGATTCGGATCACCGCGCGGGCGACGATCACCGGCAGCCCCGGTCCGTCACGTCCTTAGGATGCCGAACGAGCCTTGTGTGGCTGCTGATTCTGCTGGTGGGACGGTTCCCCCACGCCAACGGGTCCTGCTCGAAGGGGAATTTGGTGTTTTCTTCGCTCGCTGCGCCGTCTCTGCCCGGTCGAGGGGCGGTGCGTCTCGCCGCCGGTGCGCTGGTGTCCGCGCTCGCCGTCGCCGGTGTGGCGACCGGTGCGACTCCGGCCGCCGCCCAGGACGAGGCGGCATGGGGCCAGGGCGGCGCGACGGCCACCATCGGCGGCCTGAAGACGCACGGCACCGCGGTCATCCACGGGGAGGACGGCGACCAGCAGGTGCCGGCCGGCCTGTTCGAGATGTCCGTCGAGGGCGGCGGCATGCTGCAGACGTACTGCGTCGACATCCAGAACCCGACGCAGAAGGACGCCAAGTACCGGGAAACGCCCTGGAGTTCCACGTCACTGGGCACCAACAAGGACGCCGGCCGCGTCCGCTGGATCCTGCAGAACAGCTACCCGCAGGTCAACGATCTCGCCGCGCTCGCGAAGAAGGCGGGTGTCCGCGGCCTCACCGAAGAGGAGGCGGCGACCGGTACCCAGGTCGCCATCTGGCGCTACTCGGACGACACGGACGTCGAAGCCGTCGACCCGCAGGCCGAGCGGCTCGCCGACTACTTGGAGAAGAACGCCCGCGGCCTCGCCGAGCCGGCGGCATCCCTCGCCCTGGACCCGCCGGCCGTATCGGGCCACCCCGGTGAGCGGCTCGGCCCGGTGACGGTCCACACCAACGCCGACGGCGCGACGGTGACGCCCCCGGTGGGCGTCGCCGGCAAGGACGCGGTACGGGTCGTCGACAAGAAGGGCCGGCCCGTCACCAAGGTCACCGACGGCACCCAGCTCTTCTTCGACGTGCCCGAGGACGCGGAGGCCGGCACCGCCCAGCTCTCCGTCCAGGCCTCGACGACCGTGCCGGTCGGCCGCGCCTTCGCCTCCGACAGCCGCAGCCAGACCCAGATCCTGGCCGGCTCCAGCGAGTCGACGGTCGCGGCGACGGCCACCGCCACGTGGGCCGCCGGGGGCGCGATACCCGCCCTGTCCGCGGAGAAGAACTGCGCCGAGGGCACCCTGGACATCACGGCGCTCAACAAGGGCGACGAGCCCTTCACCTTCGAACTCCTGGACACCGAGTACACCATCGCGCCGGGCGAGACCCGTACGGTGCCGGTCCCGCTGCCGGAGGACCGCCCCTACGACTTCACCATCCGAGGCCCGGCCGGCTTCGAACAGCGCTTCACCGGCGTCCTCGACTGCCGCACCCGGAGCGCCGCCCTCGCCGACACCACCCACCCCCTCAGCGAACCGGCCCCCGCCCCGGTCGTCACGCCGTCCCCCAACCCCAACCTCGCCGAAACCGGCAGCTCCGACGCGACCCCCCTGATCGGCGGCGCGGCCATCGGCCTGGTCGTGATCGGCGGCGCGGTCCTTCTCCTCGTCCGCCGGAGAAGCGAACAGTGACGACGCGCCCCCCTGACGGAGCGGCCCGGCAGCCCCTCGCACCACCGCGAACACCGACGGGGAAGGAGCTCCGACCCGGCCGTCACTGGTACCTCACGGCGGCCGCGATCGCCGTCGTCCTGACCGTGCTGGGCCTGGTCATCGGCGTGTACCGGTTCAGCAACGTGCTCGACGCGGTGGACACGGACCACCAGTTCGCCAACGGCGACACCGTCACCCTGCGGCTCGACCCGGAGAACGAGCAGACGATCTGGGCCAAGTACCCGGGCGTCTCACCCGGCCCGGAGTGCGACATCACCGGCCCGGACAGCCCGAGTCTCACCGACCCGGCGGCCGACGTCTTCACCACCCGCGACGAGACCTGGACCCCGGTCGCCACCACCGACGTAACGCGAGCAGGCGACTACACGGTCACCTGCTCCTCCCAAGCCCTCTCCCGCTACGCCCTGGGCGCCCCCGGAGGCCTCGTCGCCTTGGCGGCCGACCTGATACCGGCCATCCTCCTCCCCATCCTCGGCGTCACCACCGCCATCGTCATCACCCTCGTCACCGCCATCCGCCGCAGCGCCCACCGCAAGCGACTGCTCGCCGAACACCACGGCCCCGTCCGCCGGTGAACGCCACCAGCTCCCGGCCCCTCACGCCGACACGGCTGCACCGCCCTCCGCCGGGCCCTCAGCAGGGCGGCCGCGCAACAACTGCTGCCCGGGCCGTGTGAGGGCCCCTGCGGCGGACGACGACGACCGCCAGTGACCTGGGAGGCTCCAACGCCATCCACAAAACCGCAGGTCAAAGGGGTTGCCCCAAACGGGTTTCCGCCCAGGGGTGGCGGTGCGGCAAGATGGGGTGTATCTGCCCACTGCCTGATCAAGCTGCCGGACGGTTTCTCTTGGCTGAGTACATTTACACCATGCGCAAGGCGCGCAAGGCGCACGGCGACAAGGTGATCCTTGATGACGTCACCCTGAGCTTCCTGCCCGGCGCGAAGATCGGTGTGGTCGGACCGAACGGCGCCGGTAAGTCGACCGTTTTGAAGATCATGGCGGGGCTCGAGCAGCCGTCGAACGGTGACGCGTTCCTGTCGCCGGGCTACACGGTCGGCATCCTGCTCCAGGAGCCCCCGCTGAACGAGGAGAAGACCGTCCTGGAGAACGTCCAGGAGGGTGTCGCCGAGGTCAAGGGCAAGCTCGACCGGTTCAACGAGATCGCCGAGCAGATGGCGACCGACTACTCGGACGCGCTGCTCGAGGAGATGGGCAAGCTCCAGGAGGAGCTCGACCACGCCAACGCCTGGGACCTCGACGCCCAGCTCGAGCAGGCCATGGACGCGCTGGGCTGCCCGCCCGGCGACTGGCCCGTCGTGAACCTCTCCGGTGGTGAGAAGCGGCGTGTGGCGCTGTGCAAGCTGCTGCTCGAGGCGCCCGACCTGCTGCTGCTCGACGAGCCCACCAACCACCTCGACGCCGAGTCGGTGAACTGGCTGGAGCAGCACCTCGCCAAGTACGAGGGCACCGTCGTGGCCGTCACCCACGACCGGTACTTCCTGGACAACGTCGCCGGCTGGATCTGCGAGGTCGACCGCGGCCGCCTGCACGGCTACGAGGGCAACTACTCCAAGTACCTGGAGACCAAGGCCACCCGCCTCAAGGTCGAGGGCCAGAAGGACGCCAAGCGGCAGAAGCGCCTCAAGGACGAGCTGGACTGGGTGCGCTCCAACGCCAAGGGGCGCCAGGCCAAGTCCAAGGCCCGCCTCGCGCGGTACGAGGAGATGGCCGCCGAAGCCGACAAGATGCGGAAGCTGGACTTCGAGGAGATCCAGATCCCGCCGGGTCCGCGGCTGGGCAACGTCGTCGTCGAGGTGAACAACCTCAGCAAGGCCTTCGGCGACAAGGTCCTCATCGACGACCTCTCCTTCACGCTGCCGCGCAACGGCATCGTCGGGGTCATCGGGCCCAACGGTGCCGGCAAGACCACCCTGTTCAAGATGATCCAGGGCTTCGAGGAGCCGGACTCCGGCACCATCAAGGTCGGCGACACCGTCAAGATCTCCTACGTCGACCAGAGCCGCGAGAACATCGACCCGAAGAAGTCGCTGTGGGCCGTCGTCTCCGACGAGCTGGACTACATCAACGTCGGTCAGGTCGAGATGCCCTCCCGCGCCTACGTCTCCGCCTTCGGGTTCAAGGGGCCGGACCAGCAGAAGGCCGCCGGGGTCCTCTCCGGCGGCGAGCGCAACCGGCTGAACCTCGCGCTCACCCTCAAGCAGGGCGGCAACCTGCTCCTCCTCGACGAGCCGACCAACGACCTCGACGTCGAGACCCTCGGCAGCCTGGAGAACGCTCTGCTCGAGTTCCCCGGGTGCGCCGTGGTCGTCTCCCACGACCGGTGGTTCCTGGACCGGGTCGCCACGCACATCCTCGCGTACGAGGGTGAGTCCAAGTGGTTCTGGTTCGAGGGCAACTTCGAGTCGTACGAGAAGAACAAGGTCGAGCGGCTGGGCGCGGACGCCGCCCGTCCGCACCGCGCCACCTACAAGAAGCTGACCCGGGGCTGATCTTGCGGCACATCTACCGCTGCCCACTGCGCTGGGCGGACATGGACGCGTACGGCCACGTCAACAACGTGGTCTTCCTCCGCTACCTGGAGGAGGCCCGTATCGACTTCCTGTTCCGCCCGGAGAAGGACTTCAAGCAGGGGTCCGTGGTGGCACGCCATGAGATCGACTACAAGCGGCAGCTCGTCCACCGGCACCACCCGGTCGACGTCGAGCTGTGGGTCACGGAGATCAGGGCGGCTTCCTTCACGCTCACCTACGAGGTCAAGGACGCCGACGTGGTCTACGTCCGCGCCTCCACGGTGATCGTGCCGTTCGACTTCGAGGCGCAGCGGCCCCGCCGGATCACCGCCGAGGAGCGGGAGTTCCTCGAGGAGTACACGGACGCCAAGGAGGAGGCCGTCGCCGCATGACGGGCCTCCACCTCGCCGACGAGGGGGAGGCCGCGGATCTCGCGGCCTTCCTCTCCCGGCTGCTCCACTACGACCGTTCGGCCGCGGTGCGTCTCCAGGCGGCCGGCACGGCTCTGGCCGTCTTCGGCCGACCACCCTCCTTCGAGGTGCTGGCCGTGCGCGCGGTCCGGCTGGCCAAGCCGTACGAGAACGGGCTCGACGTCACGCTGGACGTGACCGTCTCCGCCGGTGAGCTGCTCGAGGCCGTGGACGAGCAGGCGGCCACGTCCGGCGTGCCGGGCGCGGTGACCGGGCCGCCGTGGGCCGGGGTGCTGCCGCCGCGCGGTGGCTGGCGGGCCGAGACGGGGCTGCCCGCCCCGGACGCCCTGCGTGCGCTGGTCGCCGCCGCGGTGGCGGAGTTCCGGGCGCGTACGGGGGAGCTCGCGGCCGAGGACCGTACGCGGGCCGAGCTCGACCGCATCGGGCGGGAGATCTGGTCCCGGACCGTCGGCGACACCGGGCTGCCGGTGCGGGCCGTGCACGCGGCGCAGTCGCTCGGGTTCCTGCGGCCGCCCGCGGCGCCGGGCTCCGGCGAGGACGCGCCCCGGCTGTTCTCCTCCGGTGCGTGGCTGCGGCTGAGCACACCCTTCGGGTCCGTCGCGCTGCGGCGTGCGGGGACCGGGGCACTGGGTATCAGCGTGCGCTGAGCCCCCGGCGGGTCTGAGCGGGTCCACTGGTTCAGCCGTGGGTTTCGCTGTCGTCCGGGCGTACGGCGATGTGGTCGCTCTCCAGTTCCAGGGCGACGCGGTCGCGCATGCCGAGGGCCGCCGTGTAGTCGGCGGGCAGCTGGAGTCGGCCGGCGCGGTCGAGCATGGCGTACTCGCGGGCCACCACCGTCTCGTGGCCGGTCTCGGCGTCCACCTCGCTGCGGCGCAGCACCTCCGTGGAGGTGCGGCCGTCGCGGATGGCGACCGTGCGGCGCACCTCGCCGGCCACCGCCTGGTCGTGGGTGACGATGACGACGGTGGTTCCCAGGTGCTCGTTCGCCGTGCGGAAGGCGGCGAAGATCTGTTCCGCGGTGTGCGAGTCCAGTTCGCCCGTGGGTTCGTCGGCGAGCAGGACCGACGGGGCGCCCGCGAGGGCCACGGCGATTGCGACCCGCTGCTGCTGCCCGCCGGACATCTGCCGCGGGCGGCGGTCGCGGCAGTCGGCGACGCCCATCAGGTCCAGGAGCTCCAGCGCGCGTTCGGTGCGCGCCGCCCGGCGTCCGCCGGTGCCGGCCAACTGCATGGGCAGAGACACGTTCTGGGCGGCCGTCAGGTAGGGCATGAGGTTCCTGGGCGTCTGCTGCCACACGAAGCCGACCACGGTGCGGCGGTAGGCCAGGCGGTCCTTCGCCGTCATCGCCAGCAGATCGCGCCCCGCCACCCGGGCGGCCCCGGCGGTCGGCGTGTCCAGGCCGGCCAGGATGTTCATCAGCGTGGACTTGCCGCTGCCCGAGGCGCCGACCAGCGCCATCAGCTCGCCCTCACGGACCAGCAGGTCGAGCCCCTGCAGGGCCTGCACCTCCACCCCGTCCGTGCTGAAGATCCGGACCAGGCGGTCGCAGGTGATCAGCGCGTCGTGTCCGTAGGCGGGCCGGTCACGGGACGCGGTGGCGCGGTCGGCCAGATCGGCGAGGGTGGGGTCGTCGGTCGTCATCGGATCTCCTCCATGTCTCCGTCCGCGGTGCCTTCGTGATCTCCGTCCGCGGTCCCTTCACGTCTCCGTCCGCGGTCCCTTTCGTGTCTCCGGTTGCGCCTTCACCTCGCCTCACCTCGCCTCAACGCGCCTCAAGGCGCCTCAAGGCGCATCAAGGCGCAGCGACGCGCGTCCCCGCATGTCACCGCGCGTCGCCCGCCCTGAGCTCCGCCACCGCTCCGCGCCGGCCCGACCACCACGCCTGGAGTGCCGCCACCCCGACCGCCAGCACCAGCACCGCCACCGCCGGGACGGCCAGCGACCACGGGTCGGCGCGCAGTTCCGCGCGGCCCACCGGGGAGGACGTCGTCGACATCGCGATGGTCGTCAGGTCGATGCCGGGGGAGAGGAGCCGCACGGCCGCCCAGCCGGTCAGGACGCCGCCCAGCGCGGCGGGCAGGGCCTGCGGGAGGGACTCCAGGACGAGCAGGCGGCGGCCCTGGGCGCGGGTGAGGCCCATGGTGCGCAGCCGGGCGAGGAGGGCGGCGCGTTCGGGCGCGGTGCTCACCAGGGACAGCAGCAGGGCCAGGGCGGCGTAGCCGGCGCCGGCGGCCACGGCGGCCGTGTAGATGTGCTCCGCGCCGGACTGCAGCGGCGAGTCCACGTACCTGCCGCGCGCCTCGGACCGAAGGTGGACGGTGCCGACGTCGTCCGCCGCCCGGCGCAGCGCGCCCGCGTCCAGGTCGTCGCCGGTCAGCAGCAGCACGTTCGGCGGGGCGGACCCGGCGGGCAGCCCGGCCCGGTCCACGACGAGGAAGTCGCCGCCGTACACCGCCGGGGTGTGGTCGCGCACCAGCACGATCCGCAGCGTGGCGACGCTGCCGTCGGCCAGGCGCAACCGGAAGGGCCGGCTGCCGAACCGTTCGGCGACCGTGGGCGAGGCCAGCGCCGGCAGTACGGCGTCCACGGCGTCCTCGGAGCCGCCCCCGGCACCGTCCGGCCGGGTCAACCGACCCTCGGGGAACGCGCCGAGGTCCGTCCGCCCGGCCAGTGCCGCGTAGGCGCCGGGGTCCACGCCCGCGAGCGGCAGCGACTGGCGGCCGTCCGGCGTCTTGGCCAGGTAGTCGACGCCGACCTCCGTGACCTCGCGTACCCCTAAGGCCTGCCCGAGACGGCCGGACAGACCGGAGGGCAGCGCCTCGGTCGCCTCCACCCGGGCATCGGCGCCGACGGCGAGCAGCGCCGCCCGGTCGCGGGCCTCGGCCACGCCGCTGAGGACCGAGCCGCCGAACGCCGCGACGGTGAACGCGGTCAGCAGCGCGAGGAGGGGCAGCACGGTGGAGGCGGAGGTACGGCCGGCCCGGGCCAGCGCGAGCGGCCCGACCGCGCCGCGCAGCCGCCGGGCCGGGCGGGCCAGCCCGCGCAGCGGCAGCGGGTACAGGCGCACCAGCACCAGCGCGGCGATCACCCCGACCAGTACCGGTGCCATCGCCACCAGGTCGCCGGCGCCGTCCGTCGCGCCGCGCCGGCGCAGGATCTCGACCGCGCCGAGGGCGAGGACCACGACCGTCAGCTCGGCGACCGTACGGCGCCGGGAGGCACGGGGCGAGGCCGCGTCCCGCCGGCCGTCGTGGACGCGTACCCGGTGGTGCGCGGCGGCGGCCCGCAGCGGCAGCGCGAGGCAGGCCACGGCGGTGACCGCGACGGCGGCCCACAGCGCGGGGAACAGCCGGGCGCCGGGCAGCGCGAGCAGGGCCACGCCGAAACCGAGCGCTCCCGCGGGCACGGCCACGACCGCCGTCTCGGCCAGCAGCCGCCCCACCATGCCCCGTACCGAGGCGCCGCGGGCCCGCAGCAGGGCCAGTTCGGGGCGGCGCCGGCCGGTGGCCAGGCCGCCCGCCATCAGCAGGACGACGGCGGCCACCGTGCCCGCGCCGGACGCGGCGACGGCGACCAGCGGGCCGATGTCGCCGCGGAGTTGCCCGTACGTGGTGAGGACGTCGTCGAGGCCGGTCGTGGCGTCCGTCAGGGGGCTGATCGTCGAGCGCAGTCGCTGCAGGGCGGGCCCGGACTCCAGGGAGGCAACGGCGGAGGCGAGCCCGTCGAGGTCGCGGCTGTGCAGCGCGTCCGGGGCGGCTGCGAGGTTCCAGTAGCGGACCACGGGGCCCGTGCCGAGGAGCGCGGGGCCCGCCTCGGGGGCGAGCAGCAGGCCGCCGACCCAGTAGGTGGGACTGGGGGCGCCGGGCGGCCCCGGTGCGCGCCGCAGGGAGGGGGTGCGCAGCACGGGGTCGACGGACCAGTAGGCGCCGTCGGGCCGCTCGGGCGTGACGATGCCGGTGACGTGGACGGTCAGCTCGCGGTGTCCGGGCACGTGGACGACCGAGCCCGCCTTCATGTGCAGGGTGCGGGCCGTCTCCTCGGTCACCGCGGCCTCCACCTCGGTGGTCGAGGCGCCGGCCCGCTCGCCGGTGACCTCCGGCAGCCGGCCGGAGCGCAGCCGGGCGTGGCCGTCGAGACCCTGTCGGGCGGCGAGGACCATCTCCGCGGGCAGCCCGTCGGGCCGGGGCAGCCACTGCTCCGGTGAGGGCAGGCTGTCGGTGACGCGGACGCCGTAGGACGACTGGTCCTCGTCGATGACGAGCGGGCGCTCGACGACGCCGAGGGCGGACCGGTAGGCGCCGGCGAGGCGCTCGGGCCGGACGCTGTCCTCCGCGGCCGCCACCCCTCCCGCGGGGTCGGGACCGGCGGACACCAGCACGCTGCTCACGTCGGCCGGCGCCCGCTCGACGGCCTGGCGCAGACCGGCGTCCGTGTACCGGTCCAGCGCCCTGGGGAACGCGGCGGCCAGACACGCGGTCAGCGCCACCAGCACCGCCAGCGCGACAGCGGCACCGGGCGCGGCCCCCAGCCGGGTACGCACCCAGGGGGCGGTCACGGGGTTCACCGGTCGGTACCTCCGGGTTCCTTGGGGGTGACCGTGGTGTCGGTGGGGGGTGATGCGGGTGTGCTTGGGGCCGGGTGCGGGGCGGTTGCCGGGAGGGCGGTCCGCAGCCGGGTACGCACCCAGGGGGTGGTCACGGGGTTCACCGGCCGGTACCTCCGGGTTCCTTGAGGGTCACCGTCGTGTCCGTGCGGCGCAGTGCCAGGGCTGCCGTGACCAGGAGCGGGACGACGGCCATGCCGGCCAGCAGCAGGGCGATGCGGTCGACCGGCAGGGCCACGTGCACGTCCGGCACGGGACGGGTGGCCTGCGGGGTCAGCACGGTCAGCGGGATCACCGCCCGGGTCAGGACCGCGCCCAGGGCGGCGCCGGTCAGCAGCGCCAGGCCGGTCAGCGCGCCCTGCTCGACGGCGACCGTGCGGGCCAGCCTGCGGCGCGAGGCGCCCAGGGCGCGCAGTACGGAGAACTCCGTGCCCCGCTCGCGCAGCGACCCCGCCGCGCTCACCGCGAAGCCGACCGCGGCCAGCGCCGCCGCC
Source organism: Streptomyces sp. MMCC 100 (assembly GCF_041538145.2). Classification (NCBI taxonomy): domain Bacteria; kingdom Bacillati; phylum Actinomycetota; class Actinomycetes; order Kitasatosporales; family Streptomycetaceae; genus Streptomyces; species Streptomyces sp. MMCC 100. The sequence continues at coordinate 945,701 of NZ_JBGORK020000001.1, forward strand.
ACCAGGGTCGCCGCGGCGAACGCCGCCCCGGGACCGGCGCCGAACGGGTCGTCACGCAGCCGCTCGGCGACCTCGTCGCGGACCAGGACCTGGGCCGGTGCCGTGTCCGGGAACGCCCGGAGAGCCGCCGCCGCCTCGTCGGTCTTCCCCGGCCCCATCCGCAGCCACCACTCGGTGGGCTCGACGGCGGCGCCGTACGTGCCCTGCAGGTACCGGTTCAGCGCCGGCAGATCGACCAGCAGGGCGCCGCCGAACCGCGCCGAGGGGGTCTCGGGCCCGGTGCCAGGCAGCTCGCGCACGGAGCGCACGATCCGCACCGGGACGTCGTGGCCGCCGATCGGCACCGTGACGCGCTGCCCGGTACGGGCGCCCGCGGAGTCGAGGAAACGCTCACCGGCCACGGCGGTCACCTCGGCCGGCTCCGGCTGCGCGACCCGCAGCCGCACGGTCAGCGTGGTGATCTGCGAGCCGTCCTCCGACCGGCCCGTGGAGTACTCGACGGCGAGCGGACCGGAATCCAGCAGGCGCGGCTTGGACGGGGCACCGTCCGCGCCCGGCGCGACCGACGGCGAGGACGGTTCCGACCCGGCCGTCCAGGCGTCGGGCAGCGGCACCGGCCGTACGGTCCCGTCGGCGGCCCCGGCCGTCACCTGCCGTACGGTCAGGCGGTGTTCCTCGCCCCGGCCCGTGGGCTGCACCACCGTGAACTCGACGCCGGTCAGGGTGAGCGGTCCGGCGGTCACGTCCAGGCCGAGGGTGTGCTCCCGTCCGTCGGCGGCCAGCGAACCGGCCCCGAGCCGGTACGGGGTGCCCCAGCGGTCCTCGACGGTGACCGTCACGTCCGCCGACCGGGCGTCGGCGGAGGGCGCGCTTCCACTGGGCACGGTCAGCGTCGCCGTCAGCGCCAGTCGGGTCGTGCCCGCCGGGATCTCCGCGCCGTTCGACGGCTTCACGGGCGCCATCCCGGACAGCAGCCCGTGCGGCGACCCGCCGGCCAGGTCCGGCCGGATCAGCATCGTGTCCGCCGCGTGCGCGGTGTCCAGCGCGAGCACCGTCGCCGTCCGGTCGCCGGACAGCGAAACCTCGGACCGCGCCGCGGGAGCGACCTGCCGTACGCCCGCGACGCCGGCGATCCGGTCGGTGCGGTCCGGGCCCGCCGTGCCGGAGGCCCGCACCCGGATCGGCGCGCCCGTGCGGAAGTCGGCCTGGTCGTCCTGCGAACGGGACCACGAGGCGCCCTGCCCGATCGCCATCGTGCCGAGCGCCACGGCGAGCACCAGCAGCAGCACAGGACCCGCCCCGCGCATCGGACGCCGGCTCAGCTGCCAGCCCGCCAGCGCCACCGCGAGACCGCGCCCGCTCGCCGCCCGGCGCTCCGCGAACCGCGCCACCAGCGGCAGCAGCCGCAGCGCCAGCACCGTCCCGGCCAGCAGCGCCAGCGTGGGCGTCACCACGAACAGCGGATCCACCCCCAGGGTGCCCGCGTCGTCGGTTTCGCCCGTCCCGGCGGCGGAGGTCTGCTGGTCCAGCTGCCGGTAGGCGATGCCGGCGATCACCAGCAGGCCCACGTCCGCGCCGGCCCGCAGCCAGCCCGGCAGCGCCCGGGACCGGCCGCCGTAGGCCTCCGGCGCGAGGGTCAGCGCCGGCAGCGTCACGGCCAGGGTGCACCCGAGGGCCGCCACCGCCGCCACCAGCCACACGGTGTCGCTGCCGCCGGCCGCCGGTTCCCAGGCGAGCCCGATCCGGGACAGCGCCCCCTGCCCGGCCAGCAACCGGATCAGTGGTCCGGCCAGCAGCGGCGCACAGACCAGCGCGGGCACGGCCAGCAGCAACGCCTCCAGTGCCGACCCCGCCGCCAGCCGGGCCCGGGAGGCGCCGCGCGCCCGCAGCAGCCGCAGCTCACCCGCCCGCTCCACGCTCAGCAGCCGCGCCACCGGCAGCAGCGCGCCGCCCGCGAGCAGGACGAGTTGCAGCGCGATGACGAGGAGGGTGGAACGGGAGACCTCCAGCGAACGGTCGAGGCGCTCCAGGATCGCGGACAGTTCGGTCGTCGCCGCGGTGGTGCCGCTGAGCACCGGCTGCTCGCGCAGCCACGCCGTGCCGCCCCGGGCCGCCTCGCCCAGGGCCTCGGTCCGTCCGGTCGTCAACGACGAGTAGTCCGCCCTCACCAGCCACCCGGACGACCCCGTGCTGACCCGGCCGCCGCTCAGCGCGCCGGGCGGGGCGAGCAGCGGGCCGTACGTCGTGAAGCCGCCCTGCTTGACGCCGCGCCCGGCCAGGTCGTCGAGGCGCCAGTACGGTGACCCGGTGTCGACCGGCCGGTACAGGCCGACCACCACGACGCGGACGGCCGGGCCGTCGAGCCGGTCGGTGAGGGTGAGCCGGTCGCCCGTACCGACGCCGACGCGCTCGGCGGCGGCCACGGGCACCGCCACCTCGACCGGGCCGCCGGCGGCCCCGGCCACGGGCATGCGTCCCTCCTCGACGCGGACCTGCGACGGGTCGAGCGCCGCGAAGAACGTCAGATCGGGGTCGCCGGACCGCGCGGCCGGCGGACGCGGGGAGCCGGGCAGCGCGTACGGGCCCGAGCGCACCAGGGTCCGTACCGTACGGGGCAGCCCGTCGAAGGTCTTCGCGGCACCCTCGCGCACGGTGGCGTCGGCGGCCGGCCGCTGTCCGGCCGGTACGTCCGCCTTCACGATCAGAGCGGCGTCGGCCCCGGTGCGCGAATCGGCGAGGGCGTGCCGCAGGGCCGCGTCGCCGACGGCGCCCGAGTAGGCGGTCAGGGTGGCAAGGACCGTCGTGGTCAGCAGGACGGTGAGCAGGGCCGCCGCCAGCAGCAGGCGATGCGCCCGCGCCCGCAGCAGTACGAACCCTGTGAGCCCCCCGAACCCTGCCACCCGGCCCCCCCGCCGCTGTCGTCCAGACCCCGCCGGGATGCTGTCAGAGGTGGAGGTGCCGAAGTAAGCGCTTGGAACCGGGACTTGACCGGATCGTGACCGGAATCCGGCGTCGGCTGACCGGAATGCGTCCGTCAGTCTGTCAGTGCGTCAGTGCGTCAGTGCGTCAGTGCGTCAGTCCGGGGCGTTGATCATCGAGGCCGCCGCGTAGGTCAGGTACTTCCACAGCGTCTGCTCGTGCTCCTCGGACAGACCCAGCTCGTCGAGCGCGACCCGCATGTGCTTCAGCCAGGCGTCGTGCGCGGCCCGGTCGACGACGAAGGGGGCGTGCCGCATCCGCAGCCGAGGGTGGCCCCGGTTGTCGCTGTACGTCGTCGGACCGCCCCAGTACTGCATCAGGAACAGCGCGAAACGGTCCTCGGCCGGACCCAGGTCCTCCTCGGGGTACATCGGCCGCAGGATCGGGTCCTCGGCGACCCCCTCGTAGAAGCGGTGGACGAGCCGGCGGAAGGTCTCCTCCCCGCCGACCTGCTGGTAGAAGGTCTGCTCCTGAAGCGTGCCGCGCCGAATCTCATTCACGCCGTCCATGGTCTCAGACACGGGGGCATAGGACTCAAGACCTAGGACCGCTCCCGGGACCCTGCCGGCCGTCCGCCCGGCCCGTACTGTGGAGGCATGGGCGGGTACGAGGACCTGGACAGCCTCGCCGCCTCCGCGCGGGCGGAGCTGGTGCGGGAGATCGAGCTGAGCGGTGCCTGGACGGCCGACCCGGTGTGGCGGGAGGCGTTCCGGGCGGTGCCGCGCCATCTCTTCGTGCCGTACTACTACGTCGGCGTCCGGGGCGGCTACGAACGCCGGTGGGGCGAGCACCCCGACCGGGACGCCCGCGAGCGCTGGGTGCGCGGCGCGTACGCCGACGCCCCGCTGGCGACCCGGATGCGCGACGGCGAACTGCTCTCCTCCAGCAGCCAGCCCTCGCTGATGGCGATGATGCTGGTCGAGCTGGACGTCCGGGACGGCGACCGGGTGCTGGAGATCGGCGCCGGCACCGGCTACAACGCCGCCCTGCTCGCCCACCGGCTCGGCGACGACGACCTGGTCACCACCGTCGACCTGGACCCCGAGATCACCGAGTCGGCCCGCCGTCACCTGGACGCCGCCGGGTACCACCCGGCCGTCGTCACGGGCGACGGTGCCCGCGGCGTTCCCGAGCGCGCCCCCTACGACCGGATCCTCGCCACCTGCACGCTGCCCTCGGTACCGCGCGCGTGGACGGCCCAGTGCCGCCCCGGCGGCCGGATCCTGACCCCGCTGGCCACCGGTCTCGTCGTCCTGACCGTCCGCGACGCCGAGCACGCCGAGGGGCGCTTCCTGCCCACGCCCGCGTACTTCGTGCCGCTGCGCGGCGCGGACCGCGCCGAGCCCGAGACGCCGGGCCTGGGCGGCGTACCGCGCCGGGCCCGGGAGGACGACCTGTTCCGCTTCCTGCTGGCGCTGAGCCGGGGCGGGCTCGATCCGCAGGAGGCGTACGCGATCTGGGACCGCGAGGACGCCCCGCGCCGCGAGCGCTACGGCATCACCGTCAGCGGCGAACGGGCCTGGGCGTGGCTGGACGACCCCGAGGGGCCGTACGCCTGGCCGTTCGCCTGACGCAGAGCGCCGGTCGCGCCGTCGCCGCCTATCCCCGGCGGATCGTGATAGTCGTCCAGGCGCCGACGTGCACCCGGTCGCCGTCCTGGAGCGGCACCGGCACGAAGGGCTGGATCGGCTCCTCGCCCCCGTTGACCGTCGTGCCGTTCGTCGAGTTCTGGTCGACGACCGCCCAGCTGCCGTCCGGCTGCTGCACCAGCACCGCGTGCTGGTGCGAGACGCCCGGGTCCTCCGGCGGCACGGCCAGATCGATGTCCGGGGTGTCGCCGGTGGAGTGCCTCCGGCGGCCGATGGTGATCTGGTTGCCGGTGAGCGTGCGCTGCTGCTCGGGCGAGTACGCGGGCAGGTTCAGCCCCGCGGCCTCGGGACCGGAGCGCTGCATCATCGCCATGAAGTACTCGCGGTCCGGACCGATCGTCGCCGACCAGGTCGTCGGCTGCTGGGGCCGCTGCGGCTGCTGCGGGAAGCCCTGGCCGGGGCCGGGCGGGGCCTGGGTGGCGCCGGGCTGCGGGTAGCCGTAGCCGCCGCCCTGGGCCGGACCCGGGCCGTTCGGGCCGCCGGGGCCTCCCGGGCGGCCCGGACCGGTGGACGACGGCGGGGAGAGCACCCAGTCGTCGTCACCGCCGCCGAAGGACGGGCCGCCCTGCTGCGGACGGTTGGTCTCCTGCGGGAAGGCGGGCGGGGCCGGCGGACCGGACTGGAACTGCTGCGGGGCGCCACCCGGGCCGCCCGGGCCACCGGCGCCACCCGGCGGGGGCGGGACGGGGCCGGGCGGAGGCGGGACGGGACGCGAGGGATCGGCACCGAAACCGGGCGGGGACGGAGGGCCGGAGGGACCGCCCTGGGCGCCGGGGCCATTGGGGCCGCCGGGAGTGTGCGGGCTGTTGGGCCCACCGGGGCCACCTGGCCCACTCGGAACACCGGGACCACCGAAGCCACCACCAGGCCCATTGGGCCCACCCGGGCCGCCGAAGCCGCCCGCGGGGCCACCCGGGCCACCCGGTCCGCCGGGACCATTGGGGCTGTAGGGACCGTTCGGGCCGCCGGGGCCACCCGGACCACCGCGTCCCGACGGGTCGGCGCCGAAGGGCGGCGGGCCCGGGGGAATCGGTTCGGCGGGACGGTTCATCTGGGACGGGCGGGAGCCCTGGTAGTCGTACGAGTCACCGCCGCCGTACGACGGACCCGCGGGCGGCTGCCCGAAGTGCGGTGCCGGCGCCGGACCACCGGAGGCCGGCGGGCGCGGGGCGGCCGGGGTGTACGAGGTGGCGGTGTTGGTCAGGAAGTTCCACCGGCACTCCTCGCAGAAGGGCGCACCGCCCTCACGCGGCGTGCGGCACTGCGGGCACAACTGCGGCTCGCCGCCCGGACCGCCGGAACCGCCGCCCGGCCCACCGGGCCCACCGGGCCCGCCCGGACCACCGGGCGGCGGGAAGCCGTAGCCGCCGCCGGGCGGCGGGGGCGGCGGAGGGGGCGGCACGGCACCGGCCATGCGGTGACCGCAGACCTCGCACCAGTCGTCGGAACCCGACTGGTGTCCGTTCGGGCAGGTCGGCATGTCGGAGCTTCCCTCTCTAGCGGGCGTGTCGCGCGTTTGTCGTGCTGCGTCACTTCTTTACACGAACAGTCTTTGTCGACCGGGTCTCGAGAGTCATCTCGTCGGCCTCCTCGACCTTCGCTTTCAGTCGCACAGTACCTGCCGCCGCGTCCACTACGTCCACCACCTTCGCGAGCAGTTTCGCCGTATCGGCGTTTCCGGAGGCCCCGGCGAGCTGAACCGCGCGGCCCAGTTTGGCCGTTGCTCCGTCGATGTCTCCCGCTTTGCGCAGATCCAGCCCCTGCTGGATGGCTTGTGCCAGTTCGGCCTGCCCGGTGTAGTGGGCGACTTGGGGGTTGATCGACGTGGAGGCGGCCATGTCGTCCGTCCACACGGCCCGTACGAGACCCTGTGCGCCGAGGTTCTGGACGCTTCCGTCGGGCTCCGGGATGACCAGCGAGACGCGGGCGGCCAGCATCTCCTGGCCGAGGCCCGCGGCCGGTACCTCCACGCAGACGTGGTAGTCACGGGACTCGTCGCCCCAGGAACCGGTGGGGTAGTCACCGGCCCGCGGCCCCGCATCGGTGCGGCGGCCGGTCAGCTCCTCGACCGTCGGCGCGACCTGCTTGACGAACTTCACCGTGGTGCCGACCGGGGTCCACAGGCGCAGCGCGACGTCCGCGACCTCCTTGCCCATGGCCGTCTCCATCATCCGCGTGAAGTCGGCGGCCAGGCCCGCCGGGTCGGCGACGATGTCGGCGGTGCCGAGCAGGGCGGAGGCGATCCCTGTGACTTCTTTCACTTCCCAGTCGGTGCCCACGCCACGGGCGTCGCACGTGAAACGTCCGGCGCAGGCGTCGAGCGCGGCCCTGAGGTCCTCGGGTGACTCGTGCTCGTTGCGGCCGTCGGTGAGCAGGATGCCGTGCCGGATGGCGACGTCCGCGGTGGACAGCAGCCGGTCGGCCAGCCGCAGCCAGGTGCCGATGGCGGTGCCGCCGCCCGCACTGAGACTCCGCAGCGCCTGCTTGGCCTGCGCCCGGGTGGTGGCGTCGGCGACCGCGAGCCGGCCGCCGCCGGGGTAGACCTCCCTGGCCACGTGGGTGCCGGCCACGACCGTGAAGTGCACGCCGTCGCGCAGGGTGTCGATCGCGGCGGACGTGGCGTCGCGGGCGTTGCGCATCTTGGTCGGCGGGTAGTCCATCGAGCCCGAGCAGTCGACCAGCAAGGCCACGGCGGCGGACGGGCCCTGGCCGGGCGAGTACAGGTGGGGCGCGGCGACCGCGCTCCCGATCGTGCCGCCGCCGGTCGCGGTGACCGTGACGATGGCGTTGACCTCGCGGCCGCCCTCGGGCAGGTACTCGTTCTGGTAGACGTCCACCGCGAACTGCGGCACGTTCGACTTCGAGAAATTGGCCATGCCGGATCGCATCCCCCTCTACGTCCCCCCAGCGGTGGGGGTCTTGGCTCGTTGGCGCGGACCGCCCCCTGCGGTCCGCGAGGCCGCCCCTCACCCGTGCCCGTGCGGGGGCCTCAGGCCGATCCTGCCCCCTGCGGCGGGGCCGGGAACGGCAGGAGGGCCACTGTTACGTTGTCGTGGCCCCCGCCGTCCAGGGCGTGGCCGACCAGAACGCGGGCGCCGTGCAGCGGGCGGGCGGCGGCGTCCAGGGGCATGGCCTCGGCCATCTCCTCGGCGGACTCCGCGTAGTTCCACAGGCCGTCCGTGCAGACCACGACCACACCGGGGCGGTCCGGCTTGAAGGACGCGGTGTGCGGCTCCAGTTCGTAGGCGTCCGCACCCAGCCAGCCGGTGATCGCGTGGGCGCGCTCGTCGGCGTAGGCCTCGGCCTCGCTCATCAGGCCCGCGGCGACCATCTGCGCGGCCCACGAGTCGTCCTCGGTGAGCCGGGCGGGCGGGGTGGTGCGGTCGGCGGGCACCCAGTAGACCCGGCTGTCGCCGACCCAGCCGACGACCAGCAGACCGGCGGTGACCACGGCGCCGACCAGGGTGCAGGCGGGCGCGTTCTGGTGCGGGGCCTGCTCGCGGGCGGTGGCGGGCTCGTCGGCCAGCGCGTTGACGGCCTGCGAGGCGGCGAGGATGGCGTCGTGCATGGCCTGCTGCGGGTGGGTGCCGCGCGGCAGGGCGCCGAGCAGCGACTCGCCGGCCGCCCGGGACGCGGCGAGCGAGGCGTCGTCGGGGCGGGTCGCCGAGGACACGCCGTCGCAGACGATCGCCACGGACGCGGGGGCGCCGTCGGGCAGCGCGGTGCAGCCCACCGAGAACGCGTCCTCGTTGCGGTGGTGGCGCAGACCGCGGTCGCTGACGGCGGCGATCGGGCCGGACTCCTGCTCCATGTGGTCGCGTTCGCGGGGCTGGGCGTGCCCGCAGTTCTCGCAGTAGCCGTCGTCGTCGACCCGGCCCGCGCGGCAGGCCACGCACACCTTCTCGGCCGCGGTCGGCTCGGCGGGCGGGGCCTGTCCGGTGGCCGCGGCCCCTTCGGAGGTCAGCCGCGGGTCGGGGGCCTGCAGGGGGTACTCGTCGGGCTCGTCCGGCCGGTCGAACCGTACGCCGGGCGCGGAGGACGCCGGCGCGGCCGCCGGAGCCGCGGGCGGAGCCGCCGGCGGGGCGGGCGGGGGCGGCGGTGCCAGCGGGGAGCCGCCCGAGTCGGTGCCCGGGAGTTCGGCCGCCGCGTGCGCCGGGGCCGGGTGGCCGTGGCCGTCCGAGTCCCGGGCCACGGGCCAGTCCACGCCGTCCGGCGCGGGCACCGCGCCGTTGATGGCGAGGGTGGGGCTGTCCTCGGGCCGCGCGGGCACGACGGACAGGTCGTATCCGCACGCACCGCAGAAACGGTCACCCGACTCGAGGGGTTCCTCGCAGCTCGGGCACTTCGGCACAGCGGCCTGCTGGGGCATCTGCGACATCAACTACACCCACGTCCGGGGGCGGTAACGATTGGCACGTTCCACCAGGTCGATCCTCTCCTCGCCGCCCCGCGCCAGCCGGGCCAGCGTGCGGTACGAACGCTCCAGGCCGAAACGCAGGCCGCGTTCGTCCAGGCCGCTGCCGAGCAGCGTCCGTCCCCCGGCGGCGGGAGGGACGGAACCCCGACCTCCGGAGAGTACCCAGTCCAGCGCGCAACCGAGGACCTCGGCCGACAGTTGCTCGCGCCGCGCCGGATCCAGACCGTACACGTCCAGTGCCTCGACCTGCCGCGCGGCGGCGATCAGATCGTCCAGGAACTGCAGGTCGCCCGCGGCCGCGGTGCGCTGCCGCAGCCGCGCCCGTACGGCCGCCACGCGCGCTCCGGTGTAGTGGATGGACGACTCCGGCACCGACTCCAACGTCCGCACCGCACCGGCCCGGTCACCGCCGGCCAGCTGGACGCGGGCCAGCCCGAACGCCGCGCTGACGTGGCTCGGGTCGGAGGACCACACCAGCCGGTAGTACTCGGCGGCGTTGTCGAGCTGCCCCAGCACCTCCGCGCACAGGCCGAGCGCCAGCTTGGGCGCGATCTCGCCGGGGAAGGCGTCGTAGACCGCGTCGAAGGCCAGCGCGGCGTCCTCGTGGGCGCCGGTCACCAGTGCGGCGAGACCGCGGTACCAGACCACCCGCCAGTCGTCGGGGCGCTCACCCTCCAGGTCCCCCAGGACCTCCAGCGCGCCGGGCGCGTCGCCGTTCTCCAGCCGGGCCCGGATCTGCCGCAGCCGCGTCTCGGTCGACGGCGCCGGCGCGGCGGCCAGCGCGGTCAGCAGCTCGGCCGGCGCGGACGCCATGAGGCCGGCCAGAAAACCCGCGTTGGGGTCACCGGCGTCGACCCGGGGGACCGGCAGCGCGAGCGTGGCGGTGGGCACGTCGGCCGCCTTGACCAGGCCGGAGGCACCGGCGTCGAGACCGCCGACCGCGCTCACGGCACCCGGCAGCGACGCGCTCGCGCCCCCCGGCGCGCCCGTCGTCGCGCCCGTGGGCCCGGCACCGGCGCCGACCGGCGGGGCGTGCGCGACGGTCCCGCCGGGCGCACCCACGGCAGGGCCGGTCCCGCCCGGCAGCGCGGGCGCGGGACCCGCTCCGTCCGGCAGGGCCGCACCGGAGCCGCCCCGGCGGCCTCTCGTACGGGGCGCCCTGGCCCCCAGGCGCGACACCTCGCCGTCGAGGCGCGGGAACAACTCCGTGTCGGTGACCCGGACCTCGGGCCCGAACAGCGTGGAGACGGCGGGCCTGGCACGGCCGGTCTGGAGCGAGACCACCTCGCGCAGCACACCCGTCAGCTGCTCCGCCATCTCCTGCGCGGAGGCGAACCTGCGGGCCGGGTCCGGGTCGGTGGCCCGCACCAGCAGCCGGTAGAACGACTCGTACCGCCGGAAGACGTCGATGTTGTCGGGGTCCGGCAGGGAGTCCGCGTAGACGGTGGTGTAGCCCTGGAAGTCGAAGGTCAGCACGGCGAGGGTGCGCCCGACGGTGTACAGGTCGGACGCCACCGACGGGCCGACGTCGGCGACCTCCGGCGCCTGGTAGCCCACCGTGCCGTAGATGGCCGACTCGTCGTCGTCCATGCGGCGGACCGCGCCCATGTCTATGAGCTTGAGCTGGTCCTCGGTCTGGAGGGCGTTGTCGACCTTGAAGTCGCAGTACAGCAGCTTGCGGCTGTGCAGGTGGCCGAGCGCCTCCAGCGCCTCGATGCCGTACGCGCAGGCCTGCTCGACCGGCAGCGGGTCGCGTCTGCCCTCCGGGGAGCGCCGGGCGTTGGCGATCTCCTTGAGCGACTTGCCGCCCACGTACTCCATGACGATGTAGCCGTCGAGGGAGCCGGTGCGCTGGTCGAGGTGCTCGACGAAGTTGTAGATCCGCACGATGTTGGCGTGCTCGATCTCGGCGAGGAAGCGCCGCTCGGAGATCGCCGCCGCCATCGCGTCCTGGTCGCCGGTGTCCAGCAGGCCCTTGAGGACCACCCAGCGGTCGGAGACCGCCTTGTCGACGGCGAGGTAGATCCAGCCGAGGCCGCCGTGCGCGAGGCAGCCCACCACCTCGTACTGGCCGTGCACCACGTCCCCGGTCTTCAGCTTGGGCACGAACGAGTACGGGTGGCCGCACTTGGTGCAGAAGCCCTCCGTGCGGCCCGGCCGCTCGCCGCGCGCCCGGCCGACCGGCGCCCCGCAGTCCGAGCGCGAGCAGAACCGCTTGCGCTCGGGCACCTCCGGGTGGTCCATGACCATCTCGCGCGGATCGGGCCGCGGCACCGCCGGTACCTCGACGAGACCGGCGCCCAGGCGCCCGCGCCCGGTGGAACCGGCACCCGAACCGGAGCTGCGCACGGACACCGAACGCCCCGTGGAGCGGCCCGACACGGCCCGCGAGAGCCGGCCCGACACGGAGCGCCGGGACTTCGACGACTGCGAGGACGTACGGGAACTGCGGGCGCTGGAGCGGGAACCGCCGCTGCCGGACGAACCGCGCGACCCGCGCGAGCCCCCGCCGCCGGTGACGCCGGTCGGCGTCGAGCCGAGCTCGCCGCCCGCCGCGACGACCGGCGCCAGACCGCACATGTCGCAGTACAGTTCGCCGCCGCCCATGTCCTCGTACGTCCCGCCGCAGCCGGGACGCTGACACGTCCGCCCTGCCTCACTCATGACGCTGCCTCCCCCTTCTCGCTCATGCGCCGGTTGCCGCTGATGCGCCGGTTGTGCCTCATGTGCCGGTTGTGCCTCATGTGCCGGTTGCGGCTCATGCGCCGGGACCCGTCCGGTCCACCGGTCCGCCCTGGCCGGGTACGCGCGGTGCGGTGCCGAGCAGTTCGGCCGCCGCGTGCTGGTAGCGCAGCACGGCCTGCTCGGCGACGCGCAGGTCGCAGGGCGCGCTCCACAGCATGCGGCGCGCCTTCTCGTACTTCTCGGCCAGCTCCGGATCCTCGGCGTACCCCAGCCGGGCCATCTTCGCCTTGTACGCGTCCAGCCGGCCGCGCAGCTCGGCACGGACGGCGAGGGGCGCGGTGACCGCCGTCAACGACTCGCGGGCCCGCAGCAGTTCGTCCTCCGCCTTCTCCTCCAGGGACTCCAGGAGCGGCGACAGCCGGTGCCACTGGGCGTGCCTGCGGTACTCGGCGGCCGCCGCGAGCTGCTCCTGGAGCACGATCGGCGGCCCGCCGACCACCGGCACCTCCGTCGCGGCGATCTTCGCCAGCACCTCGCCGCGCGCGGTGCGTGCCTCGGCCAGCGTGCGGTCCGCGCGCGAGAGCACGTCCCGCAGCCGCACGATCCGCTGCTCGGCGTCCTGGCGCACGGCCAGCACCGCGTCGATCTCCCGGCGCACATCCTCCAGCGCCCGCGCCTCCCGGTCGTACACCGTGGTGTCGGGACGGCCGCCGCCCGGTGCCGAGCTGCCCTGCGCGGGCACCCAGAAGGCCAGCGGATCGGACACCACCCGCTCGCGCAGCCGCGTCAGGGTGCGGGTGATCCGCTCCAGGTCGTCGCCGGCCGGGTGCTCGCCGGGGCGCACGCCCACGGAGTGCGCCAGCTTGCGGGTGCGCTGCAGCTCGGCGGCGAGTAAATCGATCCGGGCGGGCAGCGCCGACCACACCGCGTCGGCGGCGACCACCATGTCCAGCGAGCCGGCGTACAGCTGGTTCATCCGCTCCACCAGCGTCACCAGCGTGTACCGCTCGCTGAGCCGGCCCGGACCGCCGTGCGGGGTGGGCGCGCCGGCGGTGGCGGCGACGCCGCCGGCCACCGTGACCGCCTCGCCGCGCAGCAGCTCCGTCAGCTCCACCAGATCCTCGCGGCTGGACCAGCGGCGCCGGGAACGGATCTCCCGTGCGGTGCGCAGCGCGCCCGTGTACGCGTCGAAGTAGGTCCACAGCAGCGTGATGGACGCCTCCGCGGCGGCCCAGCGCTCGGCGGTGACGCCGGTCAGCTCGGCGCCCTCGAGGAGTCTGCGGCCCGCGTGGTCCTGGAGGGCGAGGAGCGAGGTCTCGATCGCCTCGTGCTCCGCGCCGAGCCGCGCCAGCGCACGGTCCACCTCGTCCCGGTCCATCACCGGCCCGGTGGGTCCCGTGTCGCCCATCGATCACCTCTCGCCGTCGCGGACTTGCGTGTGCCGTGCGTGTGCTCTGTCTTCTCCTGCGCTGCGTCGGTCAGCTCCCCCGCAGGTACTGCGGGGTCGGCGGCAGCGACTTCGCCGGGTCGTCCATGGTCTCCGACAGCCACTCCTCGTACGAGTGCTGCCACCCCTCCGCCCGGTCCGCGCGCCACTGTTCGAGGACCCGGTTGACCCGGCGTACCAGATCGTCGGCGTCCTTCTTCATCGCCACGCCGTAGTACTCGGTGGTGAAGGCGTCGCCCTTCAGCTCGACCGTCGGGTCCTGCGCGGCCTGGCTGGCGGCGAGTGCGCCGTCGGTGACGACCGCGTCCACCTCACCGAGCTGGAGCCGTACCAGGCAGTCCAGTTGGTTGGGCACGGTGGTGCGCAGGTCGACGCCCTCGGCCGGCCTGCCGTCCGTCTGGTCCTGCTCCAGGGTGCTCAGCGCCGTCGAACCCGCCGCCGTGCAGATCTCCTTGCCGGCCAGTGTGCCGTTGTACCCGGTGATCTTCGAGGACTTGGGCGCCAGCACCTGCTGGCCGGTCCTGAAGTAGGGGGCGGAGAACGCGACGTCCTCCAGCCGGTCGCAGTTGATGGTCATCGTGCGGACCACCATGTCGACCCGGCCGTCCTGGATGGCGGGGACGCGCTGGTCGGTGGGGATCGCCTTGAACTGCACGGCGTCCTCGTCGCCGAGGACGTCCTTCGCGATCCGGTGCGCCAGGTCGATGTCGAAGCCCTCCAGCTCGGCGTCGCCGCCGCTGTTCGGGTCCCGGTAGCCCCAGCGGTAGCTGTTCTGGTCGACGCCGACGATCAGCTTGCGCTTCTCGCCCTCGCGGGCGCGGATCTCGTCGATGGTGGGCCCGCCGTCGCCGGAGGGGGCGAGGGTCTGCTTCTCCGGGTCCGTGCACTCCTGCGCGGCTCGCGCCTGGCTGCCGCGGGCGACGCCGTGGCCGCCGTCGTCCGTGCCGCCGCCACCGCCCTCGCCGTGCCAGGGGACCGTCGGCAGGAGCAGGGCCGCCAGCACCGCGAGGACGCAGGCGAAGGCCATCGCCCCCACACCGCCCCAGCCCTTCAGGCCGGTCCGCAACCGTCCCGCACGCATCCTCACGCCCCCTTTCACGGGTACTGCCTCCACGGGCACCCCTTCCCGCTCCCGCCGGCCCGCCGGGTCCGCGGCCCGCCTCACCGGTACTCCGACAGCCTGCGGCCGATGCCTATGAGCGCGCCGGCCGCGCCCAGCGCGGCGAGCACGCCCGCACCCTGCGGCAGGTAGCCCATCGCGTCCAGACCGTCGCCCGCCGCCTGCTCGAACTCCGCCTTCTCGTGTTCTAGAGCGGTGGCGAGCGCGGCGTCGACGCCGTCGAAGCACTCGACCGTGGCGCCGTCGCCGCCGATCACCAGGTCGAGCGCCTGCTGGTAGTTGCCGTTCTCGTCCTGCTCACGGGCCGAGGTGTGCCGCTTCTTCCACTCCGTCATGTTGCCGTTCGCCGTGCCGACCGGCTGTTCGCCGGCCTCGTCGTCGGCGAGCCGCCCCGCCTCGGCCAGCGCCTTGCCGAGGGCGTCCATGTTCTTGCCGAAGGCCAGGTCGTAGGAGTCGTACGTCTTGTCGTCCACCTTGGTGGTCTCCGCACCGCGGGAGACCAGGGTCAGGTTCTCGTTGCCTCTCGCCTTGAGGGAGGCGATGCGGGCCTCGTTCAGCGCGTTGAGGGAGCGCACGCCGTGCTCGTAGGAGTCGGTCAGGTTCGACCGCGCGACGCCGTGGCCGACGACCAGCCAGAGCAGCACGATCGCGGAGGCGGCGGTTGCGGCGACCAGGCCGTGGTTCAGGACCCGGTTGGTGCGCCGGTAGTTGCGGTGCTGGGCCCAGGCCAGCGCGGCGAGCAGGACGACACCGAGGGCGATCGCCGCCCACGGGTAGGGCTTGGCGTCGTCGTAGTCGGAGCTCAGCCGCTGGTTCTCCTTGGTGTAGAGGTCCTCCGCCGCCGGGAGCATCTCCTTCTGCATCTTCTCGTTGGCGTAGCGCAGGTAGGCGCCGCCGACCGGGAAGCCCTGCCGGTTGTAGGTGCGGGCGCGCTCGACCAGGCCCTTGTACTCGGGCAGCAGGCGGTTGAGTTCGGCGATGGTCCTCGCCGCGGGTGACTTCGGCTCGGAGTTGGCGGCGGCCGTCACGAGCCCCTCGGCGGCCGCGCGGATCCCGTTGTCGTACCGCGTGCGGGAGTCCTCCGTCTCCTGGCCACCGGCCAGGAAGCCGCTGGAGGCCGCGGTGTTGGCCTCGGCGAGGGAACGGTAGATGTCGGCCGCGGCGGAGCTGAGCGGCTGGCTTCGGGTCAGCACGTCGTCGGCCGCCGCGGTCCGCTCGTTCATCTGCCAGGCGGTGACGGCACCGAAGGCGATCACGAGCACGGCGAGCAGCGCGCCGATGATGCGCAGCCGCCCCGGCTCGGTGACCGCCGCCGCGCGCAGCCGGTCCACGCCCTCGGCGAAGGCGGTACGACGCCGGGCCGGGGGCGGCGGGGGAGCGGAGGGCACGCCGCCCGACCGCTGCCCCGGCACCGGTCCGGAACGCGGCGGTACGGCGGGCGGGCCGGGCACACCCGTGCCCGGCGGCGGCGCCGCGCTGCCCTTCGGCGGTTGAGTCACTGCTGACCTCCCCCATGGTCATCCGTCGCCGCAAGTATCGCTGCCCGCACCGACATTCGCACCGGCCTTCACCCGATCTCGGTGCGGTCCCGGTGCAACGCACCACCCCTGCCCATGAATACGCCACGGGAACCGGTTCGGTTCCCCGTACCGGTTCCCGGTCGCCGAAACAGCAGGAGACGCGGGCGGCTCAGGCGGCGAAGTGCTCGCGGGCCCGCTCACGGGCCCCGGGCGCCGCGCCCACGTGGTCGAGCCCCAGCAGTACCGCGCCCAGCACGGGCGGTGCCGTCACCACGCGTGGCACCGCCTTGGGGGCGCGGGCCGCCAGCAGCTCCCGTATCCGGTCGTCGAGCTGCGGGTGCCGGGCCGCCAGCACGCTGCCGCCCAGCAGGACCGGCGCCGGTTCGTCCAGCAGGTCCAGGCGGGTCAGCGCGACCGTGGCCATGGCCACCACCTCGTCGGCCTGCCGGTCCACGACCGCCCGGGCGAGCGGGTCCCCGCCGGCCGCCGTGGCGAACAGCACGGGGGTCAGCTCGTGCCGCCGTACGGGCTCGATCCGCCGCAGGTGCAGGGCCTCGATGAGGGCGTACATCGAGTCGAGGCCGAAGTGGGCGGGCAGGGTGCGGGCCAGCTCCGTGGGCCCGCCGCGGCCGTCCTCCGCGCGCGCGGCGTGCCACAGCGCCTCCTCGGCCAGCCCCCAGCCGCCGCCCCAGTCGCCGGAGATGCGGCCGATGGCCGGGAAGCGGGCGGTGCGGCCGTCGGGGCGCATGCCGACGCAGTTGACGCCCGCCCCGCACACGACGGCGACGCCCAGCGGCTCGGCGACACCCGCCCGCAGGATCGCGAACGTGTCGTTGCGCACCTCGACGCTCGCACCCCACGCCCGCGCGCGCAGCGCGGCGGCCAGCTGCTCCTCCTCCACGGGCAGGTCGGCGTTGGCCAGGCACGCCGACACGTGGCCGACGGAGGTGACGCCGGCCGCCGCGAAGGCCCGCGCCACCGCGTCCGCCAGGGTGCCCACGGCCCGCTCGACACCCACGGCGGGCGGCCGGAAGGCCCCGCCGCGGGCCGTGCCGAGGACCTCCCCGTCGGCCGCCACCACGGCCACGTCGGTCTTGCTGTTGCCCGCGTCGACGGCGAGGACACTTGCGCTCAGGCCCACGCCAGGTGCTCCCGGTTGTGCGCGATCAGCCGGTCGGTGAGCTGCTCGGCGTACGCGTACTGGCCGACGAGCGGGTGGGCGAGCAGCGCCCGGAAGACCCGGTCCCGCCCGCCGCGCAGGGCCGCGTCCAGGGCCAGGTCCTCGTACGCGGTCACGTTCGCCATGAGCCCCGCGTACAGCGGGTCCACGCCCGCCACCGGCAGCGGGGAGGCGCCCTTGCCGCCCACCGCCGCCGGCACCTCGATCACCGCGTCGTCGGGGAGGAAGGGCAGCGTGCCCCGGTTGTAGGTGTTCACCACCTGGTACGGGGAGCCCGCGCCGCCGAGCAGGGCGGCGGCGAGGTCCACGGCCGCCTCCGAGTAGTAGGCGCCGCCGCGCTTGGCGAGCAGGGCGGGCTTCTCGTCCAGGGACGGGTCGCCGTACATCTCCAGCAGCTGCCGCTCCATCTCCGCGACCTCGGCGGCCCGCGACGGCTTGGTGCGCAGCTCGTCGACGACCTCGTCGTGCGCGTAGTAGTAGCGCAGGTAGTAGGAGGGGACGACGCCCAGGCGGTCCAGGAGCGGCCGGGGCAGGCGCAGGTCGGCGGCGACCGTGTCCCCGTGCTCGGCGAGCAGCCGGGGCAGCGCGTCCTCGCCCTCGGGGCCGCCGAGGCGGACGCCGGTCTCCCAGGTGAGGTGGTTGAGGCCCACGTGGTCCAGGTGGACGTCGGCGGGCGCCAGCCCGAGCAGCGCGGCGAACTTGCGCTGCAGCCCGATCGCCACGTTGCACAGCCCGACCGCGCGGTGCCCGGCCTGGAGCAGGGCGCGGGTGACGATGCCGACCGGGTTGGTGAAGTCGATGATCCAGGCGTCCGGGTTGGCCCGGCGCACCCGCTCGGCGATGTCCAGCACCACCGGCACCGTGCGCAGCGCCTTGGCGAGCCCGCCCGCGCCGGTCGTCTCCTGGCCGACGCAGCCGCACTCCAGCGGCCAGGTCTCGTCCTGCTGCCTGGCTGCCTGGCCGCCGACCCGCAACTGGAGCAGTACGGCGTCGGCGCCGTCGACGGCCGCGTCCAGGTCGGAGGTGGTGACCACGCGGCCACCGTGCCCCTGCCTGGCGAGGATGCGGCGGGCGAGGCCCCCGACCAACTCCAGCCGTTCCGCGGCCGGATCCACCAGGACCAGCTCCTCCACCGGCAGCGTGTCCCGCAACCGGGCGAAGCCGTCGATCAGTTCGGGCGTGTAGGTCGAACCGCCGCCGACCACGGTGAGTTTCATGAAGTCATCAACCCTTTACTCCGGTCAGTGTGACGCCCTCGACGAACGCCTTCTGCGCGAAGAAGAACACGAGGATCACAGGGGCCATGACCAGCACGGTCGCGGCCATGGTGAGGTTCCAGTCGGTGTGGTGGGCGCCCTTGAAGGACTCCAGGCCGTAGGAGAGCGTCCAGGCGCCGGGGTTCTCGGAGGCGTAGATCTGGGGCCCGAAGTAGTCGTTCCAGGCGTAGAAGAACTGGAAGAGGGCCACGGCCGCGATGCCGGGCTTCGCCATCGGCAGGACGACCTTCAGCAGGGTGCGCAGCTCCCCGCAGCCGTCGACCTTCGCCGCGTCCAGGTACTCGTCCGGGATGGTCAGCAGGAACTGGCGCAGCAGGAAGATGGAGAAGGCGTCGCCGAACGCCATCGGGATGATCAGCGGCCACAGCGTGCCGGACAGGTCCAGCTGCTTCGCCCAGAACAGGTACATCGGGATGACGATCACCTGCGGGGGCAGCATCATCATCGAGATCACCAGCATCAGGGACAGATGCCGGCCCCGGAAGCGGAACTTGGCCAGCGCGTACGCCACCGGGATCGACGACGCCACCGTCAGCACGGTGCCGAGGCCCGCGTACAGCAGCGTGTTCTTCCACCAGGTGAGGAAGCCGGGCGTGTCCAGCACCGCGCGGTAGTTGCCCCACTCCCAGGTGTGCGGCCACAGGTCCCGGGTGAGGGCCTGCTGGTCGCTCATCACCGAGGTGAGGACCACGAACACGAACGGCAGCGTGAAGAAGAGGGCGGCGGCCACGCCGAGGGAGTGCACGGCGATCCAGTGCAGCAGGACGCGTCGGCGCGCGACGCGCTCCTCGGTGGGCGGCGTACCGGCCGGGACGGGCCGGTCCAGTACGTGGGCCGTCGATACCTGGGTCATCGGTCACCTGCCTGGATCAGACCGCCCCGGCGGCGCATCAGCAGCGCCGTGAACGCCATGGCCAGCGCGAACAGCACGAGCGCGACCACGCAGGCGGCGCCGTAGTCGAAGCGCTGGAAGCCGAGGTTGTAGACGAGCTGGGGGAGGGTGAGGGTGGACTTGTCGGGATAGCCGGGTTCGAAGGACTGCCCGGAGCCGCCGATGATCCCGGAGGCGACCTTCCCGGCGACCAGTGGCTGCGTGTAGTACTGCATGCTCTGGATCACGCCCGTGACCACGGCGAACAGCACGATCGGCGAGATGTTCGGCAGCGTCACGAACCGGAACCGCTGCCAAGCCGACGCCCCGTCCAGCTCGGCCGCCTCGTACTGCTCCTTCGGCACGTCGAGCAGCGCGGCCATGAAGATCACCATCAGGTCCCCCACGCCCCACACCGCCAGCGCGGTCAGCGCCGGCTTGGACCAGGCGGAGTCCGTGAACCAGCCGGGCGCCGGTACGCCGAGGCCCTCCAGGACCGAGTTGACCGGCCCCGTACCGGGGTTGAGGAGGAAGACGAAGGCCAGCGTCGCGGCGACGGGCGGGGCGAGGTAGGGCAGGTAGAAGAGGGTGCGGAAGACGCCGGCCCCCGTCTTGATCTTCGTGATGAGCAGCCCGACCCCGAGCCCGAACACCACCCGGCAGGTCACCATCACCAGGACCAGCCAGAGGGTGTTGCGCAGCGCCGGCCAGAACAGCGGGTAGTCCTGGAAGACGTACGCCCAGTTCTCCAGGCCCCGGAACTCCGGGACGCCGAAGCCGTCGTACTTCATCAGCGAGAAGTACACGGTGGACACCAGGGGATAGGCGAAGAAGACGCCGAACCCGACGAGCCACGGTGACATGAAGGCCACCGTGCGCAGCGCCAAGGACCGGCGCTTCGCGCGGAGGGTGTTCGTGGTCATGGACGTGGTCATGTCCGCTACTTCGTCTGCTCGATGTCGCGGTCGATCTGCGCGGCGGTCTTCTCCAGTCCGGCCTTCAAGTCCTTCACCTGGCCCGACTCGTACTGGTAGCCGAAGTCCTGGAGCGTCAGCTGGTACGTGGCGCCGTTGACGGAAGCCGGCGGGGAGTTCGACTCGGGGTGCTGGGCGATGTCCAGGAAGGTCTTGAACGCCGGGTCGGTCTTCAGGTCGGGGGACTTGAGGGCCGGGAAGGTGGAGGGCACGTTGCGGATGGCGTTGGCGAAGGAGACGACGGCCTCGGTGTCGGTCGTCATGTACTTCACCAGCTCCCACGCCGCGTTCTGCTTCTTGCTCTGCGGAGCGATGCCCATGACGGTGCCGGACAGGAAGCCCTTGCCGTACTCGTCCACCTCGTCGTCGGCGACGGGCATCGGCGCGGTGCCGATCTCGAAGTCGACTCCGGCGTCCTCCGCCATGCCGAGCCGCCACTCGCCGTCCAGCTGCATGGCCACCTGGCCGGTCTGGAACGGATGCTTGGCACCCCACTCGTCACCGAAGGTGTTGCGGTACTTCTCCAGCTTCTCGAAGCCGCCGAGGTCGTCCACGAGCTTCTTCTGGTACGTGAACATCTCGGCGAACGCCGGGTCCTTGGCGACGCTGGACTTGCCGTCCTCGTCGAAGTAGGCGTGGTCCCACTGGGACATGTAGTGGTCGACGACGGTCTCGTAACCGTGGTAGTTCGGCATGAAGCCGAGCTGCTCGTACCCGTCGCCCTTGGTCTTCGTCAGCTTCTTCGCCACCTCGGCGAACTCCGACCAGGTCTTCGGCGGTGCCTTGATCCCGGCCGCCTCGAAGGCGTCCTTGTTGTAGTAGAGGCCGTAGGCGTCGCCGAGCAGCGGCAGGGCGCAGCGCGTCCCCTCGAACTGCGTGTAGTCCAGCATCGGCTTCGGGATGAGGGCGTCCAGGTCGAGCTCGGACTTCTCGACGAACGGCTTCAGGTCGAGGAAGGCGCCCGAGGAGCAGAACTTGCCGATGTTGGAGGTGGTGAACGAGGACACCACGTCGGGGCCGCTCGAACCGCCCGCGCGCAGCGCCTGGTTGAGCTTGTCGTCGTTGATGTTGCCGACGACCTTCACCTTGATGTTGGGGTGCGCCTTCTCGAAGCGGTCCACGTTGGCCTGTACGGCCTTCACCTCGGCGGGCGCGCTCCAGCCGTGCCAGAAGGTGATGGTCGTCTCGGCGTTCGGGTCGTCGGAGGCGCCGGATTCGGACTGGCCCGTGCAGGCGGTGGCGAGCAGGGTGAGGGAGGCGGAGGCGGCGACCGCGAAGGCCGTTTTCCTGGATATTTGGGGCATGGCGAAGCTCCCAGGGGCAGGGTGAGGGCAGACGGGTGGGACGGGTGGGGCAAGCGGGGTGGTGCGTGGGTCAGCGCGAGGTGTCGAAGACCTCGTCGCGGGTGGTCGCGAGCGCGCTCTCCAGTGCGCCGCGCAGGACGGGGTGCTCGGTCACGTCACCGACGGCGAGCCGGGGCCGCGAGGCGGCCAGTTCCTCCAGCTCGTCCCGGACCAGGTCGCGCAGCGCCTCGCCGCCCGCGGTGAGGGAGGTGCCGCTGAGGACCACCAGCTCGGGGTCCAGTACCGAGACGAGGGAGGCGAGGCCGGTGGCCAGGCGGGTGGCGTAGGTCTGGAGCAGCCGGCGGTGCGGTTCGTCGTCGGAGTCGGCCCGCGCCGCGCGGGCGACCAGGGCCGCGGCGACCTCGGGATACGGCCCCGAGGGCAGGTCCGTGACCCCCAGCTCCCGGGCCAGTCCCGCCAGGGCCTGGGAACCGGCCAGCTCCTGGAAACCGCCGCTGCCGGTGCGGCTGACCTTGCGGACCAGCGGGGCGCCCGGCACGGGCAGGAAACCGACCTCCCCGGCGCCGCCGGTCCAGCCGCGGTGCAGCCGTCCGCCGAGGACCAGGGCGGCGCCCAGGCCCTCCTGGTTCCACAGCAGGACGAAGTCGTCGTGCCCCCGGGCCGCACCGAGGCGCTGCTCGGCCACGGCGGCGAGGTTCACGTCGTTCTCGTACTCGACCGGCATCGGCAGGGCGGCGGCGAGGTCGTCCAGGAGAGTGGGGGAGTGCCAGCCGGGCAGGTGGGAGGCGTAGCGCAGCCGTCCGGTGCCCGGGTCGAAGGCGCCCGGCGTGCCGATGACGAGGCGGTGGACGTCGTCGCGGGCGAGCCCGGCCGCCTTCACCGCGCCGTCGAGGGCGTCGGTGACCTGCTGGACGACGGGAGCGGCGGGGCGCCGGCCCGGCGTGGGCAGTTCGTGCCGGCCGACCGTGCGCCCGGTGACGTCGGCGACCGCGGCCAGGATGCGGTCCGGGGTGACGTCGAGCCCGGCGGCGTACGCGGCGGCCGGGTTGACCTCGTAGAGCTGGGCGCCGGGTCCGGGGCGGCCCTCGGTCGTCCCCCCGGCGAGGACAAGCCCCGCCGCCTCCAGGCGGGCCAGCAGCTGCGAGGCGGTCGGCTTCGACAGGCCGGTCAGCTTGCCGATCCGGGTCCGGGACAGCGGCCCGTGCTCCAGCAGGAGGTCGAGTGCGGCCCGGTCGTTCATGGCGCGCAGGACGCGCGGGGTGCCCGGCGTGCCGGCGGTTCCTGCCATGCGTGTCCACACCTGCCTCTCGACCGCTCAGCTTTTCAGGGGGCGGTGGGGGAAGTCCACCGCGCGGATCACGGGAAACGCCTGCCAGGGCGTCTGTTAGGAAAGTTTCCTGTTGGACCGAGAACGTAGGCCCGCCCACAAGGAGCCGTCAAGAGACCGCCCCCGAGGCAACGCAGTCGTTACCTCGGGGGCGGAGCGGGGCGGGGCGGGACGGGGCGGGGCGGGGCGGGGGCGTGGGCGCGTGACCGGTTGCCCGGACTACTTGGTGGTGCTCGGCGGCGGGATCGGGGACGCGGCGATGGACTGCGGGGAGACGGTGCTCGCGTACGCCGACGGCGCCGCGACGCCCGCCGTCGGGTCGGCGGCGACCGGGGCACCCTCCAGCGGGACGGTGGCGCCGCCGACGATCGCGATGCCGGCCGCGTCGAAGGCCCGCTTGATGCGCCAGCGCAGCTCGCGCTCGACGGTGAGGGACTTGCCGGGCATGGTCTTCGCGGAGACCCGCACCACCATGGAATCGAGCAGCACGGAGTCCAGGCCGAGGGTCTCGATCGGGCCCCAGAGCATCTCGTTCCAGGGCTCTTCCTTGCTCATCCGCTCGCCGACCGCGGTGAGGGTCTCCTTCACCTTGTCCAGGTCCTCGTCGGAGCGGACGGTCACGTCCACGCCGGCCGTGGACCAGCCCTGGGAGAGGTTGCCGATGCGCTTGACCTCGCCGTTGCGGACGTACCAGATCTCGCCGTCGGCGCCGCGCAGCTTGGTCACCCGCAGCCCGACCTCGATGACCTCGCCGGAGGCCACGCCCGCGTCGATGCTGTCGCCGACGCCGTACTGGTCCTCCAGGATCATGAAGACGCCGGACAGGAAGTCGGTGACCAGGTTCCGGGCACCGAAGCCGATCGCGACGCCCGCGACACCGGCGGAGGCCAGCAGCGGGGCCAGGTTGATCTGGAAGGTGCCCAGCACCATCAGGGCCGCGGTGCCGAGGATGAGGAAGCTGGCCACCGAGCGCAGGACGGAACCGATGGCCTCCGACCGCTGCCGGCGCCGCTCGGCGTTGACCAGCAGCCCGCTCAGCGCGGTGCCGGTCGACGACCCGGTCCTGCGGTTCATCCGCTCTATGAGCTTGGTGATCGCCCGCCGCACCACGGCGCGCAGCACCAGCGCGATCACGACGATCAGCAGCACCCGCAGCCCGATCGCGAGCCATGTCGACCAGTTCTCCTCGACCCAGCCCGCGGCGTTGGTCGCGCTCTCGTGGGCTTCCTTCAGCGAGGGCACGGTCGGAGCCGTCGGGGACGGCGAGGGTGAGGGCGAGGACGAACCGGCGGCCAGTAGGACGGCGGCGGACAGGGACACGGCGGAAACCTCCAGGTGCGGCGGCCCGTCCTGCGCGGTCCGGTCCTTGGGTCCGGTCCAAGGTCACGGAATGGTCACCGGACGGGCAGATGCACCACACTAACGGGGCACCGGACCCGGTTCGGCCCGAAACGGGCGGGCGAGACACTGCTCACCCACGCCTGAACTGGTCACGCCCGCGACCACGGGCCCCGTGTGGTCGAAAACACTCCCAGCCCGTTACCGGGACATGGTGGCGCTACGACCAGGCATGAGGGGAGACTGAACCAGATCGTCCCGGCGCGAGCCACGCGCCGCCGACGCCCAAGGAGGCACCCGTGCCGCATGTCCTGGTCCTCAACGCGTCGTACGAGCCACTCGGCGTCGTACCGCTCCGCCGCGCGCTCGTCCTCGTCCTGGAGAACAAGGCCGTGTGCCTCGAGGAGTCCGGCGCCTATCTGCACAGCGCGACCGTCACCGTGCCCGCACCCAGCGTGGTCCGGCTCAAGCGATTCGTGCGGGTGCCCTACCGTGGCCCCGTCCCGCTCACCCGCCGTGCCCTCTTCGCCCGCGACGGGGGCCGCTGCATGTACTGCGGCGCCGTCGCCACCAGCGTCGACCACGTCGTCCCGCGCAGTCGCGGGGGCCTGCACGCGTGGGACAACGTGGTGGCGTCCTGCCGCCGCTGCAACCACGTCAAGGCCGACCGCCACCTGGTCGAGCTGGGCTGGCGCCTGCGCCACAAACCGGCCCCGCCCACCGGCCTGGCCTGGCGCATCATCGGCACCGGGCATCGGGACCCGCGCTGGTTGCCGTACTTGCAGCCGTACGGCGCGGAGGACGCCATGGCCCGGATCGACGGCATTTCCGCCTGACGCTCCGGGCCTCGGTCTGCTCCGGGTCAGCGCACCCAGTTCTTCAGCGGCTCGGTGTCCAGGGCGATGCCGACCGGCTCGGGCAGCGCGACCTCCTTGCCGAAGGGCAGCGTCTGCACGGTCTCGTACCGTCCCCCGTCCGGGCGGCTGTGCACCTTGACCTCGCAGGTGTCCCGGTCGATCAGGAGGTAGACCGGGATACCCGTCTCGGCGTAGGCCCGGGGCTTGTCGACGCGGTCGCGCCGGTCGGTGTCCGAGTCGTACGAGGTGACCTCGACGACCATGAGGACGGGGGCGGGGTCGGCCCATTCGCCCGCGCCGGCGAAAGCGTGACTGGGGACGAGCGAACCGTCGGGGCGGGCGCGGCCCTCGCGGCGGCGCTCGACGCTCAGTCCCTGTTGGGAGTCGAGCCACAGCTCGGGCCGCTGTACCAGGCAGGCGCGTGTGAGCCACTGGATGACGCGCCCCCGGGATCCGTCGGGCCAGACCTTCCGGCCGAGGCGTCCACCGAGGAACTCCAGCTGTCCCTCCTCCCTCACGTGACCCCCACTACTGCGGCGGTGGGCAGGTCCCACTCGGCGAACACGGTCTTGCCGACACTTCGCGGCTCCCATCCCCACCGCGTGGCCAGTGCTCCCACCAGTAAGAGTCCGCGCCCGAACTGCTCGTCGGCGTCCGCGACCGGGCGTGGGCGCGGCAGCCGCTCGCCACGCGGGTCGCATACTTCGACCCGGAGGGTCCGGTGACCGAGGGTGACGTGGACGCGAATGAGCCGTCCCCGGAGGCTGCCGTGCAGCAGGGCGTTGGTCACCAGCTCCGACACGACGAGGGCGGCGTCTCCTGCGAGCCCCGGCTGCCCCCACTCCGCGACGAGCCGTGCGGCTCTGCGCCGGGCGAGGGGGACGCTGCACTGGGTGGGGGTGTAGTCGAGCAGGTCTTCGTGGGGGAGTGGTGACAAGGGCACGGGTTCTGTCATGGGGCGGTGCCTCCAAGTGGGGGCGGCGGTGTCTCTGCCGTGCCTGCGTGGGGCAGGACGGTGCGCTTCCGCCGGGGTGGGCCGCAGAGTGAGCGGGTGAACACCGAAGCGGCACGATAGTCTCTGGTGCAACTAGATCGGAGACATTTGTCTCGCTCGGGCGCATGGTGCGGGCGGAGCTTCCGGGGGACCGGTCGCTCGTGGGGGAGGCGGTGGCCGTGGACGGCGACGGGCGGCTGGTGCTGGCGACGGAGGTTGAGGTCTGGAGGGTCGACTCCGGCACCATGTGGGTCCGGCACCATGTGGGGGTGACTCGAACCACGCAACTCGGCAACAGGACATCAACTGTGCTCGGGCGCAGGCTCGGTGGTGAACTCCTGCGTCTGCGGGACGCCGCGGCCAAGACGCAGCAGCAGGCCGCCGAGGTCATCAGCGCGACCAACTCGAAGATCGTCAAAATGGAGCGCGGCTGGGTGCCCATGCGTGATCCGGACATTCGTGCGCTGTGCGAGTTCTACGGGTTGGTGGACACAAGGGCCATCGCTCAACTGCTGGAACTGGCCAGGCTGGACCGTGAAAGGCGCAAGGCGAAGGGATGGTGGCAGGACTCCCCGCATCCTGGCGCGCTCACCGAGTTCATCGCCATGGAAGACGCAGCCAGTCGCGTGCGCACCTGGCAGCTGTCGCTCGTTCCGGGCCTCTTCCAGACTCCTGAGTACGCCCGGTCGTTGGCGGTCAGTGAGGGCGTCGGGCCGTGGGAAGACCCCGCAGAGATCGAGCGAGTCGTCGACATCCGGATGCGTCGGCAGGGGCGTCTGTCGGGGGAACGTCCGCTTGAGGTGTACGCCGTCGTCTGGGAGGCGGCGTTGCGGCAGTTGATCGGAGGCTCCTCGATCATGCGAGGGCAGTTGGAACGGCTCCTGGAAGTGGCCGAACTGGAGAGCGTCCGCCTACAGGTCCTGCCGTTCCACGCTGGAGGGCATCCGTGCATCACGGGCCCGTTTACCATCCTGTCGTTCAACGAGACCGAGGCGGTGGACGTGATCCAGGCCGACACCATCGCGTCCAGCGTGTGGGTGGAGAACGAGGCGGCGAGCAGCGAATACAGCGATCTCTTCGACCGTACTGCCCGACGGAGCCTCGCTCAGCGTGACTCCGTCCAGCTCATCGACGCTATCCGACAGGAGATTTGACCGGTGTCCGAGTTCGACTACGTGAAGTCCAGCTACAGCAACACCTCCGGCGAATGCGTCGAGGTCGCCGTCAATGTGTCCGCGACCGTGGCCGTCCGTGACTCCAAGAATCCTGCTGACGGGCCGATACTCTGCCTCGCGCCGCAGGCGTGGGCGCGGTTCGTGGGGAGTTGGGGCGGCCGGCCGGTCAGGGGCGGCGCCAGGTGAGGGTGTAGCGCCAGAAGAGGAGGCGGCGCGGGCGGCGAGAAGGCGGGCAAGATCACCGGTGCCGGCCCCCACGTCCAGCGCGCTGCCGATCCGGCGGGGGAGTTGCCGCGGGATCCAGCGGTGGTAGTGGGTGTTGTGGTCCCAGGGGTGAGCGGCGTTGAACCGGTCGAGCGCCTGAAGGAGCCGATGCGCGATGCGGCCGTGACGTCATGTGCCTCCTTGACGCTGTGAGCACTAGTGCCCCCACTGTCCTCTAGCCGCTCATTTGAGCGCCAAAGTGACACTTACCCGCCAAATGCTCACGCTTTTCAGTAGGACCCCCGCCCCCGCCAGGGCGGAGGCGGCTGCCGGGCAGGCGGCGGTCTGCGCAGGAGCGCGGCCAACCGGGTCGTCGTGGTCGGCCGGAGACGGCGCGGAAGTGCCAGCTCGGTCGAGGCGCCGGGCGTCGGCAGGACGAGGGTCCGTCCGTCGCGCAGCGCCACAGCGTCCTCGTGCCGGTCCGCCGCCCACATGAGTTCCGTCGGGACATCGCGAAGCCGGCTGTACGCGAACACGAGGACCTGGCGCTCGGTCAGGACGACGAAGCAGCCGTGGAACAGGCGCCGGGCCACTGGAATCCGGGGGTGGCGGACCGGGAGCACCGCCAGCACCTTCCCGCCCTCGGCGATCAGTGCCTTCACCCGCTCGGGGTTCTTCCACGAGGATCCGCTGCACCGCGCCGTCCACCACGCCACGATCCCCATCGTGTACACGACGAGGGCACCGGAGGCGCCGGTGCCGTGCACGAACAACACGGTGAGCAGCGGCAGGCCTGCCCACAGCCCCGCCAGGATCACCGGTCGCCGGGACAGGTACCGGCGCGCCGCCTGCCGTATCCGCCGCACCGACGGGCCGGTGCCCCGCTGTTCGGTCATGCCGAGCAGACTCGCATCCCGCCATCGGCACCGTCAGACGTACCGCAGCTCCCCCGGCCGCACCGAGCGGCCCAGCAGGGGCAGGGCCGTTGCCGCCGCGAGCAGGCAGGACGTGTACACCGCCGGTGCGACCAGGAGAGCCGTCCACGGGAGCGAGCCGTCGCTGGTGACGGAGGAGTACCAGGTGCCGAACGCCATGCCCCCGGCGCCGGCCAGCAGCAGGGCGGGGGCCAGGGGGAGGGCGGTCTCCAGAAGGAGGGCGCGGTTCAGGACCGTGCGGGGGACGCCGGCGGCGACCTGGGCGGCCAGCGTCCGGCGGCGGGTGGCCAAGGACTCGGCGGTGCCCACGGCGAGGCCGGACAGGGCGATCGCCAGGGCGACGAGGACGGCCGCGCCGGTCAGGTCCAGGCCGGTGGTGTAGTACGCCAAGTCGGCGGCGCGGTGCTCCGGAGCAGTGGTGCGCAGGTCGGTGAGCAGCGCGTGCCGGACGCACAGGAAGGCCGTGCCGGCGACCGTCACCAGCAGGACCGCGGCGTGGGTGCGGGCCGGGGCCCACGGGTCGTCGCGCAGCCGTTCCGCCGCGAGGAGCGGCGCCGCCGTACGGGCGCGCCCGGCGAGCAGCCGGCCGGTCACCCGGGCCGCGGCCCCGGCCAGCCACACCACGCCCGCGCCGAGCCCCACGACGAGGCAGAAGACGGCCAACGGGGTGCGCCACTCGAACCGGTTGCCCGCGACCTGGCCGCTGTCCAGGGCGAGCGGAGCCACCGCGACCAGCATCACCAGACTGCTCAGGAACAGCAGCCCCGGACCACGGCCGGTCCTCTGCCCCGACCGGCGCACCCGACCGAGCGGCGAGGCCACCACCCGGCGCAGGGCCACCGCGCCCGCCACCGCGCCCAGCACCGGTACGCCGACGGCGACCAGTGCGAAGCCCGCCCAGGTCACAGCCGTCGGCCCGCTCCACAGACGCAGCACGAACAGGACGGAGAAGACCGTCACCACCGCCGAGCCCAGCAGACAGGCGAGCCCCGTCTCCAGCGCGGCGATCCGGCGCACCTGCCACGGCGTCGCTCCGGCCAGCCGCAGCCCGGCCAGCCGCCGGTCGCGGTGCACGGCACCGATCCGGGCGCACTGGCCGAGGAAGGCCAGCACCGGCACCAGCAACAGCAGCAGGCCGCTGATCACCCCGTTGCGGGTGCCGGAACCGGTCAGCAGGCCGTGGAAGTGGGAGACGGTGTAGCCGTCCGGGACCGACGCGAGGGTGACCGCGGCCAGCGCGAAGCCCGTCGCCGCCGCCGCGCCCGCCGCCGTCAGTGCGATCCGCCACCACTCCCGCCGGTCCGAGCCCTGCACGAGCTGCCGGGCCAGCCGGATGTCGGAGGTCAGCGTGCTCACGCCGTCACCTCCAGCGGGGACACGGCGCCGTCCCGCAGCCGTACCTCGCGGTCCGCGTACGCGGCCACCTGGGCGTCGTGCGTGACCAGCAGCACCGCGGTGCCCGACTCCCGGGCCGTGTGCGCCAGCGCCGTCATCACCTGCTCGGTCGCCAGCGAGTCCAGCGCGCCGGTCGGCTCGTCCGCGAACACCGCCTTCGGCCCGGTGACCAGCGCGCGGGCCAGCGCCGCCCGCTGCGCCTGCCCGCCGCTCATCTCGCCCGGCCGCAGCTCCTCCTGGCCGCGCACCCCGAACCGTTCCAGCCACTCCCCGGCCCGTGCCCGGGCCTCGGCGCGGGCGGTGCCGGCCAGCAGCAGCGGCAGCGCCACGTTGTCCCGTGCCGTCAGCTCCGGGATCAGCTGCCCGAACTGGAAGACCACGCCGAAATCGGTGCGGCGCAGCTCGCTCAGCCGCTTCTCCGGCAGCTCCTCCAGCCGCAGGCCGCCGTACGTCACCGAACCGGCGTCCGGCCGGACGATCCCGGCCAGACAGTGCAGCAGCGTCGACTTCCCGCTGCCGCTGGCCCCGGTGACGGCGAGGATCTCCCCGGCTCGGAGGTCGAGGGAGGCGCCGCGCAGGGCCTCGGTCCTGCCGTGCGCCTTTGTCAGTTCGCGGGCCGTCAGCAGCGGCGCCGCCGCGGTCCCGCGCGTATCCGTGGCCGTGGCCGTGTCCCCGTGCGTCATGCCGTGCGGACCTCCTTGGTCAGGGTGGTGAGCCGGGCCGCCGTGGTGGTCATCCAACGGAGGTCGGCGTCGAGGTGGTTGAGTGCGTAGTCGGCCGAGAGCACGGTCGTGAGGTCCGTGCCCGGGGCCGTCTTGAGCGCCGTGAATTCCCGCATCCGGCCCATGTGGGCGGCGCGCTGGGCCAGCAGATAGGCGTCCGCGTCGCCGCCGGTGAGGATCGAGACGACGACCTTGGCGAAGATCTCGTTCGTCACGAAGGGCGCGGGCGGTGCGATCTCGCCCGCCCACCGCGCCAGTTCGCGCGTCCCCTCGTCGGTGGCGCGGTACGCGGTCCGCTCGGGGCCGCCGTCCGACGCGGTGCCGTCGACCTCGGCGAGCCCGTCCCGGACCAGGCGCTGCAGGGTCGTGTAGACCTGGCCGTACGCCAACGGGCGGGCCTGGGGGAAGCGTTCGTCGTGGCGCCGCTTGAGGTCGTAGCCGTGGCTCGGCCCCGAAGCGAGCAGCCCCAGGAGGATGTGACGGGTGCTCATGGGGATCAGTATTCACCGAGTACATGTACTGAGTGAATAGCTGGAGGGTGTTTCTCGGGACGAGGCGCGCCTACGTGACCGGTTTGGGCGATCCGCGCGCGGGTTAGGTGATTTTTTGGCCGGGTCTGTGCGTATTCAGGACGGGGCGGATGTGACCAGGAGCACGTTGTCGGTATCGGGGTGTCTGTCCTCGCGCGGACTGGGTAGGGGCTGCCATAACTCGCCACAAGCGTGCTCGACACACCGCCCGACCCAGAGCCCGAACCAGAGCCTGTTCCAGAGTCCGACCCAGAGCCTGAACCAAAGGAGACCCCCGTGGCTGCACTGGCGCCCCTTCTGCTGCCGGCCCCCTCCAAACCCGTGGCGGAGCCGTCCACCCCCTGGGCGGAGCCCTCCGCCGCCTCCGACACCCCGCACTACTGCGTCTTCGGCGCCACCGGCAGCAGCGCCGAGACCCCGCTGACCAGCGAACCGCCGCTGCCCGACGCCGAGCCCCTCACCAGCGAGTCGCCGTTCGCCGACGCCGTACCGCTGACCAGCGAGTCCTCGCCCGAACTCACGGCCGACGTGCCGGAGCAGGGCGGCCCCTCCTTCGCCGTCCCGGAACCCACGAGGTCGTAGAGGAAGCAGATGCCCGCAGCCCGGCCGGCCGAGCCCCCCACCGAGGACCTTCCCGAGGATCTGACCAGGCTCGCCGCCCTGCACGGCGTCGCCACCTCCTACCGCCCCTCCCCGGACCGCACCGTCCAGGCCTCGGCCACCGCCGTCACCCTCGCGCTGGCCGCCCTCGGCGTGGACACGAGCACCCCCGCAGCCGTACGGGCCGCGCTCACCGCCCGCGAGACCGAGCTGCGCGAACGGCTGCTGCCGCCCACCGTCGTCCGCTGGGACGGCGGCGGCACCCCGGCAGCGCTGGCCGCCCTGCCACCGGGCACCCGGCTGCGTGTCGACACCGAGCAGGGCGAGCGCCGCGACGACGCAGGGCGGCTCCCGCCCGGCGTCCACCGGCTGACCGCCACCGCGCCCGACGGCCGGACCGCCGAGGCCCACCTGATCGTCGCGCCCGCCCGGCTGCCCGCCCCCGCCGCCCGCACCCACGGGCTCCTCGTCCAGCTCTACTCCCTCCTCTCCCGCCGCTCCTGGGGCATGGGCGACCTCGGCGACCTCGGCGAACTCGCCGCCTGGGCCGGACGCGCCCTCGGTGCCGGATTCGTCCAGGTCAACCCGCTGCACGCGGCCGTCCTCGGCGCCCCCACCGACCCCTCCCCCTACCGGCCCTCCTCGCGCCGCTTCCCCGACCCCGTGCACCTGCGGATCGAGGACGTGCCCGAGTTCGCGTACGTCACCGACCACGAGCGGACCCGGGTCCTGCGGGAACGGGCCGGGCGGCTGCGCGAGGGCGTACTGGAGAAGGACGCCCTCATCGACCGGGACGCCGTGTGGGAGCTGAAGCGGGAGGCCCTGGAACTGCTCCACGAGGTCCCCCTCGGCCCCGGCCGCCGCGCCGCCTACTGCGACTACCTCGCCGAACAGGGCACCGCCCTGGAGGACCACGCCACCTGGTGCGCACTCGCCGAGGTCCACGGCTCCGACTGGCACCAGTGGCCCGAGGGCCTGCGCGACCCCCGCTCGGCCGCGACCGACCGTGCCCGCGGCGAGCTGATGGACCGCGTCGACTTCCACTCGCGCCTCACCTGGCTCACCGACACCCAGCTGACCGCCGCCCAGCGCACCGCCCGCGAGGCCGGCATGCCGGTCGGGATCGTCCACGACCTCGCCGTCGGCGTGCACCCGCGCGGCGCCGACTCCTGGGCCCAGCAGGAGCACTTCGCCGTCGGCATGTCGGTGGGCGCGCCGCCGGACGCCTTCAACGCCCGCGGCCAGGACTGGGGGCTGCCGCCCTGGCGCCCCGACCGCCTGGCCGACTCCGGGTACACGCCGTTCCGGGAGCTGCTGCGCGGCCTGTTCCGGTACGCCGGGGCGCTGCGCGTCGACCACGTCATGGGCCTGTTCCGGCTCTGGTGGGTGCCCGAGGGCCACCCGCCCACCGAGGGCACCTACGTCCACTACGACGCCGAGGCCATGCTCGCCGTCCTCGTCCTGGAGGCCGGCCGGGCCGGTGCCGTGGTCATCGGCGAGGACCTGGGCACCGTCGAGCCCGGGATGCGCGAGGCGCTGCGCGAGCGCGGGGTGCTGGGCACCTCGGTGCTGTGGTTCGAACGGGACTGGACCGGCGACGGCCGTCCCCTGCCGCCCGAGCGGTGGCGCGCCGACTGCCTGGCCACCGCCACCACGCACGACCTGCCGTCCACCGCGGCCCGCCTCACCGGCGAACACGTCGAACTCCGCGACCGCCTCGGCCTGCTCACCCGCCCGCCGGAGGAGGAGCGCGCCGAGGCGGCCGCGGACACGTCGGAGTGGCTGGACGTCCTGGCCCGGCTCGGGCTGCTGCACGGGACCGGCGGCGACACCGGAACGCCCGCCGAGGAGGCCGGGATCCAGGCCGTGCACCGCTTCCTGCTGCGCACCCCCGCCCGCATGGTCGGTATCTGGCTCCCCGACGCCGTCGGCGACCGCCGCCCCCAGAACCTCCCCGGCACCTGGGACCAGTACCCGAACTGGCGCCTGCCCGTCGCCGACGCCGAGGGCCGCCCGGTGACCCTGGAGGACCTGGCCGCCTCGCCCCGGCTGCACGCCCTGATCGACGTCGTACGCGATGCCGTACGGGAGCGCGGCGGCGGCCGGGACGGCTGAGCGGGACGCCCGCGGACCCCGTACGGGCACCCCGGGCGCGCGGTCGCTCGGACCGTTCGCTAACTTGGCACCGTGGACAAGAAGAACGCCCTGCGCGCCGGCGCCCTGGCAGCCGGTACGACGCTGATGATGCTGCTCATGTCGTCCCCCGCGCTCGCGCTGACCCGCGACGACGGCGACGACCCCGGCACCGGCCTGAGCGTCGTCGAGACGCTGGGCCTCTACGTCCTGGCCCCGATCGCGCTGTTCGTGATCATCGCGGGCCTGATCATGGTCCTGGACCGGTCCCACCCGGACCACCTGGTGAAGACCCCCGGCACGAAGACCAAGGCCAAGGTCAAGGCCGACGCGAAGGCCTGACCTCCCCCCCCGCTTCACCGAGGGCGCCGCCCCCCGCCGCACGTACGCGCGTCAGCCGTGCGCCGACGGGGGCGGCGCCCTTCGGCGTTCGCGCGGCGGTCAGGGGCTCGCGCGGCGGTCAGGGGCTCGGTGCCGTCAAGTAGCGCTGGAGCGTGGGCGCCAGCCAGGCCACGACCTCCTCGCGGTGGAGCGCCACGGCCGGCGGGATGCGCAGTACGTACCGGGTGAGGGCCATGCCGAGCACCTGCGTCGCGACGAGCGCGGCCCGCGCGGGAGCCTGCTCGGGGTCCGGGCACACGCGGCGGGCGACCGGCAGGAACTGGTCGCGGAAGATGCCCTGCATGCGCTCGGCCCCGGCCTGGTTGGTAACCCCGACCCGGAGCAGCGCCGTGAGCACCTCGTCCTCCTCCCACCTGGCGAGGAAGTGGGTCACCAGGGCCCGCCCGACCTCCTCGCGCGGGCGGTCGGTCAGGTCGGGCAGCGCGAGGTCGATCGTCATGGCCGCCGCGAACAGGCCCTCCTTGTTGCCGTAGTAGCGCATCACCATCGACGGATCGATGCTCGCGTCCCGGGCGATCGCGCGGATGGTGGCCCGCTCGTAGCCGTCGGCGGCGAAGCGCTCGCGCGCCGCGTCGAGAATGGCGGCGCGGGTGCTCTCGGAGCGTCTGGAAGACATGCCCACAAGCGTAGGCCAACATGTGTAGGCCAACAAGTGTTGACTTCATGTGTGGGGCCGCCCTACGGTGACAACGAGCGTTGGCAAACAGTTGTTGGCAAACGAGCGTTGGCATCGCAAGGAGGCCCAGATGAACGGCACCCAGCACGCGAACCCCCGCCCCGGCTCCGGCTCCGGCTCCGGCTCCGTGATCGTCGTCGGCTCAGGCCCCACCGGCCTGCTCCTGGCCGGTGACCTCGCCGCCGCCGGCATCCCCGTCACCCTCGTAGAGAAGCGCCCGCGCCGGATCAGCAACCTCTCCCGCGCCTTCGTCCTGCACGCCCGCACCCTCGAACTGTTCGACGCCCGCGCCCTCGCCGACGACCTGGAGGCCGTGGGCCGGCCCCTGGACCGGCTGCGCCTCTTCGGCCGTCTCTCCGTCGACCTCGCCGACCTGCCCTCCCGCTTCCGCCACCTCCTGGTCCTCCCGCAGTACGAGGTCGAGAAGGTGCTGGAGCGGCGTGCGGTGGCGGCCGGCGTCGAATTCCGCCACGAGACCGAGACGATCGGCCTGCGCCAGGACCCGGCGCAGGACACCGTGACCGTCGCGGTCCGCGGTCCGGGCGGGGAGACGGAGGCGCTGCGGGCGGCCTACGTCGTGGGCGCCGACGGCATGCACAGCACCGTGCGCGAGGCGGTCGGCCTGCCGTTCCCCGGGCGTTCGGCCATCCGTTCCGTCGTCCTCGCCGACGTGCGCCTCGCCGAGCAGCCGGAGACGCTGCTGAGCGTCAACGCCGTCGGGGACGCCTTCGCGTTCCTCGCGCCGTTCGGCGACGGGTACCACCGCGTGATCGGCTGGCACCGCGACCGGAACGTCCCCGACAGCGAGCCGCTCGACCTCGACGAGGTCAAGGAGATCACCCGCCGCGCCCTGGGCCGGGACTTCGGGATGCACGACCCCCGCTGGCTGTCCCGCTTCCACAGCGACGAACGGCAGGTGCCCGCCTACCGCGTGGGCCGCGTCTTCCTCGCCGGCGACGCCGCGCACGTGCACACCCCGGCGGGCGGCCAGGGCATGAACACCGGCCTCCAGGACGCGGCCAACCTGAGCTGGAAGCTCGCGGCCGTCCTGCACGGGCACGCCGGGCCCGGGCTGCTCGACACCTACCAGTCCGAACGCCACCCCGTGGGTAGGTCGGTCCTGCGCAGCAGCGGCGGCATCGTCCGCCTCGCCATGGCCAAGCACCCCTGGACACTGGCACTGCGGGCGGCCCTCACCACCGTCCTCGACCACGTGGGCCCGGCCCGCCGCCGGGCGACCGGCCACATCACCGGGGTCGGGTTCCGCTACCCGGCCGCCCGCGGATCCCACCGGCTGACCGGCACCCGCGTGCCCGACGTGGCCCTCGCGGGCGGCGGGCGACTGTACGAGGCGCTGCGCGGCGGACGCTTCGTGCTGATCACCCCGCACGACCCGACCCCGGACGCGGCCCCGAACCCGGACGCGGAGGCGTACGGTGCCGCGGCCGGCCGCGAGGACCGGCTGGCGGTGGCGCACTGGGTGAGCGGGCGCCGTACGACCGTGCTGGTGCGGCCCGACGGGTACGTCGCCTGGGCGGCGGAGAACGCCGGGGCCGCCCGGACCGAGGCGGCGCTCCACGCGCACGTGGGCTGAGGCGGGCCGCCCCGGGGAGTCGCCCGCCCCCGCCTACCTCTCGGTACCGGCGAGGAGCTCCCGCAGCAGGTCGGCCAGTTGACCGGCCCGTTCCGGGGCGAGGGAGGCCAGTGCCTCGGTCTGGGCGGCGAGGCCCGCGCCGACCGCCTCGTCGATCAGCTCCAGTCCCCGCTCGGTGAGGGTGACCTGCAGTCCCCGGCGGTCGTGCGGGTCGGGGGAGCGGCGCAGCAGTCCCGCCCGTTCCAGCTTGTCCAGCCGGCCGGTCATACCGCCGGTGGTGAGCATCAGCGTGGCCGACAGCTGCCGGGGGGAGAGCGTGTACGGCTCGCCGGAGCGGCGCAGGGTGGCCAGGGCGTCGAACTCCCCGCGCGAGATGCCGAAGCGGGCGTACGCCTGCTCCATCCGGTCGCCCATCGCCCGCGCCAGCCGGAAGACCCGGCCGAACACCTCCATGCCGGCCGTGTCCAGGTCGGGCCGCACCACCGCCCACTGGTCGATGATCACGTCGACGGGGTCCTTGGGGTGCTCAGTCATGGGACGAGTATCGAGGCGATGCCGGTCGGCCGCAAGAAAGTAGCCTGACGGAAACTTGCTTAGAAGTAAGCTACCTCCGAGCGTAGTTGCCGGCGGCTACCTCGACCTGGCGTCGGCCAATACGGCGCCGGCGTACTGGCTCTTCCGGCAAACCGTTCAGTTCTTCTTCAAAGAACGGTCGAAAAGATTCGATGGACCTGATGGGTCCGGCCCTGCGACGGTAGGCCCGTCAGGCCTCCGACCAGGAAAGGACCTTCGTGGCCACAGCCGCCGAGAGGACCACCGCCCGCACGGACACCGCCCACGGGACCACCGTCCACCGGACCACCGCCCACCCCGCCGAAGCCGCCGCGCCGGCCACCGGCCCGGTGCGGCCGACGGCGCCCGTCGCCCTCGGGCTCGCGCTCGCCGTCCTCGCCACCCTCGTCTGGTCCGGCAGCTTCGTCACCTCACGGGCCCTCGGCGACAGCGTGCCGCCGGTCCAGCACGCGTTCTGGCGCTGGGTGGTGGCCCTCGCCGTCGTCACCCCCTTCGGCGCCCGGCGCGCCTGGCGGCAGCGCGCTCTGATCCGGCGTCACCTCGGCTTCGTGGCCCTCGCCTCCCTGCTCGGCGTGACCGTATACAACACCCTCGTCAACCAGGCCGGTGTCACCACCCCCGCCGCCAACATGGGCATGATCATGGCGGCGTCCCCCGTGCTCATGGCCCTGTACGAACGTGCGGGCGGCGTCCGGCTCGGGGCACGCCGGATCGCCGGGCTGGTCATCGCCTGCGCGGGCGTCCTGCTGCTCGTCGGAGGGGACGGGGCGTCCTTCTCGGCCGGCGACCTGTGGATGATCGCCGCCGCCTGCTGCTTCGGGTCGTACAGCGCGCTGCTGCGCCGCAGGCCCGCCGGGCTGGACGGCGCGGGGTTCCTGTTCACCACGTTCCTGTGCGGCACGGTCCTGCTGCTTCCCGCGCAGGGCGTCAGCCTCGCCGTCCAGGGCGGCTTCCACCCGGCACCGGACACCGTCTGGCCGCTCCTCTACGTCGGCGTCGCCTCCTCCGCCGTCGCCTTCTTCGCCTGGAACAAGGCGATCTCCCTGATCGGCCCCTCCCGCGCCGGCGTCGTCTACTACCTCCAGCCGGTGTGCGTCGCCCTGCTGTCCTGGGCCCTGCTCGCCGAGCCGACCGGCTGGGCACAGGCGGGCTGCATGGCGCTGATCCTCGGCGGCGTCGTCCTCGGTGCGGGGGCCCGCCGGTAGGTTGCCGCCATGGCCGACTGGGACATCCGCAAGCTGCAGATCCTGCGGACGCTGCGGGAGAGGGGCACGGTGACCGCGACGGCCGAGGCACTGCACATGACGCCGTCCGCCGTGTCCCAGCAGCTGACGAACCTCTCCGGACAGCTCGGGGTGGAGCTGCTCCGGGCGCACGGCAGGAGGGTGCGGCTGACGGACGCGGCGCGCCTGGTGCTGCGGCACGCCGAGGCTGTCTTCGAGCAACTGGAACGCGCCGACGCCGAGTTGGCCGCCCACATCCGGGGAGAGGCCGGCGAGGTCCGGGTCGGCGCGTTCTCCACCGCCGTACCCGCCCTCGTCGTCCCGGCCGTCACCGCCCTGCGTGCCGACAGCCCCGGGATCGCGGTGCGGGTGCGGGAGGCGGAGGCGCAGGAGGCGTACGAGCTGCTGGCCGCCGGCGAGGTGGACCTCGCGCTGTCGCTGGCCGCGCAGGCGCCGAGCGCCGTCGACCCGCGCTTCACCCGCGTCCCGCTCCTCGCCGACCCGCTGGACGTCGCGCTCCCCGGCGACCACCCGCTGGCCCGCGCGGAACGGCTGCGGCTGGCCGACCTCGCCGCCGAGCCGTGGATCTTCGGCGGCAGCGGGCCCTGGTCCGACATCACGCGCGGTGCCTGCGAGGCCGCCGGGTTCCGGCCGCACCAGGGGCACGCGGCGGCCGGCTGGCCGGCGATCCTCGCCATGGTGGAGGCGGGCATGGGCGTGGCCCTGGTGCCGCGCATGGCGGCCGTGCCCCGGGACGGGGTGGTGATGCGCGAGCTGCGCGCCGACCGCCCCGTCCGGCACGTCCTCGCGGCCGTGCGCAAGGGGGCGGAGGAGGGCGCCGCCGTCGCCACCGTGCTGGCGGCCCTGCGCACGGCGGCGGAGGGGCGCGCCGCTTGAAGTCGCACCGGGGGTCCGGTACGGGGCACACGCCAAGGTCGTTCGGACCCGTGCGGTACGCGGTACGCAGAGGGGGCGCCCAGTGCGACACCGGGCGCCCCCTCGACAACGTACGACCGCCTACTCGGCCGCCGCCGCCGCGTCCGCCGCCTGGGCCTTCAGCGCGCGCTCGACGCCCGAGCGGGACTCCGAGACCAGCCGGCGCAGGGCCGCGTTCGGCTCGGCGGAGGCCAGCCAGGCGTCCGTGCGGTCCAGGGTCTCCTGCGACACCTGCACCGCCGGGTACAGGCCGACCGCGATCTGCTGGGCCATCTCGTGCGAACGGGACTCCCAGACGCCCTTCAGCGCCTCGAAGTACCGCTCCGTGTACGCCGCCAGCAGCTCGCGCTGGTCGGTCTGCACGAAGCCGGCGATGACCGCCTCCTGCACGGCGTTCGGCAGCTTGTCGGACTCCACGACCGACTCCCAGGCCTCCGCCTTCGCCGCCTCCGTCGGGCGGGCCGCCCGCGCGGTGGCCGCGTGGCGCTCACCGGCGGCGGTCTTGTCCCGCTCGTACTCGGCCGCGATCTCCGACCCGCCGAACCGGCCCACGGCCGCGAGGCGCTGCACGAACGCCCAGCGCAGCTCGGTGTCGACGGCCAGGCCCTCGATCGTCTGCGTGCCGTCCAGCAGCGCGTCGAGCAGGTCCAGCTGCTCCGGCGTCCGCGCCGTCGCCGCGAAGGCCCGCGCCCACGCCAGCTGGTGGTCGCTGCCCGCCTCCGCGGCCCGCAGGTGGGCCAGCGTGGCCTCGGTCCAGCGGGTGAGCAGCGCCTCGCGGGCGGTCGGGGCGGCGTACTGGTCGATGGCCAGCTTCACCTGGCGGTGCAGCGACTGCACGACACCGATGTCGGACTCCTTGCCGATGCCGGACAGCACCAGCGAGAGGTAGTCGCGGGTCGCCAGCTCCGCGTCCCGGGTCATGTCCCACGCCGACGCCCAGCACAGGGCGCGCGGCAGCGACTCGGTGAAGTCGCCGAGGTGCTCGGTGACGACGGCCAGGGACTGCTCGTCCAGGCGGACCTTCGCGTACGACAGGTCGTCGTCGTTGAGCAGGAGCACCGCCGGGCGGGGCTTGCCGACCAGCTGCGGTACGTCCGTCAGCTCGCCGTCCACGTCCAGCTCGACCCGGTCGCCGCGCACCAGCTTGCCGTCGGCGTCGAGGTCGTAGGCGCCGATCGCGATGCGGTGCGGGCGCAGCGTCGGCTCCCCCTTCGCACCGGCGGGCAGGGCCGGGGCCTCCTGGCGGACGGCGAAGGACGTGATGACACCGTTCCCGTCCGTCTCGATCTCCGGGCGCAGCACGTTGATGCCGGCGGTCTCCAGCCACGCCTTCGACCAGGTCTTCAGGTCGCGCCCCGAGGTCTCCTCCAGCGCGCCCAGCAGGTCGGACAGGCGGGTGTTGCCGAACGCGTGCCGCTTGAAGTACGCCTGCACGCCCCGGAAGAACGCGTCCTCACCGACGTACGCGACGAGCTGCTTGAGCACGCTCGCGCCCTTGGCGTACGTGATGCCGTCGAAGTTGACGAGCACGTCGTCCAGGTCGCTGATGTCCGCCATGATCGGGTGCGTCGACGGCAGCTGGTCCTGCCGGTACGCCCAGGTCTTCATCTGGTTGGCGAACGTCGTCCACGAGTGCGGCCACTTCGACCCCGGCGCGTCGGCCTGGCAGGCGGCCTCGGCGTAGGTGGCGAACGACTCGTTCAGCCACAGGTCGTTCCACCACTCCATGGTGACCAGGTCGCCGAACCACATGTGCGCCAGCTCGTGCAGGATCGTCGCCGCCCGCACCTCGTACGCGGCGTCCGTCACCTTGGAACGGAACACGTACTGGTCGCGGATGGTCACCGCGCCCGCGTTCTCCATCGCGCCCGCGTTGAACTCGGGCACGAAGAGCTGGTCGTACTTCTTGAACGGGTACTGGTAGTCGAACTTCTCCTGGAACCAGTCGAAGCCCTGCCGGGTGACCTCGAAGATCGCGTCCGCGTCGAGGTGCTCGGCGAGCGAGGGGCGGCAGTAGATGCCGAGCGGGACGGACTGGCCGTCCTTCTCGTACACGCTGTGCACCGAGTGGTACGGGCCGACGATCAGCGCCGTGATGTACGACGAGATGCGCGGGGTCGGTTCGAACTCCCAGACGTTGTCCTTCGGCTCGGGCGTCGGCGAGTTGGAGATGACCGTCCAGCCCTCGGGCGCCTTCACGGTGAACTGGAACGTCGCCTTCAGGTCCGGCTGCTCGAAGCTCGCGAAGACCCGCCGCGCGTCCGGCACCTCGAACTGGGTGTACAGGTAGGCCTGGTCGTCCACCGGGTCGACGAACCGGTGCAGGCCCTCGCCGGTGTTGGTGTACGCGCAGTCGGCGGCCACCCGCAGGACGTTGCGCCCCGGCAGCAGCCCCGGCAGGGCGATGCGGGAGTCCTGGAACACCTCGTCGGGGTCGAGGGCGTCGCCGTTCAGCGTCACCTCGTGGACCGTCGGCGCGACCAGGTCGATGAAGGACTCGGCGCCACCCTCGCCGCCGGTCTCCGCGACGTCGAAGCGCACCGTGGTCACGGACCGGTAGGTGCCGCCCTCCTGCGCGCCGGTGAGGTCGAGATCGATCTCGTACGAGTCAACGGTCAGCAGCGTCGCCCGCTGCCGCGCCTCTTCGCGAGTCAGGTTTGTGCCAGGCACGCGGTCATCTCCTCGTTATGTGTGGGTTGCGCCATCCTTCCACGTGACCCACGCCCAACGCGATGTCCGTTTCCCGCCGGTGCCCGGGCCCCGCGCGCGCGAGCCTGGACCGCATGAACGGCTACACCGCACATCCCGTCCCCCCGGCCGCCCTCAAGGAACTGCGCGCCACCGACGACGCGGGCCGCGTCCCCGCCCCCGTGACCGACTACGAGGGCGGCGCTCCCCTGCGCTGCTGCCTGCGCCGCAGCCGCGCCGGTGAGCGGATCGCGCTCGTCTCCTACGCCCCGCTGCGCCGCTGGGCGGCGGAAACGGGCGCCGACCCCGGCGCCTACGACGAGCAGGGCCCCGTCTTCATCCACGCCGAGGAATGCGCGGGGCCGGACGGCGACGGACTCGCCTTCACCAACGCGCACCGCACCGTCCGCCGCTACTCCGCCCAGGGACGCATCCTGGGCGGACAGCTGGTCGAACCCGACGGTTTCGTGCCCGCCCTCCGGGAAGCGTTCGACGACCCGGCCGTGGCGTTCGTCCACGTCCGGGCCGTCGAGTACGGCTGCTTCCTCTACGAGGTCAGGCGGGGCTAGCCCCGGGTCGTCAGCCCTTCAGCTCCGCCGCCACCAGCTCCGCGATCTGCACCGCGTTCAGGGCCGCGCCCTTGCGCAGGTTGTCGTTGGAGACGAACAGGGCGAGGCCGTTGTCCACGGTCTCGTCCTGGCGGATGCGGCCCACGTAGGACGGGTCCTGGCCGGCCGCCTCCAGCGGGGTCGGCACCTCGGTGAGGGCGACACCGGGGGCGCCGGCCAGCAGCTCCTTGGCGCGCTCCACGCTGATCGGGCGGGCGAAACGGGCGTTGATCTGCAGGGAGTGGCCGCTGAAGACGGGCACCCGCACGCAGGTGCCGGACACCTTCAGCTCCGGGATCTCCAGGATCTTGCGGGACTCGTTGCGGAGCTTCTGCTCCTCGTCCGTCTCGTGCAGACCGTCGTCGACGATGGAACCGGCCAGCGGCAGCACGTTGTACGCGATCGGCGCCACGTACTTCTCCGGCTTCGGGAACTCGGCGGCCGAACCGTCGTGGGTCAGCTTGGGGGCGTCCGCGCCCACCTTCTGGACCTGCTCGAACAGCTCGTCCACGCCGGCCAGGCCGGAGCCGGAGACCGCCTGGTAGGTGGCGACGACGAGGGCCTCGAGGCCCGCCTCCGCGTGCAGCGGACGCAGCACCGGCATCGCGGCCATCGTGGTGCAGTTCGGGTTGGCGACGATGCCCTTGGGGCGGTCGGCGATCGCGTGCGGGTTCACCTCGGACACCACGAGCGGGACCTCGGGGTCGCGGCGCCAGGCGGAGGAGTTGTCGATCACGACGGGGCCCTGCGAGGCGACCTTTTCGGCCAGCGCCTTGGAGGTGGCGCCGCCCGCCGAGAAGAGCACGATGTCCAGGCCGGAGTAGTCGGCGGTGGCCGCGTCCTCCACCGTTACGCCGTCCAGCTCCTTGCCGGCGCTGCGCGCCGAGGCGAACAGGCGCAGCTCGGTGACCGGGAAGTTCCGCTCCGTGAGGATCCTGCGCATGACCGTGCCCACCTGACCGGTGGCTCCGACGATTCCGACCCTCACGGTGACTCCTTCTCCGTTCGTGCGCGTGTCTTCACGCGCGCTTTGCTCGGCCGAGACTTTTCCATCATGGGGCGAAGCCCGGCCCGCCTGTCCAATCCTTTGCGCGGTGTGCCCGCACACTGGGACGCGGCGACTCGGACAGTGGGTGTGGTCCTTGCGCACGAACCCCGGCTGAGCTGCAGAAATTCCGTCGCCCCGCCCCCGCG
Organism: Streptomyces sp. MMCC 100; assembly: GCF_041538145.2. NCBI lineage: Bacteria > Bacillati > Actinomycetota > Actinomycetes > Kitasatosporales > Streptomycetaceae > Streptomyces > Streptomyces sp. MMCC 100. Next base: position 989,228 of record NZ_JBGORK020000001.1, read on the forward strand.
CCGCAAGCTGTGCTGTTCCGCCCCTGCCCATCCCTTCCCACCCCACACGACGATGTGACGTACGCCTCTGGCCGATGTGTGCGCCTCGCGCCGAAAAAAGACGACCGCACGGGCGAACGTTTCGGCCTCCTCGGGCGTCGTAAGGGAAACGTGGCCGGGGGAGGGGTGGCTTTGCTGCGCAGAAAGGCCCGCCGCGGCCAGGGGGACGACGTACGCGACGACCCCCTGGACGCGGCACAGGAACGCCGGGTGCGGGCGGTGCTCGCGCTGGGCGGCGTGCCGCAGGCGGACCTGCCGGACGGGGTGCAGCAGGTCCGCCTGCGGCTGCTGGAGCGGACGGCCAGTGGCCGCGAGGCGCCGCGCGACGTGTCCGCCTGGGCGGCGGTCGTCGCCTCCAACCTGGCCATGGACTGGCACCGGGCCAGACGCCGCCAGAACCGGCTCGGGGAACGCCTCGCCGCGCTGCGCCAGACGGAGCATCCCTCGGACGAGGACACCAGCGTCCTGTCCCTCGCCGTCGCCCAGGGCCTGGACGAGCTGCCGGACGCCCAGCGCCAGGTCCTCGTCCTGCGCTTCTACGCCGACCTGCCGGTGCGCGGCATCGCCGAGGAACTGGGCATCCCCGAGGGCACGGTCAAGAGCAGGCTGCACACGGCGGTACGGGCCCTGCGCGCCCGCCTGCACGAGGACGAGGTGGTGTGAGATGGCCGCCGAACAGCACCCCGGTGGGTACGACGCGCTGATGGCCGCGATCACCGGCGAGCCGCTGCCGCCGGACGCGGGGGCGGACGCCCACGGCGAGTACCGGTCGGCGACGGCCGACGTGGCGCTGCTGCGGGAACAGCTGACCCTGCTCGGTGACGCCCTGGGCGATGCCCTTCCCGAAGAGCACCCGACTCCGGCACCGGTCCAGGTCCCGGCAGCACGCCGTCGCCGTCCCTTCCGCCTCGCCCTGGGCGTCCTCGCGGCGGCCTGCGCGGGGGTCGTCGTCACGGGCCTGGGCTGGCTGGTCGTGCAGAGCGGCAGCGGTGCCTCCGAGGACGCGGCGAGCGGCAGCGCGGCCGACAGGTCCGCAGCCCGGTCGGAGAGCCCGTCCGCGGGCCAGGAGACCGCCGTGGTCTTCGGCACCCCCCGCTACCTGGCCTGCGCCCGTCTGGTCGCCGAGGGCACGGTGACCGCCACCGAACCGGTGCCGGGCACCGCACGGCACCGGATCACGCTCCGCGTGACGCACGCCTACGCACCCGAGGGGAGCACCGGGCCGACGACGACGTTCGTCCTGGACGACAGCCTCGCCCGCCTCGCCCCCGGCGACCGGGTCCTGGTCGGCCTCCTCCGGGACCGGCCCACCCCGGACACGGTGATCACCGGCGACCGGAACATCGGCACCGCCCGCGGCTGGATCACCGCCTCCCTCCCCGAGTCCCGCACCCTCACCTGCGACTGACCGCGCCGAAGCAGCCGCAGCACGCGGAAGGGGCGGGCGCCCGACACGGCGCGCCCGCCCCCTCCCCGTACCGCACCGGACTACGGCACGACCTTCCCGATCCGCACGCTGCCCAGGCCCGCGACCGTGCCGTGGGCGTTGACCAGCTGGACCCGGCCGAAGAACTCGCGGCCCTCGGGGGCGGCGGCCAGCGCCGTGACGCTGCCCGTCACCGTCGCCGAGTCGCCCGTGCCGAGCTTCACCGCCGCCGAGTCGTCCACGGTGACCGAGCCGAGGCCGGCGGCGAAGTACACGTCCCGGTAGTCGTACTCCGTGCTGCCCGACGGCACCGAGTAGCCCGCGACCTCGACGGTGTACGTACCGGCGGCCGGCTTCGGGATGGAGACCGACTCCTCCGAGTCGCCGTCGGCGGACTGGGCGACGACGGCGCCGTCCTCTCCGTAGACCGTCAGGTCCAGGTCGGAGGCGGCGTCGGAGACGCCCCCGATGGCGACGTCCAGCGACTCGGCGCCCTCGGGCACCTCGACCGTGGAGGTGGCCGTCTCGCCCTGCGCGATGGTCGGGCGGGACGTCTCGGAGGAACCGAGCGGGCCGCCGACCAGCTTGCCCTCCAGAGCGGCGTACTTGTTGGTCACCGTCCAGGAGGCGTCGGCAGGGGTGCCGGCCTCGGCCTCGGGCACGGTGACGACCTCCGGGTCGAAGGCCGCGCCGAGCACGGTGACGTCCAGCGTGTAGGGGTTGTCGAGCAGCGGCGAGGTGCGCCGGGCCTCGACCTCGACCTCCCAGACACCGGGCTGCGGGTCCGCGTACGCACGCACGTCGGGGCGGCAGCCGTTGCCGTCGAGGTAGTTGTTGTAGCAGTACGGCGTGGAGGTGTTGTCGACCGGGACGCCGTAGGGGTGGATGGAGATGAACCGGGTCTGGCTCTCGCCCTTCAGCTCGCCGATCGCCACCTCCAGCGCCTTCGCGCCCTCGGGGACGGTCACGAAGTACGACTTGGTGGCGTTGCGCTGCACGGAACTCTTCGCGGAGTAGGCGTACTTCAGCGGGGCGGAGACCACGACCGTGGCCAGGACCTGCTGGTCGACGCCCTCGGTGCGCGGGTCGTCGACCTCCAGGATCGCGCTCTTGAGACCCGCCGAGCCGGGCCGCGCCTCGACCTTGACGGTCACCGGCTCGTTCAGCGGCAGCTTCACCTCGTCCCGGCCGACGATCCGGAAGGTGTGACCGGCGTTGTTCTCGAAGTGCAGCTCGTGCCGGATCGCCTGGTCGGCGCCGGAGGTACGCGTGAGCGTGATCTCGTACGTCTTCTTCTGCCCGGCCTTCAGGCCGCCCTCGCGGTCGTAGAGGCCGGTGCCGTAGCCCGGCGTCTTCAGGAACTGGTCGATCGCGGTGTCTACCGGCGCCTTGACCGTGTACTCGTGGGCGGTGGCGCCGCGCCGGATCGACTTCCAGGCGTCGGGGATATTGATCAGGCCCGCGCCCTCCTCGTACGCCTGCACGCCCTCGATGTGGTCGGCGGTGGAGGTCAGCGCCGTGCGCAGCTTGGCCGGGGTGAGGTCGATGCGGGCCTGCTTCGCCGCCGACAGCAGCAGCGCGGAGGCGCCGGCGGCCTGCGGGGAGGCCATCGAGGTGCCCTGGAGCATGCCGTAGCCGGCGGGCAGGTCGTAGCCCGCCTCGGGGACCGGGGCGCCGGGCATCCACGTCTGGATGGAGTTGATCGCGGCGCCGGGCGCCGTCAGCGTCGGCGTGAAGCCGCCGTCCTCACGCGGGCCGCGTGAGGAGAACGGCATCATCTGGTACTTGGTCTTCACCGCGGAGCCGTAGTTGGCGGCCCAGGTCTCGCGGGAGATGGACGCGCCGACCGAGATCACCTTGTCGGCGAGACCGGGGTCGCCGATGGTGTTGGCACCGGGGCCCGAGTTGCCCGCGGAGATGACGAGCTGGACGCCGTAGGTGTCGATGAGGCGGGTGTACAACTCGGCGCGGGCGTTGTTGCCGTCGTTGAGGGCGGGCAGGCCGCCGATCGACATGTTGACGATGTCGACGCCGCGGTTGACGACGAGGTCGATCATGCCCTCGGTGAGCGCGACGTTGGTGCAGCCGCCGCTCCAGGTGCACGCGCGGGACGACACGAGCTTCGCGCCGGGCGCGGCGCCGTCCATGCGGCCGCCGAACAGGCCGTTGGCGGCGGTCAGTCCGGCCACGTGGGTGCCGTGCTCGGACTCGATGACGCCGATGTTGACGAAGTCGGCCTTGGCGCCGGCGGAGTTGTAGACGACGTCCTTGCGGATCTCGACGACGAAGGGCTGGCGCTCGGCCACGTCCGTCTTCGGGTCGTCGGTGCCGAAGTACCCGACCTGGAAGCCGTCCTTGTAGGGCTTCATCGGCTTGTCGTCGGAGAAGTCGTGGTTGTTGTTCAGGTCGACGCGGACCGTGCCGGCCTTCGCGTCGTACAGGACGCCCCAGGAGTCGGTGGTGTCGCCGTCCCGGTTGGCGTCGCCCGCGGCGTCACCGCCGGTGGTGTACGACTCCAGGAAGGTGCTCACCTGGTACGAGCCCGCGGGCGCAGTCCACGTCTGCCCGCCGTAGGTGAAGGCGGGCCCGGAGACCGAGGTGGTCATCGGGCGCCAGGTGCGGTCGCCGTCGACGACCGGGTCGGTGGCGGTGACCCAGTCGACGATCTTGCGCTCGCCCGTGGTGGTCTTCTGCAGCGCCGGGTGGCCGAGGTCGACGCCCGAGTCGAGGATGCCGATGGTGACGCCGCGGCCGTCCGACTTCGGGTACTTCTTCACGAAGTCGACGGCGCCCGTCTCGAAGGACGGGTTGTACGGGTTCTCGGCCGGCGTCCAGCGGTTCGGCGCCGGGTAGGAACGGCCCTTGTGCGAGGCCCCCTTCGCCATGTCCCCGCTCGGCGTCGGGTCGTCCAGCGGGATCTCGTCGCGCAGGTCGATGCCGTGCACGGAGGAGAGCTTCGCGGCGGCCGCGATGGCCGAGTCCGCCTTGGCGGTGGGGACGGTGGCGCGGACGTAGCCCAGCTCGTCGTAGGTGCGGCCGACGGTGCCGCCGGCGACCGCGTCCAGCTCCTTCGCCACCTGCTCGGTCCGGCCCGGCGCGGTGGCGACCATCATCGTGACGTTCTTCTCGCCGTCGGCCTTCGCCTCGGCGAGCAGGTCCGCGTCGTCGGAACCGAGCTTGTCATGGGCGGACTTGACCGAGGCGTCGACCGGGGGCGCGGTCGTCGCCGGGCCGTCGGCGGCGAGGGCCACGGGCACGGGCCCGACCGCGGCGAGCGCGGCGACGAGGCCCGTGGTGACGGCCATGCGGGCCGCGCGTCTCGCGCCCGGTATCGGTTCGCGCTGGGGGCTGTTGGTCATCGGCATCCCTTGGGGGTGAAGGAACGAGCGACACGACCGAGGCCGACCGGCCCTGGCCGAGGCAGTCCGGAATCCGATCCCGGACGACCGCTCAGCTTTACTCAAGGGATCACTGATTGGGGAGAGCTGTCCGGGACGGGATGAAGCCATGGCGTACTTCCGCCATACGCCATCGGGGACACAAGGGGCGGTCCATGACAATCCTGTTTCCCGCCCCCGGCCTTCCGTCCCCGGCCTCCCGTCCCCGGCCTCCCGTCCCCGGCCTCCCCTCCCTGGCCTTCCGTCCCCGGCCTTTCCGTCCCAGGCCTCCCGTGCCCGGCCTCCCCTCCCTGGCCTCCCGTCTCCCGACGGCCCGCCCCGGTGCCGACTACCGGGGCAGCACCACGACGTACGCGGCGGGCTCCCGGTCCCCGGCCGCCATCAACGCCGTGCGCACGACGGCCGCCTGGTGCTCCGGGCAGTCCCGCAGCTTGCGCGGGGTGAGGTGCACGACCGTGATGCCGAGCCGTTCCAGGTGCTCGCGCTTGCGGGCGTGCTCCGCCCAGGCGGCGTCGTCCTCCTGCTTCCGGTGCGCCCGGGTGTCCAGCTCCAGCGCCACCGCCTGCTCGGGCCAGAAGGCGTCCACGCCGCCCAGGTGGGGGCCGCCGGGCAGGCGAAGGTCGACGTTCCAGACCGGCTCCGGCAGGGCGTGCTCGCGCACCATCCGGTACAGGCGCTGCTCGGCCAGCGCCCGCCCCTCGGCGACCAGCGAGTCCACGGCGTCCACCACGTGCGGGCGGCTGAGCAGCCGGGCCCGGTTCAGCTCCCGTACCACCGCGGCCGGTTCGCAGTGCCCGCCGCGCACCGCCTCCGTCAGCAGCCGGCGGACGGTGCCCGGATCGGTCAGCTCCGCCACCGCGTCCGCCAGGGCCCGCGCCACCGGCGCCACCGGAACCCCGGTCAGCTCCACGGCGGTCGGCAGCGCGGCCGTGCGGACGATGCGCGCGCAGCCCGTCGTACGCAGCCGGCGCAGCCGCGGCACCAGGACATCGATGAGGTCCAGGGACGACAGCGGGGGCGCGGCGGAGAACCCGTGCAGCGTCAGCGCGGCCAGGCCCGTGATCACCGCCTCGGCGTAGGCGGGAACGGGCGGGTGCTCTCCGCCCGGCTGGACCGGCACGGAGGCGGTCACGCCGGCCGCCGCACCGGACGCCGTGCCCGGGCCGCGGTCCCGCGCCGCGTAGAGGAGTACCGCGTGCAGGCGCTCCTCGCTGGTCGGCGGGCCCGGGTGCAGCAGGACGACGTTCGGCAGGAGTTGCTGCCAGGGTCCGCCGGGCCGGCACTGCTCGTTGGTCTCCGCGGCCAGGACGCCGTGTGCCCGCAGCTGGGCGGCCGTCATCAGCCGGCGCCGGCCGGCGGCCAGTTCGTGGAGCGGGCGGGGGCGGGGGGAGAGCGGGGTGTTGTGCGTCATGACCGGCAATTTCCCGCGCCGGATCCGCCCCTTAACCGCTGTTACACGCCCATCGCCGAACCGGGACAAGCCCGTTCTAAAGGACGGGTGTTCGGATGCCGAAACCCCTGGTCCGAACGGGTGGGACCAGGGGTTACGGCCGACAGCGCACGCATCGTGTAACGATGACGGAACGCCTAATCGTTGGCCAGAGATCGGGTGTTCCCGGCGGGAGTCACCGAGCGGCCGCCGCCGCGTCACAGGCCTGCGCCCGCAGCGCCCGCGCCAGGTCGTCCCGCGCCTCCAGCACCAGCCGGCGCAGCGCCGGGGCCGCGTCCTCGTGCGCGGACAGCCACGCGTCGGTCGCGTCCAGCGTGTCCTGGGAGTCCCGCAGCGACGGGAACAGGCCCCGGACCACGTCCATCCCGATCTGGATGGACCGCTCGGCCCACACCCGCTCGATCGCCGCGAAGTACTTCTCGGTGTACGGCGCGAGCAGGTCCCGCTGCGAGGGCTGCGCGAAGCCGGCGATGGTCGCCTCCACCAGGGCGTTCGACAGGGCGTCGGACTCCACCACCTGCGCCCAGGCCTGCGCCTTCACCGCCTCCGACGGCCGCGAGGCCAGGCAGCGCACCTGGTGCCGCTTGCCGGAGGCCGTGTCGTCGCGGGCCAGCTCGGCGGCCAGGACGCCCTCGTCGGCGGCGCCGTGGGCCGCGAGCGGCGCGAGGAAGGTCCAGCGCAGCTCCTGGTCCACATCGAGCCCGTCGATCTTCTCGGAGCCCTCCAGCAGACCCCGGAGCAACAGCAGGTCCGCCTCCTCGGACGCCACCGACGCGAAGAACCGCGCCCACGCCAGCTGCTGCTCGCTGCCCGGCGCCGCCCGACGCAGCTCGCGCAGCGCACCCTCGCCGAGCAGCCGGCCGCCGGTCTCCCGCCAGTCCGGGGCGGCGTAGTGCACCAGCGCCGAGTCGGTCCAGGCGTGCAGCATCTGCAGGACGCCGATGTCCGACTCGCGCCCCGCGAACCGCAGCACCAGCCCCGCGAAGTCCCGGGCCGGCAGCAGCGCGTCCCGCGTCATGTTCCACAGCGCCGACCAGCACAGGGCACGGGCCAGCGGATCGGTCACGGCGCCCAGGTGCTCGCGCAGCGTCGCCAGCGAGGTGTCGTCGAAGCGCGTCTTGCAGTACGTGAGGTCGTCGTCGTTGACCAGGACCAGCTCGGGCGCCTCGGCACCGGCCAGCTCCGCCACCACCGTGCGCGGCCCCTCGACGTCCACCTCGGCGCGCGCGTACCGCTCGAGGGCACCCTCGGCCGTACGCCGGTACAGGCCCACCGCCACCCGGTGCGGGCGCAGTTCGGGGTGCGATTCCGGGGCCTCCTGCACCACGGCCAGCTCGTCGACCGTGCCCGCCGCGCTCAACAGCACCTGCGGGGTCAGCGAGTTGACGCCGGCCGTCTGGAGCCAGGACCGGGCCCAGGCCGCCATGTCCCGTCCGCTGGTCTCCTCGAGGACCGACAGCAGGTCGCCGAGGCGCGTGTTGCCGTACGCGTGCCGCTTGAAGTAGCGCCGCGCGCCCTCCAGGAACGCGTCCTGCCCGACGTACGCCACCAGCTGCTTGAGTGCGGAGGCGCCCTTGGCGTAGGTGATGCCGTCGAAGTTGAGCTTGGCGTCCTCCAGGTCACGGATGTCGGCCGTGATCGGGTGCGTGGAGGGGAGCTGGTCGGCGCGGTACGCCCACGCCTTGCGGCGGTTGGCGAAGGTGATCCAGGCGTCCTTGAACCGGGTCGCGCCGACGTTCGCGAACGCGCCCATGAAGTCGGCGAAGGACTCCTTCAGCCACAGGTCGTCCCACCACTCCATGGTGACCAGGTCGCCGAACCACATGTGCGCCATCTCGTGCAGGATCGTGTTGGCGCGGCCCTCGTACGACGCCCGCGTCACCTTCCCGCGGAAGATGTACTCCTCCCGGAAGGTCACCATCCCCGGGTTCTCCATCGCGCCGAGGTTGTACTCGGGCACGAACGCCTGGTCGTACTTCCCGAAGGGGTACGGGTAGTCGAAGTGGTCGTGGAAGAAGTCGAAGCCCTGCTTGGTGATCAGGAAGACGTCGTCGGCGTCGAAGTGCGGCGCCAGGCCCTTGCGGCACAGGGCGCCGAGCGGGATCTCCAGCCGGGTGCCGTCCTCGAACACGCGCTCGTAGGAGTCCGTCACGTAGTGGTACGGACCCGCCACGACACAGGTGATGTACGTCGAGATCGGCTTCGTCTCCGCGAACCGCCAGACCCCGTCGACGCGCTCACCCGCGCCGTTGCTCCACACCGTCCACTCCTCGGGCGCGCGCACCTCGAAGCGGAAGGGCGCCTTGAGGTCCGGCTGCTCGAAGTTCGCGAACACCCGGCGGGAGTCGGCCGGCTCGTACTGGGTGTACAGGTACACCTCGCCGTCCTCGGGGTCGACGAAGCGGTGCAGTCCCTCGCCGGTGCGGGAGTACGCGCACTGGGCGTCGACCACCAGCTCGTTGTCGGCGGCCAGGTCCTCCAGGACGATCCGGGAGCCGTCGAAGACCTCGCTCGGGTCGAGGTCGCGGCCGTTCAGCGAGACGGCGGTGACGCTCGGCGCGATCAGGTCGGCGAAGCTGCTCGCGCCGGGCTCGTTGCAGCGGAAGCGGATCGTGGTGACGGACCGGAACGTGCGCGGACCCCCGTCCTGCGCGTCACCGACGGCCGAGCGCACGTCGAGGGACACCTCGTACCCGTCGACGGACAGCAGTGCGGCCCGCTCCCGGGCCTCGTCGCGGGACAGATTCTCACCGGGCACGGGCGGCACTCCTCGGATCGTGTTCGGTACACGCGTGGTGTTCAGTATGCGGACAGCACCGATCCTGCCATGCGCCCCTGACACGCGGCAGCCGGGAATGGGCGGGCCGACCGGGCGGTTGCCCCGACGAACGCCTACTCGCGCGCCTCAAGAGGAGAGACATGTCCGAGAAGACGCCTGTCGACTTCTGGTTCGATCCCCTGTGCCCCTGGGCCTGGATGACCTCCCGCTGGGTCCTGGAGGTGGAGAAGGTCAGGGACATCGAGGTCCGCTGGCACGTGATGAGCCTCGCCGTTCTCAACGAGGACAAGCTCGACGAGCTGCCCGCGGAGTACCGCGAGATGCTCGAGGTCAAGGCATGGGGACCGGTCCGCGTCGTCATCGCGGCCCAGCAGGAGCACGGCGCCGAGGTGCTCGGCGACCTCTACACGGCGCTGGGCACCCGCATCCACAACCAGGACGAGGGCCCGGGCAGGGAGACGATCGCCGCCGCCCTGAAGGACGTCGGCCTGCCCGAGTCCCTCATGGACCACTGGGACGACACCCCCTACGAGCCCCAGCTGCGCGCCTCCCACAAGGAGGGCATCGACAAGGTCGGCCAGGAGGTCGGCACCCCGGTCATCGCCGTGCCCGGCGCCGACGGCGGACAGCTCGCCTTCTTCGGCCCGGTCGTCACCCCCGCCCCCAAGGGCGAGGACGCCGCCAAGCTCTGGGACGGCACCCTCGCCGTGGCCTCCGTGCCGGGCTTCTACGAGATCAAGCGGACCCGCACCAAAGGCCCGGACTTCAGCAACCTGTAGGCGACCGGCACCTTCGCCGCCCGCACGCACAGGAAGCCCCCGCGAGTCACGTCCTCGCGGGGGCTTCCCTCATTCCGCCTGCCCGGTGAAGGCTGAGAAGACGATCACGAGGCAGGACGATCGGGGGCCGACTCTCACGGCGCCAGCAGCAGCGTGTCGGTGCGGGACTTGGCGGCCTCGTAGCGCCTGGCCACGTCCTGCCAGTCGACGACGGCCCACATGGCGTCGATGAAGTCGACCTTCTGGTTCTTGTACTGCAGGTAGAAGGCGTGCTCCCAGGCGTCGAAGACCAGGATCGGGGTGGAGCCCTGACCGACGTTGCCCTGGTGGTCGTAGACCTGCTCGACGATCAGCCGGCCGCTCAGCGGCTCGTACGCCAGGACGCCCCAGCCCGAGCCCTGGGTGGTCGCGGCGGCCTTGGTGAGCTGCGCCCTGAAACCGGCGAAGGAGCCGAAGGACTCGGCGATCGCGTCGGCCAGCTCGCCCACGCCGTCCTTGTCCAGGGGCTCGCCGCCGCCGTCACCGGTCATGTTGTGCCAGTAGATCGAGTGCAGGATGTGGCCGGAGAGGTGGAACGCCAGGTTCTTCTCCAGGCCGTTGATCGAACCCCACGTCTCCTTGTCCCGCGCCTCGGCGAGCTGCTCCAGCGTGTCGTTGGCGCCCTTGACGTACGCCGCGTGGTGCTTGTCGTGGTGCAGCTCGATGATCTCGGGGCTGATCACGGGAGCCAGCGCGGAGTAGTCGTACGGCAGTTCAGGAAGCGTGTAGACGGACATGGCGGATCCCCTCCGACCTCTTATTGCAAAAGGCTTGCAAGTGCACGCTAACAGCAAGAGACCGGGAAGGCGCGGAGGGGCGCGCCGCGACACACGAAAGGGCCTCCGCACGCAACCGTGCGGAGGCCCTCGGGAGAATCGGGCGTCCCGGCTAGCCGAGGCGGGCCTGCCGCCGCTGCCGGGCGTAACCGACGGCCGCCAGGACCAGCGTCATCCCGCCCGTCGAGTACAGCTGCACCCGCGTGTCCGGCTCGCGGGCCATCAGGACGAACACCGCCGCCATGCCCGCCAGCGCCACCCAGGTCAGCCACGGGAAGCCCCACATGCGCACGACCAGCTTCTCGGGCGCCTCCCGCTCCAGACGGCGGCGCAGCCGCAGCTGCGAGGCGGCGATGAAGATCCAGACGACCAGGATGACCGCGCCGATCATGTTCAGCAGCCAGGAGAAGACGTCGTCCGGCCGCCAGTAGCTGAGCAGTACGCAGCCGAAGCCGAAGAGGGAGGAGACCAGCACCGCGATCCGCGGCACCCCGCCCGACACCCGGCCCAGCACCTTCGGCCCCTGGCCGCGCTCGACCAGCGAGTAGCCGATGCGTGAGGCCCCGTAGATGTTGGCGTTCATCGCGCTCAGCAGCGCGACCAGGACCACGATGTTCATGAGCTGACCCGCGCCCGGGATGCCCAGCTCGTCGAGGGCGGCGACGTACGGGCCCTTCTCGACGACCTCGGGGGAGTCCCACGGGACCAGGGTCACGATGACCGCCATCGACCCGATGTAGAACAGCGCGATGCGCCACATCGCCGTCCGTACGGCGCTCGCCACACCCTTGACCGGGTTCTCCGACTCGGCGGCCGCGATGGTCACCGTCTCCAGGCCGCCGTAGGCGAACACCGAGGCGAGCAGTCCGATGATCAGGCCGTTGCCGCCGTTCGGCAGGAAGTCGCCCAGGTGGGAGGTGCCGGGCGAGTCGGTGCCCGGCAGGACTCCGCAGATCGCCAGCACGCCCAGCACCAGGAACAGCGAGATCGCGCCGACCTTGAGGGCGGCGAACCAGAACTCGAACTCGCCGAAGTTCTTCACGGCGGCCAGGTTCGTCCCGCAGAACACCACCATGAACAGCGCCACCCACGCCCACTCGGGCGTACCGGGCAGCCAGCCGTGCACGATCTGCGCCGCGCCGATGCCCTCCAGGCCGACGGCCGTGCACAGCAGCACCCAGAACGCCCAGCCCGCGGTGAAACCGGCCCACGGGCCGATCGCCCGCTCGGCGTGCGCGGAGAAGGAGCCCGAGGAGGGATACGCGGCGGACATCTCGCCGAGCATCCGCATCACCAGCATCACGAGGAGACCGGAGCAGGTGTAGGCCACGACGATCGAGGGCCCGGCGGCGGCGATGCCGGCCCCGGAGCCGACGAACAGTCCGGCGCCGATCACGCCGCCGAGGGCGATCATCGACAGGTGGCGCTGCTTGAGACCGTGGGAGAGGGAGGCGTCCGTCGGCTGCTGGGGCGCCTTGGTGGTGCTGTTGGACATCGAGCGGCTCGTCCAATGCGTGGGGGGCGAGTGGGGCTGGGGCAGGGCAAAAGCGCCCACAGTCTCCGGTCTCACGCCGCCCGGCGACAGCGGCCGCCCACGATACGGACGGGCCGGACACGCACAGTGATCGCATGGGTACGGCGTTCGCTCGCCGGTGACGCCCGCCTCATCGCCGCGGTGACCGGTGTCACCCGTATTCACGTGTATCCCACGCCCTTTGTCGGGAGCCCACCAAGCCGACGAGCGGGCCTTTGTCGAGCGCTGCTGGTGATCGGCTCCAGGGGACTGGGATAGCGTCGCGGTGTCCCGACATGTCCACACCACCGCGGAGTCCCCATGAGCACCGCTGCCGTCCCCGCCCGATCCGGGCAGGTCCTCGCCGACCTCATCCCCTCCTCCCGAGTACGGGACGTCGCGCTCGTGGCGGGCGGCGCCGCGCTCACCGGCATCGCGGCCCAGATCGCCGTGCCCGTGCCCGGCTCCCCGGTCCCGGTGACCGGCCAGACCTTCGCGGCGCTGCTCGTCGGCACCTCGCTCGGCGCCCGCCGCGGCCTCCTCTCGCTCGCGCTGTACGCCCTGGTCGGCATGGCGGGCGTGCCGTGGTTCGCGGAGGGCGGCTCCGGCACCGCGGCCCCGTCCCTCGGCTACGTCTTCGGCATGCTGATCGCCGCCACGGTCGTGGGCGCCCTGGCCCGCCGCGGCGCCGACCGTTCGGTGCTGCGCACGGCCGGCACGATGCTGCTCGGCGAGGCGGTCATCTACGCCGTCGGCGTGCCGTACCTGGCCCTCGCCGCCGACATGTCCCTCACCGCCGCGATCGCGGCCGGCCTCACCCCGTTCCTGGTCGGCGACGCGCTGAAGGCCGTACTGGCGATGGGTGTCCTGCCCGCCGCGTGGAAGCTCGCCGACAAGCGGTAACAGGCCGCGGGCCCACGCGAAGAGGCTCGCCGGAGCGCTGCGGCGCCCGGCGAGCCTCTTCCGTTTCCCCGGCGGCGGTCAGCCCTTCTCGGCGACGGCGACGGCCTTCCGCGCGGTGATCCGCTGCTTGACGAAGGCGACGACGAGAACCAGCGCGGCGACGAGCAGCGACAGCAGGACGGTGCTGCGCCCGTCGTGCTCGGTGTCGGTCAGCATGTAGCCGAGCACGAAGACGATGACCGCGGCGGCCGCCCAGGTCAGGTACGGGTACAGCCACATCCGCACGACCAGCTTCTCCGGCGCCTCGGCCTGGATGATCTTCCGCAGGCGCAGCTGCGAGAAGCAGATGGCCAGCCAGACGAAGAGGGCCACCGCGCCCGAGGAGTTGAGCAGGAAGAGGAAGACCGTGTCGGGGAACTTGTAGTTGAAGAAGACCGCGACGAAGCCGAAGACGACGGACGACAGGATCGCCGTCTGCGGCACCCCGCGCCGGGTGGTCCGGGCGAACGCCTTCGGCGCGTCCCCGCGCTGCCCGAGCGAGAACGCCATGCGGGAGGCGGTGTAGAGCCCGGAGTTCAGACAGGACAGCACGGACGTCAGCACGATGAAGTTCATGATCCCGCCGGCGTTCGGGATCCCGAGCGAGTCCAGCGCGGCGACGTACGAGCCCTGGTCGACGATCGACTGCGAGTCCCAGGGCAGCAGCGTGACCACGACGAAGATGGACCCGAGGTAGAAGACGGCGATGCGCCAGATGATGCTGTTGGTCGCCTTGGTGACGGCCCGCTGCGGGTCCTCGGACTCACCGGCGGCCAGCGTGGGGATCTCACTGCCCATGAAGGAGAACACGACGAGCAGTACGCCGGTGAGGATGGCCCCGGCGCCGTTCGGCAGGAATCCGCCGTGCTCGGTCAGATTGCCGAGCCCCGCCTGGTCGCTGTCCACGCCGGGCAGCACACCGAAGACGGCCAGTCCGCCGACGACGATGAACGCGGCGATGGCGACGACCTTGATCCCGGCGAACCAGAACTCGAACTCGCCGTATGAGCCGACCGATGCGAGGTTGGTGGCCGTCAGCACGACCATCACGATCAGCGCCCACCCCCACTGCGGCACGGCGGGTATCCACCCCTCCAGGATCTTGGCCCCGGCGGTCGCCTCCACGGCCAGCACCACGACCCAGAAGAACCAGTAGAGCCAGCCGATGGAGAACCCGGCCCAGGGGCCGAGCGCCCGGTCGGCGTGGGCGGAGAAGGAACCCGAGGTCGGGTTGGCGGCCGACATCTCCCCGAGCATCCGCATCACCAGCACCACGAGCGTGCCGACGAGGGCGTACGAGAGAAGGATGCCGGGTCCCGCGGTGGCGATCCCGGAACTGGAGCCCACGAACAGCCCGGCCCCGATGACGCCGCCGATGGCGATCATCGAGAGGTGGCGGTTCTTGAGCCCGGCCTGAAGCCCGCCTCCGGGCTGTGAGGGGCCCGCGGGCCCCTCCTCGGGCTTGGTCATGGTCGGCTGCGAAGTCATGGGGGAGGGTTTCCTTTGCGCCGGTCGAGCACTTTCCCGTACGAGCGGTGTACGAGCCGGACCAGTGAAACGGAGGCGAACGAATTCAGGAACCTTTGAATCCGGATCGTTACTTGAGCTTTCCCTGAGGTTCCCAAGTTTTACGGGTTCTTTCCCCAGCTGCGACCCGCAGCGTCCGCCTTCCGGCCCCCGTGGCACACTCGACGCATGCGCGTGTATCTCGGCTCGGACCATGCGGGCTTCGAACTCAAGAACCACCTCGTCGAGTGGCTCAAGGCGGCGGGACACGAGCCCGTCGACTGCGGCCCGCACATCTACGACGCCCAGGACGACTACCCGCCCTTCTGCCTGCGCGCCGCCGAGCGCACGGCCGCGGACCAGGGCGCCCTCGGCATCGTGATCGGCGGCTCCGGCAACGGCGAGCAGATCGCGGCGAACAAGGTGAAGGGCGTGCGCGCGGCGCTGGCCTGGAGCGAGGAGACGGCGTCGCTGGGCCGCCAGCACAACGACGCCAACGTCGTCGCGGTCGGCGCCCGCATGCACACGCAGGACGAGGCGACGAAGTTCGTCGAGACCTTCCTCGCCACCCCGTTCTCCGGCGACGAGCGTCACATCCGCCGCATCGACATGCTCACGTCCTACGAGACCACGGGCGACCTCCCCCCGGTCCCGGCCCACCACCCGCAGCAGTAGAAACCCCGGTACGCACTGCCGCCTCCGGCGCGCGAGCATCGGAGGCGGAGCCCTCGTGGGACGGGCCGAGCCGCTCGACCGACCGAGTCGGCCGGGCATGCGGGCAGAAGACCGCGAAAGGACACCTCACGTGCCAGAGGGGCACACGATCCACAGGCTGGCCCAGGACTGCACCGCCGCCTTCGCCCGGACGGCAGTCCGCGTCACCAGCCCCCAGGGCAAGTTCGCCGACTCCGCCGCCCTCCTCGACGGCACCGTCCTGAGAACCGCCGACGCCCACGGCAAGCACCTCTTCCTCGGCTTCGGCGCAGCCGGGAACGCAGCGGAGAACGCAGCCGAGGACCCGGCCGACAACCCCGCCGAGGTCCCCGCCGAGGTCCCCGCCTGGGTCCACATCCACCTCGGCCTCTTCGGCAAGGTCACCTCCGGCCCGGCCCCCGCGCCCCCGCCCACGGACACCGTCCGCCTCCGCCTGGTGAACGACACGGCCTACGTCGACCTCCGCGGCCCCACCACCTGCGCCCTGATCACGGACCCGGAGAAGCAGGCGATACACGACCGCCTCGGCCCCGATCCCCTGCGCCCGGACGCCGACCCCGCGGCCGCCCGCCGCCGGATCTCCCGCAGCCGCACCACCATCGCCGCCCTGCTCATGGACCAGAAGATCATCGCCGGCGTCGGCAACGTCTACCGCGCCGAAGTCCTCTTCCGCCACGGCATCGACCCGTACCGCCCCGGCAAGGACATCACCCCCGCCGAGTGGGACGCGATCTGGCAGGACCTCACCGGCCTCATGCGCGAGGGCGTACGGAACAACCGCATCGACACCGTCCGCCCCGAGCACACCCCCGAGGCCATGGGCCGCCCGCCCCGCGTCGACGACCACGGCGGCGAGGTCTACGTCTACCGCCGGGCGAACCAGCCCTGCCACCTCTGCGGCAGCCCGGTCCGCACCGCCGACCTCGCCGCCCGCAACCTCTTCTGGTGCCCCACCTGCCAGAAACGGTAGGAGCCCGCGCTCAGAACCCGTGCGGCAACCACGGCGCCACGTCCGACCCGAACCCCACCGACGCCTCCGCCAGCGCCCCGGCCCGCGCCTCCCGCACCCGCCCGGCCGCACCGAGCGATCCGAGACGCACACCCCCGAGGTACGCCGCCCCCAACTCCCGTACGGACAGGACGAGATCAGCCGCGTCCGTCGTACGCTCGCACGACGCCCCCTTCGCGTCGCCGCTCAGCCGCCAACGCCCCGCGTTCCAGGGGCAGAAGGCGTCCTCGACCTCGAACACCACGTCCACCGGCGCCTGGTAGGTCCGCGCCGCGAGCGCCGCCCCCACGTCCACCAGCCGTACGTACAGCGCGTCCCGCAGCGCCGGCCGGCACCGCCGGACGTCCGACACCTGGTGCTGCCACGCCTCGTCGACCGGCCGCCCCCGCACCGTCAGCGTGGAGGTCAGGTCGATGTCGTACAGGAAGCGCCACAACGCCGCCTCGGTCGCCGGGTCCAGGCCGGCCAGGGCGTCCAGGACCACCGTGCCCCTGGGCCCCTCCGGCCCCCAGCCCGGCCGCACCCGGAACCGCGCGAACCCGGTGACCTCGCCGCCCCGCCGGGCGAGCACGCACTGCAGGGGCGAGGCACCGTCCCGCCCGCTCTCCGGGTCCAGCACTCCCAGCCGCTCCCAGCCGGGCCGCCGGGCCAGCATCCCGGGCCGCGCCGGCACCAGCCGCGCGTACACCGCCTCGCACGCGTCGACCACGTCGGCGGGCGCCGCGTACCGCAGCCGTACGTCATCCGTGCCGGGCGGCACCGACAGCCGGACCCGGCTCGTGTCGATCTCAGCGCCGAGCTCGAAGGTCGCGGCGCCGTAGCCGAACCGGCCGTAGATCGCCGGCTCGGAGGCCGTCAGCACGGCCAGCGGCTCGCCCCAGGACCGTACGTCGTCCAGCTGCCGCCGCATCATCGACGTCAGCACACCCCGGCGCCGGTGCGTGGCGGCGACGCTCACCATCGTCACGCCCGCGGTGGGCACCTGCGCGCCGCCCGGCACGGTCATCCGGAAGGCGAACGCCCCCGCCGTCCCGACGCACTCCTCGCCCGGCCCGTCGCCCTCCCACACGCCGATCGACCGGTCGACCTGCGTCAGCTCCCGGAACAGCTCCAGCTCCTCGGCCGGCCCCGCGATCCCGCCGAAGGCACGGATCAGCGTCCCGTACCACGTGTCCCACTCCTCGCGCCGCAGCGCCCGTGGCTCCGCGGCCACCGTCGTCGTCACACCGTCACCGCCGTCATCACCCGTCGACCGTCCCATGCAGCATGCGTATCAGGACCGCACGAGACGGGCGAGGCAATTTCCGCGGGGTTGCGGCGCGGAAGCCGTTCGTGAAGTTCACTGTGAAGTCCGGCCCCGGACGGGGGACAAGTGGGACCTCCCGTGCCAAGCGGCCGGTCCGATGGATAGGGTCCCGAACTAATGGCAGCAGGACGACAGCGGCGCGCGGAGGCCGAGACGTTCACGGCCCGGTGGAAGAAGCAGTGGCACCGGGCCCGCGTCGGCGTGCGCCGAGCCGCCGTCGACTACTTCCGCGGCGACGGCTCGGACTGGATCGCGCTCGCCGGACTGCTGCTCACGATCCCCGTCATCGCGGCCACCACGATGGCCAACTCCGTGTGGTGCTCGCCCTCCGCGCTGGTCATCCCGATCGTCGCGGGCGGCCTCCTGCTGCGCCCGGCGAGCCTGCTCGGCCTGTACGCGGCGGCGGCCACCGCACTGATCGTGGAGTCGGTGCAGCTTGGCCCGTACACCGAGGGACCCTCCCGCGTCACCCCGGGCGCGGTCCTGGTGGTCGCGGCCTGCGGCTTCTTCGGGCTCCTCGTCGCCCAGTTCCGCAGCCGGGTCGGCGTGCCCTGGCGGCGCGGCGGCACCATGCTCTTCGACCTGCGTGAACGCATCCGCGTCCAGAGCAAGCTGCCGCAGCTGCCCAAGGGCTGGCACCGGGAGATGGCGCTGCGCCCGGCCGGCGGCCAGTCCTTCTCCGGCGACTTCGTCGTCGCGGCCCGCACGAACGGCGGCCGGACACTGGAGGTCGTCCTCACCGACGTCTCCGGCAAGGGCATGGACGCGGCCTCGCGCGCCCTGCTGCTGTCGGGCGCCTTCGGCGGTCTGCTGGGCAGCCTGCCCCCGCACGCCTTCCTGCCGGCCGCCAACGGCTACCTCCTCCGCCAGGACTGGGACGAGGGCTTCGCCACCTCCATCCACCTCGTCCTCGACCTCGACTCCGGCGACTACGAGCTGTACTCCGCCGGACATCCGCCGGGCCTCCAGCTCAGCGCGGGCACCGGCCGCTGGGAGGAGAAGTCGGCCGAGGGACCGCTGCTCGGCGTGTACGACGGTGCGCAGTTCGACCAGGTGAAGGGCACACTGCGGCCCGGAGACGTGCTGATGCTGTTCACGGACGGCCTGGTGGAGACCTCCGACCGGGACATCGCCGAGGGCATCGACCGCCTCACCGGCGAGGCCGACCGCTATGTCGCGGGCGGCTTCCACGGCGCGGCCTGGCACCTGATCGAGGCGGTGGCCAAGGACGTCAACGACGACCGGGCGCTGCTGCTGATCTGCCGGGAGGGGCCGACGGCCCAGTCCGCGGCGCCCGCCGACTGAGGACCCGCGCACACACCGACATACTGGACCGATGCCCCAGGACTCCGGTTCACCCGCCCCGCTCCTCTCCCTGGCCGAGGTCGAGGCCACCGCCCGCGCCGCCCACGCCGGACAGACCGACAAGGCGGGCCGGCCGTACGCCGAACACCTGCGGGCCGTCGCCGAGGGCGTACGGCAACGCGGCGGCGACGACGAGCAGATCGCGGCCGCCTGGCTGCACGACGCCGTCGAGGACGACGCGCTGACCGAGCGATGGCTGGACGAGGCACCGCTGAGCCGCCGTACCAAGGACATCGTCCTGGCCCTCACCAAGCGGGCGGGGGAGCCGCCCGAGGCGTACGCCGCGCGGATCCTCGCCACCCCGGGCGCGCCGCTGGTCAAGGAGGCGGACCTGGCGCACAACGCCGACCCCGCGCGGCTCGCCGTCCTCGACGAGGCCACCCGCACACGACTGACCGAGAAGTACACGCGGATGCGCGCACTCCTCGGTCACGTGGACCAGGGGTGAACGACCGGCCCTAGACGGAGACCTTCTCGCCGCTGCCGTTCGGTGCGGCCGGCGCGGTGGACGTCTCGTGTGCCCCGCTCCCGGCCTTGTCCCGCTTCTCACGGCCCCGGGCGGCGTCGCCGGGATCCCGCTCGAAGGCCCAGTCCATCCTCGGCTCGACCACGTACCGCATGACCCGCTGGACGGGCTTGGTGCACAGCAGGGTGATGACGGTGGCGCCGAGGACGGTGAGACCGATCTCGCCGAGCGGCTGGTCCAGGACGGACTGCTGGAACCAGCCGGTGTAGCTGCCCTCCTTCACCAGGAAGCCGTGCAGCAGGTAGCCGTAGATCGTGCCGGCGCCCAGTGCCGTGAACCACATGCGCCGGCCGGGCACCCAGGCGAAGAAGCACGCGGTCAGCACCACGGAGCAGCCGAAGAGCGCGAGCGTCAGGACCGGCCCGGACCACCAGGAGCCGCCCGTGTCCTGCACGGCGGCGTTGCGGTAGAACCAGCCGGTCTCCATGCGCGGCACCGACCACCAGCCGATCACCAGCGCCGCCGCGACCACCGGCACGGACCAGATCCGCACCGAGCGGCGCCGCACCAGCTGGAAGTGCTCGGGGCGCAGCACCAGACCCAGCACGAAGCACGGCAGGAACTGCAGTACGCGCTGCATGTTCAGGTCGTTGTCGACGGTGGGCGTCACGGAGGCCAGCGCGGCGATGCCCAGGGCGATCGGGAGCGGCCAACGGACCGTCTGCCAGATGGGGGTGGTCAGCCGCCAGACGAACAGCGCGCACAGGAACCACAGAAGGTAGGTGGGGTCCAGCAGGCTGAAGTCGCTCTGCGGGTCCTCGCTGACGCGGCGGTGCAGGGTGTAGGCGACCTCGAAGACCAGGTAGGGGACGGCGACACCGGTGATCAGCCGTTTGACGCGCTTGGGGCTCAGGTCGAAACTGCGCGAGAAGTAGCCGGAGATGACGATGAACGCCGGCATGTGGAACGTGTACAGGACCCGGTAGAGGGTCTCCACGGTCCGGTTCCCGTCCAGGATCTGTCCCCAGGCGTGGCCCACACCGACCAGCACGATCGCCAGGTACTTGGCGTTGTCGAAGAACGCGTCGCGCTGCCGGCTCGGCTGGGCCCGCGGGGTCTGCCGGGCCTGCTGTGTCTGCTGGTCCGATGAAGACGGCGAATTCCGGTCGCCGTGAGGTCGCAGCGAGCTAGTCATGCCACCCCCCGCCGAAAACTCGGCGAGTAGTCACAGGACCTCGCTGCTCTGGTGGGGGACGAGGCAGCGTAGAACATCTGAGGCACCCTAGCGTTCTCCGTGTGATTCCGTAAAACCCTCGACGTCATTCCTGCATTTCGGGTCCTGAGTACGGTGTGAGTACCGTGCGAGTACCCCCGCATTTAGGGAACTCGGCCTCTCCGGGCGCGTGACGGCCCCCACGTCCCCTGGTGCCGCCGCACATCGAAGCACCGCCCGGAGCACCCCACTTGTCATGACACATCACGACTAAAGAGCGCATAAGACCGGCGGGCGACTCCACTGGAATGTCCGTTTCAATGCGCTTACGGGGTCGGCGGGTGACCCTGTGATCTCCCTGTGATGACCCTGTCGACACACTCGCCGACGTACTCGCCGACGTACTCGCCGAAGTCGCTGCCGATGTGTCCGCCGCGACAATTCGAAATATCTGCGAACGCGTTGTGTGGGCATTGAAACGAAGCGACTGTAATTCCCCGTACGGACGACCTGTCGAAATTGCGTACGAGGGGTGGAGGTCGGGTGCGCCCGCGTGCGCGGGGAGTGTGGCGGTGGCGGAACCGGCCGGACGATGTGTCACCTGCCGCATGACGGGGCCCGGTTGGTGGCACGATGGTTCTGGCGGGGGTGTGCGGTGCCGCACCTCCGGGCCGGGAGAGCGGACCGACCGAGGGTGTGATCAGTTGTGGCCATTTCGCTGTCAGTGGTGCTGCTGTTGGCGATCATCCTGGTGGTGCTGCTGCGGGGAGGCTCCATCAAGGCGGGGCCGGCGATCGTCGCGGTCCTCTTCGGCTTCTTCCTTGCCTCGACCGGCATGGCCGACGACATCCAGCGCTTCCTGGACTCGATAGCCGACATGGTCAACTCGATCCAGTTCTAGACCCCGGACCTCACAAAGGCCTCCGGCCCGATCCCTGGGGGACCGGGCCGGAGGCCTCTCGGAGCGGGCGACGGGAATCGAACCCGCGTAGCCAGTTTGGAAGACTGGGGCTCTACCATTGAGCTACGCCCGCACAGCACGCGCCGCAGGTCGGTGACCGCGGCACTGCAGGCATCGTAGCGGGTCGCCGCCCCTCACCGCACACCCCTTCCGGTCCGTGCCGGACCTTCACGGACGCTCGGGAAACTCTGCGGTCCCCGGTGCCTGGCGGCATGTACCCTACGTCTCGCACCAGACGGGGTGTGGCGCAGCTTGGTAGCGCGTCCGCTTTGGGAGCGGAAGGCCGTGGGTTCAAATCCCGCCACCCCGACCAGCATCCGTCGATCCATCCGTCGATCCAACGGCCGATCGTCCCGGCCTCCTCGACGAGTACGAGTGATCGCCTTTTGGGCCGTGTAGTCGCTGCCGTTACTATGCAAGCTGCACGCCCGTGTGTCTCAGCGTATGAAGTCTCCGGGCGGCGAAATTTGCCGGGCATCCTCTCTGGATCCGGCAGAACCCAAGAAGTCAGCCACCAAGGAGACCGAACCGTGAAGAGCGCCGTGGAGACCCTGAACCCGACCCGGGTTCGGCTCACTGTCGAGGTGCCCTTCGAGGAGCTCAAGGACAGCCTCGACGCGGCGTACAAGAAGATCAACCAGCAGGTCACGGTGAAGGGCTTCCGCAAGGGCAAGATCCCGGCCCGGGTCATCGACCAGCGGTTCGGCCGCGGTGCGGTTCTGGAGGAGGCGGTCAACGACGCGCTTCCCAAGTTCTACACCGACGCGGTCAACGAGGCCGAGCTGAACCCGCTCGGCCAGCCCGAGGTCGACATCACGGAGCTGAAGGACGGCGAGACGCTGAACTTCACCGCCGAGGTCGACATCCGCCCCTCCATCGAGATCCCGGACTACTCCGGCATCGAGGTCGAGGTCGACGCCGTCGAGGTCAGCGACGAGGACGTCGAGAAGTCGGTGGAGCAGCTGCGCGAGCGCTTCGCCTCGACCTCCCCGGTCGAGCGCGCCGCCGCCGAGGGCGACGTGATCACCATCGACCTGCAGGCCAAGGTCGACGGCGAGGTCCTCGAGGACGGCGTGGCCGACGGTGTGTCCTACACCATCGGCTCCGGCGAGCTGCTGGACGGCATCGACGACGCCGTGAAGGGCCTGGAGGCCGGTGGCGAGGCCACCTTCACCTCCGAGCTCAAGGGCGGCTCGGCGGCCGGCAAGGAGGCCGAGGTCACCGTCAAGGTCACCCAGGTCGCCGCGCGTGAGCTGCCCGAGCTGGACGACGACTTCGCGCAGCTCGCGTCGGAGTTCGACACGCTGGAGGAGCTGCAGGCCGACAGCCGCAAGCGCCTGGCCAACATGAAGCAGTACGACCAGGCCACGCAGGCCCAGGAGCGCGTCCTGGACAAGCTGCTCGAGCTGGTCGAGGTCCCGGTCCCCGAGAAGCTCCTCGAGGACGAGATCAACACCCGTAAGCACAACCTCGAGCACCACCAGCTCGGCCAGATGGGCCTCGACCTCGAGAAGTACCTCGAGCTCCAGGGCAAGACCGCCGAGGAGTTCGAGACCGAGACCCGCGAGGCCGCGGTCAAGGGCATCAAGACCCAGTTCGTCCTCGACGAGCTGGTCAAGCAGGAGAAGCTCAACGTCAGCCAGGAAGAGCTGACCGAGCACCTCATGCGCCGCGCCGCCTCCTCCGGCATGTCCCCCGACCAGTTCGCCCAGGCCGTCGTCGAGCAGGGCCAGGTCCCGCTCCTCGTCGGCGAGGTCGCCCGCGGCAAGGCCCTGGCCGCCGTGGTCGAGAAGGCCACGGTCAAGGACACCAACGGCGAGGTCGTCGACCTGGACGACGAGGAGGACGAGGAGACGGAGGCCGCCGAGGCCGCCGCCGAGTCCGCCGAGTCCGACGCCGAGAAGGCCGACGACAAGGCCGAGGAGAAGACCGAGGGCTGATCCCCTCGCGTCTCCCCAGACGGACGCAGAACGGGCCCCGGACATCAGCGCCGGGGCCCTTTCGTCATACGGCCGGGTGCCCCCGCCAGGGGCTCGGGGCTGTGTCGATGTGCGGCTCCGCCGCGTGGGCGCGAGCAACCACAATGGACCCGCACCCGGCGACGAGCTCGCACCCCAACGGCGGTATGCCGCATCCGCATCCGCACCCCGCGGAGCGCTACGCCCCCGGCGAACACCCGCAGAACCGGGATGGCACCGCACGGTCACCGCGTTAGGGTCCATGAATACGAGGGCAGGGGAGTCCCCGAAAGCGGCTCCAGCCCCGCAGGGAAACGTGAGACGGCCCGGCGCCGTCGTAAGACGAGCAGGTGGATACGTGACGAATCTGATGCCCTCAGCCGCCGGCGAGCCCTCCATCGGTGGCGGCCTCGGCGACCAGGTCTACAACCGACTGCTCGGCGAGCGGATCATCTTCCTCGGCCAGCCGGTCGACGACGACATCGCCAACAAGATCACCGCACAGCTGCTGCTCCTTGCCGCCGACCCGGACAAGGACATCTTCCTGTACATCAACAGCCCGGGCGGTTCGATCACGGCCGGTATGGCGATCTACGACACCATGCAGTTCATCAAGAACGACGTGGTGACGATCGCGATGGGTCTCGCCGCCTCCATGGGACAGTTCCTGCTCAGCGCGGGCACCCCCGGCAAGCGCTTCGCGCTGCCGAACGCCGAGATCCTCATCCACCAGCCCTCCGCCGGCCTCGCCGGTTCGGCCTCGGACATCAAGATCCACGCCGAGCGGCTGCTGCACACCAAGAAGCGCATGGCCGAGCTCACCTCTCAGCACACCGGCCAGACGGTCGAGCAGATCACCCGCGACTCGGACCGCGACCGCTGGTTCGACGCGTTCGAGGCCAAGGAGTACGGCCTCATCGACGACGTCATCCCCACGGCCGCCGGCATGCCGGGCGGTGGCGGCACGGGCGCCTGAGCCATCCCCCGCCCCGAGCCGACCGCCTCAGCCTCTTTACAGGAGACACTGTGAACGACTTCCCCGGCAGCCGCCTGTACGACCGCCCGCAGGCCACGCAGGACATGCGCGCCGCCGCCTCCCAGGGCCGCTACACCGGCCCGCAGGCCGAGTCCCGCTACGTCATCCCGCGCTTCGTCGAGCGCACCTCGCAGGGCGTGCGCGAGTACGACCCGTACGCGAAGCTCTTCGAGGAGCGCGTGATCTTCCTCGGCGTCCAGATCGACGACGCCTCCGCCAACGACGTCATGGCGCAGCTGCTGTGCCTGGAGTCGATGGACCCCGACCGGGACATCTCGATCTACATCAACAGCCCCGGCGGCTCCTTCACCGCGCTCACGGCCATCTACGACACGATGCAGTACGTGAAGCCGGACATCCAGACGGTGTGCATGGGCCAGGCCGCCTCCGCCGCCGCCGTCCTGCTGGCCGCCGGTACGCCGGGCAAGCGCATGGCGCTGCCGAACGCCCGCGTCCTGATCCACCAGCCGTACAGCGAGACCGGCCGCGGCCAGGTCTCCGACCTGGAGATCGCCGCCAACGAGATCCTCCGGATGCGCTCGCAGCTGGAGGAGATGCTGGCCAAGCACTCCACCACGCCGGTCGAGAAGATCCGCGAGGACATCGAGCGCGACAAGATCCTCACGGCCGAGGACTCGCTGAGCTACGGCCTGATCGACCAGATCATCACCACCCGGAAGATGGACAACTCCTCTCTCCGCTAGGCGGGAGGCTGTATCGTCTGCCGCTCCTTGGCACGGTTTGACGCGGTTCACGTCAAAGGGAACCGTGCCAAGGGGGGCCCGGACGAGGGGCCCGGCAAGGTACCGTCGGACATAAGGCAGCACCAGGAGTCCGCCCGCCGTCGACGTGACGTCGACGTACGGGAGTCTCCCAGGCGAAGGGGAAGCACACCGTGGCACGCATCGGTGACGGCGGCGATCTGCTCAAGTGCTCGTTCTGCGGCAAGAGCCAGAAGCAGGTCAAGAAGCTCATCGCAGGGCCCGGTGTGTACATCTGCGACGAGTGCATCGACCTCTGCAACGAGATCATCGAGGAGGAGCTGGCCGAGACCAGCGAGGTGCGCTGGGAGGAGCTCCCGAAGCCCCGCGAGATCTACGAGTTCCTCGAGAGCTACGTGGTCGGCCAGGAAGCGGCCAAGAAGGCCCTCTCCGTCGCGGTGTACAACCACTACAAGCGGGTCCAGGCCGGCGAGAACGGCGGCGCCCAAGGCCGCGAGGACGCCATCGAGTTGGCGAAGTCCAACATCCTCCTGCTGGGCCCCACCGGCTCCGGCAAGACCCTCCTCGCCCAGACCCTCGCCCGCATGCTGAACGTCCCGTTCGCGATCGCCGACGCCACGGCGCTCACCGAGGCGGGGTACGTCGGCGAGGACGTCGAGAACATCCTGCTGAAGCTGATCCAGGCCGCTGACTACGACGTCAAGAAGGCCGAGACCGGGATCATCTACATCGACGAGATCGACAAGGTCGCGCGGAAGAGCGAGAACCCCTCCATCACGCGCGACGTCTCGGGCGAGGGCGTCCAGCAGGCCCTGCTGAAGATCCTGGAGGGCACCACGGCCTCGGTCCCGCCCCAGGGCGGGCGCAAACACCCGCACCAGGAGTTCATCCAGATCGACACGACGAACGTCCTGTTCATCGTGGGCGGTGCCTTCGCGGGCCTGGAGAAGATCATCGAGGGCCGGGCCGGCGCCAAGGGCATCGGATTCGGCGCGCAGATCCGCTCCAAGCGGGAGATCGAGTCCAAGGACCAGTTCGAGCAGGTCATGCCGGAGGACCTGGTCAAGTTCGGCATGATCCCCGAGTTCATCGGCCGGCTCCCGGTCATCACCTCGGTGCACAACCTCGACCGCGAGGCGCTCCTCCAGATCCTGGTCGAGCCGCGCAACGCCCTCGTCAAGCAGTACGAGCGCCTCTTCGAACTCGACGGCGTCGAGCTGGACTTCGAGCGCGAAGCGCTGGAGGCCATCGCCGACCAGGCCATCCTCCGCCAGACCGGCGCCCGCGGCCTGCGCGCCATCATGGAGGAAGTCCTCCAGGGCGTGATGTACGAGGTCCCGTCCCGCAAGGACGTCGCCCGCGTCGTCATCACGGCGGACGTGGTCCTCTCCAACGTCAACCCGACGCTGATCCCCCGGGATTCGCGCGGCCGCGGCTCCGGCGAGCAGAAGACGGCGTAGCCGGTCACGCACCACGTACACGGGAGGGGCCCGGTCGAGTCGACCGGGCCCCTCCCGCGTTGTCGATTGCCTCGTCAGGCCTTGACGCGGATCTCCTTGCGGAGCTTGGTGGTGATGTCGACGGCGACGTCCTTCGTCACGCCCTTGGTGGCGTCACCGGGGGAGACCAGGGCGATGGTGCTGTAGTCCGCCCAAGCGCAGATCCAGTCCGTCTTCTCCTTTTTGGTGACCGGGTTCGTGCCCTCGACGGCCTGGCACTTCATGGCCGCGCCGTCCATGTCGACCGACTCCGGCTCACCGACCACCTTGCCGGAACCGCCGGTCTCGGACGAGGAGGACGCGTTCTCCTCGGACTCCTTCTTGAACTCGACGAAGAACTTGTCGAGCACGGCCTCCGGGTCGGAGATCTTCCCGTAGGCGCCGAGGAAGGTGATGCCCTTGGCAGCCGCCAGCTCGGTCGGGTCGGGCGCGGTGCTCGGGTCGGAGGGGTCGTAACCGGTCAGGTCGGCCGTGGTGTAGAAGCCGGTCACGCTCGTGCCGTCCTCGACCCCGCTCTTCTCGAGGTCCTTGACCGTGTCCGAGTCGGTCTCGGCGGCCTCGTCGCTGGCGCGCTTGTAGTCGGTGAGCACCGTCGCCGGCGTCGTCAGCTTGTGCGCGCCGTCGTCCTCCAGACCACCGCCCGCGCCACCGCCCCCGCCCAGCACGAAGTACGCGCCCACGCCGATCGCCGCCACGACCGCCACCGCGCCGATGATCAGACCGGTCTTCTTCTTGCCACCGCCCGGCGCCGGGGGCTGCGGCATGCCGTACGGCGGCTGACCGGGAGGCTGCTGGCCGTACGGGGGCTGCTGGCCGTAGGGAGGCTGCTGGCCGTAGGGGGGAGCCTGCGGCGGGACGCTGCCCTGCTGGGGCTGCTGCGGGTAGCCGTAGCCCGGCTGCGGCGGGGGCGTCTGCTGGGGGTAGCCGTAGCCGGGCTGGGGGGCCTGCGGCGGCTGCTGGCCGTACGGTCCCGGCTGGCCGTACGGTCCGGGCTGCTGGGGCTGCCCGCCGTACGGGCCCGGCTGGTTGTGACTCATTCCTGGGTTCCCCCTCAGATGCTTTACGTGGTTCTGACATCCTGACTCAAGCCTGGCGTGCGCAGGTCACCGGGGGCCGCACCGTTACAGAAGAAGCGCGTTTCGGGACACGGCCGTGACGCCCGTAAACTGACCCCCGTGACCGAGAACTCTCAGCAGCCGCAGCCCGCACCCAGCACCGAACTGCCGACCCAGTACACGCCGGCCGAGGTAGAGGGGAAGCTGTACGAGCGCTGGGTAGAACGGGGTTACTTCGAGGCGGACGCGGACAGCGACAAGCCGCCGTACACCGTCGTCATTCCGCCGCCGAACGTCACGGGCAGCCTGCACCTCGGGCACGCCTTCGAGCACACGCTCATCGACGCCCTGACCCGCCGCAAGCGCATGCAGGGCTACGAGACGCTGTGGCAGCCCGGCATGGACCACGCCGGCATCGCCACGCAGAACGTCGTCGAGCGCGAGCTGGGCAAGGAGGGCAAGTCCCGGCACGACCTCGGCCGGGAGGCCTTCGTCGAGCGCGTCTGGCAGTGGAAGAGCGAGTCCGGTGGGCAGATTTCCGGCCAGATGCGCCGCCTCGGCGACGCCGTCGCCTGGTCCCGTGAGCGGTTCACGATGGACGAGGGCCTGTCCCAGGCCGTCCAGACCATCTTCAAGCGGCTCTACGACGACGAGCTGATCTACCGCGCCGAGCGCATCATCAACTGGTGCCCGCGCTGCCTGACCGCGATCTCCGACATCGAGGTCGAGTACCAGGACGACGACGGCGAGCTGGTCTCCATGAAGTACGGGGACGGGGACGAGACCATCGTCGTCGCCACCACCCGTGCCGAGACGATGCTCGGTGACACGGCGGTCGCCGTCCACCCCGAGGACGAGCGGTACAAGCACCTGGTCGGCAAGCTCATCAAGCTGCCGCTGACCGACCGCTCCATCCCGGTCGTCGCCGACGAGCACGTCGACCCCGAGTTCGGCACCGGCGCCGTCAAGGTGACGCCGGCCCACGACCCGAACGACTTCGAGATCGGCCAGCGGCACGGTCTGCCCTCCATCGCCGTGATGGACGAGCACGCCGTCATCACCGCCCACGGTCCCTTCCAGGGCCTGGACCGGCTCGAGGCCCGCTCCGCCATCGTCGCCGCGCTGCGCGCCGAGGGCCGGATCGTCGCCGAGAAGCGGCCCTACGTCCACTCCGTCGGCCACTGCTCGCGCTGCAAGACCACCATCGAGCCGCGCCTGTCCATGCAGTGGTGGGTCAAGGTCGGCCCGCTGGCGAAGGCCGCCGGTGACGCCGTCCGCGACGGCAAGGTCAAGATCCACCCGCAGGAGATGGAGAAGCGGTACTTCGACTGGGTCGACAACCTCCACGACTGGTGCATCTCGCGCCAGCTGTGGTGGGGCCACCGCATCCCCGTCTGGTACGGCCCCGAGGGCGAGGTCGTCTGCGTCGGCCCCGACGAGGAGCCGCCGAGCGGCGAGGGCTGGCGGCAGGACCCCGACGTCCTGGACACCTGGTTCTCCTCCGGCCTGTGGCCCTTCTCCACGCTCGGCTGGCCCGAGCAGACCGAGTCGCTCGCGAAGTTCTACCCGAACTCGGTCCTGGTCACCGGCTACGACATCCTCTTCTTCTGGGTCGCCCGGATGATGATGTTCGGCCTCTACGCGATGGACGGCACCCCGCCGTTCCACACCATCGCCCTGCACGGCATGGTCCGTGACCAGAACGGCAAGAAGATGTCCAAGTCCTTCGGGAACGTGGTCAACCCGCTGGACTGGATGGACAAGTACGGCTCCGACGCCCTGCGCTTCACCCTCGCGCGCGGCGCCAACCCGGGCGTCGACGTCCCGATCGGCGAGGACTGGGTCCAGGGCTCCCGGAACTTCGCCAACAAGATCTGGAACGCCACCCGCTTCGCGCTGATGAACGGCGCGACGGTCGAGGGCCCGCTGCCGGACGCGTCGAAGATGTCGTCGACCGACCGCTGGATCCTCTCCCGGCTCAACTCGGTCGTCGCCGAGGTCGACGCGTACTACGAGGACTACCAGTTCGCGAAGCTCTCGGACGCGCTGTTCCACTTCGCCTGGGACGAGGTCTTCGACTGGTACGTCGAGCTGTCCAAGACCACCTTCCAGGCGGGCGGCGAGGCCGCCGAGGTCTCCAAGCGTGTCCTCGGCGAGGTCCTGGACGTGACGCTGCGTCTCCTCCACCCGGTCGTCCCCTTCGTCACCGAGACGCTGTGGACGACGCTCACGGGCGGCGAGTCGGTCGTCATCGCCGAGTGGCCGTCCGACTCGGGCTTCCGGGACGCCGACGCCGAGCGGGAGATCGAGACCGTCCAGTCGGTGATCACCGAGGTCCGGCGCTTCCGTGCCGACCAGGGGCTGCAGCCCGGCCAGCGGGTGCCGGCCCGGCTGACCCTCGCGGGCAGCGCGCTCGCGGCCCACGAGGCGGCGGTCCGGCAGCTGCTGCGGCTCCAGCCGGAGGGCGAGTCCTTCACGGCGACGGCGACGCTGCCGGTCGCGGGCGTCGAGGTCGCCCTCGACCTCTCCGGGGTCATCGACTTCGCCGCGGAGCGCAAGCGGCTGGCGAAGGACCTCGCCGCGGCGGAGAAGGAGAAGGCCCAGGCGAACGCCAAGCTCGGCAACGAGGCGTTCCTGGCGAAGGCGCCGGATCACGTCGTGGACAAGATCCGGGGCCGCCTGACCAAGGCGGACGAGGACATCGCCCGCATCACCGCCCAGCTGGAGAAGCTGCCGGAGGCGTAGCCGCCGATACCTGAGGAAGGCACCCGGGGCCCTTGCAAGCGCCGGGTGCCTTCGCTTCCCCAGGGGCGCGGGGAACTGCGCGACCAGCCACAACGGCGCCGCACTTGCCCCAAGACCCAAGCCGGCCCCCTCCGCTGGCGCCCCGCAGGGAATCGCGCAGCCCGGCGCTCACGGGGTGCCGCTGCGCCCACCCGTGCCGCCCCAGCGGCACGACTGCCCGCGGCTGCGGCGGCAAGGGGTACGTAGACTGGTCCCCGTGAGCGACAACCCCGGCGAGAACGACCAGCCCGACCCCCTCGACAGCTTCGACGAGATCATCGACGCGGAGACCACCCGCGACCCCGACCTCGCCGTCATCGAGGCCGGCAGCCGCACCCTGCGCACCCAGGGCGGCCCCCCGGAGGCCGACATCCCCGGGCGCCCCGAGGACCCCGAGGTGGACGCGGCCCTGCGCGCCGTCGAGACGGAGCTGGCGACCCGCTGGGGCGAGACCAAGCTGGAGCCGTCCGTCGCCAGGATCGCCGCGCTGATGGACGTACTGGGCGAGCCGCAGCGCTCGTACCCCTCCATCCACATCACCGGGACCAACGGCAAGACCTCCACCGCCCGCATGATCGAGGCGCTGCTCGGTGCCTTCGAACTGCGCACCGGGCGGTACACCTCGCCGCACGTGCAGTCGATCACCGAGCGGATCAGCCTGGACGGGGCGCCGATCTCCGCCGAGCGGTTCGTCGAGACGTACCAGGACGTCAAGCCGTACGTCGAGATGGTCGACGCGCAGCAGGAGTACCGGCTGTCGTTCTTCGAGGTGCTGACCGGCATGGCGTACGCGGCCTTCGCCGACGCGCCCGTGGACGTGGCCGTCGTCGAGGTCGGGATGGGCGGCTCCTGGGACGCCACCAACGTCATCGACGGGGACGTCGCCGTCGTCACCCCCATCGACCTGGACCACACCGACCGGCTCGGCGAGACGCCCGGCGAGATCGCGGTCGAGAAGGCCGGGATCATCAAGCAGGACGCCACCGTGATCCTGGCCCAGCAGCCGGTGGACGCGGCGCAGGTGATGCTCAAGAAGGCCGTGGACGTCAACGCCACCGTGGCCCGCGAGGGGCTGGAGTTCGGCGTCGTCGCCCGCGAGGTCGCCGTCGGCGGGCAGCAGGTGACGCTGCGCGGGCTCGGCGGCGAGTACACCGAGGTCTACCTGCCGCTGCACGGCGCCCACCAGGCGCACAACGCGGCGGTCGCGCTGGCCGCCGTCGAGGCGTTCTTCGGCGTCGGCGCCCAGCGTCCCGAGCCGCTGGACGTCGACACCGTGCGTCAGGCCTTCGCCTCCGTCGCCTCGCCGGGGCGGATGGAGGTGGTGCGGCGCTCGCCGACCGTGGTGCTGGACGCCGCGCACAACCCGGCCGGCGCCCGGGTCACCGCCGAGGCGGTGGGGGAGGCCTTCCAGTTCAGCCGGCTCATCGGCGTGGTCGGCGCCAGCGGCGACAAGAACGTGCGGGGGCTGCTGGAG
Organism: Streptomyces sp. MMCC 100; assembly: GCF_041538145.2. Classification (NCBI taxonomy): domain Bacteria; kingdom Bacillati; phylum Actinomycetota; class Actinomycetes; order Kitasatosporales; family Streptomycetaceae; genus Streptomyces; species Streptomyces sp. MMCC 100. The sequence continues at coordinate 1,021,437 of NZ_JBGORK020000001.1, forward strand.
GCCTTCGAGCCGGTCTTCGCCGAGGTCGTCGTCACCCAGAACTCCAGCCACCGTGCGATGGACGCCGACGAGCTGGCCGCGATCGCCGTCGAGGTGTTCGGCGAGGACCGCGTGCAGGTCGAGCCGCGGCTGCCGGACGCCCTGGAGGCCGCGATCACGCTGGCCGAGGAGGAGGGCGAGTTCGCGGGCGGCGGTGTGCTCGTCACCGGTTCCGTCATCACCGTCGGCGAGGCCCGACTGCTCCTGAGGAGGGGCTGAGAAACCGTGCGTACGCTCTGTGCTTCGACGCTGATCGGCGAGTTCTTCGTGATCGGCTTCGCCGGCCTGGTCGCCATGAAGGACCCGGACCTGTCGATGGGGACGGTGTGGACGGTCAGCGGTGTCGCGATGTTCCTGTGCGTCGCGCTGTGCGGGGTCATCACCCGCCCCGGCGGCGTCGTCCTGGGCTGGGTGCTGCAGGTCGCGCTGATCGCCTCCGGTCTCGTCGTGCCGACCATGTACTTCCTGGGCGCGATCTTCGCCGCCCTGTGGTGGGCCTCCGTGCACTACGGGCGGAAGATCGACGAGGCGAAGGCGAGGTTCGCCGCTCAGGCCGAGGCCTCCGCGCCCGACCCCGCCTGACGGTGCCGGAGCCCGGCGGACGCGGTCGGCGAGACAGCCGGACCCGGTATCCCTGACGCTGCGTGACAAGCGTCGCGACACGCCCGGTAACCTCAGTCATCACCCGCACGACCGCACATCTCGAACATCTCCAAGGGAGCCCTCGTGACCCAGCGCAGCCTCGTCCTCCTCAAGCCCGACGCCGTCCGTCGTGGCCTGACCGGCGAGATCATCAGCCGTATCGAGCGCAAGGCCGGCTGGCAGATCACCGCGCTGGAACTGCGCACCCTGGACAGCGAGACGCTGGAAGCCCACTACGGCGAGCACAAGGGCAAGCCGTTCTACGAGCCCCTGGTCGAGTTCATGGCGTCCGGCCCGGTCGTCGCGATGGTCGTCGAGGGCGAGCGGGTCATCGAGGGCGTGCGCGCGCTGGCCGGTCCGACCGACCCGATCGCCGCCGCGCCCGGCTCCATCCGGGGCGACTTCGGTGTGATCGTCCGCGAGAACCTGATCCACGCCTCCGACTCCGAGGAGTCCGCCGAGCGCGAGCTGAAGATCTTCTTCCCGGGCCGGGTCTGATCCTCCTTCGGGACACGCCGGGAGCGCCTTTTTTCTGACGTCACGTCAGCCGAATGGACCGGGCGAAGCCGGGGCGGTCGCGTAAAAGCGACCGCCCTGTGGCATATGCGCGCCTGTTCGGGGGAACGGATCCCACCGTTGGCCCGTCTCCACAAGCGAGGCGGTGCGCCATCTGCTGACAATGGCGAAGACCCTCGCGCAGTGTTCGCGAAAGCGCGTCTACGATGGAAGCCTCCACGCGTCACTGCACCCACTTCGCCTACCTGAAAAGCCCTCAAAAGCTCCTGGGAAGGCCAGTCGAATCCTGATGGGGAACTCAATGTCGTTCATCGGCCGTGACATGGCTGTCGACCTCGGGACCGCCAACACGCTGGTGTACGTCAGGGGTCGCGGGATCGTACTCAACGAGCCGTCCGTCGTCGCGATCAACACCAACACCGGTGGCATCCTCGCGGTCGGCGCCGAAGCGAAGAAGATGATCGGGCGCACGCCCGGCAACATCGTTGCCGTGCGCCCGCTGAAGGACGGCGTCATCGCCGACTTCGAGATCACCGAGCGGATGCTCCGCTACTTCATCCTGAAGATCCACAAGCGGCGGTATCTGGCTCGTCCGCGGGTCGTCGTCTGTGTGCCCTCGGGCATCACCGGCGTCGAGCGCCGCGCCGTCATCGAGGCGTCGTCCCAGGCCGGCGCCCGACAGGTGCACATCATCGAGGAGCCCATGGCCGCGGCCATCGGCTCCGGCCTGCCGGTCCACGAGGCCACGGGCAACATGGTGGTGGACATCGGCGGCGGCACCACGGAGGTCGCGGTCATCTCGCTCGGCGGCATCGTCACCGCCCAGTCCATCCGCGTCGCGGGTGACGAGCTGGACAACGCGATCATCCAGCACGTGAAGAAGGAGTACAGCCTTCTGCTGGGTGAGCGCACGGCCGAACAGATCAAGATCACGATCGGTTCGGCGTACGACCTCGACTCCGACGAGCACACCGAAATCCGCGGCCGGGACCTCGTCTCCGGGCTGCCCAAGACCGTCGTCATCTCCGCCGCCGAAGTGCGCAAGGCGATCGAGGAGCCGGTCAACGCCATCGTCGACGCCGTCAAGACGACCCTCGACAAATGTCCGCCGGAGCTGTCCGGCGACATCATGGACCGGGGCATCGTCCTGACCGGCGGCGGCGCGCTGCTGCGCGGGCTGGACGAACGGCTGCGCCGGGAGACCGGAATGCCCATCCACATCGCCGAGGACCCGCTCGACAGCGTCGCGCTCGGCAGCGGCAAGTGCGTCGAGGAGTTCGAGGCACTCCAGCAGGTGCTGGACGCCTCGCCCCGCAGATGACGTAACACTTCGGTTCCGCCGTACGAGATGATCTCCTCTCGTGCGGCGGATCGTTGATATAGAGGGTTGCGGTACCGGATGCGCGTGAAGTGCCCGATGCGCCGCACACGCCCGAAGTACCGAATCACCTGAATTCCTGAACACCGCCACGTACATTCCGAGATTCCCGAATTTCGACGAGGAAGGCACGGCCGCCGCACGTGAGGGACACGAAAGAGAGCCGGCTGCTCCTGGTGCTGCTGATCGCCATCGCGTTCGCACTGATCACGGTGGACATCCGCGGCGGGGAGGACTCACCGGTCGACGGTGCCCGGCAGGCCGCGGCGGGCGTCTTCGGTCCGATCGAGAACGGGGTCTCCTCCGCGGTCGACCCGGTCGGCAACGCGGTCTCCGCGATCCGCGACTCCGGCGACCGGCACGACCGGCTCGCCGAACTGGAGACGCAGAACGCGGCCCTGAAGGCGAAACTCGGCAGCGACGAGCGCGGCCGCAGCCGGCTGAAGCAGTTCGACAAGATGCTGGGGCTCGCCGGAGCCGGGCAGTACGGCATCAAGGGCGCCCAGGTCATCGCCATAGGAGCCGCCCAGGGCTTCTCCTGGACCATCACCATCGACGCCGGTGCCAACGACGGCGTCAAGCGCGACATGACCGTCCTCAACGGCGACGGCCTCGTCGGACGCGTGACCACCGTCGGCCCGAACACCGCCACCGTGCTGCTCGCCAACGACCCCGACTTCACCGTCGGCACCCGGATGGAGTCCGGCGACGAACTCGGCTTCGCCTCCGGCCAGGGCAGCCGCCCCCTGCGCGTCGAACTCCTCAACGGCAAGGCCGACGTCAAGAAGGGCGACCGCCTCGTCACCTTCGGCTCCCAGGCCGACAAGCCCTTCGTGCCGGGCGTGCCCGTCGGCACCATCACCCGCGTCGACCCCAACGGCGGCGACCTCACCCGCATCCTCGACGTCACGCCGTTCGTCAGCTTCACCAAGCTCGACATCGTCGGCGTCGTCGTCCAGGCCCCGCAGAAGGATCCGCGCGACACGGTGCTCCCGGAGAAGAAGCAGCCGAAGCCCACGCCCACCGTGACGGTCACCGTCACCCCCGGCGCCGACCCCGAGGGCCAGGCCCAGAACGACGAGGCCGGGCAGGACGACGCGACCGGGCAGAACGACGCGACCGGCCAGGACGATGCCACCGGCCAGAACGACCAGACAGAGCAGCAGAACGAGCAGACCGAGCCGTAGGAGCCTTCACCCCATGCGCGTCAACCGGATCCTGCTGTCCGTCGCCCTGGTCGTCGTCGCCCTGGTGATCCAGGTGAGCGTCCTCGCCCGCCTCCACCTGCCCGGCGCCGTCCCCGACCTGCTGCTGCTCACCGTCCTCGGCCTCGCCCTGGTCTACGGCCACGTCGGCGGCGCCCTCGTCGGCTTCGGCGCCGGACTCCTCGCCGACCTCGCCCCGCCCGCCGACCACGCCGCCGGCCGCTACGCCCTCGTGCTCTGCGTCATCGGCTACCTCGCCGGGCTCGCCAAACCGGACAACGGACGGCTCCGCTCGGCCACCGGCCCCATGGTCGTCGTGGTCGCCGCCGCCATCGGCACCACCCTGCTCTACGCGGGCGTCGGCGCCCTCGTCGGCGACACCGCCGCCCGCCATGTCGGCCTGCCCAGCCTGCTGTTCACGGCCGCCCTGTACGACCTGCTGCTCGCGCCCTTCGTCGTCCCCGGCATCATGGCGCTCGCCCGGCGCGCCGAGCACGACCCGCTGGCCGACACCAACTCCGCCGCCCAGGGCCCCGACATCTCCTCCGGATGGCTCTCCGGAGGCACCGGCCTGCGCATCGGCAGACAGCGGGGCGCACTGCGGGTGAAGACGGCCCGGGCCCGGGCGGCCCGCGCCGGCCGCATCAAGGGGGTCAAGCGGCTGTGACGGCACGCCGGCAAACCAGTACGTACTTCGTCAGGGGGAGGCAGCAGTGACCAACGCCCACCCGTCGCCCACCACCACCCTCAACCGGATGGGCCGCGCCCATGACTAACATTCCGGAGACCGGCCGCAGCACCCGCGTCCAGACCCGGCTCGTCGTCATCCAGATCCTCGTCCTCTCCCTCCTCGCCACCCTCGGCGGCCGGCTCTGGTACCTCCAGATCCGCCAGGGCGACGAATACGCCGCGGAGGCCTCCGGCAACCACGTCCAGCAGGTCGTCCAGCCCGCCACCCGCGGCTCCATCCTGGACGCCCGCGGCGTCGCCCTCGCCGACAACGAGACCCGGCTCGTCGTCTCCGCCTCCCGCACCGACCTGCTGAAGATGAAGGACGACGGCAAGGCCGTCCTCACCAAGCTCGCCGACGTCCTCGGCATGAAGCCCCAGGACGTCATCGAAAAGGTCCGGCTCTGCGACGCCAAGACCCCGCAGCCCTGCTGGAACGGCTCGCCCTACCAGCCGATCCCCGTCACCGACGAGGCCACCGTCAAGCAGGCCCTGCAGATCCGCGAGCGCGCCGAGGACTTCCCCGGCATCACCGCCGAACCCATGGCCGTACGCCGCTACGCCGCCCCCGGCAAGTCCAACACCGCCCAGGTCCTCGGCTACCTCTCGCCCGTCACCGACGAGGAACTGCAGCAGGCCCAGGACACCGACTCGCCCTACCTGCGCTCCGACCAGGTCGGCCGCTCCGGCCTGGAGCGCCAGTACGACAAGGCGCTGCGCGGCAAGGCCGGCGTCACCCGCTACGAGGTCGACAACCTCGGCCGCGTCATCGGCGAGGCCGAGTCCGACGCGGGCACCCCCGGCTCCAACCTCGTCACCAGCATCGACTCCCGCGTCCAGCGCGTCGCCGAGTACGAGCTGAACGAGGCGATGAAGGCCGCCCGCAAGGAGATGGACCGCAACACCAACCGGACCTACGAGGCCGACGCCGGCGCCGTCGTGGTGATGGAGGCCAAGACCGGCCGCGTCGTCGCCATGGCCTCCAACCCCGACTACGACCCCAACGCCTGGGTCGGCGGCATCTCCGCCAAGGACTACAAGAAGCTCACCGGCAAGGACTCCAACTACCCGCTGCTCAACCGCGCCACCCAGGGCCAGGCCGCCCCCGGCTCCATCTTCAAGGTGGTTTCCTCGGCCGCCGCGGTCGAGGCCGGCTACGACTTCGACGGCAACTACGACTGCTCCAGCGCCTACGACGTCGGCGGCCAGGTCTTCAAGAACTTCGAGTCGGCCAACGAGGGCATGATCACCATCGGCCGCGCCCTGGAGCTCTCCTGCGACACCGTCTTCTACCGCCTGTCCCACCAGGAGTGGAAGAAGGACGGCGGGATGAACCCCAAGAAGCCCAACGACTACTTCTACAAGGCCGCCCACCAGTTCGGCCTCGGCGCCAAGACCGGCATCGACCTCCCCAACGAGGTCACCGGCCGCGTCCCCGACCGCCAGTGGAAGCAGGACTACTGGGAGGCCAACAAGGACGCCTGGTGCAAGTCCGGCAAGAAGGACGGCTCCTACGTCGAGAAGATCGCGTACGAGAACTGCCTCGAGGGCAACAAGATGCGCGCCGGTGACTCCATCAACTACTCCATCGGCCAGGGCGACACCCTCGTCACCCCCATCCAGATGGCCACCATCTACGCGGCCATCTCCAACGGCGGCACCCTCTACGACCCGAGCATCGGCAAGGCCGTCGTCAGCCCCGACGGCAAGACCGTCCGCCAGATCGAGCCCACGGCGCACGGCAAGCTGCCCATAAGCAAGACCACGCTGGCCAAGATGGACGAGGCCCTCGCCGGCGTCGCCAGCCGCGGCACCGCCGCCTGGCGGTTCGCCCAGGTCGGCTGGCCGCAGGACAAGATCCCGATGCACGCCAAGACCGGTACCGCCGAGGTCTACGGCAAGCAGACCACGTCCTGGTTCGCGACGTACACCAAGGACTACTCGATCGTCATGACGATCTCCCAGGGCGGCACCGGCTCCGGCGCCTCGGGACCCGCCGTCCGCAACATCTACGACGCGCTGTACGGCGTCTCCGACGACGGCGACATCGACCCGAAGAAGGCCCTGCTGCCCAAGCCGCAGGCCAGCCTCCCGAAGATCAAGACGGACGGCACCATCCTCTCCCCGAAGATGCCGAAGGACGTCGTCAAGGAACTCCAGCCCGACGAGAAGGCCTCCCCGGACGAGGAGTACGCCCCCGTCGAGGAAGGCGACCAGCCCGCGACCACCCCCAACCAGAACGGGGAGAACCGCGACACCCGCCGCCACCGACGGCGCGGCGGCGCACGGCGCGGCGCCCGGCGCGGCGGCAGCGGAAGAAGCCGGAGGGCACGGGCATGACCGGCAACAGCTTCCAGGTCTCCGGATACGGCCCCGAGAAAGCCGGCTGGACCCGCCTCTTCGCCCGGGACTCGATGGCCCGGCGGCTCGACTGGCCGATACTGCTGGCCGCCGTAGCCCTGTCCCTGATGGGCTCGCTGCTCGTCTACTCCGCCACCCGCAACCGCACCGAACTCAACCAGGGCGACCAGTACTACTTCCTCACCCGGCACCTCCTGAACACCGGCATCGGGCTCGCCCTGATGGTCGGCGTCGTCTGGCTCGGCCACCGCGCCCTGCGCACCGCCGTACCCGTCCTCTACGGCGCATCCGTCTTCCTGATCCTGCTGGTGCTCACCCCGCTCGGCTCGACCATCAACGGCGCCCACTCCTGGATCAAGCTCCCCGGCGGCTTCTCCCTGCAGCCCTCGGAGTTCGTGAAGCTCACGATCATCCTGGGCATGGCGATGCTGCTCGCCGCACGCGTCGACGCGGGGGACCGCCCCCACCCCGACCATCGCACCGTGCTCCAGGCTCTGGGCCTGGCCACCGTGCCGATGCTCATCGTGATGCTCATGCCCGACCTCGGATCGGTCATGGTCATGGTCATCATCGTGCTCGGCATCCTGCTCGCCTCCGGCGCCAGCAACCGCTGGATCTTCGGACTGCTCGGCGCCGGCACCGCCGGGGCGCTCGCCGTGTGGCAGCTCGGCATCCTGGACGACTACCAGATCGCCCGCTTCGCCGCCTTCGCCAACCCGGCCCTCGACCCCGCGGGCGTCGGCTACAACACCAACCAGGCGCGCATCGCCATCGGCTCCGGCGGACTCACCGGCTCCGGCCTCTTCCACGGCTCCCAGACCACCGGCCGCTTCGTCCCCGAGCAGCAGACCGACTTCGTCTTCACCGTCGCCGGCGAGGAACTGGGCTTCCTCGGCGCGGGCCTCATCATCGCGCTGCTCGGCGTGGTCCTGTGGCGCGCCTGCCGCATCGCCCGCGGCACCCCCGACCTGTACGGCACGGTCGTCGCCGCCGGAATCGTCGCCTGGTTCGCCTTCCAGACCTTCGAGAACGTCGGCATGACCCTCGGCATCATGCCGGTCACCGGCCTGCCCCTGCCCTTCGTCTCCTACGGCGGCTCCTCCATGTTCGCCGTGTGGATGGCGGTCGGACTGCTCCAGTCCATCGCCGTGCAGAGACCGATGTCGGCATAGCCCGGCACCCGTGGGGTGCGCGGTAAGGGGGACCGGTCCGGCCGGGTTAGGCTGGATGGTCCCCCTTGTCAGCACACAAAGGTCCCGTGAGATGCCTGCCGAAGCCACCCAGGCCGCCGAGTCCGTGTTTCCGCAGCTCGAAGCCCTGCTGCCACATGTGCAGAAGCCGATCCAGTACGTCGGCGGAGAGCTGAACTCCACGGTCAAGGAGTGGGAATCCTGCGACGTCCGCTGGGCCCTGATGTACCCCGACGCGTACGAGGTGGGCCTGCCCAACCAGGGCGTCATGATCCTCTACGAGGTACTCAACGAGCAGCAGGGCGTCCTCGCCGAGCGCACCTACAGCGTGTGGCCGGACCTCGAGGAGCTGATGCGGGAACACTCGGTCCCGCAGTTCACGGTCGACAGCCACCGCCCGGTGGGCGCCTTCGACGTGTTCGGCCTCTCCTTCTCCACGGAGCTGGGCTACACCAACATGCTCACCGCCCTGGACCTGGCGGGCATCCCGCTGGAGGCCAAGGACCGCGGCATCGACGACCCGATCGTCCTGGCCGGCGGCCACGCCGCGTTCAACCCCGAGCCGATCGCTGACTTCATCGACTGCGCGGTCATCGGCGACGGCGAACAGGCCGTCCTGGAAGTCACCGCGATCATCCGCGCCTGGAAGGCCGAGGGCCGCCCGGGAGGCCGCGAGGAACTCCTCCTCCGCCTCGCCAAGACCGGCGGCGTCTACGTCCCCGGCTTCTACGACGTCGAGTACCTCTCCGACGGCCGCATCGCCCGCGTCGTACCCAACCGCTCCGGCGTCCCGTGGCGCGTCAGCAAGCACACCGTCATGGACCTCGACGAGTGGCCCTACCCCAAGCAGCCCCTCGTCCCGCTCGCCGAGACCGTCCACGAGCGCATGTCGGTGGAGATCTTCCGCGGCTGCACCCGCGGCTGCCGCTTCTGCCAGGCCGGCATGATCACCCGCCCGGTGCGCGAGCGCTCCATCACCGGCATCGGCGAGATGGTCGACAAGGGCCTCAAGGCCACCGGCTTCGAGGAGGTCGGCCTCCTCTCCCTCTCCTCCGCCGACCACTCGGAGATCGCCGACGTCGCCAAGGGCCTCGCCGACCGGTACGAGGAGGACAAGATCGGCCTGTCCCTCCCCTCCACCCGCGTCGACGCCTTCAACATCGACCTGGCCAACGAACTGACCCGCAACGGCCGCCGCTCCGGCCTCACCTTCGCCCCCGAGGGCGGCTCCGAGCGCATCCGCAAGGTCATCAACAAGATGGTCTCGGAGGACGACCTCATCCGGACCGTCGCGACGGCCTACGGCAACGGCTGGCGCCAGGTGAAGCTCTACTTCATGTGCGGCCTGCCCACCGAGACCGACGACGACGTCCTCCAGATCGCCGACATGGCCACCCGGGTCATCGCCAAGGGCCGCGAGGTCTCCGGCTCCGGCGACATCCGCTGCACCGTCTCGATCGGCGGCTTCGTCCCCAAGCCCCACACCCCCTTCCAGTGGGCCCCGCAACTGTCGGCGGAGGAGACGGACGCCCGCCTCCAGAAGCTGCGCGACAAGATCCGCGGCGACAAGAAGTACGGCCGCTCCATCGGCTTCCGCTACCACGACGGCAAGCCCGGCATCGTCGAGGGCCTCCTCTCCCGCGGCGACCGCCGCCTCGGCGCCGTCATCCGCGCCGTCTACGACGACGGCGGCCGCTTCGACGGCTGGCGCGAGCACTTCTCCTACGACCGCTGGATGGCCTGCGCCGACAAGGCCCTGGAGCCGACCGGCGTCGACGTCGACTGGTACACCACCCGCGAGCGCGGCTACGAGGAGGTCCTCCCCTGGGACCACCTCGACTCCGGCCTCGACAAGGAGTGGCTCTGGGAGGACTGGCAGGACGCCCTCGACGAGACCGAGGTCGACGACTGCCGCTGGACGCCGTGCTTCGACTGCGGGGTGTGCCCCCAGTTCGACACATGGCCACAAACGGGCCCGACGGGCAAGAAGCTGCTGCCTCTGACGGTCAAGAAGTCCGGCTGACCAGCGGAAACGGGGTGTGGGATGAGCGATCCGCTCCACCGCATCGCTGACGCTGTGGCTGACGTCACAGAGTCGGATGCGCTGGCGGCGCTGACCGCGCTCGGCTTGCAGAAGGATCGGCGGCAGCCGGCGAAGAAGGCGCTGAGAACGCCACTGCCGCCGACTGATGCCTCTTCAGACGTCTCTGCGGACGTGGAATGGGTGTGACGGCCGGAGAGGGGCCCGCGGTGACCTGACAGCAGGATCAGTCGGTCCGGTGTCCCTGCCCGCAGGGCGAGGGAGACACCACCTGAACGCGCACTTGCCGGCCGCGGCCCCCATCGGGCCGATGGGGCGCCGGTGGAGTGGGGACCTGCGTCGGTGCGGCGCGTCGTGGTTTCCCACGAAATCCGGTGGAGCCCCAGCGGCCGGAAGTGGTTGGGTCCTGCTCAATGCTTCGCTGACACGGCGCGGCACAGTGCGAGGCGCAGGTCCGAATCGCAGGCGCGGTCTTGCCCGCGTGCCGTCGAGTGATGGAGGTATCGCGGTGGCTGGTTATGGGGCGCTTTCCGACGTATACGAGTGGCTGATCGGGGACGACAGGTTGACCCCCGCTAAGGCAGCCGCGGTTTACTACAGCGATGTCGTGGGCTCTCTGCCGCCCAACGCGCGCGTCCTCGACTGCGCGTGTGGAACCGGCCAGCTCGCCGTCGGTCTCGCGAGTCTTGGCCTTGACGTGGTCGCCGCAGACGCCAGCAATGGGATGGTTCGCCGGACCGAGAAGGCGGCCGACGAGCAGGGTGTCTCGCTTCGAGCCATCCGTGCGAGCTGGGACGAATTGCCTGACCACCTGGAGGACTCCACGTTCGATCTGGTGTTCTGCGTCGGTAACTCGCTCGGGCACGCCGAGGGCGCAGCCGGGCGCCTGACCGCACTGGAAGCGATGTCGCGGCTGCTGAATCCGGGCGGACGCCTTGTGCTCCATTCACGCAACTGGGAGCTCGTGCGCTCAGCCGGCTCACGGGTAGACGTCCGCGATCGACTCATCCGCCGCAACGACCGCGATGCGGTCGTCAGCTACTACTGGCAGATCGAGCAGCGCTGGGAGCAGGAACACTTCCTCGAGATCGTGGTCGCCCAGATCGAGCCGGATGGGGCAGTGCGAGCCTGCTCGGAGCGGTTGTCCATCTGGCCCTACCGGTACGAGGACCTCGTGGCGCAGTTGCGCAGTGTCGGGCTCACGGTGCAGTCCACCACCTTCGACCCCGAGAGTGATGGATACCTGGTGGTCGCCAGCCGCGACCAGGCGTGAGGCACGTCTGAGCCGGCGCGCTGATCCACCTTTCGTCGTTGTCATTGCCGACCTGCCGGCTCGCGACCGCCTTCAGCGGGGTCGTCGCGCCTGGCGGATCCTGCGCAAGCTGCGATGTTCCACGACTCGCATCACCAGCCTCGTCCGGGGCTGTAAATCGTTCGGTGTAACTCCCGATCATGGAGGATGCATCGATGGCCAGTGAGAACGTGGCCGAGCACGAGGCCGGCGAGGCGGCAGCGGCTGCGCCGCCCAAGGCCGTTGACGACCAGCTGATCGATGACCTGGTGGGCCGGGCCCAGGCCGAGGGCCTGCAACTGACCGGCGAGGGTGGGCTGCTCCAGCAGCTGACCAAGCGGCTGCTGGAGTCCGCACAGGCGTCGACGAGATGGTCATCTCGCTGGCCGCGAAGGGCCTGACCACCGGCGAGGTCCAGGCCCACCTGGCCGAGGTCTATGGCGCCGAGGTCTCCCGCCAGACCATCTCCACCATCACCGACAAGGTGCTCGAGGGCATGGCCGAGCGGCAGAGCAGGCCCCTCGACACCGTCTATCCGGTGGTCTTCATGGACGCCATTCACGTGAAGATCCGCGACGGCGCGGTGGCCAACCGGCCCATCTATGTGGCCCTGGCCGTCACCACCGAGGGCCGGCGGGAGATCCTCGGGTTGTGGGCCGGCGACGGCGGCGAGGGCGCCAAGCACTGGCTGCACGTCCTCACCGAGATCAAAAACCGCGGCGTGAACGACGTCCTCATGCTGGTCTGCGACGGGCTCAAGGGCCTGCCCGAGGCAGTGGAGACCGTCTGGCCGCGGACCATCGTGCAGACCTGCGTGGTGCATCTGCTGCGGAACTCCTTCCGCTATGCCGCCCGCCAGGACTGGGACAAGATCGCCAAGCTCCTCAAGCCCGTCTACACCGCGGCGACCGAGGAGGCCGCTCTGGAGCGGTTCGCCGAGTTCGCTGACGCCTGGGGCCGGAAGTATCCGGCGATCGTCAAACTGTGGGAGAACGCGTGGGAGGAGTTCACCCCTTTCCCGCGGTTCGACACCGAGATCCGCCGCATCGTCTGCACCACCAACGCGATCGAGTCGGTGAACGCCAGGATCCGCCGCGCGGTCAAGGCCCGCGGACACTTCCCCAACGAGCAGGCCGCATTGAAGTGCGTCTACATGGCGATCATGTCCCTCGACCCCACGGGCAAGGGCCAGGCCCGCTGGACCATGCGCTGGAAGACCGCGCTGAACGCCTTCGACATCACCTTCGACGGCCGCCTGTCGGCAGCCCGCCAGTAACCCCAACTACCCCAGTTACACCGCACGTTTGACAGACCCGCCAGCGGGGGGTGGGGTCGATAACTCCTCTGCCCAAGCCTGAACCTGCGCACAGCGAAGCGATGCCTCTGATCGACAGCGAGATCGTGATCGTGGGCGAGGACGGTGCGGAAGAACCGTTTGACCCTGCTGCATGGTTCGAGTAACCGAAGAAGCCGCCCCCCTCAGATGCAGGGAAGGCGGCTTCGTTCCTGTGTGGCCTGGGATCAGAAGGCTTGCGCGAAGTCGTCCTCTCGGATCACGAGTCGCGCGCGTACGTCCTTCGGGATCAGTAGGCGGAGGTGCACCTTCGGGGCTCGGACGTTCGGTACCTTCGTCCGGGTCACCTCGCAGCGGATCCCGACCCGGTACAGGTCCGCGGACATGGCTTCCATACCGCCTTCCTGCCAGTGCTCACGGAACGTCTTGCCGCCGTGGACGTTGACCCATCGATCCTTCGCCGTCTCGGGGTCGATCGCTTCGAGCTCACTGATGAGCTTGTCCAAGGTCGCCTCTGCCTGCTCCTTCGTGAACCGCGTCTTCGTGTACCGGCCCCCGGGTTCGAGATCCTTCATGTACAGCGCGATGGTCTCTTTAAGGCGCTTGATCTCCTTGCGGGCCTCAGCACCCTCGGCGTACTGGCGGACCTGCACGGGAAAGTCTCCGAGGACCTTGAGTACGTCCTGCACCAGGCGCTCGTAGACCCGTTCGGGGTTGGGCGCTCCGAGGCCGCCGCTCTTGCAGTTGCGGCACCGCAGGTACTGGTACGTCCCGTGCGTGTTGTTCGTGATCTGCACGGTCATGTTGGTCTTGCAGTCGGCGCACAGCAGGACGCCGAGGAACTGTGTCGCTCCTCCGACACGACGCGGCGGTTGGTTCTTCTTGCGCTTGTCGAGAGCGGCGCCGAGGGTCTCGAACTCCTCCTCTGTAAAGAGGGGAGGGGCGACTCTGATCGGCCTGCCGTCCTTGCCGAGAAGCGGCTTCGATCGTCGCTGCCCGCCGTTCTTGTCCTCTTCTACCCGGTAGCCGAGAAGCGCGGGGTTGCGCAGACGGCGGTGGAGCGTCGCCACGGTGAGCCCTTGGGTCATCAGGCCGGAGCGCTTCAAGCAGCGCACCATGAACCCGGCGGAGCGTCCCCGGAGCGCCATGCGTCGGGCCCAGTGCAGGGCCTTGGCCGCCTCGGGATCGATGACGAGAACGACCTTCCCCGTGTCGTCCTCGTCCGTGACGTAGCCGTACGCCGGCTTCCCGATGATCCAGTCTTCCTGCGACTTCGTGTAGTCCCACAGACTCGCGACGCGGGTCGAAGTGTTGGCCGCCTCGATCTCGGCGATGCCGCCGATGATTGTGACCATGATCTTTCCGGCGGTCGTCGTGAGGTCAAGGCTGTCGTTCTTCGAGACCAGGTTCTTGCCGCGCTTCAGGCTCCACTCGATCATCGTCGAGAGATCGGAGAGGCGCCGTACGAAGCGGTCGAGCTTCCAGAACAAGAGCTCGTCGAACTCGGGGGAGCGGTTGTTCAGCCACTCCCCGAGCTCCTTCCGCTTCCACGGCGGGACCTTCGTCGCCGACACGTTCAGGTCGGAGGCGACGCCGACGACTCGGCTCCCGCGCTCCCTGGCCAGGATGCGGAGATCGAGCTCCTGCCGTACCGGCGACGTCGTGTCGTCCGTCAGTACGGACAGGCGGATGGATAAGAGTGCCCGGGGTGCGTCCTGGGGGAGTAGGGCCTCAGCCCGTTTGAGCTCCTCCAACAGGGCAAGGTCGGCTTCGGTCCACTCGGTTTCCACGCTGTAGGCCGCTCGGTCTGCTGCGAGCCGCCGCTGTCCTCGTTTCCTCATGTCAGACAGCGTGGCGCAGTTCGCGGATAGTTTTAGACGTTTTTCCATATGCCCGGCGATGGACACCGAGATCCAGGTCGGCCCGACCGGCAAGAAGCTGCTGCCGCTGACGGTCAAGAACACCGCACCGACCGGCTGAAGCGGGGGCCCGGCCGCACCCGGAGGCGGGCGCCCGGTGCGGACGGGCTGCGACTAAATCGCTCGGCACGCCACTCGGGAGGAGCTAGCGTCCGCCCCATGACAGCTTCCGATCTTCCCCCGCGTCTCGGCAGTCTGACCTTCCACGGGCCGCTCTCCGAGGACCGCGCCGGGCGCATCGTCGCGCGGCTCGCCGCCGTGTCGCCCGCCACCGTTCTCGACATCGGGTGCGGCTGGGGCGAACTGCTGCTCCGCGTTCTGGAGTCCGTCCCGGGCGCGACGGGAGTCGGCCTCGACGTCAACGCCGAAGACCTGGCCAGGGGCAGGGGCCTCGCGAAGGAGCGCGGACTCGCCGAGCGGGTCGAGTTCGTGGAGGAGTCGGCCCTCGGCACGTCACGTGGACCCGTGGACGCGGTGCTCTGCCTCGGAGCCGGCCAGGCGCTGTGCGATCCCGGGCAGCCGTACGACCCCGGTGTCGTGCTGCGCGAGCTGCGCCGCCTGGTCCGCCCGGGCGGACGTGTCGTTCTCGGCGAGGGCTTCTGGGAGCGCACCCCGACGGACGAGGAACTCGCGGGGATGTGGCCCGGGGCGCGCGCAGGCGACCATCTCGGGCTCGGACCGCTCGTCGACCTCGCTGTCGAGTCGGGCTTCCGGCCGGCCTGGATCGAGTCGGCGAGCCGTGAGGAGTGGGAGGAGTTCGAGTCCGGTTACCGCCATGACACAGAGCTCTGGCTCGCCAGCTGCCCGGACCACCCCCTCGCGGCCGAGACCCGCGAACGAGTCGACGGGCAGCGGTCGTCCTGGGTCAACGGCTACCGCAGCGTCCTCGGCATCGCGTATCTGACGCTTGTACCGGTCACCGGAACCTGAATGCCGTCCGAAGGACGCCGCGGGATCCGATCCGGGTCCCGCGGCGTCCTCATGAGCATGGTGGATTTGGAGAAGGTGCCCGACGTGGGCCCGCGGGAGGAGCCGGTGCGGCGGTCGGACGCCGAGGGGTGTCTTGCCGTGGCGGTCCGGATTCCGGTGCGGATCGTGGTGCTGGTGCTGGTCGTGCCGGTGCGCATGGTGTGGGACGCGCTGGTCGTCGCGGGGCGGTTCCTGCGGGACACGGTGCTGCGTCCCGTCGGACGGGCGCTGGCGTGGCTCGGGCGGGCCGTCTTCGTGTGGCCGCTGGTCGGGCTGTGGCGGTATGCCGTCGTGCCGCTCGCCAAGGGCGTGGGGTGGCTGGGGAACGTGCTGCTCGTGGTGCCGGTGGTGTGGCTGTACCGGTGGGTGCTGACGCCGGTCGGGCACGCGGTCGTCTGGTTCTTCACGCGGGTGGGCGAGGTGCTCGCGGCGATCGGGCGCGGGTTGTACGCCGGTCTGGCGTGGCTCGTGCGGTATCTGGTCCTCGTGCCGGCGGCGTGGCTCGTGCGGTACCTGGTCGTCGTGCCGGCGGTGTGGCTCTACACCTGGGTGCTCACCCCCGTCGGGCACGTGCTCGCCTGGTGCGGCAGGGGGCTGGTGTGGTGCGGCAGGCAGGTGGCGCGGGGTGTGGGGCTGGTCGTCACCGGTGTCGGGTTCGTCCTGTACTGGACCGTTCGGGTGCTGCTGGTGCTGCCGGCCCTCGCCGTGTGGCGGTGGGTGCTCGCTCCGGTCGGCCGGGTCCTCGCCGTCGTCGGACGGGAGGTCGTGGACGCCCTCGGGCACGCCTGGCGGATCGCCGGGCACGTCTCGCGCGCCGTCGGGGGGTTCCTCGGCGCCCTCCTGCGGTGGACCGTGGTGGAACCGGTGCGATGGGTGTACCGGAGTGTGCTGACGCCGGTGGGGCATGCCGTGCGGGACACCGTTCTGCGGCCACTCGCCGAGGCCGGGCGCAGTGCGGGGCGGGCGGCCCGGCAGGCGCTGGCCTCGGCCCGGCTCTCCGTACGGCAGGCCCGTGCCGACGTGCGCCGGATGCTGTTCGGTGCGCCCGCCGAGCGGCAGCCGGTGGCCCGGCGGGAACCATCCGCCGCGGAGGCACGTACTCTTGGTAGCAGTACGACCGCTCTCACGAAGGACTGAACGACACTGGGCAAGCGACAGCCCGTAGGCCCGCCGCCCGTTCCCGCGGTGCAGCGCATCCGACTGCGCTACACCAAGCGCGGCCGCCTCCGGTTCACCAGCCACCGTGACTTCCAGCGCGCCTTCGAGCGTGCGCTGCGCCGCGCCGAGGTGCCGATGGCGTACTCGGCGGGGTTCACCCCGCACCCGAAGGTGTCGTACGCCAATGCCGCACCCACCGGCACGGGCAGTGAGGCGGAGTATCTGGAGATCGCGCTCACCGAAGCGCGGGACCCGGAGCGGCTGAGGCTGCTCCTCGACGAGTCGCTGCCCGCCGGGCTCGACATCGTCGACGCGGTCGAGGCCCGGACCTCCGGGCTCGCCGACCGGCTGACGGCCTCCGTGTGGGAGCTGCGGCTGGACGGTGTGGAGTCCGCCGAGGCCGAAGCCGCCGTCGCGGCGTTCAACGCGGCCCCGGCGGTGGAGGTCCAGCGCCGTACGAAGAACGGCGTCCGAACCTTCGACACCCGCTCCGCCGTCGCGCACCTCGAGTGCGTCACCACGCACGATTCACCGGCTGATAGGCCGACCGACCGGCCCTGTGCGATACTGCGGCTGGTTGTTCGGCACGTGACGCCTGCCGTACGACCCGACGACGTCCTGTCCGGTCTTCGCGCCGTGGCCGACCTGGCGCCGCCGGTCCCCGCAGCGGTGACCAGGCTGGCGCAGGGGCTGTTCGATGAAGAGACCGGTGCGGTGACCGACCCGCTCGCGCCCGACCGCGAGGCAGAAGCGCCCGAGCCGCATCCGGCCGCCGCTTCCGCCGCCGCGAAGGCGCCGGCGTAAGGAAGGTTCCGCCAGGGACGACGTCGTAGCGCCGCCCTCGAACTCGGGAGCCACCTGGGTCGGGCAGCGCACCGACCACAAGACTTTCGCCAGGCCGTGCACGACAAGGGGTACGGAACCGGCGAGACAAGACACGGAGAGCTTCCGAGCGGCGCCCGCGCCCCGGACGGCGGCGACCGCGCACCGCGCGAGCCGCGGACGTCACCGGCGGTCGACATGGTCGATGCCGGACCAGGCGCGGCGCCCGGGAGCCTGACGGGAGAAACCCCCGCATGCTCGAACCGACCGAACCCACCGAGTCGTCGACCACTTCGACGGACTCCGAATCGAACACCCCCAGCGACACCCTGCCGCCGCGCCGTCGGCGCAGGGCCGCGTCCCGCCCGGCGGGTCCGCCGTCCGGTGGCTCCGAGGCGCCGGCGGAGACCGTCGCGCCGGCCGAGGCGGCCCCCGCCGAGGTGGCCGAGGCCCTCGAGCCGGCTCCGGAGCCCGCAGCCCCCGCCCGGCCGCGGCGTCGTGCCGTACGCCGTGCCTCCGCGCCCGCCGGGACTCCCGCGGCGGCGGAGGCGGCCGAGACCGTCGTGCCCGCGGCCCCCGCCGCCGAGACGCCGACGCAGGCCGAAGAGGGCGAAGAGGCCGCCGAGACCGCTGAGGCCGCCCGGACCGCCGAGGCCACCGAGAGCGCCGCGCCCAAGGGGCGTACCCGGCGTCGTGCCACGCGCAGCGTGACCTCGGCCGCCGAGCCGGCCGCCGCCGAGGCCCCGGAGCCCGTCGAGGCGCCGGCGCCCGCCGCGGAGGAAACCCAGGCCGAGGCTCAGGCCGAGGCCGAGAGCGCCGCGCCCAAGGGCCGGACCCGTCGGCGTGCCACGCGCCGCGTGTCCGCCCCGGCCGAGGCGCCCGTAGAGGCCGCCGCCGAAGCGGGCGAGCCCGAGGCCGCCGCGGCCCCCGAGCCCGCGAAGACCACGGAGCCCGCCGCCCCCGCCGCCTCCGCCACGCCGGCCGAGTCCGGCGAGGACGCCGCTCCGCGTCGTGCGCGCCGCCGGTCCACCCGTAAGGCCGCCTCCGGTTTCGCCGCCCCGGCGCAGACCGCCGCCGCGGCGTCCGACGAGGCGGACGCGCCCAAGCGCCCGTCGCGTCCCGCGGTCGCCGTGTTCCAGGCGCCCGTGTTCGCCGAGCCCCAGTTCCAGACGCCCGAGCGGGCCGCTGCCGAGGCCGCCGCGGAGGCGGCCGGTGCCGAGCCGGCGAAGCCGGTCGAGGAGAGCGTGGAGTCCCCGGAGGAGCAGCCCGCCGGTTCGCGCCGCCGCCGCAAGCGTCGGGGTGCCGCCGCCGAGGAGGCCGCCGAGGAGCGGGCCACCGCCGCCGTCACCCGGGAAGAGCCCGAGGCCGGGACCGACGCCGACTCCAAGGCCGACTCGGAGACCGAGGCCGAGACCGACGGGTCGGGCGACGACCACGACGACGCCGACGGCTACGAGGAGTCCGGCTCACGCCGTCGCCGTCGCCGGGGCGGCCGTCGCCGTCGCCGGGGTGACGCCGCCGACGGCGACCTGACGGACGGCGAGGTCGAGCACACCGCCGCCGAGCAGGCCGCCCAGGACGCCGAGGACACCGCAGAGCAGGCGGAGGAGGACGCCGAGGAAGGCGAGGACGCCTCCGGCGAGAACGGTGGTTCCAGCAGCAGCCGTCGGCGCCGTCGCCGTCGCCGCCGGGCCGGGGACGGCTCCGGCGAGGTCGATTCCTCCGCCGACGACCCCGAGCGCACCGTCGTCAAGGTCCGCGAGCCGCGGCCGGCGCGGGAGAAGAGCGAGCCGTCCGACGAGGTGCAGTCCATCAAGGGCTCGACCCGTCTGGAGGCCAAGAAGCAGCGCCGCCGGGAGGGCCGCGAGCAGGGCCGTCGGCGCGTGCCGATCATCACCGAGGCCGAGTTCCTGGCCCGCCGCGAGGCCGTCGAGCGCGTCATGGTCGTCCGCCAGCACGGCGAGCGCACCCAGATCGGCGTCCTGGAGGACGGGGTGCTCGTCGAGCACTACGTCAACAAGGAGCAGGCCACCTCGTACGTCGGCAACGTCTACCTCGGCAAGGTGCAGAACGTGCTGCCGTCGATGGAGGCCGCCTTCATCGACATCGGCAAGGGCCGCAACGCCGTCCTGTACGCCGGTGAGGTCAACTTCGAGGCGCTGGGCATGGCCAACGGCCCGCGCCGCATCGAGTCCGCCCTCAAGTCCGGTCAGTCGGTCCTGGTGCAGGTCACCAAGGACCCGATCGGCCACAAGGGTGCCCGTCTGACCAGCCAGGTCTCGCTGCCCGGCCGGTACCTGGTCTACGTGCCCGAGGGCTCGATGACCGGCATCAGCCGCAAGCTGCCCGACACCGAGCGCTCCCGCCTGAAGACGATCCTGAAGAAGATCGTCCCCGAGGACGCGGGCGTCATCGTGCGCACCGCCGCCGAGGGCGCCAGCGAGGACGAGCTGCGCCGCGACGTCGAGCGGCTCCAGGCGCAGTGGGAGGACATCCAGAAGAAGGCCAAGGGCGGCAGCTCCAGCGCGCCCACGCTGCTGTACGGCGAGCCGGACATGACCGTCCGGGTCGTGCGCGACATCTTCAACGAGGACTTCTCCAAGGTCGTCGTCAGCGGCGACGACGCCTGGCAGACCATCCACGGCTACGTGTCCCACGTGGCGCCGGACCTCGCCGAGCGGCTGTCCAAGTGGACCAGCGAGGTCGACGTCTTCGCCACGTACCGGATCGACGAGCAGCTCGCCAAGGCGCTGGACCGCAAGGTCTGGCTGCCCAGCGGCGGTTCGCTGGTGATCGACCGGACCGAGGCGATGGTCGTCGTCGACGTCAACACCGGCAAGTTCACCGGTCAGGGCGGCAACCTCGAGGAGACGGTCACCAGGAACAACCTGGAGGCGGCCGAGGAGATCGTGCGCCAGCTCAGGCTGCGCGACCTCGGGGGCATCATCGTCATCGACTTCATCGACATGGTCCTCGAGTCCAACCGGGACCTGGTGCTGCGGCGCCTGCTGGAGTGCCTGGGCCGGGACCGGACCAAGCACCAGGTCGCCGAGGTGACCTCGCTGGGCCTGGTCCAGATGACCCGCAAGCGGGTCGGCCAGGGCCTGCTGGAGTCGTTCTCGGAGACCTGCGTCCACTGCAACGGCCGCGGTGTCATCGTCCACCTCGACCAGCCGTCCGCGGCCGGTGGCGGCGGCGGTGGCAAGCGTCGCAAGCGGGCGCGGGCCGGGGCCGACCAGCCGCACGAGCACGAGGCCGTCGCCGGGGTCGAGACCGGTCCGACGCCGGAGCAGGAGGCGGACACCGAGTCCGAGGCCGAGGTGGCCGCCGAGGTGGCCGAGCCGGTCGCCCTCCCGGCGCCCGACTTCAGCGCGGACGAGGAGCTGTACAGCAGCGCCGCCGAGGCCGAGGCCGCCGCCACGCGCGGTCGCGGCCGGCGTCGCGCGAGCCGTCGGGCGTCCGCTCCGGCGGGTGCGCCCAGGGCCGCGAAGGGCGAGGCGGCGAAGACCGAGGAGGCGAAGGCCGAGGCCGCGCCCGCCGAGGTGCCGACGGCGCAGGACGTCACGGCGAAGGAGGAGGTCGAGCGTCCCGTGCGGCGCGAGCCCGCCGCCGAGGTGCTGGCCGAGCCCGCCGCCGTCGAGGACGCGGTCTCCGGCGCCCCGGCTCCGGTCGAGTCCCCGGCGCCCGCGTCGGAGGAGGCCGCGCCCAAGGGCCGTACCCGCCGTCGGGCCACCCGGAAGGTGTCCGCACCGGCCGGTTCGCCCGAGGGGGCCGAGGCCGCCGTACTGACGGTCCCGGAGACCACGTCCACGGTGTCCGAGCAGCCCGAGCCCGAGCAGGCACCGCAGGCCCCGGCCGCCGCCGAGGCGGCCGAGAGCGCGGCCCCGGCCCGCCCGCGGCGCCGCGCGGTGCGCAAGCCCACCACGTCCACCGCGTCCGAGGAGGCGGCCGTCGTGGTCGTCCCGTCGGCCGCGGCGGAGGAGCCGGCCGGACAGCCGGGCGACGCTTCGGAGGCGGAGGGCGCCGAGGAGGCGGCCCCGGCCAAGAAGGCGGCGGCCCGCAAGACGGCCAAGAAGGCGACGGCGAAGAAGGCCGCCACCAAGAAGACCGCGGCCAAGAAGACGACGACCGCCAAGAAGGCCACGGCGAAGAAGGCGGCCAAGACGACGACCGCCAAGAAGACGACCGCCAAGAAGACGGCGTCGAAGAAGACCGCGGCGGCCGCCCAGCAGGCACCGTCGTCGGTCACGGCAGCCACCGACGAGGGCTGATCCGGCACCTGTCGCAAAACGTGTGGCCCCGTCCGTTCGGATTCCGTTCGGACGGGGCCGCACGTTTCCCCGGCCGCCCTCGGGCGCATCATCAACGACAGCCGGGGCGCCCCGGCGAGGAGAGGAGATCACGTGCCGGTACTGACGAGGCTCATCCCCTCGCCGCTCGTCGTGGACGTGAGGCCGGGCGCCCTGGACGACCTGGCGAGCGTCCTCGCGGACCAGCGGATCTCGCAGTCCGGGAAGCTGGCCGTGGCGATCTCCGACGGCTCGGGGGCGCGGCTGCGCAGGCGGCTGGAGCCGTCCCTGCCCGGCGCCGACTGGTTCGAGGTCGGCGGCGGCACGATCGACGACGCGGTGCGGCTGGCCGACGGCATGAAGTCGGGGCGCTACGACGCGGTCGTCGGTCTCGGCGGCGGCAAGGTCATCGACTGCGCCAAGTTCGCCGCGGCCCGGGTGGGGCTGCCCATGGTCGCGGTGGCCACCAACCTGTCCCACGACGGCATCTGCTCGCCGGTCTCGATCCTCGACAACGACGCGGGCCGCGGTTCGTACGGCGTCCCGACGCCCATCGCGCTCGTCGTCGACCTCGCGGTGATCCGCGAGGCGCCGATCCGCTTCGTGCGCTCCGGCATCGGAGACGCCGTCTCCAACGTCTCCGCGGTGGCCGACTGGGAGCTGGCCCACCGGGTGAACGGCGAGAAGGTCGACGGCCTCGCCGCCGCCCTCGCCCGGCAGGCCGGCGAGGCCGTGCTGCGCCACCCCGGGGGCTGCGGCGACGACGGGTTCCTGACCGTGCTGACCGAGGGCCTGGTGCTGTCCGGCATCGCCATGACCATCGCCGGGCACACCCGTCCCTCGTCCGGTGCCTGCCACGAGATCAGCCACGCCCTCGACCTGCTGTTCCCCGGGCGCGCGGCCAGCCACGGCGAGCAGGTGGGCATCGGCGCGGCCTTCGCGACCTACCTGCGCGGCGACCGGGAGGGCTCCCTGCTGATGGCGGACACGCTGCGCCGGCACGGGCTGCCCGTGGTGGCCCGGGAGATCGGGTTCGGCGACGAGGAGTTCGTGCGGGCCGTGGAGTTCGCGCCGCAGACCCGGCCCGGCCGGTACACGATCCTGGAGCACCTCGGCCTGTCGCCCGCGCGGGCGGGCGAGGCGTACGCCGAGTACGTCGCCGCGGTCGGCGGCTGAGGCGTCGCATGCGGCGCGGGGCCCGGTTTGACCCCTGTCGTGCGGCCCCGTAATCTTGACCGTCGGCGTGTCGACTGACGCGTCACATCCCCGTAAACCTCTTTCCTTCCGGGTGTGCGCCCTCGCGGGCTCCGGCCGGGAGAGGCTACCCGTGTGTCACCGGGTGGCTGGACTGCGGGGGTGCCGTTCCAGAGCGAGAGAGTGAGATCCGCGTGTACGCCATCGTGCGCAGCGGTGGTCGCCAGCACAAGGTTGCTGTCGGCGACATCGTTGAGGTTGACAAGATTTCCACCGCCCAGGTCGGCGACACGGTCGAGCTCTCGACCCTGCTCGTCGTCGACGGCGACGCTGTGACCAGCGACCCGTGGGTGCTGGCCGGCATCAAGGTCCAGGCCGAGGTCGTGGACCACCACAAGGGCCAGAAGATCGACATTCTGCGCTACAAGAACAAGACCGGCTACCGCCGTCGTCAGGGCCACCGCCAGCAGTACACGGCGATCAAGGTCACTGAGATCCCCGCGGCTGCGAAGTAAGGGACTGAGGAGACATGGCACACAAGAAGGGCGCATCGTCCACCCGGAACGGTCGCGACTCGAATGCCCAGCGGCTCGGCGTGAAGCGCTTCGGCGGTCAGGCCGTCAACGCGGGTGAGATCCTGGTCCGCCAGCGTGGCACCCACTTCCACCCGGGCGCCGGCGTCGGCCGTGGCGGCGACGACACGCTGTTCGCCCTGCAGGCCGGTGCGGTGCAGTTCGGCACCCACCGTGGCCGCAAGGTCGTGAACATCGTCCCGGTCGCCTGACCGGACACTTTCGCGAGGCGGGCCTCACTTCCCCCACGGGAAGCGGGTCCGCCTTTCGCGTGTTACCCAAGAGACACTCTCGTAGTAAGCAGTAACTGGAGGCACATCCCATGACCACCTTCGTGGACCGCGTCGAACTGCACGTCGCCGCGGGTAGCGGAGGCCACGGCTGTGCCTCCGTCCACCGTGAGAAGTTCAAGCCGCTCGGCGGCCCGGACGGCGGCAACGGCGGCCGGGGCGGCGACGTGATCCTCACCGTGGACCAGTCGGTGACCACGCTCCTCGACTACCACCACTCCCCGCACCGCAAGGCCACCAACGGCAAGCCCGGCGAGGGCGGCAACCGCTCCGGCAAGGACGGCCAGGACCTGGTGCTGCCCGTGCCCGACGGCACCGTGGTCCTCGACAAGGCGGGCAACGTGCTCGCCGACCTGGTCGGCCACGGCACCTCCTACGTCGCCGCGCAGGGCGGCCGGGGCGGCCTCGGCAACGCGGCGCTGGCGTCCGCGCGCCGCAAGGCTCCCGGCTTCGCGCTGCTCGGCGAGCCCGGCGACCTCCAGGACATCCACCTGGAGCTGAAGACCGTCGCCGACGTGGCGCTGGTCGGCTACCCGAGCGCCGGCAAGTCCTCGCTGATCTCCGTGCTGAGCGCGGCCAAGCCGAAGATCGCCGACTATCCCTTCACGACGCTCGTCCCGAACCTGGGCGTGGTGACGGCCGGATCGACCGTGTACACCGTCGCCGACGTCCCCGGCCTCATCCCGGGCGCCAGCCAGGGCAAGGGCCTCGGCCTGGAGTTCCTGCGGCACGTGGAGCGGTGCAGCGTGCTGGTGCACGTCCTGGACACGGCGACGCTGGAGTCCGAGCGCGACCCGCTCTCCGACCTGGACATCATCGAGGCCGAGCTGCGCGAGTACGGCGGCCTGGACAACCGGCCCCGGATCGTCGTCCTCAACAAGATCGACGTGCCCGACGGCAAGGACCTCGCCGAGATGGTCCGGCCGGAGCTGGAGGCGCGCGGCTACCGGGTCTTCGAGGTGTCGGCCGTGGCCCACATGGGTCTCAAGGAGCTGTCCTTCGCGCTGGCCGAACTGGTCGCCAAGGCGCGTGCCGCCCGCCCCAAGGAGGAGGCGACGCGGATCGTCATCCGGCCCAAGGCCGTGGACGACGCCGGCTTCACCGTCACCCGCGAGGAGGACGGCCTGTTCCGGGTGCGCGGCGAGAAGCCCGAACGCTGGGTGCGCCAGACCGACTTCAACAACGACGAGGCCGTCGGCTACCTCGCCGACCGGCTCAACCGCCTCGGTGTCGAGGAGCGGTTGGTGAAGGCGGGCGCCCGCGGCGGCGACGGCGTCGCCATCGGCCCCGAGGACAACGCGGTCGTCTTCGACTGGGAGCCGTCGATGTCGGCCGGTGCCGAGATGCTCGGCCGCCGCGGTGAGGACCACCGTTTCGAGGAACCCCGCCCCGCCGCGCAGCGCCGCCGGGACCGCGAGGCCGAACGGGACGAGGCCCAGCAGGAGTTCGACGGCTTCGAGCCGTTCTAGGAGCTGGTCACGGCGCGTCGTTTTGTCGTGGTAGGGCATGACGGCTTTTCTGCCATGCGGCCTATATGCCGCAATTCGCACGTGGCCGGAGATCCTCATCCTTTTTGCAGTGAATGCTTTCGCTCCGGCAATCGATGTCGTGATCGGCGATCGCGGCGTTCTGGTGAACGTTGGGCAATGGAGTGATCTGATAGCTTAAACGCGAACTCGCAGGCCGGAATGGAGGTGCGAGGGACTGGCCCGTCCGGCCCGAACCGGCCGGGGACACACCCTCAGAGACGATGCTGCAACTGCTTAAGCTCGAGCGTTACAAGGACGATCAGGGGAACGAGATCGTCTACGACGGAGAGATCCGTGAGACCAAGATCGATATCCGGTTCAAGGGGTCGAACAACACGCTCGTCATCAGTCCCCAGGCGGACATCAAGGATCTGCTCATCACCTTCACGGGAGACAATGGAAGGATCGAGATCGGTCCGACCACGAAAAAGCGGGCGGGTCTCCGCTTCGAACTGCGCTGCGGGCACGAGTCCCAAATCCGGATAGGCGAGAACGTGGGCTGCGCCGGCCGCACCTTCATATCCGCCGTCGAAGGTGTGTCGGTGTCGATCGGTGCCGACGTGATGTTCGCCAAGAACATCGAGGTGCGTGGCGACGACACCCACCCGATCTTCGACGTGCGCACCGAGAAGCGTGCGAACCCGTCCCAGGCGATCGTCGTGGGCGAGCACGTCTGGATCGCGAAGCACGCGGTCGTGATGGGTGGCGTCACCATCGGAAATGGCTCGGTGATCGGCTTCCGCTCCATCGTCACCTCGAACATTCCGAACAACTGCGTCGCGGTCGGAGCTCCGGCGCGGGTGGTGCGGCGGAACATCGCCTGGGAGCGCCCCGAGGTCGTCGGGCGCCGCCCGAACGAGCAGTATCCGCGCAAGGGCGAGAAGTCCCCCAAGTACTGGAACCTTACCGACGAGTCGGCGACACCGGACAAGCCCGTGGTGCGGTCGCGGCCCAAGGTGGCGCTGTGGCGGCGACTGGCCCGGTGTCTCCCGGCCCCGGTACGACGGCTGGGCCGGAAGATGCTGCCCTCGCGCAAGGGCTGACGCGACCGCCATCCGCGAAAGTCGCACCTGGCGGGTGGCGGAAGACATCGCCTCGACAGCAGATCGCCTCGGCACGGACTGGAAAGTCCGTGCCGAGGCGATCTGCTGTCGAGCGGTACCCGGATGCTGGAGCGACTGTCAGAGCGCCCCGGCGACCGACTCCAGATGGGTCACCATCCGGTTCAGCCCCGTCGGCAGAGCGACCGCCGGCTGCCAGCCCAGAGCTGACAGCCGTGCGCTGTCCAGGCCCTGCTTCTTGGTCAGGCTGTAGGAGCGCGCGTCGGACTCGTTGGTGAATCGCAGCTGCAACCCGCGCTCGGGGCGCACCTCGGTGAACAGCTCGGCCAGCCGTCGGATGGAGACGAGGCCGTCCGGGTCCGCGACGTTGTAGGCCACCTCATCACCGCGGAGCAGCGTGTAGAACATCCCCGCGATGGCGTCGGCCACGTACGTGTAGGTCCGCACGCCGGAACCGTCGCTGTTGAGCACGATGTCCTTGCCGGCCACCACGTTGGCCGCGAAGTCGGCCTGCACGCGGCCGTCGTCGAGCGCCATTCCCGGGCCGTAGATGTGCCCGAACCTGACGACACGGCAGTCGATGCCGTACTGAGCCTGGTAGCTGGCGCAGATCGTCTCCGCTGCGCGCTTGCCCTCGGCGTAGCAGGCCCTCGGGTTGAGGATGTCGAAGCCGCCGTAGCTGCGCTCGTCGATGAGCTCGGTCTCCGGAGGCTGGGCTCCGTAGACCTCGGCCGAGGACATCAGGACGAACCCACGGCTGCCCTTCGCCACACACAGGTCGAGCAGGTTGAAGCTGCCCAGCAGATTGGCCTTGATCGTCATGACGGGCTGGCTGCCGTGCAGGGCGGGCCGCGCGGCGCTCGCCCCGTGGATCACGTAGTCGACGGGGCCGTCCAGCTCGAGCGGAGCCGACACGTCCTGGACGACGAGGTGGAAGTCGGGGCGGTCGAGCACGTCCGCGAGCAGACGCCTGGCCTTCTCCTCGTTGCGCACCAGACCGTGCACGGTGATGCCCAGCCCGTGCCGGTCGTTGAGCGCGAGGAGGGTGTAGACGGCGTACGACGGCAGCATGCCACTCGCGCCGGTGACCAGCACGGAGCGGCCGGACAGCTCACTCCACGGCAGGTCGCGGCCGAGGATCTCGTCAAGGTCGTGCTTCACGACCGGGCTGGAGACGGTGGTCACTGAGCTCACGCACCTACGATCTGCTGGTTCTCGATGATCTCGAAGAACGTCCGGCACAGGTAGAAGTCCTCGGACGTCGTGATCTTTATGTTCGAGCGGGGGCCGACCACCCGGTAGAGCTTGTGCCCGTACCGGTGCATGAGCGAGCAGGAGTCGATGCTGTCGTGCTCGCCCTCGGAGACCGCCCGGTCGTACATCGAGAGGATCTCGTCGAGCCGGAAGCTCTGTGGGGCCTGCGCGGCGTAGATGTGGTCGCGTGGGATCACATCGTCGATGTGCTCGTGCTCGCTCGCCACCACGGTCTCGTTGAACTTGGTGCAGGTGATGGCGGAGCCGTGCTCCTTGACGGTCTCGATGTTGGCGCTGATCAGCTTCGCGTCGATCAGCGGCCGTACACCGTCATGGATGAGGACGATGCTGTCCTCGGGGCACTCCGCGGCGACCGCCTTGAGCGCGTTGTGCCGCGACTCCTGCCCGGTCTTGCCGCCGTCGACCACCCAGCGGACCTTCTCGATCTCATACCGCTTGAGCAGCTTCGTCATGTGCTCGCGGTACTCGGGAAGGATGGCGATGGCGATGGCGTCGACATCGGGGTGCGCCTCGAAGTGCTCGAGGGTGTGGATGATGATCGGCTTGCCGTGGATCTCCAGGAACTGCTTCGGCAGAGCGCGGGAGTTCATGCGTGAGCCGATTCCACCGGCGAAAAGCAACGCGATGTTCACGGTTATACCTCCGACTGGTCGCTGAGCGGTTGGTCGCCCACCGCCGTGTCGTCCGGGGTGAGATCGAGCCACCGGTGATCGCCGCTCGTATCTCTGTCATGGGGATCGCCGACCACGAGCCAGTCGATGACCCGGTCCGCCGAGTTGGTGTCGACGAAGTCGAAGTTCTCGCGCCGGAACTCCTCGACCTTCGAGAGGTCGAAGTCCTCGTTCTGCAGGGCCTTGAGCAAGTCGTCGAAGGTCACGCAGATCTTGCCGGGCGCCACGGAGTCGTAGTCGCGGTGGAATCCGCGGATCACCGAGTAGGTGTCCTTGTCGTACGCGTAGAACAGGATCGGCCTGTCGAGCAGCGTGTACTCGTAAATGATCGACGAGTAGTCCGTGATGAGCACGTCGGTGACGTGCAGCAGGTCGTTGGTGTCCGGGAACGACGCGAAGTCCAGCAACCGGTCGGAGTATTCCTCGGGAATCGGCACGGGTTCCGTGATGAAGTGGTGCATCCGGAAGAGCACGACGTACTTGTCACCGCAGGCCTCGTAAAGCCTTTCGAAGTCGATGCGGTTGTAGTCGTAGTGCGCGTCGCCGATGCTCTTCCCGCGGAAGGTCGGCGCGAACAGCACGACCTTCTTGCCCTTGAGCTTGGGGTTGTCGACGAAGAAGTCGTCGACGACCTTGCGGGAGTGCTCCTTGTCGAGAAACGTGTCTATTCGCGGCAGACCGGTCGGCACGACGGCCGACTCCTCGATGCCGAAGGCTTCGGCGTACACCGGTACAAGGTGCTGGGAGCCGGTGATCACGTACGTGTACTTGCGGTGGGCGTTGGTCAGCTTCGGCGAGCCGTACCGTCCGAACCGGCTGTAGCCGACGGACTTGAATCCGCTTCCGGCATGCCAGAGCTGGATGATCTTGGTCTTGGGGGAGATGCCCAACTGCGCGAGGAGACCGAAGTAGTCGTCCATCAGAACGACGTCCGACGTTGCGAGCAGGTAGATGAGGCGGAGCGTGCTCCACTTGTTGGCCGTGCTCGGTATTCGGAACGAGTAGCGGAGCGAGTACTTCTTGTCGAGACCCCGCTCGATCATCCGGTCGTGAACGCGTACCAGGTTGCCGCCGAGGGCGGTGCGCATCTCGGAGGCGAACAGGA
Source organism: Streptomyces sp. MMCC 100 (assembly GCF_041538145.2). Classification (NCBI taxonomy): domain Bacteria; kingdom Bacillati; phylum Actinomycetota; class Actinomycetes; order Kitasatosporales; family Streptomycetaceae; genus Streptomyces; species Streptomyces sp. MMCC 100. Next base: position 1,050,977 of record NZ_JBGORK020000001.1, read on the forward strand.
TCCGGTTGCCGCGCGGCGGGTTCAGGCGACGTGAGAGCGAGTAGACGCGGTTGGCCAGCTTGCGGCGCCTGGCTCGCGGCAGTATTCGCAGGCCTATTCGGGTGCCGAGCGGCTTCTTCGGACCCTTCTTGCCCTTCTTGCCTCCCCCGGCGCTGCGGAACAGCTGATAGGTCCGCATGAGGAACTCGGGGTGCTCGTCGTCGTCCGAGATGCCGAAGTTGATGACGTACACGGTGCGGTTGCGGTCGTAGAGGAAGCTTCGGGAGTCGACGTCGAGGCGGTCCACGGCCGTGAGATCGAAGTCGGCGGCCGGCAGCCGCTCGTCGCCGGCCACCGGAACGATTCGCCAAGTGCCGTTGGGAACATGGCGACGGTTCTCGAAGTTGGTGACGTTGATATCCAAACGGTGTTGTTCGGCATCTATTTGCCGAGAGTTCACCGGGAATTCGCGCTCACCGTCGACGATCAGGAAACGGAGAGTACTAGGATCTCCACTGAAACCCGAGACGACCGCGGTGAGAGAAAGGTGTACACGCTCCCAGTTAATCGCCGCTATTGAGCAACGTGCCATCGTTGTCCTTCCGTCCGTGAACCGTCGCGTAGTCGTGAGGCCTGCGCGCCGGGTCCGGAGCCTGCCCGCGCCAGGTTGGGCGACTGAGGGAGCATAGCGTATTGACTGGGCTGCCCCGGGCCGTGCTGACCCCCGGATCGTCGGTGAAGTCCGGCCGCTGATCGAGCCGGCACGCCTCGTGTAACGACCTTCGTTTGTCTAGGACGAACGGATCGTGAAGTCGACGCGTTGAACCGGCTTGCCGCCTTACCGGGCCAGCGTACTGCCCCGGCCCGGTGCCAGTAGCCACGCGTGTTCGCCGAGTGCGCATCGCGGGCGATTACTCCCGCTTTTCACCTTTGAGTGGCTGGACCGATGCAGTGGGCGAGGCGGCGTTCGCAGAGCGGGACAGGGGACAGCGTTTTGTCACCACCCATGAACAGTACGTAGTTGCCATGGGTCCTTTTCGCGCATCGCCGGCGAGAACACAGGTGGGCGGATCCGCCCACCTGGCGGTCGCTGGTCGGCTCAACGGCTCGGTGAGTTCGACGGCTTCGAACCGCTCCAGGACCTGATCCGGCCGTTACATGATCTTGCGTAGACTGTTGGTCCGGTGAGACTTAATCCCCCCGGAAGCGCAGATAAAGTGATCTCATCTATTTGTTGTGTTCTCTGGGGGGAGACATATGGGCTTTGCGCCCTCACGTCGGTCCATGGCTGACCCGGTCAAAGTGTCGGTTGTCATCCCGGTCTACAACGCGGTCGACCATCTGCCGGAATGCCTGCAGTCGATCGTCGACCAGACGATCGGCTTCGCGAACATCGAGGTCGTCGCGGTCGACGACGGGTCCACGGACGGCAGCGGTGCCGTGCTCGACGCGTGGGCCGAGCGGTATCCCGGACGGATCCGGGTGACGCATCAGGCGAACTCCGGTGCGCCGGGCGGGCCCCGCAACCGGGCCATCGAGATGGCCGAGGGCGAGTTCCTGTTCTTCGCCGACCCCGACGACTACCTGGGCACCGAGGCGTTGGAGCGCATGGTGGCCGCCGCCGAGCGCAACGACTCCGACGTGGTGCTCGGAAAGATCAAGGGCGTGGGCCGCAAGGCCCCCGTCACGCCGTTCCGGGAGAACGTCGAGGGGGGTGACATCTTCACCACCAAGGCCGTCTGGACGCTGACCGCGCACAAGATCTTCCGGCGCTCCCTGGTCATGGAGCACGGGCTGCGGTTCGCGGAGGGCCTTCGCCTGGCCGAGGAACAGGTGTTCATCGTGCCGGCCTATCTGCTCGCCCGGTCGATCTCCGTGGTCTCGGACTACGACTGCTACTACCTGGTGCGCCGTGACGACTTCCCGCACCTGACTCAGCAGACCCCGGACCCGGTTCCGTTCTACGACAACGTGCGCGACGTGTTGAACATCGTCACGGCACAGGTCCCGCCCGGCGAGAAGCGCAACACGCTCCTGTACCGCTGGCTCAGCCTCGAGGTGCTCGGCCGCTTCGGCAACGGCTTCGCCGGGCTCCCGCAGGAGACGCGTGCGCTGTACGTGAAGCTGGCCGACGAGCTGCTGCGGGACTTCTTCCCCGAGGAACTGGTCGCGCAGCTGCCGCCGCTGGCCGCTCTGCGCTGCCTGCTGATCTCCCAGGGACGCCTTGAGCAGCTCACCGCGCTGACCACTCTGGTCCCCAAGCCCAAGCCCAAGCCCAAGCCCAGACTCACGCCCAAGCCCAAGGCGGACTCCGGGCCGCAGCCCGCGACGGAGCAGCACGCCGCGCCGACGACCGCGCCGACGACCGCGCCGAAGGCGGCGCCGACGTCGGCCTCGGCGGCAACGAAATCCGCGCCCGACGCGGGCAGGCTCCCGATCAACGTGCGCCCGGCGCGGGGCCGTTCCGCACTCACCAGAATCCTGGCCGTCGGCCGCCGCGGGATCCGAGGCCGTCGCGCCGGCTCCGCCCCCGGGCCGGCCACCGAACCTGTTCGGCTTCCGTAAGACGCTCGGGCCGCCGCGTGCAGCACGCGGCGGCCCGAGCGTCTTATGTGCGGGACGCGACCCCGGTCACAGCTCCCGGCTCTGCTCCAGCATCCGGTCGACGACGCGCGCGGAGGCATGACCGTCGTCCAGGTCGCAGAACAAGTGGTGGAAGCGGTCGAACCGGTCCTGGTACTTGGCCCGGACCTGATCGATGTCCCGGATCGCGTCGACCAGTTCCTTGGAGTTGTCGATCAGCGGGCCGGGTGAGTCCTGCTCGAAGTCGAAGTAGAACCCGCGCAGTGTGTCCCGGTAGTGCTCCAGGTCGTACGTGAAGAACAGCATCGGCCGCTTCAGGTGTGCGTAGTCGAACATCACCGACGAGTAGTCCGTGATCATGATGTCCGCCGCGAGGTACAGGTCGGCGATGTCGGGGTACTCCGAGACGTCGAACACGAAGCCGTTGCCCGCGCCAGGGACCTGGTCGACCACGTTGGAGTGGCGGCGGATGAGCAGGACGTGGTCGTCCCCGAGGCGGCGACGCGCGTCCTCCAGGTCGATCCGCAGGTCGAACCGGTACTGTCCGGCGCTGTGGGACTGGTCGTCGCGCCAGGTCGGCGCGTACAGCACGACCTTCTTGCCCTCGGGCAGCTTCAGCGTCTCCTTGACCTGCGCGGCGATCTTGTCCCGGTCGGGGGAGTACAGGTAGTCGTTGCGCGGGTAACCGGCCTCCTGTATCTCACCGTCGTAGGAGAAGGCGCGCTTCAGGATCGGCGTGGAGAAGCGGTTCGACGAGACGAGCAGGCTCCAGTTCTTCGCCTCGAGGGCCAGGCGGTTCTGGTACTCGCGGTCGAAGTGGAGGGTCTCGATGTCGTGGCCGATCTTCTTCAGCATCGTGCCGTGCCAGGTCTGCACGATCACCTGACCCGGGCGGCGCACGACCCACTCGGGCAGGTGTCCGTTGGTGACGATGTAGCGAGAGGTGGCCAGTGCCTCGAACCACTCCCGGCCCCACATGCGGACCTTCTCGGCGGTCGGCGGCAGGACGACCTGGCCGTCGCGCACGGCCCACAGGTACTTCAGGCCGCTGTTGCGGCGCAGCAGCTCCTCGTGCATCGCCCGCGGGCTGTCCGAGTACTGCTTGCCGTTGTAGCTGAAGAAGAAGACCTGGTCGCGCAGCGGCAGTTCCCGGGCGGGCTCGTAGACCTCGCGGCGGTGCTGGAGCTGGCGGTACGGTCCGCGCTCCAGGTCGCTCAGCTCGGAGCGGCAGTTGAGCTGCGGGAAGTCACCCCAGCGGTTCTCGAACCAGTAGCGGCGACCGTTCAGTTCCGCGTGGAGCGGGAACTGGGACACGGCCAGGCGGTCGATGACGAACTCGGTGTCCGGTACGGCCGCGTCCGCCGAGCGCAGCAGCAGATTCCACCGGCCGGCCTTGAGCGGGACCCCGCCGGAGCCGCCCATCACCGACGGGTCGAAGGACGTGCGGAAGCTGCCGTCGTCGGACCAGTCGACCGGTGTGGCGCGCTCGTCGTAGCGGTTGCGGGCCTTGAGGACCAGCTCGGAGCCGACCAGCTTCGGGCTGGTGCGGCCCTCGATCGCGATGCGGCCGTCGCGCAGGGCGACGTCCGTGATCGTGGCCCGGCGGGTCCGGCCGAAGATCTTCAGATAGCCGTTGTGGCCGGAGACGACGGCGAGTTCCCGGTGTGCGCCGGGCTCACCGAAGGACGCGGGCAGGTCGAAGGAGAGATCCTCGAGACCGTCCTTGACGACGCTGCCGAACTGGCGCTCGGTGCCGTCCACCGCGGTGGCCAGCAGGGCCGTGCTCCAGAGCCGACGGTCGAGCTGGGCGTTCTCGTCGACGGTGTCGTCACCGAGCAGCGCGACGTCGGCCAGCGGCACCCGGGCGTCGAAGGTGGTCCGGGTGCCCTGCTGTGCCACGGCGACGGGGTACTTGCGGACCTCGCCGCTCTTGGCGTTCGTCAGCCGAAGCGCCAGCGTCTCGCCCGGCTTGAGCGGGACCCGGATCTCACCGGCCACCGCGATCGAGTCACCGTCGAGCCCTCGGTCGGTGATCAGGGCGCGGACCTTCTCGATCCGCAGCTTGAGGGCGCCGCGCGTGACGGTCGGCAGCAGCCGGAAGTTCTCGTCGAGCCACTGGTACGGGGGGAAGTTGGCGGCGGAGCCGCCGCGGGCCCAGACACCGCTGCGACGTACCAGGCCGGAGGCGTAGACGTTGATGCCGACGTGCCAGAGCCCTTCCTGCCAGCTGCCGCCCTTGCGCAGCTTGGCGGGGTCGAGCTCCAGCTCCCAGCCGGCCCAGTCGTAGTTGTAGCGCTCCTGGCCGGAGTCGGTGGTGCACTCCGGACGGTGGACGTTCCTGGCCGGCAGGTACATGCGGCGGCGCGAGCCCTCCCGCTTGATCTGCACGACCTTGACGCTGCTGCGCTTCGACGGCAGGTCTATCTTGTCGATGTAGGCGTTGCCGGACAGCCGGAGCTTGCCGTCGTGCCAGGTCACCGACTGCAGCGGGGCGCGCAGCGCGAGGTCGCCGTCGATGCGCAGTGCCGACTTGGGCAGTTCGAGACCGCTCTCCTCCAGCGTGCGGTAGCTGGCGTACTTGCGGAAGGAACCCGACACCTCGACCGGCTCCTTGCGGCGCTGGGAGGCGAGCAGGGCGATCAGCTCGGGCATGGCGTGCTTGCGCACCAGCAGCCACTGGACCCGCAGATCCGTCGGCAGACCCATCACGATCTTCGGGTCGACGGTGTCGAGGTAGCGGTTGGCGGCTTCCAGGAAGGTTTCGTGGAACTCCGCCGTCGCGTCCGGCAGCACCCGCAGGAACAGCCGCAGGTCGTCGCGGAGCACCCGGTCGTCGTACTGGTTCTTGTACGCGGTGAACTCGGTGCCCGGCTGCCGCGACAGGTAGTCGCTGACCATGCTCACAGCGGTGACCCGGTCGCGGACCGCCTGGGGTTCCTTGCGGCGCTGGGTGATCGACGGCGCGGACTCGCCCTCGCGCAGCCGCCAGAAGTAGGTCGGCTCGCCGATGATGTCGATGGCCTCGGCCCGGTAGTAGGCGGGCAGCACCACGGGTATGTCCTCGTGCAGGATGCCCTCGGGGAAGGAGAAGTGGTGCTTCTCCCAGAAGGCGCGCCGGAAGACCTTGTTGCAGGCGATGCGGTCGGCCACCAGGCGGGGGTTCTTCGATATGTGCGTGCGCTTGCGGGCCTCGCCGGCCAGCATCTGCAGCAGCGGCACCTGCCAGGACTTCTCGCCCTTGAGGTGGAAGACGTTGCCGGTGGCGAAGTCCGAGCGGGACTCGTCGAGGCTGGTGACCATCAGCCGGTAGGCGTCCGGCGGGATCACGTCGTCGCTGTCGACGAAGGTCAGATACTCCGAATCGGCCGATATGTGAGAGATGCCCGTGTTGCGGGCGGCTCCGAGTCCGCCGTTCTCCTTGCGGATCAGCCGGAACCGCGCGTCGCGGTCGGCGTACTCGGCGGCGATGGCGGCCGATCCGTCGGGCGAACCGTCGTCGACCATCAGGACCTCGAGGTCCCGGAAGGTCTGCGCGGCGAGCGAGTCGAGGCAGGCCGGCAGGTAACGCTCGACGTTGTAGATCGGGACGATGACACTGAGCCGAGGGGCCATGGCTTGGTGATCTCCTTTCGGGGTCAGGCCCGCTCGACCAGTTCGAGAGCCTGGGTGGGGGTCGGGGCGTGGCGGCGTTCGTCGAAGGGGACGACGGGCGGCAGGCTCTCCTCACCGAGGAAGACGCGTCGTACGACCCGTTCCGCTGCGTGCCCGTCGTCGAATTCACAGAAACGCCGGCGGAACGTGTCACGGCGCTCGGTCGTCTCCGGGCTGTCGTACGCGCCGGAGGCGAGCAGCCGCAGCAGCTCCGCCTGTGTGGTGGCCACCGCGCCGGGCGGTTCCTGGAGCAGGTCGAAGTAGGTGCCGCGGACCGCGGAGTAGACGTCCCAGTCGGGGACGTAGCTGATGATCGGGCGGTCCAGTACGGCGTAGTCGAACATCGCCGAGGAGTAGTCCGTGATCAGGGCGTCGGCCGCGAGGTACAGCTCCTCCACCCGGGCGTGCCCGGAGACGTCGACGATGCGGCCGGTGCGGCGCAACTCGTCGACGTGCGGGGAGTTGCCGTAGAAGTAGTGGCCGCGCACCAGCAGGGTCACGTCGGGCCCGAGTTCGCGGGCGAACACGGCCAGGTTCAAGGGGGGCGTGAAGCCCGGCTGGTACTCGCGGTGCGTCGGCATGTACAGGAAGGCCTTGGTGCCGTCGGCCAGGCCGAGCGCGGCGCGGGCCGCGCGCACGTCCGCGGACGTGGCGCTCACGAGGACGTCGTTGCGCGGGTAGCCGGTCTCCAGCGTGGTGTACGAGCAGGGGTAGACCCGCTCCCAGATCACGGTCGAGAACTGGTTGGCGCTGATGCTGAAGTCCCAGCGGTCGCACCGCTCCAGGAGCTTCTCGAAGTCCATGTCGGTGGAGGCCGGGTACTTCTGCTGGTCCAGGCCCATCGTCTTCAGCGGCGTGCCGTGGTGGGTCTGCACGTGGATCTGGCCCTCGCGCTTGATCACGGAGTCCGCGAAGTTCACATTGTTCACGAGGTACTTGGCGCGGGCCAGCGCCGCCCAGTACTCGCGGGAGCCCACACGGACGACCCGCACGCCCTTGGGCACCCGGTCCGCGTTCTCCGCGCGAACCGCCCAGACGCGGCGCATGTCCGGGGCCAGCCGGGCCAGTTCGGCGTCGATGGCGGCGGGGTTGCAGGAGACGCTGCGGCTCCAGTAGGCGGAGAACAGCACCAGGTTCTCGTCCAGCGGCAGCCTGCGCTGCGACCGGTAGAAGGCGCCCATCGCGACGCGCTTGGACCGGTTGAGCGTGGTGCGGACGCGGGTCTTGACCTGCTGGCGGAGCTTCACCGCCCTCAGGGCGCTCATCATCGTCGTGTAGGCGTCGCGCTCCAGCATCCCGTACTTGATGCCGCGACCGCCGCCCGGCCGGGTGAAGCCCTTCGGCACGCGGGCGCGGTAGTCGGCCGAAGCACGGTGGAAGAACTCTGCGCGCGCGTTCTGCGGCAGGCGGCCCGGGCGCTCCAGGACGGTCAGGTAGTGGTCGATCATCTTGCGGAACAACGGGCCGCGCCACTCGGCGAGTTCCTCGTGCGCGTCGAGGTAGTCGAAGACCCGCCCGTACTGGTCGAAGACGTCGAAGTGCTTGCGGCTGACCGTCTTGAGGATGTTGCCGCCCTCGCGCCGCTGCCGATAGTGCACGCAGACCCGGTCCAGCACGGCGATCTGCTCGGCGCTGATCAGGGAACAGAACGTCCAGGGGGCGTCCTCGTAGTACCCGGACGGGAAGGTGAGCCCGGTCCGGGTGATGAAGTCGCGCCGGTAGGCCTTGTTCCACACGATCTGGAGCAGGTCGAGCAACTGGGGACGCTCGGCGAGGGAGAAGGCGTCCGGGCCCTTTTCCTTGAGCAGGTCGGCCCGCAGGTTCGGGCGGACGCGGCCGTCCCAGTAGGTGCGCGCGTAGTCGAAGACAAGGATCTCGGGATCGCCCGTGGCCTCGAGCCGGTCCCGAATGGCAGACAGGGCACCGTCGGACAACGTGTCGTCACTGTCCAGGAACAACACGTAATCGCCGGTGGCCTTGTCCAGTCCGGCGTTGCGTGCGCGCCCCAGGCCCACGTTTTCCGTGAGGTGAATCACGTGAATCCGGGAGTCACGTTTCGCGTACTCGTCGAGAATGGCCCCTGACCCGTCCGGCGAGCAGTCGTCGACCGCGATGATCTCGAAGTCCGTGCAGTCCTGACCAAGTACCGAGTCAAGGCACTCCGGCAGATAACCCTGAACCTTGTACACGGGGGCGACGAGAGAGAATTTGGGCATCCTTACAACCTGTTCCGAGAACTGACCAGGGGACTGCGGGCTGGGACCGGAACGCGCTCCGGACACCGCTCGGGCATGGAGTGCGCCGCCGCATCAGCGTAGAGGATTCAAGTGGAGTTTCTGTGGGCACGGTAGCCGGGCAATCTGTGCGCGGGCACAGCGGGAAATGGCCGGATCGGCTGCCCGAATGGGCCGCTCGGAGGCGGCAGGAGAACTTCCTCACATTCGGCCCCCCTGTCCTCTTCACCGACTTGCGTCGGGTTCCGCCTCATGTGCCCGACTCGATTTCCGTGACCCATGACCGAGTCTGCACGCGGCGACGGAGGCCCGGAAGGCGTGAGAGTGAGTTGGCAGGTCACGGGCGGAGCCGGATCCGGCGGCGCGCATGGGCTGCGCGCCCCGGCCGAGTGCTGCGAAGGCGTGCGAGGGCGGCGAAGGCGTGGTCGTGTACGCCGACGTGGTCGTGTACGCCGACGTGAGGGTGATTTGTCATGTCTGCGGCCTGCCCCCGTCGGCGCCGACCCCTCCTGGAGGGCGTGATTCGTGACCATGCTGTGACAGGCGCGGTGTGTACATCGAGAACCTCACCGGCCCTGCGTCGAGACCAGGTGGGCCGGGCCGGGGGCGGCCGGGCTCAGATGCGGCGGTGCGGCTCAGGGGCCGCCGAGGGGGCGGACGGCCGGGCGGGTTCGCGGCGCGGGCCGGGGAGCGGGAGGTCCGCGGACAGCCGCTCCGCCATCCTGGCCCGGTGCTGGACCGCCGCCGCGCACAGGTCCCGTACCGCACCGGCGAAACGGTCCCGGGACGGCGGCTCGGCCGGACCCAGCAGACGCAGGGCCAACACGGCGCGCTCCCCGGCGAGTTCATCCCGCTCCGGATGCCGCACCGCCTCGAGCAGCGCCGGCACACCGGACGCGTCCGGCGTCAGCACGGTCGCCGCCGCCACCGTCGGGAACGACTTGCGGAACACGTCCTCGGCCAGCGCGCTGGTGTTGGCGACCGCGTACGGCTTGCCGCTCGCCAGGAAGTCGCTGATCACGCTGGACACGTCGCTGATCAGCAGGTCGGCCCGGTTGAAGCAGGCGTAGAGCGGCGGCCGGGCGTCCGTGACGACCTGGTGCTCCCACTCGGGCAGCGACGCCCAGTACGCCTCCTCCCACGCGTCCGTCGCCCGCCGTACCGCCTCCGCCCGCCCGGGCTCCGGCGCCGGCTGCCGCAGCATCCGCTCCGCCTGGTCCGCCGCCGACCGGAAACCGGCCGCGGTGAGCCGGTCCAGCTCCGCCGTCCGCCGGGACAGGCACGTGGCGGCCGAGGCGTCGGGCCGGGGTCCGCCCCGCTCCCGGTTCGCCGCCCGCACCAGCTCCCGGATGCGCAGATCTGCGGCCCGGGCGCGCGGATCCACCGACCCCGTCAGCGGATGCGGCTTGTACAGCAGCCGTACGCCCGGGTCCGCCAGCAGCGCCCGCACCAGGTTCTCCCCGGCCGCGACCACCGATGTGTTGCCGGGGTTGCCGTCCCAGCCCTCCCAGGTCGGCGCGTACAGGACGGTCGTGAACGCCCCGGGCGCGGGCGGCCCCGCGTACGGCCGTACGGCGTCCAGCTGCGGGCGGCCGATCTCCACCACGTCCTTGTCCTCGACGCCGACCTCCGCAAGCGCGTACCGCTCGCGCGCCGCGGGGCCCGCCACCCACACCTCGTCGTACGCCTTCGCGTACGGGTTGCACGAGGACAGCTTGTCGCTCTCCCCGTGGTTCACGAAGGCGTGCTTGATGGTCGGGATGCGCAGGACCTGCGAGGTCTTCCCGGAGTTGGACGGGTGGAGGAGGACACGGAGCGTCGAGTGCTCCAGGCGCATCAGCGTGGACACCTTCGGCAGGCACACCACCGGGATGTCGGTCGCCGCGATCCGCTGCACCATGTGCCGCTCCCGCAGCACGATCACCGGCCGTCCGTCCAGCCCGGCCAGCGGCTCCAGCCACATGTTCGCCTGGTACGCCGAGGAAGCCCCGCCCGAGAAGTACAGGCCGACGGTGGGCCGGTACCGGGCCAGCCACGCGTCGAACCAGTCGAGCACCTCCTGCTCACCGGCGGGCCGGCGCCCCGGCAGCAGCCGCAGCAGCAGCGCGCCCAGGCCCGTCAGCGCCGCCGCCAGGGACAGCGTGAGCCCGGCCGCCCCGTACACCGGCGCGTCGGTCGCCGCCGTCACCAGCAGCCCGGCCGTCGCGGGCAGCCCGAAGGCCGCCAGCCGGTGCCCGGGGCGGCGCAGCAGCACCGTGGGTGCCGGGGTCAGCCGCAGCGCCGAGGCGTCGATGTTCCGGGTCACCACGGGCAGCGTGCGGGTGCGCCGGACCAGGACGGAGACCGCCTGGATCGCCCAGTGCAGCGCGTAGAAGACGAGCAGCCCGGCGACGAGCGGGGCGTAGGCGCCCTCCCGGTGCTGCTCGCCGAGGCGCAGCAGGCCCACCACGAGCAGCAGGTCCCGCAGCACGTGCCGGACCGTGACGTCGGCGTGCGACTTGGCGAACAGCGACACCATGCCCCGCTGCCATCGGTGCAGCGCCCCCTCGGCGGCCAGCGAACCGGCGCTCGCCGCGAGCAGCAGCGGCACGTGCGGCAGCAGCGCGCCCAGGGCCTGTGCGGCGAAGGCGGCCGCCAGCACGCCGAGGACCAGCAGCTTCACGGCGGTGCGCCGCCCGGGCAGGCCGAGGCGGGGAGGCCGGGGCAGGCGGGGCGGGTGGGGCAGGCGGGGGAGACGGCGGCGGGGCGGGGTCGTGGGCACTGCGGTCGCTCCAGGCTCGTCGCGCATCGGACAACCGGGTTAACGCCCGGTGACCGCCCGACGACACGCGCGTGTTGACCTTTCCCCTCGGCAGGCGGAGACGCACGGCGGGAGCACGGACCGGGACGCGACGGATTTCATGCCCCCTGTCCGCAGCCTGAACTGTGGTGCGGCGCGCGTTCCCCTTCGCGTAGATTGCCTGGCGAGCGCAGGGATCGGCGCGTGTCGACGGGAGAGGCGGACGGGGCCGTGGCAGGGGCAAGGCCGGGGACAAGGCAGGCCGTGGGCGAGGCCCGCAGGATCGTCGTCAAGGTCGGTTCCTCCTCGCTGACCACCGCCGCGGGCGGCCTGGACGCCGACCGGGTCGACGCGCTCGTCGACGTGCTGGCCAAGGTGCGCGGAACCGACAAGGAGATCGTCCTCGTCTCCTCCGGCGCCATCGCCGCGGGCCTCGCCCCGCTGGGCCTGCGCCGCCGCCCGAGGGACCTGGCCCGCCAGCAGGCCGCCGCCAGCGTCGGCCAGGGGCTGCTGGTCGCCCGTTACACCGCCTCCTTCGCCCGCTACGGCGTCCGCGTCGGCCAGGTGCTGCTGACCAGCGACGACATGAGCCGCCGCGCCCACCACCGCAACGCCTCCCGCACCCTCGACAAGCTGCTGGCGATGGGCGCCTTCCCGATCGTCAACGAGAACGACACCGTCGCCACCGACGAGATCCGCTTCGGCGACAACGACCGCCTCGCCGCCCTCGTCGCCCACCTGGTCCGCGCCGACCTGCTGGTGCTGCTGTCCGACGTGGACGGCGTGTACGACGGCGACCCGAGCAGGCCCGGCACGTCGCGGCTGGCCGAAGTGCGGGACATGGCCGACCTCGCGGGCGTCGACATCGGCAGCGCGGGCAAGGCGGGCGTCGGCACCGGCGGCATGGTCACCAAGGTCGAGGCGGCCCGGATCGCCGCCGCCGCCGGCATCCCCGTGGTGCTGACCAGCGCGGTCCACGCGGCCGACGCCCTGACCGGCGGTGACACCGGCACGTACTTCCACGCCACCGGCAGGCGCTTCGCCGACCGGCTGCTGTGGCTGCAGCACGCCTCCGCCCCGCAGGGGGCGCTCGTCCTCGACGACGGTGCCGTACGGGCGGTCGTGGAGGGCCGCAAGTCGCTGCTGCCGGCCGGTATCGCGGGCGTCGAAGGAGACTTCGCCGCGGGCGACCCCGTCGAGCTGCGGGACGGCACGGGCCGGGCGGTGGCCCGGGGACTGGTCAACTTCGACGCCAAGGAGATGCCCCGGCTGATCGGCCGCTCGACCCGGGAACTGGCGCGCGAACTCGGACCCGCGTACGAACGCGAGGTCGTACACAGGGACGATCTGGTGATCCTGCACCCGTAATGGGTCGAAACGTCCCCGAATCGGCGGTGGACGTTCCGCAAAACCGCCCCGCGATCTCGCGCGGCCTGCTCAACTTTCCTCAGGGACAAGCCCGGCCGACCACCGGGCCGAGCCGTGTGCGTGAAGGAGGCCGTCGTGAGCGGAGTACGCCCTGGGACGGCGGCACCCCGCGGTGGTACCGCCTCCCGCGGTGGTGCGGGCGCCCGCGGCGCCACCGGCGCGCGCCCCGGCGGCGCCCGGGGTGCCAACCGGGCGCCGGGCGAGGAGCGTGCCCTCACCAGCGTCGCCGCCGGCGACCGGTTCCGCGGCGAGGAGCCCGAGCACACCCCGCGCCTGTGGCACGTCACCCTCAGCGTCTCCGGCGCCCGCGCCCCGCTCACCGAGGTGCGCCGGGCGCTCGAACAGCTCGCGCACGACCACCCCTTCCTGCTGACCAGCCGGTACGCCGACGACCACGCGGAAATCCGGTACTGGGAGGAGGCCCGCGACCTGCACGACGCCGCCGCCGTCGCCCTGCGCCTGTGGGGCGAGCACCGGCAGACCGCGGGACTGCCGCCCTGGGAGATCGTCGGCCTGGAGGTCATCGACCGGGCCACGTACCACCAGCGCATCGCGGCGGGGTACGGACCGGCACCTGCGACGCCCGTCGGGGTGCATCCGTTCTAGGGCGTCTCACCAGCCGCCGGTGCCGATTTCGGTGCGGGAGGCGAGGCGAGGCCGTTGCTCCGCTTCCTGGTCTGCGACCGTCAGGTTGCCGTGGTGCCGCTCGATCCCGAGAACACCCGCCGTGGCGCCCTGTGCACGCGTGGGCCGGCGGTCGTCGCAACGCTGTGCGCACGGTTCTTCCAGGCATGGGAGACCGCCGTCCCCTCGGGCAACGCGCGATCCGGGGAAGGGCTCACCACCGGTGAGAAGCTGCTGCTGAGGTCGCCGGCGAGTGGTCTGACGGACGACGCCGCGGCCAAGACGGGCCCGGCCGACCGTCCCCGACCGCTCCCGGCATCGGCGGGGCGTGGCTGATCCGGATCGTCGGCGCCTCCGGGGGGGCACCCACTGATCACGGTCCGGTGTGTGCGTCGTCCCCGGCTGATCACGGACCCGCGACCACTGGTTGCCCAGTCATTACGCGGAGCGGCTCGCCTGAGGGTGCGGCGCCGGTTCGGTCGCGGAAGGCGTGTGTCTCGGGCTTCGGAACGACCCGTGGGCGTCCCTGCCCGGCCCATTACGCTTTCCCCCATGACCACGCTCTCGCCGTACGACTCGATGTCACCCGTCGCCCGGGCCGCCTACCGGGCCAAGTCCGCCGCGGCCGACCTCGCGCCGCTGCCGCGGGCCGCCAAGGACGACGCGCTGCTCGCCGTCGCGGACGCGCTCGAGGTCCGTACCAGCGAGATCGTCGAGGCCAATGCCCAGGACGTGGCCAAGGCCCGCGCCGCCGGTACCAGCGAGGCCATCATCGACCGGCTCACCCTCACCCCGGAGCGGGTCCGCGCCATCGCCTCCGACGTGCGCGACGTCGTCGCGCTGCCCGACCCGGTCGGCGAGGTCGTGCGCGGCTCCACCCTGCCCAACGGCATCGACCTGCGCCAGGTCCGGGTGCCGCTCGGCGTGGTCGGCATCATCTACGAGGGCCGGCCCAACGTGACGGTCGACGCCGCCGCCCTGTGCCTGAAGTCCGGCAACGCGGTGCTGCTGCGCGGCTCCTCCTCCGCCTACCAGTCCAACACCGCGCTGGTCCGGGTGGTCCGCGACGCCGTGGGCGGTGCTGGGCTGCCCGCCGACGCCGTGCAGCTGGTGCCCGGCGAGAGCCGTGACAGCGTGCGCGAGCTGATGCGGGCCCGCGGCCTGGTCGACGTGCTCATCCCGCGCGGCGGCGCCTCGCTGATCAACACGGTCGTCCAGGAGTCCACCGTCCCCGTCATCGAGACCGGCACCGGCAACTGCCACGTCTACGTCGACGCGCAGGCCGACCTCGACATGGCCGTCGACATCCTGATCAACTCCAAGGCCCAGCGCGTCAGCGTCTGCAACGCCGCCGAGACCCTCCTGGTCCACCAGGACATCGCCGCCGACTTCCTGCCCCGCGCGCTGGACGCCCTCGCCGAGGCCGGGGTCACCGTGCACGCCGACGAACGCGTGATGGCCTACGCCAAGGACTCCGGCGCGACCGTCGTCGAGGCGACCCCCGAGGACTGGGAGACCGAGTACCTGTCGTACGACATCGCGGCCGCCGTCGTCGACTCCCTGGACCGGGCCGTCGAGCACATCCGGCTGTGGACCTCCGGCCACACCGAGGCCATCGTGACCACCTCGCAGCAGGCCGCCCGGCGCTTCACCCAGCTGGTCGACTCCACCACCGTCGCGGTGAACACCTCCACCCGCTTCACCGACGGCGGTCAGTTCGGCTTCGGCGCCGAGATCGGCATCTCCACGCAGAAGCTGCACGCCAGGGGCCCGATGGGGCTGCCGGAGCTGACCAGCACCAAGTACATCGTCACCGGTGACGGACACGTACGCCGCTGACGGCCGGCGGCAGGCGCACCGATCGGGGCATCTCACCCACCGGATGAATTTCCCCGCCGTCTGCCCAAAACGACCCCCCAGGTCTAGTCTGGTCCCGTGCCGGAGGACGTGGGGGGCACGCCGTTCCCGGACGGCAGGGAGCCCGACGACGACCACGACCGCGGGGTGTCGGACGAAGAGTTCGCCTCCGTGGTCTTCAACGAGGCCTTCGTACAGGCGGCCGCGGTGCACGAGCCGACCGCCGTCGAACGCCTCCTGGCCGCCGCTGAGGCGAGAGCCGAGGCCACCGAGGCGGAAGCGGCCCGCCGCGGCCGCAGCAGAGCCGAGCGCTACGACGACGGGTACGGCGATTTCGGCCATGATCCCGACCTCGACGACCCGGACGACGACCGCGACCTCCTCGACCGCCCGTACGGCGCTCCCGCGGCCTACGGCAAGCAGGTCCGCTGGCACCGGCCCGTCGCCTGGCTGCTCGCCCTGGCGATGGGCATCGGCATGGTCGCGCTGGCCTTCGTGGCCGTCTACCGGGGCGCCTCCTCGGGCAGCGGCCCGCAGCAGGTGCCGCCGCCCGCCTCGACCGGCCCCGAACAGGGCGGCACCGTGACGCCCTCGGCCTCCGCCGACTACTCCCAGCCGGCCGTGTCGGTGATTCCGCGCAGCCCCTGACCTGCCCCTCGGACGGCGCCAAGCTGTCCCAACTTGACTGGCACCGGCGCGTTTACGCGCCCCTGCGCAGACTCACTCTGAAGGTATGGCAGGGCTTGGCGGTCCGCCCGGAGGAACGCCCGACGGCGCCCCCGGAGGCGGAGAGGACGAGTACCGATCCGTCGTCTTCGACGAATCGTTCGTGCGCGCTGCCCGGCTCCAGGAGCTCTCCGCCCAGGAGCGCATCACCGACCACGCGCCCGCCGTACGCCGCCGCCCGCCCCTGCGCCGGGCCGGACTGTCCCGGCAGGCACTGATCCTCGTCCTGCTGATCGCCGTCGCCTTCGGCACCGCCATCTACATGGGCGTACGGCACCCGTACCAGAGCCCCGCAGGGGAGCGGGCCGCCGAGCCGGCGCGGATGACCCTCGTCCCGCTCGCCCCGCGGGACCGGGTGCCCGGCGCCGACGACGCCGCGTTCCTGTACGCGCACAGCCCCGCCGCGCACTTCCGGACCGCGGCCGAGGGCGTCCCGCTGCCGGGGGCCCGGCGCACGGCGCACTTCTCCGAGGACCAGGTGCTCAACGCGCTCACCACCGCCAAGAACTACATCGTGCGCTCGGCGCTCGACCCGGACGTGCTCGGCGGCGGCCAGGCCCGCTCGGTGCGGGTGCTGCTGGATCCGGACCAGCTCCGGCAGTTCGACGAGAGCTTCGACGCTCCCGCCGCGGACGGCCGGCACGCGCCCACCGGATGGCTGATCCGCTTCGACCCCGCCCGGGCCGAGCTGGCCGATCCCGAGATCCGGGTGGACGGCAGCCTGCGGATCGTGGAGAGCGACGCGTCCACCCTGGAGGTCACCGCCGACCACACCATGGTCTACGCGCTGCGGCCGGCCGGCGACGCCCGGGCCGAGGAGTCGCTGTTCACCGTCCGGCGCGAGCTGCACTTCCGCTTCGACCGGGACGACCTCCGGCTGCACCAGACCCGGCTCGTCGCCTCCTACGTCCAGGCCGGGCCGCTGTCCTGCGCCGAGGACTCGGCGAACCACCTGCGCCCGCTGCTGGCCGGCCAGGAGGCCGGGGCCGGCGTCCCCGCCGGCACCGACCCGTACACCACGGACAACGCCACGGCCCTGTGCGGCAGCCTCGCCGAGGGTGCCCAGCCGAAGGTGTGAGCGGGGCGGGATCAGGCGCCGTCGCGCGGTGCGCCGTCCCGCGGAGACTCGGGAGCGCCGCCCTCGGGCTCCCCAGGCCCCTCAGGCCCCTGGGGACCGTCATCGGGCCCCTCCGCCGGCCCGCCCCCGTCCTTGGGCGGCCTCGGCTGGGAGCCCGCGAAGCCGCCGAAGCCCCGCCGCATCCGGTCGCCGAGGTCACCGGCGCCGCCCGCGATGTCGTTGACCAGCTTCATCAGCGGGTCCTTGGAGTTGCGCACATGCGTGGCGTAGCTGGACGCCGACTCCCGGAAGGAGTCCCGGACCGAGGTGTCCTTGTCCTCGTCGCGCCGCGGGTAGTGGCCGTCCATGGTCCGCTGGTACTCGCGGGAGGCCGCCCACTTCTTCAGCTCGGCGGCCCGGACCGTGGTGAACGGGTGCGAGCGGGGCAGCACGTTGAGGATCTTCAGCACGGAGTCGCGCAGGTCGCCACTGGCCTCGTACTCCTCGGCCTGCTCCAGGAACGCGTCCACGTTCATCTCGTGCAGGTGGTTGCCGCCCGCGATCTTCATCAGGCCCCGCATGGAGGCCTGCAGGTCCTGGCCGACCAGCAGGCCCGCGCGGTCGGCGGACAGCTCCGACTTGCGGAACCACTCGCGCAGCGCGGTCACGATCGCCATGATCGCCACGTTGCCCAGCGGGATCCAGGCGACCCGGACCGCCAGCGAGGTCAGGAAGAGCAGTATCGTCCGGTAGACCGCGTGCCCGGACAGGGCGTGGCCGACCTCGTGCCCGACGACCGCCCGCATCTCCTCCTCGTCGAGGAGCTCGACCAGGCCCGTGGTGACGACGATGATCGGCTCGTCCAGGCCGATGCACATCGCGTTCGGGGCCGGGTCCTGCTTGACGTACATCGCGGGGACCTTCTCCAGGTCCAGGATGTAGCAGGCGTCGCGCAGCATGACGTTCAGATGGGCGAACTGCCGGTCCGAGACGCGCACCGAGTCGGACAGGAACAGCAGCCTCAGGCTCCGCTCGGGCAGCAGGCCGCTCAGCGCCTTGAAGACCGTGTCGAAGCCGCTGAGCTTGCGCAGCGCCACCAGCGCGCTGCGGTCGGCCGGATGCTCGTACGCACGCGAGGAGATTCCGGGGAAGCGCCTGCGCTGCCTGCTCGGCACGTTCTCGTGCCCGTTGTCGTGGCCGTCGGACATCTCTTCCCCCATGTGCGTATGTGTGACCTGTACGTATGTCTGGCCTTTACGAACCCTTGTGCGGTCCTTTGCGCCCCCGGAGCCGGGTCCAGCCTAGGTGGATATACCGTGGACGGGCAGTACGTCGAAGGAGTCCACACCATGCAGCACATCCCCCACGCCGACTGGCTCGCCGGGGCCGCGACCGCCGCCGAGCAGCAGGGGCCGGGGAATCTGCTCCGGATCGTCCTGATCGTGATGGTGGTGGGCTGTGTGCTGACCGCGTGGTTCCTGCTGCGGGGGTACAAGCAGAAGGACGACTGAGGAGATCCGAAGGTTCCCCCCGGACCCGCCGCGCCCCGGCGTCGCCCCGTCCCCAACGGCGGAGTCGGCGTGATCGCCCGCGGGGCGCCCGCATACGATGAGCGGACGTCTTGTCCCGCCCACACCGGATAGGTCCTGCCGAAGATGAGCCTTCCCCTCAGCGCCGCCCAGTTCGTCACCCTCGCCGCCGAGGGCGGCGAGGAGCACGGCGGCAACCACGAGAGCCTCAGCCCCTACGTCACCGGCTTCGGTGCGCTCGCCATCCTGCTGTTCCTGCTGTGGATCACCACCCGGTTCAACCGCGACCGCTGAGCGCCCGGCTCCGTGGGCGCGACCGGGTCGCTCCGGGCGGGCCGGTAGGGTCTGCTCGCATGGGAGAGCACGACACGCCTACCGGCCCGGCGCACGCGTCGGCGCGCGGCACGCAGAACGCGGTGCCCGCCCGCGCCACCGGCCCGGTCAACGGTCCGGGCGGCGGCCCGCCGTCGGGCAAGCGACGCCTGGGCGTCATGGGCGGCACCTTCGACCCGATCCACCACGGTCACCTCGTGGCGGCCAGTGAGGTCGCCGCGCAGTTCCAGCTCGACGAGGTGGTGTTCGTGCCGACCGGGCAGCCGTGGCAGAAGAGCCACCGCGAGGTCTCCGCGGCCGAGGACCGCTATCTGATGACGGTCGTCGCGACCGTCGAGAACCCGCAGTTCTCGGTCAGCCGCATCGACATCGACCGCGGCGGCCCCACCTACACCGTCGACACCCTGCGCGACCTGCGCGCCCTCAACCCGGACGCGGACCTGTTCTTCATCACCGGGGCCGACGCCCTCGCCCAGATCCTCACCTGGCGCGACAGCGAGGAGCTGTTCTCCCTCGCCCACTTCATCGGCGTCACCCGGCCCGGCCACACCCTCACGGACGCCGGACTCCCCAAGGGCGGTGTCTCGCTCGTCGAGGTCCCCGCCCTCGCCATCTCCTCCACGGACTGCCGTGCGAGAGTCGCCAAGGGCGAACCCGTCTGGTACCTGGTGCCCGACGGAGTCGTGCGCTATATCGACAAACGCCAGCTGTACCGCGGCGAGTGAGCCGAGAGGGGCACCGGTGAACGACGGATACGACGCGGGATACGGCGACGACCAGTACGAACTGGTCGGCTACGACGAGTACGGCCGCCCCGTGTACCGCCAGGCCCAGGGGCACACCCAGGGCCACGGCCACACCCAGGGCCAGGTGCCGGCCCAGCCCGGCGGGCAGCAGCAGTACGACCCGTACGCCCAGCAGCAGGGGCAGCACGGGCAGCAGTACGGGCAGCAGGGACAGGAGTACGGGCAGCAGGGCTACGGCTACGACCCGTACGCCACGGGCACCCAGCAGCCCGTCCAGCAGCCGTACGACCCCTACGGCGCCCAGGGCGGCTACGACACCGGCCGGCAGCCGCCCCAGCCGCCCGCGCCCGGCTACGGCGCCTACGGCGGCCACCCCACCGGTCCGCACGGCGGCGCTCCGGCCCCGCAGCAGCCGTACGACCCCTACGGCCGGGCCGCGACCAGCGGCCCGCAGCCCAGGGTCGCCGAGCAGACCGCCCACATCCCGCAACAGGCGGGCCCGCCCGAGGAGCGGGAGTGGACGGACACCGACGAGCCCTCTCCCGCTTCCGGCGGGGACTACCGCACCGAGCAGTTCGCCTTCGTCGAGGAGCCGACCGGCGACTCCGAGGACGTCATCGACTGGATGAAGTTCACGGAGAACCGCACCGAACGCCGCGAGGAGGCCCGACGCCGCGCACGCTCGCGCATCGTCGCCCTGGTCGTCGTCCTGGCGCTGGTCGCGGTCGGCGGCGTCGGCTACCTCTGGTACGCCGGGAAGCTGCCCGGACTGTCCTCCTCCGACGACAAGACGGGCGGTACGACGACGGCGGGTGCCCAGAAGCGCGACGTGATCGCCGTCCACCTGCACGACACCAAGGGCGGCGGCACCTCCACCGCGCTGCTCGTGAACAACACCACCACCAAGCAGGGCACCGCCGTGCTGGTGCCCAACGCGCTCGCCCTGACCGGCGACGACGGCAGCACCACCACGCTCGCCAAGTCCGTCGACGACGAGGGCCCCGACGCGACCCGCACCGCGCTCGACTCCGCCCTCGGCACCGACATCGAGGGCACCTGGCGCCTGGACACGCCCTACCTCCAGATCCTCGTCGACCTGGTCGGCAACATCGACGTCGACACCGACGCCGACGTCCCCGACCCGGAGTCCAAGGACAAGGGCGCCGCGCCCCTCGTGCACAAGGGCGAGGGCCAGACCCTCAGCGGCAAGATGGCCGTCGCCTACGCCACCTACAGCGGCAAGGGCGAGGAAGCCAATGCCCAGCTGCAGCGGTTCGGGCAGGTCATGCAGGGCGTGCTGCGCAAGCTGTCCTCCGACCCGCAGGCCGCGACGACCACCGTCCAGACCCTCGGGATGATCCTCGACCCGCCGCTGACCGAGAAGGACCTCGGCACCTTCCTCGCCGGGCTCTCCGACCGCGCCAAGGGCGGCGACTTCAAGACCGCGCTGCTGCCCGTCCAGGACGGCGGCGGGCTCAGCGCCGAGGCCAGTGACAGCGTCGTCAAGGACGTCCTCGGCGGCACCGCCAAGAGCCCCGACAAGGACGCGGCCGTCAGCGTCTCGGTCCGCAACGCCACCGGCGTCGAGGACCGCACCGGCAAGGCCCGCGTCGTCCTCCTCAACGGCGGCTTCACCTTCGTGTCGGGCGGCACCGCCTCCGGCACCGAGGCCACGTCGGAGGTCGTCTACGCGGAGGCCGCCGACAAGGAGAACGCCGTCCAGGTCGCCAAGACCCTGGGCCTGCCCACCGGCTCCGTATCCCAGGGGAAGGTCTCCGCGAACGCGCGGGTCTCGGTGGTGCTCGGCCAGGACTACAAGCCGGCGTCGTAGGGGGCGCAGGTTCTTCGCGTGGGCCCGTGCCGGCGGTCGTGAGACCCTTGAGGTCAACCGACCGCCGACCCGAAAGCCAGGCAGTGACCGCGACCGACCGCTCCATCGAACTCATCAACGCCGCCGCCCAGGCAGCGGCCGACAAGCTCGCGCACGACATCATCGCCTACGACGTCAGCGACGTGCTGTCGATCACGGACGCCTTCCTGCTGGCCTCCGCGCCCAACGACCGCCAGGTCAAGTCGATCGTCGACGAGATCGAGGAGCGGCTGAACAAGGAACTCGGCGCCAAGCCGGTGCGCCGCGAGGGCGACCGCGAGGCCCGCTGGGTCCTGCTCGACTACGTCGACATCGTCGTCCACGTCCAGCACAGCGAGGAGCGCGTCTTCTACGCCCTGGAGCGGCTGTGGAAGGACTGCCCCGAGCTGGACCTGCCCGCCGACGCCAAGGAGACCCGCGGCAAGGCGGAGGAGCACGCGAAGCTCCAGGCCGCCGAGGAGGCGACGCGGACCGACGAGGACTGGCGATGAGCGCCACCGGTGAGGTGACGGCGGGAAAGCCGGGCCGAGGCCGGCGCGTCATCCTCTGGCGGCACGGCCAGACCGCGTGGAACGTGGAGCGCCGCTTCCAGGGCAGCACGGACGTCGAGCTGACCGGGACCGGCGTCGCCCAGGCCCGCCGCGCGGCCGGACTGCTCGTGCACCTCAGGCCCGACGCGATCGTCGCCTCCGACCTCGCACGCGCCGCGAACACGGCCGCCGAGCTGTCCGTCCTCACCGGCCTCGAGGTGACCCTGGAGGAGGGCCTGCGGGAGACCTACGCGGGCGTCTGGCAGGGCCTGACCCACGAGGAGATCATCGCCCGGTACGGCGACGAGTACGCGGCCTGGAAGCGCGGCGAGCCCGTGCGCCGCGGCGGCGGCGAGCTGGAGACCGAGGTCGCCGACCGCGCCGCCCCCGTGGTGCTCCGGCACGCCGAGAAGCTCCCCGAGGACGGCACCCTCGTCGTGGTCAGCCACGGCGGCACGATCCGCACCACCATCGGCCGCCTGCTCGGCCTGGAGCCGCACAGCTGGGAGAGCCTCGGCGGCCTGACCAACTGCTGCTGGTCCGTCCTCGGCGAGGGCGCCCGCGGCTGGCGCCTGCTGGAGCACAACGCCGGCACGCTGCCGGAACCGGTGATCGGCGACGACGTCTGAGCGACGACGGCCGGCCCTCCAGCCGTGGCCGGTGGGCCCGGGACCCGGATTTCACTTTCCGGCAGGTCGCAGGCTAAAGTTCTTCTTGTTCGCCCCGCCGAGCGGAGCGGACGAAGTGAAGGACCATGCGGCCCGGGTCGCGTGGCACCAGGGGCTATAGCTCAGTTGGTAGAGCGCCTGCATGGCATGCAGGAGGTCAGGAGTTCAATTCTCCTTAGCTCCACAGCCCACGGACGAATCCCGTCCCCTTCGGGGGGCGGGATTTTTCGTCTCCGCTCGCTTGAGCAACACGCGTCCCACAGGCGTATACGTCTGTGGACTCCGTGTCCGGACCGGTACTGAGGCGTCGCTGACCGGGTCGGCCCGGTCGTGGCAGAATCAAACGGCCGGAAGGGGACCGCGGCCCGACGGGAGGGAGTGGCGATGCCTGGGAGCATCCTCGAGGAGGTCGGTCACCTCCTCGGCGGAGCGGTGGCGAGGAACACGCTCACCCGTCTCAGCTGCCCTTCCTGCGGTTCTGGGCACGTGGCCCAAGTCCTCGGCGACAACGGCGGAATCTCTTACGTGTGCACGGCCTGCGGCCACAGCTGGAGCTGATCGATGGGTGCACACAGGCGGAAGTGCGACTGGTGCGGCAGGGGCACGCCCATCGTGCGCGACATGGAACCGGTCAACCCCGACTACCAGTACTGGTGCGAGGAATGCGCGCGGGCGCTGATCATAAAAGGCGACCCCATCGAGACGTACCGCGAACTCGAGGGCGAGCCGATCTACGGCCGGCTCCTCGAGGAGCACTGCACGCTCAAGCGGTTCTACTCGTTCGTGACGGCCTGACACCCCCACAAGAGGACGGAACGGGCATACCGGAAACGATTTGGTGTTGTGCCCGGTCGACCGTGTAATGTTGGCGTCGCCGCCGGGGAGACCGGGCGGCAGACGGCAAGGGGCTATAGCTCAGTTGGTAGAGCGCCTGCATGGCATGCAGGAGGTCAGGAGTTCAATTCTCCTTAGCTCCACATCACACAGACGAACCCCCGGATCCTCGATCCGGGGGGTTCGTTCGTCTCCGTGCCTCAGCGGCCGAGCGCCCGGCGGCCGCGGCCCTGGGACAGCACCGGCAGGTTGGTGCGCGAGGACGGCGCCTGCGCGCGGGTGTCCTCCTCGATGCGCAGCGCCAGCGCCGGGCAGCGGCGCACCGCGCGCACCGCCTTGGCCTCCGCGAAGCGCGGCACCTCGGCCTGCGCGACGGTCGGGAAGCCGTCGGCGCCGAGCTGGAAGACCTCCGGCAGGATGTCCGCGCACAGCCCGTGCCCCCGGCACAGCGTCCAGTCGACGTAGATCTTCTGGCGGCTGGGGCCGTTCTCCTCCCCGCCGCCGCCCGGGATGCCCGTGGGGGCCCTGCCGCCCTCGAAGAGCGGCAGAACGCCCTCCACGGGCCGTCCGCAGCCGTTGCCGAGGACATGGGCGGCCAGGTCGTCCGTGAACGCCTTGACGGTCGACTCCAGGAACATCGCCGAGCCGTCCGGGTGCGAGCAGGCGCCGCGCCGCTTCACGTTCTTCGCGACCTGCTTGACCGCCTCCAGAGCGGCCGGACCACCGCCGTTGAGAATGTCCTCCAGGCCCCGCGCGGCCGCCGGCAGGCCCAGGTAGCAGGGGCCGCACTGGCCCGCGCTCTCCTCGGCCAGCCACTGCGCCACCCGCAGCGACTCGCCCAGCGGGCAGGTGTCCTGACTGATCGGCAGGATCGCGCCCGCGCCGAGCGAGCCGCCCACCTGCTGCAGCGAGTTGCGGGAGACGATCGCCTCGTCGACGGTCGCCGCGTCGATCCACTTGCCGTGGTAGCCGCCGGTCAGCACGCCCTGCGGTACCGGCGGGGCGCCGGCCAGCTGGAGGACGTAGCGCAGCGGCACGCCCGTCGGGACCTCGATCACCATGGGGCGGGCCACCGCGCCGGAGACCGTGAGCATCACGGTGCCCGGCTCGTCGTACAGGCCGGTGTTGCCGTAGCGCTCCGGGCCGATGCGGGCGGCGATCGCCAGCTGCGCGAAGGTCTCGGCGTTGGACAGCAGGGTCGGCGCGCCGCCGACGCCGCTCCTGGAGGCGCTCACCTTGCGGCCCGGCGGGATCGCCGGGCCGCCGTCGATGGAGCGGATCAGCGAGGCCGCCGCGCCGGTGACCATGCGTACCGGATTGCGCTGCACGCGCGCGCGGAGGGCGGACCGGCGGCCGTTGCTCAGCCCGCGTTCGGCGAGCGCGGCCTCCATGGAGCGCTGCGTGGACTCGCGGGTGACCCCGATGACCAGCGTGCGGGCGCCCATGGCCTCGGCGCACAGCAGCGCACCGTCCAGGATGAGGTGCGGGGCACGGTTGATCAGCACCGTGTCCTTGCGGCAGGCCGGCTCGTCCTCGCTGCCGTTGACGACCACGACCGGCCGTACGCCGCGCTTGATCGCCGCCTCGGCGACCGAGCGCAGCTTCTTGTGGAAGGGGAAGCCCGCGCCGCCGCGGCCCTTCAGGTTGATGCGTTCGGAGAGCTGCGCGAGCTGCTCCCCGCCCATCGGTTCGAGCGGACCGTGCACCTTGAGGTGCATCGGCAGATCCAGGCGCTCGACAAGGTCGAAGCCCGACGTGAGCTGAGGAAGCCCGACCACCCGGACCTCTGGGACGTCGGGCAGGGCCTCGTTCAATTCAAGCCTCCGGAAGGCGTGTTCCAAGGTTCGCCGGAACCCGGTGCGTCGAAGTCGTAGGACGACGACGGCGCACCGGGGGGTGGTTCAGGGGCGGGACCGCTGTTGTACGTGTCGCCCGGGTAGTACGTGTCGTAGACCGCGTTCGTCTCACGGGTGTCGTACACGTCACTCGAGCCGTAGCCCGAGGAGTACTGCGCGGAGTAGCTCGCGGAGTGGTCCGCCGCGTCCGTGCTGCCGTAGACCGGGATGGTGTGGCCCGTGTCGTTGAGCGGGTCGTAGACGGACGGGGGTGCCTCGCCGACCGGGGGCGGCGACGGTATGGGCCAGCTGCCCGAGGTGCTGCCGCCGCCGTCCACGACGGGCATCGCCTCGGTGGGCCGCAGGTCCGCAGGCCCGCCGGACGCGGCCGGGTCGGCCGTCAGCGGCGGCCGGCGCGCGCCCGAGGGAGCGGACACGGCGCGGTAGGCCGCCGCGAAGCCGCCCGCGGGCTCCGGGGGAGTGAGGCGCTCCGCGGATTCGTACAGCGGGGCGGACGGGGACGCGCCGCGTGCCGCGGACGCCGCGGCACGCTCGTAGCCCGGCAGGGCGGCGGAGCCCCTCGACCGGCTCTCCGCCCCCTCCTCGCTCTCCTCGCGGGCGGGCCGCTCCCCGGACCCGAGGAGGCCGGTGATCCGGTCGGCGACCTTGCGCTTGACCGGGCGGGGCGCCGCACGCAGGGCCAGGGCCGCCATGACGCCGACCACGGACAGGGCGTAGAGGATCATGAAGATCGGCTTCGCCGCTCGACCCGCGTAGAGCCCGTGCACCAGGGCCAGGCACCAGGCCGGGTAGGCCAGCATGTGCATCGCCCGCCAGCGGGCCGCCACCGGGGCCGGGGACGCGAAGCGGTTGCGCAGGGCTCCGGTGACCCCCACGAAGATCATGAGCATGCTGGCCAGGGTGCCGAAGCCGATGAGGACGGCCCGGCCGCCGAACGCCTCGTCGTCCGTGGCCAGGAGCCCGAACGGGAGGACCGCGGCGACCCAGGTGGTGTGGTCGAGGACGAGTTTGACCACGATGTGCACCAGAAGGAACACGACCGAGGCGACCGCGGTGGTCCGGTGCACCGCCTGGGCCAGGATCCGCTGCCGGGTGTCGAGGACGATCCGGTCCTGGGCGAGGAGTCCCCAGATCACCGAGCAGCTGAGGAAGACGAGGGAGAGGACGCCGGCGCCGAAGTTCAGGAACTGGGCGAAGGTGTCGTCCATCGTGCTGTCGTTCGTCATGACGACGGACCTCCCCACGTCAGGGACGTGAGGGGAGGCGGCGAGCTGGTGCCGCGCGGGTGGATCGGGGGAGGGTTCATGGGGGCAACTCCGGAGCGGTTCGGGAAAGCGGTCCCGCTGCCGCACTCTAAGTGGCGCCATACCCGTGGGTAGGAGGTTTGAGTTATTGCGTTGTTATCAAATGACTGCGCACTCGTGCTGGTGTCCCTTAGCAGTCGTTACGCGAAGTAACCTTTGACCTTGGTTCAGGTTCGCCCCCGGTTTCCGGAACCCGGGCCCCGGATTCCGGTGCCCCGGAAGCCCGTCGCGGCCCGCTCGGCGACTGCGGTACCCTGACGCCATGCGTGCCGTACGCCTTCTGCTTAGCGAGCCGCGCTGATCAGTCCCGACCCCGGTCGTAGTCCGGTGGCCGGAATCGGCGCGGCGTCCCCTCCTGTGCGAGGGGATTTTTCATTTCCCGGCAATCGCAGCCGCTGGTCATGAAGGTCGCAGCCGCTGGCAGAGACGATCGATGGAGCTTTGAGGATCATGAGCGAGACGAACCCCGCGGCGACCGCCCCTGTGTCGGCGGACGCCGCGCCGCACCGCTACACGGCTGCCATGGCCGCCGAGATCGAGGCACGCTGGCAGGACTTCTGGGACGCCGAGGGGACGTACGCCGCGCCGAACCCCAAGGGTGACCTGGCGGGCGACCCCGAGCTGGTCGCCAAGCCCAAGAAGTTCATCATGGACATGTTCCCGTACCCGTCCGGTGCGGGCCTGCACGTCGGCCACCCCCTGGGCTACATCGCCACCGACGTCTTCGCCCGCTTCCAGCGGATGACCGGCCACAACGTCCTGCACACCCTGGGCTTCGACGCCTTCGGCCTGCCCGCCGAGCAGTACGCGGTGCAGACCGGCACGCACCCGCGCGTGTCCACCGAAGCCAACATGGAGAACATGAAGTCCCAGCTGCGCCGGCTGGGCCTGGGTCACGACAAGCGCAGGTCGTTCGCCACGATCGACCCCGAGTACTACAAGTGGACCCAGTGGATCTTCCTGCAGATCTTCGACTCCTGGTACGACGACGAGGCCAAGAAGGCTCGCCCGATCGCCGACCTGGTCGCCCAGTTCGCCTCCGGTGAGCGGGCGGTCCCGGGCCACCCCGGGCGCGCGTGGAGCACCCTGAGCGAGGCCGAGCGCGCCGACGTGCTGGGCGAGTTCCGCCTGGCCTACGCCTCCGACGCGCCGGTCAACTGGTGCCCCGGACTGGGCACCGTGCTGGCCAACGAGGAGGTCACCGCCGACGGCCGCTCCGAGCGCGGCAACTTCCCCGTCTTCAAGTCCAAGCTGCGCCAGTGGAACATGCGCATCACCGCCTACGCCGACCGGCTGCTGGACGACCTGGACCAGCTGGACTGGCCCGAGGCCATCAAGCTGCAGCAGCGCAACTGGATCGGCCGCTCCGAGGGCGCCCGCGTCGACTTCCCCGTGGACGGCGAGCGCATCACCGTCTTCACCACCCGCCCCGACACGCTGTTCGGCGCGACCTACATGGTGCTGGCGCCCGAACACCCGCTGGTCGAGAAGTTCACCCCGGACGCCTGGCCCGAGGGCACGCACGACGCCTGGACCGGCGGTCACGCCACCCCGACCGAGGCCGTCGCCGCCTACCGCGCGCAGGCCGCCTCGAAGTCCGACGTCGAGCGGCAGGCCGAGGCCAAGGACAAGACCGGCGTCTTCATCGGCGCGTACGCCACCAACCCGGTCAACGGCGAGCAGGTCCCGGTCTTCATCGCCGACTACGTGCTGATGGGCTACGGCACCGGCGCGATCATGGCCGTCCCGGCGGGCGACCAGCGCGACTTCGAGTTCGCCCGCGCCTTCGAGCTGCCGATCCGCTGCATCGTCGAGCCGACCGACGGCCGCGGCACCGACCCGGCGACGTGGGAGGACGCCTTCTCGTCGTACGACGCGAAGATCATGAACTCGTCCAACGACGAGGTCACCCTGGACGGCCTGCCCGTCGTCGAGGCCAAGGAGCGCATCACCGAGTGGCTGGAGCGCACCGGCGCCGGTGAGGGCACCGTCAA
This sequence comes from Streptomyces sp. MMCC 100, assembly GCF_041538145.2. NCBI lineage: Bacteria > Bacillati > Actinomycetota > Actinomycetes > Kitasatosporales > Streptomycetaceae > Streptomyces > Streptomyces sp. MMCC 100. The sequence goes on from NZ_JBGORK020000001.1 coordinate 1,079,559, forward strand.
CTTCCGCCTGCGCGACTGGCTGTTCAGCCGCCAGCGCTACTGGGGCGAGCCCTTCCCGATCGTCTACGACGAGGACGGCATCGCCCACGCCCTGCCCGAGTCGATGCTGCCGCTGGAGCTGCCCGAGGTCGAGGACTACTCCCCGCGGACCTTCGACCCGGACGACGCCGATACCAGGCCCGAGACCCCGCTGTCCCGCAACGAGGACTGGGTCAACGTCACCCTGGACCTGGGCGACGGCCGCGGCCCGCGCAAGTACCGCCGCGAGACCAACACGATGCCCAACTGGGCCGGTTCCTGCTGGTACGAGCTGCGCTACCTGGACCCGCACAACAGCGAGCGGCTGGTCGACCCCGAGATCGAGCAGTACTGGATGGGCCCGCGCGAGGGCCTGCCGCACGGCGGCGTCGACCTGTACGTCGGCGGCGCCGAGCACGCCGTGCTGCACCTGCTGTACGCGCGCTTCTGGTCCAAGGTCCTGTTCGACCTGGGGCACGTCTCCTCGGCCGAACCGTTCCACAAGCTGTTCAACCAGGGCATGATCCAGGCCTACGTCTACCGCGACAGCCGCGGCATCGCGGTGCCGGCCGCCGAGGTCGAGGAGCGCGACGGCGCCTACTACTACCAGGGCGAGAAGGTCTCCCGACTGCTGGGCAAGATGGGCAAGTCCCTGAAGAACGCGGTCACCCCCGACGAGATCTGCGCCGAGTACGGCGCCGACACGCTGCGCCTGTACGAGATGGCGATGGGCCCCCTGGACGTCTCCCGGCCGTGGGACACCCGCGCGGTGGTCGGCCAGTTCCGGCTGCTGCAGCGGCTGTGGCGCAACGTCGTCGACGAGAACACCGGCGAGCTGTCCGTGGCGGACGTCGCGGAGAGCGACATCGACGCCGACACCCTGCGCGCCCTGCACAAGGCCGTCGACGGCGTGCGGCAGGACCTGGAGGGCATGCGGTTCAACACCGCCATCGCCAAGGTCACCGAGCTGAACAACCACCTGACCAAGGCCGGCGGCCCGGTCCCGCGGTCGGTCGCCGAGCGCCTGGTGCTGCTGGTCGCGCCGCTGGCCCCGCACGTCGCCGAGGAGCTGTGGCGCAAGCTGGGACACGAGTCCTCGGTCGTCCACGAGGACTTCCCGGTCGCCGACCCGGCCTACGTCGTCGACGAGACCGTGACCTGCGTCGTCCAGATCAAGGGCAAGGTCAAGGCGCGGCTGGAGGTCGCCCCCTCCATCTCCGGCGACGACCTGGAGAAGGCCGCGCTGGCCGACGAGAAGGTCGTGGCCGCGCTGGGCGGGGCCGGGATCCGCAAGGTGATCGTGCGGGCGCCGAAGCTGGTGAACATCGTGCCGGCGTAGGCGGTGTCCGGGGCTGGTCGGGAGGCGCTTCGGGGCGTCCCCTAGGGGCTGGTGCCGGGTCCGGTACGGGCAGGTTCCGGGTTCTTGCGGAACCCTGGGCCTGCCCGTTGCGTTTACCGTGGAAGAGCGGCGCGACACGTGCCGTGGACCGCCGGTGCGCGGGCCGGACGTCCGAAGGAGGAGCCTCGTGGAAGCAGCGCTCACAGTGTTCGCCCTGCTCTTCCTGCTCGCCGTCGTGCTGGGTGTCTACGCCACGGTGAAGGCCGTCGGTGCCGCCAAGCGCAGCGTGGACCGCGGCATCACCCAGGCCCGCCGCACCGTCGAGGACCACACCCTGCGGGCCAAGTCCTTCGTCCAGGTGGGGCCGGCGGGCGAGCTGGCACAGCTGCGGCTGACGCTGCGCACCTCCATGCGGGCCACGCAGGACGCCCTGCACGCGCGCGTGGCCGAGGACGAATCCCTCAAGGAGTCCCTGGCCCTCTTCGAGCGGCTCAGCGCGCACGGCTTCGAGCTGGACGGCGAGCTGCGGCGGCTGGAGTCCGAGCCCGACCGCGCCACCCTCGCCGAGCGCCTGCCCGGACTGCGTGAGCGCACCGAGCGCATCACCCGGTCGGCGGACGCACTGCGCTGGGCGGCCCGCGACCGCGCCCGCCGCTTCGCGGACGACGACCTGGACTCGCTGAGCGCGCAGATCGACGTGGAGGCCGGTGCACTGCGGCACTGGACGGAGGCGACGGAGACGGAGACCGGGACAGGGCCGGGGGCGGGACCGGCCGCCGCGTCGCCGTCCTGGCCCGAGGCCCCGCCCGCCGACGCCGCGTCCGCCCGGCAGACCTGGCCGGGCTCCCCGGCGCAGGAGCCGGCGAAGGGGGACTCCGCCCGGCCCGCCATCACCCCGCCCGCCGCGAGCCCGGTGTACCCCTGGCAGAAGAAGGCCCGCCCGGAGAGCACGACCTGACCGAGCGGCTGACCGACTGACTCGATCGGCTGACCGACTGACTCGATCGGCTGGCCGACTCGACCGACCGACCGACCGACTCGACGACCCGACCGACCGACTCGACCGAGGCGACGCGACGACCCGACCGGCCGACTCGGCCGACCGACCCGGTCGCGGTCCCGTGAACGCCCCGTCGTCGGGGCCGGACTGCCGTACGGGCACTACGCCAGGTAACCTCCAGCTCATGTCCCGCCATGTCGCTATCGTCACGGATTCAACGGCCTACCTCCCGGCCCGGACGATGGAGCGGCACGGCATCACCGCGGTACCCCTGACCGTGGTCCTGGGCGACCGGGCCCTGGAGGAGGGCACCGAGATCTCGACCCGTTCCCTGGCCCAGGCCCTGCAGAAACGCCGGCCGGTCACCACCTCCCGCCCCAGCCCCGAGCTCTTCGCCGAGACCTACCGCAGGATCGCCGAATCCGGCGCCGACGGCATCGTCTCCCTCCACCTGTCCGCCGAACTGTCCGGCACGCACGACGCGGCCGTCGTCGCGGCGCGCGAGGCGTCGATCCCGGTACGGGTCGTGGACACGGGGATGATCGCGATGGCCCTCGGGTTCTGCGCGCTCGCCGCCGCGGAGACGGCGGAGGCGGGCGGCACGGTGGACGAGGCCGTCACGGCCGCAGAGAAGCGGGCCGCGGGCACCTCCGCCTACTTCTACGTCGACACCCTCGACTATCTGCGCCGCGGCGGCCGGATCGGGGCGGCCCAGGCGCTGTTCGGCTCCGCGCTCGCCGTGAAACCGCTGCTGCAGCTGGAGGGCGGCCGTATCGAACCCCTGGAGAAGGTCCGGACGGCGTCCAAGGCCATCGCCCGGCTGGAGGAGATCGCCGCCGACCGGGCGGGCAGCGCACCCGTCGACATCGCCGTCCACCATCTCGCCGCCCCGGACCGGGCGTCGGCCCTGGCGGACCGCCTGCGGGAGCGGGTGCCCGGGCTGGCGGACCTGCATGTGAGCGAGGTCGGTGCGGTGATCGGCGCGCATACGGGGCCGGGCTTGTTGGGGGTTGTGGTCTCGTCGCGGTGAGGGCTGGCTGCCGGGTGGCGTGGTATCGCGCGGCGTGGCGAGGGTCGTGGTGTGTGCCGGCGGGTCACCCGTGAGGGGGCCGGAGTTTTCCACAACCCGTGGGTAGTCCCCGGGAATTGACCATGATCATCGCGAGGACGCCGAGGGGCCCGATCCTCGTCGCATGGCTCTTCGTTCACGCTCACGCATCACGTCCGCGACCAGCGGCCCGGGCCGCGCCCCGGCCTCCGACGGCCGTGTCGTCCACCGCCGCGCACCCGGCTCCCGCACCCACGCGCGCTCCCGCCCGCACGCCAGGCACGGCCGCCGGCACGCGCCGCCGGAGGAACTGCGGCGGAGGGCGGAGGCGCTGTTCGCCGACCGCGCCGAAGGATTCGACCGCGCAGGACACGACGGGCCGCAGGGGAGGCCGGGGAAGGGGCCGCCGTTGCCCGGCCCCGTCGCTCCTGCCGGTACCGCCGGTCCCGATGCCCCTGCCGGTGCCGACACCGCGGTCCCCCTCTCCGACACCGCCCTCCCTCTCTCCGACGGCGCCGGGACGACCTGGCGGGAGCGGACCGGGCAGGCGCTGCGGGAGCGGATGCCGCTGTGGCTGCAGACACGGTGCGGGCTGGAGCGGCGCAGCGTGGCCGCGGTCTCGGTGCTGCTCGTCGTCGCGGCGGTCTTCGCGGTGCAGCACTTCTGGTCCGGCCGCACCCAGCCGGTGGCGGCACCCGAGGTGGTGCGGCAGGCGGCGGCGTACGGAGCGGGGAAACCGGGGCCGGCGGCCGGGGACCGCGCCACCACCGGCGAGCCCGAGTCCAAGGCCGCGCCCACGGCCACGGCCGGGACCGAGATCGTGGTGGACGTCGGCGGCAAGGTCCGCAAACCCGGCGTCCACAGCCTCCCGGCCGGTTCACGCGTCGCGGATGCCCTGCGAGCCGCCGGAGGGGTGCGGCCCGGCACGAAGACCGACGGGCTGAACCGGGCCCGCTTCCTGGTGGACGGCGAGCAGGTGATCGTCGGGGCGCCCGCGCCCCCAGCCGGAGCAGGTCCCGCCCCGAGTGGACCGGCGGGAGCTGCGCCCGCGGCACCGGTCTCCCTCAACACAGCCACCATCGACCAGCTAGACACCCTCCCGGGCGTCGGCCCGGTCCTCGCCCAGCACATCATCGACTACCGCACCCAGCACGGCGGTTTCCGCTCGGTGGACGAACTGCGCGAGGTCAACGGCATCGGCGAGAGCCGCTTCGCCGACCTGCGGGACCTCGTACGGCCATGAACACGGACGTGACCGGAGTAGACGGGCCGGGCCGGCTTGACCGGCCGGACGGGCTCGACGGGCTCGACGGGCTCGACGGGCTCGACGGACCGGGGGAGCGACGTACGAGGCCCCCGCGCGCTGCCGTGCACGCCGCATCCGGCCACCGGCTGGGTGCGGCCCACCCCCAGCAGGAGGGCCCCGCGGACCTGCGCCTGGTACCACCCGCCCTGGCGGCGTGGGCGACGGCGGCACTGGTGCTGGAGGCGCCGGCCGACTGGGCGATGGGCGTGGTCACGGGCGCGCTGCTCCTGACCGGGGCACTGCTGCTGGGGCCGACGCGCGGACGGCCCCACGCACCGGTGGCCGCCGCCCTGTTGCTCTGCGTCGCCGCGTCCGCCGCCTCGGCCGCACTGCACGGCGCGGACCTGCGCAGGGGGCCCGTGCCGGAGCTGGCGCGGCAGTACGCCACCGTCACAGCGGAGGTGGAGGTCACGGCCGACCCCCGCCTCACCCGGCCGCGCGTCCGGGGCGACCGTGCCGTGCCGCCCACGGTGCTGATCGAGGCCGACGTGCGGCGGGTGAGCGAGACGGACGGGACGTCGGTGACAACCCGGACGCCGGTCCTCGTACTCGTGGACGTCGGCGAGGAGGACGAGCAGTCGAGCACACAGCCCACACGTTCCCGCTGGCTGAACCTGCTGCCGACCACCCGGCTCCGCGTCTCCGCCCGGCTGTCACCCCCGAGGGAACGCGGCGACCGGATCGCCGCGGTGCTGCGTGTGCAGGCGGGCCGGCAGGCACCGGAGTTGACGTCGGAGCCTTCGACGGCGCAACGGCTCGCGGGCCGCTTGCGGACCGGCCTGCGCGAGGCGACCGAGGACCTGCCGACGGACGCGAGGGCACTGCTGCCGGGCTTGGTCGTCGGCGACACCTCGCGAGTCACGCCGGAGCTGGAGGAAGCTTTCAAGGAGACCGACCTGACACACACCCTTGCCGTGTCCGGTGCCAACTTCACGATCGTGCTCGCCCTGCTCCTCGGCCCGCCGGGCCTGGCCCAGCGCAGCGAGCGCCGGGGGCTCGCCCCCCGTCTCGGCCTGCACCTGCGGACGACCGCCCTGCTCGGCGGACTGCTCGCGCTCGCCTTCGTCGTCGTGTGCCGGCCCGACCCGAGCGTGCTGCGGGCAGCGGCCTGCGGATCCGTCGCCCTGCTCGCCCTGGCCACCGGACGCCGCAGATCACTCCTCCCGGCTCTGGCGACGGCGGTACTGCTGCTGGTGCTGTACGACCCCTGGCTGGCCCGCAGTTACGGCTTCCTGCTCTCCGTGCTGGCCACGGGGGCGTTGCTCACGATCGCCCCACGGTGGAGCGCGGCGTTGCGCCGGCGCGGGGTGCCGCCCAGGCTCGCGGAGGCGCTGGCCGCCGCGGGTGCCGCGCAGGCCTTGTGCGCGCCGGTCGTCGCGGTGCTGTCGGCGCGGGTGAGCCTGGTGGGGGTGCCGTGCAACCTGCTGGCGGAGTTCGCGGTGGCCCCGGCCACCGTGCTCGGCTTCGCGGCACTGGCGACGGCGCCGGCGGCGATGCCGCTGGCCAAGAGCCTGGCCTGGTGCGGAGGCTGGCCGGCCGAGTGGATCGCGGGAATCGCCCGCACCGGTGCCCGGCTGCCGGGCGCGGGAGTGGACTGGCCAGGCAGCTGGACCGGCGCTGCGCTGCTCGCCCTCGCCACGGTGGGCGTGCTGCTGGCAGGCCGGCGCCTGTTGCGGCACCCGTGGTGGTGCGGCGTCTGCGCGCTGCTGTTGCTCCTCGTGGTGGTGCAGCCGCCCCCGCTGGCCCGGGTGATCAAGGGCTGGCCCCCACCGAACTGGCGGATGGTGATGTGCGACGTGGGCCAGGGCGACGCGCTGGTCCTCGCGGCGGGAGAGGGGACGGCCGTGGTGGTGGACACGGGCCCCGATCCCGCCCTGGTCGACCACTGCCTGCGCTCCCTCGGCATCACCCGGGTCCCCCTCGTGCTGCTGACCCACTTCCACGCCGACCACGTGGCCGGGCTCCCTGGGGTGCTGCGGGGCCGCTCGGTGGGCGCGATCGAGACCACCGCTCTCGAAGATCCCGCGGACCAGGCCGAGTTCGTCCGCAGACAGGCAGCGGACCGACGCATCCCTCTGCGGCCAGCCGCCGCCGGAGAACAGCGACGCTCCGGCCCGCTGTCCTGGCAGGTGGTGTGGCCCCCGCCGAGCCCACCGACAACCACGGCACCAGGCACGGCACCAGGCACGGCACCGGGCACGGAAAGCGGCCCCAACGACGCCAGCGTCACCCTCCTGGTCCGGACGGCGGGCATACGCCTGCTCCTCCTCGGCGACCTGGAACCCCCGGCCCAGCGGGAGCTGGCCCGCTCCCCGGCGGCAGCGGCGTTGAACGGTGTCGACGTGTTGAAGGTGGCCCACCACGGCTCGGCGCACCAGGACTTCGCATTCCTCCGTCGGGTTGCCCCACGCCTGGCCCTCATCAGCTGCGGCGAGGACAACAGCTACGGTCACCCAGCCCCCGGCACGGTCGCGGCCCTGCGCGCCCAGGGCGCGACGGTGCTTCGCACGGACCGGGACGGGGCGCTGGCGGTCGCCGGTACGGGGAAGGAGTTGCGGGTGGCGGGTGACTGAGGGCGGACGGCGGACCGTTCGCGTCCGCCGCGCCGGCACTCACCGGATCGCAGAGGCCCGGTACTGGCCGGATCGCGAGCCGTTCCGGTCTCCGCTGTGCCCTGGGAGGCGTAGGCCGGGCGGGCACCGGGAATTTCCAGTCCGGCACGGAAGGAGGCGCGGAAGACGTCACCGTGCCGTGCAGCCTACGCGCCCGGCCACGGTCGCACCCCCCACACCTCAGGGGCTCGAAAGCCATCCGGCCGGCGCCGACTTCACCACGACGGGCTCGTCGACGGACGCCCCACCGACCGGCTCGATCGTCGCCGACGAACGGCTGCGCTTCGAGTTCGTCTGCTACCCGGCCGACTCCGGCGACCGGGCCCCGATCACGGTCACGAGTGCGAAGATCCGCGGCCCGTACTGGGAGGCGTGACGAGAATCCGGCTCGGGGACGGTCGGCTCAGCCGTGTCGGCCGCCGGGCCATCTGTGTCCCCGCTGTGAGAAATCCCGTCCGGTGTGGTGAAACCAGATCACACGGGGCTACTCATACCCACTCCCAGCACATGCGACGGTTTCCTGTGATGTGGTCCCGTGTTGCCTCGAAAGCCACATCGGTGATCGAATGTTTCTCCGTCAACTGGTTTTCTCATGTCGTACAGAGGGTGTCGCAAATGATCGGCCGCTTGCTGGGAAGCCGAACGAAGCGGATGCAACGGACGGGTCCCCTGGCGGCGGTGCGCACCCCGCCGGACGCGGGAGTGCTGAGCTGCCGCGTCCTCGACCCCGTCAACGATCCGGTACCGAACGCGGAGTTCACGGTCAGCGACACCATGGGGCGCAAGGTGGTCGGCGGCGGTACGGACCCCTTCGGGTCGTTCGTGGCGACGGTGCCCGCGGGGGAGTACCGGCTCGCCGTGTCCGCCGAGGGCTACACCCCGTACCGCGCCTCCGCGACGGTCGTCGAGGACACGCTGGCCTCGCTCGGCGACGTGACGCTCCAGGTGGCCCAGCCGCCGGAGCTGCCAGCGTCGGGCGACTGGGAGATCGAGCCGGCGCACTCCTCTATCGCGTTCACCGCGCGGCACATCGGGCTGGCCCGGATCCACGGCCGGTTCAACTCCTTCGCGGGCGCGGTGCGGATCGCCGACGACATGGAGCAGTCGGCGATGCACGTCGTGATCGGCGCGGCGTCCATCGACACCAACGTGAAGATGCGCGACGACCACCTGCGGTCGGCCGACTTCCTGGACGTACAGCGGTTTCCGACCCTGGAGTTCTACAGCGACCGGTTCACCCACCGCGGCGGCAACCGCTGGGCCGTCACCGGGGCGCTGTCCCTGCACGGTGTGACGCGCACGGTCACGCTGGACACGGAGTACCTCGGTCTCGGCAACGGCATGGAGGGCGAGACGCGGGCCGCCTGCCGCGCCACCACCGAGCTGCACCGCGACGACTTCACCGTGAGCTGGCAGACGATGCTGGCCCGCGGCATCGCCGTGGTCGGCCCCAGTATCCGCATCGACCTCGACGTGCAGATCGTGCCCAAGGGCTGACCGACAATGGCTCCCGTGAGCGACGTGAGACATGTACTGGTACTGCCCGACCGCGACGCCGCGGAGGAGGCGGCCCAGGCGCTCGGAGAGCGGTTCGGGATCGATGAGGAGCCCCGGATCCTCCGGGACGCCCTGGCCGGCGAGGACGACGCCGAGGACGCCCAGTGGCTGGTCGTCCTGCGGGACGAGCGGGAGTCGCTGGACCCCGGCGAGCTGGACGCGTTCGCGGAGGAGTGGGAGGGCTGGCGCGAGGAGCCGTAGCGCCCGACCGGCAGCGCCCGACCGGCAGCGCCGGACCGGCAACGCTCGTCCGGCGTTGTCAGTGGTGCGTGCGATGCTTGTCGCGATGGCCAGGAAGACTGCGAACGACGACCCTCTCGCCCCGGTGACCCTTGCCGTGGGCCAGGAGGACCTCCTGCTCGACCGTGCCGTGCAGGAGGTGGTGGCCGCCGCGAAGGCCGCCGACGCCGACACGGACGTACGCGACCTCACCCCCGACCAGCTGCAGCCCGGCACCCTCGCCGAGCTCACCAGCCCCTCGCTCTTCGCCGAGCGCAAAGTCGTGGTCGTACGCAATGCGCAGGACCTGTCTGCCGACACCGTCAAGGACGTCAAGGCCTACATCGCAGCCCCCGCCGAGGAGATCACCCTCGTCCTGCTGCACGCGGGCGGCGCCAAGGGCAAGGGCGTGCTCGACGCCGGCCGCAAGGCGGGGGCGCGCGAGGTGGCGTGCCCGAAGATGACGAGGCCCGCCGACCGGCTGGCCTTCGTGCGCTCGGAGTTCCGTACGGCCGGGCGGTCGGCGACGCCCGAGGCGTGCCAGGCCCTGGTCGACGCGATCGGCAGCGACCTGCGGGAGCTGGCCTCGGCGGTGTCCCAGCTGACCGCCGACATCGAGGGGACCGTCGACGAGGCGGTCGTCGGGCGGTACTACACCGGACGGGCGGAGGCCTCCAGCTTCACGGTCGCCGACCGGGCGGTCGAGGGACGTGCGGCGGAGGCGCTGGAGGCGCTGCGCTGGTCGCTGGCTACCGGGGTGGCACCGGTGCTGATCACGAGTGCCCTGGCGCAGGGCGTGCGGGCCATCGGCAAGCTGTCCTCCGCCCGCGGCGGACGCCCCGCCGACCTCGCTCGCGAGCTGGGGATGCCCCCCTGGAAGATCGACCGCGTCCGGCAGCAGATGCGCGGCTGGACCCCGGACGCCGTCTCGGTGGCCCTGCGCGCGGTGGCCGAGGCGGACGCGGGGGTGAAGGGCGGCGGGGACGATCCCGGGTACGCCCTGGAGAAGGCCGTGGTGACCATCGCCCGCGCGGCACGCTCGCGGGGACGGTCGTAACCCCCGGGCAGACGGCAGACAGCCGCGCTCACACCGAACACCTTCTCACCGAACACGTTCTCACCGAACACGCGCACACCGAAGGCCCCGGCGTCCGTCCTGGGGAAGGACGGCCACCGGGGCCTTCGGATCAAGCTCGCGGATCCATGCCCGCGTGGCGAACGCAGGCCGCGCACGGATCCTTAAGTGCCGGACGGGAGCGGATGAGAGAGGGCCCGCTCGGGGTCCCTCCGGCGATCAGACCAGATAAGGGGTTCAGCCCTTGAGAGCGCCGACCTTCTGCGCCAGCGCCGACTTCTTGTTGGCAGCCTGGTTCTTGTGGATGACGCCCTTGGAGACGGCCTTGTCGAGCTCGCGCGAAGCGACGCGCTGGAACTCGGTGGCCTTCTCCACGTCACCCGCGGCGGCGGCCTCGCGGGCCTTGCGGATCGCGGTCTTCAGAGAGGACTTGACCGACTTGTTGCGCAGCCGGGCCTTCTCGTTGGTCTTGTTCCGCTTGATCTGGGACTTGATGTTCGCCACGAATGAGCCTTTGCAGGTTCAGGCACGAGGCCGCGAGGGTCCCGTGCCGATGATTTCTTGAAGGAGTGCCTCACGCTGAGAGGGCAAGAGACACAGCCACCCACACTACCAGCGGGTCGTCGAGGGTCCCAAACCCATACCGGGTCCCCACCCGTGGGACCATGGAGGCTACGTATCGATCCGACCCGAGACCCGAGACCGCAGAGACTGCGGACGCCTCAAGAATCAGGACCCTGCGTGCCCGCGATCCCCAGCCATGTGCCCGAGCCGAGCCGTACCGACCCCGCGCTGATCCGCAACTTCTGCATCATCGCGCACATCGACCACGGCAAGTCCACGCTCGCCGACCGGATGCTCCAGCTGACCGGTGTGGTCGAGCAGCGGCAGATGCGCGCCCAGTACCTCGACCGCATGGACATCGAGCGCGAGCGCGGCATCACGATCAAGTCCCAGGCGGTGCGGTTGCCGTGGGCCCCGACCCACGACAAGGGCGCCACGCACATCCTCAACATGATCGACACCCCGGGGCACGTCGACTTCACCTACGAGGTGTCGCGCTCGCTGGCCGCGTGCGAGGGCACCATCCTCCTCGTCGACGCCGCCCAGGGCATCGAGGCCCAGACCCTCGCCAACCTCTACCTGGCGATGGAGAACGACCTCACGATCATCCCCGTCCTGAACAAGATCGACCTGCCGGCCGCGCAGCCCGAGAAGTTCGCCGAGGAGCTGGCCAACCTGGTCGGCTGCGACCCCGACGACGTGCTCAAGGTCTCCGCCAAGACCGGTCTCGGCGTCGACGCGCTGCTCGACAAGGTCGTCGCCGAGATCCCGGCACCGGTCGGCGTCAAGGACGCCCCCGCCCGCGCGATGATCTTCGACTCCGTCTACGACTCCTACCGCGGTGTCGTGACGTACGTCCGTGTCATCGACGGCCAGCTCAACAAGCGCGAGCGCATCCGCATGATGTCCACCGGCGCCACGCACGAGCTGCTGGAGATCGGCACCAACTCGCCGGAGATGCTCTCCGCCGACGGGCTCGGCGTCGGCGAGGTGGGGTACCTGATCACCGGCGTGAAGGACGTCCGCCAGTCCAAGGTCGGCGACACCGTCACCAGCCAGCACAAGGGCGCCGAGGAGGCGCTCGGCGGCTACAAGGACCCCAGGCCCATGGTCTTCTCCGGCCTGTACCCGCTGGACGGCTCCGACTACCCCGAGCTGCGCGAGGCACTGGACAAGCTCCAGCTCAACGACGCCGCCCTGGTCTACGAGCCGGAGACCTCCGCCGCCCTCGGCTTCGGCTTCCGCGTCGGCTTCCTCGGCCTGCTCCACCTGGACGTGATCCGGGAGCGCCTGGAGCGCGAGTTCGGCCTCGACCTCATCGCCACCGCGCCCAACGTGGTCTACCGCGTGATCATGGAGGACGGCACCGAGCACACCGTCACCAACCCGAGCGAGTTCCCCGAGGGCAAGATCAACGAGGTCTACGAGCCGGTCGTGCGCGCCACGATCCTCGCGCCGACCGAGTTCATCGGCTCGATCATGGAGCTGTGCCAGACCCGGCGCGGCACCCTGCTCGGCATGGACTACCTCTCCGAGGACCGGGTGGAGATCCGCTACACCCTCCCCCTCGCGGAGATCGTCTTCGACTTCTTCGACCAGCTGAAGTCCAAGACGCGCGGTTACGCGTCCCTCGACTACGAGCCCACCGGCGAGCAGACCTCCAGCCTGGTCAAGGTCGACATCCTGCTGCACGGCGACAAGGTGGACGCGTTCTCGGCGATCACCCACAAGGACGCGGCGTACGCGTACGGCGTGCGGCTCGTCGCCAAGCTGCGCGAGCTGATCCCGCGCCAGGCCTTCGAGGTGCCCATCCAGGCCGCCATCGGCTCCCGGGTGATCGCCCGCGAGACCATCCGCGCCATCCGCAAGGACGTCCTCGCCAAGTGCTACGGCGGCGACATCTCCCGCAAGCGGAAGCTGCTGGAGAAGCAGAAGGAAGGCAAGAAGCGGATGAAGATGGTGGGTTCCGTGGAGGTTCCGCAGGAGGCCTTCATCGCGGTCCTGTCCAGTGACGACAGCGCGGGGTCGGGCAAGGGCAAGAAGTAACCGCAGCACCGCACGTCGAGTCCGGTCAAAACGGACACCAAGGGGCCCGTCGTACGAAAGTGCGGCGGGTCCCTTCGCATGTCACGGGCGCGCATCTGTAGGAAGTGACAGGGCGCGGGCTCTTACGCGGGGGCCGGTCGCCCTTTACTCTGATGCCTGCCCGGTAGTTACTCGTGAGTTAAACAAGTGATCGGGCAACGTCCCGGAGAGTGAACCAGCCACACCTGAGCCAGCCGCAACGAGCCAGCCGCACCGTCGCGGGCCCGGAGGATGTCGTGAGCGACACACAGACACTGATCGAGAACCGCCCGCCCTCCGTGGCGGGACTCTTCCTGGAGCGGGTGGCGGCCACGCCGGACGCCGAGGCGTACCGCTACCCGGTGCCGCCGGCCGCGGGCGAGGGCCCCGACGACTGGAAGTCGCTGACCTGGGCGCAGGCCGCCGAGCGGGTCTACGCGATCGCGGCCGGACTGATCGAGCTGGGCGTGCAGCCGGAGCAGCGGGTGGCGCTGGCCTCCTCCACCCGCCTCGAGTGGATCCTCGCCGACCTCGGCATCATGTGCGCGGGCGCGGCCACGACCACCGTCTACCCGCAGACCAACGCCGACGAGTCGGCGTACATCCTCTCCGACTCCGAGAGCCGGGTACTGGTCGCGGAGGACGCCGCGCAGCTGGCCAAGGCGAAGGAGAAGCGGGCGGAGCTGCCCGACCTCACCCACGTGGTCGTGATCGACGCGGCCGGTGCCGACATCACCGAGGAGTGGATCCTCACCCTCGACGAGCTGGAGCGCAGGGGCGCGGCCCGCCTGGAGAAGGACGCGCAGCTGATCAAGGAGCGGGTCGGCGCGCTCACCAAGGACCAGCTCGCCACCCTCATCTACACCTCCGGCACCACCGGCCGGCCCAAGGGCGTCCGCCTTCCGCACGACTGCTGGTCGTACATGGCCAAGGCGATCGCCGCGACCGGCCTGGTCACCAAGGACGACGTGCAGTACCTGTGGCTGCCGCTCGCGCACGTCTTCGGCAAGGTGCTGACCTCCGGCCAGATCGAGGCCGGTCACGTCACCGCCGTCGACGGCCGCGTCGACAAGATCATCGAGAACCTGCCGGTCGTCCAGCCGACCTACATGGCGGCCGTGCCCCGCATCTTCGAGAAGGTCTACAACGGCGTCGCCGCCAAGGCCCGCGCGGGCGGCGGGGCCAAGTACAAGATCTTCCAGTGGGCCGCCGGGGTCGCCCGCGAGTACGCCAAGGTCACCCAGGACAACTTCAAGCGCACCGGCACCGCGAGCGCCCCCGCCGGCCTGCGCACCAAGCACGCCGTCGCAGACAAGCTCGTCTACGCCAAGATCCGCGAGGCATTCGGCGGCCGACTGCGCGCCTGCGTGTCGGGCTCGGCCGCCCTCGCGCCCGAGATCGGTTACTTCTTCGCCGGCGCCGGCATCCACATCCTGGAGGGCTACGGCCTCACCGAGTCCTCCGCCGCCTCCTTCGTCAACCCCGGCGAGGCCTACCGCACCGGCACCGTCGGCAAGCCGCTGCCCGGCACCGAGGTGCGCATCGCGGACGACGGCGAGATCCTGCTGCGCGGCCCCGGCATCATGGAGGGCTACCACAAGCTGCCCGAGAAGACCGCCGAGGTCCTGGAGTCCGACGGCTGGTTCCACACCGGCGACATCGGCGAGCTCTCGCCCGACGGCTACCTGCGCATCACCGACCGCAAGAAGGACCTCATCAAGACGTCCGGCGGCAAGTACATCGCGCCCGCCGAGGTCGAGGGCCAGTTCAAGGCGGTCTGCCCCTACGTCTCCAACATCCTGGTCCACGGCGCCGACCGGAACTTCTGCACCGCGCTCATCGCCCTCGACGAGGCCGCGATCACGGAGTGGGCGAAGGAGAACGGCCTGGAGGGCAAGCCGTACGAGGAGATCGTCGCGGCGCCCGCGACCGTGGAGATGGTCGACGGCTACGTCAAGCAGCTCAACGAGGGCCTGCAGCGCTGGCAGACCATCAAGAAGTTCCGCCTGCTGCCCCGCGACCTCGACGTCGAGCACGGCGAGATCACCCCGAGCCTCAAGCTGAAGCGGCCGGTGGTGGAGCGGGAGTACAAGAACCTGATCGAGGAGATGTACGAGGGCTCGCGCGAGGCGTAGCGCGCGGCGCGTCGCGGGCCGCAAGGGGTCGCGGTCCCTGACGCAGCGCCCGAGGGGTGTCGCTGCCCGTGCGGCAGATGTTCGAAGATGTCCGGTTTCCGGTCGGTTTCCGGCCGTCTTCGAACATACGCCTAGCACGGTTCTCACCCATCGCGGCCCACTTCGGTAACTCCGTGCTTATGGGCGGGGTCGGTCTGTCACTCTGTCGGCATCGACTGCGAGGAAATCGCACGAACTGCCCGGGGAGACGTCCATGGGGGCCATTCCGACGCAGCGGGAGACCGTCTCCCGCGCCAGCGCGGCGCCCGCGCACACCGATGAGGCATCCGCCGAGGCATCCGCTGAGGCATCCGCTGAGGCATCCGCCGAGGGCTTCGAGGAGTGCGCGCGGGCGCGCGTGACCCTGCTGGGCAGCTCCTTGGCACCGGGCGCCGCCCGCGCGATGGTGCGGGCCGCGCTCACCGACTGGTCCGCGCTGTGCCTGCCCGGCACGGAACACCTGACCGAGCACCTCGCCGCCGACGCCCTGGTCGTCGTCAGCGAGCTGGTCACCAACGCCGTCGTGCACGCCGGCACCGACGTCGAGGTGGGTCTCCAGGTGGAGGAGACCGGCACCCTCGTCGTCGAGGTCGCGGACCAGCACCCTTCCCGGGCCCCGAGGGGCGGCGACCACGAGACACCGCACGAGCCCGCCGAGTACGGGCGCGGCCTGCACCTCGTCGCCGCGCTCGCGGAGGCCTGGGGCGTCACGTACCGCCCGGGCACCAAGACGGTGTGGGCGCGGCTGCCGGCCGGCGGTGCGGAGCCCGCAGACGGTGCCGGGGCGGGCGCCGGGGCCGTCGAGACCCCGGCCGCGCGGCCGGGCGTCGAGGCCGTCGAGCCCCCCGGGCACGCGGCGTACGCCGGGGGCCCTCACGGAACGCTGCCCACGGGCGCGGAGGAGCCGGGGGGAGCCCCCGACGGTGCGGACAGCGCCTCCGGTGCGCCCGGAAGGCCCGGACGCCGCCGCCCCCGCGACCGGGAATGGCTGGGCCGCGGCGCCCTGTCCTTCCTCGCCGAGGCCTCCGACCTCCTGGCCGGACAGCTCGACGAGGACCTGGTCGCCTCCCTCACCGGCCAGCTGATCGTGCCCCGGCTCGCCGACTGGTGCGGGGTGTGGCTGGAGGACGAGACCCTGGGCCGGGGCGCCTGGAGCGACGACTCCGGTGCGGCCGTCGGCGCCCGGCTGGCCCGCGTGTGGCACGCCGGCGAGGGTCACCTCGACGAGCTGCGCGCGGCCCTGGAGAAGGAGCCGCCCCGCCCGCGCGACCCGTGGCGCTCCGGTCCCGTCGGCCACCCCTGGCCCGGCGAGGCGCTCGGCACGCACGGCACCGCGCTCGCCTACCGCCTGGTCGCCGGCGGCCGGCCACTGGGCAGCCTGGTCATCGGACGGGCCGACCCCCCGGACACCTCGGGCGCCTCGGACACCGCGGGCAGCCCGGACACCCGTGACAGCAGCGGCTTCCCCGGCTCTCCCGGCTTCCCGGACGAGATCACCGGGCTGGTCGAGGACCTCAGCCGCCGGGTGGCGCTCGCCATCGGCGCCGCCCGCCAGTACGCCCGGCAGGCCACCATCAGCGCCGTACTCCAGCGCGGCCTGCTGCCCGGCGCCGTCGCGGAGATCCCCGGCGTGCGCAGCGCCCTCGTCTACGAACCGCGCGACAAGGGCGGCCCCAGCGGTGACTTCTACGACCTCTTCCCGGCCGGCGACGGCCGCTGGTGCTTCGCCGTGGGCGACGTCCAGGGCAAGGGGCCCGAGGCCGCCGTCGTCATCGGGCTCGCCCGTCCCTGGCTGCGGCTGCTGGCCCGCGAGCAGTACGGCGTCCCCGACGTCCTCGACCGCCTCAACCAGCTCCTCCTCGACGACGCCACCGAGGCCGCCGACGCCGCCGCCCGCGCCCTGGTCGCCGCGGGCGGCCCACCGGTTGCCCCGGGCGACGGACCGCAGACCCGCTTCCTCTCCCTGCTCTACGGCGAACTGGTCCCCTTCGAAGGCGGCGTCCGCTGCACCCTCGCGTCCGCCGGACACCCGCTGCCGCTGCTCCTCGGGCCCGACGGCACCGTGTCCACCGTGGCGTGCCCGCAGACCCTCCTCGGCGTCGTCGAGGACGCGACGTACGTCAGCGAGACCTTCGAGCTGCGCTCCGGCGACACCCTGCTGTGCGTCACGGACGGGGTCACGGAGCGGCGCAGCGGCTCCCGTCAGTTCGACGACGGCGACGGGCTCGCCGCGGCGCTGGCCGGGTGCACGGGCCTGGACGCCGGGCTGGTCGCCGAGCGCATCAGGCGACTGGTGCACGAGTTCGGGCCCCGGCCGCCGGAAGACGACCTGGCGCTGCTGGTGCTCCAGGCGGAGTGAGCGGGCGGACAGGGGATCCGGCCGGGCAGGGGGATCCCGCCGGGTGCGGGACAATGGAACGCATGCCCTCCGCACTCCCCGACGGCGAACCCGTCCCCGCCGACGGCGCCCTGCCCGCGTCCGCGCTCGCCGGGGCCGCCGGCCGTCCCCTCGGCTTCTACCTGCACGTGCCGTACTGCGCGACCCGCTGCGGCTACTGCGACTTCAACACCTACACCGCCACCGAGCTGCGCGGCACCGGCGGAGTCCTCGCCTCCCGCGACAACTACGCCGACACCCTCGTCGACGAGGTCCGCCTGGCCCGCAAGGTCCTCGGCGACGACCCCCGCGAGGTCCGTACGGTCTTCGTCGGCGGTGGTACGCCCACCCTGCTGGCCGCCGGTGACCTGGTGCGGATGCTGGGCGCGATCCGCGACGAGTTCGGCCTGGCGCCGGACGCGGAGATCACGACGGAGGCCAACCCGGAGTCGGTCGACCCGGCGTACCTCGCCACCCTCCGCGAGGGCGGCTTCAACCGGATCTCCTTCGGCATGCAGAGCGCCAAGCAGCACGTCCTGAAGATCCTGGACCGCACCCACACCCCCGGCCGCCCCGAGGCCTGCGTCGCCGAGGCCCGCGCGGCCGGCTTCGACCACGTCAACCTCGACCTGATCTACGGCACCCCGGGGGAGTCCGACGACGACTGGCGCGCCTCCCTGGACGCCGCGCTCGGCGCCGGCCCCGACCACGTCTCGGCGTACGCCCTGATCGTCGAGGAGGGCACCCGGCTGGCCCGGCGCATCCGGCGCGGCGAGGTCCCCATGACCGACGACGACGTGCACGCCGACCGCTACCTGATCGCCGAGGAGACCCTCGCGGCCGCGGGCTTCGACTGGTACGAGGTGTCGAACTGGGCCACCTCCGACGCCGGGCGGTGCCTGCACAACGAGCTGTACTGGCGGGGCGCCGACTGGTGGGGCGCGGGACCCGGAGCCCACTCCCACGTGGGCGGGGTGCGGTGGTGGAACGTGAAGCACCCGGGGGCGTACGCGGGGGCGCTGGCGGCGGGGAAGTCGCCGGGCGCGGGGCGCGAGATCCTGACGGAGGAGGACCGGCGCGTGGAGCGCATCCTGCTGGAGCTGCGCCTGCGGGAGGGCGTCCCGCTGTCGCTGCTGCGGGAGGCGGGGCTCGGGGCGTCGCGGCGGGCGCTGTCCGACGGACTGCTGGAGGAGGGGCCGTACGAGGCGGGGAGCGCGGTGCTGACGCTGCGCGGGCGGTTGCTGGCGGACGCGGTGGTGCGGGACCTGGTGGACTGAGGGGTCATCCCCGGTTCGGCGGGGAGCAGGAACTGCTCGGCCGTGAGGACGAGCTGATCGACGGACCATCTCCGCAGGGGCGGAGAGCAGACCACCAGGCCCGGTCTGTCAACGACCGGGCGACGTTCAGGACATGGTCACGTGATCGATGAGTCGTTCCACACTGCCCAGCAGCTCCGGCTCCAGGTCCTTGTACGACCCCACCCGCGCCAGAATCGCCTGCCACACCGCGCCCGTGTTCTCCGACGGCCACCCCAGCGCCCGGCAGACCCCCGTCTTCCAGTCCTGACCGCGAGGCACCCTGGGCCACCCCTCGATCCCCACCGACGCCGGCTTCACCGCCTCCCAGATGTCGATGTACGGGTGGCCCACGACCAGCGCGTGCTCGCTCGTCACCGCCTCCGCGATCCGCCACTCCTTCGAGCCCGGGACCAGGTGGTCCACCAGGACGCCCAGCCGTGCGTCGGGGCCGGGGGCGAAGTCGGCGATGATCGACGGCAGGTCGTCCACGCCGCCCAGGTACTCCACGACGACGCCCTCGACGCGCAGGTCGTCGCCCCAGACCTTCTCGACCAGCTCGGCGTCGTGCCGCCCCTCGACGTAGATGCGCCCGGCGCGCGCCACCCGCGCGCGTGCGCCGGGGACGGCGACCGACCCGGACGCCGTACGGGAGGGCCGCGCCGGACCGGAGGAGGACGGGCGGACCAGCGTCACCACGCGCCCCTCGAGCAGGAAGCCGCGCGGTTCCAGCGGGAAGACGCGGTGCTTGCCGAAGCGGTCCTCCAGGGTCACCGTGCCCGCCTCGCAGCCGATCACCGCGCCGCAGAACCCGGTGCCGGGCTCCTCGACCACCAGGCCGGGATCGGCCGGTACCTCGGGAACGGGCTGCGGTTTCTTCCACGGAGGGGTCAGGTCGGCGGAGTACTGGCGCATTCTGCCGACGATACGAGGAACGCCCGCCCCGTGATCAGCGCGACACGCCGAACCGGGCGGCCAGCGCGTCGCGTTGGGCACGGACGAACGCCGCGTCCACCACCGCTCCGTGACCGGGTACGTACAGCGCGTCCGCGCCGCCCAGCTCCAGCAGCCGGTCCAGGGCCGCGGGCCAGCGCGCCGGTACGGCGTCGGGGCCCGCCTGCGGTTCGCCCGACTCCTCGACCAGGTCGCCGCAGAAGACGACCGCCGGGGAGCCCGGCACCAGCACCGCCAGGTCCTGTCCGGTGTGCCCCGGTCCCACGTCGGCCAGCAGCACCCGCCTCCCGGCGCCCAGGCCGAGCACGCACTCGCCGCCGACCTCGCGCGGGACGGGGACGAGGGCGTCGGCCGCCGCCCGCGCCGCCCGCGCGTCCAGCCCCTCCGCCACCGCGTCCGCGCGCAGCGCCTCACGCCCCTGTCCGCCCGGCGCGAACAGCGCGCCCGTACCCGCAGCGCCGTACACCTCCGCGCCCGCGAACGCCGCGGCGCCGAAGACGTGGTCGAAATGCGGGTGGGTCAGCGCGAGATGTGTCACACGGCGGCCGGCGAGCCGCCGCGCCGCCTCGTGCAGCCGGGTGCCCTCCTCCAGGCTCGACCCCGCGTCCACCATCAACGCCGTGTCCGCGCCGAGCACCAGCCCCGCCGTGCAGTCCCACCCCGGCAGCCGGCACCGCCCCACCCCGTCCGCCAGCCGCTCCCAGCCCAGCTCTTCCCAAGTCACCTTCACGGCGACGACGCTAACGGCATCGTCACGGCCTTGCCGGGTGCGTACCCGACGGCCGTACACTGGCCCGGGGAAGTCTGGCACTCGCGAGCCATGAGTGCCAGGACAGACAGGTCAGACAGGCCGAAACGGGCGGACGACAGCTGGAGGTGCGCGCCGAATGCTCAGTGAACGCAGGCTTCAGGTGCTGCGCGCCATCGTCCAGGACTACGTCGGCACCGAGGAACCGGTCGGTTCCAAGGCCCTCACCGAGCGGCACAACCTCGGCGTCTCCCCGGCCACCGTGCGCAATGACATGGCGGCACTGGAGGACGAGGGGTTCATCGCCCAGCCGCACACCAGCGCCGGGCGCATCCCGACCGACAAGGGCTACCGGCTCTTCGTCGACAAGCTGGCGGGCGTCAAGCCGATGACCGCGCCCGAGCGGCGTGCCATCCAGAACTTCCTGGAGGGCGCCGTCGACCTCGACGACGTGGTGGCCCGCACGGTGCGGCTGCTCGCGCAGCTCACCCGGCAGGTCGCCGTCGTGCAGTACCCGTCGCTGACCCGCTCGACCGTGCGGCACGTGGAGCTGCTCTCGCTCGCGCCCGCGCGTCTGATGCTCGTGCTGATCACGGACACCGGCCGGGTCGAGCAGCGGATGGTCGACTGCCCGGCGCCGTTCGGCGAGGCTTCGCTGGCCGATCTGCGGGCGCGGCTCAACAGCCGGGTCGCGGGACGCCGTTTCACGGACGTGCCGTCTCTGGTGGAAGATCTGGCGGAGGCGTTCGAGGCCGAGGATCGCGGTACGGTCTCCACCGTGCTCTCCACTCTCCTGGAGACGCTGGTCGAGGAGAACGAGGAGCGGCTGATGATCGGCGGCACCGCCAATCTGACCCGCTTCGGGCACGACTTCCCCTTGGTGATCCGGCCGGTGCTGGAGGCGCTGGAGGAGCAGGTCGTGCTCCTCAAGCTGCTCGGCGAGGCGAAGGATCCGGGCGTGACCGTACGGATCGGTCATGAGAACGCCCACGAGGGACTCAACTCAACGTCCGTCGTGTCGGTCGGCTACGGTTCGGGCGGCGAGGCGGTTGCCAAGCTCGGCGTGGTCGGACCGACCCGCATGGACTACCCGGGAACGATGGGAGCGGTACGCGCAGTGGCACGGTACGTCGGACAGATCCTGGCGGAGTCGTAGGTGGCCACGGACTACTACGCCGTACTCGGCGTGCGCCGCGACGCGTCTCAGGACGAGATCAAGAAGGCGTTCCGGAGGCTCGCGCGCGAGCTGCACCCGGACGTCAACCCCGATCCGAAGACCCAGGAGCGGTTCAAGGAGATCAACGCCGCCTACGAGGTGCTGTCGGACCCGCAGAAGAAGCAGGTCTACGACCTCGGCGGCGACCCGCTCTCGCAGGCGGGCGGCGGCGGGGCCGGCGGCTTCGGCGCGGGTGGCTTCGGGAACTTCTCGGACATCATGGACGCGTTCTTCGGTACGGCGTCGCAGCGCGGGCCGCGCTCGCGCACCCGCCGCGGCCAGGACGCGATGATCCGCATCGAGGTCGAGCTGGACGAGGCCGCCTTCGGTACGACCAAGGACATCCAGGTCGACACCGCGGTCGTCTGCAACACCTGCAACGGCGAGGGCGCGGCGCCCGGCACGTCGGCCCAGACGTGTGACATGTGCCGCGGCCGCGGTGAGGTCTCGCAGGTCACCCGGTCCTTCCTGGGCCAGGTCATGACCTCCCGACCCTGTCCGCAGTGCCAGGGCTTCGGCACCGTGGTCCCGACCCCGTGCCCCGAGTGCGCGGGCGACGGCCGGGTCCGCTCCCGGCGCACCCTCACCGTGAAGATCCCGGCCGGTGTGGACAACGGCACCCGGATCCAGCTCGCGGGCGAGGGCGAGGTCGGCCCCGGCGGCGGCCCCGCCGGTGACCTGTACGTCGAGATCCACGAGCTGCCGCACTCCACGTTCCAGCGTCGCGGAGACGACCTGCACTGCACGGTCACCATCCCGATGACGGCGGCGGCCCTCGGCACGAAGGTGCCGCTGGAGACCCTCGACGGCATGGAGGAGGTCGACATCCGCCCGGGCACCCAGTCCGGCCAGTCGATCCCGAAGCACGGCCGGGGCGTCACCCACCTGCGCGGTGGCGGCCGCGGCGACCTCATCGTCCACGTCGAGGTCACCACCCCGGGCAAGCTCGACCCCGAGCAGGAACGCCTCCTGCGCGAGCTGGCCAAGCTCCGCGGCGAGGAACGCCCGACGGGGCAGTTCCAGCCGGGGCAGCAGGGGCTGTTCTCCCGGTTGAAGGACGCCTTCAACGGGCGCTGACGGGCCTTCGACGGGCGCTGAAAGCACCTCCGGGGATGCGGATGCTCCTGGCGTATGCCAACGGAAGCCCGGATTCGGACTTGTGCGGAGGACGTGACAACATGCCGTCATGTCCTCCGCACTGACCGATCTCTTCCCCTACCCGATCGTGCAGGCGCCCATGGCGGGCGGCGTCTCCGTGCCGCAGCTCGCGGCCGCGGTGTGCGAGGCGGGCGGGCTGGGCTTCCTGGCCGCCGGGTACAAGACCGCGGACGGGATGTACCAGGAGATCAAGCATCTGCGGGGACTGACGAGCCGCCCCTTCGGCGTCAACCTCTTCCTCCCGCAGCCGGAGACGGCCGACCCCGCCGCCGTCGACGTCTACGCCCACCAGCTGGCCGGCGAGGCCGCCTGGTACGAGACGGAGCTGGGCGACCCCGACTGCGGCCGGGACGACGGCTACGACACCAAGCTCGCCGTACTGCTGGACAACCCCGTACCGGTGGTGTCCTTCCACTTCGGCGTGCCCAGCCGTGAGGTCGTCGACTCCCTGCACCGCGTGGGCACCTTCGCCCTGGTCAGCGCGACCACCGCGGACGAGGCCCGGGCCGTCGAGCAGTCCGGCGCCGACGCGGTGATCGCGCAGGGCGCCGAGGCCGGCGGGCACCAGGGCACCCACCGGGACAACCCGGAGACCGGCGGCGCGGGCACCGGGCTGCTGTCGCTGGTCGCCCAGGTCCGGGAGACGGTCGGCCTGCCGATCGTCGCCGCCGGCGGCATCATGCGCGGCGGCCAGATCGCCGCGGTCCTCGCGGCCGGCGCGAGCGCGGCCCAGCTCGGCACCGCCTTCCTCGCCACCCCCGAGTCCGGCGCGCACGATTTGCACAAGCAGGCGCTTACCAACCCGCTGTTCGTCCGCACCGAACTCACCCGCGCCTTCTCCGGCCGCCCCGCCCGCGCCCTGGTCAACCGCTTCCTGCGCGAGCACGGCCCCTACGCCCCCGCCGCCTACCCCGAGGTGCACCACCTCACCTCGCCGGTGCGCAAGGCGGCGGCGAAGGCGGGCGACGCGCAGGGCCTGGCGCTGTGGGCGGGACAGGGCCACCGGATGGCCCGGGAGCTGCCCGCCGGACAGCTCGTGGAGGTGCTGGCGGCCGAACTCGCCGCCGCCGGGACAGCGTTGTCGGGCTACGCGACGGGAGGCGGCGCACGATGACGGCACCGGTGTTCGTGGTCGACTCCCTGCGGCCCCAGGACCTGCCCGCGGGCGAGTACGTCCTCGACGGCCCCGAGGGGCGGCACGCCGTCTCCGTGAAGCGGCTGCGGGCGGGCGAGGACGTCGTCCTCACCGACGGGAGCGGCCGTTGGGCCGAGGGCGTGGTGAAGGCCGCCGAGGGCAAGGACCGCCTGGTCGTCACCGTCCCGGACGGGGTGCGCGAGGAGCCGGCCGAGCAGCCGAGTATCACCGTCGTGCAGGCCCTGCCCAAGGGCGACCGCGGCGAGCTGGCCGTCGAGACGATGACCGAGGTCGGCGTCGACGCGATCGTGCCCTGGGCGGCGTCCCGGTGCATCACGCAGTGGAAGGGCGAGCGCGGCCTGAAGGCACTCGGCAAGTGGCGGGCGACGGCCCGGGAGGCCGGCAAGCAGTCCCGCCGGGTCCGCTTCCCCGACGTCGCGGACGCGGCGACGAGCAAGCAGGTTGCCTCACTTCTGGCCGAGGCCGACTTCGCCGCCGTACTCCACGAGAGCGGCGACGCGCCCCTGTCCGCCGCCGAACTCCCCGCCACCGGCGCCATCGTGCTGGTCGTGGGCCCCGAAGGGGGCGTGTCCCCGGAGGAGTTGGCGCTCTTCGCCGAGGCCGGTGCGAGCCCCTTCCGCCTGGGCCGCAGTGTCCTGCGCACCTCCACCGCGGGCACCGCCGCGACCGCCGTACTCCTGGCACGCACCGGCCGCTGGTCCTGACGGCGCCGAAAGCCGGCTTCTAGACGGTGCCGGGTCCGGTCCTGTGACGGCCCCGGTCAGCCGTCGGTGGCGGCGGCCACGGCGGGGAACAGCTCCCAGCCGTCCAGCTCCACCGGCCGGCCCCCGGGTCCGGGCAGCAGCGCCCGCCGCCCGGCCTCCTCGACCAGCGCCCGTACGACACCGGGTTCGCGCAGGTTGAGCAGGTTGCCGCGACCGTCCGCCACACAGCCCTCGCACCAGTAGTCGCCCTCCGAGGTGTACCGGCCGGAGTCGGGCGCGCCCGCGAGGAAGACGAACCGGACCCGGAGCCCGTCCCGGTAGAGCGTCAGCGCGTCCCGCCAGACGCCGTCGCGCCCCCGCTTCTGCCGGTGACTCCACAGCCAGGTGGTGCGTTCGTCCATGACGAGCCTGCGCTGCCTGCGGTCGTTGCCCATGGCGCCCACGGTAGTGAGGAGTGGCCGTATGCGCCCTACCCCCGGCCCCCGGGCGGTGGGACGCTGCCCTTCATGTGGGCAATGAGGCGGATCCGGCGCATGGCTCCGGTGGTCGTCGGCGCGGCCGTCGCCGTCGGCGGGGTCGTCGCGTGCGAGCCGGGCGGGCTCGGCTCCGCGACGGTCGCCTACACGACCGACCAGACCGTGACCCGCGAACTGCAGCGGCAGAAGGCGGAGGTGCGCTGGCTCACCTGCACCGCCTCCTACGGCGACAAGGGCACCACCGCCCCGGCGAGCGAGAACGCGGTCGCCTCCGTGCACTGCGAGGGCAGGACCGACGACGGCAAGGACATCACCGTCGACGGCAAGGTCACCCGGGTCGTCAACGGCGCCTGCGTGCGCGGGAACCTGACCGCGAAGGTGGACGGCAAGGAGTGGTTCCGGGTGAAGGGGCTGGGCAACTGCGACGCCACCAGCGCTCCGCCCGCCAACGGGCCCTCCCGGAACGGGCCGGGGCCCACCGTGACCGTCACCCGGACCATCTGGTGCCCGGACGACCCGCACTGCCGCCCGGTGGAGGGCAAGTAGCCGGACGGGCTCCTCGGCCGGTAAGTGATCCAAACCTCTGTCGGCGGGCCGCACCCCTGCATAGGGTGAGGGGGTGACTCAGCCCGCAGCGCCTGCCTACCTCCGCTTTCCGCACCCGCACGGCGAGTTGGTCGCCTTCACCGCCGAGGACGACGTGTGGCTCGCCCCGCTCGACGGCGGCCGCGCCTGGCGGGTCAGCGCCGACAACGTACCGGTGAACCACCCGCGGATCTCGCCCGACGGCACCACGGTCGCCTGGACCTCCACCCGCGACGGCGCCCCCGAGGTGCACGTCGCGCCCGTCGACGGCGGACCCGCCAAGCGCCTCACCCACTGGGGCAGCATCAGGACCCAGGTCCGCGGCTGGACCGCCGAGGGCCGCGTCCTCGCCCTGAGCACCTACGGCGAGGCCAGCCTGCGCCGCAGCTGGGCCCGCGCCGTCCCGCTCGACGGCGGACCGGCCACCACCCTGCCGTACGGGCCCGTCGGCGACGTCGCCCACGGCCCGCACACCGTGCTGCTGTCCGCGCCGATGGGCCGCGAGGCCGCCTGGTGGAAGCGCTACCGGGGCGGCACGGCCGGCAAGCTGTGGATCGACCGCGAGGACGACGGCGAGTTCGTGCGCCTGCACGCCGATCTCGACGGCAACATCGAGTACCCCTTCTGGGTCGGCGACCGGATCGCCTTCCTCTCCGACCACGAGGGCACCGGCGCCCTCTACTCCTCCCTCGCCGACGGCTCCGACCTGCGCCGCCACACACCGGTCGACGGCTTCTACGCCCGGCACGCCGCCACCGACGGCACCCGCGTCGTCTACTCCTCCGCCGGTGAACTGTGGACGCTGGACGACCTCGACGGCGCCGAGCCGCGCCGCCTGGACATCCGGCTCGGCGGCGCCCGCGTCGACCTCCAGCCGTACCCGGTCAACGCCGCCCGCTGGTTCGGCTCCGCGTCCCCCGACCACACCGCGCGCGGCAGCGCCGTCGCCGTACGCGGCGGCGTGCACTGGGTCACCCACCGTGCCGGACCGGCCCGCGCCCTCGCGGCCATGCCCGGCGTCCGCACCCGGCTGCCGCGCACCTTCCGCACCGACGGCGAGGAGTGGGTGGTGTGGGTGACGGACGCCGAGGGCGACGACGCCCTGGAGTTCGCACCCGCCACCGGACTCGCCCCCGGCGCCACCCCGCGGCGCCTGGCCGCCGGGCAGCTCGGCCGGGTGCTGCACCTCGCCGTGGCCCCCGACGGCAGCCGCGTCGCCGTCGCCTCGCACGACGGGCGGGTCCTGCTCGTCGAGCGCGAGAGCGGCGAGGTCCGCGAGGTCGACCGCAGCGAGGACGGCGACGCCTCCGGCCTGGTCTTCTCGCCCGACTCCGCCTGGCTCGCCTGGTCCCACCCGGGACCGGAACCGCTGCGCCAGCTCAAACTCGCCAACACCACCGATCTGTCGGTGAGCGAGGCGACCCCGCTGCGCTTCAAGGACTACTCGCCGGCCTTCACCCTGGACGGCAAGCACCTCGCCTTCCTCTCCACCCGCTCCTTCGACCCGGTCTACGACGAGCACGTCTTCGACCTGGCCTTCGTCGAGGGCGCCCGGCCCTACCTGATCACCCTCGCGGCGACCACCCCCTCGCCCTTCGGCCCGCAGCGCCACGGCCGCCCCTTCGAGACGCCGGACCGCGAGGAGACCCCCGACAGCGAGGGCACCCCCACCACCCGGATCGACATCGAGGGCCTCGCCGACCGCATCGTGCCCTTCCCGGTGGAGGCCGCCCGCTACTCCCGGCTGCGCGCCGCCAAGGACGGCGTCCTGTGGCTGCGCCACCCGCTCACCGGTGTCCTCGGCGCCTCCCGCGCCACCCCGGAGGACCCCGACCCCAACACCGAGCTGGAGCGGTACGACCTCGCCCAGCAGCGCGTCGAGCACCTCGGCGGCGACGCCGACCACTTCGAGGTCAGCGGCGACGGCAAGCGGGTGCTGCTGTGGACCGACGGCCGGCTCAAGGTCGTACCCAGCGACCGGCGGGCCTCCGGCGACGAGGACAGTGACACCAACATCAGCGTCGACCTGGGGCGGGTCCGGCAGACCGTCGAACCGGCCGCCGAGTGGCGGCAGATGTTCGACGAGACCGGCCGCATCATGCGCGACCACTTCTGGCGGGCCGACATGAACGGCGTCGACTGGGACGGCGTGCTCGACCGCTACCGGCCCGTCCTGGACCGCGTCGCCACCCACGACGACCTGGTCGACCTCCTGTGGGAGGTGCACGGAGAACTCGGCACCTCGCACGCCTACGTCACCCCGCGCGGCGGCGCCGGCTCCGGCGCCCGGCAGGGCCTGCTCGGCGCCGACCTCTCCCGGCACGAGGACGGCACCTGGCGCATCGACCGCGTCCTGCCCTCGGAGACCTCCGACCCCGACGCCCGCTCCCCGCTCGCCGCGCCCGGTGTCGCCGTGCGCGCCGGGGACGCCGTCGTCGCGGTCGCCGGCCAGGCCGTCGACCCGGTCACCGGACCCGGCCCTCTGCTCGTCGGCACGGCGGGCAAGCCGGTCGAGCTGACCGTCTCCCCGTCCGGCGGCGGAGAGGTGCGGCACGCCGTCGTCGTCCCGCTCGCCGACGAGGAGCCGCTGCGCTACCACGCCTGGGTCGCCGACCGCCGTGCCTACGTCCACGAGAAGTCCGGCGGCCGGCTCGGCTACCTCCACGTCCCCGACATGCAGGCGCCCGGCTGGGCCCAGATCCACCGCGACCTGCGGGTCGAGGTGGCCCGGGAGGGCCTGGTCGTCGACGTCCGCGAGAACCGCGGCGGGCACACCTCCCAGCTGGTCGTGGAGAAGCTGGCCCGGCGCATCGTCGGCTGGGACCTGCCGCGCGGCATGCGGCCGACCAGCTATCCGCAGGACGCGCCCCGCGGGCCGGTCGTCGCCGTCGCCAACGAGTTCTCCGGCTCGGACGGCGACATCGTCAACGCGGCGATCAAGGCGCTGGGGATCGGGCCGGTCGTCGGTGTCCGCACCTGGGGCGGCGTCATCGGCATCGACAGCCGCTACCGGCTGGTGGACGGCACGCTGATCACACAGCCGAAGTACGCGTTCTGGCTGGAGGGTTACGGCTGGGGCGTGGAGAACCACGGCGTCGATCCGGACGTGGAGGTGCCGCAGCGTCCGCAGGATCACGCGGCGGGCCGTGATCCCCAACTGGACGAGGCGATCGCGCTGGCGCTGGCCGCACTGGAGGAATCCCCGGCGAAGACGCCGCCCACGCTCCCGTAGCTGCGGGCAGTCGTGCCGCCCGGCGGCACGACTGCCCGCAGCCACGGCGGCGGATACGATGCCCCCTGGAAGATCACCGGCGTGAGGAGAGCCAGATGACGGGCGAGCCACAGGACGACTGCCTGTTCTGCAAGATCGTCGCAGGGCAGATCCCCGCGACGATCGTCCGCGAGACGGACACGACCGTCGCGTTCCGGGACATCAACCCCCAGGCCCCCACCCACGTCCTGGTGATCCCCAAGGCCCACCACAAGGACGCCGCCGCCCTCGCCGCCGACGCCCCGCAGCTCGCCGCCGACGTCCTGCGCGAGACCCAGGCCGTCGCCGACGACGAGCAGCTGGAGAGCTACCGCACGGTCTTCAACACCGGCACCGGCGCCGGACAGACCGTCTGGCACGCCCACGCCCACGTGCTCGGCGGCCGCGGCCTCGAATGGCCGCCCGGATAGGCCTGGACAGGCACCGTGTCCGTACGTGAACTCGTCGTCCTCGGCACCGCCAGCCAGGTCCCGACCCGGCACCGCAACCACAACGGCTACCTGCTCCGCTGGGACGGCGAGGGCATCCTGTTCGACCCCGGCGAGGGCACGCAGCGCCAGATGCTGCGCGCCGGGGTCGCCGCCCACGACCTGAACCGGATCTGCGTCACGCACTTCCACGGCGACCACAGCCTGGGCCTGGCCGGCGTCATCCAGCGCATCAACCTCGACCAGGTGCCGCACGAGATCACCGCCCACTACCCGCGCTCCGGGCAGCGGTTCTTCGAACGGCTGCGGTACGCCACCGCCTACCGCGAGACCGTCGCCCTCACCGAGGCCCCGGTCGCCGTGGACGGGCCCCTCGCGGTCGCCCCCGGCTACACCCTGGACGCCCGCAAGCTGTCCCACCCCGTCGAGTCGTACGGCTACCGGCTCACCGAGCCCGACGGCCGCCGCATGCTGCCCGACCGCCTCGCCGCGCACGGCATCGAGGGCCCCGACGTCGGCCGCATCCAGCGCGAGGGCTCGCTGAACGGCGTCCCGCTCGACGAGGTCAGCGAAGTCCGCCGCGGCCAGCGGTTCGCGTTCGTCATGGACACCCGGCTGTGCGAGGGCGTGCACGCGCTCGCCGAGGGCTGCGACCTGCTGGTCATCGAGTCGACGTTCCTCGACGAGGACGAGACGCTCGCCACCGACCACGGTCACCTCACCGCCGGGCAGGCGGCGCGGGTCGCCCGGGACGCGGGCGTCCGCCACCTGGTCCTGACCCACTTCAGCCAGCGCTACTCGGACCCCGAGGAGTTCGAGCGACAGGCGCGGGCGGCCGGCTACGCGGGCGAGCTGACCGTGGCCCGCGACCTCACCCGCGTCCCGGTTCCGAAACGCCGGTAATACGGTCGTACGATGCTCTGATGCCCCTGCCCAAAGCTGAACTGCACCTCCACATCGAAGGCACCCTGGAACCCGAGCTGGCCTTCTCGCTGGCCGCCCGCAACGGTGTCGCGCTCCCGTACGCGGACGAGGACGCCCTGCGCGAGGCGTACCGCTTCGAGGACCTCCAGTCCTTCCTGAACCTGTACTACGAGCTGATGGCCGTCCTGCGCACCGAGCGGGACTTCGAGGACCTCGCGAACGCCTACCTCGCCCGCGCCGCCGCGCAGGGCGTCCGGCACGCCGAGATCTTCTTCGACCCGCAGGCCCACCTCGCCCGGGGCGTGGAGATGGGCACGGTGGTGGAGGGGCTGTGGCGGGCACTGGGCGCCAGTCGTGAGAACCACGGTGTCTCCACCCGGCTGATCCTCTGCTTCCTGCGCGACGAGTCCGCCGAGTCGGCGCTGGAGACCCTGGACGCCGCCAAGCCGTACCTGGACCGCATCACCGGTGTCGGGCTGGACTCCGCCGAGGTCGGCCACCCGCCGGTCAAGTTCCGCGAGGTGTACGAGGCCGCCGCCGCCCTCGGGCTGCGCCGGGTCGCGCACGCGGGCGAGGAGGGGCCGCCCGAGTACGTCGTCGAGGCCCTCGACGTCCTCGGCGTCGAGCGGATCGACCACGGGCTGCGCTCGGTGGAGGACCCGGCGCTGGTCGAGCGGCTGGTGCGCGAGCGTGTCCCGCTCACCCTGTGTCCGCTGTCCAACGTGCGGCTGCGCACGGTCGACACCCTCGCCGGCCACCCGCTGCCCGCGATGCTCGACGCGGGCCTCATGTGCACCGTCAACTCCGACGACCCGGCCTACTTCGGCGGCTACGCGGGAGACAACTTCGACGCCGTGCGCCAGGCCCTCGGCCTCACCGAGCAGCGGCTGCGGGAGCTGGCCCGCAACTCCTTCCTCGCCTCCTTCCTGGAGGACGACGAGGAGCTGCGGGCGCGGTACCTCGCGGAAGTCGAGGCGTACGAGTTCCCCGCCGGGTGAGCCGGCGCGTGACCCGACGCCGGGCGACTCAGCCCGTCCCGGACCCCGGTGTGGCCGCCGCCTGCCGGGGTCCCGCCGTGTCGTAGGCGCCCTGCACGGCCACGGCCGGGGCCTCCACGTCGATCTCCACCACCGGCTGCTCCACGGCGCCGACCTCCGGCACCGCACCGCTCGGCGTCCCCGTGGCGGCGGCGACCAGCGCGGCCGGGGTGCCGCCGCGGCGGCGGATCGCGCCGGGCAGCAGCGGCCGCCCGCCGGTGTGCAGGGCGACGGCGGTCATCGGCGCGGCGACCAGCAGCAGTCCGGCGCCGAGCACCAGGCCCATGACGGGGTAGCCGGCCTGCGCCGACAGCACACTGCCGGTCAGCGGCCCGGCCGCCGTGCCCAGCGAGGACGCCGAGCCGACGAGCACCGCCCACCGGCCGCGCGGGTCGAGCGAGGCGGCGAGGCCGATCAGGTACGACAGGACGACCGGGTAGACGGTGTTCCAGGCGATCTCGCCGGTCGCGAAGGTCGCCGGGGTGGTCGCGGACGCGCTCACCGCGATGCAGCCGGCGATGAGCACCGTGCCGGCGCCGACGGGCATCGCCCGCCCCAGCCGCGGCCCGAGCGCGCCGGCCACCAGCACGCCCACCAGCCCGGCGCCCAGCGCGACGGCGAAGACGAGCCCCAGGGCGGCGTCGCCCAGGCCGGCCTGCGTCAGCCCGATCCGGCCGCTGACGCCCCACAGGGAGTTCTGCGCCAGGGACCAGCACAGCACCGTGACGGCGAGGACCAGTCCCGAACGGCGGCGGGGGAGCGGGGTGGTGGTGTCGGTGCCGTGCGTGGCCGGGGCGTCGGCCGCCGCGCCCGGCAGGCGGCCGGTCAGCGGCCACACCACCAGCGCGGTCAGGGCGATCGCGGCCAGCGGCAGCCCGTGCGCCCGGCCGAGGTGGGGCACCGTCAGATACACCGCGCCGGCCAGCGCGGACACGCTCAGCAGGCCCATCGTGGAGGCCCGGTGGGGATCACGCTCGGCGGCGATCCGGGTGGCGGCGACCGTCATGGCGGTCCCCGACCCGAAACCGCCCACGACCGCGCCGACGACGACGGCCGGGACGACGGTGGTGAGCGCGGCGGCGCCGTAGCCGAGGACGGCCAGCGCGAGCCCGAAGCGGGCCGGTGTCCGCGCGCCGGCCCGCTGGACCCGGGAGGCCAGCAGGAAGCCCGCGGTCGCCGAACTCAGCAGCAGCGCGCTGCCGACGGCGCCCGCCTGCGTGGTGGACAGCGGAAGGCTGGTGTCGAGTCTGCCGACGGTGGTGGGCAGCAGATACGGAGGCAGGTACCCGGCCGTGAAAAGGGCGACGAGGGGCCAGGGAGTGGTGCGGGGGGCGAACACGGGCGTTCCCGGGGCATGCGAAAGGGACGGTGGGAAGAGAGGGAGCGACGACCGTCGACTGACAGGAACGCGCGGGCAATTTGTATCAAGCGCGGGGAGGCGTGAAACAGGCGACCCGGCGTGTTCTAGGTCACATATTCGTTTGGGTGTTTCGAAGCTGGGTAGCAGTGCGCGCTAACGCCAGTGGATCGAGCCGCTCCCGGCCGGAACCGTCGCCTCCAGTTTGGCCCTGGTCTCCCGCATCACCGCCACGATCCGCGCCTCGTGATCCGGCGTCAGGCGGGCCACCGGCACCGAGCAGCTGACCGCGTCCAGCGCCGGGACCTCGTAGCGCAGCGCGAAGCCGAAACCGACGATGCCCGTCACGCCCTCCTCGCGGTCGACGGAGTAGCCGCGCTCCCGGGTCAGGGCCAGGTCGGCCGCCAGGGACTCCCTGGTGGTGCGGGTGTTGGGGGTCAGCGCCTCGTACGGCCCGTCCGGCAGTTCCGCGTCCGGCCGCTCCGCCAGCAGCGCCTTGCCCAGCGCGCCCACGTGGGCGGGCAGCCGGCGTCCCACCCGGCTGATCGTGCGCAGGTACTCGTGCGACTCGCGCGTCGCCAGATAGGCCACGTCGCGCCCGTCCAGCCGCCCCAGGTGGATCGTCTCGCCCAGCGCCTGGGACGCCTCGTCGAGGAACGGCCGCGCCGCCCGCACCCGCGGGTCCGAGTCGAGGTAGCTGGTGCCGGTCAGCAGGGCGTGGATGCCGATGCCGTAGAGGGACCCGGTGACGTCGGTGCGGACCCAGCCGCGCGAGATGAGCGTCTGCAGCAGCGCGTACATCGAGCTGCGCGGCACCCCCAGCTCGTCCGCCAGCTCCTGGAGGCGTGCCGGACGGTCACCGCGTGCGGCCAGCACCTCCAGCAGTTCCACCGTGCGCGCCGCGGACTTCACCTCACGGACGCCGCCTGTCGCGTCCCCGGTCTCCGACATGAGCCGATCGTAGGCGGGCGCCGGCGCGTCACGGACGCCACCCGCTGCGCCGCCCATTGACGTCATCCATTCACTTACCTAATCTCCATTCTCATACATGGATAACATCTACATGGGGAGATGAGCCAGGGTGAGCCTCGATACGGGCACCGATCACTCGGCCGTGGTCCGACGGCTGCGGGAGGGCATGGCGGCCGGCGTCCTGTCCTTCCCGCTGACCAGCTTCCGCGACGACGGCTCCCTCGACCCCGACGGCTACCGGACCCACGTCGCCGCACGCCTCGCCGCCGGGCCCGGCGCCCTCTTCCCCGCCTGCGGCACCGGCGAGTTCTTCTCCCTGGACGAGGACGAGTACCGGCAGGTCGTCACCATCGCCGTCGAGGAGACGGCCGGGCGGGTACCGGTCGTCGCCGGGACCGGCTACGGCTGGGCGCAGGCCCTGCGGTTCGCCCGTATCGCCGAGGACGCCGGTGCCGACGGCCTCCTCGTCATGCCGCACTACCTCACCGCCGCCCCGCAGGACGGTCTGGTCGCCCACGTGGAGCGGATCGCCGCCGGCACCCGGCTCCCGCTCATCGCCTACCAGCGCGGCCAGGTCGCCTACACCGCCGAGTCCGTCCGGCGCCTGGCCACCGTCCCCGGCGTCATCGGCCTCAAGGACGGCCACAGCGACCTGGACCGCCTCCAGCGCACGGTCCTCGCCGCACCCGACGACTTCCTGTTCTTCAACGGCGCCGCCACCGCCGAGATCCAGGCCCGCGCCTACGCCGCCGTCGGCGTCCCCGCCTACTCCTCCGCCGTGCACGCCTTCGCCCCCGAGATCGCGCACGCCTTCCTCGCCGCCCTGCGCGCCGACGACCACCGCACGGCCGACACGCTGCTGCGCGACTTCTACGTCCCCTTCGTGGAACTGCGCGACCGGGTCCCCGGATACGGCGTGTCCCTGGTGAAGGCGGCGGCCCGGCTGCGCGGCTGCCCGGTCGGCCCCGTGCGCGCCCCGCTCACCGACCCCACGGCCGCCGAACTGGCCGACCTGAAGACCCTGCTCGCCACCGGACTCGACCTCGTAGGAGCCGCCCTGTGACCGCCGACCTCACCATCACGGCCGTCCGCCTCACGCCGATCCTCGTCGCCGACCCGCCGCTGCTCAACACCCAGGGCGTGCACCAGCCGTACACCCCCCGCCTGATCGTCGAGGTCGAGACCGCCGAAGGGATCACCGGCGTCGGCGAGACCTACGGCGACACCAAGTACCTCGAACTCGCCCGCCCGTTCGCCGACAAGCTGGTGGGCCGCCGGGTCGGCGACCTCAACGGCCTGTTCGCCCTCGCCGACGAGGTCGCCGTCGACTCCTCCCGGGTCTCCGGACAGGTCGACGTCGGCGGGCTGCGCGGTGTCCAGACGGCCGACAAACTGCGCCTGTCCGTCCTCTCCGGCTTCGAGGTCGCCTGCCTCGACGCCCTCGGCAAGACGCTCGGCCTGCCCGTGCACACGCTGCTCGGCGGCAAGGTCCGCGATGCCGTCGAGTACAGCGCCTACCTCTTCTACAAGTGGGCCGGCCACCCCGAGGGCGTGGCCTGCGAGAAGGACGACTGGGATGCCGCCGTCGACCCGGCCGGCGTGGTCGAGCAGGCCCGCGTCTTCACCGAGCGGTACGGCTTCACCTCCTTCAAGCTCAAGGGCGGCGTCTTCCCGCCCGACGAGGAGATCGCCGCCGTCAAGGCCCTCGCCGAGGCCTTCCCCGGACACCCACTGCGCCTGGACCCCAACGGCGCCTGGTCCGTGGAGACCTCGCTGAGGGTCGCCGAGGAACTCGGGGACGTCCTGGAGTACCTGGAGGACCCCGCGCTCGGCACCCCGGCCATGGCCGAGGTCGCCGCCCGGACCGGGGTGCCGCTCGCGACCAACATGTGCGTCACGACGTTCGCCGAGATCCAGGAGGCGTTCACCGAGGGCGCCGTCCAGGTCGTGCTCTCCGACCACCACTACTGGGGCGGGCTGCGCAACACCCAGCAACTCGCCGCCGTCTGCCGCACCTTCGGCGTCGGCGTCTCCATGCACTCCAACACCCACCTGGGCATCAGCCTCGCCGCCATGACCCACGTGGCGGCCACCGTGCCGAACCTCCACCACGCCTGCGACTCCCACTACCCCTGGCAGTCCGAGGACGTGCTCACCGAACGGCTCACCTTCGACGGCGGCCGCGTCACCGTCTCCGACGCCCCCGGCCTCGGCGTCGAACTCGACCGTGACCGGCTGGCGTTCCTGCACCGGCGCTGGCTCGACGACGACGGCGCCCTGCGGGACCGCGACGACGCGGCCGCGATGCGGATCGCCGACCCCGCGTGGGTCACCCCGTCCATGCCGCGCTGGTGACCGACGGTTCCGCCTCCTCCGCCGGGTTGCCGGCGGCGTGGTGCACACTGGCCTGATCCGCACCATGCCAGGGAGCGCACCGTGACAGCCTCCACCGTGTCCACTGTGTCCACCGCGTCCGTGTCCACCAGGCCCGTGCCGACGGCGTCCGACGTGCCCGCCATGCCCGTGCCGACGGCGTCCGACGTGCCCGCCATGCCCGTCGTGCCGGCCGACGAGAGGACACACCGCCACACCCAGGGCGAGGGATCGCACCGCCGGCCCGAGGTCGATCCCCTCGCCGCCCTGCGCACCCCGCAGGACCCGCCCTGGGACGTGTACCTGACGGGCACCGTCTTCCTCGACGTCGTCTTCACCGGGCTCGACTCCGCCCCGGTGCGCGGCACCGAGTCCTGGGCCCGAGGCATGGGGTCGAGCCCCGGCGGAGTGGCGAACATGGCGACCGCGCTGGCCCGCCTCGGCCTGCGCACCTCGCTGGCCGCCGCCTTCGGCGACGACCACTACGGCGACTACTGCTGGGACGCGCTCGCCCAGGGCGAGGGCATCGACCTGTCCCCGTCCCGCACCGTGCCCGGCTGGCACTCGCCGGTGACGGTCTCGATGGCGTACGAGGGAGAGCGCACGATGGTCTCCCACGGCCACGAGCCGCCGCCGGAGGAACCGACCCCCGACTGCCCGCCCCGCGCCCGTGCCGCCGTCGCCTCGCTCACGCCCGGCGTCCGCGCCCCCTGGATCGCCCAGGCCGCCGCCCGCGGCACCCGCGTCTTCGCCGACGTCGGCTGGGACGACACCGGCGCCTGGGACCTGGCGGGGCTGCCCGACCTCGCGCACTGCGAGGCCTTCCTGCCGAACGCGGAGGAGGCCATGCGCTACACCGGCGCCGGCTGCCCGCGCGCCGCCGCGCACGCCCTGACCGAGCACGTGCCGCTCGCGGTGGTCACCCTCGGCGCGGACGGCGCCTACGCGGTGGACCGGCGCACGGGGGAGAGCGCCGAGGTCCCGGCCATCGAGGTGGAGGCCTTGGACCCGACCGGCGCGGGGGACGTCTTCGTGGCCGGCTTCGTCACCGGCACCCTGGCCGACTGGCCGCTGGCCGACCGCCTGGCCTTCGCCGGCCTGACCGCAGCGCTCTCCGTCCAGGAGTTCGGCGGCTCGCTGTCGGCGCCCGGCTGGGGCGAGATCGCCACCTGGTGGCGCAAGGTCCAGTCCGTCGAGGGCCAGGACCCTACGGCCCTGCGCCGCTACGCCTTCCTGGCCGACCTCGTCCCCGACGACCTGCCCGGCTCCTGGCCGCTGCGCCGAGCCGTCCCGACCATCGGTTTCCGCCGCCCGACGGCCTGACCGCGGGAGCGGCCCCGGGGCCTCAGAACCCGAGCCGCCGCAGCTGCTTCGGGTCGCGCTGCCAGTCCTTGGCGACCTTCACGTGCAGGTCCAGGAAGACCGGGGTGCCGAGGAGGGCCTCGATCTGCTTGCGGGACTTGATACCGACGTCCTTCAGGCGCTTGCCCTTGGGGCCGATGATGATGCCCTTCTGGCTGGGGCGCTCGATGAAAACGTTGGCGTGGATGTCCAGCAGGGGCTTGTCGGCGGGGCGGTCCTCGCGCGGGAGCATCTCCTCGACGACCACCGCGATGGAGTGCGGCAGCTCGTCGCGTACGCCCTCCAGCGCGGCCTCCCGGATCAGCTCCGCGACCATGACCTGCTCGGGCTCGTCGGTCAGGTCGCCCTCGGGGTAGAGCGCGGGGCCCTCGGGCAGCAGCGGGGTGAGGAGATCGGCCAGCAGGCCCACCTGCTGGCCCGCGGTCGCCGACACCGGGACGATCTCCGCCCAGGTGATCCCCAGCTCCTGACCGAGCTGGTCGATCGCGATCAGCTGCTCGGCCAGGGTCTTGGAGTCCACCAGGTCGGTCTTGGTGACGATCGCGACCTTCGGGGTCTTCTTGATCCCGGCCAGCTCCTTGGCGATGAAGCGGTCACCGGGGCCCAGCTTCTCGTTGGCCGGCAGGCAGAAGCCGATGACGTCCACCTCGGCCCACGTGGTGCGCACCACGTCGTTGAGCCGCTCGCCCAGCAGCGTGCGCGGCTTGTGCAGCCCCGGGGTGTCCACCAGGATCAGCTGGGCGTCCTCGCGGTGCACGATGCCCCGCACGGTGTGCCGCGTGGTCTGCGGACGGTTCGAGGTGATCGCCACCTTCTGCCCGACCAGAGCGTTCGTGAGGGTGGACTTGCCCGCGTTGGGGCGGCCCACGAAGCAGGCGAAGCCGGCCCGGTGAACAGCCTCGGCCGGTTCTTCGGATGACTGGGTACGAACGCTCATGGCGCCCATTGTCCCTGATCCACGAAGCCCCGCCGTACCACGGTCGTCCGCCGGGCCCGCGGCCGTCAGCCCGCGCTCACCGTGGCACGGACCGTCCCGTCCGGTCCCGCCACCAGCACCGGCGTCCCGGGCCCGCCCAGATCCCGTACCGCCGCCCGGTCCTCCTCCGACGCCGCCTCCGACTCGGTCACCACGGCCGCCGCCTCCAGCGACTTCGCGCCGGACGCCACCGCCATCGCCACCGCCGTGCGCAGCGCGCTGAGCCGCAGGGAGTCCAGGGCGACCGTGCCGGCGACGTACGTGCGGCCGGTCTCGTCGCGTACGGCCGCGCCCTCGGGCACGCTGTTGCGGGCGCGGGCGGAGCGGGCCAGCGTGACGATCTTGCGGTCCTCGGGGTCGAGGTCGGGAGTCTCGGTCATGAGGCGAGCATACGGAGCCCCGTCGGGCACCCGCCCGCGCGGGACCCCCGGTGGCCCGGGCGGGCTCAGGGACGGTCGAGGCGGAGCCGCTCCGCGCGCGGCAGGCCGGCGACCACCAGGTCGTACGAATCCTCGACCAGCTCCCGGACGACACGGTCCGGGAGCCCGCCGTCGGGTCGCCCGTCGGGTCCGCCGTCCACCGTCACCGTGTTCCAGTGCCGTTTGTTCATGTGCCAGCCCGGGACGATCAGGCCCGGATGCTCGCGGCGCAGCCGGATCGCGTCGTCCGGGTCGCACTTGAGGTTGACGGTGAGCGGACGCCCGTCCAGCGAGGTGAGCGCGAACATCTTCCCCAGCACCTTGAAGACCGAGGTCTCCGGACCGAAGGGGAAGTCCTCCACCGCGGCGTTGAAGGACAGACAGAGGTCGCGCAGCTCCCCGGGGGTCACTCCGACACGGCCTCCTCGGCCGGCTTCGCCGCGGCGACCGGCTCCACCAGCACCGTCACGATCTTGTTCCGGCGGCCCGCGGCGGCCTCCGCCGTCAGCCGCAGCTCACGGCCGTCCGGCAGCTCGACGATGGACGAGGCACCGGCGATCGGGACCCGGCCCAGCGCCTTCGCCAGCAGACCGCCGACCGTCTCCACGTCCTCGTCGTCGTACTCGTCCAGGCCGTACAGCTCGCCCAGGTCGCCGATGTCGAGACGTGCGGTGACCCGGAAACGGTCCCCGCCCAGCTCCTCCACCGGCGGCAGCTCCCGGTCGTACTCGTCGGTGATCTCGCCGACGATCTCCTCGAGGATGTCCTCGATGGTGACGATGCCGGCCGTGCCGCCGTACTCGTCGATGACGACGGCGACGTGGTTGCGCTCCTTCTGCATCTCGCGCAGCAGGTCACCGGCGTTCTTGGTGTCGGGCACGAAGGACGCCGGGCGCATCGCGGTGGAGACGAGGTCGCTCTCCGCGTCCCGGCTGATGTGCGTCCTGCGGACCAGGTCCTTCAGGTACACGATGCCGACGATGTCGTCCTCGCTGTCGCCGGTCACCGGTATCCGGGAGAAACCGGAGCGCAGGGCGAGGGTGAGGGCCTGCCGGATGGTCTTGTAGCGCTCGATGACGACGAGGTCGGTGCGCGGCACCATGACCTCCCGCACGAGCGTGTCGCCCAGCTCGAACACCGAGTGCACCATGCGGCGCTCCTCGGCCTCGATCAGGGACTCCTTCTCCGCGTAGTCCACCAGCGCCCGCAGCTCCGCCTCCGAGGCGAAGGGGCCCCGGCGGAAGCCCTTGCCGGGGGTGAGCGCGTTGCCGATGAGGATCAGCAGCGACGGGATCGGGCCCATGATCCGGGCCAGCGGCAGCAGCACGTACGCCGCGGCGGTCGCCGTGTTCAGCGGGTGCTGGCGCCCGATGGTGCGCGGCGACACCCCGACGGCGACGTAGGAGAGCAGCACCATCACCGCGATGGCGATGATCAGCGCCTCGCCGGTGCCGTCGAACTGCCGCAGGCAGCCGTACGTGACCAGCGCGGCGGCCGCCATCTCGCAGGCGACGCGGACCAGCAGCGCCACGTTGAGGTAGCGCGTCGGGTCCGCGGCGACCTGGGCGAGCTTCTCGCCGCCGCGCCGCCCGGACCGTACCGCCTCCTCGGCGCGGAAGCTGGAGACCCTCGCGAGCCCCGCCTCCGCGCACGCGGCGAGCCAGGCGACCACCACCAGGGCGACGGCGCCGGCGACGAGCGGGAGGCTCATGAGACCGTCGGGGCCGGGGACGGGCCGGTCAGGCCCTTCTCCGCACGCCAGCCGTCCACGATGGCGGCCTGCAGACCGAACATCTCGGCCTTCTCGTCCGGCTCCTCGTGGTCGTACCCGAGCAGGTGCAGCACCCCGTGGACGGTCAGGAGCTGGAGCTCCTCGTCCATGGAGTGCTGCGTTTCGGCCTCGGTGCCCTGCTTGGCGGCGACCTCCGGGCAGAGCACGATGTCGCCGAGCAGCCCCTGCGGCGGCTCCTCCTCGTCCTTGGACGGCGGACGCAGCTCGTCCATCGGGAAGGACATCACGTCGGTGGGGCCGGGCAGGTCCATCCACTGGATGTGCAGCTGCTCCATGGCGCCGGCGTCCACGACGATCACCGAGAGCTCGGAGAGCGGGTGGATGCGCATCCGCGCGAGCGCGTAGCGGGCGATGTCGAGGATCGCCTGCTCGTCGACCTCGGTTCCGGACTCGTTGTTGACGTCGATCGACATGGTCGTGCTGGTCTACTTCCCCTTGGCCTTGGCACCGGTTCTCGGTGTCCGGCCGCCGTTGTGGCCGCCGTTCTCGGTGCCGTTCCTGCTGTCGTACTGCTCGTAGGCGTCGACGATACGGCCCACCAGCTTGTGCCGGACGACGTCGTGGGACGTGAGCCGGGAGAAGTGGACGTCCTCGACGCCCTCCAGGATGTCCTGCACCTGCCGCAGACCCGACTTCGTGCCGCCGGGCAGGTCGACCTGGGTCACGTCACCCGTGATCACGATCTTCGAGTCGAAACCGAGGCGGGTCAGGAACATCTTCATCTGCTCGGGGCTGGTGTTCTGGGCCTCGTCCAGGATGATGAAGGCGTCGTTCAGCGTGCGGCCGCGCATGTACGCCAGCGGCGCGACCTCGATCGTGCCCGCCGCCATCAGCCGCGGGATCGAGTCGGGGTCGAGCATGTCGTGCAGCGCGTCGTACAGCGGGCGCAGGTACGGGTCGATCTTCTCGTACAGCGTGCCCGGCAGGAAGCCGAGCCGCTCGCCGGCCTCGACCGCGGGACGGGTCAGGATGATGCGGTTGACCTGCTTGGACTGCAGGGCCTGCACCGCCTTGGCCATCGCCAGGTAGGTCTTGCCGGTGCCCGCGGGGCCGATGCCGAAGACGATGGTGTGCTTGTCGATCGCGTCGACGTACCGCTTCTGGTTCAGCGTCTTGGGGCGGATCGTACGGCCGCGCGAGGACAGGATGTTCTGCGTGAGCACCTCGGCCGGGGTCTCCTGGCCGTCGCTCTCCCCGTTCTCGCTCGCCTTGAGCATGGCGATCGAGCGTTCCACTGCGTCCTCCGTCATCGGCTGCCCCGTGCGCAGCACCAGCATCATCTCGTCGAATACGCGCTGCACGAGGGCGACCTCATGGGTGTCGCCGACGGCGCTGATCTCATTGCCCCGGACATGGATGTCGGCCGCCGGGAAGGCCTTCTCGATCACGCGCAGGAGGGAATCTCCGGAGCCCAGTACGGTCACCATGGGGTGCTGGGCGGGGACGGTGATCCGTGCGCTCGCCTGCCCCTGCGCGGGGCTGTGGGCTGAGGGTGTCTGAGTCATGGGCCGGCGCTCTAGGCCTGCTCGTCCTCCTCTGCGGCGTGCGCCGCGTGACGGGTGTGTCTGCTGTATCCAGCGTACGACTCCCCGCCGACAGCACCGAGTCGTTTATCCGACCGGCGCCCGCCGCTGCTCGGCGAGCAGGTCACGGAACCAGCCGTACGACGCCTTGGGCGTGCGTTCGAGCGTCGTGAAGTCCACGTGGACCAGTCCGAAGCGGCGGGCGTACCCCTCGGCCCACTCGAAGTTGTCGAGCAGCGACCACACGAAGTAGCCACGCACGTCCACGCCCGCCTCGACCGCCCGGTGCAGGGCACGCACGTGCCCGTCGAGGTAGGCGATGCGCTCCCGGTCGTCGAGGCCCTCGTAGGAGCAGCCGTTCTCCGTGATGACGACCGGCGGGAGCCGGTCGCCGTAGCGGTCGCCGAAGCCGGTGAGCAGCTCCGTCAGCCCCTCCGGGACGACCGGCCAGCCGAAGTCCGTCAGCGGCCGGCCCTCGATCTCGCGCACCGAGAAGGGCAGTTCCGCCGGGAGCGTCACCCCGCCGAACTCGATCTCCGCGCCCCGCGGGGCGCCCACCCGCGTCGGCGCGTAGTAGTTCACGCCGTACCAGTCCAGCGGCTCGGCGATGATCCTCAGATCGGCGTCCACCCTTTCGGCGGAGCCCGGCATCAGCTCGCCGATGCCCTCCGGGTACCGCCCGGTGAGGATCGGGTCGGCGAACATGCGGTTCAGCAGGAGGTCGTAGAACTCCGCCGCCTCCCGGTCGGCCGGATCGTCCGAGGCGGGCCAGGTCGGGCCGTGCGAGTTGGCGATGCCGACGTCCGCGGCACCGGCCGCGCGCAGGGCCCGCACGGCCAGACCGTGCCCCAGCAGCTGGTGGTGGGCGACCGGAAGCGCGTCGAACAGCAGCTTCCGGCCGGGGGCGTGGAC
Source organism: Streptomyces sp. MMCC 100 (assembly GCF_041538145.2). Taxonomy (NCBI): domain Bacteria; kingdom Bacillati; phylum Actinomycetota; class Actinomycetes; order Kitasatosporales; family Streptomycetaceae; genus Streptomyces; species Streptomyces sp. MMCC 100. Next base: position 1,122,550 of record NZ_JBGORK020000001.1, read on the forward strand.
GCCCAGGGCGTGGCCGAGCAGGGTGTGCTCGGCGGGCTCGTTGAGGGTGATCCACTTGCCGACCCGGTCGCCGAGCCGCCGCGCGACGACCGACACGTACTCGGCGAACCGGGCCGCCGTGTCCCGCTCCAGCCAGTCCAGGCCCGCCGGCAGGTCCCAGTGGAACAGCGTCGGCACCGGCCGTACGCCCGCCGCGCACAGCTCGTCCACCAGGCGGTCGTAGAAGTCGATGCCGCCGGGGGAGTCCACCCGGGGCCAGGAGACCGAGAAGCGGTACGCGTCCACGCCGAGGTCCGCGAGCAGGGCCACGTCCTCGCGGTAGCGGTGGTAGTGGTCGCAGGCCACCGCCGCCGTCGAGCCGTCCTTCACCCGCCCGGGTCCGGCCGTGAAGGCGTCCCACACGGACGGCCCCCGCAGCTCGGCCGCACCCTCGATCTGGTGCGCGGACGTGGACACGCCCCACAGGAAGCCGTCCGGGAACCGCGGCATCGGCTTCGTCGGCATCGCGTCGTCAGTCGCCATGCGCGGATCATCCGTACCCCCGGTAAGGGAAGTCAACGCCCGTGCGCGACAACCGACTAGACCGACTTACGCCCCTTCCTTCAGTACCCGCGAGATCAGCGCGCGCTGCTCGTCCGTCAGCCGGGGATCGGCGGCGTACACCGTCCTCCCGTCCACGGTGAGCTGGTAGCTGAACCCGTCCGGCACGCCGACCGGCGGGGTGCTGCGGCCGTCGGCGACCGCCCGCTCGGCCAGCGCGTGCCACTCGTCCGCGTCGGGGCGTCCCGCGGTCTCGACCTCCGCGTGGCGTTCGATGCCCGCGAAGCCTCCTGTGCGCCTCACCTGAATCCGCATGGACCCGTGTCTAGTACGGAACTACAGCGTCCGCACCCCGACCTGCTCCCAGGCCTTGCCGACCGCCTCCAGCTCGTCCGCGTCGCCGTAGCGCTCCCGGGCGGCCTTCACCGTCAGCGTCGCGAAGTCCGCGAACAGCGCGTCCTCGGCCAGCTCGCCGCCGGTCAGCACGTCGTACCAGATCTGCCCGGCCCGCTCCCAGGCGTGGCCGCCGAGCGCGGTGGCCAGGAGGTAGAAGGCGTGGTTGGGGATGCCGGAGTTGATGTGGACGCCGCCGTTGTCGCGGCCGGTGCGTACGAAGCCGTCCATCGTCGCGGGCTGCGGGTCCTTGCCGAGCACGTCGTCGTCGTAGGCCGTGCCCGGCGCCTTCATGGAGCGCAGCGCCTCGCCCGTCACGCGCGGGGCGAGCAGTCCGGCGCCGATCAGCCAGTCGGCCTCGGCGGCACTCTGGCCCTGCGCGTACTGCTTGATGAGGGAGCCGAAGACGTCGGACACCGACTCGTTGAGGGCGCCGGGCTGGCCGTAGTAGGTCAGGTTGGCGGTGTGCTGGGTGACGCCGTGGGTCAGCTCGTGGCCGATCACGTCCAGGGCGATGGTGAAGTCGAGGAAGATCTCGCCGTCCCCGTCGCCGAAGACCATCTGCTCGCCGTTCCAGAACGCGTTGTTGTACTCGCGGTCGTAGTGCACGGTCGCGTCCAGCGGCAGGCCCTGGCCGTCGATGGAGTTGCGCCGGTAGACCTTGAGGTAGTGCTCGAAGGTGGCGCCCAGGCCCGCGTAGGCGCGGTTCACGGTGGCGTCCCGGCCGGGCTCCTCGCCCTCGCCGCGCACCTCGCGGCCCGGCAGGTCGGTGCCGTGCCGGGCGTCGTAGATCGTGCGCTGCGGCTGCTCGGGCTCGGCACCGGCGCGCGGGGCCACGGCGGGAGCGCCGATGACCGTGGTGAGACCGCGACGGGTGCGCTCCAGGGCGTCGCGCTGGAGGGTGCGGCGGGCGGGCCCGGAGAGCACGGGATCCGCGTTCCGGGAGAGTCGGTCGAGGACGTGGGGCGGCACGATGGTGCAGAAGACGGGCTGGAAGCCCCCGTATGCAGTCATGTCCGGCACTTTCGCACTGGGTGACCACCCTGTCACTACCCGCAACCACGATCGGTGCACAGCGGCACCAAGACGACTCCGTGATCCGGCCGCGAGTGGTATACGGCACTTTTTGTCCCGGTTCCCCCCTCGGTCCCGCATACTGATACGGACCCGCGTGACCCGCGTGACTCGGCTAAGGTGCTGGGCATCATGCGATTCGGGCTGCTTCTCCTTAGCTGCCGCGGCGAGGGCCTGTAGAGGCCGACTCCCTCCCCGCGGAGCTTGGTGGTGCCGTCGGCCGTCCTTCCGGACACGCGGACGTCACACGCTGAGGTCGGTGACACCGCCGTCACCCGCTGACACCGCGGACATCACGAGGAGCCCACGCCATCATGGCCAACCGCCAGCAGCCCAGCCCCATGCCGACCGCCAAGTACCGCGGCTACGACCAGGTCGACATCGCCGACCGCACCTGGCCGAACCAGCGGATCACCACCGCCCCCCGCTGGCTCTCCACCGACCTGCGCGACGGCAACCAGGCCCTGATCGACCCCATGTCGCCCGTCCGCAAGCGCGCCATGTTCGACCTGCTGGTCAAGATGGGCTACAAGGAGATCGAGGTCGGCTTCCCGGCCTCCGGCCAGACCGACTTCGACTTCGTACGGTCCATCATCGAGGACCCGGCCGCCATCCCGGACGACGTCACCATCTCCGTACTGACCCAGGCCCGCGAGGACCTGATCGAGCGCACGGTGGAGTCCCTGAAGGGCGCCAGGCGGGCCACCGTCCACCTGTACAACGCGACCGCCCCCGTCTTCCGCCGGGTCGTCTTCCGCGGCTCCAAGGACGACATCAAGCAGATCGCGGTCGACGGCACCCGGCTGGTCATGGAGTACGCCGAGAAGCTGCTGGGCCCCGAGACGGAGTTCGGCTACCAGTACTCGCCGGAGATCTTCACCGACACCGAGCTGGACTTCGCCCTGGAGGTCTGCGAGGCGGTGATGGACACCTACCAGCCCGGTCCCGGCCGCGAGATCATCCTCAACCTGCCCGCCACCGTGGAGCGTTCCACGCCGTCCACGCACGCCGACCGCTTCGAGTGGATGGGCCGCAACCTGTCCCGCCGCGAGCACGTCTGCCTGTCCGTCCACCCGCACAACGACCGCGGTACGGCGGTGGCGGCGGCCGAGCTGGCGGTCATGGCCGGCGCCGACCGCGTCGAGGGCTGCCTGTTCGGGCAGGGCGAGCGCACCGGCAACGTCGACCTGGTCACCCTGGGCATGAACCTGTTCTCCCAGGGCGTCGACCCGCAGATCGACTTCTCCGACATCGACGAGATCCGTCGCACGTGGGAGTACTGCAACCAGATGGAGGTCCACCCGCGCCACCCCTACGTGGGCGACCTGGTCTACACGTCCTTCTCCGGCTCCCACCAGGACGCCATCAAGAAGGGCTTCGACGCGATGGAGGCCGACGCGGCCGCCAGGGGCGTCACCGTCGACGACATCGAGTGGGCCGTCCCGTACCTGCCCATCGACCCCAAGGACGTCGGCCGTTCCTACGAGGCGGTCATCCGCGTCAACTCGCAGTCCGGCAAGGGCGGTATCGCCTACGTCCTGAAGAACGACCACAGCCTGGACCTGCCGCGCCGGATGCAGATCGAGTTCTCGAAGCTCATCCAGGCCAAGACGGACGCCGAGGGCGGCGAGATCACGCCGACCGCGATCTGGGACGTCTTCCAGGACGAGTACCTGCCCAACCCGGACAACCCCTGGGGCCGCATCCAGGTGGCCAACGGGCAGACCACGACCGACCGCGACGGCGTCGACACCCTCACCGTGGACGCCACGGTCGACGGCGAGGAGACCACCCTGGTCGGCACCGGCAACGGCCCGATCTCGGCGTTCTTCCACGCGCTGCAGGGCGTCGGCATCGACGTACGGCTGCTGGACTACCAGGAGCACACGATGAGCGAAGGCGCCTCCGCGCAGGCCGCCTCCTACATCGAGTGCGCCATCGGCGACAAGGTGCTGTGGGGCATCGGAATCGACGCGAACACCACGCGCGCCTCGCTGAAGGCCATCGTCTCCGCCGTCAACCGCGCGGCGCGCTGACCAGCCGAATCGGTGGTTTGGGGCCCCGCTCGCCGGAAATCGGCGGGCGGGGCCCCGTCATATACCGGCCATATATCTGTGATGGTCACGGAAAGGTCTCTTCCTGGGTACTGACTCCACGTCGGTGATGTGGCTAACATCACGCCAGCGCGACGATGCTGTCGCGCCGTTATGGAGGTGCGACGTGCTGCCTGGACGGGGACGAACCAGCCGAGCTGCCCGGCTGCCACGCATCCTGGGCACCCGCACCGCGTGGACACCCGTCGGCGACGGCGAGTTCTTCTGCCCCGGCTGCGGCGGCGACCGCAACTACACCCGGCTCACCGGCCACCGCCGCTTCACGGTGCTCGGCGTGCCCGTGCTGCCCCGCGGCGAGTCCGCGCCGGCCGTCGAGTGCGCCGCCTGCCGCCGCCACTACGGCACCGACGTCCTCGACCACCCGACCACCACCCGCTTCTCCGCGATGCTCCGCGACGCCGTCCACACCGTCGCCCTCGCGGTCCTGACCGCGGGCGGCACCTGCTCCCGCACCTCGCTGGAGACCGCCGCCGTCGCGGTGCGCGCGGCCGGCTTCGAGGACTGCACCGAGGACCAGCTGAACGCGCTCGTCGAGGCGCTGGAGGCGGACACGGGCCGGGTCCGCGGCGAACCCTGCGTGCCGGGCCTGGCGATAGAACTGCACGAGGCGCTGGACCCGCTGGCCCCCCACCTCGCCGCCGTCGGCCGCGAGTCGATCCTGCTCCAGGGCGCCCGCATCGCCCTGGCCGACGGCCCCTACACCCCCGCCGAACGCGACGCCCTGGCCACCGTCGGCGCGGCCCTGACCATCTGCTCCGACGACGTCACCCGCCTCCTGGAGTCGGCGGGGACGCCGTCCTGACAGGGTGTGAAGGCGGTCGGATCGCGGAGCGGTGCGCCGATCCGTTGGGCAGTTCGCTGTCGAGGGACCTGGTTCGGTTAGCCTCGACGACCAGGGAACCGGTTCCGACCCGGCCGGTTTCGACTGCGCTCATGACGGAGGCGAGCAGTGTCGGCCAACGCGGTGGTGATCGGTGCCGGAGTCGCAGGCCTGACGACAGCGGTGTGTCTCGCGGAGTCGGGAATGAAGGTGAGGGTGGACGCCGACCTCGCCCCCGGTGAGACAACCTCGGCGGCCGCCGGCGCGATGTGGGATCCGTACCTCGCCGAGCCCCGGGACCTGGTGGAGCGCTGGGCCCGGACGACTCTGTCGGAACTCACCGCCCTGAGCTCCGACAAGGACACGGGCATCCGTATGGTGGAAGGGACCCAGGAGTCCAGGACACCTTGCCCCCTGCCCGCATGGGGCAGCGCCGTGGGGGCGCGTCAGTGCACGCCGGAAGAACTCAGGCACGGCTTCGTCACCGGATGGCGATACCGTGCTCCTGTCGTCGACATGCCTCGTTACCTGGGTTACCTCGCCCGGCGATTCGCTCAGGCGGGAGGATCGTTCCGCCGTCATCGCTACGAGACGGTGGCGGAGGCGATGCGTGAGGCACCCGTGGTCGTCAACTGCTCCGGTTCCGGAGCGCGAGCTCTGGCGGGAGACCCCGAGGTCGAGGCGGTGCGCGGTCAACTCGTCGTGGTGGAGAACCCCGGCATCGAGTCGTTCTTCTGCGACGACACTCCGGGAGCAGACGAACTCACCTACGTCTACCCGCACTCCGAAACCGTGGTGCTCGGCGGAACGTCGGACCGGGACGACTGGGACGTGACGCCCGACGACAGGGCCGCCGATCAGATCGTCCATCGGTGCGTTGCCGTGGAACCGTCCCTCGCCGGAGCCCGCATCCTCGAACACCGCGTGGGCCTGAGACCGGTGCGCAAGCGCGTCCGGCTGACGGAGGAGCGGCACAAGGACGCGCTGCTGGTGCACAACTACGGCCACGGCGGGGCCGGAGTGACCCTCTCCTGGGGCTGTGCGCAAGAAGTGGTGGAACGGGTGCAGGGCAGCCGCGTGACTAACTGATGCGCCACTGCCGACGCTCCGCGATGTCGGCCTCGGCCCCCCTGCGGAAGAGGTACAGCCATGTGCGTGCCGAAAGGGTGAGGACCAGAGCGGTGGTCCACGGCCAGCTTGTGGCATCGGCGGCCACCAGGCCGGCGCCGACTGCCGGTGAAGCCGCGGTGAGCACCATCAACGCCTGTTCACCCAGGCTCCGTCGGAAGCGGCGGGCGATGGAGAACTCGGACCGTTCGTACCAGGCGATGGCGGCACTGAGCGCGACGGCCAGAACCATCGTTGTCCAGAGGTTCCCGCTGGCCTGTGCGTAGGTCACGGGAAGAGAGATCAGGAAGGGGAGTACGCCACCGTACTCGGACAGCACGTTGCCCCACTTCATGACCTTGCCGAACGAGTTGGAGCGGATGCGGGCGAGCTCGCCGGAAGCACTCGCGTACACGATCAGGGAGAGCACCGTGCTGAACGTCGCCCCGATGAGGAGCAGGCGTACGTCATCAGGGAAGCGGGTTGATGAGAAGGCGAAGCCGAGGAGGAAGGTGATGGCGGCGAGAATGGATCCCGCGAACGCGATGCCCGCCGCTGCCTCCCCGGACTGAAGCGTGGCCGGGTCGTCCTGCTCGAATCTGGCCACTTCGAACGCCGATCCGTCGCCCAGGGGCACCAGCGCCGTCACCGCGTGGTCGGACGGGGCCAAAGACTCGGCGAGTTGCTCCCTGTCCTCCACCGGCACGAGATGCCGCGCATCCGGGTCCACATACGCGATACGTGGCTTGTGCTGGTAGTGAATGCGTATTTCTTCCTCCGGACCGCCGGTGCGCATGAGCCGGGTGCCCAGGAAGCCGCACGAGAGGAAGAGCCGCGACAGTGCCGTGTCCCGCGGGTCGGCCAAAACGGATATGAGCGGTGGTTCGGACTGCTGGTGGGAGAGTTCCTTCACGGCGTCGGTCAGCAGTCGGGCGGCGATGCCCCGCCGGCGCGACGTCGGGCGAACCGCTATCACGGACAGGCGCACATGCCCCTGTGACGGTGCCTCGGCCACGAGACACCCCGTCAACGCGCCGTCGATTTCCGCGACTCGCACCAGGCCGCGGGCCACGGCGGTGTCCAGGCAGTCCGAGGAAGGGATGGCCGCCGCGGCACACGAGTCGATGAGCAGAGAGTGCAGTCGGGCCCTGTCGGAAGGGTCGGCTTTCCTGGTGGACCATGCAGGCATGTTCGTCCGTTCCGGTCAGCTCGAGGTCCCAGGCCCCGCATGTTACCGATCGACACGGGTCTGCGAGGGTCCCTTCAGCCACGGAGACCAGGGAGCAGCGTCGACCACCGGTAGGTGGAACCGGCTCCCTGACTGAGCGGATGGCCGACCGGGCCCGACCGCCCGCCGTACTCCCGGGGGAGTAACGAACGCCCCACGTCACCCCGGGCAGTAGCCGCAGGGTCGGTCTCACGCCCGACGCGTCGGTGTGCGGGTGGCGGAAGTCTGGAGGGTGATCCAGACATTCACCGGAGGGAGGCCCGTCAGATGGGGGCCACAACGACAGGCGGGGGGCGGCGGCGGGCCGTGCCCTGGCTGGTGATCGGGCTGTGGGTCGCCGTGCTGGCGATCGCCTCGCCGTTCGCGGCGAAGCTCGGGGACGTGCAGCGGGACCGGGCCGTCGACTACCTGCCGGCGAGCGCCGACTCGACCCAGGTCGCCGAGATCCAGGAACGGCTGCCGGGCGGCGAGGCCACCGAGATGGTCCTCGTCTACCACCGCGACGCAGGACTGACCGCCGCCGACCGGGCCACCGCCGCCGAGCAGGTCGCCGAGATCGCCGGCGCACACGAACTCACCGGCCGCCCGGCGGGCATCCCGTCCAAGGACGGCACCACCCTCATGTACCCGGTCGCCTCCACCGAGCCCGGCACGGACGAGAAGGCGCGCGACGCACTCGTCAACGACGTACGGGACGTCGCCCGGGGCGGCGACGGGCTCAGCGTCCAGGTCGGCGGTGCGGGCGCGCTCGCCACCGACTCCGCCGAGGTCTACAACTCCCTCGACGGCCCCCTGCTCTACACCACCGCGGCAGTGGTCGCCCTCCTGCTGATCCTCATCTACCGCAGCCCCTTCCTGTGGCTCGTCCCGCTCGCCGTCGCAGGACTCGCCGACTACCTCTCCATGGGCGTCGCCTACGGCCTCAACCAGTGGTTCGGCACCGCCGTTTCCGGCCAGAGCAGCGGCATCATGACCATCCTCGTCTTCGGCGTCGGCACCGACTACGCGCTGCTGCTGGTCTCCCGCTACCGCGAGGAACTGCGCCGCGTCGAGCGGCCGTACGACGCCATGCTCGCCGCCCTGCGCGGCTGCGGCCCCGCCGTGCTCGCCTCCTCGGGCACCGTCGCCGCCGGACTGCTGTGCCTGCTCGCCGCCGACCTCAACTCCAGCCGGGGCATGGGCCCGCTGGGCACCGTCGGCGTGCTGTGCGCGCTGGCCGCCATGCTGACCCTGCTGCCCGCGCTGCTGGTCCTGCTCGGCCGCCGCGTCTTCTGGCCGCTCGTGCCCCGCTACGGCAGCACCCCCAAGGCCCGCAGGTCGCTGTTCGCCGCGATGGGCAGCTCCGCCGAACGCCGGCCCCGCACCGTCCTGGTGGGCGGCGCCGTCCTGCTGGGCGCGCTCGCGCTCGGCACGTTCGCCCTGCCCGGCAGCATCAAGCAGGAGGACTCCTTCACCACCCGCCCCGACGCGATCGCCGCCATGGAGACCCTGGCCGACGCCTTCCCGGAGTCCGGCACCCAGCCGATCAGCGTCATCAGCCCCACCGACCGCGCCGGCACCGCGCTCGCCGAGATCCGCGCCACCGAGGGCGTCGAGAGCGCCGAGGCCGGCCGCAGCGGCGGCGGCTGGACCGAGCTGACCGTACTGGCCTCCACCCCGCCCCAGTCGGCCGCCGAGACCGCCACCATCGAGGACCTGCGCGACAAGCTCGACGGCTCCTACGTCGGCGGCCCCAGCGCCCAGCAGATCGACCTGGAGGACACCAACGCCCGGGACACCGTCATCGTCGTACCGATCGTGCTGCTGTCGGTGCTGCTGATCCTCACGGTGCTGCTGCGCTCGCTGGTCGCGCCGCTGATCCTGGTAGCCGCCGTCGTCGCCGTGTGGGGCGCGGCCCTCGGCATCGCCGGACTCGTCTTCGAGCCCCTCTTCGGCTTCGAGGGCACCGACCCCGGGCTCGGCCTGCTCTCCTTCGTCTTCCTGGTCGCCCTCGGCGTCGACTACGGCATCTTCCTGATGCACCGGATGCGCGAGGAGGCCCTGCGGGGCGCCGGACCCACCCAGGCGGCGCTCTCCGCGCTGCGCACCACCGGCGGCGTCATCGCCTCCGCCGGGCTGGTCCTCGCGGCAACCTTCGCCGTGCTCACCAGCATGCCCATGGTGCAACTGGTCGAGCTGGGGTTCGTCATCGCGGTCGGTGTCCTGCTCGACACCTTCCTCGTCCGCACCTACCTGGTCACCAGCGCGAGCGTCGCCCTGCGCCGCCGGGTGTGGTGGCCGGGCCGGCTGTCCCGGGAGCCCGGACCGTCCTCGCCGGACGACGTGCGGGAACCCGTCGGTGTCTGAGGTGCCCGACGACCGGAGCGCGCCCCTCCCCTCCCGGTGGGGCGCGCGGGTCGCGGAGTATGGACGCGTGCAGGCAACCACCGAGGCAGCGTCCCGCCCCCGCGTCGGCGAGCGGATCATCGCCGCCATCAACCGCGACCCGCGCACCGCCCCGCACGGCACCCGCAACGACGCCGTGCTCGCCGCGGTTTTCCTCGTCGTCGCCGTCTGCCTGGCGCTCCTCACCCACGAGGCCCAGCGCCCGGACGCCCTCGGCTGGACGCTGCTGGTCGCAGCCCACGTCCCGATCGTGTGGCGGCGACGCCGCCCGCTGCTGGCGCTCGCGGCGCTGGTCGTCCTGGTCGCGCCGTACCACGCGATGGACAACAACCACACCGCGGTGAGCCCCGCCTCCTACGTGGCCCTGTACACCCTGGCCGTCACCGGCCGCCCCCTGCGCACGATCGTGGCCGGCATCGCGGTCCTCACGGTGTCCGTGAGCATCATGCTCACCGTCAACACCCACCAGGCCCTCGAACTGCTCCGCATCTCCGGCTGGGTGATCGCCATCCTCTTCTGCGGCATCGACATCCGCTACTACCGTCAGTACGTCGCCTCCATCGTGGAGCGCGCCGAACGCGCCGAGCGCACCCGCGAGGAGGAGGCCCGGCGCCGCGTCGCCGAGGAACGCCTGCGCGTCGCCCGCGACCTGCACGACCTGCTCGCGCACAGCATCACCCTCATCGGCGTGCAGACCTCGGTCGCCGCGCACGTCCTGACCGCCGACCCCGATCGCCTGGACCGGACGGCCGTCGCGAAGGCCCTCGACGACATCGCCGAGACCTGCCGCACCGCACGCGGCGAACTGCGCACCACCTTGGAGGTCCTGCGGGCACAGGACACCGCGGGCGTCCCCGACGCCCGCGGCCCGCTGCCCGGCCTGGGCGGGCTGCCCGACCTGGCGGAGAGCGCCCGCGTCGCCGGAGCCCACGTCGACCTGTCGGTCCGGGCTGCCGACGTCCCGCCGGCGGTCGGCGCCGCCGTCTACCGCATCACACAGGAGGCGCTGACCAACGTCGTACGCCACGCGGGGCCGAAACCGTCCGTCCGCGTCGAGGTGCACGCCGAGCCCGGCACCCTGCGCCTGGCCGTCACCGACGACGGCACCGGCCCCGACCCGGCGGGCACCCCCGGCTTCGGCCTCGTCGGCATGCGGGAGCGGGCCCGCAGCGTGGGTGGCACACTCGACGCCGGACCGCGAGAGGGCGCCGACGGCTTCCAGGTGACGGCCGTACTGCCGACCCCCGCCACGCCCCGGACAACCCTGACCTCGGAGAGAGCCGGATGACGATACGCGTACTGCTGGCGGACGACCAGAATCTCGTCCGCGCGGCGTTCGCCCTGCTCGTGGCGTCGGCCCCCGACATGGAGGTCGTCGGCGAGGCCGCCACCGGCCGCGAGGCCGTGGAACTGGCCCGCGCCGAACGCGCCGACCTCGTCGTCATGGACGTGCGCATGCCCGACCTGGACGGCATCGAGGCGACCCGGCTGATCGCGGCCGACGATGACCTGGCGGGTGTGAAGGTGCTGGTCCTCACCACATACGACACTGACGAGAACATCGTGGAGGCGCTGCGCGCGGGCGCCTCCGGGTTCCTGGTCAAGGACACCAGGCCGGCCGAACTCCTGGACGCCATCCGCACGGTGACGGCGGGCGACGCCCTCCTCTCACCCGGCCCGACGGCCCGCCTGATCGAGCGCTTCCTGCGCAGCCCCTCGGCCCTGCAGACGGCCGGATCGGGCCCCGACTGCCTTTCGGACCGAGAACGCCAGGTCCTCACCCTGGTGGCCCGGGGCCTCAACAACACGGAGATCGCCGACGCCCTGGGCCTGAGCCCGCTCACCGCGAAGACCCACGTCAGCCGCATCATGGGCAAGCTGGGGGCGAGGGACCGGGCGCAACTGGTGATCGTGGCCTACGAGTCTGGCCTGGTGGCGCCGGGAACGGGTGGTCAGCGGCAGTAGACGCTAGAAGGAGCTCACGTTGCTTTCGAAGTTGAGCCAGCTCAGGGATGCGACAGTGCTGAGCGAGGGGCACAGCTCCCGGAGTTTGGCCGAGTCGGTCTTGGGTGGCGTGGAACCCATCCGGTAGCAGCCGAGCTTGCGGATGGTGTTCACCGCCTTCACCACCTGGCCTGCGGACTTCTCGGCGTCGGTGTACTCACCGCCGGGGAAGTCCCGCTCGATCTTCTCGGCCATGGCGTCGGCGAGCTCCCCGGCCGCAGTGAGGTCCTCTCCGCACCCGGCGTCGTCCCAGGCGACGCGGCTGCACATCGGGGACCCGCTCACGCCGTAGGCGATCTTGTAGATCGGCATCATCTCCGCCGGGGTCCTGGGGTCGTCGGAAGGGTCGGCTCCCGACGGCTGCCCCGAGTCCGAAGGGGTGGAGGAAGACGCCCGGGCCGGTTTCCGCTCGTCGGCCGTTTTCCCGTCACCGCCGCCGCAGGCGGACAGTGTCAGGATCGTCGTGACAGCTGCGGACAGGGCGATGGCACATCGGTGCGTGATCATGGGGTCCCGTCTCGGTGCGGCCGTGGCGTGAGGCCCCGGCCACAGGGCGGCCAGGGTGGTTGCATCCACGACTCAAGCGCCCGACGGGTTGTTCAGGCACCCGGTTCGCAGGACTGAACAACGGTCCCCAGATCTCCGCTCAAGGACCGGACGGCGGTGGACGGCAGGCCGGCGCCGTCCCTGGCAGTAGGTCACGAGCCACCCAAGAGCCCCCGCGCGATGAGAAGTTCGTGCACCTCCCCGAGGGACGCCGCGCACATGTGGGCCTGGCCGAGTGCCGTCGCCGCGTGGGTCGTCGTCAGGCCGATCGCGGTGCACCCGGCCGCCACCGCGGCACGTATGCCCGCCGGTGCGTCCTCCACGACCACGCACGCCGACGGGTCCACGCCGAGCCGGGCCGCGGCCAGCGCGAAGCAGTCCGGGGCGGGCTTCGCGTGCTCGACGTCGCTGCCGTAGACCCGTACGGCGGGCAGGGGGAGCCCGGTCGCCGCGAAACGGGCCTCGACGAAGGCCCGGTCGCCGGAGGTCACGTCGCCCAGGCACTCCCGGGCAGGGCCCGCAGCAGCTCCGCGGCTCCGTCGACCGGCAGGATGCCGTCCCTCTCACTGGCCAACAGCTCGTCGAGCGCCTGTCTTTCCAGCGTCGGGTCCAGGTGGGCGGCGGCGTCCCGCACGGTGTCCTCCGGGCGCCGACCGAAGGTGAGCCGCCACACCTTCTCGGCATCCAGGCCACGGGACAGCGCCCAGGAGTCCCACACCCTGCGGGGAGCGGCCGCCGAGTCCAGCAGGACTCCGTCGACGTCGAAGAGCACGGCGGAGACGGTGCGCCGCGGGGCGTCGGCCAGGTTGTACTCGACCATCAGTCTTCGACGAAGAAGCTGTCGTGCCGAACCTGGAACTCCCGCAGTTCCTCGCCGCCACGCTGCGCGAACTCGGCGACGCGCTCGAAGTACTCCTCGCGCGGGGCGCCCGGCGAGAAGAGCATCAGCATGGACAACGGGTCGTCGCTGTCGTTCTTGAAGGCGTGCAGCCCGCCGACCGGGACGTACAGGAAGTCGCCTGCGCGGCCGGTGACCCAGCGCTCGCCGTTGTAGAGCTCCACCTCTCCCGACAGGACGTAGAAGGACTCGGAGATGCCCCGGTGGAAGTGCGTCTTCGCACCGGGCGCCTTGGGCCCCATGTCCACCTTGTACAGCCCGAACTCACCCCCGGTGGAGGCGTGGCTCGCGAGGTAGTGGGTGGTCGTGCCGCCGGGGGAGACGATGTCCGGCGGGGTGCCGGCCGGCCTGAACACGGCGTTGATCTCGCCCTTCTCACCGAGATAGCGCGGCTCCGGGTACGACATGGTGTGCCTCCTCCATCGTGACTCGCTGGGGCAACTCTGGCTGGCCGGAGGCGGCGCGTGTTGGAGGAGTGGCCGTGGGGCCGCCCGCTTCTTGGTCAGTGTCGTGCTTCCGCGATCCGCGTCAAGGGCGCTCCGCTGTCGCTGCGCGTCGCCTTCGGCGATGACCCTTCGGGTCACCCTTGACCCGGCTCGCTCCAGCACGGGTGAGAAGCGTGCGGGCGGCCGGGGGAGGGTGGGTGTCCCGGGTGGGCCGGTCCCTTGGGCGGGTTGCCCGGTCACCCGGCGTGAGGGGCGCGTCGGCGCCTCGCCGGCACGCCGGGTGGGCTCGGCGTCTGCCGCCCGGTGGGTGGGGGACCCCTTCGAAAAACCGAGGACAAAATCGCGTTTTTGTCCTCGGTTTTTGAGAGGGGTCCCGCCCGAGGGCTTTCGTGCCGAGACGGAACCACCCACCGGCCGTCGGACGCTGAGGCGGCCCGGCGTGCGTGCGAGGTGCTGACGCGTTCCCTCGTGCCGGGGACTGGGTGGCCGGCCCGAGGGACCGGCGGGCCTCGGCCACCCGCCTTTCCGGGCCGCTCGCTCGCTTCTCCCTCGTGCTGGAGCGAGCCGGGTCAAGGGTGGCCCGCAGGGCCATCGGCGGAGCCGACGCGCAGCGCCCTTTACTCGGGTCGTGGAGGCACGACACTGGCAAGGAAGCGAGTGGCCCCCACGGTGCGTACGAACTCCGTCCAGGCCGCCGGCCCGACGACGATCACTGGGCCGCCGTCCACCTTGCTGTCCCGGACGGGTATGACCCCCGGGACGCCGTGGGCGACCTCGACGCAGTCGCCGCCGTTGCCGTCGCTGTAACTGCTCTTGCGCCAGCGTGCGTGGCTCAGCTCGTACTCGCGCATCGTCTGTGGTCCTCCACCGCCGACTTGATCCTGGACAGGGACGCCTCAGGTGACAGCGCAGCGGCCCTGATCAGATCGTATGCCGAGCGGATACGCTGCACCACGGGCGGATCGTCCAGCAGGGTCCCCGAATACACGGCTTCTGTATAGGCCGTTGGGGGAGCGTCCTCGAAATCCATGAGCTTCAGCGATCCCGTCATGGCCGGGTGCGCTCCAGCCGCCAGCGGCAGCACCTGCACCAGCACCGTACGCGCCCGTGCCAGCGCGGCGACGTGCTCCAGTTGCTCGGCCATGGCCAACGGACCGCCGACGGGGATTTGCAGCACGCTCTCGTGCAGCACCACCCAATACACGGGCCGTGTAGCGTCTGCGAGGATTTTTGCCCGATCGATGCGGCCGGACACCTTCTCCTCGATGTACTCGTCCGGCGCGAAGGGGTTCATGGCGAGTGTGACCGCTCGCGCGTAGTCCGCGGTCTGCAGCAGTCCCGGTACCAGCGCCGGAGCGAACTCGCAGATCGTTGTCGCCAGCCCCTCCAGTTCCGCCACCTTGGCGAAGTAACTCGCATACCGCGGATCATCAATCAGCTTCCGGCACAGTCGCTCGAAAATACCGTCGGTTTGTAACGCCTCGTCAATCCTCTGCGCCACATCCAGCTGTGGTTTCCGAATTGCCTGTTCGAACTGGCCGATGTAGCCACCCGAGACGAAAACCCGTGCCCCCAGCTCTACTTGGGTGATTCCGGCGTCCTCCCGCCGTCGTTTCAGTTCCGTCCCGAAGAACTCCCACGCGGCCTGCCGTGAACCATTGGCCATAACCAACCCCCCATGCGCTGACCCGCACTTGTAGTGCACGTACTCCTGCCGAGTGTAGGCACGTCGCGGCATTCTGGGGACACGAAGAGTGAAAACGTAAAGGGAAGGGAACGCGGTGGAAGCACGACACTCGGCGCTCTGCGTCGAAGGAGCGGAGGACACGGTGAAAGAATTGCGCGCGGCGCTCGCGGAGGCAGGAATTACTCTGCCCTCACTCGGGCTCGACCCGGTGAGTCTCGTGCGGGAGGCGCCCTGCCCGCTCGTCGAATTGGGCCGGTGTTCCGTCGAGACCGCGCAGCGCCTCGCGGCGGTACTGCGATGACGACGACGCCGCCCGTCGGGGTCTGCGCCGTGGACACCCGCAGTGGACGGGTCGGGATCGTCATGGGCCACGAGGGTCCGTACGTGCAGCTGCGGCCGTACGGCGGAGGACGGGAGTGGGACGCCGAACCGGGTGACGTACGCCACGCCACCGCGTCCGAGCGGCTCAGCGCGGCGATGGCGTACACCAACGCCCGAAGCCGTGGCGAGGTGCCTTGAAGCATGCGCGAGAATGGGCGGCATGAGTCTGTTCCGCGACGACGGCATCGTGCTGCGCACCCAGAAGCTGGGTGAGGCGGACCGGATCATCACCATGCTCACGCGCGGTCACGGCCGCGTACGCGCCGTGGCGCGCGGGGTGCGGCGCACGAAGTCGAAGTTCGGGGCGCGGCTGGAGCCGTTCTCGCATGTGGACGTGCAGTTCTTCTCGAAGGGCAGCGAGCTGGTCGGACGCGGGCTGCCGCTGTGCACCCAGAGCGAGACGATCGCCCCGTACGGTGGCGGGATCGTCACCGACTACGCGCGGTACACCGCGGGGACCGCCATGCTGGAGACGGCCGAACGGTTCACCGACCACGAGGGTGAGCCGGCGGTGCAGCAGTACCTGCTGCTCGTCGGCGCGCTCAGAACCCTCGCCCGGGGTGAACACGCGCCGAACCTGGTGCTCGACGCGTTCCTGCTGCGCTCGCTGGCCGTCAACGGGTACGCCCCGACCTTCGGGGACTGCGCGAAGTGCGGCATGCCCGGTCCGAACCGGTTCTTCTCGGTCGGCTCGGGCGGCTCCGTCTGCGTCGACTGCCGGGTGCCCGGCAGCGTCGTACCCTCGCCGCAGGCCCTGGAACTGCTCGGGGCGCTGCTCGCGGGGGACTGGGGGACGGCGGACGCGTGCGAGCCGCGGTACGTCCGGGAGGGGAGCGGGCTGGTGTCCGCGTACCTGCACTGGCACCTGGAGCGCGGCCTGCGCTCCCTGCGGTACGTCGAGAAGTCCTAGAAAGAACAGTACGAGGAGACGAGAGACACATGGCCGTACGCGGGATCCTGGGGCGGCAGCGCCGGGAGTACAGGACGCCGGAGCCGCACCCGTCCGGCGCGCGTCCGCCGAAGCTCGGTGATCTGGTCCCGGAGCATGTGGCGATCGTCATGGACGGCAACGGCCGCTGGGCCAAGGAGCGCGGGCTGCCGCGCACCGAGGGGCACAAGGTCGGTGCCGAGCAGGTCATGGACGTCCTGCAGGGCGCGATCGAGATGGGTGTCGGGAACATCTCCCTGTACGCCTTCTCCACCGAGAACTGGAAGCGCTCGCCGGAGGAGGTGCGCTTCCTGATGAACTTCAACCGCGACTTCATCCGCAAGTCCCGCGACACCCTCGACGGGCTCGGGGTGCGGGTGCGCTGGGCGGGGCGGATGCCCAGGCTGTGGAAGTCGGTGGCCAAGGAGCTCCAGGTCGCGCAGGAGCAGACCAAGGACAACGACCGGCTCACGCTGTACTTCTGCATGAACTACGGCGGGCGTGCCGAGATCGCCGACGCGGCGCAGGCCCTCGCCGAGGACGTGCGGGCCGGGAAGCTCGATCCGTCGAAGGTGAACGAGAAGACGCTCGCGAAGTACCTGTACTACCCGGACATGCCGGACGTGGACGTGTTCCTGCGGCCGAGCGGGGAGCAGCGGACGTCGAACTACCTGATCTGGCAGAGCGCGTACGCCGAGATGGTCTTCCAGGACGTCCTGTGGCCGGACTTCGACCGGCGCGACCTGTGGCGCGCGTGCCTGGAGTTCGCCTCCCGCGACCGGCGGTTCGGCGGGGCCATCCCCAACGAGGAGCTTCTGGCCATGGAGGGCAAAATCAGCCCGTCCGGCGCTTGAGGACGAGGCCGTTCAGGCCGAAACAGCGGGGCCGGGGCGCAGCCCCGGCCCCAGCGGCTCAGCCGCCGGAGGCACCCGCGCAGTCGGCGCACGTGCCGAAGATCTCCACGGTGTGCGCGACGTTGACGTAGCCGTGCTCCGCGGCGATGGCCTCGGCCCACTTCTCCACCGCGGGGCCCTCCACCTCGACGGCCTTGCCGCAGGCGCGGCAGACCAGGTGGTGGTGATGGTCGCCGGTGGAGCAGCGACGGTAGACGGACTCGCCCTCGGCGGTGCGCAGGACGTCGACCTCGCCGGCGTCGGCGAGGGACTGCAGGGTGCGGTAGACGGTGGTGAGCCCGACCGCGTCGCCCTTGTGCTTGAGCATGTCGTGGAGCTCCTGCGCGCTGCGGAACTCCTCGACCTCCTGGAGGGCGGCCGACACGGCAGCCCGCTGCCGGGTGGCGCGGCCCTTCACGGGCGGTCCAGCGGTGGTCACTGGATTCCTCCTCACGTCTTCGCGGCTTGCCGGGCCATTGTGCCAGCCCGGTACGCCCGCGGTCAGACGCCGACCTCGTCGGCGGCCCCCCTGGTGGCCGGAATCTTGCACTCCGCCGGATCCGCGGCGGGCTGCGCGGCGGCGAGTGCCCGCGCGCGTCGCCTGGCCAGCGGGGCGGCCAGCACGCTCAGCACGATGAACGCGCCGATGGTGAGCAGCACGATCGTCGCGCCGGGCGGCACGTCCTGGTAGTACGACGTGACGGTGCCGCCGATCGTCACGCTCACGCCGAGCGCGACGGCGATCGCGAAGGTGGCGGCGAAGCTGCGGGTGAGCTGCTGCGCGGCGGCCACCGGGACCACCATCAGCGCCGACACCAGCAGCAGCCCGACGACGCGCATCGCGACCGTCACCGTGACCGCCGCCGTGACGGCCGTCAGCAGATTCAGGGCGCGCACCGGCAGGCCGGTGACCCGGGCGAACTCCTCGTCCTGGCTGACGGCGAACAGCTGGCGGCGCAGGCCGACCGTGACGAGGACCACGAAGGCGGCCAGCAGGCAGATCGCGGTGACGTCGGACTCGGAGACCGTCGACAGGGAGCCGAAGAGGTACGAGGTGAGGTTGGCGTTGGAGCCGCCGGGCGCGAGATTGATGAACATCACGCCGCCCGCCATGCCGCCGTAGAAGAGCATGGCGAGGGCGATGTCGCCGCGGGTCTTGCCGTACCAGCGGATCAGCTCCATGAGGACCGCGCCGAGGACGGAGACGAGGGTCGCCATCCACACCGGGGACCAGGAGAGCAGGAAGCCGAGGCCGACGCCGGTCATCGCCACGTGGCCGATGCCGTCGCCCATGAGGGCCTGGCGGCGCTGGACCAGGTAGATGCCGATGGCCGGGGCGGTGATGCCGACCAGGACGGCGGCGAGCAGCGCCCGCTGCATGAAGGCGTAGTTCAGGATTTCCATCAGCTCAGCAGTCCCGTACGGATCGGTTCGGTGCCCGCGGGTGCGTGCGGGTGGACGTGGTCGTGGCCGGGCAGCGCGTGCTGGCCGACCGCCTCGGGCGGCGGGCCGTCGTGCAGGACGCAGCCGTCGCGGAGCACCACGGCCCGGTCGATCAGCGGCTCCAGGGGGCCCAGCTCGTGCAGGACGAGGAGGACGGTGGTGCCGGCCGCGACCTGCTTCCGCAGGGTCGCCGCCAGCACCTCCTGGCTGGCCAGGTCGACGCCCGCCATCGGCTCGTCCATGATCAGCAGTTCGGGTTCGGCGGCGAGCGCGCGGGCGATCAGCACGCGCTGGTGCTGGCCGCCGGAGAGGGCGTTCACCGAGTCCTTGGCGCGGTCCGCCATGCCGACCAGGTCGAGGGCGCGGCGTACGGCCTCGTGGTCGGCCTTGCGCAGGACGCCGAAGCGGGCCCGGGAGAGCCGGCCCGAGGAGACGACCTCGGTCACCGTGGCGGGGACGCCGCCCGCGGCCGTGGTGCGCTGCGGGACGTAGCCCACGCGCGCCCAGTCGCGGAAGCGGCGCCGCGGGGTGCCGAACAGCTCGATCTCGCCGGCCGTCACCGGTACCTGGCCGATGATCGTGCGCACGGCCGTGGACTTGCCCGAGCCGTTGGCGCCGAGCAGCGCGACCACCTGGCCGCGCCGCACGGTGAGGTCGATGCCGCGCAGGACGGGGCGTGAGCCCAGCTCGGCGCGGACGCCGCGCAGGGATATGACGGACTCGTCGCTCACGATGTCCTCCGTAACGATCGAACGGGTCGAGCTGCCTGGTCGGGCCGCCGGCCCAGCTGCTTACTTGGCGCCGAGGGCGGTTTCGAGTGCCTTGAGGTTGGACTCCATGACGCCGACGTAGTCCTCGCCCTTGGACTTGTCGGTGATGCCCTCCAGCGGATCGAGGACGTCCGTCTTCAGGCCCGCGTCCTTGGCGAGGGTCTTCGCGGTCTTGTCGGACACCAGTGTCTCGTAGAAGACGGTGGTCACGCCGTCGGCCTTGGCCTCCTCCTGGAGCTCCTTGATCCGGGCGGGGCTGGGCTCGCTCTCCGGGTCGAGGCCGTTGATGGCTTCCTGGGTGAGGCCGTAGCGCTCGGCGAGGTAGCCGAAGGCGGCGTGGTTGGTGAAGAAGACCTTGCTGTCGGTCTTCGCCAGGCCGTTCTTGAACGCCGTGTCCAGGCCGCCCAGCTTCTTCGCCAGCGCCTCGGCGTTCTTGCGGTAGTCGTCGGCGTGGTCCGGGTCGGCCTTCTCGAAGGCCTGGGCGACGCCCTGGGCGATCTCGGCGTACTTCACCGGGTCCAGCCAGACGTGCGGGTCGAGGGCGTGCTCCCCGCCCTCGGAGTGCTCCTCCTCGGCGTGCTCGTCCGCGTGCTCCTCGCCGCCGTGGTCGTGCTCGACGTTCCCGTGGTCCTCGAGCTTCGTCAGCGTGGCCGCGTCGATCTTGGTCTTCACGTCGGACTGGGCGATCGCCTCGTCCACGGCGGGCTGGAGGGACTTGAGGTGGAGCACCGCGTCCGCCTCACCCATCTGGGCGGTCTGCTTGGCGCTCAGCTCCAGGTCGTGCGGCTCCTGGCCGGGCTCGGTGAGCGTGGTGACGTTCACGTGGTCCCCGCCGATCTGCTCGGCGAGGTACTCCATCGGGTAGAACGACGCGACGACGTCGAACTTGTCGGTATTGCCCGCGGTACCCGCCGCCGAGCTGTCGCTGGAGCAGGCGGAGAGGGTCCCGAGGCCGAGCGCGGTGGCCGCGGTGACTGCTATGCCGGATATGCGGCGTCGTCGTACGTTCATGACACTCATTTTCAACAAATATGGAAACCGTTGTCAACAAGCGGTCGACTCCGCAGATGGGAGGCCCCGATTTGGCCGAGGGGTGACCCGCGCCGGTAACCTGAAGCATTCTCTGGAAGCATCTCGCTTCGTCGCCCGTCGTCGTAATGAAGAGAGCACCGTGGCCGCCGACAAGATCGACACCATCGTCAGCCTGAGCAAGCGCCGTGGCTTCGTATTCCCCTGCAGTGAGATCTACGGCGGTCAGCGCGCCGCCTGGGACTACGGTCCGCTGGGTGTCGAGCTCAAGGAGAACCTCAAGCGCCAGTGGTGGCGCTACATGGTCACCTCGCGCGAGGACGTCGTCGGTCTCGACTCCTCCGTGATCCTGGCCCCCGAGGTCTGGGTCGCCTCCGGTCACGTCGCCACCTTCACGGACCCGCTGACCGAGTGCACCTCCTGCCACAAGCGGTTCCGCGCGGACCACCTGGAGGAGGCGTACGAGGAGAAGAAGGGCAAGGCCCCGGAGAACGGGCTCGCCGACCTCAACTGCCCCAACTGTGGCAACAAGGGCACCTTCACCGAGCCCAAGCAGTTCTCCGGCCTGCTCTCCACCCACCTCGGCCCGACGCAGGACAGCGGCTCCGTCGCCTACCTGCGGCCCGAGACCGCCCAGGGCATCTTCACCAACTTCGCCCAGGTGCAGACCACTTCGCGCCGCAAGCCGCCGTTCGGCATCGCCCAGATGGGCAAGTCCTTCCGCAACGAGATCACGCCCGGCAACTTCATCTTCCGCACCCGCGAGTTCGAGCAGATGGAGATGGAGTTCTTCGTCAAGCCGGGCGAGGACGAGAAGTGGCAGGAGTACTGGATGGAGCAGCGCTGGAACTGGTACACGGGCCTTGGCCTCCGCGAGGAGAACATGCGCTGGTACGAGCACCCGGCCGAGAAGCTCTCCCACTACTCCAAGCGCACCGCCGACATCGAGTACCGCTTCCAGTTCGGCGGCAGTGAGTGGGGCGAGCTGGAGGGTGTCGCCAACCGGACCGACTACGACCTCTCCTCGCACGCCAAGGCCTCCGGCCAGGACCTCTCCTACTACGACCAGGAGGCCCAGGAACGCTGGACGCCGTACGTCATCGAGCCGGCGGCCGGTGTCGGCCGGGCGATGCTCGCCTTCCTGCTCGACGCGTACATCGAGGACGAGGCCCCGAACGCCAAGG
The DNA here is from genome assembly GCF_041538145.2 of Streptomyces sp. MMCC 100. Taxonomy (NCBI): domain Bacteria; kingdom Bacillati; phylum Actinomycetota; class Actinomycetes; order Kitasatosporales; family Streptomycetaceae; genus Streptomyces; species Streptomyces sp. MMCC 100. The sequence goes on from NZ_JBGORK020000001.1 coordinate 1,144,420, forward strand.
GCAAGCTGGAGAAGCGCACCGTGCTGCGCCTCGACCCGCGGCTGTCCCCGGTGAAGGTCGCCGTGCTGCCGCTGTCCCGCAACCCGGACCTGTCGCCGAAGGCGAAGGGGCTGGCGCAGGCGCTGCGGCAGCACTGGAACATCGAGTTCGACGACGCCGGTGCGATCGGGCGCCGGTACCGGCGCCAGGACGAGATCGGGACGCCGTTCTGTGTGACGGTGGACTTCGACACGCTGGACGACAACGCGGTGACCGTGCGGGAGCGGGACACGATGAAGCAGGAACGCGTGTCGCTGGACCAGATCGAGGGGTACCTCGCCTCCAGGCTCGTCGGCTGCTGAACGTCCGTTCCGGTTGAGGTGCCAGGGGGCTTCGCCCCCTGGGCCCCCGGGCCTGTGCCCACCCGCCACCCGAGTCGGTCGGGTGAGGGGTGGGCGTTTCGGGTTTTCGGGGGCCTGGATTCCAGGTTCAGCCCCCGGCTCGGCGGCCCTGCAGGACCTTCACGTTGTCGCCGAAGGTCCAGTTCTTCGAGCCGTCCCAGTTGAGGGACCAGGTCATCAGGCCCTTGAGGGAGCCGTTGTAGTGGTTCCAGGCCTGGGAGACCAGGGACGGTGACATGTGGCCGCCGCCCGCGCCGGGCTGGGCGGGCAGGCCCGGGACCTGCTTGTCGTAGGGCACCCGGATCGTCGTGCCCTGGATGACCAGGCCCTTGTCCAGGCAGTCGGTCTGCGCGGTGAAGCCCTGCACCGTGCCGGCCGAGTAGGAGTCGCCGGAACAGCCGTACATGCTGCCGTTGTAGTACTGCATGTTCAGCCACCACAGGCGGCCGTTGTCCGCGTACTTCTTGATGATCGGCAGGTACGCGCCCCAGATCGAGCCGTAGACGACACTGCCGCCGGTGACGTACGCCGTCTCCGGGGCCATCGTGAGGCCGAAGCCGGCGGGCATGCGGGCCAGTACACCGTCGATGATGCGGATCAGGTTGGCCTGGGACGTGGAGAGCTGGTTGATGTTGCCGCTGCCGGTCAGGCCGGTCTCGATGTCGATGTCGATGCCGTCGAAGTTGTACTCCTGAAGGATCGGCACGATCGTGTCGACGAAACGGTCCGCGACCGCCGTCGAGTTGAGGTCGATGCCGGCGGTCGCGCCGCCGATGGAGAGCAGGAGCGTCTGCCCGGACGCCTTGGCCGCGCACATCTCGGCGGGCGTGGCCACCTTCACGCCCGCGTCCATGCCGTCCTCCCACAGCGCCGTCCCGTCGGAGAGGATCACCGGGAAGGCCGCGTTGAGGACGTTGTAGCCGTGCGCGGCGATGCGGGAGTCGGTGATCGGGGTCCAGCCGAAGGGCGGGTGGACGCCGTTGGCGGCGCCGTCCCAGTTCTCCCAGTAGCCCTGGAGGACCTTGCCGGCGGGCTTCGACTTCACGGCGCAGGTGTCGGCGGCCGCGTTCGTGGGGGCGGCGGACGCCGTGGCGACACCCAGGGGGACCAGAACGGTGGCCGCCAGTGCTGCGGCCAGTAGACGGAACGTGCGGCGGATCATGCCGGGCCTCCCGGTGGGGGTTCGGTGAGGGAGTTCGTATGTCGTAGGCATGACAGTGCTGTGGTCCAGACCTTTCGTCAAGAGGTCTGGACCAAGAAGCGGGTGCGGTCAGTCGATCGTCCGCGGCAGGCGCAGGCTCAGCAGGCCGGTCAGTGCCACCGCCGCCAACTGGACCAGCAGCGTCGTCACCAGGGCGTCCCGCATGCCCATGCCCGGGATCAGCGACAGGAACAGGCTGCCCAGGGTGGCCACCCCCAGGGCCAGGGACGACTGCTGGGTGGTGATCATGACGCCGCCGCCCACGCCCGCGCGCTCGGCCGGTACCTCCGACAGGACGACCCGGAAGACGACGGGGAGTTGGAGCGCCTGGCCCGCACCGGCCACCGCCGCGCCCGGCAGCAGTTCGACCAGACCGAGGTCGGGCCAGGAGCGCCACGCGGCCAGCGTCATCAGGGCCAGTCCCAGCCCCTGGAGGGCGGCGCCGGTGGGCACGACACGGGTGCCGTAGCGGGCGACCAGCCGGGGGCCGGCGACGGAGAAGAGGAAGAACACCACCGCGAGCGGGGCGAGGGACAGGCCCGCGGCCACCGGGCCCAGGCCCGCACCCTGCTGCAACGCCACCGCGATGACGAACATGAAGCCGCTGAAGCCGATCGAGAACGGCACGATCAGCAGCAGGCCGCGGCGCAGCGAGACGATCGCGAACAGGCTCGGCGGGACCAGCGGAGTACGGCCCGCGCGGTCCGCCCGGCGCTCCACCGCGTAGAACGCCGCCACCGCGAACGGGAACGCCGCCAGCGACAGCCACGTCCACAGCGGCCAGCCCGCGGCCCGGCCCTCGGTGAGCGGGACCAGCAGGGTCAGGATCGAGGCGGCCAGCAGGAAGGTGCCGGGGACGTCCACCGGCTCGGGCCGCGCGGAGCGGGTCTCCGGGACCGCGCGGCCGGCCAGGAACAGGCCCACGAGGACGACCGGCACGTTGACCAGGAAGACGGAACGCCAGCCGGTGCCCGCGATGTCGGCGGCCACGAGTACGCCGCCCAGGATCTGGCCGGCGACCATGGACAGGCCGGCCGTCGCCCCGTACAGGCCCATGGCCTTCGCGCGCCGGGGACCGGCCGTGGTCGCCTGGATGGTCGCCAGCACCTGCGGCAGCATCGCGGCGGCCGAGGCGCCCTGCGCCACCCGCGCCGCCACCAGGGACCAGGCGTCGGGGGCGAGACCGCAGGCCAGCGAGGTCAGCCCGAAGGCCGCCATGCCGCCCAGGAACAGGCGGCGCCGGCCGAACAGGTCGCCGAGCCGGCCGCCGAGGACGAGCAGGACGGCGTACGCCACCCCGTATCCGGCGACGACGAGTTCCAGGACCGCCTCGCTCGCGGACAGGTCCGCGCCGATGGTGGGCAGGGCGACGTTGACGATGAAGAAGTCGACGAGCGGGAGCGCCGCGGCCAGCAGCACCGTGAAGAGTCCGATGCCGCTCAGCGCGGGTGGCCCCTCCGGGGCGCCCGTACGGACGGGACGTGAAGTGATGGTTTCGGTCACGTGGTCGAGCCTGCGACCGTCTTCAAGGTGGTACCAGAGTCTCTTTGTCCTGGTAGCGGGAGTACCCGGCAACAGGGTCCGTGCGGCGCGCGGGCGCGGCATGCTGGAGGCATGACCACGATGACGGCTCAGGTTCAGGCCCGGGAAGGGGCTCAGGAACAGGCTCGGGTCCGGGAGGCGGCCGCGCAGCCCGCGCCCCGGGAGACCGGCTCGGAGATCCGGCGGCACGAACTCGCCGCCTTCCTGCGCAGCCGCCGCGAACGCATCGCCCCCGAGCAGGTCGGACTGCCCCGCGGTCGTCGGCGCCGGACCCCGGGGCTGCGGCGCGAGGAGGTCGCCCAGCTCTCGGCGGTCGGCGTCACCTGGTACACGTGGCTGGAGCAGGCCCGGGACATCCAGGTCTCCGTACAGGTCCTCGACGCCCTCGCCCGCGCGCTGCTGCTCGACCCGACCGAGCGCGCCCACCTCTTCCAGCTGGCGGGGGCCGTCGACCCGACGCCCGCGACGGTCTGCCCGGCCATCACACCGGCGGTGCGCGCCCTGCTGGAGCAGTTCGAGCCCTACCCCGCCTGTGTGCAGAACAGCCGGTACGACATCCTCGCCCACAACCGGACGTACGGGCTGCTGCTGTGCGACCTGGAGGCGGTGCCGCCCGAGGACCGCAACTGCATGATCCTCTCCTTCACCCACGAGGACTGGCGGTCCTCCATCGTCCATCTGGAGGAGACCCAGCGGCTGATGGCGGCCCGGTTCCGCGCCACGATGGCCGGTCATCTCGCCGAGCCCGCCTGGAAGATGCTGCTCAAGCGGCTGCGCACCCAGTCGCCCGACTTCCGCGAGGCCTGGGAGCGGCACGAGGTCGTCGCGCACCGCGGCAAGCGCAAGGAGTTCCTCAACCGGCACGTCGGCCGCATCCGCGTCGACCACACCGACCTGTGGCTCGGACCGGAACCCGGGCCCCGGATGGTGACGTACGCACCGGCCGACGAGGTTTCCCGGGAGCGGCTGGAGAAGCTGCACGCGATCGCCCTGGAGCGGGAGCCGACTCCGTCGGGATGAGCGCCCGAAGTGCGGGAACCCGGGGAAATGCGGAAGGTGATGTTCCCAGGGTTTCCACTGCCCTGGGTTCCCACAGCACGGACAGGGCGAGGACGAACAGTCATGGCTGAGCAGAAGTCGGCGCGGACACTCCCGCGGCCGTTGCACGCGGCCGCTTCGGCGGTGCGGAAGGTGCCGGGTGCCGGGACGGTGGGCAGGGCGGCCGAGGGCGCGCTGGACAGGATCGGGGCGGTGTCGCCACGCGGGCGTCGCGTGCTCGTCTACACGGGCGCCGGTGTGCTGGGTGTCGCCGGACTGGTGGAGTGGCCGGTGGCGGTCACCGGTGCGGCGGTGGCCTGGCTGACGCAGCCGCGTGGGCGGAACGGGCAGGACCGGCAGGGCGGGAACGGGAACGCGGCGAAGGGCGGCGAGGAGGCGGGGGCAGGGGCCCAGGGTGCCGCCGGTACGCAGCCCGCCCGGACGCCGGCCAGGAAGACCACCGCCAGGGCGGCCGCGACGAAGACGGCCGGGGCGGGCCGTACGAGCAGCACCGGCGGCGCAGGCAGCGCAGGCAGCGCAGGCAGCACCGGCGGTACGGGCAGCAGTGAGGCGAAGACGGCTGCGGCGAAGAGGACCACCGGCGCCAAGAAGACCGCCGCCAGGTCCACGGCCGCCAAGTCCACGACCGCCAAGTCCGCAGCCGCCAGGTCCACCGCCGCCAAGTCGACGACCGCCAAGTCCGCCGCCGCCAAGAAGTCCGCCGCCAAGAAGTCGACCGCGAAGAAGACCGCGTCCCCCACGCGGAGCAAGAGCCAGTCGGGGAACAAGGCGTCCTCGAGCCGGCCCTCCACCACGGGTGGGAGCCGCGGCCGCAAGACGGCCGCCGCGTCGCGCACCCGTAAGTCCGGCTGAGGGAGTGTGATGGTCGGCGGACTGCTGACGCGTTCCCAGGACGCCGTGACGGGGTTCGTACTGGCCGGGCCCCGGCTGCTCGCGCGCGGCACCGCGCCCGCCGTGGGCGCCGCGGCCGGTGCGGCGGCGGGCACCGCACGGGCCGGTGTGCGCGGCGCCGACTTCGCGGCGCGGGCGGCACGGGTGGCCCGCGCGGCGCTGCCCGGCGGGTCGCGGGACTGGCGGGCCGGACCGCGGGCGCACCTCGCGCTGCGGCCGGCCGCGACGGACGAGGTGCGCCGGGCGGGCGGTACGGAGCGCGTGGCGCGGCGGGTGGCGGCGGCCCTGGCCGAGCACCCGGACGTGCTGCTCGCCTACTGGGACACCGGTCTGGCCAGACTGGTGGTGACCGCGACCGAGGACACGCTCACCGACCGCGTCGTGGACCGCGCCGCCGAACTCGCCGAACGCCACGGACTCACCCGGGCGGACCAGGCCGACCCCGGGGACCAGGGCGGCCCGGCGGACCAGGGCGGCCCCGCAGACCTGGTGGACGAGCCGGACCACCCAGGCGACCCGGCCGCGGTGCGCGTCGCGGCGACCGCGCTCGGGGCCGACGTGCTGGGCATCGCCGCCGCCGTGACCGGTGCGCGCCTGAGGCTGCCGGCCTCGCCCCGCCTGGTCACCGCCGTCGCGACGCTGCTGCGCGAGAACCCGACGTTCCGCGCCTGGCTGCGCGAGCGGCTCGGCGACCACCGCATGGACGTGGCCCTCGCCGCCGCCAACGCCGCCGTCCACGGCGCCGGGCAGAGCCCCACCTCGCTGGTGCTCGACGGGGCGCTGCGCGTCTGCCAGTTGACGGACGCGGTGGCGCGGGGGGCCGCCTTCGAGATCGTGCACGACCAGTTGTGCGTCCCCGGCCGGGGCAGCCTGCCCGCCGCGGGTGCCCTGCGCCCGCCGCCGCGCACCTCACCGGCCCAGGACTACGCCGCCCACGCCTCGGCGGGCAGTGTGGCGGGCGCCGCCGCGACCCTGCTGGTCAAGCACGACATGACCGAGGCGGCGGAGGCGGTGCTCGCCGGGTCGCCCAAGGCCGCGCGCTACGGTCCCGCCGCCTTCCACGCCGTACTGAGCGCCGCGCTGTCCCGTACCGGTGTGCTCGTGCGCGACCCCGGGCGGCTGCGGCAGCTGGAGATGGCCCGCACGGTCGTGCTGCACCCCAGCGCGCTGCGGGCGCCGGACGCGGGCGCGGACCCGTGGACCGAGGACGTGCTGGACGCGGCGCGGCGCGCGGGACTGCGCGTGGTCATGGTCGAGGATCCGGCGCTGGCCGACTTCACCGGCCTCGCCGACCAGGTCGTCTCCGCCCGGCGCCCGCTCGCGGACGTGGTGAGCGAACTGCGCGCCGAGGGCGGCGTCATCACCGTCGTACGGCCGCTGCCCGGCGACGACGGGACCGTGTCGGCCGGACTGCTCGCCGGGGACGTGGCCGTCGCGCTGGCCGACGCGGACTGCCCGGTGGCCTGGGGCGCGGACGTGCTCGCGCCGCAGGGCCTCGCCGACGTGTGGCGGGTGCTGCGGGCGGTGCCGGCGGCCCGTGGGATCGGGAGCCGGTCGCAGACGCTGGCCCGGTCCGGGGCCGCGCTGTCCGGACTGCTGGTGGCGGTCGGAGAGGCGCGCGGCAGGAGCCGGGGCGGCGTGTCGTCGCTGCTGGGGATGCGGCACGCGCCGGTGGACGCGAGCGCGGCGGTGGCCCTGCTGTCCGGGACCCGGGCCGCGATCGGGGTGGCGATGGCCCGTGCCCCGCACCCCCGGCCACGGGTGGCCTGGCACGCGCTGGACCCGGACGACGTACGGGAGCGGCTGGAGCGGGAGCGCGAACCCGAGCCGACCGTCGTGGAGCAGGCCACCGCCCGGCTGCGGGCGGCCGCCGACCGGGCGGGCCGGGTGCCGGTGCTGGCCCCGGTCCGCTGGTCGTGGCAGCTGGCCCGCGCCGTACGCGGGGAGCTGGACGATCCGCTCACCCCGGTACTGGCGGTCGGCTCGGCCGCCTCCGCGATCCTCGGCTCGGTCGTGGACGCGCTGCTCGTGGTCGGCGCCCTCGACCTGAACGCGCTGGTCGGCGGCTTCCAGCGGCTGCGCGCCGAGCGGGCGCTGTCCGGGCTGCTGGCGGAGCAGAAGCAGAAGGCCCGCCTTGCGGAGAGCCCCGCGCGGGCGAGCGGGCCGGCCTCGGTCCCGGCCGCGGGGATGTCGCCGACCGCCGGGACAGCAGGGACCGCCCGGGACGAGGTGCCGGACGGGGAGGGGCCCTGGGAAGCCGCCGGGGAGCCGGCCACGGACGGCGAGCCGCGGATCGTGGACGCGGCCAAGCTGCACCCCGGCCACGTGATCGAGCTGAAGGCGGACGACGTGGTGCCCGCCGACGCCCGGCTGCTGTGGGAGGACGGGCTGGAGGTGGACGAGTCCGCGCTGACCGGTGAGTCGCTGCCGGTGGACAAGTGCGTGGACCCGGCGCCCCGCGCCCCCGTGGCGGAGCGGTACTGCATGGTCTTCGAGGGCACGACCGTGGTGGCCGGGCGGGCCCGCGCCGTCGTCGTCGACACCGGCGAGCACACCGAGGCGGCGCGTGCGGTGGCGCTGGCGGCCCGTACGCCGTCGGCGGCCGGAGTGCAGGCCAGGCTCCAGGAGCTGACCCGCAAGGCGCTGCCGCTCACCCTGGCGGGCGGGGCCGCGGTGACCGGTCTCTCGCTGCTGCGCGGGGCGCCGATCCGGCAGGCCGTCGCCGGTGGCGTGTCGGTGGCGGTGGCCGCCGTGCCCGAGGGGCTGCCGCTGGTGGCGACGGTGGCCCAGCTCGCGGCCGCCCGCCGGCTGAGCCGCCGGGGCGTCCTGGTGCGCACTCCGCGCACGCTGGAGGCGCTCGGCCGGATGGACACCGTCTGCTTCGACAAGACGGGCACCCTCACCGAGAACAAGCTGCGGCTGTCGCGGGTCGCGGGCACCGACGGCACGGTCCGCCGGGTGGGCGACCCGGAGACCGCCGACGCCGTACGGGTCGCCGCGCGCGCCTGCCCCCGGCTGAACGGCGACGGTGCCCGCCCCACCCACGCCACCGACGAGGCCGTCCTGGACGCGGCCGGGGACGATCCCGAGTGGACGCAGGAGGAGGGCCTGCCCTTCGAGACGTCCCGCGGTTACGCCGCCGCCGTCGGACGCGAGGGCGGTTCCGGCCCCGCGGTGCTGGTGGTCAAGGGCGCCCCGGAGACGGTGCTGCCCGCCTGCGCCGACCTGCCCGCCCACACCACCGAGGTGGCCAAGCGCCTGGCCGGTGGCGGGCTGCGCATCATCGCGGTGGCCTGCCGGCCGCTGGGCCGGGGGGAGAACGCGGCCGACGTCCTCGAACAGCAGCCGTCGAAGCTGGAGTTCACCGGGCTGCTCGCGCTGGCCGACGTGGCCCGCGAGACCTCCCCGGCACTGGTGCGCGGGCTGCGCGAGGCGGGTGTACGGCCCGTGGTGCTGACCGGCGACCATCCGCAGACCGCCCACGCCATCGCCGTCGACCTGGGCTGGCCCGAGGACGCGGTCGTGGTCACCGGCGACGAACTCGCCGCCGCCGACCGCACCGCCCGCTCCCGGATGCTGCGCGACGCGGACGTCGTGGCCCGGGTGGCGCCCGAGCAGAAGCTCCAGGTCGTCGAGTCCCTGCGGGACGCCGGACGCGTCGTCGGCATGGTCGGCGACGGGGCCAACGACGCCGCCGCGATCCGGGCCGCCGACATCGGCGTCGGCATCAGCGCCCGCGGCTCGGCCGCCGCCCGCAACGCCGCCGACCTGGTCGTCACGGGCGACGACCTGCTGGTCCTGGTGGAGGCGGTGCGGGAGGGCAGGGCGCTGTGGCACAGCGTCGCCGACGCCATCGCCATCCTGATCGGCGGCAACGCGGGCGAGGTCGGCTTCGGCATCCTCGGCACGGTGCTGGGCGGCGCCGCCCCGCTGTCCACCCGCCAGATGCTGCTGGTCAACCTCTTCACCGACCTGTTCCCCGCGATGGCCGTCGCGGTGACGAAGACGGGGGACCCGGAGCAGGAGGCCGCCGACGCGGGCGCTCCGCTCGGCACGGCGGTGCTCGGCGAGCCCCTGATCCGGCAGATCCGGCACCGGGCCCTGACCACGGCACTCGGGGCGACCGCGGCCTGGCTGCTGGGCCGCTTCACGCCGGGTACGGAGCGGCGCTCGACGACCATGGCCCTGTGCGCGGTCGTCGGCACCCAGCTCGCCCAGACCCTCGCCGACCGCCGCGACAGCCGCCTGGTCCAGGTCACGTCCCTCGGCTCCGCCGCCGCCCTGGTCGCCCTCGTCCAGACCCCGGGCGTCAGCCGCCTCTTCGGCTGCACCCCGCTCGGCCCGGTCGCCTGGACGGGGGTGGCCGCGGCGATCGCGCTGGCGCTGGCGGGGCAGCGGGCCCTGCCGGGGGTGGAGGACGCGATCGTGAAGTACTGGCCGAAGGTGGCGGAGCGGTTGCCGCAGGCGGTGCGGTGACGCCGTCCGGCAGGTACCCGGTCCCCGCGGACGGCAGCGGCCCGGCGCCGACTGGACCGCGGACTCCGCGGCGGGCCTGAGCGAGGGGTTCGCGAGGCGGCTGGACGAGGTCTGTCAGGGGGCGGGGTGCGTCCTCGTCCCGCTCGAGCGCCTGCTGGAGCCGTACGACGGCCCGGCCCCGACGCGTACGACGGCCGACCCCGACGAGGACATGCGGCCGGTCCGGGGCAACAGGTACGTCGACTACGTGTGAGGCGCCGTCACACCCCCGTCCGCGCCGCCTCCCGCACCTCCGGCGACTGCAGACGCTCGGCCGTCCGCTCCGCCGTGCGGTGGGCCCACCGGCCGCTCGTGACGGCGCCGAGGACGAGGACCGCGAGGCCGCAGGCGGCCAGGATCCACCAGCCGGGGCGGGCGGCGGAGACGAAGGTGTCGCGGTACGACGACGCGCCCACGCCCGCCGCCAGCACCGCGCCGACCACCGCCACGCCGAGCGTCTGACCCAGCTGGCGACTGGTCGAGGCGACGGCCGCCGCGACCCCGGCCTGGGCCCGGGGCATGCCGGAGACCGCGGTGTTGGTGATGGGCGCGTTGACGAAGCCGAAGCCGATGCCGAACAGCACGTAGCCGATGAAGAGCGTGACGTCGGAGGTCTCGGCCTCGAAGGCGGCGAACAGCGTCCCGCTCACGGTCAGCGCACCGCCCGCGATCAGCAGCGGCAGGCGCGACCCCCGGCTGCCGACCAGCCGCCCGGCGAGCGGGGCGCACAGGAAGGTCGGCACGGCCATCGGCAGCATCCACAGGCCGGCCTCGAGGGCGCTCAGCCCGCGCACGTTCTGCAGGTACAGCGTGGACAGGAACAGGAAGCCGCCCAGCGCGGCGAACGCGCTGATCGCGATGACGGTGGCCCCGCTGAACGGCGCCGACCGGAAGAAGCGCAGCTCGATGAGGGGGTCGGCGCGGCGCGGCTCGTGGACGAGCAGGCCGATCAGCGCGGCGAGCGCCAGCACGGCGAAGGGCAGCACGGTCGTGAACCCGGCGTTCGGCGCCTCGATGATCGCGTACGTCAGGGAACCGAACAGCACGATCACCATCAGCTGGCCCAGCGGGTCGGGGCGGCGGGCCTTCGGCGCACGGGACTCGGGGACGAAGCGGAGGGTGAGGAGGAGGGCGGCCAGGCCCACCGGAAGGTTGACCCAGAAGATCGAGCGCCAGCCGACCGACTCCACGAGCACCCCGCCCACCAGCGGACCGGCGGCCATGGATATGCCGACCACGGCGCCCCAGACGCCGATGGCGCGGGCGCGTTCGCGCGGGTCGGTGAAGGTGTTGGTGATGATCGACATCGCGACCGGGTTGAGCATCGAACCGCCCACCGCCTGCATCATCCGGAAGACGATCAGCGAGGACAGACCGGGGGCCAGCGAGCACAGCAGCGAGCCGAGGGTGAAGATCACCAGGCCGGTCATGAAGACCCGCTTGCGGCCGATCCGGTCGGCCGTGGAGCCGGAGAGCATCAGCAGCGCGGCCAGCACCAGCGTGTACGCGTCGATCGCCCACTGCAGGCCCGACGTGCTCGCGTGGAGGTCGCGCTGCATGGAGGGGAGGGCGACGTTGAGAATCGTGTTGTCGATACTCACGATCAGCAGACTCATGCAGCAGATGGCGAGCACGAGCATGCGGCGGCGATGGGTGAGCTCGGGCATGACCTCCATCGTACGCTCATTTCAATAGTGCGGCTAACTAATGACTGATGCACGATCTTCGTCCACAGGGCGCGACGGGCACCGCCGCGCGTGCGTGACAATGGGGGAATGTCCACGCTCACCACGCCCGCCCCCGGCACCACCGCCGCACCGTTGCGGATCGGCCCGCACACCGTCGCGCCGCCCGTGGTGCTGGCACCGATGGCCGGGATCACCAACGCGCCGTTCCGCACCCTGTGCCGGGAGTTCAGTGGTGGCAAGGGCCTGTTCGTGAGCGAGATGATCACCACCCGGGCGCTGGTCGAGCGCAACGAGAAGACCATGCAGCTGATCCACTTCGACGCGACCGAGACCCCGCGCTCGATCCAGCTGTACGGCGTCGACCCGGTGACCGTCGGCAAGGCCGTCCGCATGATCGCGGAGGAGGACCTGGCCGACCACATCGACCTGAACTTCGGCTGCCCGGTGCCGAAGGTGACCCGCAAGGGCGGCGGCTCGGCGCTGCCGTACAAGCGGAACCTGCTGCGCGCCATCGTCCGCGAGGCCGTCACCGGCGCCGGTGACCTGCCCGTCACCATGAAGATGCGCAAGGGCCTCGACGACGACCACCTCACCTACCTCGACGCCGGCCGCATCGCCGTCGAGGAGGGCGTCACCGCGATCGCCCTGCACGGCCGCACTACCGCCCAGCACTACGGCGGCACCGCCGACTGGGACGCCATCGCCCGCCTCAAGGAGCACGTCCCGGAGATCCCCGTCCTCGGCAACGGCGACATCTGGTCCGCCGAGGACGCGCTGCGGATGGTGCGGGAGACGGGCTGCGACGGCGTCGTGGTCGGACGTGGGTGCCTCGGGAGGCCGTGGCTCTTCGCCGACCTGGTCGCCGCCTGCGAGGGGCGCACCGACGACCGTGCCGCAGGCACTGATGGGTGCAGTGTGCGGCCCTCCCTGCGCGAGGTCGCCGACGTGATGGTCCGGCACGCCACGCTGCTCGGCGAGTGGATCGGCGACGAGGCGCGCGGCGTCATCGACTTCCGCAAGCACGTCGCCTGGTACCTCAAGGGCTTCGCCGTCGGCTCCGAGATGCGCAAGCGGCTCGCGATCACCTCCTCCCTGGAGGCGCTGCGCGCCGGCCTCGACGAACTCGACCTCGACCAGCCCTGGCCCACCGGCGCCGACGGCCCCCGCGGCCGCACCTCCGGCAACAACCGGGTGGTCCTGCCCGACGGCTGGCTGAAGGACCCGTACGACTGCGCGGGCGTCGGCGAGGACGCGGAGCTGGACACCTCCGGCGGCTGATCAGCCCCCGGTGGGGTGCGGGGTGGAGCCGTACGCCGTCAGGAAGCGGTCGCGGAAGGAACTCATCTTCCACACCGGGGCGTCGTGGGCGGGTTTCAGCCCCTCCGTCCAGTTCCAGCCGTCGAGCGCGTCCAGCACCTTCGGGTCCTTGGCGACGACCGACACCGGGACGTCCCGGCTCGCGTGGTTCCCGCTGACGCGGGCGAGCGGCTGGTGGTCGCCGAGGAAGACGAGGACGGTGTCGGCGGTGCCGTAGCGCTCCAGCCACTGGGCGAGGCTGGTGACCGAGTACTGGATCGACTTGCCGTACTCCTCCTTCGAGCGGGCGGAGTCGGTGATGATGTCGGACGCCTTCACGCCCGCCGCCTCGATGCCGTCGTACACCGACCCGTCGCCGACCTCGTCCCAGCCGACCGTCCTCGGGATCGGCGCCCAGGGCTGGTGGCTGGAGGTGAGGATGACCTCCGCCATCAGCGGCTTGTCCCGCTTCCTGCCGTGCTCCAGGCGCTGGAAGGCCTCCAATGCGTACTGGTCCGGCATCGTCGACCAGCTGAACTTCGGCCCCCGGTAGCCCACGTCGAACGCGTCGTAGACCTTGTCGAGGCCGTACCAGTCCGACTCGGGCCAGGCCTTCTGCACGCCCGGCATGACCCCGACCGTGTCCCAGTCGCCGGTCCTCTGGAACGCCTTGGTGAGGGTGAGGTGGTCGCCGGCGGTGACGGTGCGGTAGCGCTGCTGGTTGTCCACCCACAGGCCGGACAGGAAGGTGGAGTGGCCGAGCCAGCTGCTGCCGCCGTACGTCGCCGAGGTCAGCCAGCCGCTGCGGGCGTGGAAGCCCGCCTTCGCCAGCGCCTCGGTGCTCGCGTCCAGCGTCCGGCCGACACCCGGTGCCATCACCGGGTCCTCGATCGCGCTGCGGCCGTAGCTCTCGATGAACGTGAAGATCATGTCCTTGCCGCGCAGGTCGGGCACCAGCTGCGCGCCGGGCGTGGCTCCGAAGCGGTCCGCCTTCGCCTCCTTCGCGAAGGCCGCCTCGTCCCGCAGCGTGTCCATCACCCGGTGCGCCTGCGCCTCGGCGGCCCTGGAGGCGCTCGTGGTGGCGACCGGAACACCGAAGGTCTGCACGCCCAGCGCCGCGCACGTCATCCACACGGTGGCCGCCATCAGCGCGCCCCGCGCCGCCCGTTCCCGGTGCGCGGCGAGCAGCTCGCCGAGCCGGACCGCCGCCAGCGCCATGAGCACCAGCAGCAGCACGGCCAGCGCGACCGCGCCCACGGCCGCCCAGGTCCCCGCCGCCCCGCCCATCGAGTCCGCCACGAACGACTGGGCGTCGTCGAGCAGACCCCAGTCCAGGACGACGTTGAAGCTCCGTCCCAGGTACTCGGTGAAGCCCATGTCGAGCAGGTTCAGCACGGTCAGCGCGCCGAGGGCGGTCCCGAACAGCGCCGCCGCCACCAGCCGCGGCACCCGGGGCAGGCAGAGCAGCAGCACCGCCGCGACGACCGCCTCCGCCGGGATCCGCGCGAAGCGGTTCGGCTCCAGGGCGACGAGGGTGTTCGGCAGCAGGAGCGCCCCGAGCACGAGAATGGCCGAAAAGGCCGTCGTGACCCGGCGGAGGACGAGGGCGGCGCGCGGGTGCCGGGTGCGCCGTGCGCGCCAGTGGGCGAGGCGGGCCCTGAGGGTCTCCAGCAGGGCCGGTCCGGGTGCGCCGGGTGTGTCGGGGTCGTCGTCGGCGGTCTGCGGCGGCCGGCGGAAAGGCGTGATGACGGGCACCCGAAGGTCCTTCCGTGCGAAACCCGGTGGACGGCGGGCCCCGGCGAGGGGGCCGGGGGCCCGCCGCACTCTCGTACGTCCGGCGGGAGCGGTCCGTTCACCGGTCCGCATGGTGAAATCCGGCGGCCTGTGGCAGCGTGATTCTCGCCACCTCTGATAGAAGCGGCGCTCAGATGAGCGGATCTTGGGCGACTCCACTTCTCCAAGGTGTGGCACTGAGTGCCATGCCTTGATCGTTCATCGATCGAACTCAAACGTGGAGAATGACGCTCAGGTGAGCGCTCAACCTGGGTGTTCGTGAGTCCGTACGTTCAAGAAGTGAAAACACAAGCGGTCGGTCGCTTGCCAAGCCTTGACTTTCGATCCGGTGGCGGACGAGTGGTTACGGGCGTACGACGCGCAAGTGGACGTACCCAGGCGCCTTTGATCTGGGTACATTCCTCGCCGTCAGGGCAGCCACCGCGTCCTCGAGGAGTCGAGACCCGTGTCGGAAAACAAAGATCCCCAGGTAGCGAACGCGCCGAAGTTCGTTTACGACTTCACCGAGGGCAACAAGGACCTCAAGGACCTCCTCGGCGGCAAGGGCGCCAACCTCGCCGAGATGACCAACCTGGGTCTCCCGGTCCCTCCCGGCTTCACGATCACCACCGAGGCCTGCAAGACCTACCTCGACAGCGGCGAGGAGCCCGCGGCACTGCGTGACGAGGTGAGTGCGCACCTCGACGCCCTCGAAGAGAAGATGGGCAAGAAGCTCGGCCAGGCCGACGACCCCCTCCTCGTGTCGGTGCGTTCCGGGGCCAAGTTCTCCATGCCCGGCATGATGGACACCGTCCTCAACATCGGCCTGTCCGACAAGTCGGTGCAGGGCCTGGCCAAGCAGGCCGGCGACGACCGGTTCGCGTGGGACTCCTACCGCCGCCTGATCCAGATGTTCGGCAAGACCGTCCTCGGCGTCGACGGCGACCTCTTCGAGGAGGCGCTGGAGGCGGCGAAGACGGCCAAGAAGGTCACGGTCGACACCGAGCTGGAGGCCGCCGACCTCAAGAAGCTCGTCACCAAGTTCAAGAAGATCGTCAAGACCGAGGCCGGCCGGGACTTCCCGCAGGACCCGCGCGAGCAGATGGACCTCGCCATCAAGGCGGTCTTCGACTCCTGGAACGGCGAGCGCGCCAAGCTCTACCGCCGCCAGGAGCGCATCCCGCACGACCTCGGCACCGCCGTCAACGTCTGCTCCATGGTCTTCGGCAACCTCGGCCCCGACTCCGGCACCGGCGTCGCCTTCACCCGCGACCCCGCCTCGGGACACCAGGGCGTGTACGGCGACTACCTGCAGAACGCCCAGGGCGAGGACGTCGTCGCCGGCATCCGCAACACCGTCGCGCTGGCGGAGCTGGAGCAGATCGACAAGAAGTCGTACGACCAGCTGATGCAGATCATGGAGACGCTGGAGAACCACTACCTGGACCTGTGCGACATCGAGTTCACCATCGAGCGCGGTCAGCTGTGGATGCTCCAGACCCGCGTCGGCAAGCGCACGGCGGGCGCCGCCTTCCGCATCGCCACCCAGCTCGTCGACCAGGGCCTCATCGACGAGGCCGAGGCACTCCAGCGGGTCAACGGCGCCCAGCTCGCCCAGCTGATGTTCCCGCGCTTCGACGACGAGGCGAAGGTCGAGCAGGTCGGCCGCGGCATCGCCGCCTCGCCGGGCGCGGCCGTCGGCAAGGCCGTCTTCGACTCGTACACGGCCGTCAAGTGGTCCCGTTCCGGCGAGAAGGTCATTCTGATCCGCCGCGAGACCAACCCCGACGACCTGGACGGCATGATCGCCGCCGAGGGCATCCTCACCTCGCGCGGCGGCAAGACCTCCCACGCGGCCGTGGTCGCGCGCGGCATGGGCAAGACCTGTGTCTGCGGCGCGGAGGAGCTGGAGGTCGACACCAAGCGCCGCCGGATGACCGTGCCCGGCGGGCACGTCGTCGAGGAGGGCGACGTCGTCTCCATCGACGGCTCCTCCGGCAAGGTCTACCTCGGCGAGGTGCCGGTCGTGCCGTCCCCGGTCGTCGAGTACTTCGAGGGCCGCATGCACGCGGGCGCCGAGGACGCCGACGAACTGGTCGAGGCCGTGCACCGCATCATGGCCTTCGCCGACCGCAAGCGCCGGCTGCGGGTGCGCGCCAACGCCGACAACGCCGAGGACGCGCTGCGCGCCCGCCGGTTCGGCGCCCAGGGCATCGGCCTGTGCCGCACCGAGCACATGTTCCTCGGCGACCGGCGCGAGCTGGTGGAGCGGCTGATCCTGGCCGACACCGAGGCCGTGCGCGAGGAGTCCCTGAAGGAGCTGCTGCCGCTCCAGAAGCAGGACTTCGTCCAGCTCTTCGAGTCGATGGACGGCCTGCCGGTCACCGTCCGCCTCCTCGACCCGCCGCTGCACGAGTTCCTGCCCGACATCACCGAGCTCTCGGTCCGCGTGGCGCTCGCCGAGTCCCGTCAGGAGCCGCACGAGAACGAGCTGCGGCTGCTCCAGGCCGTGCACCGGCTGCACGAGCAGAACCCGATGCTGGGCCTGCGCGGCGTCCGCCTCGGCCTGGTCATCCCCGGCCTGTTCACCATGCAGGTCCGCGCCATCGCCGAGGCCGCCGCCGAGCGCAAGGCTGCCAAGGGCGACCCGCGCGCCGAGATCATGATCCCGCTGGTCGGCACCGTCCAGGAGCTGGAGATCGTCCGCGAGGAGGCCGACCAGGTCATCGCCGAGGTCGAGGCGGCCACCGGCGCCAAGCTCAAGCTGTCGATCGGCACGATGATCGAGCTGCCGCGCGCCGCGCTGACCGCCGGCCAGATCGCCGAGGCCGCGGAGTTCTTCTCCTTCGGCACCAACGACCTGACCCAGACCGTGTGGGGCTTCAGCCGCGACGACGTCGAGGCCAGCTTCTTCACGGCCTACCTGGAGAAGGGCATCTTCGGCGTCTCCCCGTTCGAGACCATCGACAAGGACGGCGTCGGCTCCCTGGTCGCCGCCGCCGCGACGGCCGGCCGCGCCACGCGTCCCGACCTGAAGCTCGGCGTCTGCGGCGAGCACGGCGGCGACCCGGAGTCGGTGCACTTCTTCCACGAGGTGGGTCTGGACTACGTCTCCTGCTCCCCGTTCCGGATCCCCGTGGCCCGTCTGGAGGCGGGCCGGGCGGCGTCGCAGTCGAAGGGCAGCGACCACCGGTAACCCCCGGAGGGGCATCGAGCCCCGGAGCCGCCGTCTGTCACCCGACCACCCTCACCGATCGGCGGCGGCTCCGGACCACGAGAAAAGGCGGCACCCGTGCGGGGGTGCCGCCTTTCGCGCGCCGTCCGGCCGCCTCGTGCGGCACGTTCACGTACGGCCGCCTTTTGTGACGCGTTCAACGGTGTGAATTCCCGTGTGCTGAGCAGCAGCAAGCTGTCAGCAGAATTGGAGCGCCCTGGCAGCGGACAGCGGCCGGCACCCGGAACGGTGGTTGGATGACGCAGACGGAGCACAGGGAACCGGCCGGCACGACCGACCGGGGCGGAAGCGGGGACAGAACCGCCGACGCGGTGCCCAGCCCCCGGGCCGGCGCGCAGGAGCGGGTCCCCGAGGCCGGGCCTCCCGTTCGCAGGAACCGGCTCGCGGCCCTGGACGGACTGCGGTTCCTGGCGGCGCTGTCCGTGGTCTTCTTCCACTTCGTCGGGCAGGTGCCCTCCACGATGGAGACCATCTGGGACCGCCCCGTCGACACCGTCTTCCCCGAGGCCCACGGCTACTTCGCCTACGGCCGGCTCGGCGTCGAACTCTTCTTCCTGATCAGCGGTTTCGTCATCTGCATGAGCGCGTGGGGCCGCACCCCGCGCGACTTCTTCATCTCCCGCGTCACCCGGCTGTACCCGATGTACTGGGCGGCCATCGCGATCACGGCCTGCGTCGTCTACTTCGCCGACAACCCGTTCGGACAACCGCACCCGCGCGTGCTGTTCGCCAACCTGACGATGCTCCAGACCCCGCTCGGCGTGGAGAACCTCGACTCCGTCTACTGGACGCTCTGGCCCGAGCTGTGCTTCTACCTGACCTTCGCGGTCGTGGTGTGGAAGGGCCTGACCTACCAGCGCGTGGTGATCTACTGCGGGCTGTGGACCGTCGCCGCCGTGCTCGCGCCCAGTGCCGACATCCACCTGCTGACGCTGCTGGTGAATCCGCCGTCCGCCCCGTACTTCATCGCCGGCATGGCCTTCTACCTCATGTACCGCTACCGGCCGACGCCGCTGCTGTGGGGCATCGTCGCCATGTCGTGGCTGGTGGCGCTGCACTACCTGCTGACGCCCGACGGGGGCCGCCTCAACTGGGACTCGTGGCAGCCGAACCGCGCCTGGCTGGTCCTGGTGATCACGGTGTTCTTCCTGCTGATCGCCGCCGTCGCCCTCGGCTGGACCAGCCGCGTCCGCTGGGGCGGACTGACCGTGGCGGGCACGCTGACCTTCCCGCTGTACCTGCTGCACGACGCCATCGGCGTCAACGTCCTGCACCGCTTCGGCGGCCGGGCCGACGCCTGGGCCCTGGTCTGCGTCACCGTCGCCGCGCTGGTCGCGCTGTCGTACGTCGTGCAGCGGTTCGTCGAGCGCCCGGTGGCCAGGGCCGCACGGCGCTGGCTGAGCAGCGCCGCCTTCAGCCTCAAGGCCCCGGAGCCCCGCCGCTGAACGGACGGGGCTCCGAGGACGCGTGAAGCGGGGCCGGGCCGGGGGTCAGGCCGCGCCGCCGTCGCCGCGGCGCCGGCGCACGGCCAGCAGCAGTCCGCCGCCGGCGAGCACGACGACCGCGCCGCCCGCCGCGATGTACGGCGTGCTGTCGTCGCCACCGGTCTCGGCCAGGTCGGTGCCCTGCTGCCCGGCGGCCTCGTCCCCGCCGCCCGCCTCGCTCCCGGAGTCCGTCCCGCTCCCGGAGTCCTCTCCGCTCCCGGTGCCCGCCGCGTCGTCGGTGTCCTTGTCGCTCGCGGGCACGAAGTCGGCCGGCGGCTTGTCGCAGCCGACGCCGTCCTTGTCGCGGTCCAGGCGCTCGCCGTAGTGCGCGTCGCCCTTCTTGATGTTGGAGTAGCCGTTCTCGTACGCCTCGGAGCAGTTCTTGAACGGGTGGGTGCCGTCGTGCGCCTGGGCGGCGGCGGCCGGCAGGGCGGCCAGGGCCAGTGCGGCGACGGTCACGGCGGCGGGCTTGCGGAGCAGCTTCATCAGGAGTCCCGGAAGTGGTGTCGTTGGTGTGGAGGAGCGGATATGAAGTGACGAAGCTATTGAGGTGCGCGAGATGTGGTGGGGATATGAAGGAGTCGTGACGAGAACGTGACGTGACCGGACGGTAGCTCTCCGCTCAGAGGCGCCGAGCGCGTACGGTGGGGCGGGTCCGGACCAGCGAAGGAGCCGCGGATGACCGGCTGGAACACGAGTGACATCCCCGACCTGGACGGGCGCGTCGCCGTAGTCACCGGCGCCAACGGCGGCCTCGGCTACGTCATCGCCCGGGAGCTGGCGCGCAAGGGCGCCACCGTCGTGCTCGCCTGCCGGAACGAGGCGCGGGGGAGCGCGGCCGTGGAGCGTCTCCTCGGCGAGGTGCCCTCCGCCGCCGTGGAACCGGCGCGGCTGGACCTCGGCGACCTGGGATCGGTCCGGGAGTTCGCCTACGGGCTGCCGTACGAGCGGGTCGACCTCCTCGTCAACAACGCCGGGGTGATGGCGCTGCCCCACGGGACGACGGCGGACGGCTTCGAGACGCAGTTCGGCGTCAACCACCTGGGCCACTTCGCCCTCACCGGGCTGCTGCTGCCCTCCCTGCTCGCCGCGCCCGGGGCCCGGATCGTGACCGTCTCCAGCTTCCTGCACGTGCTGGCCAAGGTCGATCCGCGCGACCTCAACAGCGTGCGGCGGTACGGGCGCTGGACCGCCTACGCCCGTTCGAAGTCCGCCAACCTGCTCTTCACCCACGAGCTGGCGCGCCGGCTCGCGGCACGCGAGGGCGCCTCGGACGTACGCGCCGTCGCCGCCCACCCCGGCTACGCCGAGACCGGTCTCCAGACCGCCGGACCCCGTGCCGAGGGGCGCCGGCTCGCCGAGCGGCTGGCACGGCTCGGGAACCGGGTCGTCGCCCAGTCGGCCGAGGCCGGCGCGCTGCCCGTCCTGTACGCGGCGACCGCGCCCGGCGTCCCCTCCGACTCCTTCACCGGCCCGTCCTTCGCGATGTGGCGCGGGGCGCCCGCACCGTCCTGGCGGGCGCCCTGGACCACCGACGACGCGATGGGGGAGCGGCTGTGGGCCGCCTCCGAGCGGCTGACGGGGGTCGTCTACAAACCGTTGCTGCCCTGAGTGCTCTGAGTGCCCTGAGTGCCCTGAGCGTCCCGAGGCC
The DNA here is from genome assembly GCF_041538145.2 of Streptomyces sp. MMCC 100. Taxonomy (NCBI): domain Bacteria; kingdom Bacillati; phylum Actinomycetota; class Actinomycetes; order Kitasatosporales; family Streptomycetaceae; genus Streptomyces; species Streptomyces sp. MMCC 100. Next base: position 1,165,135 of record NZ_JBGORK020000001.1, read on the forward strand.
GCGCAGGGGCCGCGTCGGGCGGCCTTCAGTCAGGCGGCCTTCACCTCGTACGTCTCCACCCGGATCGCCTCGTCGTCCAGGCACTCCCCGGTCGTGAGGTCGAAGCGTTGTTTGAGCAGCGGGGAGGCGACGAACGGGCGGCCCCGGTGGGTGCCGGTCAGGCCGCGGGAGAGGACCGCCGCGCCGGTGAACGGGTCCCGGTTGTCGATGGCGTACAGCCCGCCGTCCCGGTCGCGGAACAGGGCCACCTGGCCGCCGTCCGGCAGCAGGGCCGCCACGCCCCGGCCCGGGAGCAGGGCGCCGAGGTCGCAGGCCGTGAACCAGTCGTCCGCCAGCCGGAGCCGGACCTTCAGGTCGGTCGTCTCGGGCGCGAGGGTCTCGGATGCCAGGGTCATCGCCGGGTGCTTCCTTCCAGGAGGTCGTCTTCCGAGGGGCGCCGCAGGCCGATGTCCAGCAGCGGCAGGTCGGGCTTCATCTGGTCGCGCTCGGGCACGAAGCCCACGACCGGGTCCGGGGTGTCTGGCGCGTTCACGAAGGACACGAACCGGGCCAGTCTTTCCGGGTCGTGGATGGTCTCCGCCCACTCGTCCCGGTAGTGCGAGACGTGGGCGGACATCAGGGACTCCAGCTCGTCGCAGATGCCGAGCGAGTCGTGCACGACGACGTCCCGTACGTGGTCCAGGCCGCCCGGGATGCGCTCCAGCCAGGTGGAGGTGCGCTCCAGCCTGTCGGCGGTGCGGATGTAGAACATCAGGAACCGGTCGATCAGGCGGACCAGTTCGGCGTCCGAGAGGTCCTGCGCGAGGAGGTCCGCGTGGCGCGGGGTGGCGCCGCCGTTGCCGCCGACGTACAGGTTCCAGCCGTTGGAGGTGGCGATCACGCCGAAGTCCTTCGACTGGGCCTCGGCGCACTCGCGGGCGCACCCGGAGACCGCCGACTTCAGCTTGTGCGGGGACCTGAGGCCCCGGTAGCGCAGCTCCAGGTCGATGGCCATGCGCACCGAGTCCTGGACGCCGTAGCGGCACCAGGTCTGCCCCACGCAGGACTTCACCGTGCGCAGCGACTTGCCGTACGCGTGCCCCGACTCGAAGCCGGCGTCCACCAGCCGCGCCCAGATCAGCGGCAGCTGCTCGACGCGGGCGCCGAACATGTCGATGCGCTGACCGCCGGTGATCTTGGTGTAGAGCCCGAAGTCCCGGGCGATCTCGCCGATGACGATCAGCTTCTCCGGGGCGATCTCACCGCCGGGGATGCGCGGCACGACGGAGTACGAGCCGTTGCGCTGGAGGTTGGCCAGGAAGTGGTCGTTGGTGTCCTGGAGCGCGGCCTGCTCGCCCTCCAGGACGTAGCCGCTCGCCCCGATCGCCGGGGCCAGCGAGGCGATGATCGAGCCGACCGCCGGCTTGCACACCTCGCAGCCCTCACCGCCCCGCGCACCCTCCCGGCCGTGCCGGTCCAGCAGCTCGCGGTAGGAGGTGATCCGCAGGGCGCGGACGATCTCGTACAGCTCCTCGCGGGTCTGCGCGAAGCAGCCGCACAGCCCCTTGTCGACCTCGACGCCGCTCGCCTCCAGCTCGGCGGTGACCAGCTGGCCGAGCACCTTGACGCAGGAGCCGCAGCCGGTGCCGGCCCTGGTGCACTTCTTCACCTCGGGCACGGTCGTGCAGGAGTGCTCCGTCACCGCGCCGCGGATGGTGCCCTTGGTGACGTTGTGGCAGGAGCAGATCACCGCGTCGTCGGGCAGCGCGGCCGGGCCCAGCTGGGCCGGGGCACCGGCACCGGCGGGCAGTACCAGGGACTCGGGGGAGACCGGCGGGACCGAGCCGGTGAAGGCGCGCAGGGTGCCGTACGCCTCCGCGTCGCCGACCAGGATGCCGCCGAGCAGCGTGCCGTCGCGGCCGACGACCAGCTTCTTGTACAGGCCCGTGCGGGAGTCGGAGTAGACGACGTCCAGGCAGTCCTCGGCGGTGCCGTGCGCGTCGCCGAAGGACGCCACGTCCACGCCGAGCAGCTTCAGCTTGGTGGACAGGTCGGCGCCGGTGAAGGACGCCTCGTCGTCGGCGATCGTGGCGGCCGCTGTCTCGGCCTGCTCGTACCCGGGCGCCACCAGCCCGTAGACCCGGCCGTCGGCCGCCAGCGCGCACTCGCCGATCGCGAACACGTGCGGATCGGTGACCGTGCGGCACTGCTCGTCGACGCTGATCCCGCCGCGCTCGCCGACCGCGAGCCCGCAGTCCCGGGCCAGCTGGTCGCGGGGCCGGACACCGGCGCTGAACACCACGAGGTCGGTGGCGAGTTCGGAGCCGTCGGACAGCTGCATGCCGGTGACGGCGCCGTCCTCGCCCACCACGACCTCTTGCGTCCCGACGCCCGTGTGGACGGACAGCCCCATCTCCTCGATGGTGCGCAGCAGCGCCGCGCCGCCGCCCTCGTCGACCTGCACCGGCATCAGGCGCGGCGCGAACTCCACGATGTGCGAGGTGAGCCCGAGCCCCTTGAGCGCACCGGCCGCCTCCAGGCCGAGCAGCCCGCCGCCGACCACGGCACCGGTCGCCGCCCGCGTCTTCGCGTACTCCTCGATGGCGAGGAGGTCCTCGATCGTCCGGTAGACGAAGCAGCCCTCGGCGTCCTTGCCGGGCACCGGCGGCACGAACGGGTAGGAGCCTGTGGCCAGGACGAGGACGTCGTAGTCGACGACCAGCCCCGAGCGGGCGGTCACCTTGCGCGCCTCCCGGTCGACGGTCTCCGCCGGGTCCCCGACGCGCAGCTCGATGCCGTGCTCGTCGAGGAAGGCGAGGTCGGTCATCGACAGGTCCTCGGGGGTCTTCCCCGAGAAGTACGAGGTGAGGTGGACGCGGTCGTAGGCGGGGCGCGGCTCCTCGCACAGGACGACCACGCGGTGCGTGCGGGTCAGGCCGCGCTCGGCGAGGGCCTCCAGGAAGCGCTGGCCGACCATGCCGTGGCCGACCAGCACGATCGTCGGGGTGTGCCCCGGGGTGGCGGTCATCAGGAGCCTCCGTCTTGGGTGAGCAGGTGGAGCAGGGGGCCGCCGTCGGAGGGGAGCGGCTCTGCTCCCTCCCAGGCGCGCGCCAGCGCGCCGACGGTGCCGAGTTCGCCGACCAGGACCCCGCCGACCAGCCGGTCACCGCGGACGACGACCTTGCGGTAGGTGCCCCGGGTGGCGTCGGCGAGCTGCACGACGTCGTCCCCGGGGCGGGGGTCGGTCTCGCCGAACGCGGCGAGGTCGAGGGGGTCGAAGGGGCTGTCGGACCCGGTGAGGGTGAGCCGGGTCAGCGCGCGGGTGCCGGTGTAGTACCGGGGAGCGGCCCCGCCCTCCGCGAGCAGCTCGGCCAGCACGCCGGCCTGTTCGAGGGCGGGCGCGGCCAGCCCGTACACGCGTCCCCCGTGCTGGGCGCAGTCGCCGACGGCGCGGATGTGCGGGTCCGAGGTGCGCAGCTCGTCGTCCACGAGGACGCCCTCGCCGACCTCGAGCCCCGCCTCCCGCGCGAGCCCGACCCGGGGGCGGACCCCGCAGGCGAGCACGACCAGGTCGGCGCCGAGGGCGTACCCGTCGCCCATCTCCACGGACCGCACCGCCCCGCCGACGCTGCGCACGTCCCGTACCCGGCACTCGGTGTGCACCTCCACGCCGAGGCCCTCCAGGTGCCGCCGCACCAGCGCCGAGGCCGCCGGGTCGAGCTGCCGCTCCATCAGCCGCTCGGACTGCTGGGCGAGGACGACCTGGGCGCCGCGCACGGCCAGCGCACGGGCGGCGGACACACCGAGGAGCCCGCCGCCGACGACGACGACCCTCGTCCCCGGCCGTACCGCCTTCGACAGGCCCAGGCAGTCGTCCATGGTCCGGAACGCGTGCACGCCCTCGGGCAGCCCGTGGTCCGGGGTGAACAGGCCGCGCAGGGGCGGCAGCACGGCGTTGGAGCCGGTGGCCAGGACCAGCGTGTCGTACGCGATCACGGATCCGTCGGCGCAGCGCACGGTCCGCCCGGCCCGGTCGATGCCGGTGACCCGGCCGCGCAGCAGCCCGGCGGGCGCCGGCAGGGCGGTCACCTCGGGGCCGTACCGTCCGGCCAGCACCTCGGCGAGCAGCACCCGGTTGTACGGGCGGTGCTCCTCGTCGCCGACCAGCAGCGCGGGCGTGCCCAGCTCACCGAGCCGCCGGGCGAGCGTCACGCCCGCGAGCCCGGCGCCGATCACCACCACACGCGTCTTCGAGGTCATGGCACCGAGCGTGCGACGCGGGTGTTACCCGGCCGCATCCCTTCTGTTTCCCACGGGGAACGCTGCCCTCAGCGGGGGCGGCCGGTCCCTGTGAGGGGGGCGGGAACCTCAGAAGTCCCTCATCTCGATGGACCGCACATCCATCCCGTCCATAGGGTCGCGATCATGCCCGACATATCGCTGACCACGGTCGTCCTGCTCTGCCTCGCCGCGCTCGCGGCCGGCTGGATCGACGCCGTGGTCGGCGGTGGCGGCCTCCTGCTCCTGCCCGCCCTGCTGCTCGGCCTGCCCTCCGGCACCCCGGCCGCGCACGCGCTCGGCACCAACAAGGCGGTCGCCATCGTCGGCACCACGGGCGCGGCGGTGACGTACGCCCGCAAGGCGCCGGTGGACGTGCGCACCGCCGTACGCATCGGTCTGGCGGCGCTGGCCGGGTCGTCGGGCGGTGCCTTCTTCGCGGCCGGGATGAGCACCGAGGTCCTGAAGCCGGTGATCATGGTGGTGCTGCTCGCGGTCGCGGCCTTCGTGATCCTGCGCCCCGCCTTCGGCACCGCGCCCGCCACCGGCCCGGCCACCCGCCGCCGGATCCTCGCCGCGATCGGCCTCGCGGGCCTCGGCATCGGCTTCTACGACGGCCTCATCGGCCCCGGCACGGGAACCTTCCTGGTCCTGGCCCTCACCGCCCTGCTCCACCTGGACCTGGTGACCGCGTCCGCCACGGCCAAGATCGTCAACTGCTGCACCAACGCGGGCGCCCTCGCCACGTTCGCCTGGCAGGGCGCGGTGCTGTGGCAGCTGGCCGCCCTGATGGCCGTCTTCAACCTGGCCGGCGGCATGTTCGGCGCCCACACGGCCCTGAAGAAGGGCAGCGGCTTCGTCCGCGTCGTCCTGCTGACGGTCGTCTTCGCCCTGGTGGCGAACCTGGCGTACGAGCAGTGGGTGGCGTAGCCCTTGCGGGCGGGGACGGCGCTTCGCTCTCACCGGCTCCCGGTCAGGTGCGCGAAGACGACCACGTTCCCCTGGTACCCGGTGCTGCGTGAGTAGGCGCCGCCGCAGGTGATGACCCGCAGTTCGGGACGGTCGGCCGCGCCGTAGACCTTGTCGTCGGGGAAGGCGTCGGCGGCGTAGACCTCCACCGCGTCCACCGTGAAGACGGCGACGCCGCCGTCGCGCCGGTCGACCTCGATCGTCGAGCCCTTCTTCAGGGCGCCGAGCCTGTAGAACACGGCGGGGCCCTCGGCGTTGTCGACGTGCCCGGCGACGATCGCGGTGCCCGTCTCGCCGGGGGTGGTGCCGGCCTCGTACCAGCCGGCGAGGTTCTTCCTCTCGGCGGGCGGCACGTCCAGGCTGCCCGTCCCGGTCAGGCCGAGGCCCGTCAGCGGGGCGTCCACGCCGATCGCCGGGATGCGGACGCGGTCCGGCGGGGAGGGCGGCAGCGCCGGTGCGGCGGCGCCCCGGCCGGTCCGGTCGGCCTCACCGGTGGTGCCTGACTGCGCGGCCGAGGGCTGCGGCGGGGCGTCGGTGCGGGCGCCGCCGAGCAGCAGCCACCCCCCTGAGCAGAGGGCGACCGCGGTGACGGCCGCTATCGCGGTGTCCTTGACCCTGCGCATGACGTCCCCTCTCCCTCGGATCCCTGGAACCCGGCCCCCTCCGGGCCGCGAGGGGCGTCGGACCCGGAGGGGGTGGGGAAGTGCGGTACCGGCGGACGGGCAGCGGAGGGTGCCCGTCAGATCCCGTCGCCTCTCGCCCGGCGATGCAGGAGCCAGGTACCGCCCGCGGCGGCGACGGCGAGAGCCGCCACGCCGGCCGCGGTCTGCACGGGATCGGGGCCAAGAGCGCCGCCGACCCCCGTCTTCACGCTTCCTCTGGGGTACACCCGCTCGGCGGCCGAGGTCAGCGTGACCACGAGGTCCCCCGTCACCCGCCGCTCGTCGTCCCCACAGGTCGCGACGATCTCGTACGTCCCCGGCTGCGCGCTCGGCGGCACCTCGAAGTGCCCCGTCGCCTCGCCCTCGCCCGTACCCGGCGCCAGCGGGAACGCGCCCGCGCCGACCGCGCTGGCGTCACCCGCCGCCGAGCCGCCCTTTCCGCACGCCGCGGTCGTCACCACGGCCCGCTCGCCCGGCACGACCGAGGACGGATACACCGTCAGGCCGCCACCGGCGACGGCCTGACCGGCGTACACCGGGGCCGCGGTGGTCAGACCGACGGCCGCGGCGGCGAGCGCGGTACCGGTCAGCAGGCGGGCGGTACGTCGCATCGGTGCTCCTTTGAGCTCTTCGGTGGCCCCTGCCCTACCGAGGAAAGTGGCACCGGGCCCGGCCCGCCCCCCGAGCGGTGTGAACGGGTGACCGGTGCCTCCGAACGGGCCCGAAGAGTGACGCGGCTTGACCTCAAGAAAGCTTGAGGTACGAGGCTCTCCCACATGAACACAACGACCGCACCGCTCCGCGTGACCCTGCTCGTCGGCAGCAACCGCCACGGCCGCTTCGGCCCCGTCGTCGCCGACTGGCTCCTGGACCACCTGCGGGCCCACGACGACTTGGTTCCCGAGGTGGTGGACGTCGCCGGGACCGACCTGCCCACGACCTTCGCCCCGACCCCGGAAGCGACCGCCGCACTGGCGGAGATCACCCCGAAACTGGCGCACGCCGAGGCGTTCGTCGTGCTGACCCCCGAGTACAACCACTCGTTCCCGGCGGGTCTGAAGAACGTCATCGACTGGCACTTCACCGAGTGGCGGGCCAAGCCCGTCGGCCTGGTCTCCTACGGCGGCCTGGCCGGCGGCCTGCGGGCCGCGGAGCACCTGCGCCAGGTCTTCGCCGAACTGCACGCCGTCACCGTCCGCGACACCGTCTCCTTCCACAACGCGGGTGCGTCCTTCGACGACGAGGGCAGGCTCAAGGACCCGTCGGGGCCGGACGCGGCGGCCAAGACGATGCTCGACCAGCTGGTGTGGTGGGGGCAGGCCCTGCGGGAGGCGAAGGAGAAGCGGCCCTATGGCGGCGCGTAAGACGCCGTAGGGACGTCATAGGAACTTCCTATGGCGCCCGCTGCAATTTCGTCTTTGCTCCTGGTTCTTTCCCGGATCTACCGTGAGTGCGTCATCACGAGATTACGGAAAGGGCAGTGGAATGACTGCGAACGAAAACGCATCGGAAAATCGGGAATTCGCCGGAAAACGGGCCCTCGTCACGGGCGGCACCCGGGGGATCGGAGCGGCCGTCGTACGCCGGCTCCTGGCGGCGGGCGCCGAGGTGATCACCACCGCCAGGTCGGCGGCCGGCACGGCGCCGGAGGGGGCCGCGTTCGTGCCGGCCGACGTGCGCACCCCGGCCGGGGCGGAGGCGCTCGCCACGGCCGCGCAGGAGCTGCTCGGCGGGGTGGACGTCCTGGTCCACAACGCGGGCGGGGCGCGGCCGCACAAGGACGGTCTGGCCGTCCCGGACGAGGAGTGGCGGGACGCGCTGGACCTGAACCTCCTCGCGGCGGTCCGGCTGGACTCGCTGCTGGCACCGAGCATGCGGGGGCGCCGCTCGGGGGCGATCGTGCACATCTCGTCGGCCGCGGTGGTCCCGCCGGTGCCCCCGTTCCTGCACTACCAGGCGGCGAAGGCGGCACTGGAGACCTACAGCCGGGGACTGGCCTCGGTGCTGGCCCCCTCCGGCGTCCGGGTCAACACGGTGAGCCCCGGCCGGACCTCCACCCCCGGCGGGGAGGAGACCCGGGAGAACTGGGCGAGCCTGAACGCGGGACCGGGACCGACCGGCACCGCACCGCTGGGACGCGACGGCCGGCCCGAGGACATCGCCGAGGCGGTGCTGTTCCTCGCCTCCGGCCGGGCGGGCTGGGTGACCGGGACCAACCTCGTCGTGGACGGCGGGGAATTCCCGCGGGGCTGACACCCCGTGGAATTCCGGAACAGAGAGAAGGCCGAAAATGAGGGCCGGAAAGGAAAAGGGGTCCCTGGGAATGGGTGAGTACAGCGGCAAGAACGCCGTGATCACGGGCGGCGGAAGCGGTATGGGTTTCGCGATGGCGAAAATACTGGTGGACGGCGGAGCCCGCGTCGTGATCACCGGACGTTCCCGGGCCACGCTCGACGCCGCCCGTGAGCGGCTCGGCGCGAACGCGGTGACGGTGCCGGGCGACGTGGCCTCCCTGACCGACCTGGACACCCTGGCCGACCGGGTGAAGACCGAACTGGGCACGGTCGACGCCCTGTTCGTCAACGCCGGCGTCGCAGCCCTCACGCCCCTGGAGTCGACGACCGAGGAGGCGTACGACGAACTGTTCTCGATCAACGTCAAGGGCGCCTGGTTCACCGTGCAGAAGCTCGCCCCGTTGCTGACCACGGGCGCCGGCGTCGTCCTCACCACCTCGGTCGCCAATGTCATCGGTATGGCGGACACCAGCGTCTACGCGGCCGGGAAGGCGGCGCTGCGCTCGATGGCGCGGAACTTCTCCCGTGAGCTGCTGCCCCGCGGGATCCGGGTCAACGCGGTCAGTCCCGGCCCGGTCGACACGGGAGCCCTGGACGCCACGATGAGCGCGGCGGAGGCCGAGCGGTTCAAGGCGGAGCGGGTCGCGGACAACCCCATGCGGCGCTTCGGCACCCCCGAGGAGGTCGCGAGGGCCGCCGCCTTCCTCGCCTTCGACGCGACCTACACGACCGGCGCCGAGCTGGCCGTGGACGGCGGCGCCACCCAGCTCTGACCGAACCGGTACCAGGTCTCCTGCCGCAGGAACTCAAGCAGCGCGGTCTCCGCCGGGCCCGCGCCGGGCCGGACCGCGGCGACGACGGGCTGGGACACGGCCGGGGTCACCGGGCGGACCAGGTGCTCGTGTCCGGGCGGCACCGCGGAGGCCGGGACGAACGTCACCCCCAGTCCGTGGGCGGCCCAGCGCACGGCCGTCGCCGTCTGGGAGACGCGGGCGACCGTGGTCGGGGCGAGTCCGTTGTCCCGCAGCACGTCCACCAGTACGCCGTCGAGAGCGCTGGCGGGGTCGAACCGCACCCACGGCTCCCGCTCCAGGTCCCGCAGTTCGACCCGGTCCGCGGCGAGCTGCGGGTGCCCGGCCGCCAGCACCACCACGAACTCCTCGTCGCCGAGGTGGTGGCCGTCGTACAGGCCCTCCTCGCACGGTCCGGCCATGATGGCGAGGTCCAGTACGCCCCCGCGGGCCAGCCGCTCCAGCTCGGTCGGGTTCGGCTCCTCGAAGACGGTGACCTCGAGCCGCGGGAAGCGGCGGCGCAGTGCGCTCAGGGCGCCCGGCAGCTGCCGCGTGCCCAGGCCCATCTGCACCGCGACCACCAGCTCGCCCACCAGCTCGTCGGCGCCGGCCCGTGCCGTGGCCCGCGCCCGGCGCGCCGCGTTCACCGCGATCTCCGCCTCCCGCAGGAAGGAGCGGCCGGCCACGGTGGGCACCAGGCCGGTCGGGGTGCGGGAGAACAGCTCCACGCCGAGGTCCCGCTCCAGGCCGCGGATCTGCTGGGACACCGAGGGCTGGGCGACGCGCAGCGCCTCCGCCGCGGCCGTCACCGAGCCCTCCTCGGCGACGGCCAGGGCGTACTCGAACTGCCTCAGGCTCATCGGCTCCGTCACTCCTCGCTCGTGGTCTCGCTCGCAAGCGTAAGCGAGCACGGGAGCGAGGGGTGAGGGGCGAGACGGGCGAGGGCGAGACGGGCGAGAGGCGAGGGGCCGTCAGGCCACGCTCACCGCGCTCCACGCCGCGCCGACCGCGGCGTACTCGGCGCTGTCGGCGCCGTACAGGTCACCGGCCGCGCTCAGGGTGGCGGCGCGGGCGCCCGCGTAGTCGGTCGACGAGGTCATGTACACCGTCAGTGCCCGGTACCAGATGTCGCCGAGCTTGTCCCGGCCGATCCCCGAGACCGTGGAGCCGTCGCAGGTGGGCGAGTCGTAGGCCACGCCGCCCACGGTGCGCGCGCCGCTGCCCTCGGCCAGCAGGTAGGCGAAGTGGTTGGCGACGCCGGAGGAGTAGTGGACGTCCATGTCGCCCACCGAGGTGCTCCAGCAGTCGGCCGAACTGCCGTCCCTGCTCGGCCTGTCCATGAAGCGCAGCGCCTCGCGGCCGAAACCGTCCCGGACGACGTTCTCGCCGATCAGGTAGTCCCCGGGGTCGGCGGAGTTGCCCGCGTGCCACTCCACCAGGGTGCCGAAGATGTCGGAGGTCGCCTCGTTGAGGCCGCCGGACTCGCCCGAGTACGTCAGCGCCGCCGTCTTCGACGTCACCCCGTGCGACATCTCGTGCGCGGCGACGTCCAGCGAGACCAGCGGCCCGAAGGTCGTCCCGTCACCGTCGCCGTACGTCATGCAGAAGCAACTGTCGTCCCAGAAGGCGTTGTTGTACCGGGTGCCGTAGTGCACGCGGTTGTACGAGCCCTTGCCGTCGCCCGCGATTCCGCTGCGCCCGTGGACGTCCGCGTAGTAGTCCCAGGTGGCGTCGGTGCCGTACTGCGCGTCCACCGCGGCCGAGGCGCGGTCGTCCGCGTTCCCCGTGCCCCAGTGGTTGTCGGCGTCGGTGAACAGCGTCGCGGGCGCCCGTACCAGGCAGATGGTGAGGAAACACAGGTCGGTCTGGTTCTCCGCGTCACCCGTGTACGTGCCGCCGCGCGTCGGGTCCTTGAGCTGGTACGACGGCCCCGACTGCGTCGTCTCCAGCGGGACCGTGCCCCCGTACAGCGACTTGCCGTCGCCGGACGCCGACTCGATGGTGTCCCAGGCGTCGATGCGGGCGCCCGTGCCCGCGTCGGTCAGCACGGTGCGCGCGACCGGGTTGCCGAGGGAGTCCAGCGCCGCGGCGTTGGTCCGCCAGGCCAGCTTCGGGATGCCGTGCAGGGCGTCGACGACCAGCTCCGGCTTGGCCGTGAGCTTCTTCAGCAGCTCGCCCGGGTTGGCGGCGCGCAGTGCGTGCGCGGCCAGGTCGGCGGCCTTGGGTCCCGACAGCTTCGGGGTGACGGTGGGCAGGGAAAGGGCGGCGTCCGTCGCGCGGTCGGCGCCCCGGAAACCGCCGTCGGGCGCGAGGTGGACGACGAAGTCGCCGCCCAGGACCGGGAGCCCGCGGTAGCTGCGGTCGTAGCGGACGTGCTGGGTGCCGTCCTCGTCGACGATGACGTCGCGGGCCTCGGTGTCCTGGGCGTCCGTCAGGTCCAGGGCGGCGGCGTGGTCCGACAGGGCGGCCGCCGCGTGGTCGAGGGCGGCGGCCGGGGACGGGCGGTCGGCGGCCGTGGCGCCGGGGGCGAGAGCGGCGACCAGGAGGGTCGCGGTGGTGGCCGCGGTACCGGCCATGACGAGACGGGAACCTCTGACGTGCCGTATTCGGCTCATCGATCTCCTCGGGACAGGCGCGCCTTTCGGCGCTTGCGGGCGCTGGTGCTGACTCGGATTCAAGGACCCGAGACATGACATGTCCATAGCGCTTGCGTGGAGATCATGAGAGGAGAGGATGACGCCGCTAAGACGTCACCGTTTCCACCCGCACCGCGCACACCTTGAACTCCGGCATCCGCGAGGTCGGGTCCAGGGCCGGGTTGGTCAGCGTGTTGGCGCGGCCCTCGCCCGGCCAGTGGAAGGGCATGAACACGGTGTCGGGCCGGATGCCGGTGGTGATGCGGGCCGGTGCCACCTCCCGCCCCCGCCGGGACACGACCGCCAACGGGTCGCCCTCGGCCGCCCCGAGCCGCGCCGCCAGCCGCGGGTGCAGCTGAACGAAGGGGCCCGGCGCGGCGGCGTTCAGCTCGGCCACCCGTCGGGTCTGCGCCCCGGACTGGTACTGCGCCACGACCCGTCCCGTGGTCAGCAGCACCGGGTACTCCTCGTCCGGCTCCTCGGCGCTCGGACGGTGCGCGACGGGCGCGAAGCGGGCCCGGCCGTCGTCGGTGGCGAAGCGGTCGAGGAAGAGGCGCGGGGTGCCCGGGTGGGGCACGGGGTCCGTGTCGTCGTCCGCGCCGTCGTCCGCGGGCGGCGCCGGGCACGGCCAGAAGACGCCGCCCTCCTCCGCCAGCCGCCGGTAGTCGATCCCGGAGTAGTCCGCCGGGCCGCCCGCGCTCGCCCGCCGCAGCTCCTCGAAGACCTCCTCGGGCTCCGTCGGGAAACCCTTCTCGACGCCGAGCCGCGCGGCCAGCCCGTGCAGCACCTCCAGGTCGCCGCGCACCCCCTCCGGCGGTGTGATCGCGCGCCGCCGCAGCAGCACCCGCCCCTCCAGGCTCGTCGTGGTCCCCGTCTCCTCCGCCCACTGCGTCACCGGCAGCACCACGTCCGCCAGTTCCGCCGTCTCGGAGAGCACCACGTCGCACACGGCCAGGAAGTCCAGCGACCGCAGCCGCTCCTCGACGTGCGCGGCGCGGGGCGCGGAGACGACCGGGTTGGAGCCCATCACCAGCAGCGACCTGATGTCGGTCCCCAGCGCGTCCAGCAACTCGTACGCGCTGCGCCCCGGCCCCGGCAGCGAGTCCGGGGCCACGCCCCACACCTCGGCCACGTGCCGCCGCGCCACCGGGTCGGTCAGCTTGCGGTACCCCGGCAACTGGTCGGCCTTCTGCCCGTGTTCGCGCCCGCCCTGTCCGTTGCCCTGCCCGGTCAGACAGCCGTACCCCGACAGCGGCCGCCCGACCCGCCCCGTGGCCAGGCACAGGTTGATCCACGCGCCCACCGTGTCCGTGCCCTTGGCCTGCTGCTCGGGCCCGCGCGCGGTCAGCACCATCGCCGCCTCGGGCGCGCAGAACAGCCGCACCGCCTCCCGCAGTTCGGGAACGGACACCCCCGTGATCCGCTCCACGTACTCCGGCCAGTGCGCCATCGCCGCCGCCCGCGCCTCCTCCCAGCCGGACGTGCGCTCCTCGACGTAGGCCCCGTCGACCCGCCCCTCGGCGATCACGAGGTGCAGCAGGCCCAGCGCGAGGGCCAGATCGGTGCCGGGGCGGGGCGCGAGGTGCAGGTCGGCCTGTTCGGCGGTCCTCGTGCGGCGCGGGTCGACGACGATCAGCGTGCCGCCGTTCTCCCGCAGTTCGGTGAAGTAGCGCAGGGACGGCGGCATCGTCTCCGCCGGGTTCGACCCGACGAGGATCACGCACCCGGTCCTCGGGACGTCCTCCAGCGGGAACGGCAGCCCCCGGTCGAGCCCGAAGGCCCGTGTCCCGGCCGCCGCGGCCGACGACATGCAGAACCGCCCGTTGTAGTCGATCTGCGAGGTGCCCAGCACCACCCGGGCGAACTTGCCCAGCGCGTACGCCTTCTCGTTGGTCAGCCCGCCCCCGCCGAACACCCCGAGCGCGTCCGCCCCGTACTCCGCCCGCGTGCGCGCCAGGTTCCCGGCGATCCGGTCCAGCGCCTCGTCCCAGCCGGCCGGTGCCAGGGTCCCGTCGGCGGCCCGCACCAACGGCGAGGCCAGCCGCGCCCCCGACGCGAGCACCTCCGGCGCCGTACGCCCCTTGCCGCACAGCGCGCCCCGGTTGACGGGGAAGTCCACGCGCTCGGACACCTCGACGGTCCCGCCCTCGACGGGCGTCAGATTCATCCCGCACTGCAGGGCGCAGTACGGGCAGTGCGTGGGGGTGGTGGTGTTCTGCATGCGGCCAGCGTGCGACGCGCGTGTTACGCCACCGGTCGGCGCTCTGTTACACCGCCGGGACGGCGGCCTCCCCGCAGCGGCGGGGCCGTGGTGAGGAACGCGTCACCCGGCGTCGGCCAGGGCCCGTGCCACCCCCGGCTCCCTCGGCCCGAGGAAGTGCGGATCCGGCTCGAAGACCGCGTCCAGCGCCGCCTTGCCCGCCGCCAGGACCTCCCGCGCGCCCCCGTAGTACCAGGTCACGTCGTGCTTGTCGTCGACCCCGACGCCGTACGACGCGACCCCCGCCTCCTGGCACAGGGCCACCGCCCGCCGGATGTGGAAGCCCTGGCTGATCAGCACGGCCCGGTCCACGCCGAAGATCTTCTTCGCGCGGACGCAGGAGTCCCAGGTGTCGAAGCCCGCGTAGTCGCTGACGATCCGCCCGTCGGGCACCCCGTGCCGGACCAGGTAGGCGCGCATGGCGTCCGGCTCGTCGTACTCCGCACGGCTGTTGTCCCCGGTCACGAGCACCACCTCGATCCGCCCCGCCCGGTACAGCCCGGCCGCCGCGTCCAGCCGGTGCGCGAGGTACGGCGACGGCTCCCCGTCCCACAGCCCGGCGCCGAAGACGACCGCGACCTCGGTGCGCGGCACGTCGGCGGTGGTGCGCAGCCGGTCGTCCGTCACGACGCGCAGCCACGCGCTCGGCAGCAGCGCCAGCACGCACCCGGCCACGACCAGCTGGATCAGCCGCCGCTGCCCGGCACGGGTGCGTGGCAGACGCGGTCTGCGGAGTCTCGGGCGGAGCATCGGACGGGTTCCCTCCCCGGTCGGTTCCTGCCCCCAGGGACGCCCGCGCGGGCCGTCCGGTTCGCCGCCCGCTCACACGGACGCCCCGGCGCCGTGTGAACCGACGGAAAACCCCTGTGACACCCGTGCAACGGGAAGGCAACGTCCGGCCGTCACCCTCGACGCATGACGGCGACGACAATGACGGGACCGACGGGCAGCACGACGAGCACGGGAACCCCCGGCGGCACCCCCGCCCTGGTCGTCGTCGCCCACGGCAGCCGCGACCCGCGCGCCCTGAGCACCGTACGGGCGCTCCTCGGCCGGGTCCGCGCCCTGCGCCCCGCCCTGCCGGTGCGCCTCGGTCACCTCGAGCTGAACGAGCCCCCGCTGCCCGGCACACTGGCCGCGCTCGGCGACGGGGAGGCGGTCCTCGTCCCACTCCTCCTCAGCCGCGGCCACCACGTCGAACGGGACATCCCCGACATGGCCGCCGCCTCCCCGGCCCGCACCCGCGTGGCCGCCCCGCTCGGCCCGCACCCCCTCCTCGTGGACGCCCTGCACGACCGCCTCCTGGAGTCCGGCTGGCCTGCCCACGCGGGCCCGGACCACGCAGTCGTCCTCGCCTCCGCGGGCTCCCGCGCCCCGGCCTCCCGCGCGGACACGGCCCGCACGGCAGCACTCCTCGCCACCCGCCTGGGCGTCCCGGTCGTCCCCGCGTACGCCTCGGCGGCGGCCCCGACGGTCCCGGACGCGGTCCGCACCCTGACGGCGCGGGGCCACCACCGCACCGCCATCGCCTCCTGCTTCACCGCCCCGGGCCGCTTCGCGACGGAGTGCGCGGCCCGGGCCCCGTGGATCGCGTCGGCTCCCCTGGGCACCCACCCGTCGATGGCCCGCCTCCTGCTCCACCGCTACGACGAGGCGGTGAAGACGGGCAGCGGCTTGACGTCCAGGGCGCCGGCAACCCCCTGAGGGGCGCGGGACTGTCTCGATGTGCGGCTCCACCGCGTGGGCGCGACCGGCCACGGACGGCCCGCAGCCGCGCGACTGCGGAACCCGGCAGACGCACGGGCCCCCAACTGTCACACCTTCCGCATACTGTTCATGACATGGAAGGCACCGAACCCCCACCCCCGTACGACCCCACGTCAGCGGCCCGCTACGCCCCCGAGCCGGACAAACGCCCCGGCCGCACCGCCTTCCAGCGCGACCGCGCCCGCATCCTGCACTCCGCCGCGCTGCGCCGCCTCGCCGGAAAGACGCAGGTCGTCGCGCCGGGGGAGGGCAGTCCCGTCTGGGACGCCAGCCCCCGTACCCGCCTCACGCACTCCCTGGAGTGCGCCCAGGTCGGCCGGGAGCTGGGCGCCGCCCTCGGCTGCGACCCGGACCTCGTCGAGGCGGCCTGCCTCGCGCACGACCTGGGCCACCCGCCCTTCGGGCACAACGGCGAGCAGGCCCTCAACGCCTTCGCCGAGGACTGCGGCGGCTTCGAGGGCAACGCCCAGTCGCTCAGGCTCCTCACCCGCATCGAGCCCAAGCGGTTCACCGAGGACGGCTCCGTCGGCCTCAACCTCACCCGCGCCACGCTCGACGCCGCCACCAAGTACCCCTGGCCGCGCGGTGCCCATCCCCGCGACCCGCTCTCGCCCAAGTTCGGCGTGTACGACGACGACCGGCCCGTCTTCGAGTGGCTCCGCAAGGACGCCCCCGGCGCCCGCACCTGCTTCGAGGCCCAGGTCATGGACTGGGCCGACGACGTGGCGTACTCCGTGCACGACGTCGAGGACGGCCTGCACGCCGGCCACATCGACCCGAACTGCCTGCTCGCCGACCCCGAACGCGAGGCGGTCTTCGCGGCGGCCGTGGGGCGGTACGTGCCCGCCGGCACCGACCACGCCGAGCTGGCCGCCGCCCTCGACCGGCTCCTCGCCCAGGACTGGTGGCCGCACGGCTACGACGGCTCGGCGGTCGCCCAGGCCCGGCTGAAGGACGCCACCAGCCAGCTCATCGGCCGCTTCTGCCTGGCCGCCGAGGCCGCCACCCGGGCCGCGTACGGGGACGGCCGGCTCACCCGGTACACCGCCGAGCTGGTCGTGCCCCGCGAGACCCGCATGGAGTGCGCCGTCCTCAAGGCGGTCGCCGTCCGGTACGTCATGCAGCGCACCGAGCAGGAGCGGCTCCGCGCCGACCAGCGGATCGTCGTCGCCGAGCTGGCCGAGGCGCTCACCGCCCGCGCGCCCGACGGGCTCGACCCCCAGTTCCGCGCCCTCTTCGACCGGGCCGCCGACGACCGGGCGCGCAAACGGGTGATCGTCGACCAGATCGCCTCCCTCACCGATGCCTCGGCCCGCTCGCTTCACGCCCGCCTGACGGGGCATCCATGAGACTGGCGGCGGGACGGGTGTGATCCGGCATGCCCCGGGCGCCCGGAACGCGGTGTCCGGGCGCCCGAAACGCGGCATTCCATGGCCTGATCGGGTCACTGCCCTTCCCGCACCACGCCACGTGCGGGACGCTCGCATGTGGCGGCACCCTGACGAGGAGGCAGACAAGTGGTCGACGCGGATCAGACATTCGTCATCGTCGGAGGCGGCCTGGCGGGCGCGAAGGCGGCCGAGACGCTCCGCACGGAGGGCTTCACCGGCCGGGTGATCCTCGTCTGCGACGAACGCGACCACCCCTACGAGCGCCCGCCGCTGTCCAAGGGCTACCTCCTCGGCAAGGAGGAGCGCGACAGCGTCTTCGTGCACGAGCCCGCCTGGTACGCGCAGCACGACATCGAGCTGCACCTCGGCCAGACCGTCGTCGCGATCGACCGGGCCGCCAAGACCGTCCACTACGGCGACGACGGCACCCACGTCAGGTACGACAAGCTGCTCCTGGCGACCGGCGCCGAGCCCCGCCGCCTCGACGTCCCCGGCACCGACCTGGCCGGCGTCCACCATCTGCGCCGCCTGGCCCACGCCGAGCGCCTCAAGGGCGTCCTCACCTCCCTCGGCCGGGACAACGGCCACCTCGTGATCGCCGGCGCGGGCTGGATCGGCCTGGAGGTCGCGGCCGCGGCCCGCGAGTACGGGGCGGAGGTCACCGTCATCGAGCCCTCCCCGACCCCGCTGCACGGCGTCCTCGGCCCCGAGCTGGGCGCCGTCTTCGCCGAGCTGCACGAGTCGCGCGGCGTCCGCTTCCGCTTCGGCGTGAAGCTGACCGAGATCGTCGGCCAGGACGGCATGGTGCTGGCCGCCCGCACCGACGACGGCGAGGAGCACCCCGCGCACGACGTGCTCGCCGCGATCGGCGCCGCCCCGCGCACCGCGCTCGCCCAGGCCGCCGGGCTGGAGATCGCCGACCGTGCCCACGGCGGCGGCATCGTCGTCGACGAGAACCTGCGCACCTCCGACCCCGACGTCCACGCGGCCGGTGACGTGGCCTCCTTCCACCACGCCCTCTTCGACACCAGCCTGCGCGTGGAGCACTGGGCCAACGCCCTCAACGGCGGACCGGCCGCGGCCCGCGCGATGCTCGGCAAGGGACTCGCCCACGACCGCGTGCCCTACTTCTTCACCGACCAGTACGACCTGGGCATGGAGTACTCCGGCTGGGCGCCGGCCGGGTCCTACGACCAGGTGGTGATCCGCGGGGACGCGGCGAAGCGCGAGTTCATCGCCTTCTGGGTGAAGGAGGGCCGCGTGCTGGCCGGGATGAACGTCAACGTGTGGGACGTCACGGAGCCGATCCAGCAGCTGATCCGCTCGAAGGCCCGGGTGGACACGGAGGCCCTGGCGAACCCGCACGTATCCCTCGAAAGCCTCATCGCATAGCTGTCGGTCCTCCCACGTAGACTTCACGCGTGGCAGGACGGATCAACGACGAGGACGTGAAGGCGGTACGGGACGCGGTCCCGATCGACGCCGTCGTCTCGGAGTACCTCCAGCTGCGAGGCGCGGGCGGCGGCAACCTGAAGGGGCTGTGCCCCTTCCACGACGAGAAGTCCCCGTCCTTCCAGGTCAGCCCGAGCAAGGGGTTCTTCCACTGCTTCGGCTGCCAGGAGGGCGGCGACACCATCACGTTCGTGATGAAGATCGACCACCTCACCTTCTCGGAGGCGGTCGAGCGCCTGGCCGGCCAGGCGGGCATCACGCTGCGCTACGAGGAGGGCGGCTACAACCCCTCCCACCAGCGCGGTGAGCGCATCCGCCTGGTCGAGGCCCACAAGATCGCCGCCCAGTGGTACGCGGAGCAGCTCGCCACCGGCCCCGAGGCGGACACCGGCCGCGCCTTCCTCGCCGACCGCGGCTTCGACCAGGCCGCCGCCGAGCACTTCGGCGTCGGCTACAGCCCCCAGGGCTGGGACCACCTCACCCGCTTCCTGCGCGGCAAGGGCTTCAGCGACAAGGAACTGCTGCTCTCCGGCCTCGCCCAGGAGGGCCGCCGCGGCCCCATCGACCGCTTCCGCGGCCGGCTGATGTGGCCCATCCGCGACATCGGCGGCGACGTCGTCGGCTTCGGCGCCCGCAAGCTCTACGAGGCGGACAACGGCCCGAAGTACCTGAACACCCCCGACACCGCGATCTACAAGAAGTCCCAGGTCCTCTACGGCATCGACCTCGCCAAGAAGGACATCGCGAAGGCGTCCCGCGCCGTCGTCGTCGAGGGCTACACCGACGTCATGGCCTGCCACCTCGCCGGCGTCACCACCGCCATCGCCACCTGCGGCACCGCCTTCGGCGGCGACCACATCAAGATCCTGCGCCGGCTGCTCATGGACAACGGCTCGGCCCGCGTCATCTTCACCTTCGACGGCGACGCGGCCGGCCAGAAGGCGGCCCTGCGCGCCTTCGAGGACGACCAGAAGTTCGCCGCCGAGACCTACATCGCCATCGCCCCCGACGGCATGGACCCCTGCGACCTGCGCCTGGCCAAGGGCGACGACGCGGTCGCCGACCTGGTCGAGCCGCGCACCCCGCTCTTCGAGTTCGCGCTGCGCCAGATCGTCTCCCGCTACGACCTGGACACCCCGGCCGGCCGCGCCTCGGCGCTGGACGAGGCCGCCCCCGTCGTCGCCCGGATCAAGAACAGCGGCGCCCAGCACGAGGTCGCCGTGCAGCTCGCCGGCATGCTCGGCATCCTCGACACCCAGTTCGTGGTCAAGCGGATCGCCCAGCTGGCCCGCTGGGCCCGCGACCGCGGCGGCAAGGGCCCCGCCCCCGACCAGCGGCAGCGCGGCACCGGCCCGCAGCAGCAGGCCGGGCCCACCCGGACCCACCCCCGCGGCCCCGCCCTCAACCTCCGCAACCCGGTCTTCGCCACCGAACGCGAGCTGCTCAAGCTCGCCCTCCAGCGCCCCGAGCTGGTCTCCCCGGCCTTCGACGCGTACGGCGTCGACGAGTTCACCGCCCCGCCCTACGCCGCCGTACGCGAGGCGATCATGGAGGCGGGCGGCGCCGAGTTCGGCGTCCAGGACCCGCAGGACTACCTGGTCCGGGTCCGCGAGGCCGCCCCCGACGACGCCGTCCGCGCCATGGTCACCGAACTCGCGGTCGAGGCGATCATGCTGCACCGGGGCGTGAAGGGCGTCGACGAGGTCTACGCGGGCGCCCAGCTGGTCACGGTCCGCCGCCGGGCCGTGGAGCGCCGTATCCGCGACATCACCGGCCGCCTCGCCCGCCTCTCCGGCCACGGCGACCCCGCCGAACTGGCCGCCGTGCAGAACGAGCTGTGGATCCTCCAGCAGTACGACCAGAACCTGCGCGAACACGGCGCCGCCGCCCTCTAGGACAGGCCCGGGAACACCGGCGGGTAACCCGTCGGTCACGGCCCGGACGCAAAAAGTCACCGCACGCCCCTCGTGGCGGCGATGTGTCGTACCCCACACTGGGGGCGGTACCTGAGTGCACGCGTGCGAGGCGGACGGCGGCGAGCGAGCCGACTCCGCCCCCGTCGTACCGCCGCCGGCCCCCGCCGGCCGCGTCCATCCTGGAGGTCGCCCCCGTGCAGACCCAGACCCTCACCCAGACCGACACCGGTACCGGCCGTGCGGAGCCGGGCGCGGAGCGCGGCATGCTCGTCGCGATGCCCGCGCAGCCCGGTGCCGGGCCGGCCGTGTACCACCCCGGCGGCCCCGCGGACGCCCCCGAGCCCGCCGAACCGCCGCCGCCCACCCGTACGGAGTCCGGCGGGCCCTCCTCCGACCTGTTCCGGCAGTACCTGCGCGAGATCGGCCGGATCCCGCTGCTCTCCGCGGCCGAGGAGGTCGACCTCGCCCGGCGGGTGGAGGCCGGGCTGTTCGCCGAGGAGAAACTGCGGCGCACCCCCGACCTGGACAGCCGCCTCGCCCTCGACCTCGACCGGCTCGTCGTCATGGGCCGCCTCGCCAAGCGCCGCCTGATCGAGGCCAACCTGCGGCTCGTGGTGTCGGTGGCCAAGCGGTACGTCGGGCGCGGGCTGACCATGCTGGACCTGGTCCAGGAGGGGAACCTGGGCCTGATCCGGGCGGTCGAGAAGTTCGACTACGCCCGGGGCTACAAGTTCTCGACCTACGCCACCTGGTGGATCCGCCAGGCCATGTCCCGCGCCCTGGCCGACCAGGCCCGCACCATCCGCGTCCCCGTCCACGTCGTGGAGCTGATCAACCGGGTCGTCCGCGTCCAGCGCCGCATGCTCCAGGAACGCGGCTACGAGCCGACCCCGCAGGAGGTCGCCGCCCACCTGGACCTGCCCCCCGAACGCGTCGGCGAGGTGCTGCGCCTGGCCCAGGAGCCGGTGTCGCTGTACGCCCCGGTCGGCGAGGAGGACGACGTCGCCCTCGGTGACCTGATAGAGGACGGCGACGCGGCCAGCCCCGTCGAGTCGGCCGCGTTCCTGCTGCTGCGCCAGCACCTGGACGCGGTGCTCTCCACCCTCGGCGAACGCGAACGCAAGGTCGTCCAGCTCCGCTACGGCCTGGTCGACGGCCGCCCCCGCACTCTGGAGGAGATAGGCCGCCTCTTCGGCGTGACCCGCGAACGCATCCGCCAGATCGAGTCCAAGACCCTCAACAAACTCCGCGACCACGCCTACGCGGACCAGCTGAGGGGCTACCTGGACTGAGGCGCCGGGGGTGCCCCCGCCTGGGGAGGCACCCCGCCGCCGGGCAACCCGTCAATTCACCTCGGCCACGGCCTGCGCGAACTGCGCCTTGTACAACCGCGCATACGCCCCGTCGGCCGCCAGCAGTTCGGAGTGCGCCCCCTGCTCCACGATCGCCCCGTTCTCCATCACCAGAATCGTGTCCGCGTCCCGGATCGTCGACAGCCGGTGCGCGATCACGAACGACGTCCGCCCGTGCGCCAGCTTCGCCATCGCCTTCTGGATCAGCACCTCGGTCCGCGTGTCCACGGACGACGTCGCCTCGTCGAGCACCAGGATCACCGGGTCGGACAGGAACGCCCGCGCGATGGTGATCAGCTGCTTCTCACCCGCGCTCACCCCCGTGCCCTCGTCGTCGATCACCGTGTCGTAGCCGTCGGGCAGCGTCCGTACGAACCGGTCGGCGTGCGCGGCCCGCGCGGCCTCCTCGATCTCGCCGCGGGTTACCTCCCGCGACGCCCCGTACGCGATGTTCTCCGCGATGGTGCCGCCGAACAGCCAGGTGTCCTGGAGCACCATGCCGATGCCGGCCCGCAGCTCGTCCCGGGACATCTTCGCTATGTCGACGCCGTCCAGGGTGATCCGCCCGCCGGAGACCTCGTAGAACCGCATCAGCAGGTTGACCAGGGTCGTCTTGCCGGCACCGGTCGGCCCCACGATGGCGACCGTGTGCCCCGGCTCCACCTTCAGCGACAGATCCTCGATCAGCGGCTTCTCGGGGTCGTAGCGGAAGGACACGTGGTCCAGTTCCACCCGCCCGCGCAGGTCCTCGGGCCGGGCGCCCGGGATCGGGTCCGCCGACTGCTCCTCGGCGTCGAGCAGCTCGAAGATCCGCTCCGCCGACGCCACGCCCGACTGCACCAGGTTCGCCATGGACGCGACCTGCGTCAGCGGCATCGAGAACTGCCGGGAGTACTGGATGAAGGCCTGCACGTCGCCGATGGACAGCTGGCCCGAGGCCACCCGCAGCCCGCCGACCACCGCGACCAGCACGTAGTTCAGGTTGGACACGAACATCATCAGCGGCTGCATGATCCCGCTGTTGAACTGCGCCTTGAACCCGGCCTCGTACAGCGCGTCGTTCTGCTCGGCGAACTGCTTCGCCGACTCCTCCTGCCGTCCGAACACCTTCACCAGCGCGTGCCCGGTGTACATCTCCTCGATGTGCGCGTTCAGCTGCCCCGTGGAGCGCCACTGCTGCACGAACTGCGGCTGCGACCGCTTGCCCACCCGCGTGGCCACCACGAACGACAGCGGCACGGTCACCAGGGCGACCAGCGCCAGGATCCAGGAGACGTAGAACATCATCGCCAGCACGCCGATGATGGTGAGCAATGAGTTGATCAGCTGGCCCATCGACTGCTGGAGCGTCTGCCCGATGTTGTCGATGTCGTTGGTGGCGCGGCTGAGCACCTCGCCGCGCTGGCGTTTGTCGAAGTACGACAGCGGCAGCCGGGACAGCTTCGTCTGCACGTCCTCGCGCAGCCGGAACATCGTCCGGTTGACCGCCCGGTTCACCAGGCGCGTGGCCACCGCCATGAGCAGTCCGGCCACCGCGAACGTCCCCAGCGCAAGCAGCAGCACCTCGCCCACCGCGCCGAAGTCGATGCCCTGGCCCGGGGTGAAGTCCGTGCTGCGGAGCATGTCGGCGACGTTGCCGTCACCGCGCTCGCGCATGGAGTCCAGCACCTGCTCCTTCGTGGCCCCGGACGGCATGTCCCGTCCGACGATGCCCGCGAAGACCAGGTCGGTGGCCCGGCCGAGGATCTTCGGCCCGACCACGTTGAGGCCGACGCTGACGACCACGCACGCAAGCAGCGTGAACAGCGTCGCCCGTTCCGGCCGGAACTGGGCGACGAGCCGCTTGCTCGACCCCTTGAAGTCCATCGAACGCTGGTCGGGGCGGCCGGCCCCGGCCATCATGCGACCCGCAGGCCCGGCCATCA
The DNA here is from genome assembly GCF_041538145.2 of Streptomyces sp. MMCC 100. Lineage (NCBI taxonomy): Bacteria > Bacillati > Actinomycetota > Actinomycetes > Kitasatosporales > Streptomycetaceae > Streptomyces > Streptomyces sp. MMCC 100. Next base: position 1,188,807 of record NZ_JBGORK020000001.1, read on the forward strand.
GGCGGCCTCCGCTTCCGTCAGCTGGGAGAGCACGATCTCCCGGTAGGTTTCGTTGTCCGCCATCAGCTCGTGGTGCCGGCCCACGCCGACCACCCGCCCCTCGTCCAGCACGATGATCCGGTCCGCGTCCCGGATGGTCGCCACCCGCTGCGCCACGATCACCACGGTCGCCTCGGCCGTCTCCCGGCTCAGCTCGGCCCGCAGCGCCGCGTCGGTGGCGTAGTCGAGGGCGGAGAAGGAGTCGTCGAAGAGGTAGATCTCCGGGCGCTGGACCAGCGTCCGGGCGATCGCGAGCCGCTGCCGCTGACCGCCCGACACGTTGGTGCCGCCCTGTGCGATCGGTGCGTCGAGCCCGCCCTCCAGCTCGGAGACGAAGTCCTTGGCCTGCGCCACCTTCAGCGCGTGCCACAGCTCCTCGTCCGTGGCGTCCGGATTGCCGTAGCGCAGATTGGTCGCGACGGTGCCGGCGAAGAGGTACGGCTTCTGCGGCACCAGGCTCACGACCTTGGCCAGCTTCTTCGGGTCGACGGTCCGCACGTCCACCCCGTCGACCAGCACCTGGCCGTCGGTGGCGTCGAAGAGCCGCGGGACCAGCCCCAGCAGCGTCGACTTGCCGCTGCCGGTCGAGCCGATGACGGCGGTCGTCTCGCCCGGCCTGGCCACCAGGTCGATGTTCCTGAGCACCGGCTCCTCGGCACCGGGGTAGCGGAAGCCCGCCCCCCGGATCTCCAGGTGCCCGTGCCGGCGCAGTTCGGTGACCGGTGCCAGAGGCGGCACCACGCTGCTCTCGGTCTCCAGGACCTCCTGGATGCGCTCGGCGCACACCTCCGCGCGCGGCACCATCATGAACATGAAGGTGGCCATCATCACGGACATGACGATCTGCATGAGGTAGGCGAGGAACGCCGTCAGGTCGCCGATCTGCATCCCGCCGCTGTCGATCCGGTGGGCGCCGAACCACACCACCGCGATCGACGACAGGTTCACCACCGTCATGACCACCGGGAACATCAGCGCGAGCAGGTTGCCGGTGCCGAGGGCCACCTCGGTCAGCTCGGTGTTGGCCTTCCGGAAGCGCTGCTGCTCGTACTCGTCGCGCACGAAGGCGCGGATGACGCGGTTGCCGGTGATCTGCTCGCGCAGCACCCGGTTCACCGTGTCCAGACGCTTCTGCATGGCCCGGAACAGCGGGCGCAGCTTCCGCACGATCAGCGTCACGCAGATCGCCAGCACCGGCACGACCCCGAGCAGCACCCCGGACAGCGGCACGTCCAGGCCGAGCGCCATCACGATGCCGCCCACGCACATGATCGGCGCCGACACCATCAGCGTGAACGTCATCAGGGCCAGCATCTGGACCTGCTGCACGTCGTTGGTGGTCCGGGTGATCAGCGAGGGCGCGCCGAAGTGGCCCACCTCGCGCGCCGAGAAGGACTGCACCCGGTCGAAGACGGCACCGCGCACGTCCCGGCCGAGGGCGGCGGCCGTGCGCGCGCCGTAGAAGACGGCACCGATGTTGCAGACCACCTGGGCCAGCGAGATGCCGATCATCACAGCGCCGTAGCTCAGGATGTAGCCCGAGTCACCCTTCACGACACCGTCGTCGATGATGTCCGCGTTCAGGGTCGGCAGGTAGAGGGAGGCGCAGGTCTGCAGGAACTGCAGCGCCACCAGCAGGGCGATGGGTTTCTTGTAGGGCCTGAGATAGGTCCGCAGTAGTCGTATGAGCACACTGAGTCTCTCGGAGTCGGCGACAGGGGCCGCGGTTGGTTGCCCCTGGCCCCTATCGTCGAACACTCCACCCGCGTTACCTCAACCGATTAACCCAAGAGCGCGGCAAATTCCGGCCTATGGGCGGCAAGCCCCCGGCGTCAGAGCGCGCCCGGGTGCGTCTGCTCGCGCACCGACACGAACTGCTGCCGCACGGCCTGCCCCACCGCCAGCTCCTCGCCCGGCTCCAGCACCTGCGCCACCGCGCCCTGCCAGACCGGGGGAGTGCGCGGGTCCAGCGTGCCCTGGGACACGCCCAGCGCCCAGGCCGCCTGCCGGGCCGAGCCGATCGCCGCGTAGTCCGCCGGCTGCGGCACGACGACCTGCGTCCCGAACAGCGCGGGCGCCGCCGCCTGCACGGCCGGCAGCTCGGCCGCCGCGCCCAGCAGGAAGACCCGCCGTACGTCCACACCGCGGACCCGCAGCACGTCCAGGGCGTCCGCGAGACCGCACAGCATGCCCTCGAACGCGGCCCGCGCCAGGTGCTCGGGCTTCATCGACTCGCGCCGCAGGCCGGCGAGCGTGCCGGCGGTGTGCGGCAGGTTCGGCGTCCGCTCGCCCTCCAGGTAGGGGAGCAGCACCAGGCCGTGCGATCCGGGCGTCGACTTCATCGCCAGCTCGGACAGGCTCTCCAGGTCCGGCACGCCGAGCAGCTCGGCGGTACCGCGCAGGGCCCGTACGGCGTTCAGGGTGGTGACGACCGGCAGGTGCATGCCGGTGGCGTCCGCGAGGGCGGTGATCATCCCGGACTGGTCGACGAGCGGCTCGGTGTGCACGGCCATCACGGACCCGGAGGCGCCCAGCGACACCACCGCGTCGCCGAGGCCGATCCCGAGCCCGAAGGCGGCGGCCTGGGTCTCGCCGGTCCCGGCGGAGATCAGCAGCCCCTCGGGCGTCGTACCGGCCGCCTCGGCCGGGCCGATCACCTCGGGCAGCATCACCTGGTGGCCGAGCGCCAGCTCGACCAGGTCGGGCCGGTAGGCGCCGGTCGCCGCCGACCAGTACCCGGTGCCGGACGCCCCGCCCCGGTCGGTGGTCCGCCGCGCCGGCCGCCCGAGCAGCTGCCACACCAGCCAGTCGTGGGCCTGGAGCAGTACGGCGGTCCGCGCGGCGGCCTCCGGCTCGCTCCGTGCCAGCCAGCGCAGCTTCGTCACCGGCTGCGCGGTCTGCGGCACCGAGCCCACGGCCTGCGCCCACGCCTCACGCCCGCCGAGCGCGTCGATCAGATCGGCCGCCGCGACCTGCGAGCGTTTGTCGCCGCCGACCAGGGCCGGGCGCACGGTGTTGCCCTGCGCGTCCAGCGGAACGACCGAGTTGGCCTGCGCCGACACGCCGATGGCCTGCACACCCTCGAGGAGCCCGCCGCCGGCCGCATCCCCGAGGGACAGCAGCCAGGCCTGCGGATCGACGTCCGCGGGCCGGCCCCCGCCCTCGGGGCTCTCCAGCGGGTGCGGCGCGTAGCCCTGGCGCAGCACGGCACCCGTGTCCGAATCGCAGACGACGATACGAGTGAAATCGGGCGAACTGTCCAACCCGGCGACTATTGCCATACCCGAAATTCTGCCGCACCGGGTGCGGTGGCCGTACCGGGACCTCAGGTGTTGCTGGTGCCCCAGTCGTCCGGACCGCTGCCGTTCGTGCCGCGCTCCCGCAGCGAGCGGACCCGGTGGGCCACCGAGTCGGGCATCCGGTCACCGACCTTGTCGCTCACCACGTGGTACGCCTTGTCGGCGAAGTGCCTGCCCTGCTGGGCCGCGGACTCCGCGGTGTTGCGCACGGCCGGGTTCTGCGCGACCTGCTGCGCGGACTTCCGCAACTGCTCGTAACGCTCTCGCCCGGCCTTCGTGCCGAGCACGTAACCCACCGCTAGTCCGACGACGAACGTGAGCCGGTAACGCATGGCGGCCACCCTTCCCTTCACTGGCTCCGGGGTGCTGGAGAGTACCGATTGGCGGAGCACCCCCCTGCTTGCGCTAATGTATGTGTCGCAGCGAGCGCGCGCCCCCTGGCGAATACCCAGGCAGACGCGTTCGATGCGACACCGACATTCCTCGGTAGCTCAATTGGCAGAGCAGCCGGCTGTTAACCGGCAGGTTACTGGTTCGAGTCCAGTCCGGGGAGCTCGGTCCTCCGTAGCTCAATTGGCAGAGCAGCCGGCTGTTAACCGGCAGGTTACTGGTTCGAGTCCAGTCGGGGGAGCACCGTGAACGAGGACCCTTCGGGGTCCTTTTTCATGTGCCCCTCATGTGTTCTCAAGTCCCGGGAACCACGCGGCACGCTGCGGAGTCCTCAAGGTCATGAAGGCAGCCGTGGAAGCCGACCATCCGAGGCAGGAGATCGTATGAGCGGCTATGCTGCGGCAGACGGCGCGCACACATGTACGCGACACGCCGCTTTGGGGCGGTAGCTCAGCCGGTTAGAGCAGCGGACTCATAATCCGTCGGCCGTGGGTTCGAGTCCCACCCGCCCCACTCATGCGCTTCGCCGCAGGAACGTTCTCACCTGCGGCGCGCGCGAACCGGTCAGGCCTGTTCCCGGCCTTCCGGTTCCTCCCCGATGTTCTCGACTTCGTCGTCGCGTTCGCCTTCCGCCTGCGAGGGCGTGGTGTGCGGCACGTCGGGGGCGTCCGGTTCGAGTTCGTCGTCGCGTTCGCCCTCGGCCTGGGACGGGGTGGGCTCGCTCATGGTGGTGCCTCCTCCTGCCGGTCGGGTCGCGGGCCGAGTACCCCGTCCGGGACGCTGCCACCATCCGTTACAGCGGCGCCCACCAGGTGACCGTCGTGCCCCGTCCCTCGTCCCCGCCGCCCTCGCCGTCGTCGGCGACCCTCAGGCGCACGCCCTCCCGGCCCTCCGGCGACGTGGCGGGCGTCTCCACGGTGACCTCGACGCGGGAGACGCCCGGACGCGCGGACGCGTCGGCCAGGGCGTCGCGGAGGGCGGTGAGGAGGCGGTCGGCGACCCGGTCGGGCACCCGGGTGTCGACGGCGCCCCGGAAGTGCGTGGAGGGCGCGGCACCGAGCCGGGCGGCGGCCGACGCGGTCTCGCGCAGCACCCGGACGCGCAGTCCGGCCGGCGGTTCGGCCGGGGGCTGCCGCAGCGCGAAGATGGTGGTGCGGACCTCCTGGACCGTGGAGCGCAGCTCGTCCACCGCCCGGCCGAGGATGTCGCGGACGTCGTCGGCACCGGGGCGGCGCTGCGTGGACTCCAGCATCATGCCGGTGGCGAACAGCCGCTGCACCACCAGATCGTGCAGGTCACGGGCGATGCGGTCGCGGTCCTCGTAGACCGCGAGCCGCTCCCGGCCGCGCCGGGCGTCGGCCAGGACGAGGGCGAGCGCCGCCTGCGAGGCGAACTGCGTCGCGAGCAGCCGTTCCACGTCCGTGTAGGGGCGTCCGCCGCGGCGGCGGGGCAGGGCGAGGGTGCCGATCAGCCGGCCGCTCGCCTGCAGGGGCAGCATCATGCTCGGCCCGAACCGGTGCCGTACGTGGGTCGTCATGCGGGGATCGGTCGCCGAGTCCTCGAGGAACACCGGCTCGCCGCCCAGGAGCTGCTCCAGTACGGGACTGCCCGGCGCGATGGTCGCGCCGACCATGCCGTCCGGGTCGTCGGGCGTCGAGGCGGTCACGATCTCCATGCCGCCCTCGGCGGTCGGGTGCAGGATGACGCCCGCGGAGGCGTCGGCGAGCAGCCGGGCCCGTTCGGCCACCGTGGTCAGCGCGTCGCCGGCGCCCTCCTCGGTGAGCAGCGCGGTGGTGACGGCCGCCGCGCCCTCGATCCAGCGCTCCCGCTGCCGGGCCGTCTCGTACAGCCGGGCGTTGCCGATCGAGACACCGGCCTGCGCGGCCAGCACCCGCAGCAGCTGCTCGTCCTCGACGGTGAACGGGCCGGCCCCGGGCCGCCCGGCAAGACGCAGCTCGCCGAACTCCTCGTCCCGCACGTGGATCGGCACCCGCAGCTCGGGTGCCGTCTCCGGTACGGGGTCGGGGTCCGGGGTGCGGAACTCGGCGGGACCGCCGTCGCCGGGGTCGGTGATCACCAGCGCCGCGCGGCGGGCGCCGGTCAGTTCGGCGGCGCCGTCCACGATGCGCTGCAGGACACCGCGCAGATCGAGGTCGGTGCCGACGCCCAGGAGCGCTTCGAGGAGGCGGGTCAGTCGGGGCGCGGGCTGCGCGGTCATGCGTCGTTCTTTCTCGGTTCCTGCCGTCCCCCGGTGTCCTGGCCCTCTCGGCTGTCCGGCGGCGGATCAGTCGGAGCCGACGCCGGTGCGGGAGCCCGCGCCGGAATCGGAGCCGGAATCGGAGCCGGGACCGGCGTCCGAGGTCGTCGGGTGCAGGACGAGCGGCTCGACCCGGCCCTCCAGCATGCTGCCGAGGCCCTGGACCGCGCACACGTCGGGCCGCTCCGCGATGTGCACCGGCATGCCGGTGGCCTGACGCAGCATCTGGTCGAAGCCCGGCAGCAGCGCGCTGCCGCCGACCATCATGATCCCGCGGTCGGCGAGGTCCGCGACCAGGTCGGGCGGGCAGTCCCGCAGCACCTTGCCGATGCCGTCGAGCACGGCCGTCAGCGGCGTCTGGATGGCGTTGCGCACCGTGGCGGTGTCGACCCGCACACTGCGCGCCAGGCCGGTCGCCACGTCCCGGCCGTGGATCTCGGTGGACGCCGGACCCTGCGGGGTCAGTCCGTTGCCGGACAGGGCGAGCTGCAGGGGGCGTACCGACTGGCTGGGCAGTACCAGCTCGTGCTGGTGGCGCAGCAGCTGCACGATCGCGTGGTCCACGGCCTCTCCGCCGACCGGGATGCGCTCCGCGGTCACGATCGAGCCGAGGGAGAGGACCGCGACCTGCGTGGCATGCGCACCGCACACCATGATCATGGTGGCCTCGGGCCGCTCCACGGGCAGTCCGCAGCCGACCGCCGCCGCGATGAGGGTGTCGACGAGTTCCACCCGGCGCGCGCCGAGCCCGACCAGCGTCTCGATCGCCGCCCGCTGGGACAGCGGGTCCGCGTCGTGCGGGGTGCAGACGGCGGCCCGCAGCCGGGGCTTGCGGCGCAGGGCGCGCCGGATCTTGTCGCCGAGCAGGTGGCGCAGCATGCGCTGGGCCATCTCGATGTCGACGACCGTACCGCCGGAGACCGGACGCACGACACGGATGTATCCGGGGGTGCGGCCCGTCATCTTCTCCGCGAACTCGCCGACCGCGATGAGCGCGCCCGTGCGGGTGTTCACCGCCGCGGCGGACGGCTGGTCGACGACCAGCCCCGCCCCCTTCACGTAGACGCGGGTCCGCGCCGCGCCCAGGTCCACGGCGAAGTGGCAGCGGCGCAGCGCCTCCAGACTGGCGGTATTGGCAGTACTGGCGGTCATGGCGAATCCTCCCGAGAGCGCGGACCGTGACGGGCCGTCCGGTGGCCGGCCGTGGCACCGATCGTGCGCGGCGACGCGTCCGCGCGCCTGCTGGAGGGGGCCGGGCGGGGGGCCGCTGAACGGGGGGTGTCTGTCCGGTTGGGGCGCCCGTCCTTGCTGGGGGCTGTCCGGGGGTGTCCTCGTGCGGCGGGTGGGTCGTGGCCTGGGGGTGCGGGGCCCCGTCCGGGGCGTGGCGTGCGGGGGCCTCCCTGTGCGGCGGGTTGGTCCTGGTCCGGGGGTGCCCGGTCCCATCCGGGAGTTGCCCGGGGGGATGTCTCCGTTCGGCGGGCCGGTCCTGGTCTGGGGGTGCGGGGTCCTGTCCAGGGGCCGTCCCGGGCGGACGACCGGTTCCGGACGCCGTTCGCCCGCTGCCGTCGCCTCCCCGGAGTGCGCCTCGGGGCGCGTCCGACGCCGCCGCCAGGACACCGGTCTGCCGCCGCGACGCCGGGGCCCGTTTCATCTGCCGTCAGGACATCGTTCTCTGCGCCGCCGGGCGGGTTCCCGTTTCCGCTGCCGCGCCGGGCGCGTCACATGCCTCGTCGCCGTGCCGGGCGGGCCCCGGTCCCACCGCAGCGTCGGGCACGTCGCATGCCCATCGCCGCGCAGGCCGCGCCGCATGCCCCGCCGCCGCAGGTCGCGTCGCACGCCCATCGCCGCGCAGGCCGCGCCGCATGCCCCATCGCCGCGCAGGCCGCGCCGCATGCCCCGCCGCCGTGCAGGTCGCGTCGCACGCCACGCCGTCGACGCCGGGTGCGTCCGCCCCCGTCGTCGGCCCCCCGCGCCACTGGCGGGAACCCGCCAGGGCAGCTTTCCGCCGTGCTCGGTCAACTCCCTTGCCCCGCAGGCCCCCTGAGACTGCTCACAGCACTCGTCACAGCACTCTACGACGACACGAAGAGAGACGTGGATGAGCACAGGACCAGTCAGACGTGGGGCGACCCTCCTGTCGGCGGGGCTCGTGATCGCGCTGCTGCCGGCCGGGACGGCGGCGGCGCAGGAGCCGCCCCCCGACCCGGCGCACACCCCTCGCACGGCCTCCGCGGCCGACGCGGCGCGCACCGTCACCCTCGTCACCGGCGACCGGGTGACCGTCACCGGCCTCGGCGGCGGCAGGGAGACCATCACGGTCGACCGGCCCGAGGGCGCCACCGGAGCAGTGCGTACCAGCAGCTTCGACGGCCGGACCGTCGTCGTACCGGACGAGGCCCTGCCGTACCTGCGCGCCGGCCGCCTCGACGAACGGCTCTTCGACGTCCGTGAGTTGCTGGAGCAGGGGCTCGCCGACGGCGAGACCGGCGAGCTGCCGCTGATCGTGACCTACGACAAGGGCGCGCGGGCCGCCACCCCGAGGGGCGCCGAGCGGAAGCGGGCGCTGCCCAGCGTGCGCGGGGCCGCCGTCGAGGCCGGCAAGGGGCGGGAATTCTGGCGGGAATTCACCCGCCGCGGCGCCGGCATCGACGGCGTGTGGCTCGACGGGCGGGTCACCGCAGCCATGGCCGAGTCCAACGCGCAGATCGGCACGCCCGAGGCCTGGGAGGCCGGGCTGACCGGCAAGGGCGTCACCGTGGCCGTGCTGGACAGCGGCGTGGACGCCGGGCACCCCGACCTCGTGGGGCGGATCGCGCAGAGCAAGAGCTTCGTCCCCGGTCAGGAGGTCGCCGACCGCAACGGCCACGGCACGCACGTCACCTCCACCGTGGGCGGCAGCGGCGCGGCCTCCGACGGCAAGGAGAAGGGCGTCGCGCCCGGCGCCACGCTCGCGGTCGGCAAGGTCCTCGACGACGAGGGCTTCGGCAGCGAGTCCGAGATCATCGCCGGCATGGAGTGGGCCGCCCGTGACGTGGACGCCGACATCGTCTCCATGAGCCTCGGCTCGACCGAACCCAGCGACGGCACCGACCCCATGGCCGAAGCCGTCGACACCCTGTCCCGCGAGACCGGCGCCCTGTTCGTCATCGCGGCCGGCAACACCGGCACCCCGTCGTCCATAGGCTCGCCCGGCGCGGCCGACGCCGCCCTCACCGTGGGCGCCGTCGACTCCGCCGACCAGGCGGCCTGGTTCACCAGCGCCGGGCCCCGCTACGGCGACAACGCGCTCAAGCCCGACCTGTCGGCCCCGGGCGTCGGCATCCTCGCCGCCCGCTCCCGGCTCACGGAGGGCAGCGGCGACTACACCAGCCTGGACGGTACGTCGATGGCGACGCCGCACATCGCCGGCGTGGCCGCCCTGCTCGCCGAGGAGCACCCCGACTGGACCGGCGCGCGACTCAAGGACGCGCTGATGTCCACGTCCGAGGAACTGGACGCTCCCGTATATCAGTTGGGCGCCGGGCGGGTCAGCGTGCCGAAGGCCGTGGAGGCCGACGTCACCGCCACCGGCAGCGCCGACCTGGGCTTCCACTCCTGGCCGTACGACGCCGACGAGCCGGTCACCAGGACCGTCACCTACACCAACTCCTCCGACACGGACGTCGAGTTGCACCTGTCCGTACGGGGTGCCCCCGAGGGCGTCGCCACCCTCGCCGACACTTCCCTCACCGTGCCCGCGCACGGCACCGCCGCCACGACCGTCACCGGGGACGGGGCGAAGGCGCCGGTCGGCAACACGAGCGGACAGATCGTGGCGGCCGACGCGAGCGGAACCACCCTCGCGCACACCGCGTTCGGGCTGGTCAAGGAGGATGAGCTGTACACCCTCACCGTGCACGTCAAGGACCGCTCCGGCGCCGCGACCCCGGCCGACCTGACCGTCCAGCAGCTCACCGAGGGCGTCGACCCCGTCCCCGCGCACGTCGGGGAGTCCGGCACCCTGGAGCTGCGGCTCCCGCGCGGGACGTACAGCCTGACGTCCTTCCTCGACGTGCGCGGCAGCCACGGCGCCGACTCCCTCGGCCTGGGCTTCCTCGCCGCTCCTGAGGTCGCCCTCGACCGGGACCGCGAGATCACCCTGGACGGCCGCGAGCTGCGCGAGATCAGCGCCGACGTCGACCGGCGCACCGAGACCCGGCAGCTCCTCATGGAGTACGACCGCGGCGCGAACGGCTCCGACCTGTTCGGCGCCGTACAGGTGCCGCTGACGTACGACAGCGTCTTCGCCGCGCCCACGGAGAAGGTCACCGAGGGCGACTTCGAGTACCGGACCGTGTGGCGGCTCGGCAAGCCGCTGCTGGAGGTGAAGGGCGTCGGCGAGGCCGCCGTCCAGTCCGGCGGCACCCTGGTCGAGGGCCGCACCCGGCTGCCGCTGGTCGACGTGGGGGACGTCGGGAACGGGCCCTTCCCGGGCGGCGTGCGCGGCAAGGCGGCCCTCGCCCGGCTCACGGAGGGGACCGAACCGACGGCGCTGGCCCAGGCCGCGCAGGACGCGGGCGTCGAGGCGCTGTTCGTGACCGACGACGCCCCCGGACGGCTGATGTCGTGGTGGGGCACGGACGACAACGCCGACCGGCCGCTGCAGATCGCCACCGTCGACGCGGCCGACGCCCGCCGGCTGCGCAAGGCCGGACGGGTCGACATGACCGGCACCCCCGATACGCCCTACGTGTACGACCTGTCCGAAGGACACCGGGGCGCCGTGCCCGACCGGGACCTCACCTTCGAGCCGGGGCACCGCGACCTCGCCGTGCTGCGCACCAAGTACCACGGCGACGAACCGGAGAGCGGCGGCGAGTTCCGGTACTCGATCACCGACACGTTCCCGATCGGCCTCGGCTTCCGGGAGCGGATCGACTACCCCGTCCAGCGCACCGAGTACGTGTCCACCGGACCGGGTCAGCTGTGGCACGAGACCGTGAGCAGCGCCGGTGACGCGCTGGAGGAACGCGGCGGACTCGTCGAGTACCGGGGAGGCTCGCGCGCGGAGCTGAACTGGTTCAGGCCGGTGTGGCACCCCTACCTCGGCACCGGGCTCGGCTGGGGGCAGCAGCGCTCCGGGAACCAGCTCCAGTTCAACGCGCCCGGCTGGGGCGACTCGGGCCCCGACCACACCGGCTTCGGCGACGTGTGGAGCGAGGGCAGCGGCATGACGCAGACCACGTCGGTGTACCTGGACGGCGAACTGGTCGACCAGGGGCCGAGTTCCGCCGCGTACGTCTCCGACGCGCCCGCCGACGAGCACGCGTACAGGCTCGTCACCGACACCGCGCTCGACGCGGCGCGCCGGCCGCTCGCGACCGAGGGCCACGCGGAGTGGACCTTCCGTTCGGCGGCCGCACCGCAGGACCGGTGGACCTACCTGCCGCTGATCAACCTCTCCTTCGACGTGGACACCGACCTCGCGGGGAAGGTGCGCGGCGGGAAGAAGCTGCGGATCGGGCTGGGCGCCGGCTACGTGGCGGGCGCCGCGGACACCGGGACGATCGGCGGCGGGAAGCTTGAGGTGTCGTACGACGGCGGGAAGAGCTGGCACCAGGTCCGGCTGCGCGGCGGTGACGGGGAGGCGTCCTGGCACGGGACGCTGACCGTGCCGCGCGACGCGGAGCACCTCTCGCTGCGGGCTTTCGCGCACGACGACCGTGGCGGCTCGGTCACGCAGGAGATCGTGCGGGCGGTGGCCGTGCGGTAGGCCGTTTCCCTCGGTACGCCGTGTGCCGGAACGCGGACGGCGCCGCCTCCCTGGGACGGGGAGGCGGCGCCGTCGGTTTCTCGGACCGTCAGACCAGCCAGCCGACGAAGTGGACGAGGCCGGCGAGGATGTCGGTGAGAAGGTTCATGATCGTGCAGCTCCTTGCGCTGTTCATGTGCGGGACCCGCTGAGAACGGGCCCCACGGGGACTACTGGGGACATGTGCGTCGACTACGGTCTGCAGCCCGTCGCTTGCACACCGTAAGTATCGTTGGTCCCTGCAGTCACATGCGCTCTTCAGAGCGACGATCACCTGTTCCAGGGAACAACTGCTCGCTTGTTCGGATCACGCCAAGCTCGGCCAAGTCCTGCGGGCGCAGGTGCAGTTGACCGGCCGTGTCCTCCACTTCCTCCGGCGGGCGCTTCAGGATCGCCGCCGCGTGCTCCGGCGCGATGACGGAGAAGTAGCTGTCCGGGGTGGCCCAGGTGCTGCCGGGCGCGGCCAGGGCCAGCGCGCCGCCCGAGCCGCCCTCGCCGATCACCAGCGTGGTGACCGGCGTACGCACCGAGGCCACGGCGCCGAACAGGTCCGCGATCGCCGGGCCCGCCCCCTGCCGTTCCGCCTCCGCGTCGTTGGCCGCTCCCGGCGTGTCCACCAGGGTCAGCACCGGGATGCCGAGCCGGTCCGCGAGGTGGATCAGCCGGGTGGCGGTGCGGTACCCGGCGGGCCGGGTCGCCGCGCCCGTCTGAGCGGCGTACGCGACCGTCCGCCCCGCGTGCGTGCCGAAGCCGCAGAGCATGCCCTCCGGGTCGGCGCCGCCGCAGCGGTCCCCGGACAGGGCGACGCGGTCGGTGAAGTAGGCGTCCAGGTACGCCCCGGCGCGCGGGCGTTCGGGGGCGCGGGCCCGCCGTACCGCGTCCCAGCCGCTGTCCGGCAGGTTCCGCGCGCCCAGCGGCTCCGGCACCGGCGCCGGATCGCCGGACGGTGCCGTCAGCAGCCGCAGCCACCGCCCGAGCGTCGCGCGCAGCTCCCCGGGCGGTACGACCGCGTCCGCGCTGCCCGCCGCCACCTGCGCCTCGGCCGTGTACGCGGCGGGGTCGGCGTCCGGCGGCCGGACCCGCGAGCCGGCGAAACCGACCTGCGCGCCCGGCAGGGCGAGGACCACGTCGGCGCCCGCGCCCAGCGTCGCCCAGCCGCCCCCGGTCGCCGGGTCCCGCACCACCGCGATCTGCGCCAGCCCGGCCGCCCGGGTGAGCGCCGACTGCCGGGCCACCCGCTGCAGCTGGGTCAGCGCGAGCATCCCCTCCTGCATCCGGCTGCCGCCGGTGGCCACCAACGGCACCACCGGAAGCCGGTGTTCACGGGCGTACGCGTACGCCGCCTCCAGCCGGTCGCCGGTGCGGTGGCCCAGGGAGCCGCCGAGGAAGCCGAACTCGAAGGAGACGAGCACGGCCCGGGTGCCCTCGACGCGGCCGGTGCCGCAGACGACGGACTCCTCCTCGCCGGTGCGCTCGGCGGCGCGGGCCCGCGAGGCGTCGTAGCCGGGCCAGCCGAGGGGGCCGTCGGGCCGCCACGCGCCGTCCGGGTGGGGGAGTTCGGCGAAGGTGAGGTCGTCGGTGACGAGCGCGAGGAACTCCCGCGCGGTCAGGCGCTCAGCCACGGTCCAGCGCCCGCTTCATGATCTTCCCCATGTCGTTGCGGGGCAGCGTGTCGAGGTGCCGGACGACCCGGGGCCGCTTGTGCGGGGCGAGCCGGCCCGCGACGTGGTCGGCCAGCGTGTCGAGGGCGGGCGGCGCGGCGGGATCGGCCGGCACGATCCAGGCCACGATCCGCTCCCCGAGATCCGGATCGGGCTCCCCGGTGACCGCGGCCTCCCGCACCCCCGGGTGTTCGAGCAGCGCGTTCTCGATCTCCCCGGCCCCGATCTTGTAACCGCCGCTCTTGATCAGGTCGGTGGCCTTGCGGCCGACGATGCGGACATAGCCGTCGGGGTCGCGCACCGCCATGTCGCCGGTGCGGAAGAAGCCGTCCTCGGTGAAGGCGGCGGCGGTGGCGTCGGGGCGGTTGAGATACTCGGTGAACAGGTTCGGGCCGCGGACCTGGATCTCGCCGACGCTCTCCCCGTCCAGCGCCGCGATCGGCGTGCCGTCCTCCTCCACGAGCCGCAGCTCCACGCCGGGCAGCGGCACGCCCACCGTCCCGGCGCGCGGCTCGCCGTCGGCGCGCACGCTGGTGTTCATCAGGGTCTCCGTCATGCCGTACCGCTCGATCACCCGGCGTCCGGTGGCGGCGGCGATGCGCTCGTGGTCGTGCACCGGCAGCGCGGCCGACCCCGACACCAGCAGGCGGGCGCCGGACAGGGCCTTCGCCAGTCCCGGGTCGCCGGGGAGCGTCTCGGCGATCCGGTGGTACATCGTGGGCACCCCGAACAGCATGGTCGCGCCGTCGTTCAGCTCCCGGGCGGCGCCCTCGGTGGAGAACCTGCCCAGGTGCCGCACGGACCCGCCGCGGCGCAGCGGGCCGAGGATGCCGAGGACCAGCCCGTGCACGTGGAACAGCGGCAGCCCCTGCACCAGCACGTCGTCGCCGGTCCACTGCCAGGCGTCGGCGAGCGCGTCCAGGGTCGTCGCGAGCGCCCGCCGGGGGATGACGGCGCCCTTGGGGGGTCCGGTGGTGCCGGAGGTGTAGACGACGAGCGCCGGGTCGCTTTCGTGGGCGCGGTCCTCGGGGACGGTCCCGCGAGCCCGCACGTCGACGTCGACGCGCTCCAGGGCGGCCAGGGCGGGCGGGAGTTCGCTGTCCGGGGGCGCCAGGACGAGCGAGGGCGCGCTGTCGGACAGGATGTGCGCGAGTTCCTTGTCGCCGGACTTCGGGTTGAGGGGCACGGCCGCGACCCCGGCCAGCAGCGCCGCCACCACGGCGACGGCGGTCTCCATCGCCGGGGTCGCCCAGACGGCGACCCGGCCGGCGCCGCCGATCCGCCCGGCCGTGGCGCCCGCCGCGGCGGCGAGTTCCGCGTACGTCAGGGAACGCTCGCCGAACCGCAGCGCGGGCCGGTCGGCCGCGGCGCCGGTCGGGGCCGGGGAGAGGGCCGGGAAGAGAGAGGACACGCGTCGTACTCCTTAGCTGTTGCCCGAGAGCTGTCGTTCAAGGCTGCCGGATGGGGCCGGATCTCCGAGACGGGTCTACCCGAAGCCGGGCACGATCAGTACGAGCCAGGCCAGCGCCGGCACGGCCGCCACCACGATCCCGCCGTAGATCATCAGCTGGCGGAAGAAGCGGTCCCGGTCCACGTCCGGGGCCGCGGCCAGCACCAGAGCGCCGTTCGTCGAGAACGGGCTGACGTCCACCACCGTCGCCGACACCGCGAGCGCCGCCACCATGCCGACCGCCCCGATCTCGCCCTGCGCGAGGAACGGCACCGCCAGCGGGATCAGCGCGCCCATGATGCCCACGGAGGAGGCGAAGGCCGACACGATCGCGCCGATGTAGCAGAGCAGTACCGCGGCCAGCAGCGGGACGCCGATGCCGCCGACGCCCTCACCGGCCCAGGTGATGGTGCCCATCTCCTCCAGCACGCCGACGTAGGTGAGGACACCGCAGATCAGCAGCACCGTGGACCAGGCGATCTCGCCGACGGCACGGCGGCTGTCGTCCGGCCAGGCGGTGCTCAGCACCACGGCGAGGGTGACCGCGGTCAGACCGGCGTCCAGGTCGAAGCCGAGGACGGCCACGACCAGGGCGACCAGGGCGACGAGGGTGGCGATGCGGGCGGGGGTGAGGCGGATGCCGGTGCCTTCGGTGCCGCCGGTCTCCTGGTCGGGGCGGACGGCCACGGCGGTGGGGGCGGTGCCCGAGCCGGTGCCCGAGCCGGTGCCCGAGCCCGTACCCGTGCCGGTGCCCGCGGAGGGGCCGGCGGCGCCGACCGTGCCGGTGCCTGAGCCCGTGCCCGTGGACTCCGTGCCCTTGCCGGGGGCGCCGCCGTCCTCCGGCGTCACCGCCCCGCGCGCCCACAGCTTCCGCCCGCCGAGCAGCGCGAACAGCACGGCCGCGATGAGCAGGTTGGCGACCAGCGAGGCCAGGAAGAGGCCGATCTCGCTGCCGGGGAGCTTCTCGCGCTCCACGATGCCGTTGACGATCGAGCCGTAGATGCTGATCGGCGAGAACCCGCCGGCCTGCGCGCCGTGCACCACCATCGTGCCCATGAGCAGCGGGCTGATCGAGTACCGGGTGGCGAAGCTCAGGGCGATCGGCGCGACGATCGCGACCGCGGCCGGGCTGACCGCGCCGATCGCCGTGAGCGCGCCGGTGAGGGCGAACATCACCCAGGGGATCAGCGCGACCCGCCCCCTCACCAGCCGGACGGCCGCGTGCACCAGCCAGTCGGTGGTGCCGTTGGCCCGGGCGATGGCGAACAGGTAGGTGACGCCGACGAGGACGACGAACAGGTCGCCGGGGAACCCGGCGAAGATGCCGTCCGCGTCGAGGTCGGCGACGAGCGTGCCCACCCCGAACGCGGCGGCGAAGGCGAGCGCGCCCATGTTGACGGAGCGGGTGGTGGCGATGACGAACACCACGACGAGGACGAGGATCGAGATGAGTTCGGGGGACATGCGGGGGCTCCCGAGTGCTGACCTGACTGCCGATGAGAGTGGCTGAGTGGCTGAGCCACTTGTTTGGTGCGGTTGGCTGGTCAGCGTGGGCCCGGCCCGGGGTCACGTCAAGGGGTCGCGCAACAATTGGCTCAGCCACTCGGCCACCGGGCCACCGTCGGCCCCGGTGCTACGCTCCCGTCGAGAGGGGGGACCTCATGACCGACGCCCTGCGCCCCATGACCAAACAGCGCCTGTACGAACAGGTGCTGGAGCGGCTGCGCCAGTACGTCACCGACGGCGGCCTGCGGGCCGGTGACCGGCTGCCGCCCGAGCGGGACCTCGCCCAGCGCCTCGGCGTCAGCCGCGCCTCGGTGAAGCAGGCGATCGTGGTCCTGGAGGTGCAGGGCCTGGTAGAGGCGCGGCACGGCGGCGGGACCTATCTGGTCCGGGACAGCCTCGACGTCGAACCCGTCGAGAAGATGGTCGAACGCCGCCGGCGCCTCCCGGACGTCCTGGAGGCCCGCGAGGCGCTGGAGACGAAACTCGCCGAACTGGCCGCCGAGCGCCGGACGGAGGACGACCTCGCCGCGATGCGCTCCGCTCTGGCGGTGATGGCCGAGGAGATCGACCGGGACGGGCACGGCGTCGAGGGCGACCGGCTGTTCCACGCGGCGGTGACGGCGGCGGCGCACAGCAGCCTGCTCGCCGAGTTCATGCGCTCCATCGCCCACCAGATCGCCGAGAGCCGCACCGAGTCCCTGCGCCAGCCCGGCCGCCCCGGCCGCTCCCTGGCCCAGCACCGGGCGATCCTGGACGCCGTGGCCGCACGGCAGCCCCGGCAGGCCGCCACCGCGATGCGCCGCCACGTCCGTACGGTCGCCAAGGTCCGGCTGCTGGACTGGGACCCGGAGGACGAGCGCTGACCGCCCGTCCCCGCGGGGCCCGCGTCAGCCGCCGACCGCCGTGCGCTGCAACAGCCCCCAGGTGAACTCCGCGACCACCTCGTGCCGTACGCCCTCCCGGTCCGGGGCGGTGAAGGCCAGCCCCCACCGGGTCGGGGCCGAGCCCTGGAGCGGCCGGGCGGGGGCGAAGGCGCGGGCCGCCTCGTCGACCGTGCAGGACCAGGGCGTGAGGTCGTCCAAGGTGCGCAGTTCGGGCCCCTGTGCGCCGGGGGCGCGGACCAGCCACTCGTTCCACACCACGCCCTTGTCCGCGACCAGCACCTCGAAACGCAGGCCGGGCCACAGGGGCAGCGCCCACTGCCGGGCCTCGCACTCCAGGTCGCCGATCCGGCGGAGCGCCACCGACTCCGGCTCGCCGAGGACGGAGCGGTACCGGGCGGCGGCCGAGCGGGACCTGGGGGAGCGGAGCATCGCCTGCCAGCGCCTGTTGGCCTCGCGCATGTCCGCGACCGAGGCGCCCAGCTCTCGGCGGGCGTCCTCCACCGGTCCGGGGTTGTGGTCGGCCATGCGGCGCAGCAGGACCAGCTGGAAGTCGCGCGGGGTGAAGGGTCCTGCGGGCTGCTTTCCGGTCGGCATGGCAGCCATCATCGCGGACGAAGTGGACCATGGGGCGGCCGCACGCCCATTGCCCAGGCAAACGCGATATGAGTAGCCTGTGTTCGCGATACCGATCGCCTGTTGAAATCTCGAACATATCTAGGGAGGGGGCTGGACATGGGACGCCTCGTGCCGGCCGTGACCCGGGCTCTCGACATACTGGAGCTCTTCCTCGACGGGGACGGCACGCTCTCCGCCCCCGACATCGTGCGCCGGCTCCAGCTGCCGCGCACCACCGTGCACGAGCTGGTCACCACGCTCGCCGCCCGCAAGTACATCGTCCCGGTCGCAGGGCAGTCCGGACGGTACCGGCTCGGCGTGCGTCCGTACCAGCTCGGCGCCCGCTACGCCGAGCACCTCGACCTCGCCGCGGAGGGCCAGCAGGTCGCCCGGACCGTCGCCGAGACCTGCGACGAGACGGTGCACGTGGCGATCCTGGAGGACACCGACGTCATCTACATCGCCAAGGTCGACTCCACGCACGCGGTGCGCATGGTCTCCGCGGCCGGCCGCCGGCTGCCCGCGCACTGCACGTCCGTCGGCAAGATGCTGCTGGCCTCCCTGCCCGAGCCGGAGGTCGCCGCGCGCTTCCCCGACGGCGCCGAGCTGACCGCGATGACCCCGAACAGCATCACCGACCCGGGCGCCCTGCGCGAGGCCCTGGCCGCGATCCGCGAGCGGGGCACCGCCGTGGAGAGCCGCGAGTCCAACCCGGACGTCTCCTGCGTCGCCGCCCCGGTCCGCGACCGCACCGGCCGCGTCGTCGCCGCGCTGTCGATCTCGGTGCCCATGATCCGCTGGAGCGAGGAACGCCGCGCCGAACTGGAACAGCTCGCCGTCAAGGGCGCCGCCGACCTCTCCGAGCGGCTCGGCCACAGGAGCGCGGCATGACGACGACCGGCACGGCCTTCGAGGTGGCCGTCCACGAAGAGGCGACCCTCGGCGAGGGGCCCACCTGGGACCCGGCGACGGACCGCCTCCTGTGGCTCGACATCCTGAACTCCCGCGTCCACACCTACGACCCGGCAACCGGCCGGCGCACGCTGCGCCGTACCGACCAGCACGTGGGCGCCATCAAGCCCCGCGCGGGCGGCGGCCTCGTCCTCAACCTGCGGGACGGGATCGGCCTGCTCGACCCCGACGACACCTTCCGCTGGCTGCACCGGGAGCCCGTCCCCGGCCGCCGCGGCAACGACGCCGCCGTCGCTCCCGACGGGAGCCTGTGGGCGGGCACCATGCGCTACGACGAGGCGCGCGGCGGGGGCACACTGTCCCGGTTCACCGGGAACGGCACGGCCGACACCGTCCTCGGCGACGTGACGGTGAGCAACGGCACCGGCTGGAGCCCCGACGGCCGCCTGATGTACTACATCGACACCCCGACCCGCCGCATCGACGTCTTCGACGTCGCCGTGGACGGGCGGGTCGCGAACCGCCGCCCCCTGGCCGAGATCGAGGACGGCGCGGGCTTCCCCGACGGCCTGTGCGTCGACGCCGAGGGCTGTGTGTGGGTCGCCCTGTGGGACGGCGGCGCGGTACGCCGCTACACCCCGTCCGGCGACCTGGACCGGGTGATCGCCCTCCCCGTCCCCCGCGTCACCGCCTGCGCCTTCGGCGGCCCGGACCTCACCGACCTGTACCTCACCACAGCCAGGGTCGGCCTGCCGGCCCCGCACCCGCTGGCGGGCTCGCTGCTGGTGGTGCCGGGGGCCGGACGGGGGGTGGCGCAGCCGGCGTTCGCGGGGTGAGGCCGGCGGGGACTACGGCAGTCCGGCGGCCTTGCGCTCCCGCTCGGTCAGGGGAGGGGCCGTGAGCGGCGGCTTCAGCGGTCCCTTCGCGGCCGCCAGCAGCACCCCCGGGGTCAGGAGCACGCCCGGCCCACGCTCCAGCGACGTCACGTCGGTCACCCGCCGGGCGACACGTCCGTTGCCGGTGGCCGTGAGCATGAGACGGTCGACGTACGCGGCCAGGAGCCGGTCCCCGGCGGTCGGTCCCCGGCCGCCCGGGGCCGTGTAGAACACGTCCTGGCCGACGGCCAGGCCCCAGGCCGCGCCGGTCGGCCGGGCCACCGCCCGCTGGACGCGCCGCGCCAGTCCGGGCGTGCCCCAACCGTGCCGTCGTACCGTGTCCCGGACGAGGACCGCACTCTGCGCGGCGACCGCCATACCGTGTCCGTAGAGGGGGTTGAACGCGGCCAGCGCGTCTCCGAGGACGGCGAATCCCTCCGGCCACGCCGGCATCCGTTCGTAGAAGTACCGGCGGTTGGCGGTGCTGCGGGTGTACGACACGTCGGTCAGCGGCTCGGCCCGCTCGACCAGTTGGCCGACGATCGGGTGCCTCAGCTCTTCGCGGGCGAAGCGGGCGAAGTCGTCGTTGTCCGGGGTGGGCCGGCCGCCACGGGTGCCGGAGAGGGTGACGATCCACCGGCCGTGTTCGACGGGCAGGAGGAACCCCGCCCGGCCGGGACCGCCGTCGCGCGGGTCGGGCTGGACGTTGACGACCGGGAAGCCCTCCCGCGCCGCCTCGGGGGCGAGGAAGAGCCGACTCGCGTAGGCCAGACCGGAGTCGATCTCGCGGAACTGCGGCTCGGGCAGCCCGAGCCCGGCCAGCCAGTGCGCCGCACGGGAGCCGCGCCCCGAGGCGTCCACGACGAAGCCGGCGCCCAGTGCGCGCTCGGGACCGTGCCGGGGCCTGATCCGTACGCCGGTGACCTCGGCGGCGGTTCCGGTGAGACCGACCGCGTCGGTCTCCTGGAGGACCTCGATCCGCTCCTTGGCGAGGACCCGCGCGCGGATCGTCGCGTCCAGCAGGTCGCGCCCGGCCAGCAGGACGTGGTGAGACTCCGCCCAGCGTCGGAACCACCCGCGCGAACCCATGACGACCATGTCCGTCGTGACCGGCACGCGGTTCGCTCCGGCCGCACGGAGCGCGCCGGTGACGCCCGGCAGCAGGTTCTCCACCGCCCGTGCCCCGCCGGACCAGAGCATGTGGGCGTGCCGTGCCTGGGGCAGTCCCCTCCGGGGGCCGGGCCCGGCGGGCAGTGTGTCGCGCTCGACGACGACGACGCGGTCGGCGACCGTGGCCAGCGCGGCGGCCAGAAGCATGCCGGTGTGGGAGCCCCCCACGACTACAGCGGTTCCGGCGGGGGAGGTGCGTGGTGTCATGCGGGGGTGTTCTCTCTGCCGGAGGAGGCCGCCCGGTCGCGTACCCCTTCGATGTCGGGGCGGTGGCGCAGGGCCCGGGAGACGGCCTGGATCTCCTGCAGCAGGTAGGCGGTCTCGGGCCCGGAGGGCATGACGCGGTCGGTGTCCGCGGACCCCTTCCGGGCGGCCGCCGCCTCCAGGATCGTGACGGCCGCGGCCAGGGCCCGCGCGCGGTCGGGCGCGTGGCCGAGGTCGAGGGCAGCCGTGTGGGCTCGCTCGCGCAGCTCTTCGTCCAGGTGCCGGGACAACTGGAGCAGCGAGTCCCGGATGAAGGTCTCACGGCGGATCAGGCGCATCTCGGCGCCGGCCCGCAGGGTGAAGGGCGCGCTGCCACCGCCCACGTCGTGCATCAGCAGGTACAGGGGCCGCAGGCGCCGGTGGGCGCGTCGGATCCGCCAGCGTTCCTGCAGGTACTGTCCGGCGTGCGGGAGGATGAAGCCCACCGCGACCAGGGTGGCCGACACGCACGCGGCCAACGGGGCCAGGTCGGTGCTCAGCCGGTCCAGGTCGCGGCCGTTCATCCGGGCGAAGACGGCGGTGAGCTTCGAGGCGTCGAAGAGCAGGTTCGTCGCGTATCCCACGCCCAGGAGCCGAAGGCCCCACCGCAGCCACGAGTCCAGACCGTCGGTGCGGACCCAGTTCCAGATCAGCCGGGCGGTGACCGAGCAGGCCAGCGTGTGCGCGAGCAGGTACAGCAGGATCTCCTCACGCATGAACGGCGTGGTGGCGTAGTAGGTGTCCAGGTCCCTCCGGCGTTCCACCGGGACGTCCGCGAGGGCGAAGAGCACCCACAGGGCGAGGACCACCCCCGTGTAGGTGAGGACGACCCAACGGGCCGCACGGCGTGTGGAGGCCGAGCGGTCGGACAGACCGTTGCGCCAGGCCACGACGAGCAGCAGCCAGGACGCGCACAGGGCGGTGAGGAGGGAGTACACCAGCGGAGCGGCGATGTTCGGTACGCCGGTGACGCGGTTCGTCCAGCCGATGACCGTCGGGGACGCGAAGACGAAGACAGCGCAGGCGAACAGCAGCAGACCGCCCACGGCCCGCAGCATCGGGTCCCGCCACATCTTGATCAAGCTGGGCAGTTTGATGACGAGGGCGATGGTCAGGGCCGCGATCGGAAGCCAGAAGGCCAGGGAGATGCCGCCGAAGGTGCCGAAGGCCCCCAGCGCCAGGTGCGCAGGCGTCATCCCGGCCCGCCCTGGCTTCCGCGGTAGCCCATGGACCGGTGGACGGGGCCGGGCGGCGGCCCCGCCCGGTCGCCGGCGAGGTACGGCCGGCACACGGCCGCCAGCCGGTGGCCGAAGGCGTCGGCGTCGGCCTCGTCGGCCTCGCGGGAGCCGTTGCGGGCGGCCACGCCCAGCGCGGTCTCCCGCCAGCCCGTTCGGCTCGTCAGGGCACGGGCCGCCGCGCTGCCGACCGCGTGATGGTGTTCGTGCCCGGCGTGCATGTGCCACAACTCGTGTCCGAGGATGACAAGTTGCTGCATCGCCTCGGCCCGTTCCTCGACGATGACCAGGTCGTGGTCGTGGAACTGGATCCAGAGCCCCGTGACTTCGAGTTCGTCGGGGAAGCGTTCGAAGCGCAGCCCGACCGGTCGTCCACCGCGGCGCGCGGACATCTCCTCGCACAGCGCGTGGCACAGCTCCCGCACGTCGCGCGGCGGGCGGGGCCTCGCCCGGATCGCGTCGGCGAGGTGCGCGGCCAGGGCGCGAGCGGCGCGGCCGCGCGGGCGGCGGCCGCGCGGCGGGTCGGCCCACGGGCGCACACCGGCGATGCGCATCGCTCCCCCTTCCGGCCGTCCGTCCCGAGCCCTCGAAGGCTACGCGCCTACGCGCGTCCGCGTCATGCGTTCCCCCGACGGTTGTTCGATACGCAACGATCACAGGTTCCCGAAAGTCCTGCGCGAACGATCACAGGTTCCCGAAAGTCCTGCGCGACCCATTGACGCGCTCACCGTGCCACCTTACGGTCCCGTTCGAAGTTACGGGCGCCATTCGATATATCGAACGACAGATGGCGACAGGACGACAGACGACGACAGATGGGGCAGGGCATGGGACGACCTGGCCTGAATCGCAGGCACTTTCTGGCCGCGGCCGGCGGCCTGACGGTCGCGGGCAGCTTCGGCTTCGCGGCGCTCGGCACCGGTGCCGACGCGCTCGCCTCCGGAGCGGACACCCGGGTCCGCTACTGGAACCTCTTCAGCGGCGGCGACGGGTACAACATGATCGCGATGCTGGACTCCTTCCGCAGGGACAACCCCGGCATCGACGTGGAGGACTCCACCCTCCAGTGGGGCAGCCCCTTCTACACCAAGCTCGCCATGGCCGCCGCCGGCAACCGCGCCCCCGACCTCGGCGTCATGCACCTCGGCCGCGTCACCGGCTTCTCGCCCGGCCGCCTCCTCGACCCCTGGGACCCCGCCCTGCTCGCCAAGTACGGCGTGCGGGAAGAGGACTTCAACCCCGAACTGTGGAAGCGCGCCGTCATCGACGGCAAGCTCTACGCCCTCCCCCTCGACATCCACGTTCAGCTCTGCTTCTACCGCAAGGACGTGCTGAAGAAGGCGGGCCTGCTCGGCGAGGACGGCCGGATGGTCCCCGTCACCTCCACCGACGAGTGGTTCGACGTGCTCAAGGAGGCCAGGAAGGCCACCGCGAAGGGGCTGCAGACCATCGGCCTGTGGCACAACGACCAGAACTTCCAGTGGTGGTTCTTCGTCGCCTTCTACACCCAGCTCGGCGGCACCTGGTTCGACGACGCCAGGACCGAGGTCACCTTCGACACCGACAAGGCCGTGCAGGTCCTGGAGTTCCTGCGCAAGCACGTCGCCGACGGGTACGCCAACCCCTCCTTCGGCGGCGGCGCCGGTGCCGAGCAGTTCGTCAACGGCTCGCCCTTCGCCTGGGAGGGCAACTGGTCCGTGCCGGTCTTCGACGCCGCGAAGCTCGACTACGGCGCCACCCCGCTGCCGCCCGTCTTCGGCAAGCGGGCCACCCACGCCGAGTCCCACTCCTTCGTCCTGCCGCACCAGGCCGACCGCGGCGGCGCCACCAACGAGGGCGCGCACCGGCTCGCCGCCTACGTCGTCAAGCACGCCCGGCAGTGGGCGGCCGGCGGGCACATCCCCGCTTACACGCCGACCCTGTCCACCGCCGCGTACAAGAAGCTGCAACCGCAGAACGAGTACGTCTCGGCCATGGACCACCAGGCCACCGAGCCCAAGGTGTGGTTCGCCGGGTCCACCGGCATCCTCGCCCAGCGCGTCGGTCCGATCGTCGTCTCCTCGACGACGGGCTCCGCGAAGCCCGGGTCCGCCGCCCGCCGGATGAAGAGCACGCTCGCCGAACTGCTCGCCATGAAGAACCCCATGGACGGCCGCACCGCCGCGCAGGGAGGTACCGCCGCATGACCGCCACCAGCGCCGAAACGATCGTCCGCCCGGCGCGCGCGAAGACCGCCGCCGACAGCGCCGGCGCCCGTCGCCGACAGGGCTTCCAGCACGGTGGCTGGTTCGTCGCCCCGTTCCTCGCCCTCTTCGCGCTCTTCGTGATCTGGCCGCTGCTGCGCGGCGTCTACCTCAGCTTCACCGACGCCAACATCTCCGGCGACGCCGCGCACTTCGTCGGCCTCGACAACTACCGCGAGGCCCTGAAGGACCCGCTGATGTGGGACGCGCTCGGTCACAGCGCGTACTTCACGCTGCTCGTCGTGCCCTGCATCACCGTCCTCGCCTTTCTCCTCGCGATGCTGGCCCACCACATCGAGCGCGGCAAGTGGCTGTGGCGGCTCTGCTTCTTCCTGCCGTTCCTGCTGCCGTCGACCGTCGCCGCCAACCTGTGGCAGTGGCTGTTCAACCCCGGCACCGGCATGATCAACCACGTCTTCGGCATCGACACGCCCTGGCTGACCGACAAGTCGTACGCCATGCTCGCGGTCGTCATCACCACCCTGTGGTGGACCGTCGGCTTCAGCTTCCTGCTCTACCTCGCCGCGCTCCAGGGCATCCCCGCCCACCTCTACGAGGCCGCCAAGCTGGACGGCGCGAACGCCTGGCACCGCATCCTGCACATCACGCTGCCGATGCTGCGCAACATCACCGGCCTCGTCGTCGCCCTGCAGATCCTGGCCTCGCTCCAGGTCTTCGACCAGGCCGTCGTGATGCAGGACTTCGGGCCCGGCCCGGAGGACTCGACCCGCACCTTCGTGCAGTACACGCTCGAACAGGGCTTCACCAGCTACCGCGTGGGCTACGCCTCCGCGATCTCCATCATCTTCTTCGTGCTCATCGCGGCTGTCGCCCTCGCCCGGATGTGGCTGCTGCGCAACCGTGAGGAGGGCGGCCGATGACCACCGCCGCGGCACAGCCGACCCGGACCAGGCCCCGCCCGCCCAGGACGCGCAGGGCCTGGACGCCCGCCCAGATCGTGCTCACCCTGCTCGGCACCGCCGTCTCCGCGGTGTTCCTCGCCCCGCTCGCCTGGGCGCTGTTCACCTCGCTCAAGTCGGAGACCGAGGCGGTCGAGGTGCCCACGCACTGGCTGCCGAACGACTGGACCGGCCAGGCATGGAAGGCCCTCTTCGAGACGGGCAACATCACCAACTGGTTCGTCAACTCACTGGTCGTGTCGGTGTGTGTGACGACGATCGTGCTGCTGGTCGCCGCGCTCGCCGGATACGGCTTCGCCCGCACCGAGTTCCGGGGCAAGGGCGTCCTGATGGGCGTGGTGATGGCGGGCCTCATGGTCTCTCCGGCCGTGCTCGGCGTCCCGCTGTTCACCACCGTCCAGCAGATGGGGATGGTCGACACGTACTGGGGCATGATCCTGCCGCAGTGCGCGCCCGCCGCGATGGTCTACATCCTCTACAAGTTCTTCCAGGGCATCCCGCGCGAGCTGGAGGAGGCCGCCTTCATCGACGGCGCGGGCCGCTGGCGCGTCTTCTTCACGATCATCGTGCCGCTCTCCCGCCCCTCGCTCGCGGCGGTCGGCATCTTCACCTTCATCAGCTCCTGGAACAACTTCCTGTGGCCCTACATGGTCACCAACAACCCCGACCTGATGACCATGCCGAACGGCATCGCGACCGTCATGAACTCCTACGGCATCCAGTGGGCCCAGCTCATGGCCGGCGGCCTGATGGCCGGCCTGCCGCTGATCGTCGTCTTCGTCTTCTTCCAGCGCCAGATCGTGGCGGGCGTGGCGCACACGGGCCTGGCCGGCCAGTAGAGCGCCCCCCCGCAGGACACATCCCCCTCGAAAGGAAAAGATGCGCACCGCCCGCTTCACCCTCGACCCCGCCTTCACCGTCGGCGCCGTCAACCCCCGCCTCTTCGGCTCCTTCGTCGAACACCTCGGACGCTGCGTGTACACCGGCATCTTCGAACCCGGCCACCCCACCGCGGACGCCGAGGGCCTGCGCCAGGACGTGCTGGACCTCGTCCGGGAACTCGGCGTCACCGCCGTCCGCTACCCCGGCGGCAACTTCGTCTCCGGCTACAAGTGGGAGGACTCCGTCGGCCCGGTGGAGGACCGCCCGCGCCGCCTCGACCTCGCCTGGCGCTCCACCGAGACCAACCGCTTCGGCCTCTCCGAGTACATCGCCTTCCTCAAGAAGATCGGCCCCGAGGCCGAACCCATGATGGCGGTCAACCTCGGCACCCGCGGCGTCGCCGAGGCCCTCGAACTCCAGGAGTACGCCAACCACCCGTCCGGCACCGCCCTGTCCGACCTGCGTGCCGAGCACGGCGACAAGGACCCCTTCGGCATCAGGCTCTGGTGCCTCGGCAACGAGATGGACGGCCCCTGGCAGACCGGCCACAAGACCGCCGAGGAGTACGGCCGCGTCGCCGCCGAGACCGCCCGCGCCATGCGCCAGATCGACCCGGACGTCGAACTCGTCGCGTGCGGCTCCTCCGGCCAGTCCATGGAGACCTTCGCCGAGTGGGAGGCGACGGTCCTGAAGGAGACCTACGACCTGGTCGACCACATCTCGCTGCACGCCTACTACGAACCGCACGACGGTGACGTCGACTCCTTCCTCGCCTCCGCCGTGGACATGGAGTCGTTCATCGAGAACGTCGTCGCCACCTGCGACCACGTCGGCGCCCGCCTGAAGTCGAAGAAGAGGATCAACCTCTCCTTCGACGAGTGGAACGTCTGGTACATGACCAGGACGCAGGCCGAGGTCAGCGCCCTGGACTGGCCCGAGGCCCCCCGCCTCCTCGAGGACAACTACAGCGTCATGGACGCCGTCGTCTTCGGCTCGCTGCTCATCGCCCTGCTCCGGCACGCCGACCGCGTCACCGTCGCCTGCCTCGCGCAGCTCGTCAACGTCATAGCCCCGATCATGACCGAGCCGGGCGGCCCGGCCTGGCGCCAGACGACGTTCTTCCCCTTCTCCCAGGCCTCGGAGTACGGCCGCGGCGAGGTGCTCGACGTCCGCGTGGACTCACCGACGTACGAGACGGCGAAGTACGGCGAGGCCGACCTCCTGCACGCCACCGCCGTGCGCGCCGAGGACGGCTCGGTCACCGTCTTCGCCGTCAACCGCTCCCGCACCGAGGCCCTCCCGCTGGAGGTCGCCCTGAGCGGCCTGGAGCTGACGGAGGTCGTCGAGCACAGCGCCCTCGCGGACACCGACCCCGACGCCCGCAACACCCTCGCCGAGCCCGAGCGGGTCGTCCCGCACCCGGTGGACGGCACGGCCCTGGACGGCGGCAGGCTCACCGCCGCCCTG
The DNA here is from genome assembly GCF_041538145.2 of Streptomyces sp. MMCC 100. NCBI lineage: Bacteria > Bacillati > Actinomycetota > Actinomycetes > Kitasatosporales > Streptomycetaceae > Streptomyces > Streptomyces sp. MMCC 100. The sequence goes on from NZ_JBGORK020000001.1 coordinate 1,216,646, forward strand.
GAACCGCTGTCCTGGAACGTGATCCGGCTGCGCTGATCCCGGCCCGGGTCAGCCGCGGCGCCGGCCGGGGGAGGGGACGGGCTTCACCGGTACTCCTCCGGCCGCGCTGCCCAGCAGCTCCAGGCGCACCTCGCCGGGCCCCGGCGTCGTGTCGCCGTCGGACAGGACCGCGAGGGCCAGGGTGTTGGCGGCGGCGCGGGTGCGCAGGATGCCGTTCGGCAGGACGAAGGTGTGCGGGGCGCCCGTGCCGTCGCCCACGTACTCGCCCATGTTCCAGCCGTTCAGGAAGACCTGGACGCGGTGGACACCGGGGGCCTGGTCCGGGGTGCCGTCCAGGACCAGACCCACCGAGGCGTCGACCTCCGGCGGGACGTCCAACCGGAACGTGGTCCGGTACCAGGTCACGCCCTGGCGCCGGTCCCCGGTGGCCCCGTTGTCCCCGGGGGAGGCGGACGCCGGGGACACCCGCTCCCAGGCGCCGTCGTCGTACCCGGGCAGGTGCCAGCCGTGGCGCTCCCCGTACAGCCCGCCGTGGTTGAGCGGCCCGCGCACGGGGTCGGGGGCGGCCGCACCCATGATCCGCCAGCGCACGTCGGGCGAGGCGCCCTCGAAGCGGGCCGACGTCAGCCCCCGGGCCGCCCGGTACGCGTCCTGGTCGTGCTGCGTGCGCCGGACCAGGACGGACAGGACGGGCGGGGCACCGTCCTCGTCGCGCCGCTCGCGCAGGGCCTCGCGCAGGGTCTCCGGCAGCCGGAAGTCCGCCGTGGCCGTCCAGGTTCCCTCGCCGTTCTCCTGCTCGCGTCCCACGCGGTGCGTGCCCAGCGCCTCCCCGTCCAGCCAGGCCATCAGCAGTCCGTGCGCGCCCGTGCTGTAGGAGAGGGACACCGACTCCAGACCGGAGGCGCCGGTGAGGCGGCCCCGGTACCAGACGTCGCCGTAGTGGAAGCCGTAGTCGTCGGCGAAGAGCACGGGCGAACCGTCCGGGACCGGCGTCGTGCTGTGCGACGTGCGCCGGTCGGCGACCGTCCATCCCTCGTCGCCGTAGCCGGGCTCGGACTCGAAGTTCTCCGTGCGCCGCCGCCAGCCGCCCAGCGCGGGCAGGACCAGCTCGGGCCCGCCCGGCAGCGGCCACACGGTCATCAGGCTCAGGGCGCGGCCCAGGCCCGACTGCACCCGCTCGCCGTTCCAGGTGACGTCGGTGATGCCGGGCGGTGCCCACACCTCCAGTTCGCGCTCGCCGACCGTGTCACCGGTGAGCCGGATCGTGCCACCGTCCAGAGCGGCCTCGCGCAGCAGCTCGGGACCGCGCACCAGGACCCGGCCCGACGGGGTCTCGTACGGCCACAGCCGCAGCGAGGCGGCGTCGTCGGCGAAGAGCAGCAGCAGGGTGCGGTCGGACTCGCCGCTGCGCACCCGCACCCGGGTCAGCCGGTCCTCCTTCAGCGGCACCATCACGTGCAGCTTGCCGTGGTCGAAGGTCCAGGCGGCCTCCTCGTCCAGCCGGGTCGGCCACGGCTCGTCCGGACAGTCGAGGACCAGGTGCGCCATCTCGCCGGCCCGCCCGACGAACGCGGCGATGTCCAGCTTCCCGGCGCTCATGGCCAGCATGGGCTGCACGGTGGCGTACGCGAGCTTGCGCCCCGAGCCCACGCGGAGCCCGGTGGCGAGCAGCTTGGCGTCCCGGGCGGGGACGGTGACCTCCACGTCACTGCCGCCCATCGGCAGCGTCGACGTGACGTCGGCGGCGGAGTCGTTGCGCAGGACGTACGCGTGGGCGCCGGTGTCCGGATTGGCCAGGTGCCGCACCTGGACGCGGGCGTCCGCGGCCCGGACCGCCGTCGCCTCGGTCATCCGGGCGAAGTCCGGGACGTGGCGCAGGAGGTGCCCGAGCTGGTGGAGCGGCGCGAGCTTGTCCGTCGGCCGGCGCGCCTCGTCGATCGCCGCGGTGGGGTCGTACGTCGGTGAGGGCGCCGACGGCGCGGGCAGCCACCCCCACGAGGTGCCGCCGAACGCCATGCGGACGTTGTGCAGCGTGCTCCCCTGCGCCAGGCGGTCGAAGTGGACCCGCCGTGCCTCGGCGGCGTCCCGGACCGGCCCCGGCTCCTCCCAGGCGAGCGGCGTGTCACCGTGCAGCAGGGGCACGTCGATGCCGTCGGCGCGCAGCCTCGTGCGCAGGCGGTCCAGGTCGGCGCGCCCGGGTGCGTCGGCCCGGTAGAGCAGCACCGTGCCGGTGCCCCGGGTGAACAGGTGCCGGGCGGCGACGGCGTTGACCCGGCTCAGCCACTCGTCGGCGTGGCGCAGGTACGCGGGGTCGGTGGTCCCGGCCCGGCCCCCGACGGTCGTCAGCCAGCCGGGCAGGCCCCCGGCGTCCACGTCCGCGCCGATGTACGGGCCGGGGTGCAGGACGACGTACAGACCGCACTCGGCGGCCGTGCGCAGGAACAGGTCGAGGTCGCGGACGCCGGTGAAGTCGTACGCGCCGGGAGCGGGGGAGTGCTGGTTCCAGGCGAGGCGGACGCTGACCGCGTTGTGGCCGTACGCCCGCATCTTCTGCAGCACGTCCCGCCACAGGGACGGGCTCGGCAGCCGGAACGGATGCAGCTCGCCGGACCACAGCGCCAGCCGCCTGCCGTCCACCAGCAGGGAGTACCGGTCCAGGTCGACCCGGTGGCGCCGGCCGTCGGCGCCGGGCGGGCCGGGCGGCGGCCCGGTGGGCACGGGGCCGGGGCCGCCGGAGTAGGGCAGCGCCGCGCTGCTCACGCTGCCGCCGAGCGCGAGACCGAGGACGGTGGTGCCCGCGAGGGCGCTGAACGCTCGTCTGCCGAGCCTGCTGGGCCTGCTGAGCTCCAAGGGAGCCTCTCCTGTTGCGCGCGTACCTCTGGTCCCGTCGGCTGCCCGGGACCGCCTGTGCCGGGCCATTGTCCCAGCAGACGCCCCGAGGTCCGGTACGAGTATCGCGGCGCGTGCGGACCGCACAAGTTTCTGGAAGGGCGGCCCCGCGCGCCGCCGCGCGCGGAGCGCTTACGCGCGCGTGGCGGGAACCGGCCGGTGTGGATGGCCGGGAGGGTATCTGTCCGCACCCGGCGGGGCTCCCCGCGATGCGACCGATCCACGTCCGGCCCCGACGAGGTGAGCTTCATGACCATGGACTCGACGGACGGCGGCATCAGCGCCGTGCACCACCTGGCGTGGCAGGAGTGCCCGGACTCCTGACCGGGTCGCCGCAGGCCCCGGGGTGTCACCTTGCGCCGGGCGTACCGTCCGGCCGGCACAGCAGCGGCTTGTCCAGCTCGGCGCAGGGGCGGTGGCCCTTGGAGCGGATGATGTCCTTGCCGACCTCGTTGGCGAGGTAGCGCAGGAAGCCCGCCGCGATCGAGTCGGCCGGCGGTTCGCCGTAGGTGTAGGCGATCTCCGTCTGCCAGTACGGATACGCCCCCTGGTCGGCGCCCTCCAGGGTCGCCGGGTAGCCGTCGATGCGGATCTGCCGGACGCCGTCGTGCGCGGCGGCGGCGCCGACCTCGCTGTGCCCCAGCGCCCCCGGGGTCGAGGCCACCGTGTCCAGCAGCGTCCCGGTGCCGCCCACCTCGCAGCGGCCCGGCCGGGTCCGGTCGAGGCCCGCGCAGTCGGCCGTGGTGACCGCGGGAAGGGGGCGGCCGTCGAGGACCTGCTGTTCGAGCGTGGTGCGGGTGCCCGAGCCGGGGTTCCGGCTGACCAGGTGGATGGGCACGTCGTTGCCCTTGACCTGGCTCCAGTTGGTGATGGTCCCGGCGTAGATGTCCCGCACCTGCTTCAGGGAGAGGTCCTCGACCCCCGCGTCCTTGTGCACGACCAGGGTGAACAGGGACAGCGCGACGGGCCTGGGCAGCAGCCGCGGGCGGCCGTCGGACTTCGGTCCGTCGCTGAACGACAGCCTGTCGCCCAGGCCCCGGCCGTCCGGGAGCCGGGCGCCCGCACCGGCGGAGGCGAGGGTGTCGAGCCCGTCGACGCTGCCCTTGAAGGAGGTGGCGGTCAGCGGGATGCGGGCGTCCGGGCAGGTCCGCTCGTACCGCTCCGCGGCCTCCCGCAGCACCGGCGCGAAGGCCGTGGAACCCGACAGGTGCAGGGTCCCGGCGGCGCAGTCCAGCGGCGCGGCGACGTCGTCGCCCCCGGCCAGGGTGAACGCGGACTGGGTGGCGCTGACCAGGATGAGCGAGGCGAGCAGCCAGCGGACCTGGCGCGAGGCGAACGGGTAGTAGGCGGTCTTCTTGATGTTCCCGCCGCGCACCCCGCCGACGATCCCCGCGGTGACCTCCGGTTCGGGGAACTCGGGCTCGGTGAAACCCTCCTCGCGGTCCAGGACCGCCAGGACCTTGTAGTGCGCCCTGCGGTTGAGGATCACCTTCGGCAGCTTGACGACCCCGCCCGTGGTCTCGAACCCCTCGGCCCCCGGCACGAAGAAGGTGGGCGGCACCTGGGGGCTGCGCTCGGTGACGGTCATGCCGACCACACGGCGGCCGGGGAAGGCGATGCGTATGCCCACCGGGTCGTTGGCGGGAGCGACGTAGTCGGCGGCGACGACGGGGCTCCAGCCGGCGTTCTCGATCCGCAGCAGGACGACCGAGGGGTCGCGCAGGTTCGTCCCGTCCCACTGCATGCGCTGCAGCACCGTCGTCTCGGGCCCCGAGGCGGCCGAGTCCCGGATCGTGGTGTCCAACTGGACGCGGTAGCCGAGCCGTTTGCGGCCCGCCAGCACGAACTCCCACAGCGCGGCCGCGACGGGCACGACCAGACCCAGGACGGCGGCCACGGAACCCCAGGACAGACTCACGCCCGGCTCCCCCTCAGGACGGTGACATGGGAGGCCATGGTGGCGGGGGAGGGGTGGCATCGGGCGCGGCTCCGGTGACTCTCCGGTTCGAATTCACGTGCCGGTCACCTTCGGCACCCGGTGTTTTCCGGACATCAACCGCCGTTGCCGCTCGGGACATTGACGCGCAAGCGCTTCGACTCTAGGTTCCGTCACTGCGTCACGTCCGACAACACGACCGTTGTTCGAGATACGGAACAGGAGTCCCCCATGCGTCGCAGACGAGCCGCACTCCTCGCTCTCCCCACCGCCGCCCTGCTCGCCCTCGTCCCCTCCACGGCGTCGGCCTACCCGAACCCCGGCCGGGTCACCGGCTCCGTCGTCACCCACGACCCGACGATGATCCGTACCTCGTCCGGGCAGTACCGGCTCTACGCCACCGGCGGCGGCATCAGCAGCAAGGCGTCCTCGGACCGCACCGCCTTCTCCGCGGGCGCCGACGCCTTCGGCTCCCGGCCCGGCTGGTGGTCGCGGTACTCGTCCGTCCCGGAGGCCTGGGCGCCGGACATCTCGTACCACGGCGGCAAGTACCTGATGTACTACTCCGTCTCGTCCTTCGGCTCCAACACCTCCGCCATCGGGCTCGCGGGCTCCGCCACCGGAGCGCCGGGCAGCTGGAGCGACTACGGCATCGTCTACACGTCCGGCTCCACGAGCGACTACAACGCCATCGACCCGAACCTCTTCGTCGACGACGACGGCAAGTGGTGGCTGTCCTTCGGCAGCTGGTGGACCGGCATCAAGATGATCCGGATCGACCCGGCCACCGGCAAGCAGCTCGCCTCCGACACCGCCCGCCGCTCCCTCGCCTCCCGCCCGACCGGGACCAAGGCCGTCGAGGCCCCGTACGTCGTCAAGCGGAACGGGTACTACTACCTCTTCGCCTCGTACGACACCTGCTGCGCCGGGACCGCTTCCACCTACAAGGTCAAGGTCGGCCGGGCGACGAGCGTCACCGGGCCCTACCGCGACCGGAACGGCGTCCCGATGACGGAGAACGGCGGGACACCGGTCCTGGAGTCGCACGGCAGCGTCATCGGCCCCGGCGGACAGTCGATCGTGAACGACGTGGACGGCGACCTGATCGTTTACCACTACTACGACGGCAACGACAACGGAACGCCCAAGCTCGGCATCAACCTGCTGGACTGGAGCAGCGGCTGGCCGGTGGCCCACTGACCCGCACGCCGGCCGCGGACATCACTCCGTGTCGTCGTGGCCGCGCAGGTGGAGCGAGCGGAGGGCCACCTCGATGGCGAAGCGGTGGTCGGGGTCGGCGAGGCGGTCGCCCAGGTGGGTGTCCAGCGTCCGCAGACGGTAGCGGACGGTCTGCGCGTGCACGCCCAGCATCTCGCCGACCTGCTCCGCGGGCGCCCGGGTGGACACGTGGACGCGGAGGGTCTCGACGAGCCGGTCGCGCCGTCGGGCCGGCAACGCGTCGAGCGGGGCCAGTTCACGGGCCGCGATCCGCTCGACCAGAGCCGGGTCGGACAGCAGCCACAGGGTCGTCAGATGGTCCTCGCAGCGGATCAGCGGAGCGTCGGGTACGACATCGTCGTCAACGAGCTGCAGCACCCGGCGGGCCCAGCGGACGGAGTCGGCGGCCTGCGTGATCGGCACGGTCAGGCCCACCGCGGCGCGGGTGCCGGCCAGGGCGGTGCCGATCATGTCCAGGCGGGCGGGGGTGGGGTCCCCGGGCACGAGCAGGTGCGGCTGCGGTATGTCCAGGTCGGCGAGGACGTCCCGGTCGAGACCCGCCTGGATGTGTTCCGGCGCCGGAGACCGCAGGGCGACGAGGAAACACGACCGGGGCAGCTCCCAGGCGGCGGCCTTGCACAGCTCGGACACGGCCGTCCGGGGCAGCGGCGCGGAGGCCAGGAGGAAGTGCAGTAACTGTCTTCGTAACGCGGACTCCTCGGAGGCGGCCCGCTCCCGGACCTCCGCGTAGCCCTCGCGGGTGATCGCCTCCAGCTCCTCGACGTACGCGAAGAGGGCGTCGGCGAAGGCGAGGATCAGCGAGGGGGAGAGGCTGTACTGCCGGCCCAGCGTCTTGGCCCGGCGCAGCGCGATACGGGCGCCGAGCCGGTAGGCCCCCTGCAGAACCTCCAGGTCGCGGCCCTCGTAGGCCTCCACCCGGCCGAACCTGCGCAGCAGTTCGTCCCGCAGTTCCGAACTGCTGGAGGGGTCGGCCACCCGGTCCACGAAGGCGGTCAGCGCCTGCTCGACGCCCTGGCGGATCGCGTCCCCGTCCGGGCCGTTGAGCAGCCTTCCGTAGACCGGGTAGCTGCGGGTGACCTCGGTGCGGATCTCGTTCAGCAGCCCCGGAAGCAGCGGTCGCATGAAGGCCGCGAACTTCTTGGGGAGAGGGTCGAGCGGTTCACCGAGCACCGAGGGACGCGCGATTGAGGGCATGAATGATCCCTTGCCGTCGACATGTCCGGTGGGGCGGACCGGCCGGGCCCCGCCCTCGGCGGGCGGTGCCTGGACCGGTCCACTGGGCGTTCACCGGTCTGGCAAAGCTGAAGGTAAATCAACTTTGTTGTGTTGTACATCTCTTGGGGAGGAATCGTGTCCCGGTTGTGCGTGCCTTTGGCTGTTACTTGACGGCGGAGTGCCAGTTCTCGGCCAGGACCTTGCCGGCGTCGGGGACGACGGTCCCGGGCGCGTTGAGACCGCTGAGGTGGGTCCGGGTGTCGTTGAGGGTGACGCTGTTGTTCCCGGCGGCGGAGGGCAGCCCGGTCTTCGCGTTCACCGCGGCGTTGATCAGGCCGACGTTCAGGCCGCAGCCGGTCGCGCCGGGGACCGCGAAGGTGCTGTCGTTCTGGGTCGCGCCCTCCAGGTTGATCCGGCTCATCTCGCCGGCCGCGTCCACGGTGCCGTCGCCCTGGAAGAAGGTCATGCCGAACTCGGGGTAGTTGCGGTTCTCCGGGCGCAGCACGATGGGGTTGGCCGCCGTTCCGATGTAGCAGTTGTCGCCGAGCAGCGGGTTCTCCAGGTGGATGCGGACCGGCAGGGCGACGATCGGCAGGTCGGTGAGGACGCCCGCGGTCTGGTCGAAGGCGTAGGGCGCGCCGACCGACTCCATGGTCGCGGTGATCTTGTTGAGGCTGGAGTTCTCCAGTGACTCGCAGATGCCCGTGATCACGAATATGTCGCTCGGGCACATCAGGCCGAGCAGTCCGCCGGGAACGGTGGCGGGTTCGGCGACCAGTGCGCCGGAGGCGGGGGCGACCACGCTGCTGGTGCCGTCCGCGTTCTGGACGACGCCGATCTGGAGGTCGGTCCTGCCGGTCGTCACGGTGGTGCCGCCCAGCTTGATGGAGCCGCTCGCCGAGGTGGAGGCCACGCACTGCGGGGTCCTGTCGAAGCCGTCGGCGTTCAGCATCGCGGGGGCGTCCACGGGGCAGCGGGTGAAGGGGGCCCACTCGCCGTTCAGCGCGGGGTCGGCGGCGGTCGCCGTGCCCAGCGAGGCGAAGGCGCCGAGCGCGGTCAGCGCGGACACGGTGGCGAGCCGGGTGCGGGTGGAGATCGGGCGCATGGTGGTGGCCTTCCGTGGAGGTGGGGGACGGGGGGTCAGCGCTCGGCGACGGGGATCTCGTAGGGCTGGAGGTCCTCGGTGCACTGGCCTTCGTTCTCAGGGCTCGGGAACACGGGGGCGGCGATCGCGCACGTCTGGCCCTGGACCTGCTTGATGTAGTTGCCGGGCCCGGAGACGGAGGCGGTGAGCAGGCGGTCGAGGTCCTCACCGTCGGTGCCGCAGCCGGTGAAGGCGGGGATGGTCATCTCGCCGGACAGCACGCCGCCGCTCAGGAGCAGGTAACCGGTGGCCGGCAGGCCGATGATCTGCTCGCCCCGGCCGTACAGCACCAGGTGGTCACCGGGGAAGTTCGCGGGGTCTGGGTCCTCGGAGGTGAGGGACGTCTCGGTCCGGCACCCGGGACCGACGTCCAGGGGCGTTCCGTTGACCTCGAGGTCCAGCACGTGCAGGACCAGCGGGGCCCGGACGTAGGTGTCGGTGATCGTGGTGAAGTCGGACAGGCGGATCTTCGTGCGCGAGTCGATCCTCATGGGGCCCGTCTGCTCCAGCACCATGGTGGCCTTCACCGGGGTGAAGTCGAAGGACAGGAAGGTCGCTTCGAAGGGCGGTGTCTGCTCGCGCTCCTGGTAGTGGAAGTTCCCGTACGACAGGGTGTCGAAGATCAGGTACTCCGGGTCGGGCGGACCCGCCACGGGGAGGCCCTGCTCGATCAGTACGCAGGACGGCGGGAGGTACGCGGCGCCCTTCATCTTCTTCACGTTGGCGTAGCCGGTGACGTAGGCGTTGAGCGACACGTCCGTGGGCGGGTGCTGCTCGTCGTAGCGGCACGGCGGGACGTCGTCGCGGTCCGCGGCGGCGCCGCCGGGAGTGTTCTCCAGCACCTTCGGCGACCGCTCGGACTGCCGCTCCGGCTGCCGGTCGCCCGGCCCGTCCGGCTGTCCGTCGTCCGGCGTCCCGGAGGTCCCGGCCGGTCCCGACGGGGACGGCGAACCGCTCGGTCCCGCCCCGCCCGCGCCGACGGGTACGGTCGCCAGCAGCCCCTGGGCGGGCGCGTCCTCGGCGAGGGCGCAGTCGACGGTCAGCGAACCGGGGCCGGCGGCGGCCGCGTCGGTGGCGGTCCCGTCCGCCGCGCCGAGTGCCAGGTCGATCGCGAGGGCGCCCGCGGAGAAGGTCAGGTCGCCGTCGCTCCGGCCGGCGACCGAGGGGACGTCGCCCTTCGCCACGAGCGTCAGCGGCCCCGACTCGGGCAGCGCGACCGGCTCCGCGCTTCCCCGCCAGGTCGCCGTGGCCGTGGCCGCGTTCTGGGCCACGCCGACGTCGAGCCGGGTGGCCGCCCGGACCTCCGTCGCGTCGCGTGCGGCCAGGTCCGCGACCGCCTCCGCGGGGAGCTCCACGGTGGTGGTGACGTCGGACGGCGTGAACGCCTCGCCCGCCCCGGCCCGTTCCGGGAAGTCCGCCGAGACCCGCACCGTCGCGGGCAGCTGCCCCGAGGGGAGGGTGCAGACGTAGGGGAGTTCGGCCTCGACCTCCTGGGTGCCCGAGGCCGAGGCGGTGGTCGGGACCAGGGCGGCGAGCACGACGAACGCGGCGATCGACGCGGTCCGGGCGCCGCGGGCCCGGGACGGCCGTGGCGCGGCGGCTGGCTTGGCTTTCATGCGACTCCGCTCGGATGGCTCGGACGGGGGCCGGTCTTCTCGGGACGCGCATACGGCCCGCGAACGCCCGACCGGGTGCCGGCCGGGCGGACATGGCTGGCCGGCGGCCTACGGGTTGGAGCCGACGATGGTCGGGATGGCGCCGGTGCTCGCCACCGTGACGGCGTAGTTGCCCTTGAAGGTGGGCTTGGTGGCGGTCGTGACGATCGCACCGCAGTTGACGGGGTTGCTGACCACCAGTTCACCGGCGGTGCTGTTGATCGCCAGGACACCGGTCGAGTTGGTGTAGGTGCCCGAGGCCTTGCCCGTCACCGTGAACTTGCAGGCGCCGGCGGTCACGTTGGCCTTGACGTTGCCGACATAGCCCGTGGTGACGCCGGTGGAGGCGTTGTAGTCCACCGCGACGACGTCCCACGGGGTGACCGACGTGGTGGTGACGTTGCCCAGGACACTGGTGCACGGCGAGCCGGACGCGCCGAAGTTCATGGTGTTGATGTCGGCGACGTCCCCGGGGTTGCCGGTGGTGCTCGCCATCGTCCCGGCCGCGTTCGAGACCGTGCACGTCATGGGGATGGTGGCGGTCAGCACGATGTTGCCGACGTTCACGGCCTTGAAAGCGGCCGGCGAGGGGTTGACGGTCCACACCGTGGAGGGCACCGCCGAGGACGGGCCGGCGGCGAGACCCAGCGCCGACGCGGCCGCACACACCACGAGGGCCGACCTTCTGATGTTCTTCTTCATGGCTCGGGAGTCTCCTTGAGGGTTGACCTGCATTGAGCCGTGACGTTACTCGCCGGAAACATAGCCGAACAATGCGGCCGTCCATGATTCTTTGAAAAGTGGAACAAGCTGTTTCCGGAGTGAGTGAATCGCGATTCGCCTTAGTCACCTGCTGCCAAGGACGAACTGTTCGGCCGGTGGTGATCCACTTCCGCGGCGGTCGTTCGCGGCGGAGGTGCGATGCTCACCCGATGACAAGTTACCGAAGGGTTTCTGTGCCTTCCCTGACAGGTTCCGGATGGCTGAAGTCGGTATCCCGGAAAACTCCGATTCCGGTGTTGCCCGTCGAGGTTACTCGGCCGTAACGTGCCGGTGCGGTGCTCGGTTCCAGGTCGGTGGCCCCCGTCGGCCGGAGCCATGGCGGACGCGTTCCGGCCCACCTCCGACGAGGCCGGGGTGTCCGCCGGCGGGGTCCCGCGGGCTCCACACCCCCCGGAACCGCGAGACCCTGCCCTGTCTCCCCGGAGACAAGTGCGGGGCGGGCAGGTTGTCTGCGCGGTGACAAGTTCGACAGGGGTGCCGGAGATCCGTGCCGCACCCGTTGTCAGTGCGCTCCGGGCCGACTTAACGTGCGGGCCCGCGGCGCGTATCCGATTGACGTCCGCTGGAGGTGATATGGGAATCGAAGTAGTGGTCGAGGGCCTGACCAAGTCCTTCGGTAAGCAGAGCATCTGGCGGGACGTGTCACTCACTCTTCCGGCCGGAGAGGTCAGCGTGATGCTGGGCCCGTCCGGAACCGGTAAGACCGTTTTCCTGAAATCGCTCATAGGGCTGCTCAAACCCGAGAAGGGCCGTGTCCTCATCAACGGAGTGGACATGGTGAACAGTCCGGAAAGAGACATCTACGAGACCCGTAAACTGTTCGGTCTCATGTTCCAGGACGGCGCCCTCTTCGGCTCCATGTCCCTTTTCGACAATATCGCCTTCCCGCTGCGCGAACACACCCGCAAGAAGGAGTCCGAGATCCGCCGCATCGTCATGGAGCGGATCGAGGTCGTCGGGCTGCTGGGTGCGGAGGGAAAGCTTCCGGGAGAGATCAGCGGCGGCATGCGCAAGCGGGCCGGCCTGGCCCGCGCGCTCGTCCTCGACCCGCAGATCATCCTGTGCGACGAACCGGACTCCGGGCTCGACCCGGTCCGCACCGCCTACATCTCCCAGCTGCTGATCGACCTCAACGCGCAGCTCGACGCGACGATGCTGATCGTCACCCACAACCTCGACATCGCCGCCACCGTGCCCGACAACATGGGGATGCTCTTCCTGCGCGAACTCGTCACCTTCGGCCCGCGCGAGGTGCTGCTCACCAGCGACGAGCCGGTCGTGGCCCAGTTCCTGGGCGGCCGGCGCGAGGGGCCCATCGGGATGTCCGAGGAGAAGGACGCGGCCACCCTCGCCGCCGAGGCGGGCGCCGCCACCGCCTCCGCCCCCGCCGCGCCCCGGGTGATCGTCCCGCAGCTGGAGCCGTCGCCGGGCCTCCCGCCGCGCCGGGCCGTCGCCCGACGACGTGAGCGTGTCATGGGCATGATCGACACGCTCCCGCCCGCCGCATGGTCCGCCATCCGGGACACCTACGCGAAGAGTTCCGAAGCGGCCACTCTGCCGATGCCCACCGCCGGGAGCGGCGCGTGATCACCGGCGCGCTGCGGCAGACCGGGCGGCTCTTCGCGCTCGCCGCCGAAGTCACCCGGGCCGTCTTCCGAAGACCCTTCCAGTTCCGCGAGTTCGTCGAGCAGTTCTGGTTCGTCGCGAGCGTGACCATCCTGCCCGCCGCCCTGGTCTCGATCCCCTTCGGCGCCGTCATCGCCCTCCAGGTCGGCTCCCTGACCGAGCAGTTGGGCGCCCAGTCGTTCACCGGCGGCGCCAGCGTCCTCGCCGTCGTCCAGCAGGCCAGCCCGCTCATCGTCGCCCTGCTCATCGCCGGCGCCGGCGGCTCGGCCATCTGCGCCGACCTCGGCTCCCGCAAGATCCGCGAGGAACTCGACGCGATGGAGGTCATGGGCGTCTCGCCGGTTCAGCGGCTGGTCGTGCCCCGGGTCCTGGCCGCCATGGGCGTCGCGGTCCTGCTCAACGGCCTGGTCTCCGTCGTCGGCATCCTCGGCGGCTACTTCTTCAACGTCGTCATGCAGGGCGGCACCCCCGGCGCCTACCTCTCCAGCTTCTCCGCCCTCGCCCAGCTGCCCGACCTCTACATCAGCGAACTCAAGGCGCTGGTCTTCGGGTTCATCGCGGGCATCGTCGCCGCCTACCGGGGCCTCAACCCGCGCGGCGGCCCCAAGGGCGTCGGCGACGCCGTCAACCAGTCCGTCGTCATCACCTTCCTCCTGCTCTTCTTCGTCAACATGGTGATGACGGCCGTCTACCTCCAGATCGTCCCGCCGAAGGGAGGCTGAGGTCCGATGGCCTCCCCGCTCGTCCGGCTCGACCGCTCCGGCGACCAACTCCTCTTCTACGTCCGGGCCCTGCTGTGGATCCCGCGGACCCTGCGCCGCTACCTCAAGGAGGTGCAGCGCCTGCTCGCCGAGGTGGCCTTCGGCTCCGGCGGCCTCGGCGTCATCGGCGGCACCATCGGCGTGATGATCGCGATGACGCTCTTCACCGGGACCGTCGTCGGACTCCAGGGCTACGCGGCCCTCGACCAGATCGGCACGGCCGCGTTCACCGGATTCGTCTCCGCCTACTTCAACACCCGCGAGATCGCCCCCCTCGTCGCCGGACTCGCCCTCTCCGCGACCGTCGGGGCCGGCTTCACCGCCCAGCTCGGCGCCATGCGCATCAACGAGGAGGTCGACGCCCTCGAAGGCATGGGCATCCGCTCCATGCCCTACCTCGTCACCACCCGCATCATCGCCGGCGTCGTCGCCATCGTCCCGCTCTACGCCATCGGGCTGCTCTCCTCCTACCTCGCCTCCCGCTACGTGACCGTCCTGTTCAACGGACAGTCCAGGGGGACGTACGACCACTACTTCAACCTCTTCCTCTCGCCGACGGACGTGCTGCTGTCCGTCCTGAAGGTGCTGATCTTCAGCGTCATGGTGATCGTCGCCCACTGCTACTACGGCTACCGCGCCTCCGGCGGCCCGGCCGGCGTCGGCGTCGCCGTCGGCCGGTCCGTGCGCAACGCCATCGTGCTGATCAGCGTCACCGACTTCTTCCTGTCGCTGGCCCTGTGGGGCGCGACCACGACCGTGAAGGTGGCGGGGTGAGATGAGCGGACCCCGAGGACCCCGAGCCGCCCGAGGACAGACGCTGCGCCAACGGCTGGCCGGGGTGGTGTTCGTACTGGTGCCCTGCCTGCTGATCTGGCTGGCCGTCGCCGTCTACGACAAGAAGTTCACCGACTCCGACCCGGTGGTCGTCGAGACCGGCAGCGCCGGCAACCAGATGCACCCCGGCGCCGAGGTGAAACTGCGCGGCGTCGTCGTCGGCGAGGTCCGCGCCATCGACGCCACCGGCGACGGGGCCCGGCTCACCCTCGCCATGAAGCCCGGCGCGCTGGACGACGTACCGTCCGACGTCCGCGCGCAGATGCTGCCCACCACCCTGTTCGGCGAGCGCTTCGTGGCCCTCGTCCCGCCCGCGAACCCCTCGCCCGAACCGCTGGCCGCCGGGGCCGTCGTCCCCCAGGACCGGTCCGCGAACGCCATCGAACTCCAGCAGGTCCTCGACAACGTGCTGCCGATGCTCACCGCCGTCCAGCCGCAGAAGCTCTCCGCGACCCTGTCCGCCGTCTCGCAGGCCCTCGAAGGACGCGGCGAGCGGCTCGGCGAGACCCTGAGCCTGCTGGACGAGCACCTGGAGGAGTTCAACCCCGATCTGCCCGCCCTCAACCGTGACCTCAAGGAACTCGTGAAGGTCAGCCATGTCTACGCGGACGCCGCGCCCGACATCATCACGGCGCTCACCGACTTCACCACCACCAGCGGCACCCTCGCCGAGCAGGAGGCGGAACTCGCCGCCACCCTCGGCGCCACGACCCGGACGGCCGAGGACGTGACGGACTTCCTGCGCAAGAACAAGGACAACATCATCCGGCTCGGCGACACGAGCCGCCCCACCCTGGAACTGCTCGCCGAGTACTCCCCGGCCTTCCCCTGCACCCTGCGCACCCTCGCCGACTTCGTGCCCGCCATGGACAAGGCGCTCGGCAAGGGCACCGACCGGCCCGGCATCCACGTCGACGTCACCACCGTCGCCTCCCGCGGCGCCTACCGCCCCGGCCGCGACACCCCGGCGTACGGCTCCGGCGGCGGGCCCCGCTGCCCCGCCGTGCCCTACCTCGGCACCCTGCCCCGGCCCACCGCGCGGGCCGCCACACCCGCGGCCGAGCAGGACCTCGGGCCCGCCAACTCCCCGCAGGAGAACGACCTCGTCAACGAACTCCTCGCCCCCGCGGCCGGAAAGAGCCCCGGCGACCTGCCCGACTGGAGCAGCCTGCTCGTCGGCCCCGTCTACCGCGGTACGGAGGTGACGCTCCGATGACCAGGGCCGACAACGCGCACACCCGGCGCCGCCCGCTGACCGGACCGCTGGTCAAGTCCCTCGTCTTCGTGGTGGTCACCGCCCTCGCCACCACCGTCCTCGGCATCGGCGTCGCCGGCACCGGTGTCGGCTCCGGCACCGGCACCAGCACCTACAAGGCCCTGTTCACCGACGTCACCGGGCTCATGGACGGCGACAGCGTGCGGATCTCCGGGGTGACGGTCGGCGAGGTCACCGACGTACGCGTCGTGCACCGGCGCACCGCCCAGGTCACCTTCACCGTCCGCGACGACCGCAGGCTGCCCCGCTCGACCACCGCCGCCGTGAAGTACCTCAACATGGTCGGCCAGCGCTACGTCTCCCTCGGCCGCGGCAGCGGCGACCTCACCGGCACCCTCGAGGAGGGCGGCACCGTCCCGCTGGACCGCACCACCCCGGCGCTCGACCTGACCCTGCTCTTCAACGGCTTCAAGCCGCTGTTCGAGGGGCTCTCCCCGAAGGACGTCAACGAACTCGCCGGGTCGATCGTGCAGGTGCTCCAGGGCGAGGGCGCCACCGTCGACAGCCTGATCCGCCACATCGGCTCGCTCGGCACGACCGTCGCCGCCAAGGACAAGGTGATCGGCCAGGTCGTCGAGAACCTCACCACCGTCCTGGACACCCTCAACGACCGCGAGGACGGCTTCGACGACCTCGTCGTCACCCTCCAGGAACTCGTCACCGGCTTCAACCAGGACCGCAAACCCCTCGGCGAGGCCGTCGCCGCCATGGGCGACCTGACCACCGTCACCGCCGACCTCCTCGAGGACGGACGCGCACCCCTCAAGGAGGACATCCGCGAACTGGGCCGGCTCTCGACCAACCTCGGCGAGCACACCCCGCAGATCGAGGACTTCCTCGAGAAGTCCCCCGCCAAGATGACCGCTCTGGCCCGCCTGTCCTCCTACGGATCGTGGTTCAACCTCTACCTCTGCGAGGCGCGCGTGAGCGGAGTGACCACCTCCGACGGCTCGAAGCCGCCGACCGGCATCGCGATCACCGAATCGAGGTGCCGCGGATGAAGCGCCCGCGCAGCACACCGCGTACGAAACCGCGCATCAAGCCGGTCAAGGAACGCAACCCCGTCGCCGTCGGCGTCGCCGGACTGCTCGTCCTCGCCCTGATGGCCCTCCTCGCCTACAACGTCGACCGGCTCCCGTTCGGCGGCGGCACCACCTACAGCGCCGACTTCTCCGAGGCGGCGGGCCTGGACGAGGGCGACGAGGTGCGCATCGCCGGCGTCAAGGTCGGCCAGGTCACCGGCGTCGCGCTCGACGGCGCCAAGGTCGAGGTCACCTTCGAGGTCGAGGACGCCTGGCTCGGCGACCGGACGACCGCCGCCATCGCCATCAAGACCGTCCTCGGCGACAAGTACCTGGCGCTCGACCCGCTCGGCTCGGGCCGCCAGGACCCCCACGCCCGCATCCCGCTCGCCCGCACCACGTCCCCCTACGACGTGACCCAGGCCTTCCAGGACCTCAGCGGCACCGTCGACGACATCGACACCGGGCGGCTCGCGGAGAGCTTCGAGACGATCTCCGACACCTTCAAGGACTCCCCGCCGCACGTGCGCAAGGCGGCCACCGGCCTGTCCGACCTGTCGAAGTCCCTCTCCAAGCGCGATGCGAAGCTCTCCGAACTCCTCAAAGGCAGCGCCAAGTTCACCAAGACGCTGGAGAACAACAAGTCCAGTTTCGAGACCCTCATCGAGGACGGCGGCCCCCTGCTCGGCGAACTCCGCGACCGCCGCACCGCCATCAGCGCCCTGCTCAAGGGCAGCCAGGACCTCGGCACCGAACTCGGCGGCCTCGTCGAGGACAACGAGAAGCAGCTCGGCCCCACCCTCAAGGCGCTCGGCCGCGTCACCAGTGTCCTGGAGAAGAACAACACCCAGCTCGGCGAGACCCTCGCGCTGGTCGGCCCGTACTACCGGCTGGTCGGCAACACCCTGGGCAACGGCCGCTGGTTCGACAGCTACCTGTGCGGTGTCGTGCCCCGCGACTACCTGCCCGAGACCTCCCAGCCCGAGACCGGATGCCTGCCGCCGAAACAGCCGGCGGCGGCCCAGGGGAGCGGTGAGTGATGACCCGACGCCGAAAGATCCTCACCGGGGTGCTCGCCCTCGTGGTGCTCGCCGCCGGCGGCCTGGTCGCCGCCCGGGCCCTCCAAGCCGACGGCACCCGCGTCACCGCGTACTTCGACCGCACCATCGGCGTCTACGCCGGGTCCGACCTGCGCATCCTCGGCGTACGGGTCGGCGAGGTGGAGTCGGTGCGGCCGGAGGGCACCAAGGTCCGCGTCGGCCTCCGCCTGGACGACGGGATCAAGGTCCCCGAGGACGCGCGGGCCGTCGTCGTCGCGCCGAGCGTCGTCGCCGACCGCTACGTGCAGCTCACCCCCGCCTACAGCAAGGGCCCCGCCCTCGCCGACGGCGCCGTACTGCCCGCCGCCCGCAACCACGTCCCGGTCGAGATCGACCAGATCTACGACTCGATCACCGAACTCGGCGACGCCCTCGGCCCGGACGGCGCCAACGCCGACGGCGCACTGTCCGAACTGCTGAGGACCGGCGCCGACAACCTCGACGGCAACGGCGAGGCCATCGGCGACGGCGTCGAGGAGTTCGGCAAGGCGGCCAAGACCCTCGACGGCAGCAGCGGCGACCTGTTCAAGACGCTCGGCAGCCTCCAGACCTTCACCACCATGCTGAAGAACAAGGACACCGACGTGCGCACCGCGCAGGAACGCCTGGACGAGGTCGTCAGCTTCTTCGCCGACAACAAGGACGACCTCACCGGCGCGCTCGAGGAACTCGGCAAGGCCCTCGGCCAGGTCAAGACCTTCATCGAGGACAACCGGGGCGAGCTGAAGGAGAACGTCGACCGGCTCCTGCCCATCACCCGGACCCTGGTCGAGCAACGGGCCTCGCTGGCCGAGGCGCTGGACGTGGCACCGCTGGCCGCCGGCAACGTCGTGAACGCCTACAACCCCGACACCCGCACCCTCGACGGCCGCGCCAACCTCAACGAGATCAGCATCGGCGGGCCGCTGCTGCCGCTGCCCGTCACCGGCGCGACCGGCGATGCGGCAGGCGCGGACGGTTCCGGGAAGGGGGACGGCCGATGAAGCGCGGAACGCTCTCCAGAGGCCGGGTGGCCGGGCTCACCGCGGGCGGACTGATCGCCCTCGGTCTCGCCTTCGCCCTCACCCTCGGCGGGGTCTCGCTGGGGGTGCCCGGCTTCGACGGCATCGAGGACCTGCCGCTGCCCGGCGGCGCCGACCTCGGCGACCACCCCTACACCGTCACCGCGGAGCTCCAGGACGCACTGAGCCTGGTCCCGCACGCCGCGGTACGGGTCAACGACGTCGCCGTCGGCCGGATCACCGGCATCGAACTCGGTGAGGACGACTGGTCGGCCCGCGTCACCATGGAGATCAACGGCGAGGTGCGGCTGCCCGCCGACGCCACCGCGCGGCTCGAACAGTCCAGCCTGCTCGGCGAGAAGTACGTCCAGCTCGTCGCACCCGCCAAGGAGACCGGAGCCGGCCGGCTGACGGACGGGAGCGTCATCCCGCTGGCCCGCACCAGCCGCAACACCGAGGTCGAGGAGGTGTTCGGCGCGCTGTCCCTGCTCCTCAACGGCGGCGGCGTCAACCAGCTCAAGACCATCACCCGGGAACTCGACGCGGCGCTCGGCGGCCGCGAACCCGAGGTCCGCTCCATGCTGAAACGGGTCAACACCCTGGTGGGCGACCTCGACGACCACCGCGAAGACATCACCGACGCCCTCGACGCCGTCAACCGGCTCTCCTCCACCCTCGCCACCCGCAAGGAGGACGTCGGCACCGTCCTCACCGACCTCTCGCCCGGACTGAAGACGCTGGAGAAGGAGCGCGGCTCCCTGCTGACCATGCTGCGCTCCCTCGACACGCTCTCCGGCGTCGCCGTCTCCACCATCAACGCGAGCAAGGACGACATGATCGCCGACCTCAAGGCCGTCGCACCGACGCTGAAGGCGCTCGCCGACGCGGGCACGGACCTGCCCGACTCGCTCCAGGTGCTGCTGACGTACCCGTTCACCGACGAGGTGCTGCGCGGGGTGAAGGGCGACTACCTCAACACCTACCTGAGCGTGGTCGCCGCGCCGGGGACCGAGGTGATCCCGCCGCTCGTGCCCGAGGACACGCCTTCCCCGTCCGCGTCCGCGACGGTGTACGACGGGCCGGGCCAGGAAGCCAAGAAAGGGCCCGCCTCGCCACTGCCGCTGCCCTCCGTGTCCGGGTCCGGGTCCGGAGGTGAACGCGGGTGATCACCCTCGCCGTACGGCTGAAGAACCTCGCCTTCCTCCTCATCGCCGTCCTCGCCCTCGCCTTCCTCGGCATCCGCTACGCCGACCTCGGCCGGTACGTGGGCGTCGCCGACTACTACACCGTGGACGTACGACTTCCGCGCACGGGAGGCCTGTTCACCCATTCGGACGTCACCTACCGGGGGGTCTCGGTGGGCCGGGTCGGCCCGATCGACCTCACCGCCGAGGGCGTCGTCGCCGAACTCCGCATCAAGAAGTCCGCGCCCCGCATCCCCGCCGACACCAAGGCCGTGGTCGCCGGGCTCTCCGCCGTCGGCGAGCAGTACATCGACCTGCGGCCCGAGAGCGACGGCTCCCCCTACCTCTCCGACGGCACCCGTATCGAACAGGCCGACACCGAGGTGCCCGCACCCGTCACCGACGTCCTCACCAGCGTCGACGACCTCGTGAGCTCGGTCCCGCTGGAGGACCTGCGCACGGTCGTCGACGAGTTCGGCAAGGCCTTCGAAGGCCACGGCGACGACCTCCAGGTGCTGCTCGACAGCGGCGGCGACTTCGTCGAGGCCGCCGACCGCGCCCTGCCGTCCACCACCCTGCTCATCAACGACGGCGAGACCGTCCTGCGCACCCAGGCCCAGGAGGCGCAGGCCATCCGCGACTTCGCCGTCGGGGCGAAGGACCTGGCCGCCGCCCTCAAGGGCTCCGACGCCGACCTGCGCCGCCTCCTCGCCGTCACCCCCGAGGCCGCCACCCAGGTCAGCGGCCTGCTGCGGGACCTCGACCCGAGCCTCGGCGTGGTCCTCGCCAACCTCCTCACCACCTCCGAGGTCGCCGTCACCCGGCAGCGCGGCATCGAGGAACTCCTCGTGAAGTACCCGGCGGCCGTCTCCGCGGGCGCCACCGCCGTCGACGGGGGCAAGCTGGACCTCGGCCTGGCCGTCACCTTCTTCAGCCCCCTGCCCTGCACCGACGGATACGGCGCCACGCGGTACCGCAACGGCCTCGACCTCGGCACCGCACCCGCCCTCAACACCGACGCCGCCTGCACCGCTCCGGCGTCGAGCGGCAAGAACGTGCGCGGCTCGGCCAACGCCCCGAAGGGCGGCGCGGTGCCCGACCCGGCCGAACCCGGCTCCCTGCCCTCGGGCAGCGCCGGTACGCCCGCCAAGGGCGACGCCTCCCCGGCACTCCCCGGCGCACTCGCCCTGCCCGGACAGAGCGGCGAGGCACCGGCCGGCCTGACCGGTCTCCTCGCCCCGGCCGGCACCGGGAGCACCCGATGAGGCGGGCCCGGATCCTCACCGGAGCGGGGCTCGCGCTGGCCCTCGCCTTCTGCGGCACCGGCGCGTGGACGTACACGCAGGCACGCACCGACGACGCGCTCGCCTACGGCCGGGAGCGGGACGAGGCGCTCGCCGACGGGCGCAAGGGCATCGCCGTACTCACCACGCTCGACGCCGCAACGCGGCAGCGGGCACAGCGGAGCATCCGGGACTGGGGCGCCGTCTCCACCGGACCGCTGCGCAAGGAGCTCGGCGGCACCGAGGCCAAGGCGGGCAGCTCGGCGCGCGGCACGGTCACCGAGGCCGCCGTCACCGCGCTCGACACGCGGTCCGGCACGGCCAAGCTCATCGCCACCGTCCGCGTCGAGGTCACCCCCGCCGGGACGAAGAAGCCGGCCACCGACCGCAAGCGCCTGGAGGCGGTCCTGGCCCGCACGGACGAGGGGGAGTGGAAGGTGAGGGCGCTGAGCGCGGTGCCGGTCGAGGAGGAGAAGGGCGAGACGGACGAGAGCGGCGAGACGAACGAGAACGGCGGGACGAACGAGGACGGGAAGGGGGGCGAGGAGCGATGACACCGGCCTGGCTGCTGCGCAGGGGCGACGCACCGGCACCCGGCACGGAGGCGGATCCGGCCCCGGAGACGGACGACGCCGCGGACGCGCCCGCCGGGCCAGAGGCCCCGGAGCCCGAAGCAACCGCCCCCCGCCCGCCGAACGGACGCCTGCGACGGGCCGCCCTGGCCGGCACCGCCGCCGTCCTCGTCCTCGGCGGTTCCGGTTTCTTCTACGCGGCCCACCAGTTGAGGTCGGAGGCACCCGCCCGGAACCACGCGCTCACCGACACCGAGGCCACCACCCGCGTCGCGGGCGACGTCGGCAACGCCCTCGCCCGTGTCTTCTCCTACACCCCGGACGGCACCGCGGCCGCCGAGCGCTCCGCGAGCACCGTCCTCGACGGCCGCGCCGCCCGCCAGTACGAGACCCTCTTCGCCCGCGTCCGCGACGACCTCACCGAACAGCGCGTCACCCTGAGCACCCGGGCCGTCCGCACCGGTGTGGTCGAACTCGACGGCGACGAGGCCCGCCTGCTGGTCTTCCTCGACCAGACCTCCCACAAGGGCAAGGGCAAGGACGCGAGCAAGGGCAAGGGCGCGGCCGAGGTCACCACCGCGGCGGCCCAGCTCACGGTCACGGCACGGCTCGAGGACGACCGGTGGCGGATCGTCGACATCAAGGCCCGCTGAGCATGCGCGGGAGAACGGAGCACCCCATGAGACGCGCGGTCCGGCTCCTCGACGTCGGCCGTTCCCGGCCGCTGCCTGCCCTGGCGCTCGTCCTCACCCTCGTCGCCGGCGGCTTCGCGGCGTGGGCCGGCCAGGACTGGTACCGGGCCGCCCACGACGAGCAGGCCGCGTACGCCGTGCAGCGGGACGCGGCGCTCTCCGCCGGGGAGCAGGCCGTGCAGAACCTGAACACGCTCGACCACCGCGAGCTGAAGCGGGGCCTCGATCTGTGGGAGTCGTCGACGACCGGCGAACTGCACGAGCAACTGGCCTCCGGACGAGACGAGTTCGCCGCGCAGGTGGCGGAGGCGAAGACGGTGAGCACGGCGCGGGTGCTGTCGGGCGCCGTCACCGAACTCGACGACCGCGCCGGACGCGCCCGGGTGCTGGTCGCCCTGCGCGTCACCGTCAAGGCGGCCGACGGGGCGAAGACCGACAAGGACAGCCGCATGCTCGGCGAGCTCACCCGGACCGACGGCCGGTGGAAGCTGAGCGCCCTGGGCCAGGCACCCGTGGGCGGCACATCGGACGGCTGACCCGGTCCCGTACCGCGCAAGCCGGCCGCAGCGAGGAGGACACAGCACCATGTCGACGACCCGTCACCACAT
Organism: Streptomyces sp. MMCC 100; assembly: GCF_041538145.2. Taxonomy (NCBI): domain Bacteria; kingdom Bacillati; phylum Actinomycetota; class Actinomycetes; order Kitasatosporales; family Streptomycetaceae; genus Streptomyces; species Streptomyces sp. MMCC 100. Next base: position 1,239,466 of record NZ_JBGORK020000001.1, read on the forward strand.
CAACCGCCAGCGGCGCCGCCAGGCCCGCGAGACACGGCCCGCCGGCTCCGCAGGGCGCCCGGAGCGGGCAGAGCGCACAGAGCGCACGGCAGCGCGGGCCGGTACGCGCGGTGCCACAGCCGTCCTGGAACCCGCGGAGGCCACCACCGCCGACTCGCCCACGACCGGCGACGGGACGAAGACCACCCGGGCCCGCCCGCGCCGCCGCCCCCCGGTCCTCGTACTGCTCTGCGCGCTGACGGTGCTCCTCGGCGGCTTCGCCGGCTGGGCACACGCGGAGGCCGAGGGGCTCAGGTCCGAGTCCGCGCGGAGCAACACCGCACTGACCGACCTGGCCGGCACCAGCGAGATCAAGGGACAGGTGGCCAAGGCCGTCGACCGGCTCTTCTCCTACGACCACGCCGACCCCGGCGCCCTCGACGAGGCGGCGAAGGACCTCCTGACCGGCAAGGCCGTCGACCAGCACCGCGAGCTGCTCGCCGACGTCCGCGAGCGGGCCGACGAGCAGAAGGCGGTGATCACCACGACGGTCACCGAGAGCGCGGTCGAACGCATCGACGGCGACCGGGCCCGGGTCCTCGTCTACGCCGACCAGAGCAGCGTCGCCACCAGCGGGAAGGAGGCCGCGACGGACAGCACGAGCAAGGCGGGAGAGGGCGAGGAGGCCGCGCAGGACGAGGGTGTGTACGCGGCGGCCATGCTCGCCGTCGACGTCGTGCACCGCGACGGACGCTGGCTGGTCTCCGCCCTCGACACCTTCGGCCGCTGAGAGCCGCACGACCGACCGCACCCCCGGCCCGCCTCCCGCGTCTCCCTTGCCCGCGCCCCGCGCCCCGCGCCCCGCGCCCCGCGTCCCGCCTCCCGTATCTCCGACGGATCCGACAGGAGTGACGACCATGCCCGTACGCCGTGCCCGAGGCCTGTACCCCGGGCGGACCCGCAAGGGACTGCGCACGACCGCCCTGGCGGTGGCGGCCATGGCGGCCCTGACCGCCTCCCAGGCACCCGGCCTCGCCCCGGACGCGAAGGACACCCACGCCGGACCGGCGGCCGACGACCTGAGCCTGCCGGCGGCAGGCGGCCCGTTCGCCGAGCCGGCTCCGCCGGGCGACGGCTCGTACCACACCGAACTCCCGCCCCTGACGACGCGCGACGGCGGGTCGGTCTCCGCCGCGCCCGGACGGGACGAGGCCCGCGCCCAGTCGGGCATCCCGGCCACCGTGTTGCGTGCCTACCGCGCCGCCGAGACGGCCGTCGGCAGGACGGACCCCGGCTGCCGGCTGCCCTGGGAACTGCTCGCGGCGATCGGCAAGGTCGAGTCCGGCCAGGCACGCGGCGGCGCGGTCGACCGGAACGGCACGACCCTGAGCCGTATCACCGGGCCGCCCCTCGACGGCCGGGGCTTCGCCCTGATCCGGGACACGGACGGCGGTGCCCACGACGGCGACACGGTCTACGACCGGGCGGTGGGCCCGATGCAGTTCCTGCCGTCCACCTGGGCCCGTTGGGGCGCGGACGGCAACGGTGACGGCCGCGCCGACCCGAACAACGTCTTCGACGCGGCCCTCGCGGCCGGGCGCTACCTCTGCGCCGGCGACCGGGACCTGGGCCGGGCGGCCGACCTGGACCGGGCGATCCTCAGCTACAACAACTCCCGCACCTACCTGGAAACGGTCAGGTACTGGCTGGAGTTCTACAGCCGGGGAGTCCACACCGTCCCGGACGGAAAGGGCGTCGTCCCGAAGAGCCCGGGCGCGGGCGGCGACACCCCGGCGACCGAGCCCGTCGACGGCGAGAGCGGCGGCGGCGACGGCGGTGGCCGGGGAGACGGGGGTGGAGGCGCGGACGACGGCATCGTCATCGGCCCGGACCCGGGCACCACCCCGGGCGGCAGCCCCGGGCCGTCCCCGTCCCCGTCCCGCCCCGTACCGTCCACGGCCCCGGAGCCCTCCCCGTCGGTGCCTCCGACGAGCCAGGGGCCCTCCCAGCCGCCGACCGAGACCCCCACCGAATCCCCGGACCCCTCGCCGGATCCGACCGCCCCGAGCCCTTCGCCGACCGCCACGGACGACTGCTCCGCGGAGGAGCCGGAATCCCCGTCCCCGGGGCCCACGGCCGCCCCGACGGACTCGCCCTGCCCGACCCCGTCGGGCACGTCGACCGCCTCGGCGCCTTCGGCCGAGTAGGGGCGGCCGAGGGAATCAGCCCGCCTGGCCCATCCCCGCCGCGTTCGGCCATCCCGTCGCCGGGACCGACTCCAGGCCGTCGGTGCCTCTGACCTGGGCGGCCGTGAGACCCCCGCGGGCCGGGACACCGGGCGGGGTCGGGCCGAAGGGCGCCGGATACGAAGCGGCCGGGGCGGGCGCGGGCACCGGCGCGGGCATGGGCTGCGGAACCGGGGCGGGCATGGGCTGCGGAACCGGGGCGGGCACGGGCTGTTGCGGGACCGGTGCCGGGTGGGGGACCGGCACCGGTCCGGGGTACGGCGCCGGCTGGGGGACCGGCGCCGGTGGAGGCACGGTGGCCGCCGCCGGAGCGACGGGCACCGCGGCGGGCGGCATGCCGGTGCCGGTGCCCGCGGCAGGGGCCGGAGCGGCGGCGAGCCCCGGGGCACCGGCACCGGCGGTCCGAGCGGTGATCGCCCGCATGCCGGAGCCGTTGGTCTGGCTCATCAGGCGATCCACCGCCGCCGTGCCCGAGCTGTAGCCGGTCCCTGTGGCCGGCCCGGGCACGGCGGCTCCCCTCCTGGACCCGTAGAGCACCTGTTCCAGGCCGGACACCAGGCGACGCACGTCCACCTGGGGGCGCACCACGAGACGCAGGAAGCGGCTGGACGAACCGATCTTGTTGCCGCACTCACGGACCAGGACCCGGTGCTCGGTGAGCATGCGGTCCCGCACGGCGGTGCCCTCCGCGCCCACGGGGAGGCGGACGAAGAGGAAGTTGCCCTGGGAGGGGTAGACGGTCAGGCCGGGCAGCGCGGACAGCTGCGCGGCCATCTCCAGGCGGTCGCGCCGCACCTGGTGCAGACTCCGCGCGTACTCGGGTCCGTGGTCGCGCAGCATGAACACCACATGCTCCGCGAAGGAGTTGAGGTTCCACTTGGGGAGCATGGTCCGCACCCGGCCCGCGAGCGCCGGGTTGGCGACGAGGTAGCCGAAGCGGATGCCGTGCAGCCCGAAGTTCTTGCCGAGGCTGCGCAGGACGACGACGTTGGGGCGCAGCATCGCCTCCTGGACCACGCTGGGTTCGGCCTCCGCGTCGGCGAACTCCAGGAAGGACTCGTCGATCACGACGAGGTCCCGGTCGGCCATCGCGTCCATGAACTGCACCAGCGCCTGCTTGTGCAGGTAGCCGCCGTCGGGGTTGTTGGGGTTGCAGATCACCACGGCCCGGGTGCCCCTGGCCCGGATGAACTCGCCGTACCGGGCGAGGTCGAGGGCGAAGCCGCCGGCCTCCTGGAGCGGGAACATGTCGACCCGCTTGCCGGTCTCCATGGGCTGGTCGGTCCAGCGGCCGAAGGTGGGGACGGGGACGGCGAGGGACTCCCGGACCAGCAGGTGGTCGATCCAGGTGATCAGCTCCGTGGAGCCGTTGCCCATCGCCACGCACTGCGGGGGGAGTTGGAGCAGGCTGCACAGTTCGGCGGTGATGGTGTCGGCGCTGCTCGGGTAGTACGTGATGATGTCGCGCAGCCGGCCGGCCATCTCGTCGAACATCGCCGGAGTGGGGAAGTACGGGTTGCAGGGGATGCAGAAGTCCACCGGGCCGGCGCCCGCCGCCTCGCCGCTCTCCCGCGTCAGCGCCGCCATCGAGGGGCTGTGCGCCGCGGTGCTGCGGAACAACGAGGTGACGTTGCCGGACAAGTGGACCTCCGTAAGTGGGCGGCCCGTGCGGGGGACACGGGCCGCCCTTGTATACGGAGGCGGGCGGGGCACCGTTCAACGCGTGTGAAGAAAGTGTGCCCGCGCCGACCCGTGGCCGTCCTCAGGCGTCGAACGAGTGCACCGTCGACGTCCGGTACGTCTCGCCGGGCCGCAGCACGGTCGACGGGAACGAGGGGTGGTTCGGCGAGTCCGGGAAGTGCTGGGTCTCCAGGCACAGCGCGTCGCCCTGGCGGTAGAGGGAGCCGCCGGTGCCGGTCAGGGTGCCGTCGAGGAAGTTGCCCGAGTAGAACTGCAGTCCCGGCTGGTCGGTGGCGATGCGCAGGGTGCGGCCCGAGGCGTTCTCGCGCAGGGTGGCGATGTGCTCGGGGCGGTCGGTGACGCCCTTGTCGAGGACCCAGTTGTGGTCGAAGCCCTTGGCGGCGACCAGCTGCGGGTGGGCGTCCCGGATGTCCCGGCCGACCGGCTTGCCCCGGCGGAAGTCGAAGGGTGTGCCGGACACCCGCGCCAGCTCGCCGGTGGGGATCAGACCCGCGTCGGTGGGGGTGAAGCGGGAGGCGGCGATCGACAGCTCGTGGTCCTCGACCGTGCCGCTGCCCTCGCCGGCCAGGTTCCAGTAGACGTGGCTGGTGAGGTTGACGACGGTGGCCTTGTCGGTGGTGGCCTCGTAGTCGATGCGCCAGTCGCCGCGCCGGGTGAGGGTGTACGTCACCTTCGCCCTCAGCGTGCCCGGGTAGCCCATCTCGCCGTCGACGCTGGTGTAGTGGAGCACCAGGCCGGTGTCGGAGCCCCGGGTGAACGGCTCGACGTCCCACACCCGGTAGTCGAAGCCGAGGGCGCCGCCGTGCAGGGAGTTCTCGCCGTCGTTGACGGAGAGCTGGTACTCCTTGCCGTCCAGGGTGAAGCGGCCCTGGGCGATGCGGTTGCCGTACCGTCCGATCAGGGCGCCGAAGTGCGGGCTGAGGGCGACGTAGTCGTCGAGGTTGTCGAAGCCCAGCGAGACGTTCGCGTAGCGGCCGCGGCGGTCCGGGATCTCCAGGCACTGCACGACACCGCCGTACGACAGCACCTTCATCCGCGTGCCGCCGTTCTCCAGCGACCAGCGGTACACCTTCGTACCGTCGGCCAGCCTGCCGAAGAGTTCCTTCACCGGTTTCCCGCCTCCCGACGCGTGCGCCGTGCCGCCGACCGCGGTGGCTGCCACGCCGGCCGCTGCCGCCGACGCGATGAGCGTTCGTCTGCTCAGTTCCATGTGCGGCTCCTGTACTTCCGTGGAAAGAAGCGGGCCCCGCCGTCAGTGGCGGGGCCCGAGGTGCGTTACGAACCGACCCTGCGCTTGTTCCACACGTCGAACCCGACCGCCGCCAGCAGTACCGCGCCCTTGATGACCTGCTGCCAGTCGGTGCCGATGCCGACGAGGTTCATGCCGTTGTTCAGCACGCCGAGGACCAGGCCACCGATGATCGCGCCGAGGACCGTGCCGACGCCGCCGCTCATCGACGCGCCGCCGATGAAGGAGGCGGCGATGGCCTCCAGCTCGAAGTTGAGGCCCGCCTTGGGCGAGGCCGCGTTGAAGCGGGCGGCGAAGACCAGACCCGCCAGGGCCGCGAGCATGCCCATGTTCAGGAAGACCAGGAAGGTGACCTTCTTGTCCCTCACGCCCGACAGCTTGGCCGCGGGCAGGTTGCCGCCGATGGCGTAGATGTGGCGGCCGATGATCGCGTTGCGCATCAGGTAGCCGAAGCCGACGACCAGCACGCCCAGGATGAGCAGCACGATCGGGGCGCCCTTGTAGCTGGCCAGCAGCAGCGTGACGACGAGGACGGCGGCGATCAGCGCGACCAGCTTGAGCAGGAACAGCTTGACCGGCGGCACGTCGAGGGAGAACTCCTGCTGCCGCTTGCGGTCGCGGACCTCCTGGTACACCACGAAGGCGATCAGGGCGAAGCCCAGCAGCAGGGTGAGATTGTGGTAGTTGGTGTTCGGACCGACCTCGGGCAGGAAGCCGTTGGCGATCTTCTGCAGGTCCTTCGGGAACGGGCCGAGGGTCTGGCCCTTGAGGAAGATCTCCGTCAGACCGCGGAAGAGCAGCATGCCCGCGAGGGTCACGATGAACGACGGTATGCCGAGATAGGCGATGAAGAACCCCTGCACGGAGCCGGCGGCGGCGCCGATGGCCAGGCACAGGATCACCGCCACGGGCCAGGGCATGTCGTTCCTGACCATCAGGACGGCGGCCGTCGCGCCCACGAACGCGGTCAGTGAGCCCACCGACAGGTCGATGTGGCCCGCGATGATGACGAGCATCATGCCGATCGCGAGGATCAGGATGTAGCTGTTCTGCAGCACCAGGTTGGAGACGTTGCGCGGCAGCAGCAGGTCGCCGTCGGACCACACCGCGAACAGCACCACGATCAGGCCGAGGGCCATCAGCATGCCGTACTGGCGCATGTTGCGGCGCATGCCGTCGAGCATCAGCTGCAGCAGGCCGCCGCCGGAGGCCGGACCCTCTCTGCCGGGCGGTGCCGGTGCCGGGGTCTTGGCGGTCACGTCCGTGCTCATCGGCTTACCTCTTTGTCCTTCTTGTCCTTCGTCATCTGCCGCATCAGCGCTTCCTGCGAGGCCTCGGCCCGCGAGAACTCACCCGTGAGCCGTCCCGCCGCCATCGTGTAGATGCGGTCGCACATGCCGAGCAGCTCCGGCAGCTCGGAGGAGATGAACACGACCGCCTTGCCCTCGGCCGCCAGGCGGTCGATGACCGTGTAGATCTCGTACTTGGCGCCCACGTCGATGCCGCGCGTGGGCTCGTCCAGGATCAGCACCTCGGGACCCGCGAAGATCCACTTGCTGAGGACGACCTTCTGCTGGTTGCCGCCCGACAGCTTGCCGACCGGCTCGAAGACGGTAGGCGCCTTGATGTTCATGGACTTGCGGTAGTCCTCGGCGACCTGCCGCTCGCCGTGCTCGTCGACGACACCCCGCTTGGAGACCTTGCCCAGCGCGGTCAGCGAGATGTTCCGGTTGATGGTGTCGATGAGGTTGAGGCCGTAGTGCTTGCGGTCCTCGGTGACGTACGCGATCCCGTGCCCGACCGCCTCCGGGACGGTCTTCGTGCGGATCTCCGTGCCGTCCCTGAGGACCGTGCCGCCCGCGTGCCGGCCGTAGGTGCGGCCGAAGACGCTCATCGCCAGTTCGGTGCGGCCGGCGCCCATGAGCCCGGCGATGCCCACGATCTCGCCGCGCCGCACCTCGATCGAGACGTCGTCGACGACCTTGCGCTGCTGGTCGATGGGGTGGTGCACGGTCCAGTTGCGGATCTCCAGGGCCGGGGCCGCGCCCTTCTCGGGCTGGTGCGGGGTGCGGTCCGGGAAGCGGTTCTCCAGGTCGCGGCCGACCATGCCGCTGATGATCCGGTCCTCGGTCGTCTCCGCCGCCTTCACGTCGAGCGTCTCGATGGAGCGCCCGTCGCGGATGATGGTGACCGAGTCGGCGACCCGGCGGATCTCGTTCAGCTTGTGCGAGATGATGATCGAGGTGATGCCCTGTTCCTTCAACTGAAGGATCAGGTCGAGGAGTTTGCCGCTGTCCTCGTCGTTGAGCGCCGCCGTCGGCTCGTCGAGGATGAGCAGCTTCACCTTCTTCGAGAGCGCCTTGGCGATCTCCACCAGCTGCTGCTTGCCCACGCCGATGTCGGCCACGCGGGTCTCGGGGTGCTCGTCGAGACCGACCCTGCGCAGCAGTTCGGTGGCGTGCTTGAGGGTGTCGTTCCAGTTGATCAGTCCGCGCTTGGCGTGCTCGTTGCCGAGGAAGATGTTCTCCGCGATGGACAGATACGGCACCAGCGCCAGCTCCTGGTGGATGATCACGATGCCGTGCTGTTCGCTCGCCCGGATGTCCTTGAACCGGCAGGTCTCGCCCTCGAAGAGGACGTCCCCCTCGTAACTGCCGTGCGGATGGACTCCGGAGAGCACCTTCATCAGGGTCGACTTGCCGGCGCCGTTCTCCCCGCAGATGGCGTGGACCTCGCCCTGGCGAACGGTCAGCGTGACGTCCGACAGCGCTTTGACACCGGGAAAGGTCTTGACGATCGAGCGCATTTCCAGGACGGGTCCCGCCATGGTCGTGCCTTCCAATCCTTGATGGAGCCCGGTCAGTTGAGCTGGTCCTCGGTGTAGTAGCCGCCGTCGACCAGGACCTTCTTGTAGTTGGACTTGTCGACGCTGACCGGCTGCAGCAGGTAGGCGGGGACGACCTTGGCGCCGTTGTCGTACGACTTGGTGTCGTTGACCTCGGGCTTCTTGTCGTTCAGGACCGCGTCGACCATGTTCGAGGCGACCTTGGCGAGCTGGCGCAGGTCCTTGTAGACGGTCTGGGTCTGCTGGCCCGCGATGATCGACTTCACCGAGGCGATCTCGGCGTCCTGGCCGGTGACGACCGGCATGGCCTTGCTGCCGGAGCCGTAGCCGTCCGACTTCAGGGCGGACAGGATGCCGATGGAGATGCCGTCGTACGGCGAGAGCACCGCGTCGACCCGGGCGCTGCGGTAGCTCGAGGTGAGCAGGTCGTCCATGCGCTTCTGCGCGGTGCCGCCGTCCCAGCGCAGGGTGGTGACCTGGTTGAGGGCGGTCTGCTTGGAGCGGACGACGAGCTGGCCCTTGTCCATGTAGGGCTTCAGGACGTTCATCGCGCCCTGGAAGAAGTACTTGGTGTTGTTGTCGTCGTTGGAGCCGGCGAACAGCTCGATGTTGAACGGGCCCTTCTTGCCCGCCTTCAGGCCGAGCTTGTCGACGATGTAGCCGCCCTGCAGCTCGCCGACCTTCTCGTTGTCGAACGACGCGTAGTAGTCGACGTTCTCCGTGCCGAGGATCAGCCGGTCGTAGGAGATGACCGGGATGTCGGCCTCCTTGGCCTGCTGCATGACGTTGCCGAGGGACTTGTTGTCGATCGCGGCGACGATCAGGGCGTCCACGCCCTGCGTGATCATGTTCTCGATCTGCGAGACCTGCTGGTCCGGGTCGTCCTCGCCGTAGACGAGCTTGGTCTTGTAGCCCTTGCCCTCCAGCTCCTTGACGACGTTGGCGCCGTCGGAGATCCAGCGCTCGGAGGACTTGGTCGGCATCGCGATGCCGACGGTGGCGCCGTCGCTGCCCCCCTTGTCCTCCTCGCTGCCGCCCTCGCTGTTCTGGCCGCAGGCGGTCAGCGTGAGGGCGAGCGAGGCGGCGGAGGCTATCGCGGCGAGTGCGGCTCTGCGGTTGCGCATGGTCATCATCCTTGATGTGAGGGCTGGGTCGGCGAGGCAGGTGTGTGGGATTGTGCGCGGTCGTGTCGTCTTTTGAGAAGGGAGTTTCCGGAACGTTATGACGAGATCTCGAACCGGTTGAGCGCCCCGGGCAGGCGGGTGCCGAGCGGTGCCATGTCCCCGTCCGCGCCGTGCCGGGCGAGCAGGTCGAGGGCGAGCCTGCCGCGCCGCACCCGCTCCTTGGCGGTGGCCAGTGTCAGTTCCCGCAGGTGGTGCCCGTACGGATAGATCCCGGGCGCCTTGGACAGGCCGAACTTCAGGTACAGCGGGGCACCGCGCCGGATCAGCTCGGCGACCTCGTACATGCGCACATAGCCGCCGAGGTCGTCGGGAGCCTCGATGTACATGTCCATCGGCGCGGCCGAAACCCGCCGTATTTCGGTCAGGTGATCAGGCGTCAGGTCACTGGGGACGTTGATGGAGTCGGCGCCGAGCCGCTCGTAGACCGCGTACGAGGCCGGGTTGACCGGTCCCACGAGGGCCGAGAGCTTGAGCGTGGTGTCGGCGGGGAGGATGCCGGAGCTGCGGGCCCGGTGCAGCGTCCACAGCACGCCCTCGTCGGCGACGAGCAGACACTTGACGCCCAACTCGCTCGCGCGTACGGCGTCTTCGACGCACCCGGCGACCGCGGCGTGGCCGCGTGCCCGCAGGCCCGCGCCGCCCGAGTCGGTCCGGGTGGAGCCGCCGATGTCCCAGGTGCCGCGCGGACCGGTGAACAGGCAGAGCTCTATGTCGCGTTCGGCGGTGGCCTCGACCATCTCGGTGATCTCGGCGTCGGTGAGCATCCACACGCCGCTGCCCTGGCTGATCCGGTGGATCGGCACGTCCAGTCGCGAGGACTCCTTGAGCACCACCCCCAGCGCCTCCGGCCCCTCGCAGGAGGGAATCTCGGTGCGCCAGCGGCCGCCGCCCGGGAAGGAGTGCGGCGAGGCGTCGGCGGGGTCGGGGTCGGGCGCGGCCAGGCCGAGGGCGGTGAGGGTCTGCTCACCGGGCCTGCGTGCGGCGGCCGTGGCGGAAGGGTCGGTCACAAGCTGTCCTTAGTGTTCGATATGTCGGACGAAGTTCGCGCCTCGGGGTGCGAGCGGCTGCGGATGCGAGGGGCTCCGGGGCGGCGGCCCGGGTGCGAGACGTCCGGTGCGGTGGGTGTACGCCGGTGCGGAGGCCGTCAGGTCGCCCCCGCGCCGGCGTACGGCTCAGGGGAGGGCGTCCGGGCGCAGCAGCACCTTTCCGACCTTCGGGTCGCCGGAGCCCACGAGCTCGATGGCCTCGGAGAACTCCGAGAGCGGCAGTTCGTGCGTCACCAGCGGCCGCGGATCCAGCAGACCGGCCGCGAAGACCCGCACGGTGTGCGCCCAGGCGTCCGGCGGCGCCCCGAAGACGGTGTGCACCTCCAGCTGCCGTACGACCAGGTCGGTCGGGTCGAGGCCGTCGGCGCCCGGGGCCGGGATGCCGGTCAGCACCAGCCGCCCGCCCCGGCGCAGCAGCGCGGCGGCCGTGCGGGCGGCGTCCGCGGACCCGGCGGTCTCGATCACGACGTCGAAGTCGTCCGGGAGCGGCCGGTCCTTGGTGCGGAAGCCGGTCGCGCCGAACCGCCGCGACAGCGCCTCCCGGTCCCCGCGCGTCCCGACCACCAGCAGCTCGGCCGGGGACGCGGCGCGCAGGAACTGCACGGCGAACATGCCGAGCGTGCCCGTGCCGACGACGGCGACCCGCTCACCGGGCCGGGCGTTCGCCTTCAGCGCGGCGGCGGCGATGCAGGCCGCCGGCTCCAGCAGCGCCGCTCCGGTGAGGTCGGCGTCGTCGGGCAGCACGTGCAGCAGCCGGGCCGGCAGGGTCAGCGTCGGGGCCATGGCGCCCGGCTGGGTGAACCCGGTCTCCTCGTACCCGGCCGTGCACAGCGTCGTCTCGCCCGCGTGACAGCGGTCGCACACCTGGCAGTTGCGGAAGCCCTCGCCCACGACCTTCCGGCCGACGAGCGCGTCCGGCACCCCGGCACCGAGCCGCTCCACCGTCCCGGACCACTCGTGTCCGGGGGTGAGCGGGTAACGCACGTACCCCTCGGGCCGGTTGCCCTGGTAGACCTCGCGGTCGCTGCCGCAGATCCCCGCGGCGTGCACCCGCACCAGCGCCTCGCCGGGCCCCGGTTCACGCGGCTCGTGCGGTACGAGCCGGTGCCGGCCCGGCTCCTCGACGACGACCGCCTCGCTCATGCCCCGGTCCCCTTGGGGTTGCGCTGCTCCCAGCCCTCGGCCCACAGGTCGAACCGCGCCTGCTGCTGCGGGAACTCGGCCGCCGCGTCGGTGTCCAGCTCGACCCCGAGGCCGGGCGCGTCGGAGAGGTGGAAGCACCCGTCCTCCGGGTCCACCTGCGGCGCACCCTTCACGACCTTCTTGATCTCCGCGTCCGCGAAGTCGTTGAAGTGCTCAAGGATCTTGAAGTTCGGGGAGGTGAACCCGACCTGGAGGCTGGCCGCGGTGAGCACGGAACCGCCCACGTTGTGCGGGGCGAGAAGCGTGTAGTGCGTCTCGGCGGTCGCGGCCAGTTTCCGCGTCTCCCAGATGCCGCCGATGTGGCCGACGTCGGGCTGGATGACGTCCACCGACTGGTCCTCGAACAGCTCGCGGAACTCGATCCGGTCGTGGATGCGCTCGCCGGTGGCGACCGGGATGTCGACCTTCTCGGCGACCTTCTTCAACGCCCTGAGGTTCTCCGGCGGGACCGGCTCCTCCAGCCAGGCCGGCTTGAACGGCGCGAGTTCGCGCGCGAGCCGGACGGCGGTGGAGGGCGAGAACCGGCCGTGCATCTCCAGCATCAGCTCGGCGTCGGGGCCGATGGCGTCCCGCACGGCCTCGATCAGCGACACCGCGTAGTTCGTCTGCTGCTGGTCCAGCTCGAAGTGCCCGGTGCCGAACGGGTCGATCTTCAGCGCCCGGTACCCGCGTTCCATGACCCCCTGCGCGGCCTTGTGGTACGCCTCCGGCGTCCGCTCGGTCGTGTACCACCCGTTGGCGTACGCCTTGACCTTGTCGGTGACCTTCCCGCCCAGCAGCTGCCAGACCGGGACGCCGAGGGCCTTGCCCTTGATGTCCCAGCACGCCATCTCGACGACGGCGATGCCCGACATCACGATCTCGCCCGCGCGGCCGTAGTCGCCGTACTTCATGCGGCGCACCAGGTCCTCGACAGCGAACGGGTCGGAACCGAGAATGTGGTTGGCCTCGGCCTCCTTCAGATAGCCGAGGAGCGCGTCGGTGTGCCCCAGCATCCGGGTCTCGCCGACTCCGGTGATGCCCTCGTCGGTGTGCACCTGTACGTAGGTCAGGTTGCGCCACGGCGTCCCGACCACGTGTGTGCTGATTCCGGTGATGCGCACGGCGGCTGCCCTTCGCTCTGTTCGGTATTTCGTCACTCGTTCGAAATGCTGGCGTGACAGTAAGGACGGGGTGCTGGGAGTGTCAATGGGTCGGACACATAACGGTTTCGGCAGTTTCGAGGGAGGGGGAGGAAGTGCCGCCGAACGCTTTCCCACACAACCTTCACAGTGGCCTCTAGGAACGCGCCCCTTCCGGAACTTAACCTTCCCGCGTCATGGACTACTGCCACCCGTGCCGACGGCACCTCAACGGCGCCCTCGCCTGCCCGGGCTGCGGCACGCCCGCCCACGAACTGCACGCGTCGGACGCCTACCTGACGGCGGGTGAGGAGACCGCGCCGACGGCGGTGGGCGAGGACCGCGAGGTGGCGGCGGTCGCCGGGACACCAACCCGGGGCGACCTGCGGGACGACTCCGACGAGGACCCCGGCGAGGACCCCGGCGAAGCCGCTCCCGGCGCCCGCTCCAGCCGCCGCGACCGCAAGGCCGCCGCCCACCGCAGGCGCCGCCGCCGGACCCTGCTCCTCGTCGGGGGCTTCGTCCTGGCCGCCGGGGGACTGAGCCTCGCCGAACTCGGCATGGACGCCCCGCACTCCCCGGAGAAGCCGGCCGCCGCGGGCGGCGAGACGACGGACGGTGAGGCGACCCGCGAGGTGGGGGAGGCGTCGGCGATCCCGGCCGACGCCCCCTCGGGGACGACCCCGGCCTCGGCCCCGCCGTCCACGAGCGCGTCCGCGTCGACAACGGTGTCGGCGTCCGCGTCGCAGTCCCCGGAGGCGGAGGAGTCGCAGACGCCGACCGCGTCCGGCGGTCCCGGCGCGTCCGGGGCGCCGGTCCCGAGCACCACCCCGCCCGCGAACCCGGACCCGTCGTCCCCGGAGTCGCACGACGACCCACCCCCGTCGGCGACCCCCACACCGCCGGAACAGCCGGACCCGACCCCCACGGAAACCTGCGACCGCTTCCTGTGGTGGTGCACGTAAGGGCTTCGCGTTCCCCGTCGGCGGTGCTGCCCGCACCCCGCAACTTGTTCCGACGCGTCGGCGTCGGTCCGGAGCAGCCGGGCAAGCTGTCCGGTGGCGCCGTCGAGCACACCTGTTCACAGGACTGCCACAGGAACATCACCTCGCCTCGCGCAACCGTGATCGGTGTCACGTCTGATACGTGCAGATTGAAACAATCTTCCTAGTTGGAACTCTTGTTCGGTTTCCTTGGGTCGCATAGACAGTTCGGCGACACAACCGACGACCAACAACGCTGTGCGCCTTAGGACTTGTGTCGAAGGTGGCGGCATGGGAGGACGACATGCGCGTGTCTCGTCATGGAACCAGGAGACCCTCGGTGGCTCGTCGCCGCTTAGCCTCGGTCATAGCCGTCGGCGCTCTGCTCTTGAGCCCGGGAGTGGCTTCCGCGGCCGACGGCAACCCGACGACTAAACCGAACCCAGATACGCCTCCGTCCGCGACGCCGGCCGCCGGGCCCGAATCGCTCGCCCGAGCCGGTAACCGCCCGGTTTCGGGCAAGAACCTCTCCGCGGGTCCGCAGTGGACGCAGGATGCAAACCAGGTGTGGCAGGTCGACCGGACCATGGCCGTCCTGAAGAACACCGTCACCGACGCGGACGGCGACGACGCCAACCTGACATTCAAGATCCACAACGTCAACGCCGACGGCACAGTGGGGGCCCAGCTCAAGATCCCGGGGGAGGACTACGGCGTACTGGTCTCGCCCATGGTTGCCTCTGGCGGGACCGCCGAAGTCACCGTTCCGGCGAAGGCCCTGGTGCCCGGCAAGACCTACGCCTTCGCGACCTCCGGCTACGACGAGACCGGGCTGTACGAGACCACATGGTCGGCGTACTCGAAGTTCCGCATCCGCAACCGCATCGTGGACATCAAGCTGCCCGCCCCGGACAAGGACGCCCCGAACCCGGTGCACGACACCACCTGGCAGACGGTGCCCGGCTGGGAGTCGTACGGAGAGCAGACGAGCCGGGCACGGTCCGCCGCGACCGACGGCAGCGAGCGACACTGCCAGCCTGCCGGCGCCGAGAGCACCAAGCAGTTGTGCATGGACTCCCGGCCGGTCACCGATGCTGACCTGGCGCGGATCGAGCAGGCCCGGTCCGCGCAGCGTACTACGCGAGCCGCGGGGCCGCTGAACCCCAGCTGCGAGGCCAACGGCAAGTACCTCTCGGCCTTCACGCGCGATGCGGCATGCATGTATCACATCTGGAGTGTCGAGGTCACCGACCAGACGAACCAGGAGTCGTCCGGCTACCAGGAGTTCTTCACGGCTTACCACATGAAGACATCCATGACCGGTGACGAAATGCAGCTGTGGTCGAGGATCATGCCGCTCCCGGTGGAGGTGGGGAAGGTCCCCTTCCCGGCCATCCCCGGCGCGATCAAACTGACACTCGTTCCGCAGTGCTCCACCGGTTGTTCGGAGAAGCCGTACTACTCATGGGACGGCAACCTGATGTGGAACGGCAGCGGGGACATCGACCCGCACGTGGAGACCGGCACCACCACGGTCAAGTGGGACGGCAGGTTTCCGGCACGGAGGCCTGGGACTCGGAACGGTCGACGAAGATGGCATTCGCGCCGTACGCGACCTTCTCCACGAGCGTCCCCGAGGCCATGCCCACCGACAACAGTCAGGGCCTGATCGGTGCCCCGATCTGGGTCCGCTGCGACACCGTATACTCCGCCGCCGGCTGCGTCTTCCCCGACTACCTGCCCGGGTACGCGTTCAACACCGCCAAGACCCCGGCAGCCGCAGCCAACGCTTGGCTGATCAACACCAAGCTCCACAACGGTGAGCCGCTGCAGTTCCTGGCGGACCGTTACACAGACGGCGTGCACGGGGAGCGGAACAAGTGGTCCCGGGACCCGGATTTGAACCGTAAGGTGGTCTGTCCGGACGGTTGGGCGGCCGAGTACGGCCATCCGGACACGACGACGCTCCCCGAGATCTCCGCCGGTGATACGAAGAGCTGTGACGAGTTCCCCTTTGCCTCCACGTACCAGAGCGGCGGCATGCCGGAACGCATGGACGGCACCAATCAGGTCCTCTCGGGGGACGAGTGCGTGCAGACGTACGCCACCAAGTACTCCGACGGTGTCTGGCGATTCTGGGACGACGAGCGCATATCCGGCCCGGACTGGAACGAGGTGTGCGGCCGTTCGGCCATGTCCAACTGGGTGAACACGACTGCGGGAAGCCGGATTTCCAGCTTCGCCAGCAAGTTCCGTCTCCTCGACAAGGACAAGTACTGGGTGAAGGTGACTGGTTTCGAGAAGTGTGACGCCACCGGGACCGTCGTCAAGTGCGACATCCGATGACGCGGCCCTGACATGATTGGGCTGCGGCCGGCGACGCTGGATCCGCCGGCCGCGGCCCGAATCACAAGGGACAGAGAGTCAAAGTTGAACACACACGGAATCAGGTGGCTGGCCGACAAGCCTCCCACTCGGTACGGCTACTGCATCCATCTGGCCCGCGGCATCGAGGCCGTTGAGCTGGTCAACCGCATCGCACGAGGCTCTGCTCCGGTGCTGCTCGGCGCATACACGACCGAGGGCATTGAGACGTACATCAACTCCCAGGGCCGGGAGATGGCTGCCGTCCGCTACGGCACCCACGGCGACCTCGCGTTCACCGTTGCCCATGGCGACTGGCCGGGCGAACTCGGTCCCGGCTACAGCAACCACCTCTCCCGCAACAGCGGCGAGGAGGTCTTCATGCTGTACTACGAGTCCCAGAACCCGAAGGTGCCGCCACCCGAGTTCACCTTCTGCCGCGACGGCGATTACGCATGCGGCTTCCACATGTACATGCACACGTGGTCCCACGAGGTTACTGGCCCGGATGCCGCTCTCGTCCAAGCTGACATCGAGGCGGCAGGGATCCACAACGAGGACAGACGCGAAATTGCCCACCGCAAGTCTCTGACGGTCATCGAGAACCGGTTCGCACTCACCCTGCCCATGCACCGGATTCTGCACGACTCCCTGTCCACGGCGTTGGTACAGGGGCACCACGTCGACCCGGACTCGACAGCTGGGGCGGGCGACTGGGGTGCGTAATCAGTTGTGGCCAAGGGGTGGCTCGTATGAGGTCCTTGATTCCTGGATTACCGCCTTGATGTGGCGTTTGGGCTTCCGCGATCAGGCCTCCAGAAGGTCTAGCGGTCCAGGCCCCGCCGCGAGGGCGATTTTCGTACATCGATCACGACTCGCTACGCGCCCTAGTTGTTGCTGGTCATGACGTTGTTGACGCGTGGAGTCTGACGTGGGTTCGGAATCAGCCGCGCTTGAAGCCCCTCGGTGCTCCGGTGACCGGGGCGGATCGCGTGGTTCTCGTCGAACTCGGCCCGCTGTTGTGCATGTGAACGAGAGGTAGGAAGAGCTCGTCGATGATCGACTGGATGCGTGTGGGCTTGAGAGGCTTGGGGTCCATGAGCAGGTCGTTGCGCACCAGGTC
The DNA here is from genome assembly GCF_041538145.2 of Streptomyces sp. MMCC 100. Taxonomy (NCBI): domain Bacteria; kingdom Bacillati; phylum Actinomycetota; class Actinomycetes; order Kitasatosporales; family Streptomycetaceae; genus Streptomyces; species Streptomyces sp. MMCC 100. The sequence continues at coordinate 1,256,510 of NZ_JBGORK020000001.1, forward strand.
GAATGGCATGGCGAGCACTGCGGAAGGGATCCGCTCCAGGTCGATTTCACCGCGGTCGTGGGCACGCAGGTAGAGGATTCCTGGCCGCCGCGGCGGGGGTGCGCGGGGCCCTGCTCGTCGCCGGCCTGCTGTGCCTGGCGAGCGCGCTGCTCCTGCCCTGGCGTGAGAGGAGCATCTCCACCACGAGCCTTCCGGCCCCGCGACGGAGGCCGTGCTCTCCCCGGCCCCGGACGGCCCGTCCGCCTAGCGGTCGCCGGGGACTCGCCGTGGGCGCCACACCCGGGGTGGGCCGCCCCGTGCCGCGTCCGCCCCTGCCGCGTCCGCCGGTTCAGTCGTCCCGCAGCATCGTCGCCAACGCGTCCCGCAGGGCCACCCGCTCCGTCTCCGACAGCCCCGCCAGCGGCTCCCGGGCGAACCGGAGCGACTCCCGCAGCCCCCGGGCCACCCGGCGTCCCTCCTCCGTCGCCGCCGCGACCTTGACCCGCCGGTCGCCGGGGTCGGGCCGGCGCTCGACCAGGCCCCGCGCCTCCAGCCGGTCCACGATCCCCGTGACGTTCGACGGCTCGCACCTCAGCTTCCGGGCCAGCTTCCGCATCGGCAGCGGCTCCAGCGACAACAGGCTGAGCAGCTTGGCCTGCGCCCCGGTCAGGGCGCGCTCCGCCGCCGCCTCCTCGTAGTCCGCGTGGAAGCGGGCCACGACCTCGCCGATCAGCTCGACGACTTCGAGGGTGAGGGCGTCGGGTCGGCGCGTCGTGTCGCGTGGTGTGGCCATGGACACCAGGGTACTCATTTGTTTGACAACGTGAAATGTTCAGCCGCATGGTTGTTTCAGAACCTGAAACATTCTCGGCGAGCAGCTCCCGAGGAAGTTCCGAGCAAGCCCCAGGAAAGGTGCCCCATGACCGACTCCCCCGTCCTCCCCGCCGTCAACCGCGAATGGCACCTGGTCACCCGCCCGGTCGGCTGGCCCAAGCCCGAGGACTTCGCGCTCGTCGAGGCGGAGGTTCCCACCCCGTGTGACGGGCAGGTCCTGGTGCGCAACCTGTACGTCTCCGTCGACCCGTACATGCGCGGCCGCATGAGCGCCGCCAAGTCCTACGCCGCCCCCTACGAGCTGGGCAAGGTCATGCAGGGCGGCGCGGTCGGCGAGGTCGTCGCCTCCAACGCCGAGGGCTTCGCCGCCGGCGACCACGTCCTGCACTTCTTCGGCTGGCGCGAGTACGCCGCCCTGGACGCCAAGAACGCCGTCAAGGTCGACCCGGACGCGGCGCCCCTGTCGACGTACCTCGGCGTGCTCGGCATGACGGGGCTCACCGCCTACGCCGGTCTGCTGCGCACCGCCTCCTTCAAGGAGGGCGACTCCGTCTTCGTCTCCGGCGCCGCGGGTGCCGTCGGCAGCCAGGTCGGGCAGATCGCGAAGCTCAAGGGCGCCTCGCGGGTCATCGGCTCGGCCGGCTCGGACGAGAAGGTCAAGCTGCTCCTTGACGAGTACGGCTTCGACGCCGCCTTCAACTACAAGAACGGCCCGGTGGGCGAGCAGCTGCGCGCCGCCGCCCCGGACGGCGTCGACGTCTACTTCGACAACGTCGGCGGCGACCACCTGGAGGCCGCCATCGGCTCCCTCAACCTCAACGGCCGCATCGCCATCTGCGGCGCGATCTCCGTCTACAACAACACCGAGCCCGCGCCCGGCCCGAAGAACCTCGCCCGGCTCATCCAGACCCGGGGCCGCATCGAGGGCTTCCTGGTCGGCGACCACTACGACCTCCAGCCGCGGTTCGTCGAGGAGGTCGGCCCCTGGGTCCGCTCCGGCGAGCTGAAGTACCGCGAGACGGTCGTCGAGGGCATCGAGAACAACCTGGAGGCGTTCCTCGGCGTCCTGCGCGGCGACAACACCGGAAAGATGATCGTCAAGCTCTGACCCCCGGCGGGGGAAGAGCGGGCTTCACTGGATTTCCGGCATGCGGTAGCGTCTTTCCGAAATCCGTCGTGATCGTGGGCGCGAGTCGCGGCGGACCTAGGAGGAAGACACCCGTTATGCCGATCCAGCAGTCCGAAGTCCTCTACACCGCCGTCGCCACCGCCGAGAACGGCCGCGACGGCCGGGTCGCCACCGACGACGGCAAGCTCGACGTCGTCGTGAACCCGCCCAAGGAGATGGGCGGCAGCGGCGCCGGCACCAACCCGGAGCAGCTGTTCGCGGCCGGGTACAGCGCCTGCTTCCAGGGCGCGCTCGCCGTCGTGGCCCGCCAGGAGGGCGCCGACGTATCCGGTTCGACCGTCACCGCGAAGGTCGGCATCGGCAAGAACGACGACGGGTTCGGGATCATCGTCGAGATCTCCGCCGAGATCCCGTCCGTCGACGCCGCCACCGCGCGGTCCCTGGTGGAGAAGGCCCACCAGGTCTGCCCGTACTCGAAGGCGACCCGCGGCAACATCACCGTGACGCTCGCCTGACCGGAACGGGCCGGCGCGCCGACCGGTAGAGTTCCGCCCATGCGTGATCTTGGGGCGGGGTTCGGCCATCTGCTGAAGGGCCAGCGCTGGGTGGCCCGGCACGGGCGGAGCTACGGCTTCGGACTCGTCCCGGGCCTGATCACCCTGGTCCTGTACCTGGGCGTGCTGGTCGCGCTCGCGCTGTGGGGCGACGACTTCGCCGGCTGGGTCACCCCCTTCGCCGACGACTGGTCGAGCCCCTGGCTCGGGCTCTTCCGCGGCTTCCTCACCGCCGTGCTGTTCGCCATCGCCCTGCTGCTGGCCGTGCTCACCTTCACCGCGGTCACCCTGCTGGTCGGCCAGCCCTTCTACGAGGCCCTCTCCGAGCGGGTCGACCGCGACGTCTCCCCGGACGGCACCGCCCCCGAGTCCGACCTGCCGCTCTGGCGCGAGCTGTGGATCTCCGGCCGCGACAGTCTGCGGATCGTCGTCCGCGCCGCGCTCTGGGGCGTGCTGCTCTTCGCGCTCGGCTTCATCCCGGTCGTCGGCCAGACGGTGGTTCCGGTGATCGGCTTCTTCGTCACCGGCTTCTTCCTCACCGAGGAGCTGGCCGCCGTCGCCCTCCAGCGCCGGGGCGTCGAACTGCGCGAGCGCCTGGCCCTGCTGCGCTCCCGCAAGATGCTGGTCTGGGGCTTCGGCACCCCGCTGGGCGTGTCCTTCCTGGTGCCCTTCGTCGCGGTGTTCCTGATGCCCGGCGCGGTCGCCGGCGCCACGCTCCTCGCCCGCGAACTGCTGGGCGAGGAGACCCGCGACGGCGCCGACGACCCGTCCGAAGGCGGTACGGCCGACCCCGCGGTCAGCCCCGGTCCGGCCCCGCGGCACTGACCGCCACGGCCACGATCGCCCGCGCCTGCGCCACGATGTCCAGCCGGTTGCGCACGAACCCCGGGTCGGTGACCGCCCCGGTCGCCGGATCGGTGTTCCCGCCGCCGCCCTCCCGCGCCGTCGAACCGGGCGTGGGCCCCTCCGGCCGTACGACCGGCTCCGTGCCGCCCGCCGGGATCTCGGTCACCGTCGTGTTGTCGTACACGGGGAAGCGGCCGGTGTCCGCCGCCGTGATCGCCGCGTACGGCAGCGTGGTCGTCGTCCACTGCGGCTGCGAGGCCGGATCGGCCACCGGGACGGTCTCCGTGCGGGAGACGTTCTCGTTGTCGGGGAAGCCGCCCCGCCAGGCCCCGTTGGTCCGCTCCACGTCGAACCGCCCGACCCGGCCCTGGCTCACGGTGGTGAACAGATCCACCCGCGGCAGATACGGCCGCAGCGCCCGCTCCACCGCCCCCTCGGCGAAGTCCCGCCAGCGCACCGGGAACACGGCCGTCTCCACCCGCGCGGGACCGTCCGGAGTGTCGATCACCGTGCCGTCCAGGGCGAGCGCGACGGCACCGGACGGGTTGGAGATCCGGATGTCCCGGTCCAGGGTGAACGGGTCGAAGCCGGTGAGCAGCACCCGCTTCATGCCCTTGTCCGCGCCCTTGCCGGTGCTCTTGCCGTGCGCGCCACGCGGCAGCCGCAGGTCGCTCTGTCCGCGCGAGGTGCGCTCCAGTTCCGTCAGCAGCGCGGCCCGCTGCCGCTCGTCCAGCCCGAACCCGGGCTCCCAGGTGCGCAGTTCCCGCGTCATCCCGAGCCGTGCCCAGTACAGCGGCCGGTCGTCGTCGCGGCTGAGGTCCCCCCGGGCCGGCCCGCGCCCCTGCGCCCGGTCCACCGCCCGCCGCCACAGCGCCGAGCCCTCGCGCGCCACCACGGCACGCGCCTCGCGGTAGGAGTCCGCCCGCCCGAGCCCCCGGGCGAACGCCGGTGCCACCGCGGCGAATCCGGAGCGCCGCAGGATCTCCCGGGGCACCTCCCCGTCGAGCCGCCGTTCCTCGACGGTCGGTGCGTGGGCGGTGCCGCCCGCCGGGGGCGCCGCCGTCGCCGTCGTGGGGGCGGCGAGTGGGGCCGCGAGTCCCGCCACCAGGGCCATTCCGAGTACACCGAACCGAACACGTATGGGTGCCAAGGGAGTCCAGGTCCTTCCGTCGCCGTGGGGTGCGCTGCCGGACGGCGGCAGTATCGCGTGACGGAGGGGGCGTGCGCCATGGCGCGTGGCGACCGACTCGTGGGTGTTTGTGAAGGGTTCGTACGAACTTTTGATCGGACGCCCGATCGCGGGCCGCCGGATCACCGCGACGATTAACGTCGGACCCGGGCCGCCCGCGAGCGCGCCCCCGTGAACAGCCCCGGCCCGGAACCTGACGGCCGGGCCGGGGCTCAGTCCTCCTGCGGCTACGCCTCCCGACGCGCCGAGAAGCCGTACACCGTCTCCGAGCGGAACACCTCGCCCGGCCGCAGCACCGTGCTCGGGAACTCGGGCCGGTTCGGGGAGTCCGGGAAGTGCTGGGTCTCCAGCGCGACGCCGTCACCGGGGGCGAAGGGCTCACCCAGGTGGTCGGCGGTGTACAGCTGGATGCCCGGCTCGGTCGTCGCCACCGTGAGCACCCGCCCCGACGCCGGGTCGTACAGCTCGGCGACCTCTTCGGCGGCGTCGGTCACACCCTTGTCGAGGACGAAGTTGTGGTCGTAGCCCGAGCCGATCTTGCGTGCCCGCCGGAAGTCGAAGCGCGTGTCCGTCACGTCGTCGAGGCCGCCCGTCGGAATCAGGTCGGCGTCGACCGGTGTGACCCGGGAGGCGGCCAGCCGCAGTTCGTGCCCGCCCGCGTGCCCGGAGCCGCTCAGGTTGAAGTAGCTGTGGTTGGTCGGGTTCAGCACGGTCGGCGCGTCCGTGACCGCCTCGTACACGATCCGCAGCGCCCCCGACCCGTCCAGCGTGTACGTCGCCGACAGCTCCAGGCGTCCCGGGAAGCCCTCCTCGCCGTGCGGGGAGACGCGACTCAGCCGCACGCCCTCCGAGACCGCCTCCACGTCCCACACGCGCTTGTCGAAGCCGCGCCCGCCGCCGTGCAGCACGTTCGGCCCCTCATTGGGCGCCAGCGCGTACGTCCGCCCGTCCAGCGGGAAACGCCCGCCCGCGATCCGGTTGGCGTACCGCCCGACCAACGCGCCGAGGTAGGGCTCCGGGTGCGTCACGTAGCCGTCCAGGTCGGCGAACCCCAGCACCACGTCGGCGGTGTTCCCGTCCCGGTCCGGAACCTCGGCCGACTGCACGATCCCGCCGTACGACAGGACCCGTACCCGTACGCCGGCCCGCTCCAGGGTCCAGCGGTGTACCGGGGTGCCGTCGGAAAGTGTGCCGAAGAGTTCGCTCATGTGCGGAACTCTAGGACATGCCCGGGACAAGCCCAGGTCAGGGCGGGCGGGTCAGGAGGGCCCGGATCCGGTCACGGCGACTTCGCGGTGACCGCGCGGTACGCGATCTCCGCCAGCCGGGCCTGGCCGTCCACACTCGGGTGGAACCAGTCCCAGTGGCTCAACTGCTCCGTGCCGAACCGGAACGCGTGGACCGCGCCGTCGTCGGTGCGGCAGCGCCGGTCCTTCGCGCAGACCTCCCGCAGCACCTCGTTGTAGTCCTCCACCCGGTCCCGCACCGTGTTGCGCCGCAGGGTCGCCGCCGAGTCCAGGGAGTCCGCGTCGCCCAGCATCGACGGGCACAGGCCCAGCTTCCACACCTGCTTGCCCAGCGCGTTGGTCCGCCCCTGGGACCACAGCCGCTTCAGGTCGGGGATGCTCGACACGTACACCTGCGCCTTGGGAAGCTTCTCGCGCAGGGTGGCCATCGCCTCCTCGAACTGGGCCCGGAAGTCCGATACCGGCGTCATCGCCGAGGTCGTGGCCCGGCACGCGTCGTTCGCCCCGGCCATCACCGCCACCAGCTCCGGCTCGCGCTTCGCCGCCCGCGTCACCTGAGCGGTCAGATCCGCCATCCGGGCCCCGGTGACCGCGTAGTTCCAGCTGTGCTCGGCCGCGTCCGCCTTCCCCAGCAGCCGTACGGCGAGCGAGTCGACCTTCGCGCTGCCGCCGGTCGCCCACGACACCTCGGGGCAGTCCGACAGGACCGCACAGGCGTCGAAACCACGCGTGATGGAGTCGCCCACGGCGGCGACCGACTCAGGGCTCGTGTCCCAGGCCGGGGCCGTCTTCGCCCGCTTCGACGCGCTGCCGGAGGGGGCGGGGGAGTCGCCGCCCGAGGCGTCGCAGCCCGCCGCGCCCACGCCCAGGACGGCGGCGGTCAGGACGGCGAGCGCGACACGCGCCCGGCGACGGCCGCACCGCGTCCCCTGGTCCGTCCTTCGGCCCATACCGGTCCCACCCCTCGCCTCGTGCCTCCACCGTGCTCAACCCATGACACCGCGCGAGGGTTCCCGGGGGCGGCGATGCAACGGCTCACACCCGTACAAGCGTCCTGCCGGGTGAATGGCGGCGGTTTGTCGGCGGCGGGACCGACGGTACGTCACACTCCTTGCTCTGTCGCACGGTAGCCTCGCCATGAACGTGGCCCGCCCGGTCACGGCCGTTCCACCCGTTCCGAGATGTCCCGCTCAGCCCGGAGGTTCCGGTGACGACACGTGGAGTCCTGTACGTGCACTCCGCGCCGCGCGCGCTCTGCCCGCACGTCGAGTGGGCCATCGCCGGTGTGCTCGGCACGCGCGTCGGCCTGGACTGGATCCGGCAGCCCGCCGCGCCCGGCACCTGGCGCTCGGAGTTCTCCTGGCAGGGGCAGGCCGGCATCGCCTCCAAGCTCGCCTCCGCACTGCGCGGCTGGCAGCTGCTGCGCTTCGAGGTCACCGCGGAACCCTCCGCGGGCGTCGAGGGCGAGCGCTACAGCTGCACCCCCGACCTCGGCATCTTCCACGCCGTCACCGGTATCCACGGCGACATCATGATCCCCGAGGACCGGCTGCGCGCCGCCCTGGTCCGCTCCCAGCGCGGCGAGACCGACCTCGAGTCGGACATCGCCAAGCTCCTCGGCAAGCCCTGGGACGACGAACTGGAGCCCTTCCGCCACGCCGGCGAGGGCGCCCCGGTCCGCTGGCTGCACCAGGTGGTGTGACCGCGCCCGCCGTTCACGCACGACGAAGGCCCCCACCGACCGGCGGGGGCCTTCCTCATGCGCACGGATACGTCGCTCAGACCGTCCGGAACGCGAGAACCACGTTGTGGCCGCCGAAGCCGAACGAGTCGTTCAGCGCGGCGATACGGCCCTCGACCGGCAGCTTGCGGGCCTCGCCGCGGACGATGTCCGCGTTGGCCTCCGCCTCCGGGTCGATGTTCTCGACGTTGATGGTCGGCGGCGCCAGCCGGTGGTACAGGGCGAGGACCGTCGCCACGGACTCCACGCCGCCCGCGCCACCGAGGAGGTGACCGGTCATCGACTTGGTGCCGGAGACCGCCATGTGGTCGACGTCGTCGCCGAGGACCTTGCGCAGCGCCTTCAGCTCGGCGATGTCACCGGCCGGCGTCGAGGTGGCGTGCGCGTTGACGTGCACGATCTCGGCCGGGTCCAGGTCGTTGCCGTCCAGCAGGTTCTGCAGGGCGGCGGAGATGCCGCGGCCCTCCGGCTCCGGCTGCACGATGTCGTGGCTGTCGGCGGAGATGCCCTGGCCGACCGCCTCCGCGTACACCCGGGCACCGCGCGCGGCGGCGTGCTCGGCGGACTCCAGGACGAGGACGCCGGCGCCCTCACCGAGGACGAAGCCGTCGCGGGCCGTGTCGAAGGGGCGCGAGGCACCCTGCGGGTCGTCGTTGTTCTTGGACATCGCCATCATGTTGCCGAACGCGGCGATGGGCAGCGGGTGGATCGCCGCCTCCGTGCCGCCCGCGACGACGACGTCGGCACGGCCGGTGCGGATCATCTCGATGGCGTAGCCGATGGCCTCGGCGCCCGACGCGCAGGCGGAGACCGGCGTGTGCACGCCCGCACGGGCGCCCACGGCCAGGCCCACGTTGGCCGAGGGGCCGTTCGGCATGAGCATGGGGACGGTGTGCGGGGAGACACGGCGGACGCCCTTCTCCTTCAGCACGTCGTACTGGTCGAGCAGCGTGGTCACGCCGCCGATGCCGGAGGCGATGACCGCACCCAGCCGGTCGGGGTCGACGTGGGCCGCACCCTCCTCGGCGGCGCTCTCGCCCGCCTTGCCGGAGTATCCGGCGTCCTTCCATGCCTCCTGCGCCGCGATCAGCGCGAACTGCGCCGAGCGGTCCAGTCGGCGGGCCTGCGGCCGCGGGATGACCTCGGAGGGGTCGACGGCGGCCGGCGCGGCGATGCGGACCGCCTGGTCGGCGGCCCACTCCTGCTCCAGGGGCTTGACGCCGGACCTGCCGGCGACCAGGCCCTCCCAGGTCGAGGCTGCGTCGCCACCCAGCGGTGTGGTTGCGCCGATACCGGTGACGACCACGGTGCGATTGGTCGAGCTCACGGGAATTCTTTCTCCAACGGGATACGGATTCGTACGGCGCCACCGCCGGGTGGCGGGGCAGTCTGCCCGGATACCCGGGGTATGCCCGAGTATCGGCGGATCAGGCCTGGTGGTCGAGGATGTACTTCGTCGCGTCGCCGACGGTCTTGAGGTTCTTGACGTCCTCGTCCGGGATCTTGACGTCGAAGCGCTCTTCGGCGGCGACGACGACCTCGACCATGGACAGCGAGTCGACGTCCAGGTCGTCGGTGAAGGACTTGTCCAGCTGGACGTCCTCAACCGGGATGCCGGCGATCTCGTTCACGATCTCCGCGAGACCGGCGACGATCTCTTCCTGAGTGGCGGCCATGATGGCGCTCCTTCTTTGTTGTCCAGAGGGTGTGGCGGCCCGCCGCGTCGCGGCGGGTGTTGCTGCTCTCCGTCCCGGACCGCATGATCCGGCACGGAGTGCCTAGGGGAGAGTAACGACCGTCGCGGCGTAGACGAGACCCGCCCCGAAGCCGATGACGAGCGCGGTGTCGCCGCTCTTCGCGTCACCCGTCGCCAGAAGCCGCTCCATCGCGAGCGGGATCGAGGCGGCCGAGGTGTTGCCGGTGGTGCGGATGTCACGGGCGACCGTGACGTGCTCCGGCAGCTTCAGTGTCTTCACCATCGAGTCGATGATCCGCACGTTGGCCTGGTGCGGGATGAAGACGTCCAGGTCGTCCGGGCTGATCCCGGCCGCGTCCAGCGCCTGCTGCGCGACCTTCGCCATCTCGAACACGGCCCAGCGGAACACCGCCTGGCCTTCCTGCGTGATCGCGGGGAACTTGACGTTGCCCTCGCTGTCGAGGGGCAGCTCGGAGACGTCGCCGATCCTGAAACGGTCCCAGGAGACCGTCTGCTTGATCGTCTCGGACTTGTCGCCCTCCGAACCCCAGACCGTCGGGCCGATCGCCGGCTCCTGGGACGGGCCGACCACGACCGCGCCCGCGCCGTCGCCGAACAGGAAGGCCGTGGCCCGGTCCTCCAGGTCGGTCAGGTCGGACAGCCGCTCCACGCCGATGACCAGCACATACTCTGCCGAGCCTTCGACGATCATGCCCTTGGCGAGGGTCAGCCCGTAGCCGAAGCCCGCGCAGCCCGCCGAGATGTCGAAGGCCGCGGCCTTGTCGGTGCCGAGCCGGTCGGCGATCTCGGTGGCGATGGCCGGGGTCTGGGCGAAGTGCGACACGGTCGAGACGACCACGGCGCCGATCCGCGAGGCGTCGATCCCGGCGTCCGCGAGCGCCTTGCCGGACGCCTCCACGGACATCGCGGCGACGGTCTCCTCGGGTCCGGCCCAGTGCCGGGTCTCGATGCCGGAGCGCGAGCGGATCCACTCGTCGGACGAGTCGATCTTCTCGAGGATCACCTCGTTCGGCACCACCCGCGTCGGACGGTATCCGCCGACGCCGAGGATGCGCGCGTACGGGGCGCCCTTGCTGGGCTTGATCTTCGACATGCTCTCGCGCTCCTTGTCAGGCCTGGGTGTGCTCGGCGACGAGCTCGCGGGCCGCGTCGAGGTCGTCGGGGGACTTCAGGGCCAGCGTCTTCACACCGGGCAGGGCCCGCTTGGCCAGTCCGGTCAGCGTGCCGCCCGGGCACACCTCGATGATCGCGGTGACGCCCAGCTCCTTGAACGTCTCCATGCACAGGTCCCAGCGGACGGGGTTGGCCACCTGGCCGACCAGCCGCTCGAGCACCTCGGCGCCGGTGGCGACCGTCTGCCCGTCCTTGTTGGAGACGTACGTCACCTTCGGGTCGGCCGGGGCCAGCGTCTTCGCGGCCTCGGCGAGCTTGTCCACCGCGGGCGCCATGTGGTGCGTGTGGAACGCGCCGGCCACCTTCAGGGGGACTACCTTGCGGACACCCTCGGGCTTGTCCTCGTTCAGCGCGGCCAGCTGCTCCATGGTGCCGGCCGCCACGATCTGACCGGCGCCGTTCACGTTCGCCGGGGTCAGGCCGAGCTTCTCCAGGTGCGCGACGCTCACCTCGGGGTCGCCGCCGAGCAGCGCCGACATGCCGGTCTCGGTGACCGCGGCGGCCTCGGCCATGGCCAGGCCCCGACGGCGTACGAGGGTCAGCGCGGCGGTGTCGTCGAGGACACCCGCGAAGGCGGCGGCGGTGATCTCGCCGACGCTGTGGCCCGCGACCACGCCGGGCGCGATCCCGGCAATGTCACCGAGTGCCGCGGCGGAGAGGATTCCGGCGGCGACCAGCAGCGGCTGGGCCACGGACGTGTCACGGATCTCGTCCGCGTCGGCCTTGGTGCCGAAATGGGCGAGATCGAGTCCGATGGCGTCGGACCACGCGGCGACGCGGTCCGCGGCGCCGGGAAGGGCGAGCCAGTCAGTCAGGAAGCCGGGCGTCTGGGCGCCCTGGCCGGGAGCGACGAGTACGAGCACTCTCACACTCTCTCTTGAGGACGGCCACGACCGCCCGTGGGGACAGGGACGAAGAACAGGAGCGGGTTTTGTGGACCCTGCACAAAAGCTTAGAGCTGCGGATCTCCGTCGGCCAGACGCCCCAGGATGAGCGCGATCCGCAGTGTGAACGCAGACCGTACATCAGAGGGTGACCATCCGGTGACGTCAGTCACACGTCGGAGCCGGTAGCGCACGGTGTTCGGGTGAACGAAGAGCATCCGGGCCGCGCCCTCGAGACTGCTCGCCTGTTCGAGATAGACGCTGAGCGTCTCGAGGAGCGCCGCCCCCGCCTCCTCCAACGGTCTGTAGATCTCCTCCACCAACTGCTCACGGGCCGAGGGGTCGGAGGCGATCGCGCGCTCCGGCAGCAGATCGTCGGCGAGCACCGGGCGCGGAGCGTCCTGCCAGGCCGTGCACGCCTTCAGCCCGGCCGCGGCGGCCTGCGCGGACCGGGTCGCGGCCAGCAGGTCCGGCACCACCGGACCGGCGACGACCGGACCCTGCGCGAACGGCCCGATCAGCGACTTCGCCACCGCCAGCGGGTCGTTGCGGCCGCCGGCGATCACCACAAGACGGTCCCCGAGCACCCCGGTCAGCACCTGGAGCTTGGCGTGCCGGGCCGCGCGCCGGATGGCCTCCACGGTCAGCTCGGAGTCCCCGTCGGGGGCGGTGCCCAGCACCACGCACACGTGCTCGGGGGAGTTCCAGCCGAGGGCCGCGGCCCGGGACACGGCCCCCTCGTCGGCCTCGCCGCTGAGCACGGCGTTCACCACCAGCGACTCCAGCCGCGCGTCCCAGGCACCGCGTGCCTCGGCGGCCTGCGCGTACACCTGGGCGGTCGCGAAGGCGATCTCCCGGGCGTACACGAGCAGCGCCTCGCGCAGCACCGACTCGTCCCCGGGGGCCGCCACCTCGTCGATGGCGGACTCCATCACCTCGATGGTCGTGCGCACCATCTCCACGGTCTGCCGCAGCGTGATGGCCCGGGTCAGCTCGCGCGGTGCGGTGCCGAAGACGTCGGTGGAGATGGCCTGCGGCGCGTCCGGCCGCCGGAACCACTCGGTGAACGCGGCGATGCCGGCCTGGGCGACCAGCCCGATCCAGGAACGGTTCTCCGGTGGCATGGCCCGGTACCACGGCAGCGTCTCGTCCATGCGCGCGATGGCCTGCGCGGCGAGCGATCCGGAGGACTGCTCCAGCCGCTTCAGGGTCGCGGTATGCGGGTGGGCGGGCTGGGCGGGGGCGTCGGGCTTGCCGGTTTCGGGTTCGGGCACGGGGACAAGACTGCCTTATCGGGACGGGCGGGTGTGCCGCCGGGGCGGTGCTGGACGGCACGGCCGCGCTCCGGGCCTTGCCGCGCCGGGGCTACGGTGAACGACGTGATGGACGTACGCCGCGCCGACGAGCGCTACCCGGGAGGCGACCCGGAGGCGGGCATCGAGTCGCGCCACGCCTTCTCCTTCGGCCCCCACTACGACCCCGACAACCTGCGCTTCGGGGCCCTGCTGGCCTGCAACGAGGAGCGTCTCGCCCCCGGCGCGGGCTTCGACGAGCACCCGCACAGCCACACGGAGATCGTCACGTGGGTGGTGGAGGGCGAGCTGACCCACCGCGACAGCACCGGCCACGAGACGGTGGTCCGCGCCGGTGACGTGCAACGCCTCAGCGCTGCGGGCGGCGTCCGCCACGTCGAACGCAACGACGCCGCCGTCCCCCTCACCTTCGTCCAGATGTGGCTGGCCCCACGCGACCCCGGCGGCGACCCCGCCTACGAGACCGTCCGAGGCATCGCCGACTCCACCCCGTACGCGGTCCCCGAGGCCGGCGCGATGCTCCACGTGCGCCGCCTGTCGGAAGGGGAGCGGACGGCGGTGCCGGACGGGGCGTACGTGTACGTCCACGTGGTGCGGGGCGAGGTGACGCTGGACGGGGAGACGCTGGGCGCGGGCGACGCGGCCCGCGTCACGGACGCCGAGGGGGTGGAGGCGGTGGCGGTGACGCGGGCCGAGGCACTGATGTGGGAGATGGCCTAGGACAGGCCCCGGGCCTCGGCGAGCACCGCGTCCGTGAAGGGCGGCCAGGCTTCGACCGCCCAGGGGCCGAAGGCGCGGTCGGCGAGCGCCACGCAGGCGAGTCGGGCGTCGGGGTCGAGCCACAGGAAGGTGCCGGACTGGCCGAAGTGGCCGAAGGTGCGCGGGGAGGAGGTGGAGCCCGTCCAGTGGGGGGACTTGCCGTTCCGGATCTCGAAGCCGAGGCCCCAGTCGTTCGGGTTCTGGTGGCCGTAGCCCGGCAGGACGCCCTTCGTGCCCGGGTACTGGACGGTCATCGCCTCGGCGACCGTCCGGGGGTCCAGCAGGCGCGGTGCCTGCACTTCGGCGGCGAAGCGGAGCAGGTCCTCGACCGTGGACACGCCGTCCTTCGCCGGGGAGCCGTCGAGGGAGGTGTCCGTCATGCCCAGCGGCTCCAGCACCGCCTGCCGCGCGTACTCGGCGAACGGCATGTCCGCCGCCTTCGCGATGTGGTCGCCGAGCTGCTCGAAACCGGCGTTGGAGTACAGCCGGCGCTCCCCGGGCGGGGCGGTCACCTTGTGCTCGTCGAAGGCCAGGCCCGAGGTGTGTGCGAGCAGGTGACGGACCGTCGCCCCGGGCGGCCCGGCGGGCTCCTCCAGCTCGATCGCGCCCTCCTCGTACGCCACGAGGGCCGCGTAGGCCGCGAGCGGCTTGGTGACCGACGCGAGCGGGAAGCGGTGCGTGGCCGGGCCGTGGGTGCCGAGGACGGTGCCGTCCGCCCGTACGACGCCCGCCGCGGCGGTGGGGACCGGCCAGTTCTCGATCGACGCGAGGCTGTTCAAGGACATGGCGTCGAGCCTAAGCGGCTCAGAGGTACAGCCGCATCGAGGGGGTGGTGTCACGCGTGAAGCCCATCGACGCGTACAGGGGCTCGGCGTCGGGGGAGGCCGTGAGCATGACGTGCCCTGCGCCGCGCTCGCGGAACCACTCCAGCAGCTCGTCCATGCACGCCCGCGCGTATCCGCGACGCCGGGCGTCCGGGTCGGTGGCCACGCTGAAGACGTACCCGAGCAGTCCGCCCGGCCGGCCCGGCCCGCCGATCCGGTACTCCAGCGTCCCCACCACCAGCGCCGCCAGCGCGTCCGGCCGCTCCGGGTGGTCGACCACGAACGCCGCGAAGCTCCCGTCCGGATCGGCCAGCCTCTCCCGCAGGCCGGGCAGCGACCCCGCCTGCCAGTCGGTGGGGGCGTCGGGGGCGACGGAGGCGATCATCACCTGTCGGAGGCGGAGCACTTCCTCCGCGTCCTCGGGCACGGCACGGCGTACGAGACTCATGCCCGCACGCTAGTGACCTGCCGGGTCGTGTGTCCTGCGGATTTCCGAAGGCGGGTTCCGGCCGGCGGCGCTTGCCTGGAGTGCACTCCAAGGCCATAGCGTGTGGCACATGACGGTGATGCAGACCACGGCCGGGACCCTCGGTCCGAACGCCACCAGCAACGTCACAAGAACCGACATCTGCTCCGCCCCGCCCCGGCGCCACCCGCACCCCGACGGGCAGGACCGCTACACGATCAGCGAGGTCGTCGCCTTCACCGGCCTGACGGCCCACACGCTGCGCTGGTACGAGCGGATCGGCCTGATGTCCCACATCGACCGCTCGCACACCGGGCAGCGCCGCTACAGCAACCGCGACCTGGACTGGCTCGACTTCGTCGGCAAACTGCGTCTGACCGGCATGCCGGTCGCCGACATGGTCCGGTACGCGGAGCTGGTGCGCGAGGGCGAGAGCACCTATCCCGACCGGCGGGAACTGCTGGAGTCCACCCGCCGCGACGTGCTGACGCGGATCGCCGAGCTCCAGGACACCCTCGCCGTACTCGACCGGAAGATCAGCTTCTACGGGGACGCCGGACGCACCCGTGAAGGGGAGAGGAACCGATGACCCACAGCAGGATCCCGACGGCACGGCTCGGCGCGGACGGCCCGGAGGTGGGCGTCCAGGGGCTCGGCTGCATGGGCATGAGCTTCGGATACGGCCCCTCGGACGCCGAGGCGGCCCGCGCGACCCTGGAACGGGCGCTGGAACTGGGTGTCACGCTCTACGACACGGCCGACGCCTACGGCGCGGGCGAGAACGAGCGGTTCCTCGCGCCGTTCTTCAACGCCCACCGCGACGAGGTCGTCGTCGCGACCAAGTTCGCCCTGTCGATCCCGCCGGACGACCCGAACAGGCGGATCATCCGCAACGACGCGCCGTACATCCGCGAGGCCGTCGAGGCGAGCCTGCGCCGCTTGGACATCGACGTCATCGACTTGTACTACATGCACCGGCGCGACGTGAACGTGCCGATCGAGGAGACCGTCGGCGTCATGGCCGACCTGGTCCGCGAGGGCAAGGTCAAGCAGCTCGGGCTGAGCGAGGTGACGGGCGACGAGCTGCGGGCCGCGCAGACGGTGCATCCGATCGCCGCCGTGCAGTCGGAGTGGTCGCTGTTCAGCCGGGACATCGAGGCGGGCGTGGTGTCGGCCGCCCGCGAACTGGACGTTGCCCTCGTCCCCTACTCCCCGCTCGGCCGGGGCTTCCTGACCGGTTCCTTCGCCAACGCCGACCAGGACCTCACCGACGGCGACTTCCGCCGCCAGCAGCCCCGCTTCACCGGCGACAACGCGGCGGCCAACGCGGCCCTCCTCGCCCCGGTCCGCACCCTCGCCGAGGCCCACGACGCCACCCTGGGCCAGATCGCCCTGGCCTGGGTCCACCAGCGCGCCCAGGTCCACGGCCTGCCGGTCGTCCCGATCCCGGGCACGCGGAAGCCGACGCGGGTGGAGGAGAACACGGGGGCGACGAGGATCGTCCTCACCGACGAGGAGCTGTCCCTGCTGGAGCCGATCGCGGAGAAGGTCGCGGGCGACCGGTACGCGGACATGACGTTCACTTCTGCCGGACGTGAGTAGAGACACTCAGGGGCGCGGGGAACTGCGCGACCAGCCACGAACGACCCGCACCCGAATACGAATCAGACCCGGCAGACGCTAAAGCTCCGCCAACAACTCCGCCTTCTTCGAGGAGAACTCCTCGTCCGTCACCAGCCCCTGCTGATGCAGCT
Organism: Streptomyces sp. MMCC 100; assembly: GCF_041538145.2. Classification (NCBI taxonomy): domain Bacteria; kingdom Bacillati; phylum Actinomycetota; class Actinomycetes; order Kitasatosporales; family Streptomycetaceae; genus Streptomyces; species Streptomyces sp. MMCC 100. The sequence goes on from NZ_JBGORK020000001.1 coordinate 1,272,919, forward strand.
CCCCCAGGTGCCGTATCCGCTCGGCGATGTCCGCCGGGTCACGACGGGGCGCCGGCACCGGTACCGGAACCGGGGTGCTCGCGCCCCGCTCCCGTACCGCCGCCAGCACCGCGGCCGCGAACGGCAGTGACTCGTGCACCGGCCCGTACCCGAGCCCGAACACGACCGCCGCCGGATCCTGGTCGGCCTGGGGGACGGGCGGTGCGGCCGCGGCGGCCACGCCGACCGGCGTGTCGGCGTCACGCGGCAGCAGCCGCAGGTACCCCTCGAACATCTCGGGGGACCGCCATTCCACCCCGCCCAGGTCGGCGACCGGGAAGTTCTGGTCGCCGGCCTTCCACTTCGCCGAGGACGCGCCCGTCCAGGACCACCGGAAGGACACCGCCCTCCCGTCGAAGGACGCCTTCCCGTCGTACGCCTTGAAGTGCAGAGGTGCCTCGGGCGGTGCCACCAGGAAGCGTTCGGTCTTGCCGGACTCGGTCAGCAGCGCCCGCAGCTCGTCCGCGTAGTACTCCGCGAGCGTCTCCCGTTCGGCGGGCAGCACCAGCCGGTAGGGGTCGCCGCTCTCCTTCAGCTGTCCGGCCGCCGCCTCGATCAGCGGATCGGCGCCCGCGCGCGGTTCGACGCGCAGCACGACGGTGCCACGCTTGCCGGGCGTGAGCGTCACGCCCTCGATCGCCTCCAGGGGCACACGGCGTTCCCCCAGGGCCTGGAACAGCTTGGGTGTTCGAATCCCCCGTTCGTAACGGATGAGCACGGAGTCGGACTCGAACTCCCAGGCGGCATGAAATCCGGCCAGTACGTCACCCATGCGGCTCATCGTATGCGGCACGAGCCTCTCCGTCCCCTCCCCGCGCAAACCGGAGTTTCTGCGCCTCTACGCGCGTCCGGCCGCCGTAGCCGCGGACAAACCCGCCCGGCATGTGTCACCTTCGGTGGCGCAGGCGACCGTGCGGTATGCGCCAACCCCGATCCCCGCGAAGTTCCGCAGGCTGTCCGTGCCGGGTACGAAGTAGCCGCCGTGTCCCTGGGCGCCCCGCGCGGACAGCACCCGCGCCCCGAAACCGGCGGACACCGGATCGGCGCCGTGCCCGAGGCCGCCGACCTCCAGGTACGGCACGTCCTGGATCCAGTCGTCGGCGTCCCGCATCGCCCACACCCGGGCGGAGGTATCGAGGTGGGAGGCGTTCTCGGCGCGCATGCCGGGACTGCCCGCCACCGCTATGTCGGTCACCCGGCCGGGCAGCGTGTCGGCGGCGAGGCCGCACACCACCGAGCCGTAGCTGTGGCAGAAGAGGGAGACCGGGGAGCGGCCGGGCAGCGCCCGCAGCAGCGCGTTCAGCCGCACGGCCCCGTGTGCGGCGCGGTTCGCCGTGGCCGCCTCCATGCCGAGACCGCTGGGGGAGGTGTAGTCGGCCCAGGCGATCACCGCTGTGCCGGTGCCGGGGCTCGCCGCGCGCTCGGCCGCGTACAGCGACTCGGCCATGCCGACGGGCGCCGCGTACTTCTTGCGGTCGGTGCGCTGGAAGGTGAGCAGTTCGGTGTCCACGCCGGGCACGACGACGGACACGCGGTCGGCGCGGTCCAGGTTCCCGAACACCTCGGCGACCTTGCCCGAGCCCGCCGGGTCGAAGGCGAGGATGTGCCGGCCGGGGTCGAGCAGCGACTCGTAGTTGTGCATCCGCCGGCCCGCCTCGCGCTGCCCGGCCGGGGACAGGCGCTTGTCGTGCATGCGGGTGCGCTCCACCGACCGTGCCTTCTGCAGCGCGGAGCGGTTGGCGAGGTAGCGCAGTTGGACGGGGGCGCCGTTCATGTTGCCGACGGCCAGCGGATACCGGTGGGCCAGGCTCGTGCGCTGCCATGCGGAGAGCGAGGCGAAGAAGCGGGCCAGCCGGGTGGGCGCCGCCTGCGCGTCGGGCAGCCGCCGTCCGTCGATCCGGCCGTGCTCCCAGGCCGTGACCGACGCTTCGAGGGCGGTGGGGCCCCGCTGGTCGCGCAGGGCGGTCCAGCCGGTGGTCGCCAGCATCACGAACACCACGGCCAGGGCGAGCAGTACGCGCCAGACGTTGAGCTGCGGGGAGGTGTCGAAGGAAGTCACTGGGAGGACACACTAGGAGAACGGGCCGGTCTCGCGTGAATCCAGTGACACGGATCACGTTTCGGCGCGGCGCCAGTTCCCGGTGAGCGTGGGCGCCACCTGGTCGAGGTAAGCGGCCGTCAGGTCCCGCAGGGCCGCCAGGCTTGCGTCGTCGCGTGCCGACCAGAGCCGCTCGGTCACCCGCATCACCGCTCCGAAGACGGCCACGACCACGCGGGGCCGCGGATCCCTGTCGATGTCCAGCCCCTCGCGGCCGGCGACGACGCGGGCGATCTCCTCCTCGAGCTCCGTCGCGCGCCGCAGATGGGCGGCGAGCAGCGCGGGCGTCGACTCGATCACCCGGTAGAAACGCATGTGCAGCTCCAGCGGGACCAGCTGCTCGACGGCCTCGCCGATGGTGCTCCAGCTCTCCACTAGGGCCAGGCGCAGCGCGTCCAGGGGCGCCTCCTCGGGCGGACGTGCGTGCACGGCGTCGACGAAGCGGGACTCCGCGAGCCGGGACACGAAGAACGCCGCCTCCTCCTTGGAGGCGAAGTAGCGGAAGAAGGTGCGCTGCGAGACATCGGCGGCCTCGGCGATGTCGTCGACGGTGGTCTCCTCGTAACCGCGCTCGGTGAACAGTTCGAGGGCGGAGCGCAGCAGCAGGTCCCGGGTGCGCTGTTTCTTGAGTTCGCGCAGGCCAGGGCGGGAGGCCGCGGATGCGGTCTCCGGCGGCGCCGACGTGCCGGCCACCTTCAAAGGTCCTCTCCTTCGTACTGATTCCGCAGTTCAGGCTATATGGGGGATGTCTTGTCAGTTACTGACTCGTGAATTGGTTTGTCAACTGTCAGCGGCTGTCATTAGCCTCGGCGGTATGACTAGTCAGACCACCATCGACAAGCCGGGACCGGGTGACGGCACCCCGGCGGGTTCAGCGCCCGCCAAGGGATGGCGGGGCCATCCGTGGGTCACCCTCGTCACCGTCGCGGTCGGGGTCATGATGGTGGCCCTGGACGGCACCATCGTGGCGATCGCCAACCCGGCCATCCAGGACGACCTGGACGCCAGCCTCGCGGACGTCCAGTGGATCACCAACGCCTACTTCCTCGCCCTCGCGGTCGCCCTGATCACCGCGGGCAAGCTCGGTGACCGCTTCGGCCACCGGCAGACCTTCCTCATCGGTGTGGCCGGCTTCGCCGCCTCCTCCGGTGCCATCGGACTGTCCGGCAGCATCGCGGCGGTCATCGTCTTCCGCGTCTTCCAGGGCCTGTTCGGCGCGCTGCTGATGCCGGCCGCGCTCGGCCTGCTGCGGGCCACCTTCCCGGCCGAGAAGCTCAACATGGCCATCGGCATCTGGGGCATGGTCATCGGCGCCTCCACCGCGGGCGGCCCGATCCTCGGCGGCGTGCTGGTCGAGCACGTCAACTGGCAGTCCGTGTTCTTCATCAACGTGCCGGTGGGCATCGTCGCCGTCGTGCTCGGCGTCATGATCCTGCTGGACCACCGGGCCGAGAACGCGCCGCGCTCCTTCGACGTCGTCGGCATCGTGCTGCTGTCGGCCTCGATGTTCGCTCTCGTCTGGGCGCTGATCAAGGCTCCCGAGTGGGGCTGGGGTTCCGGTCAGACCTGGCTGTTCATCGGCGGTTCGGTGGTGGGCTTCGTCGTGTTCTCCTTCTGGGAGACCAAGGTGAGGGAGCCGCTGATCCCGCTGGCGATGTTCCGCTCGGTGCCGCTGTCGGCCGGTGTGGTCCTGATGGTCCTGATGGCCATCGCCTTCATGGGCGGTCTGTTCTTCGTCACCTTCTACCTGCAGAACGTCCACGGCATGAGCCCGGTCGACGCCGGTCTGCACCTGCTGCCGCTCACCGGCATGATGATCGTCGCCTCGCCGCTGGCCGGTGCGATGATCACCAAGGTCGGCCCGCGCATCCCGCTGGCCGGCGGCATGGTGTGCACCGCGGTCGCCATGTTCGGCATCTCGACGCTGGAGACGGACACCGGCAGCGGCCTCATGTCGCTCTGGTTCGCCCTGCTGGGCCTCGGCCTCGCGCCCGTCATGGTCGGCGCCACCGAGGTCATCGTCGGCAACGCGCCGATGGAGCTCTCGGGCGTGGCCGGCGGCCTCCAGCAGGCGGCGATGCAGATCGGCGGCAGCCTCGGCACGGCCGTGCTGGGCGCCGTGATGGCCTCCAAGGTCGACAACGACCTGGCCGGCAACTGGGCGGACGCGGGGCTCCCCGAGCTGACGCCGGAACAGGCGCACCAGGCCTCCGAGGCGGTCCGGGTCGGCGTCCCGCCGGTGGCCGAGGGCACCCCGGCCGAGGTCGCCGGAAAGATCGCGGGCGTCGCCCACGACACCTTCATCTCCGGCATGAGCCTGGCCTCGCTCGTCGCCGCCGGGGTCGCGGTCGTGGCGGTGTTCGTCGCCTTCCTCACCAAGCGCGGTGAGAACGCGGACGCGGGCGCGGGCGTGGGCCACATCTGATTCGCCCGCGAAGTGCGCGCCCTGTCGCCCGGTTCGTCCATCAGGGTGACAGGGACCGCGAACCCTCCCCGCCGTCGGACATCGCAGGTCACAGTGGGTCAAGTCCTCCGCAGGGCACGGAGGACGAGAGGCTGCGGCGCGCTGCCGGAGGGGGGCGGCGCGCAGGCAGCACGTTCGAAGCAGGCCCGAATCGGCCGTGAAGCAGGCATGAGTCGCCGCACGCGGGTACCCGAACTCCACAAGGAGTTCAGGGAGTTGATGATGGCGAGCTTCGGACAGGGATCGCGCAGGCACCCCCGCTCACGTGGCCGGACGTGGTCACGGAACGGGCCGGATCGCGCGACGCTCGCAATCGTCGGAGTCGTCTGCGCGGTCGCCGGCTTCTTCGTGCTGGGGATCGTCCTCGGCCCCGTGGCGATCGTCTGCGGCTGGCTCGCCATGGGCCGCAGCTGGGCGGGTTCCCGCCCGGTACCGGCCGTGGTCGCCCTGGTCCTGGGTGCCATCGACACGCTTCTGGCACTCGTCTGGCTCGTCGGAGCGACGTCTCCCGGCTACGGCATGTTCTGACCGCAGCGCGGTATCACCCGTCGCCCGGACGTTCCCGCCCCCGCCCGTTACGGACGGGGGTGAGCCGTGTACCCCCGCCCATGACGCGCGGGGTGAGCCCTACGTACGACACCGACCGCCGTACGTCACACCGACCGGCGTACGTCACACCGGCCGGCGTACGTCACACCGACCGGCGTACGCCCTACGCGTCCCCGCCGGCCGCCCCCGGGTCCGCCGCCGTCACGTCGAGCAGCCGGTACCGGTCGATCGCCTGCTTCAGCACCGACCGGTCGACCTTGCCCTCCCGCGCCAGCTCGCTCAGCACGCCCACCACGATCGACTCGGCGTCGATGTGGAAGAACCGCCGCGCGGCCCCCCGCGTGTCCGCGAAGCCGAATCCGTCGGCGCCCAGCGACTGGTACGTCCCCGGCACCCACCGCGCGATCTGGTCCGGCACCGACCGCATCCAGTCGGACACCGCCACGAACGGCCCCTGCGCACCCGCCAGCTTCCGCGTCACGTACGGCACCCGCTGCTCCTCCTCGGGGTGCAGCAGGTTGTGCTCCTCGCAGGCCACGGCCTCGCGCCGCAGCTCGTTCCAGGAGGTCGCCGACCAGACGTCGGCGCGCACGTTCCACTCCTCGGCGAGGATCCGCTGCGCCTCCACGGCCCACGGCACGGCGACGCCGGACGCCATGATCTGCGCCGGGACAGAGCCGCCCGTGCCCTCGCTGAAGCGGTAGACGCCCTTGAGGATGCCCTCGACGTCCACGTTCTCGGGCTCGGCCGGGTGCCGGATGGGCTCGTTGTAGACGGTGAGGTAGTAGAAGACGTCCTCGCCGTGCGGGTGCTGCTCGTCGCCGCCGTACATCCGGCGCAGCCCGTCCTTGACGATGTGCGCGATCTCGAACCCGAAGGCGGGGTCGTACGCCACGCACGCCGGGTTGGTCGAGGCGAGCAGCTGCGAGTGCCCGTCCGCGTGCTGGAGGCCCTCACCGGTCAGGGTCGTGCGGCCCGCGGTCGCGCCCAGCACGAAACCGCGCGCCAACTGGTCGCCCATCTGCCAGAACTGGTCGCCGGTGCGCTGGAAACCGAACATCGAGTAGAAGACGTAGACCGGGATGAGCGGCTCGCCGTGCGTCGCGTACGCCGAACCCGCCGCGATCAGCGAGGCCGTGCAGCCGGCCTCGGAGATGCCGTCGTGCAGCATCTGCCCGTTCGGCGCCTCCTTGTAGGCGAGCAGCAGATCGCGGTCCACGGACTCGTACTGCTGCCCGAGCGGGTTGTAGATCTTCGCACTCGGGAAGAACGAGTCCATGCCGAACGTGCGGTACTCGTCCGGCGCGATCAGCACGAACCGCTTGCCGATCTCCTTGTCCCGCATGAGGTCCTTCAGCAGGCGCACAAAAGCCATCGTCGTCGCGATGGACTGCTGGCCCGACCCCTTCTTCACGGTCGCGTACGTCTTGTCGTCCGGTAGGGGAAGCGGCTTCGACCGGACGACCCGGGTCGGCACGTACCCGCCGCAGCCCAGCCGCCGGTCGTGCATGTACTGCATCTCCTCGGTGTCCCGGCCCGGGTGGTAGTACGGCGGCGGGCCGGACTCCAGCTCCTTGTCGGAGATCGGCAGGTGCAGCCGGTCGCGGAAGCGCTTGAGGTCGTCGACCGTCAGCTTCTTCATCTGGTGCGTGGCGTTGCGGCCCTCGAAGTTCGGGCCCAGCGTCCAGCCCTTGATCGTCTTGGCCAGGATGACCGTCGGCTGGCCCTTGTGCTCCAGCGCCGCCTTGTACGCCGCGTAGATCTTGCGGTGGTCGTGGCCGCCGCGGCCCAGGTGCAGGATCTGGTCGTCGGTCATGTTCTCGACCATCGCGCGCAGTCGGTGGTCGTCGCCGAAGAAGTGGTCGCGGATGTAGGCGCCGGACTCGGTGGCGTACGTCTGGAACTGGCCGTCCGGGGTCGTGTTCATGCGGTTGACCAGCACGCCGTCGCGGTCCTGGGCGAGCAGCGGGTCCCAGGTGCGGTCCCACACCAGCTTGATCACGTTCCAGCCGGCGCCCCGGAAGACCGACTCCAGCTCCTGGATGATCTTGCCGTTGCCGCGCACCGGGCCGTCGAGGCGCTGGAGGTTGCAGTTGACCACGAAGGTCAGGTTGTCCAGGCCCTCGCGGGCGGCGATGGACAGCTGGCCCAGCGACTCCGGCTCGTCCATCTCGCCGTCGCCGAGGTAGGCCCACACGTGCGAACGCGAGGTGTCCGCGATCCCGCGCGCGTGCATGTAGCGGTTCATCCGCGCCTGGAAGATCGCGCCGATCGGGCCGAGGCCCATGGAGACCGTCGGGAACTCCCAGAAGTCCGGCATCGACCGCGGATGCGGGTACGACGACAGCGCGTTCGGCGCCTTGGACTTCTCCTGCCGGAAGCCGTCCAGGTGCTCCTCGCTGAGCCGGTCCAGCAGGTACGCGCGCGCGTAGATGCCCGGTGAGGCGTGTCCCTGGAAGAAGACCTGGTCGCCGCCGTCGCCCTCGTCCTTGCCCCGGAAGAAGTGGTTGAAGCCCACGTCGTACAGGGAGGCGGAGGAGGCGAAGGTCGCGATGTGACCGCCGACACCGATGCCGGGCCGCTGCGCGCGCGAGACCATCACCGCCGCGTTCCAGCGGGTGGCGTTGAGGATCTTGCGTTCGATCTCCTCGTTGCCGGGGAAGAACGGCTCGCTCTTGGTCGGGATGGTGTTGACATAGTCCGTACTGCGCATCTCGGGCACGGCCACGCGCTTCTCGCGGGCCCGCTCGATCAGCCGCAGCATCAGATAGCGGGCCCGCTCCCGGCCGCGCTCGTCGACGGCGGCGTCGAGGGAGTCGAGCCACTCCTGGGTTTCCTCGGGATCGAAGTCAGGAACCTGACTCGGAAGGCCGCCAATGATGATCGGACTGCGATCACTGCGATCGGATGCGGAAGCCACGCTGTTCCTTCGCTGTCAGAGGGCCGTTTTTCCAGGTGTCTTTTCCGGGTGCCTTTTCGGGTGTCTGCGCCGATTCCCCCGCTGGTTCCCCATCGTGTACCTCGCGGGGGCCGTCGTCATCTGTACCGTGGGGTAACCGGTTCTCCCGTGAGGATCGGGGGCACGTTCATTCGAGTCTCGTACCCACACATGGTTCCCAAATACGCAAACGGGGCAGATAGGTGTGGTGTACGTCACCTTCGGGCTGGACGGCATGGCTGGAGTTGCGGCGACACGGCCGGGATCGTCACCGTTTCGGCGGTCCCGGACGCCGGGTACTTGCGCGATCCGTCCCGCCCGTGTGGACTACGGCCAAGCTTCGCGCACGCGCGAGGCCGAAGACATCTACCGAAACATGATCAGGAGGCAACCCGTGAGCGCGACCGCGGACCACGCGGAGGAGCGGACGAACCCTGCCGCCAGGCTGGGTTTCCAGCCCGGGCAGGTGGTCCAGGAGATCGGCTACGACGACGACGTCGACCAGGAGCTCCGCGAGGCCATTGAGGGCGCCGTCGAGGGCGAGCTGGTGGACGAGGACTACGAGGACGTGGCCGATGCCGTCGTGCTGTGGTTCCGTGACGACGACGGCGACCTGACGGATGCGCTGGTGGATGCCACCACGTACATCGAAGAGGGCGGGTCGATCCTCCTTCTCACGCCGAAGACCGGCCGTGACGGGTACGTCGAGGCCAGTGACATCTCGGAAGCCTCGACGACCGCCGGACTGACGGCGTCCAAGAGCGTCAGCGTCGGAAAGGACTGGAGCGGCAGCCGGCTGGCGACGCCCAAGGCCGCCAAGTCCAAGCGGTAGCCCCCCGGGCTCCGCGACACACCGGACTCCGGGCGGGTCGACGGCCGACGGCTGTCGGCCCGTCCGCGGGTCCGCGACCCTCCCTGCGTAGGGTGTCTCCAGCGAACCACTCACGGAGAACTTCCTGCGGAAGGGACGAACGGGACATGGCGATCCAGGTCGGCGACAAGGCCCCCGACTTCGAGCTCAAGGACAACCACGGCGCGACCGTCCGGCTGTCCGAGTTCCGCGGCCGGAAGAACGTCGTGCTGCTCTTCTACCCCTTCGCCTTCACCGGTGTGTGCACCGGCGAGCTGTGCGAGGTGCGCGACAACCTGCCGCAGTTCTCCGACCGGGACACCCAGGTGCTCGCCGTCTCCAACGACTCCATCCACACCCTGCGCGTCTTCGCCGAGCAGGAGGGCCTGGAGTACCCGCTGCTCTCCGACTTCTGGCCGCACGGCAACGTCTCGCGCGACTACGGCGTCTTCGACGAGGACAAGGGCTGCGCCGTCCGCGGCACCTTCGTCATCGACCAGGAGGGCGTCGTGCGCTGGACCGTGGTCAACGGTCTGCCGGACGCCCGTGACCTGACCGAGTACGTGAAGGCGCTCGACGCGCTGTGATTTGTCGGCCTCAGGGCCTGCGGGGTGCGGGAACCCGTCACTAGGATCGAATCGTTGATCCGATATCCACGCACTACGGGGCACCCCGCCCCTGGACACCAATGGAGGACTCGTGGGAGTCAGCCTCAGCAAGGGCGGCAACGTTTCGCTGACCAAGGAGGCCCCCGGCCTGACCGCGGTCATCGTCGGTCTGGGGTGGGACATCCGCACCACGACCGGTACCGACTTCGACCTCGACGCCAGCGCACTGCTGCTGAACAGCGGCGGCAAGGTCGCCAGCGACGCGCACTTCATCTTCTTCAACAACCTGAAGAGCCCGGACGGATCGGTCGAGCACACCGGCGACAACATCACCGGTGAGGGCGAGGGCGACGACGAGCAGATCAAGATCAACCTCGCCACGGTCCCCTCCGACATCGAGAAGATCGTCTTCCCGGTCTCGATCTACGACGCCGAGAACCGCCAGCAGTCCTTCGGCCAGGTGCGCAACGCGTTCATCCGCGTCGTCAACCAGGCCGGCGAGACCGAGATCGCCCGCTACGACCTGAGCGAGGACGCCTCCACGGAGACCGCCATGGTCTTCGGCGAGCTGTACCGGCACGGCACGGAGTGGAAGTTCCGCGCCATCGGCCAGGGCTACGCCTCCGGCCTGCGCGGCATCGCCCAGGACTTCGGCGTGAACGTCTGAGCGACCGAACGGCCGGGGCGAGGGCCTCGATCGTCCGGCGAGGCCACGGTCTCGATACGTCCGGCGCCGCACGGTTTACGTGCGGCGCCGGACGCGCAGGAAACCCAAGAACCATCACCCGGGGAGGGACCATCACCATGGGCGTCACGCTTGCCAAGGGCGGCAACGTCTCCCTGTCCAAGGCCGCACCGAACCTCACGCAGGTACTGGTCGGGCTCGGCTGGGACGCGCGTTCCACCACCGGAGCACCCTTCGACCTCGACGCGAGCGCACTCGTGTGCAGCAGCGGCCGGGTGCTCGGCGACGAGTGGTTCGTCTTCTACAACCAGCTCAAGAGCCCGGACGGCTCGATCGAGCACACCGGCGACAACCTCACCGGCGAGGGCGACGGCGACGACGAATCGCTGCTGGTCGACCTCTCCAAGGTGCCCGCCCACTGCGACAAGATCGTCTTCCCGGTCTCGATCCACATGGCCGACGAGCGCGGCCAGACCTTCGGCCAGGTCAGCAACGCCTTCATCCGGGTCGTCAACCAGGCCGACGGCCAGGAGCTGGCCCGCTACGACCTCAGCGAGGACGCCTCCACGGAGACCGCGATGATCTTCGGCGAGCTCTACCGCTACCAGGGCGAGTGGAAGTTCCGTGCAGTGGGGCAGGGGTATGCGTCGGGGCTTCGGGGCATCGCTCTAGACTTCGGAGTCAACGTTTCGTAAAGCCGAGTACGGCGCGGGGGAGCCCCGTACACACACGATTGGGTAGCCAGTGCTTCTGAAAACCTTCGGCTGGTCGTTCGCGGTCACCGCGCTCGGCCTGGTCGCGGCGGTCTTCTACGGGGGGTGGACCGCCTTCGGCATCGTGGCGATCCTCTCCATCCTGGAGATCTCGCTGTCCTTCGACAACGCGGTGGTCAACGCCGGGATTCTGAAGAAGATGAATGCCTTCTGGCAGAAGATCTTCCTCACCATCGGCGTTCTCATCGCCGTCTTCGGTATGCGCCTGGTGTTCCCGGTCGTGATCGTGGCGATCAGCGCCCAGCTCGGACCGATCGAGGCCGTCGACCTCGCGCTCACCGACAAGGACCGCTATCAGCAACTGGTGACGGACGCCCATCCGTCGATCGCCGCCTTCGGTGGCATGTTCCTTCTGATGATCTTCCTCGACTTCATCTTCGAGGACCGGGACATCAAGTGGCTGGCCTGGCTGGAGCGCCCGCTCGCGAAGCTCGGCAAGGTCGACATGCTGTCGGTCTGCATCGCCCTGATCGTGCTCCTCGTCTCCGCCATCACCTTCGGCGCCCACGCCCACCAGCACGGCGGCGCACACGCCGACAAGGCGGAAACCGTCCTGCTCGCGGGCATCGCCGGCCTGATCACCTACATGATCGTCGGCGGACTCTCCGGATACTTCGAGGACAAACTCGAAGAGGAGGAGGAACGCGAGCACGAGGAGGAAGAGGCGGCCGAACGCGCCGGAAAGCCCAAGTCGGCCGTCAAGCTGGCGGGCAAGGCCGCGTTCTTCATGTTCCTCTACCTGGAGGTCCTGGACGCGTCCTTCTCCTTCGACGGTGTCATCGGCGCCTTCGCCATCACCAACGACATCGTCCTGATGGCCCTCGGCCTCGGCATCGGCGCCATGTACGTCCGTTCGCTCACGGTCTACCTGGTCCGCCAGGGCACCCTCGACGACTACGTCTACCTGGAGCACGGCGCCCACTACGCCATCGGCGCCCTGTCCATCATCCTGCTGGTCACCATCCAGTACCAGATCCACGAGATCATCACCGGCCTCGTCGGCGTCATCCTGATCGCCTGGTCCTTCTGGTCCTCGGTGCGCCGCAACCGCGCACTGGCGGCGGCCGGGGGAGACGGCGACCAGGAGAAGGCGGAGGTCTCCTCCGGGGTGTGAACCCCTTGATTCCCGGGCCGGGGCGCGCTCCCGGTGCACCCGTGCCCCTGGTGTGAACCCGGCCCGGACGAGGAACGCTCTGAGCGGGGCGGCCGACGAGGACGACTCCTCGGGGCCGCCCCGTCGGCGGTGACGCGAAGGTGGGGCGGGAATGGGCTTCTTGGACGGGCTGTGGCGCGGCCGCGAGTCCGAGTTCGACTCGGGCAGCGCGGCGACCAACTCCATCCAGCTGACCAAACGGCACAGCCAGGTCTCCCTGACCAAGCAGGGCGCGGCGACCGGCAATCTCCGCATCAACCTCTCCTGGCGGATGCGGACCTCCGACATCATGGGCACCCAGCGGGAAAGCCTGCTGCGGCACCCCTTCAAGGCGCTCAAGCCCCCCGAGGTCGTCGGCCACAGCCAGAGCATGGTCAACGTCGACCTCGACCTCGGCTGCCTCTACGAACTCCAGGACGGCACCCGCGGGGTGGTCCAGCCGCTCGGCGGCTTCCTGGGCGACGTCAACGCCCCGCCCTACGTCAAACTCAGCGGCGACGACCGCTTCGGCTCGGCCTCCGGCGAGACGATCTACATCAACCTCGACCACAGGGACGCCATCAAGCGCCTGCTGCTCTTCGCCTACATCTACGACCAGACCCCCGCCTTCGACCGGACGCACGCCATCGTCACGCTCTACCCGAGCAACGGCCCCCGCATCGAGATAGGCCTCGACGAGCGCCATCCGCAGGCCCGGTCCTGCGCCGTGGTGATGATCGAGAACGTCAAGGACGAGATCATCGTCCGCCGCGAGGTGAAGTTCGTGTACGGCTTCCAGGGCGAACTGGACCGGCTGTACGGGTGGGGCCTGCAATGGGGCCGGGGGCACAAGAGCAAGGCGGAGCGCTGAGCCCGCGCCCGGGGCGCTGACGCGTCCCGCGGCCGCACACCCCGTCCGAGGCGAGGTGGCTACCGGCCGAGGAACTGCGGCCCCTGCGGGGGCAGCCGGAAGTCCGGATCGGGCGCCCCGGTGACCGGCTGCGGATAGCCGTAGCCGGACTGCGCCCCGGTGACCGCGGCCGCGGCGGGCGCCTGCGGATACCCGTACCCGGACCGGCCGGCAGCGGGCTGGGGATAGCCGTAGCCGGGCTGGGCCGCCGGCTGCTGCGGATAGCCGTACGCGGGCTGGGCCGGTACACCGGTGGGCTGCTCGGGCGGCAGCGGCCGTGAGACCTCCGGCAGGGGCTGCACGGCCGTCGGCTGGTCGGGACCGACCACCGGCGGGGCGGACCCGGACTGTGCCGACACGGGCTGGGCCGACACGGACTGGGCCGACACGGACTGGGCCGACACGGACTGGGCGGGCGTGGGCTGGTCGGGCGTGGACTGGGAGGGAGCGGACGGATCGGACGGGGCGGGGGCCGGCGGAGCCGGATCGGGCCGTGGGGCCGACATGGGGTCGTCCGCCCCCTCCGACTCGTCCACCGAGATGCCGAAGTCGGTCGCCAGACCCTTGAGCCCGTTGGAATAGCCCTCGCCCAGCGCCCGGAACTTCCAGCCCTCCCCGCGCCGGTACAGCTCGCCGCAGATCAGCGCCGTCTCCTGGCCCGTCTCCGGCTTGACGTCGAAGTACGCCAGCGGTTCCGCGTCGGCGGCTGCGGCGTCGTACAGCAGGATGCGCAGCCACGTGACCCGGTCGAAGGCGACGCCGTCCGCCGAGGCGACCAGCAGGATCCGGCCCACGGAGGGCTCGACGCCGGAGAGGTCTGTCTGGATCGTGTCGGTCAGTCCCTCGGCGACCCGCTTCTTGCCGAGCCGCCAGACCTGGCCGGAGGGGTGCCGGGGCTGGTTGTAGAAGACGAAGTCCTCGTCGGAACGCACACGGTCGTCCGGCCCCAGCAGCAGTGCGGAGGCGTCGACGTCGGGGACCCCCTGCCCGGGTGTCCAGCGCAGCACGGCGCGTACCGTGGTGGCTTGCAGCGGGACGTTCGACCCCTTCAGCATCGCGTGCGTCATGCCGTCATCCTGCCCTCTCGGTCCTGGTCACGACAACGCGGGGGCGGGTACTCGGCTCGTGTCCGCCCGCCCCGGGTCGCCGCTGTCGACACGGCCGGGTTACCTGGAATTCATGCCCGGTGGGAACCTCCGACACGGATACGTACGTACTATTACCGGCCACCTTTCGACGATTCACAGGTTGTCCAGACACCACGGGGGAGTTTAAATGCGTCATTTCGGACAGATAGCCCCTGATGTGCGGAAGCGTCTCTTTCATCAGGAGCCCTGTTTCTTCACGGCGGACTCCCCGGCCCGGCTGCTGTCCGCGGCCCTGGGCGCCACGCTCTACAGCCCGGCCACCCGGCCGAGCCTCGCCGACGACATCCTGAAGCAGGGTGCGCGCGGGCTGGTGTCGATGGTGCTGTGCCTGGAGGACTCGATCGACGACGCCGACGTGCCCGTCGGCGAGGCGAACCTCGTCCGCCGGCTCACGGACCTGGCGGAACGTTCCGACACCGATGTCCCCCTCCTGTTCGTCCGGGTCCGCACCCCCGAGCAGATACCCGACCTCGTACGGCGCCTGGGCCCCGCCGCGCGGCTGCTGTCCGGGTTCGTGCTGCCGAAGTTCACCGAGGAACGCGGCATCCCCTTCCTGGAGGCGCTCGCCGCCGCCGAGGCCACCAGCGGCCGCAGGCTCTTCGCCATGCCCGTGCTCGAGTCCCCGGACCTGCTGTACCGGGAGTCCCGGGTGCAGACGCTGGAGGGCATCTTCCGCGCGGTCGACAAGTACCGGGACCGCGTGCTCGCCCTGCGGCTCGGCGTGACCGACTTCTGCTCCTCCTACGGGCTGCGCCGAGGCCCCGACATGACGGCCTACGACGTCCAGATCGTCGCCTCCGTGATCGCCGACGTGGTGAACATGCTCGCCCGCGCCGACGGCACCGGCTTCACGGTGACCGGACCCGTGTGGGAGTACTTCCGCGTCCAGGAGAGGATGTTCAAACCGCAACTGCGGCAGAGCCCCTTCCTCGAGGGACAGGCCGTCGAACTGCGCCAGAAGCTCATCGAGCACTCCATGGACGGCCTGCTGCGCGAGATCTCCCTGGACCGGGCCAACGGCCTGCTGGGCAAGACCTGCATCCACCCCTCGCACGTGCTCCCCGTGCACGCCCTGTCCGTGGTCAGCCACGAGGAGTTCAGCGACGCCCAGGACATCCTGCGGCCCGAACGATGCGGTGGAGGCGTGATGAGGTCGGCCTACACGAACAAGATGAACGAGGTGAAGCCCCACCGCGCCTGGGCCGGGCGGACCCTGCTGCGCGCCGAGATCTTCGGGGTGGCGAACGAGGACATCGGTTTCGTGGAACTGCTCGCAGCCGGCCTGTCCGACTGAACGCCGGGCGACGGGAACGCCGGACGCCGAACGCAAGAATCCATGACCGACGCCAGGCCCCGTGCCGCGGCGGACAACGGGAGGCACGAGTACATGACCGAGAGGGCGCACGCCGCGCACGCCGAAGGGGAGGCCGGAGTCTGGTCCGGCAGCTGGGTCGCCGAGCGGCTCGGCGTCGAACTCACCGGCGACGAGGCGCTGACCGGCCTGCTGGGGCTCGCCCTGCGCCGCAACCCCAAGCGGGCGCACCTCCTCGTCTCCAACGTGCTCGGCAAACACGTCCCGCAGTCGCCCTCCGTCGTGTACGGCCACGGCGTCGCCCTCGGCCGACGCGTCCGCGACCTGCTCGGCGCCGAGGCGGCCGAACGCGCGGTCGTCCTCGGCTACGCGGAGACGGCCACCGGACTCGGCCACTCCGTCGCCGACGGCCTGGGCCCCGCCCCGTACCTGCACTCCACCCGCCGCACGGTCACCGGAGTCGCCCGGGCGGGCGGCTTCGAGGAGTCCCACTCGCACGCGACCTCCCACCTCCTGCTGCCGGAGAACCCGGCGCTGCTGGCCGGGGACGGGCCGCTGGTCCTCGTCGACGACGAGTTCTCCACCGGCAACACGGTGCTCAACACCGTCCGCGCCCTGCACGAGCGCTATCCCCGCAAGCGGTACGTCGTGGTGGCCCTGGTCGACATGCGCTCGCCCGCCGACGCGGGCCGGCTGGACGACTTCGCCCGCGAGATCGGCGCCCGCGTCGACCTGGTGACCACCGCATCGGGCACGGTCCGACTGCCGCCGGGTGTGCTGGAGAAGGGGCAGGAACTGGTCGCCCGGCACGAGGCGCCGACCACGGAGCCGACCACGGAGCCGACCGGGAGGGGCCCCGCCGCCGCTCCGTCCGGCTCCGTCGAGCGTGTCGACCTGGGCTGGCCCCACGACGTGCCCGACGGCGGGCGGCACGGGTTCACCGCCGAGGACCGGGGCCGGCTGGAGGGCGCCCTGCCCGGCATGGCGGCGCGCATCGCCGAGGCGCTGCCGGCCGGCGCCCGGCGCGTACTCGTCCTCGGCTTCGAGGAGCTCATGTACGCCCCCCTCCGCCTGGCCCGAGTGCTGGAGCAGACCGTCGGCGGCGACGTCGACGTGCGCTACTCCACCACCACCCGCTCTCCCGTCCTCGCCGTCGACGACCCCGGCTACGCCATACGCACCCGCCTGGTCTTCCCCGCGCACGACGACCCGGCCGACGGCCCCGGCGAGCGCTACGCCTACAACGTCGCGGGCGCCGGTTTCGACGCCGTCGTCGCCGTCGTCGACTCGGCCGCCGACACCCCCGCGCTGCACGCCCCGGACGGACTGGCTGCCCGGCTCGCCGACCACGTCCCCCACGTCCTGCTCGCGGTCGTCCCGTCGTACGTCCCACACGCCTCGCATGCCCCGCAAGCCCCAGAAAGGCCCTCCATGCTGCCCGAGCCGCTGCGCGGCCCCGCATTCTCCTCGTACGCGCCCGACGAGGTCGGCTGGCTGCTCCAGGACCTCTCGGACGTGACGCTGGAGGCGCCGACCGAAGAGCGCGAAGAGGCGATCCAGAGCGGCGGCGCGCACTACGCCGAGTCGCTGCCCGTGGAGTACCAGCCCAGCGAGCAGTACCAGGAACTGTTCCACGCGGCGCTGGAGACGTCCGCCGCCCGGCTGGCGCGCGCCGTCGGCGCCGTCACCGAGATCGTGCTCGCGGAGCGGTCGCCCCGCCCCGTCCTGGTCTCACTCGCCCGGGCGGGCACCCCCGTCGGCGTTCTGATGCGCCGCTGGGCGCGGTTCCGCCATGGTCTCGACCTCCCCCACTACGCGGTGTCGATCGTCCGGGGGCGGGGCATCGACGCCAACGCCCTGCGCTGGCTGGCCGACCACCACGACCCCGCCGACGTCGTCTTCGTCGACGGCTGGACCGGCAAGGGCGCCATCACCCGCGAACTCGCCGCCGCCCTGCGCGACTTCGAGGCCTCCGACGGCGTCACCGGCTTCGACCCGGAGATCGCCGTACTGGCCGACCCCGGCTCCTGCGTACGCACCTACGGCACCCGGGACGACTTCCTCATCCCCTCGGCCTGCCTCAACTCCACCGTCTCCGGCCTGATATCCCGCACCGTGCTCCGCGCCGACCTGGTCGGCCCGCACGACTTCCACGGCGCGAAGTTCTACCGCGAACTCGCCGGCGCCGACCTGTCACCGGACTTCCTCGACGCCGTCTCCGCCCGCTTCCCGGACGTCACGGAAACCGTCGACGCCCAGGCCAAGGACCTCCTCTCCGCCGACCGCACCCCCACCTGGGAGGGCTGGGCCGCCGTCGAGCGCATCAGCGAGGAGTACGGCATCCACGACGTGAACCTCGTCAAGCCCGGCGTCGGCGAGACCACGCGGGTGATGCTGCGCCGTGTCCCGTGGAAGGTGCTGGCCCGGGCCGGCGCCGGCGCCGACCTGGCCCACGTCCGCCTGCTGGCCGAGCAGCGGGGCGTACCCGTGGAGGAGGTCGCCGACCTCCCCTACACCTGCGTCGGACTGATCCACCCCCAGTACACGCGGGGCGCCACCGGCGCCGACGGCAAGGCGGTGACGCTCTGATGCCCGTGCTCGTCGCCAGCGACCTCGACCGCACGCTCATCTACTCCGCGGCCGCGCTCGGACTGACCATGCCCGACCTGCGGGCACCCCGACTGCTGTGCGTGGAGGTCTACGAGAGCAGACCCCTCTCCTACCTGACCGAGACGGCCGCCCGACTGCTGACCGACCTCGGCGACACGGCCCTCTTCGTGCCGACCACCACCCGGACCCGCAAGCAGTACCAGCGGATCAACCTCCCCGGCCCCGCCCCGAAGTACGCGATCTGCGCCAACGGCGGCCACCTGCTGGTGGACGGCGTCTCCGACCCCGGCTGGCACGCACGGGTGACCGCGCGGCTGGCCGACGAATGCGCCTCGCTGGCCGAGGTCCGCGACCACCTGACGAGCACCGCCGACCCGCTGTGGGTGCGCAAGCACCGGGTCGCCGAGGACCTCTTCGCCTACCTGGTGGTCGAACGCGACCTGCTGCCCCAGGACTGGGTGAAGGAACTCGCCGTGTGGGCCGAGAACCGCGGCTGGACCGTGTCCCTCCAGGGCCGCAAGATCTACGTCGTCCCCAAGCCGCTCACCAAGAGTGCCGCCGTGCGCGAGGTCGCCCGCCGCACCGGTGCCGAACTCACCCTCGCCGCGGGCGACTCGCTCCTCGACGCCGACCTGCTTCTCGCCGCCGACCGCGGCTGGCGCCCGGGCCACGGTGAGCTGGCCGACTCCGGGTGGGCGGCGCCGACGATCAGCGCCTTGCCCGAGCGCGGCGTCCTGGCCGGTGAGCGGATCCTCCGGGAGTTCCTGCGCGCGGCGAGCCCGGCTCGCTGAACCCGCCGTCCGGGCCCACCGCCCCGGCACCGCCCCCGGAGCCGAGGCGGCCGTCGTCGTCGGCCGGCGGCCGTATGTCCCGCCGCCCGTCGTGCCCGCGGCCCCGCCTCCGGTGTCCGGCGCCCGGCCGCAGCAGGCGCATGCCGATGAAGACCAGCAGTGCCAGGGCGGCTGCCACGAGGATCACCTTCGAGTAGGTGGAGGCGATGTCCGAGACCTCCGACCAGTTGTCCCCCAGCGCGTAGCCCGCGAGGACGAACACGGTGTTCCAGATCGCACTGCCCAGCGTCGTCAGGGCGAGGAAGACGGGCAGCTGCATCCGCTCCACGCCCGCCGGTACCGAGATCAGGCTGCGGAAGACGGGGATCATCCGGCCGAAGAACACGGCCTTGGTCCCGTGCCGGAGGAACCACGCCTCCGTCTTCTCTATGTCGGACACCTTCACCAGCGGCAGCTTACCCGCTATCGCCACCGTGCGGTCCCGGCCGAGCAGGGCGCCGATCCCGTACAGGGCGAGCGCGCCGATCACCGAACCCGCCGTCGTCCACAGCAGGACGGCGATCAGGCTCATCCGGCCGGAGCTCGCCGCGAACCCGGCGAGCGGCAGGATCACCTCGCTCGGCAGCGGAGGAAAAAGGTTCTCCAGAGCGATGGCGAGACCGGCGCCGGGTGCGCCGAGGGCGTCCATGAGGTCGTTGATCCACTGCGGGGCCGCGCCGCTTTCCACGGCCGGCTGCGCTGCGATGGCTGTCATGACGACCACGCTAGAAAACCGCGGCTGAAGGGACCCTGAGGAAGACCGCATGATCGACTGCGGTACACCACAGGCGGGAATTGCGGTTTTCCGCAGTGTGCGCGGCTGTCGCGCCCGGCTAGCCTCGCGATCATGCGAAACATGGCGCGACGTGCAGTGCGGTGCGGGGTGGGCCTCATCATGGGGACCGCCGCGGCCGCCGTCGAGCTGCTCTTCGCCCTGCTGGCCGGCGTGGTCCTGCTGCCGGTGGCGGCCTGGCCGGACGGGCGCCGTGCCGTACTGCGCCCGGTCCTCGCGGGCGCGCGGATCCTGGCGGAGCTGGAGCGCGGCCGGCTGCGGATGTGGCTCGACCTCCGCGTCACACCCGTGTACGAGGACGTGCGGGCGCTGCGGTACGTCGCCTGCCACTGGACCCTGGGCGTCCTGGGCGGGGTCGTGATGCTGACGGCCGCCATCGGTCTGGCGTACGGCACCTTCGGGCTGTACGGCTGGCTCCTGCTGGACGGCATACGCAACCCCGGTTCGCTGGTCCTGGGCAGTCTGGGCGGCTTCTTCCTCGTGTTCCTCGCCGTGCAGGGAATATTCGGTGTGGCCGGACTGGAGGGGCAGCTGGCGCGGCACTTCCTCGGCCCTCGCCACCAGGAGGAGCTGGAGCGGCGGATCGCCGAGCTGTCCGCCAGCCGCGCCGCGGTCGTCGACGCCGTGAACGACGAACGGCGCCGCATCGAGCGGGACCTGCACGACGGTGTGCAGCAGCGCCTCGTCGCCCTCGGCATGCTGCTCGGCCGGGCCCGCCGCAGTCAGGACGCCGACCGCCGGGACCGGCTGCTGGCCCAGGCCCATGACGAGAGCCGCCGTGCCCTGGACGAGCTGCGCGAGGTGGCCTGGCGGATCTACCCGACCACGCTGGACGAGGCGGGGCTGCGCGCGGCCCTGGAGACGGTGGCCGAGCGGGCGTCCGTACCGGTGGGAGTGGAGTACGACCTCGCCGAGGAGCCCGAGCAGGCCGTCGCGACCGTCGCGTACTTCGTGGTCTGCGAGGCGGTCACCAACGCGGTCAAGCACGCGGCGCCGACCCGTATAAGCGTCGCGGTCAGAGCGGAGGAGGAACGGATGTACGTGAGCGTGCGGGACGACGGCTGCGGCGGGGCGAACGCCGCGGGCAGCGGACTGTTCGGGCTCGCCCGGCGCGTCGCCGCCCTCGACGGCAGCCTCAGCGTGGTCAGCCCGCCGGGAGGGCCGACCCTCGTGGCCGCGGAGCTGCCATGCGGGTGATCCTCGCCGAGGACTCGACCCTGCTGAGGGAGGGGCTGGTGCGGCTGCTGGCGGAGGAGGGCCACGAGATCCTCGCGGCCGTCGGCAACGCCGAGCTGCTGCTGAAGGCGGTCGCCGAGGACCCGCCGGACGTGGTCGTCGCCGACGTCCGGATGCCGCCCACGCACACGGACGAGGGCCTGCGCGCGGCCCTGGAGATACGCGAGCGGTGGCCGGAGGTCGGAGTGCTGGTCCTCTCGCAGTACGTGGAGAAGCGATACGCGACCGAGCTGCTCACCGGAGACACGGAAGGAGTCGGATATCTGCTCAAGGACCGGGTGGTCCAGGTCGACGAGTTCCTGGACGCGCTGGAGCGGGTCGCCGCCGGACGCGCCGCGTTCGACCCGGAGGTGGTCCGTCAGCTGCTCGGCCGCACGACACACACCGACCTGCTCGCCCGGCTCACCGTGCGGGAGCGGGACGTGCTGGCCGAGATGGCGCAGGGCCACACCAACGCGGGTATCGCGCGCCGCCTGCACATCTCGCAGAGCGCGGTGGAGAAACACACCAACGCGATCTTCGACAAGCTGGAGCTGACCGGAGGTGAGGGCTATTCACGCAGGGTGCTGGCGGTGCTGCGCTACCTGGGGAGCTGACGGAGCCGAAGGGACCTGACAGGAGCCGAAGGAGTCCGACGCGAGCCGACCTCAGCCGCAGCAGCCCCCGCCGCAGCAACCCCCACCGCCACCGCCACCGCCCGACGAGGGCGCCGGCGCGGAGGCAGAGCCGCCGACCGCGACCGTCGACAGCAGCTTCACCGTGTCGTCGTGACCCGCCGGACAGGCGGCGGGAGCAGAGGACTCGGCCATGGGACGGCTCAGTTCGAAGGTGTCGCCGCAGCTCCGGCAGCGGTACTCGTAGCGAGGCATGCGCACAGGTTAACCGGCACGGTCGGCCGACGGCCCCGGTCGTCCGAGGTGATCAGTGACCGGCCCCGCGCTCCTCGCGGATCTTGGTGACCACATGGGCCACCGTCTGCCGGACCGCTTCCGTCTCCGTCAGGAAGTGCCAGTAGTCGGGGTGCCGGCCCTCCAGCGTGGTGATCGCCCGTTCCAGCCGGGCCACGGCGTCGTCCAGGGGGCGCGCGTGGCGGGGCTCGGGGGTGTTGCGACCGGACATGGCCAGGCGCTGGGCGTCGCGGATGGCGAAGCGGGTGCGCTCGATCTCCTGCTGCGGGTCCTTCTGCACGGAGTTCAGCTGCCGCAGCCGGTCGCCGGCCGCCGAGACGGCCTCGTCGGTCGAGTTCAGCAGCGCTCGTACCGTCGACAGCAGGGCGGTCGCGTCGGGCCAGCGCTGTTCGCCGCGGGCGGTCTGTGCCTCGGACAGTTTCCGCTCGGCCTGCCGGACCGATTCGGTGGCCTGGTCCGGTACGTGCTGGAGGTCCTGCCAGCATGCGGCGGTGAACCGGCGCCGCAGCTCGCTGAGCACCGGCTCGACCTGCTCAGTGCGGGTGGTCAGCGCCTGGGCGCGGGTGCGCAGCGAGACCAGGCGGTGGTCGATCTCGGCGGCGCGCTCGGGCAGCCGTTCCGCCTCGGCGCGGACCGCCTCGGCCTCCCGGGTGACTCGCTCGGCGCGCTCGAGGGTCTGGGGCACTCCGTGCTGTCCCGCGCCCTGGTTCAGGCGGGTCAGCTCCGGGCCGAGGGTGGCGAGACGGGTGGCGAGGTCGTCCGCCTTCAGACCGGATCCGCGTGCGGCGTCCAGGGCGTTGGAGGCGGCGAGCAGGGCCTGCCGGGCGCGCTCCACGGCGGGTGCCAGCCGGGCCAGCTGGGTCTCCGCCTTGCCGAGGAGGGGGCCGAGGCCCTCGGCGAAGCGGTCCAGTTCCTGCTTGACCCGGCCCAGCTCTGTCTTGGCGGCGGTCAGTTCGGTGCGGGCGCGGGCGGCGGCCGACGCCTCCAGGTCGTCCCGGTCCAGGTCGTGGGCGTCGACGGCGCTGATGTACTGGTGGCTGACCTCGTCGATACGCCGGCCGAGGGCCTCGAAGTCGGTGACCGCGCGTCGGGCGGCGGGGGAGGAGTCGACGGCCGCGATCGTCTCTATCGAGATCCGCAGGTCCCGCTGGGCGGTGTCCAGCTCGTAGAAAGCGGCGGCCGCGTCGTCCTTCGCGGTCTGGGCCTCGGCCCGCTGGCTCTCGGCCCGCCCGCCGAACCAGCGCCGGGTACCGCCCCCGGCGAACGCGGCGGGCAGCGCGAAGACGGCGAGCAGGGGCAGGCCCATCAGGGTGAGCACGTCAGGGACCGCGCCGGTCCGGCGCCGGCGGGAGCGGTGCGGCAGGCGCTGGGCGCGCGCCACCATCGGCGAGTACGGCTGCGATGGTGTCGCCGTCACATCACTCTCCCGTGTCGTCCGTCCTGCCCGGGTTCATTCTCCCACCCGATAGGGACGAACACACGGGTCGGTCAGTTCGCGGTTCGGACGGTGATTCTGCCGTCACCGGACCGGGCGTCGACCACGTGTGCGCTGGCGCCGTCCGTGGGCACGGACACGTCGACCGCGCCGTCACCGGTGTCCGTCGTCACCTTGTACGTGGCCCGGGGCAGTGAGATCGTCACGGAGCCGTCGCCGGTGCGGGATTCCACCTGGTCCGGGACGGTGCCGAGGTCCAGCCGGACCGAACCGTCGCCGGTGTGCGCGCTCACCCGGCGGGAGGAGACCGCGGCACGTACGGAACCGTCGTCGGTACGCAGCTCCAGCGGCCCGGAGGAGTCGGTGACGTGCACGGAACCGTCGCCGGTACGGATGTTCAGCGCGTCCTCGAACCCGCTCGCCCGTACGCTGCCGTCCCCGTCCTTCACCTTGACGGCGACGCCGCGCGGCACCTCGACGCGATGCCTGGCCGCGCAGTCGGCGACCACGCCGGAGCAGTGCATCCGCAGCACCAGCCGGTCGCCGTTCATCTTCCAGGTCACCTTGGGCTCGGAACCGACGGCGACCGACCCGGAGAACCAGCGGGTGACCTCGATCTTCCCGGACGCGTGGTCGTCCGAGGCGACGATCTCCAGCGCGGAGTCGTCGGAATCCACGGTGAGCGTACGGCCCTGGAGGTCGAACGACCGGTGCTCGGGGTCCTTGTCGTCCGAGGCGGAGGCGCAGGCGCTCAGGCCCGCGACGAGAACGGCGACGGCTCCGACGGCGGCGAACACGCGGACGGGAACGGTACGGGCGGGCATGACGGTCTCCCCCTGGAACGGACGACGAGGTGCCGCGCCCGGGGCTCTCCGCGGTGGCGGACACCCTATCTCGGCGAGGCTCTTCGACCGTACGGAGCCCGGGCCCCCGCCGGGATCCGGGCGGCTACCGGATCGGGGGTGGGGTTAACCCCCGGTCCGTCGGCCGGAGCACGGCGCGAACGCGTTTGCCGGGCAGCGCCCCGGGCCATGTAGGCTGTCGACTCGTCCTGGGTGCGTAGCTCAGGGGTAGAGCGCCTGCCTTACAAGCAGGATGTCGGCGGTTCGAAACCGTCCGCGCCCACCAGGACCGGCGCCGTCGTCGGCGCGAAGGCCCCCGGAGTTCTTCCGGGGGCCTTACGCGTGCGGTCGTTCCCGGTCTCCCTAGGATGAGGTCCGTGAGAAGCCCCGAGCAGCACGTCCAGCGACCGCCCGCGCGGTGGTGGCAGGGCGTGTGTGTGCTCGGGCTGCTCGCCGGGCTCCTCGGCATGCACGGGCTGGCGCCGGGCGGCGGCCTCCCGGAGCGCTCCACCGGGCACCCGCACGCGTCGGCGGCGCCGATGGCCGCGTCCACGGACACGGACGCGGACTCGAACTCGGACTCGGACACGCCGTCAGAGGCGTCCCCACCGATGGGTGCGGTCGAGGCGCACGCGGGCTGTCCGCAGGACGACGGCTCCTGCGGCGGTGGACACCTCCGGCACGCCGACGCGGTGTGCGCCTCCGGCGCGGTGAGTGACGGACCGGTGCTGCCGGCGCCCGTCCCCGACCCGGTCCCCGTCGTCGTGGGCGACGGGACCGTACGCGCGTACGCGGTCGACGCACCGGACGGTGCGCGGGCGCCGCCCACCCTCGCCGAACTCCAACTCCTGCGGATATAGACACCGCCCCCGCACCCGCGCTGCCCGAGCGCGGCGTGGTGCAGCGGCATGTCCATCCCCGCTCACAGCAGGAGTTCACGCATGACCAGCACGACCAGCACGACCAGCATCCGTACCCTCACGCGCCGTACCGCCCTGGTGGCGGCGACGGCCACCGCCGCGTTCGTCCTCGCCGCCTGTGGCGGCGACGGCGGCAACGACAGCGGCCGCAGCGCTCACGAGGGCCCGCACGGCTCCGGGTCCGCGAGCGCCGACGCCGGACGCACCGCCGGGAACGAGGCCGGCGAGAACGCGCACAACGCCCAGGACGTCGCCTTCGCGCAGGGCATGATCCCGCACCACCGGCAGGCGCTCGAGATGGCACGGCTGGCCGCGGACCGGTCGGCGTCGCCCGGGGTCGAGGACCTCGCCACGCGCATCGAGAAGGCGCAGGACCCGGAGATCACGACCATGACCGGCTGGCTGACGGCCTGGGGCGAGGAGGTGCCGGAGCCGATGACCTCGTCGGCCTCCGCGGGGGCGACGGAATCGATGCCCGGCATGGATCACTCGGGGCACTCGGGCATGCCCGGGATGATGGACGGCGAGGACATGGCGAAGCTGGAGAAGACCTCGGGCCGGGCGTTCGACACGATGTTCCTGACCATGATGGTCGAGCATCACGAGGGCGCCGTCGAGATGGCCGGGACCGAGAAGGCCAAGGGCCGCTACGCCCCGGCCAAGGCCCTCGCCGATGACGTCATCACCGCGCAGAACGCCGAGATCACCGAGATGAACAAGCTCCTCGGCAAGGGCTGAGTCCCCGGTCGTCCTCGGCCTTCCCCACGGACCCCGCCCGGGTGGCGCTCCTCAGGCGTGCCCGGGCGGGGTCTGCGGGAGCGGGGCCTCGTGGGCGCGTTTCAGTTCCGACCGGGCGCGCACCTGGTCGGGGCCGGTTATCTCCGACCAGTAGCGGTGGGTGCTGACGAACACGGCCAGCTCGCGCTCGCGCTGCCGGAGCTTCTCGACCTCGGCCTGTTCGTCCGCCGACCAGCCGGGCGAGGCCGGGCGCTCGACCTTGCGCCAGCCGTTGTCGTCGCTGAACCCCTCGAGCGGTTCGACGGACCAGGGAAGTCTCTTCAGCAGGGCCGAAAGCTCGGCCCGGACCTGATGCAGTTCCTCCTGACCGGCGAGGAGGTCACTGGGGAAATCATAGGTCGTAGCCACATCCCAATGATACGCCTGTTCGATTTTGAGGCGCGCGTTCCCTTCGGTGGTTCACGCGAAAGGGTGGCCCCGCGGCCGGGGGTCGACTGTCAGACCCCTGCCCTACCGTGAAAGACATGGACGGCGTGGACGAACGGACCGGAGCGGGTGGGGAGCGGGTGAGCCTGGTCCCCTGGGCGGAGGGGGACCTGTGGCTGCTGCGCAGGCTCAACAGCCCGGAGATGACCGAGCACCTGGGCGGCCCGGAGAGCGAGGAAGAGCTCCTGGCCCGGCACCGGCGGTACGTGGAGCAGGCGCCGGGGCGGATGTACCGGGTGATCCTGGCGGACGGCGGCGAGACCGTCGGCTCCATCGGGTACTGGCGGCGGACCTGGCAGGACGCCGAGATCTGGGAGACCGGGTGGGGCGTGCTGCCGGAGTTCCAGGGGCGGGGGCTGGCCGTGCGGGCGGCCCGTGCCGTACGGGAGGCGGCGCGCGCGGCCGGGTCCCACCGGTATCTGCACGCGTTCCCGAGTGTCGACCACGCCGCCTCCAACGCGGTCTGCCGAGGGGCCGGGTTCACGCTGCTCGGGCAGGCCGACTTCGAGTATCCGAAGGGCCACTGGATCAGGTCGAACGACTGGTGCGTGGACCTGGAGAGGGAAGGCTGACGTCATGTGCCGCAGCATCAAGACCCTGCGCCCGCCCGTGCTGGCCGAGGAGGCCACCGAGGACGAGATCAGGGCCGCCGCCCTTCAGTACGTACGCAAGGTCTCCGGTTTCCGCGCGCCCGCCGCGCACAACCAGGAGGTCTTCGAGCACGCCGTCGAGGCCGTCGCCGAGGCCACGGCCGAGCTCCTGGCCGGCCTGGAGATACGGGGAGGCGCCGGCACGCGACGGGCCTCTTGACCCGGTTCGGCGACGCCGCGCGTGGTCCGTGCCGCTACGAGGCCTCGGTCGGCCGGGGCTGGCGGCGCATCAGGTACGCCGCGCCCGCCCCCGCACCGAACAGCGCCACCAGTGACACTCCCGTCGCCAGCCAGCTCGCGCCCAGCCACTGGCCGCCGAAGTAGCCGAGGGCGACGCTGTAGGCGGCCCAGGCCAGCCCGGCGAGGGCCGACCAGGGGAGGAACTCGCGGATCCGGCGATGGGCCGCGCCGGCCACGAGCGAGACGACCGAGCGGCCGGCCGGGGCGAAGCGGGCCAGGACGACGAGGGCACCGCCGCCGCGGGCCAGGGCACCGCCGAGACGTTCCTGCGCGGTGGTCAGCCGCCGGGAACGGGCGATCGCGCGGTCCAGGCGTGCCCCGCCGCGCCAGGCGAGGCGGTAGACGGCCAGGTCACCGATGACGGAGGCGGTGGCGGCGCAGAGCGTCAGGACGAGGATGTCCGGGACGTCCTGCGGAACCCGTCCGGCGGCCGCCGCTCCCGAACCGGCGGCCGCCGCCGTCGCCGCCGTGATCACCAGGACCCCGCTCGGCAGCACCGGCAGGAAGATGTCGAGGAGCACCGAGACGGCCACCAGCGCATAGATCCATGGGCTGCTGACCAGCGACCCGATGCTTCCCAGACTCTCGACCACCACTACTCCCCGATACTCCCCCGTGGGCCGGGCCATGCCGCGAAACGCGGGGACGGCAGGAGCGGCCAATGACAGCCATACAGCGTACGCCCGGGGTGTGGCAGAGGGTTCACAGGGGGCTTGTGTGTTCGCCGCCGGACGTTCACACCGACGTTGCCGGCGCCGTCCCCCTCCGCACACGACAGCGGTGCCTCCACGTGCGGGAGGCACCGCGGTTCCGGGAGGGCTCCGCCGGCGTGCGTGCCGGGGAGGGGGCGTGGCGGTCCGGTCAGGCCGCGACCGGCGTCTGCCGCTCCGGGGCGGACTGCTCCCGCTCGGACGTGCGCCGGGCGAGGAGGCGGTCCAGGCCGAAGGCACCGGAACCGGTGAAGGCGAGCAGCAGGAAGGCCCAGCAGAACATGGCGGGGGCCTCGCCGCCGTTCTCCAACGGCCACAGGGCGCCCGGCTGGTGCACCTTGAAGTACGCGTAGGCCATGGAGCCGGAGCAGATGACCGCTGCCGGGCGGGTGCCGAGGCCCAGCAGGACGAGGCCGCCGCCGACCAGCTGGATCACGGCCGCGTACCAGCCCGGCCAGGTGCCCGCGTCGATCGTGCCGCCCGATCCCGCGGCGCCGCCGAGGAAGCCGAAGAGGGAGGCGGCGCCGTGGCAGGCGAAGAGCAGGCTGACGACTATGCGGAACAGGCCGAGTACGTACGGCTGGGCGCTGACGCTGTTGAGGCGTCCGGGCATGAGGGGTCGCTCCTTCGGTCGGCCGGCCGGGGAGGGGCCGGTGGGGGACGGAACCGAGTGGGCTGCCCACGTTAGGTGTGCCTAACGAGTACTTGCAAGTTCAACATTTCGCCATAGCCTGACGTGCGGTCACCTGCGCGCCTTTGTCGCCGGGGCAGGTGGGAGCGCTCCCACGCGCGCGCCACGGCCCGCCGACGTGTCTCAATCCATACCCCGCGCCGCCCGGCGCACGCCCGTACCGCCCGGCGCAGGCCCCGCCGCCGACACACGCCCGCGCGGTCCGTGGCACGCCCGCGCAGCCCACGTCGGCCGCGCCGAGTCCCGGTCCGTTCGTGTCGGCTCCCGGTCCGTTCGTGCCGGCTCGCGATCCGTCTGTGCCGACTGCCGGTCCGTCTGTGCCGGCTGCCGGTCCGTCTGTGCCGGCTCCGGTCCGGCTACGCCAGTTCCCGGTCCGTGATCGTCCGGAGTGCGTTCGTACCGTCGCGATTCGCCCGGGCCTGTTCCAGGCGCAGCCGCGCCGACCGCCCCCGCAGGGTCAGCGTCATGATCTGGTTGCCGAACCAGGGGCCGCCGGTCCTCCGCCAGCTCACCGCCGGCGGAGCGCAGCGTCCGTGCCGGGCGATGCGCCGCCCGAGGGCACGCGCCGGAGCGCTCCAGCCGAAGCGGAAGCCGAGGCGGATCGAGAGCGGCACGGAGTTGTGGACGGGGGAGCAGGTCAGCTGTGCCACCCGCGCGTCGGGCGCACGCCCCGGCCACGAAGGCTCGGCCACGTAGGCGTGGTGGACGTCACCCGACAGCACGCTCACCGTCGCGGGCGCCCCCGGCCCCGTACCGGCCTCGGCGATCAGGTCGCCGAGGGCGTCGAAGGACGACGGGAACGCGGACCAGTGCTCCAGGTCGGCCCCGCGCCGTATCCGCTCCCCGCGCCGCGCCCAGCGCTCGCCGCGCTCTCCGCCGCACATCGCCGCGTTCCATGCCTCCACGTCGTGCACCAGGTGGGGCAGCAGCCAGGGCAGGGAGGTGCCGATCAGCAGGTGGTCGTATGCACCGCGGCCCGCCTCCGCACCCTTCCCCCCGCCCTCGTCCCCGGAGCCGCCCTCGTCCCGCCCTTCCATGATCTGCTCGCGCAGCCAGGCGGCCTCGCCCGGGTCGAGCATCGTGCGGCGGTCCTCCTCCAGGACGCGGGCCGCGCGGGAGTCCACCATCAGCAGCCGTGTGCGGCCGAAGTCGCGCCGGTAGCTCCAGCGGACGGAGGCCGGATCGGCGTCGGCCCGCGCCGCGAAGGCCCGCAGGGCGTCGGTGCCGTCGGGGGTCTCGCGGACGGCCGCGTACAGCGGGTCGGCGGTCAGCTCGTCCGGGGAGAGGTTGCCCAGCTGCTGGTACACCCAGTACGACATCAGCCCGCTCAGCAGCCGCTCCTGCCACCAGTCGGTGGTCCGCATGTCGGCGAGCCAGGCGGCGGAGGTGTTCCAGTCGTCGATGACGTCGTGGTCGTCGAAGATCATGCAGCTGGGCACGGTGGACAGCAGCCAGCGCACCTCGGGGTCGAGCCAGGATTCGTAGTAGAGGCGGGTGTACTCCTCGTAGTCGGCGACCTGGTCGCCGGGAGGCCGGTCCAGGTCACGGCGGTCGGCGATCCAGCGGCGGGTGGCGTCGGAGATCTCGTCGGCGTACACCTGGTCACCGAGCAGCAGCAGTACGTCGGGGCGGACGCCCTCGGGGTCGGCCGCGACACGGGCGGAGAGGGTGTCCAGCGCGTCCGGGCCCACCGGGTCCTTCCCGCCGGCCGGTGGCGCGGCCCAGCGGCAGGAGCAGAAGGCGACGCGCAGACCGTCGTCGTCCGTCGGCGTGGCGATCACCGAGGGCGGGAAGCGGGAGTCCGGCGGCGGCCACACGCTCGCGCCGTCGAGGAGCACCTCGTACTCCGTCGCCGTGCCGGGGGTCAGGCCGCCGACCGGGACCAGGGCGTAGTGGTGGCCCGCGATCCGGAAGGTGCGGGCCGTGCCCCGGGCGCCGTCGGCGCAGCGCACCTCGGCGGTGCAGGGGCCGCTCGTCTCGACCCAGACGGTCGCGCAGGAACCGTCGGTGTACCTCAGCAGTGGGCCCAGGCGCAGTTCCGCCATAATGATCATCTCCTCCGTCGCCCCGTACGGTACGGAACGACGGAGGCCGGCGGGGAGGTTCCGTACCGAACGGATCGCGGGCGGGGCGTCAGCAGTTCGCGAGGTACCCCTGCAGGGCGGACTTCTCCGCCGAGTCGACCGAGAGGTCGTAGTAGTACTTCACCTGCACCCAGGCCCGCACGTACGTGCAGCGGTAGGCGCTGCGGGAGGGCATCCAGGTGGCCGGGTCCTGGTCGCCCTTGGACTGGTTGACGTTGTCGGTGACCGCGAGGAGCTGGGGGCGGGTCAGGTCGTTGGCGAAGGACTGGCGCCGCGAGGTGGTCCAGGAGCCGGCGCCGGAGTCCCAGGCCTCGGCGAGCGGTACGAGGTGGTCGATGTCGACGTCGGAGGAGGCGGACCAGGTGGCGCCGTCGTAGGGGGAGTACCAGCTGCCGCTGGTGGCGGCGCACGAGGAGTCGGTGACGACGCCCGAGCCGTCGCGCTTGAGGACGGTCTCGCGGGTGTTGCAGGTGCCGGACTGGGTGATCCAGTGCGGGAAGAGGTCGCGGTCGTAGCCGGTGCGGCTCTCGGTCTTCACGGTGAGGGAGGCGAGGTAGGTGCGGGCGGTGGCGGCGCTGACCGGGGTGGGGAGGGCGGCGGAGGCGGCCGGGCCGTTGAGGAGCCCGGCGGAGGCTATGAGTCCGGTGAACGCGGCGAGGAAACCGAGGCGTCGACGCGCGTAGAACTTCGGCATGCGAACTCCCTTTGAGTGTGGGGGTGTTGGGACGCGGGCAGGGGAATGCTCGCGACGCCGCATGGCGCACAGGTGTGCGGTCGGTAAGAAGTTAGTGACGTGTGCATGGCACGTCTAGGAGTGCGACGAGACTCGTGACGGAATCCGTGACGGATGTCGTGACGGGCGTCGTGACGGAATCCGTGCCGGAATCCGTGCCGGAAGTCGTGCCGGAAGTCGTTACGGAAGTCGTTACGGAAGTCGTGCCGGAAGTCGTTACGGAACCCGTGACGGAATGCGCGGCCGGTTGCCCGGCGGGACTTTCGGCCCTCGGCCCCGTCCGGAAGGCTCGCGTACTATGGACGGCACAGAAGGGGAGTAGCTCTTCGCCGGACCGTCGACATACTGCTCAGCCCGCCTGAGCCGGCGCCCGGAGGCAGGCCTCGCACGCGAGGCAGGCCAGCGAGACCTTCGGCAAGCAGCGCACTCCCGTGCCGTACGGCACGGGTGGATCCGTGTGCTGCCGTGCCGAGGTGTCTTGCGTCGCGGAGGTCGTGAAGTCCGCGAAACCAGCACTCTCGGTGGGGCGGCCCCGACCGATTGAGGAACCTTGATCAGCCTGACCGTGACGGCGCTCGTCTTCGGTGTCGTCTTCCTCGCCGAACTGCCGGACAAGACCGCGCTCGCCGGCCTCGTCCTCGGCACCCGCTATCGCGCCTCGTACGTCTTCGCGGGCGTGGCCGCCGCCTTCCTGCTGCACGTCGTGCTGGCGGTCGCGGCCGGCAGCGTGCTGACCCTGCTGCCCCAGCAGATCGTGCACGCGGTGACCGGGGTGCTGTTCCTGGGCGGCGCCGCCGTATTGCTGATGAAGAAGGACGACGAGGACGAGGAGATCCGCAAGCCGGAGGACCAGTCCTTCTGGAAGGTCGCCGGGGCGGGATTCATGCTCATCCTGGTCGCCGAGTTCGGCGACCTGACGCAGATCATGACGGCCAACCTCGCCGCCCGCTACGACGATCCGCTCTCCGTCGGCCTCGGTGCGGTGCTCGCGCTGTGGGCGGTGGCCGGGCTCGGCATCATCGGTGGGAAGGCCCTCATGAAGCGGGTGCCGCTGGGGCTGATCACGAAGATCGCGGCGGTGCTCATGCTGGGCCTGGGCGTGTGGAGCCTGTGGGAGGCGATCGCCGGCTGAGCGCCGGCCGGCGGGGCCCGGTGAGGCTCCGGCGCGTTCCGGTGACGTGGCCCGCTGGCGCGATCCCCGGTCTGTTTTGTACCGTGGATGAACAAAGTGGCTCCCGCCCGTTCTCCCTGACCGGCGGGCGGGGCCGCCTTGTTTCCTCCCCGCGCCTTGGAGTCTGCCGATGACGGCCACCGCCACCACCGTTCTGTCCGCCCGTGCCCTGCTGCTCGACATGGACGGCACCCTCGTCAACTCGGACGCCGCCGTCGAGCGCGTCTGGCGGCGCTGGGCCGACCGGCACGGGCTGGACGGCGACGAGGTCATGAAGGTCGTCCACGGACGGCAGGGCTACGCCTCGATGGCGCTGCTGCTGCCGGACCGGCCCATGGAGCAGAACCACGCCGACAACGCGCGCATGCTCGCCGAGGAGACCGCCGACACCGAGGGCGTCGTCGCGATCCCCGGGGCGCCGGAGTTCCTCGCCTCGCTGCGTGGCCTGCCGCACGCCCTGGTGACCTCGGCCGACGTGGCCCTGTCCACCGCGCGGATGGCCGCCGCCGGGCTCGTTCAGCCGGACGTCCGGGTCACCGCCGAGTCGGTCGGCGCCAGCAAGCCCGACCCGGAGGGCTTCCTCAAGGGCGCCGCCGAACTGGGCATCGCCCCCGCCGACTGCATCGTCTTCGAGGACTCCGGCGCCGGCATCGCGGCCGGGCGTGCCGCCGGGATGCGGGTCGTCGGGGTCGGACCGCGCGCCGGGCTCCACGGGCCGGACGTGGTCGTGGAGGACCTGACGCGGGTGCGCGTCGAGGCCGACGCGGACGGCACGCTGCGCCTGCACATCGGCTGACGTCCGCTCCGGACCCGTCCCCACGGCTGGCCTCTCCACGGCTGCCGCTTCCACGGCTGCGGCCTGTACCGGCTGCGGCTTGTACCGGCTGTGGGCTGTACGGCTGTGGCCTGTGTGCGGCTGTACGGCTGTGGCCTGTGCGGCTACTGCTGTACGGCTGCGGCGGCACGGCTCCCGCGGCCTACGGCTCTCGCGTCTCCGACTCCAGCCTGCGGCGGGTGTCCGGGCCGTAGACGCCGACCCCGTCGGTGTAGATGCCGCGGTACCACTGGTATTGGCGGACCGCGTCCTCGACCTGGCGGTTGTAGTTGCCGTTGAGGTCGCCCCAGTACATCTTCTTCTCGGCCAGGCGCTGCTGGAGTTCCACGACCTCCGGGCCCCGGTCGCCGCGCTGCAGTACGGGGCCGGGGGCGAGGGCGTCGTCCTCGGACTCCTGCGAGGCGTCGTCGGCCGGCGCGGTCGTGCTCTGCGTCGGCTCGGCCGACCGGGACGGTGCGGACGAGGCGCTCGACGGCGACGGGGACGGCGAGGCCGAGGCGCTCGCACTGGTCGACGGGGAGGGGGACGCGGAGGAGGAAGGGGACGCGGAGGCGGACGGAGGGGCTGAGGGCGCGCTCGGTTCGGTGCTCGGCGACGCCCCCTCGCTGGTCGACGGGTCCGGCACGCTCGCCCGGACCTCGTCCGGCAGCGCCCCGTCCCGCGACGGGGTGTCGTACGAGAACAGTCCGCTCGCGAATCCCGCCGCGCCGACCACGACCACGACCGCTCCGGCGGCGCTCAGCAGTACGCCCCTGCGCCGCCTCCGCGGCTGCCGTCCGCCATCGCCCGCGCCCTCAGCCGCCGGGTCCGACTGCGGGACCCGGGGGAGGGGTGCGGTGGCGGAAGTCTCGAACAGGCGCAGGTCGTGCGCGCTGGGCGAGCCGGCCGAGGGGGCGAGGGGCGTCGGCAGTGCGGGGGCCGCTTTCGTGTCCCCGTCGGGCGAATGGGCACCATCGGCATCAGTAGCGGCACCGGCACCGGCATTGGCACCGGCACCGGCATTGGCACCGGCACCGGCACCGGCACCGGCATTGACCGCGCGCAGCGTCATGGTGGCGTCCGGGTCGGACGTGGGCGCGGCGGGGCGCTCGCCGGACGCGTCGGGCGTACCGGACGGCTGCTCCGCGGCCCCGTCCAGCTCGACGTACGGCCGTATGCGCAGCGGGTCGAAGTCCTCCGCCGCTGCCGCCTGGGCCGTGCGTGCGTCGCGCAGGGCGTCGGACGCCCTCGTCCCGCAGGCGCAGGACGGCGTGTTGTCCGCCGCTCTGGGCGCGCCGCACTCCGGGCACGAGCCCCTCGCAGGCTGCTCCTGCGACGGCTCCTTCTGCTGCTCCACGCGTTCGTCCCTCCCCTCGCGACTCCCCTCGCGAACTTCAGAGATTATGCAGATCTTCTCCACACTTCCGCGCACACGCCCCCGGAATGGCGGCTTCCCGGAGGACTGAAACGGCCATAACTGGTCACACCGACCGGGATGGGCAGTGCGCGTCGACACCCGTGAGAGTCATGACATCCGTGGAGGTCCACATGGCCGGAGATGTGCGCGAGGCGGCGGAGGCGGACCCGGGGCGGCGGCCCGGGGCGCCGGGGGAGCGGGAGCAGGTCTCCAGCGGCGTGCTCGTCTCCATCGGAGCCCTGCTGCTCGGCATGCTGCTCGCCGCGCTCGACCAGACCATCGTCTCGACGGCGCTGCCGACCATCGTCAGCGATCTGGGCGGCCTCGAGCACCTGTCCTGGGTGGTCACCGCCTATCTGCTGGCGGCGACCGCCGCGACCCCGCTGTGGGGCAAGCTCGGCGACCAGTACGGGCGCAAGAGGCTGTTCCAGCTGGCGATCGGGATCTTCCTGGTCGGTTCCGCGCTGTGCGGCATCGCGCAGGGCATGTCCGAGCTGATCGCCTTCCGCGCCCTGCAGGGCCTGGGCGGCGGCGGGCTGATGGTGCTGTCGATGGCGATCGTCGGCGACCTGGTCCCGCCCCGCGAACGCGGCCGCTACCAGGGGCTGTTCGGCGCGGTCTTCGGCGCGACCAGCGTGCTCGGGCCGCTGCTCGGCGGGGTCTTCACCGAGCACCTCAGCTGGCGCTGGGTCTTCTACATCAACCTGCCCGTCGGCATCGTCGCGCTCGCCGTGATCGCGGCGGTCCTGCACATCCCGCGCCGCACCACCCGGCACGTCATCGACTACCTCGGCACCCTCCTCATCGCCTCCGTCGCCACCTGCCTGGTCCTCGTGGCCTCGCTCGGCGGCACCACCTGGGCCTGGAGCTCCCCGCAGATCATCGGGCTCGCGGTGCTCGCGGTCGTCCTGGCCGTCCTCTTCGTGGCCGTGGAGCGCAGGGCGGCCGAGCCGGTCCTGCCCCTCAAGCTCTTCCGCGTCCGCACCTTCACGCTCTCCGCGATCATCAGTTTCGTCATCGGCTTCGCGATGTTCGGCGCGATGACGTACCTGCCGACGTTCCTCCAGGTCGTGCGGGGCGTCACGCCAACCATGTCCGGGGTGCACATGCTGCCGATGGTGTTCGGGCTGCTGCTGTCGTCGACCGTCTCCGGGCAGATCGTCAGCCGTACCGGCCGCTGGAAGGTGTTCCCCGTCGCGGGCACCGCCGTCACCACCCTCGGGCTGCTCCTGCTGCACCAGCTCGACGAGAACAGCGCCACCGCCGAGATGAGCGCCTACTTCTTCGTCTTCGGCCTGGGCCTCGGCCTGGTGATGCAGGTCCTCGTCCTCATCGTGCAGAACGCCGTCGCCTACGAGGACCTGGGCGTCGCCACCTCCGGCGCGACCTTCTTCCGGTCCATCGGCGCGTCGTTCGGCGTGGCCATCTTCGGCACGATCTTCGCGAGCTGCCTCGGCGACCAGCTCACCGACGCCTTCCGGGGCGCCGCCCTGCCGCCCGGCCTCTCCGTGGACACCCTCAAGGCCGACCCGCGCGGCATCGGCGCCCTGCCGCCCGCGCTGCGCCCCGAGGCGATCCACGCCTACGCCTCCTCCATCACCGACGTCTTCCTGTTCGCCGCCCCCGTCGCCCTCCTCGCCTTCCTCCTGGCCTGGTTCCTCAAGGAGGACCGGCTGCGCGGCTCGGTCACGGCACCGGACGCCACCCAGACCCTCGCCAGCAACCCGGTGGAACGGTCCTCGCACGACGAGGTGTGCCGCGCCCTGTCGGTGCTCGGCACCCGGGAGGGCCGCCGGGAGATCTACCGCCGGATCACCGAACGGGCGGGGTACGACCTGCTGCCCGCGTCGAGCTGGATGCTGCTGCGGGTCAGGAGGTACGGCCGGGTCGAGCCGGCCCAGCTCGCGGAGCGCAGCCCCGTCCCGCTGGCCGCCGTGATGGCGGCCGCCCGCCAGGTGGAGGAACGGCACCTGGCCGTCCGTGAGGGCCCCGACCTGGTCCTCACCGGCCGGGGCCGCGAGGTCGCCGAACGGCTGGCGCTGGCCCGCGAGGGCTCCCTCGCCGAACTGCTCGGCGACTGGTGGGGCCCGGACCGCCCGACCGACCTGGTGCAGCTCGTGCGGGAGCTGACCGGTGAGCTGTGCGGCTCGGAGCGGGAGCGCCCGCACGACAGGTACACGGGGCGCGATGGGCAGGAGAGGCGCAAGGGACATGAGGGGCACGAAGGACACGAGGGGCGCGGGGGGCGCAGGCCCGCACGGACCGGCTGAGCGCTGCCAGGAGTCGAGGCGGCGCCGTCAGGAGTCGATGCGCAGCTGCTTGGCGAACCAGTGCTCGGCGTACGGACTCTCGTTGTACGCCTCGGTCTCGGTGTAGCCGAGGCGTGCGTACAGGGCACGGGCCTCGACGAGGTCGCCGCGCGTGTCGAGGACCATCCGCTCGGCCCCGAGCGCCCGTGCCACGTCCTCGGCGGCCCGCACGAGCAGCGCGGCGCCGCCCCGGCCACGCATCCCGGCGCACAGGAACACCCGGGTCAGCTCGGCGGTGGTGTCGTCCAGCAGCCGTACGCCCGAGGTGCCGGCCGGTTCACCGCCGTAGCGCGCGACCAGCAGCCCTCCCCGGGGCGGTACGAGGTCGGCGCCGGAGTACGCGGCGATCTCCCGCT
This sequence comes from Streptomyces sp. MMCC 100, assembly GCF_041538145.2. Lineage (NCBI taxonomy): Bacteria > Bacillati > Actinomycetota > Actinomycetes > Kitasatosporales > Streptomycetaceae > Streptomyces > Streptomyces sp. MMCC 100. The sequence continues at coordinate 1,310,398 of NZ_JBGORK020000001.1, forward strand.
CCAGCTCGTCGGGGTCGGTGGGGTGCCCCTCGTGCAGCCGGTACCAGCGGTCGCTCACCTCCGTGTAGTACGCGCGCCAGAGGGCGGCGGCCACGGGGGAGTCGTACGGTTCCGGGTCGATGGTCCAGGTCATGGCCGGCATTGTCGGCGGGGGACCGGCGCACAGCGCAAGCGTATTTTCCCACCTGTGCGCCGTCGGCGCACGCCGTGCGCCGTTTGAGCGCGGACTCCGGGGCAACCCGAACCGCGAACCGGCCCGCTCGGAGAGCCGGCAGGCCGAAAACCCGGAAGGCACTCATGTCCACAGGCGTGATCATCGCTTTGATCGTGGTCGTGGCGGTCGTGCTCGTCGTCGCGGCCTTCCTTGCCCTGCGCGCACGGGGCCCCCAGCACGGCGGAAGCCTGAAGCGGCGCTTCGGGCCCGAGTACGACCTGGCCGTGGCCCGGCACGACGGCGACACCAAGGCCGCCGAACGCGAACTGACCGAACGGGTGCGGCGGCACGGGTCGTTGCGCACGCGGCCCCTGGAGTCCGCCGAGCGCGAGCGCTTCGAGGCGCGCTGGACCGCGGCCCAGGAGCGCTTCGTCGACTCCCCGCGCGAGGCGGTCGGCGAGGCGGACCGGCTGCTCGCCGAACTCGCCGCCGCCCGGGGCTTCCCGGACGGCGGGCAGTACGAGGAGCAGCTCACGGCGCTGTCCGTGCACCACGCCCACCACGTCGAGGGCTACCGCCGCGTGCACCGCGTGACGCACGCGCGCGTGGACGACGCGCGGGACGGCGGTACGGCCACGGAGGAGATGCGCGAGGCCATGGTCGAGGCCCGCGCGCTGTTCGAGGCCCTGATGCGCCCGGCCCGCCACGACGGCGGCGACGGGCGGCGGACCCGTACGGAAGCCGGCGAACCGGCACCCGCGGCCCGTGAGACCCACGCGTGGTCGTTCGGCAAGCGCCGGCCGAAGGAGAGCTGAGGCAATGACCGACCTGACAGGCAAACCCGGCACCGCCGCCGATCGTGACACCGCCGCCGGTCCCGGCGCCCCTGCCGAACCCGGCGTCCCCGCCGAACCCGGCACCAGCGCCGATCGCGGCACCAGCGCCGATCGCGGCACCAGCGCCGATCGCGGCACCAGCATCGCCCCTGGCACCAACCCCACCTCCACGCCGGCCCCCGGCGCCGGTCCCGGCACCGCAGCCGAGGCCGACACCGCCGCCGCATCCCGTACCACCGCCGAGACCGCCCCGGCGCCCGCTCCGCCGACGACAGCCCCGGCGAACACTCCCGCGTCGGCCCGGTCGCTGCTCCCGCCCGGCGCATCCGACCGGCTCGGTCAGCGGCTGCACCACGCGGTGGCCGGGTTCGTCGACGCGCCGCGCGCCTCCGTCGAGGAGGCCGACCGTGTCCTGGAGGAGATCACCGCCGCTTTCACGGACGCGGTGACGCACCGCCGTCGAACCCTGCGCACCTCCTGGCAGGAGGCCGGGGAGGACGGTGGCGCGCCCAGTACGGACACCGAGCAACTCCGCCTGGCCCTGCGGGACTACCGCGAACTGGCGGACCGCCTGATGCGTCTGTGAACGACAGGCGTCACCGCTCCGCCCGGCCCTCCCGCCACTGCCGTACGACCTCTTCGACGTCGTAGGGCTTCAGACCCAGCGGGGGGCCGGGCGGCGGCTTGAACATGACGTCGCGGATCTTGACGTTGATCTCCTCGACGATGCGGCGGACCACCCGCTCCGACGGGGCCTTCGCCGCCGCCTCCAGGGCGTCCTCCGCCTCCTTGCGCAGGGCCAGCGTGGGCGGCAGCACGGAGAAGCCCTCGCGGGCCATCTTCCGCTTGACCCACCACAGTTCGTCGTAGGTGCTGTCCATCTCGCCGGGCAGCGGCTTGCCCGCGCCGGGCAGCTCGGCGAACTCACCGCGTGCGTCCGCGTCTCGAATCTGTTTGTCGACCCAGGACTCGAAGTCGACGCCGGGTGGCTTTCGCTCGGTCATGACCCCATTGTGCCGGACACCACACCACCGGTCGATCTATCATGCGGCGGCGACAAGCCAACGACGGACAAGGCGACAGGCCGACGACGGACGTCTCGGGGACTCGAAGGAGCGCACGTGCTCGAACTCACCATGGCCGCCGTCACTGCGGCGGACGCGGGTGCCACGGCCGGTATGCAGATGGCCGACGCGCCCAGCGAGCCGGACGCGGTGCTGCGGGTGGGCAGGGACAGGTCCGTGTGCCGGCTGGCGACGCCTGACGACTGGCTGTTCGTCTCCCGGGTCCACCTGGAGTTCCGCTGCGGAGCCGACGGCACATGGCGGCTGAGCTGGCTGCGCGGCTCACAGCCGGACCCCTCCAGCGAGGTCCGGCTGACCATCGGCGAACACCTGCAGTCCCTGCCGTACGGCGGCACCGTGCCGCTGCCCAGGGGCGGCAGCGGCGAGGTCGTGATCCAGGACCGCGCGGAGCCGCGCAGCGTCAACGTGGGCTTCTACCACGAGGTGTAGCCCCACACCACGCCACGTCGCTCGCCCCGCCCGCTCGCCCCGGCCGTCGGGCCGGCGGTCAGGCCAGCACGCGCGCCAGCGCGAACCCGTCGTACCCCTTGGCCCCGACCGTCTGCACCGCGGTGCCGCTGAGCCGCGGATGGCTGCCGATCAGCTCGATGGCGGCGCGGGTGCCGCGCACGTCGTCGGCGGTCTCACCGGCGTCGGCCACGCGGCCGCCGCGGACCACGTTGTCGATGACGATCAGGCTGCCGGTGCTGGTGAGTTTCAGCGCCCACTCGAGGTAGCCCGGGTTGTTGCCCTTGTCCGCGTCGATGAAGACCAGGTCGAAGGGCGGCGGGTTCTCGTCGGCGAGCTTCGGCAGGGACTCCAGGGCGGGGCCCACGCGCACGTCGACGAGGCCGTCCAGGCCGGCGCGGGTGATGTTGCGGACGGCGACCTCCGCGTGCCGGGCGCTGTACTCCAGGGTGACCAGGCGGCCGTCGGCGGGCAGGGCGCGGGCCAGCCAGATGGTGCTGTAGCCGCCGAGGGTGCCGATCTCCAGCACGGTGCGGGCGCCCTGGATCTGGGCGAGCAGCTGGAGGAGTTTGCCCTGGTTGGCGGCGACGTTCACCGGGGGCAGCCCGGCGGCGTCACTCTCCCTGCGGGCGGACGCCAGGGCGTCGTCGTCCTGTGCGAGGTGGGTGATGAAGTAGGTGTCGACGTCGTCCCAGAGCTGCGACTCGCTCATGCCGTGTGCACCCCGTGTCTCCCGTTGATTCTACTTAGCTGTTCTAAGTAGTTGCGCTAACGAATATTAGACGCGGGGTGCGGGCGCCGCAGGGTTTTTCACCGGTGTGTTCCGGGGGCGGATGCCTCCACCGCGGGCGCCGAGCCCGGCAGCGGCCGGCCGGCCGACTCCGTCATGAACCACACCGCCACGCCGCCGACCACGGCCGCGGCCATCATGTAGTACGCGGGCATCATCATGTTGCCCGTCGCTCCGATCAGCGCCGTCACCACCAGCGGCGTCGTCCCGCCGAACAGGGACACCGAGACGTTGAAGCCGATCGACAGCGAGCCGTAGCGCACCCGCGTCGGGAACAGCGCCGGCAGCGCGGACGGCATCGACGCCGTGAAGCAGACCAGCAGCAGACCCAGCGCGCCCATGCCCAGGGCCACCGCGAGCAGGCTGCCCTCGCGGATCAGCAGCAGCGCCGGGACGGACAGCAGCAGGAAGCCCGCGCAGCCCGCGGCGATCACCGGCCGCCGCCCGACCCGGTCGGTCAGCGCGCCCGCGAACGGCTGGACGACCATCATCAGCGCCATCACGCCCAGCACGACGAGCAGCCCGTGCGTCTCGTCGTACTTCAGCTCGCTGGTCAGATAGCTCGGCATGTACGACAGCAGCATGTAGTCGGTGACGTTGAAGACCAGCACCAGGCCGACGCAGAGCAGCAGCGCCCGCCACTGACCGGTGACCATCTCCCGCAGCGGCACCTTCCGCCGCGTCGCCTCGGCCTTCTCGACCTCGGCCGCGAACGCCGGCGTCTCCTCGAGACGCATCCGCAGGTACAGGCCGACGATGCCCATCGGGCCCGCGATCAGGAACGGGATGCGCCAGCCCCAGGACGTCAGGTCGCCGTCCGACAGCAGTGCCGTCATCAGCGTGACCAGGCCCGCGCCGCCGATGTACCCGGCGAGCGTGCCGAACTCCAGCCAGCTGCCGAGGAAACCCCTCCGCTTGTCCGGCGCGTACTCGGCGATGAAGGTGGACGCGCCCGCGTACTCGCCGCCGGTCGAGAACCCCTGCACCAGCCGCGCGGCCAGCAGCAGCACCGGCGCCCAGACGCCGATCGTCGCGTACGACGGGATCAGCCCGATGGCGAACGTGCCCGCCGCCATCATGATCATCGTCACGGCGAGCACCTTCTGGCGCCCGACCCGGTCCCCGAGCGGCCCGAAGACCATGCCGCCCAGCGGCCGCACCAGGAACGCCGCCGCGAAGGCGCCGAACGTGGAGAGCAGCTGCGCGGTCGGGTTGCCCGACGGGAAGAAGACCTTGCCCAGCGTCACGGCGATGTAGCTGTAGACGCCGAAGTCGAACCACTCCATCGCGTTGCCCAGCGCCGCCGCCTTGACGGCACGCCGGACGAGCGCGGGATCGGTGGCGGTGGGCGCGCCGGCGGCACGCGGGACGGATGGTGCGGGGGTCGTACGGGACGAGAGAGCGACAACGGGGGCGGCCGACAAAACTACGCTCGCCTGCTTTCGACGGGGACAGGAACGGAGGCGGGGGACGCCACGACCCGCACGGCGGCGCTGTCGCCGGGCCGGAAAGAGCCCGCGGCGCTCGGCCACGGGCAGAAAAGCGACCATAGGCGCTGATGCGCCGCTTACGCCCGGTATGCTTTTCGTTGCACTGTGCACCAAAATGGCGTACACGCAGGGGACATGCGCGCGCCGCGTGCCGTTCCCTCACCCGCGGGCTGTGATCCTTCTCGCTCCCCGAATCGAAAAGCGGGCGGCTGTCAGGTTGAGTGGGGGCCGCCCGCGTCTTCCTCCGGGGGTGGTGCGAGCCTCATAGGGTTCGCAGGGACGACACACCGCGTACACGAACGCGGTACGTACGGTACGTACGGACGGTACGAACGGGGCGGGAGGCCGACGAGGCGTGGCGAATGCGGAGCACAGTGGGCGACCGGCGGAGTCCTTCGGAGCCCCGGCCGCCGGCGCGACCAGAGCACGGCTGCGCGTCGCACGCCTCGGCCTGTGGCTGATCACCGCCGTCCTGGCCGTACGACAGGTGGCCGCGGTCCTCGGCACACCGCGCGGAGAACGCCTCACGGACCTGGAGACCTGGGTCGGCGAGCACGGCGTCCTGCACGTGGAGGGGTCCCTCTACGACTCCACGCAGTTCACCGGCACCCCGTTCGTCGGCCTCGTCCTCAAACCCTTCACCCGCGCCGCCGAACAGGCCCTCGGCTGGGGCTGGACCTTCGGCTCGCTGCTGCTGGTCGTGGCCCTCGGCCTGGTCGCCGCCCGCGCCCTGCCCCAGCCCGTCGGACGCCGTACGGCGCTGCTGGCGGCGCCGGTCGCCATCAGCCTGCTGATGCTGTCGCTCCCGGTGCGCAACGCGTTCTGGCTCGGCCAGACCAGCATCATCCCGGTCCTCCTGGTCCTGCTGGGCTGCTTCGCCGTACGCGGAGTGCGGGGCGACCGGGTGGGCGGCGTGCTGATCGGCGTCGCCGCCGCCTTCCAGCCGACCGTCCTCCTCTTCGTCCCGCTGCTGTGGTTCACCGACCGCAGACGCGCCGCCGCGTCGACCGGCATCACCTTCGTCGTCTGCACCGCCGTCGCCTGGGCGGCCATGGCACAGGACTCGTACACGTACTGGGTGCACCACATGGCCGGCGTCGGCCTGGGCGGCGAGGCCGACGACCTCGCCAACCAGTCGCTGCACGGCGTCCTGCTCCGCCTCGGCCTGAACGGTCCCCTGGAGATCGCCCTCTTCCTCCTGCTCGGCGCCGCCGTCGCCGTCCTCGCCCTGCGCCGCGCCGTTCGCTACGCGCGCGACGGCCAGCTGCTGCTCGCGGTCGCCGTCACCGGCTGCGCGGCCGTCGTCGTGTCCCCGGCCACCTGGCAGCACCAGCTGCTGTGGGTGCTGCCCGCGGTCGTCGGCCGGGTCGGCAGGCGGGCCTCGGACCGGTACGTGTGGCCGGTCGCCGTCGTCCTGGTGATGACGCTGCCCGCGAAGATGATGCTGCCGGACATGTCGGCGCTGTACCCGCTGCGGGACAACGTCGTCCTGCTCGCCGCGCTGGCCGCCGCCGTCGCCGTCCCCTTCCTGGCGCGGACGTCGCCGTACTTCGAGACCCCGGTGCCGACGGCCTACGCGCCGCCGGTCCCGACCCGCTTCAAGCACGTCCCGCTGCTGCCGTTCCTGCGCCGGGTCCTCACCCGCCCCAACCTCCTCCTGGAACTGCTCCTCATCCGGGTCACCTACGCCGCCTACTCCCAGGTCCGTCTCGCGGCGACCGGCGGCAGCAACTCGGCGGGCCGGGCGCGTGCCGAGGAGCACGGCACGCAGATCCTCGACCTCGAGCGCTTCCTGCACCTGGACATCGAGCACGCGATCAACCACGCGGTGGTCGGGGTCGGTTGGCTGCGGGACTTCTTCGACTTCTACTACACCTCGTTCCACTTCGTCGTCCCGCTGGCCGTCCTCGGCGTCCTGTACTGGCGCCGCCCGGTCGACTACCGCTGGGCCCGCGCCTCCCTGGGCTTCGCCACGCTGCTGGCCCTGGTCGGCTTCTGGCTCTACCCGCTGGCCCCGCCGCGGCTGATGCCGGGCCTCGGGATCATCGACACCGTGCACGGCGTGCAGGACTTCACGAAGCCGGACTACGGCACGCTGACGCACCTCACCAACCAGTACGCGGCGATGCCGTCGCTGCACTTCGGCTGGTCGCTGTGGTGCGGGGTGGCGATCGCGATCATCGCGCCGAGGATGTGGATGAAGGCCCTGGGCCTGCTCCACCCGCTGTTCACCGTCTCGGCGATCGTGGCGACCGGCAACCACTGGGTGCTGGACGCGGTGGGCGGCGCGGCGGTGGTGGCGGCGGGCTTCGGGCTGACGTACTGGTTCCAGGGCCCGCGGGCCGGGACCGTGACGGCGATGGCGGCGGCGAAGGAGGCCGAGGAGCCCGCGCCGGACGTCAGCAGCGGCCCCCCGTCCCCGGCGAAGGACCGTACCGCGAGCTGATCCGGTACTCGCCCGGCGCCTCGACGGTCAGCCGGGCGAACTCGCCGTCCCGCGTCAGGCACCCGCCGTCGCTGCGCAGCCACGGCGACCAGGCGACCCGCACGGTCACCGCGCCGGGCCGGTCCACGCGCAGCACCAGGTCGGCACCGGTGCCGGACACGACGGTGCCGGGCGCGGAGACGAGCGGTACGGCGTCCCGCACCCGGTAGATCTGCCAGTGCGCGTCCCGCCAGACGGGCTCCAGCCACTCGGGCCGCAGCTCCGGGTCCCGCACGAGCGCCGCCTCGGCCTCGGCGGGACCGTCCGGCCTGCCGAGCGGGAGGACGACGAAGCCCACCGCCCAGCGGTCCAGCCACTCGCGGTAGGCGGCCGCGGAGAAGGTGCCGTCGTAGAAGAGGCGTCCGCGTTCCACGTCGAGCTGCCGGTTCCAGCCGCGGGCCATGTGGACGTGCGGGGCGAGCAGGGTGGCCTCGCGGTGATTGCGGGCGGGGACCACCTCTACCCGCCCGCGATCGGCGCCGAGCCCTTCCAGCGCGGCCACGACACCGTCCGTCTCGGCGGCCCAGGCCGGCACGACGGTGGACACCTTCAGATCGTCGACGGTCTTCTTCCCCACCCACCCGGTCGAGTAGACGACCGCGACGGCCAGCAGGGCCGACACCAGCCGCCGCGACCGGGCCGCGGTGAGCACGGGAGGCGCGGAGAGCAGGGCGGCCAGCAGCACGGCGGGCGCGAACAGCTCCGCGAACCGCTCGACGTTCGTGCCGACCGGCGAGGCGATCAGATACGTCAGCACGGTCCCGAGCGCGTAAACGGCCCCGCTCCACCGGGCCACCCGCCAGGTACGCGGGGCCAGCACGGTGACGGCAAGGGCGAGCACGACCGGCGGCCATATGCGGCCGGCCGGCATCGGCTGCTCCCCGGTGAAGGGGAAGAACAGCGTCGTCAGCCCGACCACGGCCGCCGGGGGTATGAGCAGCACGAGGGCGCGCCCCCAGTCCCGTACGAGCAGGAACGCGGCCCCCACGACGGCCAGGAACAGCCCGGCCACCGGCGACGCCATCGTCGCCAGCGCCGCGTACCCGGCGGCGAGGTACAGCCGCCGCTCCCGCTCCCGCACCAGCGGCACGCAGGCCGCCAGCGCGAGGGCGAGGCCGAGGGCGAAGGTGGTCCGGCCCGAGGCGACGTCGCACCACAGCGCGAGGGAGGCGAGCAGCGCGGGCCACACCGGCCGGCGCACCCCGCACCGCACGATCAGCACGGCCGCGAGCCAGGAGGCGGCGAGACCGGATACGACCGTCACGGCGCGCACGCCGACCAGCGCCATCAAGTACGGCGAGATGACGCTGTAGTTGGCCGTGTGCATCCCGCCGTACCAGAACAGCCCGTACGCCGAACCCCCGTGCCGCGAAGCGAAGTCCGCCCACGCCTCCTGCGCGGCGAGGTCACCGCCGCCCGTGGCGAGAAACGCCCACCACACCGCGTACAGCGGCAGGGTGGGCAACGTGGCGAGCAGCGGCACGCGGTGCCGGCGCCCGAAGGCGCGCAGGGCGTCGCCCGTACGTCTGTCCTGACGCGGTTCGGGCCGGGGGACGGTGAGTTCGGCAGGGACCACGGTCGGGATTTCCGTTCGGCGTCATCGGGAGTGCCCGGCGTGGACACATGTGCGAAGACGGTAAATCGAACGGAAACGTTCACCCGGACCGGGCCTCAGGACAGGGACTCCTGCGACGGGACCACGACGCCGTACATGTCGGCGATGGTGGCGAGGGCGCCGTAGTGCACCTGGTGGGCGTCGAGTTCGGTGTCCGCGACCGGGAGGGCGCGGGTGGCGCAGGCGTCGGCGACGACCGTGGGACGGTTGCCGCGCAGGAAGGCGCCCTGGGCGGTGAAGGCCACGCACATGTGCGTCATGAAGCCGACGACGACGAGGTCGCCGTTGCCGGCCGCGTCGACGTGCTTGCCCAGGTCGGTGCCGAAGAAGGAGTCCGGCGCCTTCTTGGTGACGACGGGTTCGCCGTCGGCCGGCGCGACGCTCGGGTGGATCTGCCCGATCTCGGCCCGGATGTCGTACGGGGTGCCCTCGCCGCCGTCGTGGACGACATGGATGACCTCGGCGCCTTCCCGGCGGGCGCGGGCCAGAAGCCGGGCGCCCGCGTCGAGCGCTGCCTGCCAGCCGTCGAGTTCCATCACGCCGGTCGTGTAGGTGTTCTGGTAGTCGACGAGGACGAGGGTGGAGTCGGCGAGCTTGGCGGGGGTGTCGTCGAGTCCGCTGAGGCGGCGCAGTGTGGTTCTGGGCATGGGGAACTCGCTCCAATGCGGGGGCGGGGGACGGTCGTTGGCCTTGCTTCTACGACGCTAGGGGTGCCCGTCGATGTCGGCAATGTCGTCTAACCTGCAGTTACCGACATGGCCGCGTGACCGTGGGAGGCACCGTGAACTCCGTCGGACGACTGATCGTCGTCGTGCTCTTCGACGGCGTCGACCTGCTCGACGTCACCGGACCGCCGGAGGTGTTCTCCCTCGCGCGGCGCGAGACGGAGGACGCGGCGGGTTACGAGGTGGTCCTCGCCGCCGGGGCCATGGACCCGGTGACCACCGCCGCGGGTGTCCGTGTCCTCCCCGACGTCACCTTCGACGAACTGTCCGCGCGGCGCGTCGACACCCTGATCGTGCCCGGCGCGGTCGAGATCGACGGCCGGCGCCGGGTCCGGGCGCTCACCGACCCCGCCGTGGTCGAGTGGGTGGGGCGGCTCGCGGAACGGACCCGGCGGGTCACGTCCGTGTGCGTCGGCGCGCATGTGCTCGCCGCCGCCGGGCTGCTCGACGGCAAGCGCGCCACCACGCACTGGTCGACGGCGCGGCAGCTCGCCGACGAGCATCCGGAGGTCGAGGTCGACGCCGACCCGATCTTCATCCGTGAGGGCGATGTGTGGACCGGCGCCGGCATCAGCTCGTGTCTCGACCTCTCCCTGGCCCTCGTCGCCGACGACCTGGGGGAGGCGGTGGCACTGCGGGTGGCCCGGCAGCTCGTGATGTACCTGAAACGGCCGAGCGGGCAGAGCCAGTTCAGCGTTCCGCTGGAGCAGGTCTCCACGACCCGGCGCGTCGAGGACCTCCGCCACCACATCATGCGCAACATCGCCGCACCGCTCACCGTCGCCGACCTCGCGGCCCACGCCCACGTCAGTGACCGGCAGCTCACCCGCATCTTCAAGACCGAACTCGGCACGACCCCGTACGCGTACGTCGAGTCGGCGCGCGTGGAAGTGGCGCGCCACCAGCTCGAATCCACCGACGCGACCCTGGAACGGATCGCCTCCGCCTGCGGCTTCGGCACCGTCGACACCCTGGTCAGGGCCTTCCGCCGCAGACTCGACACCACGCCGACCGAGTACCGCCGCCGCTTCCGGACCGGCGCGAGCACCCGCAGCTAGACCGGCCGCGCCACCACAGGAAGGTGGGCAGGGCGCTCAACGTCATACCGGCCGCGCCGATCCACAGGGTCCCTGTCGCCCCGAAGGAGGAGCCGGAAGCTCCGCCAAGGAGCCCGCCGAGCGGAATGCCGCCCGAGGAGACGAACCGGGCCGTCGCGGCCACCCTGCCCAGGAGCCGGTCCGGTGTCAGCGTCTGCTGAAGGCTCGACTGGGCCACCACACGGACGACGCCGCCCATGGAGAGCGCGGCGAGCCCGAGGGCGCCCGCGTACAGCGTCCAGCCGGGGCGTGCCAACGGCATGAGTACGGCCGGCGGACAAGTGGCCAGCGTGGCGATCCAGATGACCGATCCCTGTCCGATCCACTTCGACAGCGTGGTGGCCGTCAACGCGCCCAGTAGGGCGCCACATCCCATGCCCGACAGGACGAGTCCGGTGCCGAAGGGCTGGAGGCCCGCCGTGCGCTCCAGGAAGACCAGCAGCATCGTTTGGTACACGACCAGGGAAAGGTTGAATATCGCCTCCGAGAACATGATCGCGCGCAGGGTGGGATGGTGGAGGACGAAGCGCAGGCCCTCCTTGATCTCTCTGCTCAGGCGGGGCCCGCGGCCCGGCTCCGGTTCCACTTCCCGCCCGCGGATCGTGGCCGCGAAGAGGCCCGACGCGGTCATTCCGGCCGAGCTCGCCAGGAGCGTGGCCGGAGCCCCCACCAGACCGACCAGAGGGCCCGCCACCGCCGGACCGCCGATGCTGGTCACTGAGCGGATCGCCGAGAGCTTCGCGTTCCCCTCCACGAGGTTGCCGCGTCCCACGAGATGCGGCAGGTAACTGACGTAGGCGACGTCGAAGAACACGGTCAGTACCCCGTGCAGCAGGGCGACGGCGTACAGCAGCCGGATGGTGAGCAGGTCGGCCCACGATGCGAGCGGGATCGTCAGGAGGGCCGACGCGCGGAGGAGGTCGGTGCCGATCATCACCGACCTCTTCCGCATCCGGTCGACCCAGGCGCCCGCGGGTAGCCCGACCAGGAGGGAACCGGCCGTGGTCGTCGCGGCCAGCAACCCGACCTGGAACTCATCGGCGTGCAGAGTCGCGATCGCCACCAGGGGCAACGTCAGGAAGATGATCCGGTCGCCCAGTTGACCGAGTGCGGTGGCGGCGAAGAGGCGCCCGAAGTCCCGGTCGTTCAGAAGCCCGAGCAGGGGACGCTTGGGCATCCCTATCCCCGGGGAGGGACGGAGAAGGGACGGTCCACCCCGAACTCGTAGACCACTTCCCGGTACCGGTCCGGAATGACCATGTCGGCCGTTTCCACCGGACGCCGGTCGGCGTCGTACATGGTCCGTTCGATCTGAAGCACGAGGTCCCCCGGGCTGATGCCGAGCAGGTTGGCCTGAGTCCGGGTGGCACGGGCCGGGCGGGGGACCTCGACAACCGTCTCGACGACGATCCCGAGGGAGCCCATGCGCTCTACCACCCCCTTGCCCGCGAGGCGTCCCGCCTCGGGCAGCACGACCGCTGTCCCGTCCGTGAGGGCCAAGGGCTCCCAGGACTCGGAGAGCTGGACTGGCTGTCCACCGGCGAGGAACTCGTACCGCGTGGTCACACAGAGGTCGCCGGGTGCGAGGTCCAGCCGCTCGGCGATTCCCTCCGGCGCGGGGACGCCCACCCGGCTGTCCGTGTCCCAGGAATCGGCCCTGCCCTGCTCCCGCGTGTCGGCGCTATGGGGGCGCCCGCTCGTCCGCTCCCGGTGCCGCGAGCGGACCAGACGCAGGCGCTCGCGCGGGCTGCGGACGTACGTGCCCGAGCCCGCGCGTCCTTCGAGGAGCCCGTCGACGACGAGACGGTCCACGGCCCGTTGTACGACGTTGCGCCCGACCCCGTACTCCTCGGCGAGCCGCGCCCGCGACGGCAGCCGCGCCCCGACCTCCCACTCTCCGGCGAGAATCCGCGCCCGCAGCACGTCGGCCACGGCGAGGTACGGCGCCTCTCGGGGCATGGGGGTCCTCCGGTCGTTTTCAGCGGTGCCGGCAAGCTACTGCACCGGCTGAAAGCTGATGGAGTAGAAAGGCGTTCGCCTTTCGGCCGCGTGCCCTCCGCGCCCGCCGGTGCCCCACTCGCGTTCAACCGTGAACACTTCGCACCCCATTGTCCTCGCCCCGCTCATCCGAGCGCGTGAAGGACGAATCCTCCGTAGTGTTCACGCTTTTCCGGTGGGGCCGTAGTGCGCGGCTGCCGCTCCTGTCGCCAAGGCCCAGTAGCGGTCTCCGTACGACCAGTGCCACCACTCCGTCGGGTAGTTGACCAGGCCCGCGGCGGTGAGTGCGTTGCTCAGCACGGCGCGGTGGGAGCGGGCCTCTTCGGTGATGTTGTCGGCGTGTGTGTAGCAGGCGCCCGCGCTCTCCTCCGGGGTCGCGTTCACGCGGGTGCCCAGGTCGAGTTCGCGGCCATCGAGGTCCGCGAGCGTCAGGTCGACGGCGGCGCCCGCGCTGTGGGGAGCTATTTCCGGCGGGGAGACGTAGCGGCTGGCCGCCGAGCGGATCCGGTCGGGGGGCCACTCGGGGTTTTCGGTGCGCAGCCGGGTCGCGTACTTGTCGAAGTAGCGGCGTTGGAGGACGGGCGTGCGGTATCCCTCGACGAAGAGCAGCCGCAGTCCCGGCGGCAGCTGCGCCTGGGCTTCGAGGAGCCGGGCGAGCACGCCTTCCCGCAGGTGGGCGAAGGCGCCCGCGGAGTCCTGCCACTTGCGCCGGTCGACCAACAGCGGGCTGTCCTCCCGCACGTCGACGAGTCGTTCGCCGCACTCTTGGACGGGCACGGCGGCGACCTTCGGGTCGGACATCAGAACGATCTCGGTCATTGCGCGATCATCTCGCGGCTCGGATCGGATGCCGCGGAGGGTTCTTCAGAACCTCGTTGTATACGCGGACGTATACTCCAGGCATGAGTGATGCGATGATCCGGGTCCCGGCCGAGGTGCGGGACCGGCTGGCAGTGATTGCGGAGGCGCAGGGGACATCGATTCGGTCCCTCGTGCAGGAGTTCGCGGAGTCGACGCTGACGCAGGAGGAGCGTCGGGAGCGCGCTGAGCGGACGCGCGCCTACCTGGCCGAGAACTTCGGGGTCGAGGTGGACGACGAAGAGAGCGCGATGATGGGACGCAGGCTCCGGGAGGCGTTCGCCCGGCAGCAGAGTGATGCCGCGTGATCCTGCACCACCTGGTCCTCGACACGCCCACGCTCGTGGCGCTGTCGGGCAATCGGCAGGTGTCCGCTCTCATCCACCGCGCGAACTTCGAGCCGGAGACCCGTTTGTGGGTGCCGGCTCTTTCCGTTCTGGAGGCGGAGAGTGAGCTTCTCGGCATCGCCGAACACGTAGGGCAGTTGGACGTGATGCACACCGTCGACCTTGACTACCCGGCAGTGCTCGCGGTTGCACAGCTGGGCCGCGACGGCGTGCCGCCAGGGATCGGCGCGGCGATCCACGCGGCTCGGCACCTGCCCGAGTGGGGCGCGGACGCGCTGATCGGCACGGTGGCTCCGAAGGCGTACGAGGGGCGCGGTGTGCCCGTGCTGGACCTGAACCGCTGACGCCGGGCACACGACCGGGCCCGCGATCGGCGCACGAAGGCGGCGACCCCGGGGATCAGGGGATCGCCGCCTTCGGTATGGGGGAGCGGGATGCGGGCCGGGTCAGTACCAGCCGTTGGACTGCCAGAAGCCCCACGCGTCGCACGCGCTGCCGTAGCGGTCCTTCATGTAGTCCAGACCCCACTCGATCTGGGTGGCCGCGTTGGTCTTCCAGTCGGATCCCGCCGAGGCCATCTTCGAGCCCGGCAGGGCCTGCACCAGGCCGTAAGCGCCGCTGGAGGCGTTCGTGGCGTTGATGTTCCAGCCGCTCTCGTGGTCGACGATCTCCGAGAAGCACCGGAACTCGGCCGAGTCGCCGATCATCTTCTTCGCGGTCGCCTGCGCCGAGGAGGCCGGCGTCGCGGCCTGCGCGGGCGCGGCGGCGATCAGCGAGCCGCAGGCGGCCGCGGCCAGGGCGGCACCCGCGAGGGCCTTCTTCGGGGTGGCGACGGAACGGAGGAGGGAAGCGGCGGTCAACGGAGGGCCTTTCTTCGGGGACAGGGGCGTCGGCGCACACCGGCCCGGCATGCGTCGGCGCCGCTGCCCGGGAGGGCGTCGGCGCCTGGCGACCGGTTCAGAGAAACAGGCGGGCCGGTCGTCCGCAATCGTCCCTTTTGCTAGGTGCGGTCGTAGGCGGGGGCGAGGGTGCCCCGCCCCGGGGCCGCGTGAGCCCGCCCGTCGGCCGTGCCTGGCCTACGACGCCGCTTCGTAGGTGAAGCAGCTCACGTGGGGCGGCTCACCTCGTCGGCCTTCTCGAACGTGACCGGCGTCTCGAAGGCGGCCCTGCGGGTCGCGCGGCGCAGGGCCTTCAGGAGCGGGGTGCCGAGAGCGAGGGTCAGGACGACCGTCATGGCGGCGCGGCCCCCGTCCCAGCCCAGCGACGTGGCCAGACAGTAGGAGAGGAAGCGGGCCAGGTTGTCCGGGACCGACGCGTCCGGGTCGAAGGCGATGTTCGAGGCGAGCGTGTTCATGAAGGTCCAGCCCGCGAGGTTCATCACCGTGCCGTAGGCGAAGGCGGCCAGGAAGCCGTACGCCGCCAGCATCAGCAGCTCCGCGCGGCCGCGCAGCCGGTCGGGGCCCGGCAGCAGGCCCGCGCCCATCGTGAACCAGCCCATCGCGAGCATCTGGAACGGCATCCACGGCCCCACTCCGCCCGTGAGCAGCGCGGACGCGAACATCGTGATCGAGCCGAGTACGAAGCCGAAGCCGGGGCCGAGGACCCGGCCGCTGAGCACCATGAGGAAGAACATCGGCTCCAGACCCGCCGTGCCCGCGCCGAGGGGGCGCAGCGCCGCGCCCGCCGCCGCCAGGACGCCGAGCATGGCCACGGCCTTCGGGCCGAGACCCGACTCCGAGATCGTCGCCGCCACCACCGCCACCAGCAGCACCAGCACGCCCGCGAACAGCCACGGCGCGTCCTGCGCGTGCGCGTTCAGCGACGCGTCCGGCGGGGCCAGGAACGGCCACCCGAAACCCGCCACGCCCACCGCGCTGACCAGCACCAGGGCGGCGACCGAGCGGGGGCCGAGGCGCACGGCGCGGGCCTGGCGCTGAGGAGGGGAGCCGCCGGTCATGCCAGCGCCTCCCGTACCTGTGCCACCGTGAGCCACTTGCGCGGCGCCAGCACCTTGGCGACCTGCGGTGCGTAGGACGGGGAGGCCACCACCACGTCCGCCGCCGGGCCGTCGGCGATCACCTCGCCCTCGGCGAGCAGCACGACCCGGTGGGCCAGCTCGGCGGCCAGTTCCACGTCGTGCGTGGCCAGCACGATCGCGTGGCCCTCGGCGGCCAGGCCGCGCAGGATGCCGGCCAGGCGGGCCTTCGCCGCGTAGTCCAGGCCGCGCGTCGGCTCGTCCAGGAGGAGGAGCGGAGGGCGGGCGGTCAGGACGACGGACAGGGCGAGGGTGAGGCGCTGGCCCTCCGAGAGGTCCCGGGGGTGGGTGTCGTCCGCGACGCCGGGGAGCAGTTCGGTGAGGAGGGCGCGGCAGGTGCCGGGCGCCGCGTCCGCGTCCCGGTCGGCGGCCGCGCACTCGGCGGCGACCGTGTCGGCGTACAGCAGGTCGCGCGGCTCCTGCGGGACCAGGCCGACCCGGCGTACGAGGTCGCGGGGGGCCGTACGGTGCGGCACCGCGTCCCCGGCGCGGACCGAACCGGCGGACGGTTCGACGAGGCCCACGAGTGCCGAGAGCAGGGTCGACTTCCCGGCGCCGTTGCGGCCCATCAGGGCGACCGTCTCGCCGGGGGAGACGGTCAGGTCGACGTGGCGCAGGGCCTGCACGCGGTCGCGGCGTACGGCAAGGGATCGGACCTCGGCGGCGTACGGGGTGGGGGCGGCGATCGCCTCCGGGGGCTTCCTGCGGCGCCAACGGGAGGTGACGGGGCGCAGGGCGGGCGGCGCCGGGAGCGGGGCGGACGGTGGCGGGGTGTGGTCCGGGATCTCCCGGTCGGCGAGGCGCTCGCGCAGCGGACCGGCGCTGCGGCGGGCGTCCCGGATCGTCAGCGGCAGCGGGGACCAGCCCGCCAGCCTGCCCAGACCCACCACCGGCGGGTACACCGGGGACACCGCCATCACCTCCGCCGGAGCGCCGAGGAGCGGTGCCTCGCCGGGGGCCGGGAGCAGCACGACCTGATCGGCGTACTGGATGACCCGCTCCAGTCGGTGCTCGGCCATCAGGACGGTCGTACCGAGGTCGTGGACCAGGCGCTGGAGGACCGCCAGGACCTCCTCCGCCGCCGCGGGGTCCAGGGCGGAGGTGGGCTCGTCCAGGACCAGGACGTCGGGGTGCGGGGTGAGGACCGAGCCGATGGCGACCCGCTGCTGCTGGCCCCCGGAGAGCGTGGCGATCGGGCGGGAGCGGAGGTCGGACAGGCCCAGCAGGTCGAGGGTCTCCTCGACGCGGCGGCGCATCACGTCCGGGGCGAGGCCCAGGGACTCCATGCCGTAGGCCAGCTCGTCCTCGACGGTGTCCGTCACGAAGTGGGAGAGCGGGTCCTGGCCGACCGTGCCGACCACGTCGGCCAGTTCACGCGGCTTGTGGGTGCGGGTGTCCCGGCCGGCCACGGTGACCCGGCCGCTCAGCGTGCCGCCGGTGAAGTGCGGGACGAGGCCGCCGACCGCGCCGAGGACGGTGGACTTGCCGACCCCGGAGGGACCGGCGAGCAGGACGAGTTCGCCTTCCGGGACCTCGAAGTCCACGCCCCGGACGGTGGGTTCGGCCGCACCGTCGTACGTGACCGACACGTCCTCGAAGCGGATCACGACGGCTCCTTCACGGCGGTCTTCACGGGCGTCTGCGTGGTGGTCTCGGGTGCGGGGGTGACGAACGCCGGGAGCAGGCCGACGAGTACGGCCGCCGCCGGCCACAGCGGGAGCGACGGCGCGACCAGCGGGACCACGCCCGGGTGCAGCGCCGCCGGGTCGCGGGCGGCGGCGAGGAACAGGAGCGCGGCGACCGCGACGCCGGAGGCGGTGACCAGCCAGGCGCGGGTGTCCCAGCGGTCGGGGCGGTAGCGGGTGCGGACGGTGCGCCGGCCGCCCAGCCACAGGCCCGCGACGGCGGCGGCGACACCGGCCAGGAGCACGGGGATGCCGTACGTGCCGCCCGCGGCGGTGAGCAGCCCGTACGTGCCCGCGCAGACGCCGAGCAGGCCGCCCAGGGTGAGGGCGGCGGTGGTACGACGGACGGGGGCCGGGACCTGGGCGGTACGGCCGTAGCCGCGGGCGTCCATCGCGGCGGCGAGGGCGACGGAGCGTTCCAGGGCGCCCTCCAGGACGGGCAGCCCCACCTGGAGCAGGCCGCGTACGCCCTTGTCGTGGCGGCCGCGCAGGCGGCGGGCGGCACGCAGGCGCTGTACGTCGGCGATGAGGTTCGGCGCGAAGGTGAGGGCCACGACGACGGCGACGCCCATCTCGTACAGCGCCCCGGGGAGGGACTTGAGGAGGCGGGAGGGGTTGGCGAGGGCGTTGGCGGCGCCGACGCAGATGAGGAGGGTGGCCAGCTTCATCGCGTCGTACAGCGCGAAGGTGAGGCCCTCCGCGGTGACCCGGCCACCGAGGCGGATGCCCTGCGCCCAGTCGGGGAGGGGGACTTCGGGGAGGGTGACGAGGGTGTGGGTGCCGGGGATGGGGGAGCCGAGGACGGTGGTGAAGAGGAGGCGGATGAGGAGGACGGCGAGGGCGAGTTTGACGAAGGCGCCGTAGGAGCGGGACCAGGGGGCGTGGGGGCGGCGGGTGGTGACGACGTAGGCGGAGACCGTGACGAGGAGGGCGAGGAGGAGGGGGTTGGTGGTGCGGGTGGCGGCGGTGCCGAGGGCCAGCGCCCAGAGCCACCAGGCGCCGGGGTGCAGGGCAGCCCCGCGGCGCTGGTGGGGGGCGAGGGCGCTTGCCGGTGCTGACAGGGTGCCGCCTCTCTGTGGGACGGGCGCCGCCCCAGCGGCACGACTGCCCGCAGGAACAGCGGGTCCAGCGGCGTGACTGTCCGCCGCTTCAGCGGGTTGCATTTCTGCGCCGCCTTGCTTGCCAGGTGCCTGCGGCGGCCAGGGCGGTGATCACCGCGATGCCCGCGACAAGGCCGACCGAGGGGCCGCCGTCGTCCGAGGTGTGCTTCTGTTCCGGGGCGGCCGTGGTGTCCTGCTTCTCCTCCTTCCGCGACACCTGCTCCCCGCAGCCCGACTCCGGGTAGCCCGCGATCGCGCACAGCAAGGCGTTGGTGTTGTAGCGGAGGGGGCCGGCGACTGCGGCCAGGGCGTCGGACGTCGTCGCGTCGGGGGAGAGCTGGGCGCAGGCCGTGCGCGGAGCCGGCGGGGTCTCGCCGGACGGGGCGTCGGGGGCCGTACCGAAGTCGAGGACCAGCGCCACCCGCTTGCTGTCCTCCTTGGCCGGCGTCTTCGCGCAGATCGATGCGAAGTCCGCCGTGCCGCGCGGCTGGGCCGCGTCGCCCGAGTCCTCGCTCACCGCGAAGCGGAAGCCCTGCACGTCGCCGTCGGAGGGGCGGACCATGGACGGGCCCTGGGTGGCATAGACCCACTTCCCGCCGTCGCGGTCCCAGAAGGACCAGTAGCGGTATCCGGCGGCCTGCGCCTGGCCCGCGCTCCCGATCAGCAGGAACGCGGCCAGGAAGAGGAGGACGACGCGGCGGGTCACGGCTGCTGCTTCTTGCTGCGGTTGCTGAGCAGGAAGCCGATGCCGATGCCGAAGACCAGGCAGACGCCGACGAACCACCAGACGCCGAACGGGGAGTCGTCCTTCTTGTCCTCCTCGTCCGCGGCCTTGTCGCTCGTGGCCGCGGTGTCCTTCGCCGCCGTCCCCTGCGGAGCCGGGCCCGTCGCGTTCAGCTTCTCCACCAGGTCCGTGCCGCCGAAGTCGCGCGGGTCGGTGCCGGTGGCGTGGGCGGCGAGGATCAGCTGGGCGTAGGCGGCCGGGCCGCTCTCCGCGGCCCACTCGGCGGCGTTCTTCTTCAGCCAGGCCAGTGACTCGGCCGCCTTGTCGGCGCCGCCCTGTGCGGCGAGGGCGACGACGGCGTCGGCGGTGTTGCCGTAGTCGGGCTGATCGGCGGAGCCGCCGAGGGTGGAGACGAGGTGGCCGTCCTTGGCGAGCGCGTCGGCGAGGTAGGCGGTGCCGTTGGCGGCGGCCTGCTCGCGGGTCGGCCCGTCCGCGTCGGAGCAGGTGGCGGCCTTGGACTTCGCACCGGATCCGGCCTCGGTGACCAGGCCCCTGCCGAGCGCGCCGAGAACACCCGCGGCGGTCGCGTCCGCGTTGGGGAGCAGCTTGCCGTCCTTGTCGGGCTGGAAGGCGAAGGCGCCCGCGCCCTTGTCCTTCGCGCAGGGCAGGGCGAACGTCAGCAGGGCGTCGTAGGGGGACTTGCCGCCCTTCTCGACGTCCTCGGGGTTCGTCTCCGTGGCGGTCAGGGCGCCGACGACGACGGAGGTGGAGTTGGCGTCGCTGGGCGTGCCCGGGCTGTAGCCCCAGCCGCCGTCCTTGTTCTGCACGGACTTCAGCCAGCCGAGGGCGTCCTCGACGACGTCACCGTGCCCGCCGACGGCCCACAGGGCCTGGACGGCGGCTGCCGTGCTGTTGGTGTCGACCATGGTCTTGGCGTCGCAGGCCTTGGCGGGGTCGGCGCGGAAGGGGGCGAAGGAGCCGTTCGCGCACTGCTGGTCCGTGAGCCACTTCACGGCCTTCGAGGAGGGGACGACGCCCGCCGTGTCCTGCGCGAGCAGCGCGAGGGACTGGCGCCAGACGCCGTCGTACTGCGGGTCGGCGGTCCCGTACAGCCCGGACGGCGTGGTCGTGGACGGGGAGGCGGACGGTGACGGATCGGCGGCGACCGCGGGCGCGGTGGCGGCGCCGATCACGGCTATGGCGGCCAGAGCCGCGGCGCTGCTGCGACGGCGGACGTTCATGATCGGCGGGTGCCTTTCCCTGTGCGGGGCCTGGCAGCGCGGGGCACCCCCGGCGGCTCGCCCCGTATGCCTCGACGGTGCCGTGCACCGGCGGGCGCCGGGCACGTGAGCCGGTCACATCCGTGCGGGGCAGTCCGGCTCACCGTCCGGAAGCCCCAGGCGGGCTCGGCGGGCGGCTCACGGTTGCGGGTCAGCGCCGGAATTGCACCGGCTTCCCCCCGTACGGGTGATGACGACGCCGCCACTTTACCCGGCCGCCGGGCCCGGGCCGAGGGGCGGCCGGACGGGGAGGGTGGCCGGACGGGGAGGACGGCCGGACGGGAGGGCGGCCGGGCTGAACGGCGGACCTCACAGGCGCGCCGCTTCCCCTCCCGTGCCGGCTTCTCCGCTTCCGGCTTCTCCGCTTCCGGCTTCTCCCGCCCGGGACCCTGCCGTCCCCGCCTCCGTCAGGTCGATCAGTCGGCACACCGTCTCGATGTCCACCTGTACCTGGGCGAGGGAGGTGCGGCCGGCGAGCCAGGTGATGAGGGTCGAGAGCCAGGTGTGCTCGACGACCCGGACCGCGGACAGCTGCTCGGGGGTCGGGTTCCGCAGGCCGCCCATCGCGTCCAGGATGATCGCCGTGGTCTGCCGGGAGACCTGGTCGACCTCCGGGGAGACGCTCCGGTCGGCGAAGGTCAGGGCGCGTGCCATCGCCTCGGCCAGCCGGGGTTCGCGCTGCAGCGCGCCGAAGGCCCGCATCAGGGTCTGCGCCACCCGGTCCGCCGCCGTCTCGCCGGTGGGCGGACTCTTGCGCAGGGTGCCGTGCAGCCGCTCCAGCTGGTCGTGCATGGTCGCGACCAGCAGGTGGACCTTGGAAGGGAAGTAGCGGTACAGCGTGCCGAGGGCGACCTGCGAGGACTCCGCGACCTCCCGCATCTGCACCGCCTCGAAGCCGCCCCGGCAGGCCAGCTGGGCGGTGGCGTGCAGGATGCGGCCGCGGCGCTCCCGCTGCCGCTCGGTGAGGGGAGGGGCGGCGGCACGGTGCGCCGGGCCCGGCACCTCCGTCACCGGCTCGTCCGCCTCGGTCACCTTCTCCCCTCTCGCCGTGGCGTGAATCACCTGATCCACTCGTCACAGCCCGGCTACCTGCCGGTAGATTCGAAGCCGCTGACGATCAAGTCTGAAACTTGTTCTAGATTAACCTCCCGACGTAGTGTCGCGGGACAGCGCAGTGAGAAGGGGGCCCAGAGTGACCGCCGAGGCCAGTCAGACGGGTCCCCGTCCGGAGCCCGCAGCCGACGGCTTGCCACCGCTGCGCATCGCACTCCTCACCTACAAAGGGAACCCGTTCTGCGGCGGCCAGGGCGTCTACGTCCGCCACCTCTCCCGCGAACTGGCCCGCCTCGGCCACCGCGTCGAGGTCATCGGCGCCCAGCCCTACCCCGTGCTCGACGTCCTGGACGGCCGGGCGGCGTCGGACGACCGGCTGTCCCTCACCGAGCTGCCCAGCCTCGACCTCTACCGCCAGCCCGACCCGTTCCGCACCCCGAAGCGCGACGAGTACCGCGACTGGATCGACGCGCTCGAGGTCGGCACCATGTGGACCGGCGGCTTCCCGGAGCCGCTCACCTTCTCGCTGCGCGCCCGGCGCCATCTGCGCGCCCGCCGCGGCGACTTCGACGTCGTGCACGACAACCAGACCCTCGGCTACGGCCTGCTGGGCGACGTGGGCGCGCCGCTCGTCACCACCATCCACCACCCCATCACCGTCGACCGGCAGCTGGAGCTGGACGCGGCCGACAGCCGCAAGCGCCGCTACTCGGTGCGCCGTTGGTACGCCTTCACCCGGATGCAGAAGCGCGTCGCGCGCCGCCTGCCCTCCGTGCTCACCGTCTCCGGCACCTCACGCCAGGAGATCGTCGACCACCTCGGCGTACGGGACGACCGCATCCACGTCGTCCACATCGGCGCCGACACCGACCTGTTCTCGCCCGACCCGTCGGTGCCCAAGGTGCCGGGCCGGATCGTGACCACGTCCAGCGCGGACGTGCCGCTCAAGGGCCTGGTCTTCCTCGTCGAGGCGCTCGCGAAGGCCCGGACCGAGCATCCCCGGGCCCACCTCGTCGTCGTCGGCAAGCGGCCCGCCGAGGGGCCCGTCGCGCAGGCGACCGAGCGGTACGGCCTCGAAGGCGCCGTCGAGTTCGTCAAGGGCATCTCCGACGCCGAACTGGTCGACCTCGTACGGTCGGCGGAGGTCGCGTGCGTGCCCTCGCTGTACGAGGGGTTCTCGCTGCCCGCCGCCGAGGCCATGGCCACCGGCACCGCACTGCTCGCCACCACCGGCGGAGCCGTCCCGGAGGTCGCCGGACCCGACGGGGAGACCTGCCTCGCGGTGCCGCCCGGCGACGCGGACGCGCTGGCCGCCGGACTGAACCGGCTCCTCAGCGAGCGCGAACTGCGGGCCCGGCTCGGCGCTGCCGGACGCGAACGGGTGCTGAAGCACTTCACCTGGGCCCGCGCCGCCGAGGGCACCGTCGCCCGCTACCGCGCGGCCATCGGCCACCGTCCCGCCGCCACGGCCACCCAGGAGGCCGTGCCTGCGACCCCGACCCCCAGTGACACCGGCGTCTACCCCGAAAGCAGGGCCACGTGCTGACCGTCGACTTCTCCCGGTTCCCGCTCGCCCCGGGCGACCGCGTCCTGGACCTCGGCTGCGGCGCCGGCCGGCACGCGTTCGAGTGCTACCGGCGCGGGGCCCAGGTCGTCGCGCTGGACCGGAACGCCGAGGAAATCCGCGAGGTCGCCAAGTGGTTCGCGGCGATGAAGGAGGCCGGTGAGGCCCCGGCCGGCGCCACCGCCACCGCCATGGAGGGCGACGCGCTGGCCCTGCCCTTCCCCGACGAGTCCTTCGACGTCGTCATCATCTCCGAGGTGATGGAGCACATCCCCGACGACAAGGGCGTCCTGGCCGAGATGGTCCGCGTCCTCAAGCCCGGCGGCCGCATCGCGATCACCGTGCCGCGCTACGGCCCCGAGAAGGTCTGCTGGACCCTCTCCGACGCCTACCACGAGGTCGAGGGCGGTCACATCCGCATCTACCGCGCCGACCAGCTCCTCACCCGCATCCGCGAGGCCGGCCTCAAGCCGTACGGCACCCACCACGCGCACGCGCTGCACTCGCCGTACTGGTGGCTGAAGTGCGCGTTCGGCGTCGACAACGACAAGGCGCTGCCGGTGCGGGCGTACCACAAGCTGCTGGTGTGGGACATCATGAAGAAGCCGCTGGCCACCCGGGTCGCCGAGCAGGCGCTGAACCCGCTGATCGGCAAGAGCTTCGTGGCCTACGCCACCAAGCCGCACCTGCCGACGGTGGACGCCGCGTGACCTCGCCCCGCACCCCCGGCACGCCCCGCACTCCGCGTACCGAACACCTCGTCCTGCCCGGCGTCCTCACCGAGGACGAGGCCGCCGCGACCGTCCGCGGCATCCTCGTCGTCCAGCGCGAGGACGGCGCGATCCCGTGGTTCCGCGGGCACCATCTCGACCCGTGGGACCACGTCGAGGCGGCGATGGCCCTGGACACGGCCGACGAGCACGAGGCCGCCGAGCGGGCGTACGCGTGGCTGGCCCGGCACCAGAACCCGGACGGCTCCTGGTACGCCGCCTACGCCGACGGGGACTTCGCCGACGTCACCGACCGCGGCCGGGAGACCAACTTCGTCGCCTACGTCGCGGTCGGCGTCTGGCACCACTACCTCGCCACCGGCGACGACACCTTCCTGGAGAGGATGTGGCCCGTCGTCCACGCGGCCGTCGAGTTCGTGCTGCGCCTCCAGCAGCCCGGCGGGCAGATCGGCTGGCGCCGCGACGACGACGGCACGGACACCGAGGACGCGCTGCTGACCGGCAGTTCCTCCGTCCACCACGCGCTGCGCTGCGCGCTCGCCATCGCCGAACAGCGCGAAGAGCCGCAGCCCGACTGGGAGTTGGCGGCGGGCGCGCTGCGGCACGCCATCCGCCGCCACCCGGAGCGGTTCCTGGACAAGGGCCGCTATTCGATGGACTGGTACTACCCGGTCCTCGGCGGCGCGCTGACCGGTACGGAGGCCAGGTCCCGCCTCACGGAGAGCTGGGACCGTTTCGTGGTCCCGGGCCTCGGGGTGCGCTGCGTCGTCCCCAACCCGTGGGTGACCGGCGGCGAGTCGGCCGAACTCGCGCTCGCCCTGTGGGCGGTGGGCGAGTCCGACCACGCCCTGGAGATTCTCCAGTCCATCCAGCACCTGCGGGATCCGGACAGCGGTCTGTACTGGACGGGCTACGTCTTCGAGGACGACGCCATCTGGCCCCGCGAGCTGACCACCTGGACGGCCGGCTCCCTGCTGCTCGCCGTCGCCGCGCTCGGCGGCCACGAGGCCACCTGCCAGGTCTTCGCGGGCGACCGCCTGCCGCGGGGCCTGGACCCGGACTGCTGCGTCTGACCGCCGGGCCGGCCCCGGTGCCGGATCAGTTCCGGTGCAGGCGGTTGGCGACGGCGTGCCCGACGAAGAGGTAGACCACGGCGGCCAGGCCGTAGCCGGCGACGACGCGGGCCCATGCCTCGTCGAACGTGAACAGGTCTCGCGACCAGCCGGCCAGCCAGTCGGCCGCGTCATGGACGAACCGCACCAGGTCGTTGGCCCGGTTGGCGTCCAACAGGTACATCAGGATCCACAGGCCGAGGATGAGGGCCATGATGTCCGCGACGGTCGCGACGGCCCTGCCCGCGGAGTTCGAACCATGGGTTCTGGACATGCCTTCCGTATGGCCGCGCAGGCGCGGAGGAAACCTGTGCCGACGGCCCCCCACCCGGAACCGGTGCCGGATGGGGGGCCGTTGAGGCTTCGACGGGATGGGCGCGGTCAGCCGCGCTGGATGCCCGAGGTGTCCTGCAGGACGCCGCGGCGGCCGTCCTGGGTCTGGGCGACCAGGTTGGCGCCGCGCTGCTCGACGGCCAGGTACCAGGTGCCCGGCGCCAGTTCGGCGATCGGCGTCGGCGAGCCGTCCTCCGCGAACAGCGGACGCGGCACCGGCACGGCGAACCAGAACGGGGAGAAGTCCCCGGCCGGCTGCGCCTGCGCCTGCTGCGGCGCCTGCGGCTGACCGGGCTGCGGCTGCCCCGGCTGCGGCTGGCCGCCGAAGGACGGAACCGGCTGACCCGGCTGACCGGGCTGTCCCGGCTGGCCGCCGTACGGCTGCTGCTGGGCACCCGGGTAGCCGTAACCACCCTGGGGCTGGCCGCCGTAGGGCTGCGGCGCGGCCGGACGAGCGGCCGGGATCAGGGAGCCCTTGAGAGCGGGAACCAGCGGCGTGGCCACGGCCGCGGCGGCCATGACCAGCGTGGCGACGAGGGCGAGGATCAGGCCGATACCGGCCCCGATGTTGTCCAGGCCCCCGTCGTTGTCGAAGGCGCCCGCCGGGTCGAAGATGTTGCCGAGCGCGCACCACGCGGCGAACACCGTGAACGCGACGCCGAACTGGCCGAGGTCGAGACCGGCCACCTTCTTGGGCTGCGGCATGGCGCGGTTCACGACGACGAGCGCGGCGCCGATGACGCCCGCCAGGACGACACCGAGCACGACCGAGCCACTGCCCCACAGGCTGGGGATGTCGGCGCTGTCCGGCGCCCCGTCGATCGAGTAGATGTCGAGGAACGACGCGATCAACAGCAACACCGCTGCTCCGATCACCACGCCGTCGCCTCGAGTGAGGGAGCGGATATTCACTTCAGGTCCTTCGTAGGTCGTCTCGTCGTCGGTAGAGGCGTCGCTGTCACGATGGCGCCGAAAGGTTCCGGTGTGAAGCGCGGGGGTGGCCCCTCATCGTACGGACGACACTATCGTCCGGACCTCGGGGCTGTCCGCAGGGATCGGGACGCCGGTCACTACCCGCGCAGAAAACTCACGATCCCCTCAGACATCCCTTGCGCCGCCTTCTGCCGCCAACTACCGCTGGTCAGCAGCGCCGCGTCCTTGCTGTCGCGCATGTTGCCGCACTCGATGAACACCTTCGGAACCGTTGACAGATTGAGACCGCCCAGGTCCGTGCGCGTGACCAGGCCGGTGCCGTCGCCGAGGTAGTTGGACGGTGCGGAGCCCGTGACGCGCACGAAGGCGCCCGCGACGTTCTTGCCCAGTTCGGCGGAGGGCGCCACGATGGCGCGGTTGTCGGCGGCGCCGTCGTGCACCGAACCCGGCATGATCACGTGGAAGCCCCGGTTGCCCGCCCCCGACCCGTCGGCGTGGATCGAGATCGCCGCGTCCGCGTGCGCCTCGTTGCCGATCCGGGCCCGCTCGTCCACGCAGGGGCCGAACGAACGGTCGCCGTCCTGCGTCAGCTTCACGGTTGCCCCCTGCGCCTCCAGCAGGGTGCGCAGCCGGTGGGCCACGTCGAGGGTGAACTTCGCCTCCGGCCAGCCCGCGTTGGTGGCCGTGCCCGTCGTGTCGCACTCCTTCCAGTGCGTGCCGACGTTCACCTTGCGGTTGATCTCGGACGCGTGCTGGAAGTTGGCGGGGTTGTGGCCGGGGTCGATGACGACGACCTTGCCCTCGAGGGGGCCCGAAGCGGCGGGGCGGGAGGCGGACGGCTCCTTCGAGGTGGGAGCGGGGGAGGAGCCCGCGGGCTTCTTGCCGTCGCCGCCGCCGTCCGGCGAGGCAGAGGCGCTCGAGGACGGCGCCGCCGACGTCCGTACGGCGCCCGCGCGGTCGGCGCCGCCCCCGTCACCGTCGTCCGGGCCGCCGACCGCCGCGTACACCCCCCACCCGAGCAGTGCCCCGGGCACGAGCGCGGCGATCGCCACGGTCAGGGCACGGCGCAGCGGGGAGCGGCGGCGCTGGGGAGGTTCGAAGTCCGGGCCTGTGTACGACACGTCAGCGACTCTAACCGCGCCGTCAGATCCCCGTGCCGGTTCGCCGCAGGACGCGCAGCGAGTCGGTCACGGAGACCTCGGTGAACGCGCCGGATGCGAGGGCCCTGAGGTAGACGCGGTACGGGGCCTGGCCGGTGAACTCGTCGGCCGGGTCGGGGAAGACGTCGTGGATGACCAGCAGGCCGCCGTCGGCCACGTGCGGGGCCCAGCCCTCGTAGTCGGCGTTCGCGTGCTCGTCGGTGTGGCCGCCGTCGATGAAGACGAGGCCCAGCGGGGAGTTCCAGACCGCCGCGACCTGCGGCGAGCGGCCGACGAGGGCGACCACGTGCTCCTCCAGGCCGGCTCGGTGCAGGGTGCGGCGGAAGGTGGGCAGTGTGTCCATCACGCCCAGCTCCGGGTCGACCGTCGCCGGGTCGTGGTAGTCCCAGCCCGGCTGCTGCTCCTCGCTGCCCCGGTGGTGGTCGACGGTGAGCGCGGTGACCCCGGCCCGGCGGGCCGCGTCGGCGAGCAGCACGGTGGAGCGCCCGCAGTACGTGCCGACCTCCAGCAGCGGCAGCCCGAGCCCGCCCGCCTCCACGGCGGCGGCGTACAGAGCGCGCCCCTCGTGCGCCGGCATGAACCCCTTCGCGGCCTCGAAGGCGGCCAGGACTTCGGGGGACGGGGACGGGGAGGGGGAGGAGGCGGAGGCGGGGGCCGCGGTCATGGGGGCCTTTCGGTGGTCGTGCGTCGAACGTCGTGCGTTCTGCGTGGTGCGTGGTGCGGGGTGTGCCGGCGCCCCATGCTGCCGTACCCCCCGCCGCGTGGTGCGACAGGGGGTACGGGGCCGGGAGGGGCGGGTGAGGGTCAGGCCGGGACCGTCTCGCCCGGCAGGGACAGGTCCAGGTCGACCGGGCGGTCGCCGCCGTGGGTCGCCGCGTGGGCGAGCGGGGCGTGGCCCGCGGCGCGGGCGGCCAGGACGTACGGGCCCCGCGCGGGCACGGCGAGGGCGTAGCTGCCGTCGCCCGCGGAGAGGGTCGCGCCCGCCTGCCGTCCGTGCCGGTCGATCAGCGTCACCTTGGCACGGGCGACGGGAACGCCGTCGGCGGCCAGGACCCGGCCGCGGAAGCCGTGCGGAGGCTCCTCCGCGGCGCCGGCGAGGGCCTGCTCGGCGCGGGCCAGGTTGGCGTCCTCCTCGCTGCTCGCGCGCAGCTGGGAGACCCCCGCGGGACTGCGACGCGGGAGGAAGAAGGCCAGCACCAGGCCGACGGCGACGGCGGCGGCCGCGATCAGGAAGGAGACGTGGAAGCCTTGCATGGTCGGGACGGCGACGCCGCCCACGTCGTTCGCCGTGTTGGCGAGCACCATGCCGATGACGGCGCTCGACACCGACGTACCGATGGACCGCATCAGGGTGTTGAGGCCGTTGGCCGCGCCCGTCTCCGAGGCCGGGACCGCGCCGATGATCAGCGCGGGCAGGGAGGAGTAGGCGAGGCCGATGCCGGCGCCGATCAGCACCGAGGTGACGACGGTCTGCCAGGCGGCGCTCATCAGGCCGAGGCCGCCGGCGTAACCGATCCCGATGATCACCAGGCCGATGATCAGCGTGGTGCGGGGGCCGTAGCGGGCGGACAGGCGGGCGTAGACCGGCGCGGTGAACATCATCGTCAGGCCCAGCGGGGCCACGCACAGTCCCGCGACGACCATCGACTGGCCGAGGCCGTAGCCGGTCTCGGAGGGCAGCTGGAGGAGCTGCGGCAGGACGAGGGAGATGACGAAGAAGGAGACGCCGACCATGATCGAGGCGAGGTTGGTGAGCAGGACCTCGCGGCGGGCCGTGGTGCGCAGGTCGACCAGCGGGGCCGCGACGCGCAGCTCCATCAGGCCCCACAGGAGCAGCACCACGACGGCGGCGGCGAACAGGCCGAGCGTGGTCGGCGACGCCCAGCCCCAGTCGCTGCCCTTGCTGATCGGCAGGAGGAAGAGGATCAGCCCGGCGGACAGACCCAGCGCGCCCGGCAGGTCGAAGGAGCCCTTGGCGCGCAGCGGGGACTCCGGCACGACCAGGAGGGTCAGGGCGATGGAGAGGGCACCGAGACCGGCGGCGCCGAAGTACAGGGCGTGCCAGTCGGTGTGCTGCGCGACCAGGGCCGCGGCGGGCAGGGCCAGGCCGCCGCCGACGCCGATCGAGGAGCTCATCAGCGCCATCGCCGAGGCGAGCCGCTCACGGGGCAGCATGTCGCGCATCAGGCCGATGCCGAGGGGTATCGCGCCCATCGCGAAGCCCTGGAGCGTACGGCCGACGATCATCGGGACCAGGGCTTCGGTGAGCGCGCTGAGCAGCGCGCCGACGACCATCACCGACAGGCTGGCGATCAGCATGCGGCGCTTGCCGAACAGGTCGCCGAGCCGGCCCATGATCGGCGTGGCCACGGCTCCGGACAGGAGCGTGGAGGTCAGTACCCACGTGGCGTTGCTGGGTGAGGTGTCCAGAAGTCGGGGCAGGTCCTTGATGACCGGGACCAGCAGGGTCTGCATCACCGCGACGACGATGCCCGCGAACGCGAGCACCGGGACGGTGGCCCCGCTCGCTCGCCGCACGGGCTCGTCGGTCGTCGTGTGGGACATGGGGTGGGGCCTCCAGGCCGGGAGTCGGCGAAAACACGTTCGCGGTCTTGCGGTCTTGTGTTGTGTGCAGGCTGAACCTCGTGCGCCGGGGCAACTATTCCGTTGCTTCGAGTCCCTAACTAATTCTTGACCTTCTCTTGGGAACGCGCCTGCACGCGGTTCACCGGCCGGTCGCCTAGGTCTCAGGACCCAGGACGGCGGGGGACCAAAAACCGATGCAAGGGGCAGACCCGGGTTGAGACCATGACACCTATGCTCGAAGCCACCGGCACCACATCCACCGCCCGACGAATATCCCCGCGCCGCACGCCACCGACCTGGCTGGTCGTGGCGCTCGCCTGCGCCGGACAGTTCCTGGTCGTCCTCGACGTGTCCGTCGTCAACGTCGCCCTGCCGTCGATGCGGACCGACCTCGGGCTGAGCGCCCAGGGACTCCAGTGGGTGGTCAACGCCTACGCCATCGCCTTCGCCGGGTTCATGCTGCTCGGCGGGCGGGCCGGTGACCTGTACGGGCGCAAGCGGATGTTCCTGGTAGGGCTCGGGCTCTTCACGCTGGCCTCGCTGGGCGGCGGGCTCGCCCAGGAGGGCTGGCAGCTGCTGGCCGCACGGGCCGTGCAGGGCCTCGGCGCGGCCGTACTCGCCCCCTCGACGCTGACGCTGCTGACCGCCGCGGTGCCGGAGGGCGCGGCCCGGGCCCGCGCCATCGCGACCTGGACCGCCGTGGGCGCGGGCGGCGGTGCCGCGGGCGGTCTGGTGGGCGGCGTCCTGGTGGACGGGCTGTCCTGGCGCTGGGTGCTGCTGATCAACGTGCCGGTGGGCGCGGTCGTGCTGGCCGGCGCCGTGCGGTGGCTGACCGAGAGCCGGGGCGGCGAGCGCCGCCGCCTCGACCTGCCGGGCGCCCTGCTGGTGACCACCGGACTCGCCACGCTGGCCTACGGTATCTCGCAGACCGAGTCCGAGGGGTGGACGGCGGGCGCCGCGCTGCTGCCGCTGCTCGCCGGCCTCGTACTGCTCGGGCTCTTCCTCCTGGTCGAGGCGCGGACGGCGGCCCCGCTGATCCCGCTCGCACTGCTGCGGCTGCGGTCGGTGGCGTCGGCGAACGTGGCGATGCTGGTGTCCGGCTCGTCGATGTTCTCGATGTGGTTCTTCATGACCCTGTACGCGCAGAACGTCCTGGGCTACTCCCCGCTGGAGGCCGGCCTCGCCCTGGTGCCCAGCTCCCTCGCGGTGATCCTCGGCTCGAAGGCGGCCCCGCGGTTCCTGCCGGCGCTCGGGGCCCGGAACGTGGCCGTGCTCGGCGCGCTCGTCGCGTCCGTCGGCTTCGGCTGGCAGTCGACGATGACCGTGGACGGCGGCTATCTGACCGCGATCATGATTCCCGGCGTGCTGATGATGCTGGGCGCGGGCCTGACGGCCACCCCGCTGGCCTCGCTGGCCATCTCCGGCGCGGCTCCGGGGGACGCCGGACTGGTCTCCGGGCTGATCAACACCTCGCGGACGATGGGCGGTTCGCTGGGACTCGCGGTGATGTCGACGATCGCGGCGGCCCGCTCCGGGGGCGAGAGCGCCGGTCCGGCGGCCCTGACGGACGGCTACGCGCTGGTGTTCCGCACGGCGGCGGCGGTTCTGGTCGCGGCGGCGGTACTGATGTGGGCGTGGCTGCCGAAGACGCGCGCCAAGGACTGAGCGCCCCGAAGGGGCGCGGGGAACTGCGCGGGCGACCCCCACCGGCCCGCAGCCGACGCACCGCCGAACCCATCCCCCTGCCGAGCCGCGCGCAGCGCCTCCGCCCCGCTCAAACCCACCCCCGCTGCCGAGCCGCGCGCAGCGCCTCCGCCCCGCTCAAACCCACCCCCGCTGCCGAGCCGCGCGCAGCGCCTCCGCCCCGCTCAAACCCACCCCCGCTGCCGAGCCGCGCGCAGCGCCTCCGCCCCGCTCAAACCCACCCCCGCTGCCGAGCCGCGCGCAGCGCCTCCGCCCGGTTGCGGGTACCGGTCTTGCCGATCGCGGCGGACAGATAGTTGCGGACCGTGGACTCGGACAGATGCAGCCCCGCGGCGATGTCCGCGACCGTCGCACCGTCCGCCGAGGCGCGCAGCACGTCGCACTCCCGGCCGGTGAGCGGACTGGGCCCCGCACTGAGCGCGGCCGCGGCCAGCGCCGGGTCGACGACCGTCTCACCGGCCAGCACCCGGCGGATCGCACCGGCCAGCTCCTCCACCGGGCCGTCCTTCACCAGGAAACCGGCGGCACCCGCCTCCATGGCCCGCCTGAGGTAACCGGGGCGGCCGAACGTGGTCAGGATCAGCACCCGGCAGCCGGGCACCCGCTCCCGCAGCTCGGCGGCGGCGTCCAGGCCGCTCAGACCCGGCAGTTCGATGTCGAGCAGGGCGATGTCGGGGCGGTGCGCGAGCGCGGCGGCGACGATCTCGTCCCCGGCCGCCACCTGCGCGACCACGTCGATGTCCGCCTCCATCCCGAGCAGCAGCGCGAGCGCGCCGCGCATCATGCCCTGGTCCTCGGCGAGGAGGACACGGACGGGGTGGGCGCGGGGGGTCTCGTCGGTCACGGGGCAAGGGTAGGGCGCACCGGCCGTACGGACGTACGAAGGCCCGGGCGGCGGCCGTACTGGGGCCCGGGGCGTCCGCCCGCCCGGGAGCTACGCCGGTGCGCCCACCGGCCGTTCCTCCTCCCGCACCGGAAGCTCCGCCGTCACCGAGAAGCCGCCCCGCGGCTCCACCCCCGCCGTGAGCGAACCACCCGCGGTGGCGAGGCGCTCCGTGAGGCCGGTCAGGCCCGTGCCCGGACCCTGCGTGGGCCCCGCCACGCCCGTGCCGTCGTCCGTGACCGTCAGCCGGACCCGGTCCGCACCGCCCGAGACCGCGATCTCGCAGCGGCTCGCGCCGCTGTGCCGTACGACGTTGGTGACCGCCTCCCGCACCACCCACCCCAGCAGCGCCTCCGTCTGCGGCGGCAGCGGCGGACCGGAGCGGCGGACCACCGCCTCCACGTCCGCCGCGTCCAGCGCCGAACGGGCCCGGTCCAGTTCGGTGCCGAGGCTGCCCTCCCGGTAGCCGGTGACCGCCTCGCGGACCTCGGTCAGCGCCTGGCGGCCGACCGACTCGATGTCCGTGATCTGGGTCAGCGCCGCGTCCAGGTCCCGGGGCGCCAGCCGGCGGGCGGCCTCCGACTTGACCACGATCACCGACAGCGTGTGCCCCAGCAGGTCGTGCAGGTCGCGCGAGAACCGCAGCCGCTCCTCCGCCACCGCGCGGGTGGCCAGTTCCTCCCGGGCGGCGCGCAGTTGCCGTACGGCGTCGGACAGGCTCAGGATCGCGGCCGTCACCATCGTCGAAAGGAAGGTCGCGTAGGCGATGTTCAGGCCGTCCCAGCCGTCCCAGCCGTCCCGGACGCCGGCCACGACACCCGCCACCGCCGTCAGCGACCAGCCCCACCGGCCCAGCCACCGCCCGCGCAGCGCCGCCCCGGCGGCGAGGCCCAGCAGCGGGAAGAACAGCAGCCAGCTGCCCCCGTACGCCAGCGCCATACCGCAGGTCACCAGCGCCATGGCGGCCAGCGCCAGCCGCGTGGACGGCGACTCGCGCGTCTCCTTGTCGAAGGAGCGGAACGCCACATAGATGTAGAGGGAGTTGAAGACGAACAGTCCCGCGCCGCCGATCCAGGGGTTGGACGTCCGCCCGTGGAAGATGTCCGCCAGGCTGCCCAGGCCCATCAGCAGCCAGGGCAGCAGCGTGAAACCGGTGGGCGGCGGACCGACCCGCTCCGGCCGCTCGCCCGACCG
Source organism: Streptomyces sp. MMCC 100 (assembly GCF_041538145.2). Taxonomy (NCBI): domain Bacteria; kingdom Bacillati; phylum Actinomycetota; class Actinomycetes; order Kitasatosporales; family Streptomycetaceae; genus Streptomyces; species Streptomyces sp. MMCC 100. The sequence continues at coordinate 1,344,402 of NZ_JBGORK020000001.1, forward strand.
GTCCACCGCCTCGGACTGCCGTGCCAGCTGCCACGCGTCGAGTCGGCACGACACCCTGCGCAGCCGCCCTCGGATCCCGGTCATGGCTGTCGGCTCCCTTCCGCTCCGCGCCCGCGGCGCTCAGTCGTTCGCCGCGCCGCGGCGGTAGGACAGGACGGCGTACACGCCGAAGGCCAGCAGCCATCCCGCCAGGACGAGGATTCCACCTACGGGAGGTGCCTGGCCGGTGGCCACCGAAGTGCCCAGCTGAGCGAAGCGGTTGCTCGGAGTGAAGCCCGACACCGTGCGCAGCCACTCCGGGAACAGCGCCAGCGGGAACCACAGGCCCCCGATCACCGCGAGGCCCAGGTTGGCCACCATGTTCGCCACGCCCGTGGTCTGCCCGGTCAGCCGGTAGCCGTTGCCGAGCCCCAGCAGCGTGAACGGCACCGATCCGAGCCAGAGCAGCAGCGCCAGCGCCGCCCACTGCCAGGCGTCCAGCCGCACGCCGTTGATCAGGCCGCCCGCGCCGAGCACCGCCGCGATCGCGGGCAGCACGGTGACGGAGGAGGTCAGGGCGCGGCCCACGACCACCTGGTGCGGCAGCATCGGCGTCACCCTCAGCTGCCGCAGCCAGCCGATCGCCCGGTCCTCGGCGACCCCGCCGCCGGTGTTCAGGGCCGAGCCGACCGCGCCGTACGCGGCCATGCCGACCATCGCACCCGTCTTCCACTTGCCCGCGTCGTCCCCGAGGTTGGTGAACAGCAGGTACATCAGGACCGGCATGGCGATGCCGCCGATCACGAAGCCGGGATCGCGCAGCGTACGGCGCGTCTCCAGGACCAGGTAGTCCCTCATCGCATGCTCTCCTTCTCCGGTGCCGGTGCCGGTGCCGGTGCCGGTGCCGGTGCCGGTGCGGGTGCGGCGGGTGTCGCGGGTGTTGCGGGCGCCGGCACCGGGGTCGTCAGGGCCAGGAACGCGTCGTCCAGGGACGCGGGGGCGACCTCCAGGCCGCGAATCGCGCCGAGTTCCGCGAGGGCGATCACGGTCGCGTCGGAGTCGTCGGTGCGCAGCAGCGCACGGTCCCCGCGCACCTCCAGCGAGCGGACCCCGGGCAGCAGCGTCAGGTCGTCGGTGGGCCGGCCGGCCAGGTCGAAGGAGACGCGGCTGCCGCCCGCCGCCCGGCGCAGCTCGTCGCCGGTGCCGTCCGCGACGACGCGCCCCCGGTCGACGACCAGGATCCGGTCGGCGTGCGCGTCGGCCTCCTCCAGGTAGTGCGTGGAGAAGAGGACCGTGCTGCCACCCCGGGTGTAGGCCCGCATCGACTCCCAGAAGGCGTGCCGGGCCTCCACGTCGAGGGCCGCCGTCGGCTCGTCCAGGACCAGCAGGTCGGGGCGGCCGGCCAGCGCGAGGGCGAACCGCACCCGCTGGACCTGTCCGCCGGACAGCCGGTCCACGCGCCGCCCGGCCAACGCGGCGATCCCCGCCAGCTCCAGGGCCTGCCCGACGGGCATCGGCGCCGGATAGCGGCCGGCCACGAAGGCGACCAGCTCGCCCACGGTGACCCGGGGGACCGCCCGCGCCTCCTGGAGCATGGCCCCCACCCGGCCGGCGCGCACGGCACCCTCCGGAGGACCGCCGAACAGCTCCACCGTGCCCGCGTCGGGCGGGCGCAGGCCGAGCAGCAGCGCGATCGCCGTCGACTTGCCCGCGCCGTTGCGGCCGAGCAGCGCGACGGTCTCGCCGCGCTCGATGCGCAGGTCCATGCCGTCGACGGCGCGGACGTCGCCGTACGCCTTGGCCGCTCCCGCGAAGGAGACGGCGGGGGTGGTGCCCTCTGTCGGTGTCATACCGATGACGCTACGGAGCCGGCGGGGGCGTACGGCAGATGCGGTTGTCCGGTGTTCGGCAGGACAAATGTCATGGGTGGCGGGCGTCCCGTACGGTGACCGGGACAGCAGGGACGCGGGGGAGACGAGCCGGGAGAGCCATGCCCATCGACGCAGCCGGGGCGCTCGCCGCCGCACCCCGGGTCCGCGAGATCGCCTGGGACCACAAGGACGTCCAGCTCTACCACCTCGGCATCGGCGCAGGCCGGCCCGCCACCGACCCCGGCGAGCTGCGCTACACCCTGGAGTCCCGGCTGCACGTGCTGCCGAGCTTCGCGACGGTGGCCGGCGGCGGCGCCCCGGGAGTGATCGGCACGCTGTCCATGCCCGGCGTCGACGTCGACCTCGCCCACGTCCTGCACGGCGGGCAGCGGCTGCGCCTGCACCGGCCCGCCGTCCCGGTGCGGGGCAGGGCGCGAGCGTCCTCGCGCGTCGTCGCCGTGCACGACAAGGGCAGCGCGGCCGTCCTCGTCCTGCGCACCGAGGTCACCGACGCCGACGGACCGCTGTGGACCGACGAGGCCGAGGTCTTCGTGCGCGGGGAAGGCGGCTGGGGCGGTGAGCGGGGCCCGTCCGGCCGCCCCTCGCCGCCGCCCGCCGAGCCGGCGGACCACGTCGTCGAACGGGCCGTACGCGAGGACCAGGCCCTGCTCTACCGGCTCTCCGGCGACCGGAACCCCCTGCACGCCGACCCGGAGTTCGCCGCGCGCGCCGGCTTCGAGCGGCCCGTCCTGCACGGGCTGTGCACGTACGGCGCCGCGCTCAAGGCGGTCGTCGACACGCTGCTGGACGGTGACGTGACCCGGGTGCGCGCGTACCGCACGCGGTTCGCCGGGGTGGTGTACCCGGGGGAGACGCTGCGGGTGCGGATGTGGCGGGCCGCCGGGAGGGGGCGGGAGGAGACGGAGCGCGGCGACGCCGGGGAGGCGCGGGGGGCGCTGCGGGAGGTGCGGGTGGCCGTGAGCGCCGTCGAGCGCGGTGACGCGCCCGTCCTAGCCGACACGGTCGTCCGGTACGGGTAGGGGATCGACCGGTACGGGTAGGGGATCGTCCGGTACGGGCAGGGGGATCGTCCGGTACGGGCAGGGGTCCGGGCGACGACAACGGCCCCGTCCGCCGGATGCGACGAACGGGGCCGGAGCCGCTTGCTTTCGTGTGTGCCCGTGCCTTGTCCGTGCCGTCAGGCGGCCGTCCCGGACTCCTCGGCCGGCTTGCGGTGGCGGCCCTGTGGAGTCGCCTCGCCCTCCTGGCTGGAGACCGGCCCACGGTGCTTGCCGTGGCCGGCGTCGATCTCGGAAACGTCGGCACCGGCGGCCTGCTTCGGCTGGGTCGTGCTGGTGTCGTTCATCGGAAGGAATTCACCCCGTCAACATGATCTTTCCTACAGCCGGGCGAGTCTAACCGGCACACCTCGGGACGGATCCAGGCGGCCACGCCAACCGGCACTACTTCGTTACAAGCCGTGCCAGCGGGGCCTGTTGCAGTGGTACGGGGCGCGGCTGCGCGGGGGCGGGAGTGCCCGCCGTGCCCGGTTCACCCGACTCGTCCGGAGCTGATTCCTCGGCATGTGCCGCATTCCCTGCGTGCACCGCGTTCTCCGCGTTCTCCGCGTTCTCCGCGCCCCGAGGCTGCTCGCCGCCCGCGTCGGGCGCGACCAGCCGGGCCACACCGCACGGCGACCGCGGCGTCGAGCACGGCAGCCGCAGCTCCCCGTCCGGCGTCCACAGCCCGGCGCCCGTCAACCATCCCTCGGGCGCCGGAAGATGACGCACCTGCCGCTCGGCGGGCCGCCACACTCCGACCCAGCTGCCGAACGCGCCGTCCACGCGCAGCGCCACCGCGCAGCGTTCCGGAGTCAGCACCTGCCCCGGCTGGATCGCGAACGGCGTCACGACGCAGTCCGGCAGCCGCAGGCACTCCGGGAACCGCACCGGCAGCGTGCTGCCGAGGACGCCCCAGCCGAGCCGCTCCCGCCCCGGCGAAGGGGCGTCCGAGCGGATCAGCACCAGCCCGCTGTCGGGGTCGGCCAGCAGTATCCGGTCGTCGCTGTCCGGGGCGATCTGCAGCAGCGGCGACACCTCGCCGTCCCGCTCCAGGTCCACCACGACCGCCTTGGTGCGCCCGCCGGTCTCCCGGTCCACGGCCAGTATCCGGCCCGTGCGGTCCAGCCAGACACCGCCCGAGCAGCGGCCGGGGATCTCGGCCACGCGCTCGGGTCCGAAGGCGCCGCCCGCGACCTGCCACAGCACCGTCGAACGCGGACCGGCCGCGAGGGCGTACGCCCGTTCACCGCCCGGAACCGGTGGCAGCAGCCGCATCCCCGCGGTGTCGGCCGGGCACTCGACCGCGCCGAGCGGCAGCTCGCCGGTGCCGGGTCCGGTCGGGTACAGCAGCGCGAAGACGTGCCGGCCGGCCGCGACGCGGTGGACCAGGACCCGTCCGTCGCCCATCGGCCGCACCTCGGTGCCGGGCTCCTCGGGCTGGTTGCCCGGCAGTGGCACCGCGTACGGCTCGGGGCCGTCCAGGGTCCAGCGCTCCGGGTACCAGGCCTCGCCGCTCCCCCCGCTCCGGGCGAGACGCGCGGCGTAGGCACCCTCCGCGGTGATGCTGCAGCCCACCTTCGGGGCCCCGCTGTCGCCGGGGTTCGCCGAAGGCTCGATCGCACAGGCCGTCATCGTTCGGTCACCTCCGGCGACGAAGCTAGTTATCGCACGCACGGGCGGGGGACCGGCGGCGGTCCCCATCACACATACGTGTGTCACAGGAACGATTCGCCTGAGGGAAGGGCACGGTGTGTGCTGTGCCGGACCGGGCGGCCGCGGCGGCGGGCGGCGTGTGCGGCTGCGGCGGGCTGCGGCGGGCGGCTGCGGGTACAACGGCGCAGAACCTCCAGGTAGCCTTGCATGCGTGCCCCGTCTGTCAGAAGTCATCGCCGCGCTGGACAACCTGTGGCCCGCCGAGCGGGCCGAGTCCTGGGACGCGGTCGGCACCGTCGTGGGCGACCCCGACCAGGTGGTCACGCGGGTCCTGTTCGCGGTGGACCCCGTCCAGGAGATCGTCGACGAGGCGGTGAAGCTCGGCGCCGACCTGCTCGTCACCCACCACCCGCTGTATCTGCGCGGGACGACGACGGTCGCGGCGTCCACCTTCAAGGGCCGTGTGGTGCACACCCTGATCAAGAACGACATCGCCCTGCACGTCGCCCACACCAACGCCGACACCGCCGACCCGGGCGTCTCCGACGCGCTGGCCGGCGCCCTCGACCTGAACGTCGTACGGCCCCTGGTGCCGGACCCGAGCGACCCCGAGGGGCGCCGCGGCCTGGGCAGGGTGTGCGAGGTGCAGCACCCGCTGACGGTGCGCGAGCTGGCCGCCCGTGCCGCCGAGCGGCTGCCCGCCACGGTGCAGGGCATCCGCGTCGCCGGCGACCCGGACGCGACCGTCCGCACGGTCGCCGTCAGCGGCGGCTCCGGCGACAGCCTCTTCGACCACGTACGGGCGGCGGGCGTCGACGCCTTCCTCACCGCGGACCTCCGCCACCACCCCGTTTCGGAGGCCCGCGCCCACAGTCCCCTCGCGCTGCTCGACGCGGCGCACTGGGCCACCGAGTGGCCCTGGTGCGAGCTGGGCGCCGCCCAGCTCGACGAGATCTCCGACCGCAACGGCTGGGACCTGAGGGTCCACGTCTCGAAGACGGTCACCGACCCCTGGACCGCCCACGCGGCGTCCGCCCCGACCTCTAGCGCAATGGGAGCCCCCAACTGAAAGCCGCGCCCGCCGACCAGATCCGACTCCTCGACGTCCAGGGCCTCGACACGCGCCTCCAGCAGCTCGCGCACAAGCGCCGGTCCCTGCCCGAGCACGCCGAGATCGAGTCGCTGACCAAGGACCACACCCAGCTGCGCGACCTGCTCGTGGCCGCGCAGACCGAGGAGAGCGACTGCGCCCGCGAGCAGACCAAGGCCGAGCAGGACGTGGACCAGGTGCGCCAGCGCGCCGGCCGCGACCAGCAGCGCCTGGACTCCGGCGCCGTCACCTCCCCGAAGGACCTGGAGAACCTCCAGCGCGAGATCGCCTCCCTGGCCAAGCGCCAGGGCGACCTCGAGGACGTCGTCCTGGAGGTGATGGAGCGCCGCGAGTCCGCGCAGGAGCGGGTCGTCGAGCTGACCGAGCGGGTCGGCGCGGTCCAGGGCAAGATCGACGACGCCACCGCGCGCCGCGACGCGGCCGTCGAGGAGCTGGACGGCGAGGCGGCCTCGGTGACCAAGGAGCGCGAGGTCGTCGCGGGTTCCGTCCCCGACGACCTGCTCAAGCTCTACGACAAGCTGCGCGAGCAGCAGGGCGGCGTCGGCGCGGCCAAGCTGTACCAGCGCAGCTGCCAGGGGTGCCGCCAGGAGCTGGCCATCACGGAGCTGAGCGAGATCCGTTCGGCGGCGCCGGACACGGTCGTCCGCTGCGAGAACTGCCGCCGCATCCTGGTGCGTACGGCCGACTCCGGGCTGTAGGGAGCCGGTCCGGTGAACGACCAGGCGGCGCGTCCGGCGGCTCGTCCTGCCGCACGTCCGGCGGAGCGTCCCGCGCGGGGGTTCGTCGTCGAGGCCGACGGCGGGTCACGGGGCAACCCCGGGCCCGCCGGCTACGGCGCGGTGGTGCTGGACGCGGCGACGGGGGAGACCCTGGTGGAGGCCGCCGAGTACCTCGGGGTCGTCACCAACAACGTCGCCGAGTACCGGGGCCTGCTGGCCGGCCTGTACGCGGCGAAGGAGCTGGACCCGGACGCCACCGTGCACGTCCGCATGGACTCCAAGCTCGTCGTCGAGCAGATGTCGGGCCGCTGGAAGATCAAGCACCCCGGCATGAAGCCCCTGGCGGCCGAGGCGGCCCGGGTCTTCCCGCCCGGCCGCGTGACGTACGAGTGGATCCCCCGCGCGGACAACACACACGCCGACCGCCTGGCCAACGAGGCGATGGACGCGGGCGCACGCGGCGAACAGTGGTCGCCGTCCGAGTCGACGGCGGAGCTCGACGCCGCGGCCGACGCGGCCACCGCCGGCGTGGGTTCACGGGCGGCCGCGGACACCGACGTGCGCGCCGCCAAGGCCGTGGCCTCGCCCGGCTGGGGACCCCCCGACATGGGCGCCCCCGCCACGTTCGTCCTCCTGCGGCACGGGGAGACGCCGCTCACCCCGCAGAAGCGGTTCTCCGGGAGCGGCGGCAGTGATCCGTCCCTGTCGGCCGTCGGCCGGGAGCAGGCCGAGAAGGTCGCCGCGAGCCTCGCCCGGCGCGGCACGATCGAGGCGGTCGTCGCCTCACCCCTGGCCCGCACCCGCGAGACCGCCGGCATCGTCGCCGCCCGCCTCGGCCTGGAGGTGGCGGTCGAGGAGGGGCTGCGGGAGACCGACTTCGGCGCGTGGGAGGGGCTCACCTTCGGCGAGGTGCGCGACCGCTACCCCGACGACCTGGACGCCTGGCTGGCCTCCCCGGACGCGGAACCCACCGGCGGCGGCGAGAGCTTCGCGGTCACCGGCGTCCGGATCGCCGCCACCCGCGACAAGCTCGTCGCGGCGTACGCGGGCCGCACGGTACTGCTGGTCTCCCATGTGACGCCGATCAAGACGTTCCTGCGACTCGCGCTGGGCGCCCCGCCCGAGTCGCTGTTCCGCATGGAACTGTCGGCGGCGTCCCTGTCGGCGGTGGCGTACTACGCGGACGGCGGCGCCAGCGTCCGCCTGTTCAACGAGACGTCCCACCTGCGCTGAGCCCGGCCGCCTCGCGGGCGAGCCGCTCCACGCGCCCCCAGTCCCGGCCGGCCACCGCGTCCTTGGGCAGCATCCAACTGCCTCCCACACAGCCGACGTTGGGAAGACCCAGGTACTCGGGAGCGGAGGCGGGCGTAATGCCACCGGTCGGGCAGAAGCGCGCCTGCGGCAAGGGCGCGGCGAGCGCCTTGAGATACGCGGTGCCGCCCGCCGCCTCGGCCGGGAAGAACTTCATCTCCCGCACCCCGCGCTCCAGCAGCGCCACCACCTCCGAGGTGGTCGACACCCCCGGCAGGAACGGCACCCCGGACCCCCGCATCGCCTCCAGCAGCACGTCCGTCCACCCCGGGCTGACCAGGAACCGCGCCCCGGCGGCCACGACCTCACCGACCTGCTCCGCCGTGACGACCGTGCCCGCGCCGACCACCGCGTCCGGCACCTCACCGGCGATCGCCCGGATCGCGTCGAGGGCGACCGGCGTCCGCAGCGTCACCTCGATCGCGGGCAGCCCGCCGGCGACGAGCGCCCTGGCGAGCGGCACGGCGTCGGCGAGGTCGTCGACGACCACGACGGGCACGACGGGCGCGAGATCCAGCACCGAGGCGGCAGGGGAGGAGGACAGCGGAGAACTCATGCCCTCATCGTGCCGCCGAAACGCACTCCCTGCAATCACCGTTGCATCCAGTGCAACAGCGTGATCGGCGGGTCAGTGGACCTCGTCCACAAGCACGTCCATCGACCACGGCTTCCCGGCCTTCGCGGGCGCCTCCGCCTCCACCTCGTACCCCAGGTCACGCAGTGCGTCCACCAGCTCCGCCGGCCCTTCGGGCGAGGTCCCGGACGCCAGCAGACTCCGCACGATCCGCCCCTTGGTCGCCTTGTTGAAGTGGCTGACCACCTTCCGGGTCGGCGCGTGCAGCACCCGCACCGTCGCAGTCCGCGAGGCGACCTCGCCCTTCGGTTTCCAGGCCGCCGCGTACGCCGCCGAACGCAGGTCGAGGACGAGCCCGTTCCCGGCCGCCTCCGGCAGCACCTCGGCCATCGGCGCCCGCCAGTACGCGCCCAGCGCCCCGAGCCCTGGGAGCTTCACCCCCATCGAGCACCGGTAGGAGGGGATCCGGTCGGTCACCCGCACGGCACCCCACAGCCCGGAGAACACCAGCAGCGACCCGGCGGCCCGCCTCTTGGCGGCCGCGTCGAGGGAGGCCAGGTCCAGGGCGTCGTACAGCACACCGGTGTAGATCTCCCCGGCCGGACGCGCACCCGCCGTCAGCAGCTCCACGTTCTTGGCGACCTCGCCGCGCAGCCCCTCGCTCAGCCCGAGCACCTCGCGCGCCTTCTCCTCGTCGCCGGCGCACAGCCCGACCAGCTCGCCGAGGACGGCCTCCCGGGCCGCGGTGAGCCCCGGCAGGGACAGCGACCCGGTCTTCAGCGGGGCGCCCCGGCCGGACGCGGCCTTCCCCTCGGACGGCGGCAGCAGGACAAGCACACGTACTCCTTCACAACAAGCTCTGGGCCCCCGGTCAGGGTACGGCGTGCCCTTCCCGTGCCTGCTCGACGGCCCGTACGAGCGCTCCCGGGTCGTCGGCATGGCACCGCACCACCCGCACCTCCCGCCGCCGCCCGAAGAAGGAGACATGGGTGACGGGCTCGGCGAGTTCGACGGTGACGGAGGTCTGGGACCCCACGGCGAGATCGAGCTCCCCGTCCCTCGGCTCGTGCGTCGTACGCAGCTCACGCCGGACGGAGGCGATCCGCTCCAGCGGTATCCGCACGTCGACGTGGAGGGCCCGCCGGACCCGCAGCGTCCCGGCGTCCGGGTCCAGGACGTGCGGCCGGACCACGGACGCGGCGTGCAGCCCGACGACGATCACGACGGTGTACACGTCCAGGACCAGCATCACGTGGTGCACGGCCGGCCAGTCCCGCAGCAGCACGGACATCATCACGGACTCGACGACACACACGAAGGCGAACCCGCCCATCATCGCGCCCTGCCCCCGCGCGTACCCGAAGACGGATCCGCCGGCCGCCGCCCCGTGGGTCCGCCGGGCCGCCCACAGCCACAGGCTCACCCACAGCCGCAGCTCGTTCCGGACCAGGAGGTACGGGACGGTGACGAAGGACGCGGCGCTCATGACCGTTGGCCCCGCGAGACGATGGCGAGGGCCCGCCGGATCGCCTCGGCCTGCCCCGGCGCGAAGTCGGCATACATGGCGCGAAGGACGCCGTGGCCCGAGTCGAGGCCGACGCCCTCCGCGGGCAGCAGCTCGGCGGGGATGCAGTCGGCGAGCGCCCGCGCCGCCCCGGCCACGCGGGGATCGTCGGCACCGGCGTCCGCCAGCTCGTCGAGCAGGGCGTACGCCTGGTGGGCGCGCGCCACCGCCTCCGGCGAGTCGAACGCGCCGCGCAGCGTGGCCAGCATCCCCTCCCGCTCCTCCGGCCCCACCGCGCTCTCCATGAACGCCAGCATCTCCCGGTCCCGGAGGGCCATCGGGGAGCCGGACACGTCCCCCATGCCCGCGAACAACTCGGCCAGCTCCGCCGACACCGGCCCCTCGGCCGGCACCCCGCCCTCCGTCTCCAGCAGCGCCCGCAGCCGCGTCCGGCGCTCCCGGATCGCCGCCTCCTGCCGCGCGAGATCCGCGTCCAGCTCCTCCAGCACCTCGGCGAGATCCTTCCCGGCCTCGTCCGCGAGCACGTCCCGCACCTCCGCCAGGCCGAGCCCCAACTCGGTCAGCCGCCTGATCCTGGCCAGCACGACGACATGCCGCAACGTGTACGTCCGATACCCGTTGGCCAGCCGCTCCGGCTCGGGCAGCAGGCCCTGATGGTGGTAGTGCCGCACGGTCCGCGTGGTGACGCCGACGGCGTCGGCGAGTTCTCCGATCCGCATGGCCCCAGTAGAAACGTTGACGTTGCGGCAGGGTCAAGCGGCCACGATCGGGGGAACGGCTCCCCCGCCCACGGACAGCGGCGGGGCAGCCGCCCCACCATGGCCGCGAGGAACGAAGGGGGACCCGCCTTGGCGACGACGCATGACCCGATCTCACTGCGGCTGCTCGTGGAATGGTTCGTCGAACTGGAAGCTCCCACGGGCTTCCGGGCGGAACTCATCGAGGGCGAGTTCGTCCTCACACCGCCGCCGGACGGAGATCATGAACACTGCATCAGCCAGATTCTGAGCCAGGTGTACAGGCGGTCGCGAGCCGACCTGCAGTTCTCCGCGCACAAGGGCCTGACCCTGCAGAACGCGGAAGGACAACCCCTGGACCACGTGATCCCGGACGGCACCTTCGTCCCCCGCGCGCTCCGGCTGTTCCGCGGGGCAGCGCCCTGGATGCCGTGCAAGGGCGTCAGCCTGGTGCTGGAGGTGACCTCCGACAAGCCCAAGACCGAACGCGAGATCAAACGCCACGCATACGCGCGCGGCGGCATCCCGTTCTACCTGCTCGTCGACCGCCAGGACTCGTCGATCACGCTGTTCAGCGACCCGGGCCACGACGACTACCGTCAGCACTGCACCGTCGCCCTCGGAAAGCCGCTCACCCTCCCCGCCCCCTTCGCCTTCGACCTGGACACCACCGGCTTCCTCTGAGCCCGTCCGACGCCCTCCGCCGCGCCCGGTACCATGGTCCACACGGCAGACGAGCCGGGCGGGCGGCCGCGTGGAGTCCCTCACGGGACTTCCCGAGGAACGTCCGGGCTCCACAGGGCAGGGTGATGGCTAACGGCCACCCGGGGTGACCCGCGGGACAGTGCCACAGAAAGCAGACCACCGGAGGCTTCGGCCCCCGGTAAGGGTGAAACGGTGGTGTAAGAGACCACCAGTGCCCAGGGCGACCTGGGCAGCTAGGTAAACCCCACCCGGAGCAAGGTCAAGAGGAGCGCCGTAAAACGCGCTCTGCGCGGACGATCGAGGGCTGCCCGCCCGAGTCCGCGGGTAGACCGCTGGAGGCCGGTGGCAACGCCGGCCCTAGATGGATGGCCGTCGCCGGAAGGCCCGCGAGGACCTTCCGGAACAGAACCCGGCGTACAGCCCGACTCGTCTGCCGCCCCCTTTTTTTTGGCTGCCGCGAGAAGACTGTGCCGGACAGGAAACGCTGCGGTACCTCGTGGGTCTCCGACGAGCGGGCGTTCGCCACCAAGGGCCGACTGGCCCGGCACATGGTGCTGTGCGCTGCCTACCCGGTGGGCTCATGGCTGCCCCTTTGTACCTGGTATCAGCGGCCGCCACCCTGTATGCAGGGAAGACTGACGACGCCGCACCAGTGGAGCGACCTTCCATGCGTGATCACGAGAACGCCAAGCACGCCGCCGCTGAAGGGGCGCGCGCCTCGGCGAGCAGACGGTCCGCCGCCCCGCCCGCGCGGCCGAGTGGCCTGCTCGGCCTCCAGTCCACGGTCGGTAACGCCGCGGTTGCTCGGATGGTTCACCGGACCGCTCCCGCCCACCCGATCTCGCGCACGGCCCCTGTGCAGCGGGCTTTGGGAGACTTCAGTCCGGGTCACTTCTCGGAACACAAAATATCCAGTAATGAAAAGGCCCAGTACATCAGAACGGATAAGTCTGGCGCCTATAACAAACAAGGTGACCATGACAAGTGGGTCGAACGCTCGGGAAAAAAGAACGTAAAACACTACTTGATAGCCTGGAAAGACGATGACACGGCGATTCTTGGGGTGAAGGCGACCCAGAGCCCGTACGGCGGTGGCGGCTACGGGCTCGGCTATCCGGCGCTGGCGGGCGGAAGCAGTGAACTCACTGGGCCGGAGATGGATAATTTCTACCGTGATGATCTGCCGGAGCACTCGATGCGCGACAGAACCTTGCGCGAGGAGGTCGACCAGGAACTCTGGGACCGGTCGGAGGACGGAAACGCACGAAGGCCTTACGCGCTCGACGGGGTTGACAAACTCGCCAAGGAGCAGGCGCACGGGAAGAACCTCTACAAGGTGTGGTCCGGAAAGGTGCGGCGCAGTGACGAGAACCCGCCAGTGCCGCCACGCCCCGCCGTCCATGGCAAGCCCGATGTCGAACAGGGGAAACAGCTCGCGTACTTCGAGAACATCGGAACCTTCGAGGCGAAGGTCTCGGAGATTGAGAAGACGGCAGGGCCTCAACCGGGCGTGGAGGCGGTCCTGCGTGCAGTCGCCGGTATCGCCGGTGTCCAAGTTCCGAGCGACGTCAGCCAGGACGAGCAGGCGAAGATCTATCTCAGTCCCGACAACTACCCTCTCCAGGCCTTCGCGGAAGAAGTGATCGAGAAGATCAGGCAGCGGAAGGCCAAGAGGAAGCGGGGGGACGACTCGGGCTCGGATTCGGAAACGAGTTCGCGACCGGGCGCTTCCAGGCCGCGAACCGACAGCCACTGAGGGGTCGGGCCTCGGCACCGGCAGCCGTCTGACGGTGTCGGCACCGTTGCGCGCCGCCCCCTCAGGCGAACCCCGGCATCACCCGCTCCGCGACGAGCCGCAGCTGCGTGTTCACGTCCGCCGCCTCCGGCAGGTCCCGGCCCGTGAACGCCCTCACGAGAGCGCGGTCGGTGATCGCGCAGATCATGTGGTTGACGCCGCTGGGTGCGATGTCCCGCTCGATCTTCTCCCGGCACTCCTCGGGCGTGCCCGCGACGGAGAGGCGGTCGGCGATCTCCGGGGTGGTCAGTTCGATGCCGCGGGCCAGGTCGCCGGCGCCGATGGCGTCGATGACCGGCTTCAGCTCCGACGGGTCGACGCCGTTGCGGCGCAACTGCTCCTCGGGCATGGAGGAGGCGTAGATGCCGACCATGCTGCGCGCCGCCTCCTTGGCGGTCGCCGAGTCGGGGCCGGTGGCGAAGACCACCCAGGCCCCGATGTCCAGCGAGCGCCAGTCCTTGCCGGCCCGCTCCGCACCCGCCCTGATGTGCCGCACCGCGTAGTCGTAGGCCTCGCGCGTGTAACTCAGGGCGTGGTGACAGCCGTCCGACAACTCCCCGGCCGCCTCGAAGGACTTCGGGCCCCGCATCGCGCCGAGCTTCAGCGGCAGCCGGTCCTGGACCGGGCGGGCGAACGTGAACAGGCCGTCGTACGAGAAGAATTCGCCTTCGTGGGTGATGCTGCCCTCGTCGAGGAAGGTGCGCATCACGTGCAGGGCCTCCTTCACGCGGGAGAGCGGCCTGGTGCGGGTCCAGTCGATGCGGTACTGGGCCAGCAGGCCGAAGTTGCCGCTGGACAGGACGCCTTCGGCGCGGCCGCCCGAGAGTTCGTCGAGCGTGGCGAGGGCCTGGGCGATCAAGGTCGGCTCGCGCAGCGTCACCGGGGAGACGCTGGGGCCGAGGCGGATGCGGTCGGTGCGGCCGGCGGCCGCCGCGAAGAGGAGCCAGAGGTCCTTGTGCCACGTCTCGTCGGCGGCGTAGCAGGCGTGGAAACCGAGTTCGTCGGCGAGCCGGATCGACTCCAGGGACTCGGCCAGGGGGTAGTCGGGGAGCATCGCGTAGCTGAACTTCACGAGCGCCAACCTCCGTTGTGGTGAACGGTGCTCTGCCTCTACCGAGGATGTGAGTCCACTCGACGGCTGTCCAGAGAGCGGGGCTTCGAAATTTTCGGAAGCGTTCATCTCTCTTTCCGGAAGCTTTGGTGAGTAACTTTCGCCTGCGGTTCGCTGCCTTGGGGGGAGGGGGAGGTGAACTGCAGCTTCTCCTTCCAGTGAGCGTCTTCGGCACGGCGAAGGTTTCGAAATATGCACCGAAACTATTGACGCTTGACGGGTGCAGGCCAACACTGGCGCCGTTGTCCGAACCTCGCGAGTCCTCGCAGGACCTTCCAGGAGAGGAAGCACCCCCCCATGAACCTGCTCGTCCAACCGAGGCGCCGCAGACGCGGTCCCGTCACGTTGCTCGTCCGGAGTGCGTGGGCCGTCGCGCTGGCCGCGCTCGCCGCGCTGATGCTGCCGGGCACCGCCCAGGCCGACACGGTCGTCACGACCAATCAGGAGGGCACCGACAACGGCTACTACTACTCGTTCTGGACCGACAGCCAGGGCACCGTCTCCATGAACATGGGCTCCGGCGGGCAGTACAGCACCTCGTGGCGCAACACCGGCAACTTCGTCGCCGGCAAGGGCTGGGCCAACGGCGGCCGCCGGACCGTGCAGTACTCGGGCACCTTCAACCCGTCGGGCAACGCGTACCTGGCGCTCTACGGATGGACGTCCAACCCGCTCGTCGAGTACTACATCGTCGACAACTGGGGCACCTACCGGCCCACGGGCGAGTACAAGGGCACCGTCACCAGTGACGGCGGCACCTACGACATCTACAGGACGACCCGCGTCAACAAGCCCTCCGTCGAGGGCACCCGCACCTTCGACCAGTACTGGAGCGTCCGGCAGTCGAAGCGGACCGGCGGCACCATCACCACCGGCAACCACTTCGACGCGTGGGCGCGGGCCGGGATGCCGCTGGGCAACTTCAGCTACTACATGATCATGGCCACCGAGGGCTACCAGAGCAGCGGCAGCTCCAACATCAACGTCGGCGGTACGGGCTCCGGCGGTGGCGGCGACAACGGGGGTGGCGGAGGCGGCGGGGGCGGCGGGTGCACCGCGACGCTGTCCGCCGGGCAGAAGTGGGGCGACCGGTACAACCTCAACGTCTCCGTCAGCGGGGCCAGTGACTGGACGGTGACGATGAACGTGCCGTCCCCGGCGAAGGTCATGTCGACCTGGAACGTCAACGCGAGCTATCCCAACGCGCAGACGCTGACCGCCAAGTCGAACGGCAGCGGCAACAACTGGGGCGCCACGGTCCAGGCCAACGGCAACTGGACCTGGCCGACCGTGTCCTGCAGCGCGAGCTGAGCAAGTCCCCGGTCCGCACCCGTGGCCGACTCCCACGGGTGCGGACCTCCGTGGTTCCCCTCGGTCACTCACTCACCCAGCGAGCGCCGCGCCACTCGTGCCAGATGCCGGCCGAAGACCTCCCGGGCCTCGGGCGTCAGGGTCCGCAGTGCCACCAGCGCCGTGATCACGACGTCGCACAGCTCCGCCTCAACGTCGTCCCAGGTGTGCGTGACGCCCTTGCGCGGGTTCTGGCCGGTCGCGCCGATCACCGCCTCGGCGACCTCGCCGACCTCCTCCGACAGCTTCAGCATGCGCAGCAGCAGGCCCTCCCGGCCGCGGACGGATTCGTCCGCCTCCAGCCACTTCCACAGGTCGTCGACGGTGTTCCAGAGGTCGGCTCGCGCGCCGTCCGGGTGGTCGCTCATGTGGAGCAGCGTGCCATGTTCCCGGTTCCCACGGCCGTCAGTCGAACAGCGGCTCCTGCTGCCCCTCCGCCGCCCTGCGCAGCCGCCTGTTCCGCGCCCCCACGACCACCGTCGTGGCCGCCGCCGTCACCGCGAGGGCGGCGGGGACCATCCAGTTCCGGTTGACCGCGTGGCCGAGCGCGTGGTCCAGCGAGAGGCGGCCGGGCCCCGTGACCGCGAGACCGGCGGCCGTGAGGCCCAGGGACGCCGCGTACTCGAAGCCGCCGGCCTGGGCGAAGAAGCCGTTGGGGGCGTGCACCGCCGCGGCGCCCGCCATCGCGCCGACCGCCGCCGCACCCGCGGCCGGTGTGGCCAGGCCCAGCGCCAGCAGCGTCCCGCCGCCCGCCTCCGCCAGGCCCGCCGCGGTGGCGCTGGCCCGGCCCGGCGTGTAGCCCATGGCCTCCATGGCCTGGCCGGTGCCCTCGATCCCGCCCCCGCCGAACCAGCCGAGCAGTTTCTGCGCGCCGTGCGCCGCCAGTACGCCGCCGGTGCCCAGGCGGAGCAGCAGCAGTCCGAGATCACGCCGGTCATAGCAATTCACTTCTTCGACTCCTTCGCGGACGGGCCTCGCGGACGGGCCTCGCGGACGGCGGCGGCTCATCTGTCCACCGTCGCGCGTCCGCGGCTCCGGGGCCCGTCGCGGGCGCCGTTCGGGTGGTGGTGGGTGGGAGCACCGGTGGTGGGCCGGGTGGTGGCGGGTGGTGGACCGGGCGGTGGAGGGTGTGGGCCGGGTGGTGGACCGGGCGGTGGAGGGTGTGGGCCGGGTGGTGGTCCGGTGGTGGCCCCGGTGGCGGGTGTGCGGAGCCGGTGTGACGCTGCCGCCATGACCATTCAGACCACGCGACTCAGCGACCCGGCCGTCCGCGCCTTCGTCGCCGCCGTCAACGCCCACGACCGCGAGGCCTTCCTCGCGCTGCTCGCACCGGACGCCACCATGGCCGACGACGGGGACGACCGGAACCTCGACCAGTGGATCGACCAGGAGATCTTCTCCTCCAACGGCCACATGGAGGTCGACAACGAGTCGAACGGCGGTCGTGCCCTCATCGCCCGCTACCGCAACGACACCTGGGGCGAGATGCGCACCCGGTGGGACTTCACCGTGGACGAGGACGGCCGGATCGCCCGCTTCGAGACCGGGCAGGCGTAACCGGGAAACGGTGCGGCAGCCGTTCCGCCCACTGGCGTGTCGGAACGGCTGCCGCCTCCCCCCTCGGTATGGCCCATGGAGCGTTGTGGAACGCCAACGCTTCAAGTGTGAAGTTCTGGTGAAGGAGATTTGAGCATACGTCCTTCACCGGTCGCAATACCGCGGACCTTGAAATTCCGATTGTGTGAATCGCTGAGTGACCCCACGGCGTGCGCTCAGCCGCGCCCCACGTACGGCATCGCCGTCGCCATGACCGTCGCGAACTGCACGTTGGCCTCCAGCGGCAGGTCGGCCATGTGCCGCACCGTGCGCGCGACGTCGGCGACGTCCATCACGGGCTCGGGTGCCGTCTCCCCGTTGGCCTGCAGCGCGCCGGTCTGCATGCCGGCCGTCATGTCGGTCGCCGCGTTGCCGATGTCGATCTGGCCGACCGCGATGCCGTAGAGACGGCCGTCCAGCGACAGGGACTTGGTCAGACCCGTCAGCGCGTGCTTGGTCGCCGTGTACGCCACCGAGTGCGGGCGCGGCGTGTGCGCCGAGATCGAGCCGTTGTTGATGATCCGGCCGCCCTGCGGGTCCTGCTCCTTCATCTGCCGGTACGCCGCCTGCGCGCACAGGAACGCCCCGTTGAGGTTGGTGTCCACCACGTGCCGCCAAGCGTCGTAGGGCAGTTCCTCGACCGGCACGCCGCCGGGACCGAACGTCCCCGCGTTGTTGAACAGCAGGTCGAGTCGCCCGAACCGGTCCCGCACGGCGCCGAACAGGGCCGCCACGTCCTCGGGGCGCGACACGTCGGCGCGGACGGTGAGCGCCGTGCCGCCGCCGGCCGGTGCCGCCGCGGCCGTCTGCGCCAGGGGTTCGGGTCGGCGGCCGGCCAGGGCCACCGACCAGCCGGCGGTGAGCAGTTCGACGGCGACCGCCCGGCCGATGCCTGATCCGGCGCCCGTGACGACGGCGACCTTCCGCGCGCCGGTGCTTTCCTCGTCGATGGTTTTCGCGGTGTTCATGAGGCCGCAGCGTACGGGTCGCGGAACTTGCGGAACTCATCCGTCCGACACGCGATCGCCATGTCCGCGCCAAGCTCGGGTCGTTCCCGGCCCGTCGAATGCCCCTTGCAACCACCGCAAGGGGAGGAACGGATGACACCCGCGAACCACCAGGACCCGATCCAGGCCGCACACGGGGCCCAGGCCCCGGTCCCGGCCCAGTCGCAGCCCTCGCACGCGCCCGAACTCCGTGCCGCCGCCCGGAGCCTGGGCCGCCGCCGCTTCCTGACCGTGACCGGCGCCGCCGCCGCGCTCGCCTTCTCCGTGAACCTGCCGGCCGCCGGCACCGCGAGCGCCGCCGAGCTGGACGCCGCGCAGCTGCCCGCCGACCCCTTCACGCTCGGCGTCGCCTCGGGCGACCCGCAGCCCGACTCCGTGCTGCTGTGGACGCGCCTGGCCCCGGTCCCGTACCAGGCCGACAGCGGGCTGCCCGCCAAACGCGTCGAGGTGAGCTGGGAGGTGGCCCTGGACGAACGGTTCCGCCGCGTCGTCAGAAGGGGCCGGGCCACCGCCCACCCCGAGTTCCACCACACCGTGCACGTCGAGGTCGACCACCTCGCGCCCGGCCACGTCTACCACTACCGCTTCCGCGCCGGCCGGTACGTCAGCCCCGCCGGCCGCACCCGCACCGCGCCCGCCGAGCACAGCCGGGTCGCCGACCTCACCTTCGGCCTGGTCTCCTGCCAGAAGTACGACGAGGGCTACTACACCGCGTACAAGCACCTGGCCCAGGAGGACGTGGACGTCGTCTTCCACCTCGGCGACTACCTCTACGAGTACGCCGTCAACGCCACCGGAGGGTCCCGCGCCTACCCCGCCGGCACCCTGCCCGCCCACTTCAACCACGAGACGGTGACGCTGGAGGACTACCGGCTGCGGTACGCCCTCTACAAGTCGGACCCCGACCTGCGGGCCGCACACGCCGCGCACCCCTTCGTCGTCACCTGGGACGACCACGAGACCGAGAACAACTACGCCGACGAGACGCCGGAGAACAGCGTCCCGCCGGAGGAGTTCCTCATCCGCCGGGCCGCCGCCTACCGCGCCTACTGGGAGAACATGCCGCTGCGCCGCCCCCAGCTGCCCGACGGCCCCGACCTGAAGCTCTACCGCCGCCTGCACTGGGGCCGGCTGGCCCAGTTCGACGTCCTCGACACCCGCCAGTACCGCTCCAACCAGGCGTACGGCGACGGCTGGCAGTTCCCCGGCCCCGAGTCCGAGGACCCGGGCCGCACGCTGACCGGCGACGCCCAGGAGCGCTGGCTGATCAACGGCTGGCACCGGTCGAACGCCCTGTGGAACGTCGTTCCCCAGCAGGTCACCTTCGCCCAGCGGTACAACATGACCACCACGCCGTCCAAGGTCTCCATGGACTCCTGGGACGGCTACCCGGCCTCCCGCGAACGGGTCCTGGCCGGCGCGCAGGCCGCCGGGATCGAGAACCTCATGGTCCTCACCGGCGACGTGCACGTCTCCTACGGCTTCGACATCAAGCGCGACTTCGACGACCCGGACTCCCGGACCCTGGGCACGGAGATCGTCACCACCTCGATCACCAGCGGCGGCAACGGCTCGGAGAAGCCGTCCAGCTGGGACACCCTCATGACCGCCAACCCGCACCTGAAGTTCTTCAACGGGCGGCGCGGCTACGCCACGGTGTCACTGGGCCGCGAGTCGGCGCGCGCCGACTTCAAGACGGTGTCCCACGTGACCACCGAGGGCGCGCCTGTCACGACCGCCGGGTCCTTCGTGACGGAGGTGGGGGAGCCGGGGCTCAAGCCGGCGTGACGACCGGCTCCTGCGCTTCTCCCGGGTAGCGGACGCCGACGCGGTCCCGGATCGCGTCGAGCGTCCGCATCACGGCGAGGGTGCCCTCCAGCGGGACCAGGGGCGACTCGGTCTCCCCGGCGCGCAGGGCCCGCATCACCTCCTGGGCCTCGTGCCGCAGGCTCTCGCGGGGCCCGTCGGCCGGGTCGGCCCGGAACTCCTGCGGGTCCTGGCCGTCCCGGTGCAGTACGAAGTGATCCGGGAAGAAGAAGCCGTTCGGGACGTCGATACGGCCCTCGGAGCCGGTGACCGACGCGGAGTTGGGCGTACCGCCGGTGATGGAGCAGTGCACCGAGGCGAGAGCGCCGCTCTCGTAGGAGAGCAGCGCGCCCGTCTGGAGATCGACGCCCTCCTCCGAGAGCACCGCGCGCGCCCCGACGTCCGACGGCTCACCGAGCAGCAGCTGCGCGAACGACACCGGGTACACGCCCAGGTCGAGGAGCGCACCGCCGCCCTGCGCCGGGTCCCGCAGCCGGTGCGCCGGCGGGAAGGGGCCCGCGAGACCGAAGTCCGCCTGAAGGCTGCGGACCTCGCCGATCGCGCCGTCGTCGACCAGCGTCTTCAGCCGCCGCACCAGCGGGTTGCAGTACATCCACATCGCTTCCATGAGGAAGACGCCGTTCCCGCGGGCGAGCGCGACCAGTTCCGCCGCCTCGCGCGCGTTCAGCGTGAACGGCTTCTCGCACAGCACGTTCCGGCCCGCCTCCAGGCACAGGCCGGCCGCGATCCGGTGCGCCGAGTGCGGCGTCGCGACGTACACCACGTCGATGTCCTCGTCCCGCGCCAGCGTCTCCCAGCCGCCGTACGCCCGCGGTATCCCGAACCGCTCCGCGAACGCCTTCGCCGACGCCTGGGTCCGCGACGCGACCGCCACGACCTCCGCGTCCGGCAGATCGACCAGATCCGCCGTGAACCTCGCCGCCATCCCGCCGGTCGCGAGAATCCCCCAGCGCACCTTCTGCCCGGTCACCGCTGACACCCTGCCCCACCCTCGCTCAGGTTCGTTCGTCGTTCGAGTCTGTTCGTTCAAGTCCGTACGAGCTGAGAGCATAGGTGGCGGATCCGTAGAAGAGGGAGGGGCACATGCCCGAGCGCGGGCCGTCCATACCGCACCGGTCACCGGACATGACCACGCCGACGCCGACGCCGACGCCGACGACGCCGAGCAAGCGAACGACGCAGACGACGCAGACGACGCAGACGCCACAAGGGAAGACCGCGAAGCCTGTACAGGCAGCCGGACCGGGAACGGGACCGGCCGCCCGCTCGCTGCCCGCCACCCGCCGCATCGGTCTGCTCGTCACCCTCATCCTCGGCAGCCTCACCGCCACGCCGCCGCTGGCGATGGACATGTACCTCCCCGCGCTCCCGGAGGTCACCCGGTCCCTGAGCGCGCCCGCCGCCACCGTCCAGCTCACGCTCACCGCCTGCCTGGCCGGCATGGCCCTCGGGCAGATCGTGGTCGGTCCGATGAGCGACAAGTGGGGGCGTCGGCGCCCGCTGCTGGCCGGACTCGCCGTCTACGTCGTCGCCACCGCCCTGTGCGCGTTCGCGCCCACCGTCGAAGTCCTCGTCGCCTTCCGGCTGGTGCAGGGACTCGCGGGCGCCGCCGGGATCGTCATCGCCCGCGCCGTCGTACGCGACCTGTACGACGGCGTGGCCATGGCCCGCTTCTTCTCCACCCTCATGCTGATCTCCGGCGTCGCGCCGGTCGTCGCGCCGCTCATCGGCGGGCAGATCCTGCGCTTCACGGACTGGCGGGGCGTGTTCGTCGTCCTGGTCGTGGTCGGCGTGATCCTCGGCGCGGTGGTGTGGGCCAAGCTGCCGGAGACGCTGCCCGTCGAGGAGCGGCACGCGGGCGGTGTCGGCGACACCCTCCGCGCGATGCGCGGACTGCTCGCCGACCGCGCCTTCACCGGGTACATGCTCGCGGGCGGCTTCGCCTTCGCCTCGCTGTTCGCCTACGTCGCGGCGTCGCCGTTCGTCGTCCAGGAGATCTACGGCGCCTCCGCGCAGACGTTCAGCCTGCTGTTCGGCGTCAACTCGGTCGGACTCGTCGTGGTCGGGCAGATCAACGGCAAGATCCTCGTCGGACGGGTCAGGCTGGACCGGGTGCTCGGCCTCGGCCTCGTCGTCGTGATCGCCGCCGCGACCGCGCTGCTGCTGATGTCCCTGGGCGTCTTCGGCGAGGTCGGGCTCGGGCCGGTCGCCGCCGCGCTGTTCGTGCTGATGTCCGCGATGGGCATCAGCCTGCCCAACACTCAGGCGCTCGCCCTGATGCGGGTCAAGAAGTCCGCCGGCTCCGCCTCCGCGCTGCTCGGCACGTCCTCCTTCCTCATCGGCGCCGTCGCCTCCCCGCTGGTCGGGATCGCCGGGGAGGACACCGCCGTACCGATGGCCGTCGTCCAGCTGGTGGCGGCGGTCGTGGCGCTCGGCTTCCTCGTGACCATGTGCCGGCCCTCGGCCGGGCGCACCGCCGGGCAGGGAGCAGGCAAGGGAGCAGGCAAGGGAGCGGACAGCTGAGCGCTCCGAGACTGCGTGGCGACACCCCCGAGCGGGCAGGGCTCGATCCCGAGGGGCTCCGCCGTGTCGTCGCCCAGGTGCACGACCTCACCACCGGCCAACGCCCCTGGGCGGCGGGCGCCGTCGTGGCCGTCGGACGCGGACCCGTGCTCGCCGTCGAGGAGGCGGCGGGCTGGGCCGTGCGCTACGCCGCCTACGACGCGCACAGCGACACGGGCGTGGAGCTGCCGGCGCGCTCCCGGGTGCCGATGACCGTCGACACGCCCTTCGACCTCGCCTCCCTGACGAAGCTGTTCACCGCGGTCGCCGCCGTGCAGCAGATCGAGCGGGGCACGCTCGGCATCGACGCGGAGGTGGGTGCCTACCTGCCGGACTTCCGGGCCGCGGCCGAACACCGCGTCACCGTACGGCAGTTGCTCACCCACACCTCCGGGCTGCGGCCCGAACTCCCGCTGTACGACTGCGCCGACGACGAGGAACGGCTGCGGCGGCTGCGCGCGGAGCCACCCGTGGGGGTGCCCGGCACGTACTGCTACTCCGACCTCAACATGCTGCTCCTCCAGCAGGTCCTGGAACGCATCACCGGCCGCACCCTCGACGTCCTGGTCCGCGACGGGATCACCCGGCCGCTGGGCATGACGGCGACGCACTTCGGACCGTGCCCCGGCGCGGCGGCCACCGAGGACCAGCGGCGGCCGTGGGCCAAGGTGGACCGGGGGATGCTGCGCGGGGTCGTCCACGACGAGAACGCGTGGGCGCTGGGCGGGGTGGCCGGTCACGCGGGGCTGTTCTCGACGGGGCGGGACCTCGCGGTCTTCAGCCGGACGCTGCTCGCGGGCGGTTCCCACGGGCCCGCGCGCATCCTCGGCCCCGACTTCGTGGAACTGCTGCTGACCGAGCCCGGGCTCGGCTTCGTCCTCGACCAGCCGTGGTTCATGGGCGAGCTGGCGGGACGCGGGACGGCAGGCCACACCGGCTTCACCGGCACGATGCTGGTCCTCGACCGGGCGACGGACACCTTCGCGATCCTCCTCGCCAACACGGTCCACCCACGCCGCCGCCCCCCGTCCAACGGCCCCCGCGCGGCACTGTGCACCGAGGTGGCACGGGCGGTGCGGGCCTGAGGCCGGGCGGCTGTGCGGGTGCCTCCGGCGGTGGGGCGGGGTGCCTCTGCCTCCGGCGGTGGTGGGGGTGCGGGGTGCCTGCGGCGCCTGTGCGGGTTCGGTGGGGGTGCGCGTAGCGCGGTGCGTTGTGGGTGGGTCGGGGCCGCGCCGGGGGGTGTCCGTCCTCGGAACGGCGCGGAATCGGTCGGCCACAGAAGCGGGCCCCGTTGACGCGCCAACCGCTGCGGGCGGACACCCCCCCGACACGTCCCCTTCTCGCCGTACCTAGCTGCGGGCAGTCGTGCCGCTGGGGCGGCACGGGTGGGCGGTGGGGGCACCTCCCGCTCGAGCGAAGCCGAGAGTGGGGGAGGCACCCCGCAACGCCGGGCCGCGCGACCCGCCCCGCGCCCGCACCCACGCCGGGCACCCGGCAGGCACCGGGCCGCGCGACCCGCCCCGCGCCCACACCCACGCCGGGCACCCGGCAGGCACCGGGCCGCGCGACCCGCCCCGCGCCCACGCCCACGCCGGGCACCCGGCAGGCACCGGGCCGCGCGACCCGCCCCGCGCCCCCACCCACGCCGGGCACCCGGCAGGCACCGGGCCGCGCGACCCGCCCCGCGCCCCCACCCACGCCGGGCACCCGGCAGGCACCGGCCCGCGCGACCCACCCCGCGCCCCCACCCCCACCCCGGGTGACCACACGCCCCCACCCCCACGGAGTGCCTCGTACAATCGCCGGGTGAACCACCCCGCCACCCCCGCCGACACCCTGCGAGCCACCCTCGCCGATCTCGTCGACGGGCTCCCGCCCCGGCAGGCCGCGCAGGCCGTGGAGCGGCTGATCGCCAACTACCGCGGGGACACCCCGACCGACGCCCCCATCCTCCGGGACCGCGCCGACGTCGTCGCCTACGCCGCGTACCGCATGCCCGCCACCTTCGCCGCGGTGCGCTCCGCGCTGGCCGAGTTCGCCGCGGCCGTGCCGGGATGGGCGCCCGGCAGCCACGTGGACGTGGGCGGCGGGACCGGCGCCGCGACCTGGGCCGTCAGCGACACCTGGGACGGGACGCGTCCGGTGACCGTGCTCGACTGGGCCGAGCCCGCGCTCGCCCTCGGCCGGGAGATCGCCGCCTCGCTCCCCGCCCTGCGCGACGTCCGCTGGCAGCGCTCCCGGATCGGAGCGGCGCTCACCGTCGGGAGCGCCGATCTCGTCACCGTTTCCTACGTACTCAACGAGCTGACCGACTCCGACCGCGCCGCTCTCGTCGATGCCGCGGCCGGGGCCGGGCAGGCCGTCGTGATCGTCGAGGCCGGCACCCCCGCCGGTCACGCCCGTGTCATCGAGGCCCGCGACCGGCTCATCGCCGCCGGGTTCCAGGTCGCCGCGCCCTGTCCGCACAGCGCCGCCTGCCCCATCGTGCCGGGCACGGACTGGTGCCACTTCGCGGCGCGCGTCAGCCGGTCCAGCCTGCACCGGCAGGTCAAGAGCGGTTCCCTCGCCTACGAGGACGAGAAGTTCAGCTACGTCGCCGCCACCCGGCTCCCGGTCTCCCCGGCCCCCTCCCGCGTGGTCCGGCGTCCGCAGATCCGCAAGGGCCAGGTCCTGCTCGACCTGTGCGAGCCCGACGAGCGGCTCCGCCGGCGGACGGTCACCAAGCGCCACGGCGACCTGTACAAGGCGGCCCGGGACGCGGCCTGGGGCGACCCCTGGCCGGCCGGGGAAGAGTGACGCAGGCCGTCAACCGCGCCACCGAGTAAGGTCGTTGCGGCCCGACGACCTGGAAGTGGACCTCCCCGTGGAACGTGACGTGCACCGTGCCCTGCGGATCGTGATCGCCGAGGACGCCCCCCTGCTGCGCGAGGGGCTCGCCCTGCTGCTGCGGGCCGAGGGCATGGACGTGGTGGCCACCGCGGACACCGCCGAGTCGGTGCTCGACGCCATCGACGAGCACGAGCCCGACGTGGCCATCCTGGACGTGCGCATGCCCCCCACCCACACCGACGAGGGGGTCCGTGCGGCCGTCGAGGCCCGGCGGCGGCGCCCCGGACTCGCCGTTCTGGTGCTGTCCGCGTACGTGGAGCAGTCCTTCGCCACCGACCTGCTGACCGGCGGGGTGGGCGGCCTCGGCTATCTGCTCAAGGAGCGCGTCGGCCGGGTCGAGGAGTTCATGGACGCGCTCGGCCGGGTCGCGGGCGGCGGGACCGCCATCGACCCGGAGGTCGTCGCCCAGCTGTTCACCCGCACCCGTCAGGACACCCGGCTCGAGCGCCTCAGCCCGCGTGAGCGGGAGGTGCTCGGCCTGATGGCCGAGGGCCTGGGCAACAGTGCCATCGCCGGGCGGCTCGTGGTCACCGACGGCGCGGTCCACAAGCACATCCGCAGCATCTTCGCCAAGCTCGACCTGTCCCCGGCCGACCGGGTCGACCGGCGGGTGGCGGCCGTTCTGCACTACCTGGAGAACGCGCGGGCGCCACGCCGCTGAGCGGCCGGGGACGGCTCGGTCAGCTTCTGGGTTCCTGCCGCCGTTCCCGCAGCTTGCGCAGCAGTTCCCGTTTCCGGGCCTGCGGGGACAGGCCGCCGCCGACGCGGCCGGCCCGGTCGCCGCCGCGCAGGGCGTCACGGCCGAGATTCCGGCGCGTGCCGCCGACGCCCAGCATGTTTCCGGTTCCACCTCGGGTCATGGGGGTCCTCCCTCGGATCGGTGCCATCGCCTCGCGGTACGAGACGGTCCGTCTCGTAGGCTCGGAACTCCACTGTCGGCGAGACGTACCGTCTTGTCAACCTGGTAACTTCGAACCATGGCCACACAGAAGTCCACCCGCACCCCCGCCCCCGCCGCCGAGCGGCCGCACCCCGACGCCACCCGGCGCAGCCAGCGGTCCCGTCAGGCCATCTACGACGCCGCCCTCGCCCTGGTCGGCGAGGTCGGCTACCCGAAGACCACCATCGAGGGCATCGCCGCCCGCGCCGGCGTCGGCAAGCAGACGATCTACCGCTGGTGGCCGTCGAAGGCGCAGGTCCTGCTGGAGGCCTTCCTCGACCTCGGTGAACAGGCCGTACAGGCTCAGGGGCAGGAGGCGCCCTACGCCATCCCGGACACCGGCGACATCGCCGCCGACCTCAAGGCCGTGCTGCGCGCCACCGTCGACCAGCTCTACGACCCGAAGTTCGAGGCCCCCTCCCGGGCCCTGGCGGCGGAGGGGCTCGTCAACGAACAGCTCGGCCGGGAGTTCGTCGCCAAGCTCCTCGAACCGTCGCTCCAGCTCCATGCCGACCGTCTGCGCGCCGCCCAGGAGGCCGGCCAGGTGCGCCCGGAGATCGACCCGCGCATCGCGCTCGAACTCTTCGTCTCGCCGCTCGCCCAGCGCTGGCTCCAGCACACGGGCCCGGTCTCCTACGCCTACACCGACACGCTCGTCGACTACGCGCTCCACGGACTCGCTCCCCGGTGACCGAAGGAGTCTGACCAAAGAAGCCTGACCAGGGAAGTTTGTCCCTTCGCGACCCCGAAGCGCGGAATGGTGCGACGATAGGGCATGCTGGTGCGCACGACGGCGAGGGCAAGGGGATAGATGAGCGCGGAGTTCGGCGGTCGGAGCGGTCTGCAGGGCAAACTCTCCTCGTGGCTGCGCGGACGCCGCCCCAAGGAGGCTGCCGGAGACGGTGGCCGGGAGGACCTGCTGCTCGCCGCCGCCGGTGCGGGACTGCCCCTGGCGCCCGCCGCGCACCCCGCCGGATACCGTTGCTCCTGCGATCGCGTGGGCTGTCCCACCCCGGCCCGGCACCCGGTGTCGTTCGCCTGGCAGACGCAGTCCACCACCGACCGCGCCCAGATCGAGCGCTGGGCCCGGCACCAGCCCGAGGCCAACTTCATCACCGCGACCGGCATGGTGCACGACGTCCTGGACGTGCCCCTCCAGGCCGGTCGCGAGGCGCTTCAGCGGCTGCTCGACGCCGGGATCGAGGTCGGCCCGGTCGCCGAGAGCGACGACGGACGCATGCTGCTGTTCACCCTCACCCGCGGCACCCCCGAGGACGAGGACGAGTGGTGGCCGTGCGAGCTGGACTGCCACCCCGAGACCATGGACGAGCACCCCGGGCTGCGCTGGCACTGCCGGGGTTCCTACGTACTGGTACCGCCGGCCCGGCTGCCCGGCGAGGACCGGACCGTGCACTGGGTACGCGGCCCCGAGCATCCGCTGCCGGACCCGCTGACCCTCCTCGAGACCCTCACCGACGCCTGCGCCCGGCACGCCGGCGAGGAGAACGACCACGCGGGCATCGCCTGGCCCCTGCGCCGCTGAGAGTCCGCAACGGACAGGGCGGCTACTCGCCCTTCGCCGACGTCAGGCCCTGGACCCGGCCCAGTACCGACACCTGTCCGGTCTCCGAGCCGTCCGCCGGGTCGAGTGCCACCTCGTTGGAGACGAACTCCATCGTCAGCGACTGCTTGATCTCGCCGTCCGTCAGCGCCAGCACGTCCTTGTTCGGCGTCGGCACGGACGCGCCCCGCGCCGCGGTCTGCTTCTCGAAGTGCCGGGTGGTGAAGAACACCAGCGCCCCGCCGTCCTTCGTCCGCAGCGCCAGCGGCGCGTAGTCGCCGTTCGTCAGCGGTTCGTCGATGTACTGCGTGGCCAGGCCGGGGCGGGTCGACCGCTTCTCGCGCAACGCCCGCCAGGAACTGGTGTGCGTCCCGTCCGCGAAGGTCTCGCCGCCGTCCTCGAGATACGTCGCGTAGCCCTTGCTCAGCTCGGCCGGCGGGACGCTCACGTCCGTCGAGTTCGCGGGCACGGCCTCCGCCCAGCCGTCCCCGTCGGTCTTGAACTCGGGCACCTTGCCCGGGGCGACCAGCGTCAGGTACGCCGCCTCCCAGGTATCCTCCAGGCCGTCCCGGGTGAACACCAGCAACCAGCGCGCGTTCCCGCCCTTGTTGGCCTTGGCGTCCGCGACGAACCAGCGCGGCCAGCCCGCCTTCTTCGGGATCGTGAACTTGGCGTCGGTCAGCTCCAGCGGCGTGTGCGTCGGATTGCCGTCCGGGTGGTTGGCCGCCCCCGCCTCCAGCCGCGCCGAGTCGATCGCGGCGAGGGCGCCCGTCGTGCGCTCGGCGTCCAGATCGGCGTCGTACGCCTTGTCGGCCTTGTTGTACGCGGTGGTGAACTGCTCCAGCGCCTTCGCGGCCTCGGCCCGGGTGGCCGAGGGGAGCACCTCGCGCTCACCGTGCACCACCACGCATCCGCTCGCCGCCAACGACAAAGCGGTCGCCGAGGCGGATATGAGCGCGCACTTCTCAAGCCTGCGGGGCCTTCGAGGGCCGCGATCCTGGCTCATCAGGTTCCTTCACCTTCCCCTTCCCGGAGGCGAACCCTACCGGGGCGAGGAAGAGCGCGAGCGTCGGGACCAGGTACAGCAGCCACACCGTGACCTGGAGGACGGTCGGATCGGGCTGGAAGTTGAACACGCCCTTGAGCAGGGTGCCGTACCAGCTCGACGGATCGACGGTGTTGCTGATGTCGAAGGCCAGGTTCGTCAGGCCCGGCACCAGGTCGGCCTCCTGCAGGTCGTGCACCCCGTACGCCAGGACGCCCGCCGCCACGACGACCAGCATGCCGCCGGTCCAGGTGAAGAAGCGGGCCAGGTTGATGCGCAGCGCGCCCCGGTAGAACAGCCAGCCGAGCAGCACCGCCGTCGCCAGCCCCAGGGCCACGCCGACCAGCGGGCGCGGGGTGCCGTCGCTCGCCGCGTGCACCGACGCCCACACGAACAGGGCCGTCTCCAGGCCCTCCCGGCCGACCGCCAGGAACGCGGTGGCCACCAGCGCGCCGGTGCCCATCGCCAGGGCCGCGTCCAGCCTGCCGTGCAGTTCCGCCTTGAGGTGCCGGGCGGTGCGCCGCATCCAGAACACCATCCACGTCACCAGGACCACCGCGAGGATGGACAGCGAACCGCCCAGCGCCTCCTGCGCCTTGAACGTCAGCTCCTGCGAGCCGAACTCCAGCGCACAGCCGAAGCCGAGCGCGATGACGATCGCGACCGTCCATGCGGTGATCCGAATCTCATGGACGGTGTATGAGCACGGGCCGGTCACGGTGGCTCAATAAAGTGCTCACAGGAAGGTCAAAGGTGCGTCAAAGACGGCCTCGTCGGGTCGTCGGGTGGGCAGGCGTCACGGCGTGCGTCACGGCGCGCGTCGGGGGACTACGAGGAGCGCCCCCGTGCGCGGGTGCGGGAACACCTCCACCGGCTGGTCGTAGACCTCGGACAGCAACTCCTCCGCGAACACCTCCGACGGCGGGCCCCCGGCCGCGATCCGGCCCGAGCGCAGGACCGCCACCCGGTCCGCGTACGCCGCCGCCAGCGCGAGGTCGTGCAGGACGACGACCACCGCGTCCCCGGCCCGCGCCCGCTCCCGGCACAACCGCAGCACGAGTTCCTGGTGCCTGAGGTCCAGGGCCGCGGTCGGCTCGTCGAGCAGCAGCAGGGGAGCGCGCTGCGCGAGGACGCGGGCCAGCGCGACCCGGGCCCGCTCGCCGCCGCTGAGCGCGGAGAACGGGCGCCCGGCGAAGCCGGTCACCTCCGTGCGCGCCATCGCCTCGGCCACGGCCGCGTCGTCCTCGCCCTCCCGGTCGCCGCCCGCCCAGGGCGCCCGGCCCATCCGGACCACCTCCTCCACCGCGAACGGGAAGGACAGCGAGGCCGACTGCGGCAGCACCGCTCGGCGCAACGCCAGTTCGTGCGCCGACCACTCCGTCACCGGGCGACCGTGGACGCGTACGACTCCCTCGGCGGCCGGGACATCGGCGGCCAGCGCGCCCAACAGGGTGGACTTGCCCGCCCCGTTGGGACCGACCAGGGCGAGCACCTCGCCCGCGCGGACGCGTACGTCCACGCCGTCGAGGACCGGCTGACCGCCGAGGCGCACGCGCAGTCCCTCGGCCTCGGCGAGGACGTCGCCCGGCGCGGCCGGGGGCGGCGGCACCGGACGGGACGGCACGAGCCGCGGCAGCTTCACGTTTCTCATGCCCAGCCTCCCTGCCTGCGCCGGGTGCGGCGCAGCAGCCAGAAGAAGAACGGGCTGCCCAGCAGCGCCGTCAGTACCCCGAGCGGCAGTTCGGCCGGCTCCGCGACCGTGCGGGCCGCCAGGTCGGCGGCGAGCAGGACCAGCGCGCCGAGCAGGGCGCTGCCCGGGATCAGGAACCGGTGCCCCGGCCCCGCCGCCATCCGCAGCAGATGCGGGACGACGAGTCCGACGAAGCCGATGACACCGGCCACGCTCACCGCCGCCGCGGTCAGCAGCGCGATCACCAGCACCAGCACGATCCGCAGCCGCTCCACGTCCACGCCCAGGTGCCTGGCCGGACGTTCACCGAGCGCGAGCAGGTCGAGCCGGCGGGCGTACAGCGGGGCGAGCCCGAGGCCCAGCACCGCGCACGGCAGGACCGCCAGCACCTTCGGCCACGTCGCCTGGGCGAGCGAGCCCAGCTGCCAGAAGGTGATCTGGTTGACCGCCGCCGTGTCCGCGAAGAACAGGAACAGCCCGATCAGCGCCCCCGCGAAGGCGTTCACCGCGATGCCCGTCAGGATCAGCGTGACGACCTCCGTACGGCCGCCCGAGCGGGACATCGCGTACACGACCAGGACCGTGACGAGCCCGGAGACGAACGCGAAGACGGACACCGTCCAGGTGCCGAGGAAGTTCAGGCCGAACGCGATGGCGCCGACCGCGCCGACCGCCGCGCCCGAGGAGACGCCGATGACGCCCGGCTCGGCGAGCGGGTTGCCGAACACGCCCTGCATCAGGGCGCCGGCGCAGCCCAGCGAGGCACCGACGAGAAGCGCGAGCACGATCCTGGGGAAGCGCACGTTCCACAGCACCGACTCGGCCACCCGGTCCAGTTCCGTGCCGCCGAGCCCGGTGCGGTGCAGCAGCGAGCCGAGTACGTCGCCGACCGGGATCGGGTAGGCGCCGGTGCCGGCCGCGACCGGGACGAGGACCAGGAGGCCGGCGGCGAGGGCGGCGGTCAGCAGCCAGGCGGCGGTGCGCGGCGCGCGGGGCGCGGCGGGGTCCGCGGGCACCTGGGGGCGGGCCGGCTTGTCCAGTACGGTCACTCGGCGCCGTCCTCGCCGTACAGCTGCGCCACGACCGACTTCAGCACCTGGTCGGTGCGCGGGCCGTAGTTGAGGAGCACACCGTCCTCGACGGAGACGATCCGGCGGTCCATCCCGGCCGGGGTCTGGGCGACGCCGGGGATCTTCACCAGCCCGTCCACGCCGCCGACCGATTCGAGTCCCTTGCTCATCACGAGGATCGCGTCCGGCGCGGCCTTGACGAGGGCCTCGCTGGTGATGGCGGTGAAATCCTTGCCGAGGCCGGAGGCGGCCCCGGCGTCCACCGCCCCGGCCGCCTCGATCAGCGAACCGGCGCCGGAGCCCTTCCCGCCGATGAGGTAGACGGAGGCCGAGCCGCGCAGGTACAGGAAGGCGACCCGCGGCTCCTCCCCGTGCGGGACCTCCTCGCGTACGGCCTCGATCCGCTGCTCCGAACGCCGGGTCAGTTCCCGCCCCGCCGCCGGTACGCCGAGCGCGCCGGCGACCGCCTGGATGCGCGGGCCCACGTCGTCCAGGCCCTTGGCCGCCTCGACGAAGAGCACCGGGACGCCGGCGGCGCGGATCTGGTCCACCGCCTCCTCGGGGCCGGTGGTGGTCTCCGCGATCACCAGGTCCGGCTTCAGCGACAGCACGCTCTCGGCGGAGACGTCGTGGCCCCGGGTGACCACCGGGAGCTTCGCCGCCTGTTCGAAGGTGGCGGTGATGTCCCGGGCGACGACCCGGTCGCCGAGCCCGAGGGTGAAGACGATCTCGCTGAGGCTGCCGGACAGGGGGACAATCCGCTCGGCCTCCCGCACCGTCACCCGCTCGCCGTCGGCGGACCGGACGGTCACCGGGAGCCGGGGCTCGGGTCTCTTCGCGAGCGGTTCCACCCGGTTCGCGACGGACTCCCCGGCCGGGGCGGCCCGTGAGTTGCCGCCGCCGTCGCCGGGTGCGGCCTCGGTGGAACCTCCGCATCCGGTCGCGGTCAGGGTCAGGGCGAGCACGGACAGCAGTGCTCCCGCCAGTGGGTTGCGCAAGCGTCGCACGGTGGTCCGTTCCTCTCGTCGACGGCCGATGCCGGTCGACTAGAGCTTAGGTTAGCCTTACCTTTGTTCGCTACCGGCCCCCCGATCCGGAGGACTTCGCATGCCCGCCCGCCTTCGCGCCCTGGTCACCCTGGTGTGCGCGGCCGTTCTCGGCGCCCTGCTCCCCGTGACCGCCGCCCACGCCGAGAGCAGGACCGTGCAGGGCGGACGCCTCGACTGGGGCATCAAGTCCTCCTTCCAGAGCTATGTCACCGGGCCCATCGCCAAGGGCAGTTACTCCCTGACCGGGGGAGCGGCGACCGTCGGCGGCAGCGCCTTCCGCTTCCATTCGGCGACCGGCACCTACGACGCCGCCACCGGCGCCTTCCGTGCCGCCTTCTCCGGCGGCGTCCACTTCCTCGGCCACCGCACGAGCGGCGGCGCCCACCAGCTCGACCTCACCCTCAGCCGTCCCACCGTGAGCATCTCCGGCGCCACCGGCACGCTCCACGTGGACGTCGTCAGCCGGGCGAAGGACACCGGGGCGGTCACGACGTCCCGTCAGGTGCCCTTCGCCTCCCTCTCCCTCGGCGGCATCGACATGCGGGGCGGCGGCAGCACCGTGGCCCTGAACAACCTGCCCGCCACCCTCACCGCCGAGGGCGCCCGCTCCTTCGCCGGGTACTACACCGCCGGGACCGCGCTCGACCCGGTGAGCCTGTCCGTCGACGTCGAGGCGTCCGCGCCGCAGCAGGAGAAGCAGCCGTCGGCCACCCCCTCACCGTCCGCCAAGTCGCCGAAGCCCACGAAGACGTCGGGCGGCGCGATCCAGGACGGCGCCGTCGACTGGGGCGTGCGCCGCACCTTCCGCGAGTACGTCACCGGCGACATCGCCGACGGCAAGTGGGCCCTGTCCGCGGGCGCCCAGGACGGCGGCGCGCTCTTCCGCTTCCCCGGCGGCGAGGGGACGTACGAGGACGGCGATCTCACCGCCGCCTTCGAGGGCGCGGTGCGCTTCACCGGCGCCCACGGCCTCGACCTGAGCCTCGGCAACGTACGCACCGTCGTCGAGGACGGCAAGGGCACGCTCTACGCCGACGTGACGAGCCCGGACGTCAAGGAGAAGAAGGTGCCCCTGGTCACCTTCACCGCCGCCGAACTGAAGCCGTCCGGCGGTCTGGTGAAGGTCACCGAGGCCCCCGCCGAGCTCACCGCGCGCGGCGCGAAGGCCTTCGGCGGCATGTACCGGGCCGGCACCGAGATGGACCCGGTGTCCCTCGCCGTCGCGCTCACCGCCGGCGCGGAACTGCCCGCCCTGCCCGACCTCGGCAGCGAGCCCACGCCGAGCGCGAGTCCGCAGCCCGGGAAGACCGCTGCCGACACCTCCGCCGCACCCGTCGCGAGCACCACCGACGACGGCGACTTCCCCGCACTTCCCGTCTCCCTCGCGGCCGGCGCCCTGCTGCTGGCGGCCGCCGCCCTCGTGGCCGTCGCCCTCCGCAGGCGCCGCGCCCGGCCCGCCGCGTCCGCCGCCTCCGCCGAGTCCCCGGCGGGCCCGGCCCCGGACCAGGGCTGAACACCCCCGACACCCAAGGAGAACCGAGCCATGCCCGTCAGACGACGCCGCTCCACCGCACTCGCCGCCGCCGTGGCCACGGCCGCCGCCCTCGGCGCGACCGCCCTCGCCACGCTGGGCGGCGCCACCACCGCCTCGGCGGCCGAATCCCCGCTCTCGGACTACGAGTTGACGTGGGGCATCAAGCAGTCCTACCGGACGTACGTCGGCATGTTCGGCAGCTTCACCGCCTCCGAGGGCGCCACTCAGGCAGCCGGGAACGGCGCGTTCACGTTCACCGACGGCACCGGGACGTACGACACCACGGCGCACACCGTCGACCTCGGCTTCAAGGGCAGGCTGGTGAGCGCGTCCGCCGCGCACCACTTCGAGGTCACGCTCACCGACGTGCGCTTCGACAGCGGCGCCGGTGAGATCACCGCGGACGTGACGGCGGTCGACACCTCCGGGGCGACGCCCGTCAAGAAGGGCGACGACGTACCGCTCGCCACGGTCGACGTGACCCGCGAGATGACCGGCATGGCGACCACCCTCACCACCGAGGCGGGCGAGTACCTCGGCAGCGCGGACTACGCGGGCGCGGCCGGCGACCCGCTGACGGTGGCCAAGAAGACGCAGCCGAGCACGGAGCCCACCACCGGGCCGTCCGGGGAACCCAGCACCGAGCCGTCCACCGAGCCCACCGACCCGGAACCGACCGACCCTGACCCCACCGACCCTGACCCCACCGACCCGGCACCGACCGACCCGGAACCGACCGCCCCGGAGACCACACCCGGCCCCCAGGACCCGAGCCCCACCGCGAGCACGAGCGCCTCGCCCTCCGTCCCCGCGAGCGCGGCCCCCACCAAGGGTGAGATCGTCGACGGCACCCTCGGCTGGGGCGTGAAGGAGTCCTTCCGTTCGTACGTCGTCGGCAACATCGCCAAGGGCAAGGTCACCGTCTCCGGCGGTGCCACCCAGGCCGCCGGCAACGGCGCGTTCACCTTCAAGGACGCCACCGGCACCTACGACACGGACGCCGACAAGCTGACCGCCACCTTCGAGGGCGCCGTCAACTTCAAGGGTCACGAGTCGGGCGGCGAGTACGGCCTCGACCTGACCCTGAGCAACCTGAAGGCCACCCTCGACGGCGGCACCGGCACGCTGAGCGCCGACGTGAACAGCCTCGGCGCGCGGACCGAGGGCGTGGTCCTGGCCGACCTCAAGGCCGAGTCCGGCGATCTGCGGGCCGCCGAGAACGTCATCACGGTCGACGGCATCGCCGCCACCGTCACCGAGGCCGGTGCGGAGGTCTTCGGCAACTACCCGGCCGGCACCGCCCTCGACGCCGTCGACCTGTCGGTGGCGCTGAGCGACGACGCCCGACTGCCGGACGGCGACGGCACGGGCACGACCGGCGGTGCGGGCGGCTCGGGCGGCTCCACCGGAGGAGGCACGGGCTCCGCCGGCGGCGCCGCTTCGACCATCGGCGGCACGGGCACCACCACGGGCGGCTCGATCGGGGGCGGCAGCCTGGCCTCCACCGGTTCGGACATACCGGGCCCGGCGCTGGGCGTGGCGGCGGGCGTCGCGGTCGTGGCGGGCGCGGGCGCCGTGTTCGCGGTCCGCAAGCGGCGTACCGGGGCACAGCCCGCCGAGTAATGCCTTGCGGGCCGGGGCGGCCCACCCTCGATACCGGGCCCGTGCGACGGGCGACGAGGGAACGGACGGGCGGGCCACTGGTCCTGGACGTCCGTGGCCGCCCCGGCCCGCCACCGCTGCGTTTCGTCCGGGCCGAGGACGGCGGCGCGCCCACGCTCCACCAGGGCGACCGCCCCCTCACCCGGGCCCGGTGGCACGGCGGCGGCTGCTGTCGCGAGCTGCACCTGCGCCGCCTGCCGGGGTACCGCTCCCCGCTGCCGCCGCTGCGCGCCGCGTTGATGCGTGCCCCGGCCGCCGACTGGCGCCACCGCTACGCCCGATAGCTGGAGGACGGCCCCCACGGACCTCTGCACGACGGACGCTGGTCGGTCACCGCGCGCGCGTCGTTCGCTCCGGGCATCTGGACCGAGGACTTCGTACGGGACTGGCCCGGCATCGTCCTGGAGATGCTCTGCGGGGGCGGCTGGCACGGCGTCCTGCCCCTGCGCCCGCTCTCCCCGCCCGACGCGCCGCGCGTCAAGGCGTACCGCAAGCACGCCCGCGACGGCACACTCGCCCCGGTCCTGCTGTGGTGGGTGTCGTTCCTCGACGGCTGGCTCGTCCTGGACGGCCACGACCGCGCCGTGGCGGCGCTGGCGGAGGGCGCCGAGCCGGCCTGCGTGGTGCCGGCCCTGCTGCCGGAGGAGGCCACGTGGCGGCGGACCGCCGACGCGGTCACCGAGGGGCACGAGCAGCGGACGTCCCGGCTGTCGGCCCGCCCCGCCGGCCCGGGGATCGCGCGCCAGTACGCCGCCCTGGAACGCGGGTACGCGGACGCGCTCGCGACCCTCCCGTACGACGAGGCCCCCACCCCGCTCTGGCCACCCCCGGACGATGCTTGAATGCCCCGGTGACCGACTACGACGTACTGCGTGTCTTCTGCGCGCCCAACGGCGGATACGGCAACGAACTGGGCGTCGTCCGGGACGGATCCGTGCTGCCCGAGCCCGAGCGGCGGCAGGAGCTCGCCGCGAAACTCGGCTTCAGCGAGACCGTGTTCGTCGACGACCCGGAGCGCGGCGTCGTCGACATCTACACGCCCACCCTGCGCCTGCCCTTCGCCGGCCACCCCTGCGTCGGCACCGCCTGGCTGCTCGACGTGCCCGAACTCGTCACCCCGGCCGGGGTGGTGGGCGCCCGGCTGGACGGGGAGTTCAGCTGGATCGAGGCCCGCCCCGAGTGGGCCCCGCCGCGCACCCTGCGCCAGTACGCCACCGCCGCCGAGATCGACGACCTCGCGGTGCCGCCGAAGGGGGAGTGGCTGTACGCCTGGGCCTGGGAGGACGAGGCAGCCGGCCGGGTCCGCGCCCGCGCCTTCCCGGGCCGGGACGACGGGATCGGCGAGGACGAGGCGACGGGCGCGGCGGCGCTGCTGCTGACCGCACGGCTGGGCCGCGCCCTCAACATCACGCAGGGGGCCGGCTCCCAGATCCTCACCGCACCGCAGCCCGGGGGCTGGGTCGAGATCGGCGGGC
Source organism: Streptomyces sp. MMCC 100 (assembly GCF_041538145.2). Classification (NCBI taxonomy): domain Bacteria; kingdom Bacillati; phylum Actinomycetota; class Actinomycetes; order Kitasatosporales; family Streptomycetaceae; genus Streptomyces; species Streptomyces sp. MMCC 100. The sequence continues at coordinate 1,381,811 of NZ_JBGORK020000001.1, forward strand.
GGGTACGCCTGGAGCGGTGACAGATGTCCGGTACCGCGCCTCCGTACGGGTGGAACAGCGTGTGCGCGCCACGGCGAGGGGGGACCTCTGGGCCTGACCGCTCAGCCCCCGAGAGGAAACCCATGCGCATCCGCTCCGCACTCGCCACGGTCCTGCTGACCGCCGCCATGACCGCCGGCGGCGCCGCGACCGCCACCGCCTTCGACGGCCCCCTGCACGGTGACGAGGACGCCACCTGCAGCCCGTACTTCGGCGCCATCACCACGGACAGCACCGGCGACCTGTACTTCGGCGGCATCAACTGCCGCAGCGACGACTACGACATCGACAACTGAGTCGGTAGGGCCGCTCGCTCCCGGTCCCCCCCAGGCCACCTGGCCGAGGGGGACCGGCCCGTCTTTCGGGCCGGCGCGTGCCCGGAGCCGGCGCCACTCACGCGGACAGCGGGAACTCCTCGCCCAGCGCCCGGAAGACCGCCGTGTTCAGGGCGAAGGCGCGCTTGCACTCGGCGACGACCCGCTGCTTCTCCAGGTCGTCCGCGCGGATGCCGTCCAGCAGTTCGCGGTACTCCCGCTTGAAGGCGGCCGGGTTGGAGATCTCCTCGAAGACGTAGAAGCGGACCCCGTCGCCCTTCCTGGCGAAGCCCCACGTCCGCTCGGCCTTGTCGCGGATGATCTGGCCGCCCGACAGGTCGCCGAGGTAGCGCGTGTAGTGGTGCGCGATGTACCCCGCCGGCCACTCCTCGGCGCACTCGCGTACCCGGGCCGCGTACGCCTCGGTCGCGGGCAGGGCGGTCAGCCCCGCGCGCCAGTCGGCGCCGCGCAGGTGCGCCAGGTCCCTCTCCAGGGAGGCAAGCCGCAGCAGCTCCGGCCGGACGAAAGGCCCGGCCACCGGGTCCGCCGCCAGCTTTCCGGCGGCGGCCTCCAGGGCTTCGTAGACGAACCACAGCTGCTCGGTGTAGCGCGCGTACGCCTCCACGCCGAGCCGGCCCCCGAGCAGGTCGCTCATGAAGGTGGAGGTCTCCGCCTCCACGTGCTGCTCGTGGGACGCCGTGCGGATGAGGGTCGAGAAGGAGTCCATGAGGCCGATCTTCTATGGTTAGGCTTACCTAAGTCAAGAGTCTTTCCGACGCCTTGTCGGTAAAAGCGTACCCGGAAACGAAAAGGCCCACCCTCCGTGGAGAGCGGGCCTTGAAGGGGGTGCGGCGCGGCTACGGAAGCGTGAGGATCTCCGCGCCCGAGTCGGTCACCACCAGCGTGTGCTCGAACTGGGCCGTGCGCCTGCGGTCCTTCGTCACGACCGTCCAGCCGTCGTCCCACATGTCGTACTCATGGGTCCCGAGCGTCAGCATCGGCTCGATGGTGAAGGTCATCCCGGGCTGGATGACGGTCGTCGCGTGCGGGCTGTCGTAGTGCGGGACGATGAGTCCCGAGTGGAACGACGAGTTGATGCCGTGACCGGTGAAGTCCCGCACCACCCCGTAGCCGAACCGCTTGGCGTACGACTCGATGACCCGGCCGATGATGTTGATCTGCCGGCCCGGCTTGACCGCCTTGATCGCGCGCGCCAGTGACTCCCGGGTCCGCTCGACCAGCAGCCGGCTCTCCTCGTCCACGTCGCCGACCAGGTAGGTCGCGTTGTTGTCGCCGTGCACCCCGCCGATGTACGCCGTCACGTCCAGGTTCACGATGTCGCCGTCGCGCAGCACCGTGGAGTCGGGGATGCCGTGGCAGATGACCTCGTTGACCGAGCTGCACAGGGACTTGGGGTAGCCCCGGTAGCCGAGCGTCGAGGGATAGGCGCCGTGGTCGCACATGTACTCGTGCGCCACCCGGTCCAGCTCGTCCGTCGTCACGCCGGGCGCGATGTGCTTCGCGGCCTCCTCCATCGCCCGCGCAGCGATCCGCCCGGCCACGCGCATCGCCTCGACCGTCTCGGGCGTCTGCACCTCCGGTCCGGTGTACGGCGTCGGCGCGGGTTTGCCGACGTACTCGGGCCGGCGGATGTTTCCGGGCACGGAACGGGTGGGGGACAGCTCCCCTGGGACGAGCAGCGACTGGCCAGACATGCAGCGAGTCTAACCAGCACGCAGGGGGGAAGATGTCGGTGGCGAGAGGAGCTGCCCCATGGCCCTGTTCAAGAAGCGCACGGTCGGCAAACCGGGCGAGTGGTACTACTGCCTGGAGCACCAGAAGGTCGAGGAGGGCCCGGACTGCCCGGGCAAGGACCGCTTCGGGCCGTACGCCTCCCGCACCGAGGCCGAGCACGCGATGCGGACCGCCCGCGAACGCAACCTCGAGTGGGAGAACGACCCCAGGTGGCACGACGCCTCCGGCCCGGGAAGCGCCGACGGCGACCGGGACGACTGATCAGCCGCTCGCGGCGTCGGCTGCGCGCTTCTCGCGCAGCCGCACCGCGTGCTCGTTCGTCCGCACGTCGTACGTCATCATCGTCGGCAGGCACAGCGCCAGCAGCCCCACCGCACCCGCGCACAGCAGCCCGCCCGACCACACCGACGCCCGGACCCCGACGAGCGCGGCCGTGCCACCCGCCCGGACCTGGCCCAGCTGCGGGCCCACCGAGTACGACAGCAGCTCGATCCCGGCGAGCCGGCCGCGCAGCTCGTCCGGGATGGTCTGGTTCCACATCGCGCCGCGGAAGACGCCGCTGACCATGTCGCAGGCCCCGGCGAGGACGAAGCACAGCAGCACCAGCCACACGTTCCCGGCGAAGCCCGCGGCGGCGATCGCCAGGCCCCACCCGGCCGCCGCGAACACCACCATCCGCCCGTGCCGGTGCACCCGCGACGTCCACCCGCTGCTCACGCTCACCAGCAGCGAGCCCGCCGGAATCGCCGCGTACATCAGTCCGAGCGACCACTCGGCGTCCAACTCGTCGGCCAGGAACGGCAGCACCGCGAGCGGCATCGCCAGGAGCATCGCCGCGATGTCGACCGCGTACGTGCCCAGCAGCTCCTTGCGGCTCCACGCGTACCGGGCGCCCTCGGCGATCGCCGCCAACGAGGGCTTGCGCGCCTCGTGCGAGGCGGGCGAGGAGGCGAGCCCCGCCACCAGGGCCACCGAGGCGGCGAAAGTGACCAGGTCGACCGCGTACGCCCAGCCGAGACCGGCGTACGCCACCACCACGCCCGCCAGCGCCGGCCCCGCGATCCCGCCGACCTGCCAGCGCAGCGAGTTCAGCGAGGCGGCGGCCGGCAGGTGCTCGTGGGCCACGATCCGCGGGATCAGCGAGTCCAGGGCCGGGCGCTGGACCGCGCCGAGCGCCGAGGTGAACGCGGCGATCACATACAGCGGCCACACGGCCGGGCTCGGCATCAGCGCATTGACCAGCAGTGCGGCGCACAGCACGCCCTGACCGGCCTCCGTCCACAGGATCAGCCGCCGCTTGTCCCCAGGCGTCGGCCAGCGCACCCCCGTACAGCCCGAACACCACCAGCGGCACCAGCTCCACGGCACCGATCGCGCCCACCGCCGCCGCCGAGCCCGTCAGCTCCTTGATCTGCACCGGCAGCGCGACGAACGTCAGGAAGCTCCCGAAGTTCGTGATCAGACCCGAGACCCACAGCCGCCGGAAGTCCCGGGAGGCCCGCCAGGGGGAGAGGTCGGGCAGCAGGGCGCGCAGGCCGGCGGGCGCGTCGGCCGCGTCGGCCGCCTTGTCGGCGGGGGCGTCGGCGGGGGAGGTGTCGGTCACGAGGGGTCATCGTCCGGCGGCCGGACGAGCGCGGGCAACCGGTTTTCCCGGCGGCCGTCACAGGCTGGGCGGCGGCGGATCCCGGTCGGGCGGGCGGCTGTTGTCATCGGCTGGGTGGCGGCGGGCACCGGCCGGGTGGGGGGCTGTCACCGGTCGGGTGGCGGCGGTCACCGGTCGGATCGCGGCCGTCACCACCCCGACGGCGGCGGCGCCGTCAGGTGGTCGGCGAGGCGGGACAGGCGGTCCCGGAAACGGCGGCGGCCCCGGGGCGGCGGCACCGCGTTCTCCCCGGCCGACGCGCTGACCAGGTGCTGCACCGTGTCCAGGTCCAGCTCGGCGCCGTCCGGGACGGACAGCGTCTCGTGTGCCATCGCCGTCAGCTCCCGCTCGCCCGGTGCGCGGTCGGTGCCCAGCGCCAGCACCGTCGCCCCGGCCCGGCGGGCGTCGCACACCCGCTCCAGGAGCCGGGCGCCGGGGTCGTCGGGCGTGACCACGAGCAGCGTCTCCCCGCGCCGGACCGCCGCCAGCCGCCCGAGGCCGACCGCGAGGTGCGCCGGGTCCGACGGGCGCGCGTCGTGCCGGACCAGCGTCGGCGCCAGCTCCGGCGTCCCCGACCAGGCGGCCTCGTCCACCAGGTGGGCCGCCAGGTGCCAGGGCTCGTACTCCGGGGTGCCCACCAGCAGCAGACCGCCCCCGTGCGGGACCACCGACCCCCGCAGCGCCCCCGCGAACCTCCGGGTGGCTCCCAGCCACTCGGTCCCGGCGAGCACTTCCCGCAGCAGCGCGACCCGTACGGCGTCCATGCGGCCGCATCCTGCCGCAACCCCGTCCGCGCGGTCCGGCGTTCGCCCCGGATTCACCCGGCCCGGGGACCGCCTCCCACCCGCCGGGACCCGTACCCCTGCGGCGGCCGTCGCGGACGTAGGGTCGGCCCATGACCTCTACCGACAGTGCAGACAGTGCTGCACAGAAGGCCCCCGCCAAGGCTCCGGCCAAGGACCCCTGGGACCTGCCCGACGTCTCCGGGCTGGTCGTCGGCGTGCTCGGCGGCACCGGGCCCCAGGGCAAGGGCCTCGCGTACCGCCTCGCCAAGGCCGGCCAGAAGGTGATCGTCGGCTCCCGCGCCGCCGAGCGCGCCGAGGCCGCCGCCGAGGAGATCGGGCACGGCGTCGAGGGCGCCGACAACGCCGAGACCGCCCGCCGCAGCGACGTCGTGATCGTCGCCGTGCCGTGGGACGGCCACGCCAAGACCCTCGAATCCCTGCGCGAGGAACTCTCCGGCAAGCTCGTCGTCGACTGCGTCAACCCGCTCGGCTTCGACAAGAAGGGCGCCTACGCGCTCAAGCCCGAGGAGGGCAGCGCCGCCGAGCAGGCCGCCGCCCTGCTGCCGGACAGCCGGGTCGCCGCCGCCTTCCACCACCTCTCGGCGGTCCTCCTCCAGGACCCGGAGATCGACGAGATCGACACCGACGTGATGGTGCTCGGCGAGGAGCGCGCCGACGTGGAGATCGTGCAGGCCCTCGCCGGGCGCATCCCCGGTATGCGCGGCGTCTTCGCCGGGCGGCTCCGCAACGCCCACCAGGTCGAGTCGCTGGTCGCCAACCTGATCTCCGTCAACCGCCGCTACAAGGCACACGCCGGGCTCCGCGTCACCGACGTATGAGGCGATGGGGGACACTGGTCGGTACCAGTGTCCCCCCGACAGGAGCCGTTCCCATGCCCCGCCTCGCCCTCTACGCCCTGGTCGTCTGCGTACTCGCCGTGGCCGCCGCCGTCGTCTCCTTCGTGCAGGGCAGCGTGCTGATCGGCGTCGTGTGGGTGCTGCTGTCGGGGCTGTCGTCCAACATGTGCTGGTACTACGTCAAGCGCGGCCGGGACGCCCGCCGCGCCGCGTCCTCCACGTCCGTCACCGGCTGAGCGGCGTCATCCGCCCGGCGTGCACAGCGGGTCGGTCTGCCAGAAGCGGTACAGCTCGAAGCCGCAGTACGTGTCGACCTCGCCGATGCCCAGGCCTCGCAGGAGCGCGTCGATCGCGTCGAAGAACACGCCGTTGAGCGCCGGGATCCACAGCAGCGCGAACACGATCAGCAGCCCGAACGGCGCGAGCGGCTCCACCTGCCGCCGCACGTTGTACGACAGCCAGGGCTCGATCACGCCGTAGCCGTCCAGGCCCGGCACCGGCAGGAAGTTCAGGATCGCGGCCGTGACCTGGAGCAGCGCGAGGAACGCCAGCGCGAGCCGGAAGTCGCGCGGCACGCCGTCCAGCGCGTCCAGCCAGAACGGCGCCGTGCACACGACGGCGAACAGCACGTTCGTCAGCGGGCCCGCCGCCGAGATCAGACTGTGCCGCCAGCGCCCCCGGATCCGCCCGCGCTCGATGAAGACGGCACCGCCGGGCAGACCGATCCCGCCCATGATCACGAACAGCACCGGGAGCACGATGCTCAGCAGCGCGTGCGTGTACTTCACCGGGTTCAGCGTGAGGTAGCCCTTCGCGCCGACCGAGATGTCGCCGCTGTGCAGCGCGGTGCGGGCGTGCGCGTACTCGTGCAGGCACAGTGACACGACCCAGGCGGCCGTGACGAACAGGAACACGGCCAGACCCGGCTGCTCGGCGAACCCGGTCCAGGCGGCCCAGCCCGTGACCGCGGCGACGGCGACGATCCCGAGGAAGACGGGACTGATACGCCGGTCGCTCGGGCGGGCGGTGGCGGTGGACATGGGACTCCCTGACTGTCGGGCACACGTGACGGGCACCCGCGGGGTGCGGGACTGCCCGACCGTACCGGGCGCACGGGGAGAACGTCTCGTGCGGGGCGGACGGTTCCGCGACGGGGGACGGGGGAGAGGGCGGCGGAGGCCGGCCACGCCGTGCGGCCAAAACCCCGTGACCGGCTCCGACGGCAGCGGGGACAATGGGCCCGTGCGCTATCGCATCCTCGGCACCACACAGGTACTCCGTCCCGACGGCACGGCCGTCCCGCTCGGCGGGGCGCGGCTGCGCGCCCTGCTGACCGTGCTCGCCCTCCGGGCCGGCCGCGCCGTCCCCGCGGGGCTGCTGGTGGAGGAGGTCTGGGACGGAGACCCGCCCGCCGACGCGCCGGGCGCCCTCCAGGCCCTGGTCGGGCGGCTGCGCCGGGCGCTGGGCGCGGACTCGGTCGCCTCGGCCGACGGCGGTTACCGGCTCGCGGCCGTCCCCGACGACGTCGACCTGCACCGCTTCGACCGGCTCGCCGGTGAGGGCACCCGCGCCTTCGCCGACGGCGACCCGGCCAAGGCCGCCGTCGTGCTCGACGACGCCCTCGCCCTGTGGCGCGACCCCGTCCTGCCCGACCTGCCCGACCGCACCGCCGAGGTCGCCCGCTGGGAGACCCGGCGCCTGGACGCCCTGCGTGCCCGCCATACCGCCGCCCTGGACCTCGGGCAGGCCGAGCACGCGCTGCCCGAGCTGAAGGCACTGTGCGACGGGCACCCCCTGGACGAGCCCCTCCAGGCGCTGCGGCTGCGCGCCCTGCGCGACACCGGCCGCACCGCCGAGGCACTGGCCGCCTACGAGGCCGTACGCCGACTGTTCGCGGACCGGCTCGGCACCGATCCGGGCCCGGAGCTGCGGGCACTCCACGCAGAGCTGCTCAGCCCGCCGGCACCGACACCCACGACCACGCCACCGGGCACGACCACGCCACCGGGCGCGGCCTCGGCACCCGGCCCGGCGACGGGTCCGGGCACGGTGCCGGGGTCGGGTCCGGGCGCGGTGCCCGGTCCGGCGTCGGCACCGGCCTCGAACCCCGGTCCGGCGTCGGCCCCCGGTCCGGCTCCGGGGCCCGCCGTCGCGCCCGTCTCCCGTACGGGACCTGGCTCAGGTAGGTGGCCCGCCTCCGAGACGGCATCCGGGTCTTCCACCGCGCCGGTCCACGGCACGGCACCTGCCTCCCGTGCAGCGCCTGCTTCCCGCACGGCGTCCGCCGTCGGCACGGAGCCCGCGTCCGCCACCGGCCCGGAGTCCGCCACCGGCCCGGAGTCCGCCACCGGTCCGCGGTCGACCACCGCACCCGCGTCCGGTACGGCACCCGTGCCGGCGACGCCACCGCGATCCGCCGCCGCGTCCGCACCCGCCACATCACCCGGGGCCGTCACCGCACCCGCCCCGGAGGGGTTCCGCCCCCGGGGCAACCTGCGCGCCCGGCTCACCTCCTTCGTCGGCCGGGACGGCGACGTGGAGGCGCTGCGCACCGACCTCGCGAGCACCCGGCTCGTCACCCTCCTCGGGCCCGGCGGGGCCGGCAAGACGCGGCTGTCGCAGGAGGCCGCCGAGGGGGCCGGGGACACCGCGCCCGACGGCGTGTGGCTGGCCGAACTGGCGCCGGTCGACGACCCCGCCGACGTACCGGAGGCCGTCCTGACCGCCGTCGGCGCCCGCGAGACCGTGCTCTACCGCGCCGGCGCCGAGGAGATGCGGGCCGTCACCGCCTCCGAGGGGCAGGACACCGCCGTCGAGCGGCTCGTCGAGCACTGCGGCCGGCGCCGCATGCTGATCGTCCTCGACAACTGCGAGCACGTCGTCGACGCCGCCGCCCGCCTCACCGAGGAACTCCTCGCCCGCTGCCCCCACCTCACCGTCCTCGCCACCAGCCGCGAACCCCTCGGCGTACCGGGGGAGTCGCTGCGCCCCGTGGAGCCGCTGCCCGAACCCGCCGCGCTGCGGCTGCTCGCGGACCGGGGAGCCGCCGCCCGCCCCGGCTTCCGCGTCGACGCCGACGCGGAGACCGCCGCCGCCTGCGCCGAGATCTGCCGCCGCCTCGACGGACTGCCGCTCGCCATCGAACTGGCCGCCGCCCGGCTCCGCATGCTCAGCCCGCGCCAGATCGCCGACCGCCTCGACGACCGCTTCCGCCTGCTCACCTCCGGCAGCCGCACCGTCCTGCCCCGCCAGCAGACCCTGCGCGCGGTCGTCGACTGGTCCTGGGACCTGCTCGACGAGGACGAACGCGACGTTCTGGGACGGCTGTCGGTCTTCGCGGGCGGCTGCGACCTCGCCGCCGCCGAGGCCGTGTGCGGGCCCGCCGCGCTGGACGCCCTCGGCTCCCTCGTCGACAAGTCCCTCGTCGTGGCCACCCCCGTGACCGACCGCGGCACCGGCGACGGCATGCGCTACCGGCTCCTGGAGACCGTCGCCGAGTACGCCGGCGAGCGCCTCGACGAGGCCGGCGCCCGCCCCGCGGCCGCCCGCGCCCACCTGACGTACTACCGCGAACTCGCCCGCACCACCGACCCGTTGCTCCGCGGCCCGCAGCAGCTCGCCGCCATCGAGCGGCTGGAGCGCGAGTACGAGAACCTGCGCACCGCCCTGCGCCACGCCGTCGCCGAGCGCGACGAGCAGGAGGCGCTGTGCCTGGCGCTGTCGCTGGCCTGGTACTGGCAGATGCGCGACCTGCGGGTGGAGGCCCGGAACTGGCTCGTCGAGGTCATGGCGCTCGGCCCGGACCCCTTCACCGAACCGGTCACCCCCGCCCGGCCGGTCTGGGAGCGGTGCACCTCCGCGCCGCCCCCGATGACCGGCGAGGTTCTCGCCGAGGCCCGCCGCGGGGTCCACCTGGCCCATCTGGCCTGCATGGACACCGAACTGGACGCCTGGCAGAACCCGGCGTCCCAGCGCAAGCTGCGCGTCATCGCGGACACGTACGAGCCGGGGATGCCGCAGACCTGCTTCAGCCCCGGAGTGCTCTGGTTCTTCGCCGTGATGCTCACCGGCGACATGGCGCGGCTGCGCGAGATCATGGACGCCACCCTGCGCACCTGCCGCGCCACCCCGGGCTACGAGTGGGAGCTGGCCGGCGGCCTGCAGATGCGCGCCCAGATGCTCGCCAACCGCACCGACTGGGCGGGCGACGCACTCCGCGACGCCGACGAGTCCCTGGAGATCTACCGCCGTCTCGGCGACGCCTGGGGCATGGCCGAGGCCCTCTCCGGACGTGCCGAGGCCCGGGAGCGCGTCGGCGAGTACGGGCTCGCCGCCGACGACTACCGGGCCGCGGCGCAGCACGCCGAGAGGCTCGGCGCCCACGCCCAGGTGGACATCCTCGACGCCCGCCTCGGCAGCGTGCTGCTGGAGGCGGGCGAGTCCGAGAAGGGCGAGCGCATCCTGCGCGACGTCATCGAACGCACCCGCGGGACCGGCCACAACGGCGCGATGCCCGCGGCCCGGCTGTTCCTCGCCGGGCGGCTCGGCATGACCGGGCGGACCGCCGAGGCCCGCGAGCAGCTGCGGCTGCTGCGCGAGGAGTTCTCCATCGCCCACTTCGTGGTCTTCGACGCCTTCATCCTCGCCGCGGAGGCCTGGATCGACACACTGGAGGGCCGGCACGAGGAGTGCCTGACCAAGGTCCGCCAGTCGTTGGAACGGGCCGAGGATCCGCTCTCCACGGCCATCGCCCCGCACATGCGCTCCGCCTACCTGACCATCGCCGCGATGGCGATGGCCGGCCTGGACGGCGGCCGCCCGGCCGCGGACGGCGCACGGTGCATCGGCGCCGCCGACGCCATGCTCCCGCCGGGCCACGTCTCGTCGGGCATGGAGCGGGACGCGCGCGGGCGGGCCGTGGAGCGGGTCCGCGAGGTGCTCGGCACCGAGGCGTACGACGTCGCGTACGCCGAGGGCGGCCGGCTCTCCGTCGAGGAGGCCGTCGCCCTCGTCTGACGCGTACGGCGTCCGTGCCACGGTCAGGTCTTCGTACGGAACTTGTGGATGGCGACCGGTGCCATCACCGCGGTGATCGCCACCGACCAGCCGAGCGTGATCCACAGGTCGTGCGCGACCGGGCCGCCCACCATCAGCCCGCGCGCCGCGTCGGCGAGCGTGGACAGCGGGTTGTAGTCGGTGAAGGACTGCAGCCAGCCCGGCATCGACTGCGTCGGCGCGAAGATCGAGGAGCCGAACTGCAGCGGGAACAGCACCATGAAGCCCATCGCCTGCACGGACTGCGCGTTCTTCAGGACCACGCCCAGGGTGAGGAACACCCACATGATCGACGAGGCGAACACCGCGGACAGACCCACGGCCGCGAACAGTCCGGCCCAGTGATCGATGTCGAAGCCGACCAGCACGGCGACGATCATCAGCACCGTGGTGGCGAACAGCATCCGCGCCATCTCCACCCCGATCTTCGCGAAGAGCACCGAGCCGCGCCCGATCGGCAGTGACCGGAAGCGGTCCATGACACCGGAGTTGAAGTCCTGGCTGAAGCCGGTGCCGACGCCCTGGGACAGCGTCATGCTCATCATCGCGATCATGCCGGGGATCACGTACTGCACATAGCCGTCCTGCCCGCCGCCCAGGGCCTGGCCGATCGACCCGCCGAAGACGTACACGAACAGCAGGGTGAAGACGATCGGCATCAGCAGCGCGTCGAACATCGACTCCGGGTCCTGCCGGATCCACAGCAGGTTGCGGCGGACCAGGGCCCCGGTGTGCCGCACGTGCGCGCGCAGCGAGATCCGGGCGTCGGGAGCGGGAGTCACGGCGGCGGTGGGGGTGGGGGCGGTGGGGGCGGTGGCGCTCATACGGCGACCTCCTCGCGGGCGTCGTCGGTGGCGGGCGCGGGGTCCTGCGGGGCACTGGCACGGTGGCCGGTGAGCGACAGGAACACCTCGTCCAGGCTGGGCAGTTCGGTGGTGACGGAGGAGACGGTGATACCGCGCGCGGTGACCGCGCCGACCACGGCCGTCAGCTGCTCGTCGCTGAGGATCGGCACCAGGACGGCACCGCGCTCGGTGTCCACCGTGGTGCTGGCGAGCCCGGTGATGCCGAGTTCGTCCAGGTAGGCGGCGAGCGGGCGCAGTTGGAGCGGGTCGGCCGGGCGGACCCGCAGGGTGCGGCCGCCGACCTTGGACTTCAGCTCCTCGATGCCGCCGTTCGCGATGACCTTGCCGCGGTCCACGACGGTCAGCTCGGAGGCGAGCTGCTCGGCCTCCTCCATGTACTGCGTGGTGAGCAGCACGGTCACGCCGTCGCCGACCATGCGCTTGACCTCGTCCCACACCTCGTTGCGGGTGCGCGGGTCAAGGCCGGTGGTGGGCTCGTCCAGGAACAGCACGGACGGATGCCCGATCATGGAGGCGGCCAGGTCGAGCCGGCGCCGCATGCCGCCGGAGTAGGTGGACGCGGGCCGCTTGCCGGCCTCGGTGAGCGAGAACCGCTCGAGGAGTTCGTCGGCCCGGGTGCGCGCGTCCCGGCGGGACAGGTCGAGCAGCCGGCCGATCATGTAGAGGTTCTCCCAGCCGGGGAGCTTCTCGTCCACGGACGCGTACTGCCCGGTCAGCCCTATGACCCGGCGCAGCTGCCGAGGCTGCCGTACGACGTCGTAGCCGGCGACGTGCGCCTGGCCGGAGTCGGGGGTGATGAGGGTGGACAGGATGCGTACGAGGGTGGTCTTGCCGGCGCCGTTCGGCCCGAGCACGCCCATCACGGTGCCCTCGCGCACGTCCAGGTCGACGCCGTCCAGCGCCTTGGTCTCGCCGTAGTGCTTGACCAGCCCCCGCACGGTGACCGCGCTGTCCGCGGCCCGGGGGATGTCGTCGATTCGCTTCATGCCCCAGACGATGGCAGGGGCCACCGACAAACCGCCGACATTCCACCGACAGCACGACCTGCGGCGCCGACATCGCACCGACAGGCACCGCAACCATCAATGGAGGAACCACGACGGCGAGCAACCAGCTCCGCGAGAGCGGCGCCGGTGCAGGCGCACAGAGGGGCCCCGCCGACGGGGGAAGATCGGCGGGGCCCCTCTGGTCGTACCGCGATGGTCTCCTAGTGGACGGAGTGCTCGTCCTGCGGGAACGTGCCGCCGACGACGTCCTCGGCGTACGCCTTGGCCGCGTCGCCCATGACCTTGCGCAGGTCGGCGTACTGCTTGACGAACTTCGGCATCCGGCCGCCGGTCAGCCCGAGCATGTCGGTCCACACCAGCACCTGGGCGTCCGTGTCCGGACCCGCGCCGATCCCGACCGTCGGGATGTGCAGCGTCCGGGTCACCTCGGCGGCCAGCTCGGCCGGCACCAGCTCCAGGACGACCGCGAAGGCGCCCGCGTCCTGCACCGCCTTGGCGTCGCGCAGCAGCTGCTGGGCCGCCTCCTCGCCGCGTCCCTGGACCCGGTAGCCCATGGAGTTGACGGACTGCGGGGTGAGGCCGATGTGCGCCATCACCGGGATGCCGGACTCCACCAGCAGCTCGATCTGCCGGTGCGAGCGCTCGCCGCCCTCCAGCTTGACCGCCCCGACCCCGGCCTCCTTGACCAGCCGGGTCGCCGAGCGCAGCGCCTGCACCGGGCCCTCCTGGTAGGAACCGAAGGGCAGGTCGCCCACGATCAGGGCGCGGCCGGTGCCCCGGACGACCGCGGCCGAGAGCATCGTCATCTCGTCCAGGGTGACGGGCACGGTGGTCTCGTAGCCGAGGTGGCAGTTGCCCGCGGAGTCGCCGACGAGCATCACCGGGATGCCGGACTCGTCGAAGACGGACGCGGTCATCGCGTCGTACGCGGTGAGCATGGGCCACTTCTCGCCGCGCTCCTTGGCGGCGGTGATGTCCCGGACGGTGATACGGCGGTTGATCTTGCCGCCGTACAGCGCCCTGCTCCCGTCGGCGGGGGTGCGCTGCGGCGTCTGGGCAGCCGAAAGCTGCGTCATGGCAACGGCTCCTTCATGTCATCTCGAGGCGCCCTGACGGCGTCCCCGGATCCCTTCCATGGTGGCACTTGTGGCGTGCCGACGGCTAGTGGGGCCCTCGTCACGGGTCATCGCGTGCCATCGCGCGTCATCACGTGCCACGGGGTGGCTCATGGGGTGAAATGTGCCCGTTCTGTCACAGAGCCGCCCGTCCCGGCGCCGGGCGGAACTCCCCGGGGAGGCCCACACGTCCTCGTGCCCGTACGGCCGTCCAGGGGCGGCGGGATCGGAACCGATCATCCCCTATGGTGCTGAGTCACAGGGGGCGACGGTGTGCACGGCAGGCAGTGAGGCGACGGTATGGCGCAGCAGGCGTACATGACGGAGACGGACAGCGGCGGCTCGGAGCCCGACCGCCGGGAGACCCGGATTCGGCGCCTGTTCGACCGGGCGGTCAGCGGCTGGCGCGGCGACCGGCGGATCTGGCGTCGGGGTCTGGTCACCGCCGCCGTCGCGATCCTCCTGTCCGGCGTCATGGCGGCCCACTCGCACATCCCGAACGCCATCGGCAACCTCGGCAGCCTCACCGAGACCTTCCTGCCGTGGTTCGGCCTGCTGGTCCCGGTCCTGCTGGTGATCGCCCTGGTCCGCAAGTCGGCGACGGCGCTGATCGCGCTGGTGCTGCCGGTGAGCGTGTGGCTCAACCTCTTCGGCGGCCTGTTCTTCGACAAGACCGGCTCCGGCGGCGACCTCACGGTGGCCACGCACAACGTCAACGCCGACAACGCCGACCCGGCGGGCACCGCCCGCGCCGTCGCCGCCGCCGGCGCGGACGTACTGGCCCTGGAGGAACTCAAGGCGTCCGCCGTACCGACGTACGAGAAGGCGCTGGAGGCGAAGTACCCCCACCACGCGGTCGTCGGCACCGTCGGGCTGTGGAGCAAGTACCCGGTCAGCGGCGTGAAGGCCGTCGACATCGAGCTGGGCTGGAAGCGCGCGATGCGCGCCACCGTCGCCACCCCGTCCGGACCGATCGCGGTGTACGTCGCCCACCTGCCCTCCGTACGGGTGAAGCTGGAGGCCGGTTTCACCGCCCGGCAGCGGGACAAGAGCGCCGACGCCCTCGGCGAGGCCATCGCCGACGAGAAGCTGCCCCGCAAGATCCTGCTGGGCGACCTCAACGGCACCATGAACGACCGCTCGCTCACCGCGATCACCTCCCAGCTGCGCTCCCCGCAGGGCGCCGTGGGCGACGGCTTCGGCTTCAGCTGGCCGGCGTCCTTCCCGATGGCCCGCATCGACCAGATTTTGGTCACCGGCGTCGAACCCACGACGAGCTGGACCCTCCCGGCGACCGGCAGCGACCACCTCCCGATCGCCGCGCGTGTGAAGGTCGACACAACGGCTTCCTAGAATTCGCCTGCGGAATACCCGCCCTGAGAGTCTTTGTTCCGTACGGGAACATACAGTCGCACCTCCCGCGCCCTCCCGTGCCTCCCGTACGGAACCCCTGCTCTCGAAAGGCGAGACCCTTCATGCCCCTGGCCCTGCTCGCCCTTGCCGTGGGCGCCTTCGGCATCGGTACCACCGAGTTCGTGATGATGGGCCTGCTGCCCGACGTCGCGGACGACCTGGGCATCTCCATCCCCACCGCCGGCCACCTCGTCTCCGCCTACGCGCTCGGCGTCGTCATCGGCGCCCCGCTGCTCGCGGCGGCGACGACGCGGATGTCCCGCCGCGCCGTCCTGATCGCCCTGATGGCGCTGTTCGTCCTCGGCAACGCCCTGTCGGCCGTCGCCCCCGGCGAGATCTCCCTTTTGGCCGCCCGCTTCGTCAGCGGTCTGCCGCACGGCGCCTTCTTCGGCGTCGGCGCGGTCGTCGCCACCGGCATGGTCGCGCCGGAACGCAAGGCCCGCTCCGTCTCCCTGATGTTCCTCGGGCTCACCGTCGCCAACATCGTCGGCGTCCCCGCCGCCACCGCCATGGGCCAGCAGCTCGGCTGGCGGGCCACCTTCCTCGGCGTGAGCGCGATCGGCGTGGCGGCGATAGCGGCGCTGGCCGTCCTGATCCCGCGCGACCACGCCCCCGCCCCCACCACCGGCCTGCGCGGCGAACTGGCCGCCCTGCGCTCCCTGCCCGTCTGGCTGGCCCTCGGTACGACGGTCGCCGGGTTCGGCGCGCTCTTCGCCGCGTACAGCTACATCACGCCGATGCTGACGGACGCCGCCGGGTTCGCCGAGACCAGCGTGACGCTGCTGCTCGCCCTGTTCGGCGTCGGGGCCACCGCGGGCAACCTGCTGGGCGGACGCCTGGCCGACCACTCCCTGCGCGGCACCCTCTTCGGCGGCCTCGCCTCCCTGGTCGTGGTCCTCGCCCTCTTCCCGCTCCTGATGCGCACGCCGGTCACGGCGGCCGTGTCGGTGGCCCTGCTCGGCATGGCCGCCTTCGTCACCGGCTCCCCGCTCCAGCTGATGGTCATGGAGAAGGCCGCCGCGGCCCCCTCCCTGGCCTCCTCCGCCAACCAGGCCGCCTTCAACCTGGCCAACGCCGGCGGCGCCTGGATCGGCGGCCTCGCCCTCGCGGCGGGCCTCGGCACCACGTCCCCGGCGACGGCGGGCGCGGCCCTGGCGGTCCTCGGGCTCGGGGTCGCGGGCACGGCGTGGACGGTGGACCGCCGCCGCGCCTCCACCGGTGCGGTGTCCGGACGGGAACGCGTGGTCGCGGGGCACGTACCGGAGGCGGTGGAGGCGGTACGGCGGTGACGGGCGGGGTGTGTACGCCCCCGCACCCGCACCGCGGACTGACCTCCGGGACACGCCGGAGCGGTCGGCGCACCGTTCCTCACCCACGGGTCCCGTGGGTGAGGAACGGGGGCAGGGTCAGGCGGCGCGGCGCCGCAGCGCGGACGCCACCGGCACCACCGTGCCGAGTACCGCCAGCAGCGCCGAAGCGGCCGTGACCGCGCCGACCGCCGCCCACGGCACGACGACGGGTGCCGTGCCGAAGAGCTGGTGCAGGGCGGCGCCGAGACCGAGGAGATTGACCCCGGCGGCGAGCAGCGCGAGGGCCACCCCGACCGCCGTGACCAGGAGCGCCTCGGCGACGAAGAAGTGCAGCACCTGGCGCGGCGTGGCCCCGGTCAGGCCGAGGACGGCCAGGTCGCGGCGCCGGTCCGCGGTCGCCATCAGCAGCGTGTTCAGGATGGCCACGAAGCAGAACAGCACGACGATCACGGCGGTGGACCGCTGCCGGGTCTCGGTGAGCCGGCGTGCCTGCGCCGACTCGGCGGCGACCAGCCCGTCCCGGGTGGTGAGCCGCGCCCCGCTGCCCGCGAGCGCCGCCCGCACCCGCGCGAGGGCGGCCGGGCGGTCGGTGCCCGGAGCCAGGGAGAGGGAGGCACGGCGGACCAGGCCGTCGCGGGCGGACAGGCCCGTTCCGGCGAAGCGCTCCGGCAGATAGGCCACGTCCTCACCGGGCAGCGCCGCATAGGTGGCGGCCACGCGCAGGGTGACCCGGCGGCCGTCCGCGAGCCTGGTACGCACCCGGTCGCCGACCCTCATCCCCCACCGGTCGGCGACGGCCATGCTCCGCTCGTCCAGGTCGTCCAGCGACCCGTGGACGACCTTCAGGCGGGTGGACCGACGCAGGGCTTCGGGGTCGACCGCGAGCCCGTCGTTCTCCTCCAACCGCCCGTCCCCGTCCGGGAAGTAGACGGTGGTCGGCACAGGCGCCGCGACACGCACCCCCGCCACCCGGGCCACCCGCTCCGCCACACGCGGACTGAACCCGGGCGTCCCGACCTCGGGTACGACGGCGTACGGCGCCCCGACCCCCGCGCGGAACCCCGCGTCCCGTGCGGCCCCCAGCGAGTCCGTGGCCGTGAGCAGGGACAGCGCCAGCCCGACCGTCAACAGCACGGGCGCCGCGGTGGCCGCCGTACGCCGGCGCGAGGTGAGCGCGCTCTGGCGCACGACGAGGGCGGCGGGACCGCGCAGCCGCCGCAACGGCCACATCAGCACCCGGACGACGGGACCCACGAGCAGCGGTGCCAGCGCGGCGACGGCGACGACGGGCACCAGCAGCGAGACCACGTACGCCGTGGGGGAGAGGACCGTGCGCGGCGCGGCGAGCCCGATCCAGCACACCGTGCCCACCCCGCCGACCAGTCCCACGACGCCGAGGACGGCCCGGCCGGGCGTCACCGCCGTGTCCTCGGCCGTACCCTCCCGCAGCGCCTCCACCGGCCGTACGCGCGAGGCCCGGCGTGCGGCGGCCACCGCACCGCAGAGCGCCACGAGCAGGCCGGTCAGGACGGCGGCCCCGAGCGGCGCGAGCACGCCCCGCCGCGCGGAGATCTCCACCACGAACCAGGGCGGTGCGATGTCCATCCCGACGAGCAGACCCGTCAGCGGCCGCGTGCCGAGGAGCCCCGACACCCCACCCAGTGCCGACGCGAGAGAGCCCACCAGCAGGGCCTCCGCGCGGACCATGCGGCGCACCTGCCGTCCGGTGGCGCCCACCGTGCGCAGCAGGGCGATCTCCCGGCGGCGCTGCACCACCGCGAAGGCGAAGGTGGAGGCCACCACGAACACCGCGGTGGTACCGGCGACCGCGGCCATCACCGGCAGCAGGGTGAGGGTGTTGTCCAGGGCCTCCCGGTCGTTGGCGGCGTCCGCGTCGGCGCGGTGGCGGTCGGCCCCCGTGAGTACCTCGGCGTCTGACGGGACCACCGCGCGCACCCGCTCCACCGGCCCCAGCGCGACCAGGGCGTCGACGCGGGGCGACAGCCGCTCCGCCTCGGCCGCGCTGAAGAAGACGGCGTCCTCCCAGCCGACCGGCGCCACGGTGCCGACGACGGTGTAGCGTCCCGGCCCGGCGGCTGCCGTCAGCACGGTCACCGTCTCCCCGGCGCGCGCCCTTCCCGCCGCGACGACGATCTCGTCCGCCGCACGCGGCGCCCGCCCGTCCCGCAGCGCGTACCCGCCGAACTCGGCCACCGGCCAGGGGTGTCCGACCTGCTTCTTCGCGCCGCCGCCGCTCGCGAGCTGCGCGTAGAAGGCCCGGTCCACGACCGCGGCCCCGGTCGCGGACACGTCCCGTACCAGTCGCGGGGACAGCCCCCGGGCCGCGGCGGGCGACCGTACGCCGAGATCGTGCTGCGCGGAGTCCCACCGGGGATCGGCGGGCAGGACTACGGCGGGCGCGTGGGCGAACCGGTGCGGGGGCCGCGCGGGCGGCTCGGCCGCCGCCATCAGCACCACACCCAGGGCGGTCAGTTGCGCCACCGCGAGGACGAGCGCGACGACCGTTCCGAGGAACGACACCCAGCGGACGCGAAGCGTGCCCAGCGCGGTCCTCAGCACGGGATCCCTGCCGCTTCTTCTGCCGCGGGCCGGCCCAGCGCCGTCATCCGCTCGGCGACCGCCTCCGGGGTGGGCGAGCGCAGCTCTCCCGCGAGGAGCCCGTCGGCGAGGAAGACCACGCGGTCGGCGAAGGCCGCGACCTGCGGATCATGGGTGACCATCACGACGGTCCCCGCCTCCCGTTCACCGGGGGAGTGCACCAGGCCCCGCAGGACGCGCAGCAGTTCGCGCCCGGTCGTGAGGTCGAGCGCGCCGGTCGGCTCGTCGGCGAAGAGGACGGCCGGGCGGGTCACCAGCGCCCGGGCGACGGCCACCCGCTGCTGCTGGCCCCCCGAGAGGTGATGCGGACGGCTTCCGGCCCGGTCGCCGAGCCCCACCTGCTCCAGGGCCCGACGCACCTCCCCGCGCGCCGGGCGCCGTCCGGCGAGCCGCAGGGGCAGCGCCACGTTCTGCTCGGCGGTGAGCGAGGGCAGCAGGTTGTACGCCTGGAAGACGAACCCGGTGGCTGTCCTGCGCAACCGGGTCCGTTCCGTCTCGCTCAGCGAGGTCAGGTCGGTGCCGTCCAGGACGACGCGTCCGGAACTGGGCCCGTCGAGCCCGGCGGCGCACTGCAACAGGGTCGACTTGCCCGACCCCGAGGGTCCCATCACGGCGGTGAAACAGCCCCGCGGGAAGCCGATGTCGACCGGGCCGAGGACGGTCACCTCCGTCCGGCCCGATCCGTACCGCTTGGTCAGCGCCTCGAGCCGTACCACGTCGTCGTCACTCATATCGATCGCTCGCTCCCCCTCGACCGCACGCATGTGGACGACGTCCACATTTTCGACGCGTCGTAGACTAGCCCTTGATGTGGACGTCGTCCACATCAAGGAGGATGGGGGAACCGCGGAAAGAGGAGCGCCGATGGCGACACGGGACACCTACCGGCACGGCAACCTGCGCAACGCGCTCATCAAGGCCGGCGTCGAACTGGCCCGCGACGGCGGCCCGGACGCGGTGGTCCTGCGCGAGGCGACCCGACGGGTGGGCGTCGCCCCGAACGCGGCCTACCGCCACTTCGCCGACCGCCGCGCCCTGCTGGCCGCGGTCTCGCAGGCGGGCCTGGCGGAGCTGGCCCGCACGATGGAACGCGAACTGGCGGCGACCCCTTCCCCGCCCCGCGCACGCCTCCGCGCCCTGACCCGCGGCTACCTCGCCTTCGCCCGGGCCCAGCCCGGCCTGTTCCGCGCCGCGTTCGCGACGACGGGCATGGCCGACACCGACACGGAGGAAGCGGCCGGGGCCGAGGGCCGGACCGCCTACCGTCTCCTCTCCGAGGCTCTGGACGACCTGACCGCCGCGGGCGCGCTGCCCCCCGAACACCGCCCGGGCGCCGAGTACTTCGTCTGGTCCACCGTCCACGGCATGGCCGTACTCCTCACCGACGGCCCCCTGCGCGGCATCACCCCGGCGCGGGCGGAGGAGGCGGAGCGCAGGGCGATGGACGCGGTGGAGCGGGGGTTGTGCCGCACGTCCGAGTGACAGGGTGACCGTATCCCGTCACTCGGCGCTGCCCTTCCGTCTACCGTGACGGCCGTCGCGATACGACGCGTACGACGGAGGGGTGCGGATGTCGGTGAACGGCGAGGCGGAGGAGCCGGGTTGGGAGGTCGACCCGGACGACGAGTGGGGTGTGGCCGTCCTCACCACCGTGGGGAGGCAGCTGAAGCTGCGCCGCGAGGCGGTGGGGATGCGGGCGGGCGACTTCGGGGTGGCGGTCGGGTACGGGGAGGATCTCGTCTACAAGGTGGAGGGCGGGAAGCGGATCCCTCGCCGGGAGTACCTGGAAAAGGCGGACCAGGTCCTCGACGCGGGCGGTCTCATCGCCGCGGCCTGGGAGGACGTGAAGAAGGTCCGGTACCCCAAGCAGGTACGGGACCTGACGAAGCTGGAGTCGCGGGCCGTCGAGTCGCTCTCGTACGGCAGCTACAGCCTGCATGGGCTGCTCCAGACCGAGGAGTACGCACGCGCCCTCCTCGGCAGGCGGCGACCGGCCCTCACCGATGACGAGGTGGAGAGCGCCGTCGCCGCACGTATGGGTCGCAAGGCGATGCTCGAACGGGTCCCGGCCCCGGAGCTCAGCTTTGTCCAGGAAGAGGCGACCCTCAGGCGTCCTGTGGGAGGCATGATGGTTCTCCGGCGGCAGCTCGAACACCTGTTGGAGGTAGAGCAGTTGCGGCACGTGGAGATCCAGGTGATGCCGACGTCTCGCGGTGACCATCCGGGAGGTGGACGGATGCAGGTGCTCAAGTTCGACGACGGCACGGCGGTCGGCCGGGCCGACGACTTGTTCGGTGGTCGGCCTGTCACGGACCCCCGGCAGCTGCGCATCCTCGAACTGCGCTATGGCAGTATCCGGGCCGAGGCACTGCCCGTCCGGGAATCAGTGGCCTTCATCGAACAACTGCTGGGGGAGACATGAGCCGTAAGGACACAACCGGACACCTCGCCGACCTGGCCTGGTTCAAGAGCAGCTACAGCGATACCAGCGAGCCCAGCGACTGCGTCGAGGTAGCGATAACCCCCGCCACCATCCACATCCGTGACTCCAAGCACCCCGACGGCCCCCGCCTCGCCGTCGAATCGCCGGCATGGACGACGTTCGTGGCCTGGCCCCACCCGATCAGTCCTCGGGCTTGATCTTCGAGGCGACGAAGAGCAGCCCGGCCGTCGCCGCGATGAGAACTCCGGCCAGTTCCTCGTAGCCCTGGAAATAGGCGATGGGGACGGCGAGGCCGCAGGCTGCTCCGAGCAGCTCGAAGAAGCCCCCGATCAGCCGCCGGGGGCGGTTCGCAGGCGGAGGGCGATGGGGGTGCGGCGGGCTTCGCCAGTAGTGGAGGGGGCCCGCCCTGGGCTTCCAGTCCTCCTCCCGGAGCCGCAGGTACTCCGGGTGGTGCCGGGCGTAGCCCAGACGCCGGGGCGCCAGGCGCCGCCACGGCAGTCGGCCCTGCCGGATCGCGATCCATACGAGCCCCGGCAGGCAGGCGACGGCCGCCCAGACCGCCGCGACCGTCCGCTCTCCGGCCGAAGCCGGCAGAATGCCGAGCAGCCGGTCGAGCTGCCCGCCGGCGGCGTAGGCGATCAACGCGGCCAGGGAGAGCACCGCTGCGGTCCGCTCTATCTGGTGTCCGGTGTGGCAGCGGGCACAGCGTGGAACGGACACGATTTCCCTACGCCAGGTGGTGCGCAGGACGACGATCCACGGGGTCATGGTGGTTTCCTCGTCCTTGTGCAACCCCAGGACGTGGTCGTGCCATGACGGTGGCGCGGCCTCCCGGCAGAACCAGCACTCCCGCACCACGAACTTCCTTCCCCCGGCCGTTGCGCGATGTGGACGGCAGTGTAGGCGCGGCCGCCGTCGACGCCAACAGCCTGCCGAACGGGCCCTGGTGGGCCCCGGACACGCTGGTCCGGGGCCGGGGGTGGTTCGGGGCTACGGTCAGACGCTCGTCGTGTGGGCGTGGGCCGCCGCGCCGCCGAAGGGTGCCGAGGCGCCGACGCCGCCGGTGAGGGCGAACGGGCCGGACTCCGCGTGGAGGCCGGCACCGAGGGCGCCGTCGCCCGCGACGAGGGCCGCGCTCGCGGTGAGGCCGATGCCGCCGGACACCCGGTCCAGGTCCGCGTCGGAGATCTCGGCCGTTTCGACCTGGGGGACAGTGTTCATGGCAGGTCTGTTCCTTTCGTGGGGAAGGGGAGCGGTGCGGTACGCACGCCCGACGTCCGGAGTCGGGTACTCCGGTACGGGTCACCGGCGTGCCGCGCACCGATCAAAGCACGGGGGTGAACGGCCCACCATCGACGTGCCGTTGACCGCCGTTGCCCGGCGTCGCCGGGTTCATCAGTGTGTGAATGCGGTCAGGGAAAGCGGCCGGACCTTCACGCCATCCCCCTGGGGCAAGGGGCTCCTCGGCGCTGCGACGCGTGCGGTCCGTCCGGTGGGCCGCGACCGCGCCCCGACGTGCGACCGAGCGATGAACGCTGTGGAGATTCACGGGTTTTCCGGGACCGATCCAGGGCCGGGCTCCGGAACGGGTGCGGAACGGGCAGCCGGAGCGGAGGCGACCCTCAGGCGTCCTGTGGGAGGCATGAGGGTTCTGCGGCGGCATGGACGACGTTCGTGGCCTGGCCTCACGCGGTGGGACTGTCGTCCAGTCGGCGCTGCTCCGCCTCGCTCAGCTCGAGTTCGGCCGCCTCGGCGGAGTCCTGGATCGATGCCGGGCGGCTGGCGCCCCGGCACCGGGATCACCGCCGGGGAGCGGGCCAGCAGCCATGCCAGGGCGACCTGCTGCGGGCTGACGCCGTGCACGGCCGCGATGCGGTGGAACGCCGTGTCCGCGGTGGTCGGGCCGCGGGTGCCGTCGAGGGCGCTCGGTGAGATGCCGCCCAGTGGACTCCAGGGCAGGAAGGCCAGTCCCAGCCGGGTGCTCAGCCGCAGCTCGGGCTCGCTGTCGCGGACGGCCGGCGAGTACCGGTTCTGTACGGAGACGAGGCCCTTGCCGAGGATCCTGTGCGCCTCGCGGATCTGGTCGGCGGTGACGTTGGAAATCCCGGCGGCGCGGATGGTGCCGGCGTCGATCAGCTCCCGCAGCGTGCCCACGGACTCCGCCCAGGGCACGGCCGGGTCCGGCTTGTGCAGCTGGTACAGGCCGATGGCCTCCACGCCCAGCCGCTTCAGGGACGCCTCCGCGGCGCGTCTGAGGTGGTCGGGGGTGGCGTCGACGGTCCAACTGCCGTCGCCGGGGCGGCCGCGGCCGCCCTTCGTGGCGACGAGCAGGTGCGAGGTGTCCCCGCCGTAGCGGGCCAGGGCGCGGGCGATGAGAAGCTCGTTGTGCCCGGCTTCGCCGGCGTGCCAGTGGTAGCTGTCGGCGGTGTCGATGAGCGTGACCCCGGCGTCCAGGGCGGCGTGGATGGTGGCGACGGCCCGCTGTTCGTCCGGCCGGTGCTCGATGGACAGGGGCATGGCGCCCAGGCCGACGGCGCTCACGGCAGTGTCTCCGATGGTGCGGTACCGCATGGGGTGTCCGTTCCTCAGCAGGTGGGGGCGGCGGTCGTGGCGAGGACTTCGGTGACGGCGCCGGGGAGCCAGTCG
This sequence comes from Streptomyces sp. MMCC 100, assembly GCF_041538145.2. NCBI lineage: Bacteria > Bacillati > Actinomycetota > Actinomycetes > Kitasatosporales > Streptomycetaceae > Streptomyces > Streptomyces sp. MMCC 100. Next base: position 1,405,677 of record NZ_JBGORK020000001.1, read on the forward strand.
GCGGTGCGGGAGAAGGAGAAGCCCAGTTCCTTCGCGCGGGCGTTGCCCATGGCGTAGTGGCGGTCGAAGGAGAACGGCGAGGCCGGCTCGCCCGCGGCGACGCTGCGGTACACGGCCTCCCGGCCGACCTGCGCGGCGATGACAGTGCCGAGGCCGTAGACGTCGAGCGGCCCGTCGGAGCAGGCGTTGACCGCGCCGGTGGCATCGGTGAGCGTGGCCGCCCACCGCAGCAGCTCCGCCAGCTCCTCGTAGTGGATGAAGACCGTGGGCAGCGCCTCGGAGTGCACGGTGATCGGTGTGCCGTGGGCGATGCGCTCGGTGTAGTGCATGAGCCGGCCGGTGAACTCGCGGGCGTTGATCAGGTCGGTCCGAACATCACGCCTGCCAGCGCCCCGAAGGTGTCTTCGGGATTCCGCCCGTCCAGCAGACCGTCAAGGTTGTGGGAGAGCAGCAGCGTCGCGAAGCCATGGGCCATCGACCAGGCCGCCATGAAGCCGATGGCCGGATCGTCGTCGTAGCCCTCCACGGCCGTACGGAGCATGCTCCGCGTCTGCTCGCGCGCCGCGAGGAGTTCGGAGTCGTCCGGGCGCAGCAGATCCGGTCGGAACATGATCTGGAAATGAGCCGGGTGTGCGGCGGCGAAGCGCACGTACCGCACGCCCAGGTCACGCAGGTCCTCCGCCTCGCCGAGCGCGGCGGACAGGAGACCGTGACCCTCGGTGGCGATGGCGGTGAGAAGGCCCGCGCGGTCCTTGAAGTGGTGGGCGGGCGCGGCATGAGAGACGCCCGCGCGACGGGCCAGGTCGCGCAGGGACAGAGACGCCGGCCCTTCGGCGGCGATGACGTCGAGGGCCGCGGTGAGCACGGCTCGGCGCAGGTCTCCGTGGTGGTAGGAGCGTTCGGTGGGCATGAGAGCAGCCTAGCGCCATCTAGTCATTGACAAGATGGCGCGTCGAAGGGAGTCTGGGGCAAGGGAAATATTCGGGCCGCTGGCAAGGGGAGCCGTTTTGAGCAACGACAACGGGCGTGTGAGGCAGATGTGGCACCTCTTGGAGCCCCTGCATGCCGTCCTCTATTTCGCGCCACAGGTCTTCGAGGAGGTCGAGTCGCTCGGCTACAGCACCGGCGAACGCTGGCCGAGCTACTTCGCCCTGCGGGCGGCGCCGCTCGGGGCACCCGGACCCCGTCAGGTGGCTTCCGCGTTCTACAGCTTCAGCCCGCGCACGGTCGCCGAGCACGTCCCCGCCGTCTGGGACGTCGCCGCACCGGGCAAGGTGATCGACGCTCGGACGCGCGGCATCGACCGGGCATACCGCGCTCTCTTCGGCGCGCGGACGGACAGCCCCGAAGTCGCCGAGGCCGCAGTACTCGCCCGCCGGGCGGCGGAGGCCGTACATACCGAGGGCCGTCCGCTCGCCGCGGCCAACGCGGAGTTGCCCTGGCCACAGGAACCGCACCTCGTGCTGTGGCAGGCCGCGACGATCCTGCGCGAGCACCGCGGCGACGGTCATCTCGCCGCTCTTCTGACCGCGGACCTCGACTCGGTGGAGGCGCTGGTGTCGTTCGCCGCGATCGGCGCCGCGCCGGCCGAGGTCTTCGCGAGCCGCGGCTGGAACGAGCACGAGTGGGCGGCCGCCCGCGAGCGGCTCTCCGCACGGGGACTGCTGCACGCCGACGGCTCCGCGACCGACGCGGGCCGCGCCCTGCGTGCCGAGGTCGAGCGCCGCACCGACGAACTGGCCGCTGCCCCCTGGCGGACTCTCGGCGACGAGGGCACCACGAGGCTCGCCGAACTCCTCGGCCCCTTCTGGCTGGAGGTCCTGGGCTCAGGCATGCTGCCTCGCGACACCACGCTCGGCATCGGAAAGGTCTGACATCTCGCGCCGCACGGTGATCACGTCATCGATGCCGACGCGGGGCAGGACGGCGGCCAGGAGGACGTGACGGCAGCGGGGCCGTACGGCGGCCAGGACGGCGTGACGGCAGCGGGGCCGTACGGCGGCCAGGACGGCGTGACGGCAGCGGGGCCGTACGGAATCCGCGACGTCGGCCCCGCCTCCGGTGGAGCGCTACAGCACCGGCAGCGACTTCCGCAGCTCGAACGCCGTCACCTGGGACCGGTACTCCTCCCACTCCTGCCGCTTGTTGCGGAGGAAGAAGTCGAAGACGTGCTCGCCGAGGGTCTCGGCGACCAGGTCGCTGCGTTCCATCAGGGCGAGGGCCTCGCCCAGGTTCTGGGGGAGGGGCTCGATGCCCAGGGCGCGGCGTTCCGCGTCCGAGAGGGCCCAGACGTCGTCCTCGGCGCCCGGCGGGAGCTCGTAGCCCTCCTCGATGCCCTTGAGGCCGGCGGCGAGCAGGACGGCGTAGGTGAGGTACGGGTTGGCGCCGGAGTCGATGGAGCGGACCTCGACGCGGGCCGAGCCGGTCTTGCCGGGCTTGTACATCGGGACGCGGACCAGGGCCGAGCGGTTGTTGTGGCCCCAGCAGATGTACGACGGGGCCTCGCCGCCCGCGCCGGCGGTGCGCTCGGTGCCGCCCCAGATGCGCTTGTAGGAGTTCACCCACTGGTTGGTGACCGCCGAGATCTCCCCCGCGTGCCGCAGCAGGCCCGCGATGAAGGAGCGGCCGACCTTCGAGAGCTGGTACTCGGCGCCCGACTCGTAGAACGCGTTGCGGTCGCCCTCGAAGAGGGACAGGTGCGAGTGCATGCCCGAGCCGGGGTACTCCGAGAACGGCTTCGGCATGAAGGTGGCCTGGAGGCCCTGTTCGAGTGCCACCTGCTTCATGACCAGGCGGAAGGTCATGATGTTGTCGGCCGTGGAGAGCGCGTCGGCGTAGCGCAGGTCGATCTCCTGCTGGCCGGGGGCGCCCTCGTGGTGGGAGAACTCCACCGAGATGCCCATCGACTCCAGCATGGTGATCGCCTGGCGGCGGAAGTCCATGCCGATGTTCTGCGGGGTGTGGTCGAAGTAGCCGGAGTTGTCGGCGGGGGTGGGCACCGTGCCGTCGACCGGCTTGTCCTTCAGCAGGAAGAACTCGATCTCCGGGTGGGTGTAGAAGGTGAAGCCCAGGTCGGAGGTGCGGGCCAGGGCGCGCTTGAGGACGTAGCGCGGGTCCGCGAAGGACGGCGAGCCGTCCGGCATGAGGATGTCGCAGAACATCCGGGCCGTGCCGGGGGCCTCCGCCCGCCACGGCAGGACCTGGAACGTCGACGGGTCCGGCTTGGCGATCATGTCGGACTCGTAGACCCGCGCGAAGCCCTCGATCGCGGAGCCGTCGAAACCGATGCCCTCGTCGAAGGCCTGCTCCAGCTCGGCCGGGGCCACGGCGACGGACTTGAGGAAGCCCAGAACGTCCGTGAACCACAGGCGTACGAACCGGATGTCGCGCTCCTCCAGCGTCCGGATCACGAACTCCTGCTGCTTGTCCATCTTCCGCTTCCCCATCCTTGCTGGTCAGGCCGCCTGTCTCCGGTACGGCGGGAGGCGGTCGGGCACTCGAGCATCACACCACAGCGCCGTTACGTACGCGTTGCGGACCTCCCTCGGCCGGCCCACCCCGTGACCGCAGCGTAGAGGCCATCTGTTCGATCGGGCCATTCCGGGGATCCGGCCGGGACAGATCCTGTGACCTCCCTACGAAGGACGGGCCCCGCGCCATTACGATCAGCGGACCTCACGCACCTCCGTCTCCAGATTTCTTCCCAGAAGGGCAACACCCCATGGGTTCCGCCAAGAAGAGCAGCAACACGGCGCGACAGGCCCGCATAGCCGAGATGCGGCGCGCCGAGGAGGCCCGCAACCGCCGGAACCGGATCCTCGCGATCACGCTCAGCACCGTGGTCGTCGCCGGTCTCGTCGTCGGCGGCGTCTTCCTCTTCCGGTCGCAGTCCGACGACTCCGACGGCATGGCGTCGAAGGGCGACGGGTCGAAGACCTCCGGCAAGTTCGTCACCGGCGCCGACGGGCTGCGGACCTGGGAGGGGAATCTGTCGCGCAACCACGTCACCAAGAAGGTGACCTACCCCGTCGAGCCCCCCGTCGGCGGCGACCACGACCAGGTCTGGATGAACTGCAACGGCGACGTCTACACCAAGCCGCTGAACAACGAGAACGCCGTGCACTCGCTGGAGCACGGCGCCGTCTGGGTGACGTACACCGACAAGGCGCCCGAGGCCGACGTCGAGAAGCTGGCCGCCAAGGTCAAGAAGACGCCGTACTCGCTGATGAGCCCCGACGACAAGCAGAAGGACCCGATCGTGCTGTCCGCCTGGGGACACCAGCGCACGGTGACCGGTGCCGACGACCCGAACGTGGACAAGTTCTTCGAGAAGTTCGTCCAGGGCGAGCAGACCCCCGAGCCGGGGGCCGCGTGCACCCAGGGGCTGTCCCAGTGACCCCGAAACGGGCCGGCTGGATCGCGGGCGCCGCGGCCGCGGTGCTCGTCACGGCCGGCGGGATCACCTACGCGGTCGCCGGGGACGACGGCGGCAGCCGGGTCCCGGCCGCCGACTCCGCGGACGCCGGGTTCGCGCGGGACATGTCGGTCCACCACCAGCAGGCCGTGGAGATGTCGTACATCGTGCGTGACCGCACCGACGACGAGGAGGTGCGGCGGCTCGCGTACGACATCGCGCAGACCCAGGCCAACCAGCGCGGCATGATGATCGGCTGGCTCGACCTGTGGGCGCTGCCCAAGGTGTCGTCCGACCCGCCGATGACCTGGATGGGCATGGGCGACGCGCCCTCCGCCGGTGAGGGTTCGCTGATGCCGGGGATGGCCACCGACGCCGAGATGAACAAGCTCCGGACGCTGGACGGGAAGCAGGCCGAGGTCTACTACCTCCAGCTGATGACCGAGCACCACAAGGGCGGCGTCCACATGGCGAAGGGGTGCGTCGAGAGGTGCACGGTCGGCGTGGAGAAGCGGCTGGCCCGGGGGATGGTGGAGTCGCAGGAGTCGGAGATCCGGCTGATGGCCGACCTGCTGGCCGAGCGGGGCGCGAAGCCGCGGACGTGAAGCCGCAGGCGTGAAACCGGGAGGCCTGTGACGTGGCGGACATGTCGCGGTAACACGTCCGACACCCCATAGCGTCGCTCTGACGATTACAGTGGACGCGTGCCTCGACTACGACTCGCCCTGAACCAGATCGACTCCACCGTCGGCGACATCGACGGCAACGCGGAGTCCGTCCTGCGCTGGACCCGGCACTCGGCCGAGCAGGGAGCGCACCTGGTGGCGTTCCCGGAGATGACGCTGACGGGGTACCCGGTGGAGGACCTGGCCCTCAGGCCCTCCTTCGTCGCGGCCTCCCGCGCCGCCCTGCGCTCCCTCGCGGGCCGGCTGGCGGAAGAGGGCCTCGGCGGGGTCCCCGTGGTCGTCGGCTACCTCGACCGCTCCGTGACCGCCCAGCCGAGGTACGGCCAGCCGGCCGGGGCCCCGCAGAACGCGGCGGCCGTGCTGTACGGCGGCGAGGTGGCGCTGAACTTCGCCAAGCACCACCTGCCGAACTACGGCGTCTTCGACGAGTTCCGCTACTTCGTGCCCGGCGACACCCTGCCGGTGGTGCGGGTGCGCGGCGTGGACGTGGCGCTGGCCATCTGCGAGGACCTGTGGCAGGACGGCGGCCGGGTGCCCGCCGCCCGCTCGGCACGGGCCGGGCTGCTGCTCTCCGTCAACGCCTCCCCGTACGAGCGGGACAAGGACGACACCCGGCTGGAGCTGGTGCGCAAACGCGCCCAGGAGGCCGGGTGCACCACCGCCTACCTCGCCATGACCGGCGGGCAGGACGAGCTGGTCTTCGACGGCGACTCGATCGTCGTCGACCGGGACGGCACGGTCCTGGCCCGGGCGCCGCAGTTCACCGAGGGCTGCATGGTGCTGGACCTCGACCTGCCGGCCGCCGACGCGGAGCCGCCCACCGGCGTCGTGGACGACGGACTGCGCATCGACCGGGTGGTGCTCTCCGGGGAAGCCGGGCGGGAGCAGCCGCTGCCCGCCGGTGAACCCTGGCTGTCCGGCGGCCACGCCGAGCCGCTGGACGACGACGAGGAGGTCTACTCCGCGCTCGTCACCGGCCTGCGCGCGTACGTCACGAAGAACGGCTTCCGCTCGGTGCTGATCGGGCTGTCCGGCGGCATCGACTCCGCGCTGGTCGCGTCCATCGCCTGCGACGCGCTCGGCGCGGAGCACGTGTACGGCGTCTCGATGCCGTCCAAGTACTCCTCCGGGCACTCCAGGGACGACGCGGCCGAGCTGGCCCGGCGCACCGGCCTGCACTACCGCACCGTGTCCATCGAGCCGATGTTCGACGCGTACACGGGCGCGCTGGAGCTGACCGGCCTGGCCGAGGAGAACCTCCAGTCCCGGCTGCGCGGCACGCTGCTGATGGCGCTCTCCAACCAGGAGGGCCACCTCGTGCTGGCCCCCGGCAACAAGTCGGAGCTGGCGGTCGGCTACTCGACGCTGTACGGCGACTCGGTGGGCGCGTACGGGCCCATCAAGGACGTGTACAAGACGTCGGTCTTCCGCCTCGCCGAGTGGCGCAACCGCGCGGCGAAGGCTCGCGGCCAGGCTCCGCCGATCCCCGAGAACTCGATCAGCAAGCCGCCGAGCGCGGAGCTGCGCCCCGGCCAGGTCGACACGGACTCGCTGCCGGACTACCCGGTGCTGGACGCGATCCTCGCCCTGTACGTCGACCGGGACCGGGGCGCGGACGAGATCGTGGCCGCCGGGTACGACCGGGAGCTGGTGACGAGGACGCTGCGCATGGTCGACATCGCGGAGTACAAGCGGCGGCAGTACCCGCCGGGCACCAAAATCTCGCCCAAGGGCTTCGGCAAGGACCGCCGCCTGCCGGTCACCAACCGCTGGCGGGAGACCGGCTGAGGCGGCGGAACCGCCGTACCGGTCAGCCCTCGCGCTTGAGGTCCGCCAGCACCTTGTGCAGCGGCTCGGCCACGCGGCGCCGGTACTCCTGGATGGCCCAGCCGTTGCCGTCCGGGTCCTTGAAGTACATGAAGGTGGCGCCGTCGTCCGGCGCGTACTGCACCGGCTCCGAGACCTCCAGGCCGCGCGCGGTCAGCTCGGCGTGGGCCGCCTTGATGTCGGCGACGCAGAGCTGGAGGGCCTGGTACGAGCCGGGTTCCGGCCGGGTCTCGGCCTGCGCCATGTCCCAGATGGCGTCGCCGAGGGCGATCGAACAGCCGGAGCCCGGGGGCGTCAGCTGGACGATCCGCATGCCCGGCATGACCTCCTGGTCGATGTCGACGTGGAAGCCGACCTTGTCCCGGTAGAAGTCCCGGGCGCGGTCGATGTCGCTCACGGGCAGCGGGATGACTTCGAGCGTGAAGTCCATGGCATGACTCCTTGGGCGTTCGTCGGTCGCGGGTGTCAGTAGTGGTAGCGCGCCTGGACGATGATCAGCACATCGTCGGTGGGCTTGTACACGAGACGGTGCGTGTCGTCGATGCGCCGTGACCAGTAGCCGGACAGGTCGCCCTTGAGCGGCTCCGGCTTGCCGATGCCCTTGAACGGGTCACGGGTGATGTCGGTGATCAGTCTGTTGATCCGCTTGGTCACCTTCCGGTCGCTCTCGGCCCAGTGGACGTAGTCCTCCCAGCCGTGGGACGTGAAAGTGATCCTCACGCCCGCTCCGCGTCCGGGTCGATCAGCTCACGATGCCGTGCGTCGCCCGCCTCGGCCTCCGCGATGGAGTCGAGCAGCCGGCGGGCGTTCCTCGGCGAACGCAGGAGATGCACCGTCTCCGTCCACGCCGTGAAGTCCTCCTCGGACATGAGCACGGCGTTCCCCTTGCGGGAGGTGATGTGCACCGGGGCATGGTCCTCGTTGACCTGCTCTATCAGCGGGAACAGATTCTGACGGGCTTCGCTGGCGGTGATGGACATACCAGTGCCTCCCTTCCTCGGCTTGTACAAGATATCGTACGAGTCGGGAGCGGGCCACCGGAAAGCGGGAGCGGTACGTCCCGGCGCCCGCACGCCGTTCCCCGGCTACGCTCAGGCCGTACGACCTTGATCCGACCGGGCCCACGTGCCCCGCAGTCCGACAGGAGGCCGAGATGACGGCGCCGGGGCGCAGGAGCAGTACCTTCACGCGGCTGCTGCGGCACGGTTTCACCGATCCCTCGGCCGCCGAACGGCTGCTGGACGGGGCCGAGCTGGCCGAGCTGCGCGCCGACCCCGTCCTGCTGGAGGCGCTGGGCGCCACCGCCGACCCGGACCTCGCCCTGCACGGACTGGTACGGCTCCTGGAGGCGCAGCCCGACGCCACCGCCCGCCAGGAACTGCTGGACACCCTGATAGCGGCCAAGCCGCTGCGCGACCGTCTCCTCGGTGTGCTCGGCGCCTCCGAGGCGCTCGCCGACCACCTCGCCCGGCACGCCGGGGACTGGCAGGCCCTCGTGACGTACGAGCCGCGCGATCTGCACCGCGGCGTCGAGGAGTTCGAGCGGGGGCTCGCCGAGGCCACCGACCCGGTGTCCCTGCGCGTCGCCTACCGGCGCTGCCTGCTGTCCATCGCCGCCCGCGACGTGTGCGGCACCATCGACGTCGCCGAGACCGCCGCCGAACTGGCCGACCTCGCCACCGCCACCCTGCGCGCCGCCCTGGCCCTCGCCGAGGCCGCCGCGCCCGAGGACGCCGCGCGGTGCAGGCTCGCGGTGATCGCGATGGGCAAGTGCGGCGGACACGAGCTGAACTACGTCTCCGACGTCGACGTCATCTTCGTGGGCGAGGCCGCAGAGGGCACAGCAGGCCCGGCCGGTGGCGCGGACGCCGACGAGGCCAAGGCGATGCGGGCCGCGACCTCGCTCGCCGCGCACATGATGCGGATCTGCTCCGAGACCACCGTCGAGGGCTCCATCTGGCCCGTCGACGCCAACCTCCGCCCCGAGGGCCGCAACGGCCCGCTGGTGCGCACCCTCAGCAGCCACGTCGCCTACTACCAGCGCTGGGCCAAGACCTGGGAGTTCCAGGCGCTGCTCAAGGCCCGTCCGGTGGCCGGCGACCCCGGGCTCGGCGCCGAGTACGTCGCCGCCCTCCAGCCCCTGGTGTGGCAGGCCGCCGACCGTGAGAACTTCGTCCCGGACGTGCAGAAGATGCGCCGCCGGGTGGTGGAGAACATCCCCGTCGCCGAGGTCGACCGGCAGCTCAAGCTCGGGCCCGGCGGCCTCAGGGACGTCGAGTTCGCCGTGCAGCTCCTCCAGCTGGTGCACGGGCGGGCCGACACATCCCTGCACAGCGGCACGACGCTGGACGCGCTGGAGGCCCTCGCCGCGGGCGGCTACGTCGGCCGCACGGACGCCGCCCAGCTCGACGAGGCGTACCGCTTCCTGCGCTCCATGGAGCACCGCATCCAGCTGTACCGGCTGCGCCGCACCCACCTCGTGCCCGAGGACGAGGCCGACCTGCGCCGCCTCGGCCGCTCGCTGGGCCTGCGCACCGACCCGGTGGCCGGGCTGCTGCGCGCGTGGAAGCGGCACGCCTCCGTCGTACGCCGGCTGCACGAGAAGCTGTTCTACCGGCCCCTGCTCGACGCCGTCGCCCAGCTCGCGCCCGGCGAGGCCCGGCTGAGCCCCGAGGCGGCCCGGGAGCGCCTGGTCGCCCTCGGGTACGCCGACCCGGCCGCCGCGCTCAGGCACCTGGAGGCGCTGGCGTCCGGCGTCACCCGCAAGGCGGCCATCCAGCGCACCCTGCTGCCCGTGCTGCTGGGCTGGTTCGCCGACTCCGCCGACCCGGACACCGGGCTGCTCAACTTCCGCAAGGTCTCCGACGCCCTCGGCAACACCCCCTGGTACCTCAGGCTGCTGCGGGACGAGGGCGCCGCCGCCGAGAACCTCGCCCGCGTCCTGTCCGCCGGGCGGCTCGCGCCCGACCTGCTGATGCGGGCCCCGGAGGCCGTCGCGCTGCTCGGCGACGGCGTCGCCGGAGGGCTGCGGCCGCGCGGCCGGGCCCAGCTGGAGCAGGAGACCCTCGCCGCGGTCCGCCGCGCCGACGACGCCGTACAGGCCGTCACCGCGGTGCGCGGCGTACGGCGCCGGGAGCTGTTCCGCACGGCCGCCGCGGACATCGTCGGCTCCTACGGCACCGAGGCCCAGCCCGTCGAGGCCGACCAGGGCGCCCTGGTGGACCTGGTCGGCGGCGCGGTGTCCGACCTGACGGCGGCGACGCTCGCCGGGACGCTGCGGGCGGTCGTGCGGGACAAGTGGGGCGACGTCCTGCCGACCCGGTTCGCGATCATCGGCATGGGCCGCTTCGGCGGACACGAACTGGGCTACGGCTCGGACGCGGACGTGCTGTTCGTGCACGAGCCCCGCGACGGGGCGGACGAGCGGGAGGCGGGGGACGCCGCCAACAAGGTCGTCTCCGAGATGCGCCGCCTGCTCCAGGTGCCGAGCGCCGACCCGCCGCTGCTGATCGACGCCGACCTGCGGCCCGAGGGCAGGTCGGGACCGCTGGTGCGGACCCTCAAGTCGTACGAGGCCTACTACCGGCGCTGGTCACTGGGGTGGGAGTCGCACGCGCTGCTGCGGGCCGAGTTCGTCGCCGGCGACGAGGACCTGGGGCGCCGCTTCATCGAGCTGATCGACCCCCTTCGCTATCCCGCGAGCGGGCTCACGGAGGACGCCGTACGGGAGATCCGGCGGCTCAAGGCCCGCATGGAGTCCGAGCGGCTGCCGCGCGGGACCGACCCCAAGCTGCACGCCAAACTGGGGCCGGGAGGGCTGTCCGACGTGGAGTGGACCGTGCAGTTGCTCCAGCTGCGGCACGGGCACGAGGTCGCCGGGCTGCGGACCACGGGGACACGGGCGGCGCTGGCCGCGGCACGGGACGCCGGGTTCGTCTCGGAGGAGAACACCGCGACCCTCGACGAGGCGTGGGTCCTGGCGACACGGGTGCGCAACGCGGTCATGCTGGTCCGCGGGCGGGCCGGCGACACCTTCCCGACCGACCCGCGCGAGCTGGCGGCCGTGGGCCGCTACCTGGGCCACGGGTCCGGCCACGCGGGCGACATGCTCGACGAGTACCGCCGCACGGCCCGCCGGGCCCGGACGGTGGTGGAGGAGCTGTTCTACGCGTAAGGCAACCACACCCTCCGCCGCCGCGCAGCGACCGGCACCACCCGGGGCAACGCGTACGGCAACCGCCCGTACCAGACGAAAGCCACCCCGTACCCGAACCCCAGGCACAGCACACCCCCCACCGCGTCCAGCCAGAAGTGGTTCGCCGTCGCCACGATCACCACCAGCGTGAGCGCCGGATACACCAGCCCCAGCACCCGCACCCACGGCACCGAGGCCAGCGCGAAGATCGTCAGCCCGCACCACACCGACCACCCGATGTGCATCGACGGCATCGCGGCGTACTGGTTGGACATGTTCTTCAGGTCCCCGGACGCCATCGACCCCCACGTCTCGTGCACCATCACCGTGTCGACGAAGTGGCCGCCGTTCATCAGCCGGGGCGGGGCGAGCGGGTACAGGTAGTAGCCGACCAGGGCGACGCCCGTGGTCGCGAAGACGACCAGCCGGGTCGCCGCGTAGCGCCCGGGATGGCTGCGGTAGAGCCACACCAGTACACCCAGGGTCACCACGAAGTGCAGCGTGGCGTAGTAGTAGTTCATGCCGACGACGAGCCAAGTGACCGAGTTGACCGCGTGGTTGACGGACTCCTCGACGGCGACACCGAGTTGCTGCTCGACGCGCCAGATCCAGTCGGCGTTGCGCAGCGCCGCCGTCCGCTGTTCCGGCACCGCGTTGCGGACGAGGGAGTACGTCCAGTAACTGAGCCCGATGAGCAGGATCTCGAACCAGAGGCGGGGGCGGCGCGGGGTGCGGAGCCGACGCAGGAGGCCCTTCCCCGTCGTCTCAGTGACGGGGTGCGGAACGCCGTCCTCCAGGCGTTCCCGAGTCCTCACGGTCGCGTCACCCATAGGCATGAAGTCTGCCAGAAAAGCCCTCTCCCACCGATCATCCCTCATGCCGATCCGACCCGCATCCGGCCCGGATCCGACACCCCGAGGAGGGTCAGGGCCGGACGCGCTCGCCCGGTGCCGACGCCGTCGATCCGCGCACCACCAGCTCCGGCATGAACACGAACTCGCTGTGCGGCGCGGGCGTCCCGCCGATCTCCTCGAGCAGTGTGCGCACCGCCGCCTGCCCCATCGCGGGGACCGGCTTGCGGACCGTCGTCAGCGGCGGGTCGGTGAAGGCGATCAGCGGCGAGTCGTCGAAGCCGACGACCGAGATGTCCTTGGGCACGTCCAGGCCCAGCTGCCGGGCCGCGCGTATCGCGCCCAGTGCCATCATGTCGCTGGCGCAGACCACCGCCGTGCAGTCCCGCCCGATGAGTGCGGCGGCCGCCGCCTGGCCGCCCTCCAGGGTGTAGAGCGAGTGCTGGACCAGCTCCTTCTCCACCGTCTCGGCGCTCAGCCCCAACTGCTCCTGGACGGTGCGCACGAACCCCTCGATCTTGCGCTGCACCGGCACGAACCGCTTCGGTCCGAGGGCCAGTCCGATCCGGGTGTGCCCGAGCGAGGCGAGGTGCGTGACCGCGAGGCTCATCGCGGCCCGGTCGTCGGGGGAGATGAACGGCGCCTGCACCTGCGACGAGAAACCGTCGACGAGGACGAAGGGCACGCCCTGCGCGCGCAGCCGCTCGTAGCGCTGCATGTCGGCGGTGGTGTCGGCGTGCAGTCCCGAGACGTAGATGATGCCGGCGACGCCGCGGTCGACCAGCATCTCGGTCAGCTCGTCCTCCGTGGAACCGCCCGGCGTCTGGGTGGCGAGGACCGGCGTGTAGCCCTGGCGGGTCAGCGCCTGGCCGATGACCTGGGCCAGCGCAGGGAATATCGGGTTCTCCAGCTCCGGGGTGATCAGGCCGACCAGGCCCTCGCTGCGCTGCCGCAGCCGCACGGGGCGCTCGTAGCCCAGCACGTCGAGGGCGGCGAGTACGGACTGACGGGTGGTGGCGGCGACGCCCGGCTTCCCGTTGAGGACGCGGCTGACGGTCGCTTCGCTCACTCCCGCCTGGGCGGCGATGTCGGCAAGCCGTGTGGTCACAGGGGTGGACTGTACCTGTCGGCCGCCTCCTTGCACACCGATCGGGCGCCGTGGGCGGCCTGGTGGACGGCCCGTCGGACGGCCCGGCGCGGGCTGCTGCGTCATCGCGCTCCCTCGAGAAAGTGGCGGCAAGAGCTTGCAGAGTCTTGCACAACCGGCCCGATACCGCTCGGGCCCCGTAAACAAGCGTCTCATGACGGTCGCCGAGAGGTCACGCCCGGATAACTTCGGAGATCTCTTGCACATTTTTGCTGCAAGACCTTTCGCCGGGCTTTCAACGCTGTTACGTTCACGTCGCTCGGCGGCGGCAACGACGCGGCCGACAGTGGCAGGAGCGGCGGACGGGCCCGCACCCTGCACCACTCGGGCTTTTCACCCTCAAGGAGAACTCATGCGGCGTGGCATAGCGGCCACCGCGCTGGTGGCGTCCCTCGCCCTGGCGGCGACGGCGTGCGGCGGGGACGGCGACAGCGACAGCGAGTCGGGCGGACCGGTCACCATCACTTACTGGGACACCTCCAACGCGACCAACGAGGCGCCGACCTACAAGGCCCTGGTCAAGGAGTTCGAGGCCGCCAACAAGGGCGTCAAGGTCAACTTCGTCAACGTCCCCTTCGACCAGGCGCAGAACAAGTTCGACACCGCCGCCGGTTCCAAGGGCGCCCCCGACGTGCTGCGCTCCGAGGTCGGCTGGACGCCCGCCTTCGCCAAGAAGGGCTTCTTCCTGCCGCTGGACGGCACCGAGGCCCTCGCCGAGCAGGACAAGTTCCAGCCCAACCTGATCGAGCAGGCCAAGTACGAGGGCAAGACCTACGGCGTGCCGCTGGTCACCGACACCCTCGCCTTCGTCTACAACAAGGAACTCTTCGAGAAGGCCGGCGTCGAGGCCCCCAAGACCTGGGACGACCTGAAGAAGGCCGCCGCCACCATCAAGGACAAGACCGGCGCCGACGGCTACTGGGCCTCCACGGCCGGCTACTACGCGCAGCCGTTCCTCTACGGCGAGGGCACCGACACGGTCGACGCCGACGCCAAGAAGGTCACCGTCAACTCGGCCGAGGCCAAAAAGGGCTACGGCACCTGGCTGAGCCTCTTCGACGGCAAGGGCCTGCACAAGGCCGACACCACCGCGGACGCCTACGCCCACATCCAGGAGGCGTTCGTCAGCGGCAAGGTCGCCTCGATCATCCAGGGCCCGTGGGAGATCACCAACTTCTACAAGGGCTCCGCCTTCAAGGACAAGAACAACCTCGGCATCGCCACCGTCCCGGCCGGCTCCACCGGCAAGGCGGGCGCCCCGACCGGCGGCCACAACCTGTCGGTCTACGCCGGTTCGGACAAGGCCCACCAGGAGGCGGCGCTGAAGTTCGTCAACTTCATGACCTCGGCGAAGTCCCAGGAGACCGTCGCCCTGAAGAACTCCACGCTGCCGACCCGCGACGACGCCTACACCGACAAGGTCAAGGCCGACCCGGGCATCGCCGGCTTCCAGACGGTCCTGCCCGCCGCCCAGCCGCGCCCGGCGCTGCCCGAGTACAGCTCCCTGTGGACGCCGCTGGACGACGAGCTGCCCCAGATCGCCGGCGGCAAGAAGTCGCTGGACGAGGGGCTGGGCGACGTCGAGACCGCGATCGCCAAGCTGGTGCCGGACTTCAGCAAGTAGAACCACCCGACCGCCGGGCCCCCGCACTGGGGGAGGGGCCCGGCGGTCACCGGCCTGTGCGCCGCACCCCTGTTCTTCCTGATGCTCCCGAAGGTGTCGAACCATGACAGTCGCCATCGACCGCGCGACCGGCAAGCGCCGCGGTGACCGCACCCCGCGGCCCGGCCTCGGCCGGCGTCTGAAAGACGGCTACCAGAAGCACTGGTACGCCTACGCCATGATCGCGCCGGTGGCCGTCGTGATCGGCGTCCTCGTGCTGTACCCGCTGGGCTACGGCCTCTACCTCACCCTCACCGACGCCAACAGCCTCAACAGCGCGCGCACCATCGGCGTCAACGAGATCGAGGCCACCTACAAGTTCGTCGGCCTGGACAACTACGCCGACATCCTGTGGGGCCCGACGGCCTACGACCGCTTCTGGTCGCACTTCATCTGGACCATCGTGTGGACGGCCGTCTGCGTCGGCCTGCACTTCTTCATCGGCCTCGGGCTCGCGCTGCTGCTCAACCAGAAGCTGCGCGGCCGCACCCTCTACCGGCTGGTCCTGGTCCTGCCGTGGGCCGTGCCCACGTTCGTCACCGTCTTCGGCTGGCGCTTCATGCTCGCCGACGAGGGCGTCATCAACGCCGCCCTGGACTGGCTGCACCTGCCGACCCCGGCGTGGCTCGAGGACACCTTCTGGCAGCGGTTCTCCGCGATCATGGTCAACACCTGGTGCGGTGTGCCGTTCATGATGGTCTCGCTCCTCGGCGGCCTGCAGTCCATCGACAACAGCCTCTACGAGGCCTCCGAGATGGACGGCGCCAACGCCTGGCAGCGCTTCCGCTACGTCACCCTGCCCGGCCTGAGGTCGGTCAGCTCCACCGTCGTGCTGCTCGGCATCATCTGGACCTTCAACCAGTTCGCCGTGATCTTCCTGCTGTTCGGCAACACCGCCCCCGACGCGCAGATCCTCGTCACCTGGGCGTACCAGCTCGGCTTCGGACAGCAGCCGCGCGACTTCGCGCAGTCCGCGGCCTACGGCATCCTGCTGCTGGCCATCCTGATCGTCTTCACCTCCTTCTACCGCCGCTGGCTGAACCGCAATGAGCAGCAGCTCGCGAACTGAGGCAGGAGCCGCCATGAGTACAAGCACCGCGCCCACCAAGGCCCCCGCCGAGCAGGTCACCGCGCCCACCGCGTCGCCGCGCAAGGTGCGCCGCCGCGGCGAACGCAGCCGCGCCGCGTCCCTCGCCTCCCACGGCGTCCTGACCCTCGCGAGCCTCGTCGCGCTCTTCCCGGTCGCCTGGCTGGTCTTCCTCTCCCTCGGCCCCGACAAGAACGACTACCTGCACCCCGGGCGCATCTGGTCGAAGATGACCTTCGACAACTACGCGTTCGTGCTCCAGGACACCAACTTCTTCGACTGGCTGAAGAGTTCGCTGATCGTCTCGCTGGGCACCACCGTCATCGGCGTCATGGTCGCCGCGACGACCGGCTACGCGGTCTCACGGATGCGCTTCCCCGGCTACAAGAAGCTCATGTGGGTCCTGCTGGTCACCCAGATGTTCCCCATCGCGGTCCTGATCGTGCCGATGTACCAGATCCTGTCGAAGCTCCAGCTCATCGACAACTACTTCGGCCTGATCCTCGTCTACTGCTCGACCGCGGTGCCGTACTGCGCCTGGCTGCTCAAGGGCTACTTCGACACCATCCCGTTCGAGATCGACGAGGCCGGGCGCGTGGACGGGCTGTCCCCGTTCGGCACCTTCTTCCGGCTGATCCTGCCGCTGGCCCGGCCGGGCCTCGCGGTCGCCGGCTTCTACAGCTTCATCACGGCGTTCGGCGAGGTCGCCTTCGCCTCGACGTTCATGCTGAGCGACACGAAGTACACCTTCGCCGTCGGACTGCAGAGCTTCGTCAGCGAGCACGACGCGCAGCGCAACCTGATGGCGGCCACCGCCGTGCTCGTCGCGATACCCGTCTCCGCGTTCTTCTACCTCGTGCAGAAGAACCTGGTGACCGGCCTCACCGCGGGCGGCACGAAGGGCTGATCGCCCGACCCGGAAAACGTCCGGCCGCGGTGCCCATCCGACCCCGCAGCACCGCGGCCGGCCGCTCTTCCCCCACCCACGCCTCCACTCCGTTACGTACCAAGGACGACATGAGCCAGCAGCCTTCCGCCGCACCGGCCCCCACCTCCGCCGTCGCCACCGTTTCCAAGCGCCACGACTGGTGGCGGGACGCGGTCATCTACCAGGTGTACCCGCGCAGCTTCGCCGACAGCAACGGCGACGGCATGGGCGACCTGGAGGGCGTCCGCACCCGCCTGCCGTACCTGCGCGACCTGGGCGTGGACGCCGTGTGGCTCAGCCCCTTCTACGCCTCCCCGCAGGCCGACGCCGGCTACGACGTCGCCGACTACCGGGCCGTCGACCCCATGTTCGGCACCCTCCTGGACGCCGACGCGCTGATCCGCGACGCCCACGCGCTGGGTCTGCGCATCATCGTCGACCTGGTGCCGAACCACTCCTCCGACCAGTACGAGTGGTTCAAGCGCGCGCTGGCCGAGGGCCCCGGCTCCCCCTCCCGGGACCGGTACCACTTCCGCCCCGGCAAGGGGAAGAACGGCGAACTGCCGCCCAACGACTGGGAGTCCATCTTCGGCGGCCCCGCCTGGACCCGGGTCACCGAGCCCGACGGCACGCCGGGGGAGTGGTACCTGCACCTGTTCGCCCCCGAGCAGCCCGACTTCAACTGGGAGCACCCGGCCGTCGGCGACGAGTTCCGCTCCATCCTGCGGTTCTGGCTGGACATGGGCGTGGACGGCTTCCGCATCGACGTCGCCCACGGCATGGTGAAGGCCGAGGGCCTGCCCGACCTCGGTGACCACGACCAGCTGAAGCTGCTGGGCAACGATGTCATGCCGTTCTTCGACCAGGACGGCGTCCACGCCATCTACCGGCAGTGGCGGCGCATCCTCGACGAGTACAGCGGGGAGCGCATCTTCGTCGCCGAGGCCTGGACCCCGACCGTCGAGCGAACCGCCAACTACGTCCGTCCCGACGAGCTGCACCAGGCCTTCAACTTCCAGTACCTGGGCACCCACTGGGACGCCGAGGAGCTGCGCACGGTCATCGACCGCACCCTGGACGCCATGCGCCCCGTCGGCGCCCCCGCCACCTGGGTCCTGTCCAACCACGACGTCACCCGGCACGCCACCCGCTTCGCCAACCCGGCGGGCCTCGGCACCCAGATCCGCCTGGCCGGCGACCGCGAACTGGGCCTGCGCCGGGCCCGCGCCGCAACCCTCCTGATGCTGGCCCTGCCCGGCTCGGCCTACGTCTACCAGGGCGAGGAGCTGGGCCTGCCGGACGTCGTCGACCTGCCCGACGAGGTCCGCCAGGACCCGGCCTACTTCCGCGGCGCCGGCCAGGACGGCTTCCGCGACGGCTGCCGGGTGCCGATCCCGTGGACCCGCGAGGGATCGTCGTACGGCTTCGGCGACGGCGGCAGCTGGCTGCCGCAGCCGGCCGGCTGGGGCGAGCTGAGCGTCGAGGCGCAGACCGGCGAGCCCGGCTCGACCCTGGAGCTGTACCGCGAGGCCCTGGCCGTCCGACGCTCCACCGCCGACCTCGGCGCGGGCGACGCGGTCGAGTGGCTGCGCGCCCCCGAGGGCGTCGTCGCCTTCCGGCGCGGGGAGTTCGTGTGCGTCGCCAACACCACCGGCGAGTCGGTGGCGATGCCCGCGTACGGGCGCGTCCTGCTGGCCAGCGGTGAGGTCACCGAGGCGGCCGGCGAGGCGAAGGTGCCGGCGGACACGACGGTGTGGTGGACCCGGGCCTGACAACCCGGCAGGCGCCCACTCGCACAGGGCCCGCCGCTTCCCCACGGGGAGAGCGGCGGGCCCTCGCACGTCGGTCGGTCCGGTCCGCACCGAGCAAGTCCTGTGAAAATCCTTTCCGTTACTTTCGCAAGTCTTGCCGCAAGACTTGCGGCAGCGCTACGGTCTCGCCGGGGTCGGACCCGAACGAGCCGTACTCGCAAGGAGCTCACGCCTGTGATACCGAGATGGCCGGTGCCTGTCGCGCGCCGTACCGCACGAGTGAGACGGGTCGCGGCCGTCACCGTGACCGCGCTCGCCGCCGCCCTGCTTCCCCCGCTCGCCGCGCGGGCCGACGCCCCGCCCGCGCCCCCGCCCGACGCGAAGCTGGCGAAGACCGCCGCGCGCCACGACCTGACCCGTGAGCAGTTCTACTTCGTCCTGCCGGACCGTTTCGCCAACGGCGACACCCGCAACGACAAGGGCGGCCTGACCGGCACCCGGCTCACCACCGGCTACGACCCCACCGACAAGGGCTTCTACCAGGGCGGCGACCTCAAGGGCCTGACCGAGAGGCTCGACTACATCAAGGGGCTGGGCACCACCTCCATCTGGATGGCGCCCATCTTCAAGAACCAGCCCGTGCAGGGGACGGGGGAGAACGCCTCGGCCGGCTACCACGGCTACTGGATCACCGACTTCACCCAGGTCGACCCGCACTTCGGCACCAACCAGGACCTGAAGAACCTCATCTCCAAGGCCCACGCCAAGGGCATGAAGGTCTTCTTCGACGTCATCACCAACCACACCGCCGACGTCGTCGACTACGAGGAGAAGTCCTACGACTACCTCTCCAAGGGCGCCTTCCCGTACCTGACCAAGGACGGCCAGCCCTTCGACGACGCCGACTACGCCGACGGATCGAGCCGCTTCCCCCGCGTGGACGCCGGCTCCTTCCCGCGCACCCCGACGGTCCCGGCCGCCAAGAAGAACCTCAAGGTCCCCTCCTGGCTCAACGACCCGGCGATGTACCACAACCGGGGCGACTCCACCTGGGCCGGCGAGTCGGCCACCTACGGCGACTTCTCCGGCCTCGACGACCTGTGGACCGAACGGCCCGAGGTCGTCAGCGGCATGGAGAAGATCTACCAGCGGTGGGTGAAGGACTTCGCCATCGACGGCTTCCGGATCGACACCGTGAAGCACGTCAACATGGAGTTCTGGACCCAGTGGGCGACCGCGCTGGACGCCTACGCCGCGAAGAAGGGCCGCGACGACTTCTTCATGTTCGGCGAGGTCTACTCCGCCGACACCTCCGTCACCGCGCCCTACGTCACCGAGGGCCGCCTGGACTCCACCCTGGACTTCCCCTTCCAGGACGCGGCCCGCGCCTACGCCTCCCAGGACGGCAGCGCCCAGAAGCTCGCCTCCGTCTTCGGCGACGACTACAAGTACACGACCGACAAGGCCAACGCCTACGAGCAGGTCACCTTCCTCGGCAACCACGACATGGGCCGCTTCGGCACCTTCCTGAAGCAGGACGACCCGAAGGCCACCGACGCGGAGCTGCTGAAGAAGGACAAGCTCGCCAACGAGCTGATGTTCCTCAGCCGCGGCAACCCGGTGATCTACTACGGCGACGAGCAGGGCTTCACCGGCGCCGGCGGCGACAAGGACGCCCGCCAGCCGATGTTCGCCTCCCGCACCGCCGACTACCTCGACGACGACCAGCTCGGCACCGACCGCACCCACGCCGAGGCGGCCTACGACACGGGCGCCCCGCTCTACCGGCACATCAGTGCTCTCGCCAAGCTGCGCAAGGCCAACCCCGCCCTCGCCGACGGCGTCCAGACCGAGCGCTACGCGGCCGACGGCGCCGGCGTCTACGCCTTCTCCCGCACCGACGCCAAGACCGGCGCCGAGTACGTCGTCGCCTTCAACAACGCCGACGCCGCGAAGACCGCCACCTTCGCCACCGGCTCGGCGAACATGACCTTCCGCGGCCTCTACGGCACCGACGACGACGCGAAGTCGGGCGCCGACAAGAAGGTCACCGTCACCGTCCCGGCCCGGTCGGCCGTCGTCCTCAAGGCCGCGGGCAGGCTCGCCGCGCCCGCCGCCAAGCCGACGATCACCCTCCGCGCCCCGGACCCCGGCGCCACCGGCACCGTCGAGCTGAGCGCCGACGTCGCGGGCGGACAGCTCAACCGCGTCGTCTTCGCCGCCCAGACCGGCGACGGGAAGTGGCACACCCTCGGCACCGCCGACCACGCCCCCTACAAGGTCACCCACACCGTCGACGCGGACACCCCCGCCGGCACCGCCCTGCGCTACAAGGCGGTCGTCGTCGACTCGGCGGGCCGCACCGCCAGCGCCACGGCCGCGTCCACCACCGGCACCCCGCCCGCCGAGGAGATCCCCACCGCCGCCTCCCGGGACTACGCGATCGTCCACTACAAGCGCGCGGACGGGAACTACGACGACTGGGGCCTGTACGCCTGGGGCGACCTCGCCGACGGCGAGGCGACCACCTGGCCCGAGACCCACCCCTTCGTGGGCCGGGACGCCTACGGCGCCTTCGCCTACGTCAAGCTCAAGCCGGGCGCGTCCAGCGTCGGCTTCCTCGTCATCGACAAGGACGGCAACAAGGACGTCGCCGCCGACCGCACCGTCGACGTCGCCCAGACCGGCGAGGTGTGGATCGAGCAGGGCAAGGAGCAGGTCGCCACGGAGCGGCCCGAGTACCCGGCCCAGGACACCACCAAGGCCGTACTGCACTACCACCGCGCCGACGGGAACTACGACGGCTGGGGCCTGCACGTCTGGGGCGACGCCGCCAACCCCACCGACTGGGCGAAGCCGCTGACGCCGGTGCGGACCGACTCCTACGGCGCGGTCTTCGAGGTGCCCCTCACCGAGGGCGCGAGCAGCCTGAGCTACATCGTCCACAAGGGCGACGAGAAGGACCTGCCCACCGACCAGGCGCTGGACCTCAAGGCCGACGGCCACGAGGTGTGGCTGCTGAACGGCCAGGAGGAGTACCTGCTGCCGCAGCCCGCGGGCTCGGCGGCGGCCGTCGACCTCACCACCTCCAAGGCGGTCTGGATCGACCGGAACACCGTCGCCTGGAACGGCTCCGAGGGCGCCGCCTCCACCCAGCTGCTCGCCTCCCGCACCGGCTCCATCGCCGCCGAGGACGGCAGGCTCACCGGCGACGACCAGCAGTGGCTCCGCCTCACGAAGAGCGCCCTCACCGACGCCCAGAAGGCGAAGTTCCCGCACATGAAGGAGTACACCGCCTGGTCGGTCGACCCGCGCGACCGCGACCGGGTCCGTGAGGCCCTGCGCGGCCAGGTCGTCGCCTCCCAGCGCACCGCCACCGGCGCCCTGCTCGCGGCGACGGGCGTGCAGACCGCCGGCGTCCTGGACGACCTGTACGCCGACCGGGCGACCGAGGCCGACCTCGGCCCGGTCTTCCGGCACGGCCGGCCCACGCTCTCCGTGTGGGCGCCGACCGCGCAGGACGTCTCCCTGGAGATCGGCGACCGCACCGTGCGGATGCGGCGCGACGACGCCACCGGCGTCTGGTCCGTCACCGGCCCGAAGTCCTGGAAGGGCAAGGCCTACCGGTACGCCGTCAAGGTCTGGGCACCCACCGCGGGCGAGATCGTCACCAACAAGGTCACCGACCCCTACTCCCTCGCCCTGACCACCGACTCCGAGCGCAGCCTCGTCGTCGACCTGGACGACCGGTCCCTCGCCCCGCGTGGCTGGGACGACTACGACAAGCCGGAGGCGGTGCCGCTCAGGGACGCGCAGATCCAGGAGCTGCACATCCGGGACTTCTCCGTCGCGGACCCGACCGCGGACGCGGACCACCGGGGCACCTACCTCGCCTTCACCGACGACAAGAGCGACGGCTCGAAGCACCTGCGCGAGCTGGCCGAGGCCGGCACGTCCTACGTGCACCTGCTGCCCGCCTTCGACATCGCCACCATCGCCGAGAAGAAGTCCGAGCAGACGACGCCCGACTGCGACCTCGCCTCCTACCCGGCCGACTCCGACGAGCAGCAGGAGTGCGTGACGAAGGCCGCCGCGAAGGACGCCTTCAACTGGGGCTACGACCCGTACCACTACACGGTCCCCGAGGGCTCCTACGCCACCGACCCGGACGGCACCGAGCGCACCGTCGAGTTCCGGAAGATGGTCAAGGCCCTCAACGACGACGGCCTGCGCGTCGTCATGGACGTCGTCTACAACCACACGGCCGCGAGCGGCCAGGCCAGGACGAGCGTCCTCGAC
This sequence comes from Streptomyces sp. MMCC 100, assembly GCF_041538145.2. Classification (NCBI taxonomy): domain Bacteria; kingdom Bacillati; phylum Actinomycetota; class Actinomycetes; order Kitasatosporales; family Streptomycetaceae; genus Streptomyces; species Streptomyces sp. MMCC 100. The sequence goes on from NZ_JBGORK020000001.1 coordinate 1,428,525, forward strand.
CGGATCGTGCCCGGCTACTACCAGCGGCTGCTCGCCGACGGCTCGGTGGCCAACAGCACCTGCTGCGCGAACACCGCCACCGAGAACGCCATGATGGGCAAGCTCGTCGTCGACTCGATCGTCACCTGGGCCAAGGAGTACAAGGTCGACGGCTTCCGCTTCGACCTCATGGGCCACCACCCGAAGGCCAACATCCTCGCGGTCAGGAAGGCGCTGGACGAGCTGACCCTCAAGAAGGACGGCGTCGACGGCAAGAAGATCATCCTGTACGGCGAGGGCTGGAACTTCGGCGAGGTCGCCGACGACGCCCGCTTCGTCCAGGCCACCCAGAAGAACATGGCCGGCACCGGCATCGCCACCTTCTCCGACCGGGCCCGCGACGCCGTGCGCGGCGGCGGCCCCTTCGACGAGGACCCCGGCGTCCAGGGCTTCGCCTCCGGCCTCTACACCGACCCGAACTCCTCGAAGGCCAACGGCACCGAGGCCGAGCAGAGGGCCCGCCTGCTGCACTACCAGGACCTGATCAAGGTCGGGCTGACCGGCAACCTCGCCGGTTACGCCTTCACCGACACCGACGGCAAGGAGGTCAAGGGCTCCGAGGTCGACTACAACGGCGCCCCCGCCGGATACGCGGCGGCACCCGGCGACGCCCTCGCCTACGCCGACGCGCACGACAACGAGTCCCTGTTCGACGCGCTCGCCTTCAAGCTGCCGAAGGACACGTCCGCCGACGACCGGGCCCGCATGCAGGTCCTCGCCCTGGCGACCGCCGCCCTCTCGCAGGGACCGGCGCTCTCCCAGGCGGGCACCGACCTGCTGCGCTCCAAGTCGCTGGACCGCAACTCCTACGACAGCGGCGACTGGTTCAACGCCCTCCACTGGAACTGCGCCGACGGCAACGGCTTCGGCCGGGGGCTGCCGCCGGCCGCCGACAACCAGGACAAGTGGCCCTACGCCAAGCCCCTGCTGGGCGCGGTCAAGGTGGGCTGCCCGCAGATCACCGGCGCCTCGGCGGCCTACCGGGACCTGCTGAGGATCCGTAGTGGCGAGAAGGACTTCTCCCTCGCCACGGCGGGGCAGGTGCAGTCCCGGCTCTCCTTCCCGCTCTCCGGCGAGGACGAGACGCCCGGCGTGATCACCATGAGCCTCGGTGACCTCGTGGTCGTCTTCAACGCCACGCCCGAGCGGCAGGAGCAGCGCGTCGGAGCGGCGGCCGGGACCGGCTACCGGCTGCACCCGGTGCAGGCGGCGGGCGCGGACACGGTCGTGAAGGAGTCGGCGTACGCGGCGAAGACCGGCACGTTCACCGTGCCGGCCCGTACGGTCGCCGTCTTCGAGCGGGCCGGCTGAGGTCAGGGGGTCTGCGGTTAGGGTGAGCCCTGCTGTTCACGCAACGGGAGGGCTCATGCCGCAGATCACCGTCGACTACTCCGACCGGCTCGCCGGCGCCTTCGACCGGCCCGCCTTCGCGCGGGCCCTGCACGAGGCCGTCGTCGAGATCGCGGCCGCCCGGCCGCCGGCCTGCAAGACGCAGTTCCGCCGCACCGAGGACACCGTGGTCGGCCCCGACACCGAGGGGCACGCCGTCGTGCACGTCACGCTGGGGCTGCTCGCGGGCCGCACCGACGAGACCAAGGTGCGGCTGACCGAGGCCGTCCTGGAACTGCTGCGGCAGTACGCCAAGCCGGGCGACGGCCTCGCCCTGCACGCCTCCGCCGAGGTCCGCGACCTCGACCCGTCGTACCGGAAGTTCGAGACCGAGTAGCCGGACGGGCCCAAGGCCTCAGGGCAGGTCGCGGCGGCCCAGCCAGGCCGGCCGCACCGGCACCCCGTCCGCGTCCAGCTCGGGCTCCCGCCGGTCCGGCGGGGACGCCTCGGCGACCGGCTCCGGGGACGCCTCCACCACGGGTTCGGGGGCCTTCGGCGCCGCAGAGTCCTCCAGCAGTTCCGCCACCGTGAACCGGGTGACGAACGACTGCAAGGCCCCGTCCACCACAAGCAGGAACCCGTCGCCGACCCGCAGCAGGCGACGGCGCCGGGGGCTGAGCGGGTGGGTGGGGGAGTAACTCCGCACCCGCCGTTCCAGCTCCGCGAGCGCCTCCGCCCGGGACCCGGTGACCTGCCCCACCACCTGGGCCTCGGTGTGCTTGCGCTCCCCGGTGCCCACGGTCGTCTCCACGACCAGGCCCCACGTCGGCGCGGCGCTCACCGGGCCGTCAGCGTGATGAGCCGGCCCACCAGGTCACCGAAGGGGCCGTCGGCCGGCTCGTCCGCGATGACGCGGCGCAGGAGGGCACCCATCTCCTCGTCGTAGGCGGCGCTCACCGCCACCAGCGCGGCGAAGTCGTGCACGAGCTGCGTCTCCAGCTCGGCGCGCGGGATGCGGCGCCCGTCCAGCCAGAGCAGCGCCGTCGACTCGGCCAGCGAGATCCAGGAGCGGACGACCAGTTCCAGCCGCGCGGGCGGCTCGGTGACGTCCAGGTGCGAAAGGATCTGGACATACGCGGCCTGCCGTACGGAGTCCACCAGCGCGTTGGTCGTGGACGAGCCGACCGCCGGGCCGCCGCGCATCAGGGCCGAGAAACCCGGGCCGTGTTCGTCGACGAAGTCGAAGTAGCGGCCCATCACGCGCAGCAGCCGCGCGCCCAGCGGACCCTGGCGCGGCTCCACGAACCGGGCCGCCAGGTCGTCCGAGGCGCGCTGCAACGCGGCCTCGTACAGGCTGAGTTTGCCGGGGAAGTAGTGGTAGACCAGCGGGCGCGAGATGCCCGCCGCCGACGCTATCTCGTCGATGGAGACCTCGTCGGGCGAGCGGCGGCTGAACAGATCGAGCGCGACGCCGATCAACTGCTGCCGCCGCTCCTCGACGCCCATTCTGCGGCGTACCCCGGTAGTCATACGAACACCTTACCGATCGAATCCGGCCCCGAACGGGCCGGACCGGGCATCGGCGTTCACATGTCGAGCACGAGCCGGGTACCGAGGCACCGGGAGACGCAGATGAGCATCGAGTCGCCGCGCTCCGAGTCGGTCAGCAGCTCGTCCCGGTGATCGATCTCGCCCTCCAGCACCTTCTGTTGGCAGGTCCCGCACCAGCCCTGCTCGCACGAGTACGGGGTGTTCGGCAGCTCGGCGCGCACGGCTGCCAGCACCGAGGAGTCGCCGGGCACGGTCAGCGTGCGCCCGCTGCGGTGCAGCTCGACCTCGAACTCCCCGTCGCCGTCGGCCGTCGTACGCGGCGCGAACCGCTCCAGGTGCAGTGCGGCGCCCCCGGGGAGGCGTTCCTCCACGGCCGCCATCAGACCCTCGGGGCCACAGCAGTAGACGGCCGCGCCCTCGGGCAGGTCCGCCAGGAAGGCGTCGAGATCGGGCCGCCCGTCCTCGTCCTCGGCGACGACGGTGACTCGGCCGCCCTCCGGGTCCAGCTTCTCGATCTCCTCCAGGAAGGGCATCGACGCCCGTGTCCGCCCGCCGTACAGCAGCCGCCACTCGGTGCCCTCCGGCAGCGCTCGCAGCATCGGCAGCACGGGCGTGATGCCGATGCCCCCGGCGACGAACGCGTAGGCGGGCGCCTCGACCAGCGGGAAGCGGTTGCGCGGCCCGCGCACCTCCAGCTCCGTCCCCTCCTGCACCTGCTCGTGCACCTCCCGCGAGCCGCCCCGCCCGTCGGCGACCAGCCGCGCGGCCACGGTGTACGACGAGGTGTCCTCCGGGTCGCCGCACAGCGAGTACTGCCGTACGAGACCCGAGGGCAGCACCAGGTCCAGGTGGGCACCCGGCTCCCAGGGCGGCAGGTCGGTGCCCTCCAGGCGCAGCCGCACCACCCCGTCGGCCAGCCGCTCGTGCGCGGTCACCAGCAGCGTCAGCGCTCGGGAACGGGGCGGCCCGGAGACCGGCGGGCGCGGGACGGACCCCGTCCGGGGCGGCGAGCCCGGCGAACGGCGCCGCACCGCCCGGCCGACGACGAGCGCGGCACCGGCCGCGAAGAGCAGGGCCGTCGGCCTCGGCAGCCGTGCCAGGAGCGGGACAGGCTTGTTGGACATGGCGTCAATGTACTGACCGGTAGCCCCGTGAGGAACCCTTCCGGCGATACTTGTTGACGCCAGTGTCAGCTAGCGGGTTACGGGCCCCTAGCTGTATTGACCTAGCGCAGTCCGCCGATCGTCCGCCCGTTCTCCAGCGTGCCCTTCAGCTCGGCCCGCGCGCCCTGCTCGGCCTTCGCCGTCAGCAGGTTGCCGTCGGCGGCGCCGGTGATGCCGCCCGTCGCCTCGATGGACTCGGTGCCGCGACTGCCCGCGGCGAGCAGGTACCAGTGCCCGCCCTCCGACTTCCACAGCACCCCCGCCAGCACGTGCGGGTCGCGCTCGCCGCAGGCCGGCACGTCCTGCGCCTTCGCCGCCACCGCGCCCTGTGCCCCGCCCGGCGTCCGGAACTGCGCCAGCACCCGGGGCCCTTCGCCGCGCCAGGTCTCGGCGCGGGTGCACACCCACGCGCCCGACCCCGTACCGTCGGGCAGCGGCTGCGTCGCGAACTCCCAGGCGTTCACCGACCGGACCCCCTGCCCGCGCACCGCCCCCAGCGAGCAGGCGTACGGCGCCCATGCGTCCAGCGCCTTCGAGCCCGCGGCGTCCTTCGCGGAACCGGGGTGCCCGGTGGTGAGTCGGGCCGGCACCAGCTCGCCCAGGTCGGTCACCACCCGGGTGTCCGAACCGTCGGTCAGCTCCAGCACGTTCCACGACGTGCACCCGCCGGACTGCTGCTGCACGGGGCTGGCCAGCGGAGACGTCACGCCGTCGGTGAGCGTCAGCTCCTTGGCGCCGGAGTCCGGCTCGACGAGATCGCGCCCGGCCGCCTTCGTCACCCAGGGGGCCGTCAGATAGCGGACGTTCCCGTCGGCCCGGCCCAGCACGACCGCGGTCGCCGTGGCCCGGCCGGCCCCGTCGGTCCGCGCGAAGTCCAGGGCGGCACCGGCGGAACCGTCCTTCGGCTCGGCGTACCGGACGAGGCGCAGACCGTCGTGCAGGATCACCACCCGCGCGTTGTCCACGTTCCCGGCGTACAGCAGCTGAGGCGGACCGGCCGGACCGCCGGTCTGGGTCCCCGGCGTCGCGGACACCCCCACGCTCTCGCCGGGCCGGGCCCAGACGGCCAGGGCACGGCGCAGCAGCTCCTTGTCGCCGGTGAGGTCACCGCGCGCCGGCCACACCGAGAAGTCCGTGCGCGCGGACGTCTCCCACGCGGCGGGCACGGCCTCGGTGAGCCTGCCGGGGTCGAGGGCGGCCTCGGCCGCCGGGTTCTGCGCGTAGGGCGGGGCGGCGGCACCGTCCGGCCCCCAGCCGTCCCCGGGCAGCCCGAGCAGCGCCCCGCACACCACCAGCGCCGCCCCGGCGACCAGCGCGGCCTTCGTGTGCTGCCGCCGGCGCAGCAGATCGGTCGGCCTGGCCTGCAACGAACAGGGGTCGAACTCGGAGGAGCCGAGCAGCCCGTACTGCCCCGGCACCCCGTCGGCCTCCCGCAGCGCGGCGTCCGCGTCGGCGACCCCGGCGGCACGGAGCACCTGCCGCACCCCGTCGTCGGGGAGCCGCTCAAGACCGCGCAGCACGTACGCCGCCCGGCCGGGAGCGGAGAGCGCGGACAGCCGCTGGTCCAGGGCGATTTCGTCGGCGCCGCCCGAGCGCGGGAAGAGCTTGAGACCCCGCACGTGGGGCAGCAGCGGCGGCAGCTGGGACCGCCGGGGCCACGCCCGCCGCCGCAGCGGGAGCCCCGCCTCCAGCGCCGTACGCACCACCCGGAGCCGGACCAGCGCGTACCCGGGGTCGACCTCACGGCCGGTGGACTGGGCCGGGATCACCGGGGTCGTCGTCCGGTTCCGGGGCAGGGCGCGCTGGGTGAGAGCGTGCGCGGTCAGGACGCGGCGGCCCCGGCCGAGACCCGGCGGCAGCACCAGATAGGCCAGCCGGGCCAGGCGCGGATAGTGCTCGACGAGCGCGGCCTCGGCCTGCTCGACGTCGACGACCGGATCGGCCGAAGAGGCGGAGGACGGTGCGGGGCGCGGGGCGACATCCTGTGGCTGCACGTTCAGCAGAACGAGCGAACGGGTCGATGGTCACCGTACGGCCGCCCCGGGCGAGGGCGCGCTACTCCTCCGGCTCCACGAGCAACCGCGCGTAGTTGGCCATCGACCGCTGGTACCGGGGGAGATGGGGCGCCAGCGCGCCGAGCACCAGGGACAGGCCCTCGCGGTCGCGGCCCATGCTCGACAGGCACAGCGCGAGCGTGGCGCGCACGGCGTCGTCCAACTCGTCCGACGGCGCGACCAGTTCGGGCGAGAGGAGCTTCACGCCCTCCTCCGGGTGCCCGGTGTTCCGCAGGGAGCTGGAGAGCTGGATCTTCGCCCGGCGCCCCTTGTAGGGGCTGACCTCGCCGAGCCCGCGCTCCAGCGCCTCGCGGTACAGCGGCACGGCCCGGTCGGAGTGGCCCGTGGAGTCCCAGGCGCAGGCCCGCTCGAACAGACCGAGGGGGCTGTCGGCGGGCAACTCGTCGGCGAGGGAGCCGATGACCGCCCGGAAGTCGGCGGCATCCTCCTCGGCGTAGTCGTCGAACGCCGCCCAGGCGGCCGTCACGCGCTCTTCCCAGTCCTGGTCCACCACGCCACTCTCGCACGGTCCCGGCACAAGGGCACCCGGGTTCGTGAGTACTTCGCGCCCCGCGCCCGTATCGATGACGAGAGCCCCTCGTGGGGGCTCCGTGCGGCATGTCGCCCCAGCGGACCGGAGGAACACATGAGGCTGACCCGACCGATGCTCGCATCGGCCGCCCTGGCGGCGGTCCTGGCGCTGACGGGCTGCGGCGCCGACGGGGACGGCGAGGCCGCCGTGCCCGCGACGGCGACCGGCAGCCTGGAACACCTGGCCGCCGAGGTGAAGTGCGCCCCGAACATGCAGACCGACGCCGACACCATCCGCCAGGCCATCTGCCGCAAGGGCGACGAGAAGTACGTCCTCGCCACCTTCTCCACCGACCGCGGCCAGCGCGAGTGGATCAACACCGCCAAGGACTACGGCGGCTACTACCTCGTCGGCCGCAAATGGGTCGCCGTCGGCCACGAGGACGTGGTGGCGGACCTGCGCGGCCGGCTCGGCGGAACCCTGGAACAGGGCGTCCAGCACGGTGGCGGCGATGGGCACTCGGCCGGGCACGGCGCGCACACCGGACACGGCGGCTGACCGGACGTACGGGAACACGGAGAGGGCCGGTGGCGGATCCCCGCCACAGATNATCTGGTGGCGGATCCCCGCCACCGGCCCTCTCCCGACTGGCCGGCCGGCAGTGCTACTGGCAGTCCTCGCCGCTGTTGATGCAGTCGACCACCTCGTTCATCAGGTCCTCGTCCATGACGTTGATGAAGTCGTTGTGATCGGTGATCGGCTTGTGCAGCTGCTCCGGGAAGCTGTCCACGGCGTACGGGTTCTGCACCTGGCCGTTCTCGACGGTCGGGGCGGGGATGTCGTACGCGAGGCGGATCTGCAGCTGCGGGACGGCCCGGAAGCCGTTCGCGCAGCTGCCGTCCTCCTGGACGAACGCCATGTGGTCCCGGTGGTTGGCGCTGTCGATGTTCTGGCCGTCCCAGCAGCTCTGGAAGTTGACCGTGCGCAGCACCTGGCTGCCGTCGGGGCACAGCGGGTACTTGTCCGTCACCTGGCGGTCCTCGAAGCCGGAGCAGCTCCAGGAGGAGTTGGCGTTCGCGTCGCCGTTGGTGAAGGACTTGGCGTCACCGGTGATGACGCGCAGGAACTTCGGCATCGCGACCACGTCGCCCTGTCGGTTGCCGACGAACCTGATCTCGGCCCGGGCGGGCTTGAGGATCTTGCCGATGTTGCCCTCGGCGCCACCGCCCTGGTCGTTCGCGTCGAACTCCTGCGTACCGTCCTGGAGGCGCAGCACCGGCCAGTAGTAGGTGGACTTGTCGCCCTGGTTCTGGCACGAGGTGTCCGCGTTCGCCAGGTCCTCGTCGCTGGAGAAGGCGTCGTTGTCCTGGTTGCCGACGTAGTCGTGCGTGTGGTGCGCGCCGTTGTCGACACCCGGCGCGGCGATCAGGTTGTCGCTGTTGAACAGGTTGTTCTCGTTGACGCCGCAGTCCGTGGTGAAGGTGCCGGTGGAACCTCCGTCGCCGTTCGCGGCCAGGCCGTTGCGGCTGTTGCGCGAGTTCGGCTGGACGTCGTTGATGTCGATGAAGTCCTCGGCGACCGGACCCGCGACACCGTTGCCGTTGTCGTCGTTGCCGCCCTGGTTCTGGCCGTCGCCGTCCTGGCCGTCGCCGTTCTGGCCGTCGCCGTTCTGCATCTGGTCCGCGGGGCGGCCCTGGCATTCGGCCAGCTCGTCCATGTTGTCGTCGGCCTTGCCGCCGGCCCGGTTGATCTCCAGCTGGATCCGGTCGATGATCGCCTTCCGCCGGTCCTTGAGCGGGCCGAGAATGGTGTTCCGGACGAACTGCGAGTCACCCGCCTGCGCCCGCCGCGTGGTGGCCAGGCGCTGGTAGGCGTCGGTGATCTGGCTGTCCATCGTGGCCAGTTCGCCGTCCACCTCCCCGCGTGCCCGGTCCGGTACGTCACGGATCCTCTGACCGACGTCGGGGCAGTCGATCGTCGCCACCTGCGCGGCGGCCGACCTGGTCCGGTTGTGGCCCGAATGCTCCTCGTGCGCCGAAGCGTAGAAGTTGGCCCAGACCAGCCCGCCCCCGCCGACCGCCAGGGCCGCCGCCCCGGCAACGATCTTGGTGGCCAGCGGCGTGCGGCGTTTTCTTGTGTTGCGTCCCATGGAACTCCTCTGACTTCCTTGCGGGGCATCGCTTGCGGGGCATCGAGGGCGCCCGACAGGAGTGAAGCGGCTTCCTTCCATACGGAAGCCGCCTCAGGGGTGTTCACCCGTCTCGGGAATTGCTGGGGCCCGTGGGACGCACGGGACGTGCGAAAGGGTCAGCGGCCGCGGTCCAGGTATGCCAGAACCGCCAGTACACGGCGGTTGTCGTCGTCCGAAACCTCGAGGCTCAACTTCGCGAAGATGTTCGCCGTGTGCTTCGCGATCGCCCGCTCCGTGACGACGAGCTTGCCGGCGATCGCCGCGTTGGTCCGGCCCTGCGCCATCAGCTCCAGCACCTCCAGCTCGCGGGGCGTCAGCCGCTCCAGCGGCTGGTCCTCCGCCGCCCGCCGGCTGAGCAGCTGCTGGATGACCTGCGGGTCCATCGCCGTACCGCCCGCCGCCACCCGTCGTACGGCGTCCACGAACTGCTCCGCGTCGAAGACCCGGTCCTTGAGCAGATACCCCACCCCGCCGCTCCCGTCGGCCAGCAGCTCGCGCGCGTACAGCTGCTCCACGTGCTGGGAGAGGACCAGGACCGGCAGCCCGGGCCGGTTGCGCCGGGCCTCCAGCGCGCACTGCAGGCCCTCGTCGGTGAGCGTGGGCGGCAGCCGGACGTCGACCACCGCGACGTCCGGCTCCAGTTCGGCCAGGGCCCGGGAGAGTTCGGGGCCGGTCTCGACGGCCGCGGCGATCTCGAAGTCGTGGGCCTCCAGAAGCCGGACCAGCCCGTCGCGCAGCAGGAACAGGTCTTCGGCTAGGACAACGCGCAAGGGATCTCCATGGTGACCATGGTGGGGCCGCCCGCGGGCGAGCTGACGGCCAGGACACCGTCGAATGTACCGAGTCGCCGCTCCACCCCGGCCAGGCCCGAACCCGCTCCGATCGCGGCACCGCCCTTGCCGTTGTCGGTGACGGAGACACGCAGCCGCCCCTCGTCGTGGTGCACGTCGATCCAGATCCGGTCGGCGCCGGAGTGCTTCACGGCGTTGGTGAGGACCTCGCTGACCGCGAAGTACGCGGCCGACTCCACGGGGGCGTCGGCGCGGCCGGGCAGGTCCACGGCGACCTCGACGGCGACGGGCAGCCGCAGCGCCAGGGCACGCACCGCGTCGCCCAGGCCGCGTTCGGCGAGCACCGGCGGGTGGATGCCGCGTACGAGTTCGCGCAGCTCGGTCAGGGCGTCGGCGGAGGAGCGGCGGGCCTGGGCGAGCAGTTCCCTCGCCTTCGCCGGGTCCTTCTCCAGCAGCGCCTCGATGGTGCCCAGGTCCATGCCCATGGCGACCAGCCGGGCCTGCGCCCCGTCGTGCAGGTCGCGCTCGATGCGGCGCAGTTCGGCGGCGGAGGTGTCGACGGCGTCGCGCCGGGTCTCGGTCAGTACCCGGACCCGCTCGGCGAGTTCGCCCTGGCCGGATCCGAGCACCGCACTTGTGAGCCGGAAGTGGGCGTGCAGCAGGAGGGGGGTGAGCCGGAGGGCGGCGAGGACGAGCACGGCGCCCAGCGCCGCGGCGTAGAGGGCGGAGGTCTGGTCGGTGACCTTGACGAAGCCGTACCAGTACCCGTCGGGCAGCACCCGCCACAGCCCGGCCGCGATGGCGAAGCCCTCCAGTGGGTAGACGGCCAGCGAGAAGGCCAGCAGCGCGGTGATGGCGCCCGCCGTCATGTCGACGGGCAGCCACAGGATGTCCCGCCAGGTCGCCGGGTCACGGAGCATCCCGAAGGTGCGGGACCACGGATTGGCGTCCGCGGGCAGCGGCCGGTACGCCCGCGGGATCCGCACCCCGCCCCACTCGGCGGCGAGCAGCCGCCGCCGGTCCGCGAAGGCCCGCACCCCCGTCAGCACCCACGGCGTGGTGACGATGCCTATCCCGATCGGGACGAGGGCGATGGACACGAGGGTCAGGCAGAAGCAGACCACCGCGCCGGGCAGGGCGATGAACGTCAGTGCCAGGCCCCGCACGGCCGACAGCGCCACACCCCGCGTCCGTGTCAGCGCCGGGATGTGTGTCTGCCGTGTGCCGCTCTTCGTCTCGATGCTCATGACAGCAGTCTCGCCCAGGCGACGGCACGGGGCACTGGGCCGGGTACCCCGGTCAGGGGGTGGTGCCAGGTACACCTCCGCTCTCCAGGGGGCCGTCGGCGCAAGCGAGGACCTTCGCCTCCGTCTCCGGGTCCAGGCCGACCGGTGGCCGGTCCGGGCGCTGCGGTGCCGTGCCGCCGATGTCCCGCAGCCAGGTCCAGGTGTCGCCCACGGTGTCGGCGACGGGCCGGCAGGCGAGGCCCGTCGCCAGGGCGCGGGAGACGTCCGCGCTCTGCAGGGCGTCGTGCAGGTCGCTGCCCGGGGGCGTCCACACCGGCAGCTGTCCCCAGGGCTCGATGCCGGCGGCGAGGACGGTCTCGGGGGTGGTCCAGCGCAGCTCCGCGGTGCCGCCCGTGGCCGTCGCGCAGGCGTCGAGCAGGCCGCCCATGGTGGTGTGGCCCGCAGGGGAGGCCAGGTTGTACGGTCCGCTCAGCTCCCGCTCCACCGCGCCGAGCACCCAGTCGGCGAGGTCGCGGACGTCGATGTACTGCAGGGGCAGGTCCCGCGGGCCCGGTGCGAGGACGCGCCCGCCGCGGGCGACGCGGTTCAGCCACCACGGCAGCCGGCCGATGTTCTCGTACGGGCCGAGGATCAGCCCGGCCCGCACGAGCACCGAGCGGTCCGCGCCGAAGGCGTCCGAGGCGGCCAGCTCGGCGCCCCTCTTGTCCCGGGCGTAGTCGCTCTGCCCGGCGTCCGCCGAGGCGCCCTCGACGAGCGGGGCGTCCTCGGTGTACCCGGCGGGCGGGGCCCAGGCGTACACCGAGCAGCTCGACACGTACACGTACCGTCCGGCGCGGCCCCGCAGCAGCCGCGCCGCGTCCCGTACCACGCGGGGCGCCGCCGACCAGGTGTCGACGACGGCGTCCCAGGTGCCCTCGGCCAGGGCGGCGAGACCGTCGGGCGCGGTGCGGTCGCCGTGCAGCGTCCGCACCCCGGGCGGCGGGGCGTGCCGTCCGCGGTGCAGGACGGTCACCTCCCAGCCGCGGCCGAGGGCCGCCTCGACCACGGCCCGCCCCACGAACTCCGTACCGCCCAGCACCAGTAGTCTCATACCGGTCACTGTGCCGGGCGCGGCGGCCCGGGGGAACGGCCCTCTGCCGTCAGCAGACGGGTGCCGGGGCTCAGCGGCCGGTGGGCGGCGTGTACTTGTAGCCGACGCGCCGCACGGTCTGGATCGTCTGCCGGTGCTCCGCCCCGAGCTTGCGGCGCAGCCGGGCCACGTGCACGTCGACGGTGCGGCCGTCGCCCACGTGTCCGTAGCCCCACACCGTGGTGACCAGCTGGTCTCGGGTGTGCACCCGGTGCGGATGCGTGACGAGGTGGGCGAGCAGTTCGAACTCCAGGTAGGTCAAATCGAGTTCACGTCCGTCCACGGCGGCGGTGCGCCGTGCGGGGTCGATCCGGACGAGCGGGTTCTCCGCCTGGTCCCGGCTCCGGCTCCGGGCCCGGCCGTGGTGCGGGTCCCGGAACGGCGGCTGCCGGTCGGCCGGGACGAGTACGAGGTAGCCGACCATCGGCGGGTGTCCCGGCAGCGCCGGCAGGGTGTGCGGGGGCGCGGGCAGCCAGGTGGCGCCCGGTGGCAGCAGGTCCGCCACGTCCGCCACCTCGTCCGGGGCGACGGCGCGCAGCCGGTGCCGGGGGCCGGCGGAGTCGGGGAGGGCGGTGGGGGAGTCGAGGGTGACGGTGGACAGGGAACGGGTGGTCGCCATGAGACGTCAGCTCTTTCGCGCGAGAGGTTCGTCGGGAGGGGCGACGGGCGCGAGTTCGTGGTCGGGCGCGTCGCGGGACGTACGTCGTGCGCACCGGCGGCAGGCGCAGAAGGCCTGTGATGCAGGGCTTCTAGCGGGCCGGCGCGATCGTCGCGCGGCAACACACCCGGTCGAAGTCGTCGTGCTGACGGGAAGGCCAGAAGGGCTCGAGGTCATGGCGACCCGTCGCTGCGTACTTCCGGAAGCCGACCATGGGCTCATTGAAGCAGACGGCGGCGGAGGAGAGGAGACTCCTCTCAGTGTGTGGACGCCGACTGGCCTGAACCGGTCGCCGGACCGGTCATCCCTCCAGCCGTTTGCGCCAGTTCAGCGGGGCGACGCCGATCGCGCTGCCCGGATCGCCGTTCCACTGCGTGGACAGCCCGGACCCCGCGAACGCCGCCACGACCTCGTGTCCGACGGCCGTGGTCGTCTCCTCGGAGCCGTCGAAACCGCCGTAGTGCAGCATGAGTCCGTGCCCCTCGGCGGCGGCCTCGGTGCTCTGCCGGTGGAAGAAGACGAAGCCCCGGGCATCCTTGCGCTCCGCGCCTATCTCCGCCGTGCCGCAGCCCCGGCAGCAGGCGAAGTTCTCCCGGGCGGTGACACCGGCCGCGTCCAGGGCCTCGAAAACCCGGGTGAGCCGGTCCGGGTCGGTGGTCTCCCCGCCCCAGGTCTCCTGCTCGGCCAGCCGCTCCAGCCACAGCCGGTCCACCAACCGCCAGGCCTGGGCCCGGGACACCGGGCGTTCGTCGTCGGCGTCCGGGTCCCGGTAGTCCTCCGCGATCTCGACCAGCGCCTTGCGGCTGTCGTATCCGCAGCGCAGCCGCTCCCGGACCAGCCGCTCGACCTTCCGCAGAACCTCGTCCGGCAGCTCCGGGACGTCCTTCTCGGGCCCGAGGTCGATCGGTTCCCAGGCGACGCCCGCGTCCCAGCCGGTCTCCCGGCGTGCCCAGCCGGTCAGGAGGTCCGCCACGCGGTGGGGATCGTCGAGGTCGGCACCGAAGAACGCGTCCGCGGCGGCCCGGTGCTCCAGCCGGTACTCCCCGCCCTCCTCGTGCCACACCTGCGCGAACACGTCGGGGATGTCCGGTATCCGCTGCACCACCAGGAAGCGGTCGCCGGCGTGGCCGATACGTGTCACCAGCTTCCGCAGCTCCGCCGCCCGGATGCGGGTGTGCGTCTGCCCGTTCTCCGTCTCGGCCCTGATGGCGAGGTCCCCGTCGATCTCCATGTCCCCACCATCGCACGCGCCACTGACAACGCGGCCGGGATCAGACCTGGCCGGCCTTCTCCAGCGCCGTGCAGCAGGTGTCGACGAGCAGACGCGTCACGACGTACGGGTCGACGTTGGCGTTGGGACGGCGGTCCTCGATGTAGCCCTTGCCGTCCTTCTCGACCTGCCACGGGATGCGCACCGAGGCGCCGCGGTCGGAGACGCCGTAGGAGTACTCGTTCCACGGGGCGGTCTCGTGCAGGCCGGTGAGGCGGTCGTCGATGCCGGCGCCGTAGTTCTTGACGTGGTCCATGGGCTTGGAGCCCTCACCGAGCGACTCGCAGGCGGTGATGATCGCGTCGTAACCCTCGCGCATCGCCTTGGTGGAGAAGTTGGTGTGCGCGCCCGCGCCGTTCCAGTCGCCCTTGACCGGCTTGGGGTCGAGGGTGGCGGAGACCTGGAAGTCCTCGGCCGTGCGGTAGAGCAGCCAGCGGGCCACCCACAGCTGGTCGGAGACCTCCAGCGGGGACAGCGGGCCGACCTGGAACTCCCACTGGCCGGGCATGACCTCGGCGTTGATGCCGGAGATGCCGAGACCGGCCTTCAGGCAGTTCTCCAGGTGCGCCTCGACGACGTCGCGGCCGAAGATCTCGTCCGAGCCGACACCGCAGTAGTAGCCGCCCTGCGCGGCCGGGAAGCCGCCCTCGGGGAAGCCGAGCGGGCGGGCGCCCTTGAAGAAGGTGTACTCCTGCTCGATGCCGAAGACCGGCTCCTGCGCGGCGAAGCGCTCGGACAGCGCGGCCAGTTCGGCGCGGGTGTTGCTCGGGTGCGGCGTCATGTCCGTGTCGAGGACCTCGCACAGCACCAGGATGTCGTCGCCGCCGCGGATCGGGTCGGGGCAGGAGAAGACCGGCTTGAGCACGCAGTCCGAGGAGTTGCCCTCGGCCTGGTTGGTGGAGGAGCCGTCGAAGCCCCAGACCGGCAGGGCGTCCGGGCCGGCGGGGGCGTCCGTGATGATCTTCGTCTTGGAACGGAGCTTGGCCGTCGGCTCGGTGCCGTCGATCCAGATGTACTCGGCCTTGAAGGTCACGGGGCCACATCCTTCGGGGTGGGTCTCGGCGCACGTGCGGGTGCGGCGGCGCGGGGGCGGCAGGGGTGCCGCGTCTACTGCCGTGCAGCGTGCCAACGGGCGATTTCCCGACCGTTGCCCGTATGTGAACCCCGTGTTACCTGCGGTCGTTGTGGTGAGGCTCACCCCCCTCGTCCTCGGCCGCCTCCCGCACGCCGGTCAGGAAGCCCCTGATCGCCGCCAGTTCCCGCTCGTCGTATCCGCGCAGCAGCTCCACCGACCGCCCGATCAGCGGTCCGAAGTGGGACCAGCCCAGCGTGACGGCCCGCTCGTCCACCTCGACGGTGACCCTGCGCCGGTCCCGTCCGTCACGCACCCGCCGCACATGCCCTGCCCGCTCCAGCCGGTCGACCAGCGCCGTCGTCCCCGCGGAGTTCAGCCCGAGCGCGGCGCCCAGGCGCCCGGCGGTCATCGCCTCGTCCACGCGTGCGGCGTCCATGAGCGCGATGAGCGCACGGACGTCGGTGGGGTGCATGCCGTTGCGCCGCGCGAACCGCGCGCTGTGCGCGCCCAGTTCGACGGTGACCGCGCGCAGCAGGTGGACGATCTCCATCTCCCGCTGCGTCTGCGTCGCCCGCTGTGTCTCCCTCTCCGTCCCGCTCTCGCTCTCCGGTCCCCGGTCGGACATGTGGGCGCTCCCTCGACGGTCTTCTCGCTCGACAAGTATCTCGCTGGGCGAGATACTAACGGGGACGCAGGGAACAGGGGAACAAGAGAGACAGGGGGCACCGCTCATGAGCGCTCGCGGTCCGTACGACGCCGGCCGTTTCCACGACGCCTACGACAAGGTCATGGCCAAGTGGCCCGCGGTGACCGAGGCGGTGACCGTGCCCACCCCCTTCGGCGAGACGCACGTCAACGTGACCGGCCCGGCCGACGGCCGCCCCCTCGTCCTGCTGCCGGGCGGCGGTGCGGCGACCTCCGCGTCCTGGTACGCCCAGGCCGCCGAGCTGTCCCGCACCCACCGCGTCCACGCCGTCGACCTGGTCGGCGCCCCCGGCCGCAGCACCCCGGCCGACGACCGCCACCCCCGTACGGTCGCCGACCTCACCGGTTGGCTGGACGCGCTCCTCGACGGCCTCGGCATCGCGGAGACCGACCTCGGCGGGCACTCCTTCGGTGCCTGGATCGCCCTGCATTACGCCTTGCACGCGCCCGACCGGGTACGCCGCCTGTTCCTCCTGGACCCGACCCGGTGCTTCGCCGGGTTCAAGGCGGCCTACCTGCTGCACGCGCTGCCGATGCTGCTGCGCCCCACGCCCCGCCGGGTCCGCGCCTTCCTGGACTGGGAGACCGGCGCGACCCCGCTCGACGCCGACTGGCTCGCCCTCCAGGAGGCCGCCGCCGGCTTCCCGGAGCGCAGGCCGGTCACCGGACCGGGCCCGGCCCCGAAGGCACTGCGCGGACTGGACGTACCGGTCCTGCTGCTCCTGGCCGGGAACAGCAGGACCCACGACCCCGCCGAGGTGGCGGCCCGGGCCCGGACCCTGCTGCCGCGCGTGGAGGCGGCCGTCCTGCCGGACGTGTCCCACCACGCGCTGCCGCAGTCCGCGCCGCCCGGACTGGCCCGCCGCCTCGGCGACTTCCTCACCGCACCGGCCGGCTGAGCCTCAGCCGACCTTCTCGATCAGCGCCCGCCGGATCAGGAACTTGCCCTCCTCCCGGACCTGTTCGAACGCCGCGTTGTTGAGCAGCGCGCAGCTTCCCGAGACCGAGTTCACCTCCACGGTCGTGGACTTGTCGTTGTCGAGGTTGGTCACCCTGAGCTTGGTGCCCACCGGGAACCGGTCGCTGGAGGCGCCGGGCGCGCCGCCCTCGCCGGAGAGGGTGACGGTGGAGCCGGCACAGACCTGCCCCCCGGCCTGCGCGGCGCCCCCGGCCTGGTCACCGGCCTGGCCGCCCGCTTGGTCCCCGGCCTGGTCACCCGCCTGGTCACCCGCTTGGTCCCCGGCCTGTTGCCCGGCGTCCTGGCCGGTGTCCTGACCCGCCTCCTGACCCGCCTCCTGCCCGGCCTGCGGCGGCTGCGCGGCCTGGGAGTCCTGAGCCGACTCCCCCACCGCGCAGCCGGACGCCGCCTGCTTGCGCTCGATCTCCGCGACGACGGCCTCACGGTTCTCGATCCGGGCCTCGGACTGCGCGTCGGGATCGGCCCGCTGGCCCTCGATGAACCGCTGGTTGTTGCCGAGCGCGGTGGCCAGGCCCTGGCAGACGCCCGCGTCCTGGGCGGCCTTCGTCCGGGCGTCCTGGGCGGGCTGCGCGGCGTTCGACGCGTTCGCCATGACGAAGGCGCCGCCGCCCGCCACGGTGGCGGCGCCCACCAGTAGCGCGATCTTCTTCTTCGTACCGAGAGTTCTCCTGCGCGACATGCGCGCCTCCTGAAGAGGTAGGGGAGCGTACGCCGCTATGTACGAGATACCGAACGGAGTTGCTCAGCGGTCGAGTCGACGCGCGCACGTAACCTGCGTCACACGCCCCTACGGCTCTTTCAGCCTTCCTCGTACGCCACCACGTTGTCGTCGACGTACTGGAGCAGACCCTCCGTCTGCCGGGTGAGGTCCGCTTCCCGCGCCTCCGACCCGTCGCCCCACTGGCCGTTCGCGAACACCACGGACCGTACGGTCATCAGCCGCCGGAAGACGCCGGCCGACCCGGGTGGCACCGTCGGCAGCCCCGCTGAGGGCGGCGGATCGAGCGACACGGTCTGGTAGGTCACCGGGTCCATGGAGGCCATGGCGAACACCGTCCCGGCGTCCTCCGCGCGCACGAAGCTCGCCACCGTCACGGACACCTGCGAGCGCCGCTCGGCGTCCGTGAACAGGGCCGTGGTGAGCCGCGAGCAGCCCTGGCCCTGGTCGACCAGGGCGGCCAGTTCCTGCGACATGCCCCGGGCGCAGTCGGTGGTCGTGGCGAGGTCGACGCGCTCGTACCGGGAGCCGTCGGACAGGCGCACGGCCGTCTCCGGGAAGGCCTGCTCGGGCCGTACGACCGGCCGCGCGAGCAGCGACGGCAGGTCGGAGGGGGCGTCGGAGGGCAGGGTGCCGGTCACCGAGGGGACGGCGGCGGGCGTCACGGCCGCCGTGGTGCCCGGCGCGGCGGGCGACGCGGCCGGGCCGTCGTCGCCGCCCGTGTACATCAGCGCGCCGCCGGCGACGGCCGCGACGAGGACGACGCCCGTCACCGCGATCACCGCCGGCCGGATGCGGCGGCCGCGTGCGCGGTGCTGCTCGGCGGGCCAGGGGGCCGGGGTCGCCGAGGGGGCGTACGGACCGTACTGCTCGGGCGGCTGCTGCTGTCCGTACGGCTGTTGCTGTCCGTACGGCGTGGGCTGTCCGTACGGCGTGGGCTGTCCGTACGGCGTGGACTGCCCGTAGTGCGGTCCTTGATCATCGTGGGTCATGGCGGCGCAGGGTAACAGCGTGGACCGCCCCGAGTCGCGGCGCGCGACAATTCACCCGCTACCGGGACAGAGCGTCCCGAACCGCGTCATCGGTGCGGCCCACCACGGCCGTTCCGTCGTCCGCCGTGATGATCGGGCGCTGGATCAGCTTGGGGTGTTCGGCGAGCGCGGTGACCCAGCGGCCGCGTGACGCCTCGTCACGGGGCCAGTCCTTCAGGCCCAGTTCCTTGGCGGCCGCTTCCTGGGTGCGGGTGATGTCCCACGGTTCGAGCCCGAGCCGGGTGAGCACCTCGCGGATCTCGTCCGCGCTCGGCACGTCCTCCAGATAGCGGCGGACGGTGTAGTCGGCCCCCTCCGCGTCGAGCAGACTGATGGCGCTGCGGCACTTCGAACAGGCCGGATTGATCCAGATCTCCATGCCGCACACGGTAGCCGGAGGGGTGCGAAAACTCGTTCACCACGTGGGCCACAGCGGCCTCGAAAGGCCTTGTGGGCAGGGGCTTTTGTCAGTGGGGGGCGGTAAAATAGAAGCAGTGTTCGAGGGTGTCGCCGGGAGGTCCGGACGGCGCCCTGACCGCGACAGGAGGATGCCCGTGCCCGCTGCCGCACTGAAGCCGAAGCCGTTGCCCACCCAGTCCACCGCCAAGCGGCCCGTCCTGCTCGACCTGCCGTACGAACCCGTGGAGAAGCGTCCGCTGCCGGCGGGCCGCCCCCGCGAGTGGTACGTCACGCACAACCGCCGGCTCAAGGCGATGCGGCTCGCCATCGCCCTGCTGGACTCCGGCGTCTACCTGCCCAACCAGGCGCGCAACGAGAGGATACGGAGCGCTGCGCTGGCCATCGGGGTTCACCCGCCGTCGGACACCACGTGCCACATGGTGCGGGCGTTGATGCGGTACTCGCGGTGAGCGGGGCGCAGGGCGCCGTTCGTTCTGCGGTGCCCTGCGCTCGTGTTGCCGTCCCTGGGGGCTGCCGTCCCTGGGGGCTGCTGTCCCTGGGGGCCGCCGCCCCCGGACCCCCGCTTTCGGCCCGAACGGCCTCGTCCTCGATCGCCGGACGGGCTGAAGAGCACCGCCCGGCGTTGGAAGGCCTGCCTACGCAGACAACTCCCGCTCCAGCGGCGTCCGGAACCGGGGCGTGATCCGGGTCGTGCCCACCCAGGACGACAGGCGTTCCGCCTCCGCCCCGATCGCGGTCTCGGCGTCGCGGCCGATGTCCTCGCCGGCCGGCAGTCGCCAGACGATCTCGCCGTCGGCGCGTTGGGCCCAGCCGCCGATCACGCGGCCGTTCCACCACACCGTCGGGCCGACGTTGCCGCTGCGGTCGAAGAGCATCGGCCGCAGCTCGGGGGCGAGATACCAGTCCCGCTGCTGCCAGCCCATCGCCGTCGGGTCCAGGGCGGGCAGCAGCGCCGCCCACGGCTCGGCCGGCCCGGCGACCGGGCCGGCGTCACCGGCGACGACGTACCCCGTGCCCTCGTCCAGTGAGACCGCCTCCGCGCCGATCGCGGTCAGCGCCCGGCGCACCTCCGTCACCCGCCACCCGGTCCACCACTTGAGGTCGTCCTCGGTCGCCGGACCGCATGCCGCCAGCCAGCGCCGCAGCAGCTCGGCCTGCGCCTCGCCCGGGTCCAGCTCGGGATGCTCGGGCGCCGGTGCCCAGCGGAACTGGCTGGACGTCCACGAGCCCAGCGGCCGGCCCCGCACCACCTTGCCCTCGACGCCCAGCACCTTCAGCAGGCGGCCGGAGACGGTGTGCACGCCCTCGTAGCTCTTCCCGGCCGCGTAGACGAACTGCTCCTTCAGGCGCGGCTCGTCGCGGGCCAGTTCGGCCGCCGTGGCCTGGCCGCGCCGGGCCAGCGCGGCCAGCGCCGACTCCTCGACCTCCGTCAGCCAGGCGGCGTCCGGGGCCCCGGCCTCCGCCATGTTCTTGAGCAGCCTGGCCCGCTCCCGGGCGGCGACGGTGCGGCCGGTGGAGGCGTGCACGACCGCCGTCAGCTCCGTCGGGAACACGAACACGGTGTGCCGCATGCCGTGCATCCGGACCAGCGTCCCGTCCTCGTACAGTGCCCGCTCCGTCTCGCCCACGGTCTTCGCCGCGTCCGCCAGCCGCGCGCCCACGGCCAGGTGCACCGCCGCCGGGTCCGTGCCGTGCAGCGCGACCAGGGACCCGGCGACCTCCTCCGGACTCCCCGCCCGCGCGGCCCCCACCAGCCGCTGCCGCAGGGCCAGCCGGTCCCGCCGCTCGGCCGCCTCGATGTGTCGTCGTCCGCCGTCACCCATGCAGGCCCTCCGCCCGTCCGTACGTCCGCAGCGTCCCAGGTACCGGTACGCGTCCTCGGTGTGGCCATCGTGCACGACACCACTGACAGGCGGGGCCCCGGCGGTCAGAGTCCGGGCGCTCCCCACACGGGGAACCAGCGGCCCAGGTCGCCCTCCACCGGCAGTTCGTCGGCGAGCACCGCCCGTATCCGCAGCTCCAGCGCGTTGTCCCGCTGCCGCCGTTCGCCGGGCAGGGGCGCGAAGGGGTAGAACGTGCCGCGCTTGTAGAGGTAGACCAGGGCGAGCCGCCGGCCGTCGTCGTTCGCGAAACCGGCCAGGGAGCACAGCAGCCGCGGGCCGAAACCGCCCGCCTCCAGGGTGCTGTTCACCGCGTGCAGGTCGTTCACCAGCTGCGACAGCTCGCCGGGGGAGCGCCGGGAGACGAGCCAGGAGTAGCCGTAGGAGTCGTGGGTCAGCTCCACCGGGGTGCGGCCGGCGTCCGCGTCCAGCAGGGCGCGGATCTCGCGGTGCGTACGCTCGAAGGCGGCGCCCTCGACCGTCGCGAAGCACACCGCCCCCTGCCCGGTCGGCCGGAAGCCGGCCGCGGCCTCCAGGCCCACCGCCGCCGAGGGCAGTGCGAAGAGCCGGTCGAGATCGGGCCCCACCGCCCTGGACCGGCCGAGCAGGATGTCCAGCAGTCCCATGCCCCTGTGTCCGTCCTTCCCGCGACTTCCCGCGTCTCAGGCCTTGCCGGGGGCCGTCGCCTCGCCCAGCTCGGTGGAGATGCGGCCCAGCTGGTCGAGCCGCTGCTCCAGGCTGGGGTGGGTGGCGAAGAACCGGCCGAGGCCGGGGTCGCTGCCGAAGGCCGGAGTGAAGTAGAAGGCGTTGAAGGCCTGTGCCGTGCGCAGGTCCTTGGTCGGGATGCGCGCGATGTCGCCGGTGACCTTGGTGAGGGCCGCCGCCAGGGCCGAGGGGCGCCCGGTGAGCAGGGCCGCGGCCCGGTCGGCCGCCAGCTCCCGGTACCGGGACAGGGCCCGGATCAGCAGGAAGCTGAGCGCGTACACGGCGGCCGAGACGCCCATCACCACGGCCAGGACGGCCATCGTGTTCTGGTCCCGGCGCCCACCGAAGAGCTGGGAGTAGAAGGCGAACCGCACGATCAGCCCCGCGATCACGCCGAGGAACGACGCCACCGTGATCACCGCGACGTCCTTGTGCGCCACGTGCGACAGCTCGTGCGCGAGCACGCCCTCCAGCTCCGCGGGCTCCAGCCGCCGCAGCAGCCCGGTGGTGACACAGACCACCGCGTTGTCCGGATTGCGGCCGGTCGCGAACGCGTTCGGCATCTCCATCTCCGACACCGCGACCACCGGTTTCGGCATGTCCGCCATCGCCGCCAGCCGGTCCACCACCCCGTGCAGCTCCGGATACTCGTCCCGCTCCACGACCCGGCCGCGCATCGCGAACAGCGCGATCCGGTCGGAGAACCAGTACTGCGCCCCGAACACCGCCGCCACGATCACCACGACCAGTACCCAGGACTTCAGCAGCGCGATCAGCGCGGCAATGAAGCCCACGTACAACAGGCCGAGCAGGAACAGGGTGATCCCCATGCGCACGGTCAACCGCCGGTCACTCCGGAAGCGGCTCTGCATCTGCGTCACCTCACAGTCGGGCACTCGTCCCGCTGTCCAGTGTGCACCCGGCGCGGGCTCCTAGTAGGGCGCCCGGAAGTTGATGTAGCCCAGCAGCACGATCACCGCGGCCACGCAGCCGAGCACCACGGCGGTGGACACCCACGACGACCGGCGCCCGGAGCCCACGTGGTCGGGGTCGGCGCGGAAGGGGACCGGCCCGGGAGGGTTCTCCTTCCAGCGCGCGGCGAGCATCCGGGCCCGCGCGGAGGGCTCTTTGTGCTCGGCACCGTCCGCCCACTTCAGGTCGTACTCGCGCTCCTCGTCGTCCCGTTCCGGCATCTCCGGCACTCTCCCCGTCCCCCTGACTCGAACAACCGTGTCAGTAGACATGATCCCGGCATGCCCCCACCCTGTGAAGTGTTTTCGGCCACGCACGACGGCGCCCCCGCTCTCCGGGAAGAGGGACGGGGGCGCCGGACGGGCCGGGTGTGACCGGTCGATCACACGTCGAAGTACATCTCGAACTCGTGCGGGTGCGGACGCAGCTGCAGCGGGGCGATCTCGTTGGCGCGCTTGAAGTCGATCCACGTCTCGATCAGGTCCGGCGTGAACACGTCGCCCTGGAGGAGGAACTCGTGGTCGGCCTCCAGGCGGTCGAGGACCGCGCCGAGGGAGGTCGGGACCTGTGCCACGTTCGCGTGCTCCTCGGGAGCCAGCTCGTAGAGGTCCTTGTCGATCGGCTCGGCCGGCTCGATCTTGTTCTTGATGCCGTCCAGACCCGCGAGCAGCAGGGCCGAGAAGGCCAGGTACGGGTTGCCGGAGGCGTCCGGGGCGCGGAACTCGACGCGCTTGGCCTTCGGGTTCGAGCCCGTGATCGGGATGCGCATCGCGGCGGAGCGGTTGCGCTGCGAGTACACCAGGTTCACCGGCGCCTCGAAGCCCGGCACCAGGCGGTGGTAGGAGTTCACCGTCGGGTTGGTGAAGGCCAGCAGCGACGGGGCGTGCCTGAGGATGCCGCCGATGTAGTAGCGGGCGGTGTCCGAGAGGCCCGCGTAGCCCTGCTCGTCGTAGAAGAGGGGCTCGCCGTTCGTCCACAGCGACTGGTGGACGTGCATGCCCGAGCCGTTGTCGCCGAAGATCGGCTTCGGCATGAAGGTCGCCGTCTTGCCGTTCTTCCAGGCCACGTTCTTCACGATGTACTTGAAGAGCTGGAGGTCGTCGGCGGCGGCGAGCAGCGTGTTGAACTTGTAGTTGATCTCGGCCTGGCCGGCGGTGCCCACCTCGTGGTGCTGGCGCTCGACCTTCAGGCCGGACCGCTCCAGCTCCAGGGAGATCTCGGCGCGCAGGTCGGCGAAGTGGTCGACCGGCGGGACCGGGAAGTAGCCGCCCTTGTAACGGACCTTGTAACCGCGGTTGTCCTCCAGGGCACCGGTGTTCCAGGCGCCGGCCTCGGAGTCGATGTGGTAGAAGGACTCGTTCGCGCTGGTGGCGAAGCGGACGGAGTCGAAGACGTAGAACTCGGCCTCCGGACCGAAGAACGCCGTGTCGGCGATGCCCGTGGACGCCAGGTACGCCTCGGCCTTCTTCGCCACGTTCCGCGGGTCGCGGGAGTACTGCTCGCCCGTGATCGGGTCGTGGATGAAGAAGTTGATGTTGAGCGTCTTGTCCCGGCGGAACGGGTCGACGCGCGCGGTGGACAGGTCGGGGCGCAGGGCCATGTCCGACTCGTGGATGGCCTGGAAGCCGCGGATCGAGGATCCGTCGAAGGCCTGCTCGTCGTCGGGGTCGAACGCCTCGGCGGGCAACGTGAAGTGCTGCATGACGCCCGGCAGGTCGCAGAACCGGACATCGACGAACTTGACGTCCTCGTCCGCGATGAACTTCTTGACGTCGTCGGCGTTCTGGAACATCCAGCTCCTCCTACTCCCGACCGTCCCGCCGGGGTGGTAGATCGTTCGTGCGGCCAGTGCGGGTGGCCCACGCTTCCTCGACCCTAGGGACGGGTGATTTCTCGGGCGTGACCCATTTGTTTCGCAGAAGTTAACCGGCTCCCTGCCCAGCCTAGGCCGGATCGGGGCCCCTCACACCCCACCGTTCTCGGTACGTACAGGGGCGCAGTACCGTGGTCGGGTGGACAACAGGCAAGCAATCGGCTCGTGGCTCTCCGGTCCCCGCGCGGCCATCGAAGAGGCCGGCGCCGATCTCGGATACCGCGGCGAGCAGCTCGGTCTGCCCGAGGAGGGACCGGGTTCGATCGCCCGTCCGGGCAGGCGGCTCGGCGCGCTGGCCGTCGACTGGGCCCTGTGCTCCCTGATCGCATACGGCCTGATCACGGGCAGCTACGGGCAGACGGCGAGCAACTGGGCCCTGCTGATCTTCTTCGTGCTGAGCGTGCTGACCGTCGGCACGGTCGGCTCCACGCCGGGCAAGCGCCTCTTCGGCCTGCGGGTCGTGGACCTCGCCACCGGTCACCCCAGCCCGCTGCGCGCCCTGCTGCGCTCGGTCCTGCTGTGCCTCGCGCTCCCGGCGCTGATCTGGGACCGCGACGGCCGGGGCCTGCACGACCGGCTGGCACGCACCGTGGAAGTCCGGATCTGACCCACGCGCGGCACGACGCCGGTAGGACGACCGGTACGGCGAGACGCCGGTACGACGACGCCGGTACGACGAACGGTACGGCGATGGGGGCGGCCCGAGTGGATCGGGCCGCCCCCATCGCCGTACCGGCGTTTCGGAGTTCTGCGGGTCAGCGCTGCCTGGGGTTGCCGCCCCGGGGCATCCGCATGCCCTTCGGCATCGGGCCCTTGGGCAGCGGCATGTTGCTCATCAGGTCGCCCAGGGCACGCAGTCGGTCGTTGGTCACGGTGACCTGCGGGCCGCTCAGGACGCGGGGGAGCTTGAGCATGGTCGTGCGCAGCTTCTTCAGCTCGACCTGGCCCTCGCCGGTGCCCACGACCAGGTCGTGCACGGGCACGTCCGAGACGATGCGGTTCATCTTCTTCTTCTCGGCCGCGAGCAGGGACTTCACCCGGTTCGGGTTGCCCTCCGCGACCAGCACGATGCCGGCCTTGCCGACCGCGCGGTGCACCACGTCCTGGTTGCGGTTCATCGCCACCGCGGGGGTCGTCGTCCAGCCCCGGCCGATGTTGTCCAGTACGGCCGCCGCCGCGCCCGGCTGTCCCTCCATCTGGCCGAAGGCCGCCCGCTCGGCCCGGCGCCCGAAGACGATCGCCGTCGCGAGGAAGGCGAGCAGCAGGCCCAGGATGCCGAGATAGATGGGGTGACCGATCAAGAAACCGATCCCGAGGAGGACACCGAAGACGACGATGCCGACACCCGCGAGCACAAGACCGATCTTCTTGTCGGCCTTGCGGGTCATCTTGTAGGTCAGAGCGATCTGCTTCAGTCGCCCGGGATTCGCAGCGTCCGCTGCAGGTTCCTTCCTCGCCATGGCACGAAGTCTACGTGCCCCCGAAAGCGCCGACGACGGCAGTGCCCGGCGGGGGAGGCGGGACGGCGGCCGGGGCGCGCCCACGGGCGCGGTCGGGTGCGAGGTCAGGGGCGGCCGGCGACGGACTGCCGCAGCGCGCGCTCCGTCTCGATCCGGTCCTTGGCGCGGCGGCGGTCCTCGAGGACGGAGTTCCACGCGTTGCGCCGGGCGGTGCGCTGGCCGCCGCTCATCAGCAGCGACTCGACGGCCCGCAGGGCGGTGGTGAACGACGGGATGGCGGTGGCGCGGACGGCGGTGGCGCGAACGGGCGCGGCCTGCATCGTGGAGGTCCCCCCTCGGTACGGCTCCGGGTACGGAGACGGGTGTACGCGGTGGTGTACGTGCTGTGATTCCAGGGTCACTGATTGGTGTTACCAGGACGTGACCCGCCGGTCAAACGCACATGAAGCCGCGTTGCCGGGCCCTGGAACGGACGCGCGGCCCCGACCGGTGCCCTCATCAGCGAGGACGGTCGGGGCCGCGGCAACTCGGCCATTACTGGCCAGTAGTGACTTGTGCGGGAATTCACACGGTGGCGGACCGGCGCTGCTCCATGGCCATTCCGTAGAGCCGTCCCGCCCGGTACGAGGACCGCACCAGCGGGCCCGACATCACGCCGGAGAAGCCGATCTGCTCGGCTTCCTCCTTCAGCTCGACGAACTCCTGCGGCTTGACCCAGCGCTCCACCGGGTGGTGGCGCACGGACGGGCGCAGATACTGCGTGATGGTGATCAGCTCGCAGCCGGCCTCGTGCAGCTGCTTCAGCGCCTCGCTGATCTCCTCGCGGGTCTCGCCCATGCCGAGGATCAGGTTCGACTTGGTGACCAGGCCGTAGTCGCGGGCGTCCGTGATGACCTTCAGGGAGCGCTCGTAGCGGAAGCCGGGGCGGATGCGCTTGAAGATCCGCGGGACCGTCTCGACGTTGTGCGCGAAGACCTCGGGGCGGGAGTCGAAGACCTCCCGGAGGAGCTCCGGGACCGCGTTGAAGTCGGGGGCCAGCAGCTCGACCTTGGTGCGGCCGGTCTCGCGATCGGCGGTCTGCTGGTGGATCTGGCGCACCGTCTCCGCGTACAGCCAGGCGCCTCCGTCGGGGAGGTCGTCGCGCGCGACGCCGGTGATGGTGGCGTAGTTCAGGTCCATCGTGACCACGGACTCGCCGACCCGGCGGGGCTCGTCGCGGTCGAGCGCCTCGGGCTTGCCCGTGTCGATCTGGCAGAAGTCACAGCGACGGGTGCACTGGTCGCCGCCGATGAGGAAGGTCGCCTCGCGGTCCTCCCAGCACTCGTAGATGTTGGGACAGCCGGCTTCCTGGCAGACCGTGTGCAGGCCCTCGCTCTTCACGAGGTTCTGCATCTTGGTGTACTCGGGGCCCATTTTCGCCCGGGTCTTGATCCACTCGGGCTTGCGCTCGATGGGGGTCTGGCTGTTGCGGACCTCCAGGCGCAGCATCTTGCGTCCGTCGGGTGCGACTGCGGACACGACCGGCTCCCTAGCGTTTGATTCTTCGGCGCCTTTAAGCGTACGCCCGTGGATTTGAATGCCCGGCGAGGGTGCTGGCCTCTGGGGGCTGCCGCCCCCAGGCCCCCGCTCCGGCCCTGAACGGGCCTTGTCCTCAAACGCCGGACGGGCTGGATTCATGCCGGTGTCTTCTCGATGACCCGGGGCTTGAGTTCCGCGTTCTCCAGGACGTCCCGGAGGTGGCGTTCGGCCACCGGGAGGACCTCGTCGATGGTCACGTCGCGGCCGAGTTCGTTCGCCAGGGAGGCGACGCCCGCGTCGCGGATGCCGCAGGGGATGATCTTGTCGAACCACTTGTTGTCGGGGTTCACGTTCAGTGCGAACCCGTGCATCGTGACGCCCTTGGCGACCCGGATGCCGATCGCGGCGATCTTGCGGTCCTCGCGGCGCTGGCCCGCGTTGGACGGGGCGTACTCGGGGCCGTTGAGCCGGGGGTCGAACTCGTCGTCGGTCAGCCGGGGGTCGAAGTCCAGGGAGAGTCCCCCGAGCGCCGGGCGATGCTCGACCGGGTCGCCGAGAACCCAGACGCCGCTGCGGCCCTCGACCCGGGTGGTCTCCAGGCCGAACTCCGCGCAGGTGCGGATCAGGGCCTCCTCCAGGCGGCGGACGTGGGCCACCACGTCGACGGGGCGCGGCAGCTTCTGGATCGGGTAGCCCACCAGCTGGCCCGGACCGTGCCAGGTGATCTTGCCGCCGCGGTCCACGTCGATGACCGGCGTGCCGTCCAGCGGGCGCTCGCTCTCCTCGGTGCGCCGGCCGGCGGTGTAGACCGGCGGGTGTTCGAGGAGCAGCACGGTGTCGGGGACCTCGTCGACGAACCGCGCGGCGTGCACCCGGCGCTGTTCGTCCCACGCCTCCTGGTACTCGACGCGTTCGGCACCGAACCCCATCCGGACGAAGCGCAGCTCACTCACGGCACGTGCCTCCCTGCAAGGTCGTAAGGCACGAAGCGTGCCCACGCCACTGTACGACCGCCCGCGCGTCGTCAGCCGGGCGGGCAATCCTCACACGATCGGATGAATGCCGGGCGAATTGTGCGATCGGGTGCTTACTCTCCGCTACATTCACGCCTTCACGAGGCCATAAGGGCTGCTCACAAGCGCTCCGGGCACTTCGAACGCCCGGAAGGCAGGAGACCGCACCGCACCATGACGGAACGACCCGCGCAGCGCACCCCCAACCGCCAGCTCGCCGCGCTCATCGCCGAAGCGGGGTTCTCGAACGCGGGTCTCGCGCGTCGCGTCGACCAGCTCGGACTCGAACACGGCCTGGACCTGAGATATGACAAGACGTCCGTCACCCGGTGGCTGCGCGGCCAGCAGCCCCGCGGCACGACCCCGGCCCTGATCGCCGAGGTCTTCACCCGGCGCCTGGGCCGCCGCCTGACCGCCCAGGACCTCGGCCTGGACGCCTGCGCGCCCGTCTACGCGGGCCTCGAGTTCGCCGGGAGCCCGGAAGAGGCGGTCGACATCGTCGGCGGGCTGTGGCGCAAGGACTCCGGCAGCCACGCCGAGCTGCGGAAGATCGCCTTCACCCCGGCCGGGCTCGTCGTGCCCAGCCGGGACTGGCTGATCGGCCGCGCCGACGAGAAGGTGGCCCGCGTCGAGGTGCCCGTCCGCATCCCCGCGCAGGGCCGGCCCGCGACCCCCAGGCTCGCCGTCCCGCTCGATCCGTCCCGGCGCCGGGCCCCGGCCGAACGCGGCCCGGGTCAGAAGGTCAGCGGCGGCGACCTCGCCGCGCTGCGCTCGGTCGGCGAGCTGTTCCGCAGCCTCGACGACCGGTACGGCGGCGGACACGCCCGCCAGGCCCTCGTGCGTTACCTGGAGCACGAGCTGGAGCCGATGCTGCGCGGCACCTACGGCGAGCAGACCGGCCGGCGCCTCTTCGCCGCCGCCGCCGACCTGACCCGGCTCGCCGGCTGGACGTCGTACGACATCGCCGCGCACGGCCTCGCCCAGCGCTACTTCGTGCAGGCGCTGCGGCTGTCGCAGGCGGCGGCGGACCGGGCGTACGGCTCGTACGTGCTGGTCACCATGAGCCGGCAGGCCGTCTACCTGGGGCACGGGCGGGAGGCCGTGCAGCTCGCGCGGGTGGCGCAGCAGGGCGTGGGGACCTCCGCGCCGCCGGTCGTGCAGACGCTGCTGCACGCCGCCGAGGCGCGGGCGCACGCCGTCCTCGGCGAGGTGCGGGCCTGCACCGCGGCCCTGGTGCGGGCCGAGCGGGCGCTGGAGGCCGCCCGGCCCGGCGACGAGGTGCCGCACTGGGCGCGCTTCTTCGACGAGGCGCAGCTCGCCGACGAGTTCGGGCACTGCCACCGCGACCTGCAGCAGTTCCGGGCCGCCGCCCAGCACGCGGAGCGCTCGCTGCAACTGCGCGCCCCCGTCTACGCCCGCAGCCGGCTGTTCTGCCGGGTCGTCCTCGCCACCGCCCGGCTCGGCCTCGGCGAACTCGACCAGGCCTGCCAGCTGGCCGCCGAGGCGGCAGGGCAGGCGGCCGAGATGCGCTCGGTGCGCGCCGCGGAGTACGTCCGCGACTTCGAGCGCCGCCTGGAGCCGTACCGGGACGCGGCCCCGGTCCGGGGGTACCGGGACAAGGTGGCCGCCCTGGGGTAGACGACGGGCGCGGGCCGTCCCGGCGGCGACGATCCCGGGTCACCGCCGGGGCTGTCGCCGCCGGCCTCGGCATCGTGCCTGGGTGCGGCGCGCCCCCGGAGGGGTGGCTAAGCCGCCCGCGCCGACCCCACCGCCTCCGCCGAGTGCATCGGGCGGCCCGCTCCCAGGTCGGACAGGATCGCCGCCGAGGCCCGGTGGCCCGAGTGCAGCGCGCCCTGGACGGTGCTGGTGTCGCGGTGGTCGCCGCACACGTACAGGCCGGCCAGCAGCCGCACCGGCCTGCGCGGGTCGTGCGGCGGGCGCATCGCGGGCACCGCCTCGGGCGTGTGGTGCACGGCGAGGGTCTCCCAGCGGGTGGTCGGGGTGCCGTAGAGGCGGGACAGGTGCATGCGTACGGCGGTGTCGAGGTCGGGCGGGGGAGGGCCGAGGACCGTCGACGAGACGAGGGTGCGTCCGGCGGGCGCGCGGGACGGGTCCACCCGGCTGATCTGCGCCGTGTGGGCGACCGGGCCGCCGCGGTCGGCGTCGAGCAGCAGGGACGCGCCGGTCGTCGTCGGCGGTTCGTCGGTCGTGTGGTGGACCACCGTCACCGGGTGGAAGTCCGGCACCCTCAGGCCCGGCAGCAGCTCGGCCGCCGCGCGGGCGTCGGTCGCCACGAGGACGGCCCGGCAGTGGATGACGCCGTGCTCCGCGGTGGTCACGGCGTTGGTCGCGACCGCGGTGACGCGCACCCCGGTGTGCACGGTGCCCGGCGGCAGCGACCGCGCCATGTGCTCCGGCAGGGCCTCCGCGCCGCCCTCCGGCAGCGCCAGCCGCCCGCCGGCGAAGGCGCGCAGCGCGAGGTCCGCGCACCGGCTGGACGTCGTGAGGTCCGGGTCGTACAGCAGGGCGGCGAGCAGCGGGCGCAGGAAGCCGTCGATCGTGCGGGCCGGCAGCCCGCGGGCGGCCAGCGCCCGGGCGGCGGGCAGCTCCGGGCGGGCCAGCAGCCGTTCGGCCGGGGTGTGCGCGAGCCGGGCCAGCGCGGCGCCGAGCCGGGCCTGGTCGACGGCGGTGCCGAGCGGGGCGCCGGCACGGGTGCGGGGCGCGGCGGCCGGCCTGCCGGACGCGCCGGGCGCGTTGACCGTGCGCCGGGGTGAGGGCATCGAGCGGGGGGCGCTCGCGAGGGCGCGCACCGCATGGAGTGCGCCCCGCGCGCTCCGTACGCCCGCCGGGGCGCCCGCGCGGTGGTGACGGCCCTCGCTGTGCAGCAGGACCCCGGGGGCGAAGGGCAGCAGCGCGAGGCCGTCGAGCCCGGGGGTGCGACGCAGTTCGGGATACGCCGTGGACAGCAACTGTCCGATTCTGTCGAGCCGGAAACCGTCGACCTTCTCGGTGGCCATCCGGCCGCCCACCGTATGGGCGGCCTCCAGGACCGTGGTCGTCACTCCTGCGCTGGTCAGCCGTTCCGCCGCGGCGAGTCCGGCGATCCCGGCCCCCACGACGACGACGTCCGCCTGGTACGCGGGCTCAAGCACGTGCCCCTCCTCGAGGTTGCGCGGCCGCTGGAGACGTCATGCCCCCAACAGGCTTGAGGAATACCCGAGTTCGACACGAGGTTAGGGTCCGGAACGGTCACGGGGAGTCGCACGGAGGCGGTACACGGTCGCACGCCGGTCGCATACGCGCGCGAAACAGTCGTCATCCGGTCGCCAGGTGGTCGGCGCGCGGTCGGCGAACGCCACGGGGTACGCCTACAGCGCCGCCCGGATCGCTCCGTCGATCTCCGGGAACGCGAAGCGGAAGCCCGACTCCAGGAGGCGGGAGGGCAGGACCCGGGCACTGCCGAGGACGTCGCCCGCCATCTCGCCGAGCGCCGCCCGCAGCACCGGCGCGGGCACCGCGAACGGCGCCGGGCGGTGCAGCACCCGGCCCATGGCCACCGTGACCTCACGGTTCGTCACCGGCTGCGGGGCGGTCAGGTTGAACGGGCCGGACAGGTCGTCCCGGTCCAGGAGGTGCCGGATCGCCGCCACCTCGTCGTGCAGCGCCACGAAGGACCAGTACTGCGACCCGTCACCCAGCCGCCCGCCGAGTCCCGCCCGGAAGAGGGGGAAGAGCCGACCCCAGGCGCCGCCCCCGCGCGCGACGACCAGCCCGGTCCGCGTGAACACCGTCCGCACGCCCGCCTCCCGGGCCGGGGCCGCCGCGGCCTCCCACTCCACGCACAGGCCCGGCAGGAAGCCCTCCCCGGCGGGCGCGCTCTCGTCCACGGGCCGGTCGCCGGTCTCCCCGTAGAAGCCCACCGCGCTGCCGTTCACGAAGACGCGCGGCGGCCGCTCCATCGAGGCGACGGCCTCCGCGAGCGCCGTCGTGCCGTGCACCCGGCTGCTGCGGATGCGCGTCTTGTACGCGTCGGTCCAGCGGCGGTCTCCCACCCCGGCCCCGGCCAGATTGACCACGGCGTCGCAGCCTTCGAGTCCGGCCGCGTCCACCCGCCCGTTCTCGGGGTCCCAGCGGATTTCGTCCGCACCCCCGGGCGCGTGCCGCACCAGGCGCACCACCTCGTGGCCGTCCGCGGTCAGGGACCGCGCCAGTGCACCGCCGATGAGACCGGACGCGCCGGCCACCGCGATGCGGGAACGTCCCCTGCCCGAGCGTCCGTCGTCCACGCGTCCGTCGTTCATGGGGCCATCCTGCCGGGTGGCCCGGAGAAAACCACGGAACGGTCGCCGTCACCGCGCCGTACAGTGACCGTCATGCCAGCCCCGCACATACGCCGCGCCAGGCCCGAGGACGAGGAACCGCTGCGCCGGATCGACCTCGAGACCTGGTCCCACCTGCACGCCGTCTCGCCCCCGCCGGGACCGGACGACCCCTTCTTCCGTGACACCTGCGGGCCCGACGCCCACCTGGTCGCCGAACTCGACGGCGCCGTCGTCGGCTACGTCCGCCTCGGCTTCCCCACCCCGCTGGCCTCCAACACCCACGTCCGCCAGATCCGCGGCCTCGCCGTCGCCGGCGCGGCCCGCGGCCACGGCGTGGGGCGGGCCCTGGTCCGGGCCGCCGTCAAGGAGGCCCGGCAAGAGGGCTTCCGCCGCATCACCCTGCGGGTCCTCGGCCACAACACGGCCGCCCGGGGGCTCTACGAGTCGGAGGGCTTCGTCGTCGAGGGCGTACAGCCCGAGGAGTTCCACCTCGACGGCCAGTACGTCGACGACGTGCTGATGGGACAGATGCTGACCGCGCTCACGACGTGACCGGCTCGCCCGTGTCCACCGCCCGCGTGGCGTCCGCCGCGCTGCGTGCATCCGGGGCCACCTCGGCCGCCGTCAGCACGTAGCCGGTCTCCGCGTCGGAGGTGGAACGGGCGAACACCACGCCGTACACCCGGCCGTCGGTGGTCAGCAGCGGTCCGCCCGAGTTGCCGGGGCGGACCGTGGAACGGATCGAGTAGATCTCCCGGGTCACGTTCTCGTCGTTGTAGATGTTCTGGCCGGTGGCGCGGATCCGGTTCGCCACCGTCGCCGCCCGCAGATCCAGGGCGCCGTCCTGCGGATAGCCCGCGACCACCGCCGCGTCGCCGCGCGAGGCGTCCTCGTCGAACCGCAGCACCGGCGCCCGCAGGCCGGGGACGTACAGCACGGCCACGTCCTTGTCCGGGTCGAACAGCACCACCCGCGCCTCGTACGCCGGGCCCACGCCGCCGACCCGGACGCTCGGGTCGTCGATGCCGGCCACCACGTGGGCGTTGGTCATCACGCGCTGCGGCGCGTACACGAAGCCGCTGCCCTCCCGGCCCTGGGCGCCGGCGACGCCCTCCACCTTCACCGTGCTGAGCTTGGCCGCCAGGGTGGCCGCGGGCGTGACGCTGTCGCCCGAGGGTTCGGCGACCTCGGCGGCCGACTCGTTCTCGAACGGGTTGAAGACCTGGGGGAACCCGGCGTCGGCCAGCGCGGACGTCGCCCGGGAGAACCACGTGGGGGTGGTGTCCGGCATCACCCGCTGCACCGCGCCCAGCACGGTCGAGTCCCGGATGGCCGAGGTGAGCAGCGAGGACGAGGAGGCCGCCAGGACGCTCGCCGCCACCCACGCCACGATCAGCGCCGCCGCCGAGTTCGCCACCGCACCGCCCACCCCGTCGGCCACCCGGAGCGGACCGGCGTCCAGTTCCCGGCGCAGCCGCAGCGCGAGACGCCCCGCCAGTTCGTGGCCCACCATCGCCGGCAGCAGCACCGTGACCACCGCGACCACCGTCGCCCCGGTCGAGCCACGCGCCACCAGGTCCATCGTCCACGGCAGGAGCCACACCCCGAGCACCGCACCGCCCACGAAGCCGGCCAGCGACACACAGCCGGCCACCAGCCCGCGCCGGTATCCGGACGCCGCGTAGACCAGCACCACCAGCGCCAGCACGATGTCGAGCAGGTCCACGCGAACCGCCTTTCTGCCGGATCCCGGGACCCTCAGTACGTGCCGTACCGGGCCGATGATCAGCCTGAGACGCACGACTGTCCGAAAAGCGGCCATCCATGCGAGCGAACGTGTGCGGTCAACCGTGAAACGCCGTGCACCGGGACGATGGTTCCACCGGGTGGCACACCACACATCGCGGACAGAGCGGATCCGCCGGACAGTAGGACCATGCCAGTCTTCCGAGGACCGCGCCGGGCCCGGGAGCGCCGTGCCTCCCGCATACCCGGCGCCGCCCGTACGCCGGCCGCGGCACGGGCGCTGCTCGGCGCCCTGCCCGGGCTGGCCGCCGTCGCCGCGCTCTTCCTGTGCGCGAACGGCGTGGAACGGGCGGCCGACGCCGAGGCCGCTCCGGCGGCCGCCACCGACCGGTACGCCGCGCCCCGGCCCGACATCGTGCCCCGGTCGGCCTGGCTGGGCGACGCCGCCCGCGCCCAGCCCGCTCCCCGCTACGACGACAAGGTCATCGCCGTCTTCGTCCACCACACGGACACGCCGAACGGCTACGACTGTGCCGATGTACCGGCCATCCTGCGCGGGGTGTACCAGGGCCAGACCGGCGCCCGGGACTGGGACGACATCGGCTACAACTTCGTCGTCGACCGCTGCGGCACCATCTACGAGGGCCGCGCCGGCGGCATCGACCGTCCCGTCACCGGCGCCCACACCCAGGGCTTCAACCACCGCACCACCGGAATCGCCGCCCTCGGCACCTACACCGCCGGGGTGCCCGTGCCCGACGAACTGACCGACGCGATCGCCGCCGTGGCCGCCTGGAAACTCGGCGAGAGCGGCACCGACCCGCGCGCGAAGGTCGCCCTGGTCTCCAGCAACGGCCTCAGCCGCTACGCCGCGGGCGCCACCGCCACCCTGCCCGCCGTCGCGGGCCACGACGACGGCTACGCGACCAGCTGCCCGGGCGCCGCCCTCACCGCCCGCCTCGCCGACATCAGGGACACGGCGGCCCGCCTCCAGGGCCGCGCCTGACCGCCGGGCGGGCGGCGCGCCTCAGTCCGGCCCGAACCTCGCCCACAGGCGGGGCAGGCGCTCGGCGAGGGCCCGGTCGTCCTCCAGGTCGATCGGCGTGCCCAGCGGTTCGGCGGGCGCGGGCGCGATGCCCAGGTCCGGGGCGACGGTGCCGGTGAGCTGCTCGTAGGCCTCGTCGGCCGCGTAGCCCAGCTCCTCGCCGTCGCCGTCCAGCTCCTCGTCGAAGTCGTCCAGCAGCTCGGCGAGCGAGTCGGGCTCGTGCACCGCGCCCTCGTACACCTCGCGCCCCTGGCCGATCAGCCAGCACCGGAAGAAGTCGAAGGCGTCGTCGCTCGCCCCGCCGAGCAGCACCCACGCGGCACCCCACAGGTCCCAGGTGCAGGCGCGGTTGTACCGGGCCTCGAAGTGGCGGGCGAAGTCGAGCACCAGGTCCGGGTCCATGCCGAGCAGCCGCTCCACGAGCAGGTCGGCCTGGTCCTCGGGATCGCCGTCGGCGCGCTGCCGGGCGGCGTCGATCAGCTCCCAGAACTCCGTCTCGTCCATCACGGCTCCAGCATCGGCCCTGGGCGGGGGTGGCGCACGTGGAGTGCGGCGGATCGTTATGTGCGGGTGCCTCCGGCGGTGGGGGCGGTGCGGTGCCTGCGGCGGCCTGTGCGGGTGCCTCCGGCGGTGGTGGGGGTGCGGGGTGCCTGCGGCGGCTTGTGCGGGTGGGGTGGGGGTGCGCGTAGCGCGGTGCGTTGTGGGTGGGTCGGGGCCGCGTCGGGGGGTGTCCGTCCTCGGAACGGCGCGGAATCGGTCGGCCACAGATCTCACCGGCGCGGACGCGCCAACCGCTGCGGGCGGACACCCCCCGANCCGATCTGGTGTCCGTCCTCGGAACGGCGCGGAATCGGTCGGCCACAGATCTCACCGGCGCGGACGCGCCAACCGCTGCGGGCGGACACCCCCCGACACGTCCCCTTCTCGCCGTACGCGACTGCCGGTCGCCTACCCGTCGCTGCCCCGTCCTGCCGTACGCGGCTCCCCGCCGTCGCTGCGGGCAGTCGTGCCGCTGGGGCGGCACGGGTGGGCGGTGGGGGCACCTCCCGCTCGAGCGAAGCCGAGAGTGGGGGAGGCACCCCGTAGCGCCGGGCCGCGCGACCCACGCCCACCCCGGGCAACCGGACCACGCCGCCCCGCGGCACCCCGCGCTCAGCCCCCGTACAACGCCGCCAACCGCCGCGCATCCCGCGCGAAGCGCTCCCGCAGTGCCGCCGGCGACAGCACCTCCACCTCCGGCCCGAGCCCCCTGAGCTGCTCGTGCGCGACCTCCTCCGACTCCACCGGCAGCGTCACCGTCACCCAGCCGTCCGCGTCCGGCGCCTCGGCGGCCTTCAGCGCCTCCCGGGCGGACAGCGCGTCGACGGCGTGCGGCAGCGCCCGTACGCCCTGGGCCGACAGCCGCACCACGACCTCGGCCCGCAGGATCGACCGCGCGAACTGCTCGGCCCGCTCCGTCCAGAACGCGGGCAGGTCGAAGTCCTCGTCCCGGGTGAAACGTTCCTCGCCCGCGTCCACCGCCGTGAACCGGTCGATGCGGTACACGCGGAAGGGCCCGTCGCCCGTCGTCCGCGCGACCCTCGCGCACAGGTACCAGACACCGGCCTTCAGTACGAGTCCGTACGGCTCCAGCTCCCGTACGACCTCCTCCTCCCCGCGCCGGTAACGCGCGGCGACGCGCCGGTCGTCCCAGACCGCGTCCGCGATCGTCGGCAGCAGCTCGGGCGTCTCGGGCTCGCGGAACCAGTTCGGCGCGTCCAGGTGGAACCGCTGGGCCGCCGTACGGGAGGCGTCCCGCAGGGACGGGAGCAGGGCCGCCGACACCTTCAGGCGGGCCGCCGAGGCCGCGTCCTCCAGGCCCATCTCGCGCAGCGCTCCGGGGACCCCGGACAGGAACAGCGCCTCCGCCTCGCCCCGGGCCAGCCCGGTCAGCCGGGTGCGGTAGCCGCCGATCAGCCGGTAGCCGCCGGTCCGTCCCCGCTCCGCGTACACCGGTACGCCCGCCTCCGAGAGCGCCTGCGCGTCCCGCGTCACGGTGCGCTCCGACACCTCCAGCTCCCGGGCCAGCTCGGCGGCGGTCATGGCCGGGCGGGACTGGAGGAGCAGCACCATCTTGATGAGGCGGGCAGCACGCATCCCCACATGATGCAGGAGGACGCGGAAGGCCCCCGCCGTGGCGGGGGCCTTCCGTTCGTGACTCGGGGGCCTCTACAGGCCGTAGCGCTCGCGCGCCTCCTTCACGGCCGTCGCCTTGACCTCGCCGCGCCGGGCGAGCTGGGCCAGGGCCGCGACCACGATGGACTCGGCGTCGACGCCGAAGTGGCGGCGGGCCGCGTCACGGGTGTCCGACAGACCGAAGCCGTCGGCGCCCAGCGAGGACCAGTCCTGCTCCACCCACTGCGCGATCTGGTCCGGGACCTGGCGCATGTAGTCGGAGACCGCGAGGACCGGGCCCTCGGCGCCCTGGAGCGCCCGGCGGACGTACGGCACCCGCTCCTCGCCGCGCAGCAGCGCCGCGTCGGCGTCCATCGCGTCCCGGCGCAGCTCCGTCCAGGAGGTCGCGGACCACACGTCGGCGGCCACGCCCCACTCCTCGGCGAGCAGCTGCTGCGCCTTGAGCGTCCAGTGGATCGCCGTGCCGGAGCCCAGCAGCTGGATGCGCGGGGCGTTGGCGGCCGGGGTCAGGCCCGCCGTCTCCGCCGTGTTGAAGCGGTACAGGCCCTTGACGATGCCCTCGTCGACGCCGGGCGCGGACGGCTTGGCCGGCTGCGGCATCGGCTCGTTGTAGACCGTCAGGTAGTAGAAGACGTTCGGGTCCTCGCCCGGGGCCGCCTCGCCGTACATGCGGCGCAGACCGTCCTTGACGATCGTGGCGATCTCGTACGCGAACGCCGGGTCGTACGACAGCGCGGCCGGGTTGGTCGCCGCGATGGCGGGGGAGTGGCCGTCCGCGTGCTGGAGGCCCTCACCGGTCAGCGTGGTGCGGCCGGCCGTCGCGCCGACCAGGAAGCCGCGGCCGAGCTGGTCGCCGAGCTGCCACATCTGGTCGGCCGTGCGCTGCCAGCCGAACATCGAGTAGAAGATGTAGAACGGGATCATCGCCTCGCCGTGCGTCGCGTACGCGGTGGACGCGGCGATGAAGTCGGCCATCGAGCCGGCCTCGGTGATGCCCTCGTTGAGGATCTGGCCGTTCTTGGCTTCCTTGTAGTACATCAGCTGGTCGCGGTCGACCGGCTCGTACGTCTGGCCCTTGGGGGAGTAGATGCCCAGGGACGGGAAGAGGCTCTCCATGCCGAAGGTGCGCGCCTCGTCGGGGACGATCGGCACCCAGCGCTTGCCGGTCTCCTTGTCGCGGACCAGGTCCTTGACCAGGCGGACGAAGGCCATGGTGGTGGCCACGTTCTGCGAGCCGGAGCCCTTGTCGAAGGACGCGAACGCCTTGTCGGCGGGCGCGGGCAGCGGCGCCAGCGGGTGCACCCGGCGGGCCGGGGCCGGACCGCCGAGGGCGGCGCGGCGCTCCTGGAGGTAGCGCACCTCCGGGGAGTCGGCGCCCGGGTGGCCGTAGGGGACCACGCCGTCGACGAAGTCGCTGTCCTTGATCGGCAGGCCGAGCAGGTCGCGCATGTCCTTGAACTCGTCCACCGAGAGCTTCTTCATCTGGTGGTTGGCGTTCTTGGACGCGAAGCCGGTGCCGAGGGTGTGGCCCTTGACCGTCTGGGCCAGGATCACGGTCGGCGCGCCCTTGTGGGCGAGCGCCGCCTTGTACGCGGCGTAGACCTTGCGGGCCTCGTGACCACCGCGCGAGAAGTGGAAGCACTCGAGGATCTTGTCGTCGGACAGCAGCTTCGCCATCTCGGCGAGCTGCGGGTCCTTGCCGAAGAAGTCCTCGCGGATGTAGGCGGCGTCGCGCGTCTGGTACGTCTGCACCTGCGCGTCCGGTACCTCGCGCAGCCGGCGTACGAGCGCGCCGGTGGTGTCGAGCTGGAACAGCTCGTCCCACGCCGTGCCCCACAGCGACTTGATGACGTTCCAGCCGGCGCCGCGGAACTGGGCCTCCAGCTCCTGCACGATCTTGAAGTTGGCGCGGACCGGACCGTCGAGGCGCTGCAGGTTGCAGTTGATGACGAAGGTCAGGTTGTCCAGGCCCTCGCGGGAGGCGAGGGTGAGCGCGGTCGTGGACTCCGGCTCGTCCATCTCGCCGTCACCGAGGAACGCCCACACGTGGGAGTTCGTCAGGTCCTTGATGCCGCGGCTGGTCAGGTAGCGGTTGAACCGCGCCTGGTAGATCGCGGAGATCGGGCCGAGGCCCATGGAGACGGTGGGGAACTCCCACAGCCAGGGCAGGCGGCGCGGGTGCGGGTAGGACGGCAGTCCGTTGCCGCCGGCCTCGCGGCGGAAGTTGTCCAGCTGCTCCTCGGACAGGCGGCCGTCGAGGAAGGCGCGGGCGTAGATGCCGGGGGAGGCGTGGCCCTGGACGTAGAGCTGGTCGCCGGAGCCGTCACCCTCCTTGCCCTTGAAGAAGTGATTGAAGCCGGTCTCGTAGAGCCAGGCCGCGGAGGCGAAGGTGGCGATGTGGCCGCCGACGCCGTACTTGCTGCCGCGGGTCACCATCGCCGCCGCGTTCCAGCGGTTCCAGGCGGTGATCCGCTGCTCCATCGCCTCGTCGCCGTCCACGGTGGGCTCGTCGGCGGTCGGGATGGAGTTGACGTAGTCGGTCTCCAGCAGCTTGGGCAGCGCCAGGCCCGCGCCCTCGGCGCGCTCCAGCGTGCGGCGCATCAGGTACGCGGCACGGTGCGGCCCGGCCGCCTGGGTGACGGCGTCCAGGGAGGCCTGCCACTCGGCGGTCTCCTCGGGGTCGCGGTCCGGGAGCTGGTCGAGCTCGCTCGGCTGGATGGCTTTGGGGTCGGTCATGTCGCCGCCTTCCTCAGTCGAAGGGGGTTCCCTCATCGGCAAGGGTTCGGGGTGCCCTAGGTCTTTGGCAGGACAGGGCTGGGCTCCGGTGGGAGTCCAAGCGTGACTGTAACTCCCTGATCGATGATCGATCAAAGGGTTGAGGGGCAAAACCTCTTGATCACGAGAAAGTCGGCACGGGGTGCCTCCGGCGGTGGCACGGGGTGACCTTGAAATTGGGGGTTTGTGCAGGTGAGCGCGGTGCGGCTCGGGTGGTTCAGGGGCGCGGGGAACTGCGAAAAGGGGGTCTGGGGGCGTAGCCCCCAGGGACGGGGACGGGAACGGGAACGGGAAGGGGCGGCGGGGGCGAAAGAGACTAGGCCCGGGGGGCGCAGCCCAGGACGTGGGACTTGACGATCTCCGGGATCCGGGGGTCCCGGCGTCGGAACGCGGCCACCAGCTCCTCGTGCTCCTCCGCGTACGACTGCTGCACCGTCCCCAGCCACCGTATCGACAGTGCCGTGAACACCTCGATCCCCAGCCCCTCCCACGTGTGCAGCAGCACCGAGTTGCCCGCCGCCCGCACCAACTCCCGGTGGAAGCCCACCGTGTGCCGCACCTGGCCCGTGCCGTCGGAGACCCGGTCGGCCTCGTACAGCGCGGCGACGTGCGGTTCCAGGGCCGAGCAGTCCTCGGCGAGCCGCTCCGCCGCCAGCTCGGCCGCGATCGCCTCCAGGCCGGCCCGGACCGGGTAGCTCTCCTCCAGGTCGGCGGCGGTCAGGTTCCGCACCCGTACGCCCTTGTTCGGCGCCGACTCGATCAGCCGCAGTGACTCCAGCTCCCGCAGCGCCTCCCGCACCGGCGTCTGGCTGACCTCCAGCTCGGTGGCGATCCGGCGCTCCACGATCCGCTCGCCCGGCTGCCAGCGTCCGCTGATGATCCCTTCCAGGATGTGCTCGCGGATCTGTTCGCGCAGCGAGTGGACGACGGGCGCGGTCATGGGAGCTCCTTCGGGAGGGTCCCCTTCGGACCCCTGGGGCGGCTGACGTTTAGACAATACGGCCGTCACGGCGGGCGGGAAGGGCGCATGGGGGCGCTTTTACGCAGGTGAGACGAGACTTACACAGCGTGCCCCGGCCGGAACACGGTGATGCCCCGGCTCCGGACGCGGCGATGCCCCGGCTCCGAACACGGCGGTGCCCCCGCCCGGGAAGTTCCGGGCGGGGGCACCGTACAGGCCCGCTGGCGGGGGGAACTACAGGCCGAGCTCGACCTCGAACTCGCCCGCCTCCAGGATCGCCTTGACCGCCGTCAGGTAGCGGGCGGCGTCGGCGCCGTCCACCAGACGGTGGTCGTAGGACAGGGTCAGGTACGTCATGTCGCGGACGCCGATGACCGGGCCGTCCTCCGTCTCGATGACGGCCGGACGCTTGACCGTGGCACCGATGCCGAGGATGGCGACCTGGCCCGGCGGCACGATGATCGTGTCGAACAGCGCGCCGCGCGAACCGGTGTTGGAGATGGTGAAGGTCGCCCCGGCCAGCTCGTCCGGGCTGATCTTGCTGGCCCGCACCTTGCCGGCCAGGTCGGCGGTCGCCTTGGCGATGCCGGCCAGGTTCAGGTCACCGGCGTTCTTGATGACCGGGGTCATCAGGCCCTTCTCGGAGTCCACCGCGATACCGATGTTCTCGGTGTCGAAGTAGGTGATGGTCCCCTCGGCCTCGTTGATCTTGGCGTTGACCGGCGCGTGGGCCTTCAGCGCCTGGGCCGCGGCCTTGACGAAGAACGGCATCGGCGAGAGCTTGACGCCCTCACGCGCCGCGAACGCGTCCTTGGCACGGGCGCGCAGCTTCATCAGACGGGTGACGTCGACCTCGACGACCGACGACAGCTGGGCCTGCTCGTGCAGCGCCTTGACCATGTTGTCGCCGATGACCTTGCGGATGCGCGGCATCTTGACGGTCTGGCCACGCAGCGGGGAGGCCTCCAGGACGGGGGCCTTCTTCGCGGCGGGCGCGGCCGGGGCTGCGGCCGGAGCCGGGGCGGCCTTCGCGGCCTCGGCGGCGGCGACGACGTCCTGCTTGCGGATGCGGCCACCGACGCCGGTGCCCTTGACGGTGGACAGGTCGACGCCGTTCTCGGCGGCGAGCTTGCGCACCAGCGGGGTGACGTAGGCGCCGTCGTCCACCGGCTGGGCGGCGGCCGGGGCAGCCGGAGCGGCGGCCGGGGCCGGTGCCGGGGCGGCGGGCTGCGGGGCGGGAGCCGGCGGCGCCTGCGGGGCCGGAGCCGGGGCAGCCGGAGCCGGAGCGGCCTGCGCGGGAGCCGGGGCCGGGGCGGCCGGAGCCGGGGTGGGCTCGGGCTGGGCCGGGGCGGCAGGGGCCTCCTGGGCCGGGGCGGCGGCCGGAGCGGCACCCGCCGCACCGATGACGGCGAGCTTGGCGCCG
Organism: Streptomyces sp. MMCC 100; assembly: GCF_041538145.2. NCBI lineage: Bacteria > Bacillati > Actinomycetota > Actinomycetes > Kitasatosporales > Streptomycetaceae > Streptomyces > Streptomyces sp. MMCC 100. The sequence continues at coordinate 1,471,275 of NZ_JBGORK020000001.1, forward strand.
ACCTCGGCGGTCTCGTCCTCGCCGACCACGATCTCCAGCAGGGTGCCGGAAGCGGGCGCCGGGATCTCGGTGTCGACCTTGTCCGTCGACACCTCCAGCAGCGGCTCGTCCTCCTCGACGCTGTCACCGACCGACTTCAGCCAGCGGGTGACGGTGCCCTCGGTGACGGACTCGCCGAGCGCGGGCAGGACGACGTCCGTGCCCTCGGCGGAGCCGCCGCCGGTCGAGGCGTCGGCCGTGGGAGCGGGCGCCGGGGCGGCCTGCTCGGTGGAGGGGGCGGCCGGGGCGGGCTCGGGGGCCGGCTCGGCGACCTGCTCGGCCTGCGGGGCCTCGGCGGCGGCCGGGGCGCCACTGCCGTCGTCGATCAGCGCCAGCTCGGCACCGACCTCGACGGTCTCGTCCTCGGCGACCTTGATGGAGGACAGCACGCCGGAGGCGGGGGCCGGGATCTCGGTGTCGACCTTGTCGGTCGAGACCTCGAGCAACGGCTCGTCGGCCTCGACGCGCTCACCCTCGGCCTTCAGCCAACGGGTGACGGTGCCCTCGGTGACGCTCTCGCCGAGCGCCGGAAGGGTTACGGAAACCGCCATGGTTTCGGTTGCTCCTTACGAATTTGCGGAAGTCTGTGTTCGTCGCGCCCGAAGACCGAAGCGGTCAGTCGTGCATGTGGAGCGGCTTGCCGGCCAGCGCCAGGTGGGCCTCGCCGAGCGCCTCGTTCTGCGTCGGGTGGGCGTGGATGAGCTGGGCCACCTCGGCCGGCAGCGCCTCCCAGTTGTAGATCAGCTGCGCCTCGCCGACCTGCTCGCCCATACGGTCGCCGACCATGTGGACGCCGACCACGGCCCCGTCCTTGACCTGCACGAGCTTGATCTCGCCCGCGGTCTTCAGGATGCGGCTCTTGCCGTTGCCGCCCAGGGGGAACTTGATCGAGACGACCTTGTCCGCGCCGTAGACCTCCTTGGCCTTGGCCTCGGTCAGGCCGACGGAGGCGACCTCCGGGTGGCAGTACGTCACCCGCGGCACGCCGTCGTAGTCGACCGGCACGGTCTTCAGGCCGGCGAGCCGCTCCGCCACCAGGATGCCCTCGGCGAAGCCGACGTGTGCGAGCTGGAGGGTGGGAACGAGGTCACCGACGGCGGAGATGGTCGGGACGTTGGTCCGCATGTACTCGTCGACGAGGACGAAGCCGCGGTCCGTCGCGACCCCGTTCTCCTCGTAGCCCAGGCCCTGCGAGACCGGGCCGCGGCCGATGGCGACGAGCAGGACCTCGGCCTCGAACTCCTTGCCGTCGGCGAGGGTGACCTTGACGCCGTCCTGGGTGTACTCGGCCTTCTGGAAGAAGGTGCCCAGGTTGAACTTGATGCCCCGCTTGCGGAAGGCGCGCTCCAGGAGCTTGGAGCTGTTCTCGTCCTCGACCGGGACCAGGTGCTTGAGGCCCTCGATGACCGTGACCTCGGAACCGAAGGACTTCCACGCGGACGCGAACTCGACGCCGATGACGCCGCCGCCCAGAACGATCGCGGACTTCGGCACGCGGTCGAGCGTGAGGGCGTGGTCCGAGGAGATGATCCGGTTGCCGTCGATCTCCAGGCCCGGCAGCGTCTTCGGCACGGAGCCGGTCGCGAGCAGGACGTGGCGGCCCTCGACGCGCTGACCGTTGACATCGACCGAGGTGGGGGAGGACAGCCGGCCCTCACCCTCGATGTAGGTGATCTTGCGGGAGGCGACCAGACCCTGCAGGCCCTTGTACAGGCCGGCGATCACCTCGTCCTTGTACTTGTGCACGCCCGCCATGTCGACGCCCTCGAAGGACGTCTTGACGCCGAACTGCTCGCTCTCGCGGGACTGGTCGGCGACCTCGCCCGCGTGAAGCAGGGCCTTGGTGGGAATGCAGCCGTTGTGCAGGCAGGTGCCGCCAAGCTTGTTCTTCTCGATCAGGGCGACGTCCAGGCCCAGCTGTGCCCCGCGCAGGGCCGCGGCGTAACCACCGCTGCCACCGCCGAGGATCACTAGGTCGAAAACGGTGCTGGCGTCGTTCGCCACGTCACGTCCTCCATGCATGTGCGCCACGCCGGTCTCCAGTGACCGGTCGGCGGCTGGTGTCCGGCCGCTCATTGTTCTCGGCCCTTGGGTGGGCCCTGTCCTGCCGGGCTCCATCTTCGCACTTGTGAGAGGCGAACGAGACGTGGGGCCGGGGTGTGAGACGCCCCACGTTCACATGAGCGGGCTCCTCCTTGGACCGAGGGTTTTCCTTCGGCCGAGGGAAGGGCGTCCAACCCAGGGGCCGCGGGGCTGTGTCCGATCTGCGGCTCCGCCGCGTGGGCGCGACCGGGCCGGGGTGCTTCTTCGGCCGAGGGAAGGGCATCCCCCCTCAGGGGCGCGGGGCTGTGTCCGATCTGCGGCTCTGCCGCGTGGGCGCGACCGGGCCGGGGTGCTTCTTCGGCCGAGGGAAGGGCATCCCCCCTCAGGGGCGCGGGGCTGTGTCCGATCTGCGGCTCTGCCGCGTGGGCGCGACCGGGCCGGCGTGCTTCTTCGGCCGAGGGAAGGGCATCCCCCTCAGGGGCGCGGGGAACTGCGCGACGAGCCACGACGGGCCCGCAGCCGCACAACCACCCGCACCCCCGACTCATTGGGCGCCGTTAGCCCAGCTCACCCGCAGCCGCCAGCTCGGCAACCCGCACCAGCGTCCGCACCGCCGTGCCCGTGCCGCCCTTCGGCGTGTACCCGAACGGACCGCCCTCGTTGAAGGCCGGACCCGCGATGTCCAGGTGCGCCCAGGTGATGCCCTCGCCCACGAACTCGCGCAGGAACAGGCCGGCCACCAGACCGCCGCCCATCCGCTCGCCCATGTTCGCGATGTCCGCGGTCGGCGAGTCCATGCCCTTGCGCAGGTGCTCCGGCAGCGGCATCGGCCACGCCGGCTCGCCGGCCTCCTCCGCCGCCTCGTGCACCGCGGAGCGGAACGCGTCGTCGTTCGCCATGATCCCGTACGTCCGGCTGCCCAGCGCCAGCATCATCGCGCCGGTCAGGGTCGCCACGTCGATGATCGCGTCGGGCTTGTCCTGCGAGGCCGCCCACAGCGCGTCGGCGAGCACGAGCCGGCCCTCGGCGTCGGTGTTGAGCACCTCCACCGTCTTGCCGCTGTACATGCGCAGCACGTCACCCGGGCGCGTCGCGGAGCCCGACGGCATGTTCTCGGCCAGCGCCAGCCAGCCGGTCACGTTGACCTCCAGGCCGAGCCGCGCGGCGGCGACCACCGCGGCGAACACGGCGGCGGCGCCGGCCATGTCGCACTTCATCGTCTCGTTGTGCCCGGCCGGCTTCAGCGAGATGCCGCCCGAGTCGTAGGTGATGCCCTTGCCGACGAAGGCGAGGGACTTCGTCGCCTTGGGCGAGGTGTACGACAGCTTCACCAGCCGCGGACCCGAGGCCGAACCGGCGCCGACGCCGAGGATGCCGCCGTAGCCGCCCTTGGTGAGCGCCTTCTCGTCGAGCACCTGCACCTTGATGCCGTGCTCCTTGGCGGCGGCCTGCGCCACCGCCGCGAACGCCTCCGGGTTGAGGTCGTTCGGCGGGGTGTTGACCAGGTCGCGGGCGCGGTTCAGCTCCTCGGCGACGGCCGCGGCACGCTCGAGGGCCGCCTTGTACGCCTTGTCGCGGGGCTTGCCGCCGAGCAGCGCCGCCTCCGCCAGCGGGGCCTTGCCGTTGCCGTTGCCCTTGGCCTTGGCGTCCTTGGCGTCCTTCGCGGACTCCTTGTACGCGTCGAAGGAGTACGCGCCGAGCAGCACGCCCTCGGCGACGAAGCCGGCGTCGGCGGCCTCGGCGAGCGGCAGGGCGAAGGCGGCCTTCTTCGCGCCGGCCAGGGCGCGGGCGGCCGCGCCGGCGGCCCTGCGCAGCGACTCGGGGTCGAAACCGGCGTCCTTCTCGGGCTCGGCACCGAGGCCCACCGCCACCACGACGGGCGCCTTGAAGCCGGACGGCGCGGGCAGCTTCGTCACCTCGCCCTCGGAGCCGGAGGCACCGAGGGTCTCCAGGACGCCGGCGAGCCGGCCGTCGTACGCCTTGTCCACGGCCTCGGCGCCCGGTGCGACGGACGGGCCGTCCGCGCCCTTGGCGACGCCGATCACGATCGCGTCGGCCCGGAGGCCGGGCGCCGCGGCGGTGGAGAGAGTGAGAGCAGTCACGGTGGTGAAATCTCGCTTCCGTATGAAGTCTGGTGTGGCCGAATGCGGGTGGGTCGACCGGGCCCGACATCCGACCCTAGATCCCTCCTGCGATGCGGTCCTCGCCTGGGCAGGCGAACACTCGGCACGAGACTACGCTCGCCCCCGGCCGCGCTCCCTCCCACGGGGCCGCGGTTTCCTCGCGGCGCCGCGGACGGGAGATCATTCCGGGGGTACGCCGCCCACCCCAACCGCACTCTGGAGCACCCCTCGTGAGACGCCCGGTCCTGTCGACAGCCCTCCTCCTGCTGCTGCTCGCGGGCTGCACGTCGGCCCCGGGCGACGACGGCGACGACGGCGAGGCCGCCGGCCACTGGCGGCCGACGCCGGGCACCGCCTGGCAGTGGCAGCTCAGCGGCAAGCTCGACACGTCCGTCGACGTACCGGTCTACGACATCGACGGCTTCGACCACGGCAAGGCCACGGTGGCGGGCCTGCACGAGGACGGACGCAAGGTCGTCTGCTACGTCTCCACCGGCGCCTGGGAGGACTTCCGGCCCGACGCCGACGCGTTCCCGGCGGCGGTGCTGGGCAAGGGCAACGGCTGGGAGGGCGAGCGGTGGCTGGACATCCGCGCGACGGACGTCCTGGAGCCGCTGATGGCCGAGCGCCTCGACATGTGCCGCGAGAAGGGCTTCGACGCCGTCGAGCCGGACAACATGGACGGCTACGAGAACGAGACCGGCTTCCCGCTCACCGGCGACGACCAGCTCCGCTACAACCGGCTGATCGCGAAGCTCGCCCACGACCGCGGGATGGCCGTCGGCCTGAAGAACGACCTGGACCAGATCCCGGAACTGGTGGACGACTTCGACTTCGCCGTCAACGAGCAGTGCGCCCAGTACGGCGAGTGCGCCGACAACCGGCCGTTCATCGACGCGGGCAAGGCGGTCTTCCACGTCGAGTACGAGCTGCCGACCGAACGCTTCTGCGCCGACTCCCGTGAGCTGCGGCTCAGTTCGATGCTGAAGAAGTACGAACTGGGCGTGTGGCGCGAGGCCTGCTGAACTCCTGAGCCTTGAACTCCTGTGGCCTGCGCCTGAATCTCAGCCCAGGACCAGGACGACCAGCGCGGTCGTGGCCGCCGTCTCCGCCACCCCGCCGAAGACGTCGCCCGTGACGCCGCCGAAGCGGCGGACGCAGTGCCGCAGCAGCAGTTCGGCGACGGCGACCGCGCACACCACGGCGAGCGCCGTGCGCAGTGCGTCGTACGGGCCCAGGTACGCGCCCGCCGCCGCGCCGGCCACGGTGACGACCGCCGCCGCGGCCAGCGCCCCGCCGGCCGGGACCACCCCGGCGACCGCCGCGCCCAGCCCCTCCGGACGGGCGGCGGGCACCCCGGCCCGGGCCGCCGTCGTGAGCGCCAGCCGGGCGGCGGTCGCCGACACCACGGCGGCGACCGCGCCCCGCGCCCACGAGCCGTCGTAGGCCTGCGCGAGGGCGGCCACCTGGGCGAGCAGCGTGAACAGCAGGGTGAGCACGCCGAACGGCCCGATGTCCGACTGCTTCATGATCCGCAGGGCGTCCTCGGCGGGTTTGCCGCTGCCCAGACCGTCGGCGGTGTCGGCCAGCCCGTCCAGGTGGAGTCCGCGGGTGAGTACGGCGGGTACGGCGGCCGTGGCGACCGCGGCGAGCAGGCTCCCCGCGCCCAGGGCGAGCAGTGCCAGTCCGACGCCCGCGGCGGTGACGCCCACGGCCAGCCCGGCCAGCGGCGCCCACAGCATGCCGCCGCGCGCGGCGTCCCGGTCCCAGCGGGTCACTTTGACCGGGAGCACGGTGAGAGTGCCGAAGGCGAAACGGAGGCCGTCGGGGCAGGGGGTCCTGAGCACCGGCGCAGACTACCCGGCGGTCGGCGGGGCGTTGACGGGTCCCGAGGATAAAGTGCACATATGGGAGATTGGTGGCAGCGCAACATCATGGAACCGGGCAAGCTGCCGCTGCTCCTCGCGCTGACGGCGTTCGTGCTGACGTTCCTGATCACCCGGGTCGTCACCCGCCTGATCAGGGCGGGCAAGGGGCCCTTCGGGAACGTCAAGGCGGGCGGAGTGCACATCCACCACGTCGTCCCGGGCGTCGTGCTCACCGTCATCGGCGGCTTCGGCGCGGTCGCGGGGGGCCGGCACGGGTTCGGATCCGCGTTCGCGGCGGTGGTCTTCGGTATCGGGGCGGGGCTCGTCCTGGACGAGTTCGCGCTGATCCTGCACCTCGACGACGTCTACTGGACCGAGGCGGGGCGCAAGAGCGTGGAGGTCGTGGTGCTCACCGCGGCCCTGGTCGGGCTGGTCCTCGCCGGGTTCACGCCGTTCGGTGTCGACGGCGTGTCCCAGGACGAGTTGCAGGACCGCGCGAACGTCATCGCGACCGTCGCGGGCAACTTCCTGTTCTCCCTCCTCGCCCTGGCCAAGGGCAAGGCACGGCTGGCGATCTTCGGGGTCATCGTGCCCGTGATCGCCCTGGTCGGCGCGGTCCGCCTGGCCCGGCCCGGCTCGCCGTGGGCCCGCCGCTTCTACGCCCGCCGCCCACGCGCCCGTGCGAGGGCCCGCCTGCGCGCCTACCACCACGACCGCCGCTGGTCCGGCCCACGCCGCGCCGTCGAGGACTGGATCGGCGGCCGCCCGGACCCCCGGTGACGACGCCTGCGGGTGCCTCCGGCGGTGGTGCGGGTGCCTCCGGCGGTGGGGCGGGGTGCCTGCGGCGGCCTGTGCGGGTGGGGTGGGGTGCGCGTAGCGCCTTGGGTTCGGTGGTGGGTCGGGGCCGCGCCGGGGGGTGTCCGTCCTCGGAACGGCGCGGAATCGGTCGGCCACAGAACGCGCCAACCGCTGCGGGCGGACACCCCCCGACACGACCCCTTCTCGCCGTACGCGACTGCCGGCCGCCCACCGTCGCTGCCCCGTCCCGCCGTACGCGGCTCCCCGCCGTAGCTGCGGGCAGTCGCATGCCGCCCCAGCTGCGGGCAGTCGTGCCGCTGGGGCGATGGGGGTCCCCCGCTCGAGCGAAGCCGAGAGTGGGGGAGGGTGGGCGCAGCGGCACCTCGTAGCGCCGGGGCGCGCTCCCCACCCCCGCGCCCACACCTACGCCGGGCACCCGAGAAACCGGGTCCCCCGAACCGCGTTCACTCGCCCCCGTCGGAGACCTCCGGCAGCTCCGCCGCCAACGACGCCGCCGCCTGGACCAGGGGCAGTGCGAGCAGTCCACCCGCTCCCTCGCCCACCTTCACGCCCTGGGACAGCAGCGGCTCCATGGCCATCCGGTCCAGCGCCTTGGCCTGGCCCGGCTCCCCGCTGTCGTGCGCGGCCAGCCACCAGTCCGGCGCCCGGAAGGCGACCCGCTGCCCGACCAGCGCGCACGCGGCCGTCACGACGCCGTCCAGGATCACCGGCATCTTCCGCACCGCGCTCTGCAGCAGGAAGCCCGTCATGGCGGTGAGATCCGCGCCGCCGACCGTCGCGAGGAGCTGCAGCTGGTCGCCGAGGACGGGCCGCGCGCGGCGCAACGCGTCGCGGATCGCCGCGCACTTGCGCATCCAGGTCAGGTCGTCGATCGGCACCCCGCCCCGGCCGGTGACGACCGACGCGTCCGTCCCGCACAGCGCCGCGACCAGGACGCCCGCCGCCGTCGTACCGCCCACGCTCACGTCGCCGAGCACCACCAGGTCCGTGCCCGAGTCGGCCTCCTCGTCGGCCACCGCCATCCCGGCCCGGAAGGCCGCCTCCGCCTCCTCGAGGGTCAGCGCGTCCTCGATGTCGATGCGTCCGCCGCCGCGCCGCACCCGGTGTCCCGCCACCTCGGCCGGCAACGTCTCCGGGTCGCAGTCCAGGGCCATGTCGACGACGCGCACGGGTACGTCCAGGCGCCTGGCGAGCACCGACACCGGCCGGCTCTCCTCCAGCACCTCGCGCACCAGCTCACCGGCGCCGCCCGCGGGCCGCGCCGAGACGGCCAGCTCGGCGACCTTGTGGTCACCGGCGAAGAGCACGACCCGGGGCCGTACGACGGGCCGTACCGGTACGGCGGACTGCGCGGCCGACAGCCACTCGCCCAGGTCGTCCAGGCGGCCCAGCGATCCGGGCGGGACGGCCTGACGCTCCCGGCGCGCCTCCGCGTCGCGGCGTACCCCGCCGTCGGGGCGCTCGATCAGGTCGGTGAAGTCGTCGAGATTCAGCGAGCTCATTCGCCGAACAGTACCGGCCCCGGTCGAACCCGAAGGAAGGCCCGTGGGCAGCGCGCCCGGGCTGCGTCGTTGCACCCCGGATCACGATCACCTACGTAACGTTTTGCCTGGAATGTCGTACGCCCCGCGTACGCCCTCGTCTCGTGTCGGGAGCCGCCCGTGTCCGGACCCTCCGCCCCCTCGGTGCCTCCCGTCCCTCCGTACGGGCCGTACCGCCAGGACTGCCCCTGGTGCGGATCGCGGCGGCTGCGTGCCCGGCCGCGCGGTGACGGACCGCGGCAGGGCGCACCCCACCGGTCCCCGATCGAGCGGTGTTCGGACTGCCGGCACGTCTTCCGGAATCCGCCGCTCACGCTCGGCCCCGAGCACCCGCTGGTCCGGGCGGGTGTCCGGCTGAGACACGGCCTGGCCGCCCGCGCGATGGTCCGCCGCTGCCCCGACCCCGAGAGCTGGCTGGACGTCGGGACCGGGGACGCCGACTTCCCGCTGACCGCCCGTGCGCACTTCCCGTACACCTCGTTCGACGGCCTCGACCCCACCCACCGCGTGCTGCGGGCCCGCGCCGTGGAGCGGGTGGAGGAGGCGTTCGTCGGGCGGCTGACGGATCATCACCTCGCGGTCCGGCTGCGGGAGCGGTACGACGTCGTCAGCCTCTTCCAGTATCTGGAGCGCGTTCCGGACCCCCGCGCCGAACTGCGGGCCGCACTGCGGGTGCTGCGGCCCGGCGGGCACCTCCTCGTCGACGTGGCCGACCCGCGCCGCCTGCTTCCCGTGCACCCCGTCGGGCTGAGCGCCGAACTCGTGGCCCAGGGCTGCACGGTCCTCACCGGCGGCCGAGGGCACCGCGTCATCGCGCGCAAGGACGCCTCAGCCCCGTAGCACCAGCGCCTGGCCCGCCACCACCAGCAGTACCTGCTCGCACTCGGCCGCGAACGCCGCGTTCAGCCGGCCGAGTTCGTCGCGGTAGCGGCGGCCGGACGCCGTGGCCGGGACGATGCCCGAGCCGACCTCGTTCGACACCGCCACCAGCGTGCGCCGGGTGGCGCGGACCGCCTCCGTCAGCTCCCGCACCCGGTCCCTGAGCGCCCGTTCGCCGCCGTCGGCCCACTCCGCGTCGTCCCACGCCCCGACCGCGTCCATCGCGTCCGTCAGCCACAGGGACAGGCAGTCGATGAGGAGGGGCGGGCCCTCGTCCTTCAGGAGGGGTACGAGGTCGCAGGTCTCGGTGGTACGCCACGATCCGGGGCGGCGCTCCCGGTGGGCGCAGACCCGGGCCGCCCATTCGGTGTCGCCGTTGCGGGAGCCGCCGGTGGCGACGTAGAGCACGTCGGGGAAGGACTCCAGCCGGCGTTCCGCCTCCACCGACTTGCCCGACCGGGCGCCGCCCAGGACGAGGACGCGCCGCGGTACGTCGGGTACGTCCTCGTACGAACCCACCGCCAGCGTCGTGCCGTCCGGTACCGCCCGCGCGCCGGCCGCCGCGAGCCGCCGCGCCAGCTCCCGGCCCGGCGGCACGTCGTGGTCCAGGTGGACGGCGACGACGTCCGTCGTCGGGCCCGCCGCGCCCACCGCCCGCAGCTTCGCCAGCGCGTCCGGCCGCCCCACGACGTCCGCGAGGATCAGGTCGTACGGCTCCGCGGGCGCCTCGAGACCGGCCGGGGCGCCGCCGGGCGGCACGTACAGGAGCCTTCCGCCGTCCGGTCCCGTCACCGCGTACCCGGTGCCCGGCGCGTCCAGCGCCACCGCCCGCACCCGGTGCCCGGTCAGCAGTGCCAGCTCCCGCCCGTCCGGCACCCGGCCCGGCTGCGGCAGCCCGGCCGGCACCTCCACGGCGGGGCCGTCGTGCGGGTGCGAGAGCAGCACCTGCCGTACGCCGGCCAGGGAGTGCCCGGCCCGGGCCGCGGCGAACGCGGCGCCCGGCGTCAGGTCGAGCAGCAGCGCCCCGTCCACCAGCAGCGCGGTCGCCGCGCGCGCGTCCTCGCCCTGTGCCGCGGCACAGGCCGCGCAGGGACAGTCGGGGCGGGGCAGTCCCGCGGGGGCACCGGTGCCGAGCAGAGTCACGTCCACGCACCGATTTTCACCGGTCGCCCTGCGACATGCGCGCCCGAGTCCCCCGAGGGGCGTGCGACGGGGCCGTTCTCGTCCCCGGTGCCCCTCTCCGGGTCTTCTCCCCGGGCCTTCTGGGGTACGCCAGTTTCAGCGCATAGGCTGCGGGCGGAGGTCGGATCAAGATCCGGGTTCCGCTCTGCATGTGCTCACACCTTGGAGGCGTACATGGCGGCATGGACGTGGCGGTTCGAGACGGCCGACGGGACGGAGGTCCAGCCCGCGGTGCAGCCCGAGGAGTTCACCACGCAAGGGGACGCCGAGTCCTGGATCGGGGAGCAGTGGAAGGACCTCCGGGCGGGCGGCACCGACCAGGTGCGGCTCTTCGAGGACTCCACGGAGATCTACGGCCCGATGAGCCTGCACGCCGAGGACGCGGAGGCCGAGGCCGAGGCAGGGACCGAGGCCTGAGGCCCGGGGGGCCGGGGCTCCAGGGCGGGCGGGGGCGGTTTCGCCCCCGTCACTGCTCGCCCAGCGTCACCTCGGCGGTGTGCTGGTCACCGTCCCGGGTGTATGTCACCTTCGTCCGGTCGCCCGGCCGCATCGACGCCAGCGCCTCGGACAGCGAGGTGATGGTGGTGATGTCCGTGTCCCCGAGCTTGACGATGACGTCCCCGGACCGCAGCCCCGCCTCGGCCGCGGCCCCGCCGTCGCTCACCTCGACGACGGCCACACCGGCCGGTCGGTAGCTGTCGTCGACGACCGTCCGGGCGGTGATGCCCAGCGCGGCCCGGCCCGAGTCGGTGACCTTGCCGTCCTCGACGATCTGATCGGCCACCGTCGTCACCATCGACGCCGGGATCGCGAACCCGATGCCGGGCGCCGCACTGTCGCCGAGGCCGGGGTCGGTCGCCGCCAGCGTCGGGATGCCGATCACCTGCCCGTCCAGGTTCACCAGGGCGCCCCCGCTGTTGCCCGGGTTGATGGCCGCCGAGGTCTGCACCATGTTGGCGATGGTCGCGCCCGTGCCGCCCCCGCTGCTGCCCTCGGTGACGGTCCGCCCCGTCGCCGACACGATGCCCTGCGTCACGCTGGAGGACAGGCCGAGCGGCGAACCCATCGCCAGCACGATCTGCCCGACCTCGACCTTCGCGGAGTCCCCGAAGCGGGCCGCCTTCATGCCGCCGGGCACCTTGTCCAGCTTGAGGACCGCCAGGTCCTGCTCCGGGTAGGAGGAGACCAGCTTCGCGGTCAGGGCACCCTCGTTGCGGGCCGTCGTCACCCGGAAGGACTTGTCGTCCCCGACGACGTGCGCGTTGGTGACGACGTGCCCCTTGTCGTCGTACACGACCCCCGACCCCAGCGAGTCGCCCGCCTGGATCTGCACCACCGACGGCAGTACGTCCTTGATCACCCGCTCGTAGTCGGCCTGGAGCTCACTGGCCGCGCGCGGCGCCGCGGCCTGCGCCGTGTCGCCCTCCCGCGCGCTCCCCGAGCCCCGGTCGGTCCCCGAACCGGCGTCGGAGCAGCCGGTCGCGAGCAGCAGGGAGCAGGCCAGGACGGCGATCGGAGCGAGCAGCCGGGGCAGACGGGTGCGGGAGATGTCCATGGCCCGAGTCTCACCGCGCACCCGGAGCCCGGCCCCCGGGGAACACCCGAACGGGCGCCCGAGCCGGGGGCCGTACCCGCTAGCCCCGCACTCCGCACAGGTGGAGCAGGGCCGCGACCGCGCGGTACGGGTCCGTCCGGCCGGCCCGTTCCTCGGCGGCCAGCAGGGCCTCGAGGTCGTCGGGCGGTGTCGTTCCGTCGGGTGCCGTGTCCGTGAAGACCCGCACGCCGTACCAGGTGTGCAGCGGGGCGCCGATGCCCGCGAGCCTCGCCGTCAGCGTCGCCAGCCGGTCCGCGCGGACGTCGAGGCCCAGGCGGTTGCGGTAGTTCGTGGTGTCGAAGGCGGCCAGCGCGCCCGCCCAGTCGCCGTGCAGGCCGGGGCGCAGCGCGAGCGCGTCGCCGTTGCGCACCACGAGCGACAGCAGGCCCCCGGGTGCGAGCATCCTGGCCAGCCCCGCGAGCAGCGGATCGGGCTCCTCGACGTACATGAGCACGCCGTGGCACAGCACCACGTCGAAGCTGCCCGGCAGGAAGTGCACACCGGTGTCCCGGCCGTCGCCCTCGACGATCCGCATCCGCTCCCGGATGCCCTCCGGCTGGCCGGCCAGCGCGTCCCGCGCGGCGGCGATCATCGTGGCGTCCCGCTCCACGCCGGTCACCTGGTGCCCGGCCCGTGCCAGCCGCAGCGCCTGGGTGCCCTGGCCCATCCCGACGTCGAGCACGCGCAGCCGCCTGCCCACGGCGAAGCGCCCGGCCATCTGCTCGTCCAGCTGCCGGGCCACCATCTCCTGCCGTACGACGTTGCGAAGCCCGGACAGCCCCGCTGTCCAGGCCTCGGCCGCGCCCCCGGCGAACGGCGTCGTGCTCAGGGCCGCTCCCCGCGCTTGACCTGCGGCTTCGGCAGCCGGAGCCGGCGCATCTGGAGCGAACGCATCAGCGCGTAGGCGACCGCGCCGCGCTTGCGCTCGTCCGGGAAGCGCTCGGCGAGCCGCTTCTTCAGCCGGAAGCCGGTGACGATCGAGTCCAGCACGATCAGCACGATGACGACCAGCCACAGCAGCAGCGCGATGTTCTGCAGCGAGGCCACCCGGATCATGCTCAGCACGAGGATGATCACGGCCATCGGCAGGAAGTACTCCGCGATGTTGAACCGCGAGTCGATGAAGTCACGCGCGAACTTGCGGACCGGGCCCTTGTCACGGGCCGGCAGGTACCGCTCGTCGCCCTTCGCCAGCGCCTCGCGCTGCCGCGCCATCGCGGTCCGCCGCTCCTCGCGCTGCCGCTTGGCGGCGTCCTTGCGCGTCATCGGCGTATGGGCGACGCTGCGGCGCTGGGACTGGGCCGCACTGCGCTTGGGCGTGGGCCTTCCCTTCGGGGCCTGCGGGTCACGGGGCTGCTTGGAGTCGGTCACCTGCGCGCTGACGGCGCTCTGGGCCTTCTCATCCTTGGCACGGCTACGGAACACAAAACCCAAGGGTACGGGGTGCCGGGGTGTGGACCCCAGCCCGGTGGGGAACGATCCGGCAACGCCGGACGTCTGTAAGTGGACAGAGCGGATGTACAGAGCGGATGGTGCGTACAGCCCCGGACACCGGGACTTTCCGGACAACCCCGGGAAGCACCTACTCCCTGCGCCGGACGGGGAACGTACGCAGTCGTCCTTGGGGATGAGCGCATCCGTCCCCGAACAGTGCGGTAATGGATGCAGGGCCCGTACTGTGGGTTCTGTTGCAGTCGCTGGAGCTGGAGTCGGTCAGAAGGGGGCGCGCGAAGCCCATGAGCGGTGTCATGAAGCGTATGGGGATGATCTTCCGCGCAAAGGCCAACAAGGCCCTTGACCGGGCCGAGGACCCGCGCGAGACCCTCGATTACTCGTACCAGAAACAGCTGGAGCTGCTGCAGAAGGTGCGCCGCGGCGTCGCCGACGTGGCCACCAGCCGCAAACGCCTGGAGCTTCAGCTCAACCAGCTCCAGTCCCAGTCGGGCAAGCTGGAGGACCAGGGCCGCAAGGCGCTGGCGCTGGGCCGCGAGGACCTGGCCCGCGAGGCGCTGTCCCGGCGCGCCGCGCTCCAGCAGCAGGTCACCGACCTGGAGACGCAGCACGCCACGCTGCAGGGCGAGGAGGAGAAGCTCACCCTTGCGGCCCAGCGCCTCCAGGCCAAGGTGGACGCCTTCCGCACGAAGAAGGAGACCATCAAGGCCACCTACACGGCGGCCCAGGCGCAGACCCGCATCGGCGAGGCGTTCTCCGGCATCTCCGAGGAGATGGGCGACGTCGGCCTGGCCATCCAGCGGGCCGAGGACAAGACCGCCCAGCTCCAGGCCCGGGCCGGCGCCATCGACGAACTGCTCGCCTCCGGCGCCCTCGACGATCAGTCCGGCATGCACAAGGACGACATCCAGGCCGAGCTGGACCGGCTCTCCGGTGGTACGGATGTAGAGCTGGAACTGCAGCGCATGAAGGCCGAGCTGGCCGGGGGCTCCACCTCCGACCGCCAGGCCATCGAGGGCGGCCAGGGTCAGGGCCAGGCCCCGTCGCAGTCCCAGCAGCAGCCGCAGGACACCCCGCGCTTCGACAAGCAGTAGCCCACGCCTAGGAGGGCCGACATGATCGTACGGATCATGGGGGAGGGACAGCTGAAGCTGGCCGACGGCCGGCTCACACAGCTGAACAAGCTGGACGACGAACTCCTCGCCGAGATGGAGAACGGCGACGGCCCCGGCTTCCGCGCGACCCTCCAGGCCCTCCTGGCCAAGGTCCGCGAACTGGGCGAGCCCCTCCCGGACGACACCCTCGAGCCGTCCGACCTCATCCTCCCCTCCCCGGACGCCACCCTGGAGGAGGTCCGGGAGCTCCTGAGCGACGACGGCCTCATCCCGGGCGGTGCGTGACCTTTCAGCCTGTCCGGCCTACTGGCGCAGGCCGGCATGCACAGCCCGTCCGGCGTCTGAGGACGAGGCCGTTCAGGCCGATGGCGGGGGTCTGGGGGCGCAGCCCCCAGCCAACGTCCACGGAACGCGGGCCCACTCACGAGACACGCCCGGTCCGGCTACCGTAAAAAACCGTGAGCACCCTTGCGAGAGCCCGCTGCGTCTTCGGCGCCCACCCCTCCGCCACGGACACCGCCCTCGCCGTGGCCGTCCTGGTCTGCATGGTCGCCGGCTCCTTCGTGGACCCGCACGGCCCGGAGGGCGTCAGCTGGGGCCTGCGCACCCCCGACGCGCTCAGCCTCGCCCTCATGACCGCGGGCGCCGTCGCGCTCGCCTTCCGCCGCCGGGCGCCGATGACGGTCCTCGCCGTCACCGGCTGCGTCTCCGTCGTCGAGAGCGTCACCGGCGATCCGCGCGCCCCCGTCGTCATGTCCGCCGTCGTCGCCCTCTACACCGTCGCCGCCTCCACCGACCGCCCCACCACCTGGCGGGTCGGCCTGCTCACCATGACCGTGCTCACCGGCGCCGCCATGCTGGCCGGGACCCTGCCCTGGTACGCGCAGGAGAACCTCGCCGTCTTCGCCTGGACCGGCATCGGCGCCACCGCCGGGGACGCCGTCCGCAGCCGCCGCGCCTTCGTGCAGGCCATCCGCGACCGGGCGGAGAAGGCCGAGCGCACCCGGGAGGAGGAGGCGCGCCGCCGCGTCGCCGAGGAACGGCTGCGCATCGCCCGCGACCTGCACGACGTCGTCGCCCACCACATCGCCCTGGTCAACGTGCAGGCCGGGGTCGCCTCGCACGTCATGGACAAGCGGCCCGACCAGGCCAAGGAGGCGCTCGCGCACGTACGGGAGGCCAGCCGTTCCGCGCTGGACGAACTGCGGGCCACCGTCGGTCTGCTGCGCCAGTCCGGCGACCCGGAGGCACCGACCGAGCCCGCCCCGGGCCTGGCCCGCCTCGACGACCTCGTAGGCACCTTCCACCACGCCGGACTGCGGGTCGAGGTGGCCCGCACCGACCAGGGCACCGAGCTGCCCGCCGCCGTCGACCTGGCCGCCTACCGCATCATCCAGGAGGCGCTGACCAACGTGCAGAAGCACGCGGGGCGGCAGGCGAAGGCCGAGGTCAGCGTCGTACGGGTCGGGCCGGACATCGAGGTGACCGTGCTCGACGACGGCGCCGGCGACGGTGAGGACCCCGACGCTCCCGCCGAGGGCGGCGGGCACGGTCTGCTCGGCATGCGCGAGCGCGTCACCGCCGTGCGCGGCACCCTCACCACCGGTCCCCGCTACGGAGGCGGTTTCCGCGTGCATGCGATCCTTCCGGTCAAGAACCGCACCGACGCCGCCACCGACGCCACCAAGGACCCCGTATGACGATCCGTGTCCTGCTCGCCGACGACCAGGCGCTGTTGCGCAGCGCCTTCAAGGTGCTGGTCGACTCCGAGCCCGACATGGAGGTGGTGGGGGAGGCGTCCGACGGCGCGGAGGCGGCCCGGCTGGCCGCCGAACGGCGGGCCGACGTGGTGCTGATGGACATCCGGATGCCCGGCACCGACGGCCTCGCCGCCACCCGCATGATCAGCGCCGACCCGTCCCTCGCCCACGTCCGCGTGGTCATACTGACCACCTTCGAGGTCGACGACTACGTGGTGCAGTCGCTGCGCGCCGGCGCCTCCGGCTTCCTCGGCAAGGGCTCGGAGCCCGAGGAACTGCTCAGCGCGATCCGCGTCGCGGCCGGCGGCGAGGCGCTGCTGTCGCCGGCCGCCACCAAGGGACTGATCGCCCGCTTCCTCGCCCAGCAGGGCACGGACGACGAGGAACGCGACCCCGCCCGCGCCGAGCGGCTGGAGTCGCTGACCGTGCGCGAGCGCGAGGTGCTGGTCCAGGTGGCCGGCGGGCACTCCAACGACGAGATCGCCGAGCGGCTGGAGGTCAGCCCGCTCACCGTGAAGACCCACGTCAACCGGGCCATGGCCAAGCTGGGCGCCCGCGACCGCGCCCAGCTGGTCGTCATCGCGTACGAATCCGGGCTGGTACGTCCAAGGGTGGAGTGACCTCTACCCGCGTGTACTGCGGCGGGAGTATGCGCCGCATAAGGAAATGGACCTGGGGCCTAGGGAACCGGGGTCGCGCATGGCTCAGGGTGTTGGAGTGGGCGCTCACCTGTGCCGCCCGCGCCCGGCGCTGCCATGTGCCCCGTCCCCCGCTCGGCCACAGAAGAGAGACCCTGATCCATGTCCTGGCTGTCGAGATTCAGCCTCGCGCAACGGGCCCTGATAGGGCTGATGTCGATCGTCGCGCTCGTTTTCGGGGCGATCGCCATCCCCCAGCTCAAGCAGCAGCTGCTGCCCACCATCGAACTGCCCATGGTGTCGGTGCTGGCCCCGTACCAGGGTGCCTCGCCGGACGTGGTCGAGAAGCAGGTCGTCGAGCCGATCGAGGACAGCCTCGAGGCCGTCGACGGGATCTCGGGCGTCACCTCCACGGCCAGTGAGGGCAACGCCGTCATCATGGCGTCCTTCGACTACGGCCCGAACACCCAGCAGCTGGTCGCCGACGTCCAGCAGGCCGTGAACCGGGCCCGCGCCCAGCTTCCGGACACCGTGGACCCGCAGGTCATCTCCGGCTCGACGGACGACATCCCGACCGTCGTCCTCGCCGTCACCTCGGACAAGGACCAGCAGGCGCTGGCCGACCAGCTCGACAAGACGGTCGTCTCCGAGCTGAAGGACATCGACGGCGTCGCCCAGGTCGTGGTCGACGGGGTCCGCGACGTCCAGGTCACCGTCACGCCGGACCCGGCGAAGCCGGCCGCGGCCAAGGTGAGCCCGCAGGCGCTCGCCCAGTCCCTCCAGGCCGGCGGCGCGACCGTCCCGGCCGGCTCCTTCGACGAGGCGGGCGCCAACCGCACCGTCCAGGTCGGCGGCGGCTTCACCTCGGTCAAGCAGATCCAGGACCTCATGGTCACCGGTGAGGGCGTCGACAAGCCGGTCCGCCTCGGTGACGTCGCCACCGTCAAGGAGGAGGAGGCCAAGGCCGACTCCCTGACCCGCACCAACGGCAAGCCGTCGCTCGCGGTCGCCGTGACGATGGACCACGACGGCAGCGCGGTCTCCATCTCCAACGCCGTCGAGGACAAGCTCCCCGGCCTGCGCGAACAGCTCGGCTCCGGCGCGACCCTCACCGTCGTCAGCGACCAGGGCCCGGCGGTCTCCAAGGCCATCTCGGGCCTGACCACGGAGGGCGGGCTCGGTCTGCTCTTCGCCGTCCTGGTCATCCTGGTCTTCCTGGCGTCGATCCGCTCCACCCTGGTCACCGCGGTCTCCATCCCGCTGTCGGTGGTGCTGGCGCTGATCGTCCTGTGGACGCGCGACCTGTCGCTCAACATGCTGACGCTGGGCGCGCTGACCATCGCCATCGGCCGCGTCGTCGACGACTCGATCGTGGTCCTGGAGAACATCAAGCGGCACCTCGGCTACGGCGAGGAGCGCAAGGAGGCCATCCTCACGGCCGTCCGCGAGGTCGCCGGAGCGGTCACCTCGTCCACGCTCACCACGGTCGCCGTGTTCCTGCCGATCGGTCTGGTCGGCGGCATGGTCGGCGAGCTGTTCGGCTCCTTCAGCCTCACCGTCACGGCGGCGCTGCTCGCGTCCCTGCTGGTGTCGCTGACGGTCGTCCCGGTCCTGTCGTACTGGTTCCTGCGGCCCCCGAAGGGCACCCCCGAGGACGCGGCCGAGGCCCGCCGCATCGCGGAGGAGAAGGAGGCGAAGAGCCGCCTGCAGCGCTTCTACGTCCCCGTGCTGCGCTTCGCCACCCGCCGCCGTCTGATCAGTGTGGCCATCGCGGTCGTCGTGCTGCTCGGTACGTTCGGCATGGCGCCGCTGCTGAAGACCAACTTCTTCGACCAGGGCGAGCAGAAGGTCCTCAGCGTCAAGCAGGAGCTGAAGCCCGGCACCAGCCTCGGCGCCACCGACGAGCAGGCCGAGAAGGTCGAGAAGCTGCTCGGCGACACCGAGGGCGTCAAGGACTACCAGGTCACCATCGGCTCGTCCGGCTTCATGGCCGCCTTCGGCGGCGGCACGGACACCAACCAGGCCTCGTACCAGATCATGCTGGAGGACTCGGCGTCCTACGAGGACGTCCAGGACCACATCGAGGACGGGCTGGCGAAGCTCGACGGCATCGGCACCACCACGATCGCCGCCGGTGACGGCTTCGGCAGCCAGGACCTGAGCGTCGTCGTCAAGGCGGCCGACGCGCAGGTGCTCCGCGAGGCCGCCGAGCAGGTCCGCAAGACCGTCGCCGACCTCGACGACGTCACCGACGTCACCAGCGACCTGGCGCAGAGCGTGCCGCGCGTCTCGGTCAAGGCCAACGCGAAGGCCGCCGGGGCCGGCTTCACGGACCAGACCCTCGGCGCGGCTGTCGCCCAGGCGGTGCGCGGCACCCCGGCCGCCAAGGCGACCCTGGACGACACCGAGCGCGACGTCGTCATCAAGTCGGCGCAGCCCGCCCGGACGATGGCCGAGCTGAAGGCGCTGAACCTGGGCCCGGCCAAGCTCGGTGACATCGCCACCGTGCGGCTGGTGGACGGCCCGGTCTCGATGACCCGCATCGACGGCCGGCGCGCGGCGACCATCACCGCCAAGCCGACCGGCGACAACACCGGCGCGGTCAGCGCGGACCTCCAGTCGAAGATCAACGGGCTCGACCTGCCGGCCGGTGCCACGGCCGAGATCGGCGGCGTCACGGCGGACCAGGACGAGGCCTTCGTCAACCTGGGCCTGGCCATGCTCGCGGCGATCGCGATCGTGTTCATGCTGCTGGTCGGCACCTTCCGGTCGCTGGCCCAGCCGCTGATCCTGCTGGTGTCGATCCCGTTCGCGGCGACCGGCGCGATCGGCCTGCTGATCGCCACGGGCACCCCGATGGGCGTCCCGGCGATGATCGGCATGCTGATGCTGATCGGCATCGTGGTCACCAACGCCATCGTGCTGATCGACCTGATCAACCAGTACCGCAAGCAGGGCTACGGCGTCGTCGAGGCCGTGATCGAGGGCGGCCGCCACCGTCTGCGGCCCATCCTCATGACGGCCCTGGCGACGATCTTCGCCCTCCTCCCGATGGCACTGGGCGTCACCGGCGAGGGCGGCTTCATCGCCCAGCCGCTGGCCGTGGTCGTCATCGGCGGTCTGATCACCTCGACCCTGCTGACCCTGCTCCTGGTCCCGACCCTCTACGCGATGCTGGAGCTCCGCAAGGAACGGCGCGCGAAGAAGCGGGCCGCGAAGAAGGGCGGCGGCGATGTGCCGCCGCAGGCGGAGGCGTCGGACGAGCCGGAGCCGGCGAAGGTCTGACGGCGGCGGCAGAACGCAGGAGGGTGTCCCCACCGCTCGGTGGGGACACCCTCAGTGCTCACGCGGCAAGAACCGCCTACGGCAGCGCCAGCATCCGCTCCAGGGCCAGCTTCGCGAACGCCTCCGTCTCCTTGTCGACCTCGATGCGGTTGACCAGGGTGCCCTCGGCCAGCGACTCCAGCGCCCAGACCAGGTGCGGGAGGTCGATGCGGTTCATGGTCGAGCAGAAGCAGACCGTCTTGTCGAGGAAGACGATCTCCTTGTCCTCGGCGGCGAAACGGTTCGCCAGGCGGCGGACCAGGTTCAGCTCGGTCCCGATGGCCCACTTGGAACCGGCCGGGGCCGCCTCCAGGGCCTTGATGATGTACTCGGTCGAGCCGACGTAGTCCGCGGCGGCGACGACCTCGTGCTTGCACTCGGGGTGCACCAGGACGTTCACGCCCGGTATGCGCGCACGCACGTCGTTGACCGAGTCGAGGCTGAAACGGCCGTGCACCGAGCAGTGACCCCGCCACAGGATCATCTTCGCGGCGCGCAGCTCCTCCGTCGTCAGCCCGCCGTTCGGCCGGTGCGGGTTGTAGACGACGCAGTCCTCCAGCGACATGCCCAGGTCCCGCACCGCGGTGTTGCGGCCGAGGTGCTGGTCGGGCAGGAAGAGGACCTTCTCCCCCTGCTCGAAGGCCCAGTTCAGGGCCCGCTCGGCGTTGGAGGAGGTGCAGATGGTGCCGCCGTGCTTGCCGGTGAACGCCTTGATGTCCGCGGACGAGTTCATGTACGAGACGGGCACGACCTGGTCGGCGATCCCGGCCTCGGTCAGCACGTCCCAGCACTCGGCGACCTGCTCGGCGGTGGCCATGTCCGCCATGGAGCAGCCGGCCGCCAGGTCGGGCAGGACCACCTTCTGGTCGTCCGAGGTCAGGATGTCGGCCGACTCCGCCATGAAGTGCACACCGCAGAAGACGATGTACTCGGCCTCCGGGCGCGCGGCCGCGTCCCGGGCCAGCTTGAAGGAGTCGCCCGTGACGTCGGCGAACTGGATGACCTCGTCGCGCTGGTAGTGGTGACCGAGCACGAAGACCTTGTCGCCGAGCTTCTCCTTGGCCGCACGGGCGCGCGCGACCAGGTCCGGGTCCGAGGGCGAGGGCAGGTCGCCGGGGCACTCCACACCGCGCTCGCTCCTCGGGTCGGCCTCACGGCCGAGGAGCAGCAGGGCGAGGGGCGTCGGCTGTACGTCGAGCTCCTGGGTTTGGGCGGTGGTCACGACACGCACCCTTTCTACTTTTCGTCGACCCTTTTCGTCGAACTGACGCTATATATCATAACCGGTTCACGTCACTTTGACGATGCCCATAGTGTCGGTGTGACGTGAATCCCGGTGCCCGAGCCGTCGTCCACAGCCGCTGACCGTCGGCGGGGGCGTGTGCGAGCATGAAGGGGAACGCCGAGGACAAAGACCTCGGTTGCGCCCGGAATGAATCCGCGGCTCCGTCGGTTGAAACCGTCGGCAAGCAGTCTCCGTACAACCCGGGAGAGATGTAGATGTCCGTATCGGACGAGACCACCACCGTCACCGACGGCATCATCCTGACCGACGCCGCCGCGTCGAAGGTCAAGGCGCTGCTCGACCAGGAAGGCCGTGACGACCTCGCGCTGCGCGTCGCCGTCCAGCCCGGCGGCTGCTCCGGCCTGCGTTACCAGCTCTTCTTCGACGAGCGCTCGCTCGACGGCGACGTGGTGAAGGACTTCGGCGGCGTCAAGGTCACCACCGACCGCATGAGCGCCCCGTACCTCGGCGGTGCCACCATCGACTTCGTGGACACGATCGAGAAGCAGGGCTTCACGATCGACAACCCGAACGCGACGGGCTCCTGCGCCTGCGGCGACTCCTTCAGCTGACCGGCTGAGCCGCCGCGAGGCATCCGAACGTGAGAAGGGCGGCGGCCCGGGATTCGTCCCGGGCCGCCGCCCTTCCGTCGTGCGGTGGGTGCGGTGTCACCGGCCCCCGGACGGGGCCGGCAGCCGCGCGCCCGGCTTGTGCACGGGAACGTCCTCGCCGTCCGAGCCGACGACCGTCCGGTCGCCGAGCGGCTTGTCGAGCGGCACCGTCCGCTCGTACTCCTTGGCGATCAGGATGCAGACCTTGTCCGGGTGCGGGGTCTCGGTCACCGTGACGGTCACCTTCCCGCCGCTCTCCTTCGCCTTCGCGTCGTAGTCGGAGCACACCCCGCCCGTGAAGTGCACGGTCAGCTCGCCGTCGGCGGCCGTGTACCCGCTCACCCGTACGTCCCGCGGCTCCCCGGGCTTCGAGGTCGGCTCGTCGGACGGGACGGGGGAGGCGGGCGAGGCGGGGGCCGCCGTCGTCAGGAACTTCGGGTCGACCGCCGGGTAGGTGACCGTGACGGCGTCGTCCGCACCCGGCGCCCGCACCTCGAACAGCCAGGACGGCACCAGCGTCTGCCGTCCCCGCACCGGATGCGCGGCCAGCCCGAACACCGCCTCCTCGACGGTGGCGACCTGCTTCTTCCCCGTCCCGGGCTTCCCCGACGCGCCGGTCGGCAGCGCGCAGGGCAGGTCCGCCCCGTCCTGATGCGGTACGGGACTCGCACAGCCGCCGATGCCCCCGGCACCCCCGGCCCCGGTACCGGCGCCCGGCGCGTTCAGCAGCGCCAGCGTCTCCTCGGCGTCCAGGACGGGATACGTGTCCCCCTTGACCGGCGTCTTCACCTGGCCGCTGCCGCCGACCACCTCGCCCCGCGCGCCGACGACCACCCCGGTCGTCCAGCCGTACGTGGGCAGCCCGCCCACCTCGGGTTCCGCGTTCACGGCCCGCCGGGCGCCCATGACCTGGCTCGCGTCCAGCTTGGCGTCGTCCTGGCCCAGCGCCTTCAGCACCGGCGCCGCCGCCTTCTTCGCGGCCGCCTCGCCCACCGGGTCCCCGTCGGCCGAGGGGGCCTTGCAGACGGCGCCCTTCTTGCAGTTGTCGGTGCCGGGCGTGTAGCGGTGGAAGGTCCAGGTGCCCGGCGCCTGCCGGTCCACCGTGAGCAACGGCCCGGAACCGTCCTTCGCGTTGCCGACCTGCCACGCCCCGCCCTGGGTGCGGGGGGCGCCCTCGAGTCCCAGCGCCTCGGCCAGCCGCGCCACCTCGGCCGCGGTGACGTCGCCCTTCGCCCGGTACACGGGCGCCGAGCCGGGGCCCTGCGGGAGCGGCCCGTCGGCGCGGTAGGTGACGCCGTACGGGTCGGGCTCGCCGGGCGCGATGCCGTTCGGGCCGCCCTCGGGGGACGCCCCGTCGTGGTCGTCGAGAGGGAGCGGCGGGGGAGTGTCGTCGCCCGAGGCCCCGGACGCCGTACCGCCGTCCGGGTCACCGCCGGCGGCGGACGTGGCCAGGTAGGCGCCGCCGCCCCCCATGAGCAGCACGGCGGCGGCGACCGACGCGACCGCGACCGCCCGGGGGCGCCGCCGCGCGGGACGCCCCGTGCCTGCCTCGTCGGCGGCGTGGGCGTCGTCGTTGTCGGGTCGCTCGGTGTTCACCGCATCGCTCCTTCGGCTGTTACTGGGGACAGCGATGGGACGCGGTGGGCCGGGATCCGGTTCCCGGTGACGGCGCGCGTCGCCCGAACAGCCTCAAAGCCGCCCGAACCGCCCCGGAGCCGCCTCGGATCCGCCCGTCGGTCCTCAGTCGCCGTAGTCCGACATCGCCTCCAGCAACCGGGCCGACGCCGGCGGCACCCGGACGCCGTGGATGAGGGCGAGCGGTACCGGCCGGGCGGAGGCGTCGGCCGGTGCCGACCAGCGCGGGGTCATCCGGGCGCAGTCACCGCGCAGCGACGCCAGGTCGCCGTCCAGGTCGGCCGGGGCGGGGTCGGCGGCCCTCAGGTTCGTCATAACAGAACCGTAGGCACGTCCCGTCCCGCGGAGAAAGTTGTACTACCGGGTAGTTTCGCCTGCTTCAGCCTGGCGGCACCGCCGGGTAGCGTGAACCGTCAACCCGCCTCCCCTCAGGAGAGAGTCCACGCCGTGCGCATCGCAGTCACCGGCTCCATCGCCACCGACCACCTCATGACCTTCCCCGGCCGCTTCTCCGACCAGCTCGTCGCGGACCAGCTGCACACGGTCTCGCTCTCCTTCCTGGTCGACCAGCTGGACGTACGCCGGGGCGGCGTCGCCGCGAACATCGCCTTCGGCATGGGGCAGCTCGGCACCCGGCCGATCCTGGTCGGCGCGGCCGGCGCGGACTTCGACGAGTACCGGGCCTGGCTGGACCGGCACGGCGTCGACACCGGCTCGGTCCGCATCTCCGAGACCCTGCACACCGCCCGCTTCGTCTGCACCACCGACGCCGACCACAACCAGATCGGCTCCTTCTACACGGGCGCGATGAGCGAGGCCCGCCTCATCGAACTCAAGACCGTCGCCGACCGCGTGGGCGGTCTCGACCTGGTCTCCATCGGCGCCGACGACCCGGAGGCGATGCTCCGGCACACCGAGGAATGCCGCACGCGCTCCATCCCGTTCGCCGCCGACTTCTCCCAGCAGATCGCCCGGATGAACGGCGACGAGATCCGGATACTGCTGGACGGGGCGACCTACCTCTTCTCCAACGAGTACGAGAAGGGGCTCATCGAGACCAAGACCGGCTGGACGGACGAGGAGATCCTCGGTCGGGTCGGCCACCGCGTCACCACCCTCGGCGCGCGGGGCGTGCGCATCGAGCGGGTCGGCGAGGAGACCATCGAGGTCGGCGTCCCCGACGAGGAGCGCAAGGCCGACCCCACGGGCGTCGGCGACGCCTTCCGCGCGGGGTTCCTGTCCGGGCTGGCCTGGGGCGTGTCGCTGGAGCGCGCGGCGCAGGTCGGCTGCATGCTGGCGACGCTCGTCATCGAGACGGTCGGCACGCAGGAGTACCAGCTGCGGCGCGGGCACTTCATGGAGCGGTTCACGAAGGCGTACGGGGACGACGCCGCGGGGGAGGTTCAGGCGCACCTGGGCTGAAGCGGGGGTTGCGACTACGGGGGAGCCCCTTGATGCGCGATGCCGTGTGCGGGTGCGTGGGGGCCGGTCGCGCCCACGCGGCGGCGCCGCACATTGACACAGCCCCGCGCCCCTGGGTGGGTCAGCTCGTCCGGCGGACCGTGTAAGCCGTTCCTCTCTCCGCCGGTTCCTCGCCCACGTACTCCTGCCCCCGCATCTCGCACCATGCCGGGATGTCCAGGCGGGCCGCCTCGTCGTCGGAGAGGACGCGGACCGTGCCGCCGACGGGGACGTCGCCGATGACCTTGGCCAGTTCGATGACCGGAATGGGACAGCGCCGGCCCAGCGCGTCCACGACGAGGTCGGGGCTGCCGGCCGCACGGACGGTCTCCGGCGCGGCCGGCGCCCCCAGCTTCGCGCGCACCGCGGCCACCGTGCCCGGCAGCACCTCGAGGAACCGCTCGACGTCCTCGGCCGGGGTGCCCGGCGGCAGCGACACCCGGACGTTGCCCTCGCTCAGGACCCCCATCGCCTTCAGGACGTGGCTCGGCATCAGCGTGCTGCTCGTGCAGGACGACCCGGACGACACGGAGAAACCGGCACGGTCCAGCTCGTGCAGCAAAGTCTCCCCGTCGACATAGAGACACGAGAAGGTGACGACCCCGGGCAGCCGGCGCGCCGGATCGCCGACCACCTCCACGTCCGGCACCAGGTCCGGCACCCGGGCCCGGATCCGCTCCGTCAGCTCCCGCAGCCGGGCCGCCTCCGCCGCCGCCTCGGCCCGCACCGCCCGCAGCGACGCCGCCGCGGCCACGATCGCCGGCAGGTTCTCGAAACCGGGCGCCCGCCCCGACTCCCGCTCGTCCCCGGGCCCTTGCGCTGCGAACCGGACACCCTTGCGTACGACGAGCAGCCCCACCCCCGAGGGCCCGCCCCACTTGTGGGCGCTGGCCGCGAGCAACGACCAGTCGCCCTCGACCCGTCCCCAGCCCAGCGACTGCGCCGCGTCCACCAGCAGCGGCACACCCGCCGCCCGGCAGGCCTCCGCCACCTCCGTCACCGGCTGCTCGGTGCCCACCTCGTGGTTGGCCGACTGGAGACAGGCCAGTGCCGTGTCCTCGCGCAGGGCCGCCGCGTACGCCGCCGGGTCCACCGCGCCCGTCCGGTCCACGGGGACCTGGGTGAGACTCCCGCCGCCGCCCTCATGCGCCTCGGCCGCATGGAGTACGGAGGAGTGTTCGACCGATGACACGATCAGGTGGCTCCCCGTGCGCCGTCGCCCGGCCAGCGCCCCCGCCACACCTGAATGCACCGCCCGCGTCCCCGAAGGCGTGAACACCAACTCGTCCGCCCGGCACCCCACACACTCCGCTGTCGCCTCCCGAGCGGCATCGAGCAACAGCCGGGCCCGCCGCCCTTCCCGGTACAGCCGAGCAGGATCGGCCCACCCCTCGTCGAGCGAGGCCAACAGAGCCTGGCGGGCAACGGGATGGAGAGGAGCAGCGGAAGCAGCGTCGAAGTAGGCCACACGCCAACGCTAGAACGCCGGGGGCTGCAGCGCCCCGTCAGGGGCGCGGGGCTGTGACATGTGCGGCCCCGCCGCGTGGGCGCGAACAACCACAACGAACCGTCAGCCGCCAACGAAACCGCACCTCCCTGCCCCGTGGGCGCCTCCACCCCACCCTTAAAGAGTGACCCCCGGCGCGTATGCCACCCTCCCCGCGACCCCCCGGAGGGCGTCGGCTAGGGTTTGGTCCGCATAAACATCAAACCCCTGCCCGACGCAGGGCGGCGACCGACCAGCGAGAAGGCAGGCCGCAGCCAACCGCGCGGGCGAGACTCTCGGGAAGGCGCTACGTGAGTCCCAACGGCTCCGACCGCTCGCCGCGGCGCCCGATGCGGCGGAAGCTGCTGCAGGCACTGACCGCGGGCCTGGTCCTGGCGACCGCCACCGGTTGCACATACGAGGACTTCCCCCGCCTCGGCATGCCCACCCCAACCACGGAAGAGGCTCCGCGGATCCTCTCCCTGTGGCAGGGCTCCTGGGCTGCCGCGCTGGCCACCGGCGTGCTGGTGTGGGGCCTGATCCTGTGGAGTGTCTTCTTCCACCGGCGCAGCCGCACCAAGGTCGAGGTCCCTCCGCAGACCAGGTACAACCTGCCCATCGAGGCGCTGTACACCATGGTTCCGCTCGTCATCGTCTCGGTGTTGTTCTACTTCACCGCGCGCGACGAGTCCGATCTCATGAGCCTCAACAAGAAGCCCGACCTCACGGTCAACGTGGTCGGCTTCCAGTGGAGCTGGTGCTTCAACCACATCGAGGACGTCCCGGGCTCCACCGGCGACGCCAAGACCTCCAAGGAACTGGCCGGCATCCCGGACCGGTTCGTCGAGGACTTCCCGGCGAACGCCGGCGGTGTCTACGACTGCGGTACCCCCGGCACCCGGAACCCGCAGACCAACAACCCGGGCCCGACCCTCTGGCTCCCCAAGGGCAAGACGGTCCGCTTCGTCCTGACCTCGCGTGACGTCATCCACTCCTTCTGGGTGGTGCCGTTCCTCATGAAGCAGGACGTGATTCCGGGCCACACCAACGCCTTCGAGGTCACCCCCAACAAGGAGGGGACCTTCCTGGGCAAGTGCGCCGAGCTGTGCGGCGTGGACCACTCCCGGATGCTGTTCAACGTCAAGGTCGTCTCCCCGGAGCGCTACGAGCAGCACCTCCAGGACCTCGCGAAGAAGGGGCAGACCGGTTACGTTCCCGCGGGCATCGCTCAGACGAGCCACGAGAAGAACCGGGAGACGAACAACCTGTGAGCATCCTCAACGAACCCCAGGGTGCCTCGGCAGCGGAGGACTCGTACGAGAACGAGCTGCCGGTACGGCGCAAGCAGCCCGGCAACGTCGTGGTCAAGTGGTTGACGACCACTGACCACAAGACGATCGGCACGATGTACCTGGTGACGTCGTTCGCGTTCTTCGTGATCGGCGGCGTGATGGCGCTCTTCATGCGCGCCGAGCTGGCCCGGCCTGGTCTGCAGATCATGTCGAACGAGCAGTTCAACCAGGCGTTCACGATGCACGGCACGATCATGCTGCTGATGTTCGCGACGCCGCTGTTCGCGGGCTTCGCGAACTGGATCATGCCGCTGCAGATCGGCGCGCCGGACGTGGCGTTCCCGCGGCTGAACATGTTCGCCTACTGGCTGTACCTGTTCGGCTCGACCATCGCAGTGGGCGGGTTCCTGACCCCGCAGGGCGCGGCCGACTTCGGCTGGTTCGCCTACTCGCCGCTGTCCGACGCGGTGCACTCGCCCGGCATCGGCGGCGACCTGTGGATCATGGGTCTGGCCTTCTCCGGCTTCGGCACCATCCTCGGCTCGGTCAACTTCATCACCACGATCATCTGCATGCGCGCGCCCGGCATGACCATGTTCCGCATGCCGATCTTCACCTGGAACGTGCTGCTGACCGGTGTGCTGGTCCTGCTCGCCTTCCCGGTGCTGGCCGCGGCCCTGTTCGCGCTGGAGGCCGACCGCAAGTTCGGCGCCCACATCTTCGACTCGTCCAACGGCGGGGCGTTGCTGTGGCAACACCTCTTCTGGTTCTTCGGACACCCAGAGGTGTACATCATCGCGCTGCCGTTCTTCGGCATCGTCAGTGAGATCATCCCGGTCTTCTCCCGCAAGCCGATCTTCGGCTACATGGGCCTGATCGGCGCGACGATCGCGATCGCGGGTCTGTCGGTGACGGTGTGGGCCCACCACATGTACGTCACGGGTGGCGTGCTGTTGCCGTTCTTCTCCTTCATGACCTTCCTGATCGCGGTCCCGACCGGTGTGAAGTTCTTCAACTGGATCGGCACCATGTGGAAGGGCTCGCTGTCCTTCGAGACACCGATGCTGTGGTCCACCGGCTTCCTGATCACCTTCCTCTTCGGTGGTCTGACCGGTGTCGTCCTCGCCTCGCCGCCGCTGGACTTCCACGTCTCGGACTCGTACTTCGTGGTGGCGCACTTCCACTACGTGGTGTTCGGCACCGTGGTGTTCGCGATGTTCGCCGGCTTCCACTTCTGGTGGCCGAAGTTCACCGGCAAGATGCTGGACGAGCGCCTCGGCAAGATCACCTTCTGGACGCTGTTCGTCGGCTTCCACGGCACCTTCCTGGTCCAGCACTGGCTGGGCGCCGAGGGCATGCCGCGCCGCTACGCCGACTACCTGGCGGCGGACGGCTTCACCGCCCTGAACACGATCTCGACGATCAGCTCGTTCCTGCTCGGCATGTCGCTCCTGCCGTTCTTCTACAACATCTGGAAGACCGCCAAGTACGGCAAGAAGATCGAGGTGGACGACCCGTGGGGCTACGGCCGCTCGCTGGAGTGGGCGACCTCCTGCCCGCCGCCGCGGCACAACTTCCTCACGCTGCCGCGCATCCGCAGTGAATCCCCCGCCTTCGACCTGCACCACCCCGAGATCTCCGCGATCGACCAGCTGGAGAACGTCGGCCACGGTGAGAAGGCCCTCGCCGGCGGCAAGGAGGCCGGGAAGTGAAGATCCAGGGCAAGATTTTCATCTGGCTGAGCGTCTTCCTCCTCGCGGTGGCGGTCGTCTACGGCTACTGGTCGAAGGAGCCGGCGGGCACCACGGCGCTCTTCCTGGCCTTCGGCCTGGCCATCATGGTCGGCTTCTACCTCGCCTTCACGGCGCGGCGGGTCGACGTGGGCGCGCAGGACAACACGGAGGCGGACGTCGCGGACGACGCCGGTGAGGTCGGGTTCTTCAGCCCGCACAGCTGGCAGCCGCTGGCGCTCGGCATCGGCGGCGCGTTCGCCTTCATGGGCGTGGCACTCGGCTGGTGGCTGATGTACTTCTCGGCACCGATCCTCCTGATCGGCCTGTTCGGCTGGGTCTTCGAGTACTACCGCGGTGAGAACCGCACCCAGTAGCACGCGCTGAGCACCAAGGGGCCCGGACACTCCGTCAGGAGCGTCCGGGCCCCTTCGTTCGTCGTACCGCCGCTCACTCTTCCGGCTTATCCACCGTGCCGCCGTTGACGTCTCTCCCTAGCGTGAGCTCATGAGCAACACGGTTCACTTCCAGGCGCGGGGGCGTACGGTCGTCGGCTGCACCCTGCTGGTGATCGCCCTCGGCGCGAGCGTCACCGCCTGCAGCGGCGACGACGACAACCCACTGTCCGCCACCCCGTACGACGCGGCCGGCCAGATCTCCTTCAACGGCCCCACGGACGCCGGGAAGAAGGCCGACCCGGACAAACCCCTGGAGGTGGTCGCCGAGGGCGCCGACGGGCGCATCACGGACGTCACGGCCATGGACGCGACCGGACGCTACGTCGCGGGCGAGCTGTCCGCCGACGGCGCCCGCTGGCACAGCACCTCGCCCCTGGCCGCCAACGCCGGCTACACGGTGCGCGTCAGCACCGAGGACGGGGACGGCGCACCCGGCCGCAAGGTGCTCACCTTCGAGACCGGGAGGCCCAGCGCCAAGAAGGCCCTGGACGTCGTCTTCGGGCCCAAGGCGGGCGCGTACGGCGTCGGCCAGCCCATCACGGCGGAACTGAGCCAGCCGGTCCAGGACCCGGCCCAGCGGGCCATAGTGGAGCGCGCCCTGAAGGTGGACTCCACGCCCGCGGTGAAGGGCGCCTGGTACTGGGTGGACGACAAGAAGCTCCACTACCGGCCCGAGGACTACTGGCCCGCCCACGCCACGATCAAGGTCCACAGCACCCTCGACGGCATCAAGATCGGCGACCGGATGTGGGGCGGCAAGGCCGAACCCCTGAAGATCACCACGGACGACCGCGTCGTGGCCGTCACCGACGCCGCCGCGCACACGCTCACGGTCTTCCAGGACGGCGAGAAGATCCGGGAGATCCCGGTCACCACCGGCAAGCCCGGCTTCGAGACCCGCAACGGGGTCAAGGTCGTCCTCGGCAAGGAACCCTTCGTACGCATGCGCAGCAGCACCGTCGGGATCGCCGAGGGCTCCTCGGAGGCGTACGACCTGCCGGTCTACTGGGCCACCCGCGTGACCTGGAGCGGCGAGTACGTGCACGCCGCGCCCTGGTCCGTCGGCTCCCAGGGCATCGCCAACGTCAGCCACGGCTGCGTCGGCATGAGCACCGACAGCGCGGAGTGGTTCTTCGACACCGTCCAGGAGGGCGACCTCGTCGAGGTCGTCAACTCCGGCGGCGAAACGATGGAACCCTTCGGCAACGGCTTCGGCGACTGGAACATGGACTGGGCGAAGTGGCGCACCGGCAGCGCCCTTACGGGCGGCACCGGCGACGCCGCCGGCACGGGGGAGCAGGCCCGACTGCGACCGGAGAGCACCTGACAGACGCCGCCGGGGGCAGCGTCCCCAGGGACACCCCCTAGACGCCCTGCAACCTCTTCTCCCGCAACAGCGCGGCCAGCGCCGACGCGAACTCCACCGGCTCCACCGGCAACGTCACCGCCGCCTCCGCCCGGCTCCAGGTCGCCAGCCACGCGTCCTGCGGCCGTGCGATGAGCAGCAGCACCGGCGGGCACTGGAAGACCTCGTCCTTGATCTGGCGGCACACGCCCATGCCCCCCATGGGCACGGCCTCGCCGTCCAGGACGCAGACGTCGATCCCGCCCTTGTCCAGCTCCTTGAGCACGGCGGCCGGGGTCGCGCACTCCACGAACTCGACCACGGGCACGTCGGGAGCCGGCCGGCGGCCGGTCGCGAGCCGCACCTGTTCGCGGGTGTTGGAGTCGTCGCTGTAGACCAGCACCGTGGCGGTCGCCTGCATGCTTCCTCCGATACGCGGTGAGACCGGTGAGGGCCGTCGTGGCCCGTGGGCCGGATGCTACTCCCTCGAACGCCCCGTCAGCACTGGTTCGGACAGGGCTTCGACGGGCCGTTCGATGGGCCATCCGGGCCGTACAAGCAGGGGGAACACACCGAACGGCACCCCCCGGGGTGAGGGCGGGATAAGCGACCGACATAATGTCGGTCGTGGCGACAGCAACGACAGTAGAAACCGGGCACGCGCACCCGTCGGTCAACCGGCCGAACCTCACCAGCGTCGGAACCATCATCTGGTTGAGTTCCGAGCTGATGTTCTTCGCGGCCCTCTTCGCGATGTACTTCACCCTGCGATCGGTGACGGGCCCGGACTTCTGGTCCGAGAAGGCCCACGCGCTGAACGTCCCGTTCTCCGCGACGAACACCACGATCCTGGTGCTCTCCTCCCTCACCTGCCAGCTCGGCGTGTTCGCGGCCGAGCGCGGTGACGTGAAGAAGCTCCGGATGTGGTTCATCGTCACCTTCGTGATGGGTGCGATCTTCATCGGCGGTCAGGTGTTCGAGTACACCGAACTGGTCAAGAAGGACGGGATCTCCCTGTCCTCCGACCCGTACGGCTCGGCGTTCTACCTGACCACCGGCTTCCACGGACTGCACGTGACGGGCGGCCTGATCGCCTTCCTGCTGGTCCTCGGCCGCACCTACGCGGCCCGGAGGTTCACCCACGAGCAGGCGACCGCCGCCATCGTCGTGTCCTACTACTGGCACTTCGTCGATGTGGTCTGGATCGGCCTGTTCGCCACGATCTACCTGATCAAGTAGTCGCGGCACGCACCCGCGCAATACCAGAAGCATCGACGCAGAAGATCCTGACACCGGGGTAATCCGTGAAAAAGCTCTCCGCACGACGACGCCATCCGCTGGCGGCACTCGTCGTCCTACTCCTCGCGCTGGCATGCACAGGGGGGCTGTACGCCGCGTTCGCACCCGCGAGCAAGGCGCAGGCCGATGAATCCGCCCAGTCCCTCGCCATCGACGAGGGCAAGAAGCTCTACGCCGTCGGCTGTGCCAGTTGCCACGGCACCGGAGGGCAGGGCACCACCGACGGTCCGAGCCTGGTCGGCGTGGGCGCCGCGGCCGTCGACTTCCAGGTGGGCACCGGCCGTATGCCGGCCCAGCAGCCCGGCGCGCAGATCCCGAAGAAGAAGGTCGTCTACTCCCAGGCGGAGATCGACCAGCTCGCGGCCTACGTCGCCTCGCTGGGTGCCGGTCCGGCCATCCCCTCGGAGGAGAAGTACGGCCCCGAGGGCGCGGACATCGCCAAGGGCGGTGAGCTGTTCCGCACCAACTGCGCGCAGTGCCACAACTTCACCGGCAAG
Source organism: Streptomyces sp. MMCC 100 (assembly GCF_041538145.2). Taxonomy (NCBI): domain Bacteria; kingdom Bacillati; phylum Actinomycetota; class Actinomycetes; order Kitasatosporales; family Streptomycetaceae; genus Streptomyces; species Streptomyces sp. MMCC 100. Next base: position 1,504,751 of record NZ_JBGORK020000001.1, read on the forward strand.
GGCGGCGCCCTGACGCACGGCAAGTACGCGCCGAGCCTCGAGGGTGTCGACCCGAAGCACATCTACGAGGCCATGCAGACCGGCCCGCAGAACATGCCCTCCTTCCCCGACACCACGCTGTCGGAGCAGAACAAGAAGGACATCATCGCCTACCTGGACGCGGTCAACGGTGACGAGACCGTGGACCCGGGCGGTCTTTCGCTCGGCGGCCTCGGCCCCGTCAGCGAGGGCCTGTTCGGCTGGATCTTCGGCCTCGGTGCCTGCATCGCCGTCGCCGTGTGGGTCGCCGCTCGGACCGCAAAGGCCAAGAAGTCATGAGTAGCCAAGACATTCCAGAAGAGAACCTGCCGGCTGAGCAGGGCCGCACGCACGGCGTGCCGAAGCCCGCGGACGACAAGAACCCGTTCGCGGACCCGGGGCTGCCGCCCCACGAGCACCGGATCCAGGACGTCGACGAACGGGCCGCCAAGCGGTCCGAGCGCACGGTCGCCCTGCTGTTCACGGTGTCGATGCTGGCCACCATCGGCTTCATCGCCTCGTTCGTCGCGATCCCGCACGACAAGTCGATCTTCGTCTTCCCGCTCGGGCACATCAACGCGATGAACTTCGCGCTGGGCCTGACGCTGGGCGTGGCGCTGTTCACCATCGGCGCGGGCGCCGTCCACTGGGCGCGCACCCTGATGTCCGACGAGGAGGTCGCCGACGAGCGCCACCCGATCGAGGCCGACCCCGAGACCCGTGCGAAGGTCCACGCGGACTTCAAGCAGGGCGCCAAGGAGTCGGTCATCGGCCGGCGCAAGCTGATCCGCAACACGATGCTGGGCGCGCTCACGCTGGTGCCGCTCTCCGGCGTCGTCCTGCTGCGCGACCTCGGCCCGCTGCCCGGGACGAAGCTCCGCCACACGCTGTGGTCCAAGGGCAAGCTGCTCGTCAACATGAACACGAACGAGCCGATGCGTCCGTCGGACATCGGGGTCGGTTCCCTCACCTTCGCCAAGCCCGAGGGCCTGGAGGAGGACGACCACGACTTCCAGAACGAGATCGCCAAGGCGGCCCTGATGATCATCCGGCTGGAGCCGGACTCCATCAAGGACAAGCGCGAGCTCGAGTGGTCGCACGAGGGCATCGTGGCGTACTCGAAGATCTGCACCCACGTCGGTTGCCCGATCTCGCTGTACGAGCAGCAGACGCACCACGCGCTCTGCCCCTGCCACCAGTCCACCTTCGACCTTGCCGACGGCGCCCGGGTCATCTTCGGTCCCGCCGGTCACCCGCTGCCGCAGCTGCGCATCGGTGTGAACGACGAGGGGTATCTCGAGGCGCTCAGCGACTTCGAGGAGCCCGTCGGTCCTGCATTCTGGGAGCGCGGATGAGTACTGCAGCCAACGACGGACCCCGCTCTCGCGGGAAGGCACCGGCCGGCGAACGCGTCGCCGACTGGGCCGACGGCCGGCTGGGGATCTACTCCCTGGCCAAGGCCAACATGCGCAAGATCTTCCCCGACCACTGGTCGTTCATGCTGGGTGAGGTCTGCCTCTACAGCTTCATCATCATCATCCTCACGGGTGTGTACCTGACGCTGTTCTTCCACCCGTCGATGAACGAGGTCACGTACCACGGCTCGTACGTCCCCATGCAGGGACAGCTGATGAGTGAGGCGTACAAGTCGACGCTCGACATCAGCTTCGACGTGCGTGGCGGTCTGCTGATCCGGCAGATCCACCACTGGGCGGCGATCATCTTCCTCGCCGGCATGTTCGTGCACATGATGCGCGTCTTCTTCACCGGCGCGTTCCGCAAGCCGCGTGAGATCAACTGGCTGTTCGGCTTCCTGCTGTTCGTCCTCGGCATGTTCACCGGTTTCACCGGCTACTCGCTCCCGGACGACCTGCTCTCCGGCACCGGTGTCCGCTTCACCCAGGGCGCGATCCTGTCCGTGCCGATCGTCGGCACGTACATCTCGATGTTCCTCTTCGGCGGGGAGTTCCCCGGGACCGACTTCGTCGCCCGGTTCTACTCGATCCACATCCTGCTGCTGCCGGGCATCATGCTCGGGCTCGTGGTCGGCCACCTGATCCTGGTCTTCTACCACAAGCACACGCAGTTCGCGGGTCCCGGCAAGACGAACAAGAACGTGGTCGGCATGCCGCTGCTGCCGGTGTACATGGCGAAGGCGGGAGGCTTCTTCTTCCTGGTCTTCGGTGTCATCGCGGCGATCGCCGGCATCGTGTCGGTGAACCCGATCTGGGCCATCGGCCCCTACCGTCCGGACCAGGTGTCGACCGGCGCCCAGCCCGACTGGTACATGGGCTTCGCCGAGGGTCTGGTCCGCGCCATGCCGGGCTGGGAGATCAACTTCTGGGGTCACACACTGGTCCTCGGTGTGTTCGTCCCCCTGGTGGTCTTCGGAATCTTCCTCGCGCTCATCGCCCTCTACCCGTTCATCGAGTCGTGGGTGACCGGGGACAAGCGCGAGCACCACATCCTGGACCGGCCGCGCAACGCCCCGACACGTACGGCCTTCGGTGTCGCGTGGGTCACCGCGTACATGATCATGCTGATCGGTGGTGGCAACGACATCGTCGCGACCCACTTCCACCTGTCGATCAACGCGGTCACCTGGTTCGTGCGGATCGGGTTCTTCCTCGGGCCGGTCATCGCGTTCGTCGTCACCAAGCGGATCTGCCTCGGCCTCCAGCGCCGGGACAAGGACAAGGTGCTGCACGGCCGCGAGTCGGGCATCATCAAGCGCCTGCCGCACGGTGAGTTCATCGAGGTCCACGAGCCGCTCAGCCAGGAGCAGCTGCACACGCTCACGGCGCACGAGCAGTACAAGCCGGCCGAGATCGGCCCCGCGGTCGACGAGAACGGTGTCGAGCGCAAGGTGAAGAGCACCGAGAAGCTCCGCGCCAAGCTCAGCGAGGCCTACTACGGCGAGGAGTCGCAGATTCCGAAGCCGACCGTCGAGGAGTACAAGGAGATCACGAGCGGCCACGGCCACCACTGACCCTCCAGCGTCGCCACACCACGGTCGAAGGGCCCCGTCCGTTCCGCGGACGGGGCCCTTCGACCGTGTCCGGGCTGGATAGGGTGGAAGCGCGATCCCCTGTCCACGACTTTGCACGACACACACGATTCAGGAGCGGCTCATGAGCGCTGTGACCCCCGCTGGAGGCGACACCGCGGCGGGCCGCTCCTGGCCCGCCCTGCTGAACGGACTGCTGGACGGCCGTGACCTGTCTGCGGACGAGACCGCCTGGGCGCTGGACGTGATCATGCGCGGCGAGGCGACCGACGCGCAGATCGCCGCTTTCGCGGTGGGGCTGCGGTACAAGGGCGAGACGGTCGAGGAGATCTCCGGGCTCGTCCGCACCATGTACGAGCACGCCAACGTGATCGAGGTGCCGGGGGAGACCGTCGACATCGTCGGCACCGGTGGCGACGGCGCCAAGACGGTCAACATCTCCACCATGTCCGCGATCGTCGTGGCCGGCACGGGCGCGAAGGTCGTCAAGCACGGCAACCGGGCCGCCTCCTCCGCCTCCGGGGCCTCCGACGTCCTGGAGAAGCTCGGGGTCAACCTGGAGCTGACGCCGAAGCGGGTGGCCGAGGTCGCCGAGGAGGCCGGCATCACCTTCTGCTTCGCGGTGAAGTTCCACCCGGCCCTGCGCCATGTGGCGGCGGCACGCGGCCAACTCGGCATCCGCACGGTGTTCAACTTCCTGGGTCCGCTGACCAACCCCGCCCGGGTGAAGGCCCAGGCCATCGGGGTCGCCCATGCCCGGATGGCACCGATCATCGCCGGCGTCTTCGCCGAGCGCGGCCACTCCTCCCTGGTCTTCCGCGGCGACGACGGCCTCGACGAGCTGACCACGACCGCCACGTCCCGGGTCTGGGTCGTGCGGGACGGCCGGGTGACCGAGGAGACCTTCGACCCCCGCGACGTCGGGCTCGAGCTCGTGCCGGTCGAGGCACTGCGCGGCGCCGACGCCTCCTACAACGCCGACGTCGCCCGTCGCCTGCTGGCCGGCGAGTCGGGCCCCGTGCGGGACGCGGTGCTGCTGAACTCGGCGGCGGCCCTCGTGGCCCTGGAGCCGGGCGCGGGACCGCTGGCCGAACAGATCCGGGCCGGGATGGACCGGGCCGCGGAGTCGATCGACTCCGGCGCGGCCAGGCGCGTCCTGGAGCGCTGGGTGGCGGCGACCCACGCGTAGGGTCCGTCCGGCGGATCATGCCGCAGACGCCTTCTCGTGTGACGTGCGTCCCGCGATCCGGACTCGGGTTGCGGGGCGCCGATCACTTCCCCTAGGTTTTTCGTCAGGTCATGAGTGACAGTCATGAGGCCCCGGCCGACTGTCCGGCAACCCTCCGTCCGTGGCGGGGTGCCCCGGGTGAAGACCAGGTCGTGGACAGCAAGGTCCACGGCAAGCGCGGACCCCTCGCGAAACCAGGGGTCCTGGGTCGTCCGAGGGAGTCTCCCGTGAATCAGCGAATGCGATAGGGCCGCAGAGCCCCGCCTCCGCACACCCCTTTTTCTTCTCTTTCACAGCGCCCTTCCCCGCGCTGGTCCTCACGGGAGTCCGCCATGTCCGTACCCACCGCTGTCGCCACCCCGCTGCCCGTCCTCGGCCGCGACGTCACCGTCCCGCTCGTCACCGGTGGGGAGGTCACGTACGCCGCGCTCGACTACGCCGCCAGCGCGCCCGCGCTGCAGCGGGTGTGGGACGACGTGGCCGCCTACGCCCCGTACTACGGGAGCGTCCACCGCGGCGCCGGGTACCTGTCGCAGCTGTCGACCGACCTGTTCGAGAGCGCCCGCGGGACCGTCGCCGAGTTCCTCGGCTGCCGGGACGACGACCAGGTCGTCTTCACCCGGTCCACCACCGACTCCCTCAACCTGCTCGCCGCCGCGCTGCCCGCCGGGAGCCGGGTCTTCGTCTTCGAGACCGAGCACCACGCCTCGCTGCTGCCCTGGCGAGAGGCCGACGTGACGTACCTGGACGCCCCGCGCACCTCCGCGCAGGCCGTCGAGACCCTGGAGCGGGCCCTGGCCGCCCGTGAGCCGTACGGGCCCGCCCTGGTCTGCGTCACCGGCGCCTCCAACGTCACCGGCGAGCTGTGGCCGGTGCGCGAACTGGCCGCCGCCGCGCACGCGCACGGCGCCCGGATCGTGCTGGACGCCGCCCAGCTCGCCCCGCACCACCCGGTCTCGGTGGCCGGCCTGGACGTGGACTGGGTCGCCTTCTCCGGGCACAAGCTCTACGCCCCCTTCGGCTCCGGTGTGCTGGCCGGGCGGGCCGACTGGCTGCGGGAGGCCGAGCCGTACCTCGCCGGCGGCGGCGCCAGCCGCAGGGTGAGCCGGCGCGCCGACGGCGGGGTGGACGTCCAGTGGCACGACAGCGCCGCCCGGCACGAGGCCGGGTCGCCCAACGTCATCGGTGCCTACGCCGTCGCGTCCGCCTGCAAGGCGCTCGCGGAGGCCGGGTTCGACACACTGGTCGCCCGCGAGGAGTACCTGATCCGGAAGGTGCGGGAGGGCCTCGCCGGGGTGCCCGAGGTGCGGATCCTCTCCCTCTTCGGCGACGACGCGCCGCGCGTCGGGGTGCTCTCCTTCGTCGTGGAGGGCTGGAACAGCTCGCACTTCGCCGCGGCCCTCTCCGCCGAGTACGGCATCGGCGTGCGCGACGGCCTCTTCTGCGCCCACCCGCTGCTGCGCACCCTGCTCGGCAGCGACCCGCAGGCGCAGGGCGAGTGCGGCGCCCCCGAGGCGGCACCCGGAGAGAAGTCCCTCAACGCCGTCCGCGTGAGCTTCGGCGCGGGCACCCCGGACGAGCACGTCGAGCGGTTCGTGAACGCCGTCAAGGAGCTGGTGAGCGACGGCGCCCGGTGGAGCTACCGCACCGAGGACGGTCGGTGCGTCCCCGACACCACCTCGGCCGCCGACGCCTGAGCGGTCCGAGCCGCCGGGCCCGGCAACCGCGACCCCAGCAGGATCATCCGCAGCGCGCGTTCCGTGGCGTCCGTGAGGAGCTCGGCGGCGCACAGCAGCGCGTCCGCCAGGGCCATCGGCGCAGGCAGGATGCCGTGGCAGGCGTCCACCCCCGGCACGTCGTGCGCGCCCTCGCCGAGCGTGCCGGCCAGGGCGAGTACGGGACGGCCGTGGAGCTTGGCGCGGCGGGCCACCTCGGCCGGGACCTTGCCGCGCGGCGTCTGGTGGTCCAGGGCGCCCTCCGCGGTGAGGACCAGGTCGGCGCGGGCGAGGCGGGCGTCCAGGTCGAGGTGGTCGAGCAGCACGTCGAAGCGGGGCAGTAGCCGGGCCCCGACCGCCGCGAGCCCCGCGCCGAGACCGCCGGACGCGCCGGTGCCGGGGCCGTGGCGCAGGTCGGTGCCGACGACACCGAGGTCGCGGACGAGGACGCGCGCCCAGTTCTCCAGGCCGGCCGACAACTCGTCCACCTGCGCGGGCGTCGCCCCCTTCTGCGGGCCGAACACCCGGGCCACGCCGCGCTCTCCGCACAGCACGTTGAACGGGTTGCAGGCGACGAGCAGCTCGGTGTCCTCGAGCCGGGCGTCCAGACCGGACGGGTCGATGCGGGCGAGGCGGCTCAGTTCCCGTCCGCCGCAGGGGAGTTCGAAGCCGTCCGCGTCCAGCAGCCGGGCCCCGAGCGCCTGGAGCGCGCCGGCGCCCCCGTCCGACGTACCGGAGTCGCCGCAGCCCACGAGGACGCGCCGCACCCCGGTGCCGAGGGCGGCGCGGATCAGCTCGCCGACGCCGCGGGTCGTCGTGGCGCCCGGGTCGCGCAGGGCGCGCGGGACCAGGGACAGACCCGCGACGGCCGCCATCTCCACCACCGCCGTGTCCCCGGCCCCGAGCAGCGCGAAGTGGGTGCCGACGGGTTCGCCGACCGGGCCGGTGGCGGCCAGCGCGACCAGTCGCCCGCCGGTCGCCGAGGCCAGCGCGACGGCCGTGCCCTCGCCGCCGTCAACCAGCGGGACGCGGTCGATCTCGGCATCCGGCAGGACCCGGCGGACGCCCGCCGCGATGGCGTCGGCGGCGGCCTGGGCGGACAGGGACTCCTTGAAGCCGCTGGGGGCCACGACGACACGGTTCAGCACACAGGACATGCGGGACTCCTTCAACGGGTCACGGGTACGCCGAGCAGCGGCCAGACGGCGGCGGCGAAGAACAGCACGAGCGCGGCGGTCAGCGGCGCCAGGACGGCCGACAGCCGCAGCAGGTCGCGCGGGGTGTAGGTGGGGACGCCGGGGACGTCGGAGAAGAGCGTGACCGGCTTGGCGGAGGCCGGGAGCGTGTGGCAGAACCCGGCCGCCGCCGTGGACGCGAGCGCGGCGGCGGCCGGGTTGACCCCGGCGCCGACGGCCGCGGCGATCACCAGCGGGACCAGGACGGAGGAGCGGGCGGAGCGGGACTGGAGGACCAGGTGGGCCGCCGTGCTCACGGCGACCACGACCCCGAGGAAGACGGCCGGGGCGACGTCCGAGGGCAGGCCCGACACCAGCCACTTCGCCGCACCGGAGTCGGCCAGCGCGACGCCCATCGCCATCGTCGCCGCCATGAACAGCAGCAGCGACCACGGGACGGTCCGCAGCGCGTCCTTGAGCCGTACGGTGCCGAGCGCGGGCGAGGAGGCGACGACCGCGCCGATCAGCGCCACCACCGCGGGGGAGACGTGGTGCAGGGGCTCGCTGCACCACAGGGTCACCACCGTGGCGAGCAGCAGCGCGCAGCGCTTCTCGGCCTGGGTCCAGGGACCGGTGACCGGGCTGTCGCTGTGCCGCTGTATCTCCTCGGCGGTGATGCGGACCGGGCCCGCGCGGTCCGCGCGCCGCGTGGTCGTCAGCAGCACGGTCTCGGCGGCGAGATGGGAGGAGGCCACCGCCAGCGGCAGGCCGAGCAGCAGCCACTGGGTGAAGCCGATCCGGTCCCCGGTCGCCTCCCACAGCACCGACACCGTGATCAGATGCGCACCGGCACCGATCAGGGTCGCCACCGCCGACAGCAGGATCACGGTCGGGAACAGCAGCGCCAGCATCACGACCAGTCGCTTCCGGTCGGCGAGCGCCTTGGCCAGGGCGAGGAACACCGGCAGCGCGAGTGCCGCCCGGCCCGAGGTGGCCGGCACCGCGAAGGCCGTGACGACCAGCGCGGCCGTCGTCAGGTGCACCAACTGCCGTACGGTGTGCGCCCCGCCCACCAGGAACGCCGCCGCCCTGCCCGCGAGCCCCGTCCGGGCCACCGCCGCCGCCAGCACGAACGCGCAGATCAGCAACCACACCGTGGCGTCGCCCAGGGTGCCGAAGAGGGTGTCGCTGCTGATCACGCCGGTCGCGGTCAACGCGAGTCCGGCACCCAGCGCGATGTACGTGTCGTCGATCGGCGTACCGATCCAGGCGCAGGTGGCCAGCGCGAACACGGCGAGGGTGAGGCGCGCGTCGCCGCCCAGGGCGGGGAAGCCGGCGGGGACCGCCAGCAGCGCGCACAGGGACAGCGCCGCGCACAGGGCCGCCGCCAGGCGGAGGTTCAACGTCACGTCATCGAGGGTCCTTCCGGGCGGTGAGCCCTCAATGAGCCCGGCATGAAGGAAACTTCACGCGAAAGCCGGTCATCCCGGCAGCCGGTACCCCATGCCCCGCACCGTCTCCACCCGCTGCGCCCCCAGCTTCTTGCGCAGCGCCCGCACGTAGACGTCCACGATGTTGGAGCCCGGGTCGAAGTCGTAGCCCCACACGTGGGACAGGATCTGCTCCCGCGACAGGACCTGCCCCGGATGCCGCAGGAACAGTTCGAGGAGCACGAACTCACGGGCCGTCAGGTCCACCGTCCGCTCACCGGCGCGGGCGCGGCGGGTGCGCAGGTCCAGGGAGAGGTCGCCGGACCGCAGCACCGTCACCTCGGGCGCCCTGGCCGCCGTACGCAGCCGCAGCCGTACCCGGGCGAGCAGTTCCTCGAAGCGGAACGGCTTGGTCATCCAGTCGTCCGCGCCGCCCTCCAGACCGGCCACCGTGTCCCGTACGGAGTCCCGGGCGGTCAGTACGATCACCGGGGTCGTCACCCGGGACTCGCGCAGTTCGCGCAGGACCGTGAAGCCGTCCCGGCCGGGCAGCCCGATGTCCAGGACGACCAGGTCGAAACCGCCGGTGCGGGCGTACTCGTAGGCGGCGTCGCCGTCGGCGACCGCGGTGGTGGTGAAGCCGTTGGCGCGCAGGCCCTTCTCGACGAAGGAGGCGATGCGCTCCTCGTCCTCGACGATGAGGATGCGGTTCATGGTCGTGCCTCTTCCAGAGTGAGTACGAAGGTGGCGCCGCCGCCCTCGGTGGCGCGCAGGTCGACCCGGCCGCCGTGGCCCTCGGCGATCGCCCGCACGATGGACAGCCCGAGTCCGGCGCCCGTGCCGCGCACCCCGCGCCGGGCCGTGCCGCGCCGGAACCGTTCGAAGATCACCTCGGCGTCCTGCGGCCGGACTCCGGGGCCGGAGTCGGCGACGTACAGCTCGATGTGCGGGCCGTCGGCGCGGGACCCCATGCGGACGGTCTGACCGGGCGTGGTGTGCTGCACGGCGTTCTGCGCGAGCTGCACCATGGCCTGCGTGATCCGCTGGGGGTCCAGGTGGGCCTCCCGGTCGGCGACCTCGGCCAGCACCCAGTCACGGTCGCCGAGGGTGCGGGCCTTGACGTAGACGTCGGCGGTGAGTTCGGCGAGCTGCACCGGCTCGGGGGTGACGAAGTCGGGGCGTTCGGCCTTGGCGAGCAGCAGCAGGTCCTCGACGATGCGGCTCATCCGGTCCAGTTCGTCGGTGACGAGGCGGACGGTCTCCTCGCGCTCCGCCGGATCGTCGCCCATCAGTTCCAGGTGGCCGCGCACGATGGTGATCGGGGTGCGCAGTTCGTGGCCGGCGTCGTCGACGAACCGGCGCTGGGTGGCGAAGGCACGCTCCAGCCGGTCCAGCATGGCGTTGAACGTCTCGGCGAGGGCCGCCACATCGTCGCGGCCGTGCACCGGGATGCGCCGGGTCAGGTCCTGCTCGGTGAGCTGGGCGGCGGTCGTGCGCACCAGCCGTACCGGTTTCAGGATGCGGCCCGCGACCACCCAGGCGATGCCGGTCGTCATCAGCAGGGCGACGCCGGAGATGGCGAGCAGGACGCGGAACACCTCGTCCGCGCGCGCCTGTTCGCGGCCCGGGTGGAAGGCGACCACGAACGCGGCCGCCGGTTCGCCGCCGTAGCGGGCCACGGTGACCTTGGCCCAGCGGATCTCGCCCTCGGGCCGGTGCAGGGTGCCGGTGGAGTCGGGGGAGGCGTGGATGCGGCGCCGGGCGTCGGCGTCCCGGTGCAGGGGCCGGCCGACCGGGATCTCGCGCTGCTGGATGATCTGCGTGGGCCTGCTGCCCGCCTCGCCCACCAGGCCGACCAGTTCCTCGTCCAGGTCGGCGTACTGCCGCTCCAGGAAGACCCGCAGCAGCCGGCCCGGGTCGGTGAACGGGCGGCCCGTCTCCGGGTCGAAGCCCTGCTCCTCGAAGTTGGCGAACTCGCCGGCTTCCTGGGCGAGCAGGCCGTTGATCCGCTGGTCGGTGTCGCGCAGCAGGATCGAGCGGGTGGTCGCCGCCACCGACGACAGCGCGACCGCCATCACGAGCAGCAGCCACAGCAGGATGCGGACCCGGGCCGAGATCCGGCGGCGCTCGCGCTCACCCGTCGCCGGGTCCGTCGTCCCCCGCTGTGTCGTCCGCAGAGTCCCCGGTGTCCCCGGTGTCCCCGGCGTCCCGGCCCCGGTCGTCGTCATCGTCGTCATCCGAAGGGCCGTCGGTGACCGGCGGCCGCGTCACCACCTGGTCGCTGCGCGTCGGCTCGGGCGAGGAGGAGGCCGGCTCCGGGGCGGGGGAGCCGCTCTCCAGCTCCACCTCGGCCGGGACCCGGGGCTCCTGGGGACTGTCGGTCAGGGCGAAACTGGTCGCGGCGATGCCGAGCGGGATCAGGACGACGGCCGCCAGGGCCGCCATCCGGCGGGAGAAGACCATGCCCCGGATTCTGCGCGGCGGATCCGGTGGGCGGGATGAGCCCCGGATGAAGAACTCTTCATCCGGGACCGCGACGCGCGGCGCGGCACCGACTCAGTTGTCGAGCCCGATCGCGAACGCCGCCTCCAGGTCGTGCTGCGAGTACGTCCGGAACGCCACGTGGGTGTCCGTGCCCTCCACGCCCGGGATCTTGCTGATCCGGCCGGGGATGACCTCGGCCAGGTCCTCGTGCCGGCTCACCCGCACCATGGCGATCAGGTCGTAGGTGCCGGTGACGGAGAAGACCTCGCTGACGCTCTCCAGCGCGGCGATCTGCTCCGCGATCTCGGGAATGCGGTCCACGCTGGTCTTGATGAGGACGATCGCGCTGATCACGGCTGGTTCTCTCCCTCGGGCGCCGCCACTGGAACGCCACCAACTCTAGTCGTACGTCCGAACCGCACCCAGGCGAAGGCGAAGCCCAGCCCGAAGCCCACCAGGTGCGCGAGGTACGCCACCCCCGGACCGTCGCCGGCCCGCCCCGCCGCCATCCACTGCAGGGTCACCCAGAACGGCAGCACGACCCAGGCCGGGAAGCGCAGCGGCAGGAAGAAGAGGAAGGGCAGGAGGCTGGTCACGCGGGCCCGCGGGAAGAGGAACAGGAACGCGCCGAGGACCGCGGAGATCGCCCCCGAGGCGCCGACCAGGGACTCCTGGGAATGGGCGTTGGCGCCCGCGTAGCCCAGCAGGGCCAGGTAGCCGCAGCCCAGGTAGAACAGGGCGAACTGGAGCCGGCCCATCCGTTCCTCGGTCATCGCACCGAAGACGTAGAGGAAGAGCATGTTGCCCAGCAGGTGCACCCAGCCGCCGTGGACGAACAGCGCCGTGGCCGGGGTGAGCGCCGACCCGGGGGAGTCCTCGAACAGTTCTGCGGGGATCACGCCCCAGCGCCGGAAGTAGGCGCGCTGCGCCGCCAGCAGCTCCTCCCCGGTGCCGTACACCGGGTTCAGGCCGGCCGCCGGGCTGAGCAGGAACAGCAGGCAGCAGAGCGTGATCAGCGTGTACGTCACCGGTGCCGTCCGGCGCCCGGACGGGCGGGCCGGGGCGAGCCTCCTGACCGCCCCGACCGTTCTGCGGACCGCCGTGCTCCAGTTGCGGATCATGACTACAGAGCATGACGTAACGGGCGCAAGCGGCCATAGCGCCTCGCCGCCGTGGACACGCGGGCATCGGGTACCCGCCAGGCCGTAGGGTTACGTGCCACACGCACCGGGGGAGCCCGGCGCGTCACCGACACTGGAAGAGAGCGAACAGCCACGATGACGGTTCCCCTGCCGACCGACACGACGCGGTGGCGCTGCACCCTCTGCGGCAACCTCACCCGCTTCGACGTGACCCGGGCCTCGAAGGTCGTCGAGTACGTGCACCTCGATCTGGCCGGCGAGCCGACGGTGGAGGAGCGCGAGGTGCTCAGTGAGACCATCGAGTCGGTGCGGTGCCGCTGGTGCAACGCCGTGGACCAGGTGGAACTCGTCGACAGGCCGGATGCCGCCTCCTGAGCGGAGCGGCCCCGCACAAGGCGATTCCGGCCCGGGATCGCCCTGAGACATTGGGGTGACGGATGGTGGAGACACACGGCGGGGGGCCGGGCGACGGCGCCGCTGAGGTGCTCGACCGCCCGCTGCCCGACGGCGTGCGCCGCCGGGTCGTGCAGATCGTGTCCGACGGCTTCGGCTCGCTCACCCTCGGCGAGCTGCCGGCACAGCTGAGGCAGTACGCCAGGTTCGCCCCGAACCGCCGGGCCAAGTTCGCCGGCAACGCCATGGCCGCCGCCGTGGAGACCGACCCGCTCTTCCGCCAGCGCATCGGCGAGAAGCTCCGCGACGCCCAGCCGGAACTGGCCGGCGCCTTGGACGCCGGGTCCGCGCTCCCGGCCGCCGACCCCCTCGACGTGGCCGCCGCCGCCTACGTGCTGCGCCCGCACGGCTGGGTCAAGCTGGTGACCGCAGCCGGCGAGGAGGCACAGCGCGCGGACGCCGAGCGCGCCGGCGAGGAGAGCCGCGCGGAGCTGGAGCGGCTGCACGAGGAGCTGGCCCGGGCCCGGGAGCACACCAGAACCGAGACCGAGCGGCTGCGCGCCGAGCTGGACGCGGCGAAGCGCGAGAGCGAGTCGCTGCACCGCAAGCTGCGCTCGGCCCTCAGCGACGTCAAGCGCGGCGAGGCGGCGCTGCGCAAGATCCGGGCCGAGGCGGACGCCGTCCGCACCGAGGCACACACCCAGGTGTCCGCCGCCGAGAGCGAGACCCGGCGGCTCAAGGCCCGCCTCGGGGAGGCGGAGGCCGCCCTGGAGGCCACCCGCAAGGCCGCCCGCGAGGGGCGCAGCGTCGAGGACATGCGCGTACGCCTGCTCCTGGACACCCTCCTCGACGCCACCCAGGGACTGCGCCGCGAGCTGGCGCTGCCCCCGGTGTCCGTGCGGCCCGCCGAGACCGTGGACGCGGTCGAGCCCGGCCGGATGACGCCGAAGGACATCGCCAACCGCGCCCTGTCCGAGAACGACCCGGCCGTCCTCGACCAGTTGCTGGCGCTGCCCCAGGCCCACCTGGTCGTCGACGGCTACAACGTCACCAAGACCGGCTATCCGCAGATGCCGTTGGAGAAGCAGCGGCTGCGGCTGCTCGGCCAGCTCTCCCAGCTCGCCGCGCAGACCGGTGCCGAGATGACCTGTGTCTTCGACGGGGCCGAACTCGTGGCGCCCGTGCTGCTCGCGCCGCCGCGCGGGGTGCGGGTGCTGTTCTCCAAGCCCGGGGTCACCGCCGACGAGCTGATCCGCCAGCTGGTGCGGGCCGAGCCCCCGGGCCGGCCGGTCATCGTCGTCTCCACCGACCGCGAGGTCGCCGACGGCGTGGCGCGCGCGGGCGCACGCCCGGTGGCGTCCGCGGTGCTCCTCAAGCGGCTTTCCTAGGCCCGCGTCGGCTTCCAGCCACTTCTCTTCGCTTCCGCACCAACCGCAACATAGGCGTTGCATGCCCGAATTGACGGAACCGTCACGCAACGTAGTGTCAGGTGGACGTCACTGCAGGTGAGTTGTGGCAAATAACGCGGTGCGTAACCGTGATTTTTCGGCGGAGGATTTGAACTGATCACGAGTGGGTCACTAGGGTCATCCTTCGAACCCTCGAACGGGTGATCCCTCTCAAGAAGGAGCTCGTCTCCGTGGCGTCCCACCGTCGTCCCAAGCAGCCGAGCCGCACGCGTGTGACCGTGCTCACCACCGCTGCCGCCGCCGCCGTCGCCCTCAGCTCCCAGGCCGCCAACGCCGCCCCGAGCGAGAAGCCGAGCAAGGACGAGGTCAAGGCGAAGGTCGACAAGCTCTACGAGGAGGCCGAGCAGGCCACCGAGAAGTACAACGGCGCCAAGGAGAAGCAGGAGAAGCTCCAGAAGGAGATCTCCACCATCCAGGACAACGTCGCCCGCGGCCAGGAGGAGCTCAACGACCTGCGCGACGGCCTCGGTTCGATGGCCAGCGCCCAGTACCGCTCCGGCGGCATCGACCCCTCCCTCCAGCTCTTCCTGTCCGCCGACCCGGACAACTACCTGGACAAGGCCTCCACCCTCGACCAGCTGAGCGGTCAGCAGGTCGAGGCGCTGAAGAAGATCCAGGTCAAGCAGCGCGACCTCGCCCAGCAGCGCTCCGAGGCGTCCGAGAAGCTCAAGGACCTCTCCGCCACCCGCACCGAACTGGGCAAGAAGAAGAAGGAAGTCCAGGGCAAGCTCTCCTCCGCGCAGAAGCTGCTCAACACGCTCACGGCGCAGGAGAAGGCCGCCCTCCAGGAGGAGGAGCAGCGCGCCAACCGCACCAGCGAGCGCCAGGTCCTCACCGGCGGAAGTTCCACTCCCGCCTCCGGCCGGGCCGCCGCCGCCTTCGCCGCCGCCCAGAGCAAGATAGGCACGCCGTACGTCTACGGTGCCACCGGCCCGTCCTCCTTCGACTGCTCGGGCCTGACCTCCTGGGCGTATGCCCAGGCCGGCGTCGGCATCCCGCGGACCTCCCAGGCCCAGACGGGCGCGGGCACCCGCATCTCCTCGATGAGCGACCTCCAGGTCGGCGACCTCGTCTTCTTCTTCAGCGACCTGCACCACGTCGGCCTCTACGCCGGCAACGGCCAGGTCCTGCACGCGCCGCGCACCGGCACGAACGTCCGCTACGAGTCGATGGGCACCATCGGCGGTCCGTTCATGTTCGGCGTACGCGTCTGACCGTGTGCCGCGCGCGGGGCTGAGCCGATGCCCTGCGCCACCCGAAGTCGTCCCCGCCGTGCCCCCGTTCGGGCGAATCACGGCCGGGGCCTGTGACCCCCGCCCCGCCGGTGACCTGCGTCAGCGGCGGGGCGTCGCGCTTCGCGGCCCCGGAGGTCGTTGGCCGGTGCCCCGCCGCGGGGTTACTGTCTGCCGCGTTTCCCCGTCCGCCAGCGGAAGGAGTGCGGCTTCCCGTGGGGTCCCATCGCCGCCTTGCACCAACCGGGTTCGACCGTGGCTCCACCGCCGCCGTCGGCCTGCTCTCCGTCGCCGCCGCACTCCTGGGCGCCGTACCGGCCACGGCCGCCCCGCACGACGACCGGCGGGCGGAGGTGGACCGGCTCCACACCGAGGCGGAGCAGGCGACCGAGGCCTACAACAAGGCCGACGCGCGCACCGACGCGCTGCGCGAGGAGGTCTCGACCGCGCAGGAGTCCATCGCCCGGCAGCAGGAGCGCGTCAACACCATGCGGGACGCGCTCGGTTCGCTGGCCGGCGCCCAGTACCGCTCCGGCGGCATCGACCCGTCGCTGGCGCTGCTGCTCTCCGCCGAACCGGACGACTACCTCGACCGGGCCTCCGTGCTCGACCGGATCACCACCCGCCAGGCCGGCGAGCTGAAAGAGCTCCAGCAGGCCATGCGCGACCTCGCCCAGGACCGTGCCGAGGCGGCCCGCAAGCTCGCCGAGCTGGAGAAGGGCCGCAAGGCCGTCGCGGCCCACAAGAAGACCGTGGAGCGCAAGCTCGCCAAGGCCCGCGCACTGCTCGCCGCCCTGCCGGACGACGAACGCGCCGCCTACCGGCGCGGGTCCCGCTCGGGCCGCGAGGACCTGACCGCCCTGGCCGGTGCCGCCGCTCCCGCCTCCGGCCGGGCCGCGGCCGCCTTCGCCGCCGCCCGCTCCGCCCTCGGCAAGCCCTACGTCTGGGGCGCCAACGGCCCCTCCGGCTTCGACTGCTCGGGCCTGACCCAGTGGGCCTACGCCCAGGCAGGCGTCGGCATTCCGCGCACCTCGCAGGCGCAGTCCGGCGCGGGGCGGCGGGTGTCCCTGGCCGAGGCGCGGCCCGGCGACCTGGTCGCCTACCGCGACGACGCCAGCCACATCGGCATGTACGCCGGCAACGGTCAGGTGATCCACGCGCCCTACCCCGGCGCGCCGGTGCGCTACGACCCGGTCGGCATGATGCCGGTCTCCTCGGTCACCAGGGTGTGACGTCGATGGGGGCCGCTGGGCCTACGGAGCCCTCTGGTCCCTCTGGTCCCTCTGGTGCTGCTGGTCCTGCTGGTGCTGCTGGTGCTGCTGGTCCTATGGGCCCTACGGCCTCCCGCGGCTCCTGCGGCCTCTCCGGCCGCCGGTGGCTCGGTGGCTTCTGATCCACGGCGGCCTGTTGGGCCTCTCCTGCCGCTTCGGCCCCTGTGGCCTCTTCATCACCGGCGGCCTGCCTATTCGGTCTCCCGCGGCTTATGCGGTCTCTCCGGCCGCCGGTGGCTCGGTGGCTTCTGATCCACGGCGGCCTGTTGGGCCTCTCCTGCCGCTCCGGCCCCTGTGGCCTCTTCATCACCGGCGGCCTGCCCTTCGGCCTCCCGCGGGCCCTTCGGCCTCCCGCGGGCCCTTCGGCCTCCCGCGGGCCTCCCGGCCCCGTGAGCCCTCCAGCACCCCCCACAGCCCCCTCCCGGCCCCCGTGAGCCCTCCCGCACCCACGCCCCCTCCCGCCCCCGTGAGCCCTCCGGTCCTCGCGGCTTTCGGCGCTCGCGCCCGGTGCTTTCCGCTGTGCCTCGCCCGTACGATCGGGAAGGTGGCTGGTCGAAGGCGGGTGTCGGGGTTCTCGGTGGTGGCGCTGTGCCTGCTGCTCGTCGGGCTCGTGGCATGCGGCGGCCGCACCGTGGCCGACCCCGCGCGGGCCGACGTCCAGCGGGTCCTGGACCGGCGTGCGGCGGCCGTCCTGGCCCACGACGCGGCCGCCTACGCACGCACCGGCACCGGTACCGGCTTCGGCAACCTGAGCGCGGTCCCGCTGGCCGCCTGGTCCTACCGGGTGCGGGACGTGGACCGCGCCGGCGACACCGCCACCGCCGACGTCGAGCTGCGCTACCGCGTCGAGGGCTACGACCGGGGTGCCGTCGCCACCGGCCGCACGGTGCGGCTGAGCCGGGACGGCACCGGCGGGCGGTGGTCCGTCGACTCCGACCGGCCGGCGAAGAAGTCCGGCCAGCAGCCCTGGGACCAGGGCGCGGTCGAGGTCGTCCGCGGGAAGCACAGCCTCGTCCTCGGCGTCGGGCAGCCCACCGGGACCCTGCGCCGCTTCGCCGGCCTGGCCGACCGGGCGGTGCCCGCCGTCTCGGACGCCTGGGACGGCGCCTGGGCCCGCCGGGTGGTCGTGGTCGTGCCCCGGTCGCTGGAGGGCATGGCGGGCCTGCTCGGCTCCCCCGCCTCGTCCTACCGGGGCATCGCCGCCGTCACCACCGGGGAGACGGGCGGCCGGGAACACGCCCCCGCGGACCGGATCATCGTCAACCCCGACGCGTACGGGCTCCTCGGCGACCTCGGCAAGCAGGTGGTGCTCACCCACGAGACGACCCACGTCGCCACCCGCGCCGACACCACCTCCGCCACGCCGCTGTGGCTCTCCGAGGGCTACGCCGACTGGGTCGGCTACCGCGACAGCGGACGCCCCGCCGCCCAGGCCGCCCCCGAACTGGCCGCCGCGGTCGCCGGAGGCGAGGTGCCGGCGCGGCTGCCGACGGACGAGGACTTCGGCTTCACCGCCGAGGCGGAGGAACTGGCCCGGGCGTACGAGGGCGGCTGGCTGGCCTGCCGGATGATCGCCGAGCAGTGGGGCGAGGACCGGCTGGACGCCTTCTACCGCTCCGTGGGCGCGCACGACGAGCGCGCCGGCGCCGTCGAGGACGCGATGAAGAAGGTGCTCGGTACGAGCTCGGAGGACTTCACGGCGCGCTGGCGGGAGTATCTGCGGACGGGGCTCGGCTGACGGGTCCGGACGGCTCCCCGGCCGCATCCGGGGCCCCGCGCCGCACCGTGTCCCGCCACAGGGCACGGGCACCGACGAGGGACGCGGCCACCAGCAGGCCGTTGCGGACGAACAGGAGCGTGATGCCGAGCGGGGTGCTCGTCACGACGTCGCCGAACAGGAGCGGGAACTCCAGCACCGTCACCAGGCTCGCCACCAGCACCAGGGTGACCGGCACCCGCATCCGGCTCGACCGGAAGCACCAGCAGACCGCACCGATGCCGATCAGCCACACCAGGTACTGGGGACTGATCACCCGGCTCGTCACCGTGAACATCAGCACCGCCACGAAGGCCGCGTCCGCCGCCGTGTGCGCCGCGAACCGCTCAGCCACCGACCGCCGCGCGGCCACCAGCCGCCACAGCAGCAGCCAGCCGAACGCCACCGCGCTCAACCCCAGCGAGACCGTGCCCACCGTGCCCACGTGCGGGCCCAGGAACTCCATCGAGCCGTAGTTCAGCAGCACCCCGCCCTCCCAGCCGAAGTGCCGGGCGACGTGGAAGACCAGCGAGCCCAGCGACTCCACCTCGACGCCCCGCTCACGCTGGAACGTCAGGAACGCGGACGCCCCGGGCATCGACACGGCGAACAGCGCGGCGAGCCCGGCACCGCTCAGCACCGCGGACACCCACGGCGCCCGCCCCCGCATCCCGAGGAGCACCAGCGCCGGCCACACCTTCAGCAGCGCCCCGAGAGCCGCCAGGCCCCCCGCCACGCGCGGATGCCGCCCGGCGGCGAGCAGCGCGGCCACCGCGACGGCGGTGACCATCACGTCGTAGCGGGCGTACACCGTCGGACCGAGCAGCGGTACGCCCACCACCCACACCCACGCACCGCGCCGCGAGCGCCCCGCCCCCCGGCCCGCGTGCCACAGCAGCGCGAGGACGGCGGCGTCCGTGACGCAGACGAGGACGAAGAACGCCGTCGCGTACTCCAGGAAGGGCAGCAGGGCGGGCGAGAGGATCGCGAAGGCCGCGGCGGGCGGGTACTGCCAGGTGACGTCGTCCAGCGGAAACGTTCCGGTGCGCAGGACGTCGTACCAGCCGTGGTAGATGACGGACACGTCGCTCGTGACGTCCGGACCGGGGAAGACCAGCACCTTCAGCACGAGCAGCATCAGCACCAGCCGCGAGGCGCCCCAGGTCGTCAGCAGCCACACCGGTGACCGCCCCGCGTCCTTCGTCTTCACGTGCTCCCTGCCCGTCCGTGCCCGCCGGTCCATGCCTGCCTGCTGGTGCGGACATGATGACCCGGACAGTCGTGGGCGTGCCACAGGAGGCGGCCGGGCCCAGCATCCGGCGGCCGGTTCGGTAGGGTCGGCGGCGTGCGAAAGACCTTGATCGTAACGAACGACTTCCCGCCCCGCCCGGGCGGCATCCAGGCCTTTCTGCACAACATGGCGCTGCGCCTGGACCCCGAGCGGCTGGTCGTCCACGCCTCCACGTGGAAGCGGAGCCGCGAGGGCATCGAGGCCACCGCCGCCTTCGACGCCGAACAGCCCTTCACGGTCGTACGGGACCGTACGACGATGCTGCTGCCGACGCCGGGCGCGACCCGGCGGGCGGTGGGCCTGCTGCGCGAGCACGGCTGCACGTCGGTGTGGTTCGGGGCGGCCGCGCCCCTCGGCCTGATGGCCCCGGCCCTGCGCAAGGCGGGCGCCGAGCGCCTCGTCGCCACCACCCACGGCCACGAGGCGGGCTGGGCCCAGCTGCCCGCGGCCCGCCAACTGCTGCGCCGGATCGGGGAGTCGACCGACACGATCACCTACCTCGGCGAGTACACCCGCTCCCGCATCGCGAGCGCGCTCACGCCCGAGGCCGCCGCCCGGATGGTGCAACTGCCGCCCGGTGTCGACGAGAAGACATTCCACCCGGCCAGCGGCGGCGACGAGGTGCGCGCCCGCCTGGGACTCACCGACCGCCCCGTCGTCGTCTGCGTCTCACGCCTGGTCCCGCGCAAGGGCCAGGACACCCTGATCCGCGCGATGCCCCGCATCCTCGCCGCCGAGCCGGACGCCGTCCTGCTCATCGTCGGCGGCGGCCCCTACGAGAAGGACCTGCGCCGCCTCGCCGTCGAGACGGGCGTGGCCGCCTCCGTCCACTTCACGGGCCCCGTGCCCTGGTCCGAGCTGCCCGCCCACTACGGCGCCGGGGACGTCTTCGCCATGCCGTGCCGCACCCGCCGGGGCGGCCTCGACGTGGAGGGCCTCGGCATCGTCTACCTCGAAGCCTCCGCGACCGGCCTGCCCGTCGTCGCCGGCGACTCGGGCGGCGCGCCCGACGCCGTACTCGACGGTGAGACGGGCTGGGTGGTCCGCGGCGACGACCCGAACCAGTCCGCCGACCGCATCACGACCCTCCTGGCCGACCCGGAACTCCGCCGCAGAATGGGCGAACGGGGCAGGTCGTGGGTCGAGGAAAAGTGGCGCTGGGACCTGCTTGCGCAGCACCTGAAGGCCTTGCTGTGACGCAGGGTGCTCTTTGGGAAGCAAGGGGCGGGTGCATGCCGCCAAGGGGCGCGGGGAACTGCGGGAGAAACCACAACGAGGCACCCCACCAGGCGCCCCCGCCCGGCTACTTGGCGTAGATAGCCTCGATCTCGTCGGCATAATCCTTCGCCACAACATTCCGCTTCAGCTTCAGCGAAGGCGTCAAGTGCCCCGAGTCCTCGGTGAACTGCGCCCCCAGCACCCGGAACTTCCGCACCGACTCCGCCTTCGACACCGCCGCGTTCCCGTCGTCGATCGCGTCCTGGATCGCCGCCAGCAGGTCCGGGTCCTCCCGCAGCGACACCGCACTCGAGCCGGCCGGCTTCCCGTGCTCCGCGCACCAGCGGCCCAGGAACTCCTCGTCGAGGGTGACCAGCGCGCCCACGAAGGGCCGCCCGTCGCCGACCACCATGCACTCCGCGACCAGCGCGTGCGCGCGGATGCGGTCCTCTAGGACGGCCGGGGCGACGTTCTTGCCGCCGGCCGTGACGATGATCTCCTTCTTGCGGCCGGTGATCCGCAGGTAGCCGTCCTCGTCGAGGGTGCCGATGTCGCCGGTGTGGAACCAGCCGTCGGCCAGCGCCTCCGCGGTCGCGCCCGGGTTGTTCCAGTACTCCTTGAACAGGTGCTCGCCGTGCAGCAGCACCTCGCCGTCGTCCGCGATGCGCACCACGGAGCCGGGCAGCGGCTGGCCGACCGTGCCGATCTTCTGCCGGTCCCAGGGGTTGAAGGCGGTGGCCGCGCAGGACTCGGTCAGGCCGTAGCCCTCCAGGACCGTGAAGCCGATGCCGCGGAAGAAGTGGCCGAGCCGCTCACCGAGCGGGGCACCGCCGGAGATGGCGTACTCGCCGCGGCCGCCGAGGACCGTACGGAGCTTGCTGTAGACGAGCTTGTCGAAGACCTTGTGCTTGATCTTCAGGCCGACGGACGGGCCCGACGGGGTGTCCAGCGCCTTGCTGTACGCGATCGCCGTGTCCGCGGCCTTGTCGAAGATCTTGCCCTTGCCGTCCGCCTGCGCCTTGGCGCGCGCCGAGTTGTACACCTTCTCGAAGACGCGCGGCACGCCGAGGATCAGCGTGGGCCGGAAGGCGGCCAGCTCGTCGGTGAGGTTCTTGATGTCGGGGACGTTGCCCAGCTTGATCGGCGCGATCATCGGCGCGACCTGGACCAGGCGGCCGAAGACGTGGGCGAGCGGCAGGAAGAGGAGGACCGAGCACTCACCGGTGCGGAAGAGCGGACGCAGCCGTTCGACGACGTTGCCGCACTCCGCGAAGAAGCTGCGGTGGGTGAGGACGCAGCCCTTGGGGCGGCCCGTGGTGCCGGAGGTGTACACGATGGTCGCGGGGTCGTCGGCCTTCGCGATCGAGCCGCGCTCCTCGACGGTCCGGTCCGTGACGTCCTGGCCCAGACGACCCAGCTCCTCCACGGCGCCCGCGTCGATCTGCCAGACGTTCTTGAGGGCGGGCAACTGCTCGCGCACCGACTCGACGGTGGCGGCGTGCCCGGCCGACTCCACGACGCACGCCGTGGCACCCGAGTCACTGAGGATCCACTGCACCTGCTCAGGCGAGCTGGTCTCGTACACCGGCACGGTGATCGCGCCCGCGCTCCAGATCGCGAAGTCCAGCAGCGTCCACTCGTAGCGCGTACGGGACATCAGCCCGACCCGGTCGCCCGGCTGGACACCGGAGGCGATGAGGCCCTTGGCGGCGGAGTGCACCTCGGCGAGGAAGGCGCGCGCGGTCACGTCCTGCCAGGCGTCTCCCCCAGACTCCGTCCGGGGGGACCCCCACTTCGCTTCGCTCACCTTGCGGGCGATGACGGCGACGTCGGGATGCTGCGCGGCGTTTCTGCGGACGATGTCGGTCAGGTTTCCGTCCGTAGGGACCTCGTACAAGGCCGGAAGGCTGAACTCGCGCAAGACTGCTGCTCCTCATAGGGCGCCGGCGCCACGACACTGTGTGATGCGACGGTGCGGTCCAAGGCTCGGGCAAGTGCTCGGGAGAACTCATGCGCGATTCACATGTTGAAATCCAGAGCACGACTGGACTGCCCGGACGTTACCCGCCGGTATGCGTTCTCCGACAGGGGGTCCCCGCGAGATGTTCGCTGCGTCACACGGATGGGGTTTGCTTTGCGCACAGTAGTCGACGGATCAACCGACCAGCCAGTAACCGCAGGTCCGACCGCCACTGTTCACAAGAGGTGTGCGCTGCTTACGCTTGATCGCCATGGCACCCACACCGCCCCGTAACACGAGCACACGCGTCCACGTGGTCAGCGACGTCCACGGCAACGCCCGCGACCTGGCCCGGGCCGGCGAGGGCGCCGACGCCCTGATCTGCCTCGGAGACCTGGTCCTCTTCCTCGACTACGCCGACCACTCGCGCGGCATCTTCCCCGACCTGTTCGGCGTCGCGAACGCCGACCGCATCGTCGCGCTGCGCACCGCCCGCCGCTTCGCCGAGGCCCGGGAGTTCGGCAGGCGGCTGTGGGCGGAGACCGGCGGGGACCCGCGCGAGCTGATCGAAGGGGCGGTGCGCAAGCAGTACGCCGAGCTGTTCGCCGCGTTCCCCACTCCGACGTACGCCACCTACGGCAACGTCGACGTGCCGCCGCTGTGGTCCGAGTACGCCGGCCCCGGCACCACCGTGCTCGACGGGGAGCGGGTGGAGATCGGCGGCCGCGTCTTCGGCTTCGTCGGCGGCGGGCTGCGCACCCCGATGAACACGCCGTACGAGATCAGCGACGAGGAGTACGCCGCGAAGATCGAGGCCGTCGGCGAGGTGGACGTGCTGTGCACGCACATCCCGCCCGAGGTGCCGGAACTGGTCTACGACACGGTGGCCCGCCGCTTCGAGCGGGGCAGTCGCGCGCTGCTGGACGCGATCCGCCGCACCCGTCCCCGCTACGCCCTGTTCGGGCACGTCCACCAGCCGCTGACACGGCGGATGCGCGTCGGGGCGACCGAGTGCGTGAACGTCGGCCACTTCGCGTCGACGGGACGGCCGTGGGCGCTGGAGTGGTGAACCTGTGCGGCGGACCCGCGCAGGTGGGTGGTGACATGCGCTCCGCCCGTGCGCGATAGCCTTCACGCGGCACACACGTGCGCGCGACGGGCGCACGACGACCTCAGTAGCGGCCCGCATCCGGAGGAGCCACGGCGATGGCGGAACACACCAGCTCGAGCATCACCATCGAGGCGGCACCGGCCGACGTCATGGCGGTGATCGCCGACTTCGCGCGCTATCCGGACTGGACCGGTGAGGTGAAGGAGGCGCAGGTCCTCGCGACCGACGCGCAGGGGCGCGCCGAGCAGGTCCGGCTCGTCATGGACGCCGGGGCGATCAAGGACGACCAGACGCTGGGCTACACCTGGACCGGCGAGCACGAGGTGTCCTGGACGCTGGTGAAGTCCCAGATGCTGCGCTCCCTCGACGGCTCCTACCTGCTCCGCCCGGCGGGCACGGGCACGGAGGTCACCTACCGCCTCACGGTGGACGTCAAGATCCCGATGCTCGGCATGATCAAGCGCAAGGCCGAGAAGGTCATCATCGACCGAGCCCTGGCAGGCCTGAAGAAGCGCGTGGAGTCGAACCAGCCCTAGCCACGGGCAGCCGCCGCAGCTGCGGGCAGTCGTGCCGCTGGGGCGGCACGGGTGGGCGGTGGGGGTACCTCCCGCTCGAGCGAAGCCGAGAGTGGGGGAGGCACCCCGCAACGCCGGGCTGCGCACCTCCCGGCACCCGCACCCCCCCGCACCCGCACCCGGCGCCGCCCAGGCACCGGTACCGTTCACCCCCATGCGCACCCTCCTGATCACAGGCCCCGGCGGCACCGGCCGTACCACCGTCGCCGCCGCCACCGCGCTCACCGCGGCCCGCCAGGGCACCCGCACCCTGCTCCTGGGCACCGACCGCGACGACACCCTCGGCGCCGCGCTCGGCGTGCCCACGGGCCCCGCGCCGACCCCCGTCGAACCGGGCCTCACCGCCTGGCGCCCCGACTCCGCCCAGGGCTTCCGGGACGCCCTCGCCGCCCTCCAGGACCGCGCCGCCTCCGCCCTCGACCTCCTCGGCGCCTCCCGCCTGGACCCCGAGGACCTCACCCCGCTGCCCGGCGCCGAGGACCTCGCCCTGCTGCGCGCCCTGCGCGAGGCCGCCCTCGCCGAGGCGCACGACCTCCTCGTCGTGGACCTCCCGCCCGCGCCGCGCGCCCTCGCCCTGCTCGCCGCGCCCGAGGAACTGCGCCGCAGTCTGCGCCGCCTGCTCCCGCCCGAGCGGCAGGCCGCCCGCGCCCTGCGCCCCGTACTCGGCCGACTCGCCGGCGTCCCCATGCCGGCCGAGGCACTCTACGAGGCCACCGCCCGCTGGGACCTGGAACTCGCCGCCGCCGAGGCCGTCCTGGCCGACCGGAACACCGCCGTACGGCTCGTCGCCGAACCCGGACCGGCCGGAGCCGACGCCGTCCGCACCACCACCCTCGGCCTCGCCCTGCGCGGCCTGCGCACCGACCTGCTGGTCGCCAACCGCGTCCTGCCCGAGGACGCCCCGGCGGACAGCTGGCTCAGCGGCCCCCTCGCCCAGCAGCGCAAGACACTGGAGGAGTGGCGGGGGACGTACGACGTCCGCGCCGTCGCCCATCTCGGCCGCGACCCGCGCGGCACGGACGACCTCGCGGCCCTCGACGTGCCGGGCGTCAACCCGGATGCCTCCCCGGTCGAGTGGCCCGTCACCGACCGGCTGGCCGAGGACGGCGTGCTGGTCTGGCACATCCCGCTGCCCGGCGCCGTACGCGAGGAGCTCGACCTGATCCGCCGCGGGGACGAACTGGTCGTAGCGGCAGGCTCCTTCCGCCGCATCGTCCCGCTGCCGTCCGCGCTGCGCCGCTGCACCGTCGACGGGGCCGCGCTGCGGGACGGCACGCTCGCCGTCCGGTTCGCGCCGGACCCGGGACTGTGGCCGCAGGGACGATGACCCGACGGGGGCCGCGCCCGTTCGGGTAACGTCGTAAGGACGAACCGTAGTCAGGAGTCCGTCATGAGCGAAGAGCTCCCCCCGTCCGAGGCGTCCCGCCCCGACGAGGCCGACGCGGTCGACGAGACACGTGCGACCGGTGAGGCGCGAGCGGCCGACGAGGCGCGTGCGACCGACGCCGACGCCTGGGCGACGGCGTGCGCCGAGGACCTGGAGGCGGAGAAGTCCCGCCGCCGTGCCGCGTACGGGCCGCCGCCCGGCTCCGCCGCCGAGGAGCTGCGCCGGCTCGTCGACACCGTCGCCGACAAGCTGTCCGGCCTCCAGTCCCCGCTGCTCGGCCAGGTCGCCGGACCCGCCGCCCAGCAGGTGGTCCGGCAGGTCGTCCAGCAGGCGAAGGCCGCCGTCGAACCGGTCATCGAGCGCAACCCGGACGTGTTCGACCACCTCGCCGCCGCCGGCGGTGAACTCCTCGCCGCCTACCGCTCCGCCGTCCAGAACCAGGAACGCCGCTGGACCAGCGGGGACACCGCCTCCGAGGATCCCCGCGACCCCCGCGACCTGGACGGACGCGGCGCCGACGGCCGTGACGAGGGCGACGGGGGCACCGGCCCCGGACAGCGCATCGACCTGGACTGAGCCCCGCCTCGGGTACGGTTGCCCTTAGCGGGGCTCGACCGAACTGAGGGATTCATGGGACTCACCATCGGCGTCGACATCGGCGGCACGAAGATCGCGGCCGGCGTGGTCGACGAGGAAGGCAACATCCTCTCGACCCACAAGGTGCCGACCCCCACCACACCCGAGGCCATCGTGGACGCCATCGCCTCCGCGGTGGAGGGCGCGCGCGTGGGGCACGAGATCGTCGGCGTCGGTATCGGTGCCGCCGGATACGTCAACCGCCAGCGCTCGACGGTCTACTTCGCGCCCAACATCGACTGGCGCCAGGAGCCGCTCAAGGAGAAGGTCGAGGCGCGCGTCGGCCTCCCCGTGGTCGTGGAGAACGACGCCAACGCCGCGGCCTGGGGCGAGTACAAGTTCGGCGGCGGCAAGGGCCACCGCAACGTCATCTGCATCACCCTCGGCACCGGCCTCGGCGGCGGCATCATCATCGGCAACAAGCTGCGCCGCGGTCACTTCGGGGTGGCCGCCGAGTTCGGCCACATCCGCATGGTGCCCGACGGCCTGCTGTGCGGCTGCGGTTCGCAGGGCTGCTGGGAGCAGTACGCGTCGGGACGGGCACTGGTGCGGTACGCCAAGCAGCGTGCCAACGCCACCCCCGAGCGCGCCGAGGTACTGCTCGCGCTCGGCGACGGCACCCCCGACGGCATCGAGGGCAAGCACATCTCGGTCGCCGCCCGCCAGGGCTGCCCCGTCGCCGTCGACTCCTACCGGGAACTGGCCCGCTGGGCCGGTGCCGGCCTCGCCGACCTGGCCTCGCTCTTCGACCCGTCCGCCTTCATCGTCGGCGGCGGCCTCTCGGACGAGGGCGACCTGGTCCTCGACCCGATCCGCAAGTCCTACAAGCGCTGGCTGGTCGGCGGCAACTGGCGCCCGGTCGCCGACGTCATCGCCGCCCAGCTCGGCAACAAGGCCGGCCTGGTCGGCGCCGCCGACCTGGCGAGGGAACCCGACCCGATCATGTAGCGGCCGCGAGGCCCTCCGGTACGACAGAGCCCGTCGAGCCCTCTCCGGGGGACGACGGGCCTCGTCGTATCTTGATCCGCATGGCAACGTCCTCCCTTCCTCCCCTCCCCAACTCCCGTACCGAACCGGACGGTTCCGCGGTCGTCCGCGTCCTGAGCTACAACGTCCGCTCCCTGCGCGACGACACCGACGCCCTCGCCCGCGTCATCAAGGCCTGCGCCCCCGACCTCGTCCTCCTCCAGGAGGCCCCCCGCTTCTTCCGCTGGCGCAAGAAGATCACCCGGCTCGCCGCCGCGTCCGGCCTGGTGCTCCTCTCCGGTGGCGGCACCGCCGCCGGCCCCGCGCTGCTCTGCAACCTGCGGGCCACCGTGGAGCGCACCGAGGACGTGCTGCTCCCGCTCACCCCCGGTCAGCACCGCCGGGGCCTGGCCACCGCCGTGGTCCGGATCGGCGGGGCCCGTCTCGGCGTACTCAGCACCCATCTGTCGCTGCGGCCGGACGAGCGCCACGAGCAGGCCGGTCTGCTCCTCGACCAACTGGCCGCCCTCGGCGTGACGCACGCCGTGGCGGGCGGCGACCTGAACGAGCGCCCCGGCGGCCGCACCTTCCGGCGGCTCGGCGACGGGCTGCGCGACTGCTGGACCGCCGCGCCCTGGGGCGGGGAGTACACCTTCCCCGCCACCGCCCCGGACCGCCGTATCGACGCGGTCTTCGTCACCGAGGGCGTCGAGGTGCTGGGCTGCGGGGTGCCGTCGGGACTGCCCGGCGTGGCGGAGGACGACCTGAGGGCGGCCACGGACCACCTCCCGGTCCTGACCGCCCTCCGCGTACCCTCCACGACCGCCTGATCGCAGGTCCCGCGGGCTACACCACCGCGCCGCGCCCCGGATCGTCGTCGTCCTCGTCGCCCGTCCGCATTCGCATGACCAGGGTGGCGAAGCCGCCGAGGAAGCCGCCGATGCTCAGGGTCGTCAGCCACCAGGTCATGTCCCAGCCGAGCACCACCGCCAGCAGGAGCAGCACCGGGCCGCCGAGCACGCCCAGCCAGGCGAACTTCGCGGTGGGGTCCGCGTCGGGCAGCGGCGGCGGCTCGGGCGGCACGAAGTGGCCCTCGTCGTCCGCGTCGAAGTCGTCGTCGGACGGTTCGGCGGGTGTGTGGTCGCGCGGACCGATGCCGGGCGCGAACGCGACGGAGCTGCCCAGCGGCCGGTCCGAGGCGGGCCGGTCCGCCGCGGGCTTCTCGTCGTTCACCTCGGGCTCGAGCAGTGCCAGGTCCTCGACCGACTTGAACGGCTTCGCGCCCGGCGGGTCCGGGGGCTCCTCCCCGTACCCGGCGACGATCGCGTCCCAGGCGGCGTCCTCGTCGAAGGGCACGCCCTGCGCCTCGGGCCCGCCGTCCGCCGCGCGCCCCCGTGCCTCGTGGTGCTCCCGCTCCAGGTCCCGCTCCTCGCGGTCCTCGCGGTCGGAGTCGTGCTCAGCCACCTGCGGCCGTCCCTTCCTTGCCGAGACCGGGCTCCGGCTCCCCGACGGAACCGGGCGCGAGCCGGCCGATGAACGCGACGCTCTCCGCGAAGATCCGGTCCGCATCGTGGTCCAACGTCGCCACGTGGTAGCTCTGTTCCAGCAGGATCTCCGTCACGTCCGTCGACGACACCCGGCCCAGGATCCGCGCAGAGTCGGCGGGCGGCACCACATGGTCCTGCGGGCTGCGCAGCAACAGCAGCGGCTGGGTCACCTGCGGCAGGTCGCCGTCGGCCAGACGGAAGAAGGCGCGCAGCGAGTGCGCCGAGTGCAGCGGCACCCGGTCGTACCCCAGCTCCGCGCTGAGCGGCTTGGCGATGTCGCTGGCGATGCCCTTCGTCGCGGGCACCAGGTGGCGCAGGACCGGCAGGGCGTGCTGGGCGACGCCGTGCATCCGGTTCGCCGGGTTCACGACGACGACGCCCGACACCGCGTCCCCGTGCTTCGCGGCGAGCCGCAGCGCCAGCGCGCCGCCCATGGACAGGCCGGCCACGAAGACCCGGGTACAGCGCTCGCGCAGGGCGCGCAGTTCGCGGTCCACCTCCGCGTACCAGTCCTGCCAGCCCGTGACCTGCATGTCCTGCCAGCGCGTGCCGTGCCCGGGCAGCAGCGGCAGCGACACGGTCAGTCCGCGCGCGGCCAGGTACCGGGCCCAGGGACGCAGCGACTGCGGGGAACCGGTGAAACCGTGACAGAGGAGGACGCCGACCTCACCGCCCTCGTGGCGGAACGGCTCGGCTCCGGGCAGGACCGACACGTCTCGGTCTCCTGTCGTCAGGGGTACTCGCGGGTCTTTCACCGTACGCGACCGCACTGACACCGACCAGGGCCGTCGGGGCCATTGACGGTGTCCCGGGTTAAGGTCTGAGCCACGGACACGGGAGGCACTGGGTTGTTGTACGGCACGATGAAGGTCACCATCGGGGGGTCGCTGAAGCTTGCCTTCAGGCCCTGGGTGGAGGGCCTGGAGTACATCCCGGCCGACGGTCCCGCGATTCTGGCGAGCAACCACCTGTCGTTCTCCGACTCGTTCTTCCTGCCCGCCGTCCTCGACCGCAAGGTGACCTTCATCGCCAAGGCCGAGTACTTCAACACCCCCGGGATCAAGGGCAGGCTGACCGCCGCCTTCTTCAAGGGCGTGGGCCAGCTCCCGGTGGACCGGTCCGGCGCGCGCGGCGCGGGGGAGGCCGCCATCAAGAGCGGCATAGAGGTCCTGGAGCGCGGCGAACTGTTCGGCATCTATCCCGAGGGCACACGCTCCCCGGACGGCCGCCTCTACCGCGGCAAGCCGGGCGGGCTCGCGCGCGTGGCGCTCGCCACCGGCGCGCCCGTCGTCCCGGTCGCCATGATCGACACCGAGAAGATCCAGCCGCCCGGTCAGGTGATGCCGAAGCTGATGCGGCCCGGCATCCGCATCGGCAAGCCGCTGGACTTCTCCCGCTACCAGGGCATGGAGCACGACCGCTTCGTGCTCCGAGCGGTGACCGACGAGGTCATGTACGAGATCATGAAGCTCTCCGGCCAGGAGTACGTCGACATGTACGCGACCGCCATGAAGCGGCAGCTCGCGGACGCGGCGAAGGCCGAGAAGGCGGCAAAGAGCGAGAAGGCGGCCAAGGCCGACAAGAGCGGGACTTAGTCCGGGCACCGGGGCACCGGGGCACCGGGCATCCGGGCACCGGTCGCCGGGGGAGGGGGGACATGGCCAGGCGCGAGAGAGTCATGAGGATGTCGGTCGAGCTGCCGCTGTGGCGCGCGCTCGCCGGCTACCGCGTGCTCACCATGCTGTACGCGATCGGCTTCTTCGCCACCGCCTACTCCGGCTTCGCCCGCCCCTGGCTCGCCGTCGCCTACTACGCCGTGCTCTTCGTCTGGACCCTGGCCACCCTCCCCAAGGTCACGAACGCCGCGAGCTGCACCAAGCGGTTCCTCGCCGCCGACCTCACGGTCGCCCTGACCGGCATCCTGCTCACGCCCTTCGCCGACGCCCACGAACGCGTCATGGACGGCGGCCCGACCCTGCCGTCGATATGGACCGCCGGTTCCGTGCTGGCCTTCGCCATCAAGGGCGGCTGGCGCTGGGCGGCCGCCGC
Source organism: Streptomyces sp. MMCC 100 (assembly GCF_041538145.2). Classification (NCBI taxonomy): domain Bacteria; kingdom Bacillati; phylum Actinomycetota; class Actinomycetes; order Kitasatosporales; family Streptomycetaceae; genus Streptomyces; species Streptomyces sp. MMCC 100. The sequence continues at coordinate 1,535,811 of NZ_JBGORK020000001.1, forward strand.
CTCCACCCTCGTCGCCGTCGCCAACCTGGTCGAACGCGGCACCCCGGCCCGCGACACCGTCCACAACGTCATCCTCGTCTGGGTCGCCTCCATCGCCATCGGCTACGTCGTCGAGGTCGCCCGCGCCTCCGAGCGCACCCTCGCGCGCGCCCTGGAGATCGAGGCGGCGACCAGGGAGCGCGAGCGGCTCGCCCGGGACATCCACGACAGCGTCCTCCAGGTGCTGGCGATGGTGCAGCGCCGGGGCGCCGTCATCGGCGGCGAGGCGGCCGAGCTGGGCCGCCTCGCCGGTGAGCAGGAGGTGGCCCTGCGCACCCTGGTCTCCGGGGGCCTGGTGCCCGTCTCCCGCGTGTCGGAGGACGCCGCCGAGGGCGCGGTCGTCCGGATGGTCGAGGAACCGGAGGGGGAGGACCCGGACGGTCCCGTCGACCTGCGCGCCCTGCTCGCCCCGTACGCCGGCTCGCTGGTGAACCTCGCCGAGCCGGGCGCCCCGGTCCTCCTCGCCCCCCTCGCCGCACGGGAGCTGGCGGCCGCCGTGGGCGCGGCCCTGGACAACGTCCGCGAGCACGTGGGCGAGCGGGCCCGCGCGTGGATCCTGGTCGAGGACGAACCGGACGAGGTGATCGTCACCGTCCGCGACGAGGGGCCCGGCATCCCGGACGGGCGGCTCGCCGAGGCCGAGGGCGAGGGACGGCTCGGCGTGGCCCTGTCGATCCGCGGCCGGCTGCGCGACCTCGGCGGCACGGCCGAACTGATCTCGGTGCTCGGGCAGGGCACCGAGGTCGAACTGAAGGCACCGAAGAAGACCGTCAGTACCACCGCACGGGGGAAGGCAGCGGACCATGAGTGAACGACAGGACCCGATCAGGGTCATGGTGGTCGACGACCACCCGATGTGGCGCGACGCCGTCGCCCGGGACCTGGCCGAGTCCGGCTTCGACGTGGTCGCCACCGCCGGCGACGGCGACCAGGCGGTGCGCCGGGCCCGGGCCGCCGGCCCCGACGTCCTCGTACTCGACCTCAACCTGCCCGGCAAGCCCGGCGTCCAGGTCTGCAAGGAGGTCGTCGGCGCCGACCCGAAGCTGCGCGTGCTCGTCCTCTCGGCGAGCGGGGAGCACGCCGACGTGCTGGAGGCGGTGAAGTCCGGCGCGACCGGATACCTGCTGAAGTCGGCCTCCACCGAGGAACTGCGCGACGCGGTGCGCCGTACGGCCGCCGGCGACCCGGTCTTCACCCCGGGTCTCGCCGGACTGGTCCTCGGCGAGTACCGCCGCCTGGCCTCCGAACCCGCGCCCGCCGCGGGTACCGACGACCCCGGCGCGCCCCGGCTCACCGACCGGGAGACCGAGGTGCTGCGCCTGGTCGCCAAGGGCCTGAGCTACAAGCAGATCGCCGAACGCCTCGTCATCTCCCACCGCACCGTGCAGAACCACGTCCAGAACACCCTGGGCAAGCTCCAGCTGCACAACCGGGTGGAGCTGGTGCGGTACGCGATAGAACGGGGTCTGGACGACGCCTGACCCACGCGGGACAGTGGCCTCAACCACTCACCCTGGCAAAGGGGTTGTGCGATGAAGGTCGGAGTTCTGACCGGAGGCGGCGACTGCCCCGGGCTCAACGCCGTCATCCGGGCCGTCGTCCGCAAGGGCGTCCAGGAGTACGGCTACGACTTCACCGGCTTCCGGGACGGCTGGCGCGGCCCCCTGGAGGGCGACACCGTCCCGCTCGACATCCCGGCCGTCCGCGGCATCCTGCCCCGCGGCGGCACCGTCCTCGGCTCCTCGCGCACCAACCCGCTCCAGCAGCGGGACGGCATCCGGCGCATCAAGGACAACCTCGCCGCACTCGGCGTCGAGGCCCTCATCACCATCGGCGGCGAGGACACCCTCGGCGTCGCCACCCGCCTCGCGGACGAGTACGGCGTGCCCTGCGTCGGCGTCCCCAAGACCATCGACAACGACCTGTCGGCCACCGACTACACCTTCGGCTTCGACACCGCCGTCGGCATCGCCACCGAGGCCATCGACCGGCTGCACACCACCGCCGAGTCCCACATGCGCGTCCTGGTCGTCGAGGTCATGGGCCGGCACGCCGGCTGGATCGCCCTCCACTCGGGCCTGGCCGGCGGCGCCAACGTCATCCTCATCCCCGAGCAGCGCTTCGACGTCGAGCAGGTGTGCGCCTGGGTGACCTCCCGCTTCCGCGCGTCCTACGCCCCGATCGTGGTCGTCGCCGAGGGGGCGATGCCGCGCGACGGCGACATGGTGCTCAAGGACGAGTCGCTGGACTCCTACGGGCACGTCCGGCTGTCCGGGGTCGGCGAGTGGCTGGCCAAGCAGATCGAGAAACGCACCGGCAACGAGGCCCGCACCACCGTCCTCGGGCACGTCCAGCGCGGCGGCACCCCCAGCGCCTTCGACCGCTGGCTCGCCACCAGATTCGGCCTGCACGCCATCGACTGCGTCCACGACGGGGACTTCGGCAAGATGGTCGCCCTGCGCGGCACGGACATCGTCCGCGTCCCGATCGCCGAGGCCACGGCCCGGCTGAAGACGGTCGACCCGGCGCTGTACGAGGAGGTCGGCGTCTTCTTCGGCTGACCGGCGAGGGTGGGCCGAGGGTCGTATATTCGGCCCGGAGCCCACCGGAACGGGAGCGGTCATGGAGATCCTTGCCTTCGGCGTACAGGCCGACGAGAAGCCCCTGATCGAGCGGGCCTTCCGCGACCACGAGGACGTCCGCTGCCTGGACGTCTTCCTCAACGGGGACACCGCCCCCATCGCGGCGGGACACGAGATCGTCTCCACGTCCGTCAACGCCGACCTCGGCGCGGACGTCCTGGAGATCCTCGCGGCCGGCGGAACCCGGATGGTGGCCCAGCGCTCCACCGGCTTCAACAACGTCGACCTGGACACGGCCGAGCGGCTCGGCATGACCGTGGCCCGGGTGTCGTACTACTCGCCGTACTCGGTCGCCGAGTTCGCCTGGGCCCTCGCCATGGCCGTCAACCGGCGGATCGTGCGCGCCTCCATCCGCACCCGCGACTTCGACTTCCGCCTCGACGGCCTGATGGGCCGCGACCTGCACGGCCGCACCGCCGGCGTCCTCGGCACCGGCAAGATCGGCGAGGCCTTCGCCCGGATCGCCCACGGCTTCGGCATGCGCCTGCTCGGCTGGGACGTCGCCGAGAACCCGGCCTGCGCGGAACTCGGCATGCGGTACGTCCCGAAGGACGAGCTGCTCGCCCGCTCCGACCTGATCACCCTGCACGTTCCGCTGATGGCCGAGACCCGGCACCTGATCGACGCGGCCGCCCTGAAGGCGATGCGCGACGACGCCATCCTGATCAACTCCAGCCGCGGCGGCCTGATCGACACCGCGGCCCTCGTCGGCGAGCTGCGCGCGGGCCGCTTCGCGGGTGTCGGCCTGGACGTGTACGAGGCGGAGGCGGGCCTGTTCTTCCTCGACAAGTCCCTGGAGGCCATCGAGGACGACACCCTGGCCCGCCTCGTCACCTTCCCGAACGTCCTGGTCACCTCGCACCAGGCGTACTACACGGAGGACGCCGTCGGTCAGATCGTCGACACGACGGTGCGCAACGTCCTCGACTACCGGGAGGGCCGCCGCTCGGAGAACGTGCTCGTCCCGCGCAGCTGACCGGTCAGCTCCCGGACGATCGCCGTGCCGTTCAGCGTCAGTACCGACTCGGGATGGAACTGGACGCCGGCGAAGCCCTCGCCCCGCAGCGCGTGCACCTCGCCGCCCGCCGAGCGGCTCACCTCGACGCCGTGCGCGGCCAGCCCGGCGGCCGTCGCGTCGTCGCAGCGCGCGGTGAAGCTGTTGTAGAAGCCGACCGTCTCCGGCCGCCCGAACAGGTCGATCTCCGTCTGCGCGCCCTGGTACGGCACCTCCTTGTGGACGATGTCGAGCCCCAGCTCCGCCGCGATCAGCTCGTGCCCGAGGCAGACGCCGAGGACGTCGTGGCGGTTCGCCCCGAGCAGCTCGGCGGTCAGGGACCGCAGGAAGCGCATCTTCGGGTCGGCCGGGTCGCAGGGGTCGCCGGGACCCGGCCCCAGCACCACAGGGCCGCCCTCGTGCCCCAGCACCGCCTCGCGCAGCCCCGGCTCGTCGTACCGCCGCACGCTCACCGCGAGCCCCGACGAGCGCAGCACGTGCGCGAGCATCGCCGTGAAGGTGTCCTCCGCGTCGACGACCAACGCGTGCCCGGTCAGCGCGGCCGACGGCTCCTGCATCCGCAGCCAGAACGGGGCCAGCGAGGCACGGCGCCCGTCCAGCGCGGCCCGCACCCGGGGATCGTCGGCCAGCCCCGGCCGCCCGGCCTCCGCACGCGGCCGGGACGGGCGTACGCCCAGCGCCGCCAGTACGCCGGCCGCCTTGGCGTGGGTCTCCGCGACCTCGCCCGCCGGGTCCGAACCCCGCACCAGCGTGGCGCCGACCGGCACCCGCAGCCGCCCGGCCGCGTCGATGTCGGCGGTACGGATCAGGATGGGGGAGTCGAGCGTCTGCGGTCCGGCCGCCCGCCCCGGCCCCTCGCCCGGGTCCCGCCCGAGCAGCGCCAGCGCGCCCGCGTAGTAGCCCCGCCCGCCGGTCTCGTGCCGCTCGATGACCCGGCAGGCGTTCTGCACCGGCGAGCCGGTGACCGTCGCCGCGAACATCGTCTCCCGCAGCACCTCGCGCGCGTCCAGGGAGGACCTCCCGCGCAGCTCGTACTCGGTGTGCGCGAGGTGCGCCATCTCCTTCAGCCGCGGGCCGACGACCACCCCGCCCCTGTCGCCGACCGTGCACATCATCTTGAGCTCCTCGTCGACGACCATCGACAGCTCCTCGATCTCCTTGCCGTCGGCGAGGAAGTCCAGGAGGTGTTCGGGGGTCGGCCCCTCGGCGGGGTAGCGGTACGTGCCGCTGATCGGGTTCATCACCACCGTGCCCCCGGACATCCGGACGTGCACCTCCGGGCTGGCGCCCACCAGCGTGCGGTCCCCGGTGTGCACGACGAACGTCCAGTACGCGCCCCGTTCGCCCTCCAGGAGCCGCCGGAACAGCGCCAGCGCGTCGGCCCGCCCGAACCCCGGGATGCGTCCCTCGTACGTCCGCCGGATCACGAAGTTGGCGCCCTCGCCCCGCCCGATCTCCTCGTCGAGCACCCGGCCGACGATCCGCGCGTACTCCTCGTCGCCGACATCGAAGCCGCCGCCCTCGACCCGGACCTCGTGCGCGGGCAGCTGCGCCAGCGCCTCGGCGAGCGGGATGTCGTACCGCTCCTCGGGGGTGAGCATCAGCAGCGGTGTGCCGTCGTCGCGGACGTCGAAGCCGCGTTCGCGGATCTGCCGGAAGGGGACGAGCGCCAGCCCCTCGTCGGGCAGGTCGGCGAGTCTGCCGTGCTCCGTGACCGGGCCGAGCAGCAGCTCGACGAGGTCGTGGTCGTGGCCGGGGGCGCGGCGGCGGAGCAGGGCGAACGGGCGGGGATCGGCCAGGAGGCCGTCGAGCGGAGTCGTGCGCGGTGCGGCGGGCGGTGTCATGAGTGGTGTCCCTGTGTCGAGGAGGGACGGGCCCGGTCGCGGAAACACCGAAGGCCGCCCCTCGGGCGGCCTTCGCGAAGTCTTGCGTACGCGCAGTCAGTGGGCCGCCGGATGAGCGGTCCACCACCAGTTCTGGGTCGAGTGCGCGAACATGCCGTCGACCCTAGCGCATCCGGACGCCTGAGACGCGGTGTCGCCCACGACCACCGGGCGCGAGCCCTCGGCCGAACCGTCGATGTGCTCCCCGCACCCGCGGGGCTGACGGGCGTACTCCTGCGACGGGTGCGCCCGTCTCACGGACTGGGCGTGGTGCTGGACGCCACGGCCGACCGCGTACTGTTGGGCGCGTGACCGTGAACGCTGATTCCCGAAGTGTCGCCGCTCAGGCGACATGGCGAAACCTGCCCGCGGCGCAGCAGCCCGAGTACCCGGATGCCGAGGCTCTGCGCGATGTGATCGCCGAGCTCGAATCGTATCCGCCGCTCGTGTTCGCCGGAGAGTGCGACCAACTGCGTGCTCGCATGGCCGCGGTCGCCAGGGGAGAGGCGTTCGTCCTCCAGGGCGGCGACTGCGCCGAGTCGTTCGACGCGGTGTCCGCCGAGCACATCAGGGCGAAGCTCAAGACCCTCCTCCAGATGGGCGCCGTCCTCACCTACGCCGCGTCCGTGCCCGTGGTGAAGGTCGGCCGGATCGCCGGCCAGTACTCCAAGCCGCGCTCCAAGCCGACCGAGACCCGCGACGGCGTGACGCTGCCCACCTACCGCGGCGACTCCGTCAACGGCTTCGACTTCACCGAGGCGGCCCGGGTCCCGGACCCCGAGCGGCTCAAGCGCATGTACCACGCCTCGGCGTCCACGCTGAACCTGGTGCGCGCCTTCACCACCGGCGGCTACGCCGACCTCAGGCAGGTGCACGCCTGGAACCAGGACTTCGTGAAGTCCTCCCCCTCCGGCCAGCGCTACGAGCAGCTCGCCCGGGAGATCGACAACGCGCTGAACTTCATGCGGGCCTGTGGCACGGACCCGGCCGAGTTCCAGACCGTCGAGTTCTTCTCCTCGCACGAGGCGCTGCTGCTCGACTACGAGTCGGCCCTCACCCGCGTCGACTCGCGCACCGGGCAGCTGTACGACGTCTCCGGGCACATGGTGTGGATCGGTGAGCGCACCCGGCAGCTGGACCACGCGCACATCGAGTTCGCCTCGCGGATCCGCAACCCGATCGGCATCAAGCTCGGCCCGACGACGACGGCCGAGGAGGCGCTGCAGTACATCGAGCGCCTGGACCCCGACCGCGAGCCCGGCCGGCTGACCTTCATCGTCCGGATGGGCGCGGACAAGATCCGCGACAAGCTCCCCGAGCTGGTGGAGAAGGTCACCGCGTCCGGTGCCGGCGTCGCCTGGATCACCGACCCGATGCACGGCAACACCTACGAGGCGGCTTCCGGTCACAAGACCCGCCGCTTCGACGACGTGCTCGACGAGGTCAAGGGCTTCTTCGAGGTGCACAAGTCGCTCGGCACCCACCCGGGCGGCATCCACGTCGAGCTGACCGGCGACGACGTCACCGAGTGCGTGGGCGGCGGCGACGAGATCTTCGTCGACGACCTGCACCAGCGCTACGAGACGGCCTGCGACCCGCGGCTCAACCGCAGCCAGTCGCTCGACCTGGCGTTCCTGGTGGCGGAGATGTACCGGGACCAGTGACGGTCCGCCCCCGGGCGGGCGGGTGAAATGGGGCGCGGGTCACACGGGATCCGCGCCCCTCCCACTTTTGCCGGCCTTGCGCGATGGGTAAGGTTAGGTTTGCCTCACCGATCAGCGGGCCCTCCGGTCGTCGGTACGGCACGACCTTGTACCCCGTCCGGGAGGTGAACCGCGTGTTCGTCTGCAGCTGCTTCGGTGTCACCGAGGAACAGGTGAAGAGCCACGCGGAGGCCGGCGCGTGCACGCCCCGCCAGATCGCCTCCGCCTGCAAGGCGGGCACCGACTGCGGCGGCTGCGTACGCCGCATCCAGGCCCTGCTCGGCCGCGGCGCCTGCCCCCGCCGGCAGCTGGCCGACCAGGGTGCACCGGTCCTCGCGGAGCTTCCCGAGGCGGCCTGAGGCCGGGTCCGGCTACAGCGAGCCCGGTCCCGACGGGTCCGGCTGGGTCTGCTCGATCACCGTCGACAGGTACAGCGACTCGCCCAGCTTCTCGATCAGGTCGAGCTGGGTCTCCAGGTAGTCGATGTGGTGCTCCTCGTCGGCGAGGATCGCCTCGAAGACGTTGGCCGACGTGATGTCGTGCTTGGCCCGCATCACCTCGATGCCCCGGCGCAGCCGGTCGATCGCCTCGAGCTCGATCTCCCGGTCGGCCTGGAACATCTCGGTCACGCTCTGGCCGACCCGCACGTGGAAGAGCCGCTGGTAGTTCGGCAGGCCGTCCAGGAGCAGGATGCGGTCGGTGAGCACCTCGGCGTGGCGCATCTCGTCGAAGGACTCCGCGCGCGTGTACTTCGCGAGCTTGGTCCAGCCCTTGTGGTCCTGCAGCTTCGCGTGCAGGAAGTACTGGTTGATGGCCGTGAGCTCGGCGGTCAGCTGCTCATTGAGGAACTCGATGACTTCCGGGTCGCCCTGCATCGCTTGACGCTCCTTCGAACGGGAACAGGCGTGTTGCGCGGCATGATTGCACCGGAGTCGAAGATCGTCCAGTAAGTGTTGACTTAGTAAGTAAGTACAGGCTTAGTCGCCTTGGCGGAGATTGAGGGTGGTTTGCCCGAATGTAAGTGGGGCGGGTCAGGGGCATCGGTCCGGGTCTGTCAGGATGGAGGCATGGGTCAGCCGGTGGAACACGGATCGGGAGAAGACGGTTCGCAAGGAGCGTCGCGGTTCGAGCTCCCACCCGGGCAGCGACTGCAGCGCGGCTGGCCCGTCACGCACTACGGCCCGGTCCCCAAGTTCCGCCCGGAGCGCTGGGAGTTCCGGGTCTTCGGCGCCACCACCGACGACGAGAAGCACGGCTGGGCCCACGACGAGTTCACCGCCCTGCCGTACACCACGGTCGTCGCCGACCTGCACTGCGTCACGAAGTTCAGCATGCTCGGCTCGGAATGGGGCGGCGTTCCGGCCACCACGATCCTGGACCTCGCCCCGCCCGCACCCGGCGTCACCCACGTGATGGTGTGGGCCGAGTACGGCTTCAGCTCCAACCTCAGACTGTCCGACTTCGCCGCCGAGCGCACCCTCTTCGCCACCCACAAGGACGGCGAGCTGCTCACCGCCGAGCACGGCTTTCCGCTGCGGCTGGTCGTCCCGCACCTGTACGCCTGGAAGGGCCCGAAGTGGGTCCGCGGCATCGAGTACATGACCGCCGACCGGCGCGGCTTCTGGGAGGAGCGCGGCTACCACAACATCGGCGACCCGTGGCGGGAGCAGCGCTACTCCTACCAGGAGGAGCCCGGGGACGGCCCCGAGCTGTGACCCGCCGCGGCCCCCTCGGGGGTCAGCCGTCGCGCAGCTTCTTGAGCCGCTCCACGTCCGCCGCGTGCCCCTCCTTGCCGCCGGGTGTCTCGATGACCAGCGGCACGCCCTCGGTCGCCGGGTGGGTCATCAACGCCCGGAACGGGTCCTCGCCGATGTGACCGGCGCCGATGTTCTCGTGGCGGTCCTTGTGCGCGCCGGCCACGTCCTTGGAGTCGTTGGCGTGGATCAGCTTCAGCCGGCCCTCGCCGACGGTGTCCACCAGCAGGTCGAGGGTCCGGTGCATGCCGGACGGACCGGTCAGGTCGTGGCCGGCCGCGAAGATGTGGCAGGTGTCCAGGCACACGCCCAGCTTGGGATGGGCGTCCAGCGCCTCGAAGTAGGGCCCGAAGTCCCAGGTCCGCGAGCACAGCGAGGCGCCCTGTCCGGCGGTCGACTCGAGGAGCAGGTACGGGTCGTCGTCGTGGGTCAGCTCGTCGAGGAGCGGCAGCATGTGCTCCCGCACCTGCTTCAGCGCCACCGACCGGTCCCGTCCGCCGGTGGCGCTCCCGGTGTGCACGACGACGCCGAGCGCCCCGATGGCACGCGCACGCCGCAGCGAGTGCCGCAGCGACTCCACCGACCGCTCCACCGTCGCCTCGGTGTGCGAACCGAAGTTGATCAGGTACGGGGCGTGCACGTACGCGGGGGTCGACCCGGCCGCGCAGGCCTCCCGGAAGGCCTCGTCCTGCTTCGGGTTGCCGGCCGGCGTGGCCCAGCCGCGCGGGTTGGCGACGAAGACCTGCACGGTCTCCGCCTTCAGCTCACGGGCGTAGGAGAGCCCCACGGAGTGCAGCCCGCCGGCCACCGGGACGTGGCCGCCGACGGGGTTGCGGGGGAGGGCGGCGGGGATGGCCGAGGGGGCGGACTGTTGACTCTTCACCCATTCAGGGTGTCATGCGGCGGGCGGTGCCCCGTCACCTGATGGTGATCTTGATGGTGGACCCCTCGGGAGCCGTGTCCCCGCCGTCCACGGACTGCTTCTTGACGGTGTCGCCGAACAGGCCGAGCAGACCGCGGTCCTCGTCCACGTCGAAGCCCGCGTCCTCCAGCTTCTGCTTGGCGTCGTCCACGCTGTCGCCGACCACGTCCGGGACCTCGATCATCCGGGGGCCCTTGGACAGCGTGAGCGTCACCGTGTCGCCCTCGGCCGCCCGGCCGCCCGGGTCCGGCGTCTGCCGGGCGACCTGGCCGCTGTCGTACTCCGAGTTCACCCGCTCGTCGGCGACCTTCACCTTCAGGCCGGCCTCCTCCAGCTCGTCCCGCGCGTCGTCCAGGTCGTCGCCGGTGACGTCCGGGACGTCGACGGGGCTGCCCTTGCTGACGACCAGGGCGACCGCGGAGCCCGCGCGCACCGTGGTGCCCGACCGGGGCTTGGTGGAGATCACGAAGCCCTTGGCCACCTCGTCGCTGAACGCCTTGGTCACCATGCCGGGCTGCAGGCCCTCGTCCTCCAGCAGCTTGCGCGCCCGGTCCAGCTTGTAGCCGGCCACGTCCGGCAGCTTCACGGTGTCGGGGCCGTCGGAGACGGTGAGCGACACGGAGTCGTTCTTCCGGATGCGGTCGCCCACCCCGGGATCGGTGCTGATGACCTTGCCGCGCTCCACGGTGTCGCTGTAGGCGTGCCGCACCTTGCCGACGTCAAGACCGGCCTCGTCCAGCCGGTCCCGGGCCTGCGCCTCGGTCTTGGACAGCAGCGGCGGCACCTTGGTGAACTGGCCGGAGTTGATGTACCAGACGCCCGTACCGACCCCGAGCACCAGCAGGACGGCCACGACGATCGCCAGCGGACCGCGCCGCGGCCGGCGCAGGCGGGACCGGGGCGGGGCCGGCGGGGGAGCCGCCAGCCGGCTGGTGCGGTGGACCCCGTCCGCGGCGAACCCGCCGCCCGTGCCGTCGCCCTCGTCCTCGTTCACCGGCAGGGGGCGAGGCATCGTCAGCGCGCGCGGGATCACGCTCGTACGGTCCTCGGCGTTGTCGTGCTCCGCGGCGAGCGCCTGCGGCGGCACCGCGTCCAGCTGGGCCGCGCTCAGCGCCTCACGCGCCTCGCGGGCCCGCGCGAGCAGCGCCACGGCGTCGTGCGGCCGGATCTCCGGGTTGCGCGCGGTCGCCGCGGCGACCAGCTCGTCCAGCTCGAACGCCATCTCCGGCACGGCGGCCGACGGCGGCGGCACGTCCTCGTGGAGGTGCTTGTAGAGCACTGCCGCGGCCGAGTCCCCGTCGTGCGGCTTGGCGCCGGTCAGCATCTCGTACAGCACGACACCGCACGCGTACACGTCGACCCTGGGGTCGGCCGTGCCGTGCTCGATCTGCTCGGGCGCCAGATAGGAGACGGTGCCGAGGACGGCGCCGGTGGTGCTGGTCACGGTGTTCACGGCGCGGACCAGGCCGAAGTCGGCGACCTTGACCCGGCCGTCGTCCCCTATCAGCACGTTCTCCGGCTTCATGTCCCGGTGCACGAACCCCGCCCGGTGCGCGGCGCCGAGCGCGGCCAGCACCGGCTCCAGGATGTCCAGTGCGGCCCGCGGCCTGAGCGCCCCGCGCTCGCGCAGCACGTCCCGCAGGGTGCAGCCGGCGATGTACTCCATCGCCAGGTAGACGTACGCCCCCTCGGCCCCCTGGTCGAAGACCTGGACGACATTGGGGTGGTCGAGCCGGGCCACCGACTTGGCCTCGCGGATGAACCGCTCGACGAAGGTGGCGTCGGTCGCGAGCGTCGGGTGCATCACCTTCAGCGCGAGCACGCGGTCCAGGCGGGTGTCCACGGCCCGGTAGACCGTGGCCATCCCGCCGACCGCGATCCGCGCCTCGACGCGGTACCGGCCGTCGAGCATCTGCCCGACGAGAGGGTCCTGAAGGGTCGTGTCCACGCAGGTGAGTCTACGAGCCGCCACGGACACCCCGCGCCGCTGCCCGAAATCGGGGCGGGACTGAAGCGGAGCTGTGACGTACCGCACCCCCGCTGCGGGCAGTCGTGCCGCTGGGGCGACGGGGCCCCCTCGCTCGAGCGAAACCGTGAGTGGGGGAGGGTGGGCGATGGGGGCACCTCCCAGGCCGTTCAGGCACTGGGGGAGGCACCCCGCAACGCCGGGCTGCGCACCCCCCGCCCGGCCCCGACACCGGTGCGCTAGAAAGCGGGCCGCTCCGGATCCAGTACCGCCAAGCCCTCCGCAGGAGAAGACGCCTCGGCGAAGTGCCGCCGGGGAATCCGCCCCGCCCGCCGAGCCAGCCGCCCCGCCTCCACGGCGTACCGCATCCCCTCCGCCATGAGGACCGGCTCCTGCGCCCGCGTCACCGCCGAGGCCAGCATCACACCCGCACACCCCAGCTCCATCGCCAGCGCGACGTCCGACGCCGTACCGGCCCCCGCGTCCAGAATCACCGGCACGCGCGCGTGCTCCACGATCAGCTGGAAGTTGTGCGGGTTGCGGATCCCGAGCCCGGAGCCGATCGGCGAGCCCAGCGGCATGATCGCCGCGCACCCGACGTCCTCCAGCTTCCGCGCGAGCACCGGGTCGTCGTTGGTGTACGGCAGCACCGTGAACCCGTCGTCGACCAGCGTCTCCGCCGCGTCCAGCAGCTCGACCGGGTCCGGCAGCAGCGTGCGCTCGTCGGCGATGACCTCCAGCTTGACCAGGTCGGTGCCGAGCGCCTCGCGCGCCAGCCGCGCGGTGAGCACCGCCTCCCCGGCCGTGAAGCAGCCGGCCGTGTTGGGCAGGACGCGGATGCCGAGCCGGTCGAGGACGGACAGCACGGACCCGTGCACCGAGGCGTTCACCCGCCGCATCGCGACGGTCGTCAGCTCCGTCCCGGAGGCCACCAGCGCGCGCTCCAGCACGTCCAGGCTGGGCGCCCCGCCCGTACCCATGATCAGACGGGACCCGTACGACGTACCGCCGAGGACAAAGGGATCGTCGGCCATGGTCAGCCTCCTTGGACAGCGGTGAGGACCTCGACGCGGTCGCCGTCGGCCAGAGCGGTGGCGGGCCACTGCGCGCGCGGGACGACGGTTTCGTTCAGGGCGGCGGCCACTCCGGACGGCGCCGCGGTGAGCGTGCCCACCAGCGCGTCCAGGGCCGTGCCGGCAGCCACCTCGCGCGGCTCGCCGTTGACGGAGATGTGGAGAGGACTCATACGGGCTGCTCCGAAAGTTCCGAGGGTGCCGGGAGTTCCGGGAGTGCGGGGGCGGGGCCGAAGCGCCGCGGGGTGAAGGGACGGGCATCGTCCGGCAGCTCCCCGGTGGTCAGGGCGTGCGCCATGACGTCGCCGGTGACGGGGGTGAGCAGGACGCCGTTGCGGTAGTGCCCGGTGGCCAGCAGCAGGCCGTCCAGAGCGGTCGGGCCGAGCAGCGGCGCGTTGTCCGGGGAGCCGGGGCGCAGACCCGCGCGGGTCTCCGTCAGCGGCAGCTCCGTGATGCCGGGAACCAGCTCGTGGGCGTCGCGCAGCAGCTCGTAGACGCCGCCCGCGGTGACCGTCGTGTCCCAGCCCAGCTCCTCGCTGGTGGCGCCGACGACCAGCTCGCCGCTCTCCCGGGGCACCAGGTAGACGTGGTTGCCGCGCACCACGGCGCGCACGGTCCGGTTCAGCAGCGGCGCCTGCGACCGCGTGCGGGGCATGGTCAGCCGCAGCACCTGACCCTTCACGGGCCGCACCGGCGGCAGTACGGCCTCCGGCACGCCCGACAGCCGCCCGCTCAGGCTGCCCCCGGCCAGCACCACCCGCCCGGCTTCCAGCGCCGTGCCGTCGGCGGTGACGACACCCGTGGCCCGGTCCCCGCGCCCGACGGTGAGCCGCTCGGCCCACGCCCGGTGGAAGGCCACGCCCGCCTGTTCGCAGGCGGCCACCAGCGCGCGGGCGAGACGACGGGGGTCGATCTGATGATCGCCGTCCACCCGGAGCCCCCCGCGCACGCCCGGCGCGAGCATCGGCTCCAGACGCCGGCACTCACGCCCCGACAGCCACTCCGACTCCAGGCCGGAGCGCTGCTGGAGCGCGTGCAGCTCGCGCAGGTGGGCGCGGTCGTCGGCGTCCAGTGCGACGGCGAGCGTGCCGCAGCGGCGGTAACCGAGGTCGTGACCGGTCAGCTCGGTCAGCTCGGCCGCGAACTCCGGATAGCGGCGGGCCGAGGCGAGGTTCAGCGCGAGCAGCGTCTCCTCGCCGTAGTGCAGCTCCGTGACGGCGGCCAGCATCCCGGCCGCCACCTGGGCCGCCCCGCCGCCCGGCTCGGGATCCACGAGGGCCGTGACCAGCCCGCGCTGCGCGGCCCGCCAGGCCGTGACCAGCCCGATGATCCCGCCGCCGACGACGAGCACGTCGGGTGTACGAGGCGTACGAGGCGTGTGTGGTGGAGACGACATGGGCGTCCAGCCCCTCCCTTCGCCGGCATGACCCGGATCAGGTTCGTACGGTCGGAGGCCGCCAGCCTCCCTCTCAGCCCGGTGCGTCCGGGCTCCCGCGAGTGCCTTACGTCGGCCACCCTAGCCCGCAGCGTGTCGCACGTGTAAGGGAGCCTCCGCGGCCGGGGACGTCGCGCAGCTCACCGTGCGCGAGCGCTGACTGACGATTTGCCAGGTGTCTATGGTGATCAGGTGAGTGAGCAGACGCGGGGACAGGGACCGGCAGCGGACGCGGAGCGCCGTGTGGTCGTGGTGGGCGCCGGGATGGCCGGCGTGCAGACCGCGGTCGCCCTGCGGGAACAGGGCTTCACCGGCACGGTGACCCTGATCGGTGCGGAGCCGCACCAACCGTACGACCGCCCCCCGCTGTCCAAGGCCGTCCTGCTCGGCACCGCCGAGGGCTCCGCCTTCGACGTCGACTTCGAGGCACTCGGCATCACCCTGCGGCTGGGCTGCGAGGCCCTGGGCGTCCGCCCCGACGCGCACGTCCTGGACACCGCCGAGGGCCCCGTGCCCTACGACGTCCTGGTCCTTGCGACCGGCGCCGAACCGGTCCGGCTCCCCGGCGCCGAGGGCGTGCCCGGCGTGCACCTGCTGCGCACCCTGGACGACGCCGAACGGCTGCGCCCGGTGCTCGCCCGGCAGCACGACGTCGTGGTCGTCGGCGCGGGCTGGATCGGCGCCGAGTTCGCCACCGCCGCGCGCGAGGCGGGCTGCGCGGTGACCGTGGTGGAGGCCGCCGACCGGCCGCTGGCCGACGCGCTGCCCGCCGAGGTGGCCGCGCCGATGACCGCCTGGTACGCCGACGCGGGCGCTGAACTGCGCACCCGCGCGCGCGTGGAGCGCGTCGAGCCCGGCGGCCCCGGCGAGTCCGGCCGGGTCGTCCTCGACGACGGCACCCGCCTGCCCGCCGACGCGGTCGTCGTCGGCATCGGCGCCCGCCCGGCCACCGGCTGGCTCGCCGGCTCCGGCATCGCCCTCGGCGCGCACGGCGAGGTCCTGGCCGACGACCGCCTGCGCACCTCCGCGCCGGACGTCCACGCGGTGGGCGACTGTGCCTCCTTCCCCTCCGCCCGCTACGGCGAGCGACTGCTGGTGCACCACTGGGACAACGCCCTCCAGGGGCCGCGCACGGTCGCCGCCGGCATCGTCGGCGCCCCGGGCGGCGAGGCCCCGGCCGCCTACGACCCGGTGCCGTACTTCTGGTCCGAGCAGTTCGGCCGCTTCGTCCAGTACGCCGGTCACCACACGGCCGCGGACACCACCCTGTGGCGCGGCGACCCGTCGAGCCCGGCCTGGACGGTCTGCTGGCTGCGCGAGGGCCGCCTGGTCGCCCTGCTGGCGGTGGGCCGCCCCCGCGACCTGGCACAGGGCAAACGCCTGATCCAGGCGGGTACGACGATGGACCCGGATCTGCTGGCCGACCCGGCGAAGCCGCTGAAGGCGGCGACGGCGGCGACGGCGTAGTCCGGTTTCCGAGTGTCAGTGCCAGGTGGCAGGCTTGGGGCGTGACCGAGATTGACGCAAAGACCGATGCTCTCGTGCCCGCCTGGCTCACCGTTCCCGACATCGCCGAGAAGCTCGGTGTCGAGGTGACCCGGGTACGCCAGCTGATCAAGGAAGGCCAGCTCATCGCCGTCCGCCGCGGTGAGAACCGCGCACTGCACGTCCCCGCGGCCTTCATCGACGAGGACAAGGTCGTCAAGGGCCTGGTCGGGACGCTGACGCTGCTGCGGGACGACGGCTTCACGGCCGAGGAGATGCTGGAGTGGCTCTTCACGCCGGACCCGAGCCTGCCCGGCACCCCCGCCCAGGCGCTGACCGAGAATCGCGGTACGGAGGTGAAGCGCCGCGCCCAGGCGCTCGCCGTCTGACCCGCCACATCGCGGATCCGCCCGTCGCTGATCCGCCACATCACGGATCCGCCCGTCGCTGATCCGCCACATCGCGGATTCGCCCGTCGCTGATCCGCCACACTGCCCGGCGTACGAGCCGCGGACCCCGGCCCGGGAGAGGCCCGGTCCGCGGCCCGTATGCCAGAATCGCGCGGCCCGTCGTGGGCCCACGCCACCGAACCGGGGGGACACCCGCATGCCCGACACCGCCCCGACCACCGCCCGCGCCCGGCTCGCCGACGCCCGGCTCTACCTGTGCACGGACGCCCGCCGGAGCCAGGGCGACCTGCCCGAGTTCCTCGACACCGTGCTCGCCGGCGGGGTCGACATCGTGCAGTTGCGGGACAAGGGGATGGAGGCGGCCGAGGAACTGGAACACCTGGAGGTCTTCGCCGACGCCTGCGCCCGCCACGGCAAGCTCCTCGCGGTCAACGACCGCGCGGACGTCGCGCACGCCGCCCGCGCCGACGTGCTGCACCTCGGCCAAGGTGACCTGCCGGTGCCCGCCGCCCGGGCGATCCTCGGCGAGGACGTCCTCGTCGGCCGCTCCACGCACGCCGAGTCCGAGGCCGCCGCTGCCGCCGTCCAGCAGGGCGTGGACTACTTCTGCACCGGTCCGTGCTGGCCGACCCCCACCAAGCCCGGCCGCCACGCACCCGGCCTCGACCTGGTCCGGTACACGGCGGCACTGGGCACCGACCGCCCCTGGTTCGCGATCGGCGGCATCGACCTCGCCAACCTCGACGAGGTGGTGGAGGCGGGCGCCCGGCGCGTGGTCGTCGTCCGCGCGATCACCGCCGCCGACGACCCGGGCGCGGCGGCCGCCGAGTTCGCGAAGCGGCTGCGACAGGCCCCGGCAGGGCAGTAGCCGCACGGAGACGCGGGAGTCGCACGAGGCCGCGGGGAGTCGCACGGGGCCGCGGGGAGCCGCACCGGAGCCGATCGCGGGCCGGGTGTCCAAAAGGTGGACAACAACTCGACAATATGGACAAATATCCCGCATCCGGTTGGGTGGCCGCCACACCCTGGCTAACCTGCCCGTATGGCCCTCGGAACCGCAAGCACGAGGACTGATCGCGCCCGCACGGTGCGTGACATCCTCGCCACCGGCAAGACGACGTACTCGTTCGAGTTCTCGGCGCCGAAGACGCCCAAGGGCGAGAAGAACCTCTGGAGCGCGCTGCGGCGGGTCGAGGCCATGGCCCCGGACTTCGTCTCCGTGACCTACGGCGCCGGCGGCTCCACGCGCGCGGGCACGGTCCGGGAGACGCAGCAGATCGTCGCCGACACCACGCTGACCCCGGTGGCCCACCTCACCGCCGTCGACCACTCCGTCGCCGAGCTGCGCAACATCATCGGCCAGTACGCCGACGCCGGGATCCGCAACATGCTCGCCGTGCGCGGCGACCCGCCCGGCGACCCGAACGCCGACTGGATCGCGCACCCCGAGGGCCTGACCTACGCCGCCGAACTGGTCCGGCTCATCAAGGAGTCGGGTGACTTCTGCGTCGGCGTCGCGGCCTTCCCCGAGATGCACCCGCGCTCCGCCGACTGGGACACGGACGTGGCGCACTTCGTCGACAAGTGCCGGGCCGGCGCCGACTACGCGATCACCCAGATGTTCTTCCAGCCCGAGTCCTACCTCCGGCTGCGCGACCGGGTCGCCGCGGCCGGCTGCGAGACCCCGGTCATTCCCGAGGTCATGCCGGTGACCAGTGTGAAGATGCTGGAGAGGTTGCCGAAGCTCAGCAACGCCTCGTTCCCCGCGGAGCTGAAAGAGCGGATCCTCGCGGTCAAGGACGATCCGGCCGCTGTACGCTCGATCGGCATCGAGTTCGCCACGGAGTTCTGCGCGCGGCTGCTGGCCGAGGGTGTGCCCGGACTGCACTTCATCACGCTCAACAACTCCACGGCGACGCTGGAAATCTACGAGAACCTGGGCCTGCACCACCCACCGCGGGCCTAGACCGGCCGCACGTATTTGCGACACACTGCGTAACGGCCACTGGGAGAGGGGCGTACATGGGCTGGACGGTCCTCTACATCGCGTTCGGCGTCGTAGCGCTGTGGCTGCTCGGCGAGGTGCTGCTGCAGTACAAGGCGCGGCTGCGCTGGCGGCTGCTCGCCTTCGGCGGCTTCGTCGGCGTCGTCGCCGGTGTGCTGATGTCGAACGTGCTCGTCATCGGTGTCGGCGCCGCCGCCTTCGCGGTCGGCCAGACCTACGTCACCCTGTCGTTCCGCCGCGGCTTCGAGGCGGGCTGGGCGGTCAACGCCCCGGCGAGCCTCGTCGGCAAACGCGGGCGTCCCGAACGGGGCCGCCAGGACCCGACGTTGGAGGTCTCCGGGCTCGAACCCGCCGAGGGCGGCCAGGACGACCACGACGGCTACGACGAGCGCGCCCAGGGCCACCACGACGGCTACGACGAGCGCGCCCAGGGCCACGCCCCGGGCCAGGACGGCCCGCCGTACGGACCCGACGACTACGACCGCGACGACGTCTTCGCCCCGGCCCGCCCCGCCGCCGACCCCACGGCCGCGGAGACGACCGCCGTCTACGAACCGCAGCCCATGCCGGACGACACCGGCTCGTACGGCGTGTACGCCGACGCCGGTTACGGCACCGGCCAGCAGCAGGCGGCGGCCGAGCCGGGCGCCGACCAGGCCTACGCCTACGACTACTCGGGCTACGGGCAGCAGCAGGGCTACGGCTACGACACCGGCGCGCAGCAGCAGTACGCCGCCTACTCCGACCCGTACATCGGCACCCACACCTACGGCGGCGGGGCGTACGACACCGGCGGCTACGACACGACCGGTACGCAGAGGTACGGCCAGCAGGGCTACGGGCAGGACCCGTACGCCACCGGCGCCCCCGGCGGCTACGGCGGCGAGACCCCGGCCGGCGGGGTGTGGGTGCCGCAGCAGCGCAGCACCGACGACCCCTACGGCGGCGAACTCCCGGCCGAGCAGCCGTATCCCTACCAGGGCAACGACCAGACGCAGGGCCAGGGCTACGACGAGCAGTACCGCTACTGAGGGCCCTGTCCGCTTCTGAGGGCCCTGTCCGCCTACAGGGACTCCGGCGCCCGGTGACCGGCCCGTCGGCCGCTCACTGGGAGCCGCGGAACTCCGGTCCCTCCACCACGAGTCCGGCCACCAGCGCGCCCGACATACCCGCGTGGGGGAGACCCCCGCCCGGGTGCGACCAGCCGCCGACCGTGAACAGGCCGCCCGTACGCGTGCCGTTCGCCGCGTGCAGCAGGCGTCCGGCGGCCCCCGCCAGCGCCGGCACCGCAATCGCGCCGTCCGGCACACCGGTGTCCGCCGCGACCTCGGCCGGGGTCCGCACCTCGTGCCACAGCAGCCGGTCGCGCAGGCCGGGCACCGCCCGCTCGGCCACGTCGATCATCTGCTCGGCCCAGTGGGCGAACACCTCGGTCGTGGCCCAGTCGGACTCGCCGCCCAGGGCAGGCACCACCGCCGAGAGGGCGACCGCCTCATGGCCCGCGTCCGGCACCAGCGCGGGGTCGTCGGGCCGCAGGACGGTGACGGTCGGCCGCGCGGCCATCCCGGGAGCGGCGCCGAACAAGCAGTCCAACTCGGTCTCCCGGTCCGCCGCGTGCACCACCGTCCGGTGCGCCGTGCCCCCGGGACGCCCGCCCCGCAGCGCCAGCAGCACCGTCAGCCGGCTCGCCCCACGGCGCTGCGCCGGCACCTCGCCCTCGCCGCGCATCGGCGATCCACCGCGCAGGCGGTCCAGCACCCCCGGCGCCACGCCGGAGACCACGAACTCGGCCTCCGCCACGGCCCCCTCGGCCAGCTCCACGCCCGCCACCCGGCCGTCCTTCTCGACGATCCCGGTGACCTCGGCCTCGAAGCGGAACTCGACCCGGCGGGCGAGGCACCGCTCGTACACCGCCCGCGCCAGCTCCCGCAGACCGCCACCGCGCACGTACCACACGCCGAACGCGTACTCCATGTACGGCAGCACGGCGGCGTTCGCCGGGGCGGTGCGGGCGTCCAGGCCGTACGCGAGGGCGTGGCTCTCCAGCAGAGCGGCGAGCCGGGGGTCGCGCAGCTCCCAGGCGCCGACCTCGGCGAGCGTGCCGGCCCGGCGGGTGCGCAGCAGCCGCTTGTGCGGGACCGCCGGATAGGGCTCGCGCTCGGCCAGCACCTGCCAGTTCGGCCAGAGCGGCTCCTCCAGGAGGGGGCGGCGGGTCCGGTCCCAGGTCTCCCGGGCCCGCACCAGGAAGTCGCCCCAGCGCTGCCCGGCGCCCGCACCGAGCGCGGCGTCCAGGGCGGCGACGACACCCGCGCGTGAGGCGTTCGGCAGCGAGACCTCCGTGCCGTCCGCGAACACGTGCCGGGACGACGGGTCGACCTGGACCAGGTCGACGCACGACTCCAGCGGCTCCTTGCCGGTCTTCACGAACAGATCGCGCCAGACCGCCGGCAGCGGGAGGAGACCGGGACCGGTGTCGAAGGAGAACCCGTCCCGCTCGAAGCGGCCCAGGGCTCCGCCGTAGGTCCGCGTCCGCTCGTACACCACCACCCGGTGGCCCGCGACGGCCAGCCGGGCGGCGGCCGCCATCGCGCCCATCCCGGCGCCGATCACCGCAATCCGTGCCATGCCAGGGACTTTATCCGCCACCACCGACACCGCCGTGCGAGGGCTGAGCACCGCAACGGACGTCCATGTGACCGGTCGGCGGCGCCGCGCCGTGGGGCGGGGTGCCCAGGCCTGAGTAGGTGTACCTAGTCCGGCAGATGAGTACGCGCGCGGATGGGCCCCGACCTGCGGGAACGAGAGAGTGGAGACACGGAGAGGGGCACGGCTCCGGCACCGGCGACACGGGGCGCCGGAACGGAGCCGGGCCCGCGATCCGCTCCTTCCGCCGGCCACGGTCGGCGGGAGCGAGACACGGGGGAGCCCGGAGGGACGACCGGCGACGGGAGTTCCGACGAGGGGACGTACGGGGGAACAGGAGAAGGCGCCGGTCCGACGGCGGCCCGCGGGGGACGCGGCCACCACGGACCGGCGTTCTTCGTGCGCGACCCACACCGGCCCGTGCGCCCCGCGCCGGCCCGTGCGGGCCGGTGGCCGCTCAGCCCCGTCCGCTCACCCGCCCCTGGAGCAGCCGCGACAGCGCGGCGTGCACGTCGTCCAGGGAGCGCTCCGGCTGGAACGCCTTCCAGTCCAGCGCGGCCACCAGAACCATGCCGACGAGCGCTGCGGCGGTCAGCGGCACGTCGATCTCCTCACTGAACTCACCGCTCGCCACGCCCTCGCGCAGCACGCCCTCCACCACCGCCACGGCCTCCTGCCGGACCACCAGCAGCGTGGACTGCCAAGCCCGGTTGGTGCGCCACAGCTCGGCCACGTACAGCTGGGTGAAGGCCGGGTACCGGTCGATGAAGACGAGCCCCGCGCGGATCATCGCGTCCAGGGCGTCGACGTGGTCGAGCCCCTCCCGGGCCGCCCGTTCCGCGGCCTGGCGCAGCGAGGCGGTCAGGAGGCCGACACCGTGCCGCAGCAGTTCCTCGAAGAGGACGGACTTGCTGGCGAAGTTGTAGTAGACCGTGCCCTTCGCGACCCCGGCCCGCTCGGCGATCTCGTCCACGGTGGTGGCGGAGAAGCCCTGCTCGGCGATGAGGGTGACCGCCGCCTCGTACAGCTTCTGCCGGGTGGCCTCGCGACGACTGCCGCTCTGCGAGGCGGTGCTGCTGCTTTCCATGGTCCCGATTCTCACAGCACCCCGCGCGGCGATGTCACCGCAGGGCACGCCCACCGGCCGCACCGACCCGCCGAACCCTACGGACCAACGCACCGAACCCTACGGACCAACGCACCGAACCGAACTGTCGATCGAAACAAAAGACCAGGTCAGAACGGATTGTCAGTGCCATACCTCACGATGGGCACATACGGCACCTCCTGCCAGGACGTGCCGTCACGGAGACGACAGGAGGATCGTCATGGCCCACTCGTCCGCAGCCGCCGCCCGGCGGCGCCGCGCAGCCGGCCCTGCACCCTCACTGACCGGACCGGCGAGCGACGTGCACCCCGTGCTCCGCCGGACAACAGCCCCGCCCGCCGCCCTCGACCTGCTCGCCCAGGCCCGGGCCGGACTGGAAGAGGCCGCCGTCCTCGAAACGCCGAACGAGCGTTACGCGACGGCCCATCTCGCCGCCCTGCGCACCGCCGCCGCGGTGCTGGCCGCGCGCGGCCGCCCGGAGACCAGCCCACGGGCCAGGGCGCGCATCCGCAGCGCCTGGGAGGTGCTGCCCGAGATCGCGCCCGAGCTGTCCGACTGGAGCGCGCTGTTCGCCTCCGGCGCTCGCCGGAGGGCGCGGGCCGAGGCGGGTATCCAGGGCGCGGCGGGCCGCCGGGACGCCGACGACCTGATACGCGACGTGGCCATGTTCCTGCGCCTGGTGGAGCGGATGCTGGTGCTCCAGCCGGTCCTGCCCCAGCCACGCCCCGACACGGACCCACCGGGCCCGGAGCACCCCGACCGCCCCGACGCCGGTCACCCGGGCCGGGACCTGCCGGACGCGGGATGAGCGGGTGACGAGCGGGTGACCGGCGGGCGCAGCTGAGGCAATAGGGTGGGAGACGCCTGAAGCCTCCCCCTCCCCGCACCGGGCGGGGGCGGCAGCCCGTTCGCTCCGCCCGTGTCCGGGGCGGTGCCGCGCCGAGGAGTCAACTGCCGTGTCGGACCCGATGCGCCCGCCCGCCTCCCATCCCCGACCGCAGACGGCGTCGCCGCGCTCCGAGCCCTCCCGTTCCCGGGCGGCCCTTCGTACCGCCGTGGTCTGGGACGTCCTCCAGGACGCCCTGGACCGCCGGGTCAAGGCCACGGGCCGGCAGACGCTGGACGTCCTCGACACCGGCGGCGGCAGCGGCAACTTCGCGGTGCCCGTGGCCGGCCTCGGCCACCGCGTCACCGTCGTGGACCCGAGCCCCAACGCCCTGTTCGCCCTCGAGCGCCGCGCCGCCGAGGCCGACGTCGCCGACCGGGTGCGGGGCGTCCAGGGAGACGCCCGCGGCCTCTTCGACGTGGTCGAGCGCGGCGGCTACGACGCGGTGCTGTGCCACGGCGTCCTGGAGTACGTCGACGACCCCGCGGAGGGCGTCCGCAACGCGGTGGCGGCCCTGCGCGCCGACGGCGTCCTCAGCCTGCTCGCCGCGGGCCTGGGCGGTGCCGTGCTCGCGCGTGCCCTCGCCGGTCACTTCACCGAGGCCCGGCAGGCCCTGGCCGACCCGGACGGCCGCTGGGGCACGGGTGACCCCGTGCCGCGCCGGTTCACCGCCGAACAGCTCACCGGACTGGTCGAGGCCGCCGGGCTCCGGATCGGCGCCGTGCACGGCGTACGGGTCTTCGCCGACCTCGTTCCCGGCGTGCTGGTGGACACCGAGCCGGGCGCCATGGACGCCCTGCTGAAGCTGGAGGCCGCGGCGGCCGAACTCACCGCGTTCCACTCCGTGGCCACGCAGCTCCATGTGCTCGGTGAGACGCGAGGTGCCGACGAGGCCTGAGCGCCCGGTGGGGTAAGGCGCTGATCAGGGGCGCGACTGCAGATGGAGTACGCCACAGGCCCCCCGAACGGGGGGCAGTCGCCGTATGATCGAGGGAGACGGCCCGGCATGACGGGTCGGCCGCTGGGGAATGGGAACTTCAGCGAGCCGGCACGGCCATGACGGAGTCCGGTTGGTCAATTGGCGCAGAGGGGCGGGTTTCACGGGGGCGATTCCCTGCCTATCCTGAAGGGACCCCCCGGGTCGCCCCGGCGACTGCACGATGAGGAGGACTCCGTGCCGCTCTCGGAGCACGAGCAGCGCATGCTCGAGCAGATGGAGCGAGCGCTGTACGCCGAAGATCCCAAGTTCGCGACAGCGCTCGAGGGAAGCGGGCTGCGTACGTACACCCGGCGACGGGTCTACCAGGCGGTCGCGGGCTTCCTCGTAGGTATTGCGCTCCTCATGGCCGGTATGGTCGCCCAGCAGGTGTGGCTCAGTGTGGTGGGCTTCCTCGTCATGCTGGGCTGCGCGGTGCTCGCCGTGACCGGCTGGCGCAAGGCCCCCAAGCCGGGCGAGCAGCAGGCGGCCGGCGCCGGTCCGCAGGCGGCACGCCGCCAGGGACGACAGAAACGCTCGATGATGGACCGTATCGACGAGCGCTGGCAGCGCCGCAGAGACGAGCAGCAGGGCGGCCAGTAGCGCGCCCGAGCAACCGCTCACCAGGACATCCGCGTGAGGGGGTGACCACCGTCCGGGTGGTCACCCCCTCACGCGTGCCCATGAGTGCCCCGGAGCGGCCGTGCGCTGAGTGCCCGGAGCGGCCGTGCCATGAGTGCCCGGGTGACCGTGAATGCCTGAGGGCGCCCGGGGACGTCTGAGGGCACCGCCCCGCGGGGGGCCGGCGCCCTCAGGGCTCAGCCCTGCTGGTCCGACGTCCTGCGCCACACCGGGCGGGCCGCCGCGGCACGCCGTTTCAGGGCCGTCCACCGGGCCGACACCGCCCAGGCCACCCGTACGGCCGAACGCGGGGCGAGCCGTGCACGCAACCGTGTGCCGCGGCCGGCCGTGGCCCGCAGACCGGCGGTGGCCAGCCGGACGTCCTCGGTCAGCCCGGCCGTCAGGCGCGGGCGGGGCGCGTAGAGGACCTGCTCCACGGCGTCCGCCACCCGGTGCACCGCCGCCGCGGCCTCCGGGCCGAGCCCGCCCAGCCGGACGACGCGGGCCGCCGCCTTGCGCGTGGTCTGCGACTCCTCCGGCAGGATCCCGAGGTCCCACGCCGTGTCGGTCAGCTCCTGCCAGACCGCGAGGGTGTGCGGGCCGGCGTCCGCCTCACCGCGGCCGTGCGCCCCGAGCCGTACCGCCCTGACGCGCAGCCGCCACAGCAACGGTGCGAGGGGGACCAGCAGCACGACGAGTCCGGCCAGGGCCCAGGCCAGCAGCGCGTACCACTTCGGTCCGTCGCCGCCGGCGACGGGCACGGCCACCGCGGACTCGCTGGCGCAGGCGTCCAGCTTCTTGTCCTGCGGGGAGCAGGTGTCGCTCTCCGAGGGCGCCGCCGACGGCTCCGTCTGGGTGTTCCGCGACGGCAGGGCGGGGTCCGGCACCGAGCTGCCCGGCCGGTCCGTGATGGTGTACGCCGGGGTCGAGCCACGCGTCGGCGTCGGCTCGAAACGGGTCCAGCCCACGCCCTCGAAGTACACCTCGGGCCACGCGTGCGCGTCCCGCAGCCCCACCGAGATCGAGCCGTCCGCCTGCGGGGAGCCGGGCGCGAAGCCCACCGCGACCCTGGCCGGTATGCCCAGGGAGCGGGCCATCGCCGCCATGGCGAAGGAGAAGTGGACGCAGAAGCCCTCCTTCTCCTTGAGGAACCGGGCGATCGCCTCCGAGCCGCTGCCGATGTCGACCTGGGTGTCGTACTCGAAGCCGCCGTTGACCGCGAAGTACTCCTGGAGCTTGACGGCCTGCTCGTAGGGGTTCGCCGCGCCCGCGGTGACCTCGCGGGCGGTCCGGGAGACCACCTCGGGCAGCGAGTCCGGCAGCTCCGTGTACTCGCGCCTGAGCGCCGCCGACGGCTGTGGCGCCGCGGCGAGCTGCTGCGCCGTCGGCTGCAGGCTCAGGCTCCGTACCTCGTACGTCAGCCCGCGGGTGTTCTGGCCGTGGTCGCCGACCAGGGTCATGCCGACGGGTTCGTAGCGCCAGTTGCCCGCGACGCGCACGCCGCTGGGCGGGTAGGGCATCGGCAGCCAGTCCTGGGCGAACCCGTCCGCGGCCGAGATCAGGGACCGGATCTCCGTGCGCTTGATGTCGGGGCCGAGGCCGGCCGGGGTGGGGAACGTGCCGTCCGGCACAGCGGTGATGTGCCGTTTGGACGGCTTCCAGGTGGTGCCGTCGAAGTCGTCCAGGGAGACGATGCGCAGGTACAGGTCGGACAGGTTCTCGGAATCGGTCTGGAGGGTGAGGACCTCGCGGTCCTCGTTCACGTTGAGATTGTCCCGCAGGGAGACCAGCGGGTTCACCGCGGAGATCGTGCCGCCGCCCCCGGTCCCGGAACCCACGCCGCCGCGGGCGCTGTCCAGCAGCCCGCCGTCCATCGCGGGCAGGGCGAGCGGCACCACCAGGGCGATGCCCAGCGCGAAGGCGCCGATGCGCCGTCCGGTGCGGACCGGGGCGAGCGCGCGCCCCTGGTCCGCGCCCGGGGCACGTGACGAGCCGCCGAAGACCCGGCCCCACTGCGAGAGCCGGTCACGGCCCTCGGCCAGGAGCAGCATCAGATAGCCGGCCGCCGCGACCAGGAACCACAGCCATTCGGCGCCGCCCTCGGACAGCCCCGCGGCCACCGAGTAGAGCGCGAGCAGCGGCAGGCCGGCCGGGGCGGCGCTGCGGAAGGACACCGCGAGGGTGTCCACCAGCAGCCCGATCACCAGGACCCCGCCGACGAGCATCAGCCGGATGCCGTCGGACTCCAGCGGCGCCGGGATCGCGTACCGGGCGATGTCGTCGCCGCCCTGCTGAAACAGGTCGGCGAAGTGCTGGAAGGCCTGCGGGCCGGGGACGAGCCCGGCGATCGCCTGCTCCCGGGCGAAGACCAGGGTGAGCAGCAGCAGCGCGACCAGGGCCTGGGCGGCGATGATCAGCGGCCGCGCCAGCGGCACCCGCCGCGCCGCCGCGCCCACCCCGGACTGCACCGCCAGCAGGACCGCCGCCTGCAGAATCCACGTGGCCGGGTCGACCAACGGCAACAACGCACACGACGCCATCAAGGTGGCCGCCCACGCACACAAAGCCAGCCGCGCCCGCCCGCTCATCGCGTCGCCCTCCGGTCGGTGGTCGTGATGGCGGGCAGGTGGTGACCGGTGCCGGCCGGCCGCCCCTGCGGCCCGTGCGCCGCACCGCCCGCATGAGCCGCGAGCCGCGCCCGCCCGCCCGGTCCGGCGCCCGGGGCCCGTCCGGTCGCCGGGCCGGAGTACGCCGGTCGCGCCCGCCCGCTCATCGCGTCGCCTTTCCGCCGGCCGGGGCCGTGAGTGTGGTGCGTTCGTGGTCGGCCGTGCGCCACAGCTCCTCCACCGTGGCGCCCCGAGGGACGGTCACGGCGGTCCAGCCCGACTCGCGCAGCATGCGCAGTCGCTCCCCGCTCCCGTCCAACGGGCCGGGCACATCGGCCGGCTCCCGGGACCACGTCTCGCTGTCCAGGACGAAGGCGAGGGCGCCGCCGCTGCGCTGCCGCATCTTCGCGGCCACCGCGGCCTGCTCCTCGTCCAGGTCGCCGAAGAACGCCACCAGCAGCCCCTCGTTCCCGCCGCGCAGCATGTCGTACGCCGAGGACAGGCCCGTGCCGTCGGAGTGGTCGATCACCGCGAGGGTGTCCAGCATCAGGCCGGCCGCGTCGGCCGTGCCCTGGCTCGCGCCCGCGAAGCCGTCGGCGCCCTCGCCCGGCACCGAGTCGCCGGTGTCGGTGAGCAGCCGGACGGAGAAGCCCCGCTCCAGCATGTGCACCAGCACGGACGCGGCGCCCGACACCGCCCACTCGAAGGCCGAGTCGGGGCCCGTGCCCTCGAAGGCCACGACCCGGGTGTCCAGGAGCACCGTGCAGCGGGCCCGCTGCGGCTGCTCCTCCCGGCGCACCATCAGCTCGCCGTAACGGGCGGTGGAGCGCCAGTGCACGCGGCGCAGGTCGTCGCCGTACCGGTACCCGCGCGGGATCACGTCGTCGTCGCCGGCCAGGGCGAGCGAGCGCTGCCGGCCCTCGCCGTACCCCTTCGCCTCCCCGCTCAGCCGCACCGGCGGCAGCGCCTCCACGCGCGGGATCACGGTCAGGGTGTCGTACGCCGAGAAGGAGCGGGTCAGCTCGCACAGGCCGAACGGGTCGGTCAGGCGCAGTTGCAGCGGACCCAGCGGGTAGCGGCCGCGCAGGTCGGAACGGACCCGGTAGGACACCTCGCGGCGACCGCCCGGCTCGACCCGGTCGAGGACGAAGCGGGGCCGCGGGCCGAGCACGTAGGGCACCCGGTCCTGGAGCATCAGCAGACCGGTGGGCAGCCGGGAGACGTTGTCGACGCGCAGATGAACCCGGGCCTCGCTGCCCGCGGGCACCCGCCCGGGGGAGAGGCGGCGACTGCCCGCGACCCGGTAGCGCGTGCGGTAGAGCACGGCCGCGCAGACCAGGGGCAGCACGCCAAGGAGCAGCCCGACGCGCAGCAGATCGCTCTGTCCGAGGACGTAGGCGCAGACCGCGGCCGCGATGCCGGCGGCCAGGAAGGAGCGCCCGCGGGTGGTCAGACCGGCCAGGGCGGTCCGCATGCCGCCGCCCTCGCCCCGGTCTTCCCCGGCCCCGGCCGTCCCCCCGGCGTCCATCACAGCCTCCGCGGCGGTTGCTGACCGTACGCCGACGGGCCGCGGCCCACGCCGAGACCCGTCTGCTGCTGGGGCTCCGCCGGCACCGGGGTGCGCTGCAGGATCTCCTGGACGACCTGCTCGGCGGTGCGGCGGTTGAGCTGGGCCTGCGCGGTCGGCAGCAGCCGGTGGGCCAGGACGGCGACCGCGAGGGCCTGCACGTCGTCCGGCAGCGCGTAGTCCCGGCCGCTCAGTGCGGCGGACGCCTTCGCCGCGCGCAGCAGATGCAGCGTGGCACGCGGCGAGGCCCCGAGTCTGAGGTCGGGGTGGGTGCGGGTCGCGGCTACCAGGTCCACCGCGTACCGCCGGATCGGATCCGCCACGTGGACGCCGCGGACCGCCTCGATCAGCTTCAGGATCTCGTGCGCGTGCGCCACGGGCTGCAGATCGTCCAGCGGGCTGACCCCACCGTGCACGTCGAGCATCTGCAGCTCGGCGTCCGGACTCGGATAACCGATGGAGACCCGGGCCATGAAGCGGTCCCGCTGAGCCTCCGGCAGCGGATAGGTGCCCTCCATCTCGACCGGGTTCTGCGTCGCCACCACCATGAAGGGGCTGGGCAGCTCGTAGGTCTGGCCGTCGATGGTGACCTGGCGCTCCTCCATCGACTCGAGGAGCGCCGACTGCGTCTTCGGCGACGCGCGGTTGATCTCGTCGCCGATCACCACCTGCGCGAAGATCGCACCCGGTTTGAACTCGAAGTCCCGGCGCTGCTGGTCCCAGATGGACACGCCGGTGATGTCCGAGGGCAGCAGGTCCGGCGTGAACTGGATCCGGCGCACGGAACAGTCGATGGACCGCGCCAGCGCCTTGGCCAGCATCGTCTTGCCGACCCCCGGGACGTCCTCGATCAGCAGGTGTCCCTCGGCCAGCAGCACGGTCAGCGAGAGCCGTACGACCTCGGGCTTGCCCTCGATCACGTCCTCCACCGAACCGCGGACCCGCTCGACCACGGCGGTCAGATCTTCCCCCACGCTTCCGTACGCTCGCGCGGCGGCGCCCCCCTGGCTCGCCTGATCGTCATAGGTCGTCACCCGGCCCTCCTCGGCCTTTCCCCGCACTCCCTGAGAAATGGGGGTACCCCAACTTGCCGGGCCGGCCCCACTGCGCGGACCGGCCCACCCCGAATCACGGACGCCGCCCGGAAAAAGTTCCGTGCGACACCACTTCCCGCATTCTTGCCGCCGTTACCGATTCGTGTCACTGCCTGTGGACAACTGGCCGCGACATGTCCGCCGTTACGGCCCGTGCGGGCCGGGCGGCGCTCGCCCGGCGGGAATGTCGGGGGTGTGCCACCGGGTCAGGCGGGGTCGACCTCGCGCAGCAGGCCCGTCTTCACATCGAAGACGAAACCGCGCACGTCCTCGGTGTGCAGCAGGAACGGCGAGGTGCGCACCCGCTCGATCGACTGCCGCACGTCCTGGTCGGCGTCCCGGAAAGCCTCCACCGCCCACGCGGGACGCTGGCCGACCTCCAGCTCCAGATCGTGCCGGAACTCCTCGGTGATGGACTCCATGCCGCAGTTGGTGTGGTGGATGAGGGCAACGCTGCGAGTGCCGAGCGCCCGCTGGCTGATCGTCAGGGAGCGGATCACGTCGTCGGTGACGACACCGCCCGCGTTGCGGATCGTGTGACAGTCACCGAGCTTCAGACCGAGCGCGGCGTGCAGGTCAAGGCGTGCATCCATGCAGGCCACGACCGCGACGCGCTGGACGGGGCGGGCATCCATCCCGGGGTCGCTGAACGCCGAGGCGTAGCGCTCGTTCGCTTCGACGAGCCGGTCGGTGACGGTGTGGTCGGCCACAGTGGCGGATTCGGAGCCTGCGGGTACCGATGCAGAAGTCGTCATATGCATGACGTTACTGGCCGTCCCGGCCGGTGGCCCGCTGTGAAGCGGGACAAAGAACGTCATCGAGGCCTGTTGTGAGCCAACCCACAGGGCGGTGCGAAGGCGGCCGTATGAGTGAAAAGCCGTGCGATGCCGGTTTGCGGACGCCGGCGACCGCGACGCGCAGGCCGGTTGATTGACCGGGCGACACGGTGGACTAAAGTGACGCGAAGCGGGAGGCGAGGATCTCCCTGCTGGACTGAATTCCCCGGAGACCTGGGCGACGTCCCGCCAGATCTCCCCACGTGCGCGGCGCGTACGTACGGCTCGGCCTCCTCCCGCTCCCGGCCGGCCGACGCTTTTGGCGCCGGCAGGCCTCCCCTTCAGATGCGAGCGGGAGGGGACCCGGCGGTGCGTGACGCCGCGCCGGACCTGAGAGGCCGCCCCACTTGAGCCAGAGTCGACACGTCCCGGTGATGCTCCAGCGGTGTCTGGACCTGCTGGCGCCCGCCCTCCAGGAGCCGGGAGCCGTGGTCGTCGACTGCACGCTGGGACTCGGCGGGCACAGCGAAGCGCTCCTCGAACGCTTCCCCGAGGCCCGGCTCGTGGCGCTCGACCGCGACAAGGAGGCCCTGCGCCTGTCCGGCGAGCGGCTCGCCCCGTACGGCGAGCGCGCCATCCTCGTGCACGCCGTCTACGACGAGCTGCCCGACGTGCTCGAGCGGCTCGGCGTCCCCCGCGTCCAGGGCGTGCTCTTCGACCTCGGCGTCTCCTCCATGCAGCTCGACGAGGCCGACCGCGGCTTCGCCTACGCCCAGGACGCCCCGCTCGACATGCGGATGGACCAGAGCACCGGCATGAGCGCCGCCGAGGTCCTCAACACCTACCCGCCCGGCGAACTCGTCCGCATCCTCAGGGCGTACGGCGAGGAGAAGCAGGCCAAGCGGATCGTGTCCGCCGTCGTGCGCGAGCGCGAGAAGGAGCCGTTCACCAACAGCGCCCGCCTCGTCGAGCTGATCCGCGCGGCGCTGCCGCAGGCCGCCAAGCGCACCGGCGGCAACCCGGCCAAGCGCACCTTCCAGGCCCTGCGTATCGAGGTCAACGGCGAGCTGTCCGTGCTCGAGCAGGCGATCCCGGCGGCCGTCGAGGCGCTCGCGGTCGGCGGGCGGATCGCCGTGCTGTCGTACCACTCGCTGGAGGACCGGCTGGTCAAGCAGGTGTTCGCGGCCGGCGCCGCCAACACCGCGCCGCCCGGTCTGCCCGTCGTCCCCGAACGCTACGCGCCGCGCCTCAAGCTGCTGACGCGCGGTGCCGAACTTCCCACCGAGGAGGAGATCGCCGAGAACCGGCGGGCGGCACCGGCACGACTGCGCGGCGCCGAGCGCATCAGGGAGTCCCTCGGGTGAAACCAGTGCGGCAGGTCAGGGCCGGGCGGACGCGGACGGCCCGCCCGGACCCAGGGGAGGGCGAGTGAGCAGGAAACCCGAACTGAAGGGCAGGGCGGCCCGCCTCGCCCGGCTCCTCCCGACGGGCAGCGCCCGCGGCCAGGCGGCCCGTGCCCCCTTCGTCCTCCTCGTCGTCGTTCTCCTCGGCGGCGGCCTCATCGGGCTCCTGGTGCTGAACTCCGCCCTGAGCGAGGGCTCCTTCAAGCTGGACGACCTGAAGCAGCAGACCAAGGAGCTCACCGACGAGGAACAGGCGCTCCAGCGGGACATCGACGCCTACTCCGCCCCCCAGGCCCTCCAGCGCCGCGCCCGCGAACTGGGCATGGTGCCCGGCGGCGACCCCGCCTTCCTCGACCCCGACGGCACCGTCAAGGGCTCGCCCAGCCCCGCGCCCGCCGCGGCCACCCCGCTCGTGCTCGCCCCCGAGGCGCTGACCGCGACGTCCGGCAGCCCGTCCGCGGACCCACCGTCCCCCTACGCCGAGCCGTCCGCCCCGGCCCCCACGTCCACCACCGCGGGCACGGCCGCCACCCCCACCACGGCGGCGACGCCCACCCCGACCCCGACTCCCGGCAGGTGACGGAAGTGTCCGACAGGGAACCGCCGCGCCGCCGTGTGCCCGGACCCGCGAGGCCCGCCCGCCCCGGCGGCGGACGTCGCCCGGGACCCGGCGCCCGGCCGGCCCGCCGGCCGGGACCGCCCCGGCCGGCGCCCCGCGCCTTCCGGCTGGGCAGCCCGCGCCCCCGCCTGCGCATGATCGGCCTCGCGCTGACCCTCGTGCTGGCCGCCTTCGTCGTACGGCTCCTGCAGGTCCAGGCCGTCGACGCCGGCACGTACTCCGCGAAGGCCGAGCAGAACCGCTACGTGGTGCACACCCTGCCCGCCGAGCGCGGCGGGATCACCGACCGCAACGGCGTCGCCCTCGCGAGCACCGTGGACTCCTACGACATCACCGCCGACCCGACGATGTTCACCCGCGAGCAGCTGAAGGTCGGCGACGGACCCGAGCAGGCGGCGGCGCTGCTCGCCCCGATCCTCGGCCAGGACCAGGAGCAGCTGGCCGAGGTGCTCCGCCCGAAGAACAAGAAGCTGCGCTACGTCCGCCTCGCACGCCGGCAGACCCCCCAGGTCTGGAACCAGATCAAGGACCTGAAGACCGCGCTCACCACCAAGGCGGAGACCGACAAGTCCGCGGTCAACGTGCTCGCGGGCGTCTTCGCCGACCCCAGCAGCAAGCGCGTGTACCCGGGCGGCGACCTCGCCGCCGGCGTCCTCGGCTGGGTCGGCGCCGACGGCAAGGGCGGCGGCGGCCTGGAGCGGAAGCTGGACAAGACGCTGGCCGGCGAGGACGGCAAGATCCGCTACGCGCAGTCCGGCGGGCGCCAGGTGCCCACCGCCGGCTCCACCGAGACGCCCGCCGTGCCGGGCAGCGACGTCGAGCTCACCATCGACCGCGACATCCAGTGGGCCGCGCAGCACGCCATCACCGAGCAGGTGGAGAAGTCCAAGGCGGACGGCGGCTACGTCATCGTCCAGGACACGCAGACCGGCGAGATCCTCGCCATGGCCAACGCGCCGAGCTTCGACCCCGGCGACCTCGCCCACGCCGACGCGGACGCGCTCGGCAACGCCGCCCTCCAGGACGCCTTCGAACCGGGCTCCACCGCCAAGGTGCTGTCGATGGCGGCCGTGCTGGAGGAGAACGCCGCCACCCCCGGCACCCACATCACCGTCCCCAACCGGCTCAAGCGCGGCGACCGGCTCTTCAAGGACGACATCGACCACCCGACCTGGTACCTCACGCTCAACGGCGTGCTCGCCAAGTCCAGCAACATCGGCACCATCATGGCCACCGGCGAACTGGGCAAGACCCAGGCCGAGGCCAACAAGGTGCTCTACTCCTACCTGCGCAAGTTCGGCCTCGGCGGCTACAGCGGGCTCGGCTTCCCCGGCGAGACCAAGGGCATCCTCGCGCCGCCCGACCAGTGGTCGACCTCGCAGCAGTACACGATTCCTTTCGGCCAGGGCGTCTCCGTGAACGCGCTCCAGGCGGCCTCCATCTACTCGACCATCGCCAACGGCGGCGTCCGAGTCGAACCCACGCTCGTCCGCGGCACCAAGGGCGCCGACGGGCGCTTCACCCCGGCCCCTGAACCCGAGAAGACCCGCGTGACCAGCGAGAAGACTGCGAAGACGCTCGCGCAGATGCTGGAGTCCGTCGTCGACGACGAGGAGGGCACCGGCACCAAGGCCCGTATCCCCGGCTACCGGGTGGCGGGCAAGACGGGCACGGCCAACCGGGTGGATCCGGCCACCGGCAAGTACCGCGGCTACACCTCGTCCTTCGCCGGGTTCGCCCCCGCCGACAAGCCCCGCGTCACCGTCTACTGCGCCATCCAGAACGCCACCGAGGGCAGCTACTTCGGCGGCCAGATCTGCGGCCCCATCTACAAGCAGGTCATGGAGTTCGCCCTGAAGACCCTTCAGGTACCGCCGACCGGGGCCGACCCCGCGAGGCTCCCGGTCACCTTCAAGCCCTGAGCCCCACCGAGCCCGTACCGAGCCAGCGCCGTTTCAGTACCGAGCCACCAGGAACCACCCGTGACGACGATCACCCCCGACCCCGGGAACCAGAGCAGCCCCCGCACCTCACTTCGCCCCCAGACGGGTACTCCCGGTACGCTCACCGCCGTGCCACACCCTGATCAGTCCCAAACCACCCAGAAGGGCCACCCCGTGACATACCCGGGACCGCCCCGGCCGGTGCGGATCTCCGCCACACCCCTGGCGGAACTCGCCGATCAGCTGGGTGCCGCCGCGCCGGACGGCTCCGCCGAGGTCACGGGCATCACCCACGACTCGCGCGCCGTCCGCCCCGGCGACCTGTACGCCGCCCTCCCCGGAGCCCGCGCCCACGGCGCCGACTTCGTCACCCAGGCCGCCGGTCTCGGCGCCACCGCCGTGCTGACCGACCCGGCCGGCGCGGAGCGCGTCGCCGCCACCGGGCTGCCGGCGCTCGTCGTCGACGACCCGCGCGCGCGGATGGGCGAACTGGCGGCCACGATCTACGGCCACCCCGGCCGCGATCTCCTCCAGATCGGCATCACCGGCACCTCCGGCAAGACCACCACCGCCTACCTCGTCGAGGGCGGCCTGCGCACGGCGAAGTCCACCGGGCTGATCGGCACGGTCGAGATGCGCATCGGCGACGAGCGCATCAAGTCCGAGCGCACCACGCCCGAGGCCACCGACCTCCAGGCCCTGTTCGCGGTGATGCGCGAGCGCGGCACCGACGCGGTCGCCATGGAGGTCTCCAGTCACGCCCTGGTGCTCGGTCGCGTCGACGCCTGCGTCTTCGACATCGCGGTCTTCACCAACCTCAGCCCGGAGCACATGGAGTTCCACTCCGGCATGGAGGACTACTTCCAGGCCAAGGCGCAGCTCTTCACGCCGAAGCGCAGCAGGCTCGGCGTGGTCAACGTCGACGACGAGTACGGGCGCCGCCTCGCCAACGAGGCCACCGTCCCGGTCGTCACCTACTCCGCCGAGGGCCACCCGGACGCCGACTGGCGCGCCGACGAGGTCGAGGTCGGCCCGCTGGACTCCACGTTCACCGTGCTCGGGCCCAAGAGCGAGCGGATCGCCGCCAAGTCGCCGCTGGCCGGACCGTTCAACGTGGCGAACACCCTGGCCGCGATCGTCGCCCTGGCCGCCGCCGGACTCGATCCGCAGAGCGCCGCCGACGGTGTCGCCGCCGTACCGGGCGTGCCGGGCCGCCTGGAGCGCGTGGACGAGGGCCAGCCCTTCTTCGCGGTGGTCGACTACGCCCACAAGACCGACGCCGTCGAGTCGGTGCTGCGGGCCCTGCGCAAGGTCACCGAGGGCAAGCTGCACGCCGTGCTCGGCTGCGGCGGCGACCGGGACACCACCAAGCGGGAGCCGATGGGCGCCGCCGTGGCCCGGTTCGCCGACACCGCCGTACTGACCTCCGACAACCCGCGCTCCGAGGACCCCCTCGCGATTCTCGCCACCATGCTCCAGGGCGCGGCGTCCGTGCCCGCGCACGAGCGCGGCGAGGTGCAGGTCTTCGAGGACCGGGCCGCCGCGATCGCCGCCGCCGTCGCCCGGGCCGAGCCCGGCGACACCGTGCTGGTGGCGGGCAAGGGCCACGAGCAGGGCCAGGACATCGCCGGGGTCGTCCGTCCCTTCGACGACCGCCAGGTGCTTCGCGAAGCCATCAAGAAGATCCAGGGATGAGATCCCGAATGATCCAGCCGATCCTGATCCTGATCCAGGGGACGAACTTGTGATCACCCTCTCACTCGCCGAGATCGCAGAAGTCGTCGGCGGGCGGATGCACGACATACCGGACGCGTCCGCCGAGGTCACCGGGCCGGTCGTCCGGGACTCCCGGGAAGCGGGGCCCGGCAGCCTCTTCGTCGCCTTCGTCGGCGAACGGGTGGACGGCCACGACTTCGCCGCGCAGGTCGTCGAAGCGGGCGCGGTGGCCGTCCTCGGCTCCCGCCCCGTCGGCGTGCCCGCGATCGTCGTGGACGACGTCCAGACCGCCCTGGGTGCCCTCGCCCGGCACGTCGTACGCCGCCTCGGCACCACCCTCGTGGCCCTCACCGGGTCGGCCGGCAAGACCAGCACCAAGGACCTGATCGCCCAGGTACTGCGGCGCAAGGCGCCCACGGTGTTCACGCCCGGTTCCATGAACAACGAGGTCGGGCTGCCGCTCACCGCGCTCACCGCCACCGACGAGACGAAGTTCCTCGTCCTGGAGATGGGCGCCCGCGGCATCGGCCACATCCGGTACCTCTGCGAACTCACCCCGCCGAAGGTCGGCCTCGTCCTGAACGTCGGCTCCGCGCACATCGGCGAGTTCGGCGGCCGGGAGCAGATCGCCCAGGCCAAGGGCGAGCTCGTCGAGGCGCTGCCGTCGGCCGAGGAGGGCGGCACCGCGGTCCTCAACGCGGACGACCCGCTCGTACGGGCCATGGCCTCCCGAACGAAGGCGAAGGTGATCCTTTTCGGAGAGTCCGGCGAAGCGGACGTTCGCGCCGAGAACGTGCGACTCACGGACAGCGGACAGCCTTCCTTCAGCCTTCACACACCCTCCGGTGCAAGCGATGTGACCATGCGCCTGTACGGTGAGCACCACGTGTCGAACGCGCTCGCCGCGGCCGCCGTCGCCCACGAGTTGGGCATGTCCGCAGACGAGATCGCCACCGCGCTCTCCGAGGCGGGCTCCCTCTCCCGCTGGCGGATGGAGGTCACCGAGCGCCCGGACGGCGTGACGGTCGTCAACGACGCCTACAACGCGAACCCCGAGTCCATGAAGGCCGCGCTGCGTGCGCTGGTGGCCATGAGCAAGGGGCGCCGTACGTGGGCGGTGCTCGGCAAGATGGCCGAGCTCGGGGACGAGGCGCTCGCCGAGCACGACGCGGTCGGACGGCTCGCCGTCCGGCTCAACGTCAGCAAGCTCGTCGCGGTCGGGGGCAGGGAAGCCCAATGGCTGCAACTGGGCGCATATAACGAGGGTTCGTGGGGTGAGGAGTCGGTGCACGTGTCCGACGCACAGGCGGCGGTCGACCTGTTGCGCAGCGAGCTGCGCCCGGGGGACGTCGTGCTCGTGAAGGCGTCCCGTTCGGTGGGTCTGGAGAGCGTCGCCACGGCGCTGCTGGAGACCGGCGCCGAGGGTGAGGTTGCCGCCCGATGATGAAGCAGATCCTGTTCGCAGGAGTCATTGGCCTCTTCCTGACGCTGGTCGGCACCCCGCTGCTGATCAAGCTCCTGGCCCGCAAGGGCTACGGCCAGTACATCCGCGACGACGGACCGCGCGAGCACGCCAGCAAGCGCGGTACGCCGACCATGGGTGGTATCGCCTTCATCCTGGCGACGGTCGCCGCGTACTTCCTCGCCAAGGGCATCACCAGCTATCTGGACCCCGACATCGACGCGGGGCCGACCTTCTCCGGTCTGCTGGTGCTCGGCCTGATGGTGGGCATGGGCCTGGTCGGCTTCCTCGACGACTACATCAAGATCGTCAAGCGGCGCTCGCTGGGACTGCGGGCCAAGGCGAAGATGGCCGGCCAGCTGATCGTCGGCATCGGCTTCGCCGTGCTCTCGCTGCAGTTCGCGGACAACCGGGGCAACACCCCGGCGTCCACCAAGCTGTCGTTCATCACCGACTTCGGCTGGACCATCGGCCCGGTGCTGTTCGTCATCTGGGCGCTGTTCATGATCCTCGCGATGTCGAACGGCGTGAACCTCACCGACGGCCTGGACGGCCTGGCCACCGGTGCCTCCGTCCTGGTCTTCGGCGCCTACACCTTCATCGGCGTCTGGCAGTTCCAGGAGTCCTGCGCCAACGCGCTGACCCTGACCAACCCGGGCGCCTGCTACGAGGTGAGAGACCCGCTGGACCTCGCGGTGGTCGCGTCCGCGCTGATGGGCGCCTGCCTCGGCTTCCTGTGGTGGAACACCTCGCCGGCCAAGATCTTCATGGGCGACACCGGTTCGCTCGCGCTCGGCGGTGTGCTCGCGGGTCTGGCGATCTGCTCGCGCACCGAACTGCTGATGGCCATCCTCGGCGGCCTGTTCGTCCTGATCACCATGTCGGTGGTCATCCAGGTCGGCTCCTTCCGTCTCACCGGCAAGCGGGTCTTCCGGATGGCGCCACTCCAGCACCACTTCGAACTCAAAGGCTGGTCCGAGGTCCTCGTCGTGGTCCGTTTCTGGATCATCCAGGGCATCTGTGTGATCGTCGGACTCGGCCTCTTCTACGCGGGATGGGCAGCGGACAAGTGACCTCCTCGGTGCCTTCGGAATTCACCGGCAAGCACGTCACCGTCGCCGGACTCGGCGTCTCCGGCGTCCCGGCGGCCAAGGTCCTGCACGGACTCGGCGCGCACGTCACCGTCGTCAACGACGGCGCCGACGAACGGGCGCGCGCGCAGGCGGCGGAGCTGGAGTCGCTCGGTGTCACCGTGCGCCTCGGCGACGGGGACACGCTGCCCGAAGGCACCGAGCTGATCGTCACCGCACCCGGCTGGAAGCCCACCAAGCCCCTGTTCACGGCGGCCGGACAGGCCGGCGTCCCGGTCTGGGGCGACGTGGAGCTGGCCTGGCGCCTGCGCGGCCTGGACGGCAGAAAGGCCGCGCCCTGGCTCGCCGTCACCGGCACCAACGGCAAGACCACCACCGTCCAGATGCTCGCCTCGATCCTGAAGGCGGCCGGTCTGCGCACCGCCGCCGTCGGCAACATCGGCGTCTCCCTGCTGGACGCGGTCACGGGCGAGGAGGAGTACGACGTCCTCGCCGTGGAGCTGTCCAGCTACCAGCTGCACTGGGCGCCCTCCCTGCGCGCCCACTCGGCCGCCGTGCTCAACCTCGCCCCGGACCACCTCGACTGGCACGGCTCCATGGAGGCATACGCGGCCGACAAGGGCCGGATCTACGAGGGCAATCGGATCGCCTGCGTCTACAACGTCGCGGACAAGGCGACCGAGGACCTGGTCCGCGCCGCCGACGTCGAGGACGGCTGCCGGGCGGTCGGCTTCACCCTGGGCACGCCCGGACCCTCCCAACTCGGCGTCGTGGAGGGCCTCCTGGTCGACCGCGCCTTCGTCGAGGACCGGCAGAAGAACGCCCAGGAACTCGCCGAGGTCTCGGACGTCAACCCGCCGGCCCCGCACAACATCGCCAACGCCCTTGCCGCCGCGGGCCTCGCCCGCGCCTTCGGTGTCTCCGCCGCCGCCGTACGGGACGGACTGCGTGCCTTCACGCCGGACGCCCACCGCATCGCGCACGTCGCCGACGTGGACGGCGTCGCGTACGTGGACGACTCCAAGGCCACCAACACCCACGCCACCGAAGCCTCCTTGGCGGCCTACGAGTCGATCGTGTGGATCGCCGGCGGGCTGGCCAAGGGCGCGACCTTCGACGCACTGGTCGCGGGCGCGGCGAAGCGGCTGCGCGGCGCCGTCCTCATCGGCGCCGACCGCGCCCTGATCCGCGAAGCCCTGGCGCGACACGCCCCCGAAGTACCCGTGGTCGACCTCGACCGGACCGACACTGGTGCGATGCTCCAGGCCGTCCAGGAGGCGCGGCGGCTCGCCCGGCCCGGTGACACGGTGCTGCTGGCCCCGGCCTGTGCCTCCATGGACATGTTCACCAACTACAACCAGCGCGGTGACGCGTTCGCGCAGGCCGTTCGCGAACTCGGCGCCTGACCCGGCCGCCTCCTGCCGCCGGGTGAACTCGGGAGGACGCGTGGGACGGTCCATGCCGACGTACAGCGGAGGCCGTGATGCCCGGTAGTCCCCAGAGCCGCACCGGACGACCGCCCGTACAGCGGGCCGTCAAGCGACCGGCCGCGCCGGGGCCGCAGCACGAGAACCCGGTGCTCCGCCTGTATCTGCGCCTGCGCCGCGCCTGGGACCGGCCGCTGACCGCGTACTACCTGATCTGCGGCGGCAGCGCGCTGATCACCGTGCTCGGCCTGGTGATGGTCTACTCGGCCTCCCAGATCACCGCGCTCCAGCTGTCGCTGCCCGGCTCGTACTTCTTCCGCAAGCAGGCCATGGCCGCCCTGATCGGGGCCGGTCTCCTGGTGGCCGCGATGCGCATGCCGGTCAAGCTGCACCGGGCGCTGGCCTACCCGATCCTCGCCGGCGCCGTCTTCCTGATGATCCTGGTCCAGGTGCCGGGGATAGGAGTCGCGGTCAACGGCAACCAGAACTGGATCGCGCTGGGCGGCTCCTTCCAGATCCAGCCCAGCGAGTTCGGCAAGCTGGCCCTGGTGCTGTGGGGCGCGGACCTGCTCGCCCGCAAGCAGGACAAGAAGCTGCTGACGCAGTGGAAGCACATGCTGGTGCCCCTGGTGCCGGCCGCGTTCATGCTGCTCGGGCTCATCATGATCGGCGGCGACATGGGGACCGCGATCATCCTGACGGCGATCCTGTTCGGCCTGCTGTGGCTGGCCGGCGCGCCCACCCGGCTGTTCGCGGGCGTGCTGTCCATCGCGGTGCTGCTCGGCTTCGTCCTCATCAAGACCAGCCCCAACCGTATGGCCCGGCTCAACTGCCTGGGCGCCACCGACCCGGGACCGGGCGACTCCTGCTGGCAGGCCGTGCACGGAATCTACGCCCTCGCCTCGGGCGGACTGTTCGGTTCCGGGCTCGGTGCCAGTGTGGAGAAATGGGGCCAACTCCCCGAAGCGCACACCGACTTCATCTTCGCCGTCACCGGTGAGGAACTGGGCCTGGCGGGGACACTGTCGGTGCTCGCCCTGTTCGCGGCTCTAGGCTATGCGGGTATCCGCGTGGCCGGACGCACGGAGGACCCCTTCGTGAGGTATGCCGCGGGAGGCGTGACCACCTGGATCACGGCCCAGGCCGTGATCAACATCGGTGCGGTCCTCGGGCTGCTGCCGATCGCCGGTGTCCCGCTCCCGCTGTTCTCCTACGGGGGTTCCGCCCTGTTGCCGACCATGTTCGCCATCGGTCTGCTGATCGCCTTCGCGCGTGACGAACCCGGTGCGCGGGCGGCGCTTGCGTTGCGGCAACCTCGCTTTGGTAGAAAGCGGGGAGCCAGGGGACCCGCGGCCAAGCGGAGCCCTGGGAGTTGGAACACGATGCGACGGCGCGCCTCGGCGGCGCGTACGTCCGGAGAGCGGTGAATTTCGGTGCATGTCGTACTCGCCGGCGGAGGAACCGCGGGCCACATCGAGCCCGCGCTCGCCCTCGCGGACGCCCTGCGCAGGCAGGATCCGACCGTGGGGATCACGGCCCTGGGCACGGAACGTGGCCTGGAGACCCGCCTGGTGCCCGAGCGGGGTTACGAGCTGGCGCTGATCCCGGCCGTACCGCTGCCGCGCAAGCCCACCCCCGAGCTGATCACCGTCCCGGGCCGGCTGCGCGGCACCATCAAGGCTGCCGAGCAGATCCTGGAGCGCACCAAGGCGGACGCCGTGGCCGGCTTCGGCGGCTACGTGGCGCTGCCCGCCTACCTCGCGGCCAAGCGGCTCGGCGTGCCGATCGTCGTCCACGAGGCCAACGCGCGCCCCGGCCTGGCCAACAAGATCGGCTCGCGCTACGCCGCCCAGGTCGCCGTCTCCACTCCCGACAGCAAGCTGCGCAACTCCCGCTACATCGGCATCCCGCTGCGCCGCTCCATCGCCACCCTCGACCGCGCCGCCGCGCGCCCCGAGGCCCGCGCGATGTTCGGGCTCGACCCCAACCTGCCGACGCTGCTGGTGACCGGTGGCTCGCAGGGCGCCCGCCGGCTCAACGAGGTGATCCAGCAGGTCGCCCCCTGGCTCCAGCAGGCCGGGATCCAGATCCTGCACGCGGTCGGGCCCAAGAACGAACTGCCGCAGGTCCACCAGATGCCCGGGATGCCCCCGTACATCCCGGTAAGTTATCTGGACCGGATGGACCTCGCGTACGCCGCGGCCGACATGATGCTCTGCCGCGCGGGCGCGATGACCGTCGCCGAACTCTCCGCCGTCGGGCTCCCGGCCGCCTACGTCCCGCTGCCCATCGGCAACGGCGAGCAGCGGCTCAACGCCCAGCCGGTGGTCAAGGCCGGCGGCGGACTGCTGGTCGACGACGCGGAACTCACGCCCGAGTGGCTCCAGCAGAACGTCCTGCCCGTGCTCGCCGACCCGCACCGGCTGTACGAGATGTCCCGCGCCGCCGCCGAGTTCGGCCGCCGGGACGCCGACGACCTCCTCGTCGGCATGGTGTACGAGGCGATCGCCGCCCGTGCGCACCGCTAGACACGTCTGACGGAAGGCAGGGAGCGTGGCCGGACCGACCACCGCCGAGCGCGGTGCACGCCAGCAGGAGTCGTCCGGCCCG
The DNA here is from genome assembly GCF_041538145.2 of Streptomyces sp. MMCC 100. NCBI lineage: Bacteria > Bacillati > Actinomycetota > Actinomycetes > Kitasatosporales > Streptomycetaceae > Streptomyces > Streptomyces sp. MMCC 100. The sequence continues at coordinate 1,578,691 of NZ_JBGORK020000001.1, forward strand.
CCCCGGGCGCGCCGGTTCCGCCCACCCCGTCTTCGTACGATCATCATCCTTGTCGTCGCGCTCGTGCTCGTCGCGGGCGGAACCGTCTGGGTGCTCTACGGCTCCAACTGGACGCGCCTCGAAGACGTGTCGGTCTCGGGAACCCGCGTCCTGACGCCCGCGCAGGTGCGCGAGGCCGCCGACGTGCCGGTCGGGGACCCGCTGGTCTCGGTCGACACGGAAGCGGTCGAGGCCCGACTGCGCCGGAAATTGCCGCGCATTGACGAGGTCGAGGCGGAGCGTTCCTGGCCGCACGGAATCGGGCTGAAAGTGACGGAGCGTACTGCGGTCCTGATTGTGCAAAAGGGCGGAAAGTTCGTGGAAGTGGACGATGAAGGCGTCCGTTTCGCCACGGTTTCCCGCGCTCCGAAAGACGTGCCCGAGCTGGAATTGGAACCGGCCCGTTCCGGATCCGCCGCTGCGAGCCTGCGCCGCTTCGACGACGACCGCCTGGTGCGCGAGGCGGTACGGGTGGCCGGCCGGCTCCCGGACAAGGTCGCCCGGAACACACGGCTCGTCAAGGTCCGTTCCTACGACGACATCTCACTGGAGTTGAGCGGCGAGCGGACCGTGTCGTGGGGGAGCGGTGAGCAGGGTGTGCGCAAAGCCCGCGCGCTCACCGCGCTCATGAAAGCGACGCCCGAGGCGCGGCACTTCGACGTAAGTGTTCCCACCGCCCCGGCGTCATCCGGGAGTTGACGGGTATACGTGCAGGCCAGCACCCTGGTTGGGCAGCGCTACGGCTGATCACATAGGGTGAAAAGAAAAACGGGAGGTTCGGCGTGTTCGTTGAACGTGCGCCACTTGTCGACTTAGTGTCCTGTTCGGAAGAGTCCAAGGAACAGACACACTGGTAACCCTAAACTTCAGCGTTAGGGTTCGGGTCGGCGCTACGGACCGTCCCAATCGGCATCAGTCGTCGGGTCGCGGGGGCATCAGTGCTTCGGCGGCCGGACGACACGTAACTCGAGGCGAGAGGCCTTCGACGTGGCAGCACCGCAGAACTACCTCGCAGTCATCAAAGTCATCGGTGTCGGCGGCGGTGGTGTCAATGCCATCAACCGGATGATCGAGGTCGGTCTCAAGGGCGTCGAGTTCATCGCCATCAACACCGACGCGCAGGCGCTGTTGATGAGCGACGCCGACGTCAAGCTCGACGTCGGCCGCGAACTCACCCGCGGACTCGGCGCCGGAGCCAACCCGGCCGTCGGCCGCAAGGCCGCCGAGGACCACCGCGAGGAGATCGAGGAGGTCCTCAAGGGGGCCGACATGGTCTTCGTGACAGCCGGTGAAGGCGGCGGCACCGGCACCGGCGGCGCGCCCGTCGTGGCCAACATCGCCCGCTCGCTGGGCGCCCTCACCATCGGCGTGGTCACCCGCCCGTTCACCTTCGAGGGACGGCGCCGGGCCAACCAGGCCGAGGACGGCATCGCCGAGCTCCGCGAAGAGGTCGACACCCTCATCGTCATCCCCAACGACCGGCTGCTGTCCATCTCGGACCGCCAGGTCAGCGTGCTCGACGCGTTCAAGTCCGCCGACCAGGTGCTGCTGTCCGGTGTCCAGGGCATCACCGACCTCATCACCACCCCCGGCCTGATCAACCTCGACTTCGCCGACGTGAAGTCGGTCATGTCCGAGGCCGGTTCGGCGCTCATGGGCATCGGCTCCGCCCGCGGCGACGACCGCGCGGTGGCCGCGGCCGAGATGGCGATCTCCTCCCCGCTGCTCGAGGCGTCCATCGACGGCGCCCGGGGCGTGCTGCTCTCCATCTCCGGCGGCTCCGACCTCGGCCTCTTCGAGATCAACGAGGCCGCCCAGCTGGTCAGCGAGGCCGCCCACCCCGAGGCCAACATCATCTTCGGCGCGGTCATCGACGACGCCCTCGGCGACGAGGTGCGGGTCACCGTGATCGCGGCCGGCTTCGACGGGGGCCAGCCGCCGTCCAAGCGGGACAACGTCCTCGGGTCCTCCTCGGCCAAGCGCGAGGAGCCCACCCCGGCCCGGCCGTCCGAGAGCCGCCCGTCCTTCGGCTCGCTCGGCAGCGTCAAGCCGAAGGAGGAGCCGGAGCCGGCCCCCGCGCCGGAGCCGGTGAGCGACCTGCCGCCGGTCTCCCCGCCGCCGGTCCCGCCGTCCCGCACCTACTCGGACAGCGCCGCCGAGGAACTGGACGTGCCGGACTTCCTGAAGTGATAGGACAGCGCGACACCGTGAACGGCGCGCACTTCGGCTTCACCGACCGGTGGGGCGGAGTGAGCGCCGTTCCGTACGAGGAGCTCAATCTCGGCGGCGCGGTCGGCGACGACCCCGGCGCCGTCACGGCCAACCGGGAGCTGGCGGCCAGGTCGCTGGGCGTCGACCCGGCCCGGGTGGTCTGGATGAACCAGGTGCACGGGGCCGACGTCGCCGTGGTGGACGCACCCTGGGGGGAGCGGCCGGTTCCGCGGGTCGACGCCGTGGTCACCGCCGAACGCGGTCTCGCCCTCGCCGTCCTCACCGCCGACTGCGTGCCCGTCCTGCTCGCCGACCCGGTCGCCGGCATCGCCGCCGCGGCCCACGCGGGCCGGCCCGGACTGGTCGCCGGGGTCGTCCCCGCCGCCGTACGGGCCATGACCGAACTCGGCGCGGACCCCGCCCGGATCACCGCACGCACCGGACCCGCCGTGTGCGGCCGGTGCTACGAGGTGCCCGAGGAGATGCGCGCCGAAGTGGCCGCCGTCGAGCCGGCCGCGTACGCCGACACCGGTTGGGGCACGCCGGCTCTCGACGTGAGCGCCGGAGTGCACGCGCAGCTCGAGCGCCTCGGGGTGCGCGACCGGGCGCAGTCGCCGGTGTGCACCCGGGAGTCGAAGGACCACTTCTCGTACCGACGCGACCGCACCACCGGGCGGCTCGCGGGCTATGTGTGGCTGGACTGATGGGGCATGACGGACCGTAAGCAGGAACTCGCCGCGAACCTGGCGAAAGTGGAAGAGCGCATCACCGCCGCCTGCGCGGCCGCGGGCCGCCCGCGGGAAGAGGTGACCCTCATCGTGGTCACCAAGACCTACCCGGCGGACGATGTGCGCATTCTCTCCGAACTCGGCGTGCGCCACGTCGCGGAGAACCGCGACCAGGACGCGGCGCCCAAGGCCGCCGCATGCTCGGATCTGCCGCTTTCGTGGCATTTCGTCGGCCAGCTGCAGACCAACAAAGTGCGTTCCGTGGTCGGTTACGCGGATGTCGTGCAGTCCGTGGACCGGGCCAGGCTCGTCACGGCTCTGTCGAAGGAGGCCGTACGGGCCGGTCGCGAGGTGGGCTGCCTCCTCCAGGTCGCGCTCGACGCGGGGGAGAGCGGGCGCGGGGAGCGTGGCGGGGTCTCGCCCGCCGGAATCGAAGAGTTGGCCGACCTGGTCGCCGGATCGGACGGGTTGAGGTTCGACGGCCTGATGACCGTGGCCCCGCTCACCGGCGAGTACGCGGGACGCCAACAGGCGGCGTTCGAGCACCTCATGGATTTGTCGACCTACGTGCGCCGAACTCATCCGGCTGCGAACATGGTCTCCGCGGGGATGAGTGCGGACCTCGAACAGGCCGTGGCCGCCGGGGCGACACATGTACGCGTCGGCACTGCGGTACTCGGAGTCCGACCCAGGCTCGGGTAACGTCGCCAAGAAGTCGGACCACAGCAGAAAATATGGTCATTACCGCCGAAAGGCGGACGCAACGACCTCGTGGATCGCAGGCACTTGGAGTCGTCAGCAGATCCACCACAGAGCGGAGGACTCAGAGCATGGCCGGCGCGATGCGCAAGATGGCGGTCTACCTCGGCCTCGTGGAGGACGATGGGTACGACGGCAGGGGGTTCGACCCCGACGACGACTTCGAACCCGAACTGGACCCGGAACCCGAGCGGGATCACCGGCGCCATGAACCGGCGCACCAGTCACATGGTTCACATCAGCCCCAAAGGGACGAAGAGGTACGAGTCGTACAACCGCCCGCGCAGCGCGAGCCGATGCCCCGTTCCGCTTCGCTCGCGGCGGAATCGAGTCGTCCGGCGCGCATCGCGCCCGTGGCGTCCATCACACAAGAACGCGCAAGCCTGGAAAAGAGCGCACCGGTCATCATGCCCAAGGTCGTGTCCGAACGAGAGCCCTACCGGATCACCACGCTTCACCCCCGGACCTACAACGAGGCCCGTACCATCGGGGAACACTTCCGTGAGGGCACTCCGGTGATCATGAATCTCACTGAGATGGATGACACAGATGCGAAGCGACTTGTCGACTTTGCGGCCGGTTTGGTGTTTGGTCTTCACGGCAGTATCGAGCGGGTGACGCAGAAGGTGTTCCTGCTGTCTCCTGCTAACGTCGATGTCACGGCGGAGGACAAGGCCCGCATCGCAGAGGGCGGGTTCTTCAACCAGAGCTGAGACGCAACACCGGCAGTGAGCAAGCCACGGGCCCGACAACGGGTCCGAGAGATGGTTCAGGGGAGAGGGAAGCAAGGGTCATGAGCGTGGTCCTGGATGTCGTCTACATCGCGCTGATGTGCTTCCTCATCGTGCTCATCTTCCGGTTGGTCATGGACTACGTCTTCCAGTTCGCCCGCTCGTGGCAACCCGGCAAGGCGATGGTGGTCGTTCTTGAGGCCACCTACACTGTCACCGATCCACCGTTGAAGCTTCTGCGGCGGTTCATCCCGCCGCTGCGTCTCGGGGGCGTGGCGCTCGACCTGTCCTTCTTCGTACTGATGATCATCGTCTACATCCTGATCTCGATCGTGAGCCGGCTGTGATCGATGAGAGAGATACGGGCTTGCCGAATGCCGACGACAACGTTGAGGTGAAGAGATGCCGTTGACCCCCGAGGACGTGCGGAACAAGCAGTTCACGACCGTCCGCCTCCGAGAAGGCTATGACGAGGACGAGGTCGATGCCTTCCTCGACGAGGTCGAAGCCGAACTGACCCGGCTGCTCCGCGAGAACGAGGACCTGCGCGCCAAGCTGGCCGCGGCGACGCGTGCGGCCGCGCAGAACCAGCAGAACATGCGCAAGCCTCCGGAACCGCCGCAGGATCAGCAGCCGCCGCAGCACCAGCAGGGGCATCCCCCGCAGCAGGGCGGTATGCCGCAGCAGGGCATGCGAGGTCCCGGCGCTCCGGTGCCCGCCGGCATATCGGGCCCGCCGCAGCAGCAGATGGGTGGCCCCATGGGTGGTCCGCCCCAGCTGCCGAGCGGTGCCCCGCAGCTGCCCGCCGGCCCCGGCGGACAGGGCGGCCCGCAGGGTCCCGGCCCGATGGGTCAGGGTCCGGGGCCGATGGGCCAGGGCCCGGGTCCGATGCAGGGCCAGATGGGTCCCGGCCCGATGGGCGGCCCCATGGGCGGCCCGCAGGGGCCCGGTGGCCCTGGTGGTCCCGGCATGCCCGGTCAGGGCGGCCCCGGTGGCGACAGCGCCGCCCGCGTCCTCTCGCTGGCCCAGCAGACCGCCGACCAGGCGATCGCCGAGGCCCGTTCCGAGGCCAACAAGATCGTCGGCGAGGCGCGTTCGCGTGCCGAGGGTCTGGAGCGGGACGCCCGTGCCAAGGCGGACGCCCTGGAGCGGGACGCGCAGGAGAAGCACCGCGTCGCGATGGGCTCCCTGGAGTCCGCCCGCGCCACGCTGGAGCGCAAGGTCGAGGACCTGCGCGGCTTCGAGCGCGAGTACCGGACGCGGCTGAAGTCGTACCTGGAGTCGCAGCTGCGTCAGCTGGAGACCCAGGCGGACGACTCGCTCGCCCCGCCGCGTACGCCCGCGACGGCCTCTCTGCCGCCGTCCCCGGCGCCCTCGATGGCACCGGCCGGCGCGAGTGCCCCGTCCTACGGCGGCAACCAGTCGATGGGCAACGGCCCGAGCCAGTCCGGTCCGTCCTACGGCGGTCAGCAGCAGATGTCGCCGGCGATGACCCAGCCGATGGCACCGGTGCGGCCGCAGGGGCCGTCGCCGATGGGGCAGGCGCCTTCGCCGATGCGGGGGTTCCTGATCGACGAGGACGACAACTGAGCTGCTTCGGACTGACGTCCGGTAGGTAGTACGGCGTTGCCTTCGGCAGCGTTCAGGGGCGGGCCCCGGGTTTTCGAACCCGGGGCCCGCCCCTGTGTTGCGTGCCGGTGCCGGTGCCGGTGCCGATGTCGGTGCAGGCGGGGGGTGCGCTGCCCGGCGTGGCGGGGTGCCTCCCCCACTCTCGGCTTCGCTCGAGCGGGAGGTACCCCCACCGCCCACCCGTGCCGCCCCAGCGGCACGACTGCCCGCAGCTACGGCGGCTTGCCCGCAGCGACGGCGGCTGCCCATAGCTGTGGCGGCGTCGGCGGCTGCCCGCAGACAAGAAGGCCCGGCCTCCCCTCAGAGAAGGGAGGCCGGGCCCGGGCGTTGCTTGGTTACTGCTTGCGCAGGCGGAACACCAAGGACAGGCCCTCGTCCGTGAACGGAGCCCCGTAGGTGTCGTCCGCCTCGCCCTGGGTGAAGTCCGTCGCCAGGACTTCGTCGGCGATCAGACCCGCGTGGTCGGTCAGGGCCGCGATCGTCGCCGGGTCCGTGGACGTCCAGCGCAGGGCGATCCGGTCGGCGACGTCGAGGCCGCTGTTCTTGCGGGCCTCCTGGATCAGGCGGATCGCGTCCCGGGCGAGGCCCGCGCGGCGCAGCTCCTCCGTGAGCTCCAGGTCGAGCGCCACCGTCGCGCCCGAGTCGGAGGCGACCGACCAGCCCTCGCGCGGCGTCTCCGTGATGATCACCTCGTCCGGAGCGAGGGTGATCGTCTCGCCGTCGACCTCCACCGACGCCGTGCCCTCGCGCAGCGCGAGGGACAGCGCGGCGGCGTCCGCGCCGGCGACGGCCTTCGCCACGTCCTGGACGCGCTTGCCGAACCGCTTGCCCAGCGCCCGGAAGTTGGCCTTCGCGGTCGTGTCGACCAGGGAGCCGCCGACCTCGCTCAGCGAGGCGAGGGACTCGACGTTCAGCTCCTCCGTGATCTGCGTGTGCAGCTCGGGGGAGAGCGCGTCGAAGCCCGCCACGGCGATCAGGGCGCGGCTGAGCGGCTGCCGGGTCTTGACGCCCGACTCCGCGCGCGTGGCGCGGCCCAGCTCGACCAGGCGGCGGACCAGGAGCATCTGCTTCGACAGCTCCGGGTCGATCGCCGTGAGGTCGGCCTCCGGCCAGGAGGACAGGTGGACCGACTCCGGGGCTCCCGGGGTGACCGGCACGACCAGGTCCTGCCACACCCGCTCGGTGATGAACGGGGTCAGCGGCGCCATCAGCTTGGTGACCGTCTCGACGACCTCGTGCAGGGTGCGCAGCGCTGCCTTGTCGCCCTGCCAGAAGCGGCGGCGGGAGCGGCGCACGTACCAGTTGGACAGGTCGTCGACGAACGCGGACAGCAGCTTGCCGGCGCGCTGGGTGTCGTACGCGTCCAGCGCCTGGGTCACCTGGTCGGTCAGCGCGTGCAGCTCGGAGAGCAGCCAGCGGTCCAGGACCGGGCGGTCGGCCGGGGCCGGGTCCGCCTCGCTCGGCGCCCAGCCCGAGGTGCGGGCGTACAGGGCCTGGAAGGCGACCGTGTTCCAGTACGTGAGGAGCGTCTTGCGGACGACCTCCTGGATGGTGCCGTGGCCGACCCGGCGGGCCGCCCAGGGCGAACCGCCGGCCGCCATGAACCAGCGGACCGCGTCGGCGCCGTGCTGGTCCATCAGCGGGATCGGCTGCAGGATGTTGCCCAGGTGCTTGGACATCTTGCGGCCGTCCTCGGCGAGGATGTGACCGAGGCAGACCACGTTCTCGTAGGACGACTTGTCGAAGACCAGCGTGCCGATCGCCATCAGCGTGTAGAACCAGCCCCGGGTCTGGTCGATGGCCTCGGAGATGAACTGCGCCGGGTAGCGGCTCTCGAACAGCTCCTTGTTCTTGTACGGGTAGCCCCACTGCGCGAACGGCATCGAACCCGAGTCGTACCAGGCGTCGATCACCTCAGGCACGCGCGTGGCCGTCCTGCCGCACCCGTCCTCGGGGCAGGCGAAGGTCACGTCGTCGATGAACGGGCGGTGCGGGTCCAGGGCCGACTGATCGGTGCCGGACAGCTCGGTCAGCTCCGTGCGGGAGCCGACGACCGTGAGGTGGTCCTCCTCGCAGCGCCAGATCGGCAGCGGGGTGCCCCAGTAGCGGTTGCGGGAGAGCGCCCAGTCGATGTTGTTGTTCAGCCAGTCTCCGTACCGGCCGTGCTTGACCGCCTCCGGGAACCAGTTGGTCTTCTCGTTCTCCTGGAGGAGGCGGTCCTTGACGGCGGTGGTGCGGATGTACCAGGACGGCTGCGCGTAGTAGAGCAGGGCCGTGTGGCAGCGCCAGCAGTGCGGGTAGCTGTGCTCGTAGGGGATGTGCTTGAACAGCAGGCCCCGGGTGTCCAGGTCCTCCGTCAGCTTCTCGTCGGCCTTCTTGAAGAAGACGCCGCCGACCAGCGGGACGTCCTCCTCGAAGGTGCCGTCGGGGCGGACCGGGTTGACCACGGGCAGGCCGTACGCGCGGCAGACCTTGAGGTCGTCCTCACCGAAGGCGGGGGACTGGTGGACGAGGCCGGTGCCGTCCTCGGTGGTGACGTACTCGGCGTTCACCACATAATGCGCGGGCGCCGGGAACTCCACCAGCTCGAAGGGGCGCCGGTACGTCCAGCGCTCCATCTCCGCGCCGGTGAAGGACTGCCCGGTGGTCTCCCAGCCCTCGCCGAGCGCCTTGGCCACCAGGGGCTCCGCGACGACCAGCTTCTCCTCGCCGTTCGTGGCGACGACGTAGGTGACCTCGGGGTGTGCGGCGACCGCGGTGTTGGAGACCAGGGTCCACGGGGTCGTCGTCCAGACGACCAGCGCGGCCTCGCCGGCCAGCGGGCCGGAGGTCAGCGGGAAGCGGACGTAGACGGACGGGTCGACGACCGTCTCGTAGCCCTGGGCCAGCTCGTGGTCGGACAGGCCGGTGCCGCAGCGGGGGCACCAGGGGGCGACGCGGTGGTCCTGGACCAGCAGGCCCTTGTCGAAGATCTCCTTCAGCGACCACCAGACGGACTCGATGTACTCCGGGTCCATCGTGCGGTACGGGTCCTGGAGGTCGGCCCAGTAGCCCATCCGGGTCGTGAGCTCTTCGAAGGCGTCGGTGTGGCGGGTCACCGACTCGCGGCACTTCGCGTTGAACTCGGCGATGCCGTACGCCTCGATGTCCTGCTTGCCGGAGAAGCCCAGCTCCTTCTCCACCGCCAGCTCCACCGGCAGGCCGTGGCAGTCCCAGCCGGCCTTGCGGCCCACGTGGTAGCCGCGCATCGTGCGGAAGCGGGGGAAGACGTCCTTGAAGACGCGCGCCTCGATGTGGTGGGCACCGGGCATGCCGTTGGCGGTGGGCGGGCCCTCGTAGAACACCCACTCGGGGCGGCCCTCGGACTGCTCCAGGCTCTTGGCGAAGATCTTCTGCTCACGCCAGAAGTCGAGCACCGCGTGTTCGAGCGCGGGCAGGTCGACCTGGGCGGGCACCTGGCGGTACTGCGGCTGCGTATTCAACGAGCTTCCTCCGGCGGACGTGCTGCCTTCCGTCGGAGGGACGAGAGCCGTGCTCCCGCGGTACCACCCTCCTTGGCCCGCCGGTGCGTCGTGTGCTCCGGTGAGCCCCCTCATTGGGGTCGCGAGCCGGTTCTACTCGCCGCGGCTGTCCTGCCACGGCTTTCTTCCGGCGGCTCCGGGGTGATCTTCACGTCGCGCTCGCCCCCGGGCTCACACCGTCCCCGGGTCGCTCTGGGCTGCTGACGCCGCTACTCGTCCCCATCCACGCTTTCCGCTGCGCCCAGTGTACGGCGCCGGGCGGACAGCGGCCGACCGGATTTCGTGTGACCCGAATGCCGCTGTCCCAGATACGGGTCCCGGGCGGCCCGGCCGGGGGCCTTCGGGCGGATTACCGGGCGGGGAGCTGGGCACAACGCATTCATGCTCGCCGCGCGGTGCACGGTGGGCGGGCGAGTCGGGCGGCGTGCCCCGTTGCCGCGGGACCGGAGTCGATTTATCGTCCCAGCACGATTCGCGCGCAAGATCACAATATGTGAAGGGGCCGCGGCCATGGTGGCGAAAAAGAAGACGACGGCCGCGAAGCAGAGCGCCGCCGAGGAGAGCGCCGCTGAGCAGGACCCGGAGAAGAAGGCGGCGGCGAGGACGAACCCGGCGAAGACGACCCCTGCGAAGAAGACCGCGGCGAAGAAGACCGCGGCGAAGAAGACCGCGGCGAAGAAGACCCCTGCGAAGAAGACCACGGAAACGAAGAGCACGGAAACGAAGACCACGGCAAAGAAGACCGCGGCGAGCGGAAGTGCTGCGAAGAAGAGCACGGCGAAGAAGAGCACGGCCAAGAAAGCGGGCGCGGCCGAGGCCGCGGAGCAGACGGGAGCCACGACGGTGGTTGCGAAGAAGACTCCTGGCACGGCCACGGCGGCCAAGACCGCTGTCCCCAAGGCCCGCGGCACCGCCGCGGACCCCGGCGAACTCGCGGTACGCCCCGGCGAGGAACCCTGGACGCCGGAAGAGGTCGAGGAGGCGCGCGGGGAGCTGCAGTCCGAGGCCGACCGGCTGCGCACCGAGATCGACTCCTCGGAGCGCTCGCTCCAGGGCATGATGCGCGACTCCGGCGACGGCGCCGGCGACGACGAGGCGGACACCGGCACCAAGAACATCACGCGCGAGCACGAACTGGCGCTGGCCGCCACCGCGCGCGACGTGCTCACCCAGACCGAGCGCGCCCTGGAACGCCTCGACGCGGGCACCTACGGCCTGTGCGAGAACTGCGGCAACCCGATCGGCAAGGCGCGGATGCAGGCCTTCCCGCGAGCCACCCTGTGCGTCGAGTGCAAGCAGAAGCAGGAGCGCCGGTACTGAGCAGCAGCCGGGACGGGAGGCGTGCCGTACCCTCGTCCTCAGTCAAGGACCTAGGCTGAGGGACTCACGTGGCAGAGGCGGAGCGCATCATCGGTACTCCGGACACCCCGGACGCGGCGGGGGACGGGCGGGAGCGGCCCGACGCCGAGCAGGAGCGGAAGCAGGAGCAGGCTCCGGAGCGCCCTCGGGGCAAGCGTCGGGTCGCCGTGCTGTTCGCGGTCGCGGTGTTCGCGTACCTGCTCGACCTGGTCAGCAAGATGATCGTGGTGGCGAAGCTGGAACACCACGAGCCGATCGAGATCATCGGCGACTGGCTGAGGTTCGCCGCGATCCGCAACGCGGGCGCGGCCTTCGGCTTCGGCGAGGCCTTCACGATCATCTTCACGGTGATCGCCGCGGCCGTGATCGTCGTGATCGCCCGCCTCGCCCGCAAGCTGCACAGCCTGCCGTGGGCGATCGCACTCGGCCTGCTGCTCGGCGGTGCCCTCGGCAACCTCACCGACCGGATCTTCCGCGCGCCCGGCGTCTTCGAGGGCGCGGTCGTGGACTTCATCGCGCCCAAGCACTTCGCCGTCTTCAACCTCGCCGACTCGGCGATCGTCTGCGGCGGCATCCTGATCGTGATCCTCTCCTTCCGGGGCCTGGACCCGGACGGGACCGTCCACAAGGACTGACCTCCACCGGGGCCCGGCCGTCCACAGGGACCGGGCGCGCGTTCGGGAGTGTCCGGGCCGTCCGGCATACTCGACGGGTGAGCACGATTCCCGAGATCCGTACCCTGCCCGTGCCCGACGGCCTGGAGGGCGAGCGCGTCGACGCCGCCATCTCCCGCATGTTCGGCTTCTCCCGCACCAAGGCCGCCGAGCTGGCGGCGGCGGGGAAGGTGCAGGTCGACGGATCGGTGGTCGGCAAGTCCGAGCGCGTCCACGGCGGTGCCTGGCTCGAGGTCGAGATGCCGCAGGCGCCCGCGCCCGTGCAGGTGGTCGCCGAGCCCGTCGAGGGCATGGAGATCGTGCACGACGACGACGACGTGGTCGTGATCGTCAAGCCGGTCGGCGTCGCCGCCCACCCGTCCCCCGGCTGGAACGGGCCGACCGTCATCGGCGGACTGGCCGCCGCCGGGTACCGCATCTCCACCTCCGGCGCCGCCGAGCGCCAGGGCATCGTGCACCGCCTCGACGTCGGCACCTCCGGTCTGATGGCGGTGGCCAAGTCGGAGCGCGCGTACACCTCGCTCAAGCGCCAGTTCAAGGAGCGCACGGTCGACAAGCGCTACCACACGCTCGTACAGGGCCACCCCGACCCGACCAGCGGCACCATCGACGCCCCCATCGGCCGCCACCCGCAGCACGACTACAAGTGGGCCGTCACCGCCGAGGGCAAGCCCTCCGTCACGCACTACGACCTCATCGAGGCCTTCCGCGCCGCCTCCCTGCTCGACGTGAAGCTGGAGACCGGCCGCACCCACCAGATCCGCGTCCACATGGCCGCCCACCGCCACCCCTGCGTCGGCGACCTGACCTACGGCGCGGACCCCACCCTCGCCAAGCGGCTGCGCCTGACCCGCCAGTGGCTGCACGCCGTACGCCTCGGCTTCGAGCACCCCGGCGACGGCCAGTGGGTGGAGTACGCCAGCGACTACCCCGAGGACCTCCAGCAGGCCCTCGACCAGGTCCGCGAGGAGACCTACGGATGAGCACCCCGAGCCGGGCCCCGGCCTACGAGGTGCGCGTCGCCGAGGACCCCGCCGACCGGGAGGCCTGCTTCGCGGTGCGCAAGGACGTGTTCGTCGCCGAGCAGAAGGTCCCCGAGGACATCGAGTACGACGCCTACGACGCCGCAGCCGTGCATCTCCTCGCGGTCCGGGCGGACGGCGTGCCGCTCGGCACCGGCCGGCTGCTGCACGGCGCGGCCGCCGCGGCGAAGAACGGTGACGGCGATCCGGCCGTCGGCTCCCTGGGCCGGCTCGCGGTGACCGCGGCGGCCCGCGGTCTCGGCGTCGGGGCCGCGCTGGTGCGGGCGATCGAGGACGCGGCACGCGCGCGTGGGCTCACCGCCGTGGACCTGCACGCGCAGACCCAAGCCCTGGGTTTTTACGAACGTTTGGGGTACCAGGCCTACGGACCCGAGTTCCCGGACGCCGGGATTCCGCACCGCGCGATGCGGCGACCCCTGTAGCCGGGGCGCCGAACGGGCTGGTGAGGGCGGTGGCGTGGCAGGCTTGAGGTCCGCCGTGTAACGCCGAAACCCACCGGAGCGGTGACCGTGGATCAGCTGGCCCTGTTGTTCATGCTGTTGCTCGGGGCCCTGCTGAGCGTCCCGATCGGTGACCGGCTCGGACTGCCGGCGCCGGTGCTGATGACGCTCCTCGGGATCGTCCTGGCCCTGCTCGACTTCGTGCCCAACGTCGACATCCCGCCCGAACTGATCCTGCCCGGACTGCTGCCGCCGCTGCTGTACGCCGCCGTGCGGCGCACGTCCTGGCGGCAGTTCGCGGCCAACAAACGCCCGATCTTCCTGCTCGCCGTCGCCCTGGTCTTCGTCACCATGGTCTGCGTGGCCTCCGTGGCCCACACGATCGTGCCGGGGCTGTCGCTCGCCGCCGCCTTCGCGCTGGGCGCGCTGGTGGCGCCGCCCGACCCGGTCGCCGCGACCGCCGTCGCCGGGCAACTGGGGCTGCCGCGGCGCCTGGTGTCGATCCTGGAGGGCGAGGGGCTCTTCAACGACGTGACGGCCATCGTCCTGTACCACGTCGCCATCGCCGCGGCGGTCGGCGGCTCCTTCTCGCCGTGGCAGGCGGGCTTCGACCTCGTACTGTCCGCCGTCGTCGCCGTCGCGATCGGGCTCGCCCTGGGCTGGGGCTCCAACAAGCTCATGAGCGTGCTGGGGGACCCGACGCTGCAGATCGGGCTGACCCTGCTGGTGCCGTTCGTGAGCTACGTCGCCGCCGACGAACTGCACGGCTCGGGCGTGCTCGCCGTGCTCACCACCGCCATGTTCCTCGCCGAGTACGCCTCGGACGCCGACGACGTGGTGACCCGGCTCGGCGGCCACACGGTCTGGGACGTGGTCGACACCCTGGTCACCGGGGTGGCCTTCGGCCTGATCGGACTCGAACTGCACAACGCCGTCCGCACCGCCTCCGGCCGGTGGACGGAACTGCTCGGCTGGGCGGCAGCGATCCTCGTCGTCGTCGTCCTGGTCCGGCTGCTGTGGCTGCTGCCGGCCACCTGGCTGACCCAGCGGCTGCACGCCAGGCGCGACCAGGACGAGGACATCCCGACGAGCTGGCGGGAGACCGTGGTCATGTGGTGGGCGGGGATGCGGGGCGTGGCCTCGGTCGCGCTGGCCCTGGCGATCCCGCTGGAGACGGACGACGGAGCGGCCTTCCCCCACCGGGAGGAGATCGTCTTCATCGCGTTCGGCGTGATCATGGGCACGCTGCTGCTGCAGGGTCTGACACTGCCCTGGCTGGTGGGCCGGCTCGGGGTACGGGCGGACACCGAGCGGGAGCAGGAGTTCGAGCGGGACCTCGCCCTGCGGGCGGCCCGGGCGGCCAAGCAGCGGCTCAAGGAGATCGAGTCGGTGGAGGAGCTGCCGGAAGAGCTGTCCGAGCAGATGCTGCGGCGCGCCTTCGACATCGGCATACGCATCAGCCCGGACCTCGGGGACGAGGAGCGCCGGGAGGCGCAGCGGCAACGGGCGCGCCGGATCAAACGCGTCCGGCGCATCCAGGGCGAGATGCTGAGCGCCGCCCGGCACGAGGTGCTGGCGGCCCGCAGCGAACCCGGCGCCGACCCGGAGATCGTCGACCGGGTCCTGCGCCACCTCGACGTACGCAGCCTGCGCTGACCCGCCTGCGCGGCCCCGCCCCGGTCACCTGCTCTTCGTCGGCCGTTCCGTGAAGTGGCGGGAGCCCCCGTCGGACGAGCGCCGGGAGTCCGCGTCGGGGGAGCGGCGGGCGTGCGGGAAGCCGTCGCGGAGCGGGCGCAGCGCCGCCTCCGCCGCGTTGATCCGCGGCAGTGCGTACGGGTGCTCGTCGGCCAGCCAGCGGATCATCCCCTCGCGGACCGTGACCCGTACCGTCCAGATGTCGTCCGCGTCCTTCGCCGTCACCAGGGCCCGCACCTCCATGGTGTTCGGGGTGGTGTCCGTGACGGTCAGGTTGTAGCTGCGCCCGTCCCAGGCCGGGCACTCGCGCAGCAGGTCACGCAGCCGCTCCCGCATCGCCTCCAGCGGCGCCGTGTGGTCGAGGTGCCAGTAGACGGTCCCGGTCATCTGCGGGGTGCCGCGCGACCAGTTCTCGAACGGCTTGGAGGTGAAGTACGACACCGGCATCGTGATCCGGCGCTCGTCCCAGGTGCGCACGGTCAGGTACGTCAGCGTGATCTCCTCGACGGTGCCCCACTCCCCGTCCACCACGACCGTGTCGCCCATGCGCACCATGTCGCCGAAGGCGATCTGGAACCCGGCGAACAGGTTGCCCAGCGTGGACTGGGCCGCCACACCGGCGACGATGCCGATGATCCCGGCCGAGGCCAGCAGCGAGGCGCCCGCCGCGCGCATCGCCGGGAACGTCAGCAGCATCGACGACACGGCGACCACGCCGACGACCGCCGTGACCACCCGCATGATCAACGACACCTGGGTCCGCACCCGCCGCACCCGGGCCGGATCCCGCTCGGCGTGGGCGTGGGCGTAACGGGAGTATGACGTCTCGACGACCGCCGCGGCGATCCGGACCACCAGCCAGGCCGCCGAGCCGATGAGCGCCAGCGTCAGCGTCCGGCCGACCCCCGTCTGGTGCTCGGGGAACACCTCGGCCTCGACGTACGAGCCTCTGAGCAGGCCCGCGCAGAGGACGATCTGGTAGGGCACGCGGGCGCGCCGCAGCAGCCCCCACAGCGGTGTCTCGGGGTGTCGTCCGTCGGCCTTGCACAGCAACAGGTCGGTCGCCCAGCCGATGACCAGGGTCAGCAGGACGGAGCCGCCGACCACGATCAGCGGGCGGAGTATGGTCTCCATCCCTCGAACGTAACCGGACGCGCGGCCCTGTGAACCTGTGACATACGTCCCGCCCGGGGCATCACCGCGCGCCGCGTTGTCACACCCGGCTGGCACCATGGCCTCATGAACATCGTGCTCTTTCACTCGACCCTCGGCCCGAGGCCCGCGGTGCGGCAGGCCGCCGACCGGCTGCGCGACGCCGGGCACCAGGTGTGGACCCCGGACCTGTACGAGGGCCGGACCTTCGACTCGGTCGAGGAGGGCATGGCCCATCAGGACGGGATCGGCCGGGAGGAGCTGCTGAAGCGCGCCGTGCTGGCCGCCGCGCCCTACTCCGAGCGGGGACTGGTGTACGCCGGGTTCTCGCTCGGCGCCTCCATCGCCCAGACCCTCGCCCTGGGCGATCACCGGGCGCGCGGACTGCTGCTCCTGCACGGCACCTCGGACATCGCGCCCAACGCCTCGGTGGACGAGCTGCCGGTCCAGCTGCACGTGGCCGAGCCGGACCCCTTCGAGACCGATGACTGGCTCAGCGCCTGGTACCTCCAGATGGGCCGGATCGGCGCCGACGTCGAGGTGCACAGATACGCCGGGGCCGGTCACCTCTACACCGACCCGGAGCTGCCCGACTACGACGCGGAGGCGGCCGAGGCCACCTGGCGGGTGGCGCTCGGCTTCCTCGAGTCCCTTCAGGAGGCTCAGACCGGGGCGTAGACGCGCTCGATGCGCTGCGTGCCGCTGCGCGTGCGGTAGGAGCGCGCCCACGCGGACGTGGCGTCCGCGTCGGTGCGGTCGGAGACGACGTAGTAGTCCATCTGCGCCCGGTCCGCGGTGATGTCCAGCACGCCGTAGCCGTGCCGGTCGGTGTCGACCCAGTGGACGTGCCGGTTCGCGGCCCGGATCACCGGCGCCGCGATCGCCGAGACGGTGCCCTCGTGGACCTTCACGATGTCGTCGAGGTTGTCGGAGGTCACCGACGTGACGACGAACTCCGTGGCCGCCGAGGCGGACAGCGGGTAGGTCCCGGCGTTGTACGGCACGTCGTTGGCCCACGCCATGTGGATGTCGCCGGTCAGGAACACGGTGTTGCGTATGGCGTGCGCGCGCAGGTGGGCCAGCAGTTCACGGCGGTCGTCGGTGTAGCCGTCCCACTGGTCGGTGTTGAGGGCGACGCCCTCCTTCGGCAGCCCGAGCAGCTCGGCGAGCGGCCCGAGCAGCGAGGCGGGCAGCGAGCCGATCGCGAACGGCGAGATCATCACCGGGTTGCCCACCAGCCGCCACGTGGCGTCGGAGGACGCGAGCCCGGCCTTGAGCCAGTCCAGCTGGGCACGGCCGGTGACGGTGCGGTCCGGGTCGTCGACCTCGCCGTTGCCGAGCGCCACCTGCTGCGAACGGAAGGAGCGCAGGTCGAGCAGCGACAGGTCGACCAGCTTGCCGAACCGCAGCCGCCGGTACGTGGTGCCGGCGATCGCCGGGCGCACCGGCATCCACTCGAAGTAGGCCCGCTTGGCGGCACTCTGACGCGCCGCCCAGCTCCCCTCGGCGCCCTCGGTGTGGTTCTCGGCGCCGCCCGACCAGGTGTCGTTGGCGATCTCGTGGTCGTCCCAGATCGCCACCACCGGAGCCGTGGCGTGCAGCGCCTGGAGGTCGGGGTCGGTCTTGTAACGGCCGTGGCGGGTCCGGTAGTCGGCGAGGGTGAGGATCTCGTGGGCCGGGGCGTGCGGACGCACGACGGTGTCGCGGGTGCCGTACTCGCCGGTGCCGTACTCGTAGATGTAGTCGCCCAGGTGCAGCCAGGCGTCCAGGTCGCCGCGGGCCGCGAGATGGCGGTACGACGAGAAGTACCCGGCCTCCCAGTTGGCGCAGGAGACCACGCCGAAGCGCAGGCCAGGGACGGCGGCGTCGTGCGCGGGGGCGGTGCGGGTGCGGGCGACGGGGGAGTCGGTGGGGCCGGCGGAGAAACGGAACCAGTAGTCCGTGGCGGGCGCGAGGCCGCGGACGTCCGCCTTGACGGTGTGGTCGGAGGCTGCCGTCGCGGTGACGGACCCCTTGGCGACGATGTTCGTGAGGGCCTTGTCCATGGCGAGGACCCAGTTCACCTCGGTGTCCGGGCCGGCCCCGGAGCCGGGTATGGCCTCGGGCGTCGGTGTCACCCGGGTCCACAGCAGGACGCCGTCGGGCAGGGGATCGCCGGAGGCGACGCCGTGCAGGAAGGCAGGGGCCGCGCCGGCCGCGCCCGCGGGCAGCGCCGCCGCGAGCGGGGCGGCCAGAACGGCACCGGCCGCCGCGGCCTTGACGACCGTACGGCGGCTCGGGGTGCGGACGTTCTCGGAGTTGTCGTTGGTTTCGGACGCTCTGTGTCGACTGGTCACGGCCGATCAGGTTACTGATCGGTATGCGCGCGAGTGGGCGAACTCGCAAAAGTTCGCCCACTCGTCAGATGACGATCACCGGAACCGGCGGAGTCACCGGGTCACTTGGTGACGCCCGCGTCCTTCAGGGCCTTCTGCCACGCGTCCGGCGTGCTCGGGGTCTCGATCACCTTGTCGTTGATCTTGACCGTCGGCGTCGACTCGACGCCCTCGGCCTTGTCGAAGGACTTGCTCATCCGCATCGCCCAGGCGTCGTAGGTGCCCTTCTCCACGGCGTTCTGGAACTTCTTGTTGTTCTTCAGGGCGTCCACCGAGTTCGCCACCTTGATCAGGTAGTCGTCCTTGGCGAACTCGTCGGTCGACTCCTCCGGGTGGTACTCGGTGGAGTACAGCGCGGTCTTGTAGTCGACGAACGCCTCGGGGCTGACGTTCAGCGCGGCGCCGAGCGCGCTCAGCGCGTTCTTCGAGCCCTCGCCGCCCAGGTTGCCGTCGAGGAACGTGCCGATGGTGAAGGAGAGCTTGTAGTCGCCGTCCTCCATGCCCTTGTTGACGGTCTCGCCGATGCTCTGTTCCATGGCCGCGCAGCCCGGGCAGCGCGGGTCCTCGTAGAGGTGGACGACATTGTCGGACTTGGACTCGCCCATGACGACCGTGGTGCCGTCCTTGCCCGAGGTGTTGGCCGGGGCCACCACCTCGGCCTCGGCGGCCTTGTCCCAGCCGGTGGGCTTGTTGTTCTGCACGACGGCGTAGCTGATGCCGCCGGCTATCGCCAGCACACCGACGATGGAGGCGGCCACGATGGCCTGCCGCTTGACCTTGTCGCGCTTGGCCTGACGCTCGCGCTCCTGGCGCAGGCGCTCACGGGCCGCCGTCTTCGCCGCCTGGCTGTTCCGCTTGCTCATGATGGTGATCTCTCCGGGGACGCGCACACGGGGGTGTGCGGAAGTACGTACGGGGGACTGCCGTGCTCGGTG
The DNA here is from genome assembly GCF_041538145.2 of Streptomyces sp. MMCC 100. Lineage (NCBI taxonomy): Bacteria > Bacillati > Actinomycetota > Actinomycetes > Kitasatosporales > Streptomycetaceae > Streptomyces > Streptomyces sp. MMCC 100. The sequence continues at coordinate 1,597,982 of NZ_JBGORK020000001.1, forward strand.
GTGCTCGTGCGGCCCGCGGGCCGGGTCACACGGGGGCGACCACCGGGCGCGGCGGTCCGCGACGTCCCAGGGAGTGTGTGAGGATCCGCCGGCGGGCGCCGGCGGTGCGGCGGGCCGGGCGCGCCGGGCGGCGCACCGCCGGCGCCCGGCGTCCGCTCACGGCCGCGACCGCGAGCAGCAGCGGCCGGAAGGTGGTCGCGGCCACCGCGCCGAGCAACTGGGCCAGAGCCCGCTCGCCGCGCCGCAGCCAGGCCGCCGCCAGCAGCCCGACGCCGACGTGCGCGCCCAGCAGCAGCCAGGCCGTGCTGGGGCCGGCCTGGGCCAGCACCGACGCCATCCGGTCGGTCTCGGCCCCGGTCACCCGGGTCAGCGGCGCGGTCACCCCGGCGTGGATGCCGGTCCCGTCGCCGCACAGCACGTCGAAGCCGACCGAGCGCAGCGGGCCCGCGACCGGGCCGCCCGCCCGTCCGTAGCAGACGTGCTGGCCGGTGGTGAAGACCGTGTCGGCGGCCAGCTCCAGCGGGATCAGCAGGGCGGCGATCCGCCCGAAGCCGCGCTCGCGCCGCCCGGCCAGGGCGTACGCGATCAGGAACACGGCGGCGGCGACCGCCGCCACCGTGGGCAGGGGCAGCGGAACCCCGGACAGCAGCACGTGCGACGCGGTGCTGAGGGTCACGGCGAGTGCCGTGAACAGCGCCGCGCGTACGGCTCTGAGCGGGGTTCCGGATATGTCCATAGCAGTAGAAGAGTGTGTCACGGGGTCCGGTAAGGGACCCCTAAAGGGTTCCTGTGAGCGTAGCGACAGGCGGCGGGCTTGCTACAGGCCCGGGATCCGGCCGTTGCGGAACAGGTCGACGAAGGTCTGGTGGTCGGCACGCGCGCGTGCGCCGTACCGGTGCGCGAAGTCGACCAGCAGGGGCGCGAAGCCCTCCTCGTCGGCCGCGATCGCCGCGTCGATGGCCCGCTCGGTGGAGAACGGCACCAGGGACTCCCCGGACTGGTCGTCGGCCGCCGCGTGCATGGTGGCGGTGGCCCGGCCCAGGTCGGCGACGACCTCGGCGATCTCCTCCGGGTCGTCGATGTCGCCCCAGTCCAGGTCGACGGCGTACGGCGAGACCTCGGCGACCAGCTGGCCGGCGCCGTCCAGCTCGGTCCAGCCCAGCCACGGGTCGGCGTGCGCCTGCAGGGCGCGCTGGGAGATCACCGTGCGGTGGCCCTCGTGCTGGAAGTAGTCCCGGATCGCCGGGTCGGTGATGTGCTGGGAGACGGCCGGCGTCTGGGCCTGCTTGATGTAGATCACGACGTCGTTCTCCAGGGCGTCGCTGTTGCCCTCCAGCAGGATGTTGTACGAGGGCAGGCCGGCCGAGCCGATGCCGATGCCCCGGCGGCCGACGACGTCCTTGACGCGGTAGGAGTCAGGGCGGGCCAGGGAGGACTCGGGGAGCGTCTCCAGGTAGCCGTCGAAGGCCGCGAGCACCTTGTAGCGCGTGGCGGCGTCCAGCTCGATGGAGCCGCCGCCGGGGGCGAAGCGGCGCTCGAAGTCACGGATCTCGGTCATCGAGTCCAGCAGCCCGAAGCGGGTCAGCGAGCGGGCGACCCGCAGCGCGCCCAGCAGCGGCCCCTCCGCGGTGTCCAGGTTGAAGGGCGGCACCTCGTCGCTCTTGGCGCCGGTGGCCAGGGCGTGGATCCGCTCGCGGTACGCGCCCGCGTACACCCCCACCAGCTCGGTGATCTGCTCGTCGCTGAGCGCCTTCGCGTACCCGATCAGCGCGACGGAGGCGGCGAAGCGCTTGAGGTCCCAGGTGAAGGGGCCGACGTAGGCCTCGTCGAAGTCGTTGACGTTGAAGATCAGCCGCCCGGTGGAGTCCATGTACGTGCCGAAGTTCTCAGCGTGGAGGTCGCCGTGGATCCACACCCGGGAGGTCCGCTCGTCCAGGTAGGCGCCGCCCTGCTGATCACCGAACTCGGGGTCCTCGGTCAAATCGCGGTAAAAGAGACCTGCGGTGCCGCGGTAGAACGCGAAGGCCGAGGCCGCCATCTTCCGGAACTTCACGCGGAACGCCGCGGGATCCGCGGCCAGCAGCCGGCCGAAGGCGGTGTCGAAGACGGCGAGGATCTCCTCGCCGCGGTGCTCCTCGTTGAGCTGCGGGACCGACATGCCTGGTGCCTCCTGGTGCGGGTGGTGCCTGACGAGTGGAGCGGATCTCCACTCGGGCCAACGTTCGAAGGGGTGCGGGAGTGCCCGCCCCAGAAGGTACGCGTGGGGAGCCTCGGAGTGTCAGTCCCGAGGCATAGACTTCGACGCTGACCCCCCGGACCGACCGCAGCCCGTCGCCCGTCCGTCGTCCGCAGTTTTCTCAGGAGGCCGCACGTGACCAAGCCGCCGTTCACGCACCTGCACGTCCACACCCAGTACTCGCTGCTGGACGGTGCCGCGCGGCTCAAGGACTTGTTCGACGCCTGCAACGAGATGGGCATGACGCACATCGCCATGTCCGACCACGGCAACCTGCACGGGGCGTACGACTTCTTCCACTCCGCGCAGAAGGCCGGGGTCACCCCGATCATCGGGATCGAGGCGTACGTCGCCCCCGAGTCCCGCCGCAACAAGCGCAAGATCCAGTGGGGCCAGCCGCACCAGAAGCGGGACGACGTCTCCGGTTCGGGCGGTTACACCCACAAGACCATGTGGGCGACGAACAGCACCGGCCTGCACAACCTCTTCCGCCTCTCCTCCGACGCCTACGCCGAGGGCTGGCTGCAGAAGTGGCCCCGGATGGACAAGGAGACCATCAGCCAGTGGTCCGAGGGCATCGTCGCCTCCACCGGCTGCCCCTCCGGCGAGGTGCAGACCCGGCTGCGGCTCGGCCACTTCGACGAGGCCCTGAAGGCGGCCGCCGACTACCAGGACATCTTCGGCAAGGACCGCTACTTCCTGGAGCTGATGGACCACGGCATCGAGATCGAGCACCGGGTCCGCGACGGACTGCTGGAGATCGGCAGGAAGCTCGGCATCCCGCCGCTGGTGACCAACGACTCGCACTACACCTACGCGCACGAGGCGACCGCCCACGACGCGCTGCTGTGCATCCAGACCGGCAAGAACCTCTCCGACCCGGACCGCTTCCGCTTCGACGGCACCGGCTACTACCTGAAGTCGACGGACGAGATGTACGCCGTCGACTCCTCCGACGCCTGGCAGGAGGGCTGCGCCAACACCCGCCTGGTCGCCGAGATGGTCGACACGACCGGCATGTTCGAGAAGCGCGACCTCATGCCGAAGTTCGACATCCCCGAGGGCTTCACCGAGGTCACCTGGTTCCAGGAGGAGGTCCGCCGCGGGATGGAGCGCCGCTTCGCGGGCCAGGTCCCCGAGGATCGCCAGAAGCAGGCCGAGTACGAGATGGACGTCATCATCCAGATGGGGTTCCCGGGCTACTTCCTCGTGGTCGCCGACTTCATCATGTGGGCCAAGAAGCAGGGCATCGCGGTCGGCCCCGGCCGAGGCTCCGCGGCCGGTTCGATCGTGGCGTACGCGATGGGCATCACCGACCTCGACCCCATCCCGCACGGTCTGATCTTCGAGCGGTTCCTGAACCCCGAGCGCGTCTCCATGCCCGACGTCGACATCGACTTCGACGAGCGCAGGCGCGTCGAGGTGATCAGGTACGTGACCGAGAAGTACGGCGCCGACAAGGTCGCCATGATCGGCACGTACGGCAAGATCAAGGCGAAGAACGCCATCAAGGACTCCGCGCGCGTGCTGGGCTACCCGTACGCGATGGGCGACCGGCTCACCAAGGCCATGCCCGCCGACGTCCTCGGCAAGGGCATCGACCTCAACGGCATCACCGACCCGACCCACCCGCGTTACAGCGAGGCCGGCGAGATCCGCTCGATGTACGAGAACGAGCCGGACGTGAAGAAGGTCATCGACACCGCCAAGGGCGTCGAGGGCCTGGTGCGGCAGATGGGCGTGCACGCGGCCGGCGTCATCATGTCCAGCGAGCCCATCGTCGACCACGCCCCGATCTGGGTGCGGCACACCGACGGCGTGACCATCACGCAGTGGGACTACCCGCAGTGCGAGTCGCTCGGCCTGCTGAAGATGGACTTCCTCGGCCTGCGCAACCTCACGATCATGGACGACGCCGTCAAGATGGTGAAGTCCAACAAGGGCATCGACCTCGACCTGCTGTCGCTGCCGCTGGACGACCCCACGACCTTCGAACTGCTGCAGCGCGGCGACACGCTCGGCGTCTTCCAGTTCGACGGCGGCCCCATGCGCTCCCTGCTGCGGCTGATGAAGCCCGACAACTTCGAGGACATCTCCGCCGTCTCCGCGCTCTACCGTCCCGGCCCCATGGGCATGGACTCGCACACCAACTACGCGCTGCGCAAGAACGGGCTCCAGGAGATCACGCCGATCCACAAGGAGCTGGAGGAGCCCCTCCAGGAGGTCCTCGCGGTCACCTACGGCCTGATCGTCTACCAGGAGCAGGTGCAGAAGGCCGCCCAGATCATCGCGGGCTACTCGCTCGGCGAGGCCGACATCCTGCGCCGCGTGATGGGCAAGAAGAAGCCCGACGAACTGGCGAAGAACTTCGTCCTCTTCCAGGCCGGAGCCAGGAAGAACGGCTACAGCGACGAGGCCATCCAGGCGCTGTGGGACGTACTGGTCCCCTTCGCCGGCTACGCCTTCAACAAGGCGCACTCGGCCGCGTACGGCCTGGTCTCGTACTGGACCGGATACCTGAAGGCGAACTACCCGGCCGAGTACATGGCCGCCCTGCTCACCTCGGTCAAGGACGACAAGGACAAGTCGGCCGTCTACCTGAACGAGTGCCGGCGCATGGGCATCAAGGTTCTGCCGCCCAACGTCAACGAGTCCATGTCGAACTTCGCCGCACAGGGCGACGACGTGATCCTCTTCGGCCTCTCCGCCGTGCGCAACGTCGGCACCAACGTCGTCGAGTCGATCATCAGGTGCCGCAAGGCCAAGGGGAAGTACGCGTCCTTCCCCGACTACCTGGACAAGGTCGAGGCGGTCGTCTGCAACAAGCGGACGACTGAATCGCTGATCAAGGCCGGCGCCTTCGACGAGATGGGGCACACCCGCAAGGGCCTCACCGCGCAGTACGAACCGATGATCGACAACGTGGTCGCGGTCAAGCGCAAGGAGGCCGAGGGCCAGTTCGACCTCTTCGGCGGCATGGGCGACGAGCAGAACGACGAGCCGGGCTTCGGACTCGACGTCGTCTTCGGCGAGGACGAGTGGGACAAGACCTATCTCCTCGCCCAGGAGCGGGAGATGCTCGGCCTCTACGTCTCCGACCACCCGCTCTTCGGCCTGGAGCACGTGCTGTCCGACAAGGCCGACGCGGGCATCTCCCAGCTCACCGGCGGTGACTTCGGCGACGGCGCGGTCGTCACCATCGGCGGCATCATCTCCGGCCTCCAGCGCAAGATGACCAAGCAGGGCAACGCCTGGGCCATCGCCACCGTCGAGGACCTCGCGGGCTCGCTGGAGTGCATGTTCTTCCCGGCGACCTATCAGCTGGTGTCCACGCAACTCGTCGAGGACGCCGTGGTGTTCGTCAAGGGCCGCCTCGACAAGCGGGAGGACGTGCCCCGGCTGGTCGCGATGGAGCTGATGATCCCCGACCTGTCCAACGCGGGCGCCAACGCGCCCGTCGTGCTCACCATCCCGGCCACCCGCGTCACTCCGCCGATGGTCAGCAGGCTCGGTGAGATCCTCACCCACCACCGGGGCGACAGCGAGGTGCGGATCAAGCTGCAGGGGCCGACGAAGACGACGGTGCTGCGTCTGGACCGGCACCGGGTGAAGCCCGATCCGGCCCTGTTCGGCGACCTGAAGGTGCTGCTCGGTCCGTCCTGCCTGGCGGGCTGAGCGGGTTCGGCGGGTTCGGAGAAAGCGAGCGAGGGGCGCTCCCGGTTGCCGGGTGCGCCCCTCGTCGTGCGGGGGGCCGCGACGGCCCGTACCGCGGATGTCAGTTGTGGCCGAAGCGCTTCTGCCGCTTGCGGGAGGCCGCGTCGCCGGGCGTCGTCAGCTGCGGGGAGTGCTGCTCCTCGCGGTCCAGTACGGCCGACTCGGCGGCCTGCGGGGAGCGCTCGGACCGGGGCTGCTTACGATCACGGTTGTTCTTGTTCTTGGCCATGGTGATCTACCTCCTGAGGGGGATCTAGGGGCCAGGGCCGAAACCAGATTCACATAGGCCAACAAAGAACGCATATCGGGCAATTACCGTCCGTGACGCGGCCGGGCAGGGTGCGGAGCGCCGAAACGCCACGCCGAAGATCGAGTTCGGGCCGTTAACCTCCGCGTGGTCGGGCAGACTCGAAGGAAGCCCGAAGCAAACCTCCCGGAAAGAGGGTGGATCGCGTGGACCGCTGCATCGTCCTGGTGGACGCCGGGTATCTGCTGGGGGCCGCCGCGAGTCTCCTGGCAGGAGAGCCCTCGCGCTCGCGCATCACCGTCGATCACGCCGCCCTCATCCAGGGGTTGCGCGACCGCGCCGAATCCGACACGCAGCAGCCCCTGCTGCGCATCTACTGGTTCGACGGCGCCCCCGACCGCGTCCCGCAGCCCGAACACCGCCGCCTGCGTGTGATGCCCCGGGTCACCGTCCGGCTCGGCGCCCTCACGCGCAGTGACGGGCGCTGGGCCCAGAAGGGCGTGGACGCCGCCATGCACGCCGAACTGACCGAGCTGGCCCGCAACCGCGCCTGCTCCGACGTCGTCCTGGTCACCGGCGACGGCGACCTGCTGCCCGGCATGATGGCCGCCAAGGAACACGGCGTCGCCGTCCACCTGTGGGCCGTACAGGCCGCCGACGGCGACTACAACCAGTCCGAGGACCTGGTCGCCGAGGCCGACGAACGCCGCGTCCTCGACCGTGTGTGGATCACCAAGGCCGTACGCGCCAAGGAGGTCGGCGGCATCTGCGCGCCGCCGCCCGTGCCCCGCCCCGAGATCGCCGCGATCCTCTCCGCGCCGCTGCCCGAGTCCGCCCTCTCCGCCGCCGGCCGGCGGTCCACCGAGGCGCCCGAGCACCCCACCACGGCCGCCGCCGGGCCGGCCGGCACCGACGAGCGGGTACCGCCCGCCAAGGGCGTCCCCACCCCCAAGGACCTCGCCGCCCTGCGGGCCCCCGGCGCCCACCCCGCCCCGCAGCCGGCCAACGCCACCCTGCGCTGGTCCTCCGACAAGGGCTGGGTCGACCGGCCCGCCGCCGAGCCGTCCGAGGCCGCATCGCTGCCGACGCTCGCCCAGCTCACCACGGCCGAGCAGCGCTGGGCGGATCGCGAGGAGGACATCACCACCGTCGGCGGCGACCCGTACGAGGTCGGGCAGGTCTTCGCCCGCCGCTGGCTCGAACGCCTCGGCGACCACGGCCACCTGCAGAAACTGTCCGGGATGTACCCGCGCATCCCGCACCGCGTCGACGGTGAACTGCTGCGCTACGCGGCCCGCTTCGGGCTGCTCGCGCACAAGGACGACCAGATCGACGAGCACGACCGGTACGCGATCCGGGCCGGATTCTGGCGGGAGGTCGACGTGCGGACGGCGACCGAACGCACGCCCGCGGCGGAGTGAGACGCTCCGGCGTGCTGTGCGGCTCCCCGGCCGGACCGGCACTGGCCGAATCGACACTTATGCGCGGACCCGGGAGCGGGCCGGGGCGACCGACCCCGTAGTCTCCTCCCTTGTGAGTACGCGCGCGGCACAGGCATCTCGACCCGGTGGCGATGCCGTGTGCGTGGTGCGCGAACTGACGAAGACCTACCCGGCCGTGCGCGGCCGGCGCGGCGCTCCGGCCACCCCCGAGGTACGGGCCACCGACGACGTCACCCTGGACATCCGGCGCGGCGAGATCTTCGGACTGCTCGGACCCAACGGCGCCGGCAAGTCCACACTCGTCCGCCAGCTCACCGGGCTGATGCGGCCCGACGGCGGCAGCGTGGAGATCCTCGGGCACGACATCGTGCGCCATCCGGAGCGGGCCGCGCGGATCCTCGCCTACCTGGGCCAGGAGTCCAGTGCCCTGGACGAGCTGACCGTGTCGCTCGCCGCCGAGACCACCGGGCGGCTGCGCGGCCTCGAGGTGCGCCGGGCCCGCGCCGAGCGGGACGCCGTGCTCGAGGAACTGGGCCTGACCGGCCTCGCCGCCCGCCCGATCAAGAAGCTCTCCGGCGGCCAGCGCCGCCTGGCCTGCTTCGCCGCCGCGCTGGTGGGGGAGCGCCCGCTGCTCGTCCTGGACGAGCCGACCACCGGCATGGACCCGGTGGCCCGGCGCGCGGTGTGGTCGGCCGTCGACCGGCGGCGCGCCGAACAGGGCACCACCGTGCTGCTCGTCACCCACAACGTCATCGAGGCCGAGACCGTGCTCGACCGGGTCGCCGTCCTCGACCGGGGCCGCGTGATCGCCTGCGACACGCCCTCCGGGCTCAAGGAGAAGGTCGCCGGAGAGGTCCGCGTCGACCTGGTGTGGCGCGAGAGCGCGCCGCTGAACGTCCCGGAGGTGGCCGCCCTGCGCGACCGCGTCGTCGAGTCGGGGCGCCGCTGGACGCTGCGGCTCGCCCCCGAGGAGGCCCGCGCGGTCGTCGCCACCGTCACCGGCGGCGCCGCCTTCGCCGCCCTGGACGACTTCACCCTGGCCACGCCCAGCCTGGAGGACGTGTACCTGGCGCTGGGCGGCGCCGCGCGGCAGGGGCTGGTGAGGGCGTGAGCGCGCGAGCGGTGAGCGCACCGGCCGCGGCATCCGTACCCGTCGGGGCGACCGCACCCGTTCGGGCGACCGCTTCGAACGACCCTAGCGAAGGGGAGCAGCGCGACGTGAGTGTCGTACCCGCCGATGCCCTGCAGGGTGCTGCCCCGGCAGCCGAGGGGCACGTGGCCGGCCCGGCCGAGCTGGGGCCCAGGGCACGGCTGTGGCCCTCCCTGGCGGCCGTGTACCGGGCGCAGCTGTCCCGGGCGCGGGTCGCGCGCATCCCGCTGCTGTTCGTGGCGACCTTCCAGTCGATCGGCATCATGATCCTGATGCGGGGCGTCGTGGACGGCGGCGGCGAGGCGCGGGCCGTGGTCGCCGGGTCGGCGGTGCTCGTCGTGGCCTTCGTCGCGCTGAACCTCCTCGCCCAGTACTTCGGGCAGCTGCGCGCGAGCGGCGGCCTCGACCACTACGCGACGCTGCCGGTGCCGCCCGCCGCGGTGGTGCTGGGCGCGGCGGGCGCGTACGCGTCCTTCACCGCGCCCGGGACCGTGGTGACGGCGGTGTTCGGCTGCCTGCTGTTCGACCTCCCGATGACCCACCTGTGGGTGCTGCTGGCCGTGATCCCGCTGGCGGGCGCCGCCCTCGCCGGGCTGGGCGCGGCGCTGGGCCTGCTCGCCCCCCGGCCCGAGTTCGCCACGCTCCTCGGCCAGCTCGGCATGTCGGCGGCCCTGCTGCTCGGCGTGCTGCCGCCCGAACGGATGCCGCAGGTGGTGCGCCTGGCCCGGGACCTGCTGCCGTCCACGTACGGTGTGGAGGCCTTCGCGCGCACGTTCGGCGGACGGCCCGACTGGGGCTTCGTCCTCGGCGACCTCGCGGTGTGCGCCGCGGTCGGGGTGATCTCGCTGGCCGTGGCCACCTGGGCGTACCGCCGGGCCGCCGTCCGGTGACGCGCCGCACAGGCGGGTTTGGCACGATGGCACGGTGACCGCACCCTTGACCCCGCCACCGCCGCCGAACGAACGCTCGTCGTACCAGGGCGGGCCGGTGCCGCCGCCCGTCGGCGCGCACGCTGTGGGCGCCGCGCCCGGCGGCCCGTACGACTTTCACGGTGACCCTCATGGCGAACAGGACGGCCCCGGGATGTTGAAGGAAGTGCGGCAGGCCGCCGTGACCGTGGTGGCGGTCGCGCTCTTCGGCGCGCTGCTGGGCGTGCTGTGGTGGAAGCTGGCGCCGAGCGTGCCGCTGGTGGGCGACGTGGTCGGCGGCAGCTGGGTCGTCTACCTCAAGGACTCCGAGGGTGAGCAGGCGATCGGCGTCGACGGAACGTTCACGCTGCTCGCGCTGGCGTTCGGGGCGCTCAGCGCGGTCGTGGTCTTCCTGCTGCGGCGGCGCGGGGGTGTGCCGCTGGTGGTGGCCCTCGGCGTCGGCGGGCTGCTCGGGTCGCTGCTGGCGTGGCGGCTCGGGGTGTGGCTCGGGCCGACGCAGGACGTGATCGCGCACGCCAAGGACGTGGGCAAGGGGGTGACGTTCTCCGCCCCGCTGAAGCTGGGGGCGAAGGGCGTGCTGCTGGCGTGGTCGTTCGCGGCGCTGGTGGTCCATCTGGGGCTGACGGGACTGTTCGGGCCCCGGGACCCGGAGCCCGATCCCTGGCCGGCACCTGGGCAGTTTCCGTCGGCGCCGTACGGGGACAAGTCGGCCTAGGCGGGGCGGCGGCCGTGGTTCGCCCGGCCCTTCTCGGTGCGCCACCGGCGTTCGCGCGTTCGTTTCGGCATGTCCTGTCCGATCAGCCGGCAACGGGACGTCCGTCGAGGGGTCAGGCACGGCCGATCGGGGCCAGGACCGCGTCCGTGAGCTTGGCGAGGTCGTCGGGGGACAGCTCGACCTCCAGGCCGCGGCGGCCCGCCGAGACACAGATCGTGGCGTGGTCCGGGGCCGAGGCGTCCAGGACCGTCGCGAGCCGCTTGCGCTGGCCCAGCGGGGAGATGCCGCCGCGCACATAGCCCGTGGTGCGCTCGGCCAGGGCCGGGTCGGCCATCGCGGCGCGCTTGCCGCCGACCGCGGCCGCCAGCGCCTTGAGGTCCAGCTGACCCGCCACGGGCACCACCGCGACCGTCAGGGCGCCGTCGACGTCCGCCACCAGCGTCTTGAACACCCGCTCCGGGGAGACGCCCATCGCCTCGGCCGCCTCCTCGCCGTAGGACGGGTGGGCCGGGTCGTGCTCGTAGGCGTGGACCGTGTACGTCACCCCGGCCGCCGTGAGCGCCACCGTCGCGGGCGTGCCGCCGGACTGCTGCTGCTTCTTGTTCGCCTTGCTCGGCTTCTTCGCCATGCGGGCCAGTACCTCAGTTGAGACTCGTCGGGCCGCGCGTCAGGTCCGACGCCGGCAGGGACGGCAGCGTACGGATGATGGAGGTCTCGGAGCGAAGGAGTCTCAGCTCGTCCCTCAGACGCGAGGCGGTGTCCGGGGACTGGAGCAGACGCTGCTTCGTCGGCGTGTCCAGCATCATCGCGGCGGCGACCAGGTAGGAGACCACACCCGGTTCGTCCGGCAGGTCGGCGCCGGTCGCCAGCGACCGTTCGCGGGCCCCCGCCAGCCGCTTCTGGTACTGCCGGAAGGATCGCAGCACGCCCTCGGCCAGCGCACCCGCCTCGTCGCCGGGCTCCTCGGGCAGCGGCTCCAGTTCGGCGGTCAGGAAGGGGCCCGAGGTCTCCACGGAGGCCAGGCGCACCCGGTTGGTGCCGGTGGCGAGCACCTCGAAGGTGCCGTCGGCCCGCTCGCGGATCGTCGCCGCGTCCGCGATGCAGCCCACCTTGTGGAACGCCTTGAGCGGGTCGGTCCCGAACCCGGCCGTCGGCCCGCGCTCGACGGTGGCCGTCGGATCGGGCAGGCCGGGGGCGGTCCGGGCCACCTCGTGGCCGTCGCGGATCGCCACGACGGCGAACCGGCGTGGTTCGTCCTCCGGGGTCTTCAGCAACTCGCGCATCATGGCGCGATAGCGCTCCTCGAAGATGTTGAGCGGTAGCACCAGCCCCGGGAACAGGACCGAGTTCAGGGGGAAGAGGGGGAGCCGGACGGTGGTCACGACGCAGAAGCCTAATGGTCGTCGGGCCGGACGCGTCCGCCGTGCCCGCTTCGTGGCCGTCCCGGACCCGTCGGGCCGGCCGCCGCGGCCGCTTCCTCCAGGTGCGCACGGACGTCCGCGCGCACCTGGAGGAAGCGGCCGAGCGGGTCGGGGTCGTCCGTGTCCCGCTCCCACGGGAAGGACGTGACATACGGGCCGGTCAGCCGCAGTTGCTCCGCGGCATCCCGGTGGCGTTCCAGGCGTACGAGGACGTAGACGAGCAGGTTCCGCAGCTCGGCCGCCCAGGGATCGGCCGCCGGGTGGGCCGCCGAGAGGGCGGTCGCACGGTCGGCGGCGGCGTCCAGGCGGGGGCGGTGCGCGCGTACGGCGGTGGCGCCGTCGGCGGAGGTGCCGGCGACCGTCGTCAGGCAGGTGAAGGCCGCGCGCAGGGGCAGCGCCCGTACGAGCGCGTCCTCGGGAGCGTCCTGTGCGGCCGTCTCCGCGAAGTCCAGGCACTCGCCGTGGGCGTCGGGCGAGGCGTCGGCCAGGTACTCCAGGGCGGCGACATGACTGCCGTAGTGGTGCGGGGAGCGGCGGACCGCCTGTTCCCACAGCCGCTCGAACTCGGCGTGGGGGGCGCGTGCGCCCCGTGCGGCGTCCAGCGCGGTCCGCCACGGCACCGGGTCGACGGGGCCGGCGGCCTCGGCGGCGGCGACGACCGCGGGGACCACCTCGCGCAGGAGTTCGGTGCGGGCCGGTGAGTCCCAGCGACGGTGGACCGCCAGCCGGGCCGCCACCAGCAGGGCGTCGGGGTCGTCCGGGGCGGTGGCCCGCCAGGTGTCGAGCCACTCGGAACGGGAGCGGGCGAAGGCGGCGAGCCGGGTCGCGTAACGGTCGCGGTGGTCCCATTCGGCGTTCTCGCGGGTACCGGCGAGAAGGCCGGCCGCGGGGCCGTGCTCGCCGCGGGCCGCGGCGACGAGGGCGGGGGCGAGGCGGTCGTCGGGGGCGTCGAGGAGCACGTCGTCGTCTTGGGCGGGCCGTGGTGACCGGGAACGGGCCCGGGCAGCGGCGGTCCGCAGGAACGCGCGCAGCATGGCCAGTACGACGGTCGAGGGTTCGGGATGGTTGTGCGGCCCCGGCTCCCCCTTCGGCCGGTCGTGTGGCCACCCCGTACCGGCCGTGCCCCACCCGCACCACACACGCGGAACGCGCCGCCGGGCGCGGGCGGCCCCGGCGGGTCACGGGCCTTCGCGACGGCACCCTCCGGAGCGGTCAGTTTCTGCGGAGCAGGCGGGTGGCGCCCGCCGCCACGGTGGTCGCCAGGACCCAGCCCAGCAGGACCAGGGCCGTCGAGAGCCACTGCCAGCCGTCCTGGAGCTGCCAGGAGCCCGCCTGGCCCAGGTCGATCACCGGGAGGAGGAGGTCGAGGGCGAAGAGGGCGGGATTCCAGTCCGGGTGTTCGCCGCTCTTCAGCGGGGGCGGCTCCGCGCGGGCGAAGGCGAGCGAGCCGGCCGCCCACAGGACCGCCATCCACACCGCCGCCCGGCCCGGCCGGTAGCCGTAGGCGACCGTCCAGTCCTGCGCGTAGCCCACCAGCTTCGCGGCGACCGGCAGGCTCTCGCGGCGCCTGCGGTGCTTGGCGAGCAGCACCTCGCGGGCGTCCTCGTCCTCGCCGCCGGCCCGCAGCACGGCGGCGAGGCGCTCGTACGGCTCCGGGTGGTACTCGGCCGTCGCGGCGCCCACCCACCGCAGCCGCTTCTCCAACGGGAACGGCCCGCGCGGCACCAGGTTCTCGTAGGCGAAGCCGCCCATGTGCAGCCGCCCCGGGCCCGGCCAGCTGTCCGCCCGGTCCATCAGGTTGACCACCCGCGCCCCCGACAGCACCACCCGCCCGCGCGCCGGACGCTCGCCCAGGAAGCGCAGCTCGGGCGTCTGCACCCGGCGCAGCGACAGCTCCTGGTCGTCGGTGAAGGTGAAGCGGGCGTGCTCCAGGTCCAGGGCGTCGCCGAACCGCCCGTCGTCGAGCCGCACCCCGCCCTCGCACTCGAAGTGCTGGATGCGGGTGCCCTGCGCCGGGGTGGTGCCGCGCAGCAGCGGGCTGCCCAGGCCCGCCGGGGTCAGGTACAGCGTGCGCTCCACCGTCAGCTGCGGCGCGTTCAGCGCGTGCCGCGTGTACGGGTTCAGGAGCCGGGCGCCGCGCAGGCTCAGCGACACGCCGACCTGGGCGCTGCGCAGGCTCACCTCGCCGTGCGACTCCAGCATCTCCGCCTGGAGGTCCTGCCCGACCGTCATCCCGTCCGCGGCGATGGAACGCCCGCTGCGGTCCCGGTGCACGATCGCCTGGTTGAGCAGCAGGTCGGTGCCTATCTGCGCGTCCGTGAGCCGGATGCCGCCCGGGAAGCGGGAGCGCGGCAGGTGCAGGTCGCCCTCGGTGTGCAGCCGGGCCGCCTCCAGGCGCGGCACCGCGCAGTCCACCAGCCGCACCGTCGTGAACCGGGTCTCCGGCAGCAGCACCTCCCGGTCGAAGCGGCAGCGCCGCAGCTCCACGTAGGGCACCACCGTGCCGCCCGCCAGATCCATCGTGTCGCTGATCCGCACGCCCACCAGCTGCAGCGAGGACACCCGGCCCGCGAGCGCCGGCGGACCGTCGAGAAGCAGCCAGCACACGACGCGGGCCCGCACCGTCCGCTCCGGCCCCCACGGACGCCCGCCGTGCGGGTCGTCGACGAGCGGGTCGCCGCTGCTCAGGTCGTACACACTGCCGTTGCGGAAGGCCTGCCACATGCCGGCCTCGGCGGTGGTCAGGTCGTCCGGCAGCTCTCCGTCACGATGGCCGGCCCCCTCGGTCACGGTGCTTCACTCCCTCCCCAACTACTCGTCGGTCGCTCACGCTTCGTACAACCGTTCATGCCCACTGCGTGACCTTCCGAACACTCAAAGTGAGCACGGATCGCGTGAGTTCACCGTGGGGTGTGAGCTCCGTCGCGTTCTGTATCAGCCATTGATACGCGCGGACGGTGCCGGACGCGGGTCTGAGAGAATTGGTTCCGTGATCTCCCGAATCGATCTGCGCGGCGACGCCCTCCCCGAGGGCCCCGCCCTGCGCGACCTGCTGCCCCGAGCCGACTTCGACGTCTCGGTCGCCCTGGAGAAGGTGCGTCCGATCTGCGAGGCCGTGCATCATCGCGGGGACGCGGCGCTGATCGACTTCACCGAGCAGTTCGACGGCGTCCGGCTGGACCAGGTGCGCGTCCCGGCCGCCGCGCTCACACGCGCGCTGGAGGAGCTCGACCCGGCCGTCCGCGCGGCCCTGGAGGAGTCCATCCGCCGCGCCCGCCTCGTCCACCGCGAGCAGCGCCGCAGCACGCACACCACGCAGGTCGTGCCCGGCGGCTCGGTCACCGAGAAGTGGGTGCCGGTCGAGCGGGTCGGGCTCTACGTACCCGGCGGCCGGTCGGTCTACCCCTCGTCCGTGATCATGAACGTCGTGCCCGCGCAGGAGGCCGGGGTCGGCTCCATCGCGCTCGCCTCGCCCGCGCAGGCCGGGTTCGGCGGGATCCCGCACCCCACCATCCTGGCCGCCTGCGCCCTGCTCGGCGTCGACGAGGTGTACGCGGCCGGTGGCGCCACCGCCGTCGCGATGTTCGCCTACGGCACCGAGTCCTGCCCGCCCGCCAACATGGTCACAGGCCCGGGCAACATCTGGGTCGCCGCCGCCAAGCGCTTCTTCACCGGGAAGATCGGCATCGACGCCGAGGCCGGACCGACCGAGATCGCCGTCCTGGCGGACTCGACCGCCGACCCGGTGCACGTCGCCTCCGACCTGATCAGCCAGGCCGAGCACGACCCGCTGGCCGCCGCCGTCCTGGTCACCGACTCCGTGGAGCTGGCGGACGCGGTGGAGAAGGAGCTCCAGCCCCAGGTCGAGGCCACCAAGCACATCGAGGACCGGATCCGCCCGGCCCTCGCCGGGCGCCAGTCCGCGATCGTCCTCGTCGACGGCCTCGACGAGGGACTGCGCGTGGTCGACGCCTACGGCGCGGAGCACCTGGAGATCCAGACCGCCGACGCCGCCGCCGTGGCAGACCGCGTCAAGAACGCCGGCGCGATCTTCGTCGGCCCCTGGGCGCCCGTCTCCCTCGGTGACTACGCGGCCGGGTCCAACCACGTCCTGCCCACCGGCGGCTGCGCCTGCCACTCCTCCGGCCTGTCCGTGCAGTCCTTCCTGCGCGGCATCCACATCGTCGACTACACGCGCGACGCGCTCGCCGAGGTCGCGCACCACGTGGTGACGCTGGCGG
Source organism: Streptomyces sp. MMCC 100 (assembly GCF_041538145.2). Lineage (NCBI taxonomy): Bacteria > Bacillati > Actinomycetota > Actinomycetes > Kitasatosporales > Streptomycetaceae > Streptomyces > Streptomyces sp. MMCC 100. The sequence continues at coordinate 1,614,077 of NZ_JBGORK020000001.1, forward strand.
AGGCGGAGGACCTGCCCGCGCACGGCGCGGCGATCAAGGCGAGGTTCGAGTGGAAGGTCCCCGAGAGCAAGTGACGTTCGGCATCGACGATCTCCCCGTACGGGACGAGCTGCGCGGCAAGTCCCCCTACGGCGCGCCCCAGCTGGACGTGCCGGTACGGCTGAACACCAACGAGAACCCCTACCCGCTGCCCGAGGCGCTGGTCGAGCGGATCACCGAGCGGGTCCGCGAGGCCGCCCGCGACCTCAACCGCTACCCCGACCGGGACGCGGTCGAGCTGCGCACGAAGCTCGCCGAGTACCTGACGAAGACCTCCGGGCACCCCTTGGACGTGAGCAACGTCTGGGCGGCCAACGGTTCCAACGAGGTCATCCAGCAGCTGCTGCAGACCTTCGGCGGGCCGGGCCGCACCGCGATCGGCTTCGAGCCCTCGTACTCGATGCACGGCCTCATCGCGCGCGGTACCGGCACCGGCTGGATCTCCGGGCCGCGCCACGAGGACTTCACCATCGACGTGCCCGCCGCCGAGCGGGCGATCGCCGAGCACCGCCCGGACGTCGTCTTCGTCACCACCCCCAACAACCCCACCGGCAACGCGGTCCCGGCCGAGTCGGTCCTCGCCCTCCACGAGGCCGCGCAGCGCGCCAAGCCGTCGATGGTCGTCGTGGACGAGGCGTACATCGAGTTCAGCCACGGCGCCTCGCTGCTGCCGCTGCTGGACGGCCGGCCCAACCTCGTGGTCTCCCGCACCATGTCGAAGGCGTTCGGCGCGGCGGGCCTGCGCCTCGGCTACCTCGCCGCGCACCCGGCCGTCGTCGACGCCGTCCAGCTCGTACGGTTGCCGTACCACCTGTCGGCCGTGACCCAGGCGACCGCGCTGGCCGCCCTGGAACACACGGACACGCTGCTGAAGTACGTCGAGCAGCTGAAGACCGAACGGGACCGGCTGGTCGCCGAACTGCGGGCCATCGGCTACGAGGTGACCGAGTCCGACGCCAACTTCGTCCAGTTCGGGCGGTTCGCGGACTCGCACGAGACCTGGCGGAAGATCCTCGACCGGGGCGTCCTGGTCCGGGACAACGGCGTACCGGGCTGGCTGCGGGTCACCGCCGGCACCCCGGAGGAGAACGACGCGTTCCTCGACGCGGTCCGTGAAGTCAAGAAGGAGCAGAACACATGAGCCGCGTGGGACGCGTGGAGCGCACGACCAAGGAGACCTCGGTCCTCGTCGAGATCGACCTCGACGGCACCGGCAAGACCGACATCGCCACCGGCGTCGGCTTCTACGACCACATGCTCGACCAGCTCGGCCGGCACGGTCTGTTCGACCTGACCGTGAAGACCGACGGCGACCTGCACATCGACTCCCACCACACCATCGAGGACACCGCCCTCGCGCTGGGCGCCGCCTTCAAGCAGGCCCTCGGCGACAAGGTGGGCATCTACCGCTTCGGCAACTGCACGGTCCCGCTGGACGAGTCCCTCGCCCAGGTCACCGTCGACCTCTCCGGCCGCCCCTACCTCGTGCACACCGAGCCCGAGAACATGGCGCCGATGATCGGCGAGTACGACGTGACGATGACCCGGCACATCCTGGAGTCCTTCGTCGCCCAGGCCCAGGTCGCCCTGCACGTGCACGTGCCGTACGGGCGCAACGCGCACCACATCGTGGAGTGCCAGTTCAAGGCGCTGGCCCGGGCCCTGCGCTACGCGTCCGAGCGAGACCCGCGCGCGGCCGGCATCCTGCCTTCCACGAAGGGCGCGCTGTAACCGATGAACGGTACGTCCACCGCACTGATCGTCGTCGGTCTGTTCCTCCTCGGCGGCATCTACTCCTTCGCCAAGCAGCAGATGCCCAAGGGCCTGATCGTGCTGCTCTCCATCGGCGCCGCGATGTGTCTGCTCGCGGGCGTCCTGAGGCTGGAGGTCTGGAATTGACCGGCGCCGCCCCGGCCAAGAAGGTCGTCGTCTTCGACTACGGCTTCGGCAACGTCCGTTCCGCCGAGCGCGCCCTCGCGCGCGCGGGAGCCGACGTCGAGATCACCCGTGACTACGACAAGGCCATGAACGCCGACGGGCTGCTGGTCCCCGGCGTCGGCGCCTTCGCCGCCTGCATGGACGGCCTGAAGGCCGCCCGCGGCGACTGGATCGTCGACCGACGGCTCGCGGGCGGGCGCCCGGTCATGGGCATCTGCGTCGGCATGCAGATCCTCTTCTCGCGAGGCATCGAGCACGACGTGGAGGCCGAGGGCCTGGACGAGTGGCCCGGCACGGTCGGACCGCTCCAGGCCGACGTCGTGCCCCACATGGGCTGGAACACGGTCGAGGCGCCGGCCGACTCCCAGCTCTTCGCCGGCCTGGACGCCGACGCCCGCTTCTACTTCGTGCACTCCTACGCCGTCCACGAGTGGACCCAGGAGGCGCACAACCCGCTGATCGCCGCCCCCAGGGTCACCTGGTCCACGCACGGCGAGCCCTTCGTGGCCGCCGTGGAGAACGGCGCGCTGTGGGCCACGCAGTTCCACCCCGAGAAGTCCGGCGACGCCGGAGCCCAGCTCCTCACCAACTGGATCGAGACCCTGTAGAGATGAGCAAGCTCGAACTCCTCCCCGCCGTCGACGTCCGCGACGGCCAGGCCGTCCGCCTCGTGCACGGCGAGTCCGGCACCGAGACCTCCTACGGCTCCCCGCTGGAGGCCGCCCTCGCCTGGCAGCGCTCCGGCGCCGAGTGGCTGCACCTGGTCGACCTGGACGCCGCGTTCGGCACCGGGGACAACCGCGCGCTGATCGCCGAGGTCGCGAAGGCCATGGACATCAAGGTGGAGCTGTCCGGCGGCATCCGCGACGACGACACCCTCGCCGCCGCCCTCGCCACCGGCTGTACCCGGGTGAACCTCGGCACCGCCGCCCTGGAGACCCCCGAGTGGGTCGCCAAGGTCATCGCCGAGCACGGCGACAAGATCGCGGTCGGCCTCGACGTACGCGGCACCACCCTGCGCGGCCGCGGCTGGACCCGCGACGGCGGTGACCTCTACGAGACGCTGGACCGCCTGAACAATGAGGGCTGCGCCCGCTACGTCGTCACCGACATCGCCAAGGACGGCACCCTGCAGGGCCCCAACCTGGAGCTGCTGAAGAACGTCTGCGCGGCCACCGACCGCCCGGTCGTGGCGTCGGGCGGCGTCTCGTCCCTGGACGACCTGCGCGCGATCGCGGGCCTCGTCCCGGCCGGTGTCGAGGGGGCCATCGTCGGGAAGGCCCTGTACGCGAAGGCGTTCACCCTGGAAGAAGCCTTGGAGGCTGTGTCGCCATGACATCCGAAGCCGTACGGCGCGTGCAGAGCGGAAGTCCCTGGGAAGAGTCCTTCGGTTTCGCACGCGCCGTGGCGGCGGGCGACCGAGTCATCGTGGCGGGCACCACCGCCTTCAAGGGCGACATGCTCTACGGCGAGGGCGACCCGTACGAACAGACCAAGGTCGCCTTCGCCACCGCCGTCGAGGCGATCGGCGAGTTCGGGCTCGGCATCGAGTCCGTGATCCGGACCCGTGTGTGCCTGGCACACTCCCGCGACGTCGATGCGGTGGGCCGCGCCCACAAGGAGTTGTTCGACTCCGTACGCCCGGTCACGACCCTGCTGGTCGTGCAGGGCTTCATCGACTCGCGGGTCCTGGTGTCAGTCGAAGTGGAAGCGTATAGAGGAGCCGTGGATTCATGACCCTGGCGGTCCGAGTCATCCCCTGCCTGGACGTGGACAACGGCCGGGTCGTCAAGGGCGTCAACTTCCAGAACCTGCGCGACGCGGGCGACCCCGTCGAGATGGCCAAGGTGTACGACGCCGAGGGCGCCGACGAGCTGACGTTCCTGGACATCACCGCCTCGTCGGGCAACCGCGAGACGACCTACGACGTGGTGCGCCGCACCGCCGAGCAGGTCTTCATCCCGCTGACCGTCGGCGGCGGGGTGCGCACCGCCGACGACGTCGACAAGCTGCTGCGGGCCGGTGCGGACAAGGTGGGCGTGAACACGGCCGCCATCGCCCGCCCCGACCTGATCCGCGAGATCGCCGAGCGCTTCGGCCGGCAGGTCCTCGTGCTGTCGGTCGACGCCCGCCGCACCGAGGCCGGCACCTTCGAGGTGACCACCCACGGCGGCCGGCGCGGCACCGGCATCGACGCGGTCGAGTGGGCCCACCGGGCCGCCGAGCTGGGCGCGGGCGAGATCCTGCTCAACTCGATGGACGCGGACGGCACGAAGGACGGCTACGACCTGGAGATGCTGGCGGCCGTGCGCAAGCACGTGACCGTCCCGGTCATCGCCTCGGGCGGCGCGGGCAGCCTCGCCCACTTCGCCCCGGCGGTCGAGGCGGGCGCGGACGCGGTCCTGGCGGCGTCCGTCTTCCACTTCGGCGACCTGCGGATCGGCGAGGTCAAGAACACGCTCCGCGAGGCGGGACACCCCGTCAGGTAGGCCCGTCGGGAGCACCAGCGATACGAAAGGAAAGTTGCGCAACGAGTATTGCGCAACTTTCCTTTCGCAGTCTAGCGTGTGCGGCATGCCGAGTCAGGAGAACCGTTCCATCACCGACCTGGGCACCCTCAAAGCCCTGGCCCATCCGCTGCGCATGCAGCTCTACCGCGGGCTGTGCGTGGCGCGCACCGCGACCGCGTCGCAGCTCGCCGAGCAGGTGGACGAGGCCGTCTCCCTGGTCAGCTACCACCTGCGCAAGCTGGCCGAGCACGGGCTGGTCGAGGAGGCCGAGCCGCAGAGCGCGGACGGCAGGGAACGGTGGTGGCAGCCCGCCTCGGACGGGGTGAGCATCCGCGACGAGAACTTCCGCGACGCCCCCGAGCGCGCGGCCGCCCACCTGGCGGCCACCCGGCTCTTCCACGAGCAGCGCGCCGACATGTACCGCCGGTACCTCGACGAACGCCCCACCTGGGGCCCCGAGTGGAACTCCGCCGCTCCGGACAACGAGTCACTGCTGCGGCTCACCCCCGCCGACCTGGAAGAACTGGGCGAGGAACTGCTCGCCCTGGCGAAGAAGTACGACGAGCGCGGCCGGGCCGCGGAAGCCGCCGGCGACACCGAGGGGCGCGAGAACGTCGCGCTGCACGTCTACGGATTCCCCTTCCGTGTCTGAGGCGACCACGTCCGTGACGGACGTACAGATACCCGCCGTCGTCTCCGTCCCCGCCCACCGTGACCCCAACGTCCTGCGCTGGGTCGGTGCCTACACCGCGTCCATGGTCGGCGACATGGTGTTCTTCCTCGCGCTGTCCTGGGCCGCCGTGCAGAACGGCACTCCCGCGCAGGCCGGCCTCGTCACCGCCGTCAGCGCGGTGCCCCGGGCGCTGCTCATGCTCGGCGGGGGAGTGGTCGCCGACCGGCTGGGGCCGCGCCGGGTCGTCATCGGCAGCGACACCGTACGGTGCGTCACCGTCCTGGCGGTCGCCGCCGTGCTCTTCGCGGCCGACCCCGGGCTGTGGCTCCTCGCCCTGCTCGCCGTCGTCTTCGGCACCGTCGACGCCGTGTTCATGCCCGCCGTGGGGGCGCTCCCGGCGCGGATCACCGGCAAGGACCAGCTCGCCCGCGTCCAGGGCATGCGCGGCCTCGCCATACGCTTCGCCGCCGTCGTGGGGGCACCGCTGGGCGGGCTCGGCGTGGCGGCCGGCGGCGCGGCGGCGGCCTTCGCGTTCGCCGGGCTGCTGATCGCCGTGTCCGTGCCGCTGCTGATCTCCGTCCGGATGCGTGGCCTGCCCGCCGACGACGCGAGCGCCGCGCGCGAGACCACCGCCTGGCGGGACCTGGTGGGCGGGCTCCGCTACGTCCGCCGGCACCGTGTCCTCGGCCCGCTCATGGTGGCCATCGCCCTGGGCGACCTCGGCTTCGTCGGCCCCCTCAACGTGGGCCTCACCCTGCTCGCGGACGAGCGGGGCTGGGGCGCGTCCGGGATGGGCTGGGTGCTCGCGGGCTTCGGCACGGGCGCCGGAGTCGCCGCCCTGCTGCTGACCGTACGGGGACGCCTGCCGCGCGCCGGGTGCGTCGCCGCCGGCGCCATCATCCCCGGCGCGGCCGCGATCGCCGCCCTGGCCCACGCGCCCGGCCTTCCCGCGGCCGTCGGCACGGCGGTGCTCGTCGGGCTGCTCACGGGGCTCAGCGGCGCCATGTGCGGCGCCCTGCTGCAGACCCAGTCCGACCCCGCCTACCTGGGCCGCGTCACCGCCGTCGGCGGCATCGTCAGCCTGGGGATCGCACCGCTGAGCATGCCCCTGTCGGCCGCCGCCATCGGCGTCTGGGGCACCGGCCCCGTCTTCGCCGTCAGCGCCGCCGTCTGCGGCCTCGGCGGGGTCGTCGCCCTGTGCGCGCCGGGCGTACGGCGGGCCGAGCTGCCGAAGTGAGCGACCCCGAGATCAGATCCCGAGCTGCTTGGTCTCCCGCAGCCTGGCGATCGCGTCCTGCTCGCCCTCCAGCTCCACCTTCGCCGCCCCCTGCCGGCCGTACGCGAACAGCAGCAGCTCGGACGGCTCGCCCGTCGCCGTCACCACCGGCGTACCCCGGTGGGCGACCGTCGTCTGGCCGTTCGGGCGGCGCAGCACCAGGCCCGTGGGGATGCCGCGGCCCATCAGGCGGGCGGCCCGCTCCAGGCGGGACCACAGGGCGTCCTGGAAGACCGGGTCCAGCTCGCGCGGCGACCAGTCGCTCCGGGCACGGCGGACGTCCTCGGTGTGGACGTAGAACTCGACCGTGTTCGCGGCCTCGTCGACCTGCTTGAGCTGGAAGGGGGAGAAGCGGGGCGGGCCCGTGCGGATCAGCTGGAGCAGCTCCTCGTACGGCTTCGCCCCGTACTCCTCCATCACCCGGTCGAGGCGGGCCGCCAGCTGCTTGATCATGCTGCCCCCGGCGGCGTCCGGCCGGCGCTCGCGCACCACCACGTGCGCGGCCAGGTCACGGGTCCGCCAGCCCTCGCACAGGGTCGGGGCGTCCGGACCAGCCGTCTCCAACAGGTCCGCGAGCAGAAGTCGTTCACGCTTGGCGAAAGTCGACATGGAGTCAGCCTACGGCGCCCGGCAGGGTCCGCCCAATGGACATCCCGGGGACCTGTCCGTCCCGCGCGGCACAATGGGCGCATGACCAGCAGCTCCCCCACCAGCGGCGGCCCCGGGCGCCCCAGCCCGCTCGCCCCGGAGATCGCCGACCGTCTCAAGCGCAGCGCCGACGGCCTCCTGCCCGCCATCGCCCAGCAGTACGACACCGGGGAGGTGCTGATGCTCGGCTGGATGGACGACGAGGCGCTGCACCGCACGCTGACGACCGGACGCTGCACCTACTGGTCGCGCAGCCGCCGGGAGTACTGGGTCAAGGGCGACACCTCCGGACACTTCCAGTGGGTGAAGTCCGTCGCCCTGGACTGCGACGCCGACACCGTGCTCGTCAAGGTCGACCAGGTCGGCGCCGCCTGCCACACCGGCACCCGCACCTGCTTCGACACCGACGTGCTCCTCGCCGAAGACGTCACGGGCGCCGACGCGCCCCACGCGGGTCAGTAGGGTCTGCCGCCATGGACGTCACGCATGACATGGACCTCGACACCTTCCGCAAGCTGGCCGCCGACCGCCGGGTGATCCCGGTCAGCCGCAAGCTCCTCGCCGACGGCGACACCCCCGTGGCCCTGTACCGCAAGCTCGCCGCGGAGCGCCCCGGCACCTTCCTGCTGGAGTCCGCGGAGAACGGACGTTCCTGGTCCCGGTACTCCTTCGTCGGCGTCCGCAGCGCCGCCACCCTCACCGAGAAGGACGGGCAGGCCCACTGGCAGGGCACCCCGCCCGTCGGCGTCCCCACCGACGGCGACCCGCTCGCCGCCCTGCGCGCCACCGTCGAGGCCCTGCACACCCCGCGCGACCTCGCCCACGACCTGGGCCTGCCGCCCTTCACCGGCGGCATGGTCGGCTACCTCGGCTACGACATCGTGCGCCGCCTGGAGAAGGTCGGCCCGGGCGAGCGCGACGACCTGAAGCTGCCCGAGCTGACCATGCTGCTCACCAGCGACCTCGCCGTCATGGACCACTGGGAGGGCTCGGTCCTGCTGATCGCCAACGCGATCAACCACAACGACCTGGAGACCGGCGTCGACGAGGCCTACGCCGACGCGATCGCCCGCCTGGACGCCATGGAGGCCGACCTCACCCGCGCGGTCGCCCAGCCCCCGGCCGCGCTGCCGCCCTCCGAGCTGCCCGAGTACACCGCGCTGTGGGGCGGCCCCGACTTCCAGGACGCCGTCGAGGACATCAAGGAGCGCATCCGCGCGGGCGAGGCCTTCCAGGTCGTCCCCTCCCAGCGCTTCGAGACGCCCTGCACGGCGAGCGCGCTCGACGTGTACCGGGTGCTGCGGGCCACCAACCCCTCCCCGTACATGTACCTGCTCCGCCTCGACGGCTTCGACGTCGTCGGATCGTCCCCCGAGGCCCTGGTCAAGGTCGAGGACGGGCGTGCCATGGTGCACCCCATCGCCGGCACCCGCCCGCGCGGCGCCACCCCGCAGGAGGACCAGGCCCTCGCCGACGAACTGCTCGCCGACCCCAAGGAGCGCGCCGAGCACCTGATGCTCGTCGACCTCGGCCGCAACGACCTCGGACGCGTCTGCGAACCCGGCTCCGTCGAGGTCGTCGACTTCATGTCCGTCGAGCGGTACTCGCACGTCATGCACATCGTCTCGACGGTCACCGGCCGGGTCGCCCCGGACCGCACCGCCTTCGACGTCCTCACCGCCTGCTTCCCGGCCGGCACCCTCTCCGGCGCGCCCAAGCCGCGCGCCCTGCAGATCATCGACGAGCTCGAACCCTCCCGGCGCGGCCTGTACGGCGGCTGCGTCGGCTACCTCGACTTCGCGGGCGACTCCGACACCGCCATCGCCATCCGCACGGCGCTGCTGCGCGACGGCACGGCCTACGTCCAGGCGGGCGCGGGAGTCGTCGCCGACTCCGACCCGGTCGCCGAGGACACCGAGTGCCGCAACAAGGCGGCGGCGGTGCTCAGGGCCGTGCACACGGCCAACCGGCTGGCGCAACAGGGCCAACCGGACACGATGGTGGGGTAATTCTCACGTACCCCAATCCGAACCCCGGGTGACGGTTCGCCCGGTGTTCGGGTGATAGTGGAGTACGTGACAGCCGTTCCTCATCCCCGCACCCCCGCCGCAGGACCCGCCCGGGCCGGCCGCCGGAGCCTCGCCGTAGCCCTGCTGTGCGGCGCGCTCGGCGCCGCCGTCGCCCTGCTCGCCACCCGGCAGGAGTGGGCGGAGGGCACCGCGACCGTGGCCGGCGGCGCGTTCTCGCTGACCGCCAAGGGCAGCGACGTCACGGGCGTCCCCGCGGCCCTCGCCATAGTCGGCCTCGCCGCGCTCGTCGCCGTCTTCGCCGTCCGCCGCGCCGGCCGCTTCGCCGTCGCCGCGCTGCTCGCGCTGAGCGGCGCGGGCACCGTCGCCGCCGCCCTGGTGGGCGCCTCCGACAGCTCCGCCCTTGACGACCAGGCCGCCAAGGCGGCCGGCGACACCTCGGCCACCGTCGACGCCCTCTCCCACACCGCCTGGCCGTACGTGGCGGCCGTGGGCGGGGCCCTGCTCCTGGTGGCCGGGCTGCTCGCGCTGCGCTACGGCCGCCAGTGGCCCGCGATGTCCGGCCGCTACGAGCGAGACGGCACCCCGCGCCCGCGCCGCAGGCCGCAGACCGTCGACCCGGACCGCCCCGAGGACCTGTGGAAGGCCATCGACCGCGGCGAGGACCCCACCAGCGCCTGACCCGCCTGCGGACCGGCGTTCACCCACCGGAGCACCCCCGCTCACGGCGCGTGCCCCCGTGCGCGACAATGGGTGTGAGCGTCCTGCTCAGACATGGCACACAGCAACGAGGAGCAAGCAATGGCGGGCAGCAGCCACGGTCACACCCCGGCCGCCTGGACCGGTGTCATCATCGCCTTCATCGGTTTCTGCATCGCGGGCATGTTCATGGTGGCGGCCCAGCCGTGGGGCTTCTGGGCCGGCCTGGCGGTCGTGCTCCTCGGCGGTGTCGTGGGCTACATCATGCGGATGATGGGCCTCGGCCAGCCGAAGCAGAACCACCCCGTGCACCAGGTCGCGGGCGAGCGCGCGGAGGCCGGCACCAAGGGCTGACCGGGCACGGAGTTCCCGAGGGGCGGATCGGCACACGGGTGCCGGGACCGCCCCTCGCGTGCGGGTGAGGGCCGGCGGGGGCAGAATGCGGGCGTGGACGTCGAGAGCGGGAAACCCAGCCGGACCAGCACCATCCAGCCCCGCGGCGCGGTCCTCCGCCTGGCCGTCCCGGCGGGAGTGCTCGCGGCCGTCGCCGGGGCCTTCGCGTACGTGGGGAGCGTGGACCCCTACGAACCCGGCCACTACCCCGTCTGCCCCCTGCTGCGTTTCACCGGCCTCTACTGCCCGGGCTGCGGCGGCCTGCGCAGCGCCCACGCCTTCGTCCACGGGGACCTGACCGCCGCGCTGCACGCCAACGCGCCCGCCGTCCTCGCCTACCTGGGCTTCGCCGTCCTGTGGACCGTCTGGGTGATCCGCGCGGCCCGGGGGCGTCCCGTACGCATCGACCTCGGACCGGTCCACCTGTGGACGCTGGGGACGTTGGTGCTGGTCTTCACCGTTGTCCGGAACCTGCCGTTCGGCGGCTGGCTCCTTCCTTGATCATCCATGGAATGCCCAGGTAGTGGGACCCGGATCGGGCGGATGCGGGACCGGTGCCCGGCTCCGGATATCATCACAGTGACCACACGTTTTGCCGTCTGAAAGGGGGCCGCTCGCGTGAGTGTGCTCGACGAGATCATCGACGGAGTCCGTGCCGACCTCGCGGAGCGGCAGGCGCGCGTCAGCCTCGACGAGCTCAAGGAGCGCGCGGCCAAGGCTCGCCCCGCCAAGGACGGCGTGTCCGCGCTGCGCGGCGACGGCGTCAAGGTCATCTGCGAGGTCAAGCGCTCCAGCCCGTCGAAGGGCGCGCTGGCGGCCATCGCCGACCCGGCCGGGCTCGCCGCCGACTACGAGGCGGGCGGCGCCGCCGTCATCTCCGTCCTCACCGAGGAGCGCCGCTTCGGCGGCTCGCTCGCCGACCTGGACTCGGTCCGCGCACGCGTGGACATCCCCGTACTGCGCAAGGACTTCGTCGTCACCTCGTACCAGCTGTGGGAGGCCCGCGCGCACGGTGCCGACCTCGTGCTGCTGATCGTCGCGGCCCTCGACCAGCCGGCCCTGGAGTCGCTGATCGAGCGCGCGGAGTCCATCGGACTCACCCCGCTCGTCGAGGTGCACGACGAGGACGAGGCCGAGCGCGCGGTGGACGCGGGCGCCAAGGTCATCGGCGTCAACGCGCGCAACCTGAAGACCCTCGAGGTCGACCGCGGCACGTTCGAACGGGTCGCCCCCGAGATCCCCGCGCACATCGTCAAGGTCGCCGAGTCCGGCGTCCGCGGCCCGCACGACCTCATCGCCTACGCCAACGAGGGCGCCGACGCCGTCCTGGTCGGCGAGTCCCTGGTCACCGGCCGCGACCCGAAGACGGCCGTCTCCGACCTGGTGGCGGCGGGCGAACATCCCGCGCTCCGCCACGGCCGGGGCTGAGACCCCGATAGGCTGACCCCGATGACACCCGCACTCACTCCGGCCCCCCGGGACCCGTACGCCCGCCTCGCGCGCGGCTGCCGGCCCCGAGGCTGCCGCGCGCCCGCACGCAGGGTGCACGGCCGCCGGGTGCGGTACGTCATCGGAGACGAACCGGGGCAAGTAAACGGCATGCGATGGCTCAAGCGCCCTGCAAGGGGCGCGGGGCTGTATTGAGTCTGCGACTCCGTCGCGCGGGCCCGAGCAACCACACACGGCCCGCGGCCGACAGATAGGTCCCCGCCCCCACGGCGATCAGTCACCACCAGAGACTCACCGTGAGGTACACGCATGCCCAGCAACTTCTTCATCCCCGACCCGGAGGGCCAAGTCCCCTCCGCCGAGGGCTACTTCGGCGCCTTCGGGGGCAAGTTCATCCCCGAGGCCCTCGTCGCGGCGGTCGACGAGGTCGCCGTCGAGTACGACAAGGCGAAGTCCGACCCGGAGTTCGCACGCGAGCTGGACGACCTCCTGGTCCACTACACGGGCCGCCCCTCGGCGCTCACCGAGGTCCCCCGCTTCGCCGAGCACGCCGGAGGCGCCCGCGTCTTCCTCAAGCGCGAGGACCTGAACCACACCGGCTCGCACAAGATCAACAACGTGCTGGGCCAGGCCCTGCTCACCAAGCGCATGGGCAAGACCCGCGTCATCGCCGAGACCGGCGCCGGCCAGCACGGCGTGGCGACGGCGACGGCCTGCGCGCTGTTCGGCCTCGACTGCACCATCTACATGGGCGAGATCGACACGCGGCGCCAGGCCCTCAACGTGGCCCGCATGCGCATGCTCGGCGCCGAGGTCATCGCCGTGAAGTCCGGCAGCCGCACGCTCAAGGACGCGATCAACGAGGCGTTCCGCGACTGGGTCGCCAACGTCGACCGCACCCACTACCTGTTCGGCACCGTCGCCGGACCCCACCCCTTCCCGGCGATGGTCCGCGACTTCCACCGCGTCATCGGCGTCGAGGCCCGCCGCCAGCTCCTGGAGCAGGCCGGACGCCTGCCCGACGCCGCGATCGCCTGCGTCGGCGGCGGCTCCAACGCCATCGGCCTCTTCCACGCCTTCATCCCCGACGCGGACGTACGCCTCATCGGCTGCGAGCCCGCCGGGCACGGCGTCGAGACCGGCGAGCACGCGGCCACCCTGACCGCGGGCGAGCCCGGCATCCTGCACGGCTCCCGGTCCTACGTCCTCCAGGACGACGAGGGCCAGATCACCGAGCCGTACTCGATCTCGGCCGGCCTGGACTACCCCGGCATCGGGCCCGAGCACGCCTACCTCAAGGACTCCGGCCGCGGCGAGTACCGCGCGGTCACCGACGACGCCGCCATGCAGGCGCTGCGCCTGCTGTCGCGCACCGAGGGCATCATCCCGGCCATCGAGAGCGCCCACGCCCTGGCCGGAGCCCTGGAGGTCGGCAGGGAGCTGGGCAAGGACGGGCTGATCGTGGTCAACCTGTCCGGCCGCGGCGACAAGGACATGGACACCGCCGCCCGCTACTTCGGGCTGTACGACACCGACGCCGAGGTCGCCGAGGACGCCTCCGGCACCGCCGAGATCGAGGGGGACGCCAAGTGAGCGGGAACGTACAGCTGCTGAACGACACCCTCGCCGCGGCGAAGTCCGAGGGCCGCGCCGTCCTCATCGCCTACCTCCCGGCCGGGTTCCCGACCGTGGACGGCGGCATCGAGGCGGTCAAGGCCGCGATCGACGGCGGCGCCGACGTCGTCGAGGTGGGCCTGCCGCACAGCGACCCGGTGCTCGACGGCCCGGTGATCCAGACCGCCGACGACATCGCGCTGCGCGGCGGCGTGAAGATCGCCGACGTGATGCGCACGGTCCGCGAGGCGCACGCGGCCACCGGCAAGCCGATCCTGGTCATGACCTACTGGAACCCCATCGACCGCTACGGCGTGGAGCGCTTCACCGCCGAGCTGGCCGAGGCGGGCGGCGCCGGGTGCATCCTGCCCGACCTGCCGGTCCAGGAGTCGGCGCTGTGGCGGGAGCACGCGGACAAGCACGGGCTCGCCACGGTCTTCGTGGTCGCGCCCAGCAGCAAGGATGCGCGGCTCGCCGAGATCACCGCGGCCGGCAGCGGCTTCGTCTACGCCGCCTCCCTCATGGGCGTCACCGGCACCCGCGAGTCGGTCGGCGCGCAGGCCGAGGACCTGGTGCGGCGCACCCGCGCCACCACCGACACCCCGGTCTGCGTCGGTCTCGGCGTCTCCAACGCCGCTCAGGCCGCCGAGGTCGCCGGCTTCGCCGACGGCGTGATCGTCGGCTCGGCCTTCGTCAAGCGGATGCTGGACGCGCCCGACGACGCGGCCGGCCTCGAGGGCGTCCGCGAGCTCGCCGCCGACCTGGCGAAGGGCGTGCGCGGACAGGCGTGACCGCCCGCATGTGACGGACGAGAGCATGACAGAGGTCCCTCGTACGAGTGGACCTGGGACCGGGGAGGCGCGCTGCGCCTCCCCGGTTCGTTCTGCGGGGTGTGAGCGAGAAGAACCGACAGGGAAAGCGCAGCGCCCGCGAGAAGCTGGCGGCCGAGCGCGAGAAGCAGAAGTCCAGGGACAAGCGCCGCCGTGCGCTGATCGTCGGCGCGAGCGTGGTCTGCGTCCTGGGACTCGCGGCGGTGATCGGCGCGATCGCCGCGAACGCGGGCAAGGACGACGGCAGCGAGTCGGCGGGCCCGATCGTGGCGCCCTCGGGCGCCCAGGGCAAGGACAGCCTCGCCATCCCGGTCGGCAAGGAGAGCGCCAAGTCGACGCTCACCGTCTGGGAGGACTTCCGCTGCCCGGCCTGCAAGGCCTTCGAGCTGGCGTACCGCGACACCGTTCACGAGCTCACCGACGCCGGGCAGCTCAAGGTCGAGTACCACCTGGCGACGATCATCGACGGCAACATGGGCGGCACCGGCTCCCGCAAGGCCGCCAACGCCGCCGCCTGCGCCCAGGACGCCGGCAAGTTCCCGGCGTACCACGACGTGCTGTACGACAACCAGCCGTCGGAGACCGACGACGCCTTCGCCGACGAGAACAAGCTGCTCGACCTGGCGGGCAAGGTCGACGGCCTCGACACCACCCTGTTCCAGGAGTGCTTGAAGAACGGCAAGCACAACAGCTGGGTGGAGAAGTCCAACAAGGCCTTCCAGAACGGCGGCTTCAGCGGCACCCCCACCGTGCTCCTGGACGGCAAGAACATCTACCAGGACCGCTCCATGACACCGGCCAAGCTCAAGCAGATGGTGGAGGACGCCAACAAGTAGCGCGCCCGCTCGTTACGGACCCGTAGCCGGGCTGCCCGCCGCGCGTCCCGTCCGACACGGTAGCGTCGACCCTGCCATGGAACTTGCCTTCATTCCCAGCCCGTCGCGCGGGGTGCTGCACCTCGGTCCCATCCCGCTGCGCGGCTACGCGTTCTGCATCATCATCGGCGTCTTCGTTGCCGTCTGGCTCGGCAACAAGCGCTGGATCGCCCGGGGCGGACGGCCCGGCACGGTGGCCGACATCGCGGTCTGGGCCGTTCCCTTCGGCCTGATCGGCGGACGCCTCTACCACGTGATCACGGACTACCAGCTGTACTTCAGCGAGGGCCGTGACTGGGTCGACGCCTTCAAGATCTGGGAGGGCGGGCTCGGCATCTGGGGTGCGATCGCGTTCGGCGCGGTGGGCGCCTGGATCGGTGCCCGGCGCCGGGGCGTTCCGATGCCCGCGTACGCCGACGCCGTCGCCCCCGGCATCGCCCTCGCCCAGGCCATCGGCCGCTGGGGCAACTGGTTCAACCAGGAGCTGTACGGCAAGGCGACCGACCTGCCGTGGGCCGTGGAGATCACCTCGACGGCGGACGGACGGCTGCCGGGCACGTACCACCCGACGTTCCTGTACGAGTCGCTGTGGTGCATCGGTGTCGCGCTGCTCGTCATCTGGGCCGACCGCCGCTTCAAGCTCGGCCACGGGCGCGCCTTCGCCCTGTACGTGGCGGCGTACTGCGCGGGCCGGTTCTGGATCGAGTACATGCGCGTCGACGACGCCCACCACATCCTCGGCCTGCGCCTGAACAACTGGACCGCGCTCTTCGTGTTCCTGCTCGCCGTGCTGTACATCGTGCTCTCGGCGCGGATGCGGCCGGGCCGGGAGGCCGTGGTGGAGCCGGGCGCGGAGTCCGCCGCCGGCGAAGCCGGGCCCGAAGGGGAGAAGGACGCCAAGGAGGACGCGGACGCCGGGACCGACGATGCGGACACCGCGGAGAAGACCGGTCCCCCCGAGGACGCCGGGGCCACCGAGGACACGGACGCGGCGGACAAGGACGACACGAAGGACACCGAGGGCGTGACGAACGGGGCCGACTCCGCCAAGAAGGGCTGACCCCGCCCGCCGTACATGCCGCCGAGGGCGCCCGGGACCCACCGGGCGCCCTCGGCGTCTGCCGGGAACCCGGCTCAGGACAGGGAGGGGCGCCTGGCCAGCGACAGGGTGCGCCGGGCCGTCGCCACCACCGCCGCGTCGATGAACCGGCCGTCCGGCAGCGCCTGCGCGCCCGGCTGGACCGTGGCCGCCTTCACGATCGTCTCCGCCTCCTCCAGCTCCCGCTCGGTCGGCAGGTACGCCCGCTCGATGATCGGCAGCTGACGGGGGTGGATCGCGGCCCGCCCCAGGAACCCCAGGGCGCGGCCGTGGGCGCAGGACGCCGCCAGGCCCTCCAGGTCCCGGGTGTCCGGATGCACCGTCTGGGACGGCGGCGCCAGGCCCGCCGCCCGCGCGGCCACGACCACGCGCGAGCGCGACCAGTCCAGGCCGGTGTCCCCGCGCACGCCCAGGTCCGCCCGGAGGTCCGCCTCCCCGAGGGCGATGCCGCGCAGCGCCGGGTGGGCGGTGGCGATCCGGTACGCCCGCTCGACCCCCAGGGCCGTCTCCAGCAGGGCGTACAGCGGCGGCCCGCCGACGGCCGCTGCGACCTCGGCGACCTGTTCCGGCGCCGTCACCTTGGGCAGCCGGAGCCCGGACAGGCCGGGCAGCGCGGCCAGCGCCGCCAGGTCCGCGGCGGCGAGCGGACCGTCCAGGGCGTTGACGCGGACGTGCACCGGCACCGGCTGCGGCTCGGTGAGCAGCTCGGCCGTGGCGTCCCTGGCGTACTCCTTGCGGTCGGCGGCGACCGCGTCCTCCAGGTCGACCACCACCACGTCGGCACCGGCGGCCAGCGCCTTGGCCACCACCCGGGGCCGGTCCCCGGGGGCGTACAACCAGGTCAGCGGGGGTGCGGTCATACGACGCCCTCCTCACGCAGCTCCTTCACGTCCGCCGGGGTGAGCCCCAGCCCGGTCAGCACCTCCTCGGTGTCCGCGCCGTGCGGGCGGCCCGCCCAGCGGATCGCTCCCGGGGTGGCGGAGAGCCGGAAGAGGACGTTCTGCATGCGCAGCGGGCCCAGCTCGGGATCGTCGACGGTGGTGACCGTGTCGAGCGCCCGGTACTGCGGGTCGCTCATCACGTCCCGCACGTCCTGGACGGGCGCGACCGCCGCCTCGGCCTTCTCGAACGCGGCGAGCACGTCGGCGCGGCTGTGCCTGGCGATCCAGTCGCCGACCGCCGCGTCCAGCACGTCGGCGTGCCGGGCCCGCTCGGCGCCCGTCGCGAACCAGGGCTCGTCGATCAGCTCGGGGCGGCCCACCAGCCGCATCACGCGCTCGGCGACCGACTGGGCCGAGGTGGAGACGGCGACCCAGGTGCCGTCGGCGGTGCGGTAGGTGTTGCGCGGGGCGTTGTTCTGGGAGCGGTTGCCGGTGCGCGGCTGGACGTGGCCGAGCTGGTCGTACCAGAGGGGCTGCGGGCCCAGCACGGTCAGGATCGGCTCGATGATCGCCATGTCGACGACCTGGCCCTCGCCGGTGCGCTCGCGTGCGGCCAGCGCGGTCATCACGGCGTACGCCGTCGCCAGCGCCGCGATCGAGTCCGCGAGGCCGAACGGCGGCAGTGTCGGGGGCGCGTCCGGTTCGCCGGTCATCGCGGCGAAGCCGCTCATGGCCTCGGCGAGGGTGCCGAAGCCGGGGCGGCGCGCGTACGGCCCGAACTGGCCGAAACCGGTGACCCGGGTCAGGACCAGGCGCGGGTTGACGGCGGACAGCTCGTCCCAGCCCAGGTCCCACTTCTCCAGGGTGCCCGGCCGGAAGTTCTCGACGACGACGTCGGCGGTGGCGGCGAGCCGGAGCAGCGTGGCGCGCCCGGCGGGCCTGGACAGGTCCAGGGTGATCGTGTGCTTGTTGCGGCCGAGCAGCTTCCACCACAGGCCGACCCCGTCCTTCGACGGGCCGTGCCCCCGGGACGGGTCGGGCCGGTTGGGGTGCTCGACCTTGATCACCTCGGCGCCGAAGTCGCCGAGCATGGTGGCGGCGAGGGGCCCCGCGAAGAGGGTGGCGAGATCGAGGACGCGCAGGCCCGTCAGCGGGGCGGGGCCGGGGGCGGCGGAGGCGGTGGGGGCGGCGGTCACGGCGTGCTCTGGCTCGGGCATGGGCGGGTGGCCTCCCGGTGGGTGAGGTGGGCGAGGGCGTCGAAGCCGGTGCCGTCGAAGTCGCCGACGGAGGTGGCCAGGCGGTTCTTCAGCGGGGCCGTCCAGTGCCCGGGCAGCGCGGCGGGGGAGCCGGCGAGCAGTCCGGCGACGCTGCCGACGGTGGCGCCGTTGGAATCGGTGTCCCAGCCGCCGGAGACGACGCGCGCGAGCGAACCGGTGAAGTCGCCGTCCCCGTGGGTGAGCGCGGCGGCGATCAGGGCGGTGTTGGGAACGGCGTGCACCCAGTGGTGCGCGGGGGAGTGCACGGCGTGGAGCTCGTCCACGACCGTGTCGAAGTCGCCGTGCGCGCCCGCGAGTCGTACGGCGTGCCGGACGGCCCTGGCGAGGCGGGAGCGGGGCGGTACGACCGCGAGTCCGGCGCGCAGACAGGCGTGGACGTCGGGCGCGTCGGTGGCGGCGGCGGTGGCGATGACGGCCGCCGCGAACATCGCCGCGTAGACGCCGTTGGCGGTGTGACTGAGGGTCGCGTCGCGGTGCGCCTGCTCGGCGGCGGCGGCCGGGTCGCCGGGGTTGGTCCAGCCGTGCACGTCGGCGCGGATCAGGGCGCCGATCCACTCGCGGAAGGGGTTGCGGTGGCGGGCGGTGTCCGGGGGTTCGAGGCCGGTGAGGAGGTTGCGGTGGGCGACGCGCTCGGCGGTGAAGGCGCGGCCGGGCGGGAGCTCGTCGAGCCAGACGCGGGCCACGTCGTCGGTGGTGAAGGCCCTGCCGTGGCGCTGGAGGAGCAGGAGGTTCAGGAGCGGGTAGTCGAGGTCGTCGTCCACCGGCATGCCGTCGATGTTCTCGGCGAGTGAGGTGGCCGCGGAGCGGCGGTTCCAGGGGTACGTGGTGAGCAGGTCGTGGGGGACGCCCCGGGCGGTGAAGTACGTGGCCGGGGGCCAGTTGCCGGTGGCCCGGCCGAGGAGACGGATGCCGGTCAGGGGCAGCTTCTCGACGGGTTTGCCGAGGAGGCAGCCGACGGCGCGGCCGAGCCAGGCGGCCTCCAGCCGGGCGGGGGACACGGAGGCGGCGGGGTGCGGGGACGGCCAGTCGGGGCACAGCGCCCTGATCCGGCCGAGGTCCGTCGGCTCGGACTCCGCCAACGGGGCGGGCAGACGGGCCAGTTCGTCCAGGAGGTCTTCCGCCAGGCGACGGAGGCCGGGGGAGACGGGCCGGGCGGAGGCGCCTGCCCGGGGTGGTGCCTCGCCGCCGCCCGCCGCCCGCCATCGGGCCGCGACCGCCGAGGCGTCGCGGCCGTCCAGCCGTGCCTGGCGCAACTCGTGGCCGATCAGGTCCTCGGGCTGCACCCAGGTCAGTCGGAGCATCCCGCGCCCCCGATCGCGGCGAACGCCTCCTCATGGGCCCGGCGGCGCCGTACGTCACGCGCGAAGACCTCCCGCGCGACGGCGGTGAGCGTCGTCGCCGGCGCCCACAGGTCCAGACGGCTCGCCTCCGCGACGGTCTTGGCCCAGTCCTCCGGAACCGGGGATCCCAGCGCCCCGGCGACCGCGCCCGCCATCGTGGCGATGGAGTCGCAGTCGCGGCCGTAGTTGACCGCGCCGAGGACCGCGTGCCGGAAGTCGCCGCCGGAGACGAGCAGCATGCCGAGGGCGACGGGCAGTTCCTCGATCGCGTGCAGGCGCGAGGGGCGGCGGGCGCCGAGCGAGGGTGCGCGGTAGTCGGGGCCCACCGTGTCGAACGGCGCGACCGCCGCCCGCATTGGTGCGAGCGCCGACTCGAAGTCCGAGTGGCGTGCGGCCACTTCGCACACGGCCTCGATCGCCGCCCGGGTGCCGTCCTTGGCCAGGGACAGGCAGGCGGCCACCACGGAGTCCGGAGTCGCTCCCGGTACGCAGGCCGCGGCCACCGCCGCCGCGAAGACACCGGCCGCCTCACGGCCGTACGACGACTGGTGCGCGCCCGCGACGTCCAGGGCCTCGGCGTAGGCGGCCGCGGGGTGGGCCGCGTTGACCAGGCCGACCGGGGCCATGTACATCGCGGCACCGCAGTTGACGATGTTGCCGGTGCCGGCCTCGCGCGGGTCCACGTGGCCGTAGTGGATCCGGGCGACCAGCCACTTCTCGGCGAGGAAGATCCGCTGGAGCGGGAGCGCCTCGGCCTCCAGTTCCGGGATCCAGCGCGGGTTGGTGATCAGGTCCGGGACCAGGTGCTCGGCGACCGCGTACGCGTCGAGGTGGTCGCGGACCGTGCCGTAGACCCGGACCAGCGCGTGCGTCATCAGGGTGTCGTCGGTGACGTGGCCGTCGCCCTTGTGGTACGGGGCGACGGGGCGCGCGGTGCGCCAGGCGTCGCCGTTCCAGGGGCCGACGACGCCGTGGACGCGGCCGCCGTGGCGTTCGAGGATCTGCTCGGGGGAGTAGCCCTCGACGGGGCCGCCGAGCGCGTCGCCGACGGCCGCGCCGACGAGGGCGCCCGTGACGCGCTCGTCGAGGGGCGCGGTGGTGCTGTGGTCCGGGGTGCTGGGGGTCATGGCGTGGTGCCTCGTCCTTCCGGTCGGGACGGTTGCGTGGCGTGCAGGAGAGCGGCGAGTTCGACCAGGTCGGTCCCGGTGAGCCGGGGCAGTACGCAGCCGGGCAGGGTGCGGCAGGCGTCCCGCCACGGCGCTGGGATCGACGTACCGCCGCCGAGCGCGCCGGTGAGGGCGCCGGCCAGGGCGGGGGCGGAGTCCGCGACCCGGGACAGACAGGCCGCCGCCGGTACCGCCTCGGCGATGCGGCCCCCGGCGGCGGTGGCGAGGGCGAGGGCGACCGGGACGGTCTCGGCGGCGGCGATGCCGTAGCTGTAGACGTGGTCGACGATGCGGTGCTCGAGGAGCGGGACGAGGGCGAAGGTGCTCTCGGCGTCCGCCGCGAGGGCCAGGGCCTGGCGGGCGTTGCGGCCGATCTCCGTGGCCTCGGGGAGTTCGGCGAGAGCGGCCGTCACGCAGGCGTCCACGGCGGCGCCGTCGAGGGCGCAGGCCAGCGCCGCCGCCATGGCCCGGGCGCCGTGCACACCGTCGCCGTCCTGGGTGTAGCGGGCGTCGAACTCGGCGAGGTCGGCGGCGGGGCACGGGGCGCCGGGGTGGGCGACGGCGAGGACGCAGGCCCGTACGCAGGCGGCGTCGTCGAAGTAGTGCGGGTTGTCGTGGCCGGTGGCGGGCGGGCGCAGGCCGGTGGCAAGGTTGCCGAGCCCGGCGCGCACCGAGATGCGGGCGCGCAGCGGCAGCACCGCCGACTCGACCTCGGGAGCGCGGTCGGCCGCCGCGGCGACCTCGCTGGCGACGGCGTTCCAGGTCAGGTCGATCGCGGCTCGCATCCGGCGGTCCCGGCTCAGGTCCCCGAGCAGGCTGTCGTCCCCGGCCCGCAGCACCGCCTCCGCCGCGAACGCCGCCCACTCGGCGTCGTCCGAGGGGCCGAGGCGCAGCGGTTCCGGGGACTGGTTCAGGGCGATGGGGACGGGGAGGGTGGTGGTCGCGTTCTGCTCGGCGAAGGTGTCCAGCTCGCGGGTGAGCCGGCGCGTCCACTCCGGCATCCGGGCGGCCCGGTGCCGGGCGGCGGGCCAGCCGGCGGCGTCTCCCGCGGCGAGCCCGAGCAGGAGCCCCTCGATGCGGTCGGAGAGCGGTACCGCGCGGGAGGCCACAGCCGTACCCGGCTCGGCTCCCGTCCGGTGCCCGCTCCCGCTGGACACCCTCCCCTCCGGAACACCGGGCCCTTCGACGTACGCCGTGGTGCCCGTCACCCCGTCCCCGCCCCGTGCCCTGCTCATGGCCCCACCTCCGCCGGTGCGCCGGGGTCCGGGACGGGTGGACGTGCGGCGAGGTCGGTGCCGCCGGGCTCGAGGGTGTCGGCGGGTGGTTCGTCCGGTACGGGGTGCGGAGCCCCGTCCGGGCTTCGGGGCGTCTGCGCCGCCGCGTCGGTCCCCGGGACGGGCGGATGCACGGCGGGGGCGGGCGGGGGCCGGGTGCCGACGGGGGCGGCGCCGTCGGGTGGTTCGCCCCGTACGGGAGACGGAGCCGCCTCAGGACCTGACGTCACCCGCTCCGGCTCCCGGGACAGTGCCCCCCTTGCTCCCCACGGAGCCCGCTCCGGGCTCTGGGCCGATCCGTTCGCGCCGGGCGCTGCGGGTTCCGTGTCCAACGGCACCTGCTCCGTGCCCGGCCGACCGCGCTCCGTGTCTGGCGGTACCTGCTCCGGGTCTCGGGGTGCCCGGTTGGTGAGCCCGGGCACGGGTTCCGTGCCTGGTCGGCCTCGCTCCGGGCCTGGTGGTACCTGCTCCGTGCCTGGCGGTACCTGTTCCGGGCCTCGGGGTGCTCGGTTGGTGAGCCCTGGCACGGGTTCCGTGACCTCTGGCGCGGGTTCAGTGCCCGGCCGACCGCGCTCCGGGCCCGACGGCAGCCGCTCCGTGCCCGGCGGCACCCGCTCCGGGCATCCGGGTGCCCGCGTCGTGGACCCCGGTACGGGCTCCGCGCCCGGCGGAGCCTCCCGCGGCGCCCGCGTCAGCAGGTCCGCCACCTCCAGTACGTGGTGTCCGGCCATCGTCGGCAGGCAGGTGCCGCGGACCGGGCCGATGGCGGCGGCCCAGTCGGCCGGGATGGCGTGGACGCCCCGGGTCGCCCCCGCGAGGGCGCCGGCCACCGCGGCCGTGGTGTCGGCGTCGCGGCCCATGTTGACGGCCGTCAGTACGGCGTCCGTGAAGTCGCCGTCGGCCGCCGCGTACGCGCCGAAGGCGAGGGCGACGGCCTCGGGCGCCAGGTCGGTCCACGGGTAGCCGCCGATGACGACGGCGGAGCGCACCGCGCGTTCGCCGCGGTGGGCCGCCGTCATCGCGCGGCGCAGACAGCGCGCCGTCCAGGAGTCGTCCGGGACGACGGCCAGCGCGGAGGCCACGACCGCGACGGTCGATGCCCCGGCCATCGCCGCCGCGACGCCCGCCGCCACCGCCTGGCCGCCGTAGATGCCCTCGCCCTCGTGGCTGACCGAGCCGTCGATCGCCGCCAGCCGGGCCGCCTCCGCGGGCCGCCCGGCCGCGAACACGCCGTGCGGCGCGGCCCGCATGGCAAGTCCGTCGCTCCAGGCGTGCCGGTGCTGGGCGGAGATCGGGGCGGCGAGACCCCGGCGCAGGTTCTCCAGGGTCCCGCGCTCGCTGAAGCCCGCGCCCCGGAACGGTCCCTCCTCCCGGTCGGCGATCCACTCGTGCCAGGCCGTCTCCACGTGGGCCTGGGTGAGCCCGGCGCCGCGGCGGGCCAGCAGCAGGCCCGAGAAGATCGCGTACTCCGTGTCGTCCGTACCGGCGGGCCGGTCGGCCACGTACCCCGTGATGCGGCCCCAGCGGGCGCGGATCTCCGAGGGCTTCATGTTCTCGGCCGGTGCCCCGAGGGCGTCCCCGACGGCCAGCCCGAGCAGCGCGCCCCGGGCCCGGTCGCGGAGCCCGACGGCGCCCTGGGGCGCGGGGGCCGGGGGAATGCAGGCGGTGGATGCCATGCGGCCTCTCCTCTCCCTCGGCGTATCTGTCCCCGGTGCGGTGTGCGCCGC
Source organism: Streptomyces sp. MMCC 100 (assembly GCF_041538145.2). Lineage (NCBI taxonomy): Bacteria > Bacillati > Actinomycetota > Actinomycetes > Kitasatosporales > Streptomycetaceae > Streptomyces > Streptomyces sp. MMCC 100. The sequence continues at coordinate 1,637,812 of NZ_JBGORK020000001.1, forward strand.
AGCCGAACCGGGGGCAGCGTCACCCGGTCGACATATGAGCGAGCATGATCACGAATGAGTACGGAGAGGTAAAGCCGCAGGTAAGCCCAGCCTTTCCTAGCTGGCAGGACGGAAATGATCGGCGTAGATTGGTTGTTGTTAAAAAGTAGAACGAGTCCAAACAAGTTCCCGGGGGGAACGTTCATGGCCATCATCGAGACCGAGGCGGCGCTCCACGAGGCGCACCGCGACAACCACACCCACCGCGACGTGAACGGCGGCTGGCTGCGCCCCGCCGTCTTCGGCGCCATGGACGGACTGGTCTCCAACCTCGCCCTGATGACCGGCGTCGCCGGCGGTACGGCGAGCCAGCAGACCGTGGTGATCAGCGGGCTCGCGGGGCTGGCCGCCGGTGCCTTCTCCATGGCCGCCGGCGAGTACACATCCGTCGCCTCCCAGCGCGAGCTGGTCGAGGCCGAGCTGGACGTGGAGCGCCGCGAGCTGCGCAAGCACCCGGCGGACGAGGAGGCCGAGCTGGCCGCGCTCTACGAGGCGCGCGGCGTCGAGCCGGAGCTCGCCCGCGAGGTGGCCCGCCAGCTGTCCAGCGACCCCGAGCAGGCGCTGGAGATACACGCCCGCGAGGAGCTGGGCATCGACCCCTCCGACCTGCCCTCGCCGACGGTCGCGGCCGTGTCCTCGTTCGGGTCCTTCGCGCTGGGCGCCCTGCTCCCCGTCCTGCCGTTCCTGCTCGGCGCCAGTGCGCTGTGGCCCGCGGTGCTGCTCGCGCTGGCCGGGCTCTTCCTGTGCGGCGCGGTGGTCGCCAAGGTCACGGCCCGCAGCTGGTGGTACAGCGGCCTGCGGCAGCTCGCCCTCGGTGGCGCGGCGGCCGGTGTGACGTATCTCCTGGGCAGTCTGTTCGGAACGGCCGTAGGATAGCCCGGCTCGAACTTATGCGGCGGGCCGCATAAGTAGTCGCTGCGCGTGGTTGCTGCACATGGCCGCCGCTCGTAGCCGTTACTCGCTGGTTTCGAGTGCGTAATCTCCGGGCATGAGCCGTAAGCGCTGTGGGCAATGAAGCCTGCCGCGCATCCGCGGAGTGGGCGACGACGCTCCCTCCGCGCCCTCGGACCGACGGACATCGATCTGTTCGCTTCGGTCTCCAAAGCTTCCATCACGGGTGCGGAACCCTTGCCGCGACCCTCTGGTGTCCGCATGCTGGAACGGATTGTCCCGTTTACCGAGAACCGATCCATCATGTAACCTGCACCGAATTTTGCACCCGCTTACACCCACCGCAGAGGGCCAACGTCGTCCCTCGGCACTTGCCACATGCCAGATGACGACGACGGGAGAGCCGATGCGTACGCCGCGCCAGCCGTCCCAGCACTCCGCGAATGGCCAGAACTGGTCCTTCATGGATGCTCGCCCTGCCGCGCAGGGTATGTACGACCCCCGCAACGAACACGACGCGTGCGGCGTCGGTTTCGTCGCCACCCTCACCGGCGAGGCGTCCCACACCCTGGTCGACCAGGCACTCACCGTGCTGCGCAACCTGGAGCACCGCGGCGCCACCGGCTCCGAGCCCGACTCGGGCGACGGCGCGGGCATCCTCTCCCAGGTGCCGGACGCGTTCTTCCGCGAGGTAGCCGGATTCGAACTGCCCGAGGCCGGGTCGTACGCCGTCGGCATCGCCTTCCTGCCGGTCGACGGCACCGGGGACGCCGTCTCCCGCATCGAGACCATCGCCGGCGAGGAGGGCCTCACCGTCCTCGGCTGGCGCGAGGTCCCGGTCGCCCCGCAGATGCTGGGCGCCACCGCCCGCTCGACCATGCCGGTCTTCCGCCAGATCTTCGTGACGGACGGGGCTTCGCAGGGCATCGCCCTGGACCGCCACGCCTTCGCGCTGCGCAAGCGCGCCGAACGCGAGGCCGGTGTCTACTTCCCGTCGCTGTCCGCGCGGACCATCGTCTACAAGGGCATGCTGACCACCGGCCAGCTGGAGCCGTTCTTCCCGGACCTGTCCGACCGCCGCTTCGCTTCCGCGATCGCGCTCGTGCACTCCCGGTTCTCCACCAACACCTTCCCGAGCTGGCCGCTCGCCCACCCGTACCGCTTCGTCGCCCACAACGGCGAGATCAACACGGTCAAGGGCAACCGCAACTGGATGCGCGCCCGCGAGTCCCAGCTGGCCTCCGGCCAGTTCGGCTCGTCGTCCGACCTGGAGCGGATCTTCCCGATCTGTACGCCGGACGCCTCCGACTCCGCCTCCTTCGACGAGGTCCTGGAGCTGCTCCACCTCGGCGGGCGCTCGCTGCCGCACTCCGTGCTGATGATGATCCCGGAGGCGTGGGAGAACCACGACTCCATGGACCCGTCCCGGCGCGCCTTCTACCAGTTCCACTCCACGATGATGGAGCCCTGGGACGGCCCCGCCTGCGTCACCTTCACCGACGGCACCCAGGTCGGCGCCGTGCTCGACCGCAACGGCCTGCGCCCCGGCCGCTACTGGGTCACCGACGACGGCCTCGTCGTCCTCGGCTCCGAGGTCGGCGTCCTCGACATCGACCCCGCCAAGGTCGTCCGCAAGGGCCGCCTCCAGCCCGGCCGCATGTTCCTCGTGGACACCGCCGAGCACCGCATCATCGAGGACGACGAGATCAAGGCCCAGCTCGCCGCCGAGCAGCCGTACGCCGAGTGGATGGAAGCCGGCGAGATCGAGCTGTCCGACCTGCCCGAGCGCGAGCACATCGTGCACACCCACGCCTCGGTCACCCGCCGCCAGCAGACCTTCGGGTACACCGAGGAGGAGCTGCGCGTCATCCTCGCGCCGATGGCCAAGGCCGGCGCCGAGCCGATCGGCTCCATGGGCACCGACTCGCCGATCGCCGCGCTCTCCGAGCGCCCCCGGCTGCTCTTCGACTACTTCACCCAGCTCTTCGCGCAGGTCACCAACCCGCCGCTGGACGCCATCCGCGAGGAACTGGTCACCTCCCTGCGCTCCTCGCTGGGCCCCCAGGGCAACCTGCTGGACCCGACGGCCGCCTCGTGCCGCAGCGTCCTGCTGCCCTTCCCGGTGATCGACAACGACGAGCTGGCCAAGCTCATCCACATCAACGCCGACGGCGACATGCCCGGCTTCAAGGCCGCGACCCTCTCCGGTCTCTACCGGGTGCACGGCGGCGGCGACGCCCTGGCCGCGCGCATAGAGGAGATCTGCGCCGAGGCCGACGCCGCCATCGAGAACGGCGCCCGGCTCATCGTCCTGTCCGACCGCCACTCGGACGCCGAGCACGCGCCGATCCCCTCGCTGCTGCTCACCGCGGCCGTCCACCACCACCTCATCCGCACCAAGCAGCGCACCCAGGTGGGCCTGCTGGTCGAGGCCGGCGACGTCCGCGAGGTCCACCACGTCGCCCTGCTCATCGGCTTCGGCGCCGCCGCGGTCAACCCGTACCTCGCGATGGAGTCCGTCGAGGACCTGGTCCGCGCGGGTACCTTCCTGCCCGGCATCGAGACCGAGCAGGCCATCCGCAACCTGATCTACGCCCTCGGCAAGGGCGTCCTCAAGGTCATGTCCAAGATGGGCATCTCCACCGTCGCCTCCTACCGCGGCGCCCAGGTCTTCGAGGCCGTCGGCCTGGACGAGGCCTTCGTCGCGAAGTACTTCAACGGCACCGCCACCAAGATCGGCGGCGTCGGCATCGACGTCGTCGCCAAGGAGGTCGCCGCCCGCCACGCCAAGGCGTACCCGGCCAGCGGCATCGCGCCGGCCCACCGCGCCCTGGACATCGGCGGCGAGTACCAGTGGCGCCGCGAGGGCGAGCCGCACCTGTTCGACCCGGAGACGGTCTTCCGCCTCCAGCACTCCACGCGCTCCGGCAAGTACGACATCTTCAAGAAGTACACCGAGCGCGTGAACGAGCAGTCCGAGCGGCTGATGACGCTGCGCGGCCTCTTCGGCTTCAAGAGCGACCGGCAGCCGATCCCCCTCGACGAGGTCGAGCCCGTCTCCGAGATCGTCAAGCGTTTCTCCACCGGCGCCATGTCGTACGGCTCCATCTCCCAGGAGGCGCACGAGACCCTCGCCATCGCCATGAACCAGCTGGGCGGCAAGTCCAACACCGGTGAGGGCGGCGAGGACCCGGAGCGCCTGTACGACCCGGCGCGCCGGTCCAGCATCAAGCAGGTCGCCTCCGGCCGCTTCGGCGTCACCTCCGAGTACCTGGTCAACGCGGACGACATCCAGATCAAGATGGCCCAGGGCGCCAAGCCCGGCGAGGGCGGACAGCTGCCCGGCCACAAGGTCTACCCGTGGGTCGCCAAGACCCGGCACTCCACCCCGGGCGTCGGCCTGATCTCCCCGCCGCCGCACCACGACATCTACTCCATCGAGGACCTGGCCCAGCTGATCCACGACCTGAAGAACGCGAACCCGCAGGCGCGGATTCACGTCAAGCTGGTCTCCGAGGTCGGCGTCGGCACGGTCGCGGCGGGTGTGTCCAAGGCGCACGCGGACGTGGTGCTGATCTCGGGTCACGACGGTGGCACGGGTGCCTCGCCCCTGACCAGCCTCAAGCACGCGGGCGGCCCCTGGGAGCTGGGCCTCGCCGAGACCCAGCAGACCCTGCTGCTCAACGGCCTGCGCGACCGCATCGTCGTCCAGACCGACGGCCAGCTCAAGACCGGCCGCGACGTCGTCATCGCCGCGCTGCTCGGCGCCGAGGAGTTCGGTTTCGCGACCGCGCCGCTCGTCGTCTCCGGCTGCGTCATGATGCGCGTCTGCCACCTGGACACCTGCCCGGTCGGCATCGCCACCCAGAACCCGGTGCTGCGCGAGAGGTTCTCCGGCAAGGCCGAGTACATCGTGAACTTCTTCCGGTTCATCGCCGAGGAGGTCCGCGAGATCCTCGCCGAGCTGGGCTACCGCTCCATCGAGGAGGCCGTCGGCCACGCCGAGACCCTCGACGTGACCCGCGCGGTCGACCACTGGAAGGCGCAGGGCCTGAACCTGGAGCCGCTGTTCCACGTGCCCGCACTGGCCGAGGGCGCGGTGCGCCACCGGGCCGTCGGCCAGGACCACGGCCTGGAGAAGGCGCTCGACAACCAGCTGATCAAGCTCGCCTCCGACGCGCTGGCCGCCGCGGACGCCACCCAGGCCGCCCCGGTGCGCGCCCAGGTCGCCATCCGCAACATCAACCGCACGGTCGGCACCATGCTCGGCCACGAGGTGACCAAGAAGTTCGGCGGCGCGGGCCTGCCCGACGACACCGTCGACATCACCTTCACCGGCTCCGCCGGCCAGTCCTTCGGCGCCTTCGTCCCGCGCGGCGTCACGCTGCGCCTGGAGGGCGACGCCAACGACTACGTCGGCAAGGGCCTGTCCGGCGGCCGGATCGTCGTCCGCCCCGACCGGGGCGCCGACCACCTCGCCGAGTACTCCACCATCGCCGGCAACACCATCGGCTACGGCGCCACCGGCGGCGAGATGTTCCTGCGCGGCAAGGTCGGCGAGCGCTTCTGCGTCCGCAACTCCGGCGCGCTGGTCGTCTCCGAGGGCGTCGGCGACCACGGCTGCGAGTACATGACCGGCGGCCACGCGGTCGTCCTCGGCGAGACCGGACGCAACTTCGCGGCCGGCATGTCCGGCGGCGTCGCCTACGTCGTCGACCTCGACCCGGACAACGTCAACGCCGGCAACGCCGACGCCGTACAGGCCCTGGACGACGCCGACAAGGAATGGCTGCACGACGTGGTGCGCCGCCACGCCGAGGAGACCGGGTCCACGGTCGCCGGGAAGCTGCTCGCCGACTGGCCCGCCGCCGTGGAGCGCTTCAGCAAGCTCATCCCCAGCACGTACAAGGCAGTGCTCGCCGCCAAGGACGCCGCCGAGCGAGCCGGTCTCTCCGAGACCGAGACCACCGAGAAGATGATGGAGGCGGCGACCAATGGCTGATCCCAAGGGCTTTCTGAACCACGGACGCGAGGTCGCCAGGACCCGCCCCGTCGAGGAGCGCGTCAAGGACTGGAACGAGGTCTACGTCCCCGGCTCCCTGCTGCCGATCATCAGCAAGCAGGCCAGCCGCTGCATGGACTGCGGCATCCCGTTCTGCCACAACGGCTGCCCGCTCGGGAACCTGATCCCCGAGTGGAACGACTACGCCTACCGCGAGGACTGGTCGGCGGCGTCCGAGCGCCTGCACGCCACCAACAACTTCCCGGAGTTCACCGGCCGCCTGTGCCCGGCCCCGTGCGAGTCGGCGTGCGTGCTCGGCATCAACCAGCCGCCGGTCACCATCAAGAACGTCGAGGTCTCCATCATCGACAAGGCGTGGGAGACCGGGGACGTCGCCCCGCGGATCCCGGAGCGCCTGTCCGGCAAGACCGTCGCCGTCATCGGCTCGGGACCGGCGGGTCTCGCCGCCGCCCAGCAGCTCACCCGGGCCGGTCACACCGTCGCCGTCTACGAGCGCGCGGACCGCATCGGAGGCCTCCTCCGCTACGGCATCCCCGAGTTCAAGATGGAGAAGCGGCACATCAACCGCCGCATAGAGCAGATGCGCGCGGAGGGCACCCGCTTCCGCACCGGCGTCGAGATCGGCCGCGACCTCAAGGCGACCGACCTGAAGAAGCGCTACGACGCCGTCGTCATCGCCGCCGGCTCCACCACCGCCCGCGACCTGCCGGTCCCCGGCCGCGAGCTGAACGGCATCCACCAGGCGATGGAGTACCTGCCGCTGGCCAACAAGGTCCAGGAGGGCGACTACGTGGCGCCCCCGATCTCGGCCGAGGGCAAGCACGTCGTCGTCATCGGCGGCGGCGACACCGGCGCCGACTGCGTGGGCACCGCCCACCGCCAGGGCGCGGCCTCCGTCACCCAGCTGGAGATCATGCCCCGGCCGGGCGAGGAGCGGGACGCGGTGCGCCAGCCGTGGCCCACCTTCCCCATGCTCTACAAGGTCACCAGCGCCCACGAGGAGGGCGGCGAGCGGGTCTACGCCGTCTCCACCACCCACTTCGAGGGCGACGAGGACGGCAACGTCCAGTGGCTGCACATGAGCGAGGTCGAGTTCATCGAGGGCAGGCTGACCCCGAAGCCGGGTACCGAGCGCAAGATCCCGGCCCAGCTGGTCACCCTCGCCATGGGCTTCACCGGCACCGACAAGGAGAACGGTCTCGTCGACCAGTTCGGCCTGGAGCTCGACGAACGGGGTAACATCGCCCGGGACGCCGACTTCCAGACCAACGTGCCGGGTGTGTTCGTCGCCGGTGACGCCGGCCGCGGCCAGTCGCTCATCGTCTGGGCGATCGCCGAGGGCCGCTCGGCCGCGCGCGGCGCCGACAGCTTCCTGACCGGAGCCAGCGAACTGCCGGCCCCGATCCGCCCGACCGACCGCGCCCTCGCGGTCTGACGGACGGAACAACCGAAGAACGTCCCGCACAAAGGCGTGCGGAACACTGATGGCGCCTGCCCCGTCCCCGACCGGACCAAGGGCAGGCGCTGTCGCATGCTCAGGGCACCCGGTAGGTGTCCCCGTACACCTCCCACACCAGCGGCGTCGCCAGCTTCAAGTTCCCGGCCGCGAGGAACCGCCGCTGGGCGGTGTCGACGCGGGAGGTGTCGATGCCCGGCCGCTTGGCCTCCATGGCCTGCTTGCGGACGTCCAGGAAGGTGTCCAGATAGGCCTTCTCGGAGCCGCCCTGGCCCGGCGTCTTCGCCTCGGCCATGGCCCGCTCGCGCAGCCCGTAGAAACCCTCGGCGTCCGTGTCGGGGCCGTGGAAGACCATCGCGTCGTAGTAGACGAACTGGCCGAGCGTGCCCAGGCCGTCCAGCTTGGCCAGGCGCACCGCCGGTTCGAAGTAGACCCGGTCGCGCTCCTCCTCCTGGGCCTCGCGGAACGCCGGGACCTCCGCCTCCGCCTTCCAGGCCGCCGTGAAGCCCGGGTCCAGGCCCTCGTGGGAGTCGCTGCCGTCGACCTCGCGCAGGGCGGGCAGGTACGTCGCCAGGCCGTTGTCCGGGTGGTCCTCGGTGTAGCGCTCGACCAGGGTGAGCAGGTCGTGGGTGCCGGTGCAGAAGCCGATGATGCCCGCGGTGTATCCGTCGCCGTCCCCGACGTCCTGGATGCTGCCGTAGGCGGTGCGCCACTTCGTGGTCGAGTTCTCGGCGCTGGACACGAGTTGCTGGGCCAGCTCCTTCTTCGCCGGTGCGGCGAGCCCCGGCGGCAGGTCGGCGATCAGCGCGTCGTCCGCCTCCCGTTCCTCCTCGGCCCGGTCCTTGGCGTCGTCGCGGGCCGACCGGGCGGTGGCCGGGGACGACGAGGACGCGGTGGTCGCGGTGTCCGCCGGGTCCGCCGAGTCGTCCGGCACGGCGAAGTACACGCCCGCGGCGATCACGGGAAGGGCCCCGAGGAGCAGTACTCCGACACGTTTCATAGGGGGACACCTCTCATAGGGGGGACACCTCTCACAGGGGGACACTCCCGCCCGTCAGTTCCGACACCTTCACCGCCGCCGTCACCGCCAGCAGCACCACCAGCGCGGCACCCGCGCCGGCCTGCACGGCCACCCGGCGCCCGTCCCGGGGCGCGTACGCGAACGCCAGGGCCAGCGCCCCGCCCACCAGAAGGCCGCCGAGATGCCCCTGCCACGAAGTGAACCAGGCGGAGACCAGCAGCCACAGCAGCAGCCCGGCCATGAAGCGGTTGACTCGCCCCATGTCGGCGCCCAGCCGTCGGTGCAGCACGTAGTAGGCGGCCCCCACGCCGAAGACCGCACCGGACGCGCCGACCGAGCTCTGCCCGGGATCGGTGAGGACCAGCTCCAGGACGGAACCGCCGAGCGCCGACAGCAGGTACAGGAAGGCGAAACGGACCCGGCCGAGCATCAGCTCCACCACCCGACCCAACTGCCACAGCACGACCATGTTCAGCGTGATGTGCAGGATCCCGAACGTTCCCTCGAAAGGCGACTGGTGCAGGAACGCGCCGGTGAGCATCCGCTCCCACTCGCCCCCGGCGACACCCTCCACCCGCAGCGGCCCGAAGCTGAGGAACGGGCCGTTGCCGACGTAGTAGGTGCCGTCCGGACCGACCAGCCGCGAACCCACCATGGCGAACCGGTCCACGAGCTCCGGCCGCACCACCTCCGCCAGGTACGCCAGCACGTTCAGCGCGAACAGCACGTACGTCACCACGGGCGTCGTCGACATCCGGCCGCCCGCGATGGTCCGGGCCTGCCGGACCGACCGCGCCCCCTCCCGCACGCACTCGGGGCACTGGTGACCGACGGGCGCCGCGCGCATGCAGTCCGGGCAGATGTACCGCTCGCAGCGGGTGCAGCGGACGTGGCACTCCACCGCGGGATGGCGGTAGCACCTGGTGACGGTGGACTCGGAATCCACGGGGCCGGCTCCTCGGGACGGGCGGACGGTGAGCCGGTGGGGACGGCGGCGAACAAAATAACGAATGCCCAGGGACCGGCCGAGCGGCGGGGTGCGCCGTGCCGTAACCTCGGCACCCGTACGACGCACGGCAGGGGTGACGGGGGAGTCCGCATGGCCGCGATCAGTCTCACCAAGGTGCGGGAGACGGCGCCCGCGCTGGTCGACCTGTACAAGACCGCCGGGGTGTCGCTCACCAAGCACGGCATGGAGGGGACCAGGGCCGCGGTCTACCTCGTCGTCGACTACTCCGGCTCCATGAAGCCGTACTACAAGGACGGCAGCGTGCAGGCGCTCGCCGACCGCGTGCTGAGCCTGTCCGCCCACCTCGACGACGACGGCACCGTGCCGGTGGTGTTCTTCTCCACCGACGTCGACGCCGTCACCGAGATCGCGCTCGCCGACCACCAGGGCCGGATCGAGCGGATCGTGGCCGGTCTCGGGCACATGGGCAAGACCAGCTACCACCTGGCCATGGACGCCGTCATCGACCACTACCTCGACAGCGGCTCGAGCCACCCCGCCCTGGTCGTCTTCCAGACCGACGGCGGCCCGATCAACCGGCTCGCCGCCGAGCGGTACCTGTGCAAGGCGGCGCCGCTGCCCCTGTTCTGGCAGTTCGTCGGCTTCGGCGATCCCGGCAGCCGCCAGTTCGAGTACCTGCGCAAACTCGACGAACTGGCGGTGCCCGGCAAGCGGGTCGTCGACAACGCCGGGTTCTTCCACGCGGGCCGCGACCCGCGGAAGGTGACCGACGCCGAGCTGTACGACCGGCTCGTGGGCGAGTTCCCCCAGTGGCTGGCGGCCGCACGCGCCCAGGGGATCGTGCGGCCCTCCTGAACGCGGCGGTCAGTGCCGCAGGGAGAAGCCCAGCACGACCCTGGCCGACACCTCCACCGCGCCCGGAGCCAGCGCGCCGGGCGGGCCGCCGCCCTGGGCGGCACGGAACGCGGCGAAGGGCTCGGACTCCACGTCCTGGATGTGCAGCACGGGACCCAGCCGCACGTCCGCCGCCTCCGCGTACACCCGGGCCTTGCGGCGGGCCGCGGCCACCGCCCTGCGCCGCGCCTCGTCGAGCAGCGACGGCTTGTCACGCACGTCGAACTCCACGCCGTCGATCCGGTGCGCGCCCGCGTCGACCACGTCCGCGATCAGCCGCTCGAGGTCGTCCAGCGCCTCGGTCTCCACCGAGTACGAGGCCTGGCACCGGTACCCGAGCAGCGTCCGGCCACCGCCGTGACCGTCGTACTCCGAGCTGAGGCCGAGCCGGGAGCCCGAGACCGAGGTGTCCGGCACGCCGTGCCGCCGCAGTACCTCCCGCAGCCGGGCCACGGCCTCCCCGGCCTTCTGGAAGGCCTGCTCGGGCGACGGTTCCAGCACGTCCACCGCCGGCTGCACCCGGGCGAGCGACGGCTCGGCCCGCGCCGTGCCCGAGCCGAACACGCTGATGCCCCACGGTTCTTCGATGGCCTGTGTCATACGGGCATTGAAGCAGCGCCCCCACGCCCCGCGCGGGGCGTCCTACGTGTCGCACTCCAGCACCGTCCGGCACAGCCCGCACCGCGCCCGGACCCGCCCCCGCACCGGCACCCTGATCCGCTGGTGGCAGGTCGGGCAGGGGAACGACACCCGGAGCTGTCCGGGCGCCTGGGCGGTGAAGGAGTACGGGCCGCCGTCCGCCGCCCCCGCGGCGTGCGGGTCCTGCGCGTGCCGGCGGTCCCGGGCGTAGCGGCGACGCCCCGCCCAGCCGGCCGCGGTCAGCGGCGGCTGCTCCTCGTCCCGGCGCGCCCGCGCCATACCCTTGCCGTACGCCGTGTAGGCCTGCGGACTCGTGAACCACACCGCCGGGTCCTCGCCGAACACCAGCGCCCGCTTGGCCAGGACGTAACCGAACTCCTCCGGCGTCAGGTACCCCAGCTTCTGCGAGGACGCCGCGTCCTCCCGGTAGGCGTCCAGCAGCAGCCAGCCCGCGCCCAGGTACGTCGCCGCCGTGTCGGTGAGGATCTCGTTGGCCCGGGTGGAGGGGAAGGCCAGGTCGAGACGGTGCAGGTACACGTGCATCACCTCATGCGCGAGAGCCGCGCCGATGTCCCGGCGATGGGCGCGGAAGCGGTCGTTCAGCTCGATGAAGTACTCCGGTCCGGCCGTCAGTTCCACGTTCGCCGCGTGGGTCATCTCGCGGAAGGAGACGATCATGCGGGCATCCGGCAGCCCGTAGTGCCGCACCAGCTCGTGCGCCACCCGCTGCGTGCCCAGATACAGGTCGTCCGTGTCGCAGAACGCCACGTCCACCGGGGCCACACTGGCCGAGAACGTCCGGACGGTGTCGTACGACAGCCGCCGGTACAGCGCCGTGACCGCCTCCCGCACCGTCTCCAGGTGCGGGAACCCGTGCTCGACCGGTCCGCCGTTCGCCACGCCCGACCCCCAAGACGCCTGAACCCTGCCTCCTGAATACCGCTCCCACTGTACGAGGACCGTACGGCGTTCAGCGCCTGAGACGGTCTGCGACAGCCGGGCCGGCGCCCGTAGGGTGTGCGCCCATGACCACCAGCAACACCGGTACCGGTGCCGTCGAACCCGCCGTCCGCGAGGAGCTGGCCCGGCTGCGGGACAGCATCGACAACATCGACGCGGCCGTCGTCCACATGCTCGCCGAGCGCTTCAAGTGCACCCAGCAGGTCGGCCACCTCAAGGCCCGCCACCGGCTGCCGCCCGCCGACCCGGCCCGGGAGGCCCAGCAGATCGCCCGGCTGCGCACCCTCGCCGAGAGCGCCAAGCTGGACCCGGCGTTCGCCGAGAAGTTCCTCAACTTCATCGTCGCCGAGGTGATCCACCACCACGAGCGCATCGCGGAGAGCAACGGCGCCGGCGGTGCGCCGGGCGGGCTGCCGGCCGCCGACTGAGACGGGCCGCGCCCCCGCCCGCGGGGGCGCACGCCGGGGGAGTGCCGCGGCCGGCGCGACGGACCGGACATACCGCGCGTACCGAACCGCCTCTGTGCCCTGCCCACCGCATCAGGCAGCATGTCGTGCATGTCCGTACTGACGCGCGACGAAGCGCAGACCCGTTCCCGGCTCCTCGACGTCCACCACTACGCGATCGACCTCGATCTGACCCGTGGGGACGAGACCTTCGACTCCCGGACCGTCATCCGGTTCACCGTCCGCGGCGACACGGACAGCACGGACACCTTCCTCGAGGTCAAGCCCGCCGAACTGCGCGCCGTCACCCTGGACGGACAGCCCCTGGACCCGGCCACCCTCGACGAGAACCGGCTGGCGCTGAAGAACCTCGCTCCCGGCGAGCACGAGCTGCGCGTCGAGGCCGCCATGCGGTACTCCCGCACCGGCGAGGGCATGCACCGCTTCACCGACCCCAGCGACGGCGAGACCTACGCCTACACCCAGCTCTTCCTGGACGACGTCCAGCGCGTCTACGCAGCCTTCGACCAGCCCGACCTCAAGGCCGTCTTCGACCTCACCGTCACCGCCCCCGAGGGCTGGACCGTCCTCGCCAACGGCGTCACCGAACACACCGGCGACGGCCGCTGGAAGGCCGCCACCACCCCGCTGATCTCCACCTACCTCGTCGCCGTCGCCGCCGGCCCCTGGCACTCCGTGCGCACCGAGCACCGCGGCCTGCCCTTCGGCATCCACTGCCGCCGCTCGCTCGCCCCCCACCTGGACGCCGACGCCGACGAACTCCTCGACGTCACCCGCGCCTGCTTCGACCGCTACCACGAGAAGTTCACCGAGCCCTACCCCTTCGACTCCTACGACCAGGCGTTCGTCCCCGAGTTCAACGCCGGCGCCATGGAGAACCCCGGACTGGTCACCTTCCGCGACGAGTTCGTCTTCCGCTCCGCCGTCACCGACACCCAACGCCAGACCCGCGCCATGGTCATCGCCCACGAGATGGCCCACATGTGGTTCGGCGACCTCGTCACCCTGCGCTGGTGGGACGACATCTGGCTGAACGAGTCCTTCGCCGAGTACATGGGCTACCAGACCACCGCCGAGGCCACCCGCTTCACCGACACCTGGACCGACTTCGGCGTCACCCGCAAGGCCTGGGGCTACGACGCCGACCAGCGCCCCTCCACCCACCCCGTCGCCCCCGAGAACGTCCAGGACACCGCCTCCGCCCTGCTCAACTTCGACGGCATCTCCTACGCCAAGGGCGCCTCCGCCCTGCGCCAGCTCGTCGCCTGGCTCGGCGAGAAGGACTTCCTGGCCGGCATCAACATCCACTTCGAGCGGCACAAGTTCGCCAACGCCTCCCTCGCCGACTTCATCGACTCCCTGGCCGCCGCCACCGACCGCGACGTCCACGCCTGGGCCGACGCCTGGCTGCGCACCACCGGCGTCGACACCCTCACCCCGAGCGTCACCGGCGACAACGGCAGCCGCGCCCTCACCGTCCACCGCACCGGCGAGCGCCCCCACCGCATCGCCGTCGGCCTCTACGACCAGGACCCGGGCCACGAGGGCCGCCTCACCCCGCGCGAACGCCTCGACATCGACGTCCCCCAGGCCGAACCCCGGCCCATCGGCAAGCTCCCCGCCCTGGTCGTCCTCAACGACGGCGACCTGAGCTACGCCAAGATCCGCTTCGACGCCGACTCCTTCCGCACCCTGAGCGAGAGCCTGTCCGGCCTGCCCGACCCGCTCACCAGGGCCGTCGTCTGGAACGCCCTCAGGGACGCCGTCCGCGACGGCGAACTCCCCGCCGCCACCTACCTCGACATCGCCCGCACCCACCTCCCGCACGAGACCGACCTCGCGCTCGTCGACGGCGTCCTCGCCTTCGCCGCCGGCCAGATCGCCGACCGCTACGTCACGCCCGAGCAGCGGCCCGCCGCCCTGAGCATCCTCGCCGAACTGTGCCGCGACCTCATCCGCCGCACCGAGGACGGCGACCACCCCGGCCTGCGCCTGATCGCCGTGCGCCACCGCATCACCACCGCGGCCCACCCCGACACCATCGCCGCCTGGCTCGCCGACGGCACCGTGCCCGGCGGCCCCGAACTCGACCCCGAGCTGCGCTGGCGCATCCTCACCCGGCTCGCCGTCCTCGGCGCCACCGACGAGGCCGCCATCGCCGCCGAACTGGACAACGACCCGAGCGCCACCGGCCAGGAGGGCGCCGCCCGCTGCCGCGCCGCACTGCCCGACGCCGAGACCAAGGCCCGCGCCTGGGAGGCCATGTTCGCCTCCGACGACCTCTCCAACTACCTGTTCACCGCCACCGCCCAGGGCTTCTGGCAGCCCGAACAGGCCGACCTCGTACGCGACTACGTACCGCGCTACTACACCGAGGCCGTCGCACTCGCCGCCCGCCGCGGCCCCGCCATCGCCGACGCCGCAGGCCGCTGGGCCTTCCCCGCCCACGCCGTCGACGCCGACACCCTCCGCCTCGGCCAGGAGTGCCTCGCCGACGCCGACCCGATCCCCGCCCTGCGCCGCAAGCTCACCGACCAGCTCGACGACCTGGCCCGCGCGCTGCGGGTGCGGGAGGCGAACACGGACTGAGCCCGGACGCGACCGGTCCCTGCGAGGCGGGGACCGGCCGCGCCCGCCGGTGGAAAGACCGCCGGGATACCCCTTTCGGGTTGTGATCACTGAGCTGTCCGGGCGTACACGCACCCGTGCGTACAAGCTGGAACCCCAGTCCCCGTGCCCCAAGGACGGCTCATGGGCATGCCGCCCCTCGCCTCGGGCCCGCACGGCACCGACGCCCTGCGGCCCCTGCTCGACACCGTGCTCGACGCCCTGCGCGCCGGCACAGCCGCACGCGGCGGCCCGCTGCCCGCGGGCGGCCCCGGCGCCGTCGCCGCCCGGGTGGCCGACGCGGCCGGTGAGATCCTGCCCGACCAGGGTGATCCCGAGGCGCTCCGCATCCTGGTCACCGCGCTCGCCGAGGGCGCCGCCGACCCCGCCCACCCCCTGTGCGCCGCCCACCTGCACGCCCCGCCCCTCGCCGTCGCGGCCGCCGCCGACCTCGCCGCCAGCGTCCTCAACCCCTCCCTCGACTCCTGGGACCAGGCACCCGCCGCCTCCGCCCTGGAAACCCTCGTCACCCGCGCCCTCGCCCGCGAGACCGGCGCCGCCGACGCCCTCGTCACCACCGGCGGCACCGAGTCCAACCAGCTCGCCGTCCTGCTCGCCCGCGAGACCCACGGCGCCCACCTGCGGCTGGTCCACGGAGAGAACGCCCACCACTCCCTGCCCCGCGCCGCCCGGCTCCTCGGCCTGCCCGAACCCGTCGTCGTCCCCGCCCCCGCGGGCACCCTCGACCCCGCCGCCCTCGACGAGGCGCTCACCCAGGTCCCCGGACCCCACCTCGTCGCCGCCACAGCCGGCACCACCGACGCCGGGCTCATCGACCCGCTGCCCGAGACCGCCGCCCGCTGCGCCGCCCACGGCGCCCGCCTCCACGTCGACGCCGCCTACGGCGCCGGCCTCCTCTTCAGCGACCGGCACCGCGCACGGCTCACGGGACTGGAGGCCGCCGACACCGTCGCCCTGGACCTCCACAAGCTCGGCTGGCAGCCGATCCCCGCCGGCCTCCTCACCGTCACCGACACCGACGACCTCGCCGCCCTCCACCACCGCGCCGCCTACCTCAACGCCGACGACGACACCGACGCCGGACTCCCCGACCTCCTCGGACGATCCCCACGCACCAGCCGCCGCCCCGACATCCTCAAAGCCGCCGTCACCCTCAAAACCCTGGGCCGCGCCGGACTCGGCGACCTCGTCGACGCGGTCTGCTCCCTCGCCCAGGAATTCGCCGGGCTGGTCGAAACCGACCCCGGGTTCGAACTGCACGCCCCACCCACCATCAGCACCGTCCTGTTCCGGCCCACCGGCGCCACCGACGACACCGTCGCCGCCGTACGCCGCACCCTGCTCACCACCGGCCACGCCGTCCTCGGCCGCGCCCGCGCCGACGGCCGGCTCTGGCTCAAGGCGACCCTCCTCAACCCCCACGCCCGACCGGACGACCTCGCCACACTCCTGGCACTCGTGGAAGGACACACCCCCCGATGAACGCCGCCCCGCACCCCGCCCCCGACACCCCGCGCGACCTCGTCGGCATCGGCATCGGCCCCTTCAACCTCTCCCTCGCGGCCCTCGCCGACCCCCTCGGCGGCCTCGACGCCGTCTTCTACGAGCAGCGCCCCGACTTCCGCTGGCACCCCGGCCTGCTCATCGACGGCGCACGCGTCCAGGTGCCCTTCCTCGCCGACCTCGTCACCCTCGTCGACCCGGCCAGCCCCTGGACATTCCTCAACCACCTCAGGGCCAGAGAACGCCTCTTCCCCTTCTACTTCGCCGAACGCTTCCACATCGAACGCGCCGAGTACGACGCCTACTGCCGCTGGGTCGCCGAGAACCTCCCCGCCCTCCGCTTCCACCACCAGGTCGACGCCGTCCGCTGGAACCCCGAACGCCACCTCTTCGAGGTCGACTACACCCAGCTCGACGCCGACGGCGAGGCCGAGGCCCTCGGCCGGACATACACCCACAACGTCGCTCTCGGCGTCGGCACCGAACCGCACGTCCCCGACCCGCTCAGGCCCCTCGTCGACGACCCCGCCGTCCCCGTCGTCCACGCCGCCGACTACCTCCGCCACCGCGACAGGCTCCTGGCCGCCGGACACGTCACCGTCATCGGCACCGGCCAGTCCGGCGCCGAAGTCTTCCTCGACCTGCTCCGCCGCCGCCCCGCCGGCCACGAGCGGCTCCACTGGCTCGGCCGCACCGAAGCCCTCGCACCCATGGAGTACTCCAAACTCGGCCTGGAGCACTTCACCCCCGACTACACCCACTACTTCCACGGCCTGGCCGAACCGGTCCGCGACCGCCTCGTCACCGCCCAGTGGCAGCTGCACAAGGGCATCGACGCCGACACCACCGCCGCCATCCACGACGAGCTGTACCGCCGCACCCTCGACGGCGGCTGGCCCGACACCACCCTCACCCCCGGCGTCCACGTCCGTACCGCCGGCCGCATCGGCGCCACCCAGGTCGAACTCCACCTCGAACACGAACAGCAGAAGACCCGCTCGCGCCTCACCACCGACGCCGTCGTCCTCGCCACCGGCCACCGCGAACGCCCCCTCGGCCGCATCCTCGCCGGCCTCGACCCCTACATGCGGCGCGACAGCCGGGAACGCCCCCGCATCGACGACCGCCACCGCCTCGTCCTCGACCCCTCCGTCACCGGCTCCGTCTACGTCCAGAACGCCGAAACCCACACCCACGGCGTCGGCACGCCCGACCTCGGACTCGCCGCCTGGCGCAGCGCGACCATCCTCAACGACCTCACCGGACAGGAGCCGTACCCGCTGCCCGCCCGCACCGCCTTCACCACCTTCGGCCTGGACAACGGCAGGCCCCAGATCCCGTCCGCGCGCCACCACCGGGCACTCATCCCTCTGGCGGACGGCATCTGAGGCCGACCCACATACCCGCGGATCAGAACAAGGGCTCGCCGTCCCGCGTCAGCGACCAGTCCACGGACGCGAAGTCCTTCGGGTCCAGCACACCCTTCGCCATCGCCCACTCCGCGATCCGCGTACGGATCTCCGTCGACTCCGCCCACAGCTCCTTCGCCGACGCCACGTGCGGGAAGGCGCCGCCGCCGTTGGCCCGGTAGTTGTTCACGGCCAGCACGAACTGCTGGGCGTCGTCCAGCGGAGCACCGCCGTACGCGAGGTTCTTGATCCGCGAACCGGCCGCCTGCGCGACGTCGATCTCGTACGTCAGACCCGACACGTAGTCGTAGTTGTAGTCCGGACGGCCGTTCGCGTTGGTCAACTTGTCCACATCCACCGGCGCACCGGCCGCCGTCCGCACGTAGTACTCCGCCGAGTACTCCAGGTACGCCCGCACCTGCGCGCCCGTCAGCAACTTCGCGACCAGCGTGTTGTCGTACACGTACAGGCTCGACAGGTCCCGGATCGTCACGTCGCCCGCCGGGATCTGAGAGGTCCGCGAGAAGGGCGACGCCTGGGACAGGACCGGCAGCGAGGCGTACTCCGTGCCCGCCAGCGCCTCCTTGACCACGTCCTCCTGCACCTTCGTGATCAAGTCGATGATCGGCGCGTCCTTGTACCGCGCCTCGACCGTCGTCAGCGTCTCGGTGGCCGTGCCGACGACCTGGTTGACGTACTCCACGACCTTCGCGTGCTCGTCCGCCAGCAGCTTCGCGATCCTCGGGTCGTCGTCGACCGCGTTGGAGTTGCGCAGCGACGCCCGCACCGACTCGACGTGCCAGCGGCCCCGCTCGAAGACCAACTCGAAGTCGAACAGAGTGAGCCGCTCGGCGAAGCACAGCGGCTCCGACAGCACGACCGTCTTCCCCGTCTCCTCGTTGACGACCTTCAGCTCCGCGATCTCCTCGTGCGCGTGCCCGACCAGGATCGCGTCGATGCCCGGCACCTGCCGCGCCACGTTGGCCGCCGCGTTCTCGACGTACGGGACCTGGTCACCGTACGAGGACGTGCCCGACGAACCGGAGTGCGCCGACACGACCACCACGTCCGCGCCCATCGAACGCAGCTTCGGCACCCACTTGGCCGCCTGCTCCTCAAGACCCGGGAAGGCCAGCTTCCCCTGCACGTACGCCTTGTCCCAGATCGCGATGCCCGGGTTGGTCAGCCCCAGCACCGCCACCTTCACCGGCGGCGCGCCCTTCACCCGGAACGTCTTCATGAAGTACGGCGGGAAGGCCGGCTTCAGCGTCTTCGCGTCGACCGCGTTCGCGCCGAGCAGCGGGAAGTCGCACTGCTCCTCGAACCGGCGCAGCGTCTCGATGCCGTAGTTGAACTCGTGGTTGCCGAGCGCCACCGCGTCGTAGCCGATCGCGTTCATCGCCTGCGCCATCGGATGCACCGGACCACCCTCGGCGGTGATCGGGTCCACCTTCGCGTAGTAGTACGTCAGCGGGGTGCCCTGGATGGTGTCGCCCGCGTCCACCAGCAGCGTGTTGTGGCGGCCCTTCTCCTCGCGGACCTGGTTCACCAGGGTGGAGATCCGGCCGAGACCCTGGGCGTTGCCCGCCGTGTCCGTGTACTCGGCGTCCTTGAAGTAGTCCCAGTTGAAGACGTGCCCGTGCAGGTCGGTGGTGCCCAGCACGGTCAGCGCATACCGCTTGGGCTTCCTGTGCCCCCTGTGCCCCCTGTGCGCCGCCGCCTCGGCCGCCGGAGCCGCCGCCGCGCCGGCCAGCGCGACACCCGCCCCCGTCACGGCGGACCTGCTCAGGAACTTGCGGCGGTTCAACGGCATGACTGACTCTCCTCGGTGACCCGGCAGACAGTGGCAACGCGCGTAGATTCTGTCCTGAACATGTCTCCTGTCAAGGGGTGCCGGACAATCCGAATGCTCATCGGAGCGGCGTCGCGCACAATTCAACACTTGTCAATAACCCTTTACTCAAAGGTTGTTGAGTGGTCATGCGTGGCCAATTCGCTACCCGGCAGTAAGTCATAGGCTCGACTCATGCGCCGAGCAAAGATCGTCTGCACTCTTGGGCCCGCCACCGACTCCTACGACCAGATCAAGGACCTGGTCGACGCCGGAATGGACATCGCCCGCTTCAATTTCAGCCACGGCACCCACGCCGAACACGAAGAGCGCTACCACCGTGTCCGCAAGGCGTCCGACGAGACCGGCCGCAGCGTCGGCGCCCTCGCCGACCTTCAGGGTCCGAAGATCCGCCTCGGCCACTTCGGTGAAGGACCCGTACTCCTTGAACGCGGCGACAGCTTCACCATCACCGTCGAGGAGGGCATCGAGGGCGACCGCCACACCTGCGGCACCACCTACGCCGGCCTCGCCGAAGACGTCACCCCCGGCGAACGCGTCCTCGTCGACGACGGCAAGGTCTGCCTGGAGGTGACCGCCGTCGACGGACCCCGTGTACGCACACGGGTGATCGAGGGCGGCATGGTCTCCGACCACAAGGGCCTCAACCTCCCCGGCGTCGCCGTATCCGTGCCCGCCCTGTCGAAGAAGGACGAGGACGACCTGCGCTGGGCGCTGCGCAACGGCTTCGACGTCGTCGCCCTCTCCTTCGTGCGCAGCGGCCGGGACGTCCTCGACGTCCACCGCATCATGGACGAGGAGGGCCGCCGCCTGCCCGTCATCGCCAAGGTCGAGAAGCCGCAGGCCGTGGCGAACATCGAGGACATCGTCGCCGCCTTCGACGGCATCATGGTCGCCCGCGGCGACCTCGGCGTCGAAATGCCCCTGGAGCAGGTACCGATCGTCCAGAAGCGCGCCATCAAGCTCGCCAAGCGCAACGCCAAGCCGGTCATCGTCGCCACCCAGATGCTCGACTCCATGATCGACAACGCCCGCCCCACCCGCGCGGAAGCCTCCGACGTCGCCAACGCGGTCATCGACGGCACGGACGCGGTCATGCTCTCCGGCGAGACCAGCGTCGGCAAGCACGCCACCGACACGGTGCGCACGATGGCCCGGATCGTCGAAGCGGCCGAGGAGGACATCCTCGCCAAGGGACTGCCCCCGCTGACCGAACGCAACAAGCCCCGCACCCAGGGCGGAGCGGTCGCCCGCGCCGCCGCCGAGATGGGCGACTTCCTCGGCGCGAAGTTCCTGGTCGCCTTCACCCAGTCCGGCGACACCGTCCGCCGCCTCTCCCGCTACCGCTCACCCATCCCCCTGCTCGCCTTCACCCCCGAACCGGCGACCCGCTCCCAGCTGAGCCTGACCTGGGGCGTGGAGACCTTCCTCGGCCCGCACGTGGACTCCACGGACGCGATGGTCGACCAGGTGGACGAACTGCTCACCAAGTACGGGCGCTGCGAGAAGGGCGACGTCGTGGTCATCACGGCCGGCTCACCGCCCGGGGTGTCCGGCACGACGAACCTGGTACGGGTCCACCACATCGGGGAGGACGACAGTCCCAAGTGATCAGTACTTGGGGCCCACGTGGACGTCCATGAGGGCTACGGAGGCTTTGCGGGCTACGGAGATGTTGAAAGGATCGCTGCCGCGCGCCAGAGTCGTCCACTCGACACCGACCGTGTCGAGGGCGCTGGTGAACAGCCCGCGGATGTCGTCCGACTTGTTGCTGAAGAAGTAGCGCGTGTACTCGTAGCGCTTGCGCACGCCGCCAACGGTTTTCGCCGTCCAGTTGGTGATACGGCAGCCGTCCGAGTGGATGAGGCCCCGGATGAACTCCCAAGGGTGAGCGTCAACGATGACCTGTTGCCACGTCTCCAGGGCGATTTTGCGTTCGTGCTTCTTGCCGGGGCCGTGTTGGGGGAACAAGCAGCACCAGTGTTTCGTGTACGACTTGACCTCCACGCAGCCAGGTTTCCGGCGCGGACGAACGCTGGGTAGTGGCATGACCTTGCGCATGGCGTCTGCCGCCGCTTCGATCAGGCCGGTCTGTGTGGCGTCGCAGAAGATCGACAGGTGATGCTGGCTGGGCTTCGAGACGATGTGACCGTCGCCGAGGTACAGGCCCAGCAGGTAGGCGTATGCAACCTCATCGAACTGGCGACCCGTACACCGAGGGCAATCGGTTGGTTGCCTGTACGCCTCGCCGCGCGCTTTTCGGTCCTCGCTGCGCCACCAGCCCACGGTCCCTCGCGGGATGTTGAGCTGCGCGGCAACCACGTGGTTGGGGAATCCCTGGTTCATGAGCGCAACAGCGTGTGCGCGGATCGAAGGACTGTGCTGCTCCATGGGAACACACTGAGTTAATGGCAGTCACTCGGGGTATGAAAAAGCGGAAGATCACGCGAATGTGGTCTTCCGCTTTTTGGTGCTTGTGCCGGGTACGGGACTCGAACCCGTATGTCCTTTCGAACAGATGTGTTTGAGACATCCGCGTATGCCAGTTCCGCCAACCCGGCTGGTCAGCCTTGAGGAGTGTACCGGTTCACCGCAGCAAGCCGCAGCTAGGTAGGCTCTCAGAAGCAGTACCGCCTGCCCCGGAACAAGGAGCGCCACGTGACCGCCCCCGAGTCGCCCCAGCCCGCCGACGTGACCGACGACGACCAGTCGCACGTTCCTCCGCTGACGACCCGTGTCGTCATCGCCGAGGACGAGGCGCTCATCCGGCTGGATCTCAAAGAGATGCTGGAGGAGGAGGGGTACTCCGTCGTCGGTGAGGCCGGTGACGGTGAGCAGGCCGTGGAGCTGGCCCGGGAGCACCGGCCCGACCTGGTGATCCTGGATGTGAAGATGCCCAAGCTGGACGGTATCTCCGCGGCCGAGAAGATCGCCGAGGAGAGCATCGCTCCGGTGCTGATGCTGACCGCCTTCTCGCAGCGCGACCTGGTGGAGCGGGCCCGGGACGCCGGGGCGATGGCGTACCTCGTGAAGCCGTTCAGCAAGAGCGACGTCGTGCCGGCGATCGAGATGGCCGTCTCGCGGTTCACGGAGCTGAAGGCGCTGGAGAAGGAGGTCGCCGACCTCAGCCTGCGCCTGGAGACCCGCAAGCTGGTGGACCGCGCCAAGTCGGTGCTTCAGACGGAGTACGGCCTGACCGAGCCGGCCGCCTTCCGGTGGATCCAGAAGACCTCGATGGACCGGCGGATGTCGATGCAGCAGGTGGCCGAGGCGGTCATCCAGGACGCCGAGGAGAAGAAGGCGTCCAAGGGCTGAGTCCTCGACGTACGAGTGAGGCCCGCGTCCCCGGTGTGGGGGTGCGGGCCTCGGCCGTACGGTGCGCAGGGGGTGTCAGTCCTCGCCGAGGTAGGCCTTGCGGACGGACTCGTCGTGGAGCAGGTCCTGGCCGCTGCCGGACAGGACGATGTTGCCGACCTCCATGACGTGACCGTGGTCGGCCAGGGAGAGGGCGGCCTGGGCGTTCTGTTCGACGAGCAGGATGGTGGTGCCCTGGGACTTCAGTTCGGCGATCGTCGCCATGATCTTCTGCATCATGATCGGCGAGAGGCCCATGGAGGGCTCGTCGAGCATGAGCAGCTTGGGCTGGGACATGAGGGCGCGGCCCATGGCGAGCATCTGCTGTTCGCCGCCGGAGAGGGTGCCCGCGGCCTGCTTGCGGCGTTCCCCGAGGATGGGGAAGAGGTCGTAGGCGCGCTGGATGTCCTTCTCGATGCCCGGCCGGTCGTTGCGCAGGAAGGCGCCGAGGCGGAGGTTGTCCTCGATGCTCATGCGCGGGAAGATGTGCCGGCCTTCGGGCGAGTGCGCGAGCCCGAGCGAGACGATTTGGTGGGCGGGGACCTTCTTGAGTGATTTGCCGCCGAATCTGATCTGGCCGCCGACCGGCTTGAGCAGGCCGGACAGGGTGCGCAGGGTGGTGGTCTTGCCGGCGCCGTTGGTGCCGATGAGGGTGACCACTTCGCCGGCGTCGACCTTGAAGGAGATGCCTTTGACGGCTTCGATCTTGCCGTAGGCGACGCGGAGGTCCTCGACCTCGAGGAGTGCGGTCATCGGTCGTTCTCCTTGCCGGCCGCGGTGTCCGTGGTGGTGTCGGCCTCGGCGGCTTCGGCCTGGGCGGCTTCGGCGGCTTCCACCTCGGCGGCTTCCGCGGCGCCGGGGTCGTTGGCGAGGGGTTCGCCGAGGTAGGCGGCGACGACGCGTTCGTCGCCCTGCACCGTGGCGCTGTCGCCCTCGACGAGCTTTTCGCCCTGGACGAGGACGGCGACGCGGTCGCAGAGGTTGAAGATGAACCGCATGTCGTGCTCGATGACGAGGACGGCGATGCCCTGGTCGCGGATGGCGAAGACGAGTTCTTCGGTGGCGCGTGTCTCCTGGGGGTTCATGCCGGCCGTGGGCTCGTCGAGCAGCAGCAGTCCCGGTTCGCTGGCCAGTGCGCGGGCGATCTCCAGCTTGCGCTGTTCGCCGTAGGGCAGGTTGCGGGCGAGGTGGTCGGCTTTGGGGGCGAGGCCCACGAACTCCAGTAGTTCCGTGGCGCGTTCCCGGGACGCCTTCTCCGCGCGGTGGAAGCCGGGGCCGCGCAGGACGGCGGACCAGAAGCCCTCTTTGGTCCGGGTGTGTCGGCCGACGAGTACGTTTTCCAGGACTGTCATGTTGCCGAACAGCCGGATGTTCTGGAAGGTGCGGGCGATGCCGGCGGCGGTCACTTTGAAGGATTTGGCCGGCAGGACCCGGCCCTTGTAGCGGACCTCGCCCTCGGTGGGGATGTAGAGGCCGGTCAGGCAGTTGAAGAAGGTCGTTTTGCCGGCGCCGTTGGGGCCGATCAGGCCGACGATTTCGCCGCTGTTGACGGTGAGGTCGACGCCGTTGACGGCGGTGAGTCCGCCGAAGCGCATGGTGACACCGCGTGCGTCGAGGATGGTGGTGCCGGGGGCGGGGGCGCCCGGTGCGGTGTCCTTGGTGGTGGTGTCGGTGGTCATGGTGGTCAGGCCCCTGTCTTGCTCAGGACTGTGGGCGCTTCGGCCTCTTCGTGGAACTCGAGCTTGCGGCGCCGGTTGGCGATGAGGCCTTCCGGGCGGAAGCGCATCAGGAGGACGAGCGCGAGTCCGAAGGCGAGGAGCTGGTAGTCGTCGAGGAACTGGAGCTTGTTGGGGATCAGGAAGAGCAGTGAGGCGCCGATGAGCGGGCCGGCGATGGTGCCCATGCCGCCGAGCACGACCGCCGCGAGCAGGAAGGCGGAGTTGGGCGGGGTGGTGCCGGCGAAGAGGTACTGCTCGGGGGTGACGGTGTAGGTGACGTGTGCCTGGACGGTGCCGGCGAGTCCGGCGAGCGAGGCGCCGACGGCGAAGGCGATGAGCTTGACGCGGAAGCCGTTGATGCCCATGGCGAGCGCGGCGGTTTCGTCCTCGCGGATGGCGACCCAGGCGCGGCCGATGCGGGAGTCGCCGCTGCGCCGGAAGACGAGGACGACGACGGCCGTGATGATGAGCATCAGCAGGAAGTAGTTGGCGAACCGGCCGAGGGTGAAGCTGCCCATGTCGTGGGAGACCCCGAGGTCGAAGCCGAGGATCTTGAGGTCGGGGATGGACGAGATGCCGTTGGAGCCGTTGGTGACGTCGGGCCCCGAGGTGCCGTCCAGGTTGTTGGCGGTGATCCGGAAGATCTCACCGAAGCCGAGGGTCACGATGGCGAGGTAGTCGCCGCGCAGCCGCAGGGTGGGCGCGCCGATCAGGACGCCGAAGACCAGGGAGGCGGCGGCGCCGACCAGGACGGCGGCCCAGAAGGGCAGGTGCAGGTCGAAGGGGGAGCTGGGGGAGCCGGAGACCATGGAGGCGGCGTAGGCGCCGACGCCGAGGAAGGCGACGTAGCCGAGGTCGAGCAGGCCGGCGAGGCCGACGACGATGTTCAGGCCGAGGGCGACGGTGGCGAAGATCAGGATGTAGACGCCGAGGGTGGCGTACTGGTCGTCGGACTGGGTGAAGGGGAAGCAGGCCGCTGCGATGAAGGCGCCGCAGACGGTGATGTTCTGGTGCCGGGCGGTGATCTCGGTGGCGTGGCTGATCAGTCCGGACCGGTGGAGGGCGGCGAAGCCGAAGCCGGCGACGATGAGGAAGCCGACGAAGAGTTCGTCGTACTCGGTGCCGATGCCGTAGGTGAAGACGAGCAGGGCCAGGGCGAGGACGGCGACGATGATGAGGATCTCGACGTAGGAGGGCAGTGCGCGCACGGGTCGGGGCTCTTTGGAGGCGAAGGCCGCGCGGACGGTCTGCCAGTTCTGCGAGCTGGTGTGCTTGAACTGGTCCCAGCCGGTGTCGTCGGGGTCGAAGGGGTCGGGCTCGGGCCGTTCGAAGGGGAGTGCGAGGGCGCCCAGGAAGGCGATGAGGGTGACGGCTGCGGCGATGTATCCGCCGGGTTCGAGGTTGACGACGCCGCCGAGCTGGGTGCTGATCGCGATGATCGTGTACCAGGTGGTGGCGAAGGCGGCGAGCGCGGCGAACTTGAGGGCCGCGTCGGCACCGGCGGGTGCGAGCCAGCCCAGTCCCTTGACGCCGTACGACGCGAGGCCGAAGAGGGTGGTGACGGCGCCGGCGATGAGCACCAGGACCTGCAGGCCGCCCGGGTAGCCGTAGACGGTGAGGTCGCCGGGGAACTCGGCGGTCCAGGTCCAGGCGA
The DNA here is from genome assembly GCF_041538145.2 of Streptomyces sp. MMCC 100. Lineage (NCBI taxonomy): Bacteria > Bacillati > Actinomycetota > Actinomycetes > Kitasatosporales > Streptomycetaceae > Streptomyces > Streptomyces sp. MMCC 100. The sequence continues at coordinate 1,664,290 of NZ_JBGORK020000001.1, forward strand.
GGAAGGTGGAGACGACGGTGAGGGCGCCTCCGCCGGTGGCGAGGGCGCGGCCGAGGTTGGCGGGTATGCCGATGAGGCCGGAGGTGTCGCCCGGGGCGGGGGCGCCGGTGTTCTTCGGCGCGGTGGTCTGTGTGGTCATCGGTGTCACGCCCTGTCCGCAACGCGTTCGCCGAGCAGGCCCTGTGGCCTGAACAACAGCACGAGGATGAGGAGGATGAAGGCCCAGACGTCAGCCCAGGACTGGCTGCCGAACTTGTCCAGGCCGGGTATGTCGGCGATGTAGGCGGTGGCCAGGGTCTCGGCGACGCCGAGGACGACACCGCCGATCATGGCGCCGTAGATGTTGCCGATGCCGCCGAGGACTGCCGCGGTGAAGGCCTTGAGACCGAGGATGAAGCCCATCTTGAACTCGATCTGGCCGTACTTGAGGCCGTAGGCGACGCCTCCGACGGCGGCGAAGACGGCGCCGAGGGCGAAGGCGACCACGATGATGCGGTCGGTGTTGACGCCCATCAGCTTGGCGGTGTCCGGGTCCTGGGCGGTGGCCTGCATGCCGCGTCCGGTGCGGGTGCGCATGACGAAGTAGCCGAGCAGGGCCATGCTGACCGGGGCGGCGATCAGGAGGAAGATGTCGCCGGTCTGGATGGTGACGTTGCCGATGTGGAAGGGGCCGCCGTCGATCTGCGGGAAGGGGCGCGCGGACTTGGCGTCCGGGTACCAGGCCCATACCGCCTGCTGGAGGGCGAGGGAGAGGCCGATGGCGGTGATGAGGGGCGCGAGCCGGGGGGCGCCGCGCAGGGGACGGTAGGCGAACCGTTCCGCCCCGACGGCGACGGCGACGGAGACGATCACCGCGCCGAGGAGCATCAGGGGCAGGGCGATCAGCATGGAGGTGCCGTCGGGCAGGATGTACATGTAGACCGTGAGTGCGCCGAAGGCGCCGGTCATGAAGATCTCGCCGTGGGCGAAGTTGATGAGCTGGACGATGCCGTAGACCATTGTGTAGCCGATGGCGACGAGCCCGTACATGGATCCCAGTAGCAGGCCGTTGACCAGCTGCTGCGGCAGTTCGTTCACCGCATGTCCTCCGAGACTTTCGGACGTTCGACGGATATGGCCGGATGCGAGTCCGCGCGGGGCGCCTGTGGAACAGCGCCCCGCGCGGCTCGTGGGCTGTGGTGCGGGGTCGGTCAGCCGGTGTAGGTGCCGGACTTGACGTCGCTGAAGGCTCCGTTCTCGACGGAGTAGACGGTGAGTTGCTTGTTGGTGGCGTCACCGAACTCGTCGAAGGAGACCTTGCCGGTCACACCGTCGAAGGAGACGTTCTGCATGGCCTCGGTGACCTTGGCGCGGGCGTCGTCGGGGAGCTTCCCGTCGTTGTCCTCGACGACCTTCTTGACGGCCTCGATGATCGCCCAGGCGGAGTCGTAGGAGTAGCCGCCGTAGGCCGCGTAGTCCTCCTTGTAGCCGGCCGCCTTGTAGTCGGCCACGAACTTCTTGGCGGACGGGAGGGTCTCGACGGGCGCGCCGACGGAGGTGGCGAGGTCGCCGTTGGCGGCGGCGCCGGCCAGCTTGATGAAGGTGTCGTCCTTGATGCCGTCGCCGCCGACGAGCGGGATCTTGGCGCCGGCTTCCTTGATCTGCTTGCTGAGCGGGCCGGCCTGCGGGTATTCGCCGCCGTAGTAGACGACGTCGGCGCCGGAGTTCTTCACCTTGGTGGCGACCGAGGAGAAGTCCTTGGTGTCCGGGTTGATGTGCTCGGTGCCGACCACCTTGCCGCCGAGCTTCTTGAACTCCTCGGTGAAGGTGCCGGCGAGGCCCGCGCCGTAGGTCTTCTTGTCGTCGATGACGAAGACCTTCTTCTTCTTGGCGTCGTTGTAGACGTACTGCGCGGCGAACGGGCCCTGGATGGCGTCCGTGGTGGCGGTGCGGAAGTACGACTTGTACGGGCGGACCTTCTTGTTCCGCCAGTCCTGGCCCTGGGTGAGGGAGGGGCCGGTGTTGGCCGGGGAGACCTCGACCAGTTTGGCGGTGTCGAAGACCTTCTGCATGGATTCGCCGACCGACGAGTTCAGCGGGCCGACGACGCCGAGAACGTCCTTGTCGGCGACGAAGCTGCTGGCGTTCTGCTGGCCGACGGAGGGCTGGCCCTGGTCGTCGAGGGCTTCGACCTTGAAGGTGACGCCCTCGACGGTCTTGTTCTTGTTGGCCGTCTTGGCGGCGAGGTCCGCCGAGTTCTTGATGCCGAGGCCGAGCGCGGACAGGTCGCCGGTCAGCGGGGCGTCGACGCCGATGACGACGGTGGTGCCACCGCCGCCGTTGCCGGAGTCCGAGCCGCCGTCGTCGTCGCGCGAGCCGCAGGCGGTGAGGGTGAGCGCTCCCGCCGCCAGAGCGGCGGTGATGGCGATGAGCGAACGTTGGCGCACGATCAGTCCTTTCCCTGGCGCGGCCGCTTCCCCGTGGAGGCGGTCGAGTCGAGCGCGGGGCCGAAATGACAATCCGACGGCGCGGTGACTGGCCGTGACTCTAAGCGTGTGCAGGGAAGGTGGAGGAGGGTCTGACTGAGGCTGTGACTCTCTTGTTATGACACGGGGTATTGCAGAGCGGTACTGGCTGGGAAGAAGGGCTGAATTCAGGCCGATTCGCCCTGTCCGCATGGTGAGAACCCGCAGGACCGGCGCTTCGCGTTCAGGCGTCTGGGGCGTTTTGGTGATTACCTGGAATCGTTGCTGCAGGCGACCTCAAGGGTCCGGGAGAGGTCCCGCGCATAGCGCGTGCCCAGGATGAAACTGTGGGACTCTATTGCGCGCGCATTACGCAGTGTTACATCCAGGAAAGGGAGTCCGGGATTCCGGGGCGCTTTTTCACATTCCGTCACCCGCAGCGTGACAATGATCTTGCGGGCGGAATGCGATTTTGTCTGGAAAGGTGTCGCGGGGGAGGAGGACACCGACAGGCCGTCGTAGGGCTGGGTCAGCCGCGTCACGGTGACGGGCGGGCCCGACCGGACGCTCAGCAGCACCGTGAAGCCGAAGCCGCCGGCCGCGGCTCCCGGGGAGCCGGTCACGGGGGCCACGTAGACGAGGTCGATCGCCTGGGACGGGTAGGGCGGCGGGGGAGCGGGAGGCGGCTGCGGCCGGCTCGCGTACAGGTAGCCGCCGCCCGCCAGTACGACGAGGGCGGCGCCGGAGGCGAGGACGGTCCGGCGGTGGCGGTCGTAGTGCCGGGCGAGCCGTCCGCGCGGCCGGGGCCGCGGCGCCTCCCGGACGCGGGTGTCCTCGCCCGGCTCGACGGGGCCGACACCGCTCATGACTGCCACGGGCCGTTGCTCGGACCGCCGTCGCGGTACCCCTCGGCGCACGCCAGCCGCACCTGACGGCCGATCAACTCGTCGGCTTCCTGGGCGCCTTGGTCCCGCTTCAGGGTCCGTGCCGCGTCCACGACCTCCCGCAGGATGTCGTACTGCCGGTTGGACAGACCCATCGACTGATAGTCGCCGTAGGGTTCGCCGCCGTCCAGCATCTCGCGCGCCCAGTACCCGACGGCGCTCACGCACAACTCCGCGCCGGACGCGGGTCGCGGGGACGACGAGGGTGACGGGAGCGACGAGGGTGACGGGGGCGACGAGGTTGACGGGGACGCCGGGGGTGCGCTGTGCGCGGCGCCGGCGGAACCGTCCGCTCCGTCACCGGAGTCGCCGCAGCCGGTGGCGCAGACGGCGATCAGCAGGGCCAGGACCGGGACCAGCGCCGGGGACGGAGCCCGGGTCCGGGCCGGGGCATCGGGAACCGGTGCGCCCCCTTTGGGCATGGCCCGTCCCCGCACGACCCGGCGCCGCGGCGCCGCCGCCCCCGCCCGAGAGCCCCCTCCCCGTCCCATGCCCCGACGCTATGGCGCCCTGCGGCAGGGGGCAATGCCCGTGGCCGGGGTGGAGGGCCCGCCGCGGTCCGTCTCGGGATGCGTGGGCGCGGTGCTCAGCCCACCGCGCCCGCCCGGGCCCCGTCGCCGGGGTTCACGTCCCGCAGCAGGCAGGTCAGCCGGGCGGTGCACACCCGGCGGTCCTGCTCGTCGCTGATCACGACCTCGTACGTCGCCGTCGAACGGCCCCGGTGCACCGGCGTGGCCACCCCGGTGACCAGGCCGGAGCGGGCCCCGCGGTGGTGGGTGCAGTTCAGGTCGACCCCGACGGCGATCTTGGAGGCGCCGCCGTGCAGCATCGAGCCGACCGACCCGAGCGTCTCGGCCAGCACGGCCGAGGCGCCGCCGTGCAGCAGTCCGTACGGCTGGGTGTTGCCCTCCACCGGCATGGTGCCGACGACCCGGTCGGCCGACGCCTCGACGATCTGGACGCCCATGCGCGTCCCCAGGTGTCCGGCGGAGAACAGCGCGGGCAGGTCGACGCCGAGCGCGGCGTACTCGTCGATGACCTCCTGCGGGAACTGCACCTGCTGCTGCTCACCCATGGGCCGGCTCCGTTTCGTCGATCCGTCTGTGTGCCCGCCGGCCGGTCGGTGACCGGCCGGCCGCTTCGCTGAGCAAACGCTCAGTCGGTCGCCGATTGTTCCAGACGGACGACCACGGACTTGCTGGCCGGGGTGTTGCTGGTGTCCGCGGTGGCGTCCAGCGGCACCAGGACGTTGGTCTCCGGGTAGTACGCCGCCGCGCAGCCCCGGGCCGTCGGGTAGTGCACGACGCGGAAACCGGGCGCCCGCCGCTCCACCCCGTCCCGCCACTCGCTCACCAGGTCGACGTACGAGCCGTCCTCGACGTCCAGCTTCCGGGCGTCCTCCGGGTTGACCAGGACGACGCGGCGGCCGTTCCTGATCCCCCGGTAGCGGTCGTCCAGGCCGTAGATGGTGGTGTTGTACTGGTCGTGCGAGCGCAGCGTCTGCAGCAGCAGCCGCCCCTCGGGCAGCTCGGGGAACTCGACCGGCGCGGCGGTGAAGTTGGCCTTGCCGGTGGCCGTCGGGAAGCGGCGCTCGTCGCGCGGCGCGTGCGGCAGGGCGAATCCGCCGGGGTGCGCCACGCGCGCGTTGAAGTCCTCGAAGCCCGGCACGACCCGCCCGATGCGGTCGCGGATCGTCGCGTAGTCCTTCTCGAACTCCTCCCACGGCGTGCGGCTGTCCTCGCCCAGCACCCGGCGTGCCAGCCGGCACACGATCGCGGGCTCGGACAGCAGCTGCCGGCTCGCGGGCTCGAGCCGGCCGCGCGAGGCGTGCACCATGCCCATGGAGTCCTCCACGGTCACGAACTGCTCGCCCCCGCCCTGCAGATCACGCTCCGTGCGGCCCAGCGTCGGAAGGATCAGCGCCCGCGCGCCCGTGACCGCGTGCGAGCGGTTCAGCTTCGTCGACACGTGCACGGTGAGCCGCGCGCGGCGCATGGCCGACTCGGTGACCTCCGTGTCGGGGGAGGCGGAGACGAAGTTGCCGCCCATGGCGAAGAAGACCTTCGCCTCGCCGTCGCGCAGCGCGCGGATGGCCCGTACGACGTCGTAGCCGTGCTCGCGCGGCGGGGCGAAGCCGAACTCCTTCTCCAGGGCGTCCAGGAAGGCGGGCGCGGGCCGCTCGAAGATGCCCATCGTGCGGTCGCCCTGCACGTTGGAGTGGCCGCGCACCGGGCACACGCCCGCGCCCGGACGGCCGATGTTGCCGCGCAGCAGCAGGAAGTTCACCACCTCGCGGATGGTGGGCACCGAGTGCTTGTGCTGGGTCAGGCCCATCGCCCAGCACACGATGGTGCGCTTTGAGGCGAGGACCATGCGCAGTGCCTCCTCGATCTCCGCGCGCGTGAGACCGGTCGCGGCGAGCGTCTCGTCCCAGTCGGCGGCGCGGGCGGCCGCGGCGAACTCCTCGTAGCCGTGCGTGTGTTCCTCGACGAAGGCCTCGTCGACCGCGCCCTCGGTGGCGAGGATCAGCTTGTTGAGGAGCCGGAACAGGGCCTGGTCGCCGCCGAGGCGGATCTGCAGGAACAGGTCGGTGAGGGAGGCGCCCGCGGTGAGCCCCTTGGGGGTCTGCGGGTTCTTGAAGCGTTCCAGACCGGCCTCGGGCAGCGGATTGACGCTGATGATCCGCGCGCCGTTCGCCTTGGCCTTCTCCAGGGCGGAGAGCATCCGCGGGTGGTTGGTGCCCGGGTTCTGGCCCGCCACGATGATCAGGTCGGACTTGTAGAGGTCCTCCAGCAGGACGCTGCCCTTGCCGACGCCGATGGTCTCGGACAGGGCCGAGCCGGACGACTCGTGGCACATGTTGGAGCAGTCCGGCAAGTTGTTGGTGCCCAGCTCGCGCGCGAAGAGCTGGTAGAGGAACGCCGCCTCGTTGCTGGTGCGCCCCGAGGTGTAGAAGACCGCCTCGTCGGGCGAGTCCAGCGCGGCGATCTCCTCCGCGACGATGTCGAAGGCGCGCTCCCAGGTGACCGGCTCGTAGTGCTCGCCGCCCTCCGGCAGATACACCGGGTGCGTCAGCCGGCCCTGCTGGCCCAGCCAGTAGCCGCTGCGGCCGGTGAGGTCGGCCACGGAGTGCGCGGCGAAGAACTCCGGGGTGACCCGGCGCAGGGTGGCCTCCTCGGCCACGGCCTTCGCGCCGTTCTCGCAGAACTCCGCCTTGTGCCGGTGGTCACCCTCCGGCCAGGCGCAGCCCGGGCAGTCGAAGCCGTCCTTCTGGTTGACGCGCAGGAGCGTCAGCGCCGTCCGCCGCACGCCCATCTGCCGTTGGGCGATCCGCAGGGTGTGACCGATCGCCGGGATGCCCGCCGCCGCGTGCTGGGGCTCCGACACCTGCGGTGCGTCCTGAACCGGATCACCCTTGGGCGGCTTGGTCGCCATCGCGCGCTCCTTCGCTTACGCGTTGTGAAGTACGTCTCCGATCCTCGCACGCCCCGCCGACACCGAGGTGGGCCGGGCGGGGCGGAGTTGGTGAGCAAAGCTTGCGGAACCTGCGGCGTCGCGGCCGCGCGCCGGTCGCCGGACGGCGAGGACGGGACCGACTGTCAGTGGCACGTGGCAGGATCGGGGTTGTGGCGAAGACAGCATCGAAGAAGACCGACAGCACCTCCGGCGGCCGACCGCGGCTGATGCTCATGGACGGGCACTCCCTGGCGTACCGCGCGTTCTTCGCGCTGCCCGCGGAGAACTTCACGACCGCGACGGGCCAGCCGACCAACGCGATCTACGGCTTCGCGTCGATGCTGGCCAACACCCTGCGTGACGAGGCGCCCACGCACTTCGCGGTGGCGTTCGACGTCTCCCGCAAGACCTGGCGGTCCGAGGAGTTCACCGAGTACAAGGCCAACCGCTCCAAGACCCCGGACGAGTTCAAGGGGCAGGTGGAGCTGATCGGCGAGCTGCTCGACTCCATGCACGTCCCCCGCTTCGCCGTCGAGGGCTTCGAGGCGGACGACGTCATCGCCACCCTCGCCACCCAGGCCGAGGCCGAGGGCTTCGACGTGCTGATCGTCACCGGCGACCGGGACTCCTTCCAGCTGGTCAGCGAGCACACCACGGTCCTCTATCCGACCAAGGGCGTCTCCGAGCTGACCCGCTTCACGCCGGAGAAGGTCTTCGAGAAGTACGGGCTGACCCCCGCCCAGTACCCCGACTTCGCGGCGCTGCGCGGCGACCCGTCCGACAACCTGCCCGGCATCCCGGGTGTCGGTGAGAAGACGGCCGCGAAGTGGATCAACCAGTTCGGGTCCTTCGCGGAGCTGGTCGAGCGCGTCGACGAGGTCAAGGGCAAGGCCGGGCAGAACCTCCGCGACCACCTGGAGTCCGTCAAGCTCAACCGCCGGCTCACCGAGCTGGAGCGGCGCGTCGAGCTGCCGAGGACGGTCACCGACCTGGAGCGGACGGCGTACGACCGCAAGGGCGTCGCGGTGATCCTTGACACCCTGGAGATCCGCAACCCCTCCCTGCGCGAGCGGCTCTACGCCGTCGATCCGGGCGCCGAGGAGTCCGAGGCCGCCCCGGTGGTCGCGGACGGCGTGGAGCTGGACGGCACGGTGCTCGGCACGGGCGAGCTGGCCGGCTGGCTCACCGAGCACGGCAACCAGCCGCTCGGCGTGGCCACGGTCGACACCTGGGCGCTGGGCACCGGCTCGGTCACCGAGGTGGCGCTCGCCGCGGCCGACGGGAAGGCCGCCTGGTTCGACCCGACGGAGACCGACGAGGCCGACGAGGCGGCGTTCCGCGCCTGGCTCTCCGACCCGGCCCGGCCGAAGGTCCTCCACAACGCCAAGGGCGCGATGCGCGTCTTCGCCGAGCACGGCTGGAGCGTCGCCGGCGTGGGCATGGACACCGCGCTGGCCGCCTACCTGGTCAAGCCGGGCCGCCGCTCCTTCGACCTGGACGCGCTGTCCCTGGAGTACCTGCACCGCGAGCTGGCTCCCGCCGCCGCGGCCGACGGGCAGCTCGCCTTCGGCGCGGACGAGGGCGCCGAGGCCGAGGCGCTCATGGTGCAGGCCCGCGCCATCCTCGACCTGGGCGAGACCTTCGAGAGCCGCCTGGCGGACGTCGGCGCCGCCGACCTGCTGCGTGACATGGAGCTGCCCACGTCCGCACTGCTCGCCCGCATGGAGCGGCACGGCATCGCGGCCGACCGGGAACACCTCCAGGCCATGGAGCAGATGTTCGCGGGCGCGGTCCAGCAGGCGGTGAAGGAGGCGCACGCGGCGGCCGGACGGGAATTCAACCTGGGCTCGCCCAAGCAGCTCCAGGAGGTCCTCTTCGGCGAGCTGAACCTGCCGAAGACCAAGAAGACCAAGACCGGCTACACCACCGACGCCGACGCCCTGGCCTGGCTCGCCGCCCAGACGGACAACGAACTGCCGGTGATCATGCTCCGCCACCGTGAGCAGGCCAAGCTGCGCGTCACGGTGGAGGGCCTGATCAAGACGATCGCCGCGGACGGCCGTATCCACACCACGTTCAACCAGACGGTCGCCGCGACCGGCCGCCTCTCCTCCACGGACCCGAACCTGCAGAACATCCCGGTCCGCACCGACGAGGGCCGCGCCATCCGCCGGGGCTTCGTGGTCGGCGAGGGCTTCGAGTCCCTGATGACGGCCGACTACAGCCAGATCGAGCTGCGGGTGATGGCCCACCTGTCCGAGGACGCGGGCCTGACCGAGGCGTTCACCTCCGGCGAGGACCTGCACACCACCGCGGCCGCCCAGGTCTTCTCCGTCGAGCAGTCGGCCGTGGACGCGGAGATGCGCCGCAAGATCAAGGCCATGTCCTACGGCCTGGCGTACGGCCTGTCCGCCTTCGGCCTCTCCCAGCAGCTGAACATCGAGGCGGCCGAGGCGCGCGGCCTGATGGACGCCTACTTCGAGCGCTTCGGCGGCGTACGGGACTATCTGCGCCGGGTCGTCGACGAGGCACGGGCCACGGGGTACACGGCGACCCTCTTCGGCCGCCGCCGTTACCTGCCCGACCTCAACAGCGACAACCGCCAGCGCCGCGAGGCGGCCGAGCGCATGGCCCTGAACGCGCCGATCCAGGGCACGGCGGCCGACATCGTCAAGATCGCCATGCTCAACGTCGACAGGGCGCTGCGCGAGGCGGGCCTCGAGTCCCGCATGCTCCTCCAGGTCCACGACGAAATCGTCCTGGAGATCGCCCCGGGCGAGCGCGCGGCGGCGGAGGAACTGGTCCGCCGCGAAATGGCGAACGCGGTACAGCTCAGGGTCCCCCTGGGCGTCTCGGTGGGCGCGGGCCCGGACTGGGAGTCGGCAGCGCACTAGCCTCCCCGTCGCTGCGATCAGTCGCATGCCGCCGTAGCTGCGGGCAGTCGTGCCACTGGGGCGGCAGGGATGGGCGCAGCGGCAGGGGGTGCTGCGCCCGCCCGCGCCCGCCCCGCCCGGGCTGCGATCAGTCGCACGCCGCCGTAGCTGCGGGCAGTCGTGCCGCTGGGGCGGCACGGGTGGGCGGTGGGGGTACCTCCCGCTCGAGCGAAGCCGAGAGTGGGGGAGGCACCCCGCAACGCCGGGCTGCGTACCCCCTTAGCGCCGCCCGCGCCGGCCACCCGTCGGCGCGGGCCGGCCGACACCACTGTTCAGCACGGAGCCCCGCCCTCACACGCGGGCCCCACCTCCGGCAGGGGGGGGCGGCCAGGCCCCGCCCCTCGCACGCGCCCCCACCCGCCCGTTCCCCCCGCGCGCCCGCCCCCGTCACTCCGGTGGCCCCCGAGGAAACGCCCCGACCCGGGTCTCCCGTGAGGATGCGGGCATGGGTATACGCATGCTCCACCACCGGACGACACCGGCACGGGCACGCACAGACGGACCCGCCCGCGTGCCACTCCTCCCGGTCCCGGTCTTCGCACCGGGCGCAAGTACCGGCCGCACCCCCACCACCCTCACGACGGCCCTGCACCGCACCGCGAAGGACCTCCGCCGCAGACTCGCCCGCAGGGCCCCCGCGACCGCCGCCCCGCACGAGGCACCCGCCTGGCACCTGTGGGCCGACCTGGCCCGCGGTTACCTCGCGCTGGCCCTCACCCTGCTGCCACGGCCCCGCCCCGCCCGCACCTTCACCGTGTTCGTGGCGACCGCCGACACCCCGGGTGCGCGACCCGACGGACCGGCACCGTACTGACGACCGCCCGCCCCGGGCGGCACGGCGGCCGCGTGACCGAGGGCGAACGGCAACAGAAGTCCTCATATGGCCAACTGGTGAATATCGGGCACGAACGGGTGCCCGTGCAAAGCAAGTTGTCGTAGGGTCGCCTGCGGCACCGTACGGGTCGAACAGACGGACACCGTGCTCGCAGGAGTGCGGTGCAACCGTCGGTGCCCGTCGATCGTCACAACAGGGCGGAAACAGCGGGTACAACGGGCGAGTACGACAGCAGAACACGTACGGAGAAGGGCGCGCGGGCGTCCAGGGGAGGGGTTCACTCTATGGCGGCGCATTTCGACAGGAGGCTCCGCAAGGCGGCGGTCACCACCACCGTGGCGGCGGTCGCGGTCGCGGCCCTGTCCGCGTCCCAGGCTCCCGACGTGACGGCCGACGGCAACGGCAGACAGACCACCGCCGACAACGCGCCGGCGTCCGACACGCCCTCCGCCGAGAGCGCCACCGGCAACTCGCCCTACTACACCGACCTGCCGCCGCTCAACAGCCCCAGCCCCGCCCCGACCACGGGCACACCCACATCCCCGGGCTCGTCCGAGACCGGCATTCCCGCGACCGTCCTCGACGCCTACAAGAAGGCCGAGTCGGAGCTGCGCCGGTCCAAGCCCGGCTGCAACCTGCCGTGGCAACTGCTCGCCGCCATCGGCAAGGTGGAGTCCGGTCAGGCCCGCGGCGGCCGCGTCGACGCCAACGGCACCACGATCGGCAGGATCATCGGCCCGCAGCTCGACGGCAACGGCTTCGCGCTCATCAAGGACACCGACAACGGTGTCTACGACGGCAACAGCAGTTACGACAACGCCGTCGGCCCCATGCAGTTCATCCCGTCCACCTGGGCATGGGCGGGCCGCGACGGCAACGGCGACGGCAAGGAAGACCCCAACAACGTCTACGACGCCGCGCTCGCCGCCGGCCACTACCTGTGCCGCTACGACTGGGACCTGTCCGACCAGGCCGATCTCGACCGCGCGATCCTCAGCTACAACCCATCGCAGGACTACCTGAACACCGTCCTGTCGTGGCTGGAGCACTACCGCAAGGGCACCCACGAGATCCCGGACGGCACCGGCAGCCTCCCGGTCGGCCGCAGCGACGACACCAACGCGGGCGCCAGTCCCTCGCCGGGCAGGACGGGCGCGAGCAGCACGCCCAAGACACCCGGTGCGGCGACGCCCAGCCCGGGCCAAAGCCCGAGCAAGCCGCCGACGTCGGGCAAGCCCACCGACCCCGGGGGCCCGGGCACCGAGCCCGCTACGCCGCCCACGGACCCGGCGCCGCCGACTGAGACCCCCACCCCCACGGACATGGTTCACCACCTGGAGAACGCCGGTACCACGGGGCTCACCGCGACCGCGGGCGACTCCTTCGCCAAGAAGATCAGCACCCGCGCCGAGACCAAGGCCGGAGACGCCGTCGGCAAGGTGCGCATCCGCTTCACCGTCCTGGGCGACACGGACGCCACCTTCACCGGCGGCGAGAAGGTCGCCGCGGTCACCACCAACGCCTCCGGCGTGGCCGTCGCGCCCGCGCTGGTGGCGGGCGAGCAGACCGGCGAGTTCACCGTCCGCGCCACGGTGATCGGCCGTACCGTCCCGGGCCTCGACTACACGGCCACCGTCACCGAGCGCGTCGCCGACACCCTCACCAGCACCGGCGCGACGGAGCTGACGTGCACGCCGGGCGGCGAGTTCGCCGACCTGGCCGAGGTGAAGGCCACGCTCAAGGGCGCCGTCGCGGACAAGGTCGCCGTCACCGCCACCCTCATCAAGTCGGACACCGACCCGGCCGAGAACGACAAGGGCCCCTACTTCAAGGACGCCGACGGCAAGGCCGTCCGCACCCTGACCGGCCGGAAGACCGACGCCAAGGGCCTGCTGCAGCTGCCGAAGCTGTACGCCGACGACACCGAGGGCACGTACGTCCTCCGCCTCACCGCGGCGGGCGGCGCCACCCTCGACATCACCCTGAAGGTGGCCAAGGCGGCCGAGCCCACGCCGGACCCGTCGACCGATCCGTCGCCGACCGCTCCCTCGACCGAGCCGTCGCCGACCGCCCCCTCCACCGAGCCGTCGACCGAACCGGAGGCATAGGCCCCGATCCGCTGCCCGGCGGGGCTCTCCACCCTGCGCCGGGCAGCGGTCACTTGCCGAGCCGGGCCTTGGTGTACCGCGTCGGCTCCGCCGTGGCGGGGTCCTCGGGCCACGGGTGCTTGGGATAGCGGCCGCGCAGCTCCGCCCGTACGCCCTTGTAGCCGTCCCTCCAGAACGAGGCCAGGTCGGCCGTGACCGCAGCGGGACGGCCTGCGGGGGAGAGGAGATGCACGAGAAGCGGCACCCCCGCGACCTCCGGTGACCGCTGGAGCCCGAACATCTCCTGCAGCTTCACCGCGAGGACGGGCTGTTCGGGGTTGCCGTAGTCGATCCGGATCCTGGACCCACTGGGGACGACGATCCGCTCGGGGGCCAGCTCGTCGAGCCGCGCCGCCTCTCCGGAGGCCCAGGGCAGCAGCCGCGTCAGCGCCTCCCCGGCGTCGATCCGCCCCAGGTCGGCTCGCCGCCGGGCCCGGCTCAGCTCGGGCTCCAGCCACTCGTCCGCGCGCGCGAGGAGCGCGTCGTCGGAGACGTCCGGCCAGGGTTCACCGAGATGCCGCCGCAGGAACGCGAGCCGCTTGCGCAACAGGTCGCCGTCGGCCGACCGGCGCAGCAGCCCGAACCCTTCCCGCCGCAACCCCTCCAGCAGCGCGCCCCGTACGAGACCGGGGTCGGCATCGGCGAGGGGCCGCACCGCCAGCTCCACCGCCCCGAGCCGCTCGACACGCCGGGCCACCACGTCACCGTCGGCCCAGTGCACCTCGTCCCGTTCCGTCAGCAGCGCCCCGGCCGCGAGCCGGGCGGTGTCCTCGTCGACGACCGCACCGAGCTGCACGCGCGCGTGTCCCTTTCCCACGGGCCGGTCGGCCACGGCGACGGCGATCCACGGCGCTCCACGCAGCGCGGACGCCTCCGGCAGCTCCGCCCGGGTGCCGGACACCATCAGATACGAACCGCCGTCCTTCCTGGCCACCCGCTCGGGAAACGCCAGAGCGGCCACCAGACCGGCGAGAGCCTCCTCGCCGACCCGCTGCCCGCGCCCACCGCCGCCGCCCTCCACAGCGCTCCGCAGCCGCCGCACCTCGGCCCGCCACCGCGCCCCGTACGCGTCCCCGCCACGCCGGGCCGCCCGCAGCACGGCCGGAAGATCGTCCCCGTACTCCCGCGGCGCCTCCTCGCTCAGCAGCCCCACCACCTCGGCCACCACCTCACGCCCCTCGGCTCCCCGGCCCCTGAAGCCGCCCGTTCGGGCATCGCCCGCTGCGGAGGCGTGCGTCCCGGCGGTGCTCGCTCCGGAGGAGTCCGTCGAGGGGGCGTTCGTCGTGGAGTGGGCCGTCCGGGCCGCGTCCGCTCCGGAGCCAACAGCCCTGGAGGCGTCCGTCCTGGAACCGTCTGCGTCGGAACCGGCCGTACCGGGGGCGTCGATCCGCGGCACACCCGCACCGTGGGTGCCCGCCCCGGAGGCTCCGGCCCCGGCGCCCCCGGCCTGGGCGGCGCCCCCGGCCTGGGCGGCGGCCCGTCGCGCGGTGTCGCCGCCGGCGTGTCGCGTGGCCGAGACCCTCGCCGACGCAGCACCCGCACCCGCATCCGCATCCGCGCCCGCACCCGCGGGCCGCGCACCGGAGCGGTCCCGAGGCGCCGCCGCCGGACCCGAGGCGGCCCGGCGGGAAATCCCCGCGCTCACCTCCTCCGCGTCCAGGAGCGCCCGGCCCAGCCGGGGATGCAGCCCGAGGCGGGCCAGTCGTACGCCCCGCTCCGTCGCCCGGCCGGACGCGTCCACCGCGCCGACCGCCTCCAGCACCGACCGGGCGGCCGTCATCGCCCCGCCCGGCGGCGGATCGAGCAGCGCGAGACCGGACGCGTCCGGATCGCCCCAGCAGGCCGCCTGCAACGCGAACGCCGTCAGGTCGGCCACCTTGATCTCCGGCGCCGGGAACCGCGGCAGACGGGCGTCCTCCGCCTCCGCCCAGCAGCGGTACACCACCCCCGGCGCCTCACGGCCGGCCCGGCCCGCCCGCTGCCGCGCCGCCGCCCGCGAGGCCCGTACCGTCGTCAGCGCGCTCAGCCCGCGCGCGTGGTCCACCCGCGGCTCCCGCGCCAGCCCCGCGTCCACGACCACCCGCACGCCCGGAACCGTCAGCGACGACTCGGCCACCGAGGTCGCCAGCACCACCCGGCGCCGCCCCCCGGGCGCCAGCACCGCGTCCTGCACGGCCGCGGGCGCCCGACCGTGCACCTGGAGCACGTCGACGTCCGCGAGCGCCCGCAATTGCCCGGCGACGCGGGAGATCTCGCCGACTCCCGGCAGGAATCACAGCACGTCCCCGTCCCGCTCGGCCAGCGCCCGCCGCACCACCGACGCCACGTGCGCGAGCAGTGCCGGGTCCACCCGCGTCCCGTGCGGCGGCCGCACCGGACGCGCCGGTGGCGCCCACACGACCTCGACGGGGTACGACACGCCCGGCGCCTCGACGACCGGCGCGCCGCCCAGCAGCCGGGACCAGCCCTCCGCGTCGGTCGTGGCCGACGCCGCCACCAGCCGCAGCTCAGGACGCAGAGCCTGCCGCACGTCCCAGAGGAACGCCGCAGTCGTGTCCGCGTCCAGATGCCGCTCGTGGCACTCGTCCAGCACCACCACGTCGACGCCCGTCAGCTCCTGGTCCCGCTGGAGCCGCTGCAGCAGCACTCCGGTCGTGACGACCTCCACGCGCGCGTGGCGCCCGACGACCCGCTCCCCGCGCACGGTGTAGCCGACGCTCGCGCCCGGCTTCTCGCCCAGCAGCCACGCCATCCGCCGCGCCGCCGCCCGCGCCGCGATCCGCCGCGGCTCGGCCACGACCACGCGTCGCGCGGCAGCCTCCGCCCCGCCCAGCAGCCCGGCCAGCGCCAGCGGCACCAGCGTCGTCTTGCCGGTGCCGGGCGGCGCGACCAGCACCGCCGTGCCGTGCCCCTCCAGGGCGTCGTGCAGCGCGGGCAGGGCACCGCGCACGGGCAGCGCGTCCAGGGCGTCGTAACGGATCACGCCCCCAGTGTCGTACGTCCGCGAAACCGCCCTCCACGCGCGCGTGATCATGAGCACGGGCTGATCGACCAGTACGGCACCGCCATCCCGTCTTCCACGCGCGCGTGGAAGACGGGCCCGGCCCGGTACGGCTACGGCTACGGCTCAGTCGCGCTCGCAGACGAAGATCGCCGTCCCCGGGATCAGATGCCCGCGCAGCGGCGACCAGCCGCCCCACTCCGAGGTGTTCCAGTCCGGCCACTCCGGCTCGACGAGGTCCACCAGCCGGAACCCCGACGTCACCACGTCCCGCACCCGGTCGCCGAGCGTCCTGTGGTGCTCGACGTACACCGCGAGGCCCTCGTCGTCCTGCTCGACGTACGGCGTGCGGTCGAAGTAGGAGGCGGACACCGACAGGCCCTCGGGGCCCGGCTCGTCCGGGAACGCCCAGCGCAGCGGGTGCGTGACCGAGAAGACGAAGCGGCCGCCGGGCCGCAGTACCCGGTGCACCTCCCGCAGCACCAGCCGCGGGTCGGCGACGAACGGCAGCGCCCCGTACGCCGAGCACGCCAGGTCGAACGAAGCGTCCGCGAAGGGCAGCACCGTCGCGTCGGCACACACCAGGGGGAAGGAGGCGCCGATGCGCAGGGCGTGCTGGAGCTGGCGGTGGGAGAGGTCCAGGGCCACCGGACGGGCACCCTGGGCGGTCAGCCACCGGGAGCACTGGCCGGCGCCGGCGCCGATCTCCAGGACGTCCTTGCCCTTCAGGTCCTCCGGCGGGCCGAGCAGCTCGGCCTCCACCTCGTCCAGCCCCTCGGGGCACCACACGAAGCGGTTGTCACCGAGGAAGGTGCCGTGCTCGGTCTGGTACTCGTCCGCGTTCCGGTCCCACCAGCCGCGGTTGGCGCGGGAACTCTCCGTGACACCGGCGGCACGCCGGGTGGCCTCGGGCTCGGATCCTTCGGCTCCCTCGGCCGCTGATGCCGCCTCGGACGTTACGGGCTCTTGGATGACCGGCTCCCTCGTACTAGTCTGCGGGCTCTTCCGTGCCGCCCGCCCCGCGTGTCACGCGAGGGGCATCCAGGGGTCCGTGTGGCCTCGGGAGACGGCTTTTGTGCCGGGTATGCGACGATCCGCCCCGGGTGTGCGGCTTCGCGCATTGACCCTGCCCGGCTGCCCCCGTATGCTACAAGTTGCGCTGCGGGCCTGCGCACCTCAGACGTAGCAGGTCGCGCTCGCATCTGTTGTATGTCCCCTCGGTTCTCGAGGCGTCGCCAGTGGTTTTCGGTGACGCTTCCTTGGCTGTCCGGCTTCTGCAGAGCGAAACGGGCTCCCGGCGTAAGCAGTACCTACGACTCAATGTCCGTACCGGAGCCCTTTCCCACATGACGAGCAGCACCGAGACCACCGCCACCACCCCGCAGGTTGCGGTCAACGACATCGGTAACGAGGAAGCCTTCCTCGCCGCGATCGACGAGACGATCAAGTACTTCAACGACGGCGACATCGTCGACGGCGTCATCGTGAAGGTCGACCGGGACGAGGTCCTGCTCGACATCGGTTACAAGACCGAAGGTGTCATCCCGAGCCGCGAGCTCTCGATCAAGCACGACGTCGACCCCAACGAGGTCGTCGCCGTCGGTGACGAGATCGAGGCCCTGGTCCTCCAGAAGGAGGACAAGGAAGGCCGCCTGATCCTCTCGAAGAAGCGCGCCCAGTACGAGCGTGCCTGGGGCACCATCGAGAAGATCAAGGAAGAGGACGGCATCGTCACCGGTACCGTCATCGAGGTCGTCAAGGGTGGTCTCATCCTCGACATCGGCCTCCGCGGCTTCCTCCCGGCCTCCCTGGTCGAGATGCGCCGCGTCCGCGACCTCCAGCCCTACGTGGGCAAGGAGCTCGAGGCGAAGATCATCGAGCTGGACAAGAACCGCAACAACGTGGTCCTGTCCCGCCGTGCCTGGCTGGAGCAGACCCAGTCCGAGGTCCGCCAGACGTTCCTCACCACCCTCCAGAAGGGTCAGGTCCGTTCCGGCGTCGTCTCCTCGATCGTCAACTTCGGTGCCTTCGTGGACCTGGGTGGCGTCGACGGTCTGGTCCACGTCTCCGAGCTGTCCTGGAAGCACATCGACCACCCGTCCGAGGTTGTCGAGGTCGGCCAGGAGGTCACCGTCGAGGTCCTCGACGTCGACATGGACCGCGAGCGTGTCTCCCTGTCGCTGAAGGCGACCCAGGAAGACCCGTGGCAGCAGTTCGCCCGCACCCACCAGATCGGCCAGGTCGTGCCCGGCAAGGTCACGAAGCTGGTTCCGTTCGGCGCGTTCGTCCGCGTGGACGAGGGCATCGAGGGTCTGGTCCACATCTCCGAGCTGGCCGAGCGCCACGTGGAGATCCCGGAGCAGGTCGTCCAGGTCAACGACGAGATCTTCGTCAAGGTCATCGACATCGACCTCGAGCGCCGTCGCATCAGCCTCTCGCTGAAGCAGGCCAACGAGGCCTTCGGTGCCGACCCGTCCGCGGTCGAGTTCGACCCGACCCTGTACGGCATGGCCGCGTCCTACGACGACCAGGGCAACTACATCTACCCCGAGGGCTTCGACCCCGAGACCAACGACTGGCTCGAGGGCTACGAGACCCAGCGCGAGGCCTGGGAGACGCAGTACGCCGAGGCCCAGCAGCGCTTCGAGCAGCACCAGGCGCAGGTCATCAAGTCCCGCGAGGCGGACGAGAAGGCCGCTGCCGAGGGTGTCGACACCGCGGGTGCGGCTCCGGCCGCGTCCGGTGGTGGCGGCGGCGGCTCGTACTCCTCCGAGGGCGGCGACAACTCCGGCGCCCTGGCGTCGGACGAGGCGCTGGCCGCGCTGCGCGAGAAGCTGGCCGGCGGCCAGAGCTGAAGCTCTGAACACCGGCCGCTGACACACAGCGGTTGAAGCACAGCGGTAGACCGAGGGGCCGCACCTTCCGAGGTGCGGCCCCTTCGGTGTGTTCCCCCGGGAATGCCCCACCCCACAAGGGCGTTGTCACTGACGAACACGAGGAGGGGAGCGGTCACTGTGCTTGATCCGCAGGATTTGTACGCCTGGGAGCCGAAGGGCCTTGCCGTCGTCGACATGGCACTCGCCCAGGAGTCGGCCGGACTGGTCATGCTGTACCACTTCGACGGATACATCGACGCCGGCGAGACCGGCGACCAGATCGTCGACCAGGTGCTCGACTCGCTGCCCCACCAGGTCGTCGCCCGCTTCGACCACGACCGGCTCGTGGACTACCGGGCGCGCCGGCCGCTGCTGACCTTCAAGCGCGACACCTGGACGGACTACGAGGAACCCACCATCGAGGTGCGGCTCGTCCAGGACGCCACCGGGGCGCCCTTCCTGCTCCTGTCCGGCCCCGAGCCGGACGTCGAGTGGGAGCGCTTCGCCGCCGCCGTACGGCAGATCGTGGAGCGGCTCGGCGTCCGTCTGTCGGTGAGTTTCCACGGCATCCCCATGGGCGTTCCGCACACCCGGCCCGTCGGCATCACCCCGCACGGCAGCCGCACCGACCTCGTGCCGGGCCACCGCAGCCCCTTCGAGGAGGCGCAGGTCCCCGGCAGCGCGGAGGCGCTCGTCGAGTACCGGCTCGCGCAGGCCGGCCACGACGTGCTCGGCGTCGCCGCGCACGTCCCGCACTACATCGCCCGCTCCGCCTACCCGGACGCGGCGCTGACCGTCCTGGAGGCGATCACCGCGGCGACCGGCCTGGTCCTGCCGGGCATCGCGCACTCCCTGCGCACCGACGCCCACCGCACCCAGACGGAGATCGACCGGCAGATCCAGGAGGGCGACGAGGAACTCACCGCCCTCGTCCAGGGCCTCGAGCACCAGTACGACGCGGCCGCCGGCGCCGAGACCCGGGGCAACATGCTCGCCGAGCCCGTCGAGATCCCCTCCGCCGACGAGATCGGCCGCGAGTTCGAACGGTTCCTGGCGGAGCGGGAGGGCGACAGCTGATCCGGTAATCTGGCGGATGAGCGCGCCCCACCTCTCCCCGCCGTAGCGGGGATGATCCGGTGGGTCCGACCGGCGGGATCGGAGTCGGTAAGTTGCTCCCCGCACTCGCGGGGATTGGTGAGGTGGAGGCGCGGTCATGCTGTCCGTGGGCCTGACCGGCGGGATCGGCGCCGGCAAGAGCGAGGTGTCGCGGCTCCTCGTCGAGCACGGCGCGGTACTGATCGACGCCGACCGGATCGCGCGCGAGGTCGTCGCCCCCGGGACGCCGGGACTCGCCGCGGTCGTGGCGGCGTTCGGCGAGGACGTCCTCGCCGAGGACGGCAGCCTGGACCGGCCCAAACTGGGCTCGATCGTGTTCTCCGACCCGGAGAAGCTTGCCGTCCTGAACGACATCGTGCACCCCCTGGTCGGTGAACGCTCCCGCGCGCTCGAAGAGGCCGCCGCCGAGGACGCCGTCGTCGTCCACGACGTCCCCCTGCTCACGGAGAACGGTCTGGCGCCGCTGTACGACCTCGTGGTCGTCGTGGACGCCGACCCCGCCACCCAGCTCGACCGGCTGGTACGGCTGCGCGGCATGACCGAGCAGGACGCGCGGGCCCGCATGGCCGCCCAGGCGACGCGCGAGCAGCGCCGGCAGATCGCGGACGTGATCGTCGACAACGACGTACCGCTGGAGGAGCTTCGGCGGCGCGTCAAGGAGGTCTGGGACGAACTCGTGCGCAGGGCGCACACGGAATAGCGGATCCGGCGCGTGCGTTGATCCCTCCGAGAGAGGGAAGGACTTTGCCGTGCCCGAGACAAGCGGTTCGCCCGGACGTACTCCGGAGACGGATGTCATCGACTTCCGTGCCGCCGAGCAACTGCTCGCGGCGCGGGACCCGCGCGGCGCGGTGAAACTGCTCGACGGCGTCATCGGCGCCCATCCCGAGAACACCGCGGCCCGGCTGCTGCGCGCGCGTGCCTTCTTCGCGGCGGCGCAACTGCGACCGGCCGAGCTGGAGTTCACCATCGTCCTGGAGCGCGAGCCGGACAACGCGTTCGCGCACTTCGCCCTCGCCCGCACTTACGAGCGCCGCGGCTGTCCCGACCAGGCCCGGCGTCACTTCCGGCTGGCGGCGGCGCTGGACCCGAACCCGGAGTATCTGCAGCAGGCGCGGTTCGACTCCTGACGGTCGCCGCTCCGGCGCGTCAGGACCCCAATGGCGCAGTCAGCGCTTCGGCGGCAGGTACGGCGGGATGTTCCGGCCCGGCTGGTAGTGCGGGCCCTGGCGGATGTGCCGGAGGATCACGACCAGGTCGACCGTGACGACGAGCCACAGCACACCGCAGGCGAGCGCCCATCCGAAGCGCCCCGTGAGCGCGAAGGCGGCCGTGCCGAAGATCGCCCAGACCAGCCCCCACACGCTCAGCCAGAAGCGCGCCCGCAGGGCACTGCGCGCGGTGGCCGGTTCACTGCCCGTACGCATCGGTTCACCACTCCTGTAACGAACGTACTCCGGCAGGCAGCGAGGGGGAAGCGAGGCGTTCCGCCGGGGCGGCCGCACCACGGGACCGGGCGCGTTCACTCGGTCGGGTGAACCGCTGCCGGAAGGGAACGGGCGTGCGGGGGCGGACCGTTGGACGGGCATGGAGCTGAAAATGCGAGAGGGACACCAGGGCACGGGACCCGGAGCCATCACCCCGGACGGCTGCGCGGTCGAACTCTATTCGCGGCTGCCCGCCGGAGCCGAGCCGGACATCGTCGCCGCCGCCGTACCCGAGGGCGCGCGGATACTGGAGCTGGGCAGTGGCGTGGGACGCATGACCCATCCCCTGCTGGAGCGGGGCTTCCGCGTCACCGCGGTGGACGAGTCCGCCGAGATGCTGGAGCACGTGCGCGGGGCGCGCACCATATGCAGCGCGATCGAGGACCTCGACCTCGACGAGCGCTTCGACGCGGTGATGCTGGCGTCGTTTCTCGTGCACGCCGGGGACGTCGAGGTCAGACGGGAGCTGCTGCGCACCTGTGCCCGGCATGTCACGGACGACGGCTGTGTACTGATCCAGCGGGAGGGGGCGGACTACCACACGAATCTGCCGCGTGAGCGGGTGGACCCCAGCGGCTTCACCGTCCGGATCCTGTCGGCGGACCCGGTGGGCGACGGCGTCAACTCGGTCCGGGCCGAGTACGAGTTCCCGGACGCGGTCTGGACGCAGACCTTCCGGGCCCGGCCGCTGACCAAGGAGCAGTTCGAGGAGGCACTGGGGGAGGCGGGACTCGCGGTGGACCGGTATCTCACCGATGACGGGACGTGGGTGAGGGCCGTGCCCGTGCGGCAGGGGTAGCGGCAAGATCAGAGGCGGAGGCAGAAGGCGGTCCGGCGATGATTTCCGGGGCGACGAGCGGTCTGTATCCCGACAGCAGCACGGACCGTTCAGCTCAGGAGACCACCATGTCCGAAACCACCGCTTCCCCCACCACCGTGCCGGCCCGCGGACGTGGCCTCCGGGTCACCCTGCGCGTGGTGCAGGTGCTCCTCGCGCTGTTCTTCGCCGTCGCGAGCGCCCTTCCCAAGCTGATCGGGCACTCCTCGGCGGCGGACACCTTCGCCGAGATGGGCTGGGGCGACGCGGGCATGTACACGATCGGTGTCCTCGAGCTGGCGGGAGCGGTCGCCCTCATGGTCCCAGTGCTGCAGTCGGTGGCGGCGACGGCCCTGGGCGCGCTGATGGTGGGCGCGTTCGTCGTCCAGCTCACCTGCTTCGACGGTGAGAACGCGGCGACACCGCTCATCCTGCTGGTGCCGCTCCTGATCGTCGCCAGGGCCCGGCGCGGGCACAACGAGGAGCTGCGCCGCCTGGTGCGGGCCGGGGTCCGACGGGGCTGACCGACCGCGTCCCGCCCACCGACCCGCCTACTGCGTCCACGGGCGCCTGCGGACTGCTCAGGGCCTGCTCCCGGCATCCCTTCGGGAACCGCTCAGGCCCTCCAGCCCGCGCAGCCGCTCCATCTCGCGGCGATCGCGCTTGGTCGGGCGGCCGGCACCCCGGTCGCGGATGCCGGCCGGGGCGACGGCCTCGCGAGGCGGGGGCGGCGGGGAGTTGTCGACGTAGCACTGGACGGCGACCGGGGCACCCACGCGCTTGCGGATCAGCCGCTTCACGACGACGACGCGTTCCCGGCCCTCCTGCCGCAGGCGCACCTCGTCGCCGACGCGGAGCGAGTACGCGGGCTTCACCCGCTCGCCGTTCACCCGGACATGGCCGCCGCGGCAGGCGGTGGCGCCCAGGGAGCGGGTCTTGATCAGCCGGACGGCCCAGATCCAGCTGTCCACGCGGACGCTCTCGCCGCTCTGCGGCCCGGCCGCCTCGGCAGCGGCGATCGCCGCCGCGGTCTTCGGGTCCGGTGTCCCGGCGGCGGGAGCGACACCGTACTGCGGGGCGGCCGCCCGGCCGCTTCCGCCTTCGTCATGCTCGGAAGCCATGTCTCGACCTTAACCGCCCGGCACGGTGGCACGGGCCGCAATTTCCGCGCCCGGCCGTCGGGCCCGGATCGGGCACCGGAGCCCCCGCGTACCTCTCGCGGGCCGGGGGCGGCCTTACGGTGGACGCATGGACACCGGTGGCCTCTCCGTACTCGACCAGCGCATCGTGGGCTGCCGGGCCTGCCCGAGACTGGTCGAGTGGCGGGAGGAGGTGGCCCGTACCAAGCGGGCGGCGTTCGTCGACTGGACGTACTGGGGCAGGCCGGTGCCCGGCTTCGGTCCGCCGGACGCGCGGCTGCTGATCGTCGGGCTGGCACCGGCCGCCCACGGCGGCAACCGCACCGGCCGGATGTTCACCGGCGACCGTTCCGGGGACGTCCTGTACCAGGCGCTGTACGACGTGGGCCTCGCCTCGCAGCCCACCGCGGTCCGCGTGGACGACGGCCTGGAACTGTACGGCGTGCGCGTCACCTCGCCGGTGCACTGCGCCCCGCCCGCCAACAAGCCCACCCCCGCCGAACGGGACACCTGCCGTGCCTGGCTCGTCCAGGAGCTCGAGCTACTGCGGCCGACGCTGCGGGCCGTGGTCGTCCTCGGCGCCTTCGGCTGGCAGGCCGCGCTGCCCGCGTTCGCCGGGGCGGGCTGGACCGTGCCCCGCCCCCGCCCGGCCTTCGCGCACGGCGGACACGTGACGCTGGACGCCCCCGACGGACCGGACCTGCATCTCTTCGGCTGCTTCCACGTCAGCCAGCGCAACACCTTCACCGGCCGGCTCACCCCCGAGATGCTGCGCGACGTGCTGCGCACGGCGGCGGAGACGGCGGGCCTGCCCGCTCGGTAGCCGGCGCCGCCCGCCGTCGCAAAAAGGGGCTGAGCGCCCCGGAGCGACACGGTTACGGTGCTCCGATGGGCCTGTATCCGGAGATCGAACCGTACGACCACGGCATGCTCGACGTCGGCGACGGCAACCACGTCTACTGGGAGACCTGCGGAAACCCGCACGGCAAGCCCGCGCTGGTGCTGCACGGCGGACCGGGCAGCCGCGCGAGTCCGGGCCTGAGGCGGTACTTCGACCCCGCCGCCTACCGGATCGTCCTGCTCGACCAGCGGGGCGCCGGACGGTCGCTGCCCCGCGCGAGTGCCTACGACACCGACATGAGCGTCAACACGACCGCCCACCTCATGGCCGACCTGGAGCGGCTGCGGGCCCACCTGGGCGTCGAGCGCTGGCTGGTGTGGGGCGTGTCGTGGGGCTCGGTCCTGGGCCTGCGGTACGCGCAGACGCACCCCGGGGTGGTGACCGAGCTGGTGCTGACCGGGGTCGCCACCGGCTCCGACGCCGAAGTGGCCCTGCTGACCCGCGGGTTGGGGAACATCTTCCCGCAGGCCCACGAGCGGTTCCTCGCCGAGCTGCCCCCGGACGAACGCGACGGCAACCTCGCCGCCGCGTACAACCGCCTGCTGGAGTCGCCGGACGCGGCGGTGCGGGAACGGGCCGCGCGGGCCTGGACCGACTGGGAGACGGCGACGATCCCCGCACCGCCCGGCTCGGTCGCCCGGTTCCGGGACCCGGAGTTCCGCATGGGCTTCGCCCGTACCGTCACGCACTACTGGGGCAACGACCACTTCCTCGGCGACGGCAACGACGAGGGCGTGGTCCTCAGGGACGCACACCTGCTGAAGGGCATCCCCGGCACGCTGGTCCAGGGCAGCCTCGACTTCGGCAACCTCCTCGGCATCGTCTGGCGGCTCCACCACGCCTGGCCGGACAGCGAACTGGTGCTCGTGGACGAGGCCGGGCACGACGCCGGGGCGACCGGCGACGAGGCCCTGATCGCGGCGACGGACAGGTACGCGCGCGGTGACACCGGGGAATGAAGGACTAGGGCCGCCACACGTAGCGCACGTCCGGCTCCCGCTCCTCGTTCCGGACGCCGTCCGTCCACTCCACGGCCGTGAAACCGTGCCGCTCGTAGAAGCGCCGCGCGGGCGCGTTGACCCGGAACGTCCACAGCGACAGCCCGTCCGCCCGGCGCTCCTTGGCCAGGGCGACGAACCGGTCCCCGATCCCGCGCCCGCGCCGCTCGGGGGCGAGGTACAGCTGAGACAGCTCCTCGCCCTCCAGCACCATCACACCGGCCACCGTGCCGTCGGCCTCCTCCGCCACCCACGTCTCGTGCTGGGGCACCACCACGTGCCGGAAGTACTCACGCACCTCCGTGTCGGACCGGGGCCGGACCACGGTCGGCAGTGCGGCGGCGAAGGAGCGCAGCCAGACGTCGGCCGCCGCACGCGCGTCGGCGGCCGAGGCGCGCCGCAGGACGACAGCCCCGGCTTCCGCCCCGGCTTCCGCCCCGGCTTCCGCCCCGGCTTCCGCCCCGGCTTCCGCCCCGGCTTCCGCCCCGGCTTCCGCCCCGGCTCCCGCCCCGGCTCCCGCCCCCCGGCTCACGGACGGCCGCTCTCCGGCACGACCGCGGTCGCGGTGATCTCCACCAGCTGCCCCGGGTACCCGAGGCAGGCCACCCCGAGCAGCGTCGAGGAGTGCGGCCCCGCACCGAGCCCGGACGCCTCGATCACGTCCCAGACGGCGGACAGCGCGGAGGTCTCGGTGCTCACGACGTACACGTCGGTCGACAGCACGTGCTCCAGGCCGCTCCCGACGGCGCGCAACTGCTCGGTGAGGTTAGCGATCACCTGCTCGGCCTGACGGACCGGATCGCCCTCACCGACCAGCTTCCCCTCGGCGTCGAGCGGTACGGACCCGGCGAGGAACGCGAGCCCGGTCCCGGCCTCGACGACGGAGGCGTGGGAGTAGGCGGGCGGCGGGAAGAGACCGGGCACGGTGACGCGCTGGATCACGTGGACTCCTGGAAGGCGGACGGACAACCTCCCGATCGTCCGTTCTCCGCCGGCGCGGCGCACCCGATTTTCGTTCGCGGACCGAACCCCGGCCGCCTAGGCTCCCGGCGTCTGCCCCGCCCCGCCCGCCCCCACCGTCAGGAGCCCGTACCAGTGCCCACCCCCACCCTCACGGACCAGGCCTTCCTCGACACCACCGCCGACCGGCTCGCCGCCCTCCCCACGGTCCGGGCGGTCACCCTCGGCGGCTCCCGCGCCCGGGGCACGCACGGACCGGACAGCGACTGGGACCTGGCGGTCTACTACCGGGGCGCCTTCGCCCCGGACGACCTGCGCGCCGTGGGCTGGGCCGGGGAGGTCTCGGAGATCGGCGACTGGGGCGGCGGTGTCTTCAACGGGGGCGCCTGGCTGACGATCGACGAGCGCCGCGTCGACGTGCACTACCGCGACCTCGACGCGGTCGAGCACGAGGTGACGGAGGCTCAGGCGGGCCGCTTCGGTGTCGAACCGCTGATGTTCCACCTGGCGGGCATCCCCACGTACCTCGTGGTCGCCGAACTGGCGATCAACAAGGTGCTCCGCGGCGACCTGCCCCGCCCCGCCGCCTACCCGGAGGCCCTCCGCACGACCGCCCCCGACCGCTGGTACGGCGCCGCCACCGCCACCCTCGCCTACGCCAAGGCCGGCCACGCCCCCAAGGGCGCCCTCACCCAGGTCGCCGGCGCCCTTGCCCTCGCCACGACCCAGACGGCGCACGCGGTGCTGGCGGCGCGGGGGGAGTGGGTGACGAACGAGAAGGGGATGGTCGGGCGGGCGGGGTTGGGCGGAGTCGACGCACTGGTGGCGGGCCTGACGCCGGAGCCGGAGACCCTGGCACGGGCGGTCGGTGACTGCGAGACGCTGCTCGGCCGAGCCGTACAGGCGGCCCGGTACGGATGACGCGACGCGGGTCGGTGGCTCACTACACTGCCGGTGGGACAGGCGGCGTACACCGCGATGCGACCAGGGGGAGGCCGAGAACCGGTGGAACCACTGCGGGACGACGACCCGTCGGTCATCGGCGGGTACACGCTGCGGTGCCGCATCGGCACCGGCGGGATGGGGCAGGTCTACCTCGGGGAGTCGGCGGCCGGTCTCCAGGTCGCCGTCAAGGTGATCAAGGCTTCCGCGTTGGACGAGGACACCAGGGCCCGCTTCGTGCTGGAAGTGGACAGCCTGAAGACGGTCTACGGCCCCTTCGTCGCGGCCTTCGTCGCCGCCGACGCGTACGCCGACCAGCCGTGGCTCGCGGTGGAGTACGTCCCCGGCCCCGACCTGCGGACGTACGTCACCGGCCACGGGGCACTGCCCCTCGCCGAGACCGCGAGTCTGGGGGCGCTGCTCGCCGAGGGCCTGCGCACCGTTCACGACGCAGGCCTCCTGCACCGTGACCTCAAGCCGCAGAACATCCTCCTCGCCGACTACGGGCCGAAACTGATCGACTTCGGACTGGCGGTGCTCGCGGAGCGCCGTTCGATGCTGACGGCGACCGGGTTCGTCGTCGGCTCGGTCCTGTGCATGCCGCCCGAGCAGGCGCGGGGCGAGCACCAACTGACCCAGGCGGCCGACGTCTACGCCCTCGGCGCCGTCCTGCTGTACGCGGCCACCGGCCACTACCCCTACACGGGAGCCGGCTGGCAGGCCGTGGCCCTCCGGATCGAGGACCCGACCACGTCCCCCGACCTGTCGGGGCTGCCGCCGGAGCTCCGGCCGGTGATCGAGACGATGCTGGCGCACGACCCCGAGTCCCGCCCTTCCCTCGGCCAGGTCACCGACCAACTGGTCCAGGTCATCCGCGGCTGTGGGCTCACTCCGGCCCAGGCCAAGCGCAGGCTGACCGACCGCACACCGGCCGAGCTCCTGCCGGAGCTGCCCGCGCGGCCCGAGCACGCCCCGTACGACCCGGCCGTCGTCGACCCCGCCGCCCGAGAGGACGAGGAAACAGCCTCTCGCCCCGAACGGCGGCCCGGGCCGGACGACGAAGCCGTATCGGACGCCGAAGCCGCATCGGACGCCGGTGCCGAACCGGACGACGGTGCCGAGCCGCCGGCCGCCAAGCCGGCGGCGGGCCCCGCAGCGGCCGGCCCCGCGGAGCCCCTCGCCCCGGCGCCGCGGCCCCCCGACCCCCGCACCCGCCTCTCGGCCCCGCTCCGTATCGCCGAGCGCCTGCGCGCCGCATACGCCCGCGACGCCCGTTTCTGACACCGCGCTCCGCGGCCCCTCGCCCGCGTGACAGAATTCGTCGGCATATTTCATCGCCACCGAATCGCTGCTGACGGAGGAAGACCGGGGTGTCAGAACAGGGGGAGACCCGCTATCCGCCGGGCGCACAGATCCTGGTGCGCGACGAGGAATGGCTGGTCAGGAACGCCTCGCCCACCGACCACGACGGCGACAAGATCGAAGCCGTCGGAGTGTCGGAATTCGTGCGGGACGAGGAAGCGGTCTTCTTCACGGGGATCGACGAAGTGGACCTCCTGGAGCCGGAGAACACCCGCCTCGTCCCCGACACCTCCTCCTACTTCCGCCGCAGCCGCCTCTTCCTGGAAGCCGTCCTGCGCAAGACGCCCCTGCCGCAGTCCGAGCGCGGTCTCGCACTCGCCGACCGCTTCCTCCTCGACCCGCTCACCTACGAGCAGCGCCCCGCCGAGCTGGCGCTGTCGATGCGCAACCTGCGGCCCCGCGTCCTCGTCGCGGACGTCGTCGGCCTCGGCAAGACCCTCGAAATCGGCCTCACGCTGGCCGAACTGATCCGCCGCGGCCGGGGCGAACGCATCCTTGTCGTCACTCCGCAGAGCGTCCTGGAGCAGTTCCAGCACGAACTGTGGACCCGTTTCTCCATCCCCCTGGGCCGCCTGGACTCGCTGGGCATCCAGCGCATCCAGCGGGAGATCCCGGCCGGCCGCAACCCCTTCACGCATTACAAGCGCGTGATCATCTCGGTCGACACCCTCAAGAACATCGGCCAGTACCGCCACCACCTGGAGCGCATCCAGTGGGACGCCGTCGTCATCGACGAGTCCCACAACCTGATCAATCCCGGCAGTCAGCGCCGCGCCCTCGCCGAGATCCTCGCCCCGCGCACCGACGCCCTGCTGCTGGCCAGCGCCACCCCGCACAACGGCGACAAGCAGTCCTTCGCCGACCTGATCTCGCTTCTCGACCCCGCCGCCATCGCCGATCCGAACCACTACGACCCCGAGAAGGACCTCGGTCACCTCTTCATCCGGCGTACGAAGGTCAGCCCCGAGGTCCGCGACCAGATGGGCAGCGAGTGGGCGGACCGCGGCCCGACCGTCTCCCTGCACTGCGCGGCCACCGAGGCCGAGGAACGGATCTTCGCCGAACTCACCGAGCACTGGCTGCCACGTCGACCGACGAGCACCGAGTTCGGAACGGCCGACCAGGACCGCCAGTCCGTCAGCACGGACCCGCTCTTCGCCTACAACCTCCTGAAGTCCTTCCTCTCCTCCCACAAGGCCCTGGCCGACACCCTCGACGCCCGCGTCACCAGCCTCACGACGCGCGTCGCCAAGGCGGCGAAGGAAGGCCGCAGGCACGACCCGGCCGTCGACCGCGAGCAGGAGGCCGTCGCCCGGCTCCGCGCGCTCACCGACTCCATGGGCGACGGCACCGCCCCCGGCGACTCGGCCAAGCTCGACGCGCTGGTCGAGCAGCTCAAGGACATCGGCGTCGGCCCCCGCAGCACCACCCGCGCCGTCGTCTTCTCCGAACGCGTCCGCACCCTGAAGTGGCTGGCCGAGGTCGTCCCGCCCAGGCTCGGCTTCCCCGCCGCCAAGATCGGCAAGGACAACGGCAAGAGCAGCAAGGACAACGGCAAGGACGCCGAGTCGCCGCACGTGCGCGTGCTGCACGGCGGTCTCAGCGACGACGAGCAGCAGAAGGTCCTCACGGCCTTCGGACTCGCGGAGAACCCGGTCCGCCTCCTCTTCACCGGCGACGTCGCCTCCGAGGGCGTCAACCTGCACCGTCAGTGCCACCACCTGATTCACTACGACATCCCGTGGTCGCTGATCCGCATCGAGCAGCGCAACGGCCGCATCGACCGCTACGGCCAGCGCCACCAGCCGCAGTTCCGCGCCCTGATCCTCACCTCCACCACCCCCGGCGCCAAGGACGACCGCACGGTCGCCGAGAAGCTGCTCCGGCGCGAGGAGGAGGCCCACAAGCTCGACGGCACGGCCGAGGCGGTCACCGGCTACTACCGGGCCGAGGAGGAGGAGCGGCGCCTGATCCGCGAACTGGTCGAGGGCGGCACCGTGGAGGAGTTCCTCGACGCGGCACCGGCGGCGGAGGACGACATGCTCGCCGGCCTGTTCGGCCAGGTCGACACCATCACCGAGCAGGAGCTCCCGCCGCGTGCCGAAGTCCCGAGCCTCTTCGACGGCGACACGGAGGCGTTCACCGAGGCGGCACTCGCCGAGCTCTACGACGAGCGCGCCGAGGACCTGATCGGCCTGGCCCGCGGCGACGACCCCAAGGGCGGCCGGTATCTGGCCCTCTCCCCGGCCAAGGCACCCGACCTCCTGCACCGCCTCAAGGCGCTGCCGCCCTCCTACCTCAAGGAACAGGGCGTGGCCGAGCGCATGCTCGTCACCTTCGACCGTGCCCTCGCCGAGCGCAAGCTCACCGACGCCCGCGAGGCATCGGACACCCTGTGGCCGAACGTCTCCTTCCTCACCGACATCCATCCGGTCGCGGAGTGGCTGACCGACAAGGTGCTCGTGCAGTTCGGCCGCCAGGAGGCGCCGGTCGTCATCTCGCCGCACGTCACCGAGGCGACGTTCCTCGTCCAGGGCATCTACTCCAACGCGCTGGGCCGCCCCACCGTCGTGAAGTGGATGGCCGTCTCGGGCCTGCCCGGCACTCCGGAGGTCGGTGACATGTCCGAGGCCCTGCGCGCCGCCGGGGTCGGCCCGCGCCTGGCCGTCACCGGCGTCCCGCACGACCGCGACCTCGACCGCCTCACCGCCCTCGTCCCGGCCGCCGTGTCCGCCGCCCGCGACCACCTGGAGCGCACGAAGGACGAGTGGGCCGACCTGATCAGCGAGCCGCTCGCCCAGTACCGCAAGCAGCTGGCCCAGTGGCGCCAGGACTCCCTGCTGCCCGAGCGCACCAGCCGCGGCCGGCGCCGGATCGAGGACACGGCCGACGAACAGGCCCGCCTCCTCGACCAGCTGCAGACGTCCGGCCGCCCCCTGCTGCGCGTCCTGGCGGTCCTGGACCGCCCGGCGAGCACCGACACCACCGACGACACCCCGGCGGAGAGCTGAGAGCGATGACGTACGACTCGCTGGTCAACCACGGCGACTACCTCTCGGCCCACTACCTCGCCGAGGTCCTCCCGAAGGACCTCAAGGCCAAGGACGGCCTCCTGTCCCGCTGGGCGGTGACGGAGGACGACGAGCGCCGCCGCCACGCCGCGGCGGTTGCTGAGGCCAAGCGCACCGGCGCCGACCCGGACACCGTCCCGCCACGCGCCCGCACCCCGCGTGAGGGCCTGCGCGCCCTGCACGGCCCGTACTTCGCCGGCCGCGCCGCCTTCGCCCAGGACGCCGAGGCCGCGACGGACCCCGACCGCCCTACCCCGGCGGACTGGACC
The DNA here is from genome assembly GCF_041538145.2 of Streptomyces sp. MMCC 100. Lineage (NCBI taxonomy): Bacteria > Bacillati > Actinomycetota > Actinomycetes > Kitasatosporales > Streptomycetaceae > Streptomyces > Streptomyces sp. MMCC 100. The sequence continues at coordinate 1,695,988 of NZ_JBGORK020000001.1, forward strand.
AAGCGCCTCACCGACCTCCACCTGACGACCCTGCGCGCCCTGGGCTTCGCCGAGGCCCACGAGCAGACGGTGACCGTCCACCGCTCGGGCCACGACCACCCGGTCGACGTTCTCCACCACGAGCCCGGTCTCCTCACCGCCGTCGCCTGCGGCTGGACGACCCAGCCCGACGCCGCCCTCGACCCGGACGGTCCCGGCGCCCTGCTCCACCCCGTCCAGCTGGAGGGCTCGGCCCGCCTGACCGACGGCAAGGCCCTCACCGACTTCCTCTTCGAGTGCGACGAGCCCCCGCGCTACGTGCTGCTGCTGGTCGGCGGCGTCCTCGTCCTCGCCGACCGCACGGCCTGGCACGAGGGCCGCTACCTCGCCGTCAACCTGGACACGGCCCTCAACCGCCGCGACGACCGCAACGGCGGCGAACTCGACACCGTCGCCGCCCTGTTCAGCGCCGACGCGGTACGCGTACCCGAGGAGGGCGGCACCGCGCCGCTCGCCGACTTCGCCGACAAGTCGAGCAAGCACGCCGTCGGCGTCTCCACCGAACTCCGCGAGGGCCTGCGTCTGTCGGTCGAGTGGATCGCCAACGAGGTCCTGGAGCGCCTGCGCCAGCAGGGCGTGAGCCCCGAGCAGCTCGACGACCCGGCCCGCCTCGCCAAACAACTCAGCCGCGAATCGCTCCGCTACCTCTACCGCGTCCTCTTCCTCCTCTACGCCGAGGCCCAGCCCGCGCTCGGCATCCTCCCCTCGGACTACCCCGAGTACAGCCAGGGCTACGGCCTCCAGCGCCTCGGCGACCTCGTCGTCCGCGACCTGATCGGCGAGCGTTCCCGCCGCGGCCACCACCTCTACGACTCCCTCGACCTGCTCTTCCGCATGGTCGAGAAGGGCCACCGCCAGTACGGCAGCGAGCCCGAGGACCGGGCCGCCGAGACCGCCGACCGGGAGGCGAGCGCGGCCGAGAAGGAGGCCGCCGAACTGCTGGCCGCGGGCACGATCACCCAGGCCGAGCACGACGAGCGGACCCGCGAGGCGGCCCGCGTACGCCGTGCGGCCGCCCTCAGCGCGAGCGCCGGACTCCGCTTCGAGCCACTCAGCTCGGAGCTGTTCCAGGAGGACGCGGTACGGCTGATCGGCCGACGACTGGACAACCCGCTGTACGAGGGCGAGGACGGCGACGGCTCCGCACAGCCCGAGTTCCTCGACACCCGCCTGCGCAACGCCACCCTCCACCGCGTCCTGCGCCGCCTCATGCTGACCAAGGGCCGCGGCCGTGAGCGCGGCGGCTTCATCTCGTACGCCCAGCTCGGTATCAACCAGCTCGGCGCGGTGTACGAGGGCCTGATGTCCTACACCGGTTTCATCGCCGAGGAGGACCTGTACGAGGTCGCCAAGGGAGGTGACCCGTCCGGCGGCAGCTGGATGATCCCGGCGTCCAAGGTGCAGGACTACCCCGACGACGTCTTCGTCCACCGCACGGACGAGGAGACGGGCCAGTCCCACCGCGTCGTGCACCCCAAGGGCTCCTTCGTCTACCGCCTCGCCGGCCGCGACCGCCAGACCTCGGCCTCGTACTACACCCCGAAGAGCCTCACGGCGGTCACGGTCGAGCTGGCCCTGCGCCACCGCCTCGACCAGGACGGGACGACGACACCGGCGCGGGAGCTCCTCGACTGGAAGATCTGCGAGCCCGCACTCGGCTCGGGGGCGTTCCTGAACGAGGCCATCGACCAGGTGGCCGGCGAGTACCTGCGCCGCCGCGAGGCCGAGCTGGGCCGGCGCGTCGACACCGAGCAGCGGCAGATCGAGCTGCAGAAGGTCAAGGCATACATCGCCCTCCACAACGCGTACGGCGTCGACCTCAACGCCACGGCGGTGGAGCTGGCGGAGGTCTCGCTGTGGCTCAACACCATGCACCCCGGGATGCGGGCCCCCTGGTTCGGCCTGCACCTGCGACGCGGCAACTCCCTCATCGGCGCCGGCCGCAAGGTCTACGAGGCGGATGCCCTGCCGGGCGGTGACTGGCTCTCCAAGAAGGCCCCGCTGCCACCGCGTGAACTCCCCTTCCGGGACGGTGACCTGCCCGAGGGCGCCGTCCACCACTTCCTGCTGCCCGCCATCGGGTGGGGCGCGGTCGCCGGGGAGGCGGAGGCCAAGAAGCTCGCGGAGCCGCAGGCCAAGGCGCTCGGCCAGTGGCGCAAGGGGATGCTGAAGGCGCCCAAGGCGTACAAGCCCTTCGAGGAGAAGGAGGGTGAGCCGCGCGAGCGCCGCCAGAAGCGGTACGACCGGTGGGCCAAAGCCCGGGAGAAGACCGAGCAGTGGCGCCTGCAGCGGGTCGCCCGCCGCGCCGAGTTCCTCTGGAGCCTGGTCGCCAAGCGGCTTGAGCTGTCCGAGCGGAAGGTGTCCCGACGCATCGACGTCTGGGGCGCGGACTGGCTGACGCAGGGCGGGGGAACGGACGCCGACGGTGACGCCCGGCAGAAGGTCCTGGACGACCTGACGGCCCTCGGCACCCCGTACTGGCGGCTCAAGACCGTCATGGACGCGTGGTGCGCCCTGTGGTTCTGGCCGCTGGACAAGGTGGCCGAGCTGGACGGCACGGCGCCGGACTACGCGGTGGGAGGCGGTGTCGTCCGGGGGGAGGACGTGCCGGGGCTGCTGTCGGCGGCGCCGCCTGCGCCGAGTGACGCGGGGGCCGAGGCTGGTGCAGGCACTGGTGCCGGTGCCGCCTGGCGGGCTGCGGGGCTGTTCGACGATCCCGACGGTGAGCAGGGGGAGTTGGGTGAGCTCCTCGCCGCCGACGGGGCGGCGGGGCTGCGCACCAAGGCGTCGCTGGCCGGGGGCGGCGGTGGCCGTCAGGCCCAGATCCATGACGATCCGTGGCGCGAAGTCATCCCGCTGACTTCCTTCGGGGACTGGCTCGACTTCCTTGAGCTGACGCTCGGTACGAAGGACGCCGACGGTTCCTTCCTGGACGGCCTGGACGACCTGCCGGTCGACGAGGCGCTGCCTCTGCTGGAGGCGTTCGAGCGGGACATGGATGTCGCCCTGGGGATGGACAGGGCGTTCAATCTGCGGGGACGGTTCCCCTGGCTGCACACGGTGGAGGACATCGCCGGTACGACCGAGAAGGACATAAAGGCGGAGGACGGGCACGGGTTCTTCCACTGGGAGCTGCACTTTGCGCATGTCTTCCGGAGGGGGAGCGGGGGGTTCGATCTTCAGGTGGGGAATCCGCCTTGGGTTCGGCCGGAGTGGGTGGAGGCGCAGGTTCTGGCCGAGCGGAATCCGTGGTTCATGCTGGCAGAGAAGCCTGCTGCAGCCGTTCGGCAGGAGAAGAAGGACACGCTCCTGGTGGAGGTAGCGGCGCTTCGCTACTACTTGGATGAGCTTGCAGCGGTCACTGGGGTCTCGGCAATGCTGGGAGCACGAGTTGCATATCCGGTGCTGTGGAGGACTCGGCCCGACTTGTACCGCGCCTTCATGTGCAGGGTCTGGGGAAATTCGGGCGCTGGTGGTATTGCGGGACTCATCCACCCGGATACCCACTTCGGCGGCGTAAACGAGGGGCGACTGCGTGGGGAGGCGTACCGACACCTGCGATTGCATGCTGGCTTCATCAATGTCGGCAACTGGGCCTTCGAGGCGAGCAGGAATACCGAGTTCGGTGTGCACATCTACGGTGCACCACGAAGGACTCCTAGCTTCGACAACCTGAGTCGTTTGTACGGAGTGGAGCCGCTGATGGCATCCCTTGATCACGACGGGGAGGGCGAAGTTCCAGGGATGCGCTATGCGGGCGGCTGGGATCTTCGCGCACACCAGGCGCGTGTGATCGAGGTTGATGAAGGTGTGCTTTCGGAGTGGCGACGCCTGACAGGCGACACAGAGAGCCCATCGAGCCGTGCCGCTCTCCTGCAGCCGACGACAACGGAGGAGCAGGGCGCCATCGCAGCGCTGTCCGCCGTGCGGGACCGGCTGGGGCAACACGAGCCGAGGATCAGCCAGGGGTACAACGAGACGAACGCGAAGAAGGCAGGCTTCATCGACTGGGATACCTCCCACCCAGCCTCGCTGTCCGACCTGGTCCTTCAGGGGCCGCACTTCGGGGTCGCCACTCCGGTGAGCAAGCAGCCGAAGGTCCCCTGCCGGGGAAATCACGACTGGACGAGCTTCGACCTGCCGAGTCTCGACAGGAATGTCGTGCCACGGACGAACTACGTCAGGCCCGAGACGTGTTCTCTGAGACGGTACGAGGATGAGCAAGATCCCTGGTTGGACCACTATCGGCTGAGCGCTGACTGGGAGCCCACCGCAGCGGACTGGGAGAGCCGCAGTGATGTGCTGTCGGAGGAGGAGTTGGCACTCCCTGAAGATGAGCAGCGGCAGTTGCTGCGTGAGCGCCTGTGGCTGTTCCGGCCGTACACGCGGTTCTACAGGTTGGCGTGGCGTCGCATGATTCCGTTCAACACGGAGCGCAGCCTGTTTGCGGCGCTTGTCCCGCCGGGGCCTGCGCATGTCGACGCCGTAAACTCGATGGCCCTGGCTGACAATCGTGCGACCACACTCAACTCCGGGTTCTGGGCTGCGCTTCCCATCGACTACCTCCTGCGTATTACGGGGCGCTCAGACCTGCGGGTAGCCGAAGCCAAGAAGATGCCCTACGCCGACCCGACCCATCCCTTGGCCGGCCCCCTCCTCCTCCGCACCCTCCGTCTCAACTGCCTCACCAACGCCTACGCCCCCCTCTGGGAGGAGCTGTACGACATGACCTGGCCCGGCTACGAGGACTGGGCCCTGGAGTGGCCCGGACTCAAGCCGCTCGCCGGGCACCTCAAATCGACGTGGGAGTACGGCACGCCGCTGCGGACGGAGTACGAGCGGCGGGCGGCGCTGGTCGAGCTGGACGCCTTGGTCGCCGTATGGCTGGGCATGAGCGCCGACGAGCTGATCGCCATCCACAAGGCGCGGTACGCGATCCTCGCGGACCGGGAGTCGCAGATGTGGTTCGACGTGGAGGGGCGTCAACTCGCGAAGGACCCGTACGCCTTCGGGCACGGCCAGACGAAGCAGCACTACGAGGACTTCGTGGCCTACGAGAACAAGGAACGCCCCGAACCCCCCGAGGGCTACACCGCGCCTTTCTACAAGGCCAACCGCGAAGAGGAGATGCGCACCGCGCACGCCCACTTCGCGAACCGGCTGGAGTAGACGCGCAAGCGCCCCGCACCGGAGTTGCTCATCCGGTGCGGGGCGCTGCCGCGTGCGTACGGTCAGTCCTGCGCGGCGTACGAGACGAAGTCGTTCCACGCGGCGGGGGAGAGGGCGAGCTGTGGGCCGCGCCTGTCTTTGGAGTCTCGGATGTGGACCATGGTCGGGCAAGTGGCAACCTCAACGCAGTCGCCGTCGCCGCTGCTGCTGTAAGTGCTCTTGAACCAGGCCAGTTCGCTCGTGCTCATCAGGCTCCTCGCATCTGCTGCAACAGGCCCAGGGAGTCTTCGAGGGAGAGAGCCTGTGAACGCATCCTGGCATACCTCATCTGGAGGACGCTTACTTCCTTCGCGTCAGAGACGAACAGGCCGCCCCGCTGACCCTCGTTGTAGGCGAACCACCGGGCTTCGGGCGTCTCCAGCAACTGCATCGGACCAGCCAGGCCGGCGTGAGCTGTTCGCACCAACGGCATCACCTGCACCTCGACGTTCCGCAACTCAGCCAGCTCCAGCACATGGTCGATAAGCTGCCGAGTCACCTCCGCACCGCCCGTGCGCCGCAGGAACAGATGCTCCTCCAGGATGAAGCTGAACGCCGTGTTCGGCCGTTCCCGGAGCAACCGTTGCCGCTCTTCCCGCGCCACCCACTGTGCCTCGATCTGTTCGTCACCCAGCGGGGGCAGTTGGTTCACGAACAGCGTGCGCGCGTACGCCTCCGTCTGCAACAGGCCCGGAATCAGACGGCACTCGTACGTGCTCAGGCTGATCGCCGTCGCCTCCAGCTTCGCCCACTGGCGGAACCAGCTCGCCAGCCCCGGCTGCCGCGACAGATGCTGCACCGCCCCGCTGAGAATGCCGGCCGCGTCCAGCACGTCCTCGGCCCGTCGGACGTACTCCAGCGTGGGGAAGCGCCGCCCCTGCTCCACCGAGGCCACGGTCTGCACCGAGTACCGCACCTGCTCGGCCAGCTCCTCCTGCGTCAGCCCGGCCCGCTTGCGGAAGCCCTTGACCACCGCCCCGAACGTCTTCAGGCTGTCGGAGACCTCGGGCTCACCGCCCCCACCCGGCGGCGCACCGGCCAAGCTCGTCGCCGCCGACGATTCGGCCCCGCCGACCACACCCGCACCGTCCGCCATAGCGGCCACCTTCCGCGCGTTCTCCCCGCCGCCAACTCCCAACGCGCCCAGGGTTACAGCCCGTCACCGCCACTGTCCACTCTCCGTACTCGTACGCTGACCCAGAGTACGAGTCGCTGACCTGGCAGGCCGTCCCGCCCGACGCCACTGTGGCCCCATGACAGCACCCTCGCCCCACGAACTCGCGGTAACCGTGCGTGTGTTCTCCCAGCGCTTCAGCTCCACCCCGCTCGGCGCCCGCCTCGCCCGGCACCTCGCCGCCCACCAGTTGCACGTCTGGGGCATCCCGCACGGCAGCTCACTCTCCGACGCGGCAACGGTGATCGTGGCGGAGCTGGCCGCCAACGCCGTCACCCACGGCCGGGTGCGGGGCCGCGACTTCGAACTGCGCCTCGACCACGCCCCGTACGTGCTCCTCCGTATCGAGGTCTCCGACACCCGGGCTGAACGTCGGCCACCCGCACGCGGCGAGAGGAGAGGCCCCGTGCCGCTCGACGAGAGCGGCCGGGGCCTGCTGCTGGTCGACGCGCTCGCCGACCGCTGGGAGGTGGTCGACCGGGTCGGGCAGGGTGTTGCCCTCCCCGGCAAGACGATCCGGGCCGAGCTGGACCTGACGCCGAGCTGACGTGTCGGGCTAACCGGCCAGCATCTCGATGACCGCCCGCACGGCCTCCGCCACCGGCTGGCCCACCGCGCCCAGGGTGCCGGCGACACCGGCGACGGTCATCAGGGCGCGGCGTCGCTCCTGCGTCGGGACGGCGGCGCCGGCGTCGAGGGCGGGCAGCGACTCCTCGATGAGCTCCGCGTCGGGCCCGTCGAGCCGGGTGCGCAACTCCTCGATCATGCGGTGGAGCTCACCGATGGCCGCCACCACGGCGGGCGGCAGCTGCTCGGCTCCGCCCGCCTGTTGCTTGATCATGCCGGTGCTGTTGTGTGTGCCGTGCATGTTCACGTTGTCGCCGTAGTAGTAGCTGTTCCCGCTCATGCCGCCATCCCCACGTTTCCGCTGCCGCCGTACATGTTCACGTTGTCGCCGAAGTAGTAGTGACTCGGCGAGAAGCTGATGCTCTCGACCGTCACCTGGAGCTCGGTGTCCGGGTGGTCGATCGCGTGCGAGATCTGACCGACGAGCTGGTTCAGGTAGTGCGGGTGCCGGCTGGTCACGACCCCGGTGGACGCGCCGTTGGTCTCGACGGCGAGCACGTAGTGGGAGGGGGCACTCAGGACGATGATCATGTCGACCAGGCAGAAGATCCACAGGCCCACCGCCACGAACCAGATCAGGGCCAGGAAGGTGCCGTCACCGGACAGCGCGGCGCCGGCGATGGCGGGGAGAGTGACGAGCATGGCCACGGCCACGATCATTCCCGAGCGCTTCAGGAACCGCATCACCGCTTCCTTGCGTCGCGGGTGCAGCGTGAAGGTGTAGACCCGCGCGATGTTGTGCAGCGGATAGGCGGCGGTCCCGATCCACAGCAGCCGCTTGCTGATGCGCAGTTCCACCGACGTGGCCAACCCGACCGGCGGCGGAGCCGAAGGGGGCGGGGGGAGGTCCACAGGCGGGGGTGCGTGTTGGGGACGCTCGGGTGGTGGGGTGGTCGTCATCCGTCCTCCGGGATCACGTGATGGGGTGAAATTAAGTGAAGACCATTAACCACCTACGATGGGTGGAAGGCAAGCCGGTAGTACATCCCAAGAGCCAATCGGCGGTGGAGAGTTGACGGGAAAGCGGCGTGAACGTCTGCGCGCCGAACTGGAGCGCGAGGCGAAGGTCGAGGCGCGGAAGCTGACGGCCTCGCACGGGATCGGCGGTCTCAGCCTGTCGGCGGTGGCGAGGGCCGTCGGGGTCACGCCGCCGGCGCTCTACCGGTACTTCGACGGGAAGAAGGGCCTCGCGCTCGCCGTCTACGAGGACGTGACCGCCGAGTTCGTCGCCGTCGTCGCCGAGGCCGTCCGGCGGGAGGACCAGGAGGACCTGGCCGCCTGTCTGTACTCCGCGACCCGCGCCGCCTTCGACTGGTCCGTCGCCCATCCCGCGGAGTTCGACCTGCTCACCGGCGCGGGTTACGCCCGTCTGGCCGCCTCCGTGGCAGCCATGGACTCCGTGTTCCTGCGCGAGCTGGGCGGTCTTTACGCGTCCCTGTTCGAGCGAGTGCTGAAGGAGAAGGGGCTCGAGTATCCGGCAGACGACGAACTCGCCCCGGAGCTGGCGCGGCAGCTGGCCGCCTATCGCCGCCTGATGCGCAGCCCCGAGCTGCCCTTGGGCGTCACCTTCGTGATGATCAGCTGCTGGCGGCAGATCTACGGCCTCACCTGCATGGCGGTCTACGGGCATCTGGCGACCGCCTTCGACGACTGCCTTCCCCTGTTCGACCGGATGCTCGACGAACTCCTGGGACGTCTGGGACTGACGCGCACACCGGGACAGGGATAGAGGACGGTCGTGCCGGGGCTGCCGGTGTGGCGGACTCCCTCGCCATAGGGTGACCGAGGACGGTACCCGTAGCAGCGACTCGTGCGGCACGGCGAAGGTGAAGAGGAGACATGGCAGGCCTGGAGGACGACGACACCGACCCGCGTGACCTGCTCTTCGACAACCCCGTCGAGATCGGTGCCAACGGAAGGCCGACCGGGGTCGAGGTGGAGCTGCCCGCCGACGAGCCGGACCGGGTCGGGGAGCCCTTCGACCCGGACAGCGTCAGCATCGACATCCTGCCGGTCACGGTCGAGGAACTGCTGGACCGGCTCGGCCGGGGCGCGCTCGACCTGGCGCCGGACTTCCAGCGCCGGGCCGCCAGCATGTGGGGCGAGGCGCAGCAGAGCCGCCTCATCGAGTCGATGCTCCTGGGCATCCCGCTGCCGTCCTTCTTCATGGCCCAGCAGGAGAACGACGCATGGTCCGTCGTCGACGGCACCCAGCGGCTGACGGCACTCGTCCGCTTCATGGCTCCCGAACTCGTCAAGGCGGCACCGCTCGCCCTGCGGGGGCTGGACTTCCTGGGACAACTGGACGGCAAAGCCTATGGAGAACTGCCGGGACGGCTGCGCATCCGGCTGCGCGAGACCCGGCTCGTCGTCCATCTCGTCCGCCTGGGCACACCCGAGGCCGTGAAGTTCAACGTGTTCTCCCGGGTCAACGCGGCCGGTCTTCCGCTGACCCGCCAGGAGATCCGGCACGCGATGATCCCCGGACCCGCCCGCGACTTCGTCGCCGACCTGGCGGAGGAGCCTGCCTTCGGCGAGGCGACCGGATTCAGTGTGTCGAACGAGCGGATGACCGACCGGGAGATGATCCTGCGGTACCTGGCCTTCCGGCTGTCGCCGCCGGATGAGTACCGGCAGCAGGACTTCGACCAGTTCCTCAACGAGGCCATGCACCGCGTCAACGACCTCACCGACGAGGAGCGGGCGCAAGAGGCCCGGCAATTCCGCGAGGCCATGAAGTGCGCGCACGCGGTCTTCGGCCGGCACGCGTTCCGAAAGTCGGTCGGACGGCGGCGCAAGTCCCCGGTGAACAAGGCCCTGTTCGAGGCAGTGGCCGTCAATCTCGCGGGGCTGGAGGATCACCAGCGTGAGCTGCTGGTAACGTCGCGTGACACGGTCCGGGCCGATCTTGCGTACCAGCTCGACGCGGACTGGAACTTCGCGCGCGCACTCTCCGTCGCCACGAGTGACGAGGAGAACGTACGGACGCGGTTCAAGGTGGTGCGGCAGCTTTTCCAGGGGGTTCTGAGCGGTGATTGACCGTTTGACGCTGACCAACTTCAAGGCGTTCCAGCATGCGGAGATCCCTCTCGGCCCGCTCACCCTGCTGACGGGGCTGAACTCGTCGGGCAAGAGCACGGTGATGCAGTCGCTGGCGCTCTTGTACCAGTCGCGCATGTCCGCCGACCCGGCGAAGGTCTGGGACATCGTCCACGAAGAGCAGGGCCTCCAGTTCAAGATCACGAACTTGGACGGGTTCCTGCTCAACGGTGAGCTCGTCAGTCTCGGTACAGGACAGGACGTCCTGCACGAGGATTTCGCCGGCGAAGAACCGCTCATCACGCTGGCGCTGGTCAATGGTCCTTACCGCTACTCCTACACCGTGAGCTACGAGCCTGAGCAGAATCTGCTGCCCATGGGTGAAGTGCTCACTCCGGCGATGGAGGAGGGGCCGGAGAATCTGCATGCGGCGTTGCTGGAGCCCGGCTACTTCCGAGCCCCGTTCCAGTATCTGCACGCCGACCGGATCAGCCCCGCCGAGCGCCACCCGCGCGACCACCAGGTCGCCATCGGCCGCGGCTTCCTCGGGGTGCGAGGCGAGCACACCGTCAACTTCCTCCGTCACCACGCCCGTGACGAGGTCCCCGACGGCCCACTGCGCCACACCCGTGCGAAGTCCCCGCTCCTCCTCGACCAGGTCGCCGCCTGGATGGGCGAGCTGTGCCCCGGCGTGAACCTGGAGGCCGCGCCCATCGAGGGCACCGACACCGTCCGCCTCTCCTACGGCTTCGGCGACGCCCTCACCGCCACCCGCCGCCGGCGTCCCACCAACGTCGGCTTCGGCCTGACGTACGCCCTGCCCATCGTCGTTGCCTGCCTCACCGCACAGCCGGGTGGGCTGATCCTCCTGGAGAACCCGGAGGCGCACCTGCACCCGCAGGGACAGACCAAGATGGCGCAGCTCGCCGCCTCGGCCGCCGCGCACGGTGCGCAGCTGATCGTCGAGACGCACAGCGACCACGTTCTCAACGGCATGCGGCTGGCCGTCAAACAGGGGCTGCTCACGCCCGAGCAGGCCGTCGTGCACTTCTTCCGCAGTGCCGACGGATCGGGCGTCGAAGTGATCACGCCGCACATCGACGAGGACGGCCAGCTCGACCAGTGGCCCATGGGGTTCTTCGACGAGCTGGAGAACACGCTCGTGCAACTCCTCGACTGAGCCCGCCGAACGACCATTCGTCACGTGTCATGAACCAGGGGGAGTCGTGCCGCACCTGTTCCTGAACGAGGAATCGTGCCGCAGCACGTGTGAGCCGTTGCGCGCGGACCGTGCCATGACCGAGTTCGCCCATGCCACGGCCGCCGTCTACCGCGCGGACCCGGCGGGCACGACGCTGGTGACGGAGGCGAAGCTCAACCAGCTCCACATCGCGCGGGGACACCCGATCGGCAAGTGGATCGGCAACCCCAAGAACCAGGCCGCCTGGACGCTGCTGCTCAAACTGCGGAGCAAGTCGCCGTTCAAGGCCGGGCTCCCCGAGGGAGTGGACGGCTACGACGCCGAATACCGTCACCAGGGCGTCCTCGTCGACGGCCTCGGCCACGCCCACCTGGCCGGAGGAATGGGCATCTCGCTCCCGGTGGACACCCGTTGGGACGCCACCACTCTGACCCTGGAGCGGGAGCGCCTCGTCGAGGAGGACGAGAGCGAGGACGGCGGTGGCACGGAGGCCGACCTCGTCGACATCCGGCACGTCTCGGCCCGGCCGCACGTCGACGAGCACCTGCCCTGGATCAAGACCGCCCGGGACACCGCGGCCCGCACGGGGGCGGAGATCTGGGCGAAGCGGGACCGGATCTGCCCGAGCCTGCAGTTCCTGCCCGACGTCGAAGGCCACCTGCGGGACCTGGCGCCCGACTCCGTCGCCGTCGTGCGCAGACGGCTGATGGAGCTGGAGGAGTCCGTCGCCGACTGGGATCCGGACACGCAGCCGCGTCCGCGGTGGCGCGGCGACGTGCGGGGCGAGTTCGAGGTGCGCAAGCGGCTGTGCCGGTTCACCGACCTCGACGGTGAGTCGCGGCTGTTCTACCTGCACACCGACTTCCCGCCGAAACCCGGCCGCCTGCACTTCCGGCTCGTCCGGGAGGACCGCACCGTCCGCATCGCCCACGTCGGACGCAAGCTCGGGATCCGGTGAGTCCGACGGCCCCTGACGGCGGACGCTGTCGGTGCCGTCCCTTAACGTTGGGGTGCACAAGCAAGATCTCGCGCAGAAGGGGGACCGCGCGTGCGACCGACTCTCGCCGCCGACCAGGTACGGGCCAGCCTGAGCCAGTACCTGTCGACGACGTACGCCCTGGCGGACGAGTCGACGCGGCGGGCGCTGGAGCAGTTCCTCGGCGACAGTGCCGACGGGATCTTCCGGGGGCCGTACCTGCGGATCCGCACGCCCTTCAGTGCCGCCGGGGACGAGGACTGGCAGCGGTGCCTCCAGTGGTGGCCGCGCGGCGACTTCCGGCCGTACCGGCACCAGGCGCGGGCCTGGGAGCGGCTCTCCACCCTGCACTCGCCCGCCGAGCCGACCCTGGTGACCACCGGCACCGGCTCCGGCAAGACCGAGTCCTTCCTGGTGCCGCTCCTCGACCACTGCCGACGGGAGCGGGAGGCCGGACGGACGGGCGTGAAGGCCGTCCTCCTCTACCCGATGAACGCGCTCGCCACCGACCAGGCACAGCGCATCAACGGCTACCTGGAGAAGGACACCCGGCTGGAGCGGGTGCGGGCCGCGCTGTACATCGGTGACAAGCCGTCCCGGGAGTTCAAGGAGTCCGTGCGCAAGGTCGCCGTGGAGCGGGACGAGATCCGGCGGACCCGGCCGGACATCCTCATCACCAACTACAAGATGCTCGACCTGCTGCTCCAGCGCCCCGAGGACCAGAAGCTGTGGCAGGACTCGTCGCTGGCGTACGTCGTCCTCGACGAGTTCCACACCTACGACGGCGCACAGGGCACGGACGTGGCGATGCTGCTGCGCAGGCTCGGCTCCGTGACGGGGCTCGCGCGGGACGGGCGGCCGCTCGGGCCCGTCTGCCCCGTGGCCACCTCGGCGACCCTCGGGGAGAGCGGCGACGGAACGGGCGGGCAGTCCATGCTCGAAGTCGCCGAGCAGGTCTTCGGGGTGCCGTTCCCGCCCGAGTCGGTGGTCGGGGAGTCCCGGCGCACCGTGCAGGAGTTCGCGGGGGAGAGCGACTTCAGCCTGCCGTTCCCGGCGCCGCAGGAGGTCGTACTCCTCGGCGATCCGACCCGGGACAAGGGGGCGCTCGACCGGCTCGCGCAGGCGTTCACCGGTGAGTCGGGGCTCTCCCCCGAGGAGCTGGGCGGCCGGCTGCGGCGGCACCGGCTGACCGCGGCCGTCCTGGAGATCCTCGACGGCAGCCCGCGCACCCTGCCCCAGTTGATGGAAGTCCTGCCGCGGTACGCCTACCACTGGGGCATGGCCGCCCAGCAGAAGCCGACGGTCGCGGCCCAGGCGCTCGCCCGGTACGTGGCGCTGCTGTCCGTCGCCCGTGACCCGGACGAACCGGGACGCCCCCTGCTGTCGATCGAGATGCACCACTGGGTGCGGTCGGTGGCTCGCGTCCTGCGCGGCATCACCCCCGCGCGGGCCGAGTTCCGGTGGGACGACGAGCGGGTGGCGTCCGGCGGGCGGCTCGTGCAGAAGGACGTAGGGGACAAGGACACGGCCGTCGAGGAGGCCGTAGCGCCCGCCGACGACAGTGCGCCCTCGCCCGCCGAGGTCTTCCTGCCCGCCGTGTTCTGCCGCGAGTGCGGACGCTCCGGGTGGGCCGCGCTCTCCCCGGAGTCGGACGCGGCCGAGCTGGACCTGAACGCCGTCAAGATCCGCCGGGCCTCCGTGGGACGTGACAAGCGCCGGGTGCGGAACATGATCGCGGCCACCGTGGCCGAGGCGTACGACGCCGCCTTCGTGAAGGAACCGGTGCGCGCCGGCCCCACCGTGATGGTGCTCGACGGGGACAGCGGGCGGCTGCGTCCGCTCTCGCCCGACGGCGACTTCGAGCAGCCGCGGGACGGGGCCGGGCCCGGCGCCGCCAAGTCGCTGCGCGGAGCCGCCTTCGTCGTCGTCGACCTGGCGGGCGACCGCGCCGCCGAGACCGACCAGTGTCCGGCCTGCCGGACCTTCAACGCCATCCGCTTCCTCGGTACGGGCCTCGCCGCGCTCGCCGCCGCCTCCATCACCCAGCTGTTCACCGGCGGCGAGCTGGACGAGAACCTCAAGGAGAACAAGACCCTCCTCTTCAACGACTCCGTCCAGGACGCCGCCCACCGAGCCGGATACGTCGCCAGCCGCTCCTACACCTTCTCCTTCCGCTCGCTGCTCGCCAGCCGCGTCGACGAGGACACCCCGATCACGCTGAGCGACCTGGCCGCCGACATCGTCGAGGAGGTCGTCGACAGCCGGAAGGTGCAGGTCGCGGTCGTCCCACCCGACCTGCACGTGCACCGGGGCGTCGACACCCTGCTCAGCGGGCGCAGCCACGGCTCGAAGCGGACGTGGGAGCTCATCGCGCAGCGACTGGCGTTCGCGGCGGTCATGGAGTTCGGTCTGCGGTCGAGACAGGGCCGCACCCTGGAACTGACCAGGACGGTCGCCGCCGACGTACCGCTCGGCGAACCCGACGACGTGGCCGAGCTGGTGCGGGAACTCCTGCACACCACGCCCGGGGACATCGCCCTGCCCGACGGCTCCGTGCCCGGCCCGGACCGGTTCGTCGGGTATGTGCGCGGGCTGCTGGAACGGATGCGGATCCGCGGCGCCGTCCGGCACGCCTGGCTCGACCCCTGGATCGACCAGGCAGGCGTGCGGCGCTGGCCGATCTGGGGCGGCCGCCGTGAGGGCATGCCCGCCTTCCCGCCCAAAGTATCGGCACCCGCCTTCGTGCTGGGCAGCCCCAAGAAGGGCAGCGACGACTTCGACGTCCTCACCGGGCGACTGGGCTGGTACCAGGACTACACGCGCCGCAGCCTCGGTTTCCGGCAGGCCGACGCCGCCAACCACTTCCTCACCCGGCTCTTCCCCGCCCTTGCCGAGGCCGGCATCGTCTCCGTGCGTACCGCCAAGGACGGAGCCACCCGCGTCTACGGCCTCCAGCCGGGGCACGTGCAGGTCCGGGGGCTCGCCGACGAGGTCGTCGCCGAGGCCGGGGTGCGCTGCCCCGCCTGCTCTTGGCAGCAGACGGTCCACCCGGACCTGGCCCACCAGTGGCACGGGCAGCCCTGCCCGCGCTACCGGTGCAAGGGCCACCTGCTCGCCGGGCGCGAGGGCGAGGGAAGCCTGCGGCGCCGCGACTACACCGACGACTTCTACCGGCGGATGTACCGCGAGGCGGGCGTCTTCACCATCAACACCGCCGAGCACACCGGCACCCTGGAGCGCCGCAAGCGCGAAGCCGTGGAGAAGGCGTTCCGGGACGGCACCGACGTCCACTACGCCAACCCGCAGGTCCTGTCCTGCACCCCGACCCTCGAACTGGGCATCGACATCGGCGACCTCTCCGCCGTCGTCCTCGCCTCGCTGCCCAAGGGGCCGGCCAACTACGTACAGCGCGTGGGCCGCGCCGGGCGCACCACGGGCAACGCCTACCTGCTCACCATGGTCGATCGCGGTCCCCGCGACCGGTACTACCTGGAAGACCCGCTGCAGATGATCGCGGGCGACATCCAGCCGCCCGGCTGCTTCCTGTCCGCCGGGGAGATCCTCCGCCGCCAGTACCTGGCCCACCTGCTGGACCTCGCGGGCGCCGGACGGCTGCCGATGCCGGACGGCACGCCCGCCCACCCCCTGCCCCGCCTGGCCACCGCCCTGTTCGGGCCGGCCGGCTGGCTGTCCGACTTCGAGGCCGCCGCGTTGGCGAACGGCGCGCAGCTGGTCGAAAGCTTCCTCCGGCTCTTCCCGCCGTACGACGAGAGCCGGGGCACCGGCGTCAGCCCGGAAGCAGCCGACGCGCTACGGAAGTTCGCCACCGGGGGCGTCCGTGACGGGCTCGCGGCGGCGAGCCGCGAGTGGGACAGCCGACGGAGCGAGCTGAAGCACCGGATCGATGCCATCGACGACGCCATCGGGCGGCTCGTCGCGGGCGACCCCGAGCACGAGCGGCAAGGGCGCGAACTGCGGGCCGAGCGCAGGGCCGTCGCCCGGCGCGCCGGTGAGATCAGCCGCGGCACCGCCCACGGGGCTCTCGTCGATTTCGGCCTGCTGCCCAACTACAGCCTCGTCGACTCCACCACCGAACTGGAGGCCACCCTCACCTGGCGGGAGGAGACGGCCGACGGCGGGCACGAGCACCACAGCAAGGTGCTCAAGTACGAGCGGTCCGCGCGCTTCGCCCTGGAGGACTACGCCCCGGGCAACCACTACTACGTCCAGGGGTACAAACACCACATCAGCGGCCTCGACATCGGCAGCCCCGGCCGGCCCGCCTGGGCCTGGTGGCGGGTCTGCCCGGACTGCGGTCACGTCCGCACCCACCGTGCCGAACAGGACTCCTCCGCCTGTCCGCGCTGCCGCTCCGCCGCCATCGGCGACGTCGGCTGCCTGCACAAGGTGCTGGTGCCCCACCGCGTCCAGTCACGGGACCAGCGCGACGACGCCCGGGTGCGCGACGACACCGACGAGCGCGAGAGACGGCACTACACCGTCGTACCCGCCGTGGACATCCCGCAGGACAGCGTCGTCGAAGCCTGGCGCCATCCCCGGGCCACCTTCGGCTGGGAGTTCACCCGGCAGGCCACCGTCCGGCACGTCAACGTGGGCGCCTCACGCGTGGACGCCGTGGCGGACGACGCCTTCGCGGGCCGGCGCGTACGGCTCAACCCCTTCTGGGTGTGCGAGTCCTGCGGGCAGGCCGACCCGGACGGCGGGCCCGTCACCGCCATGAAGTTCTGGGTCGCGGAAGCAGCGGTACCGGTGAAGAGCAGCCAGTACCACCGGCCCTGGTGCCCCAAGGCGCGCATGTCCCCCGGCGACTCGGCGGCCGGGCAGTCCGGTGTGAAGGTGCTCCTCGCCCACGTCCTGGAGACCGAGGCACTGCGCATCCTCATCCCCGCCGTCACCGCCCACACCCAGGAACGGCTCGTCTCCTTCAAAGCCGCCCTGCTCGCGGGCATCGCCAGGAGCTACGGCGGCGACCCCGACCACCTGGCCGTCGTCACCGACTCCATGCCCGACGCGGACAGCGGTGACCGGGACGTGCGCCGGCACTTCCTCGTCCTCTACGACACGCTGCCGCGCGGCACCGGCTATCTGCAACGGCTCGCCGGCCCGGACGGGCTGCGGAACGTCCTCGCCCGCGCCCGGGAGATCATCGAGACGTGCGTCTGCGTGGAGGAGGGACGCCCCGCCTGCCACCGCTGTCTGCTGCGGCACGTCGCCGACGGCGAGTACGAGGACGTCTCGCGCGAACACGCCCTCGACATGCTGGGCGAACTGTTCGGTGCCGACGGCGCCGGCTGGGACGCCAAGCCCGTCACCACCACCGGGGACATCGCCATCGGCCCACAGGTCGAGAGCGAACTCGAAGCGCTGTTCCGGCAGGGCCTGCTGGACTGGGCGGGCCGCGACGACGTCGACGAGGCCAGCGTCCGCACGGCCCTCACCCCGGACGGGGAGCGCAGCACCGAACTGCGCCTGACCGCACCCGACGGCTCCGTCACCCGCTGGCAGATGGAGACGCAGACCGACCTCGGCTTCACCCGCCCCGACGTGGTCTTCCGCAGGCTCGACGCGGACGGGCTGCGGGTCGCCGTCTACCTCGACGGATACCGCTACCACGCTAGTCCGGAGTGCAACCGCCTGGCCGACGACGCGGGCAAGCGCGCACGGCTGCGCGCCCTGGGCTGGCAGGTCTTCCAGCTGACGTGGGAGGACGTCGAGGCGTGGACCGGACGGCGCCCGCCGGTGTCCGATCCCGTGTGGGTGCCGTACCAGAACACCGCGCAGAAGACCGCGCTCGACATCCACCGGCGGCTGCACGCCGGCGACACCCGCGACCTGCCGCGCTTCGTATGGGCCAACCCCGTCGACACCCTCATCGGCTACCTGACGCGGCCGGAACCGGAGCTGTGGCGGGCTCGCACCCAGTCCGCCCTCGCCGGATTCGCCACGGTGTCCGCCACCAGCCGCGCGCTGGCCGACGGCCCGGGCATCGCGGACCGCATCGGTGAGGCGCTGGCCGGGCAGCCGCTGGCCGGAGGAAAGGGTGCCGTCCAGGTGATGGGGACGAAGGACGGCAGCGGCTGCCCGCTGACGATCGTCCTCGATCTGCGGAAGGGACAGTCGGGCGCCGTCTGGTCGGCGGTGACCGTCCTCCCCGACGCCCCCACCGTGATCAGCGCCGACGAGCCCGCCCACCGGCGCCGCTGGCAGGCGTGGCTGTACTGGACGAACCTGCTGCAGTTCCTCAACGAGGCGGAGGGCGACGGAGTCCAGCTGACGACCGCACTGCTGTCCGGGTTCGACGTGGCCGAACTGGCCGTCATCGGCGGAGCAGGGTGGCTGACCTCCCAGCGGCGCGTGGCCGCGGACACCGAGCCGGCCGTGCCCGCGGCGCCCCGCCCCGGCGACGCGGCCGGGGGCCCGGTCCGGGACCCGGCCTGGGACGAGATCCTCGCGTACCTGGTGGACGAGCCCGGCCTGGCCGATCTCGCCACGGCCCTCGCTGACCTCGGCGCCCCCGTCCCCGAAGCGGGCTACGAACTGGGCGACGCGGCCTGGCCGGCCGAACTGGCCTGGCCGGCCTCCCGTATCGGCGTCGTACTCGCGCCCGAGGAGCACGCCGACGGCACACCGGACACGGACGCGCACAACCGCGACAAGGCGTACGCCGACGCCGGATGGCAGGTCCGCACGCCTCTGGAATGGGACACGGAAGAACTGGCCGCACTGCTCAGCGGTGACGGCGTGACGCACGAAGACGAGGAGCACCACGGATGACCAGCCCCGCCGGGCCGAGCGCCGGCGCCACCCTGCGCCTGCTCGACAAGGCCGACAAGGAGATCGTCAAGCTGGACCGGGCGATCGTCGGGGCGGTCTACAAGTTCCAGCACGACTTCCGGAAGAACCCGAACGGCGGCGGATTCGACCTCAAGCCCCTGAAGGGCGACGGACGCCTCTGGTCCGCCCGGGTCAACCGCGAGTACCGGGCCCTGTTGCTGCACCTCGGCGCAGGCGACTGGCTGCTCGTCTCGGTCAAGCACCGCAGCCACGTCCATCAGAACCTGGACCGGCTCACCTACGGCATCAACCAGATCACCGGCGCCATCGACTACGTCGACCTCCAGGTCGTCGAGGAAGACATGCTGCGCCGGGCGCCGGCACCCGAGCCGGAGACGACCGCGGGTCCGGGGCAGCCGACCGAGGAGCCGCTGTTCGCACGGTACAGCGCAGAGCAGCTCGCCGAACTCGGTGTCGCCGAGCCGCTCATCCCCATCGTCCTCAAGCTCACCACCGACGACGAACTGCTCGGCCTCGCCGAGTACGCGCCCAGGCACACCGGCGAGGTGCTGCTGCGGCTGCGGGACGGATTCTCGTACGAGGCCGTCAGAGAACAGGTCACCGAGCCGGTCGCCGTCGAGAAGACCGAAGAGCTCGACACCGACGACTGGCAGGCGGCAGCGGGCCGCTCCCAGGCGGTGGTCATCACCGACGACGAGACGCTGCAGAGCATCATCGAGGAAGGCGACTTCGGCCGCTGGAAGGTCTTCCTGCACCCCACCCAGGAGAAGCTGGTCCGCCGGACCTACTCGGGTCCGGCCCGCGTGAGCGGCGGCCCCGGGACCGGCAAGACGATCGTGGCGCTGCACCGCGTCAAGCACCTCGTGGACCGGCTCGGCCCCGGCCACAGCAAGCCGGTGCTGTTCACCACGTTCAACAAGAACCTCGCCGCCGACCTCCGGGCACGCCTGCTGTCGCTCGGCGGGCCGGACACCGTCGCCCGGGTCGACATCGTGCACGTCGACCAGCTCGCGACCCGTGTCGTGCGGGAGTCCGATCCGGGAAACACCAAGCGGCGCATCGAGGACTCCCAGGCCCTGACCGAATGGCGCCGGCTGCTGGTCGAGGCGGGCGAGAACCGGTGGGACGCGGAGTTCCTGAGCGACGAGTGGAACCAGGTCATCCTGGGCCAAGCGGTCCACTCCCGGTCCGACTACTTCAAGGTGCGCCGAGCCGGCCGCGGACGCAGCATCACGCGCGCCGAGCGGGCCGAGATCTGGCAGCTCGCCGAACGCTTCACGCAGCGGCTGGAACTCAAGGGCCTGGAGACCCACCGGCAGGTGGCCGAGCGCGCGGCCCGGATGGAGATCGACCGCAAGCGGAAGATCGACCAGCGGCAGCACCAGAAGGACGAACAGGGCGGACTCGGCAACATCCACATCGAGTCCGGAAGCGGTGCCTTCCTGCGCTACCGCTACCGGCACGTCGTGGTCGACGAGGCTCAGGACCTCAGCGCCGCCCACTGGAAGATGCTGCGCGCCATGGTCCCGGCGGGCCCCGACGACATCTTCCTCGTCGGAGACACCCACCAGCGGATCTACGACCACCAGGTCACCCTCGGCAGCCTCGGCATCAACATCCGCGGCCGGTCCGCACGGCTCACACTCAGCTACCGGACCACCTGGGAGATCCTCCGTTCCGCGATGGGGGTCCTCGACGGAGTCGACTACGACGACCTCGACGGCGACCAGGACACCCTCGGCGGGTACCGGTCCGTACTCCACGGGCTCCGCCCCACGCTGCGCGCCGCCGACAGCTGGGACGAGGAGCTGGACCTCGTCGTCGAACAGCTGAAGGCGTGGAGCGACGTCCCCCGGGAATCCGTGGCCGTCTGCGTCCCCACCAACCAGATGGTCGCCGACGTCATCCAGCGGCTCGGCCGCAGGGGGATCGTCGCCACGGAGATCACCCGGGACGGCCCGCGCGGTGACGAGGGCGTGAACGTGGGCACGATGTACCGCTTCAAGGGCCTCGAATACCGGTGCATGATCATCGCCGGGGTGGCGGAGGGGCTGGTACCACGGACCTCCGTCGACGCCTGGGAACACACCGACGCGCTGCGTCACCGTCGTGAACTGCAACGCGCCCGCTCGCTGCTGTTCGTCGCGGCGACCCGCGCGCGGGACGCCCTCGCCATCTCCTGGAACGGAGAACCGAGCCGGTTCCTGAAGCCCTTGAGAGCGGCGCACGGCGGCAGCCTCTGACCTGGCCGGAGCGGGGAGAACAGGCGATCGTCACATCCGCGCAATACACGCGTTCCCCATCCGCCCACGAGCTCCCTTATCGTTGACGCCGCATACCCCAGCCCGGCCACCGTCGCCCGAAGGCTCGCCACCGCCCTCGACCGGACGACAGGAGCCCCGCACCCCGTGTCCCACACCGCCCGCCGCGCCTCCCGCCCGCTGCCGCCCTGGCTCGGTCACGCCCTGAACGCCCAGCGCGGCCCCGTGCCGTGGAACGCGGTGGTCCGGGGCGCGCTGGCCGGCGGGCCGTTGCTGATCGTGGCCCTGGTCGCGGGGCGGGCCCCCCTCGGGGTCGTCGCCGCGATCGCCGCCATGCTGGCCGGCATCAACGACCGGCCGGGCAGCCGCCGTACCTCCGTGCGGCGGATCGGCGTACCCGCGCTGGCGGGGGTGGTCGGACTGCTCGTCGGGACGTACGCCGGGCTGCACCTGGGGGCCGTGGCGCTCACCCTGGTGCTGACCGGGCTGGGGCTGGTCGCCGGGGGCGTCAGTGCCGTGGGGCCGGTGGCGTCGGCGACCGGGACGCAGTTGCTGGTCGGCAGCGCCGTGGGCGCCGGGATGCCGTTGCCCGTCCCCGGGTGGCAGAGCATGCTCGCCTTCCTCGCCGGAGCCGGATGGCTGCTCCTGCTGCGGCTGCTCCTGCCGACGCCGACTTCCCTCACCGGTGACCTCCGCCTCGGCTTCCGCTTCGACGGGGAACGGGCGGCCGTCGCCGACGTGTACGAGGCCGTCGCCGCGCTGCTCGACGCGGTTGGTACGGGGGACGCCGTGGCCCGGCGGGCCGCGCTCACCGCAGCGCTCGACCACGCGCAGGACGCGCTCGCCGGGCCCCGGCTGCGACGCCGGGCCTCGACCGCGGCCGAACGCCGGCTGCACGCCCAGTACGCCGCCGCGCTGCCCCTCGGCGAGGCCGCGACCGCACTCGCCTGGGCGGAGCAGGCCGTGCCCGCGCGGGCCGCCGAAGGGCCCCGGCGGCTCGCGGCCGCCGTCCGCGCCAACACCCACGCCGGGCCGCTGCCCGCGCCCAGCCGGACCGACCCCGCCCTGCGTGCCCTGGACGACGCCCTGCTGCACGCGGCGGAGGCCTTCGACCGGGGCAGGGGCCTGGACCTGCACACCCGCAGGCGGTCGCCCCGTTCCCTGGCGCGTGCCGTGCTCGGCGCCGGCGGGCGGGAGTACGGGCTGCGGGCCGGGCTGTGCTTCGGGACCAGTGCCGCCGTCGCCCAGGCACTGCACCACGGTCACTGGTACGGCTCCCACCAGCACTGGTACTGGCTGCCCGCCACCGCCGTCTTCCTCGTCAAGCCCGATCTCGGCCCGCTCGCGTCCCGGGTGCTGTGCCGGGCGGCCGGGACCGTGCTCGGGGCGCTGCTGTTCGCGGGGTTCTCGGTCGTACTGCCCCGTCCGGAGGGGCTCGTCGTCCTCGTCGCCGTCTGCGGAGCACTGGTGCCGGTCGCCACGAGGCACTTCGCCGCCCAGACCACCGTCGTCACCGTCCTCGTCCTCGCCCTGGTCATGGTCGGCGGCGAGCCGCCGGCCTCCGTGGGCCGTATCGGGGAGACGCTGCTCGCCTGCGCGATCGTGCTGGTGGTCGGCCACCTGCCGATGCCGGGCCGGCGGGGCGCCGGCATCCGGGCGGGCGTCGACACCGCCGACGCCGCCGCGCACGCCTACCTCACGCACGTACTGAGCGAGTCCGACGACCGCGCCACCCGGTGGACGCTGCGCCGGGAGGCCTACCGCACGCTCGCCGAGGCCCGCGCCGCCATCGCCCGCGCCGCCGCCGAACTGCCCGCCCTCGCCCGGCACTCCGAGGGCACCGACGAGGTCGCCGCGGTCCTCGAACGGCTCGTCGACACCACCACCGCGTGCGCCGTGCACCTCGACGACACGGGGCGGCTCACACCCCGCCACACCGAGCGGCTCGCCGCCCTGCGGGACGAACTCGCCGAGCGGCGCGGGCGCGTGGGCAGGCACCGTACGTTGGCGTGATGACGCCTTCCTCCCCCGGGCCCGCCGATCTGGTCATCACCGGCTGCACCGTCCTCGTGCACGACGACCGCGAACGGGTCGGCTTCGAGCAGGACGCGGCCGTCGTCGTACGCGACGGAATCGTCGACTCCGTGACCACCGCCGCCGCCGGGGCCGCGGTGCCCGCCGCCGACCGCATCGACGCACGCGGTCAGGTCGCCCTCCCCGGGCTGATCAACTGCCACACGCACGCGTCCATGGTCGCTCTGCGCGGCGTGGCCGAGGACCTGCCCACCGAGGAGTGGTTCAACGACGTCGTCTGGCCCGTCGAGTCCAACCTCACGGTGCGGGACGTGATCCTGGGCGCCCGGCTGGCCTGCGCCGAGATGATCCGCGCGGGGGTCACGACCTTCGCGGACAGCTACTTCCACATGGACGCCGTGGCCGCGGTCGTCACCCAGTGCGGGATGCGGGCGCAGTTGGGACAGGCGTACTTCTCCTCGCAGGGGCCCGAAGGTCTGGAGGCGTCACTGGAGTTCGCCCTGCGGCGCCGTGACTCCGCCGGCGGCCGGATCACCACCGCCCTCGCCCCGCACGCCCCCTACACGGTGACCGACGCCGACCTCACCGCCACCGCGGAACTCGCCCGCGAACACGGCCTGCCCGTGCACCTCCACGCCGCCGAGAACCGCGACCAGACCGACACCAGCCTGGCCCGGCACGGGGTCACCCCGATCGAGGTCCTGGAACGCACCGGCATCCTCGACACCGACGTGCTCATCGCCCACGGCACCGGCATCACCGAGGGCGACCTGCCGCTCCTCGCGCGCGCGGGCGGCCGTACGGCGGTGGCGACCGCGCCCCGCGGCTACCTCAAGTTCGCCTGGCCCGGCACCACACCGGTGCGCGCCCTGCGCGGCATCGGCGTCGCCGTGGGGCTCGCCACCGACGGCGCCGCCTCCAACAACTCCCTCGACGTGTGGGAGTCGATGGCGCTCACGTCCCTGATCCAGAAGTCCACCGAGGGCGACCCGCGCTGGCTGACCTCCCGCCAGGCGCTCCACCACGCCACCGTGCAGAGCGCCGAGGCGGTCGGGCTCGGGGGCGCCGTCGGCCGTATCGCGCCGGGGCGGCGGGCCGATCTGATCCTCGTCGACCTCACCGGCCCGCACACCCAGCCCGTGCACGACCTCGCCGCCACCCTGGTGCACAGCGCGCGCTCCGCCGACGTGCGCACGACGATCGTCGACGGGCGTGTCCTCATGCGCGACCGCGAGCTGCTCACCGTGGACGTGCCCGAGGTGGTCCGGGAGCTGGGGGAGCGGCTGCCCGCCCTGACCGACCGGGGGCACGGGCAGCGCATCCAGGAGTACGACACCTGAAAGGCCTGTTCAGGGACGCCTTGAAAAGAATCTTGCCGGGCAGCGATGAGTTCCGCCCCGCCCTTCGGTCACCACTCGGACGGCCCGAACGCTTCGGACCGGCCGTCGGACCGAAGCACGACGCACGTCGCACAGGAGGCTGGAGCCATGTCGCTGCCCGAGATCGTCACCCGCGCGGACTGGCGCGCGGCGCGCGAGGCCTTACTGGCCAAGGAGAAGGCGGCCACCCGCGCGCGTGACGCCCTCAACGCCGAGCGGCGCGGGCTGCCCATGGTGGAGGTCGACAAGGAGTACGTGTTCGAGGGCGGCGACGGCAAGGCCACCCTGCTCGACCTCTTCGAGGGCCGGGAGCAGCTCGTCGTCTACCACTTCATGTTCGCGCCCGAGTGGGAAGCCGGCTGCCGCAGCTGCTCGGCGTTCCTGGACCAGATCGGGCACCTCGCGCACCTCAGGGCCCGCGGTACGTCGTTCGCGGCCGTCTCCCGGGCGCCGTATCCGAGGATCCTGCCGTTCAAGGCGCGGATGGGATGGACACTGCCCTGGTACTCGTCCTACGTCAGCGACTTCAACACCGACTTCGAGGTGACCCTCGAGCACGAGGGCGAGCCGGTGGAGCGGCCGGGGCTCAGCTGCTTCCTGCGGGACCGCGAACGGGTCTTCCACACCTACTCCACGTACGAGCGCGGCCTGGACGGGCTCGGCTCGACCACCAGCCTGCTCGACCTGACCGCGCTCGGCCGGCGTGAGCCGTGGGAGAAACCCGAGGGGCGCGCGTCGGCTCTCGGTGCGCCTGCGGGCAGCGGGGGAGTCCGTTACCACGACGAGTACGAGGACTGAGACGCTCCGTAGCGAGAACGGCCGAACGGCCGACGCGTGGATCACACTTTGCGGTGAACGGGTGTCAACTATGTCTCAGTACCATCACCGCGCGAGGCGTTCGCTCCATGGTTGGCGTTTAACTCTACGAGTACAGCGCTACATGGAGGTGCGGAGTGAACGGGCGAACGGTGCTCGAACGCTTTCCCGCCGGCGGACCGCGAGGATCCTGGCCGGCGGAGGAGTTCGCACAGGCGCGGCGTCTGGAAGGCCTGCCCGCCGAGGTCGTCATGGACCTCGCCACGGACATGTTCCTGGTCGTCGTGCGCCGCGGCGACGCCGCGGGTGACGCGGCGGCCTGACGCGCCGCCGCCCAGCGCCTACGCGCTCACAGCGCCCATGCGCTCACAGCGCCTACGCGCTCACCGTCCGCGACCAGGTGGGCGTCGTGTTCGTCAGCCGGCACAGGGCCAGGTACAGCGGGATGGGCGGCGTGTAGGGAACCGTGCCGTCCGAGCGGTGCAGGAGGCCGGGCAGGCCCGCGGCCCCGGGTACCACCGCACCGGTGGCGTAGCGCGCGGGCGCCGGCCACTCCAGGGCGTAGTCGGAGTCGGACGGAACGATCCACCACCAGTGCGTCTCATCGGCGTAGACGCACCCCACGCGTGGCAACCGGGGCAGCACCTGCTGGGCGAGGAGGGCGGGTACCGCCACCGCGTCGCAGCCCAGGGGTGCCGTCATGCCGTCCGGCACGGGCAGCCTCACGGGTGTCCCGGCAGTGCTTCGTCCGCGCTGGAGGCGGACCATCGTGTCCAGGCCGAGCGGTCGGATGCCGGACGCAGCCCTCATAGCCATTCGGTCCCCGTTCCGCGGCGTGTCTCTCGGCTCTCCCGGCGGCAGGACTCCGCCTCGCCCTCGTCCCCCGTGTCGTCCGCCGGGCCGGGCTTCGGCCGGGCCCCCCAGCCCAGGTCGTTGCGGGGCTCCGAGGGGTCGAGCGGTCCGTCGGCCTTGCGCGGCAGCTCGGCCCAGACCAGCAGTCCGGGGCCGTGCTCGTGGGCGCCCCAGGCGTCGCACAGGGCGTCGACGAGGATCAGGCCCCTGCCGTGCTCGTCCTCGGGCTGCTGATCGACCGAGGGGTGGGGCTGGCCGGGGGCGCAGCCCTCGTCGCGCACGGCTATGCGGACCAGGTCGTCGGCGTCGTGCAGCTCGCACACTATGTGTCTGCTCGCCGTGTGCACGATCGCGTTGGTCACCAGTTCGGAGACCACCAGGGCCGCGGTGTCGCAGGTGTCCTCGCACACCGACCAGCCGCTCAGCCGGGCCCGTGTCAGGCGTCTGGCCTGTGAGGGAGAGCCCGGATGGGCGGCCAGCTCGAAACGGAACCGGCGCTCGGCGGCGGCTCCCGAGGAGCCGGCTCCCATGGCGGCACCGAGGCCCAGGGAGCCCACGGTGGCGTCTGTTCCTAAGGGCGCGGACGGAATCACGCTTGCCACTATCGCCCCGCCGTGAACACTTGGCAAGTGTCACTCTGAAAAATGCAGAGTGCTGTGTGACGTTCTGGACGGCCGTGGCACACTGCTCGCAACAGCACGTCGAGCGGCGCCACTTCAGGCCGTTCGAAAGGCCTCCCGGGCTTTCGAACGAACCTTCGAATGGCGCCGCCGGGCTGTCCGCACCAGGACACGCCGGGGGTCGCCGAGGCTGTCCGTACAACGGAACAGGGACGCAAGGACTCTTTCGGACTCTTCAGGAGGTGGGCGGTGAGCGAGCCGCGGTCCGCGCCGACGGTCGGCCAGGTCGTACTCGGCCGGCGCCTGCTGGACCTGCGGGAACGTGCCGGCCTCAAGCGCGAGGAAGCCGCCCGTATCCTGCGCGTCGCCCCCGCCACGGTGCGCCGCATGGAGATGGCCGAGGTCGCCCTCAAGATCCCGTACCTCCAGCTCCTGCTGAAGGCCTACGGCGTCGGCGACGAGGAGGCCGACGCCTTCGTCCAGCTGGCCGAGGACGCCAACAAGCCGGGGTGGTGGCAGCGTTTCCACGACATCCTGCCGGGCTGGTTCTCGCTGTACGTCAGCCTCGAGGGCGCGGCCTCCCTGATCCGCGCCTACGAGCCCCACTTCGTCCCCGGAGTGCTGCAGACCGAGGACTACGCGCGCGGGGTGCTGCGCTCGGGCGCCATCGGACAGACCCGGCCGGACGACATCGAGCGCCACGTCGACCTGCGCATGCAGCGCCAGGAACTGCTCACCCGCAAGGACGCACCCCGGCTCTGGGTCGTGATGGACGAAACCGCGCTGCGCCGCCCCGTCGGGGGGCCAGAGGTGATGCGTGCCCAGATCGACCGGCTGCTCGAGGCCGCGAAGCTGCCCAACGTGACGCTGCAGGTCGCCCCGTTCGCAAACGGGCCGCACCCCGGCACGTACGGGCCCTTCGTGCTGTTCCGATTCGCCATGCCGGAACTCCCGGACATGGTCTACAGCGAGTACCTGACCGGCGCCGTCTACCTCGACGCGCGCGCCGAGGTGGCGACCCACCTCGAGGTCATGGACCGCATGGCGGCGCAGGCCGCCACGGCACATCGCACGAAGGAGATCCTCCGGGATCTCCGCAAGGAGCTGTGAATGAACCGCATCAAACCCCAGCGCCCGCCACTGACCCGCGGTGAGCGGATCTACAACGGCATGCCCGCCCGTGAACTGGGCAGTGAAGGCTGGCACAAGCCGTGGAGCGGCGGCAACGGAGGCAACTGCCTGGAGGCGATGAAGCTCGCCGACGGCCGGATCGCGGTACGTCAGTCCACCGACCCGGACGGGCCGGCGCTGATCTACACCTCGGCCGAGATGACGGCCTTCATCGAGGGCGCGAAGGCGGGAGAGGCGGACTTCCTGCTGTCCTGAATCCTGCTGTCTTGAATCCTGCGCCCTGCTGATTGTTGTTTTTAAGCTGTTTGGCACTGAGTTGATCACCCATCGCGACGAGAACTCAACATCTGGGAGTGCGTCATGACCGGGCAGCACCGCGCCGCCGAGATCGACACGAGCAAGCCGCATCCCGCGCGGATGTACGACTGGTATCTCGGCGGAAAGGACAACTACCCGGTCGACGAGGCGATGGGCCGGCAGATGCTCACCCTCGACCCGAGGGTGCCGGTGATGGCGCGGGTCAACCGCGCCTTCATGCACCGGGCCACCCGATGGCTGGCGGGCCACGGCATACGGCAGTTCCTGGACGTCGGCACCGGCATCCCGACCGAGCCCAACCTGCATCAGGTCGCCCAGGAGGTCGCGCCCGACGCCCGCGTCGTCTACTGCGACAACGACCCCATCGTGCTGGCCCACGCGGCGGCCCTGCTGCGCGGCACGCCCGAGGGCGAGACCGAGTATCTCCAGGCCGACGTCCGCGATCCGGACGCCGTCCTGGAGGGCGCCAGGAAGATCCTGGACTTCGACCGGCCCGTCGCGCTGTCCCTGGTCGCGCTGCTGCACTTCGTCTCCGACGAGGACGGGGCACACGACCTGGTCCGCCGGCTGCTGGACGCGCTGCCCTCCGGCAGTCACCTGGTGATGACCCATGCGACGGCCGACTTCACGCCCGAGGAGTCGCGGGCGGCCACCGAGAAGCTCCGGGCCGCCGGAGTCACCCTGGCCCTGCGCTCGCGCGAGGAGTTCACCCGCTTCTTCACCGGCCTCGACCTGGTCGAACCCGGCGTCGAGGTGCCGCACCTGTGGCACCCCGAACTGGGCGACCCGGTCGCCGGCCAGGAGGACGGCGTCATCCCTGGGTACGGGGCGGTGGCCCGCAAGCCGTGATCCGCGTGCGGTGGCCGAGCGCGGAGTGACGGGGCGGCGCGGTCCCCGCCTCGCCCGGCTCGGGCGGGGGCCGGCACGTACGCCGCCCGGCTCGGGCGGGGGCCGGCACGTACGCCGCCCGGCTCGGGCGGGGGCCGGCACGTACGCCGCCCGGCTCAGGCCAGGGCCAGCACGTACGCCACCGCCGCGGCGGCCGAGGCACCCGCCCGGACGTGGTTCCAGGCGGTCCACTCGCGCACGTAGCCGGGCCAGCGTCCGGCCGCCTCCGCGGAGCCCGGCTCCAGCCGGAGCAGCGCGGCGTTGCGCGGCACGTTGGCGGCCGCCGTGACCCCGAACGACCCCACCAGGTACAGCGCACTGCCGAGCAGCAACTCCACCGCCGCACCCTCCGGCCACAGCACGAACGTCACCACGGCGATCACCGCGGCCAGCACCGCCGTCCCGAGGAACACGGACATGAAGGCCGGCCGTACCGCGGCCGTGTTGATCGCGTTCATCGCCGCGACGCCCTGCCCGGGCGGCAGCGCGGCGAGCCCCCGCATCACGAAGGTGGAGAAGGCGCAGAAGACACCGGCCGTCACACCGGTCCCGAGCACGCCCAGCACCGTCAGCACGAAGTACGGTCCGTCGATCATGTCCTGTCCACTCCCACCCGTCGAGCAGCTGCCGGCCCGGTGGCCGCCCGTCCGGCGCCGCCGGCCGTCGATCACCCCAAGTCAACCTCCGCACCGGCGCGATGACCATGGCCGAGCGCCGCGGGCCCATGCGCGAGCGTCCAGGGGATCGGGGCGGCGACCGCCGCGACAGGCGACGCGTCAAGTGACGCATCATGGGCGGGTGCGACTGGAAGCGATCACCTGGGACCGGCTCGGCGACCGGCTCGCCGAGCGAGTGCTCGACCTGGAGCCCACCGACGGCAGTGCCTGGACGCGCGTCGCCCTCGACGGCGCCCCGGCCGCCCGCACCGGCGACCTCGCCGACCGGGTCGGTGAGGCGCTGCGCGTCCGCGGCCGCCCCTCCCTCGTCGTGGGAACGGACGGTTTCCTGCGGCCCGCCTCGCTCCGACTGGAATACGGGCACCAGGACGTCGAGTCCTACTACAACGGCTGGTACGACACCGGCGCCCTGTGGCGCGAGGTCTTCGACCCCCTCGGGCCCGGCGGCGACGGGCGGGTCCTGCCCGACCTGTGGGACCCGGTCACCGACCGCGCCACCCGCAGCCCCTACGCCCGGCTCCCTCCCGGCGGAGCGCTGCTGCTCCACGGTCCCTTTCTGCTGCGCCACTGGTTCCCCCTGGACCTGAGCGTCCATCTCGTCCTCAGCCCCGGGGCCCTGCGCCGCCGCACCCCCGAGTCCGAGCACTGGACCCTGCCCGCCTTCGAGCGCTACGACGAGGAGACCGACCCGTCCGGCAGCGCCGACGTCCTGGTGCGCGCCGACGATCCACGCCATCCCGCTTGGAACGGCTGATCCGGAGGGCCTCCGCCGCCGGAGCGTCGCCCCCTTCGGGCAAGCGGGACAACTGGGATGATCGCAGCATGACGCGAACCGACGGATACCTCCTCGACAACGGGCAGTCCGAGGCTGCGGAGCGCTTCGACGCCTTCGCCACGCTCTTCGACCCCACCACGTTCCGGCACCTCCAGGCGCTCGGCGTCGGTCCCGGGTGGCGCTGCTGGGAGGTCGGGGCCGGCGGCACCTCCGTGGTGTCGTGGCTGGCCAAGCGGGTGGGACCGACCGGCAGGGTCCTCGCGACGGACATCGACACCTCACGGGTCGCCCCGGCCGGCCGCCCGCCGGTCGAGGTACGGGTGCACGACGTCGGCGCGGAGGAACCGCCCGGGGACGGCTTCGACCTCGTGCACGCACGGCTCGTACTCGTCCATGTCCCCGACCGGGAGCGGGCGTTGCGGTCCATGATCAAGGCCTTGCGGCCGGGTGGCCGCCTCCTGGTCGAGGACGCCGACCCGGCGCTCCAGCCGCTGCTCTGCCCCGACGAGCACGGCCCCGAGCAGCAGTTGGCGAACAGGCTCCGGCACGGCTTCCGCCAACTGCTCTCCCAGCGGGGCGCCGACCTGTCCTACGGCCGCCGGCTGCCCCGGCTGCTGCGGGAGGCGGGCCTGCGCCGGGTGGAGGCCGACGCCTACTTCCCGGTCACCTCGCCCGCGTGCGCCGCCCTGGAGTCCGCGACCGTACGACAGATCCGCGACCAACTGGTCTCCGCCGGGGTGGCCTCCCACGACGACATCGACCGCCACCTCGCGAACGTCGCGTCCGGCGGCATGGACCTCGCGACGGCGCCGATGATCTCGGCGTGGGGCCGCAAGGGGTGACTGGGGCTACCCGTCGGCCGTTCGCCGGTCGGCCGTTCGTGGAGGTCTTCCGCCCACCCCCTCGACCGCCCGTGCGCCCGCCCGGCATCCGGCGGCCGCCGCCTCCTCGGGCTCGGCGCCCGTGAGCAGTGCGGCGAGGAACGCGCCGGTGAAGGCGTCACCTGCGCCCGTACTGTCCCGCGGCGACGCCGTGACGGCGGCGACCCGTGCGCGCACGGTGCCGGACCGGGCCACCAGCGCCCCTTCCGCCCCCTGCTTGGCGATCACCAGCGGAACGTGCCGGCTGAGCTTCGCGGCCGCGTCCGCCGCGTCGGGCAGGCCGGTCAGCAGACACGCCTCGTCACGGCTGGGCAGCAGCACGTCCACGCCCTCGACCAGGCCGAGGAAACGGCCGACGCCCAGCTCGGCGAGGAACCCGGCCGACGCCGGGTCCAGGCTGACCGGCACCCCACGCGCGCGGGCCGCCGCCAGGGCGACCGACACCAGGGCGCGGCCCGGCTCCGAGAAGAGGAGATAGCCGGACAGGTGCAGCCGGCCCACGCCGTCGAGCAGCGCGTCCGACCAGTCGTCCGGACCGATCAGCAACGACGCCCCGCTGTCCGTCAGGAACGTCCGCTCGGCCGAGTCGTCCGTGTCGACCAGGCAGATCACCGTCCCCGTGGGTGCCGCCACATCGACGACGAGAAGCGGACGCACCCCACACGCCGCCAGCTCCCGCTCGTGCCACGCGGACGCGTCGGTGCCCACCCGGCCCAGCAGCCGTACGTCCCCGCACCCCGCGTACGCCGCCCAGCAGGCCACGTTGGCACCCGCCCCGCCGGGCAGCCGACGGATCGAGGCGGCGGTGTCCGTGCCGGGGGCCAGCGGTCCCCGGTGCCGGGCGACGACGTCCGTGACCACGTCCCCGACGACCAGCAGCGCACCGCCCGGGGCCGCGCTCATGCCCCGGTCCAGGCCGCCGCGATCCGGGCCGCCAGCCGCACGTTCCCCCGCACCGCCGCCAGGTTGGCGCTCAGCGAGGCACCGTCGGTGAGCCGTACCAGGCGTTCGAGGAGGAACGGTGTGACCGCCTGGCCCGTGACACCCTCCGCCTCGCACGCGTGCAGCGCGTCGGCGAGCACGCGCGCGTGGAGCGCGGGATCGAGCTGCTCCTCCTCGGGAACGGGATTGGCGACCACGAGCGCGGACCGCGGTCCGTCCAGCGCGTCCTGCGCCCGCATGACCGCCGCCACCTGCTCCGGGTCGTCCAGCGTCCAGTCCACCGGGTGTCCCGAGTCGGACAGGTAGAAGCCGGGGAAGCGGTCCGTTCCGTAGCCGGCCACCGCGACCCCCAGCGTCTCCAGCCGTTGCAGGGTCGCCGGGACGTCCAGGATGGACTTCACGCCCGCGCAGACCACGGTGATCCGGGTGCGGGCCAGCAGTCCCAGGTCCGCCGACTCGTCCTGCGTCACCGTCCACTCCCGGTGGACGCCGCCCAGCCCGCCCGTCGCGAACACCCGCACGCCCGCGAGGGCCGCCAGCAGGGCGGTCGCCGACACGGTGGTCGCCCCGCTCGCCCCGGAGGCCACCGCGAGCGGCAGGTCCCGGTGCCCCAGCTTGCGGATGCCGTCCTCGTTGGCGACCCGCTCCAGCTGCTCCTTGTCCAGGCCGACACGCGGCCGTCCGTCCAGCACGGCGATCGTCGCCGGTACGGCGCCCTCCCGCCGCACCGCCTCCTCCAGCTCCCGGGCCACCAGCAGATTGCGCGGGCGCGGCAGGCCGTGCGCGATGATCGTGGATTCCAGGGCCACCACGGGGCGACACGCGTCGATCGCCTCCCGTACCTCTTCCGACACCATCAACCTCACGCGCCTGCCTCCTGTCCGACGGTCTCCCTCAGCTCCGGTCCCCCTCATCCCTGGCGGGCGGGGGACCGGGCCAAACCCCGCCGGTGCCGGAACAAAACCGTTGCGGCCCTCGTGACGGAGCACGAGCCTGGGCCTATGACAGACAACACGACCCGTCTCGACCACGTCGTCCTGTGGGTACGCGACCCGGTCGCCGCGGCCGGCTTCTACGAGAAGAACCTGGGCTTCGAGCCACTGAGGGTCACCGAGTACGCCGCGGGGACCGTGAGCTTCCCCTCCGTGCGGATCGACGACGAGACCATCCTCGACCTCGCACCGCACTCCATGGCGGCCCGCATGCGCGTGGTCCCCGGCGCCGACGCCAGTGCCGGGCATCCCGTCAACCACATCTGCGTGTCCCTGTCCCCGCACGGCTTCGACGCACTGCGCGCCCGCCTGGAGGAGCAGTCCGTCCCGGTGTCGGACCTCTCCTACGACTCCTACGGCGCCCGCGGCATGGCCAGGCGGAGCTTCTACTTCGGCGACCCGGACGGCAACATCATCGAGGCCCGGCACTACGAGTAGCCCCCGCCCGGCCGGTGCCGTCCGTCAGAACAACGGCTCGGGCAGCACGCCCTCCAGCGCGAGCAGCCGCCGCTTGGTGTCCACACCGCCGCCGAACCCGCCGATGCCGCCGTCGCTCTCCACGAC
Source organism: Streptomyces sp. MMCC 100 (assembly GCF_041538145.2). Taxonomy (NCBI): domain Bacteria; kingdom Bacillati; phylum Actinomycetota; class Actinomycetes; order Kitasatosporales; family Streptomycetaceae; genus Streptomyces; species Streptomyces sp. MMCC 100. Next base: position 1,730,198 of record NZ_JBGORK020000001.1, read on the forward strand.
CCGGTGACACGGCACGACGACGGGCAGCGGATTGGCCCCCATGGCCATGCCCACCGCCTGGGCGGCGCCCGGCTGGCCCACCCGGCCGGCCAGAGCGCCGTAGCCGACGACCGAGCCATAGGGGACGCCGGAGGCCAGCTCGCGCAGCACCTGCCGGTTGAAGCCCGAGATCAGCGACCAGTCCAGCGGCAGGTCGAAGTCGCGCCTCCTGCCCGCGAAGTACGCCTCCACCTGGCGTATCGCCTCGGTCAGCAGCGGGGAGCCGGGCGCCTCGACGGGCTCCGTGCCCAGCCGGGCCGTGAGCCTGTCGAGCGCCCGGTCGCGCGCGGCGTCGGTGGCGTGGAACACGACGTTGACCAGACCGTCGCGGGTGGCGGCCAGCAGCAGCGGACCGATGTCGGTGCCGACGACGGTCCACACGACCTGCTGCTCGTACTGCCCATGGCTGTCCATGCCCCCACGGTACGGCCCGGCACTGACAACGCCCGGGTCAGTCCACGGCGTCCCGCACCACGTCGGGCTTGTTGGTGATGACGCCGTCGACGTCGTACCCCGCGACCCGGCGCGCGGTGTCCGCGTCGTTCACCGTCCAGGTGAGCACCTCCAGCGGCCTGCCGTGCGGGCCCGTGAACGCGTGCACCGCGGACACGTAGCTCATGGAGAGCGTGCTGTACGACGGGTTGATCTGGTCGGCGAACTCCGCGTACGCCGGCAGCTCCGACACGGCCGGGGTGCCGAGGAAACCGGTCTTGACGGCGGGCTTGAGATCGTGGACCGTCCGGATGCTGTCGGCGTCGAAGCTCTGCACGACCAGCCGTCCCGCCACATGCCGCCGGTCGAGCCAGCCCTCGTTGGCGAGGACCTTGAGGGTCTGCCGTTCGATGCCCGGGTACAGCCCGGGGCTCTTCAGCTCCAGCAGCAGCTTCTGGTGGTTGTGCTCCACCCGGTCCACGTACTGCTCCAGCGTCGGCACGCGCGCGCCCGCGTACTCGGGAGCGAACCAGCTCCCCGCGTCCAGCCGCGCGATCTCCGCGGCGGTGAAGTCCTTCACGTTCCAGGGCGACCGGTCCGGGAAGACCTCCTCCACGTCGGTCGTACGCGCCAGGCTCTCGTCGTGGAGGACGACGAGTTCGCCGTCCCGGGTGCGCTGGACGTCGTTCTCCACCCAGCGGATGCCCAGCTCGGCCGCCCGGTCGACGGCGGCCAGCGTGTTCTCCGGCGCATACCCGGAAGCACCCCGGTGGGCGACGACCGTGGGCCCGTCGTCGCCCGCCTCGTCGGCCCGGGCGTGCGAGAGGGGAGCCGTGAGGGCGACCCCAAGAAGAGCGGTGGTCGTGACGGCTACTGCGCGTACGTGCATGCGTACTCCTCGCCTCGAACGATCACGGACAGCACCACTGTGACATCGGAGAGTCAACAAAACAGGGGTGCGGAGTGGCCACAGGCTGAATGGAGTTGCTCAATTACGCTCACGGCGGCGGCACAACTGGGGCGAGACCGTGATTCTTTGCCGGAGAATCGTTCGACCATTCCGGTGGAAGTCATACTCTCTGCCTCGACCCTGATCGTTCGCGCGGTCCTGGGAGGGGGCGCACATCAGGAGAAACCGGGACATCGCCGGGGTGTAAGAAGGCGGAAAGGCAGCCGCACATGCAAAGCACGGTCGACGGATTCAGCTACGGACTCGTCACACCGCTGGTGGCCTACCTCATGGCCTGCCTCGGCGGTGCCCTCGGTCTGCGCTGCACCGCCAGGGCCGTGCTGGTCACCCGCTCCTGGCGCCCCGGATGGCTCGCCCTCGGCTCGGCGGCGATCGGCTCCGGCATCTGGACCATGCACTTCGTCGCGATGATGGGGTTCACGATCGACCACACCCCGATCCGCTACGACTGGCTGATGACCTTCGCCAGCCTGGCCGTCGCCATCGTCATGGTCGGCGTGGGGATCTTCATCGTCGGCTACCGGGGTGCGCGCGGGACGGCCCTGTTCACCGGCGGTACCGTCACCGGCCTGGGCATCGCCTCGATGCACTACCTGGGAATGGCCGGGATGAACCTGGACGGGCAGTTGACGTACAACACGTTCACCGTCGCCGCGTCCGTCGTCATAGCCATGGCCGCCGCCACCGCCGCCCTGTGGTCGGCCGGACAGGTCCGGGGCTTCCTGTGGAGCGTGGGCGCCGCTCTGATCATGGGGCTGGCCGTCACGGGCATGCACTACACGGGAATGGCCGCCCTCGAGGTCCACCTCACCGGCACGGCCGAGCCCCCCGTCGGAGGATCGCCCGCCGAAATGCTCGCCCCCATGCTGATCGGTCCCCTCGCCTTCCTCCTCCTCGCCGGCGTCGTCGTCGTGTTCGACCCGCTGATGGTCATGGGAAGGCCCGCCGTGGCCCCCGTCGAGCGGAAGCCGGGCGTCCCCGCCCACACCGAGGTCCCGCGCACGATCCGGCACCCGGCACACCACCCCGCCCGGCGCACGCGCCGCCCCCTCGCCCACCGGGGCTCGCGCACCCCGCAGAACCGCTGACCGCGACCCGTTGTCAGTGGCGGGTCGTACGGTGGAACCCATGCGGCCCGTTTCCCAGATCGAACGCACGGTGGCGCCCTTCGAGGTCGTCAGCCCCTACCAGCCCAGCGGCGACCAGCCGGCGGCCATCGCCGAGCTGGCCCGGCGTGTCCGGGCAGGCGAGAAGGACGTCGTCCTGCTCGGCGCCACCGGCACCGGAAAGTCCGCCACCACCGCGTGGATGATCGAGAAGCTCCAGCGCCCCACCCTGGTGATGGCGCCGAACAAGACCCTGGCCGCCCAGCTGGCGAACGAGTTCCGCGAGCTGCTGCCCAACAACGCCGTCGAGTACTTCGTCTCGTACTACGACTACTACCAGCCCGAGGCCTACGTCCCCCAGTCGGACACCTACATCGAGAAGGACTCCTCGATCAACGAGGAGGTGGAGCGCCTGCGCCACTCCGCCACCAACTCGCTGCTCACCCGCCGTGACGTCGTCGTGGTCGCCTCCGTCTCCTGCATCTACGGCCTCGGCACCCCGCAGGAGTACGTGGACCGCATGGTCCCGCTCCGGGTCGGTGAGGAGCACGACCGGGACGAGCTGCTGCGCCGCTTCGTCGACATCCAGTACACGCGCAACGACATGGCCTTCGCCCGCGGCACCTTCCGGGTGCGCGGCGACACCATCGAGATCTTCCCGGTCTACGAGGAGCTGGCCGTCCGCATCGAGATGTTCGGCGACGAGATCGAGGCCCTGTCCACGCTCCACCCGGTCACCGGCGAGATCATCAGCGACGACCAGCAGCTGTACGTCTTCCCGGCCTCCCACTACGTCGCCGGCCCCGAGCGCCTGGAGCGCGCGGTCAACGACATCGAGAAGGAGCTGGCCGAGCGCCTGACCGAGCTGGAGAAGCAGGGCAAGCTCCTGGAGGCCCAGCGGCTGCGGATGCGCACCACGTACGACCTCGAGATGCTCCGCCAGATCGGCTCCTGCTCCGGCGTGGAGAACTACTCGATGCACTTCGACGGCCGTTCGCCCGGCTCCCCGCCGAACACCCTGCTGGACTACTTCCCGGACGACTTCCTGCTCGTCATCGACGAGTCGCACGTCACCGTCCCGCAGATCGGCGCCATGTACGAGGGCGATGCCTCCCGCAAGCGGACCCTGGTCGACCACGGCTTCCGGCTGCCCTCCGCGCTCGACAACCGTCCGCTGAAGTGGGAGGAGTTCCAGGAGCGCATCGGGCAGACCGTGTACCTGTCGGCGACCCCGGGCGCCTACGAGCTCTCCCGTTCGGACGGCGCCGTGGAGCAGATCATCCGCCCCACCGGCCTGGTCGACCCGGAAGTCGTCGTCAAGCCCACCGAGGGCCAGATCGACGACCTGGTGCACGAGATCCGCACACGGACCGAGAAGGACGAGCGCGTCCTGGTCACCACCCTCACCAAGAAGATGGCCGAGGACCTCACCGACTACTTCCTGGAGCTCGGCATCCAGGTCCGCTACCTCCACAGCGACGTCGACACGCTGCGCCGCGTCGAGCTGCTGCGTGAGCTGCGCGCCGGCGAGTACGACGTCCTGGTAGGCATCAACCTGCTGCGTGAGGGCCTCGACCTGCCCGAGGTGTCCCTGGTGGCGATCCTCGACGCCGACAAGGAGGGCTTCCTGCGCTCCGGCACCTCCCTGATCCAGACCATCGGCCGCGCGGCGCGCAACGTCTCCGGCCAGGTCCACATGTACGCGGACAAGATCACGCCGGCGATGGAGAAGGCCATCGACGAGACCAACCGCCGCCGCGAGAAGCAGGTCGCGTTCAACAAGGCGAACGGCGTCGACCCGCAGCCGCTCCGCAAGAAGATCAACGACATCGTCGCGCAGATCGCCCGCGAGGACGTCGACACCGAACAGCTCCTCGGCTCGGGCTACCGCCAGGCGAAGGAGGGCAAGGGCGCCGAGGCACCCGTGCCCGCGCTGGGCGGCCAGGCGACGGGCGGGACCAAGGCTGCCAAGGGCCGGGCCAAGGAAACGGCGGTGACCGACCGTCCGGCGGCGGAGCTGGCCGGACAGATCGAGGATCTCACCACCCGGATGCGCGCCGCAGCGGCCGACCTCCAGTTCGAGATCGCGGCCCGGCTGCGCGACGAGGTCTCCGAGATGAAGAAGGAACTGCGCCAGATGAAGGAGGCGGGCCTGGCCTGACGGCCCGGCCGGGCAGCGCACTGTGTTGCAAGACCGACACAAAGCGCGGACCGGGGTGGGGCACTGTCAGTGCCTCTGCATAGGGTTCTGGTCAACCGCGGGTACCGCGGCAACAGGGGACAGTTCGAGAGGGGATCAGCGCGTGACCGTCAACATGACCAAGGGTCAGGCCATCAGTCTGCAGAAGAGCGACGGCGGCAGCCTGACGTCGGTGCGCATGGGTCTCGGCTGGCAGGCGGCTCCCCGGCGCGGCCTGTTCGGCTCGCGCACCCGGGAGATCGACCTGGACGCCTCCGCGGTCCTCTTCGCGGACAAGCAGCCGGTCGACGTCGTCTTCTTCCGCCACCTGGTGAGCGACGACGGCTCGGTGCGCCACACCGGGGACAACCTCGTCGGCGGTGTCGGCCAGGGCGGCGACGACGAGGCGATCCTCGTCGACCTGCAGCGCGTTCCGGTCCACATCGACCAGATCGTCTTCACGGTCAACTCCTTCACCGGCCAGACCTTCCAGGAAGTCCAGAACGCCTTCTGCCGCCTGGTCGACGAGACCAACGGCCAGGAACTGGCGCGCTACACACTGGCCGGCGGCGGGGCCTTCACGGCCCAGATCATGGCCAAGGTGAACCGCGCCGGCCAGGGCTGGGCGATGACCGCCATCGGCACCCCGGCCAACGGCCGCACCTTCCAGGACCTGATGCCGGCGATCCTGCCGGTCCTGTAGCGGCCGGCCCGCAGGAACCCGGCTGCGGCGGTCCGGCCCAGAGCAGTCCGGCCCGCAGCAGTCCGGCCCGCAGCAGTGCGGCCCGCAGCAGTCCGACACGAACCGGCCGGTCCCGTCCGCGGGACCGGCCAGACCCGCGTGACGCCTCGCGGGTGACGCACGAACGACACAGGGGGAAAGGCGATGACGGCCGAGCTGACGCGGGGACAGAACCACCCGCTTCCCGGGGCTCGTCTCGAGATCCGGGTCTCGGCCGGCACGCCGGTCGTGGCCGGGGCCACGCTCGGCGACGAGAACGGCACCATCCACGGCGTCGAGTGGGTGGCCCACCCGGGCGCACCCACCCTCCCGGGCCTGGAGGTCTCCCGGCAGGCCGCCGCCGACCACCGCCTCGCGGTGGACCTGGACGCCGTACCGGACGCCGTGCACCGCGTCAGTGTGCTGCTCGCCCTGCCCACCGGCGGGAGGGGCCCGGCCTGCTTCGGGGCCGTCGCCGCGCCCTTCGTCGCCGTCACGGGCCTCGACGGCGACGAGGTCGCCAGCTACACCATCACCGGCCTGGAGGCCGAGTCAGCCGTCGTCGCCCTGGAGCTCTACCGGCGACAGGGCGCCTGGAAGGTGCGCGCCGTCGGCCAGGGCTACGCGGGCGGCCTCGCCGAGCTCTTCGCCGACCAGAAGCTGCCCCAGGCCCACCAGCTCGCGGGGAGCATCCACGAGGCGGTGGCGAGCGGGCTGGCCCGTTCGGTACCGGCCCCTCCGGCCACCGCCCCGGCGCACCGCCCGGACCACGGCACCGCGGCGCGGCCCGGTTCCGACGGTCCCGTACCGCCGGCCTCTCCGTACGACCCCCAGGGCGCTCCCGCTCCCGGCCCGCAGGGCCCCGGGGCGCCGGGACAGCACGGAGCGCAGCAGCCGTACCCGGGCGGTCCGGGGGAGCCCGTCACCGCCGGCCAGCCGTCCGCGCCCGCCGGAGGCGGCCCGATCGACTACAGCCACCCCCGCCGGCAGACCGCGGCCCCGCCCCCGCCCCCGCCGGCCGCACCCCCGGCCGAACCCGGTCAGCCCGCCCGGCCCGTCGCCGGCGACGCCACCGGCTGGTCCATGGAGGAACGGCTCTACAACCAGGTGTGGGGCATGTTCGAGGACCTGGCCCGCACCACGGCGGCCTACCGCAGCGCCGTCGACTTCGCCGACTCCCGGATGGAGAAGGAGCTCGACCAGATCCTGTCCGACCCGCGCAACCGGATCGGCGGACAGGGCGACGCCGCCCGGGAAGCGGCGCGCGCCCGGCACGGTCAGTTGGTGTCCCAGGCCAGGGAGGTCCTGGACCGCGATGTCGCCCAGCTCGTCGCGGAGGCCGAGGTCGTCGAGCCCGCCCTGCCGGCGGCCTTCGCGCGCTGGGACAACCCCGTCTGGCACGCCTACCGCGTCCCCATGGAGATCCCGATGGCCCTGCGGCTGGGCGATCTCCATCTGCCGGAGGCCGACCGCATACGCGTCCCGATGCTGATCCGGCTGCCGCTCGAGCGCGGCCTGTGGATCGACAGCGGACGCTCCGCCTCGCTCGACGGTTCGTTCGCCGACTCCCACGAGATGCGGCGCCTGGGCCTGGAGACGGCCGTCGCCCACGCGGCCCGGCTGCTCGCCGTCTACCCGGCGGGCGAGTTCACCGTGCACGTCATCGATCCGGCCGGATCCGGCGCCCAGGCGCTGGCGCCGCTGGTGCAGAGCGGCGTGCTCCCCGCGCCGCCCGCCCAGGGCGCCGCGGGGGCGGCGGACGTACTGGCTCGTCTCACCCAGCGCGTCGACCTGGTCCAGATGGCGTTGCGCGGAGGCGCTCCCGACGCGCTCCCGCCCGGCCTCGACACCTCGCAGCAGTTGCTGATCGTCAACGACTTCCCGCACGGCTTCGACGACCGGGCCGTCAACCAGTTGCGCTACCTCGCCGACGAGGGGCCGGCCGTCGGAGTCCACCTGATGATGGTCGCCGACCGCGAGGAGTCCGCCGGGTTCGGACCGCTGCTCGACCCGCTGTGGCGCTCGTTGCTGCGGCTGACACCGGTGGCCGACGACCACCTCGCCGACCCGTGGGTCGGGCATGCCTGGACGTACGAGCCGCCGCTCGTGCCGCCCGGCAGCCAGGTGCTCCAGCAGGTGCTCGCACAGGTTGCCGCGGCCCGCCGCTCATGGGGCGGGTGACCGTCTCCGAGCTGGACTTTTGAGCTTTATTTGCAAATCTCTTTACCTTCCCTTGGGGATTGGGGTACTGTCTTCCGTACGGAGGGGAGTACTCCCTGTCTGCTGCGGCGTACCCGTCAATACGGATCAGGCCAGATCCCGGGGCGTCGGCCCGTGGTTCCGGGCGCATCACGCGTCCCGGGCACCCGGGTGGAAGAGACCTCCGGCAGCGACGACGCTGACATCTGCCGTGTGACGTACTGCCGGAGGCGTAGTGGAAGTTTCCGTGACCCTGTGGGTCCTGACCATCGTGGGCCTCGCCGCCCTCATCGCGGTCGATTTCTTCATCGGCCGCAAGCCGCACGACGTATCGATCAAGGAAGCCGGCATCTGGACCGGCGTCTGGATCGCCCTGGCGGGCCTCTTCGGGCTCGGCCTGCTCCTCTTCGGCGGCGGTGAACCCGCCGGTGAGTTCTTCGCGGGCTTCATCACCGAGAAGTCGCTGAGCGTGGACAACCTCTTCGTCTTCGTCCTGATCATGGCGAAGTTCGCGGTGCCCTCGCAGTACCAGCAGCGGGTCCTGCTCATCGGTGTCCTCATAGCCCTGGTCCTCAGGGCGATCTTCATCGCCGCGGGTGCCGCGATCCTCGCCAGCTTCGCCTGGGTCTTCTACATCTTCGGTGCCTTCCTCATCTACACCGCCTGGAAGCTCATCCAGGAGGCCCGGGCCGACGAGGAGGACGAGGAGTTCGAGGAGAACAAGCTCCTCAAGGCCGCCGAGCGCCGCTTCGGCGTCGCCGACCGGTACCACGGCACCAAGCTGTGGATCGAGGAGAACGGCAAGCGGGTCATGACCCCGATGCTGGTCGTGATGCTCGCCATCGGCACCACCGACGTGCTCTTCGCACTCGACTCCATCCCGGCGATCTTCGGTCTGACGCAGGACCCGTACATCGTGTTCACGGCCAACGCGTTCGCGCTGATGGGTCTGCGCCAGCTGTACTTCCTCATCGGCGGACTGCTGAGGAAGCTGGTGCACCTCTCCTACGGCCTGTCGGTGATCCTGGGCTTCATCGGCGTCAAGCTGGTGCTGCACGCCCTGCACGAGTCCGGCGTCCACGTCCCCGAGATCAGCATTCCGGTCTCGCTCGGCGTGATCTGCTCCGTCCTGGTCGTCACCACGATCACCAGTCTCCGCGCCTCCAAGAAGCAGGCCGCGGCGGAAGCGGCGGCCGCCGAGAGCGGCGACGCCTCGAAGGACAGCGTCGAGGCCTGATTCACCCGGGCCGGAGAGCGGCGAACGGCGCCGAGCCGTTCGCCGCTCCCCGCGTGCTCGGAGTGCTCGGCGACCTCGCGCGCACCGTGGCGAGAGGCCTGCCGATCACCCGGCAGGGCGAAGTGACCATGCCGTCGTCGGCGTCATCATCGCGCTGCTGGTCCTGCTCCCCGAGACCATCGCCGCGGTGCGTTCCGCGCGCCGCGACCGGGTGCAGGCCAGTCTGAACCGCGCTCGGCTCGGCCATGGCCAGCATCGGCCTGACCATCCCCGCGGTCGCCCTGGCCTCCGTGCGCTCTCCGGGCCGGGCCGCTGGTCCCGGGCCTCAGCTCCATCCACATGGTGCCGCTCGCCCTGACCGTGGTCGTGGCCTCCCTGACGGTCGTGCCGGGCCGGGCCACGCCCTTGCAGGGAGGCCTCCACCTGGTGCTGTTCGCGGCGTACCTGGAACTGGCGGTCAGCCGTAGACCGGGCGGAAGCGTCAGTAGGTCACGGTGATGCGCCGGGCGGGCCCGTCGATCCGCACGGTGCCCCCGTACGGGACGATCACCTGAGGATCGGTGTGGCCGAGGTCCACGTCGAAGACGATCATGGTGTCGGGAGCGTAGACGCGCATCGCGCGCAGTACCGCCGCACGCTGCTCCGCCGCGTACCGGGCGGCCTCCCCGGCACTGTTGGGCCGCTCGAAGGACCACGTCTTCGCACGTCCCATCAGCAGGGCGGAGAAGCGGCCGAGCAGCCCTCGCTCGCCCATGTTGCGCAGGGTGCGGAACACCTCCTCCGCGCCCGGCAGTTCCTCGGACGTCTCCAGGAACAGCACGTCACCGTCGTACTCCGCCGGATCGCGGGCGATCTCGCGGTCGGCCATCAGCAGCCACGCGAGGATCTCCAGGCAGCCGCCCCACGTACGTCCCTCGGCCACCCGGTCGGCGTTCACCCAGGACCAGCCCGCCCCGGGCCGCATCGCGGGCTCGGTCTCGAAGGTCGCGGGGTCGGCCCAGTCGCGGTTGACGTCGTTCCAGTGCTCGGCGGGCCGCAGCTCGTACGGACCCGAGGTGAACAGCGCCGCGCGCAGGGAGTCGGCGGTCTGCGGGTGCATGGCGCCCGGACGCCCCAGCTCCACCATCACGCTCCCGCCGTGGTAGCCGACGATCCCCGTGTTGCGCAGGTAGGCGAGCAGGTTGGTGTTGTCGCTCATGCCGAAGAACGGCTTCGGGCCGGCCCGGATCAGCTCCCGGTCGAGCAGCGGGAGCACGGTGATCTGGTCGTCACCGCCGATCGAGGCGAACACCGCCTTGATGCCGGGGTCGGCGAAGGCCGCGTGGAGGTCGGCGGCACGCTCGGCGGGCGTCGATCCCATCCTCCGGGTGGCCGGATACTCGACCGGCTCGAGACCGTAGACCTTGCGCAGCCGCTCCAGGCCCAACTCGTACGGGAGCGGGAGGAGTCCCGGCAGCCCTGACGCGGGGGACACCACCGCGACGCGGTCGCCGGGTGAGGGCTTGGGCGGGTACGCGATCACCGTCATGCGCGGAGAGTACGGCCCGCCGGGCGATCGGCGCACCGTGATAAACCGGGGACCGAGCAGCGGTCGAGCAAGGGCCGCCGCACCCCTCACGGACCGGAGGAACCGTGCCCCGCACCCTGGCCCAAGCCCCGATCATGATCCTCAACGGCCCCAACCTGAATCTGCTCGGCCAGCGCCAGCCGGAGATCTACGGCTCCGACACCCTCGCCGACGTCGAGGCGCTGTGTGCCAAGGCGGCGGCCGCGCACGGCGGCACGGTGGACTTCCGGCAGTCCAACCACGAGGGCGAACTGGTCGACTGGATCCACGAGGCCCGGCTGCATCACTGCGGGATCGTGATCAACCCCGCCGCGTACTCGCACACGTCCGTCGCCATCCTGGACGCGCTCAACACCTGCGACGGACTTCCGGTGGTCGAGGTCCACATCTCCAACATCCACCAGCGTGAGCCGTTCCGTCACCACTCCTACGTCTCGCAGCGCGCCGACGGCGTCGTGGCGGGATGCGGGGTGCAGGGGTACGTGTTCGGCGTGGAGCGGATCGCGGCCCTGGCCGGGGCGGGCTCGGCCAGGACCTGAGGTGCCGGGGCCGCCGGCCGAGGGCGGGGATCGGGAGGCCGGCGGCCCGTGCCGCCCAGGAGCCGTCGATCCTGCGCGGGGCTGCCACCAGTCGACCGCGCCGCACCGGTGCGGCGGGAGCGCGCACGGCCCGCGGGTGCGTGCGAACGCTTCACACGGGGCGCGCACGCAGGCGCCAGCGCGCGGGCTCGCACCGCACGCGCCCGCCCGTCACCAGCCGCGCGCTCGCCACTCCGGCAGGTGCAGCCGCTCCGCACCGAGCGTCGTGTCGTTGCCGTGCCCGGGGTAGACCCACGTCTCGTCCGGGAGCGTGTCGAAGACCTTGGTCTCCACGTCGTGGATCAGGCTCGCGAAGGCCTTCGGGTCCTGGAAGGTGTTCCCCACCCCGCCCGGGAAGAGACAGTCCCCGGTGAACACGTGGGGATGCCCGTGCGGGTCGTCGTAGACCAGGACGATGGAGCCCGGTGTGTGTCCGACGAGGTGCCGTGCGGTGAGCTCCACCTGCCCCACCCGGATGGTGTCGCCGTCGTCCACCAGGACGTCGGTCGGCACCGGGATGCCCTCGGCGTCGTGCCGGCCGGCGTGGGTGCGGGCGCCGGTGGCCGCGACGACCTCGGCGAGCGCCTGCCAGTGGTCGCCGTGCCGGTGGGTGGTGACGACGGACGCGATGCCGTCCTCGCCGATGACACCGAGCAGGGTGTGCGCGTCGTTGGCGGCGTCGATCAGCAGTTGCTCGTCGGTGGCCCGGCAACGCAGCAGATAGGCGTTGTTGTTCATCGGGCCGACCGCGACCTTGGTGATCATCAGGTCCTTGAGCTCGTGCACGTCGGCGGGTCCGCCGACCGTCACCTCTCCGCTGTACGTCATGACGGCCAGCCTAGCGCCGGGAGGCGGCCCGCAGACCGCCTCCCGGCCGCCTTCCGCCTGCCTACAGGGGAGGCAGTGCCGGCAGCGGGCCGCCCTCCACGGTGAGCGCGGAGCCCTCACGGCGACCGGCGAGCCAGCCGAGCAGATCCGCCGGGGGACCGGTGACGGTCACCTCGGGGGTGTCCGCCTCCCGTCCCGTGCGCCACGCGCGTGTGCCGTCCGTGAGCCGGGTGGGCGGCACGTCGGGGTGCCCGGCGAACCGGGCGGCGAGGAAGTCGGTCTCCCGCTCGGTGAACTCCGCCGGAAGATCCTCGAGCTCGTACCCGATGCCCAGGTCCACGTGGTGCAGCTCCACCTCGACCCACCGCCGGAACGGCACCCGGGAGGCCGAGTCGGTGACCCCGTTGCGCAGCTCCACCGTGCGTGACCAGTCCGCGGGCGCCGCTCCCGTCTCCTGGAAGCGGGCCGCGCTCTCGCGCACGTCGGTGAGCTGGGCGTCGAGGGCGCGCGGGGCGTCCCGCTCGATGTCGGCGTCGCGGGCCTCGCCGGAGACGTACATGGGGCGTCCTTCGAGGACGTTCACGAGGGCGTCGGCGTTGCGGGCGAGGTGGGCGAGGACGTGGCCGCGACTCCAGCCGGGAAGCCGTGACGACTCCGTCACGGACGCGTTGTCCAGTTTCCCGACCGCGGTGAGCAGCCGCTCGGTCGCGTCACGTACAGACGCCAGGTCATGCGCGTGATCAATCATGCTGCTGACCCTAGACCGCGCCACACCTTCGGGTGAAGGTTGTGGACGCCCCCCGCAATTCGAATGCGCGTGCTATAAGGTCGATCGCGGCGTCGGGCATGCTGGGAAGTCGGGGTTTGTTGACAACCGGTGAATCCGACCGGCGTTGTCAGTGGCTCCCCCTAGTCTGAGAAAGACGGGGGCCCCGCCCCTGTCACTTCTCTCAAGAAAGGTGCGGACCGGCGTGGCCGACCGTCTCATCGTCCGTGGCGCGCGCGAGCACAACCTGAAGAACGTCTCGCTCGACCTGCCTCGTGACTCGCTCATCGTCTTCACGGGCCTGTCCGGGTCGGGCAAGTCCTCCCTGGCCTTCGACACCATCTTCGCCGAGGGCCAGCGGCGCTACGTGGAGTCGCTCTCCTCCTACGCCCGGCAGTTCCTCGGCCAGATGGACAAGCCGGACGTCGACTTCATCGAGGGTCTCTCCCCGGCGGTCTCCATCGACCAGAAGTCGACCTCGCGCAACCCGCGCTCCACGGTCGGCACCATCACCGAGGTCTACGACTACCTGCGCCTGCTCTTCGCCCGCATCGGCAAGCCGCACTGCCCCGAGTGCGGCCGGCCGATCTCGCGCCAGTCGCCGCAGGCCATCGTCGACAAGGTCCTGGAGCTGCCGGAGGGCAGCCGCTTCCAGGTGCTGTCGCCGCTGGTGCGCGAGCGCAAGGGCGAGTTCGTCGACCTCTTCTCCGACCTTCAGACCAAGGGCTACTCCCGCGCGCGCGTGGACGGCGAGACCGTCCAGCTCTCCAACCCGCCCACGCTGAAGAAGCAGGAGAAGCACACCATCGAGGTGGTCGTCGACCGCCTCACGGTGAAGGACTCCGCCAAGCGGCGTCTCACCGACTCCGTGGAGACCGCGCTCGGCCTGTCCGGCGGCATGGTCGTGCTCGACTTCGTCGACCTCCCCGAGGACGACCCCGAGCGCGAGCGCATGTACTCGGAGCACCTGTACTGCCCGTACGACGACCTGTCCTTCGAAGAGCTGGAGCCCCGCTCCTTCTCCTTCAACTCGCCCTTCGGCGCCTGCCCCGACTGCTCCGGCATCGGCACCCGCATGGAGGTCGACCCGGAGCTGATCGTCCCCGACGAGGACAAGTCCCTCGACGAGGGCGCCATCCATCCCTGGTCGCACGGACACACCAAGGACTACTTCGGCCGCCTGATCGGTGCCCTCGCGGACGCGCTCGGTTTCCGTACGGACATTCCCTTCGCAGGCCTGCCGCTGCGCGCCCGCAAGGCCCTGCTGAACGGCCACAAGACCCAGGTCGAGGTCCGCTACCGCAACCGGTACGGCCGCGAGCGCCGATACACCACGGCCTTCGAAGGCGCCATCCCCTTCGTCAAGCGCCGGCACAGCGAGGCCGAGAGCGACTCCAGCCGCGAGCGCTTCGAGGGCTATATGCGCGAGGTGCCCTGCCCCACCTGTGAGGGCACCCGTCTCAAGCCGCTCGTCCTCGCGGTCACCGTCATGGGCCGGTCGATCGCCGAGGTCTCGGCGATGTCCATCAGCGACTGCGCGGACTTCCTGGGCGAGCTGACGCTCAACGCCCGGGACAAGAAGATCGCCGAGCGCGTGCTGAAGGAGGTCAACGAGCGGCTGCGGTTCCTGGTCGACGTCGGCCTGGACTACCTCTCGCTGAACCGCGCGGCGGGCACCCTCTCCGGCGGCGAGGCCCAGCGCATCCGGCTGGCCACCCAGATCGGTTCCGGTCTCGTCGGCGTGCTGTACGTCCTCGACGAGCCGTCCATCGGCCTGCACCAGCGCGACAACCACCGGCTGATCGAGACCCTCGTCCGGCTGCGCGACATGGGCAACACGCTCATCGTCGTCGAGCACGACGAGGACACCATCAAGGTCGCCGACTGGATCGTCGACATCGGCCCCGGCGCCGGTGAGCACGGCGGCAAGGTGGTGCACAGCGGCTCCCTCAAGGAGCTGCTCGACAACGCCGAGTCGCAGACCGGGTTGTACCTGTCCGGGCGCAAGGCCATCCCGCTGCCCGACATCCGGCGCCCGCAGGACCCCTCGCGGCGGCTCACCGTGCACGGCGCCCGGGAGAACAACCTCCAGGACATCGACGTGTCCTTCCCGCTGGGCGTCTTCACCGCCGTCACCGGCGTCTCGGGATCCGGCAAGTCGACCCTGGTCAACGACATCCTCTACACCCACCTGGCCCGCGAGCTGAACGGCGCGCGGAACGTCCCGGGAAGGCACACGCGCGTGGACGGCGACGACCTCGTCGACAAGGTCGTCCACGTCGACCAGTCGCCCATCGGCCGCACCCCGCGGTCGAACCCGGCGACGTACACCGGCGTCTTCGACCACATCCGCAAGCTGTTCGCCGAGACGACGGAGGCGAAGGTCCGCGGCTACATGCCCGGCCGGTTCTCCTTCAACGTCAAGGGCGGCCGCTGCGAGAACTGCGCGGGCGACGGCACGATCAAGATCGAGATGAACTTCCTCCCGGACGTCTACGTCCCGTGCGAGGTCTGCCACGGCGCCCGGTACAACCGGGAGACCCTGGAGGTCCACTACAAGGGCAAGTCCATCGCCGACGTGCTGAACATGCCGATCGAGGAGGCGACCGACTTCTTCGAGGCGGTCCCCGCCATCTCCCGGCACATGAAGACGCTGAAGGACGTCGGCCTCGGCTACGTCCGGCTCGGCCAGTCCGCGACCACCCTGTCCGGCGGCGAGGCGCAGCGCGTCAAGCTCGCCAGCGAGCTGCAGCGCCGCTCCACGGGGCGCACGGTCTACGTCCTGGACGAGCCGACCACCGGTCTGCACTTCGAGGACATCAGCAAGCTGCTGACGGTCCTCGGCGGCCTGGTCGACAAGGGCAACACGGTCATCGTCATCGAGCACAACCTCGACGTGATCAAGACCGCCGACTGGGTCGTCGACATGGGCCCCGAGGGCGGCGCCGGCGGTGGCCTGGTGGTCGCCGAGGGCACGCCCGAGCAGGTCGCGGGCGTCCCCGCCAGCCACACGGGCAAGTTCCTGCGGGACGTCCTGGGCGCCGACCGGGTCAGCGACGCGCCCTCGGTGACCCGGCCGCGCAAGGCGGCGAAGACGGTCGCGACCAAGGCCACCGCCAAGAAGACCGCCACCAAGGCGGTCACCGCCACGGCCGCCAAGAAGGCGACCGCCACCAAGACGGCCAAGACGGCGAAGACGGCCAAGAAGGCCGCCACGCCCGCCGCGAAGAAGGCCACGCGGACGAGCAAGGCCTGAGTCCGGACGGCGGCCGGGCCCCACGGGATCGTCCGTGGGGCCCGGCCGCCGTTTTCGCGCGGCCCACGCGCTCAGCCGCCGGTGCCGCCGCCTGCGCCGACCTGCGTCCGTCGGACGGTGACGTCAGACGGTGACTTCGTGGGCGTACGGCGGTTCCGCGCCCGCGCGAGAACAGGTGACCGCCGCCGCGCGGGCGGCGAAGCCCAGCAGCCCGGCCCAGCCGTCCGGCCCCAGAGCGGCCAAGGACGCGTCGCCGAGGGCGTCCCGTACCGCGAGACCGTGCAGCAGGGCCGCGTTCACCGTGTCGCCCGCGCCGATCGTGTCGACCACCTCGACGCGCTCGCCCGGCACCGTGTACTCGCCCCCGCCCCGGGTGAACGCCGTCAGACCGGCACCGCCCCGGGTGACCACGACCGCGGCCGGTCCCGCCGCGAGCCACTCCCGGGGCGTGCCGCCGAGCCACTCGGCGTCCTCGGCGGACAGCTTCAGCAGCGACACCGACGGCAGCCAGCTCTTGAACCGGGCCCGGTAGGCGTCCGGGTCCGGGATCAGCCCTGCCCGGATGTTCGGGTCCAGGGCCGTGAACACGCCCCGCGCGGCCGTCTCGCGCAGCAGTTCCTCGTACGCGCTCGCGCCCGGCTCCAGTACCAGCGAACAGGTCCCGAAGGAGACGGCCCGGACGCCGGGCGGCAGACCGGCGGGCAGCGTGAACAGCCGGTCGGCCGTCCCGTCCACGTAGAAGGTGTATGCCGCGGAGCCGTCCGCGTCGAGCGAGGCCACGGCGAGGGTCGTGGGCTCGGCCCCGCGCTGCACCGGCGAGACGTCCACACCGGTCTCGCGCAGCCGGTCGAGCAGCGCCTCGCCGAAGGCGTCGTACGACACCCGCGAGCAGAACGCGGCGGGCGAGCCGAGGCGGCCCAGCGCGACGGCCGTGTTGTACGGGCCGCCGCCGAGCGCGGGCCGCAGCGCGGCGAGGGCGCCCGTGCCCTGCGGTACCAGGTCGATCAGTGCCTCACCGGCGACGACGATCACGGGAGGGTCCTTTCGTGGGCCTTGGCATGGGCTTCCGCGGACCGCCCGGGCCGCTCGGCGCAGCCGCAGGAGGTGCGGTGGACGAAGGAGCAGGGCAGCCGTACGGTCCGCGCGGGCCGGTCCGGCGCGGCGAGACGGTCCAGCAGCAGCCGTACCGCCCGCGCGCCGATGTCCCTGCTGGGCTGGGCGACGGCGGTGAGCCGGGGCGAGAAGAGGTCCGCCCAGGCGAAGTCGTCGAAGCAGCACAGCGCGAGATCGCCGGGTACGGACAGGCCCCGCTCGCGGACGGCGCGCAGGGCGCCGATGGTCATCGCGTTGTTGGCGGTGACCAGCGCGGTGGGCGGCACCGCCAGGGACAGCAGTTCCGCCGTGGCCCGTTCCCCGCCGGCCGCCTCGGAGTCGCCGTGGACCAGTAGCCGCTCGTCGTAGGGCAGCCCGGCGGCGGCGAGGCCGTGCCGGTAGCCGGTGATCCGCTCGCGGGTCGTGCTGAGCCCCGGCCGGCCCGCGACCAGGCCGATCCGGCGGTGGCCCAGCCCGGCGAGGTGGCCCACCAGTCCGGTCGTCGGCTCCGCACCCTCGGCGCAGACCTGGTCGAAGCGCGGGGCGTCCTCGGTCTCCGGTATGTCGACGATCCGGTCGAGGAACACGGCCGGCACCCGGTGGCGCGTGAGGTAGGCGACGAGATCCCGGGGCTCGGCGGAGGGCGCGACGATCATGCCGTCCACGCGCCGCTCGTGCAGCAGCTGGACGACCTTGCGCTCGTGCCCCGGGTCGTCGTGCGGGTCGGCGATGAGCAGGCCGTAACCGTGCTCAAGGGCACTGGCCTCGACGCCCTGGAGGATCTCCGTGAAGTACGGGTTGCTGATCGCCGACACCGCGAGCCCGATGGAGCGGGTGCGGGAGGTCACCAGGGAGCGGGCGAGGGCGTTCGGGGTGTAGCCCAGCTCCTCGACGGCGTCGAGCACCGCCTGGCGGGTGTGCGGCAGTACCGGGCGGGTGTCGTTGAGCACGTGCGAGACGGTCGCCACGGAGACCCCGGCGCTCCGCGCGACATCGGCCATGGTCGCCACCGGCGCACCCCCCTCGCTCAACAGTCGCGCTCTGGCCGGACCGTACCCCATGCCCGAGGCCCGCGTAAACGCTTGCGCGAACGTTTACGCGGACCTCGGGCCTCGGCGGAGGCCCCGCCGCACGGCCCGGCGGAGGCTTCGGCGGAGGCCCCGGCAGAGGCTCCAGCGGAGGCCCCGGTGGAGGGCCCGGTGGAGGGCCGGGCGGACACCCGGCGTCCGGGCCCCGGCCCGCCGCACGGCCCGGCCCGCCGGATATCGTCGCCCTGCACCCGCACTGCCCCCGTCCCGACCAGTCGGGACCGGCCCCGACCAGTGGAGACCCCATGCCCGGCCGCCCCGCCCCGAGTCGCCGTACCGTCCTGCGTTCGGCGGCAGCCACGCCCGTCGCCGGACTCGGCCTGGCCGCCTGTTCCCCGGGCGACGACGGCGCCGCCCCGGCCAGGCCCACCGCGCCCGTGGACCTCGGCGCGGACGGAGCGGTCGCCAAGGGCGCGACCAAGCTCTTCCCGGACGGGAACGTGGTGGTCAGCCGGGCCGAGGACGGCTCCCTGAAGGCGTTCAGCACGGTGTGCACGCACGCGGGGTGCCCCATCAAGAAGCTGGAGGGGACCAAGCTCGTCTGCAACTGCCACGGCAGCGAGTTCGACGCCCGTACCGGCGAGGTGCTGCACGCCCCGGCGACCGTGCCGCTCGTCGAACTGCCGGTCGAGGTGAAGCAGGGCCGGATCGTCGCGGGCCCGGGGACCTGACCCGCAGGGGCCGGCGCGTCCTACTCCCAGTCCCAGCCGATCCCCAGCATCCCCGACCTGACCCGCGGCTCCACGAGGTGCACCGAGTGGTGCCGTCCGCTCAGCGCCAGCTCCTGCCGGCCGCCGCGCGGTGCCGCCGGGGAGTGCTGCGTGAACCGGTGGCAGCGCACCGGAAGGGCCGCGACGTCGAACCGCACCTGGAGCGCGTACTGCCCGCCCGCCGTACCGAACCCGCGGACGTACTCGCGCGACACCCCGGCCGTGCCGTCCTCGACGCCGTAGCGGAAGAGGTGGGTGTCGCCGGCCCCCAGCCGCGTGTCGAAGAGCAACTCGGTCACGAGCAGACCGGTCTCCTGGTGGGCGCGCACCCGTCCCGTGCGGCAGTTCTCCAGGGCGTGGACGGTCATCCGGGCGGGGACGCACCCCGGATCGCCGTAATGGACGGCGACGAAGCGGTCGACGCCGTCCCGGTGGGCGCGGACGATGAGGTGCGACTCGCGTCCCGCCAGCTCACGGCCGGACCCGATGCGGATCCGTTCGTGGTGCCCGAGGGTGTGCACCCCGCCGTCCGGCGACGGGCACCCCAGTTCGGTCAGCAGCCCGTCCAGGACGTCCGAGGCCGCCAGGTGGGCGCGGTAGGAGCGGCTGGCGGGCCGCCGGTCCGAGGCCTCCGCGTCGGACTCGGCGAGCAGGCGTATCAGCGACTCCTCGGGCAGCTGGAGTATCTCCTCCAGGGCCCGTACGGCCCGCAGGGACTCCGGACGCTGCGGGCGCCGGGCACCCTGCTGCCAGTAGCTCAGACTCGTGACGCCCACCTTCACTCCGTGGCGCGACAGATGGTGCTGCACGCGCTGCAGCGGCAGTCCGCGAGCGGCGATCGCCGCGCGCAGCGCGACGTGGAAGGGGCCACCGCGCAGGGCCGAGTCGAGTTGCGCGGTGGCGACGTCCGCGTGCTGGGTGGCGTGCGGCATGCAGGGGCCCTTCTGTGAAGTTCACGACGGCTGGTCAGACCGTCGACACGGATCGGCCGGGGCCGCCCCCGGTCGCGGCGCAGAGGTCTTCACATCCGTGCACCGCGCTTCAGGCCCCGAGTCCCCCCGCATTGAAGCGTGTTGACCTAGTCCCGACAACACCTGGCGCCCGACCGTCACGCGCTCCTGGCCGAGAACGCACGGGCCCGCCCTCCAGGGGGGCCACCCGCCGTGACCGGCCGACCCCGCACCGTCTTCCCCGGCCCTCCTCTCCGGCCGCCCCGGTCTTCCCCGGCGGCTGTCCACAGGCGTCCGGCCCGTCGTCCACAGCCCCGCCGCAGTGTCGGTCCGCGCCAGTAGGGTGTGAGTCATGGCCGACCCCTCCAGCTAC
The DNA here is from genome assembly GCF_041538145.2 of Streptomyces sp. MMCC 100. NCBI lineage: Bacteria > Bacillati > Actinomycetota > Actinomycetes > Kitasatosporales > Streptomycetaceae > Streptomyces > Streptomyces sp. MMCC 100. Next base: position 1,750,289 of record NZ_JBGORK020000001.1, read on the forward strand.
CGCCCCAGGCCGGGAGAGATCCCGGACTCCCCGGGGGTGTACAGGTTCCGTGACGAGCACCGCCGGGTGATCTACGTCGGAAAGGCGAAGAGCCTGCGCCAGCGCCTGGCGAACTACTTCCAGGACCTGGCGAACCTGCACCCCCGCACCCGCACCATGGTCACCACGGCCGCGTCCGTGGAGTGGACGGTGGTGTCCACGGAGGTCGAGGCGCTGCAGCTGGAGTACTCCTGGATCAAGGAGTACGACCCCCGGTTCAACGTCAAGTACCGCGACGACAAGAGCTACCCGTACCTCGCGGTGACGATGAACGAGGAGTTCCCGCGCGTCCAGGTGATGCGCGGCCACAAGAAGAAGGGCGTGCGCTACTTCGGGCCGTACGGGCACGCCTGGGCGATCCGCGACACGGTCGACCTCCTGCTGCGCGTCTTCCCGGTGCGCACCTGCTCCACGGGCGTCTTCAAGAACGCCGCCCGCACCGGCCGCCCCTGTCTGCTCGGCTACATCGGCAAGTGCTCCGCGCCCTGCGTCGGCCGGATCACGCCCGACGACCACTGGGACCTGGCGGACGAGTTCTGCGACTTCATGGCCGGCCGCACCGGCACCTACCTGCGCCGCCTGGAGCGGCAGATGGCCGACGCCGCGGAGGAGATGGAGTACGAGCGGGCGGCGCGCCTGCGCGACGACATCGGGGCCCTGAAGAAGGCGATGGAGAAGAGCGCGGTCGTACTCGCCGACGCCACCGACGCCGACCTGATCGCCGTCGCCGAGGACGAGCTGGAGGCCGCCGTCCAGATCTTCCACGTACGCGGCGGACGCGTGCGCGGTCAGCGCGGCTGGGTCACCGACAAGGTGGAGGAGATCACCACCGGCGCCCTCGTCGAGCACGCCCTCCAGCAGCTGTACGGCGAGGAGAGCGGGGACGCCGTGCCCAAGGAGGTCCTGGTCCCCGCCCTGCCCGACCCGGTCGAGCCCGTCCAGCAGTGGCTGACCGAGCGCCGTGGGTCGGGCGTGTCGCTGCGCATTCCGCAGCGTGGCGACAAGAAGGCGCTGATGGAGACCGTCCAGCGCAACGCCCAGCAGGCCCTCGTCCTGCACAAGACCAAGCGCGCCTCCGACCTGACGACGCGCTCGCGCGCCCTGGAGGAGATCGCCGAGGCCCTCGACCTCGACAGCGCCCCGCTGCGCATCGAGTGCTACGACATCTCGCACCTCCAGGGCGACGACGTCGTGGCCTCCATGGTCGTCTTCGAGGACGGGCTGGCCCGGAAGAGCGAATACCGGCGGTTCCAGATCAAGGGCTTCGAGGGACAGGACGACGTCCGTTCCATGCACGAGGTCATCACCCGCCGCTTCCGCCGCTATCTCGCCGAGAAGGAGAAGACCGGCGAGTGGGCGGACGGCGAGGGACTGACCGACGGCGACCAGCACGCGAACGGCGCGGGCGCCGAGGACGACGGCGCGGCACTCACGGACGGCCCCGCGCTCAAGGACGACGACGGCCGGCCCAAGCGGTTCGCGTACCCGCCGCAGCTCGTCGTCGTCGACGGTGGGCAGCCGCAGGTCGCGGCCGCCCAGCGGGCGCTGGACGAGCTGGGCATCGACGACATCGCCGTGTGCGGTCTCGCCAAGCGCCTGGAGGAGGTCTGGCTGCCCCGCGAGGACGACCCGGTCGTCCTGCCCCGCACCAGCGAGGGCCTCTACCTGCTGCAGCGGGTCCGCGACGAGGCCCACCGCTTCGCGATCACCTACCAGCGTGCCAAGCGCGCCAAGCGCTTCCGCTCCAGTCCACTGGACGACGTGCCCGGCCTGGGGGAGACCCGCAAGCAGGCGCTGATCAAGCACTTCGGTTCGGTGAAGAAGCTGCGGTCGGCGACGATCGACCAGATCTGCGAGGTGCCCGGCATAGGCCGCAAGACGGCCGAGACCGTCGCCGCGGCCCTGGCCGGGGCGACCCCGGCCGCGCCCGCCGTGAACACGGCGACCGGAGAGATCATGGATGACGACGACGGGGCACCCGAGACGACGGCGGATGCCCCGGGGGAGCCCGTGCCCGCGGGCACCCCGGACGAACGACGGGGGCAGGAGAGATGACCGAGCACGAGGCGCAGCCCGCAGCGGGACGAGAACAGGCCCAGCGCACAGCGGAACGAGAACAGACCCGCAACGACGGAGCACAGGTGAGTACGGGCAAGGAAACGGCCGGGGCGCACGAGGCGGCCATCCCCGAGCTGGTGATCATCTCCGGCATGTCCGGGGCCGGCCGCTCGACGGCCGCCAAGTGTCTGGAGGACCTGGGCTGGTTCGTCGTCGACAACCTCCCGCCCGCGCTGATCCCCACCATGGTGGAGCTCGGCGCCCGCTCCCAGGGCAACGTGGCCCGCATCGCGGTGGTCGTCGACGTCCGAGGCCGGCGCTTCTTCGACAATCTGCGCGAGTCCCTCGCGGACCTCGACGCCCGCGGCGTCACCCGCCGGATCGTCTTCCTGGAGTCCTCCGACGACGCCCTGGTGCGCCGCTTCGAATCGGTGCGCCGCCCGCACCCCCTCCAGGGCGACGGCCGCATCGTCGACGGCATCGCCGCCGAGCGCGAGCTGCTGCGGGAGCTGCGCGGCGACGCCGACCTCGTGATCGACACCTCCAGCCTCAACGTGCACGAGCTGCGCGCCAAGATGGACGCCCAGTTCGCCGGCGAGGAGGAGCCCGAGCTGCGGGCCACGGTGATGTCCTTCGGCTTCAAGTACGGCCTCCCGGTCGACGCCGACCTCGTCGTCGACATGCGCTTCCTGCCCAACCCGCACTGGGTCCCGGAGCTGCGCCCCTTCACCGGCCTCAACGAGGAGGTCTCGAGCTACGTCCTCAACCAGCCCGGGGCCAAGGAGTTCCTCGACCGCTATGCCGAGCTGCTCCAGCTGATCGCCGCGGGCTACCGTCGGGAGGGCAAGCGCTATGTGACCGTCGCCGTCGGCTGCACCGGCGGCAAGCACCGGTCCGTGGCCATGTCGGAGAAGCTCGCCGCCCGGCTCGCCGCCGAGGGCGTGGAGACGGTGGTCGTCCACCGGGACATGGGACGGGAATGACAGGACGTACTCCGCGGCTGAGCAGGCTGCGCCGGGTGGTGCCCGAGGGACGCGGCGGCAGACCCGCCGACGCCCGCGCCGCCCGGCCCGAACAGGCGCGCGGCGCCAGGCCACGCCGCCGGGGCGCCCAGCCCAAGGTCGTCGCCCTCGGCGGCGGCATGGGCCTGTCCGCCTCGCTCGCCGCACTGCGCCGGATCACCGGCGACCTCACCGCCGTCGTCACGGTCGCCGACGACGGCGGCTCCAGCGGGCGCCTGCGCGACGAGCTGGGCGTTCTGCCGCCCGGCGACCTGCGCAAGGCGCTGGCCGCGCTGTGCGGCGACGACGACTGGGGCCAGACCTGGGCCCGCGTCATCCAGCACCGCTTCCAGTCCCAGGGCGACCTGCACGAACACGCGGTCGGCAATCTGCTGATCGTCGCCCTGTGGGAGCAGCTCGGCGACCATGTCCAGGCGCTCGACCTGGTGGGCAAGCTGCTCGGCGCGCACGGGCGGGTGCTGCCCATGTCCGCCGTCCCGCTGGAGCTCCAGGCCCTGGTCAGGGGCCACGACCCGGAGCGGCCCGACGAGGTGGACACCGTACGGGGGCAGGCGACCGTGGCGCTCACGCCCGGCGAGGTGCAGTCCGTGCACCTGGTGCCCAGCGACCCGCCGGCCGTCCCCGAGGCGGTCGACGCCGTCCTGGACGCCGACTGGGTGGTGCTGGGCCCCGGCTCCTGGTTCTCCTCGGTCATCCCGCACCTGCTCGTGCCGGATCTGCTGGACGCGCTGGTCGAGACGAAGGCGCGCCGGGTGCTCTCGCTGAACCTCGCCCCGCAGCCCGGAGAAACTGAGGGCTTCTCCCCGCAGCGTCATTTGGAGGTTTTGGGACGACACGCCCCTAAACTCGCCCTGGACGTGGTGCTGGCCGACGAGGCCGCCGTGCCCGACCGTGACTCGCTCACCGACGCCGCGAAACGGTTCGGCGCCGCGGTCGAGCTGGCTCCGGTCGCCCGGACCGACGGGACCCCGAGGCACGACCCGGAGCTGCTGGCCGCCGCGTACGACCGTATTTTTCGGATGCATGGAAGGATCGGCCCATGGCGATGACGGCAGCGGTGAAGGACGAGATCTCCCGGCTCCCCGTCACCCGGACCTGCTGCAGAAAGGCGGAGGTCTCCGCCGTACTGCGGTTCGCCGGCGGCCTTCACCTGGTGAGCGGGCGCATCGTGATCGAGGCGGAGCTGGACACCGCGCGGGCGGCCCGCCGGCTCAAGCAGGACATCCTGGAGATCTTCGGGCACGGCTCGGAGCTGATCGTGATGGCGCCGGGCGGACTGCGCCGCGGTTCGCGTTTCGTCGTCCGGGTGGTCGCCGGCGGTGACCAGCTGGCCCGGCAGACCGGCCTGGTGGACGGCCGGGGCCGCCCGATCCGGGGTCTGCCGCCGCAGGTGGTCTCGGGGGCCACCTGCGACGCCGAGGCCGCCTGGCGCGGGGCCTTCCTGGCGCACGGCTCGCTCACCGAGCCCGGCCGCTCCTCCTCCCTGGAGGTGACCTGCCCGGGCCCCGAGGCGGCGCTCGCCCTGGTCGGCGCCGCCCGCCGGCTGTCGATCCCCGCCAAGGCCCGCGAGGTGCGCGGCGTGGACCGGGTCGTGGTCCGCGACGGCGACGCGATCGGCGCCCTGCTCACCCGGCTCGGCGCCCACGACTCGGTGCTGGCCTGGGAGGAGCGCAGGCTGCGGCGCGAGGTCCGCGCCACCGCCAACCGGCTCGCCAACTTCGACGACGCCAACCTGCGCCGTTCCGCCCGCGCGGCCGTCGCCGCCGGTGCCCGGGTCCAGCGCGCCCTGGAGATCCTCGCCGACGACGTGCCCGAGCACCTCGCCGCGGCGGGCCGCCTCCGCATGGAGCACAAGCAGGCGTCCCTGGAGGAGCTGGGCGCCCTCGCCGACCCGCCGCTGACCAAGGACGCCGTCGCCGGCCGCATCCGCCGCCTGCTGGCCATGGCCGACAAGCGGGCCTCGGACCTCGGCATCGCCGGCACGGACGCCAACCTCGGCGAGGAGCTGGCCGACAACCTCGTCGGCTGACGGACGGCCGGTGGCGCCGCTGCCTGAACGCGACCGCCAACACGCCGGTGCCGGCGCCCACTTGGGTGACCGGCACCGGCTTTCGCGTGTCCTTGCCGCACTCTTGACTCGATCATGAGCTGTCATGAGCCTGGCATCTGTTCGCTGCTGTGGCGGACCCAGGCCTGTCGGACAGGCCCCATCTAGGGGGGTTCATGAGACGAAGAGCGAGATCGATCCTCGCCGTCGGCGCGCTCCTGAACGGCGGAGCGAGCTTCGCACCCATCGCCCAGGCACAACCCGCAAACCCGGCGACCCCGGACGCGAACGAAGTGAAGGTCTTCCGCGCCGACGTCACCCGGGAGCAGGTACCCCTGCTGCTGGCCGCCGGCCAGGACGGCCACGAACTCGGCGAGCAGGTGCCCGACCGGGGTACGGCCGCCGTCGAGCTCTACCTCACCGAGAAGCAGGCCGGCACGCTGGAGAAACAGGGCGTCGACCTCACCGAGCACACCCTGTCCGCCAAGGCCGCCGACCGCGTCGAGGACGCCGCCGACGGCGTCTTCCGCCCCTACAGCGGCAGCGGCGGCCTGCGCGACGAGATCCTGCGGACCGCCCAGGAGAACCCCGGTCTCACCAAGGTCGTCTCCATCGGGAAGACCGTGAAGGGCCAGGACATCCTGGCGCTCAAGCTCACCGAGCACGCGAAGAAGTCGAAGGACGGCTCCAAGCCGTCCGTCCTCTACATGTCCAACCAGCACGCCCGCGAGTGGATCACCCCGGAGATGACCCGGCGGCTGATGCACCACTACCTGGACAACTACAAGAAGGACCGGCGGATCAGGCAGATCGTCGACTCCACCGAGCTGTGGTTCGTCCTGTCGGCCAACCCCGACGGCTACGACTACACCTTCGAGAGCGCCGACACCCGCCTCTGGCGCAAGAACCTGCGCGACGTCAACGGCGACGGCACCATCAGCACCGGCGACGGCGTCGACCTCAACCGCAACTTCGCCTACAAGTGGGGCTACGACGACGAGGGCTCGTCCCCCAACCCCACCAGCGAGACCTACCGCGGCGCGAGCCCCGGCTCCGAGCCCGAGACCAAGGCGCTGGACGCCTTCGAGAAGCGGATCGGCTTCACGTACGGCATCAACTACCATTCCGCCGCCGAACTCCTCCTCTACGGCGTCGGCTGGCAGGTCGCCACCAACACCCCGGACGACGTCCTCTACAAGGCGCTCGCCGGCACGCCGGACAACTCCGCGGTCCCCGGCTACCACCCGCAGGTCTCCTCGGAGCTGTACACCACCAACGGCGAGGCCGACGGGCACGCGGCCAACGTCAACGGCATGGCGATGTTCACCCCGGAGATGTCGACCTGCCAGACGGCCTCCGACGTGGACCCCGACGACCGGTGGAACGCCCGCGACTGCCGGTCGGGCTTCAACTTCCCCGACGACGAGAAGCTGATCCAGCAGGAGTTCGCCAAGAACGTCCCGTTCGCGCTCTCCGTCGCCGAGACCGCCGCCCACCCCGACCGGCCGTCCTCCTCGGTCGGCCTGGACGCCGCCGACTTCACCCCGGCCCCCTTCACCACCTCCTACGCGCGCGGCGCCGACCAGGAGGTCTCCGTCGTCGTCCGCGAGTCCGTGCGCGACAAGGAGCTGAAGTACCGCGTCAACGGCGGACGCACCCACGACGTGGCGCTGCGGCCCTGGCGGGGCGGTGAGACGTACGGCGGCGACGACAACCTCTACTTCGACGAGTACCGGGCCGAGGTCAGGGGCGCCGATCCCGGTGACCGCGTCGAGGTCTGGTTCAGCGGCGAGACGCCGCGGGGAAGCCACGACCGGCACGGGAAGCACGGCAAGCGCACCGAGAGCGAACACTTCACGTACACGGTCGCCGAGCGGCCCCGCGCCGACGTTCTCGTCGTCGCCGAGGAGGGCGCGAAGGCCACGCAGGCACAGACGTACGTGGACGCGCTCAAGACCAACGGCCGGCGCGCCGCCGTCTGGGACGTCGCCACGCAGGGCGCCCCCGACGCGCTCGGCGTCCTCGGCCACTTCGGCACCGTCGTCCACTACACGGGCGCCGCGGTGCCCGGCAACGCCACCCAGCTCCAGCTGCGCGCCTTCCTCAACGAGGGCGGCAAGCTGATCGAGGCCGGCGAACAGGCCGGGGGCGACGTCGACCTCGGCGCCGGCACCCTCTCCGACGACTTCAGCCAGTACTACCTGGGCGCCTACACCCGCACCTCGACCTCCGGCGCCACCGCCTTCACCGGCTCCGGCAAGCTCGGCAAGGCCGAAGGCACCCTCGGCGACGCCCCCGGCAACCCGCTGGACGCCGCCGGGACCTACAGCGTGACCTCCGACGAGCTGGACCCCGGCACCTACCCGCAGTTCGCGAGCGCGGGCGCCGGGAAGTTCGCCGGGACGGTCAACCCGTACGGGCACTACGCGGGGGAGTGGATGGCCGCCGCCGTCCACACCGACGACTCCTACAAGCGCCTGACCCGCACCGTCGACCTCACCGGTGTCACCGCCGCCGACCGCCCCACGCTCCGCACCCAGCTGCTGTGGGACACCGAGCGCGGCTACGACCACGCCCTGGTCGAGGCGCACACCACCGGCGCCGACGACTGGACCACGCTGCCCGAGGCGAACGGCGCCACCGGCACGGCCGTGCCCGCCGAGTGCGCGGCCGGGTTCTACATGGGCGAGCACCCGTGGCTCGGGCACTACCTGACCCTGTCCGACGACGGCTGCACCGCGACCGGCACGAGTGGGCAGTGGAACAGCCTCACCGGCTCCTCCGGCGGCTGGAAGCAGGTCGAGTTCGACCTGAGCGCCTACGCCGGGAAGTCCGTCGAGCTGTCGATCGCCTACGTCACCGACCCCGGCAGCGGCGGCCGCGGCGTCCTCGCCGACGAGGCCTCCCTGGTCGTCGGGGGCACGGCGACGCAGACCGAGGGCTTCGAGGCCTCGCTGGGCGCCTGGCGGGTCTCCGGCCCCCCGGAGGGCAGCCCCGCCGTCCTGAAGGACTGGACCCGCACCGGGACGCTGTTCCAGACCTACGGCGCGGTCACCACGGACGACACCGTGCTGCTCGGCTTCGGCCTGGAGCACCTCGCCGAACCGGCCGCCCGCGCGGCACTGGTCCGGCAGGCGCTGCGTGCCCTGGACGAGTGAATTCCGGTGTGCGGGGGACTGACACGGTGTAGCGAAATCGGGTGATCGGTCCCCGTCGCCCAGGGCGGTCCGTACCCCTACTGGCGGGTACGGACCGCCCTGCCGGGTATGGGCCGTCTCGATGTCACCCCCGACGCCGTAGAGAGGTAGGGTCGGAGGTGGTCGGGGACATCCCAAATACAGCTCGCCGGCACATCGGGCCGGCGTACCAACGAGGAGATCGGTTCGTGACGATCCGCGTAGGCATCAACGGCTTTGGCCGCATCGGTCGTAACTACTTCCGCGCGCTGCTGGAGCAGGGTGCGGACATCGAGATCGTGGCTGTCAACGACCTGGGTGACACCGCGACCACCGCCCATCTGCTGAAGTACGACACCATCCTCGGCCGCCTCAAGCAGGAGGTCACGCACACCGAGGACACCATCACCGTCGACGGAAAGACCATCAAGGTCCTCTCCGAGCGCAACCCGGCCGACATCCCGTGGGGCGAGCTGGGCGTCGACATCGTGATCGAGTCGACCGGCATCTTCACGAAGAAGGCGGACGCGGAGAAGCACATCGCCGGTGGCGCGAAGAAGGTCCTCATCTCGGCCCCGGCCAAGGACGAGGACATCACCATCGTGATGGGCGTCAACCAGGACAAGTACGACCCGGCGAACCACCACGTCATCTCCAACGCCTCCTGCACCACCAACTGTGTGGCGCCGATGGCCAAGGTCCTCGACGAGAACTTCGGCATCGTCAAGGGCCTGATGACGACGGTGCACGCGTACACGAACGACCAGCGCATCCTGGACTTCCCGCACAAGGACCTGCGCCGCGCCCGTGCCGCCGCGGAGAACATCATCCCGACCACCACGGGTGCCGCCAAGGCCACCGCGCTGGTCCTGCCGCAGCTCAAGGGCAAGCTCGACGGCATCGCGATGCGCGTCCCGGTCCCGACCGGCTCGGCCACCGACCTGGTCGTGGAGCTCCAGCGCGAGGTCACCAAGGACGAGGTCAACGCCGCGTTCAAGAAGGCCGCCGACGGCGGCGACCTCAAGGGCTTCCTGTTCTACACCGAGGACGCGATCGTCTCCTCGGACATCGTCGGCGACCCGGCCTCCTGCACCTTCGACTCCTCCCTGACCATGGTCCAGGAGGGCAAGACGGTGAAGATCCTCGGCTGGTACGACAACGAGTGGGGCTACTCGAACCGCCTGGTCGACCTCACGGTCTTCGTCGGCAACCAGCTCTGATCGACTTCAGCAAGGCACCTCGATGCGGTAGCAGGGCTCGGGCAGCGCAAGGTCGCGCTGCCCGGGCCCTGCGTCGCGTCCGCCGCGACCAGCCCTCGTAGGATCACGAGCGATCCGAGAACCCAGGAGCCCTCTTGAAGACGATCGACGAACTGCTCTCCGAAGGCGCCGCGGGCAAGCGCGTCTTCGTCCGCGCCGACCTGAACGTCCCGCTGGACGGCACCACCATCACCGACGACGGCCGCATCCGCGCCGTAGTGCCCACCGTCAAGGCCCTGGCCGACGCGGGCGCCCGCGTGATCGTCGCCTCGCACCTGGGCCGCCCCAAGGGTGCCCCGGACCCCGCCTTCTCCCTCGGCCCGGCCGCCACCCGCCTCGGTGAACTGCTCGGCGCCGACGTCGCCTTCGCCGAGGACACGGTCGGCACGTCGGCCGAGTCCACGGTCTCCGGCCTCGCCGACGGCCAGGTGGCCGTCGTCGAGAACCTGCGCTTCAACGCGGGCGAGACCAGCAAGGACGACGCCGAGCGCGCCGCCTTCGCCGACAAGCTCGCCGGCCTCGCGGACGTCTACGTCGGCGACGGCTTCGGCGCGGTGCACCGGAAGCACGCCTCGGTCTTCGACCTGCCGAAGCGGCTCCCGCACTACGCCGGGTACCTCATCGCCACCGAGGTCGGCGTCCTCAAGAAGCTCACCGACGACGTCAAGCGCCCCTACGTCGTCGCGCTCGGCGGCGCCAAGGTCTCCGACAAGCTCGCCGTCATCGACCAGCTGCTCGGCAAGGCCGACCGGCTCCTCATCGGCGGCGGCATGGCGTACACCTTCCTCAAGGCCAAGGGGTACGAGGTCGGGATCTCCCTGCTCCAGGAGGACCAGATCCCCGCGGTCAAGGAGTACATGGAGCGCGCCGAGAAGAACGGCGTCGAGCTGGTCCTGCCCGTCGACGTCCTGGTCGCGCCCGAGTTCCCCGACCTGAAGACGAAGGCCCCGGCCAATCCCACCACCGTCGCCGCGGACGCCATCCCGGCCGACCAGGAGGGTCTGGACATCGGTCCCGAGACCCGCAAGCTGTACGCATCGAAGCTCGCCGACGCCGCCACCGTCTTCTGGAACGGACCCATGGGCGTCTTCGAGCACCCCGACTACGCCGAGGGCACCAAAGCGGTCGCCCAGGCCCTCGTCGACGCCCCGGGCTTCACCGTGGTCGGCGGCGGCGACTCCGCCGCGGCCGTGCGCACGCTCGGCTTCGACGAGAACGCATTCGGCCACATCTCGACCGGCGGCGGCGCCTCCCTCGAATACCTCGAGGGCAAGACGCTCCCCGGCCTCGCCGCACTGGAGGACTGACCCCGATGACCACCCGCACGCCGCTGATGGCGGGCAACTGGAAGATGAACCTCAACCACCTCGAGGCCATCGCCCACGTCCAGAAGCTCGCCTTCGCCCTCGCGGACAAGGACTACGACGCCGTCGAGGTCGCCGTCCTCGCCCCCTTCACCGACCTGCGCTCCGTGCAGACCCTGGTCGACGGGGACAAGCTCAAGATCAAGTACGGCGCCCAGGACATCTCCGCACACGACGGCGGCGCCTACACCGGCGAGATCTCGGGCCCCATGCTGGCCAAGCTGAAGTGCACGTACGTGGCCGTCGGTCACTCCGAGCGCCGGCAGTACCACGCCGAGACCGACGAGATCGTCAACGCCAAGGTCAAGGCCGCCTACAAGCACGGCCTGACCCCGATCCTGTGCGTCGGCGAGGAGCTGGACGTCCGCGAGGCCGGCAACCACGTCGACCACACCCTCGTCCAGGTCGAGGGCGGCCTGAAGGACATCCCGGCCGAGCAGGCCGAGACCGTCGTGATCGCCTACGAGCCCGTGTGGGCCATCGGCACCGGCAAGGTCTGCGGCGCCGACGACGCCCAGGAAGTCTGCGCGGCCATCCGCGGCAAGCTCGCCGAGCTGTACTCCCAGGAGCTGGCCGACCAGGTCCGCATCCAGTACGGCGGCTCCGTCAAGTCCGGCAACGTCGCCGAGATCATGGCGAAGCCCGACATCGACGGTGCCCTGGTCGGCGGCGCCTCGCTGGACTCGGACGAGTTCGTCAAGATCGTCCGCTTCCGCGACCAGTAGCCCGCGCCCGGTCGAGAGGCAGATCGACCAGTGAGTATGCGCTAGCGGCGATACGTCGTACCCTTGCGGGGGCATGGTGGCCTGCTGTCACCGTGCCCCCGTCGTTCATCCGAATCCGAGGAAGTTGGTCCAGCCGTGGTTTTGGGGTTCTCGATCGCCCTGATCGTCTTCAGCCTGCTGCTGATGCTGCTGGTGCTGATGCACAAGGGGAAGGGCGGCGGTCTCTCCGACATGTTCGGTGGCGGCATGCAGTCGTCCGTCGGCGGCTCCTCGGTCGCCGAGCGCAACCTCGACCGGATCACCGTGGTGGTCGGTCTGTGCTGGTTCGCGTGCATCATGGTGCTCGGCCTGCTCATGAAGGCCAACAACTGACCGGTCGCACCGACCCGTCACACACTTGTGCACGTAAAGCCCCATGTCCGGTACGCGCCTCACGGCGCCGCCTATCATGGGGCTTGCGTCTGAGCATCGGAGCTTGTAACTCCAATCACTGGACGCGCGTTGGGCCTTACGTAGACTGAGGCGCTCGCAGCGAAGCGAAACGCCGACTCGCTTCGCGGCACCATCACGCAGGGAGTTACGACCGTGGCAAGTGGCAACGCGATCCGGGGAAGCCGGGTCGGGGCGGGGCCGATGGGCGAGGCCGAGCGCGGCGAGTCCGCGCCGCGTCTGCGCATCTCCTTCTGGTGCTCCAACGGACACGAGACACAGCCGAGCTTCGCGAGCGACGCCCAGGTCCCGGAGACCTGGGACTGCCCGCGCTGCGGCTTCCCCGCCGGACAGGACCGGGACAATCCGCCGGACCCGCCGCGCACCGAGCCCTACAAGACCCACCTCGCGTACGTGCGCGAGCGCCGCAGCGACGCGGACGGCGAGGCGATCCTCGCCGAGGCACTCGCCAAACTGCGCGGCGAGATCTAGGTCCGTACTCCGTCGGTCTCCGTCTCCATCGGTTTCCGTCTCGGTCGGTCGCCTTCACTCCTGATCATTTAGGTTGGAACAGCCGGGACAGCTGGGACACCCAAGGAAGAAGGCTGACGTCCGACATGAACGCAGACGGCCGTACCAGGCTCCACCAGACGCCCGAATGGGCCGCGCTGGCCAAGCACCGCGAGCAGCTCGGCGAGGTGCGGCTGCGCGAGCTCTTCGCCGCCGACCCGGGGCGCGGCACCGGCTGGACGCTTCGCGTGGGAGACCTGTACGTCGACCACTCCAAGCACCTCGCCACCGACGAGACGCTGCGGCTGCTGCGTGAACTGGCCGCCGCCACCGACGTGTTCGGGCTGCGCGACGCCATGTTCCGCGGTGAGCGCATCAACATCACCGAGGACCGGGCCGTGCTGCACACCGCGCTGCGCGCCCCGCGGGACGCGGTGATCGAGGNACATCGGCATCGGCGGCTCGGACCTCGGTCCGGCGATGGCGTACGAGGCGCTGCGCGCCTTCACCGACCGCTCCCTCACCTTCCGCTTCGTCTCCAACGTGGACGGCGCCGACCTGCACGAGGCGGTCCGGGACCTGGACCCGGCCGAGACACTGTTCGTCATCGCCTCCAAGACCTTCACCACCATCGAGACGATCACGAACGCCACCTCCGCCCGGACCTGGCTGCTGGACGCGTTCGACGGGGACGAGAAGGCGGTGGCGAAGCACTTCGTGGCGCTGTCCACGAACGCCGAGAAGGTCTCCGGCTTCGGCATCGACACGGCCAACATGTTCGAGTTCTGGGACTGGGTCGGCGGCCGGTACTCCTTCGACTCGGCCATCGGCCTGTCCCTGATGATCGCCATCGGCCCGGACCGCTTCCGGGAGATGCTCGACGGCTTCCGCATCGTCGACGAGCACTTCCGCAACGCCGAGGCCCCGGTCAACGCGCCGCTGCTGATGGGCCTGTTGGGCGTCTGGTACGGCAACTTCCTGGGCGCCCAGTCGCACGCGGTGCTGCCGTACTCGCACTACCTGTCGAAGTTCACGGCGTACCTCCAGCAGCTGGACATGGAGTCCAACGGCAAGTCCGTCGACCGCGAGGGCAACCCCGTCGAGTGGCAGACCGGGCCGGTGGTCTGGGGCACGCCGGGCACCAACGGGCAGCACGCCTACTACCAGCTGATCCACCAGGACATCGGCATCGGCGGCTCGGACCTCGGTCCGGCGATGGCGTACGAGGCGCTGCGCGCCTTCACCGACCGCTCCCTCACCTTCCGCTTCGTCTCCAACGTGGACGGCGCCGACCTGCACGAGGCGGTTCGGGACCTGGACCCGGCCGAGACACTGTTCGTCATCGCCTCCAAGACCTTCACCACCATCGAGACGATCACCAACGCCACCTCCGCCCGGACCTGGCTGCTGGACGCACTGGGTGACGACGCCGCGGTCGCCAAGCACTTCGTGGCGCTGTCCACGAACGCCGAGAAGGTCGCCGAGTTCGGCATCGACACGGCCAACATGTTCGAGTTCTGGGACTGGGTGGGCGGTCGCTACTCGTACGACTCGGCCATCGGGCTCTCCCTGATGATCGCCATCGGCCCCGACCGCTTCCGGGAGATGCTCGACGGCTTCCACCTCGTCGACGAGCACTTCCGCACCGCCCCTGCCGAGTCCAATGTGCCGCTGCTGATGGGCCTGTTGGGCGTCTGGTACGGCAACTTCCTGGGCGCGCAGTCGCACGCGGTGCTGCCGTACAGCCACTACCTGTCGAAGTTCACGGCGTACCTCCAGCAGCTCGACATGGAGTCCAACGGCAAGTCCGTCGACCGCGAGGGCAACCCCGTCGAGTGGCAGACCGGGCCGGTGGTCTGGGGCACGCCGGGCACCAACGGGCAGCACGCCTACTACCAGCTGATCCACCAGGCTGGCCGCCGCCACCGACGTGTTCGGGCTGCGCGACGCCATGTTCCGCGGTGAGCGCATCAACATCACCGAGGACCGGGCCGTGCTGCACACCGCGCTGCGCGCCCCGCGGGACGCGGTGATCGAGGTCGACGGCGAGAACGTCGTCCCCAAGGTGCACGCCGTGCTCGACAAGATGGCCGGCTTCGCCGACCGGGTCCGGGGCGGTGAGTGGACCGGCCACACCGGCAAGCGCATCAAGAACGTCGTCAACATCGGCATCGGCGGCTCGGACCTCGGTCCGGCGATGGCGTACGAGGCGCTGCGCGCCTTCACCGACCGCTCCCTCACCTTCCGCTTCGTCTCCAACGTGGACGGCGCCGACCTGCACGAGGCGGTGACATGGAGTCCAACGGCAAGTCCGTCGACCGCGAGGGCAACCCCGTCGAGTGGCAGACCGGGCCGGTGGTCTGGGGCACGCCGGGCACCAACGGGCAGCACGCCTACTACCAGCTGATCCACCAGGGCACCAAGCTGATCCCGGCGGACTTCATCGGCTTCGCCCGGCCCGTGGCCGAGCTGAGCGACGAACTGAAGGCCCAGCACGACCTGCTGATGGCCAACTTCTTCGCGCAGACCCAGGCACTCGCCTTCGGCAAGACCCCGGACGAGGTACGCGCCGAGGGGGTGTCCGAGGAACTGGTCCCGCACAAGACCTTCCGCGGCAACCACCCCACCACGACCGTGCTGGCCGCCGAGCTGACCCCGTCCGTCCTCGGCCAGCTGATCGCGCTGTACGAGCACAAGGTGTTCGTCCAGGGCGCGATCTGGACCGCACAAGACCTTCCGCGGCAACCACCCCACCACGACCGTGCTGGCCGCCGAGCTGACCCCGTCCGTCCTCGGCCAGCTGATCGCGCTGTACGAGCACAAGGTGTTCGTCCAGGGCGCGATCTGGAGCATCGACTCCTTCGACCAGTGGGGCGTCGAGCTCGGCAAGGTGCTCGCCAAGCGGATCGAGCCCGCGCTGACCGAGGGAGCTCAGGTGCCGGGGCTGGACGCCTCCACCGAGGCGCTGGTCGCCGCCTACCGGGAGCTGCGCGGAAGGCAGTGACGCGGGGGTGGATGGGCGGGCGCGGAGGCAGCCCGTCCACCGGTCCCGTCGCCTGTCGTAGAATCCCCCGGCGATCATCACAGCGAGTGTTCGGGGGAACAAGGTGGCGCGTACGCGCGGAGGTTGGACCGGTGGCAGGCTGACGGCCCGGTCCCTGCTCAATCCGAAGCAGGTCGCGACGGCGGTGTTCCACCCCTCGTGGATCCCGCCGTCGCTCGATCCGTCGATCGAGCGGCTCAAGCGCATCAGGGTCATCGGGGGCGCGGTCGCCTCGATCGGTGTCTACACCCTCTTCGAGGGCGGCTTCGACGTGACCCAGCTGATGGAGAACGCGCTGACGGCCTCCGCCGTCCTGCTGTTCATCACCCCGCTGGTGGTCGGGGCGATGCTCTTCCTCTGGCGGCGCACCGGCACCGTTCGCCAGCTGCGCGGGCCGCTGCTGAACGCCCTCAAGCTGCTGCTGCTGTTCGTCGGCTGCGTCGCCGCCCTGGTGGTGCTGGTGACGACGGTCAACGCCACGGGCAACGCGCTGGTGATCATCGTCGGCGGCATGACGATGCTGTGGATGCTCGGCTTCGTGGTCTGGGGCGCCGTCCGCGTCTCCGGCAACTTCTTCGGGACCGCCGCCGTCCACCGCTGCCTCCCGGCGCTGCTGGCCACGGTGACGAGCTGGCTGATGGCCGTCCCGGACCTCGTCACGGGCGATCTGCACGGCCTCAGTCTCACTCTCGGCGTCGTCTTCGTCCTCGGCGCCCCCGTGACGGTCACCGTGATCGCGCTGGTGGAGATGGGGCGGCTCAAGCGGCGTTACGGAATCCGGCTGAAGGCCCACCCGGCGACCCTCCCACCGGTCCCCGGACACCGCCCACCGGCCCCCGGGCACGTTCCGCCGGTGCCCGGCCACTTCCCGCCGACCGGGCTGCCGCACGTACCGCCGCAGGGCGCCCCCTTCGGACACCCATATCCGACTGCGGGGAGCGGCAACCCGTACGCGCCCGGACCGCACCACCCCCACACGCCGCCCCCGCCGCCGTACGCCCCCCAGCCCAACGGGCGCCGTCACCCCTAGAGGCCCACACCGACGGAACGCCGGGCCCCGCACTCGCGGAACCCGGCGTTCTCTCGTTTTCGGACCTACGCCGACGCCGGTGGGTACAGCGACCTCGGCAGCTGGGACGCCGCCGCCGAGTCAAGGAGCCACAGGGTGCGGGCGCGGCCCCTGGCGCCCGCCGCCGGGGCCTGGATCTCGCCCGCGCCCGACAGGGCCATCGCCACCGCGTTCGCCTTGTCCTCGCCCGCCGCGAGCAGCCACACCTCGCGGGCGGCGCGGATCGCGGGCAGGGTCAGGGAGATACGGATGGGCGGCGGCTTGGGCGAGCCGTGGACGCCGATCACCGTGCGCTCGGTCTCCCGGACCCCCGGGTGCTCCGGGAAGAGCGACGCCACGTGGGTGTCCGGGCCGACGCCGAGGAGCAGGACGTCGAAGGACGGGACCGCGGCGTGGTTCTCGGGGACGGACGCCGTGGCCAGCTCCTGCGCGTAGGCGGCGGCCGCCGCCTCCACGTCCGAACCGTAGGGGCCGTCGGACGGCGCCATCGCGTGCACTCGCTTCGGGTCCAGCGGTACGGCGTCGAGCAGCGCCTCGTGCGCCTGGGTGACGTTGCGCTCCGGGTCGCCCTCCGGCAGGAAGCGCTCGTCGCCCCACCACAGGTCGATGCGGGCCCAGTCGATCGCGTCCCGGGCCGGGGAGGCGGCGAGCGCCGCGAGCAGACCGTTGCCGTTGCGGCCGCCGGTGAGGACCACGGAGGCGCTGCCCCGGGAGGCCTGCGCGTCCACGATCTTCGTGATCAGGCGGGCCGCCGCGGCCTCGGCCATCAGCTCCTTGTCGCGGTGCACGACCAGCTGCGGGGTGTCGCTCATTTCGCCGCCGCCTTCCTCACCGGTGTCTCCTCCTGCGCCGCGTCCTTCGCGGGAGCCTTCGCGACCGTCCCGACGGGAGCGGCGACCGCGAGGGCGCCTTCGTCGCCGCCGACGGGGTCTCCTTCGGCCGGGGCGTTCAGCCGGTCCACCCCGTACCGCAGCGCCGAGGCGTACGTGTCGTCCGGGTCCAGGCGCCGCAGCTCCTCCGCGATCAGCTCGGCCGTCTCACGGCGCTTGAGCGCCACCGCGCGGCCGGGCTGGCCCTGGATGGAGAGGTTCGCCAGCGAGCCGTCGGCCCGGTCCAGGACGACCGGACCGCAGTCGGTGTCCATCCGTACCGCGGTCAGACCGGGCCCGCTCGACACCGTGCGCTGCACCGGCACGTCCAGCCGGTCCGCGAGCCACATCGCGAGCAGCTCGCAGCTCGGGTTGTACTCCTCGCCCTCCACCTCGACGGCCTGCACTTCGCAGTCGACCTGGTCGAGGGCCGCCGCCAGCATCGAGCGCCACGGCGTGATGCGGGTCCACGACAGGTCGGTGTCACCCGGCGCGTAGGCGTCGGCGCGGGCCGCCAGCTCCCGTATCGGCTCCTCGCAGGCGTAGGTGTCCGTGACGCGGCGCTGGGCGAGCGCGCCCAGCGGGTCCTTCGCCGGGTCCAGCGGCGCGTTCACCGGCCACCAGACCACGACCGGCGCGTCCGGCAGCAGCAGCGGCAGGACCACCGACTGGGCGTGGTCGACGACGTCGCCGTACAGCCGCAGCACGATCGTCTCGCCGGTCCCCGCGTCGGCACCGAGGCGGACCTCGGCGTCCAGCCGGGACTTGGTGCGGTCCCGGGGGGAGCGCGAGACGCGCTTGATCACGACCAGCGTGCGCGAGGGGTGCTCGTGCGCGGCGTCGCTCGCGGCCTTCAGCGCGTCGTAGGCGTTCTCCTCGTCGGTGACGATGACCAGGGTGAGCACCATGCCGATGGCCGGGGTGCCGATGGCCCGGCGGCCCAGCACCAACGCCTTGTTGATCTTGCTGGCCGTGGTGTCCGTGAGGTCTGTCTTCATGGCCGGCGCCAGCTCCGTCCGTCTCGCTCCAGCATGTCGTCCGCCTCCGCGGGCCCCCAGGTTCCGGCCGGGTACTGGGCCGGGGTGCCGTGCTGGTCCCAGTACTCCTCGATCGGGTCGAGGATCTTCCAGGACAGCTCGACCTCCTCGGTGCGCGGGAAGAGGTTGGCGTCGCCGAGCAGCACGTCGAGGATCAGGCGTTCGTACGCCTCCGGGCTGGACTCCGTGAAGGACTCGCCGTAGGCGAAGTCCATCGAGACGTCCCGGATCTCCATCGACGTGCCCGGCACCTTCGAGCCGAAACGGACGGTGACGCCCTCGTCGGGCTGGACGCGGATGACGATCGCGTTCGAGCCGAGTTCCTCGGTGGCCGTCGTGTCGAAGGGGGAGTGCGGGGCTCGCTGGAAGACGACCGCGATCTCGGTGACGCGGCGGCCCAGGCGCTTGCCGGTGCGCAGGTAGAAGGGGACGCCGGCCCAGCGGCGGTTGTCGATGCCGACCTTGATCGCGGCGTAGGTGTCGGTCTTCGACTTGGGGTCGATGCCGTCCTCTTCGAGGTAGCCGACGGCCTTCGCGCCGCCCTGCCACCCGGCCGCGTACTGGCCGCGCACGGTGTCCCGGCCCAGGTCCTTGGGGAGGCGGACCGCGCCGAGCACCTTGGTCTTCTCCGCCGCCAGCGCGTCCGCGTCGAAGGAGGCGGGCTCCTCCATGGCGGTCAGCGCGAGCAGCTGGAGCAGGTGGTTCTGGATGACGTCACGCGCCGCGCCGATACCGTCGTAGTAGCCGGCCCGGCCGCCGATGCCGATGTCCTCGGCCATGGTGATCTGGATGTGGTCGACGTAGGACCGGTTCCAGATCGGCTCGAACATCGTGTTGGCGAAGCGCAGCGCCAGGATGTTCTGGACGGTCTCCTTGCCCAGGTAGTGGTCGATGCGGAAGACCTGGTCGGAGCCGAAGACCTCGTGGACGATCGCGTTGAGCTCCTCGGCCGACCTCAGGTCGTGGCCGAACGGCTTCTCGATCACCGCGCGGCGCCAGGAGCCGCTCGACTGGTCGGCGAGACCGTGCTTCTTGAGCTGCTGGATGACCACCGGGAAGGACTTCGGCGGCACCGACAGATAGAAGGCGAAGTTGCCGCCCGTGCCCTGTGCCTTGTCCAGCTCCTCGATGGTGCCGCGCAGCCGCTCGAACGCGTCGTCGTCGTCGAAGGTGCCCTGGACGAAGCGCATCCCCTGGATGAGCTGCTGCCAGACCTCCTCGCGGAACGGAGTGCGGGAGTGCTCCTTGACGGCGTCGTGCACGACCTGGGCGAAGTCCTCGTGCTCCCAGTCGCGGCGGGCGAACCCGACGAGCGAGAAGCCCGGCGGCAGCAGACCCCGGTTGGCGAGGTCGTACACGGCGGGCATGAGCTTCTTGCGGGACAGATCGCCGGTGACGCCGAAAATGACCAGACCCGACGGCCCCGCGATACGCGGGAGCCGTCGGTCTGCGGGGTCACGCAGCGGGTTGCTGCTTGACAATTCTCAGCCCTTCGAGGGAGCGAGGCGCTTGAGCTCCGCCTCCGTGGACTTCAGAAGGTCGTTCCAGGACGCCTCGAACTTCTCGACACCCTCTTCCTCCAGCAGCTGGACCACCTCGTTGTAGGAGATCCCGAGCTTCTCGACCGCGTCGAGGTCGGCACGGGCCTGCTCGTACGTCCCGGCGACGGCGTTGCCGGCGATCTCGCCGTGGTCCTCGGTGGCGAACAGGGTCGCCTCCGGCATGGTGTTCACCGTGTTGGGTGCGACCAGGTCGGTGACGTACATGGTGTCGCTGTACGCCTTGTCCTTCACACCGGTCGACGCCCACAGCGGACGCTGCTTGTTGGCGCCGGCCTTCTCCAGGGCGGCCCAGCGGTCGGAGGAGAAGATCTCCTCGTACGCCTGGTAGGCGAGACGGGCGTTGGCGACGGCGGCCTTGCCGCGCTGGGCCTTGGCCTCGTCGGTGCCGAGCGCGTCGATCCGCTTGTCGATCTCGGTGTCCACGCGGGACACGAAGAAGGACGCCACGGAGTGGATCTGGGAGAGGTCCAGGCCGCGCTCCTTGGCCTTCTCCAGGCCGGTCTGGAAGGCGTCCATGACCTTGCGGTAGCGCTCCAGCGAGAAGATCAGCGTGACGTTGACGCTGATGCCCAGGCCGATGGTCTCGGCGATGGCCGGCAGGCCCGCCTCGGTGGCCGGGATCTTGATGAACGTGTTCGGCCGGTCCACCAGCCACGCCAGCTGCTTGGCCTCGGCCACCGTGGCATGGGTGTTGTGCGCCAGACGGGGGTCCACCTCGATGGAGACCCGGCCGTCCTTGCCGCCGGTGTTGTCGAAGACCGGGCGCAGGATGTCGGCGGCGTCGCGGACGTCCGCCGTGGTGATCATGCGGATGGCCTCTTCGACCGTGACCTCGCGGACGGCGAGGTCGGCGAGCTGCTGGTCGTAGCCGTCGCCCTGCGAGATCGCCTTCTGGAAGATCGACGGGTTGGTGGTGACGCCCACGACGTGCTGCTGGTCGATCAGCTCGGCGAGGTTGCCGGACGTGATCCGCTTGCGCGACAGGTCGTCCAGCCAGATCGCCACGCCTTCATCGGAGAGGCGCTTGAGTGCGTCTGTCATGGAAAATGCATCTCCTACGTGTCGTATACGAGCGTCAGCGCTGGGCCGCGGCGAGGGATTCCCGCGCGGCGGAGGCCACGTTCTCGGCGGTGAAGCCGAACTCCTTGAAGAGCACCTTGGCGTCCGCCGAAGCACCGAAGTGCTCCAGGGAGACGATGCGGCCGGCGTCTCCTACGTACTTGTGCCAGGTCAGGCCGATCCCGGCCTCCACCGCGACACGGGCCTTCACGGACGGAGGCAGGACGCTGTCCCGGTACCCCTGGTCCTGCTGCTCGAACCACTCGACGGACGGCATGGACACCACACGCGTCGGCACACCGTCGGCCTGGAGCTGCTCGCGCGCCCCGACGGCGACGTGCACCTCGGAACCGGTGGCGATCAGAACGACCTGCGGCTCGCCGCCCTCGGCCTCGAACAGCACGTAGCCGCCCTTGGCCGCGTCCTCGTTCGGCTCGTACGTCGGCACGCCCTGGCGGGTCAGCGCCAGACCGTGCGGCTGGCCCTTGCCGAACTCCTTCGTCCAGCGGCGCAGGATCTCGCGCCAGGCGATCGCCGTCTCGTTGGCGTCGGCCGGGCGGACCAGGTTCAGGCCCGGGATGGCGCGCAGCGAGGCCAGGTGCTCGACCGGCTGGTGGGTCGGGCCGTCCTCGCCCAGACCGATGGAGTCGTGCGTCCACACGTACGTCACCGGCAGGTGCATCAGCGCGGACAGCCGCACCGCGTTGCGCATGTAGTCGGAGAACACCAGGAAGGTGCCGCCGTAGATCCGCGTGTTGCCGTGCAGCGCGATGCCGTTCATCTCCGCGGCCATCGCGTGCTCGCGGATGCCGAAGTGGATGGTGCGGCCGTACGGGTCCGCCTCCGGCAGCGGGTTGCCCGCCGGGAGGAAGGACGACGTCTTGTCGATCGTCGTGTTGTTCGAGCCGGCCAGGTCGGCCGAGCCGCCCCACAGCTCGGGGACGACCGCGCCGAGCGCCTGGAGCACCTTGCCGGACGCGGCGCGGGTCGCGAGGCCCTTGCCCGCCTCGAAGACCGGGATCTTCTCCTCCCAGCCCTTGGGCAGCTCACCCTTGGCCACGCGGTCGTACTCGGCGGCGCGCTCCGGGTTGTTGTCCCGCCACTGCTGGAAGGACTTCTCCCACACCGCGCGGGCCGCCTGCCCCTTCTCCAGCGCCTTGCGGGTGTGCCCGATGACCTCGTCGGAGACCTCGAAGGACTTCTCCGGATCGAAGCCCAGGATCCGCTTGGTCGCCGCGACCTCGTCGTCACCGAGCGCCGAGCCGTGCGCGGCCTCGGTGTTCTGCGCGTTCGGGGCGGGCCAGGCGATGATCGAGCGCATGGCGATGAAGGACGGCCGGTCGGTGACCTTCTTCGCCGCCTCGATCGCGTCGTAGAGCGCGTTCGGGTCCAGGTCGCCGTCGGGCTTCGGGGCGACGCGCTGCACGTGCCAGCCGTAGGCCTCGTACCGCTTGACGGTGTCCTCGGAGACGGCGGTCTCGGTGTCGCCCTCGATCGAGATGTGGTTGTCGTCCCACAGCAGGACCAGGTTGCCGAGCTTCTGGTGGCCCGCGAGGGAGGACGCCTCGGCGGAGATGCCCTCCTGGAGGCAGCCGTCACCGGCGATGCAGTAGATGAAGTGGTCGAACGGGGACTCGCCCTCGGCGGCCTCCGGGTCGAACAGGCCGCGCTCGTAGCGGGCGGCCATCGCCATGCCCACCGCGTTGGCGACACCCTGGCCCAGCGGGCCGGTCGTGGTCTCCACGCCCGTGGTGTGGCCGTACTCCGGGTGGCCGGGGGTCTTGGAGCCCCAGGTGCGGAAGGACTCCAGGTCCGCCAGCTGAAGGCCGAAGCCGGCCAGGTACAGCTGGGTGTAGAGGGTCAGGGACGAGTGGCCCGCGGACAGCACGAAACGGTCGCGTCCGACCCAGTTCGCGTCGGCGGGGTCGTGCCGCATCACCTTCTGGAAGAGGGTGTAGGCGGCGGGCGCCAGGCTCATCGCCGTACCCGGATGGCCGTTGCCAACCTTCTGTACGGCATCGGCGGCCAGGACGCGGGCGGTGTCCACGGCCCGCTGGTCCAGTTCGGTCCACTCGAGGTCTGTGGTGGTCGGCTTGGTGCTCACCCTGAGTCAGGGCTCCTCTCCACATGTCGGTTGCCGGTGCACGCGTGCACGGGCTGCCGGCGCGTCCGTGAGTCGGCCGGCCATGGCCGAGCCTACCCCCGTAAGTACGTGCGTTTTTCCGCTGGAAACCAGACTGCCGGGACTCTTGTGGATCCGCCTGTCGACTGGGCGAAACCGCATTCGGCAAGTGAATACGGAGCCGCTCATCTGACTGCTCAATCGACTCTCCGAGCGCACGTCGGAGCGCCCGCGCCAACACGAGCCCACCCCCGCGAAGGCCGAGGTATGGGCAACGTCTAAAGTGGCGTGGTACGCGCGAGCCTTTACCGCCACTTCACACGGTCGGGCTTGCTGGGATGTCTCTGTCAGGGGTGTGCGTGACGGCCGTTGAATCCCGTCCTGCGGGGGTTATCGGGACGAGCCAGAGCCCGAGTCACCGGCCGTTCGGGGCCCGTGTCAAGGCGTTCGTGGCGCTGACCAAGCCACGGATCATCGAGCTTCTGCTGATCACCACCGTTCCGGTGATGTTCCTCGCCGAACAGGGTGTTCCGAATCTGAAGCTGGTGCTGCTGACCTGCGTCGGCGGTTATCTGTCGGCCGGCGGCGCCAACGCGCTGAACATGTACATCGACCGCGACATCGACGCGCTGATGGACCGGACCTCGCAGCGCCCGCTGGTGACCGGCATGGTCAGTCCGGCCGAATGCCTCGTCTTCGGCATCACCCTGGCCGTCGTCTCCACCCTGCTGTTCGGCCTCACCGTCAACTGGCTGTCGGCCTGGCTCTCGCTCGGCGCGCTCCTCTTCTACGTCGTCGTCTACACGATGATCCTCAAGCGCCGCACCTCCCAGAACATCGTCTGGGGCGGCATCGCCGGCTGTCTGCCGGTGCTCATCGGCTGGTCGGCCGTGACCAACTCGATGTCCTGGGCGCCGATCATCCTCTTCGGGGTGATGTTCTTCTGGACGCCGCCGCACTACTGGCCGCTGTCCATGAAGGTCAAGGAGGACTACGCGCGCGTCGGCGTGCCGATGCTCCCCGTGATCGCGTCCAACAAGGTCGTCGCCCGGCAGATCGTCATCTACAGCTGGGTGATGGTCGCGGTGTCGCTGCTGCTGACGCCGCTCGGCTACACCGGCTGGTTCTACACGGCGGTCGCCGTGGCGGCCGGCGGCATGTGGCTGTGGGAGGCGCACGGGCTGCAGAACCGCGCCAAGGCCGAGGTCACGGGCGGCAAGCTCAAGGAGATGCGGCTGTTCCACTGGTCCATCACCTACGTTTCGGTGCTGTTCCTCGCGGTCGCGGTGGACCCCTTCCTGCGCTGAGCACCTCTCGTGAAGCCGTCCGACGGGCGGGGCGCGTGGTCAAGGCCACGCACCCCGCCCGTCGCCGTTCGCTCTACCCGTCGGTAGCATCCTGGTCATGGCAGACACGCAGCAGGTGGACACGGAGCAGGCCGGCGCGAAGGGCGGCTGGGCCGACCGGTGGGCCGCGTACGAGGTGACCCGGATGGCCGGACGGATCGGATCCTTCGCCAAGGCCCACGGCGGCGCCGAGGCCCAGGTGGCCTACCTCGGTGAGCGGGGCGCCCGGATCGTGCTCGTCGGCGAGGACGGCGCCTGGGGCGACCTGGTCGCGCGCACCCACGAGAGGGCGCGGAAGGCCGTGGAGCAGTCCGGGATCACCGTCCACGAGGACTTCGACGGCGAGTTCGCCGCCAAGGTCGCCACCGGCCGCTACGAGTGGTCGCGGATGGCGGGCATCCAGGTCGGAGGCCCGAGCAACACCTGAGGCCGGGTTCACCCGTTAGGACCGTAGGAAGCCGCGAGGCGTACGGGCCGCAAGGCACCCGAGCCGCACGGCGCACGGTCCCAGCACGGGGAGCCCGGATGATCGAAACGCCGTCCCTGGTGGACCAGTACTGCCACGGCGTCCTGAGAACGGAGCTGGGCCTCGGCACCTTCGAGGCCCAGCTGGCCCGCACCGAGGGTCCGCCCGCGCCGGGCACCACCCTCTTCGACACCCAGACCGGCTTCGCCGTACGCCGCTGGTGCCCGCCCCTGCTCGGCCTGGAACCGCACTGCCCGCCCGCCCGCTACCTGGCCCGGCGGCGCGAACTGGGCGTCATGGAGGCCGACCGCCGGCTGCTGCGCGGCAGCGGCATCACCACCTACCTGGTCGACGCCGGACTGCCCGGAGACCTCACCGGCCCCGCCGAGATGGCGTCCGCCGCGGACGCCGACACCCGCGAGATCGTGCGCCTGGAACTGCTCGCCGAGCAGGTCGCCGACACCTCCGGCACCGTCGAGTCCTTCCTCGCCAACCTCGCCGAGGCCGTGCACGGCGCCGCCGCGAACGCGGTCGCCTTCACCTCCGTCGCCGGCGTACGCCACGGCCTGGCGCTCGCGCCGGAGCCGCCGGGGCCCGGCGAGGTGCGCGGGGCCGCCGCCCGCTGGCTGACCGGGCGCGAGGTCGGCGGGGAACTGAGCGACCCGGTGCTGCTGCGCCACCTGCTGTGGATCGCCGTCGCCTCGGGCCTGCCGCTCCAGCTGCACGCGGGCCTCGGCGAACCGGGCCTGCGCATCGACCGCACCGACCCGGTCCTGCTCACCGACTTCGTGCGGGCCACCGCCGGCCTCGGCACCGACCTGGTCCTGCTGCACGGCTACCCGTACCACCGCCACGCCGCCCACCTGGCCGGCGTCTTCCCGCACGTCTACGCCGACTCGGGCGCCGCCCTGGTGCGCACCGGCGCCCGGGCCGCGACGGTCCTCGCGGAGATCCTGGAGCTGGCACCCTTCGGCAAGATCCTGTTCTCCAGCGGAGCCCAGGGCCTGCCCGAGCTGCACGTGGTCGCCGCCCGGCTGTTCCGCGAGGCCCTCGGACGGGTGCTGGGCGCCTGGGTGGCGGAGGGCGCGTGGTCCCTCGGGGACGCACAGCGGGTGGCGGGGCTGATCGCCTCGGGGAACGCGGGGCGGGTGTACGGGCTGGAGTGACGGGTGTACGGACCGGCGCGCACCGTCGACACTGGGCGGATGCCGACCGACGCCCTGCTCGACCGCTTCCTCACCGGCCTGACGCCCCTCGAACCCGTCGCCGTCTGGGCGCACGGTTCACTGGGCGCGGGCGACTACCAGGAGGGCCGCAGCGACCTCGACCTGATCGCGGTCCTGCCCCGGCCGGCCACGGCCCGCACGGCCTGGCGGGTGGGGCTGCTCCACGCCCGGCTGCGGGACGAGCCCCTGGCCGGACTGCTGCACTGCACGTACCTGTCGCCGGACACGGTCGCCGACCCGGCTCAACGGCACCTGACCTGGGCCCACGAACAGCTCTTCAAGCGGCCGGTCACCCCGGTCACCCGGCGCGAACTCCACAGCTTCGGCCGCGTCCTGCGCGGCGAGTCGCCGGAGCACCTGCTGCCGCCGGTGGCGGATCCGGAGCTGGCGGGGTTCGTCGTCCGCGACCAGCGGGAGTTCTGGCGGCCGAGCGTGCGCAGGGCGGAGCTGTGGCGGCAGGACGTCTGGGTCGACCTGGGCCTGATCACCTTCGCCCGCGCCACCGTCACGCTGCGGGAGGGCCGCCTGATCACCAAGCGGGAGGCCCTGGAGGAGCTGCCCGCCCTGGGCGCCCCCGGCGAGGTCGTCGAGGACATCGCCGAACGGCGGTACGGAAAGCGCACCCGACCCGCGGCCACGGGGGAGTGGACCGCCCGCCGCGCGGAGCTGACCCGGAGCTACCTGGGGCCGGCCATCGACACGCTGGTGGCGTCGTACTCCTGAGCGGGCAGCTCGGACACCGTCTCCTCGGGCCGCTCGCGCAGCGCCAGCAGCACGCGCAGCACCGCGATCCACACCAGGCACGAGCCGAACATGTGCAGGCCGACCAGGACCTCGGGCAGGTCGGTGAAGTACTGGATGTAGCCCACTGCCCCCTGCGCCAGCAGCACCAGGAACAGGTCGCGGGTGCGGGCCAACGGCCCCTTGGGCGCGTCGACCGCCTTCAGGACGAACCACAGGGCGAACGTCAGCGTCACCACGATCCACGCCAGCACAGCGTGCGCCTTGCTGATCATCTCCCAGTCGACCGGCATCCGCGGCACGTCGCTGGAGTCGCCCGCGTGCGGTCCCGCGCCGGTGACCACGGTGCCGACCATGACCAGCAGCGCGGAGACGACGACCATCACCCACACCAGCTGCTGCACGGACTTGCCGACCAGCGGGCGCGGTGCCGTGTCGCCCTCCCGGGTGCGCTGCCACATCACCGTGGCCAGGGTCAGCAGCGCCGTCGTCGCCACGAAGTGGGCCGCGACCGTGTACGGGTTGAGTCCGACGAGCACGACGATGCCACCGAGCACGGCGTTGCTCATCACGACCCAGAACTGCGCCCACCCCAGCAGGGTGAGGCTGCGCCGGTACGGCTTCTGCGAGCGGGCGGCGATGATCGCCCAGCCGACCGCGGCACACAGCACGTAGGTCAGCATGCGGTTGCCGAACTCGATGATGCCGTGGAAGCCCATCTCGCTCGTGGTGGTGAGCGAGTCGTCGGTGCACTTGGGCCAGGTCGGGCAGCCGAGGCCCGAGCCGGTGAGCCGGACGGCGCCGCCGGTGACGACGATGACCACCGACATCACGAGGGGCGCGAGGGCCGCCCGCTGGACCGTCCGGGGATGCGGGGTCCAGCGCGCGGCGATGAAGGCGAGCGGGTTGCGCACGGCGGCTGCGGCGTCGGCGCGGGTCACGTTTGGCACGCCGTCCATCGTAGGCGCCCGCTTGTGCACACTTTCACGAGGGTCGGTCTCCGGCATGCGTCCCTACTCCCAGCGGAAGAACTTCCCGGCGGCCGCGAGTCCCACGACCCCCCACACGGCGAGGATCCCCAGGTCGCCCCAGGGCATCGAGGCCCCGTGCTGGAGGACGTCCCGCAGCCCGTCCGACAGGGCGGAGATCGGCAGCAGCCCCAACACGTCCTGCGCCGCGTCCGGGAACTTGTCCAGCGGCACGATCACCCCGCCGCCCACGAGAAGCAGCAGGAAGACCAGGTTGGCGGCGGCCAGCGTGGCCTCCGCCTTCAGCGTGCCCGCCATCAGCAGTCCGAGCCCCGAGAACGCGGCGGTGCCGAGGACCAGGAGCAGCAGCACGGCCGCCGGGTTGCCGTGCGGCGACCAGCCCAGCGCGAAGGCGATCACCGTCAGCAGCACGATCTGGAGCACCTCGGTGACCAGGACCGACGCCGTCTTCGCGGTCATCAGGGCCCAGCGCGGCAGCGGCGAGGCGGCCAGCCGCTTCAGCACCCCGTACCGGCGCTCGAAACCGGTGGCGATGGCCTGCCCGGTGAACGCCGTCGACATCACCGCGAGCGCGAGGATGCCGGGGGCGAGGAAGTCGACCGCCTCCCCGGCTCCGGTGTCGATGATGTCCACGGAGCTGAACAGGACGAGCAGCAGCGTTGGGATGACCACCGTCAGCAGCAGCTGCTCGCCGTTGCGCAGCAGCATCTTCGTCTCGAGCACGGCCTGCGCCGCGATCATCCGCCCGAGCGGCGCGGCGCCGGGCCGGGGCGCGTACGTGCCGGTGGCGCCGGCGCTGCCCGTGGTCGAGGTCGTGGTCATGAGCGCAGCTCCTTGCCCGTCAGCTCCAGGCTGTGTCTTCCCGGGGGGACAGCCCCCGGGCCCCC
>NZ_JBGORK020000001.1:1779433-2027851 GCF_041538145.2 Streptomyces sp. MMCC 100
GGCCGTCCTCGGTGCTGACCGACGTCATGAGCGCAGCTCCTTGCCCGTCAGCTCCAGGCTGTGTCTTCCCGGGGGGCGACCCCCGGGCCCCCGGCCGTCCTCGGTGCTGACCGACGTCATGAGCGCAGCTCCTTGCCCGTCAGCTCCAGGCTGTGTCTTCCCGGGGGGCGACCCCCGGGCCCCCGGCCGTCCTCGGTGCTGACCGACGTCATGAGCGCAACTCCTTGCCCGTCAGCTCCAGAAAAACGTCCTCCAACGTGTGCCGCTCCACCGAGATGCGGTCCGGCATCACCCCGTGCTGGGCGCACCAGGAGGTCACCGTCGCGAGCAGCTGCGGGTCGACCTTGCCGTTCACCCGGTAGGAGCCCGGGGTCAGCTCGGCGGCCGAGGAGTCCGGGGGCAGCGCCTTGAGCAGGGACGCGACGTCCAGTCCCGGCCGGCCCGTGAACCGCAGGGTGTTCTCGGCGCCGCCGCGGCACAGCTCCTCCGGGGAGCCCTGGGCGACGACCCGTCCGGCGTCGACGATGGCGACGTCGTCGGCCAGCTGCTCGGCCTCGTCCATGTGGTGCGTGGTGAGGATCACCGAGACTCCGTCGCCGCGCAGGTCCCGTACGAGGTCCCAGGTGGCGCGGCGGGCCTGCGGGTCGAGGCCGGCGGTCGGTTCGTCGAGGAACACCAGCTCCGGGCGGCCCACCACGGCCATCGCGAGGGCGAGCCGCTGCTGCTGCCCGCCCGAGAGCCTGCGGTACGTGGTGCGGCCGCACGAGCCCAGCCCGAGCCGCTCGATCAGCGCGTCGACGTCCAGCGGGTGGGCGTGCAGCTTCGCCACGTGGCGCAGCATCTCGTCCGCGCGGGCGCCGGAGTAGACGCCGCCGGACTGGAGCATCACGCCGATCCGCGGGCGCAGCTCGGCGCCCTGCCGGACCGGGTCCAGGCCCAGGACACGCACCGTCCCGGAGTCCGGTCTGCGGTATCCCTCACAGGTCTCGACCGTGGTCGTCTTGCCCGCCCCGTTGGGGCCGAGCACTGCGGTGACGCCCGTGCGGGCCACCAGGTCTAGGCCGTTCACCGCGGTCTTCGTGCCGTACCGCTTCACCAGGGCCTGGACCTGGACCACGGGCTCACTTCGCATGGGTCACGAGTCTAGGTAGGCGGACGACCGGCCGGGCGCGGGGGTGTGGAAAACCTCCCGGCACCCGGGACCGGACTCACTCGCGGGGGCGGTGCAGGGGCAGCCACCGCTCGGCGTAGGCGACCGCGTCCGGCAGGGGGAACAGGCGTGCGTCGGCCGCGCCGACCCTGCCGCGCAGGACGGGCCGGTCCCGTTCGAAGTCGTGGCCCAGTTCGTCGAAGCTCTCCGAGGTGATCGACACCTCGGTCACCCGCTCCCACCCCACCGGCCCCGGCCGCCCCACCTCCACCAGCGGGGCAGGGATCCGGTACTCGGCGAGGTGGAAGGCGGTGCACGCGTCGTAGCCCGCGCCGAGCAGCAGGACCCGGGCGGCCAGCCGTTCCAGCGTGGCCAGCGGGCTCCGCTCGCCGAGCCGGCAGTCGGTCGCGTGGCCCGAGACCACCTCGGCGGCGCGGGCGCCGAGGGCCGCGAAGGAGGTCTGCGGATGGGCGCTGCGCCGGGCGCCGGGCCAGGTGCGCACCGTCTCCGGGACCACCCCGACACCGCGTGAGGGCGTGATCAGGGGGTCGTAGGCGGGCGTGGCCGCGCGCACGGTCTCCCACCACTCCTCGGGCACCGGCGGGCTGGTCCACAGGGCCGGGTCCGAGAGGTCGCCGGTCTGGGTCGGGACCACCAGGGTGCCGCTCGGACCGAGGACGTCGAGGAGCGCCTGGACGACCGCGACGGGACCTCCGCAGACCCAGCCGAGCGAGCTGAGGGAGGAGTGCACGAGGAGGGTGTCGCCGGTCCGCACACCCAGTTGGCGCAGCCCGGCGGCGAGCGTGCCGCGGGTGACGAGTGGGCCGGTCGGAGGGGGTGTGGGCATGCGGGGGAGTGTCCCGGAAGGCGGGTGCGGACGCCAGTGGATTGCCCCGCGGCTGATCGATCAAAGATCGTTTCCGCAGGTCACCTTAGGTATGCCTAAGTGACGCAGGGCACCGTCCGATGATCCGGACGCGGCTTGCCCGCCCCGGAGGAATTACGCAACAATGGCGTTGTGAAAAACGTCGGTGAGGTTCCGCAGGAGGAACTCGCGACCGGTGAGCGGTCCACCCGCAACCGCGTCGCGCGCTCCATCCTGGACCACGGGCCGTCGACCGTCGCCGAGCTCGCCGGACGCCTGGGCCTGACCCAGGCCGCCGTCCGGCGTCACCTCGACGCCCTGGTCGCCGACGACGTGGTCGAGGCCCGCGAGCAGCGGGTCTACGGCGCGCGCACGCGCGGGCGGCCCGCCAAGGTCTTCGCGCTCACCGACTGCGGCCGGGACGCCTTCGACCAGTCGTACGACAAGCTGGCCGCCGACGCCCTGCGCTGGATCGCCGAGCAGGAGGGCGGGGAGCAGGCGATCGCCGCCTTCGCCCGCGCCAGGATCGCCACCCAGTCGGCCGCGTACCGCAAGGCCGTCGAGTCCGTCCCCGCCGAAAAACGCGCGGAAGCGCTGGCCAGGGCCCTGACCAAGGACGGGTACGCTGCTACCGCGCGGAGCGCGCCCCACCCCCAGCAGGGCGAGCAGCTGTGCCAGCACCACTGCCCGGTCGCCCACGTCGCGGAGCAGTTTCCGCAGCTGTGCGAGGCGGAGACGGAATTTTTCGCCGAGCTGCTCGGTACGCATGTACAGCGGCTCGCGACCATCGCGCACGGCGACGGCGTCTGCACCACGTTCATTCCGAAGACTTCGCACGCGCCACCCACGGCGCGCGCGCCCAAGAACACCGCTCACGCATCTGCAAGCACGGCCGGGAGGAACCCCGCATGACTCTCCCCACGGAGACTGCTCACCCTGAGCTCGAGGGCCTGGGCAAGTACGAATACGGCTGGGCCGACTCCGACACGGCCGGCGCCTCTGCCAAGCGCGGCATCAACGAGGACGTCGTCCGCGACATCTCCGCGAAGAAGAACGAGCCGGAGTGGATGACCAAGCTCCGCCTCAAGGGCCTGCGCCTCTTCGAGAAGAAGCCGATGCCGAACTGGGGCTCGGACCTGTCGGGGATCGACTTCGACAACATCAAGTACTTCGTGCGCTCCACGGAGAAGCAGGCGGAGTCCTGGGAGGACCTGCCCGAGGACATCAAGAACACGTACGACAAGCTCGGCATCCCCGAGGCGGAGAAGCAGCGCCTGGTCGCCGGTGTCGCCGCGCAGTACGAGTCCGAGGTCGTCTACCACCAGATCCGCGAGGACCTGGAGGAGCAGGGCGTCATCTTCCTGGACACCGACACGGCCCTCAAGGAGCACCCGGAGCTCTTCAAGGAGTACTTCGGCACCGTCATCCCCGTCGGTGACAACAAGTTCGCGTCGCTGAACAGCGCCGTGTGGTCCGGCGGCTCCTTCATCTACGTGCCGAAGGGCGTGCACGTCGAGATCCCGCTCCAGGCCTACTTCCGTATCAACACGGAGAACATGGGCCAGTTCGAGCGGACCCTGATCATCGTCGACGAGGGTGCCTACGTGCACTACGTCGAGGGCTGCACCGCGCCGATCTACAAGTCGGACTCGCTGCACTCCGCGGTCGTCGAGATCATCGTCAAGAAGAACGCCCGCTGCCGCTACACGACCATCCAGAACTGGTCGAACAACGTCTACAACCTGGTCACCAAGCGCGCCGTGGCGTACGAGGGCGCGACCATGGAGTGGATCGACGGCAACATCGGCTCCAAAGTGACGATGAAGTACCCGGCCGTCTACCTGATGGGCGAGCACGCCAAGGGCGAGACCCTGTCCATCGCCTTCGCGGGCGAGGGCCAGCACCAGGACGCCGGCTCCAAGATGGTCCACATGGCGCCGAACACCTCCTCCAACATCGTGTCGAAGTCCGTGGCGCGCGGCGGCGGCCGCACCTCCTACCGCGGCCTCGTCGAGATCGGCGAGGGCGCCCACGGCTCCAAGTCGAACGTGCTGTGCGACGCGCTGCTCGTCGACACCATCTCCCGCTCCGACACGTACCCCTACGTGGACGTCCGCGAGGACGACGTGTCCATGGGCCACGAGGCGACCGTCTCCAAGGTCTCCGAGGACCAGCTCTTCTACCTGATGAGCCGCGGTCTGAGCGAGTTCGAGGCGATGGCGATGATCGTGCGCGGCTTCGTCGAGCCGATCGCCAAGGAGCTGCCCATGGAGTACGCCCTCGAGCTCAACCGGCTGATCGAGCTGCAGATGGAGGGCGCGGTCGGCTGACCGCCGCCCCCACAGCAGTCACCAGATTCAGGAACGTAGGAAGAGAGCAGACCGACAGCCATGGCTGAGGCTCAGAACATCCCCGTGGGGTCCACCACCGCGGGCCAGATCGCGGTGGCCGCCGAGTCGACCGTCGCCACGCGCATGAGCGCACCCGCGTCCTTCGACGTGGCGGACTTCCCGGTCCCCCACGGCCGCGAGGAGGAGTGGCGGTTCACCCCGCTGGAGCGGCTGCGCGGGCTGCACGACGGCACCGCCGTCGCCACCGGCGACGGCGTGAAGGTCGACATCGACGCGCCCGAGGGCGTCGTCGTCGAGACCGTCGGCCGCGACGACGCGCGCATCGGCCGGGCCGGCACCCCCGTGGACCGGGTCGCCGCCCAGGCCTACTCGGCGTTCGAGAAGGCCGGCGTGATCACCGTCCCCAAGGAGACGGTCCTCACCGAGCCGATCCGCATCGCCGTGCACGGCGAGGGCGGCACCGCCTACGCCCACCAGGTCGTGGAGCTGGGCGCCTTCGCCGAGGCCGTGGTCGTCATCGACCACACCGGTGACGCGGTGCTCGCCGCCAACGTCGACTACGTCCTGGGCGACGGCGCCAAGCTGACCGTCGTCTCCGTCCAGGACTGGGACGACAAGGCCGTGCACGTCGGCCAGCACAACGCACTCGTCGGCCGCGACGCGACCTTCAAGTCCTTCGTCGTCACCTTCGGCGGCGACCTGGTCCGGCTGCACCCGCGCGTGGCCTACGCCGGCCCCGGCGGCGAGGCCGAGCTGTTCGGCCTGTACTTCACCGACGCCGGCCAGCACCAGGAGCACCGCCTCCTGGTCGACCACAACGTCCCGCACTGCAAGTCCAACGTCGTCTACAAGGGCGCGCTCCAGGGCGACGACGCGCACGCGGTCTGGATCGGCGACGTGCTCATCGAGGCCGCGGCCGAGGGCACCGACACCTACGAGATGAACCGCAACCTCGTCCTCACCGACGGCGCGCGGGTCGATTCGGTGCCGAACCTGGAGATCGAGACCGGCGAGATCGTCGGTGCCGGTCACGCCTCCGCCACCGGCCGCTTCGACGACGAGCAGCTCTTCTACCTGATGGCGCGCGGCATCCCCGAGCTCGACGCCCGCCGCCTGGTGGTCCACGGCTTCTTCGCCGAGCTGGTCCAGCAGATCGGCGTCGCGGACATCCAGGAGCGCCTGCTCACCAAGATCGCGGAGGAGCTGGAGGCGTCGGTCGCATGACCTTCGTACGCGTCTGTGGAGCGGACGAGCTGGAGGAGGACACCCCGAAGCGGGTGGAACTCGACGGCACGCCGATCTCCGTCGTGCGGACCGAGGGCGAGGTCTTCGCGATCAACGACATCTGCTCGCACGCGAACGTCTCCCTGTCCGAGGGCGAGGTCGACGACTGCCACATCGAGTGCTGGCTGCACGGCTCGCGCTTCGACCTCCGTTCCGGCAAGCCCGACAGTCTTCCGGCGACGCGCCCCGTCCCCGTATACCCCGTAAAGATCGAAGGGGACGACGTGCTCGTCTCCCTCACCCAGGAGTCCTGAGGCACCCATGGCAACGCTTGAAATCCGAGACCTGCACGTCACCGTCGAGGCCGACAACGCCACGAAGGAGATCCTCAAGGGCGTCGACCTCACCGTGAAGCAGGGCGAGACGCACGCCATCATGGGCCCCAACGGCTCCGGCAAGTCGACCCTCGCCTACTCGCTGGCCGGTCACCCCAAGTACACGATCACCGGCGGCACCGTCACCCTCGACGGCGAGGACGTCCTGGAGATGTCCGTCGACGAGCGTGCCCGCGCCGGCCTCTTCCTCGCCATGCAGTACCCGGTCGAGGTCCCCGGCGTCTCCGTCTCCAACTTCCTGCGCACCTCCGCCACCGCCGTCCGCGGCGAGGCCCCCAAGCTGCGGCACTGGGTCAAGGAGGTCAAGGAGGCCATGGAGCGCCTCAACATGGACCCCGCCTTCGCCGAGCGCAACGTCAACGAGGGCTTCTCCGGCGGTGAGAAGAAGCGCCACGAGATCCTCCAGCTCGAGCTGCTCAAGCCGAAGATCGCGGTCCTCGACGAGACCGACTCCGGCCTGGACGTCGACGCCCTGCGCGTCGTCTCCGAGGGCGTCAACCGCGTCCGCGAGACCGGCGAGGTCGGCACCCTGCTGATCACGCACTACACGCGCATCCTGCGCTACATCAAGCCCGACCACGTCCACGTCTTCGCCAACGGCCGCATCGCCGAGTCCGGCGGCGCCGAGCTGGCCGACAAGCTGGAGGCCGAGGGCTACGAGGCATACACGAAGGGCGGCGCATCCGAGTGACACAGCTGCCGGGCCTCCTCGACACCGAGGCGATCCGCAAGGACTTCCCCATCCTGGACCGCCAGGTCCACGACGGGCACAAGCTCGTGTACCTGGACAACGCGGCGACCAGCCAGAAGCCGCGGCAGGTGCTGGACGCGCTCAGCGAGTACTACGAGCGCTACAACGCCAACGTCCACCGCGGCGTGCACGTCCTCGCCGAGGAGGCCACGGCGCTGTACGAGGGCGCGCGTGACAAGGTCGCGGAGTTCATCAACGCGCCCTCGCGCGACGAGGTGATCTTCACCAAGAACGCCTCGGAGTCCCTCAACCTCGTCGCGAACATGCTGGGCTGGGCCGACGAGCCCTACCGCGTGGACCACGAGACCGAGATCGTCATCACGGAGATGGAGCACCACTCCAACATCGTGCCGTGGCAGCTGCTGGCGCAGCGCACCGGCGCGAAGCTCCGCTGGTTCGGTCTCACCGACGACGGCCGCCTGGACCTGTCCAACATCGACGAGGTCATCACCGAGAAGACGAAGATCGTCTCCTTCGTGCTGGTCTCCAACATCCTGGGCACCCAGAACCCGGTCGAGGCGATCGTGCGCCGCGCCCAGGAGGTCGGCGCGCTCGTGTGCGTCGACGCCTCCCAGGCCGCGCCGCACATGCCACTGGACGTACAGGCCCTCCAGGCCGACTTCGTGGCCTTCACCGGCCACAAGATGTGCGGCCCGACCGGCATCGGCGTGCTGTGGGGGCGCCAGGAGCTCCTTGAGGACCTCCCGCCGTTCCTCGGCGGCGGCGAGATGATCGAGACCGTCTCGATGCACTCCTCCACCTACGCCCCGGCCCCGCACAAGTTCGAGGCGGGCACGCCCCCCATCGCGGGAGCGGTCGGTCTGGGCGCGGCGATCGACTACTTGAACTCGATCGGCATGGACAGGATCCTCGCCCACGAGCACGCGCTGACCGAGTACGCCGTCAAGCGCCTGCTCGAGGTCCCGGACCTGCGCATCATCGGCCCCACCACGGCCGAGGAGCGCGGCGCGGCGATCTCCTTCACGCTGGGGGACATCCACCCGCACGACGTGGGCCAGGTCCTCGACGAGCAGGGCATCGCGGTCCGGGTCGGCCACCACTGCGCCCGCCCCGTCTGCCTGCGCTACGGAATTCCTGCGACCACACGAGCGTCGTTCTATCTGTACTCCACGCCGGCCGAGATCGACGCACTGGTCGACGGCCTGGAGCACGTACGGAACTTCTTCGGCTGACGGGACGAGCGAAGAGCATGAAGCTGGACTCCATGTACCAGGAAGTCATCCTGGACCACTACAAGAACCCGCACGGACGGGGCTTGCGGGATGGCGACGCCGAGGTCCACCACGTCAACCCCACCTGCGGGGACGAGATCACGCTCCGCGTGAAGTACGACGGCACGACGATCAGCGACGTCAGCTACGAGGGGCAGGGCTGCTCCATCAGCCAGGCCAGCGCCTCCGTGCTGAACGACCTGCTGGTCGGCAAGGATCTGGCCCAGGCGCAGCGGATCCAGGAGACCTTCCTGGATCTGATGCAGTCCAAGGGCAAGGTCGAGCCGGACGACGCCATGGAGGAGGTCCTGGAGGACGCGGTCGCGTTCGCCGGGGTCTCGAAGTACCCGGCCCGGGTCAAGTGCGCCCTGCTGAGCTGGATGGCCTGGAAGGACGCGACGGCCCAGGCACTGGACGGCGCCGACGCCGAGAAGGAGACGACGGCATGAGCGAGACCCTCGAGATGAAGCCGGCCTCGGAGGAGGAACTCCGCGAGGCCCTGATGGACGTCGTGGACCCCGAGCTGGGCATCGACGTCGTCAACCTCGGCCTGATCTACGGCATCCACGTCGACGACGCGAACATCGCCACCATCGACATGACCCTGACCTCGGCGGCCTGTCCGCTGACCGACGTGATCGAGGACCAGGCCAAGTCCGCCACCGACGGTCTGGTCAGCGAGCTGCGCATCAACTGGGTCTGGATGCCGCCGTGGGGCCCCGACAAGATCACGGACGACGGCCGCGAGCAGCTGCGCGCGCTCGGGTTCAACGTCTGAGACCCACCGGCAGCACCGCTTCGGAGAACGGCGGCACCCCTCGGGTGTCGCCGTTCCCGTGTCCGCGCCCACCCTCGTTATGTACGCTCGTACACATGGGATATCTGCTCCTGGCCGGAGCCATCGCCGCCGAGGTCGCCGGCACCACCGCCATGAAGTACAGCGAGGGCTTCAGCAGGCTGGTGCCCTCCCTGCTGACGGCGCTCGGGTACCTGCTCTCCTTCTCGCTGCTCGCCCAGACCCTGAAGGTCCTCTCCATGGGCACCGCCTACGCGATCTGGGCCGGGGTGGGCACGGCCGCCATCGCCGCCATCGGGATGGCCTTCATGGGCGAGGGGATGACGGCGACCAAGGCCGCCGGCATCGCGCTGATCATCATCGGCGTCGTCGTCCTCAACCTGGGCGGAGCCCACTGATGCCCCGCCGCCACGACCCGGAGCGCCGCCAGCGCCTCATCGACGCCGCGATCAGGGTCGTCGGACGTGCGGGCATCGCCGGCCTCAGCCACCGCACCGTCGCCGCCGAGGCGGACGTGCCGCTCGGCTCCACGACGTACCACTTCGCCACCCTCGACGACCTCATGGTCGCCGCCCTGCGCCAGGCCAACGAGGGCTTCGCCAAGGTCGTAGCCGCCCACCCGGCCCTCTCCGACCCCGAGGCCGACCTGCCCGCCGAACTGGCCCGCGTCCTCGGCGAATGGCTCGGCGGCGACCGCACCGGCGTGGAGCTGGAGTACGAGCTGTACCTCGCCGCCCTGCGCCGCCCCGCGCTGCGCCCGGTCGCCGCCGAGTGGGCCGAGGGCGTGGGCGCCCTGCTCGCCGCCCGCACGGACCCCACCACGGCCCGCGCCCTGGTCGCCGTACTGGACGGCATCTGCCTCCAGGTGCTGCTCACGGACACGCCGTACAACGAGGAGTACGCGCGGGAGGTGCTGGCCCGGCTGGTCCCCGCGCCCGGCACCCGAGACGGCCGGGGTCCCGGCTCGCTTCCACCGGCGACCGCCGGTTAGGTTGCCCTCATGACCGACACGACTGCTCCCCGCACCACCGGCGCCGTGGCCGCCGGCCTCGCCACGATCGCCGCCGACGGCACCGTCCTCGACACCTGGTTCCCGGCCCCCGAACTGTCCGCGGAGCCGGGCCCGTCCGGCACCGAGCGCCTCACCGCCGAACAGGCCGCCGAACTCCTGGGCGGCGGCGCCACCGCCGCGGTCGGTCCGGACGCCCGCCGCGGCGTCGAGGTGGTCGCGGTCCGCACGGTCATCTCCTCGCTGGACGAGAAGCCGGTCGACACGCACGACGTCTACCTGCGTCTGCACCTGCTCTCCCACCGCCTGGTCAAGCCGCACGGCCAGAGCCTGGACGGCATCTTCGCCCACCTCGCCAACGTCGCCTGGACCTCGCTCGGCCCCGTCGCCGTCGACGACCTCGAGAAGGTCCGCCTCAACGCCCGCGCCGAGGGCCTGCACCTCCAGGTCACCTCGATCGACAAGTTCCCCCGCATGACGGACTACGTCGCCCCCAAGGGCGTCCGCATCGCCGACGCCGACCGCGTCCGCCTCGGCGCGCACCTCTCCGAGGGCACCACGGTCATGCACGAGGGCTTCGTCAACTTCAACGCCGGCACGCTCGGCACCTCGATGGTCGAGGGCCGCATCTCCGCGGGCGTCGTCGTCGGCGACGGCTCCGACATCGGCGGCGGCGCCTCCACCATGGGCACCCTCTCCGGCGGCGGCAACGTCCGCATCACCATCGGCGAGCGCTGCCTGGTCGGCGCCGAGGCGGGCGTCGGCATCGCGCTCGGTGACGAGTGCGTGGTCGAGGCCGGCCTCTACGTCACCGCGGGCACCCGCGTCACGATGCCCGACGGCCAGGTCGTCAAGGCCCGCGAACTCTCCGGCGCCTCCAACATCCTCTTCCGCCGCAACTCGGTCACCGGCACGGTCGAGGCCCGCCCGAACAACGCGGTCTGGGGCGGCCTGAACGAGGTCCTGCACAGCCACAACTGAGTCGAAGCCGACGCAGGTTCGCCGAGCGCCCTTTCCGTCTGTCGCGGGGAGGGCGCTCAGGTGCCCGTGGGGGCGGCCTTCTCCTGTTGCCGGCGGACGATCTCCGTGATCCAGACGGGGGCGTACGGGGAGGTGCAGCCCGGGGGAGTGGGGTAGTCCTTCAGGACTCCGAGGCGCTCGCCGACGGCGATGGCGCGGGTGCGGTGTTCGGGGTGGTCGATGCCGATCTGGGCCAGGCAGTGGTTCATCGCCCACTGCAGGCGGTCCGGGGCGTCCTTCATCTCGGACTCGACGGTGTCCAGCAGGCCCGCGAGGTCCAGACCCGCCGGCTTCTTCGCCACGCGTTCGGTGGTCAGTGCCCAGCCGGCACTCGCGACCACGGGGTCCGGATCGGCGGTCCAGGCCACGCGCAGTTCCTCGGCGTGCGGGTTCTTCTTCACCACGTAGGTGACGAGCCAGTCGTGCACCTTGGGGGTGCGGGCCTCGCGCAGCATGGTGTCCAGCTCGTCGCGGTCGT
Source organism: Streptomyces sp. MMCC 100 (assembly GCF_041538145.2). Classification (NCBI taxonomy): domain Bacteria; kingdom Bacillati; phylum Actinomycetota; class Actinomycetes; order Kitasatosporales; family Streptomycetaceae; genus Streptomyces; species Streptomyces sp. MMCC 100. The sequence continues at coordinate 1,790,705 of NZ_JBGORK020000001.1, forward strand.
AGGACTTCGGGCGGCAGACCAGGATGCCCAGCAACCGTGCGGCGGTGTCGTCCGTCGCCCAGAGCCGGCGCGCCAGTTCCGGCTGTGTCTTCAGGCGCTTCGCGAGTGCGCGCAGCTTGGTGAGGTTCGCCCCGTGGTCGTCGCCGTGCTTCTCGTTCACGGCCCGGACCTTCGGGTCCTCGAGCCCGGCCAGCTCGGCCATCACCTCGGCCACCGTCGGCCCGGCCGGCTCGGTCGGCGTCTTCTCCGGCACCTCGGCCGCCTCCTGTCGCCCTGTCGGTCAGCTGCGGGGCTCAGCCTACGGCGCTCACCGTTTCAGGGCCCGGTACCGCTTCAGCAGGGCGGTGATGCGGGCCTGGTCGGCCGCGCCGTTCAGCTCGGTCAGGAGGTCGTCGGGGCACAGTTCGTAGAGGTCGCCCCACCAGCGGCGGCCCTTGCTGTCCCATATGCGGTATCCGCCCGGGACGCCCCGCGCCACGTAGCGTCTTCTGCTCATCGCGGGCAACCGTAACCCGCACGTACGGATGACTGCCCGTGACTTACCGGTGGTCTTGGCGGATGAACGGGTGGACGCGGAGTCCGATCAGACGTCGATCCGACGAAACGAGGGGCCTGGGATGACGAACGAGCGGGTGGGGGCCGTGGCGCGTCGGCTGGCCGGGGCGGGCGCCGCGGTGCTGGTGTGCTGGCTGCCGGTGGGGGCCGCGGGGACCGCGCACGCCGACGAGACGACGACCGGTTCGCACAACGGCCCCCGCGTGGGCCTCCTCAACGTCCACGTCGGGCAGATCGACGACCCGGCGGAGGACGTACTGGAGCACACCCTGCTGCTCGGCGACGGCTACGCCTGGAACTGACCGGCGCCGGCGGTCAGTTCCTCGTAGGCCGCCAGCAGACCGGCCGTGGTCTCCGGGGCCGCGGGCCGCAACGGTGCGCGGACCGGGCCCGCCGGCAGGCCCAGCGTGCCGAGGAGCGCCTTCGCGGTGACCGTGCCGGGCAGGCCGGCCGCCATCATCGACTCGATGAGCGGGACCGCCCGTCGCTGGAGCAGCGCGGCCCGCGCGGTGTCGCCCGCGTCGAAGGCGTCCAGGACGGTCCGGAACAGGCCCGGCACGACATTGGCGACGGTGCTGACACAGCCGGCCGCGCCGATCGCGTACAGGGCGAGGACCTGTTCGTCACAGCCCGCGTAGTACGCCAGGCCGGTGCGGGACAGCACCTTCTGGGTGCCGAGGAGGTCGTACGAGCAGTCCTTGACGGCGACGATCCGCGGGTGCTCGGCCAGGCGGACCAGGGTGTCGGGTTCGATGCGGGTGCCGGTGCGGCCCGGGATGTCGTAGAGCATCACCGGCAGGCCGCTCGCGTCGGCGACCTCGCGGAAGTGCTCCTCCAGGGCGTCCTGCGGGGGCCTGCTGTAGTACGGCGCGACCACCAGCAGTCCGTCCGCGCCGGCCTTCTCGGCGGCCAGGGCCAGTTCCACGGTGTGCCGGGTGTCCGCGGTACCGACCCCGGCGACGAGCGCCGCACGGTCCCCGACGGCCTCCCGGACCGCCGTCACCAGTGCCGCCTTCTCGGCGTCCGTGGTGGTCGACGACTCGCCCGTGGTGCCGGACAGCACGAGGCCGTCGCAGCCCCGCGAGACCAGCCGGTCGGCAAGGCGCCGGGCACCGTCGAGGTCGAGCGTGCCGGACTCGGTGAAGGGCGTGACCATGGCGCACAGGGTGCGGCGGAAGGGGGCGCGGCGGTCTTCGTCTGTCGTCATGGAAGTAGTGTCGGCAACCTGATGGTGTAGCTCCACTTAATTCTCCTACGAGATATCTGTAAGTGGTACTTCAATCGGTGGGCGGGTGCGGTGCGGGTGCGGGTAGTGCCGCTCGGGCCGGGGTACCCGGGGTGCTCCGAACCGAGAGGAGGCGGGAACACCGTGACCGGAACCATGCACACCAGGCCGGTGCGCGACGAGCAGCACTCCGTGGGCGAACTCGTCGGGCAGGCCACCGAACAGCTCTCGCGGCTCGTGCGGCAGGAAGTGGCCCTCGCCAAGATGGAACTGGCCGAGAAGGGCAAACGTGCCGGGCGCGGCGGCGGGATGCTCGGTGCCGCGGGCGCCATCGCCTACGTGGGCCTGTTCGCCCTGGCCGGCACGGCCGCCGCCGCGCTCTCGCTGGTACTGCCCGTCTGGGCCGCGGCGCTCATCGTGACGGCGGCGCTCTTCGTGATCGCCGGCGTCCTGGCCATGACCGGTCGCGCCCAGCTCCGCCGGGCCGTGCCACCCAAGCCCGAGGAGACCCTCGGCAGCGTCAGGGCCGACGTGGACCAGATCAGGGAAAGGGCACATCGATGACCGACGCGACGAGCCGGGACGGTACGAGGAGCGGCTCCACCGCGCAGCCGGTCGGCGGGGCCAAGGGCCCCGACGAGCTGCGGCAGCAGATCGAACAGACCCGCGGACAGCTCGGCGACACCGTCGAGGAACTGGCGGGCAAGGCCGACGTGAAGGGCCGCGCCAAGGCCCGTGCCGCCGACCTGAAGGACAAGGCCGGCGCCATGAGCGTGCAACTGCGCAGCTCCGCCGCGCACGCCGGGCACGCCGTACAGGACAAGGCGGGCCGGGCCGGTCACACCGCGCACGACAAGGCGGACCGGGCCCGGAACACCGCGGAGCGGCACGCGCCGCCGGGACGGGCGCGGGGCGCGGTGCACGCGGGGCTCGGGCATCCGCGCGCCGTGCTGGTCGCCGGGGCGGCGGCGGGCGTGGTGGTCGCGGCGAGCCTCGTGCGGCGCCGTCACCACGGGCACTGCTGAGAGCGCCGCCGGGAACGCGGTGTGGCGAGGGGCTCCGGACGGGGCCCCTCGCCACGTACATCCAGCCGGTGCCGGAAGGGACTTGACCTCAACTTTGGCCGAGGTCGGAGGGTGGTGGGTGCACTCACCGTGCACCGTGCACCCGACGACCACCGATCACCGGAGGCCGGCACGACTCGCCGCACCGACGCCCGTCCCCAGCTCCTCCGCCCCGACGTCCTGGCCCCCTTCTTCCACCGCGGACCGGTTACGGACGGAACCGCAGCACCTGCGGGTCGTGGTCGCTGATCTGGTCGTGGAACTCGGCGTTGACGTGCACGCTGTCGTAGGACAGGTGGCCGCGGCGGACCGATGGGCTGACCAGGATCTGGTCCAGGACCTGGCTGTTGCCCTGGTACACGTACGAGTAACGCTCGCTCCTCGGCAGCGACTTCACCGCCGACCACAGGGCGCCGTCGTCCTCCAGGATGCGGGCGGTCTGCGAGAACTCGAAGTCGTTGATGTCGCCGAGGGCGACGACGTCCGCGTTCTTCTGGGTGGCCAGGATCTCCTTGACGAAGGTGTTCACCACCTTCGCCTGGGCGTGGCGCTGGGTCTCCGAGCTGCGCGACGGCGGCTGGTACTGCGCCGCCAGACCCTGGTCGCCGCCCTTGGAGTTGAAGTGGTTGGCGATGACGAAGACCGTCCGGCCGCGGAAGACGAACTCGCCCGCCAGCGGCTTGCGGCTGTCCTCCCAGGCCGGGTCCGCCGGGTCGACCCGCCCGGGGGAGAGGGTCAGCGCCGCCTTGCCGCGCACCTTCCGCACGCCGGTCGCCGTGGTGGCGTCACCGCCCGCCCGGTCGGTGAAGGAGACCCGCTCCGGGTTGAACAGGAACGCCTGGCGGATGTTGCCGCCGGGCTCGCCGCCGTCCGCCTTGTCGACCGGGTCGATGCCGCGCCAGTCGTAGCGCGGGCCGCCGGCCGCGACGATCGCGTCGATCAGCTTGCCGACCGTCGCCTCGGCCGTCACCGTGCCGTCGTCCGTGGCGCCGTTGTCGTCCTGGATCTCCTCCAGGGACACGATGTCGGGCGACTTCAGGTGGTGCACGATCGCGTCGGCGTGCGCGGCGAAGGTGCCGTCCGACGGGTCGAGGTTCTCCACGTTGTACGTCGCCACCGCCAGTTCGCGCGCGCTCTGACGGCGCGTCGACTCGCGCTCCGTGCCGCCCCGCTCCAGGGTGCCGATCTCGCTCGCGACCAGCGTGTAGCCGCCGTACTGGTTGTAGTCCAGCGGACCGGCGGTGGTGCCGGCGAGCGTGTCGCCCACGTCGGCGGCGGGGAAGTCGGCCGGCTTGCCCAGCGACTGGATCTGCAGCCGGCCGGTGTTCTGGTCGTCGTAGGAGCCGTAGACCGTGCCGCCGCGGCGGTTGGCGTTCTCCCGGGGGTTCACCGTGACCCACAGCTCGGTGTACGGGTCCGAGGCGCCGACCACGCGGGTGTCGGAGACCCGGACGTTCATGCCCTCCAGGGACTCGTAGTAGTCCAGGGCGTACTTCGCGGGCTTCAGCGGCAGGGCGTTGACCGACCCGTTCGCGCTCCCGTCGCCCTCGGGGGCGTACGCGCGCGGCACGGAGCGGGCGGAGACGGTCGTCGCTGCCGGGAGCGCGTTGCCGCTCGAGACGACGGTGACCGTCGGGCGGGTGATCTCGGTCAGCGACTGGTTCCCCGAGGAGGTACCGCCGGGCACGTACTCCGAGACCGTGCCGGAGACGGTGACCGCGTCACCGACGGCGACCTGGGGGACCGTGCTCGTGAAGACGAAGACGCCCTCGCTGGTGGCCGGGTCGGCGTCCGGCCGCGGGTCCTGGATCCAGAAGCCCTTGGACGAGCCGTAACCGCGGACACCGGTGACGATTCCGGCCACGTCCGTGACTTGCTTGCCGGCGTACGGGGACAGCCTGGTGGTGCCCTGGATGTCGTGGACGCGCACGGGGTCGGCCGGGGCGGAACCGGCGTGCGCGGGCACGGTGAGGACGACGGTGGACGCCGCCGAGCAGACGGCGGCGACGGTGAGCGCGGCGAGGCGCGCCGAGGACTTGCTGGCCAACGGATCCCTCCGGGGATGTGACGTGGCGCCGGGACGAGGGTGGGGCGGGAGGGACGGCAGCTGCCCGTGGGACCTGAGCGGACGCTTGTCCGCCGGTCCTCCCCCCGCTTTCTACGCGCGTCAATCTCCTGCCTGGCCACGTCAGTTGTCAAGGTTTCGGCCATGTACACCACCCGTCGGGGAGATGAACCGGGCGGCATGGGGCGAAACCCGTCTAGGCTGAGCCGTTGAGCCGTACGCGGTCCGGAGAGCAGTGCCGGACGCAGCCCGGATGCGGCCGTACGGCGGTCGAGAGGCGCGCGAGGAGAAACTTCCGATGTCAGACAGCTCCACCCTGCCGCCCGCACGGCTGCGCCCCGAAGCGGAGCTGGCCCGCGACGCGCTGTCCGCGCCGGTGCTCGCCCGGGCCGCGCGGCTGGCCCGCTGGGCCGGTCCCGGCACCCGCGTCGACGCCGGGGGCGGACTCGTCGAGGAACAGTTGCCCGCGGCGGCCGAGCAGCTCGGACTGAGCGGGGACGACGCCGCCGCCTACGCGAGCGAGGCCTGGCGGATCGCCGTGGACACCGGGCTCGTCGAGATCACCGACGAGGAGGCGGGCACCGTGGCCACGGGCGAGGACCTCGCCCTGCTCACCGGCTCCCCCCAGGACGTGCTCGGCGTCTGGCTCACCGCCCTGGAGGCGGTCCTCGCCGACGCGAGCGTGCCCGACCTCGACGACCTGGTCGACGCGATGGCCGAGGGCGGTGAGGTCGACCTCTCCTCCCTCGACTGGGACCCCGACGCCGAGTCCGAGTTCCTCGACGGCGTGCTCGGCAACCTCTACCTGCTGACCGTCGGCGAGGAAGGCCCCGGCGACGCCCCGGTGCCGCTGCCCGCGCTGGCCGCCTCCGTGATCGTGCCCAGCGACATGGGCGAGCCCAGCAACGAGGTCCTCGAGCAGGTGTCGGACGCGATGATGCGCCTGGACGACCAGTTCCGGCTGCTCGAACCGGTCGGCCTCGTCGAGTACCAGCCGGTCGACGAGGCGCTCATGGCCGACGCCGACGAGGAGCCCGCCACCCCCGTCGACGAGGCCGACGTCACCCGCTACGGCATGGTGCGGCTCACCCCGCTCGGGCTGTACGGACTGCGCGCCCGGCTCCTGGACGCCGGCTTCGATGCCCCCGCCGTCGGCGACCTCGCCGACAAGGGCGCCGACGCGCTGCTCGACGGCACAGCCCCCTTCCCGCCGGCCGCCGCCCACGCCGAGACGGAGCTGTGGCTGGCCGGGCGAAGCCCGCTCGACGCCGCCCGCGAACTGCTGGCGGCGGCCCGCGGCTCCGACACCGGCGCGCCCCTGCGCCGGCTGCGCTGCCAGCAGGCGCTCTCCCTCGTCGGCGCGGAGGCCGAGCCCGCGCTGCGGGAGGTCCTCGACGACGCCGAACTGGGCGGCCTGGCCCGGGTGTGGCTCACCGAGCACGGCGCCCGGGACGTGCCGGCCCCGCCGCAGGAGATGGTCTTCTGGCTGACCATCGACACCGTCGCCGCACAACTCGCCGCCGAGGGCAACTCCGAGGAACTGCGCGCCCTGGTCGAGGGCCTCGCCCGCCAGCACAGCGGGTTCTTCGACACGGTCTGGCGGGTCGAGCACCCCGCCACGCCGGAGGTCCTGGAGGCGATGGGACGGCTGCACCCCGACAAGAAGATCGCCAAGGAGGCCCGCAAGGCGGCGTTCAAGGCACGCTCCCAGCAGGGCGGCTGACGGACGGAGCAGGGCGGGGAGCCCCGGCGACCGCGTCGGCCGACGGAGCAGGGCGGGAGCCCCGCCGACCGCGCCGACCGACGGGCCGGGGAAGGCAGCGGCCTGCGGTCGGGAGTGGCGGGGGCCCGCGGTCGGAGATGGCGGTGGGGTGCGGCGGCCGGGGCGCGATGGTCGGCCTGTGCGGCCGAGAGGAGACGGCTGGCCTGCGGCCGAGAGGAGACGGCTGGTCTGCGACCGAGAGGAGACGGCTGGTCTGCGGCCGAGAGCGGCAGGGGGCCTGCGGTCGGAGGTGGCAGTGGGGTGCGGCGGCCGGGGCGCGATGCCGGCCCGCAAGCGGGCAACGCGGTCGGTCGGCGGGCGGGGAGCGCGGCCGGTCCGCAAGCGCGAGCAGATCGGTCGGCGGGCGGGGAGCGCGGCAGGTCCGCAAGCGGGAGCCGATCGGTCCGCGGGCGGGAGGCGTCTTCGCCAGTTCAACTTCCGTTCAGGAACCGGCGGGACTTCTGTTCAGGCACGGGCGGAACCGTGACGCCGGACCGAGGTCCGCCACCCTCCACGGCCCGCCCACCGTCACAGGAGACACCATGTCGCTCACCCGCAGAGACTTTGCCGGCCGATCCGCGCTCACCGGCGCCGGGGTCGTGCTGGCGGGCAGCGTCGGCGCCCTCGCCACCGCCCCGAACGCCCTCGCGTCCACGGACACCGACAGCGTGGGGGAGGAGCACGGTCACGGGCACGACGGGCACCACGACCACGGCGGGGTCGGCTACGGGCCGCTGATTCCCGACCCGGACGGCATCCTCGCCCTGCCCGCCGGCTTCCGCTACGAGATCATCACCTACTCCGGCCGGACCAAGCTGGAGACCGGCGAGTACACCCCGTCCAACCACGACGGGACCGCCACCTTCGACGGCCCGCGCGGTACCACCCTCCTCGTCAACAACCACGAACTCGGCGGCCACCGCGACGACTGGCCGCACCCCGTGCCGCTCACCGAGGGCCTCGTCTACGACCCGGCCGCGGCCGGTGGCTGCACGGTCGTCGAGGTCCGCCGCGGCGGCCACGTCGCCGAGTGGGTCGGCATCGCCGGCACCGCCACCAACTGCGCGGGCGGCAGCACCCCGTGGGGCACCTGGCTGACCTGCGAGGAGACCGAGGACAAGGCCGGCAAGAACGGCATGACCAAGGACCACGGCTACGTCTTCGAGGTCGACCCCGAGGACCGCCGCGCCAACCGCGACCCCAAGCCGATCAAGGCGCTCGGCCGCTACGCGCACGAGGCCGTCGTCATCGATCCCAAGCGCGGCCACGCCTACCTCACCGAGGACGCCTCCGGCCCCAACGGTCTGCTCTACCGCTGGACGCCGCCCGAGCACTTCAGGCACGGCCGCGGCCGGCTGCGCGCCCTCGCTGACGATGCCGGGGTCCTCCAGGCCTTCAAGTGCTTCGACTCCGGCGGCAAGTTCGTCGACGACCTCTCCCGCGCCACGAAGACCGGCACCGTCTACGGCGTCGACTGGGTCGACGTCCCCGACCGGGATGCGAAGACCACCTCCGTGCGCAAGCAGTTCGCCGCCGGTGAGGTCACCCGCGCGCGCAAGCTGGAGGGCATGTGGTGGGCCGACGGCGGCACTTACATCGTCTCCTCCTACGCCCGTGACGAGAGCCCCGGCCGCCCGCACGACGGCCAGGTCTGGTTCTACGACCCCAAGCGCCGCACCCTGACGCTGAAGGTCCTGCTCGGCGTCAACGCCGACCCGTCCGCCGACGGCGCCTTCGACGGCCCCGACAACATCACCGTCTCCCCGTACGGCGGCCTGGTCATCGCCGAGGACGGCGAGGGCGTCCAGCACCTGTTCGGCGCCACCGACAGCGGGCGCACCTACCCCATCGCCCGCAACGAACTGAACCTGGGCACCGAGGACGACCCCGAATACAGCGAGTTCACCGGCGTCACCTTCTCGCCCGACGGCCGGACCCTCTACGCCAACATCCAGACGCCGGGCATCATGCTGGCGATTACGGGGCCCTGGAAGCGGCAACGTCGTTAACACGCTCTATCCCCCGGACGAGTGGTCCGTTCAGGTTGGGACACATCATCTCCCCTTGTCGAAATAGCGTTCCTGTGTCGTGTGCACGGACGCTCGGCAAGGGGAGAGGCGATGGAACGGGCGAGGCGGCAAGGGGTGGCCGGAGAAGCGCCGGTGTGGTTGCCGGACGGTTCCGTGAGAACCCTTGAGGAGGTGGTTGAGCGCCGACTGCCCGTGTTGTCCTACGACAAGGCATGGGACACGAGGCCAGTACGCTACGGCCCGCATCAGGGTTGTCGTGACCACTCCGTCGGCGAAGTGGTGCCGGTCGAGCCCAGCTCCATCACCTCCGGGGAGTTGGAAGAGACGCTGAACATCCGGTTCGTGTCCGGACGTGTCGTGCAGGTGGCCCCTGGCCAGGAGTGGGTGACACAACGCCGAAGGGGCCGCCAGGCATGGGAGTGGAAGCGGTCAGACGCCCTTGTTCCGGGCGACCGGATCCCGCTCGCATTGACGGCCGGACGTTTCGGGAGGCAGGGAAACTCGGACGAGGGCTACTTCGTGGGTGCCATGCTCGGCGATGGTGGAATGACGTCCTGTACGCCCGAATTCCATGGTGATCCCGCAGACGGTGCGGTGTCGTTCATGCGTACGCTGGCCGCGGAGTACGGGTGCGGTGTGCGTGAAATCCCCTCGGGAAGCATTGTGCGTCTGAGGTTCCCGTACCTTTCGGGGCGGCACAATCCTCTGACTCAATGCCTTCGGAGTTTCGGTGTGTGGGGTCAGGGCTGTGCGGAGAAGCACCTCCCTGATGGGCCGTACAGCCGCGACTTCTGGATCGGGTGTCTCTCCGGGCTGATCGACACGGACGGCCATGTGCGTGAAAGGCGCAATCCCAAGGGCACCATTCATGGTTCGGTCGAGTATGCCACCGTCTCACCAGTGCTGGCCAGGCAGGTCGCCGATGCACTCCTTCGGCTGGGCATCACCAGTAGACACCGTGTGTTCGAGAGGCGCTCCGAGGCTGCACGTTGGGTCAACGGCCACCGCCTCGTCGGACGGCGCCCGATTCACATCATTGACGTCTCTCGCGCCACGGCGGTGGTGCGTCTTGCGCACCTACTGTGCCTTCGTATCGGGTACAAGGCGACCAGGTTGGAAGGGATCGCGCATGCGGTTGGACATGTCGAGCCCGCTCGAAGTGACATGCACGGATACGACGAGGGCGTCGCTTTGGACAGAGTCACCAGCGTCGAGCCGGCCGGCAGGAATCGCGTCTTCAGCCTTGGCGTGGGGCCCGCCTCCCTGTTCATCGTGAACGGCCTGGTGACGGGAGCGTCGGAGGATTCCTGAGCCTCTTCGACCACAAGGCTCGACAGGTGGCGACGGCTGCGGTGGCTGTCTCGGATAGGCTGGACGGAAGGATACCGCCGGGCAGGAGACGGGAATGGCGCAGGTCAGGCCCATGCGGGCGGATGCCCGTCGTAACCGTGAGCGGCTGCTGGCGGTGGCGGCGGAGGCGTTCGCCGAGCACGGTGAGGGCGCCTCCCTGGACGACATCGCCCGGCGCGCGGGGGTGGGTGTCGGCACCCTCTACCGGCACTTCCCGACGCGGCAGGCGCTGCTGGAGGCCGCCTACCTGGAGCGCCTCGAGGCGATCGCGGCCCGTGCCGACGTGATCGCGGCCGCGCGGCCGCCGGGCGCGGCGCTCCTGGCGTGGCTCGACGAGCTGGCCGTCGGGATGCTCCAGGTGCGCGGGCTGAAGGCGCTGCTGGGTACGGCCGTCACGGGCGGCGGCCCCGCGTGCGGCGACTGTGTGCGCGGCGCGGCGACCCGGCTGGTGCGGGCCGCGCAGGAGGCCGGTGCGCTGCGGCGGGACGTCGAGCCCGTCGAGGTGCTGCGGCTGCTGCACGGGGTGGTGACGGCGGCCGAGGCGGCCGACGAGGTGGACGGGACGGCCGTACGGCGGTACCTGGCGCTGCTCATGGAGGGACTGGCGAGGTCGTAGGGGCCGCCCGGCAGGACGGGCGGCCCCCTCGGGTCGGTGTCCGGTCGTCTACAGCGCCTGCGCGGCCGGCTTCACCATGCCGCGGACCGTGCGGGACTTGACGAAGTCGCCCATGGCGGTCATCTCCCACTCGCCGGAGTACTGGCGGATCAGCTTCGCCATCATCACGCCGGTCTGCGGCTCGGCACTGGTGAGGTCGAAGCGGACCAGCTCCTCGCCGGTGGCGGCGTCCAGCAGGCGGCAGTAGGCCTTGGCGACCTCCGTGAACTTCTGGCCCGAGAAGGAGTTCACCGTGAAGACCAGGCCGCTGACCTCCTGCGGGAGCCGGCCGAGGTCGACGACGATCACCTCGTCGTCTCCGCCGCCCTCACCGGTGAGGTTGTCGCCGGAGTGCTTGATCGCGCCGTTGACGATCGAGAGCTTGCCGAAGTAGCAGCTGTCGATGTGGTTGCGCTGCGGGCCGTAGGCGATGACCGACGCGTCCAGGTCGATGTCCTTGCCGCGGTACGCCGGCTCCCAGCCGAGGCCCATCTTGACCTGGGAGAGCATCGGCCGGCCGCCCTTGACGAGGGACACGGTCTGGTTCTTCTGGAGGCTGACCCGGCCCTTGTCGAGGTTGATCTTGCCGGTGCCCGGGGCAGGGGCAGGGGCAGGCGGTGCGGCGGGCGGGGCAGGCGGTGCGGCGGGCATCGTGGGCGCGGCGGCGGGCGGGGGCGGCGGCGTGACCGCCTGGGGCTGCGGCGGGGTCGCCGGCTGGGCCGGTGCCGCCGGTTCCTCCACCGTGACGCCGAAGTCCGTCGCGATGCCGGCCAGGCCGTTGGCGTAGCCCTGGCCCACCGCGCGGGCTTTCCAGGCGCCGTTGCGCAGGTAGACCTCGACGATCACCAGGGCGGTCTCGGTGCCGAGCTGCGGGGGCGTGAAGGTGGCGAGCACGGAGTTGTCGTCCGCGTTGCGGATCGTGGCGGTCGGCTCGATGCCCTGGAAGGTCTGGCCGGCGGCGTCCGGGCTGGCGGTGACGACGATCTTCTCGATGCCCGGCGGTACGGCGGAGGTGTCGACCGTGATCGCGTCCGGGGCGCTGCCGCCGCCGGAGCGGTAGGTCACGCCCTGGCCGGTGGGCTGGTTGTAGAAGATGAAGTCGTCGTCGGAGCGCACCTTGCCGTCGGCGGTGAGCAGCAGGCCCGATACGTCGAGCCGCACGGGCGCGGCGACGTCCACCGTCACGCGGGCGGCGGAGAGGGGGATGTTCGAGCCGGGGGTCATAGCTGTCATGCCGGGTGAACGAGCGAGGGCGTTTTACCGTTCCCTTACCCGGGGGCCAATCGGGTCGGGGGCGGTGGGGGCGGCGTTCTCAGGGTTTTCGCCCCCGCCGCCCCTTCCCTTCCCGTCCCTGGGGGCTGCGACCCAGACCCCCTTTCGGCCTGAACGGCCTCGTCCTCAAACGCCGGACGGGCTGGAAGAGCACAACAGTTACGGCACCACCACGATCTTGCGGCCCACGCCCGCCGCGAACTGCTCCAGTGCCTGCGGGTAGCGGTCCAGTTCGATGCGGTCGCTGATGAAGACGTCCGGGTCGAGGACACCGTTCGCGAACAGCTCCGCCGCGCGTTCGTAGCTGTGGAGGACCGCCATCGAGCCGGTGATGGTGATCTCCTGGTTGTAGATGCGGTACGGGTCGATCTGCACGCGCGTCGCGTAGTCGGCGACGCCGAACTGGAGGAACGTGCCGGCCTTGGCGACCCGGTCCAGGCCGTCCTGGATCGCCGCCGCGTTGCCGGTGGCGTCGATGACCAGGTCCCAGCCCTGGGGGCGGTCCAGCTCGTCGGGGGTCGCGGCCGACGCCGAGACTCCGAGGCCGCGGGCGGTCTCCAGGCGGGCCGGGTTGAGGTCCACCATGTCGACGCTGGCCGCGCCGGTGCGCTTGGCCAGCTCCAGCATCATCAGGCCCATCGTGCCGGAGCCGTAGATCAGGACGTGGGCGCCGAGGCGGGACTGGAGGACGTCGTAGCCGCGGACGGCGCAGGAGAGCGGTTCGATCAGGGCCGCGTCCTGGGTGCGGACGTGCTCGGGGAGCTTCACGCAGTTCGCGACCGGCGCGACCGCGTACTGTGCCGCGCCGCCCGCCGTCGTCACGCCGATGGCCGCCCAGCGCTCGCAGAGGTTGTTGTGGCCGGTACGGCAGTAGCGGCACTCGTAGCAGTAGAGGGACGGGTCGACGGCCACCTGGTCGCCCACCGCCACCTCGGTGACCTGGGCGCCGACGCCGACCACCTCGCCGGCGAACTCGTGGCCCGGCACGATCGGGAGCTTGGGCGCGAACTCGCCCTGCAGGATGTGCAGGTCGGTGCCGCACAGGCCGCAGGCGGCGACCTCGACGACGACCTCGCGCGGCCCTGGCGTCGGGTCCGGGACCTCGGTGACGACGGCGCGGCCCACGGACTCGATGACGGCGGCCTTCATTTCACGGCTCCCAACGACAGGCCCTGGACCAGTTTGTCCTGGGCGGCGAACCCCGCGGCGAGCACCGGCAGGGAGATGACGAGCGACGCGGCGCACACCTTGGCCAGGAAGAGGCCCTGGCTGGTGATGAAGCCGGTCAGGAAGACGGGGGCGGTCTCGGCGACCACGCCCGTCAGCACCCGGGCGAAGAGCAGTTCGTTCCAGCTGAAGATGAAGCAGATCAACGACGTGGCGGCGATGCCCGGGAGGGCGATGGGGGCCACGACCCGGACCAGGATCGTGGGCAGTTTGGCGCCGTCCACCCTCGCCGCCTCGATGATCGCGACCGGGACCTCGGCCAGGAAGGACTGCATCATCCAGACCGCGATCGGCAGGTTCATGGAGGTGTAGAGGATGACCAGCAGCCAGATGTTGTCCAGCATGTCGGTGTTCTTGGCGAAGAGGTAGATCGGCAGCAGGCCGGCCACCACCGGCAGCATCTTGGTGGAGAGGAAGAAGAACAGGACGTCCGTCCACTTCTTCACCGGGCGGATGGACAGGGCGTAGGCGGCGGGCAGGGCCAGGACCAGGACGAAGAGGGTCGAGGCGATCGACGCCACCGCCGAGTTGATCAGGGCGGGCCAGGGGCTGGCGCCGCCCCCCGCGCCGAAGAACTCGCGGTAGCCGTCCAGCGTCAGGGACGCGGCGAACGACGGCGGGTTGGTGGCCGCGTCCGACTCCGAGTGGAAGGAGGTCAGCGCCATCCAGGCGATGGGCAGGAAGAAGACGATGCCGACCAGCCAGGCCACCAGGCCCAGGCCGGCGCCTGCCCTGCGGCGGGGGTGTGCGGGCTTGGTGTCGGTGACGACGGGGCGTACGGCGGTGGCGGTCATGCGCGGCCGACCTCCTCGCGGAACAGGGACGACACCACGCGCAGCGCGAAGGTGGCGATGATGATCGAGCCGATGACGACCAGGACGCCCGCGGCCGAGGCGAGGCCGTTCTCGTGGGCCTGGTAGAAGCTCTGGTAGACGGTGTAGGGCAGGTTGGCCGTGCCCAGGCCGCCGGACGTGATGGTGAAGACGGCGTCGAAGTTCTGGACGATGTAGATCGAGCCGAGCAGGGCGCCGAGTTCGAGGTAGCGGCGCAGGTGGGGGAGGGTGAGGTGGACGAAGATCTGCCAGTCGCCCGCGCCGTCCACCCGGGCGGCCTCGATCTGCTGCTGGTCCCGGCTCTGCAGGCCGGCCAGCAGGATGAGCATCATGAACGGTGTCCACTGCCACACCAGGGACAGCTCGACCGCGAGCAGCGGAGTGTTGGAGATCCAGTCCGGCTGTGGTCCGCCGACGTAGTGCAACAGGCCGTTGAGCAGGCCGTATTCGGGGTTGTAGAGGACGTGCTTCCACAGCAGGGCGGCCGCCACCGGGACCACGAGGAACGGGGCGATCAGGAGGGTGCGGACCACGCCGCGGCCCTTGAACCTCCGGTCGAGGAGCAGCGCGAGGGCCAGGCCGAGGACCAGGCTGACCAGGACGACCGCCACCGTCAGCAGGATCGTCGTCCACACCGACTTGCGCAGGGCGGGGTTGCTGAGGACGTCGCCGTAGTTGGCGAAGCCGGTGAAGCTGCGGGCGTCCGGGTAGAGGGCGTTCCAGTCGAAGAACGAGATCACCAGCGTTGCCACGAAGGGCAGCTGGGTGACCACGATCATGAAGACCAGGGCGGGGAGGAGAGGGGCGCGGGTGGCCCAGGCGCGCAGCCGGCCGGAGGGCGGGCGGACGGCGGGGCGGGTGTGGTCGGGTGCGGCCGAGGGGGCCGTTGTCGTGGCGGTCATCGTCCCTCGTACTCCTCGGAGATCTGCTCGGCGAGCTGCTGGGACTTCTTCAGGGCCTCCTCGACGGACTGGCGTCCGGCGATGGCCGCGCTGATCTCCTGCGAGACCTTGGTACCGAGGTCGGTGAACTCCGGGATGCCGACGAACTGGATGCCGGGCGCGGGCCGCGGCTGCAGGCCGGGGTTCTTGGGCTTGGCGCCCTCGATGGCCTTCCTGGTCATCTCCTGGAAGGCGGCGGCCTCCTTGACGTAGGCCGGGTTCTCGTACGTCGAGGCGCGCTTGCCGGCCGGGACGTTGGACCAGCCGATCTCGTCGCCGACCAGCTGCTCGTACTCCTTGCTGGACGCCCAGGAGACGAACTTCCAGGCCTTGTCGGAGTTGCGGGAGGCCTTCTGGATGCCCCAGGCCCAGGTGTAGAGCCAGCCGGAGGAGTCCGTCTTCTCCACCGGGGCGGGCGCGTAGCCGATCTTGCCCTTGACCGGGGACTTGGCGGCGTCCAGGGAGCCGGCCGCGGAGGTGGCGTCGTACCACATGGCGACCTTGCCCTGGGTCATGTTGTTCAGGCACTCGGCGAAACCGGACTGCGCGGCGCCGGACTCGCCGTGCTCGCGGACGAGGTCGACATAGAACTTCGTCGCCTTCTTCCACTCCGGGGAGTCGAGCCGGGCCTGCCAGTCCTTGTCGAACCAGGTGCCGCCGAAGGTGTTCACGACCGTCGTCAGCGGCGCCATGATCTCGCCCCAGCCGGGCAGTCCCCGCAGGCAGATGCCCTTCATTCCGGGCTCGGCCCCGTCGAGCTTCTCGGCGAAGCCGGCCACCTGGGACCAGGTGGGGTGCTCGGGCATGGTCAGGCCCGCCTCGGCGAACAGGTCCTTGCGGTACATCAGGAACGACGACTCGCCGTAGAAGGGCTGCCCGTAGAGCTTGCCGTCGTCGCCGGTCAGGGACTCGCGCATCGGGCCGAGGATGTCCTCCTCGCCGTAGCCCGGGTCCTTCGCGACGTAGGTGTCCATCTCGTGCAGCCAGTCGTTGCGGGCGTAGATCGGTATCTCGTAGTTGGAGAGGGTGGCGACGTCGTACTGGCCGGCCTGGTTGGCGAAGTCCTGGCTGATCTTGTCGCGGACGTCGTTCTCCGGCAGGACGGTGAAGTTCACCTTGATGCCGGTGTCCTTCGTGAAGTGGTCCGCGGTGAGCTTCTGCAGCTCGACCATCTGCGGGTTGTTCACCATCAGGACGTTGATGGCGTTGCCGCCGGATCCGGCGCCGCCCGCCCCGACCCAGCAGCCGGTGAGCAGCGGGGCGAGCAGCGTCCCTGCGGCGGCCATGGCGAGCGTGGCTCGCGGCCTCCGTCGGCTCTGGGTTCGCATGGATCGCTCCTGAACGTATGGGGAGGTACAGGGAAGTAAGGGACAGTGGGAGGTGCGGGTGTGCCGTGCGGGGACTGGATGTGACTGTTCTCAGACGCGGATGACCTGTGGGCCGAGGAGTGAGTAGCGGTGGGCCTCGGCCGAGGGCAGCAGCGTGCTGGTGACGATGGCCTCCAGGGCGCCGACCTCCGCGAACCGGCAGAAGCTCACCGCCCCGAACTTGGTGTGCGCGCCGGCGAACACCGTGCGGCGGGCGGCCCGGATGGCCTGCGCCTTGACCTCGCTGACCGCGGGGTCGGGGGTGGTGAGGCCGTGCTCGCGGGAGATGCCGTTGGCGCCGATGTACGCCAGGTCGATGACGAAGCCGGCCAGCATCTTCGTCGTCCAGTGGTCGACGGTGGCCAGGGTGCCCGAGCGGACCCGGCCGCCGAGCAGCAGGACGGAGGTGTCGCCGGCCTCGGCCAGCGCGCCGGCCACCGGCAGGGACGCGGTGACCACGGTCAGCGGCCGGTCGCGGGGGAGGGCCTCGGCGATGAGCTGGGGGGTGAAGCCCTCGTCGATGAAGACCGTCTCCGCGTCGCCGAGCAGTTCGACGGAGGCGGACGCGATCCGGCGCTTCTCGGGCACGTGGCTGGTGGCGCGGAAGGCGAGAGTCGTCTCGAACCCGGCGCTCTCCACCGGGTAGGCGCCGCCGTGGGTGCGGCGGACCAGGCCGTGGTCCTCCAGGGCGCGCAGGTCCCGTCGTACGGTCTCCTTGGCGACGCCCAGTTCGGCGGCGAGCGCGGTGACGTCGACCGAGCCGGTGGCGCGGGCGACCCGCACGATCTCGTGCCGACGTTCTTCCGTCGTCCGTGTGTTCATGCCGAACACCTGCCTCACCGCCTCGTCGCCGTGTGGTTGCCCGTTCGGGCCCGTGTGGCCCTTGGGGGAAGTTCTACAGCGGCCGCGCGGCACTGACCAGGCCTGTTGCGGATCCGATACTGCCCGGGTGTGCCCGTTTGCGTTGCCGGGTGCCCGTCGCGGACCTGGGGCGCAGCGCGGGGCGGGGTGAGAACGGGCAGCGCGGATGCCCGTATGCGGAAGCGGACGGGCCCGTTCGGTGCCCGTCCGCTTCTTGTGGGGTCGTCTTCCGGTCAGTACGGCCAGATCGGGGGGTCGGTCACGAAGTGGCCGCCCAGGCGCGCGTGCGCGGGATCGTCCGGGTCGAGTTCGCCCTGCTCGGCGACGAGCTTCTCGGCGTACGGCTCGGAGTCGTCCTGCGGTTCGTAACCGAGCGCCCGCGCGGAGGTCAGGTCCCACCACAGGCGGGTGTTGGCGGAGGAGCCGTGGACGACGGTGTGCCCGACGTTCTCGGCGGTGAGGGCCGCGTGGAAGAGGCGGGCGCCGTCCGCGGGGCTCATCCACACCGAGAGCATGCGCACGCTGGTCGGCTCCGGGAAGCAGGAGCCGATGCGGACGGAGACGGTCTCGATGCCGTGCTTGTCCCAGTAGAGCTGGGCGAGGTCCTCGCCGAAGCACTTGGACAGGCCGTAGAAGGTGTCCGGGCGGCGGGGCGTGTCGACGGGGATGAGGGGGTCGTCGCCCTGCGGGCGCGGGGTGTAGCCGACGGCGTGGTTGGAGGAGGCGAAGACGATGCGGCGGACGCCCTCCTCGCGGGCTGCCTCGTACAGGTTGTAGGTGCCCTCGATGTTCGCCGCGAGGATCTTCTCGAAAGAGGCTTCCAGGGAGATGCCCGCGAGGTGGATGATCGCGTCGACGCCCCGGACCGCCTCGCGCAGCGCGTCCCGGTCGGCGAGGTCGGCGACGATGGCGTCCGGCTCGCCCTCGATCGGGCGCAGGTCGAGCAGGCGCAGTTCGTAGCCGTGGTCGGGGAGCAGTTCCCGCATCAGGGTGCCGAGGCCGCCGGCGGCGCCGGTGAGCAGGACGGTGCGGGGAGCGGGCATCCCGGGACTCCTAGGTCTCCTGAAGCGGCGGCAGTCGTACGGCGGGCAGTCGTACGGCGGGCGGTTGTACGAGTGCGTGCCTGGTGTTCATATGCGTGGACACGCTAAGGAACGGGTGGTCACGCGTCAAGAGGGCTCCTGCTTGACGGTGTTCGCGGGGCGGCTTAGCGTGGCCGTGTTCAGAAATGTAGACGCAGGTCATAGACATGGAATGGGGAGCTCCCGTGACCTCAGCCCCTCTCGCCGTCCGGCTCACCGCGCCCAGCGGGCCGCTGTTCTTCCCCGTCACGGCGTACGGACCCGACGGCGGACTCGACCTCGACGTCTACCGCACCCATGTGCGCCGCGGGGTCGAGGCGGGTGCCGCCGCCGTGTTCGCCTGCTGCGGCACCGGCGAGTTCCACGCCCTGACGCCCGAGGAGTTCGCGGCCTGTGTCCGCGCGGCCGTCGAGGAGAGCGCGGGCCGGGTGCCCGTGCTGGCGGGCGCGGGCTACGGCACCGCCCTCGCCGTGCGCTACGCCCGCCTCGCCGAGGAGGCCGGGGCCGACGGGCTGCTCGCCATGCCGCCCTACCTGGTGCTCGCCGGGCAGGAGGGACTGGTGCGGCACTACCGGGAGGTGGCCGCCGCGACCTCGCTGCCCGTGATCGTCTACCAGCGCGACAACGCCGTGTTCACCCCTTCGAGCGTCGTCGAACTGGCCCGCACGGACGGCATCGTCGGCCTCAAGGACGGGCTCGGCGACCTCGACCTCGTGCAGCGGACCGTCAGCGCGGTGCGCACGGAGCTGCCCGGCGAGGAGTTCCTGTACTTCAACGGACTGCCGACCGCCGAGCAGACCCAGCTCGCCTACCGCGCGCTCGGCGTCACCCTCTACTCGTCCGCCGTGTTCTGCTTCGCCCCCGAGATCGCCCTCGCCTTCCACCGGGCGCTGCGCACCGGGGACGAGGCCACGGCGCACCGTCTGCTGGACGGCTTCTACCGGCCGTTCGTCGAACTGCGCGCCCAGGGCCGCGGATACGCCGTCGCCCTGGTCAAGGCGGGCGTACGGCTGCGCGGCCTGGACGTGGGGGAGGTGCGGACGCCGCTGCAGGAGCCGTCCGAGGACCACGTGAAGCAGCTCGCGCAGATCATCGAGCGGGGTCAGGCGCTGCTGGACGCGCCGACAGACGCGGAGACAGACGCGCAGGCCGACACGAAGACAGACGCGCAGGCCGACGCGGAGGAGGCCCGGTGAAGGCGTCGGCGTTCGTCTACCCCTGGGACGTCAACGGCGACCCGGAAGCCCCCGCGCGCGTCGCGGACCTCGGCGTGGCGCAGGTGACGCTGGCCGCCGCCTACCACTCCACCCGCGCCCTCACCCCGCGCCACCCGCGCCACCGCGTCGTCACCGCCGAGCACGCCGCCGTCCTCTACCCGCCGGACACCGCCCGCTGGGAGGGCCGCGACCTGCACCCGTACGAGTCGGGCGACTGGGCGCCCGGTGACGCGTACGGCGAGGCCGCCACCGCCCTCGCGGACGCGGGCCTGGAGGTGCACACCTGGGTCGTCCTCGCCCACAACTCCCGCCTCGGCGCGGAGCACCCGCACACCTCCGTCGTCAACGCCTACGGCGACCGCTACCCCTGGGCACCCTGCATCGCGCAGCCGGCCACGCGCGCGTACCTCACCGACCTGGCCGCCGAGGCTGCGGTACGGCCCGGGGCACGCGGCACGGAGCTGGAGTCCCTCGGCTGGTACGGCCTCGCCCACCTGCACGCCCACGACAAGACCGGCGGAGTGGCACTCGGGGACGCCGGGCAGTACCTGATGTCGCTGTGCTTCTGCCCCGACTGCCGCGCGGGATACGGCGGTCAGGGCCTCGACGCCGACGAACTCGCCGCCGCCGTACGCACCGCGCTGGAGCCGGTGTGGCGGGGGACGGTGCCCTCGGACGGGGGCTGGTCGGGCATCGAGAAGCTCCTCGGCGCGGCGGCGGCGAACGCCACGCGCGCGTGGCGGGACGACCGGGCCCGCACGCTCCAGGAGGCGGCGGTCTCGGAGGTCCGCGCCGCCGCGCCCGACGGCTTCCGGATCCTGCTGCACGCCGACCCGGTCTCCTACCACTGCGGCGCCAACGCCGGCGTCGACCCCGCGCACATCCTCTCCGTCGCGGACGGCGTCGTCGTTCCCTGCACGGGCGGCGCGGGCCCGCTGACGCCGTTCGCCGAGCAGGACCGGGCCGGTGCCGTGCTCGCCGCCAACCTCACCATCGTCTCCGGCATGGGCGGCAGCCCGCACACCCTCGCCACCGACGCCGCCCGCGCCCGCGACCTGGGCGCGACGGAACTGCGGCTGTACCACGCGGGGTTGGCGTCGGACGGGGACCTGGAGGCGGTGCGGGCGGGGCTCTGGGCGGGGTGAGCGTCGGCGGGGCGGTCGGGCATCGTCGGTGCGGAGCGGTTCGGGTGGGCCGCGCTGTCGAAGGGCGAGCCGTACGCGGCGATCCGGCGTGACCACGTCGCGCGAGGCGACCGGTCGCGCCCTACCCGCTCAGCCCCACGAGTCCCCAGCCCCGCCGGGCGGCTTCGGAAAGGACGCGTCCCCAGTCCTCCAGCAGGTCGGTGAACTCGTCGAAGTCGCGGACCCAGCCCTCGGACACGGCGGCATGCTCGTCGAACGCCCCGCGCAACCCGTCGAGCCAGGGCCGTACCTCCTCCCACGTCGCCGCCAGTTCCCGCACGCTGTCCGGCAACCTCGCGAGCAGCACGCCATGGGTGACGGCGGGGTCGTCGCCGAAGAAGCCCTGATCCACGTGGTCCGCAGCACCGTCCAGCCCTCCCCGGATCAGCGCGAGCAGCAAGGTGTCCAACCTGGCCCGCACCAGCGGGCCGGCATGGTCGCGTACGGACTCCCACACCTCTCCGGCCCAGAAGTGCGCCTTGAACGAACCGAGGGTTCCCCGGAACTCGTAAACGGCGAAGATGGAGTTGCCGGGCCCTCGTGGCCGTATCCAGTCGCCTTCGACCACCGGCGCGTCGTGGTCCCACAGCCCGCTCTCGTCGGCGTACCAAGCCTCCCGCAACCGCAAGAGTCTCTCCCCGGGCGGAATCTCACCCAGCCATGACCAGTCGGCAATCATCACGGTGATGTCCAGCCCCATGCCCGTGAGAGTACCGACCACCCGTACGACCGGGCGCCGATACCGGAGCGTGCCTCGGATACCTGTCGCCGGCGGCGTGGTCGGCCCGTACGGCGTAGGGGCGCGAAGTGCTACGGCGCCCGCGATGCCGTCGCCGTTGCCGTCGCCAGCAGTACCGCGCCAACGGCCGGGAGCAGCAGGCGCAGGTCGGTCAGTTCCACCAGGGCCGCGCCCGCGGCCAGGCCGAGCACGTTCGGGGTGAAGACCAGGGAGTTGGCCGTCGCCGTGACCCGGCCGATGAGCGGCCCCGGCGTCTCGTGCTGGACGGCGGTCAGGGCGGCGATCAGCACCGTGGGCAGTCCCGCGCCGATCGCCGCGCTCGAGGTCAGGGCCACCGCGTCGTACGGTGCCGCCCGCACCGTCACCGCCACCGCGAGCAGGGCGATTCCGGTGGCCGCGAAGCGGCGTCCGCCCAGGCGGCGGAGGGCCGGGCCGGCGAGCAGGCCCACGACCACCGACCCGGCGCCCTGGACGGCGTACAGCGCACCGGCGTACGCGGGGGAGTGGCCGAGGGCGTCGACGACGGCGTAGGCCGTGGCGCCGTTCACGCCCGCGCACAGCATCGTGACGCCGCCCGCGAGGACGAGCGGGCGCAGCCCGGGGTGGCCCCACAGGTACCGGGCGCCCTCGGACGTCTGCCGGCGCCAGTTCGTCGCAGGGCGCTCCGGTGGTGTCTCCCGTACGCGCAAAGCGGCGTAGACGGCAGTGGCCAGCACGAACGTCACCGCGTCCAGCAGCGCCACGCTCGGTCCGCCGTACGCCGCGTACAGGCCCGCCCCGGCGAGCGGTGCCACCAGCTTCATGCCCTCGTTCGCGGTCATCCGCAGGCCGTTGAAGTCGCCGAGCAGCCTCGGGTCGACGGCCGCGGCGACGAGCGCCGACTCGGCCGCGTCGTGGACGACGCCCGCCGCGCCGTACACGAAGAGCACCGCGAAGAGCAGCCACAGCGTGCCCCGTGAGTCGACGGCGAAGAGCGCGAGCAGCAGGCAGGACATCAGCAGGCTGGTGGCGATCAGGAGCGGCTTGCGGCGGACGCGGTCCGCCAGGGTGCCCAGGGCCGGGCCCACGAGCGTCGGCGCCCACATCGCGAGCATGCACAGGGCCGCGAGTCCGTCCGAGCCGGTGAGGTCCTTCACCCACACGCCGGACGCCAGCCACAGGGCCGAGGTGCCGAAGCCGGACACCACCACCCCGGCGAGGTACAGGGCCGCGTCGCGGTCCCGGAGCACCGGGGGGACGGACCCGGTTCGTTTCGTCGGAAGCGTCGTCATGCCTGGCCATCGTGGATCTAAGGGGGTGGGGTCGGCATCGGGCATGTGCCTCGTTTCGCGCTCGGGTCCGGCGGGCGGGACCCGTCTCCCTTTCGCGCATTGTTTGCAATAGCATGATCGGTGCAATACTCGAGACGAAGACGAAGAGGAGCCCCCGAGTTGTCCTCAGCGCTGCCCGCCCCCCTCTCCCGGCGGGCCGTCCTCGGCCTGGGCGGGGCCGCCGGTGCGGCGCTGCTGACCTCGTGCCGGGCCGCCGCGTCCGCCGGGGACGACGACGCCCCTCCCCGGCGCGGCGGCACCGTACGGGCGGTGTTCCCGGGAGCGGGGGCGAAGGAGACCATGGACCCGCACGCGCAGCGGCAGTTCGTGGACATCGCCCGGCACAAGCAGGTCTTCGACCGGCTCCTCGACCTGGACGCCAGGCTGCGCCCCGTACCGAGGCTCGCGCGCGGCTGGGAGTCCCGCGAGAACGGCACGGTGTGGCGGTTCCGGCTGCGGCGCGCCGTCTTCCACGACGGTCACCGGCTCGACGCCGACGACGTGCTGTACACGCTGGCCCGCATTCTCGATCCCGGCGCGGCGGACCGGGTGGCGCGCGGCTCGCTCTCGGTCGTCGACCTGAAGAAGTCGCGCGGCATCGGCTCCGACACGGTGGAACTGGTACTGAAGCGGCCGCACGCCGAACTCCCCACGCTGCTCGCGACCAGCGGCACCTCCGTCGTCCGGCACGGCTACCGCGACCCGTCCCGGCCGGTGGGCACCGGACCGTTCCGGTTCGCCTCCTTCCACGCCGGCCGCTCCTTCACCGCCCGCAGGTTCGACGACCACTGGGACGGCGCGCCCTACCCGGACGAGATACGGATCCTGTCCGCGGAGACCGAGGCACGGGCCAGCGCCGTACAGGCGGGCGAAGTGGACTACGCGCACGAGATGTCGCCCACCTTCGCGCGCGTCGTCGAGGCCAACCCGCGGGTGCGGATCGTGTCCACGCCACGCAGCGGCGCCGAGGGCATCGCCATGAAGACCGACCGCCCGCCCTTCGACGATCCGCGGGCCGCGCTGGCCCTCAAACTCCTCGCCGACCGCGAACGGCTCGTCGAGGTCGTCCTCGGCGCGCGCGGCACCCTCGGCAACGACATGTACGGCAAGGGCTACACGTACTACCCCGAGCACGTCCCGCAGCGCGAACGCGACGTGGACGAGGCCCGCCGCCTGCTGCGCGCCACCGGCACCCTCAACAAACGGATCTCCTTCTACACCTCCACCGCCGCCGACGGATTCACCGACGCCGCGCACCTGTTCGCCGAGCAGGCCGCCGAGGCGGGGCTGCGGATCGACGTCAGCACCGGGCCGCCCGAGAGCTACTACACCGACCAGCTCACCACCGGGCTGCTCGGCAGCCACCGGTGCGGCGCCATGCCCATCCCCAGCTACATCGGCGACCGGCTGACCGCCACCGGCCCCAAGAACGCCAGCGCCTGGAAGCGCCCCGAGTTCGACGCGGAGTTCCACCGCGCGCAGGCCGTCGTCGACACCGCCGAACGCACCCGCCTGTACGGCGAACTCCAGCGCACCGTGCACGACAAGGGCGGGCTCCTGCTGTGGGGGCACCCCGACTGGCTGAACGCCGTGTCCGGCAGGCTGCACGGGGTGGCGTCCGCGCCGCCCAACACGGTCGACTGGGCCCGCTTCGACACCGTCTGGCTGGCCTGACATGCTCCGATACGCCACCAGGCGGCTGCTGCTCGCCCTGTGTCAACTCGCGGTGCTCGCCGTCCTCGTCTTCGTCCTGACCTCGGTCCTGCCCGGCGACGCGGCCGAGGTCCAGTTCAACGAACTGGCCATCGACCCGGCCCAGGTGACGGAGCTGCGCCACCGGATGGGCCTCGACCGGCCGATCGCCGAGCGCTTCGCCACCTGGGCCGGGGCCATGCTCACCGGCGACCCGGGCACCTCGCTCGTCGGGGGCGAACCGGTCGGCTCCATCGTGTCGGGCTCGCTGGGCGCCACGCTGACGCTCGCCGCGGTCACCATCGTGATCCTCGTGCCGCTCGCGGTCGGCCTCGGACTGCTCATGGGGCTGCGCGAGGGCAGTCGCACGGACCGGGCGCTGTCCGGGCTCACCCTCGCCCTGAACTCCGTACCGGACTTCGTCCTCGCGCTCACCCTCGTCGCCGTGGTGTCACTGCGACTCGGCTGGCTGCCGTCCACCTGGCTGGGCACGGACGCCGGGGACCTGCTGGAGCGGCCCACGCTCCTCGTCCTGCCGGTGGCCGTGCTGCTGGCCCGCACCGTGTGCCTGCTCTCCCGGCAGATACGCGCCGGCACCGTCACCGCAGTGCACGCCGGGTACACCGTCCAGGCCAGACGGCTCGGCGTGCCGCGCGGCCGGCTCGTACTGCGCCATGTGCTGCCGGGCGCCGCCGTGCCCGGCGCCCAGGAACTGGCCCGCACCGGCGACCAGTTGCTCGGCGGCGTCCTGGTCGTGGAGGCCGTCTTCGCCGTCCCCGGCACCGCCACCGCGCTGATCGACGCCGTGCAGAGCCGCGACATCCCCACCGTGCAGGCCCTCACCCTCCTGCTCGCCACCATCGGCCTGGCCCTCAACCTCGCCGCCGACCTCGTCTCCCACCGGCTCGCGCCCCGCACGGAGGTGCTGCGATGACGGCCCCGCGCCGCCGCCCCTCGCTCCTGACGGTCCTCGCGGTCCTGCTGTTCACCGTCCCGGTGGCCGTCGCCGTCGCCGGGCCGTTCTTCGCGCCCGCGATCGCCTCGCCCGACGGCGCGCCCTACGTCCTCGGAGACGGCCACCCGCTCGGCACCGACGGCATGGGCCGGGACGTGCTCACCCTGCTGCTGCGCGGCGGACCCAGCGCGCTCGGTGTCGCCTGCTGCGCGGTGGCACTCGCCTACGTCGTCGGCGGCACCCTCGGCCTCGCCGCGGCCGTCACCCGGCACCGCTGGGCCGACGAACTCCTGCTGCGGCCGGTCGAAGTCGTCCTGCCGGTACCGTCGCTGCTGGTCATCAGCGTGGTCGGCATGGTCAGGCACGGCAGCGCGGTCGCGATCACGCTCGCGGTTGCCGCGATCGGCGTCCCGGCCGTCGCCCGCCTCGTCCGCGCCGCCGCCCTCGACGCCGCCAGCGGGCCGGTCGTCGAGGCGATGCGGCTGCAGGGCGAGTCCTGGCCCCGGATCGTCTTCGGGTACGTCGGCCGCGCGGTCCTGCCGGTCGCCGCCGCGGACGCCGGCACCCGGGTCGGCACCGCGGTCTTCACGGTCGCCGCGGCGAACTTCCTCGGCCTCGGCCTCGAACCGACCTCCCCGGACTGGGGCGTGACCATCGCGGGCAGCCGCGAGGCGCTGCTGGTCCAGCCGTGGGCGGTGTGCGCCCCCGCGGCGATGCTCGTCATGTTCACCGTCGGCCTGAACCTGCTCTCGGACGGCCTGATCAAACGCAGGGGTCACGGCGGCACGCCGAGCGCCCCGGCGGCCCCGGCGCGGGTGGCCGGGAAGGGGAGGGAGCCCGCCGGAGTGCGTACGGGGACGGGGACGGGGACGGAGGCCGCGCGGTGAAGCCGGTGATCGAGGTGAACGGGCTGACGGCGGTCACGGACTCCGCCGTCCTGCTGCACGGAGTGGACCTGGAGGTTCTTCCGGGCCACATCACCGCGCTGGTCGGACCGTCCGGGAGCGGCAAGACCACCACCGCGCTGGCGCTCCTCGGGGAGGCCCAGCCGGGTGTACGGCTGCGGGGCTCGGTACGGGTCGCGGGCACCGCAGTGGTGGACGAGCGGGGTGTCACCGCGCGGGCGGCGGCGGTGCGCGGCTCGACCGTCGCCTACATGCCGCAGCATCCGGGCAGCGCCCTGAACCCGGCCCGCCGGACGGGCGCGGTCCTGCGGGAGCTGTCCCGGCTGCACGGCCGGGCGGGGACCGACGGCGGCCGCCGGACGCCGGGCGGCGGGAGCCGACGGGCGGAGGCACGGGCGGGCGCCGCCGAAGCGCTGCGGCTGGCGCAGCTCCCGGACACCCGGGACGTACTGCGGCGCTTCCCGCACCAGTTCTCCGGCGGGCAGCGGCAACGGGTCGCCCTCGCGCAGGTGCTGGCCTGCGGCCCGCGTGCCCTGGTGCTCGACGAGCCCGGCACCGGCCTGGACACGGTGACCCGGATGGGCCTCACCCGCGAACTCGCCGACCTCGCGGGGACCGGCATCGCGATCCTGCTCCTCAGCCACGACCACGCCATGGTGCGCGCCCTGGCCGACCACGTGGTCGTGCTGGAGTCGGGCCGCGTCACGGCCGTCGGGTCCGCCGACGAGGTGCTGTCCCGCCCCACGGCGACGGCGACGGCACCGGAATCCGGTACGGTCCCGGACCCTGGTACCGCTCGGGTCCGGGGCCACCGGGAGGCCCCGGACCCCGCGGGGTCTGCGGACCCCGCAGGGCTTGCGGATGCCGAGGGGCTCGCTGGTGCCGCAGGGCTTGCGGATGCCGAAGGGCCCGCCGAAGCCGAAGGGCCCGCCGAAGCCGCAGGACTCGCGGATGCCAAGGGGCTCGCCGATGCCGGGAGGACGCCGTCGTCCGTGCCCGCGCTCCCCGGCGGGTCCGTGGCGCCCGGTGTTCCCGAATCGGGTGCCGAAGGCATGGTGGCGGGCCGGTCCGTCGTGCGCGTCGGCCCTGGCACGCCTGCGGTGGGCGCCGGTCCGGGCGCGGGTGCCGAGGGGGCGGATGCCGAGGGGGCGGCGTTCGGTCGGCCCGGGGCTCCCGGCCGGTCGGCGGCGGTGGGCGGTGGCGGTGTCAGCGCCGGGCAGGTCGTGCCGGCCCGGCCCGCCGCCACCGGGCCCTCCGTGGCGCCCGCCGCCCCGGCCGGCCGGCCCGGTCTCCTGGTCGCGGAGGAATTGTCCGCCTGGTTGCGGCCGGGACGGCGCGGTGAGGTGCTGAGCGGCGTGTCGCTGGCCGTCGGCCCGGGTGACTGCCTGGCCGTCGCCGGGCGTTCGGGCAGCGGCAAGACGACGCTGGCCCGATGCCTGGCCGGGCTCCACGAGCGCCACGACGGGCGGTTGCTCCTGGACGGCGTCCCCCTGCCGGTGCTGCGCCACCGCGACCGCACGTCCAAGCGCCGGGTGCAGTACGTGTGGCAGGAGGTGCGCGGCTCCTTCGACGAGCACCGCACCGTGCTCGACCAGGTCGCCCGCACCGCCGTACGCCTGCGCGCCCTGGCCCCCGCCGAGGCGATCGCCGGCGCGGCCGAGCTGCTCGCGCGGCTCGGCGTCGCCGAGGAGACCGCACGCCGTCGCCCCGAGGCGCTGTCCGGGGGCGAACTGCAGCGCGCCGCCGTCGCCCGCGCCGTACTGGCCGGACCAGACGTCCTGGTCTGTGACGAGATCACCACCGCCCTGGACGCCACCGCCACGGAACTGGTGGTGGCCGAAGTGGACCGGCTGCGCCACGAGTCGGGCACCGCGGTGGTGTGGATCGGCCACGACCTGAGCCTGTTGCGGGCGGTCGCGGACCGGCTGCTGGTCCTGGACGGCGGCCGGGTCGTGGAGAAGGGCGCCTGCGCCGACGTACTCACCGCACCGCGCGCCGAGGCCACCCGCCTGCTCCTGCGCGCCGAACACCTCGCCCCCGCCACGGCCGCCCCCGCCGCACCCGGCGCCGTATGACCCGCCGTACCCCGCCCCCGACCCGACCGACACCAGCGAACCGACCAGCGTCACGAGAGGCACCCATGCCGGAAACCACGACGACCACCCCGACCACCCCGACCACGAGGACCACCCCGAACCCCCCTGTCCCCACTACCGACTGGCAGTCCTGGCAGACCAGCTGGGACCGTCAGCAGGAGTGGTACATGCCCGACCGCGAGGAGCGCTTCCGGGTGATGCTGGACATGGTGGAAGCCGTCGCCGGACCCGAGCCGGTGGTGCTGGACCTCGCGTGCGGCACCGGAAGCATCAGCGACCGGGTACTGAAGCGCTTCCCCGGCGCCCGGACCACCGGAGTGGACATCGACCCGGTGCTGCTGACGATCGCCCGCGGCCACTTCGCCGGGGAGGACCGCGCCGCGTTCGTCACGGCGGACCTGACGGACCCGGCGTGGACCGAGGCGCTCCCGCACCGCTCCTACGACGCCGTGGTGACCGCGACGGCGCTGCACTGGCTGGACACCGAGCCGCTGCGGAAGCTGTACGGCGACCTGGCCGGGGTGGTCCGCGAGGGTGGCGTCTTCCTCAACGCCGACCACATGGTCGACGAGTCCGCACCCCGCATCAACGCCGCGGCGCACGCCTTCCAGGTCGCCCGCAAGGAGCGCGAGCAGGCGGCCGGGGCCCAGGACTGGGCGGGCTGGTGGACCGAGGCCGCGGAGTCCCCCGCCCTCGCGGAAGCGGCGGCCGAGCGCTTCGCCCGGCTCGGCGACCCGCGCAGGACCTCCGACGCCGCCGCGGTACGGCGCGACCGGCCGACCACCTCCGTGTGGCACACGGACACCCTCCGCGCCGTCGGCTTCGCCGAGGCCCGCCAGGCCTGGTGCTCGCCCAGCGACGCCCTGATCGTCGCCCTGCGCTGACGCGGGCCGCGGCCCTCACACAGTGCGGCTGGTGCGGGGGAACGGCAGTCGCGTTCCCCCGCACCGGTGTTCACCGCGTTGCAGTCGCACGCGAAGGAGAAGCAGAAGCCGGCCGTGGCTTGGGACGACCGAGCCCGAGCCGGGCCGCGCGCCCGCACCAGGTCCGTGGCGCCGCCCATCGCCGTCCGTGAGGCGTAGCCAGGCGCCCGGCAGGTCCGGCCCTCACTCCGCATCGCGAAGGCGAACGCGCACCCGAGCGACACGGCGGCCGCCCCGAGCGGCAACCCGCCAACCTTTCTTCGTCAGAAGCATTGACGCGCCCCAGCGCCCCTCCTACCTTCAACGCGTCGTACTCCGTACGTCATATATGAGACGCGATACGCGAGATCTGATGTCCGAGCTCGGTTCAGAGAGCGGACGTCCGAGGTCCGCGCA
The DNA here is from genome assembly GCF_041538145.2 of Streptomyces sp. MMCC 100. Lineage (NCBI taxonomy): Bacteria > Bacillati > Actinomycetota > Actinomycetes > Kitasatosporales > Streptomycetaceae > Streptomyces > Streptomyces sp. MMCC 100. The sequence goes on from NZ_JBGORK020000001.1 coordinate 1,820,411, forward strand.
TCCGACGCGAGATCCCGAGAGGCGCGCATGACCTCTGTGCCCACGCCGATCCCCTCCCGCACGCAGTACGTGCTGGAAGAGATCAAACGCCGCATCCTCACCGGCCGGCTGACGCCCGGCCAGGCCCTGGTCGAGACCGACCTCGCCGCACAGTTCGGAGTGTCCAAGACACCGGTGCGCGAGGCGCTCAAGACGCTGGCCGGTACCGGACTGGTCGTGATGAGCCAGTACAAGGGCGTCACGGTGCGCATGGTGGACGCGGACATGGCGCGCGAGGTCTACGACGTCCGGCTCCTCCTGGAACCCGAGGCCCTCAGGCGCGCCGTGCGCCGCGGAGCCTCCCTGGACGCCGCCCGGGACGCGCTCACCCAGGCCGACCGGGCCACGGACACGGCCGAACGGTCGCTGGCCAACCGTGAGTTCCACCGCGCCCTGTACGTGCCGTGCGGCAACCCGCTGCTCGGCCGGATGCTCGACGAGGTCCGCGACCAGGCGGCCCTCGTCTCCGCGGTCGCCTGGGCCGCCGACCCCTCCTGGGAACGGGAGGCCGGCGAGCACCAGGAGATCCTGCGCCTCGCCCTCGCCGGTGACGCGGACGGCGCGGCCCGCGCCCTGCACGCGCACATCGCGTCGTTCGTCGAGCGGGCCTTCCCCGAAGCGGGGACCGCGGCCCAGGAAGAGGACGGTCAGGCATGACAGCGACGTTCGAGACCCAGCGGACGGCCCTGGCCGACGTGGTGGCGATCCCGGTGACCCCGTTCGCCGCGGACGGCTCCGTCGACCCCGCCACCTACCGGGCCCTGCTGCGTCGTCTCCTCGACGGTGACATCACGACCCTCACCCCCAACGGCAACACCGGCGAGTTCTACGCCCTCGATCCCGCCGAACGCCGCCTCGTCACCGAGCTGACGATCGAGGAGGCCGGCGAGCGCGCCGACATCCTGGTCGGCGTCGGCCACGACGTGCCGACCGCGGTCGCCTCCGCCCGGCACGCCCGCGAGCTGGGCGCCTCCATGGTGATGGTCCACCAGCCCGTCCACCCCTACGTCTCCCAGGGCGGCTGGGTCGACTACCACCGCGCCATCGCCGAGGCCGTGCCGGAACTGGGCGTCGTGCCCTACATCCGCAACGACCGGCTCACCGGCGCCCGCCTCGCCGACCTCGCCGACGCCTGCCCCAACGTGATCGGCGTGAAGTACGCCGTCCCCGACGCCGCCAAGTTCGCCGCGTTCGCCCGCGACGCCGGCCTCGACCGCTTCGTCTGGGTCGCCGGGCTCGCCGAGCCGTACGCCCCCTCGTACTTCTCCGCGGGCGCCACCGGCTTCACCTCGGGGCTCGTGAACGTCGCCCCGGCCGTTTCGCTGAACATGATCGAAGCGCTTCGATCCGGCGACTATCCGGGCGCCATGAAGGTCTGGGAGCAGATCCGCCGCTTCGAGGAACTGCGCGCCGCCAACGGCTCCGCCAACAACGTCACGGTGGTCAAGGAGGCCCTCGCCTCGCTGGGCCTGTGCCGCCGGGAGGTCCGCCCGCCGAGCAAGCCGCTGCCCGAGAGCGAGCGCGCCGAGGTCGCCGCCATCGCCGCGGGGTGGTCGATATGACCGACCGGAAGTCGCCCGACCAGCTCCGCAGCCACCAGTGGTACGGCAGCGGCGTCTCGTCGGGGCTGCGCTCCTTCAGCCACCGCGCCCGCACCCGCCAGCTCGGCTACCTGCCCGAGGAGCACCTCGGCAAGCCCGTCATCGCCATCCTCAACACCTGGTCCGACATCAACCCCTGCCACGTCCACCTGCGCGACCGCGCCCAGGCGGTCAAGCGGGGCGTGTGGCAGGCGGGCGGCTTCCCCCTCGAATTCCCGGTCTCCACGCTGAGCGAGACCTTCCAGAAGCCGACCCCGATGCTCTACCGCAACCTCCTCGCCATGGAGACCGAGGAGCTGCTGCGCTCCTACCCGGTCGACGGCGCCGTGCTGATGGGCGGCTGCGACAAGTCCACGCCCGCGCTGCTCATGGGCGCCGCCAGCGTCGACCTGCCCGCCGTCTTCGTGCCCGCCGGGCCCATGCTCCCCGGGCACTGGCGCGGCGAGACCCTCGGCTCCGGCACCGACATGTGGAAGTACTGGGACGACAAGCGGGCCGGTCTCATCGGCGACTGCGAGATGCAGGAGCTGGAGAGCGGCCTGGCCCGTTCGCCGGGCCACTGCATGACCATGGGCACCGCCTCCACGCTGACCGCCGCCGCCGAGGCCCTCGGCGTCACCGTCCCGGGCGCCTCCAGCATCCCGGCCGTCGACTCCGGGCACGACCGGATGGCCGCCGCGGCAGGGCTGCGGATCGTCGAACTGGTCCACCGGGACCGGAAGCTGAGCGACATCCTCACCGCCGACGCCTTCGCGGACGCCGTCACCACCGTGCTCGGCCTCGGCGGCTCCACCAACGCCGTGATCCACCTGATCGCCATGGCGGGCCGGGCGGGCGTCACCCTCACCCTCGACGACTTCGACCGCATCGCCCGCACCGTCCCGGTGCTGGCCAACGTCCGCCCCGGCGGACAGACCCACCTGATGGAGGACTTCCACTTCGCCGGCGGCCTGCCCGGCTTCCTCTCCCGTATCACCGACCTGCTCCACCTGGACCGGCCCACGGTCTCGCACGACACCCTGCGCGAGCAGCTGGCCGGCGCCCTCGTCCACCACGACGACGTCATCAGGACCCGCGACAACCCCGTCGCGAGCGAGGGAGGTGTCGCCGTGCTCCGCGGCAACCTCTGCCCGGACGGGGCGGTCATCAAGCACATCGCCGCCGAGCCGCACCTGCTCAAGCACACCGGTCCCGCCGTCGTCTTCGACGACTACCGGACCATGCAGCGCACCATCAACGACCCGGACCTGGGCATCACCGCCGACAGCGTGCTGGTGCTCCGCAACGCCGGGCCCAAGGGCGGGCCGGGCATGCCCGAGTACGGCATGCTGCCCATCCCCGACCACCTGCTCAAGCAGGGCGTGCGGGACATGGTCCGGATCTCCGACGCCCGGATGAGCGGCACCAGTTACGGCGCGTGCGTGCTGCACGTGGCCCCCGAGTCGTACGTCGGCGGACCGCTCGCCCTGGTGCGCACCGGCGACCCGATCACTCTCGACGTCGAAGCCCGCACCCTGCACCTGGGCGTGGACGACGAGGAGCTGGCGCGCCGCAGGGCCGCCTGGACACCACCGCCCGCCCGCTACGAACGGGGCTACGGCGCGCTCTACAACGAACAGATCACCCAGGCCGACACCGGCTGCGACTTCGAGTTCCTGGCTCGCCCCGGCAAGGTGCGGGACCCCTACGCAGGCTGAGCCCGCCGACGGCGGGACCCCCGCACACCCCTGCCCATGGAGAAAGCGCTTCCCGCCCTTCCCGCCCTTCCCGCCCTTCCCCTCGCGCTCCGCGAACGCCCGCACGACGCAGCCGCAGTAGACGTACTAGAACGGAGAACTGTCATGGCCCAAGCCGCAGCCGTGGCGAAACCGCCCGCGCCACCCCGGCGGCGCCGTGCCTCGGCCACGCCGCGCAGGCTCCCGTACCTGCTGATCGGACCGGCCGCCCTGCTGATGCTGGGCTTCATCGCCTACCCGGTCATCAGCGTCTTCTACTACAGCCTCCAGGAGTACAACCCCACCAAGCCGTGGCGGAACGGCTTCGCGGGCTTCGACAACTTCGTCAAGATCTTCACCGAGGACCCGGTCTTTCGGGACACCCTCGTCTTCAGCGCCAAGTGGGTCTTCGTCGAGGTCGGACTGCAGCTGCTCTTCGGTCTGGCGCTGGCGCTCATCGTCAACCAGACCTTCGTGGGCCGGGGCGTCGGGCGGGCCCTGGTCTTCTCCCCGTGGGCCGTCTCCGGCGTGCTGACCTCCGCGATCTGGGTGCTGCTCTACAACTCCCAGACCGGCGTCACCCGTTACCTCGCCGACATGGGCATCGGCACCTACGGCACCAGCTGGCTGTCGGACACCTCGACCGTCTTCTCCGCGGCGGTGGTCGCCGACCTCTGGCGCGGCGTGCCCTTCTTCGCGATCCTCATCCTCGCCGACCTCCAGTCCGTCTCCAAGGACCTGTACGAGGCCGCCGAGGTGGACGGGGCGAGCAGGCTCAAGCAGTTCTGGCACATCACGCTGCCGCACCTGAAGGACGCCATCATCCTGTCCACGCTGCTGCGCGCGGTGTGGGAGTTCAACAACGTCGACCTGCTCTACACCCTGACCGGCGGCGGACCCGCGGGCGAGACCACGACGTTGCCCCTGTACATCGCCAACACCAGCGTCGACGCCCACGACTTCGGCTACGCGTCGGCCCTCACCACGGTCGCGTTCGTGATCCTGCTCTTCTGCTCGATCGTCTACCTGCGGCTGAGCAAGTTCGGAGGCGAGAACAAGTGATCACCAAGGAGGCCACCGCGCCCGCCCCCGCCCCCGCGCGGACCGACCTCGAACCGCCGCGGCCGGCGAAGAAGCGCCGACCCGCCTGGGACGAGGTGCCCCGCCGGCAGATCTACCTGCCGCTCGGGATCTACCTGGTCTTCACGCTGATCCCGTTCTACTGGATCCTGCTCTTCGCGGTGCGCCCGGCCGGCTCGACCTCGCTCGTGCCCTGGCCGATGACCACCGAGCACTTCGAGAAGGTGTGGACCGACCGCGGCTTCGGCACCTACTTCACCAACAGCGTGTACGTCGGTCTCGCGACCCTGGTGATGACCACGCTCGTCGCCCTGGCCGGCGGCTACGCCCTCGCCCGGTTCGACTTCAGGATCAAGCGGGGCTTCATGCTCGCCCTGCTCTGCTCCCAGTTCGTGCCCGGCGCGCTGCTCCTGGTGCCGCTGTTCGAGATCTTCGCCGAACTGCAGATGATCAACTCGCTGGGCAGCGTCATCATCGCCGAGACGGTCTTCCAGCTGCCGCTGTCGATCATCCTGATCAGCAACTTCATCAAGAACGTGCCGTACTCCCTGGAGGAGGCCGCCTGGGTCGACGGCTGCGGACGCTTCCGGGCCTTCCGGATCGTGGTGCTGCCGCTGCTGCGGCCGGGTCTGATCGCGGTGGGTTCCTTCGCCTTCGTGCACTCCTGGAACCACTTCCTGTTCGCCCTGATGTTCCTCAACAACCAGAGCAAGCAGACCATCCCGGTCGGCCTCAACTCCCTGATGAGCGCGGACAGCGTCGACCTCGGCGCGCTCGCCGCCGGCGGCATCGTCGCCGCCGTCCCCGTCGTGATCGTCTTCGCCTTCATCCAGAAGTGGCTGATCACCGGCTTCAGCGCGGGGGCGGTGAAGGGATGAACCGGGTTCCCGTCGTCCTCGCCGGCGCCCGAGGCCACGGCCGCTGGCACGTCGCCAACATCCGCCGCCTGGAGCGGGCGGGACTGGTCCGGCTGGCCGGCCTCTGTGAGCTGACACCGCTGACCGAGGAGGAGGCCGGGGGAGAACTCCCCGAGCAGTCCGCCGACTTCGGTGCGCTGCTCGACTCCACCGGCGCCCGGATCGCCGTGATCTGCACGCCGATCCCCACCCACACCGATCTTGCCCTGGCCGCAGCCCGGCGGGGGGTGCACCTGCTCCTGGAGAAACCCCCGGCGCCGTCGTACGCCGAGTTCCGCCGGATGGCCGACGGGGTCGCCGAGGCCGGGGTCGCCTGCCAGATCGGGTTCCAGTCGCTGGGCTCGCACGCGGTGCCCGCCATACGGGAGCTGGTCGCCGAGGGTGCCATCGGTGAGGTCGTGGGCATCGGCGGGGCCGGCGCGTGGGTGCGCGACGAGGCCTACTTCCGCCGGGCGCCCTGGTCGGGCAAGCGGCGGCTGAACGGCGCCGACGTCATCGACGGCGCGCTGACCAACCCGCTGGCGCACGCCGTCGCCACCGCCCTCGCGCTCGGCGGCACGGCCCGCGCCGAGGACGTCACCGGCATCGAGACCGAGCTGAGTCACGCCAACGACATCGAGGCCGACGACACCTCCTGCGTACGGATCGGCACCGCACGCGGGCACCGCGTCACCGTCGCCGCCACCCTGTGCGCGGAGCGGGCCGACGAGCCGTACGTCCTGGTGCACGGCTCCAGCGGCCGCATCACCTTCTGGTACAAGCAGGACCGCGTCCTGCTCCAGCGCGGCGGACACGGCCCCGAGGAGTTCCAGCACGGCCGCACCGACCTGCTGGAGAACCTGGTCGACCACCTCACCACCGGCGCCCCCCTGCTGGTGCCCCCGGACGAGACGGGCGCCTTCATGCGGGTCGTCGAGGCGATCCGCCGGGCGCCCGACCCGGAACCGCTGCCCGCCGCCGCCTGGCGCCGCCTCCCCGGTGAGAGGCGCCGCGTGGTCCCCGGCATCGACAGCCTCGTGGCCGCCGCCGCCGACACCCTCTCCCTCTACTCAGAACTGGGCGCGCCCTGGGCGCCGCGCACCGAGCACCCGCGATACGGGGTGAGTACGCGATGACCGGCAACGACTCCCCGGTGCTGCGCGTGGCGGGCCGTCCCGTCGCCCGGTACGTCACCCGGCCCGAGCTGCCGTACCGGCTCTCCCCGCGCCCCTACCTGCACCCCGTCACCACCCTGGCCGGCACGGCCGTGACCGAGTTCAGCCCTGCCGACCACCTCCATCACCTCGGCGTCGGTGTCGCCGTTCCCGACGTCGAGGGCCACAACTTCTGGGGCGGGCGCACCTACGTCCGCGACCGGGGACCGACCGAGCTGGACAACCACGGCACCCAGCGGCACACCTCCTTCCAGCTCCGCGACCCCGACGGTTTCGTCGAGGAGCTGCGCTGGGTCGCCGCCGGCACCGAGCTGCTGCGCGAGCGCCGCACGGTCGCGGCCACCGAACTCACCGCCACCGCCTGGGCGCTGGACTTCACCTTCTCCCTCACCAACACCACCCCGGACCCGCTCACCATCGGCAGCCCCGCCACCAACGGGCGTCCCGGCGCGGCCTACGGCGGCTTCTTCTGGCGCGCCCGCAAGGAGGGTGCGGCGCCCAGGGTCTTCACCGCCGACCGCGAGGGCGAGCGCGAGGTGCACGGCAGGAGCGCCGACTGGCTCGCCCTGAGCGGGGAGTCCTGGTCGCTGGTGTTCGCCGGCGCCACCGAACGCACCCGGCGCGACCCGTGGTTCGTGCGCACCGAGGAGTACCCGGGCGTCGGTTCCTCGCTGGCCCACGACGACCGGGTGACCGTCGCCCCCGGCGACACCCTGGTCCGCCGGATCGTCACCCTCGTCGCCGACGGCCGCCTCGACGCCGACGGCGCCGCGGCCCTCGTACGCAAGGCGGTGAGCCCGTGACCCCCGGGACCACTCGCCGGCCCGTCGGGACGTACCCCAACCCCGTCCTGAACCCCCACGTTGTCGTTCCACCGCTTTGTTGGATCCAGAAGAAGAGAGCCGACCGATGAGGATCAGCATGCTCAGCAGCAGAGACAGAGGCACAGCCAGGCGCCGCACGTCCGCCGCCGTCGCCCTGGGGGCCGTGCTCGCGCTGACCGTCACCGCCTGCGGTGACGACGGCAGCGGAGCGGGCGGCGACAAGGGTGCCGAGGGCAGCGGCAAGGGGAAGATCGTCTTCTGGGACAACAACGGCGGTATCCGTACGGCCGTCTGGAAGGAGATCATCGCCGACTTCGAGAAGGCGAACCCGGACATCGACGTGGAGTACGTCGGCATCGCCGCCACCGAGTACCAGTCCAAGGTCGACACCGCCATCCAGGGCGGCGGCCTGCCGGACGTCGGCGGCGTGACGGCGTCGATGCTCGCGGGCTTCTCGGCCCAGGGCGCCCTGGAGCCGCTGGACGACCGGCTCACCAAGTCCTCCCTGAGCGACAAGCTCAACAAGGACATGGTCGAGTCCCTGAAGGCCGCCGGCGGCGGCGACGGCACCCTGTACTCGATGCCGACCTCCGCCAACAACGGCGTCCTCTACTACCGCACCGACCTGTTCGAGAAGGCCGGGCTGGACGCGCCGACGACGTGGGACAAGTTCTATGCCGCCGCCGAGAAGCTGACCGACGCGGGCAAGAACGAGTTCGGGTACACCATCCGCGGCGGCTCCGGCTCCATCGCCCAGGCGTTCGACGCGATGTACGGGCAGTCCGGGATCACCTCGTTCTGGGACGCCGACAAGAAGAAGACCACCGTCAACGACCCGAAGAACGTCGAGGCGCTGGAGAAGTACGCGGCGCTGTACAAGAAGGTCACGCCGGCCGCCGACGTCAACAACGACTTCGCCAAGATGGTTGCCCAGTGGGACACCGGCACCATCGGCATGCTCAACCACAACCTGGGCTCCTACCAGGACCACGTGAAGGCGCTCGGCGTCGACAAGTTCCGCGGCATCCCGCAGCCGGTCGGCGCCTCGGGCAGGCGGGTCCAGGTGTCCAACCCGGTCGACGGGCTCGGCATGTTCAAGAGCTCGAAGAACAAGGAGGCCGCCTGGAAGTTCATCGAGTTCGCCACCTCGAAGGAGCAGAACTCGAAGTTCAACGAGTCCGCCGGGCAGGTGCCGTCCAACACCGAGGCGGCGAACGACGCGTGGATCCAGAAGGCCGAGCCGACGAAGCTGGCGGCGCAGGCGCTGAACGACGGGTCGACGACCATCGTCCAGCTGCCGTACTACCTGCCGGACTGGAACACGGTGTCCAAGTCGGAGAGTGAGCCGGGGTTCCAGAAGGTGCTGCTGGGTGACATGAGCGCGAAGGACTTTCTGGACGGGCTGGCCGAGAAGCTGAATGAGGCGCAGGCCGAGTGGACGGAGCAGATGGGTTAGGCGGTCGGCTCCGGGTTTCGCCGCGGGTGGTCCGTGGCTCGTCGCGGGCTGCGGGCCGCCCGTTGGACGAGGAGATCCCCGCGTCCTGGATCAACTGGCCGGAACCGGCCACCGCACAACACTCCACACCATCCCGAGAACCAGGGAGAACAGCACCATGAGCACCTATGGATGGCATGGGCATGCCATGAGCAGAACCGCCGCACTCGTCGGCTGCACCGCCCTCGTGCTGAGCCTGACCGCCGCCACGGCCGAGGCCCGCCCCGGCCGCCACCACCCCGCGGACACCGCCCGGCAGACGCTGCCCGCGAACGACGGCTGGGCCTCCCACGGCGCCGGCACCACCGGCGGGGCCGCCGCCGACGCGGAGCACGTGTACACCGTCTCCACCTGGGCCGAGTTCAAGGCCGCCCTCGCCGCCGACGGCACCGCGCCCAGGATCATCAAGGTCAAGGGCACCGTCGACGCCGTATCGGAGGGCTGTGAGGCCTTCGCCGCGCCCGGCTACGACTTCGACGCCTACCTGGAGAAGTACTCCCCCGAGAACTGGGGCATGGAGACCGACCTGAGCGCCGAGCCCGACGACAGCCCCGAGGGCCTGCGCCGCGCCTCCGCCGCACAGCAGGACCGGTCCATCAAGGCGAACGTCCCCTCCGACACCACCATCATCGGCGTCGGCCGGGGCGCCGCGCTCAAGGGCGCCAGCCTCCAGATCAAGGACGTGGACAACGTCATCGTCCGCAACCTCACCTTCGAGAGCCCCGTCGACTGCTTCCCGCAGTGGGACCCGACCGACGGGGACCAGGGCAACTGGAACTCCGAGTACGACAGCGCCGTCGTGTACGGGTCGACGCACGTGTGGCTGGACCACAACACCTTCACCGACGGCGAGCACCCCGACAGCGCGGCGCCCACCTACTTCGGCATGCTCTACCAGCAGCACGACGGCCAGCTGGACATCGTGAAGGGCGCCGACTACGTCACCGCGTCCTGGAACGTCTTCACCGAGCACGACAAGACCGTCCTGATCGGCAACAGCGACAGCGAGTCCACCGCCGCCGTGGACCGCGGCCACCTGAAGGCGACCTTCCACCACAACCTGTTCAAGAACCTCGTCGAGCGCGCGCCCCGCGTCCGCTTCGGCCAGGTCGACGTCTACAACAACCACTTCGTGGCCTCGGACGACTACGCCTACAGCTTCGGCGTCGGCAAGGAGTCCGCCCTCGTCGCCGAGCACAACGCCTTCACCCTGCCGCGCGGCGTCAGCCCCGCCAAGGTGCTCAAGCGCTGGAACGACTCGCCGCTCAGCGCCGCGCACAACCGCGTCAACGGCCGCACCGTCGACCTGATCGCCGCGCACAACGCAGAGAACCCGGACGCCACCCTCCGCTCCGGCGCGGGCTGGACGCCCTCGCTGCGCACCAAGGTCCTCCCGTCCCGGGCGGTCCCCTCCGTCGTCGACCACGGCGCGGGCGCCGGCCGCCTGCGCTGACAGCCGTCCACGAACCGGGCCGGGGCGCCCGCACCGCCCCGGCCCACCCCGCCCGTCCCGTCCGTCCCCGAAGGAGCACCCGCATGCACCGACCCGCCCCGTCCCGCAGAGGCTTCCTCCTGACGACCGCCGGCGCGGGCGCCGCCCTCGGCCTCGGCCCCGGGCTCGTGGCGGCCGGCCCCGCCGTCGCCGGCACCCGGCCGCACCCGCGCCCGCGCCCCTTCGGCCGGTACGGCTCACCGGCCGCCCGCCGTACCCCCAAGACCCTGTACGTCGACCCGCACGGCCGCGGCGACTTCACCTCCGTCCAGGCAGCCGTCGACGCCGCCGAGGGTGACGGCTGGACGCTGGTCCTCGCCCCCGGCACCTACCGCGAGACGGTCGCCGTCGACGCCGGGCGCACCGGGGCGACCTGGATCGGTGCCTCCGGGGACCCGCGCGACGTCGTCATCGTCCACGACAACGCGGCCGGCACCCCCAAGCCGGACGGCTCCGGCACCTACGGCACCAGCGGTTCGGCCACCACCACCGTGCGCGCCGACGGCTTCACCGCCCACGCCCTCACCTTCGCCAACGACTGGCTGCGCGCCGACCAGCCCGACTGGACCGGCACCCAGGCGGTCGCCGTCAAGGTCATGGGGGACCGGTCCGCCTTCCACGACTGCCGCTTCCTCGGCCACCAGGACACCCTCTACGCCGATTCCCGCGACCTCGGCCTCTTCGCCCGCCAGTACTACGAGCGCTGCTACGTCGAGGGCGACGTCGACTTCGTCTTCGGCCGGGCGACCGCCGTGTACGAGCACTGCCACTTCCGCACCCTGGTCCGCACCGACCTCGACGCCGCCCCGTACGGCTTCGTGTTCGCGCCGTCCACGGCGGGCGCCAACCCGCGCGGCTACCTGGTGATCCGCGGCCGCGTCAGCAGCGAGGCCCCCGACGGCTACTACAAGCTGGCCCGCCCCTGGGTGCCCAGCTCCGACACCACCGCCCGCCCGATGCTCACCGTGCGCGAGACCCACCTCGGCGCGGGCGTCGACGCGGTGGCGCCGTACGCCGACATGCGGGACGCCCACCCCTGGCAGGAGCAGAGGTTCCGCGAGTACCGCAACAGCGGTCCCGGCGCCGCGATCGGCGTCCCGGAGAACCGGCCCCAGCTCACCCGGGCCGAAGCTGCGGCACACACCCGGGAGGCGTACCTCGGCGACTGGCGGCCGTACGACTGGCGGCCGTACGACAGGCGGCCGAACGACAGGCAGCCGTACGACGGGCGGCGTTGAGCGGGCCGACCGAGCCGCCACGGCCGGTACTTGACCTGCTTGACGCGATCTTTGCCAGATACGGGGGCGCGAATCCGGCCACGGGTCTCGCGCTCACCCGGGTGACGCGCGTAGAAACCTGTGTCATGCATAAACCACTGCGCATCGCGAGCGTCACCGCCGCCTGTGCCGTCGCCGGTGCCGTCCTGTACGGCACGGGCGCCGCCACCGCCGACCAGTCGACGGCCAACTCCACCCACGAGCCGTACAACATCGGGGTACTGGCCAAGGACATCGACGCCTACTACGGCACCACGCTCGACGCCGACGGCGTCTACCAGGCCTCCCCGGACAGCCCCTACGCCGCCGACCTGGCCCGCGTCGACGCCTCCGCCAAGAAGCAGATCGACCGGGCGGCCCGCGCGGCGCACCACAAGCACACCAAGCCCGCCGTCGTCTTCGACATCGACGACACGCTGCTGCTCAGCCTCGACTACGAGAAGAAGAACAACTACGGCTACGACGGCGCCACCTGGGCCGCCTACGTCGACCGCGCCGACCGCCCGGCCGTCCCCGGCAGCCCCCAGCTCGCCCGGTACGCCGAGAAGCGCGGCGTCGAGGTCTTCTACAACTCCGGTCTGAGCGAGGCGCAGCGCGCCGCCGCCGTCGAGAACCTGAAGAAGGTCGGCGCCGACGTGAACCTCGACACCGCGCACATCTTCCTGAAGGACAAGGCGAACCCGCCGTCCTACCTGGCCCACTGCGCCACCCCGGGCACCTGGACGTGCACCACCGTGCAGTACAAGGCGGGCACCCGCCGGCACATCGAGCGGGACCTCGGGTACGACATCGTCGCCAACTTCGGCGACCAGTACTCCGACCTCCAGGGCGGCTACGCGGACCGCACGTACAAGCTGCCCAACCCGACGTACTTCGTCGAGTAGCGGGCCGCCCACTCAGCCGCTGGCGGCGAAGCCGCCCTCCACCGAGACGCGGCCGGACGCGGCGGTGGCCGTCGCCGAGTAGCGGTCGCCGCCCGCGTCCCGGCCGCCCCGCTCGTGGTTGTACTGGCCGGCGAAGACCCACTCGCCCGCCGGCACCGTGCGGCCCGGCTTGAGCCTCCACCGGTAGCGCAGGAAGCCGTCCCGCTCGTCGACCGCGAACGTGAAGTCCTCCTCCGGAAGCGACCGCCAGGCCCCGGTGGAGGTCACCGAGCCCGTCTGCGCGACCCGCAGTTCCACGGTGAGCGCGGTCAGGGGAGCGCTCGTTTCCAGAGTGATGTTGCTCTGCGCCCAGAACTCGTTGCTGTGCGGGTCCACCACGCCGCTCGACCGCAGCGGGCCGGGCTCACGCGGCCCGGGCGAGGTGGCGACCGAGCGCTGCGCGGGAGCGTCGTCGCGCACCGCCGGGGCGACGGTGTAGCCGCCGGCCACCAGGACGCCCGCCACGGCCGCCGTCGCACCGGCCACCCGTACCCAGCCCGGCAGCGGCGGGCGGGCCGGCCCGCGGCCCCCGGCCGTCATGCCGCGTTCGACCCGGGCCAGCATCCGGGCCCGGTCGGGCCGGTGCGCCCCGGCCGCCTCGTGCAGCCGGGCGCGCAGTCCGTCGTCCACGTCCCGCCGCGGTCCGGTCATCGGGTTCCTCCCGCGGCCTCACCGCTGTGCGCGATCGCCGCGCGCACCTGCTGGGGAGCACGGGGAGCGGCCCGGGTGCCGAGCAGCCGCTGGAGTTCGGCCACCGCCTTCGACGTCTGGCTGTTGACCGTACCCACCGAGACGCCCAGGGCGAGCGCCGTGTCCTTCTCCGAGAGGTCGAACGCGTGCCGGAGCACCACGCACGCCCGCTTGCGGAACGGCAGCCGGCGCAGCGCCTCCTGCACGTCCACCACGCCCGCGACGTCGGGGTTCTCCGTCCGCTCTTCGCGCTGCGACCAGAACAGGGCGACGCGTCGGCGCTCGCGCACGGCGGCCCGGACGCGGGTGCGGGCGAGGTTGGCGACGACCCCGCGCGCGTACGCCACCGGGTGGTCGGCCGCGCGGACCCGGTCCCAGCGGTGCCACAGGGCCAGCAGGGCGTCCGCCGCGAGGTCGTCGGCGGCGTCCGGCTCGCCCGTCAGCAGGTATGCGAGCCGGGCCAGTTCGGCGTAGTGGCGCTCGAAGAAGGCGTGGAACTCCGCGGAGGCGGCGTCGTCGACGACTGTCCTCACGGGCGGACTCTCCTCGCAGCGGCTTCCCGGGTGTCGAACACCGTACGGCAGACCGAACCCGAACGGCCCCCGGAAGGTCAGCCCTTGAGCGCCGCCTCCATCATCGCCCTGGCCACCGGGGCCGCCAGGCCGTTGCCGCTGACCTCGCTGCGGGCCGCGTCGGACTGCTCGACGATGACCGCCACCGCGACCTCCTTGTCCGACGTGTCGGACTTGGCGTACGAGGTGAACCAGGCGTACGGCGTCTTGCTGTTGTTCTCGCCGTGCTGGGCCGTGCCCGTCTTGCCGCCCACCGTCGCTCCGGAGATCTGCGCGTTCGAGCCCGTGCCCTCCTCGACGACGGTCCGCATGGCCGACTGCAGCTGCTCGGCGGTGGAGGAGCTGACGATCCGCTTCGAGTCCGCGTCGGTGTGGTCCTCCAGGACGTCGCCGCCGCTGTCGGTGACCTGCGACACCATGTGCGGGGAGACCAGCTCGCCGCCGTTGGCCAGGGCCGCGGAGACCATCGCCATCTGCAGCGGGGTCGCCGTCACGTCGAACTGGCCGATGCCCGTCAGGGCCGTCGACGACCGGTTCATGTCCTTCGGATAGGCGCTGGTGTAGGCCCGTACCGGCACGTCCTGCGTCTCGTCGTTGAAGCCGAACTTCTCGGCCGTGGCGCGCAGCTCGTCCTGGCCGAGGTCGACGGCCATCTTCGCGAAGACGTTGTTGCACGAGTACTGCAGCGCGGTCCGGATGGTGGCGTTCTCGCAGGGGGCGTTCGGGTTCTCGTTGGTCAGGTCCGTCGTGGTGTCCGGCAGGGTGTACGGGTCCGGGCTGTCGGTCTTCTCGTCCACCGAGCCGTACAGCCCGTTCTCCAGCGCGGCGGCCGCCACGACCAGCTTGAACGTCGAGCCCGGGGGCAGCGGCTGGCGCAGCGCGCGGTTGGTCAGCGGCTTGTCCGGGTCGCTGGTGAGCTTCTCCCAGGCCTCACCGGCGGTGTTGGCGTCGGTCAGCGACGTCGGGTCGTACGAGGGGGTCGACACGACGGACAGGATCCTGCCCGTCTTCGGGTCGATCGCGACGGCGGCGCCCTTCTTGTCGCCCAGCGCATCGAGCCCGGCCTTCTGCACGTCCGGGTCGATCGTCGTCACCACGTTGCCCGGCTCGGCCCGGGTGCCGGTGACCGTGTCCATCACGGTCTTCAGCCGCGGGTCGGTGCCGTTGAGCACGTCCTGGTAGATGCCCTCCAGCTGGGTCGGCGCGTACGCCTGCGAGGCATAGCCCGTCACCGCCGCGTACAGCTTCCCGTCCTCGTACGTGCGTTTGTAGGCGAGGTCGCCGCCCTCCGTCGGCGCCGAGCCGGTGACCGACCGGCCGGCCACGATGATGTTCCCGAGCGGCTCCGCGTACGTCTGAATCGCGTTCCGCCGGTTGTCCTTGCTGTCCGCGAGCGCCCGGCCCTCGTAGAACTGCACCCAGGTCACCCTGACCAGCAGAGCGAACACCAGGAGCAGCGTGAAGACCGAGGCGCGCCTGATCGTCTTGTTCATCCCGTTCATCCCGCTGACAGGACGAACGGGCGGGCGGCGGTCGTTCCCGTGTGCCCCGATTTCTCATCTTTCTCATGCTTCTCATCGCCCGTTCATGAAGCCCGCCTCGTAGGCCCGGATCACCGCCTGGGTGCGGTCCCGGGCGCCGGTCTTCGCCAGCACCGACGCCACATGGGTCTTCGCCGTGGCCGGACCCACCCCCAGCCGCCCCGCGATCTCCGCGTTGGTCAGCCCGGTCGCCATCAGGCGCAGCACCTCGCCCTCGCGTTCGGTGAGCCGCGCCACCCAGGCCGGCGGGGCGGGGTTCGCGCGCGCGTGCTCGGCCGCCAGCGTCCGCACCGCCGCCGGGAACAGCAGCGTGTCGCTGTGCGCCACCAGCCGTACCGCCCCGACGAGGGTGTCGGCGTCGGCGCGCTTGAGCAGGAAACCGGCGGCGCCGGCGCGCAGGGCGTCGTAGACGTACGAGTCGTTCTCGAAGGTGGTCACGACGACGACCCGGGGCGGCTCGGGGAGCGTGGCGAGGATCTGCTCGGTGGCGCGGATGCCGTCGACCCCGGGCATGCGGACGTCCATCAGCACCACGTCCGGCCGGACCTCGCGCACGACGGAGACGGCCTCGGCACCGGTGGCCGCCTCACCGGCGACCTCCAGATCCGGTTCGGCGGCAAGGATGGCCCGCAGGGCGGTACGGACCATGCGCTCGTCGTCGGCGACGACGATCCGGATCGGCGGGTGGGTCACGCGGTCGCCTCCAGTGGCAGTCGGACGCGGAGGCGCCACACCGGCCCCTCGGGGCCCGCCTCGGCCGAGCCGCCCAGCAGCCGGGCCCGGTCGGCGATGCCGCGCAGGCCGTGGCCGCCGCCGGGGCGCGGTGCGGGGGCCGCCGTACCGAACGGGTTCTCGACGGTGATCCGCAGGTGACCGTCCAGCACCTCGACGCGCAGCGCCACGGTGACCTTCTCACCCGCGTGTCTGAGCGCGTTGCTCAGCCCCTCCTGCACGATGCGGTACGCCTCGCGGGAGACCGGTGCCGGGAGCGCCCGCGGGTCGGCGGCGACGGTGGCGTCCACCCGCAGTCCGCCCGCGCGGGTGCGGCGCAGCAGGTCGTCGAGGTCGGTGGCGAGCGTGGGCGCGGGCGCGGTGCCCCAGGCGTCACCGGTCGCGTCGCCGTCGCGCAGCACGCCCAGTACGGCGTCGAGTTCACCGACCGTACGACGCGTGGTGTCCTCGATCGCGGCGAGCGCCTCGCGGACGAAGTCCGGGTCGGTGTCCAGCAGTCGGCGGGCGGCGCTCGCCTGGAGGGTGACCGCGCTCAGGGCGTGGCCGACGGAGTCGTGCAGTTCGCGCGCGAGCCGGTTGCGGACGGCGAGGTCGGCGGCGCGTGCCTCGGCCGCCGCGACCCGGTCCTCGGCGGAGGGGCCGAGCAGGGCGGGCGCCCAGCGGGCCAGCAGCGTGCCGCAGGCGGCGGCGCAGCCGGCGAGCGCGACGAGCATGGCGGCGCCCGCGAGCGGCGAGAGGACGAGCGCCCAGGCGTGGTGGAAGAGGCCGGGCAGCCCCATCCGATCGTCGCGCAGCGCAGACACGAAGGGCAGGGCGATCAGCACGGCCGCGAACGGCGGCACCGCCAGCGACATCCCCGCGACGATCCCGCCGGCCCCCAGGTGCAGCGTGAACCAGGCCGCCGTGCGCCCCTTCTCGCCCTTCGTCCGGGCGGGATCGTACGCGAGCCGGTCGGCCTCGACGCCGCACAGCCACCGCACCACCCCGGACTCCAGGGGACGGGTCAAGGGGAAGAGCGAGGTTACGGCGGCCAGCGGCAACCCGAGGGCGAACGAGGCAAGTTGGAGCTGGAGCGAGCCGAAGACGTTCGCGCCCCCGGCGACCGGGCCGACGACGACCGAGCCGACGAGGACGTACGGCATGGCGAGCGCGCCGCCGAGGACCAGGTGGATCCACCTGAGGCGCGCCCGCCGCCCGAACAGCAACAGGGCGAGCGCGGTCACGGCCGGGTGCGGTCGGCGGCCGACCGCCGGGTGAGCAAGTGGGCGCCGACTGAGGCGAGCAGGAGGCCGACGGTCATCTGGGCAGCGTAGGTGAGGATCACCAACCGTGTCGGGCGGTCGGCGGGTTCGCCGGGACCGAGCAGCGAGGCGAGGAGCATCCAGCCGCCCCAGCAGGCCACGGCACCGGAGCAGACCCAGGCCGTGGCGAGCGGCACGGCGACCGGCAGGACACGTGCGCGGCGGAACGCCAGCACCACCCCGCCGGCGACGGCCAGGACGAGGAAGGCGACGTACAGGCCCTCGAGGACGTAGAAGTCACTGGTGCGGTCCGCCGCCCGGCCCGCGCCGAGCCCGGCGGTGCCGCCGCAGGCCCACACCAGCCGGACGGTGAACGGGAACAGCGCGAGCACGGCGGCCACGGCGACGGCAGCCCTCGGGATCCTCCCGGTGACGGCGGACGGCAGGTCCCGCATCCGCCCGCGCCACAACCGCCCCCAGCGGTCCCGGGCGTAGAGCACGAACAGGGCGCCCAGGGCCAGACCCTGCACGATGAACCCGCCGTACACGACCCCGAACACCCACTCGTGCAGGAAGGGGTCCCGCCGGGGGTCGGAGGCGGTGGCGACCCCGCCGGTGAACGCCCGCGCGAGGAGCTGCAGCGGGAAGCCCGCCATGATCGGCGCGAGCAGCCCGGTGGCGACCCACACCGGGAACGCCAACGACCACGCGGGCACCCGGCGCCCGCAGGGCCGGGTCAGCACCAGGGCGAGCACGATCACACAGCTGTCCAGCAGGACGGAGACCCCGTTGGCGACGATCATCGCGACCCGGTGGTCGAGCAGCGTGCTGCCCTCCGGGATGCCGACCCGACTCCCGCCGATCCAGGCGGCCTTGAGCACGAGGTACGGGAGGCAGGCCGCGACGGCGACCGCCCGCAGCAGCCGACGGCCCCGGGCGGGCCCCGGGCCCGTGGGCGGAGCTGGGAGGGCCGGGACCGATCGGGCGGTGGCGGTGGCGGGCGTCGGTGTCATGCGTCCACGCTCCCGCGCGCAGGCCCCCGACGCGTCCTGCGGACCGACGATCCGCCTCCGCCGCGCGGCGGAGACGGCGCCCTCAACGCCTCATTCCGCGAGGTGCAGGACGACCTCGTCGATCTCCTCGCCCCGGGCGGTCGCGAACCCCCGCGCCCGCGCGCTGGTCACGAAGCCGCACTTCTCCAGGACGCGCCGCGACCCCGCGTTGTCGGCCGCCGCACGCGCGTACAGCGGGCGGTCCGTCACCTCGGCGAGCAAGGTCCGCAACGCGGCCGTGGCCACGCCCCGTCCCCAGTACGCCCGGTCGACCCAGTACGTCACCTCGCGCTCGCCCGGCTCTCCGTACACCGCCGTGCTGCCGATGACGTCACCGTCGCCGAGGATGGTCCGCACGACGTCCCGGGAGGCGCGGATCTTCCTCCAGTGGGTCGTGAACGCGTCCCAGTCGGCCGGGTCCTTCGGGGTGAAGGCCGCCATGCGCAGGGCCTCCGGATCGTTCATCTGCCGGAAGAAGACGGGCAGATCGCTGTCGTGAACCTCGCGCAGTGCGATGTGCATGGATCAGAGCCTACGCGTGGCCAGTGTCAGCCGGTCCCGCGCGTCGAACAGCGCGTCCTTCACCATCTGTTCGTGCGCGGGCGTCAGCCGCGCCACCGGCACCGAGCAGCTGATCGCGTCCCGCGCGGGGGTGCGGTAGGGGACCGCCACGCCGAAGCAGCGCAGCCCCAGCGTGTTCTCCTCGCGGTCCACGGCGAAGCCCTGCTCGCGCACCTGGTGCAGCTCCTCGATGAGCTTCTCCCGGTCGGTGATGGTGTGCTCGGTGAGCGCGGGCAGCGTCTCCGGCAGCATCTTGCGCACCTGCTCGTCGCTGTACGTGCTCAGCAGTGCCTTGCCCAGGGAGGTCGAGTGCGCGGGCAGCCGACGGCCGACCCGGGTGAACGGCCGCAGGTAGTGCTGCGACTGGCGGGTGGCCAGGTAGACGACGTTCGTGCCGTCCAGGCGGGCGAGGTGGATGGTCTCCGTCGTGTCGTCCGAGAGCCGGTCCAGCGTCGGCCGGGCCGCCGCGACCACCTCGTCGCCGTCGATGTACGAGGTGCCGACCAGCAGCGCCCGTACGCCGATGCCGTACCGCGTGCCCGTGGCGTCCGTCTCCACCCAGCCCAGCTCCACCAGCGTGCGCAGCAGCATGTAGAGGCTGGACTTGGGATAGCCGACGGCCTCCTGGACCGACGCGAGCGAGTGCATACCGGGGCGTCCGGCGAAGTATTCGAGCAGCTCAACCGTCCGCACCGCGGACTTGACCTGCGCTCCGCCCCCCGTCTCGACAGCCGACATCGCCCTTGACCCCTTCGTTCGACGGGAAATAGTCTCGAACAGCATATTCATCAGTAGAGACAGCGTTCAGTATATCGAACGACTTCTGTGCAGAGCACGTGGAGGGACCCGCGGTGGCAGCAGCAGCAGTCTGGAGTGTCGACCCCCGTACCGGGAAGCAGCGTGAACAGGTCGCCGTGGAGGCCACGGCCCAGGAGGTGGACACCACCGTCCGCGCCGCGCACGCCGCCCGGGAGGCCCTCGCCGACCGCACCGTCCGCGCGGCCTTCCTGCGGAGCGCCGCCGACGAGCTGAAGGCGGCCGAGAGCACCCTCGTCGAGGTCGCCGACGCGGAGACCGCGCTCGGCCCGGTCCGGCTCACCGGCGAACTCGCCCGCACCTGCTACCAACTGCGGGCCTTCGCCGACATCGTCGACGAGGGCGAGTTCCTCGGCGTCGTCATCAACCACCCCGACGACACGGCCGCCCCGCCCATCCCCGACCTGCGCCGCTACAAGGTGCCGCTCGGCGTCGTCGCCGTCTACTCGGCCTCCAACTTCCCCTTCGCCTTCTCCGTCCCCGGCGGCGACACCGCCAGCGCCCTCGCGGCTGGCTGCCCGGTCGTCGTCAAGGCCCACCCCGACCACCCGGCCCTGTCCGAGCTGGTCGCCAAGGTGCTGCGCCGGGCAGCGGCCCGCCACGACATCCCGGACGGGGTCCTCGGCCTGGTGCACGGCTTCGAGGCGGGCGTCGAGCTGATCAAGCACCCGCTGGTCGCCGCGGCGGGCTTCACGGGGTCGGTCCGCGGTGGCCGCGCGCTCTTCGACGCGGCGGCGGCGCGTCCGGTGCCGATCCCCTTCCACGGCGAGCTGGGCTCGCTGAACCCGGTCGTCGTCACGGAGGCGGCGGCCGTGGAGCGGGCGGAGGCGATCGGCGCGGGGCTGGCCGGTTCCATGACGCTGGGCGTCGGGCAGTTCTGCGTCAAGCCCGGCCTGGTGCTCGTGCCGTCGGGCGACGCCGGTGACGGCCTGGTCAAGTCCCTCACCGACGCGGTCAGCGCCACCGACGCCGGTGTGCTGCTCGACCACCGCATGCGGGACAACTTCGTCGCGGGCGTCGCCGAGCGCGCCGCGCTGCCCGACGTGGACTCCCCGGTGACGCCGGGCGCGGGCGGCGAGCACACCGTCAGCGCCGGGTTCCTCACCGTGCCGGCGGCGCGGCTGGCGGCGGAGGGCGAGCACGACCTGCTCCTGGAGGAGTGCTTCGGGCCGGTCACCGTGGTGGCCCGCTACCAGGACGAGGGCGAGGTGCGGGGCGTGCTGTCCCGGCTGCCGGGGAACCTCACGGCGACCGTGCAGCTCTCCGTCGAGGAGGTGGCGGGGGAGGGTGCCGGGGCGGCGCTCCTCGCCGAGGTGACGCCGCTGGCGGGGCGGGTGCTGGTCAACGGCTGGCCCACGGGGGTCGCCGTGGCGGCGGCTCAGCAGCACGGGGGGCCTTATCCGGCGACCACGTCGACGTCCACGTCGGTGGGCGGTACCGCTATCGAGCGGTGGCTGCGGCCGGTGGCCTATCAGGGGGTGCCTGAGGCGTTGCTGCCGGTGGAGTTGCGGGACGGCAATCCGTCGGGGCTGCCTCGGAGGTTCAACGGAGTTCTCGAGCGGTAACGCCGGGGAGGGTGGGGGTTGTTCGCGGGGTGCGGCACCGTCGTGCCGCACCCACGCGGCGGAGCCGCACATCGGTACAGCCCCGCGCCCCTCAAAGACGTTCACCGTGCCTGCGATGATCAGGCCATGAATCCCGAACTCCCCGAACTGCCCTTCACCCTCCGTCCTTATGGGCCCGAAGGCGACTGGACCTACGCGGACGGCGTGCTCACCGGGGTCGCCGGGCCCCGGCAGGATCGGTTCGTGCCGCCCACCGGGGAGTCGCTGGAGTCCGTGTCGGACGCGCCGCGGCTGCTGGGGGCGCCCGACGGGGACTTCCAGCTGATCGCCCGGGTGACCGTGGGGTTCAACGGTGCCTTCGACGCCGGGGTGCTCTACGTGCACGTCGGGGAGCGGGCCTGGGCCAAGCTGTGCCTGGAGTACTCCCCGGACGTGGCCACCGTCTGCACGGTGGTCACCCGGGGGCACTCCGACGACTGCAACTCCTTCACCGTGGAGGGGAACTCCGTCTGGTTCCGGGTCAGCCGCACCGGACGGGCCTTCGCCTTCCACGCCTCCCTCGACGGGGAGCGCTGGACCTTCGTCCGGCTCTTCACGCTGGGCGACGAGAAGGAGACCGGCGTGGCCCTGGTCGGCTTCCTGGCCCAGGCGCCGACGGGGGAGGGCTGCACGGTGACGTACGACCACCTGGAGTTCCGGCCGACCTGGCCGGCGGACCTGCGGGACGGCAGCTGACGGGGGAATGCGCCCCGCTCCTTGAACGTTCACGTACGAGGCGGAGAGGGCCTCCGCCGCCGTACGACCTGGAGAAGAGCCGAGACATGCGCGTCGAGATCTGGAGCGACATCGCCTGCCCCTGGTGCTACGTGGGCAAGGCCCGCTTCGAGAAGGCGCTCGCGGCCTTCCCGCACCGGGACGGGGTCGAGGTGGTCCACCGCTCGTTCGAACTGGACCCCGGGCGGGCCAAGGACGACGTGCAGCCGGTGCTCACGATGCTCACCGCCAAGTACGGCATGAGCGAGGCGCAGGCGCAGGCCGGTGAGGACAACCTCGGCGCGCAGGCCGCCGCCGAGGGCCTGGACTACCGCACCCGGGACCGCGACCACGGCAGTACCTTCGACATGCACCGGCTGCTGCACCTCGCCAAGGAACGGGGACGGCACGAGGCGCTCCTCGACGCCTTCTACCGGGGCAACTTCGCCGACGAGCGCTCCGTGTTCGACGACGACGAGCGGCTCGTGGAACTGGCCGTCGGTGCCGGGCTCGACGCCGGGGAGGTCCGCGCGGTGCTCGCCGACCCCGGCGCCTACGCCGACGAGGTGCGCGCCGACGAGCGCGAGGCCGCCCGGCTCGGGGCCACCGGGGTGCCGTTCTTCGTGCTCGACCGCGCCTACGGCGTCTCGGGCGCCCAGCCCGCCGAGGTCTTCAGCCAGGCACTGACCCAGGCGTGGGGCGAGCGCGCGCCGCTGAAGCTGATCGACGACGGGGGCGCGGAGGCCTGCGGTCCGGACGGGTGCGCGGTGCCTCAGGAGTGAAGGGTCGGCCGTAACCCCAGGTGAGGGGCCGTGCATAAGCGGTGCTTGGAGGAACCGCGTAGAAATACGCAATGGACGGGGATGTCACCGGGCCGCACAGTGGTGCCATGGAGAGCTTCGAGAATCTCGTCCGTACCGAGTTCGCGCCGAAGACCACGTACCTGAACACCGCCAGCACCGGACTGCTCCCCGCCCGGAGCCTCGCCGCCATGCGGGACGCGGCGGCGTCCGCGGCAAAGGGGCAGCCGCTCGACATGTTCGCCGACGTCGAGGCGTCCCGGGCCGCCTGCGCCCGCCTCATGGGGGTGCCCGCCGCCCGGGTCGCGACCGGCGCGTCGGTCGCCACGTTCAGCGGGCTCGTCGCCGCGTCGCTGCCTCGGGGGGCCGAAGTCCTCACCGCTGAGGCCGACTTCAGCTCCCTGGTGAACCCGCTGTACGGGCGCGGCGACCTCAAGGTGCGCAGCGTGCCGCTGGAGCGGCTCGCCGAGTCCGTGGGCCCGGACACCGCGCTCGTGGCGGTCAGCTCCGTGCAGTCCGCCGACGGGCGCCTCGCCGACCTCGCCTCGCTGCGGGACGCCGCCCGGGCGCACGGGACGCGGACGCTGATCGACGTCTCCCAGGCGACCGGCTGGCTGCCGACGGCCGCGGACGACTTCGACTTCGTGACCGCCGTCGGCTACAAGTGGGTGCTCTGCCCGCGCGGCGTCGCCTTCCTCGTCGTACCGGAGGACCTGGGCGCGGCGGCCGGGCTGACGCCGTTGTTCGCCGGGTGGGCGACCGGGGAGCGCCCCTGGGACAGCTGCTACGGCCCCGTCGAGGAATACGCGCACTCCGCCCGGCGGTTCGACGAGTCGCCCGCCCTGTTCTCCTACACCGCCGCCCGGCACTCCCTGGCCCTGATCGAGGAACTGGGCGTCGACGCCGTGCACGCCCACGACACCGGGCTCGCCGACCGGTTCCGCGCGGGGGTGCGCTCGCTCGGTCACGAGCCGGTGCCCGCGCCGGGCTCCGCGATCGTGTCCGTTCCGGGTCTCGGCCACCGGCAGGGCGAGCTGGGCGAGGCCGGCGTCCAGGTCTCCGACCGGGCGGGCAACCTGCGGGCCGCCTTCCACGTGTACAACACCGCGGCCGACGTGGACCGGCTGCTGGACGTGCTGGCGGGCTGAGCCGGCGTCACCGGCATCGGACCAGGGCCGGAACAGCATCGGGCAGGGGCCTCCCGTCCCACACGAAAAGGCCCCTGCCCGAGATCAGATGCGGGTCACTTCACCGGCGTGAAGTCCCGCGCCCCAATGAAGTCCGGCCGTCGGATCGGTGCCGCGAACGGCTCGACCGCCGTGTTCTCCACGCTGTTGAACACGATGAACACGTTGCTGCGCGGGAACGGCGTGATGTTGTCGCCCGACCCGTGCATGCAGTTGCAGTCGAACCAGGTCGCCGAGCCGGCCTTGCCGGTGAACAGCTTGATGCCGTACTCGGAGGCCATCTTCGTCAGCGCCTCGTCGGACGGCGTCCCCGCGTCCTGCATCTGCAGGGACTTCTTGTAGTTGTCCTTCGGCGTGGCCCCCGCGCACCCGAGGAACGTCTTGTGCGACCCCGGCATGATCATCAGACCGCCGTTGGTGTCGTAGTTCTCGGTGAGCGCGATCGAGACCGAGATCGTGCGCATGTTGGGCAGGCCGTCCTCGGCGTGCCAGGTCTCGAAGTCCGAGTGCCAGTAGAAGCCGCTGGCCCCGAAGCCCGGCTTGACGTTGATCCGCGACTGGTGGACGTAGACGTCCGAGCCGAGGATCTGCCGGGCCCGCCCGACCACGCGCTCGTCGCGCACCAGCTTGGCGAAGACCTCGCTGATCTTGTGCACCTCGAAGACCGACCGGATCTCCTTGGACTGCGGCTCCACGATCGAGCGTTCGTCCGCGCGGATGGCCGGGTCGTTGGTGAGCCGCTCCAGCTCGCGCTGGTACTCGGCGACCTCGTCCGGCGCGATGAGCTGGTCGATGGCGAGGAAGCCGTCGCGGTCCAGGGACTGGAGGTCACCCGCCGAGACGGGGCCGGGCGTGTCCGGGGAGCCCCAGACCACCGGGTCCTGCCGGGGGGTTGCCACCTCGGTGGCGCCGCGGGTGGGATAGAGATCAGTGACGTTCGTGGTCGTGGTCACGGTGACTCACACCTCCTCGGTGAGCAGCGGGTAGACGCCGTTCTCGTCGTGATCCTCCCGTCCGGTGACGGGCGGGTTGAAGACACAGATGCAGTGGAAGTCCTCCTTGACCTTGAGCGTGTGCCGCTCGTGGCCGTCGAGGAGATACATCGTGCCCGGCGTGATGTGGTACGTCTTCCCCGTCTCGCGGTCGGTCAACTCGGCGTCGCCCTTGGTGCAGACGACGGCCTCGATGTGGTTGGCGTACCACATCGACGTCTCCGTACCCGCGTACAGGATCGTCTCGTGCACGGAGAAGCCGACCTTCTCCTTGGCGAGGACGATCCGGGTGCTTTCCCAGGTGCCGGACGCGCTCTTGACGTGCCGGTCGGTGCCTTCGAACTCCTTGAACGAACGGACGATCACGGTGTTGCGATGCCTCCTAGGTGAAGGGTGTGCAATGGTCCCCGGCGCCTTCGGCCGCGCGGGCCGAAGGCGCCGGAAGCAGTGGTGGTGCCGGGCGGTCAGGCCGTCTCGCGCACGGCGCGGGCGAGCGTCTTCATGCCCTCGTCCAGCTCGTCGGGCGTGATGGTGAGCGCCGGCAGCAGCTTGACGACCTCGCTCTCGGGGCCGGACGTCTCGATGAGCAGCCCGAGCTCGAAGGCGCGCTTGGCGACCCGGCCGGCGCGGCCCTTGTCGTGGAACTCCAGGCCCCAGACCAGGCCGCGGCCCCGGTACTCCTTGATGTCGGCGAGGTTCTCCTCGGTGATGGCGATCATGTGCTGCTCGACCTGCTCGCCGCGCTTGCGGGTCTGCTTCTCCATCGCCGACCCGTCGGCCCAGTACGCCTCCAGCGTGGCGGTCGCCGTGACGAAGGCCGGGTTGTTGCCGCGGAAGGTGCCGTTGTGCTCGCCCGGCTCCCACACGTCCAGCTCGGGCTTGAACAGGGTCAGCGCCATCGGCAGGCCGTAGCCGCTGATCGACTTGGAGACGGTGACGATGTCCGGCGTGATGCCCGCCTCCTCGAAGGAGAAGAAGGCGCCGGTACGGCCGCAGCCCATCTGGATGTCGTCGACGATGAGCAGCATGTCCTGGCGCTTGCACAGGTCGGCCAGGGCGCGCAGCCACTCGGCCCGGGCGACGTTGATGCCGCCCTCGCCCTGCACGGTCTCGACGATCACGGCGGCCGGCTTGTTCAGGCCGGAGCCCTGGTCCTCGAGCAGGCGCTCGAACCAGATGAAGTCCTCGACGGTCCCGTCGAAGTAGTTGTCGAACGGCATGGGCGTGCCGTGCACCAGCGGTACGCCGGCGCCGGCCCGCTTGAACGCGTTGCCGGTCACCGCGAGGGAGCCCAGCGACATGCCGTGGAAGGCGTTGGTGAAGGACACGATCGACTCGCGCCCCTTCACCTTGCGCGCCAGCTTGAGCGCGGACTCGACGGCGTTGGTGCCCGTCGGACCCGGGAACATGACCTTGTACGGCAGGTCGCGGGGCCGCAGGATGGTGTTCTGGAACGTCTCCAGGAAGCGGCGCTTGGCGGTCGTCGACATGTCGAGCCCGTGCGTGACGCCGTCCCGCTCCAGGTAGTCGATCAGCGCGCGTTTCAGGACGGCGTTGTTGTGCCCGTAGTTGAGCGAGCCCGCTCCGGCGAAGAAGTCGAGGTACTCGTGGCCGTCCTCGTCGTACATGCGGCTGCCGACCGCACGGTCGAAGACGGTGGGCCAGCCGCGGCAGTAGCTGCGCACCTCGGACTCGACGGTCTCGAAGACGCTGAGGTCGGGCTGGGTGATGGTCACGACGAATCGCTCCTCGTGGGGTGAGGGTGGGAGAGGAAGGTCGTACGGATCCGGGGACCGGTGCGGTCCGCCGGGAAGTCTGTGGGGCCGGACTGGCACGGGGTGCCGGGCCGTCCGGACGGCCGTTCGGTCAGCCGGTGGCGGACAGGGGGCCTATGCGGTACAGGACCTCGGGCTCGTGCGGTCCGTCGGGGAACACGTCCGTGTCGAACAGCACCTCGCGCTCCACCCGGGCGCCACGGCGCTCGGCGAACGAGGTGAACAGCCGCTGGGATGCGGTGTTGTCGGGGGAGATGGTGGTCTCCAGGGTGGTCAGCCCGCGTTCCGCGACGGTCCGCTCGGCCAGCCCGTCGAGCAGGGAGGCGGCGAGCCGGCGCCCGCGGTACGCCTCGTCCACCGCCACCTGCCACACGAGCAGGGTGTCCGGCCGGTCCGGACGTACGTATCCGGTGACGAAGCCGACCGGCTCACCGCGCTCGTCGCGGGCGACGGCCGACGTGGCGGCGAAGTCCCGGCACCAGAGCAGATAGCTGTAGGAGGAGTTGAGGTCGAGGACCTTGGAATCCTTCGCTATCCGCCACAGGGCGGCTCCGTCGGCCACTCTCGGACGATCGATTTGCAGGTCTGCTTGCGCGGCAGTCATGCAAATTGAATTTACCCAGGGAAATTCGAAATTGCATCGCCGGATGGGGTTACAAATGGGCGCCCAGTGTGTTATCACGCGGGCGCGTGCTTCCGCGCGAGGCGGCGGCGTTATGTGGGGGTTTGGAGGGGATGCAAGCCGCAAAACGGGCGGCGTGTGGATCGGGTCACAATCGCGTAACCCGTGCAAGACGTGCCCGAAATGTGAAGATCGGGGCTCGTGAAATTGTTGTGTTTAGGCCCGAGGAAAGCGGGCAGAAGAATACGGGAAGCTGCGCTGAGTGGAATTCCTTAATTCTGCTTGTGTGAGCATCGGGAATTCCCTCGAATTCATCCTTCCGAAGGGCCGGTTCCGGCCGGCCGCTCCCACGCCTCCTCGACGGCCCGCCGGGCCGCCTCCAGGTCGGCCTTCAGGCCCCGCTCGGCCAGCGCGGCACCCAGTGCCGCCAGGCAGCCCTGCACGGCCCCGCGCGTCGCGTCCGGGCCGTAGTGGTTGACCCGGACCATCTCGCCCGCCAGCGCGCCCCCGCCCGCGGCCAGCGGCAGCGCCGGGTCGGACTCCAGGGCGCGGGCCACCAGCGCGGACGCGTCGACGTCCGACGGCGTCCGCAGCGTCGTCGCGACCGGCGCCGCGTCCCTCGCCTCGTGCACGTACGGCTCCAGGCCGCCCAGCGCGAGCGCGCCGGCCCGGGTGGCCGCCGCGGCGGACGCGTGCCGCGCCATCACCGTCTCGGGGCACTCCGCCTCGATGCGCTCGACGCACGCCTCGAGCGCGAGCATCTCCAACTGCGCCGGCGCGTGCAGCAGCGCCTTGCGCCCGCCGTCGATCCAGCGCTCCTTCCAGTCGAGGAGGGACAGGTACGACCGCCGCGGAGCGTTCGGGTTCGCGGCCATCCGCGCCCACGCCCGCTCGCTCACCGACACCGCCGACACGCCGGCCGGGCCGCCCATCGCCTTCTGCGCGCCGACGACGCACAGGTCCACGCCCCACGCGTCCGGCAGCACCGGCTCGGCACCCACGGAGGCCACCGCGTCCAGGTAGAACAGCGCGCCGTGGGCCCGCACCACCTCGCCGATCTCCGCGACCGGGTTGGTGTTGCCGGTCGCCGCCTCGGCGTGCACCAGGGACACGAAGTCGGTCTCCGGGTGCTCGGCGAGGGCGCGGCCGACCTGCTCGGCGGAGACGGCCGTGCGGAACGGCACGGCGAGGTCGTGCACGGTCGCGCCGCAGTCCCGCAGCCAGTTCCCGAAGGTCTGCCCGTACGGCCCCGTGATGACGTTCAACGCGACGGTGCCGGGACCCGCGGCGGCGCGGATCGCGCCCTCCAGCGGCAGCAGCGCCTCGCCCTGCATGACCACCACGTCCTGCCCGGTGCCGAGCAGGCG
Source organism: Streptomyces sp. MMCC 100 (assembly GCF_041538145.2). Lineage (NCBI taxonomy): Bacteria > Bacillati > Actinomycetota > Actinomycetes > Kitasatosporales > Streptomycetaceae > Streptomyces > Streptomyces sp. MMCC 100. The sequence continues at coordinate 1,849,194 of NZ_JBGORK020000001.1, forward strand.
CGCGACCCGGTCCTCGATCGCGGCGAAACGGCCGGCGGTCAGCGGGGGCAGGTCCAGGAAGGGATGGGTCACGGCGGTGCTCTCTTCAGTCATGACAGGTGTGCGACGCGGGCACGTCGCTCGCGTACGGACGCGCGTACGTCGCGTACGGAGTCGAGAGTAACCATGGCACCCGCCGGCACTCGCGCCGGAGGGCTTCCGTTGCGACACCCCCACGCCCGGAATTGTGGGTTCCGTCACAGCCGAGGCGGTCACCACCTGATGGACTGGCCCCGTGTTCCTCGTACTCCTGCTGGTCGTCGTGGTCGCCGTGGTGTCGGCCGTCGGTCTGACCGGCCACGGCGCGAGCGTCCTCGCCGCCCGCCGCGCCCGGGGGCCGGGCGCCGGGCCGACGCTGCACGCCCTCGCCGCGTTCGCCGGTGCGGCGGCCGTCGCGGCGTACGCCTGGGGGCTCCTGCACGTGACCGGCGCCGTCATGGCGTCGAACGGCGGCGCGGGCTCCGCACCGGCGCCACCCTGCCGCATGCCCGGGTACGAGCAGCGCGCCCTCCACGTCATCGACCAGTCGGTCTCCTTCCTGCCCCTGGGCTTCGTCTGCGAGACCACCGACGGCGGCGAGTACACCAGCGACGACGTCCCCGGCTACGTCAACCCCGCCACCGCCGTCCTCGCCCTCACCGCCGTCGCGAGCGCCGTGGCGGCCGGGTACGCGACCGAGCGGCGCGCCCGCGCGGCGGCGCGGAGCGGTGGCCCGTGACCGGCCCCGGACACCCGTGCGGGCACCATTTAAGGTGCGGGGCATGAGCGATCGCACGGTGCTGCACGTGAAGGGTCGGGTGCTCGTCGGACCGGAAGAGGTCCGGGACGAGTTGTGGGTGATCGACGGACGGATCTCGTACGACCGCCCCACGGGCGCCGCCGACGTCCGCACCGTCGAGGGGTGGGCGCTGCCCGGCCTGGTCGACGCGCACTGCCACGTCGGCCTCGACCAGCACGGGGCCGTCCCGGCGGACGTCGCCGAGAAGCAGGCGCTGACCGACCGGGAGGCGGGCACCCTCCTCATCCGTGACGCGGGCTCGCCCTCCGACACCCGCTGGATCGACGACCGCGAGGACCTCCCGAAGATCATCCGGGCCGGCCGGCACATCGCCCGCACCCGCCGCTACATCCGCAACTACGCCTGGGAGGTCGAACCCGAGGACCTCGTCGCCTACGTCGCCCAGGAGGCCCGGCGCGGTGACGGCTGGGTGAAGCTGGTCGGCGACTGGATCGACCGCGACCTCGGCGACCTGTCGGCCTGCTGGCCGCGCGGCGCGGTCGAGGCGGCCATCGCTCAGGCCCACCGCCTGGGCGCCCGCGTCACCGCGCACTGCTTCGCCGAGGACTCCCTGCGGGACCTGGTCGAGGCCGGCATCGACTGCGTCGAGCACGCCACGGGGCTGACCGACGACACCATCCCCCTCTTCGCCGAGCGCGGCGTCGCCATCGTGCCCACGCTCGTCAACATCGCCACCTTCCCCGCGCTGGCCGCCGGCGGCGAGACCCGGTTCCCGCGCTGGTCGGCCCACATGCGCCGGCTCCACGAACGCCGCTACGACACGGTGCGGGGCGCCTACGACGCCGGCATCCCGGTCTTCGTCGGCACCGACGCGGGCGGCGCCCTCGCCCACGGACTGGCCGGGGCCGAGGTGGCGGAGCTGGTCACCGCGGGCATCCCGCCCGTCGAGGCGCTCGCCGCGGCGACCTGGGCCGCCCGGCGCTGGCTCGGCCGCCCCGGCCTGGACGAGGGCGCACCCGCGGACCTGGTGGTGTACGAACAGGACCCGCGCGCGGATGTGCGCGTGCTGGGCGCTCCGCGCCGGGTGGTGCTCAACGGGCGGGTCGTCGGTTAGCCGACGGGAGTGATGCCGGGGAACACCCGTGCAGGGAGACGCGAAGAAGATTCGAATAGATTCGCCAAAACCCCACGAAGGGGTGAAGTGCCCCGGGTTCGCTGACGGTTCGGCGGACGCGGGGAGATTCTGTCCGGGTCCCAAGCACGTCGCTCATGCGTGCCCCGCACGCATGTCTCACTGGGGGTCCCACCACCTTGAACGGCAACACCTTCCGCATGCCCGCACGCCGTCTCGCCACCGTCGCGGCGGCCACGGCCCTGGCCGCGGGTCCCGCGACCCTGGCCGGGGCGGGATCCGCCCACGCGACCGGCGACCACGGCCGCGCGAGCGCCACCGTCCTGCGCACCGGGCTCGACGTCTCCCTGCTCGACAAGACCGTGAACGTCCCGCTCGCGGTCACCCTCAACGAGGTGCAGGCACCCGAGAGCGCCGAGAAGACCGCGCTCACCGCCCGGCTGGACGGCGTCGACGGCGGAAAGCCCTTCAGCGTCCTGCGCGCCGACGTCGCCGAGGCCAAGGCGACGGCCACCGCCGACAAGAGCGAGGGCTCCACCACGCTGGCCCGCGCCAGGCTCCACGTCCCCGGCCTGCCGCTGCTGTCGGTGATCGAGGTCCAGGAGGTCACCTCCACGGCGACCTGCGAGGCCGGGAAGAAGCCGGTCGCCGACGCCGACCTGCTGGGCCCGGTGACGGTCCTCGGCAAGAAGGTCACGCTGACCACCGGCGGCACGACCGAGGTGAAGGTGCCCGGCGTCGGCGAGGTACGGCTCGACCTCTCGAAGGAGGAGACCACCTCGCGCACGGCCGCCGCCACCGCGCTCGAACTCAAGGTCTCCGTCAACCCCCTCGACCTGAACGTCGCCGAGGTCGACGGCACCGTCACCCTGGCCGAGGCGACCTGCGAGTCCCCGGCCGCCCCGGCGGACGAGGCCGGGCAGCCCCCGGCGAAGGCCGACGAGCCCCCGGCCGAGCAGGACGCGGGCCAGGACGCCGACCCCGCCGCCGAACCGGCCGCCGACGTGAAGGCCCAGGGCGCCCGCACCGAGGCCGACCTGGCCGAGACCGGCGGCAGCTCGTCGACCCCGTACCTCGCGGCCGGCGCCGCGGCCCTGGTCCTGGCGGGCGGCGGAGCACTGGTGCTGGCCCGGCGCAAGCGAGGCTGACCGCGACGGGACCGGCCGGGGCCGTACGACGTACGCCTCAGGCCGGTTCCGTCACCGCCCGCTCCAACGCCCCCAGGAAGCCGTCCGTCGTAGCCCCGTCCCGTACCGCCAGACGCAGCCACTCCTCGCCCAGCCCCGGGAACGTGTCCCCGCGCCGCACCGCGTACCCCAGGCCGCGCAACCGGTGCCGTACGCCGGCGCCGCCCGGGACACGGACCAGGACGAAGGGGCCCTCGGCCGGTCCGACGACCCGAAGCCCGGCACCGGCGAACTCCGCCAGCCCGGCGACGAGACGGGCCCGGTCGGCGGCGATGCGGTGGGCGGCGTGGGCGGCCTCCGCCAGCGCCCGCGGCGCCACACACGCCTCGGCCGCCGCCAGCGCGGGCGTGGACACCGGCCACAGCGGCTGGGCGCGCTCCAGCGCGCCGACCGTCTCCGGGTCCGCCAGGACGTACCCGATGCGCAGCCCCGCCAGCCCCCACGTCTTGGTGAGGCTGCGCAGCACGACAAGGCCGGGCACGTCCGTCCGCCCGGCCAGCGCCTCCCGCTCACCCGGCACCGCGTCCATGAACGCCTCGTCCACGACCAGCGTCCGCCCGGGCCGGGCCAGCGACGCCAGCACGTCCGCCGGGTGCAGCACCGAGGTCGGGTTCGTCGGGTTGCCGACCACCACCAGGTCGGCGTCCTCCGGTACGGCCGCAGGATCGAGCCGGAAGCCGTCCGACGCCCGCAGCAGCACCCGGTCGACCGTGTGCCCCGCGTCCCGCAGCGCCGCCTCGGGCTCGGTGAACTGGGGGTGCACCACGACCGGCCGGCGCACCTTGAGCGCCCGCGCCAGCAGCACGAACGCCTCCGCCGCGCCCGCCGTCAGCAGCGCCCGCTCCACCGGCAGCCCGTGCCGCGCCGCCACCGCCGCCCGAGCGGCCCGCCCGTCCGGGTAGGCGGCGAGCGAGCCGAGCGAGGCGGCGACGTGCTCACGCAGCCAGGCCGGGGGAGTGCCGGTGCGGACGTTCACCGCGAGGTCCACCAGCGTCGAACCGTCGTCGCGCACCTCGGCGTCCCCGTGGTGCCGCAGGTCCGGGCCGCCGGGAGCGGTCCCGGCGGCGGAACCGGTCTCAGTGTGCGTGGGAGTGTGCGTGTCCATGCCCGTGATGGTGCCCGTGGTGGTGATCCCCGTCGTCGTCGGGGTGGAAGTGCGGCTGCTGCGGCAGCCCCACCTTGTCCTCGAACCCCGGCAGCGCGATCCGGTACACGCAGCTGTCGCAGTTCATCCGCAGATCGCCCTTCACCGCCTCCTCGTACCGCTCCCACACCAGGTCGAGCAGCTCCGGCTCGGGGCCGATGACGTCCGCCGACCGCACCTCGGTCTCCGGGTGCGCGGCGGCCCACTCCTCGGTCTGCCGCCGGACCCGGTCCGGGAGGATGCCGGTGAACAGGAAGTACGGCAGCACGACGACCCGCCGCGCCCCCAGCCGCGCACACCGGTCCAGGCCGCCCGGCACGTCGGGCTTCGCCAGCGACACGAACGCCGTCTCCACGGCCGCGTAACCGCGCCCCTCCCACAGCAGCCGCGCCGCCTTGAACACCTCGGCGTTGGCGTCCGGATCGGTCGACCCGCGCCCGACCAGCAGCACGGTCACCTCGGCGGGGTCCCAGGAGGGATCGACGGCCGCCGCCAGCCGCCGCTCCAGCACCCGCAGCAGCGCGGGGTGCGGGCCCAGCGGGCGCCCGTACGTGTAGGAGATGCCGGGGTGGCGCTCCTGCTCGCGGGACAGGGCCGCGGGGATGTCGCCCTTGGCGTGCCCGGCGGACACCAGCATCAGCGGCACCGCCGCGAAGCGGCGCACACCGCGCTCGACCAGCTCGGCGACCGCCTCGCCCAGCGGCGGCGGGGACAGCTCGATGAAGCCGCCCGCGACGGGCAGTTCGGGGTGGCGTCGGCCCAGCTCGCGCACGAAGTCGCGGAACGCCTCGGCTCCGGCCTCGTCCCGGGTGCCGTGTCCGGCGATGAGCAGGGCGGGCGGGGTCGTCACAGGTTCTCCTCGGGTTTCTCGGATTCGGCCGTCCCGGACGCGGAGGTCCGGGAAGAAGGGGCAGGGGAGCGGCGGGTGGCCGGGTCCTCCTGCCAGCGGTAGCCGCGCGGCGTCACCATGCGCCCGGCGATCTCCCGGGTCGCGGTGTTGCCCACCGTCACGACCGTCATCATGTCGACGGTCGCCGGGTCGAGAGCGGCGAGCGTGGACAGGCGGCTCGACTCGTCGGCGCGCGACGCGTTGCGCACGACACCCACCGGAGTCGTCGGCTCCCGGTGCTCGGCGAGGATCGCGAGCGCCTTCGGCAGCTGCCAGTCGCGGCCCCGGCTGCGCGGGTTGTAGAACGTCACGACGAGGTCCGCCTGGGCCGCCGCCCGCACCCGGCGCTCGATGACCTCCCACGGCGTGTGCAGGTCGGACAGGCTGATCGACACGTGGTCGTGGCCCAGCGGCGCGCCCAGGATCGCCCCGGCCGCCAGTGCCGCCGTCACGCCCGGGACGCCGACCACGTCGATGTGGTCGGACGCCTCGGCCAGCGCGGGCGAGGCCATGGCGTAGACCCCGGCGTCCCCGCTGCCGATCAGCGCGACGGCGTGCCCGCGCCGCGCCTCCTCGACCGCCGTCCGGGCCCGCTCCTCCTCCGCGCCGAGCCCCGACTCCAGCACCCGGGTGCCGGGCCGCAGCAGATCACGGATCTGGTCGACGTACTGGTCGAGCCCCACCAGCACCGACGCCCGCCGCAGCTCCGCCCGCGCCCGCGGCGTCATCAGGTCCCGGGCGCCGGGACCGAGCCCGACCACCGCGAGCCGCCCCCGCCCGGGACGCCGTACGACCGCGCACGTCGCCATCGCGGGCACCGCCGCCGACTTCCGCTTGGGCACGAGGAGTTCGCCCCCGCGCACCAGCGCCGCCGCCTCCGCGACCGACGGGGTGCCCACGGCCGCGAGCGGCGCGTCGGAGGGGTTGGGCACCTCGACGCCCGCCAGCTCGCCGGCCGGATACGTCACCAGGGGCACGCCCAGCCGCTCGGCGGCCCCGACGATCCCGGGCTCCCCGGCCTTGGCGTCCACGGTGGCCAGCTCGGCGACCGACGCGGCGGACAGCCCCGCCTCGCGCAGGGCGGCCTCCACCAGCCCGAGCACCTCGTCCACCGGCGCACCCCTGGACGCGCCGACACCGACGACCAGGGACGGCGGACGCAGGACCACCTCACGCTCGGCCGGTTCCACCGCACGGTCCGTCACCCGGATCGTGTACGCCACCTCCGCCTCGTCGGCCGCGACCGGCAGCGGCGGCAGCGGCCAGGCCACCGCCGCCCGCAGAGCCACCGGCTCGCCGTCCAGCAGGGCCCGCGAGACCCCGGCGACGTCGCCCTCGGCGGGCAGCCCGAGCGTGTCCAGACCGGCCAGCCCCACGGCGTCGGTCGCCGTCGTCACCACCGGCTCCGCGCCCAGCACCTCGCCCACCGCGCGGGCCAGTTCGTTCGCGCCGCCGCCGTGCCCGCCGACCAACGACACGGCGAACCGCCCGCCCTCGTCGACGCACACCACCCCCGGGTCGGTCCGCTTGTCGTCCAGCAACGGCGCCACGAGCCGGACCACGGCGCCCGTGGCCAGGAAGCACACCAGCCGCTCGCACTCGGCGAACGCGGCCCGCACGGCGTCCGCGACGGGACCCTCGTACACCCGCGTGCGCTCCGGCCACGCCGCGGCCAGCCGGTCCCGCGCCGCCGCTCCCGCCGCCGTGGCGGAAATGAGCCCGATCAAGGGGCAACTCCTTCGGTACGGCTGTGCGGCCTCACGCCCCACAGCAGGAAGACGGGATTGGTGGCCGCGAGCCGGGTCACGTCCCCCGGCAGCGGCGCGAGCCGCGACGACTGCAGCAGCACCCCGTCGCACTCGAGACCGGCGCCGAGCAGCGCCTCGCGGGCCTCCGGCACCCGGTCGAGCGCGGCCACGGCGACGACCACGGCGCGCCGGGCCCGACGCGCGCACTCGGCGACGATCGCGGGCAGTTCGCGCCCGCCGCCGCCCACGAACACGGCGTCGGGGTCTTCGCCCAGATCCGACAGCACCGCGGGCGCCGCCCCGTGCACCACCCGCACGTCGACGCCGTGCGCGGCGGCGTTGGCGCGGACCCGTCCGACACCGTCCGGCGTCTTCTCGACGGCGGTGACGGCGGCGCCCAGCCGCGCGCACTCCACGGCCACGGACCCGGAGCCCGCGCCGACGTCCCACACCAGGTCACCGGGGCGCGGCCCGAGGCGGGCGAGCGCCAGCGCCCGCACCTCGAACTTGGTGATCATGGAGTCGCGGTGGGCGAACTCCGCCTCGTCCAGCGCCCATCCCGCGGGCCCCGGCCGCGTCCCCGCGACCGCCCGCACCGGCCCCAGCGCCCGCGCCTCGTCCAGGCACAGCACCACGCTCACCGCCGCCCCCCAGTCCCGGGCGGCGGCCTCGGCGGGCGTCACGCGTTCCACGCGCTCCCCGGCCGAGCCCAGCGCGGAGGCGACGACGAACACCCGCCCGTCGGACCCGAGCGCGGCCCCCAGCTCCGCCGGACCCGCCCCGGGGCCGGTCAGCACGGCGACCTTCGGGTGCGCCCGGCACAGGTGCACCGCCGTCCGCAGGTCCCGCCCGTGCGCGCTCGCCACCACGGCGTCGTCCCACGGCAGCCCCACCTGCGCGAAGGCCGCGGCGACGGAGGAGACCCCGGGCCGCACGTCCAGCCGCTCCGGCCCGAACCGCTCGGCCAGCGCCCGCACGATCCCGAAGAACCCCGGATCACCGGAGGCCAGCACGGTCACCGGCCGCTGCTCGGCGACGTACTCCGCGACCGCGTCCAGGGCGGGCGCCAACGCCCCGAGGACGACCGTGTCGGCCCCCTCCGGCAGCCGTACGGCGTCCAGGTGCCGCCGTCCGCCGACGACCAGTTCCGCGCCCGCGGCGACGTCCCCGGCGGGCGCCGCGCCGGAGGCGCCCATCCCGACGACGGTGATCACGTGCTCGCACCCCGCGAGCGCAGTTCGCGGCGCGCCTCGGGGTCGGCCCTGCGATAGCCGTGGAAGTGCCCCGGGTGGTAGAGGTGCGAGCGGGTGCCGTGCGCGTCGAGGGCCGGGCCGACCAGGAACAGGGTGTGCTTCCAGAGCTTGTGCTCCTTGACCGTCTCCTCCAGCGTCCCGATCGTGCACCGCACGACCAGCTCCTCCGGCCAGGTGGCCTGGTAGGCGACGACGACCGGCGTGTCGGTCGGATAACCGCCCTCCAGCAGCTCCCGCACCAGCTGGCCGCTGCGCGCCGCCGACAGGAAGACCGCCATGGTCGTGCCGTGCTTCGCGAACTCGCGGACCTCCTCCCCGGGCGGCATCGGCGTCTTGCCCCCGCCGAGCCGGGTGAGGACCACGGACTGCGCGACCTCCGGGATGGTCAGCTCGCGCTGCGCGAGCGCGGCGACGGCGGAGAACGCGGAGACGCCGGGCACCACCTCGGTCGCGATGCCGATCTCCGCGCACCGGTCGAGCTGCTCCTGCGTGCCGCCCCACAGCGCCGGGTCGCCCGAGTGGATGCGAGCCACCCGCAGCCCTTCCTCCCGCGCCCGCCGGTAGACGGCGACGACGTCCTCCAGGGACATCGTCGCCGAGTCCAGCACCTCGGCGCCCTCCCGCGCGTGCTGGAGCACCTCCGCCTGGACGAGGCTCGCCGCCCAGATCACCACGTCCGCCTCGGCGATGGCACGCGCCGCACGGAACGTCAGCAGGTCGGCGGCGCCGGGACCGGCACCGACGAAGGTCACCCTGCCGGCCCGCGCCCCGGCGTCGGGACCCGTGGAACCCACGGACGCCACGGAAGCCACGGAAGCCTCGGAATCCATCGTTTTCGGTCCTCTCCTGTGCATCCTGCGCATATTTACTGCGGTTGCTGCTGTCGCACGCGCGTGAACGCGGTGTGATCGGATACCAAGGGCCCATGGCGGTCTTCGTCGCGCTCGGCGCGTTCCTGATGACGCTGGCCGGCGGCTGGACGGCACAGCGCGTGACCGACCGGCGCCACCTGGTCCTGGGCCTGGCCGGCGGCCTCATGCTGGGCGTGGTCGGCCTCGACCTGCTGCCGGAGGCCCTGGAGGCGGCGGGCGAGGAGGTGTTCGGCGTGCCCGCGGCCCTGCTGCTCTTCGTCGCCGGATTCCTGCTCGCGCACCTCGTGGAACGCCTGCTGGCGGCCCGCCGCGCCGCACACGGCGGCGACGAGCACGGCCACCGCGCGCCCGAGGTGGGCCTGACGGCCGCGGCCGCGATGGTCGGGCACAGCGCGATGGACGGCGTGGCGATCGGCGCCGCCTTCCAGGTCGGCGGCGGCATGGGCGCGGCGGTCGCGATGGCCGTGATCGCCCACGACTTCGCGGACGGCTTCAACACCTACACACTGACCAGCCTGTACGGCAACGCCCGCCGCCGCGCCATCGCGATGCTGGTCGCCGACGCGATCGCCCCCGTGCTCGGCGCGTCCTCCACCCTCCTCTTCACCATCCCGGAGGGCGCGCTCGGCGCCTATCTCGGCCTCTTCGGCGGCGTACTCCTCTACCTCGCCGCGGCCGAGATCCTCCCCGAGGCCCACCACGAGCACCCCGCCCGCTCGACCCTGCTGTGCACGGTCGCGGGCGCGGCGTTCATCTGGCTGGTGGTGGGCATCGCCGAGTGAGCGCCCCAGGACGCTCACAGCTTCCCGCCCCGCCCACCCTCGCGCCGGGCGGGCGCGATGAGCGTCGACAGATACGGCAACGGCGCCCCGTCCAGCTCACCGGCAGGCCGTACGGACTCCTCCGGCAGCCCCAGCGCCGACCCCCACACGGCGTCGTCGAGCCGCCCGTTCTCCCGCAGCGCCTCGGCCACCTCGGCCGCCTGCCGGCCGAACTTGTAGGCGACGACCGTGCCGGGCCCCCGCAACGCCTCCTTCAGCACGGTGGCCCCCGCCGTGACCGGCACCAGCGTCAACGGCTCGGTCCCCTCGGTCAGCACCGCACCCGACCGGGCCGCGAGGTCCTGCATGGCGGTGATCCCGGGCACGGTCTCCACGACCGTCCCCGGCACGAGCGCGCCGACGGTCTGCGCGAGGTAGGTGAAGGTCGAGTACACGTTGGGATCACCGATGGTCGCGAAGGCGACGGCGGCATGCTCCCGCAGCAGCCCGGCCACGCGCTCCCCGGCCGCGTCCCAGGCCGCCTCGCGCCGCGCCCGGTCGGTGCGCTCGTTCAGCGCGAACACGACCCGCACGACCTTCTCGGCGCCCACGTAGTGCAGCACGGTCGCCTCGGCGCGGCCGCGCTCCCCGCCATCTCTTCCATCGGATGCAGCCATCACCGGTACGACGACGACATCGGCGTCCCGCAGCGCGTTGACCCCCTTCACGGTCACCAGCTCGGGGTCCCCGGGCCCGACCCCCACACCGATCAGCCTGCTGCTCATGACGTCCGGCACCTCTCCACGAACCGACGGGCGACACCGGGCTCGGCCGCCCAGTGCGTGTGCAGATAGCTCGCGTGCACACCGCGCTCCACGAATCCCTCGACGCGCCGCTCGGGCGTCCGCATCCCCCACGCCGGCGCCGCCCCGGCCCCCGGCTCCACCACCGTCCGGTGGAACTCGTGCCCCCGCATCCGCGTCCCCGCCCCGGCCAGCGCGCTGTCGGACACGGCCACGGCGTCCCGGTAGCCCAGGGTCAACCGCTCCGACATCCGCGCGGCGGCGTCCAGCACCCCGCACATCGGCAACCCGTCCAGCTCCCGGCACAGATACAGCAGCCCCGCACACTCGGCGGCGACGGGAGCACCGCTCAGCGCCAGCTCGGCGACGGACTTGCGCAGCGGCTCGTTGGCGGACAGCTCGGAGGCATAGACCTCCGGGAACCCGCCCCCGATCACCAGCCCGGCGGTTCCCTCGGGCAGTTCCCCGTCCCGCAACGGATCGAAGGTGACGACCTCGGCGCCGGCGGCGGCGAGCAGCTCGGAGTGCTCGGCATAGGAGAACGTGAAGGCCGCTCCACCGGCGACGGCGACGCGCTTCTTCAGCCCGTCCGGCGTTCGAGGACGAGGCCGTTCAGGCCGAAAGCGGGGCTCTGGGGGCGCAGCCCCCAGGGACGGGACGGGAAGGGGCGGCGGGGGCGAGGAAACCAAGGCCTCGCCCGCGTCCCAAGCCGCACAACCCAATGCCCCGGCCCCGCGCGCCAGCCCGACCAACGCCTCCAGATCACACCCGTCGGCAACCTGCGCCGCCATGGCCGCCACGGCCTCCACCGCCTGCGAACGCCGCTCGGCAACAGGAACCAACCCCAGATGCCGCGACGGCACGTCGACCCGCGGCGCCCGCCGCAACACCCCAAGGACCGGCACCCCGACGGAGTCCACCGCCTCCCGCACCAACGCCTCGTGCCGGTCCGACGCGACCTTGTTCAGGATCACGCCCCCGATCCGCACCTCCGGGTCCCAGGACACGAACCCGTGCACCAGCGCCGCCACCGACCGCGACTGCGACGACGCGTCCACGACCAGCACCACCGGCGCCCGCAACAGCTTCGCGGCCTGCGCGGTCGACGCGAGCTCCCCCTCGCCCGCCGCCCCGTCGTACAGCCCCATGACACCCTCGACCACGGCGATGTCGCACCCCCGCGCCCCGTGCAGGAACAGCGGCCCGACCAGCTCGGGCCCGCACAGGTACGCGTCGAGGTTGCGGCCCACCCGCCCGGTGGCGAGCGCGTGGTAGCCGGGGTCGATGTAGTCGGGCCCGACCTTGTGCGGGGACACGGCGAGCCCGCGCCCCGTGAGCGCGGCCATCAGCCCGGTCGCGACGGTGGTCTTGCCGCTCCCGGACGAGGGCGCGGCGACGACCAGCCGGGGAACGGCGGAGTCGGAGGAGCTCACCACTCGATGCCCCTCTGCCCCTTCTGCCCCGCGTCCATCGGATGCTTGACCTTGGACATGTCGGTGACGAGATCGGCGAAGTCCACGAGGGCGCCGGGCGCGTTCCGCCCGGTGATCACGACGTGCTGCGTCCCCGGCCGCTCCCGCAGCACCGACACCACCTCGTCGGTGTCGACCCACCCCCAGTGCATCGGATAGGCGAACTCGTCCAGCACGTACAGCTTGTACGTCTCGGCGGCCAGGTCCCGCTTGACCTGCTCCCAGCCCTCGCGGGCCTTCTCCTCGTTGTCCATCTGGGCGTCGCGCTGGACCCAGGACCAGCCCTCGCCCATCTTGTGCCAGTCGACGGACCCGCCTTCGCCGCTGGCCCCCAGCACCCGCAGCGCGTTCTCCTCGCCGACCTTCCACTTGGCCGACTTGACGAACTGGAACACCCCGATCGGCCACCCCTGGTTCCAGGCGCGCAGCGCCAGCCCGAAGGCGGCGGTGGACTTGCCCTTCCCGATGCCCGTGTGCACCACCACCAGCGGACGGTTGCGCCGCTGACGGGTCGTCAGCCCGTCGTCCGGTACGACACTCGGCTTCCCCTGCGGCATTACGCGGCCCTCCTGCCCCGAACGTCCTTCACCAGGCCGGCGATCGAGTCCGCCCGCAGCTCGTCCAACGTCACCGCCGTACCACCCAGCTCACCCGCGAGCAGCCCGGCGAGCCCGAGCCGCACCGGCCCCGACTCGCAGTCCACGACGACCGAGGCGGTCCCCTCGGCGGCGAACAGCCGCGCCGCACGCCCCGCCAGCGCGACGGGCTCCGGACCACCGGTGGCCCGCCCGTCCGTCACCACCACGACCAGCGCCCGCCGGGCCGGATCCCGCAGCCGCTCCACCCGCAGCACCTCGTGCGCGCGTAGCAGCCCGGCCGCGAGCGGCGTACGCCCCCCGGTCGGCAGCGACTCCAGCCGGACCGCCGCCGCGTCCACCGACGACGTCGGCGGCAGCGCGACATCGGCGGCCGACCCCCGGAAGGTCACCAGCCCCACCTTGTCCCGACGCTGGTAGGCGTCCAACAGCAGCGACAGCACGGCACCCTTGACGGCGCTCATCCGCTGCCGCGCGGCCATCGACCCGGAGGCGTCGACGACGAAGAGCACGAGGTTGGATTCGTGCCCCTCGCGCACCGCTTGCCTCAGATCGTCCCGGCGCACCACCAACCCCGGCCCGCTGCGGCCCCGCACCCGCTGGTGCGGGGCGGCGGCCTGTACGGTGGCGGCCAGATGCAGCTTGGTCAGGGCACCCTGTGGCCGCCGGGCGCCCGTGGTCCGCCCGTGCTCGGTCCGCGCCCGCGAACGCCGCCCTGCGGCACCCTGGCCCAGCCCCGGCACGCTCAGCACCTTGGTGGGGAACGGCTCGGCGGCCCGCGCCGACTGCTGCTCCCCGGCACCGGAACCGGACGGCTGCGGCTCGCCACCCTCCCCGGCCTCGGGCCGCGCGGCCGCGTCCCCGTCGCCCTGAGGCGCGTCATCGGGCTCGGGCTGCCCACCGGGACCGCCGCCGGGCCCCGGGTCCGGGTCGTCGCCCCCGTCCCCGTCCTGCTCGTCCTGCCCGCCGAACTCCTCCAGCGTCTCGTCGAGCTTGTCCTCGTCCAGCCCGGGGGCGTCGAACGGCGCACGACGACGGCGATGCGGCAGGGCAAGCAACGCAGCCTGACGTACGTCCTCCGCCAGCACCTCCGTCCGCCCGGCCCATGCCGCCAGCGCGGTCGCCGTCCGGGCCATCACGATGTCGGCCCGCATGCCGTCCACCTCGAAGGCACTGCATGTGGCAGCGATCTGCCGCAATGCCCTGTCGCCGAGCGATACAGACGGCAACAACTGCCGCGCCGCCACGATCCGCGCCCGTACGGCGGCCTCCTCGTCGGCCCAGCGCGCGGCGAAGGCGGCCGGGTCGTCGTCGTAGGCCAGCCGGCGCCGCACGACCTCGACCCGCTGGTCGGGCTCGCGCGAGGCGGCGACCTCGACGGTGAGGCCGAACCGGTCCAACAACTGCGGCCTCAATTCCCCCTCTTCAGGATTCATGGTGCCGACGAGCAAGAACCTCGAGGCATGGCGCACGGAGACGCCTTCGCGCTCAACGTAGGAGGCGCCCATGGCAGCGGCATCGAGCAAGAGGTCGACCAAGTGGTCGTGCAAGAGGTTGACTTCGTCGACGTACAGGATCCCGCGGTGTGCTTCAGCCAGAAGACCCGGATCGAAGCTCTTCACGCCCTGGGAAAGAGCACGTTCGATGTCGAGGGCTCCGACGAGCCGGTCCTCAGAGGCACCGACAGGCAGCTCGACCATCCGGGACGGCCGGACGCCCGAGGCCTCCGACTCGTGAGGCCCGTCCGGGCAGGCGGGGTCGGGAGAGGCCGGTGCACAGGAGAAGCGGCACCCCGAGACGACGTCCACCTCCGGCATCAGCGTCGACAGCGCCCGCACGGCCGTGCTCTTCGCAGTCCCCTTCTCGCCGCGCACAAGGACGCCACCGACCGCTGGGCTCACTGCGTTGAGGAGTAGAGCCAATCGCAAGTCGTCTTGTCCGACGACTGCAGTGAAGGGAAAGGGCCTGCTCACGGGGTGATCACTCCTTCGGATGACTCAGTCGGGAAGAGCGTGCGACTTACATGTCGCTCAGTGATGGTGTATGCCTGCTCCCCGAAGAAGTGGGGATGGTCCGCCCGACGAAGGGGAGCTGCGGCCGCAGTTCTTGTGCTCCCCGCCCCCGCGGGGATATGCGGAGCGATCACTCGTCTCCCTCCAGGTCTCCCTCAAGTTCGAGGTAGGTCGCCCGGAGCCGGTCCAGGGTCTCCTGGTCCGGCTCCGCCCACAGCCCCCGGTCCGCGGCCTCCAGCAGTCTTTCCGTGATGCCGCGCAGCGCCCAGGGGTTGGACTTCTTCATGAAGTCCCGGTTCTCCGGGGCGAAGACGTACTCGGCGCTGAGCCGCTCGTACATCCAGTCGTCCACGACCCCGGCCGTGGCGTCGTAGCCGAAGAGGTAGTCCACGGTGGCCGCCATCTCGAAGGCGCCCTTGTAGCCGTGCCGCCGCATCGCCGCCATCCAGCGTGGGTTGACCACCCGCGCGCGGAAGACCCGGTGCGTCTCCTCGCCCAGCGTCCGCGTCCTCACCTGGTCCGGGGTGGCGGAGTCGCCGACGTACGCCTCGGGGCTCGCGCCCGTCAGGTGCCGCACCATGGCGACCATGCCGCCGTGGTACTGGAAGTAGTCGTCGGCGTCCACGAGGTCGTGCTCACGTGTGTCCACGTTCTTCGCCGCCACCGCGATCCGCCGGAACGCCGTCTCCATGTCCCCGCGCGCCGCCCGCCCGTCCAGCCCGCGACCGTAGGCGTAGCCGCCCCACACCGCGTACACCTCGGCGAGGTCCGCGTCGCTGCGCCAGTTCCGCGCGTCGATCAGCGGCAGCAGACCGGCGCCGTACGCGCCCGGCTTGGAGCCGAAGATGCGGGAGGTCGCCCGGCGCCGGTCGCCGTGCTCGGCGGTGTCCTCGTCGGCGTGCGCCTTCACGTAGTTGGACTCGGCGGGCTCGTCCAGCTCCGCCACCGCCCGCACCGCGTCGTCGATCAGCCCCACCACGTGCGGGAACGCGTCCCGGAAGAACCCCGAGATGCGCACCGTGACGTCGACGCGGGGCCGGCCCAGTTCCGCGACCGGGACCACCTCGAAGCCCGTCACCCGGCGCGAGGCGTCGTCCCACACCGGACGGCACCCCAGCAGCGCCAGGATCTCCGCGATGTCGTCGCCCTGGGTGCGCATCGCGGACGTGCCCCACACCGTGAGGCCGACGGACTTCGGGTACTCACCCGTGTCGTTCAGGTACCGCTGGATCAGCGAGTCCGCCAGCGACTGCCCGACCTCCCAGCTCAGCCGGGACGGGATCGCCTTCGGGTCGACGGAGTAGAAGTTCCGGCCGGTCGGCAGGACGTTGACCAGGCCGCGGGTCGGGGAGCCGGAGGGCCCGGCCGGGACGTAACCGCCGTCCAGGGCGCGCAGGATGTGCCCGATCTCGTCCGTCGTCCGGGCCAGCCGCGGTACGACCTCGGTGCAGGCGAATTCCAGCACCGCGACCGCGTCGGGGAGTTCGGCGCCCAGCACCTCGCGCACCAGCACCGGAACGGCCGCCGGGTCCCACGCCCGCAGCTCCATCCCCTCCGCGATCCGCCGGCACAGCTGCTCCAGCAGGTCGATCGCGTCGGCCGCCGAACGGGCCGGACCGTCCACCAGGTCCGTCAGCTCCACGGGCACCTTCACCGGGGCGCCCGGCTCGGCCAGCAGCTCCTTCTCCACCAGCCCGAAGTGCTCGGCCAGCGAGGCCCGCAGCCCCGGCAGCGCGTTCGCCTGCCCGCCCCACACCTGCGAGGCGCGCAGCACCGCCAGTACGAGGTTGACGCGCGGCTCGCCGACCGGGCCGCCGCCGAGGATGTGCAGGCCGTCGCGGATCTGCACGTCCTTGATCTCGCACAGGTAGCCGTCGATGTGCATGACGAACTCGTCGAAGTCGTCGTCGTCCGGCTGGTCGTCCACGTGGAGGTCGTGGTGGAGCTCGGCGGCCTTGACCAGCGTCCAGATCTGCGCGCGGACCGCCGGCGCCTTCGCCGGGTCCAGGTCGGAGACGAGGGCGTACTCGTCGAGCAGCTGCTCCAGCTTGGCCAGGTCGCCGTAGGTGTCCGCGCGCGCCATCGGCGGCACGAGGTGGTCGACGACGGTGGCGTGGCCGCGCCGCTTGGCCTGGGTGCCCTCGCCGGGGTCGTTGACGATGAACGGGTAGATCAGGGGCAGTTCGCCCATTACGGCGTCGGGCGCGCAGCCCGCGCTCAGGCCGAGGCCCTTGCCCGGCAGCCACTCCATCGTGCCGTGCTTGCCCATGTGCACGATCGCGTCGGCGCCGAAGGTGTTGTCCAGCCAGCGGTAGGCGGCCATGTAGTGGTGCGACGGCGGCATGTCCGGGTCGTGGTAGATCGCGATCGGGTTCTCCCCGAAGCCGCGCGGCGGCTGGATCATCACCACGACGTTCCCGAACTGGAGAGAGGCCAGCACGATGTCGTCGCCGTCCACGTACAGCGAGCCCGGCGGCTCGCCCCACGCCTCCCGCATGCCGTCCCGCAGCTCGGGGTCGAGCTTCTCGAACCAGGCCCGGTAGTCGGCCAGTGGCACCCGCGTGGGCGCCGCGGCCAACTGGTCCTCCGTCAGCCACTCCACGTCGTGGCCGCCGGCCGCGATCAGCCGGTGGATCAACTCGTCACCCTCGGAGGGGTACCCGCTGACCCCGTACCCCGCCTCGCGCAGCGCGTCCAGGACGCGCACCGCCGACGCCGGGGTGTCCAAGCCGACCGCGTTGCCGACGCGGGAGTGCTTGGTCGGGTACGCCGTGAAGACCAGCGCGAGCTTCTTGTCGGCGTTCGCCTTGTGCCCGAGCGCCGCGTGCCGTACGGCGATCCCCGCGACCCGCCCGGCCCGCTCGGGGTCGGCGACGTAGACCGGCACGTCGTCCGGACCCTGCTCCTTGAAGGAGAACGGCACGGTGACCAGGCGCCCGTCGAACTCCGGGATCGCGACCTGCATCGCCGCGTCCATGGGGGAGAGCGCGGCGTCCGAGGCCTCCCAGGCGGACCGGGAGGAGGTGAGGCAGAGCCCCTGCAGCACCGGGATGTCCAGGTCGGCCAGCGCGCCGATGTCCCAGGCCTCCTCGTCGCCGCCCGCCGACGCCTGCGAGGCGTGCGTGCCGCCGGCCGCGAGGACCGTGGCGACCAGGGCGTCGGCCCGGCCCAGCAGCTCGTACAGCCCGGCGTCCGCACCGCGCAGCGAACCGCAGTACACCGGCAGCGCGTTGGCGCCGCGCGCCTCGATCGCGTCGCACAGCGTGTCGACGAAGGCGGTGTTGCCGCTCAGCTGGTGGGCGCGGTAGAAGAGCACGCCGACCGTCGGGCGGCCGGCCACGACGTCCCGGGAGCCGTGGACGCCGTACTCCGGCATCTTCTCCGGCTCGTCGAAGCCCTCGCCGGTCAGCAGCACCGTGTCCGACAGGAACCGGGCGAGCTGGGCGAGGTTGCCCGGGCCGCCCTCGACCAGGTAGCGCAGCGCCTCGGCCACCACCCCGGCCGGGACCGACGACTCGGCCATCAGCTCCGCGTCCGGCACGCTCTCGCCGCCCAGCAGGACGGTCGGGATGCCGGCGGCCCTCAGCGCGGCGAGCCCGTCCTCCCAGGCGCGCTTGCCGCCGAGCAGGCGCACGACGGCGAGGTCCGCGCCCTCGACCAGGTCCGGCAGCTCCTCCCGGACGTCGACCCGGGTCGGGTTGCCGATCCGGTAGGCGGCGTCCGACGCGCGGGCCGCCAGCAGGTCCGTGTCGGCGGTCGACAACAACAACACTGTGCTCATGCGGGCGCTCCCGGTGGAATGAAGGGCAGTCCTTGCGGCGCGCCGGACTCGATGAGCCGCCACAGCGCGTCGGTGTCCGCGTGGTGTTCGATCAGGTCGCCGAGCCGGTCGAGCTGCTCCTCGCGCAGCGCGGCGAACGAGGTGCCGGGGGCCGGCACGAAGCGGCGGCCCGCGGCGGCGGCCACCTCGCGCAGGAACGCCCGCCGGAATCCGTCCGACTCCAGCGAGCCGTGCCAGTGCGTGCCCCAGGTCTGGCCGACCCGGCAGCCGTCCAGGCTGTGTCCGTCGTCATCAGAGATGAACGCGTCCCCGCCGGTCACGTCGGCGACCCCGTGGTGGATCTCGTACCCCTCGACGCGCTCGCCGAGGGCCTCGCCCACCGGCCGCGTGAGGGTCTTCTCGCGGGCGAACCGTACCCGCACGGGCAGCAGTCCGAGGCCGTCCACGTGACCGGCACGCGACTCGACCTCGTCCTCGATGTGCTCGCCGAGGAGCTGGAAGCCGCCGCAGATGCCGAGCACGGGCCGCTGTTCGGCCGCCCTGCGCGCGATGGCGTCCGAGAGCCCCCGCTCCCGCAGCCACTCCAGCGCCCGGACCGTCCCGCGCGTCCCCGGCACGATCACCAGGTCGGCGTCGGCCAGTTCCTCCGG
This sequence comes from Streptomyces sp. MMCC 100, assembly GCF_041538145.2. Lineage (NCBI taxonomy): Bacteria > Bacillati > Actinomycetota > Actinomycetes > Kitasatosporales > Streptomycetaceae > Streptomyces > Streptomyces sp. MMCC 100. Next base: position 1,868,272 of record NZ_JBGORK020000001.1, read on the forward strand.
CCGGTCCACGAAGCGCACCACGACGCCCGGCTCGGCTGCCAGCGCGTCCACGTCCGTGAAGTTGGACATCAGCGGGACCGCGCAGACGGCGACCCGCAGCACGTCCTCACCGACGGGCGGGGCGACGACGGACTCCCGCACCGTCCCGCGCAACGACACCCTCAGCCCGTCCTCCTCGTCGATGCCGAGCCCGTGCCGGAAGGGCAGCACGCCGTACGTCCGCCGGCCGGTGAGGCCGTGCAGCATGTCCAACCCGGGCTCCAGCAGCGACACGTCGCCGCGGAACTTGTTGACGAGGAACCCGGCGACCAGCGCCTGGTCCTCGGGTGCCAGCAGCGCCACCGTGCCGAAGAAGGAGGCGAAGACGCCCCCGCGGTCGATGTCGCCGACGACGAGGACGGGCAGTCCGGCGCCCCGGGCGATCCCCATGTTGACGATGTCGGTGCGGCGCAGATTGATCTCGGCCGGGCTGCCGGCCCCCTCGCAGATCACCGCGTCGTAGGAGGCACGGAGTTGGGCGAGCGAGTCGAGCACCGTGCCGAGCAGCCGCTCCTGGCGCCCGCCGTGGTAGCCGCGGGCGCTCATCTCGCCGACGGGTCTGCCGAGCAGCACGACCTGGCTGCTGCGCTCCCCGCCGGGCTTGAGCAGCACTGGGTTCATGTGCGCGGTCGGCTCCACGCGGCAGGCCTGGGCCTGCATGGCCTGCGCCCGCCCGATCTCGGCGCCCTCGCGGGTCACGAAGGAGTTGAGCGACATGTTCTGCGCCTTGAAGGGCGCGACGTTGACGCCCTGGCGCACCAGCCAGCGGCAGATACCGGCGGTGACGACGCTCTTGCCGGCGTCGGAGGTGGTGCCGGCGACGAGCAGGCCACCGTTCATGACGTACGTCCCTTCCTGACGCCCCGGTTGTTCCGGGCGGCCCGGTGCGCGCTCCCGGCGGCCCCGCGCGCGAGCAGCCGTGCGCCCGCGCACACGCCCAGCGCCAGCCAGCCCACGCGCCGGGACAGCCGTACCGCCCGGTCGATGTCGCCGGCACCGGCCCGTACGGCGCGTCCCGCGGTGCCGTTGAGGACGGGCCGGTGCTCCACCCGCCCGCCGTAGGAGAGCGTCCCGCCGAGCCGTACGCCCAGGGCGCCCGCGAAGGAGGCCTCCACGGGCCCGGCGTTGGGGCTCGGGTGCTGTGCGGCGTCCGCACGCCAGGCCCGTACGGCGCCCCGGGGATCGCCGCCGGCCACGGTGGTCAGGACGGCGGTCAGGCGGGCGCCCGGCCAGCCCGCGAGGTCGTCGAGGCGGGCGGAGGCCCAGCCGTAGCGGCGGTACCTGGGCGACTTGTGGCCGACCATGGCGTCCAGGGTGTTGACGGCCCGGAAGCCGAGCAGCCCGGGCACTCCGGCCACGGCGCCCCACACCAGCGCGCCCACCACCGCGTCCGAGGTGTTCTCGGCGACGGACTCCACGACGGCCCGGGCGATCCCGTCGGCGTCCAGCGCCCGCGGGTCCCGCCCGCACAGGTGCGGCAGCCGCGCACGTGCCGCCTCGACGTCCCCGGCCTCCAGGGCCCGGCCGATCGCACCGGCCTCGCGGGCGAGCGAAGTGCCGCCGACCACGGCCCAGGTGGCCGCACCGGTCAGCGCGACGGAGGCGGCGGGGGAGCGGCGCACGAGCCGGGAGGCGGCCAGCCCGAGGGCGGCGGCGCCACCGGCGCACACGACGGTGTGCAGGGCGCCCCAGCCCCGGTGGTCCCGCCACAGCAGCTGTTCCACGGCGCCCGCGGCACGGCCGAACGCGGCGACCGGGTGTCCGCGGCGCGGGTCGCCGAGGAGGAGGTCACCGAGGAGGCCGGCGGCGGCGCCGTACGCGAAGACGCGTCCGGCACGCATGGGCTCAGCCGGTCACACGGGCAGGGAAGCACCTGGTACTGGGCGTCGAGCGGTGGCGGCAGCCGGGCATCGCGTCATGTCCTCACTCAGGGTGTCCACGCCCTGGTTCGAAGAGTCCGGCGGTGAGAGTTCCTGGCTCCCGGGGGTCCTGATCCCCGGTCACAGTGGCGGGACCGCGCCGGATTCGCACCGGGCTTCCTCTCCTGCCGCCGTAGATGGCCCCGGAAGTCCACCACGGCCCGCGAACACCCGTCAACCTGGCGTTGACCTGCGACGGGGGAGTGTGCGAAGGCCCACACCCGAAGGGTGTGCGCCGGCACGCGAAGAGGCGGGGCGCGGAACGGTTCGAGCCCGTCCCGCGCCCCGCCCCGGGGCGTGCGCGGTGTTTCGGAGAGCGCTCAGGCGACGATCAGATAGATCCCGTACGCCACCGCCGCCGTGCAGGCCGCGAAGCACGCGTACGCGCCGGTGACCGCGAGGGCCGCGGAGCCGCCCTCGGCGGCGGCCCGCTCCTGGCGGGAGAGGCCGACGATGCCGAGGGTGAACAGGCCCACCAGGGCCACCGTGACCACGAGGCTGACGCCGAAGACGGAGCCGAGGGCTGCCCAGTCGATGCTCATGGAGGTTCGCTTCCTTCGTACCCGGGTCGCGGGCTCAGACGGTGGTGGCGGCCGACGGGGCCTTGGGATCGGCGGTGGCGGCCGGGGCCGGGACGGTGGCCGCCAGGTCCTCGGTCAGGCCCGCCGGGGGCGGGGACACGGCGGCCATGGCCGTGGTGACCACACCGGCCGGCTCGGACGGCTCGACGGACCCGGGCTCCCCGGCGCCCACCGTGTCGCCGTCGACGACGTTGGTGTGGTCGACGACCTCGCGGCGGGAGATCCGCCAGATCGCGAAGCTGGACGCGATCAGGAACACCGCGACGAGGGCCGTGCCCCAGTCGCCGAGGCGGCAGACCCACTCGGCGAGCGCGGCGACCAGGGCCGCGGCCGGCAGCGTCAGGCCCCAGGCGACGAACATCCGGGTGGCCGTGGACCAGCGGACCACGCCGCCCTTGCGGCCGAGGCCCGCGCCCATCACCGCGCCGGAGACCGAGTGCGTGGTGGAGAGGGAGAAGCCGAGGTGGGAGGAGGCCAGGATGACCGTGGCGGCGCTGGTCTGGGCGGCGAAGCCCTGCTGCGGCTGGAGGTCGGTCAGGCCCTTGCCCATGGTGCGGATGATGCGCCAGCCGCCCAGGTAGGTGCCGAGCGCGATGGCCAGACCCGCACCCAGGATGACCCACACGGGCGGGTCGGAGTCGGGGGCGAGCGAGCCGCCGGCGATCAGGGCGAGGGTGATGATGCCCATGGTCTTCTGGGCGTCGTTGGTGCCGTGGGCCAGCGAGACCAGACCGGCGGAGGCGATCTGGCCGGCGCGGTAGCCCTTCGCGGCGGCCTTGCCGTCGGCCTTGCGGCCCAGCGAGTACGTCATCCGGGACGCGAGCATCGCCGCGACGCCGGCCACGATCGGGGCGGCGATCGCGGGCAGGAGCACCTTGGTGACGAGCACGTCGCCGTTGACCGCGCCGATGCCGGCCGAGGCGACGGCGGCACCGATCAGGCCGCCCATCAGGGCGTGCGAGGAACTGGACGGGAGCCCGACCAGCCAGGTCAGCAGGTTCCAGAGGATCGCGCCGACCAGTGCGGCGAAGATGACCTCGGGACGGATGCCGGTCTCGTCGACGAGACCCTTGGAGATCGTGTTGGCGACCTCCACCGAGAGGAAGGCGCCTACAAGGTTGAGGACGGCGGACATCGCCACCGCCACCTTGGGCTTGAGCGCACCGGTCGAAATGGTCGTTGCCATCGCGTTCGCGGTGTCGTGGAAACCGTTCGTGAAATCAAACGCGAGTGCGGTTACCACCACAATCGCGAGGATCAGCGAGAAGCTTTCCATTTACCCAGGCAATCGTTCGAGGTCGTTGGCGCGACGAACGTAGGTAACCAGAGTGAACGGAAGATGAACTGGGCAGGGCGTCACGGTGACCGGAAGCGGTGTCCGTGCCTCCCTCTGCGTGCCCGCTCCGGTGCTCTCCGGAGACGTCCCTGGCAGGATCACCGCGAGGCCGTTCGACGACGGGCATGAGGGGCGCGCGGGCGGCCCGGAAGGAGACGGTGACTGTGACGTATTCGCGGGCCGGGCGGGCGGACGCGGCCGGTGAGCCGGTCAGGAAGACGACCGGTGAGGCGGCCTGCGAGTCGGCCTGGCAGGAACTCGTCGCCACGGCCCGGCGCACGGTGGCGGACGGGCTGGTGGTCGGCACCTCCGGCAACGTCTCGGTGCGCGTCGGCGACACGGTCCTGGTCACCCCGTCGGGCGTGCCCTACGACCGGCTGACCCCGGCCGACGTGACCGGCGTCGACCTGGACGGACGCCAGGTGCTCGGCACCCTGGTCCCCACCAGCGAACTCCCCATGCACCTGGCCGTGTACCGCGCCGACCCCGGCGCCCGGGCCGTCGTCCACACCCACGCCGTGCACGCGACGGCCGTCTCGCTGCTCGTCCCCGAACTCCCGCCGGTGCACTACATGACCGCCGCGCTCGGCGGTCCCGTCCGGGTCGCCCCGTACGCCGCCTACGGCACCGACGAACTGGCCCGCGCCATGCTCGACGCCCTCACCGACCGCACCGGCTGCCTGCTCCGGAACCACGGCACGATCACCTACGGCACCTGCCTCGACCAGGCCTACGACCGCACCGCCCAGCTCGAGTGGATGTGCCGTCTCTGGCTGACGGCCTCCTCCGTGCCGGGCCACTCGCCGTCGCTGCTGACGCCGGACCAGCTGGCGGAGGTGACGGAGCGCCTCCGGGGATACGGGCAGCGAAGCTGACGCCAGGGCCTGTCCGGGCTCGCCCGCCTGCCCCTGAGCCGTCCGGCAACTCCGGACAGGCCCAGGGTGCGTGCCGGGCGGCTCAGGGGGTACCGGCTACGGGACACGAGCACCCTCGTCACCCACTGTCACGCGTCCACTGGCCGCCCGAGGACTCCACCAGGAGACTGGCCCCATGCGCACTGTCACCGCAACGGCAGCCGCCGTCACCGCAGCTCTGGCGACCGGAGCGGCGAGCGTCGCCGTCGGCCGGCTCGCCAGCGACGCAGCGCTCAAGGCGCCCCCCGGCCGGCCCCTGCCCACCGAGCCCCGGCTCACCGTGCACGGCACCGCCGCCGGGCAGATCACCCTCACCCGGGACCTGGCCGCGCTGCGCCCCGGCCGGTACGGGCTCGCCGGCGACGGGTCGCACGCGGTTCTCGGCCCGGTCCTCGGCACCGTCGAGCACGGCGCCGACACCGTCGTACGCCGCCTCGAACGCGTCACGCACGGCACCCTCGAGGCCGGTGACCGGGCATGGTTCACCCCGAACCTGTACGTCGGGAACCCGGGCACGGCCCTCGGCCTCGAGTACGCCGACGTCGAGGTCCCGGGGGAACTCGGCCCGCTCCCGGCCTGGTTCCTGCCCGGGGCCCGCCCGACCTGGATCGTCGCCGTGCACGGCCTGGCCGCCACCCGCGAGCACGCCCTGAACCTGATGGCTCCCCTGCACCGCAGGAACGTCCCGGTGCTCGCCCTCGCCTACCGCGGCGACGTCGGCGCGCCGCCCTCGCCCGACGGCCTGCACCACTTCGGCGAGACCGAGTGGCGCGACGTGGACGCGGCCGTCCGCTACGCCCTCGACCACGGCGCCCGCCAGGTCGTCCTGCTCGGCTGGTCCACCGGCGCCACCATGGCGCTGCGCACCGCCGCGCTCTCCGGCGTGCGCGAGCGCATCGCGGGGCTCGTCCTGGACTCCCCGGTGCTCAGCTGGGAGACCACCCTGCGTGCCCTGGCCGCCGCCCGCCGCACCCCCGGCGCGCTGCTGCCGCTCGCCGTCCGTGCCGCACAGGGCCGCGCCGGGCTGCACGCCGACCGGGACACCGGCACGGCCGGCCTGCACCGCCCGGCCGTGCCCACCCTGATCTTCCACGGCCCCGGCGACACGGTGGCCCCCTGGCGTTTCTCCCGCCGCCTCGCCGACACCCACTCGCGTCTGGTGGCCCTCCACACCGTCCGCGACGCCCCGCACGGCGCCATGTGGAACGCCGACCCCGCGGACTACGAGGAGACCCTGCGCCGCTTCATGACCCCACTGGTGTGACCCCACTGGTGTGACCCCGCTGGTGTGACCCCGCTGGCGCGACCTTGCTGGCGCGACCCCGCCACGCCCCTGTCACGCGCCCCTCCCAGCACGCGTCGCTCCGGTTCCGTTTAGCGCCGTACCACTGGCCTGATCCGGTGCCCGGACACCGTGCCCGGGCCTCGCACCCGCCCTCCCAGGAGGCCGCCGAGGCATTCCGTTTGGGTTTTCGGACCGTCAACCGGAAGACTGCACCCGTGACGTCCCGTATCCCGCGCGACTCCAGGCTTCGACTCGTCCGCCCGCGACCCCTGGCCGCCGCCCCCCAAGCGATGAATCAGCGGCGTCCGCGCCGCCCCGCGCCGCGCCCGCCGGAAGGCACACCGGCCCGGTCGGAGCTGGCCAGAATGGCACGCTCCGGTCTTGCCGACGCGGCCCGCGTCGCCCGCTGGGCCGACTCCGCCCTCGGCCCCGGCCGCGGCAGCGCGACCGCCGACGGCAAGGCCACCCTGTCCGACGCCACCGCCGACCACGCGGCCCGCGAACTGGGCCTCACCGTGGCCAAGGTCCGCGCCGACTGGGACACCGCCCGCCTCGCCGGACTGATCGAGGTGCACGGCGACACCGCCCGTCCCGGCTGGCGGCTGCGCGCCTGGAACCGCGACGACAGCGCCGTGCTGCGCGGCTGGGTCGCCCTCTTCGACGCCTGGTCGCTCGCCCACCCCGAGCCCGCGGAGGAGCCCGCGGTCGTCGCCGAGGTCGTCTCCGCGATGCCCCAGGTGCTCTCCTTCCTCCAGCTGTCCGCCGGCCCCGTCCCCGTGGCGCAGCTCCTGGACCTGCTGGAGCAGCGCGTCACCGAACTGCGCACCGAACGCTGCGAGGTGCCCTACGGTCCCCAGCTGGAGCCCGGCGCCGCGGGAGCGGTCCCGCCCGCCCCGGCCACCGCCGCCGACACCCCGCTCGCCCCGCTCCTGGACTGGGCCCTGCACGCCCTCGCCTCCGTCGGCGCCCTCACCTGCGGCGACGGACACGCCACGCTCACCCCGCTCGGCAGCTGGGCGGTCTGGGTCAAGCTGGAGCAGATCTGCGTGGCCGCGCAGAGCCCCGCCGGCAACATCGAGCAGTCGGCCGAGGGCATGCTCCGCGGCTGCGGCCGGCTCCGCCCCAACGCCGCCCGCGACGAGTACCGCGCCTGGCTCGCCGCCCGCCCCGTCGGCAGCGCCGTCGCCGAACTGCTCGACGCCGCCCGCGGCGAGGACGCCCTGCTGCGCGGCCTCGCCTTCGACGCGCTCCGGGTCGTCGGCGCCCCCGCCGAGCCCGACGTGCGCGGCGTCCTCGACGAGCCGACGCTGCGCCCGTACGCCCTGCTGTGGCTGGCCGAGCACGACGGCGCCGACCCCGAGGACGCCCACGAGGTCCTCACCCGCCCGGAGGCCACCTGGCTGTGGGTCGACACCGCGGCGGCCGTCGCCGACCACGGGGAGGCCCCGCTGCTCGTGCGGCACCTGGAGTCGGCGGTGCAGGCCACCGTCCCGGCCCTGCTCGACGAGGTCCGCGCGGTCGGCCACCCCCGCACCGTGCAGGTCCTGGTCGCCCTCGCCGCCGCGCATCCCGACCCCGCGCTGGCCAAGGCCGTCCGCCGGGCGGCCTTCCAGGTCCACACCGGGGGCAGCTGAGCCGGAGGTCCCCTACGGGCGCACCGCCGGAGGCTACCCGCGTACCTCCGGCGCGTACGTCCCGAAGCTCCAGACGTTGCCCTCCAGATCGCGGGCCATGTAGTCCCGCGAGCCGTAGTCCTGGTCGGTCGGGGGCATCAGGATCTCCGCGCCGTGCTCCACGGCCCGCCGGTGATGGGCGTCGACGTCCGCCACCACGACGTACACCCCTGTGACACCGCCGTTCTTCATCGCCTCGTCGAAGCGGCCGCCCCCGCCCTTCGAGCCGAGCATGACCGCGCCGTTGCCCTGGGCCAGCTCCGCGTGGGCCACCGAGCCGTCCTCGCCCTCGTACACCGCGAGTTCGGTGAAGCCGAAGGCCTCGGTGAGCTGCCGGATCGCCGCCTTGGCGTCCGTGTACCGGAGCGTCGGGTAGATGCTCGGGCGCGCGCCCTCGTTGCCTGCCATGCCGATCACTTCCTTGTGAGCCGGTGGTCCGTTCTGACTGACCGAGCCCGCGGCCCGAGGACCGCTTTGACTCGTTCGACCAGTCTTGCACCGGCCACTGACAACGCTCGGCCGACGCTCGGCCGACGCCCGGCGGTGCTCGGGCGCCACTCGCGGGGAAAAGCGGTTGCACGGCCCCGTTAGACTGGCCCTCATGGCCATTCTCCTCGTGCATTAGAGCGGCGGGAACCTCCACAGCCGCCCATCCCCGCCAACCACCCGCCCAGGAGTCTGACCGTGATCTCCGCCTCCGGCATCGAGCTGCGCGCCGGTGCCCGTGTCCTCATCGAGAGCGCCACCTTCCGCGTCGCCAAGGGCGACCGCATCGGCCTGGTCGGCCGCAACGGCGCCGGCAAGACCACCCTCACCAAGGTCCTGGCCGGCGAGGGCCAGCCCGCCGCCGGCGCCGTCACGCGCTCCGGCGAGGTCGGCTACCTCCCGCAGGACCCGCGCACCGGCGACCTCGACGTGCTCGCCCGCGACCGCATCCTCTCCGCCCGCGGCCTGGACGTCCTGATCCGCAAGATGCGCGAGAACGAACAGCGCATCGCCAACGGCCAGGGCGCCACCCGCGACAAGGCGCTCAGGCAGTACGAGCGCCAGGAGACCGAGTTCCTCACCAAGGGCGGATACTCCGCCGAGGCCGAGGCCGCCACCATCGCCGCCGCGCTCAACCTGCCCGACCGGGTGCTCGGCCAGCCCCTGCACACGCTCTCCGGCGGTCAGCGCCGCCGTATCGAGCTGGCCAGGATCCTGTTCTCGGACGCCGACACCCTGCTGCTCGACGAGCCGACCAACCACCTCGACGCCGACTCCATCGTCTGGCTGCGCGACTACCTGAAGACCTACCGCGGCGGCTTCCTCGTGATCTCCCACGACGCCGACCTGGTCGAGACGGTCGTCAACAAGGTGTTCTACCTGGACGCCAACCGCTCCCAGATCGACGTCTACAACATGGGCTGGAAGCTCTACCAGCAGCAGCGCGAGGCCGACGAGAAGCGCCGCAAGCGCGAGCGCCAGAACGCGGAGAAGAAGGCCGCCGCCCTGCACTCGCAGGCCGACAAGATGCGCGCCAAGGCCACCAAGACGGTCGCCGCGCAGAACATGGCCCGCCGCGCCGACAAGCTGCTCAGCGGCCTGGAGGCGGTCCGCCAGTCCGACAAGGTCGCCAAGCTCCGCTTCCCGGAGCCCGCGCCCTGCGGCAAGACCCCGCTGACCGCCGAGGGCCTGTCCAAGTCGTACGGCTCCCTGGAGATCTTCACCGACGTCGACCTGGCCATCGACAAGGGCTCCCGGGTCGTCATCCTCGGCCTCAACGGCGCCGGCAAGACCACCCTGCTCCGCCTCCTCGGCGGCGTCGAGAAGCCCGACACCGGCCAGGTGATCGAGGGCCACGGCCTCAAGCTCGGCTACTACGCGCAGGAGCACGAGACCCTCGACCCCGAGCGCACCGTCCTGGAGAACATGCGCTCGGCCAACCCCGACCTGGATCTGGTCGAGGTCCGCAAGACGCTGGGCTCGTTCCTGTTCTCCGGCGACGACGTGGACAAGCCCGCCGGTGTCCTCTCCGGCGGCGAGAAGACCCGTCTCGCCCTGGCCACCCTCGTGGTGTCCTCGGCGAACGTGCTGCTCCTCGACGAGCCCACCAACAACCTCGACCCGGCCAGCCGCGAGGAGATCCTCGGCGCGCTGCGCACCTACAAGGGTGCGGTCGTCCTGGTCACCCACGACGAGGGCGCCGTCGAGGCGCTCCAGCCGGAACGGATCATTCTGCTTCCGGACGGCGTCGAGGACCTGTGGGGCGCCGACTACGCGGACCTTGTCGCTCTCGCCTGACCGTCGCCCTCGCGTGACCGTCGCCCTGGCTTGATCGAATGGATGATCCACTGGTGATGGATCATTCGGCCGATGCGTGATCCACCATCTGCGTGAGATCTCCTCATCAAGAGGTGTGTCCTACATCGATTTCGCGGCCGGGCCCTCCATCGCCGGGGGCCCGGCCGCGGCGCCTTTCTGACCTGGAATTTCGCGGGAAAACCCGTTCGGCCGAACGGGCCCGATTCTCTGGAATCGCAGATTCCGCATGTGGGGACTCGCTCCTGTCGTCACAACCTTGTCTCATCGACCTTGCCGAATGGGTGGCCATGAGCGCCTGGAGGGGTGATCATGAGAAGACCAGAGCGCACTTCCCATGAGGAGGCACGGGTGGCCGAGACTCTGAAGAAGGGCAGCCGGGTTACCGGCGCCGCGCGCGACAAGCTCGCGGCAGACCTGAAGAAGAAGTACGACGCCGGTGCGAGCATCCGGGCGTTGGCCGAGGAAACCGGCCGCTCGTATGGCTTTGTGCACCGCATGCTCAGCGAGTCGGGCGTCACGCTCCGAGGGCGTGGCGGGGCTACCCGGGGCAAAAAGGCCACATCGGCCTGACGTCCCGGGCGGCCCCCGACTTCGAAGGTGTTTCGAAAGTGACGGTGGCCACCCGGTCGGTCGTCCGACCGTCCGGGTGGTTACTGTGCAGTCACTTAGCCCTGCCGTCGCACGGCGCAGCGTCCGGCGCGTGGCGGGGACGACGACCGCACCTTTCGGAGGCGCCCCATGGCTTCGCCCGCCCACGACCCCGGTCCCGCACTCGACCAGGACGGCGTGCGGCTCACCGTCGACGACGCGATCGCCACGGTGACGCTGACCAACCCGGCCAAGCGCAACGCGCAGAGCCCCGCTCTGTGGCGGGCGCTGACCGAGGCCGGCCGGTTGCTGCCGGGCTCCGTCCGGGCCGTGGTGCTGCGTGCCGAGGGCAAGTCCTTCTCGGCCGGGCTCGACCGGCAGGCGTTCACGCCTGAGGGCTTCGACGGCGAACCGTCGTTCATCGACCTCGCGCGCGGCGGCGACGCCGAGCTGGACGCGACCATCGCCGAGTACCAGGAGGCGTTCACCTGGTGGCGGCGCAGCGACCTCGTGTCGGTCGCCGCCGTCCAGGGACACGCCATCGGTGCGGGCTTCCAGCTGGCCCTCGCCTGTGACCTGCGGGTCGTCGCGGACGACGTGCAGTTCGCCATGCGCGAGACCAGCCTGGGCCTGGTGCCGGACCTGACGGGCACGCATCCCCTGGTGTCCCTGGTCGGATACGCCCGCGCGCTGGAGATCTGCGCGACCGGGCGCTTCGTCGCGGCCGAGGAGGCCGTGAGCACCGGCCTGGCCAACCTCGCCGTGCCGGCGGACCAGCTCGACGGCACGGTGCACGACCTGGTGTCCGCGATCCTGGCCGCACCGCGCGACGCGGTCGTCGAGACCAAGGCGCTGCTCCAGGGCGCCCGGACGCGGGACTACGAGACCCAGCGCACCGCCGAACGGGCCGCACAGGGCCGCCGGCTGCGCGACCTGGCGGGGCTCGGGGAGTAGGGGCGCTCCCGAGGGGGTGCGGTTCCCCGGCCCGTGGCGGCGGGTCCGTGCACGTCGTCCGGGTCCGCGAGCCCGATCCGCAGATCGCCGGGCGCCCCTCGGCCACGCGCAGCGCGCCCACCGGACGGGACGGTGCCCGGATCGCCGCGCGTACGGCACGAGCCGTGCCCCCGGCGAAGGCCCGGAGCCGTTCGCCGGCGTCGTTCCTCCGGTCTGCCGCGTCCGTGGCGCGCACCTGCGCATCCCCGCCTAACGTGGTCACAGGACTACGACCGGAAGGGACGTACGGACATGAGTGACATGGAGAGCCACCGGAGCGGACAGGACTCGATCGACACCCCCGGAACGGTCAAGCCCCAGACGGTTCGGCGCGGCGGCGGAGCCCCCGGCACCCGGGGACGGACCACCATCGCCGACGGCGTCGTGGAGAAGATCACCGGAATGGCGGCACGCGACGTCGCCGGTGTGCACGCGATGGGCAGCGGAATGTCCCGTACCTTCGGCGCCGTGCGCGACCGGGTCCCCGGCGGGACCAAGTCCGGGGTGACACGCGGGGTGAAGGCCGAGGTCGGCGAGAAGCAGACCGCCCTCGACCTGGAGATCGTCGTCGAGTACGGCGTGTCGATCGCGGACGTGGCCCGGGACGTACGGGAGAACGTGGTCGCGGCGGTGGAGCGGATGACCGGTCTCGAGGTCGTCGAGGTCAACATCGCGGTGAGCGACGTGAAGCTGCCCGACGAGGAGGACGAGGAACCGGAGCCCCGGATCAAGTGACGCGAACCGTGGCGGGAAGAGGACCGAGCGGTGAACGACGGGAGCGCACCATGAGCATGGCCGTGGTCGGCATGATCGCCGGCATGGCACTGGGCTTCGCCGGATACTTCGGCGGGTTCGGCGCCTTCCTGCTGGTGGCGGCCCTGGGGGCCGTCGGGTTCGTCGTCGGCCGCTTCCTGGAGGGGGACATGGACCTCGGCGACTTCTTCCGCACCCGCGACGACCGGCGACGGTGACCGGCGTGAGCGACGGGGCCGGCGAGTTCCTCGAACCCCTGGCCCGGGTGGCGCCGGGCGAGCGCGGTGCCACCCGGATCGCCGACCGGGTCGTCGCCAAGGTCGCCGCCCGGGCGGCGCGCGAGGCTCTGGGCCGGCTCCACCCGGACGCGGCGCGCCCGTACGCCACCGTCGTCGTCCACCACGACACCGCCCGCGTCAGCGTCCACCTGGAACTCGACTACCCGTGCGACATCGGCGCCCGCTGCGGCCGGGTGCGTCACCAAGTCGTCCAGCGGGTACGCGCGTTGGTGGGCATGGCGGTGCCGGAGGTCGCCGTCCAGGTGGAGCGGCTGCACCTGGCGGCGGAGTACGGCGCGAGGCACGGGAGGACGCGATGAGCGAGCCGCAGGGCGCCGGGACAGGAGAGGGCAGCACCCAGCGCCTGCCCGTCGTGGAACGCGACGAGGAGCCGGGCGCGGCACCGGCGCCGGAGAAGCACGGGCCCGGCGTCCCGGACGCGTCCGGCGGCGGCCGGGCCGGCCGCTTCTGGTCCTCGCGCCGCGTCCCCGCCGGGATCGTCGCGCTCCTGCTCCTGCTCCTCGCCGGGGCCTTCCTCTACGACGTCGTCGCCGTGCGCGCCGGCCGGTCCGCCCTCGGCTGGCGCCGCGACCTGGCCCGGCAGCTCGCCGAACGGCCCGTCGACGACACGTGGGTGCTGGTCGGCGCGGGAGTCGCCGCGGCCCTCGGGCTCTGGCTGTTCGTGCTGGCGCTCACCCCCGGCCTGCGCCGGGTGCTGCCGATGCGGCGCACGCACCCCGACGTACGCGCCGGGCTGCACCGGGACGCCGCCGCGACGGTGCTGCGCGACCGGGCCATGGAGGTCTCCGGGGTGCAGTCGGCGCGGGTACGGCTGCGCCGCCGCAGGGCCCGCGTACGGGCGCTGTCGCACTTCCGTGAACTGGACGACGTACGGGCCGATCTGGACGGCGTGCTCGACGACGCGGTGCGCGGCCTCGGCCTGGCCCGGCCGCCCGCCGTGTCGCTACGGGTGGCGCGCCCCGGACGGAAGGGGTGAGCGTGGTGCTCAGGACCGTGAACCGTGTACTGACCGGACTGGCGGGCCTGGTCCTGCTCGCGCTCGGCGGCGCGGTACTGGCGGTGGGATTCGACGCGCCCGCGCCCTCCTGGTGGGTGCACCAGGGGCCGCACGACGCGCTGCTCAGCGACGCCGAACGAACCCGCTGGCGGGACGCGGGCTGGTGGTGGCCGGTCGTCATCGCCGCCCTCGCGGTCCTGCTGCTGCTCGCCCTGTGGTGGCTGGTCGCGGTGGTACGCCGCCGCAGGCTCACCGAGGTCCTCGTCGACACCGGGGACGGCGAGGGCGCCACCTTGCGCGGCAGGGCGCTCGAGGACGTCCTCGCCGGCGAGGCGGACCGGGTGGACGGGGTCGAACGGACCGGCGTCCGGCTCACCGGCCGCCGTGACGCCCCGGCGGCCCGCGTCCGGCTGCTCCTGGCCCCCCACGTGGACCCCGGCACCGCCCTGCACGACCTCACCACCCGGGCCCTGACCCACGCCCGCGACTCGGCGAACCTGCCGTCCCTCCCGGCGGAGGTGCAGCTCCGGGGCGTCAAGCACGGGGCCGAGCGGGTCAGCTGAGGGTACGGACGGCGAGGCCGCCGACCGCACGCCCCGCTCACGGTGGGCGACGACGCCCGATGCCCGCGACCCGGCCGGACGCCCGCGACGCCGCACGGGACCGCCGACCCGGGCGCCCCCGCGGTTTCGGGGCCCCGGGTGGCCCAGGGCGGCCTGCGCGAGGCGTCCCTAGAACCCGTGCCGCACGCCGCCGTCCACCGGGAGCATGACGCCCGCGACGTACGACGCCGCGGGGGAGAGCAGGAACGCGGACACGCGGCCGAACTCCTCCGGGGCGCCGTAGCGGCGCAGCGGGATGCGGGACTCCGCGGCCGCCCTGGTCGCCTCCGGGTCGGCCGACAGGCCGTCCAGCTCGCGCACCCGGTCGGTGTCGATACGGCCGGGCAGCAGACCGACGACGCGGATGCCGCGCGGGCCCAGCTCGTCGGCGAGGGACTTGGCGAAGCCAGCAAGGCCCGGGCGCAGGCCGTTGGAGATGGTCAGGCCCGGGATCGGCTCGTGCACCGAGCCCGACAGCACGAAGCCGATCACCCCGCCGTCCTCCAGCTCGGCCGCCGCCGTCCGGGCGAGGCGCACCGCACCGAGGAACACCGACTCGAACGCCGCCTGCCACTGCTCGTCCGTGTTGTCGGCGACGAACCCGGGCGGCGGCCCGCCCACGCTGATCAGTACGCCGTCGAAACGGCCGAAGCGCTCACGGGCGGTCGCGATCAGCCGCCCGGCGGCCTCCGGGTCGGCGTTGTCCGCGGCCACCCCGACCGCGTCCGGTCCCAGGGCCGAGGCCGCCTCCGCGACGCTCTTCTCGTCCCGCCCCGTGACGACCACCTTCGCCCCGTCGGCGACCAGCTCGCGCGCGGCGGCGTTGCCCAGCCCCCGGGTGGCTCCCGTGACGACGTACACCCGGTCCTTCAGTCCAAGATCCATGGCCCTATCCTGCCCCCTCGTCCCCGAAGAGGGCGAGGGCCGTGTTCACCAGGCCGACGTGGCTGAAGGCCTGCGGGAAGTTGCCCAGCTGGTGCCCGGCCACCGGGTCGTACTCCTCGGCCAGCAGCCCCACGTCGTTGGCGAGCCCCACCAGCCGCTCGAACAGCTCCCGGGCCTCCTTCGTCCGGCCGGTCGCGTGCAGCGCGTCCGCGTACCAGAACGAGCACACCAGGAACGTCCCCTCACCACCCGGCAGCCCGTCGACCTGGCGGCCCTCGGTGCTGTAACGGCGCACCAGGCCGTCCCGGGTCAGCTCCGCGCCGATCGCGTCGACCGTACCGACGACGCGCGGGTCGTCCGGCGGCAGGAAACCCACGCGCGGGACGAGCAGCAGGGAGGCGTCCAGCTCCCGCGAGCCGTAGTACTGGGTGAAGGTGTCGCGGACCGGGTCGTAGCCCTTCTCGCACACCTCGCGGTGCACCTCGTCGCGCAGCGCGCGCCACCCGTCGAGGTCGCCTCCGCGCAGCTCGGGGTGGGCCTCCAGCGTGCGCACCGCCCGGTCCAGGGCCACCCACGTCATCACCTTCGAGTGCACGAACTGCCGGCGCCCGCCCCGCACCTCCCACAGCCCCTCGTCGGGCTCGCGCCACGCCGTCGCCAGGAACTCCATCAGGGCGCACTGCAGCTCCCACATCTGCGGCCGGGGACGCATCCCCGCCAGCCGGGCCAGCGACAGGGAGTCCATGACCTCGCCGTACACGTCCAGCTGGAGCTGGTTCACCGCGTCGTTGCCGATGCGCACGGGCGTGGACTCGGCGAAGCCGGACAGCCACGGCAGCTCGAACTCGGGCAGCCGCCGCTCGCCCGCGACGCCGTACATGATCTGCAGGTCCTCCGGATTGCCCGCGACCGCGCGCAGCAGCCAGTCGCGCCAGGCCTCGGCCTCCTCCAGGTACCCGGCCGACAGCAGGGCGCCCAGGGTGAGCGTGGAGTCGCGCAGCCAGCAGAAGCGGTAGTCCCAGTTGCGCACCCCGCCCGGCTCCTCGGGCAGCGAGGTGGTCGGGGCCGCCACGATGCCGCCGGTGGGCTGGTAGGTGAGCGCCTTCAGCGTGATCAGGGAGCGGACCACGGCGTCCCGGTGCGGTCCCTCGTAGCGGCACCGCGCCGCCCACTCGCGCCAGTCCTCGACGCTGTGCTCCAGCGAGATGTACGGGTCGATCAGCGGCGGCCGGGGTTCGTGCGAGGGATGCCAGGTCAGCACGAAGGCGACCTTCTCGCCCGCGCCGACGGTGAACTCCGCGTGGGTCCCGAAATCCTGGCCCCAGCTGTGCACCTCGGGCTCGCTGCGCAGCCACGCCGAGTCCGGCCCGGCGACGGCCACCCGGTGCCCGTCGGCCCTGCGCACCCACGGGACGATCGAGCCGTGGTCGAAGCGCAGCCGGAGCACGCTGTGCACGGTGACCTCGCCGCTCACTCCCTCCACGATGCGCACGAGGTCGGGGGCGCGGTCGCGCTGGGGCATCAGGTCGGTGACGCGGACCGCACCGTCCTCGGTCTCCCACTCGGTGTCCAGGACGAGGGTGTCCGGACGGTAGGCACGGCGCGTGCAGCGTCCCGCGCCCTTCGGGGCGATGCGCCAGTGGCCGTTGTCCTCGTCGCCGAGCAGTTTGGCGAAGCAGGCGGCCGAGTCGAAGCGGGGCAGGCAGAGCCAGTCCACGGAGCCGTCCGTGCCGACCAGGGCCGCGGTCTGCTGGTCGCCGATGAGCGCGTAGTCCTCGATGTGGGGGTGCACGGGGTTTCGTCTTCCCGACCGGAGGACGGAGCAATCGGATCCGCCCGCGCGCGCTGCGGGACCGCCCGTGGCGGCTACACCGTCGCGGGTTCCGGCTGGGCCGGGTCCGCCTCCTCGGCGGCCTCGCGCTCGCGCTTCTCGCGGCGCAACAGGAACCACCAGCCGACCGGTACGGCCGCGGCGAACAGCCACCACTGGATCGCGTACGCGAAGTTCAGCGCGGCGTTCTCGTCGCCGGGCTTGCCGATCGGCTCCGGTGTGTCGTTCTTCGGCTCCGGCGTCTTGAGGACGACGTACCCGCCGAGCACCCGGGCGTCCAGGCGCTCTGCCTGCTGCTCACTGTTGATGAGCATGACCTGCCGGTCGGGCAGGCCCTCGAGATCCTTGATACCGCTCGCCTCGGTCGTCTCGTCGGGCATCAGCCGCCCGGTGACGGTGATCTCTCCCCGAGGCGGTGCGGGGATCTCGGGGAACTCCGTCTGGCTCGGGCCGTCCGAAGGGATCCAGCCCCGGTTGACCAGCATGACCTTGCCGTCGTCCAGTACGAACGGGGTCAGCACGTGGTAGCCGATGTTGTCGTCGGCGTCGGTGCGGCGGCGGACGACGACCTCGTGGTCCGTGTCGAAGCGGCCCTTCGCGGTGACGGTCCGGTACCGCTCACGCGTGGTGATCTTCTTGCCGGGTGCCGTCAGCGACTCCGCGGGGACCGGTGACGCCCCGAGCGCGCGCGCGACCAGGTCGTTCCGGGCGGTGCGTTCCTCGTAGCGGTGCATCTGCCAGAAGCCCAGCCGGATCATCGTGGGGATGAGCAGCACGGCGACCAGCGTGAGGATCACCCACTGGCGGGACAACAGGAAGCGGTACACGCATCGACGGTACCTTGGCCGGGATCGGCCCTCGCGGGGAGGTCCCCACGAGGGCCACAGCCCCGCATGGGCGGGGAGCACGTCCGACGTCAATGCCGCGGCGCGGGTATAACGACGGCTTCGCCCGGCGGTCACGCCCAGCACTCAGACCTTGTCGACGATCCCCGCCCTCCCCTCCGCGCGGGCGCAGTGGGCGCCGCAGAACCAGTGGCCCTCGGCCTCGACGCCCTGGCCGATGATCTGCACCCGGCAGTGCTCGCAGATGGGGGCCATCCGGTGGATCGCGCAGGAGAAGCAGTCGAAGACGTGCACCGCTCCCTGGGCGTGGACCTCGAAGGTCATTCCGTAGTTGTTGCCGCAGACTTCACATGTCGCCATGCGCCACAGGGTGGGCCGTCCCCGCGAACGCGGGCGAGCGGGCGCCGGGCGAGTCGCCCGGAATCACCCGTCCGTACGGCTCGGCGGGACCGCGCACCTCAGGACTCGGCGTCCGCGGGCTCGACGTCCGCGAGCAGCTGCCCGAACGCCGCCTCGTCCACCACCGGCGTGCCGAACTGCCGGGCCTTGACCACCTTGGAGGTGCCCGAGTCCGGGTCGTTGGTGACCAGCAGGCTGGTCAGCCGGGACAGGCTGGTCGCGATGTGCAGCCCCGCCTCGACGGCACGGTCCTCCAGCAGGTCCCGCTCGACGGAGGTGTCACCCGAGAAGGCGACCCGCATGCCCTGCTTGAGTCTTTTGCCCTCTTCGTACCGGCCCGGGTTGGAATAAGGGCATGCGGGCCTTTTGCGGGAAGGGCGCCAACTGTTCGGCCGGTAGCTCCCGTAGCCCGCCTGCTGTCCGATCCGGGGCGCGGGCCGGTCCGACCACTCGGTCAGCGGCCGGCACTCGTGCAGCGGCAGCCGCAGCTCCCCCGCCGCCGCGGCCAGCAGGCTCGGCCGGAACGCCTCCGCCAGTACCCGGGCGTCGTCCAGCGCGTGGTGCGCCCGCTGCTGTACGACGCCGAAGTGCGCGGCCAGCGACTCCAGCTTGTGATTGGGCAGCGGCAGGTCCAGCGCCTTGGACAGGGCGATGGTGCACAGCCGTTGCCGCACCGGCGCCTCGCGCTTCGCGCGCGCGTACTCGCGGGCGATCATCTGCCAGTCGAACACCGCGTTGTGCGCGACGAGGACCCGCCCGTCCAGCCGGGCCGCGAACTCCTCGGCGACGTCCGGGAAGAGCGGCGCGTCCCGGAGCACGTCGTTGGTCAGACCGTGTATCCACACCGGCCCCGGATCGCGCTGCGGATTGACCAGGGTGTACCAGTGGTCCTCGACCTCGCCGCGGGCGTCCAGCCGGTAGACGGCCGCCGAGATGATGCGGTCGTCGCGGGCCAGGCCGGTGGTCTCCACGTCGACGACCGCGTACCCCTGCGGATACGCGGCCGGCCACGCCGTGGCGGACGGCGCTGCGGTCGTGCGGTCTTCGAGCATGGTCAATGAGGATACGGGCCGGGACCGACACTCCGGTCCCGCAGGTGCCCCGTGCCGTCAAGTTCCGGGCGGCCGGGGAGCGTTGCGGCACCCGTCGCGCACCCGTCGCGCACCCGCCGTCGGGCCGGCGCGCCGTACGGCCGGGAGGTCACCAGCGGATCGGCACCGGAAGCGCCGTCAGGAGCCCCGACACCGCGACCACCACGCCCAGCCCGACGACCTCCGCGCGCGCGGGGGAGCAGGCGGCCAGCGGGTCGGCCGCGCGGCTCAGCCGGATCCTGGCCCACAGCGCGAGGACGGCGACGGCGGCCACCAGCAGCACCTTGGCGAGCAGGACCCGCCCGTACGCCGTGTCCGTGAGCTGGTCCAGGATCGTGCCCGCCGGCATCCGGCGCAGCGAACTGCACACCCCGGTCGCCGTGAGGGCGGCCAGCAGAACGGCCGCCACGCGCGCGTAGAGCCCCAGCAGGGCGGGCCCCGCCGCCGCGCCCCGCCAACGCCGCAGCACCCGCAGCGCGTACAGCAGGCCGCCCGCCCACAGCGAGGCGCACGTCAGATGGACGAGGGTCAGAGCGGAGCCGAGCAGCGGGCTGTACTCGGTCGTGGGGTGCGCGCGCAGCGCGTCCGCGACGATCACGGCGGCCAGTGGCCAGACCTGGAGTCCGGGGCGGCGCGAGGTCGCGCACAGCCAGGCCGCGAGGAACCCGTTGACCTCCAGGAGCGCGAGCTTGCCGTCGCGGGTCGCGTAGAGGCCGCCGACGTCGATGTCGGCGGCGGAGCCCGGCACCAGGTTGCCCGTGGCCACCACCGAGGCCAGCCCCAGCGCGGCGACGAAACCGGCGGCGGCCGCGTACGGCGACCAGCTGCGCGGCCGGGCCGGGGGAGCGCCGGGCAGCGACCGGGTCAGCCGGTTCACGAAGAGTTCGCCGAGCGGCACGCTCAGCGCGGCGAAGAGCACCGTACGCAGCAGGGCGATGCCGCCGGTGCCGGGTGCCTCGGCCTCCCCGGTGCCGTGCAGCGCGGGGGACGGGCCGAGCACGGGTATCAGCGCGCCGAGTGCCACCAGCACGAGTACGGCCACCGTCCGGCCGGTGCCGGAGGGCCGTGAGTGGCGTCCGGTGTCGGTGGTCCGGGACGGGGGCCGTATCGAGGTCACCCCAGGATCTTCACCAAGTCGTCAGATCCGGGCAAGTTCCGCAGCGGGCCGGGCGGCTGCCCGGCCCGCCTCACGCGCGCGTGCCGATCACGCGCGTGCTCGTCAGCGCGGCACCGGCTACCAGGTCACCGCGTCCAGCGCGTCGGCCATGCCCCAGCCGTAGAAGCCGTTGCGGTTCTTCGGGCCCTCGCACACCGCGTCGACCTTGCCGTCGCCGTCGATGTCGTAGGGGTCGTTGCACGCCGTGGCGTCGGCCTCGGCGTACAGCAGGGCCTTGACCATGGCCGGGGAGGCGTGCGGGTGCGTCGACTTGATGAGGGCGGCGACACCCGCGACGTGCGGCGAGGCCATCGACGTACCGGCCATGTAGCCCCACTTGCCGCCCGGCAGCGTGCCCAGGATCAGTCCGCTGGTGGCGGGCGGCTCCGGCGTCTGGTAGGCCGTCGAGTCGCCGCCGGGCGCGGCGATGTCGATGACGCCCAGACCGTGGTTGGAGAAGGACGACTTGAGGCCCTTCGCACCGGTCGCCGCGACCGTCACGACACCCGGCAGCTGGGTCGGGATGTCCAGGCACTTCGACGGGTCGACCGTCCGGTCACCGGGCGTGGTGTCGTTCGGCGAGGACGGGTCGGTGATCTCGTCGGAGGAGAGGTCGTAGTTCTCGTTGCCGGCCGCGGCGACGTTGACCGCGCCCTTCTTCTCCGCGTACCGCGTGGCCCGGGAGACGGCCTCGACGAGCGCCTTCTGGTCCGGGTCGTCCTTGCAGTTGAAGTACCACGGGTCGGTGTAATAGCTGTTGTTGGTCACGTCGACGCCGTGCTCGGCCGCCCACATGAAGCCGCAGACCACGGCCTCGGTGTAGAAGAAGCCGTCGGGGTTGCCGACCTTGATGCCGGACACCTTCACGCCGGGCGCCACGCCGGTCATGCCGACGCCGTTCTTGGCGGCGGCTATCTCCCCGGCCACGTGGGTGCCGTGCGGGCTCTCGGACGCGCTCGGGCGCCAGGCGCCGTCGGAGGTGTCCGGCTTGCCCGCGACGCAGTTGACGGAGGCCTCGCGGTCGAAGTTCGGGGCGATGTCCGGGTGGGTGTCGTCGACGCCGGTGTCGATGACGGCGACGGTCACCTTCTTGCTGCCCAGCGACTTCTCGTGCGCCTTGTCCGCCTTGATGGCGGGCAGGTCCCACTGCAGCGACTCCAGCGGGTCCTGGCCCGCGGCGGCCTCGGCGGCGGCGACCTCCTGCGCGCTGAGCACCTGCGGGGCGCCCTCGTCGGTCGTCGCGGCCGACGGCAGCGGTGCCGTACGGGTGGCACCGGCCGACTGCACGCCGCGCACCTTGCGCACGGTCTTCGCGAAGTCCGGGTTCGCCGAGTGGACGACGACCACGCCGATCCGGTCGTACGACGTCACGATCGTGCCGCCGGCCTTGGATATCGCGCGCTTCACCTGCGCCGAGGGGCCGTGCCCGGGCTGGACGTTGACGACGTAGCTGAACGAGCCGGCCTCGGCGGCCTCGGTGGCGGGGGCGGCGGGGGCGGCCTCGGCTGCGGTGGCCTGGATGTTGGGCAGGAAGGCGAGGGCCGTGGCCAGGGCCATGCCGGCCGGGATCGCGACGGCGCGACGGCGACGGGAGTGGGGCACTGACATGTGCGAGGTCTCCAGTTCGTGAGAGAGAGGGGAGGGACGAGCGGAGCGGGTCACTTCACCGCGCGCAGTGCGTCCCCGGCCCCCGCGGCCACCGGCGGCAAGCCCGACGCGGTCAGCGACAGCACGACCGGTGCGGCAGGGGCGAGCCGCCGTCTGGAACGCAGATGAGTCATGGGGTCTCCACATCATCCGGAAATGAGACCGGCCCGAGCCACAGGTGGTGTTCGGGCAGGTACATGACGCAGTGGTGCAGGGCGAAGCTATCCCCCGAAGTCGCTGGCCAGCAATGACTTCCCACAAGTGACTTGGGAAAGTGCGGCGCCTGTTGAACCGGGCCCGACGGGGCGCCGTGTCGTTGGACAGGGAGTCCGAGCCGATCAGGCTCCCGCGAGAACACCGAGGTCCAAGCCGTCATGTCCGTCGTACGAGGAGACTCCGTGGCCACCGACGCACCGCCCCCCTCGAAAGAGGAACGCCCACTTCCCTCCGCCGAGGAGTTCTCCGAAGTGCAGCAGAGCGCTGAGTTCGCCGAACTGCGCCGCTCCTTCCGCTCCTTCGCGTTCCCGCTGACCGTCGCCTTCGTCGCCTGGTACCTGCTCTACGTGCTGCTGTCGAACTACGCAGGCGGCTTCATGGGCACCAAGCTCTTCGGCAACATCAACGTCGCGTTCGTCTTCGGCATCGCCCAGTTCGTCACCACGTTCCTCATCGCCTGGTGGTACTCGCGGCACGCCGCCGCGAAGCTCGACCCCAAGGCCGAGGCCATCAAGTCCCGGATGGAGGGCGGCGCATGAGCCCCGCACAGTCCGTTTTCGCCGCCGAGCTGGCCGCCAACGAGGCCAGCGAGCACCGGCCGCTGATCATCACGCTCTTCGCGGTCTTCGTCGCCGCGACGCTGTTCATCACCGTCTGGGCGGGCCGCCAGACCAAGGACGCCGCCGACTTCTACGCGGGCGGCCGCCAGTTCAGCGCCTTCCAGAACGGCCTCGCCGTCTCCGGCGACTACATGTCGGCCGCGTCCTTCCTCGGCATCGCCGGGGCCATCGCCCTCTTCGGCTACGACGGCTTCCTGTACTCCATCGGCTTCCTGGTCGCCTGGCTGGTGGCCCTGCTCCTGGTCGCCGAGCCGCTCAGGAACTCCGGCCGCTACACGATGGGCGACGTCCTCGCCTACCGCATGCGCCAGCGCCCGGTGCGTACCGCCGCCGGCACCTCCACGATCGTCGTCTCGATCTTCTACCTGCTGGCCCAGATGGCGGGCGCGGGCATCCTCGTCTCGCTGCTGCTCGGCATCACCTCCGACGCGGGCAAGATCCTCATCGTCGCCCTCGTCGGCGTCCTGATGATCGTCTACGTCACCATCGGCGGCATGAAGGGCACCACCTGGGTCCAGATGGTCAAGGCCGTGCTGCTGATCGGCGGCACCATCCTGATCACCTTCCTGGTGCTGCTGAAGTTCGACTTCAACATCTCCGACCTGCTCGGCAAGGCCGCGGAGAACAGCGGCGCGGGCTCGGCCTTCCTGGAGCCCGGCCTTCAGTACGGCGCGAGCGGCACCACCAAGCTCGACTTCATCTCCCTGGGCATCGCCCTGGTGCTCGGCACCGCCGGTCTGCCGCACATCCTGATCCGCTTCTACACGGTGCCCAACGCCAAGGCCGCCCGTAAGTCCGTGAACTGGGCGATCGGCATCATCGGCGCCTTCTA
Source organism: Streptomyces sp. MMCC 100 (assembly GCF_041538145.2). NCBI lineage: Bacteria > Bacillati > Actinomycetota > Actinomycetes > Kitasatosporales > Streptomycetaceae > Streptomyces > Streptomyces sp. MMCC 100. Next base: position 1,892,077 of record NZ_JBGORK020000001.1, read on the forward strand.
CCTGATGACCATCGCCCTCGGCTTCGGCGCGGCGGCGCTCATCGGCAAGGACGAGATCGTCGCGTCCAACCCGTCAGGCAACACGGCCGCGCCCCTGCTCGCACTGCACGTGGGCGGCGTCGACTCGGCCTGGGGCGCGATCCTGCTCGCCACGATCTCGGCGGTGGCCTTCGCCACCATCCTCGCCGTCGTCGCGGGTCTCACCCTCGCCTCGTCCTCGTCCTTCGCGCACGACATCTACGCCAACGTCATCCGCAAGGGCCAGGCCACCGAGAAGGAGGAGATGCGGGCGGCCCGCTGGGCGACCGTCTTCATCGGCATCGTCTCCATCGCGCTCGGCGCCCTCGCCCGCGACCTGAACGTGGCCGGCCTGGTCGCCCTGGCCTTCGCGGTCGCCGCGTCCGCCAACCTGCCGACGATCCTCTACAGCCTGTTCTGGAAGAGGTTCACCACCCAGGGCGCCCTGTGGTCGATCTACGGCGGCCTGATCGTCGCCGTCGGCCTGGTGCTGTTCTCGCCCGTCGTCTCCGGCGACCCGAAGGCGATGTTCCCGGACGTCGACTTCGCCTGGTTCCCGCTGAAGAACCCGGGCATCATCTCGATCCCGTTCGGCTTCCTGATGGGCTGGCTCGGCACGGTCCTGTCGAAGGAGGAGCCCGACGAGGCGAAGTACGCGGAGCTGGAGGTCCGGTCCCTGACCGGCACCGGCGCGCACTGACGCCCCCGCCCGACCGGTACCGACGCGGCCGCTCGTAGATCCCTACGACGCGGCCGCGTCCCGCGTCGTGGGATCGGGCGGCTGTCGATGTCGGACCGGTCACGTAGGCTCGACGGTGTCGGAGGAGAGAAGTGCTCCGCCGATCCGCGTCGAGGGAGGGGGCCCACGTGCTCATCGACACCTACGGCCGAGTGGCCACCGACCTGAGGGTCTCGCTCACCGACCGCTGCAACCTGCGCTGCACCTACTGCATGCCCGAAGAGGGCCTCCAGTGGCTCGCCAAGCCCGATCTGCTCACGGACGACGAGATCGTCCGGCTCATCGACATCGCGGTCACCTCCCTCGGCATCGAGGAGGTCCGCTTCACCGGCGGGGAGCCGCTGCTGCGCCCCGGCCTGGTCGGCATCGTCGAGCGCGTCGCCGCCCTCGCCCCGCGCCCGCAGATGTCCCTCACCACCAACGGCATCGGCCTCAGGCGCACGGCCGCGGCCCTGAAGGCGGCGGGCCTGGACCGGGTCAACGTCTCCCTGGACACCCTGCGCCCGGACGTCTTCAAGACCCTCACCCGCCGGGACCGCCACAAGGACGTCCTGGAGGGCCTGGAGGCCGCCCGCGAGGCCGGACTCACCCCCGTCAAGGTCAACAGCGTCCTGATGCCGGGGCTCAACGACGACGAGGCCCCCGACCTGCTCGCCTGGGCCGTCCAGCACGACTACGAGCTGCGCTTCATCGAGCAGATGCCCCTGGACGCCCAGCACGGCTGGAAGCGCGAGGGCATGGTCACCGCCGGTGACATCCTGTCCTCTCTGCGTACCCGCTTCGAGCTGACCGCGGAGGGCGCCGAGGAGCGCGGCTCGGCCCCCGCCGAACGCTGGCTCGTGGACGGCGGCCCGCACCGCGTCGGCGTCATCGCCTCCGTCACCCGCCCGTTCTGCTCGGCCTGCGACCGCACCCGCCTGACCGCTGACGGCCAGGTACGCACCTGCCTGTTCGCCCGCGAGGAGACCGACCTGCGCGCGGCCCTGCGCTCCGACGCCCCCGACGAGGAGATCGCCCGCATCTGGCGCCTGGCCATGTGGGGCAAGAAGGCGGGCGCGGGCCTGGACGACCCGACGTTCGTGCAGCCCGACCGTCCGATGTCGGCGATCGGCGGCTAGCGACGGACGGCTAGCTGCCGCCGGAGTCCTGGGACTCCCAGTCCGCCAGCGGGACCACGTCCTTCAGGAAGCCCCGCACACCGAGGAACTGGGACAGGTGCTCGCGGTGCTCGTCGCACGCGATCCACGTCTTGCGGCGCTCCGGGGTGTGGATCTTCGGGTTGTTCCACGCCAGCACCCACACGGCGGGGGTGCGGCAGCCCTTGGCGGAGCAGATCGGGGTGGTTTCGTCACTCACGGTTTCTTCTCACAGGTCCCCACACAAGGCGACGCCGAGCAGCCACGGGGGGAGCTGCCCGGCGTCGGTCCGTCGCTCCGACGGGGGATGCGGAGCGCGTACGAAGTATGTCACGGCCCACCCTTCGCGGGGCCCGGAACAACACGAATTCATCTGAGCATTTCTTCGGCCTGGCGTGGAATCGACGCCGTCCCGAAGGGGGACGCCACGGTCACGGCCGACCGCGTGACTCACCGGCCGCGCCCGGCCCCGGATCGGCCGTGGCGCCCTCCGGGACGGATTCCGCCGCACCGTTCCCGGCCCGTGGCGGCGTGATCATCGGCGGGGTCGGCGCCGTCACGAACGTCGACGGCAAGGATGGCGCATTCTCACGCCCGGCGTTGGCGATCACGACGGCGATGTACGGCAGCGCCGCCCCGAGGATCAGCGCCGCGATCGCGACGTGCCGCTCCACGTTCCACAGGCAGACCGCGAGGATCACCGACGCCGTACGGATCGCCATCGAGATGACGTACCGGCGCTGCCGCCCGCGCACGTCCTCCTGAAGGCCCGTCCGGGCCCCGGTGATCCGGAACACCTCGGCACTGCCGCCGGCACTCTGCTTCCGCATCTGGTTCCACCATCCGCCCGCATCGGACTCTCCCCGCCCCGCTCTCGTCCGCGGCCGCTCGGGGACGCAGGTCCCGGACAACTCACCACGTTACGCCGCGTCTGCGCCGCTCACGAGACCGGGGCACCCCCGGTCCGACCGCACCGTGTGCGCCGCACGGCGCAGGCACCGGTAACCCGTTCGGCCGTACGCGGCATGCGCCGTACGCGGTACGGCCGAACACTGGTGGCAATGCTCGCGTAGAGCCGGACGAGGAGGCAGCCATGGGCTGGTTGTGGGCGATCATCGTGGGATTCGTGCTCGGCTTGATCGCCAAGGCGATCATTCCCGGCAAGCAACACATGCCGCTGTGGCTGACCACCATCTGCGGCATGATCGGCGCGATCGCCGGCAACGCGATCGCCCGCGCGGCCGGCGTCGAGGCGACCTCCGGCATCGACTGGTGGCGCCACCTGTTCCAGCTCGTGGCGGCGATCATCGTCGTCGGCCTCGGTGACGCGGCCTACACGGCGGTACGCGGCAACAAGCGGCGCGAACGGGCCTGACCCGGCCCCGGACGGGCATCGGGCACGGTGAAGGGGCGGTCTCCGGCAGCCGTGCGGCGCCGGAGACCGCCCCTCGCGCGTGCGCGCCCGCTCAGGCGCCGGTGATCTCCACCGCGGCCAGGTTCTTCTTGCCGCGGCGCAGCACCAGCCAGCGCCCGTGCAGCAGGTCCTCCTTGGCGGGGACGGCGTCCTCGCCGGTGACCTTGGCGTTGTTCACGTAGGCGCCGCCCTCCTTCACCGTGCGGCGCGCGGCGGACTTGCTGGCCACCAGGCCGACCTCGGCGAGCAGGTCGACGACCGGGGCCGGCTCGGCGACCTGGACGTGCGGCAGCTCGGAGAGGGCCGCGGACAGCGTCCGCTCGTCCAGCTCCGCCAGGTCGCCCTGGCCGAAGAGGGCCTTGGACGCGGCGATCACGGCGGCCGTCTGGCCGGCGCCGTGCACCAGCGTCGTCAGCTCCTCGGCCAGCGCACGCTGCGCGGCCCGTGCCTGCGGACGCTCCTCGGTCTGCCGCTCCAGCTCCTCCAGCTCCTCGCGGGAGCGGAAGGACAGGATGCGCATGTACGCCGAGATGTCCCGGTCGTCCACGTTCAGCCAGAACTGGTAGAACGCGTACGGCGTCGTCATCTCCGGGTCGAGCCAGACGGCGCCGCCCTCGGTCTTGCCGAACTTGGTGCCGTCGGCCTTGGTCATCAGCGGCGTCGCGTAGGCGTGGACCGTGGCGTCCGGCTCGAGGCGGTGCAGCAGGTCCAGGCCGGCCGTGAGGTTGCCCCACTGGTCGCTGCCGCCCTGCTGCATCGTGCAGCCGTACCTCCGGTAGAGCTGGAGGAAGTCCATCGCCTGGAGCAGCTGGTAGCTGAACTCCGTGTAGCTGATGCCCTCGGAGGACTCCAGGCGCCGGGCGACGGAGTCCTTGGTCAGCATCTTGTTGACCCGGAAGTGCTTGCCGATGTCCCGCAGGAACTCGATCGCCGACAGGCCCTCGGTCCAGTCGAGGTTGTTGACCATCACCGCGGCGTTCTCGCCCTCGAAGGACAGGAACGGCTCGATCTGGCCGCGCAGCCGCTGCACCCAGCCCGCGACGGTCTCCGGCGAGTTCAGCGTGCGCTCCGCGGTCGGGCGCGGGTCGCCGATCTGACCCGTGGCCCCGCCGACCAGCGCCAGCGGCCGGTGCCCGGCCTGCTGGAGCCGGCGCACCGTGAGCACCTGCACCAGGTGCCCCACGTGCAGGGACGGCGCGGTCGGGTCGAAACCGCAATAGAACGTGACGGGACCGTCCGCGAGCGCCTTGCGCAAAGCGTCCTCGTCGGTGGACTGGGCGAACAGCCCGCGCCACTTCAGCTCGTCGACGATGTCCGTCACGGTTCTCGTGTCTCCTACGTGCTCATGGGGGCTTGACGATCTTCGGGCAGTCGGGTGACGGCCGACTACGAGGTTATACGCCCTGACTGACAGAGCTCATATTGAAATCGGGGACCCGCAGCGCCGGCATCGCGGCCCTGGTGAACCAGTCGCCCCACTCCCTGGGCAGCGTCTTCTCCGTGCGCCCGGCCTCCGCGGCCCGCCCCAGCAGGTCCACCGGCGACTCGTTGAACCGGAAGTTGTTCACCTCGCCGACGACCTCGCCCTGCTCGACGAGATAGACGCCGTCCCGGGTCAGTCCGGTCAGCAGCAGCGTCGCCGGGTCGACCTCGCGGATGTACCAGAGACAGGTCAGCAGCAGCCCGCGCTCGGTGCCTGCCACCATCTCGTCCAGAGAGCGGTCGCCGCCGCCGTCCAGGATCAGGTTGCCGATCGCCGGCGCCACCGGCAGCCCGGTCAGCTCGGCGCCGTGCCGGGTCGTCGTCAGCCGGTGCAGCTCACCGTCCCGGATCCAGTCGGTCGCCGCCACCGGCAGCCCGTTGTCGAACACCGACTGGTCCCCGCCCGAGGAGTGCGCGACCACGAACGGCGCGCTCTCCAGACCGGGCTCGTGCGGATCACTGCGCAGGGTCAGCGGCAGCGCGCCGATCCGCTCGCCGAGCCGGGTGCCGCCGCCTGGCTTGGAGAACACCGTGCGCCCCTCGACCGCGTCCCGCCCGGAGGCCGACCAGTACTGGTAGATCAGCAGGTCCGCGACCGCGGTGGGCGGCAGCAGCGTCTCGTACCGTCCCGCCGGCAGCTCCACCCGCCGCTCGGCCCAGCCCAGCCGTACGGCCAGCTCGGCGTCGAGTGCCGCCGGGTCGACGTCCTTGAAGTCCCGCGTGGCGTGCCCCGCCCACGCCGACCGGGTCCGGTCCGGCGACTTGGCGTTCAGCTCCAGCGTCCCGTTCGGCTGGTCGTGCCGCAGCCTGAGCCCCGTCGACGTGCCGACGTACGTCGAGGTCATCTCGTGGTTCGCGAACCCGTACAGCTCCCGGCCACCCGCACGCGCGCGTGCGAACGCCTCCCCGAGCGCGGGCGCGAAGTCGGCGAAGACGGCCGACGAGGTCTCGGCGGGCGCGTCGGTGAAGTCCGGTGACGCCGGCCCGCCCGTGACGAGCGGCTGCGCGTCCTCGGCCGGACCGGCACCCCGCGCGGCGGCCTCGGCGGCACGCACCAGGGGCTCCAGCTCCTCCACGGTCACGGCCGAGCGCGAGACGACCCCGGACGCCGTGCCCTGCTGCCCGTCGACGGTGGCGACGACCGTCAGCGTGCGCCCGCGCGTGACGCCGTTGGTGGTGAGCGCGTTGCCCGCCCAGCGCAGGTTGGCGGTGGACTCCTCGTCGGCGATGACGACGCACCCGTCGGCCCGGGACAGCTCCAGCGCCCGCTCGACGATCTCGTGCGGCTTGTTGGTGCGGACGCTCATCGACCGGCCTCCTGGGTGGTGTTCAGAATGTTGACTCCCTTGAAGAGGGCGGACGGGCAGCCGTGCGAGACGGCCGCGACCTGGCCCGGCTGGGCCTTGCCGCAGTTGAAGGCGCCGCCCAGGACATACGTCTGCGGGCCGCCGACGGCCGCCATGGACCCCCAGAAGTCGGTGGTCGTCGCCTGGTACGCCACGTCCCGCAGCTGCCCGGCGAGCCGCCCGTTCTCGATCCGGAAGAAGCGCTGACCGGTGAACTGGAAGTTGTAGCGCTGCATGTCGATGGACCACGACCGGTCACCGACGACGTAGATCCCGCGATCGACACTCCCGATCAGATCCTCGGTCGACAGCCCGGCGGGATCCGGCCGCAGCGACACGTTGGCCATGCGCTGCACCGGTACATGCGCGGGGGAGTCGGCGTAGGCGCACCCGTTGGACCGCTCGAACCCGGTGAGCCTCGCGATCCGCCGGTCGAGCTGGTAGCCCACCAGCGTGCCGTCCTTCACCAGGTCCCAGGACTGGCCCTCGACGCCCTCGTCGTCGTACCCGACGGTCGCCAGGCCGTGCTCGGCGGTGCGGTCGCCGGTGACGTTCATCAGCTCGGAGCCGTAGCGCAACTTGCCGAGCTGGTCGAAGGTGGCGAAGGAGGTCCCGGCGTAGGCGGCCTCGTAGCCGAGCGCGCGGTCCAGCTCGGTGGCGTGCCCGATGGACTCGTGGATGGTCAGCCACAGGTTCGACGGGTCGACGACCAGGTCGTACAGCCCCGCCTCGACGCTCGGCGCGCGCATCTTCTCGGCGAGCAGCTCCGGGATCCCGGCCAGCTCCGCGTCCCAGTCCCAGCCGGTCCCGGTCAGGTACTCCCAGCCCCGCCCGGCCGGCGGCGCCAGCGTGCGCATGGAGTCGAACTCGCCGCTGGAGTCGTCCACCGACACGGCGGTGAGCACGGGGTGCAGCCGCACCCGCTGCTGCGTCGTCACCGTCCCCGCGGTGTCGGCGTAGAACTTGTTCTCGTGCACGGTGAGCAGCGAGGCGTCCACGTGGTCGATCCCGTCGGCCGCCAGCAGTCGCGCGCTCCAGTCGGCCAGCAGCGCCGACTTCTCCGCGTCCGGCACGGTGAAGGGATCGATCTCGTACGCCGAGACCCAGGTCCTGTCGGCGTGCACGGGCTCACCGGCCAGCTCGACCCTCTCGTCCGACCCGGCCGCCTTGATCACCTGCGCCGACAGCTTCGCCATCGCCACCGCCTGCGAGGCGACCTTGGCGGCGGCGTCCAGGGTGAGGTCCACGCCGGACGCGAAGCCCCACGTACCGCCGTGCACCACCCGCACCGCGTAGCCGAGGTCGGTGGTGTCCGAGGACCCGGCGGGCCTGGCGTCCCTGAGCCGCCAGGAGGCGTTGCGCACCCGCTCCAGACGGAAGTCGGCGTGCTCCGCACCGAGGGCACGCGCACGGGCGAGGGCGGCGTCGGCGAGGGCGCGTAGGGGGAGTGCCGTGAAGGCTTGGTCGATGCTGTGAGGCACCTGCGTCTCTTTCTGTCGACGTGACCGGTCGTCTGCCGCGACACCGGGGGCTGCGCCGCATCATGTCGCGTCGGCGGTCCGGCGACCACACCTTTCCGGTCGCACCCGGGGACCGGTTCTGTAGGGACCCGACAGACAGCCCCGTAAGCCACTGTGGGTGCCCGAGTCTCTGACGGAGGCCGGGGACCGATAGATTTTCGAGGAAGCCGCCTGCCGTCGCCGCCCGCCGCACGGGTGACCGGACGGGTGGACGACCGCTAGGGAAAGGGTGATCCGTTGAGCCGCTCGGTTCTCGTCACCGGAGGAAACCGGGGCATCGGCCTCGCCATCGCCCGCGCTTTCGCCGACGCCGGCGACAAGGTCGCGATCACGTACCGCTCGGGTGAGCCGCCGGAGGGCTTCCTGGCCGTCAAGTGCGACATCACCGACAGCGAGCAGGTGGAGCAGGCCTACAAGGAGATCGAGGAAACCCACGGTCCCGTCGAGGTCCTGATCGCCAACGCCGGCGTCACCAAGGACCAGCTCCTGATGCGCATGTCGGAGGAGGACTTCACCTCCGTCGTCGAGACCAACCTCACCGGCACCTTCCGCGTCGTCAAGCGCGCCAACCGCGCCATGCTGCGCGCCAAGAAGGGCCGCGTCGTCCTCATCTCGTCGGTGGTCGGGCTCCTCGGCTCGGCGGGGCAGGCGAACTACGCCGCCTCCAAGGCCGGTCTGGTCGGCTTCGCGCGTTCCCTCGCCCGTGAGCTGGGGTCGCGGAACATCACTTTCAACGTCGTCGCGCCGGGCTTCGTCGACACCGACATGACCAAGGTGCTCACCGACGAGCAGCGGGCGAACATCGTGTCGCAGGTGCCGCTGGGGCGGTACGCGCGGCCGGAGGAGATCGCCGCGACGGTGCGGTTCCTCGCCTCGGACGACGCCTCGTACATCACTGGAGCCGTCATCCCCGTTGACGGCGGACTGGGAATGGGTCACTGATCACCATGAGCGGAATTCTCGAGGGCAAGCGCGTCCTGATCACCGGAGTGCTGACGGAGTCCTCCATCGCCTTCCACGCCGCGAAGCTGGCCCAGGAGCAGGGCGCCGACGTCATCCTCACCGCGTTCCCGCGGCCCACCCTGACCGAGCGCATCGCCAAGAAGCTGCCGAAGCCCGCCAAGGTCATCGAGCTGGACGTCACGAACGAGGAGCACCTCGCCCGGCTCGCCGACATCGTCGGTGAGGAGCTGGGCGGCCTCGACGGCGTCGTGCACTCCATCGGCTTCGCCCCGCAGGACGCCCTCGGCGGCAACTTCCTCAACGCGCCGTTCGAGTCGGTCGCCACCGCCATGCACGTCTCGGCGTTCTCCCTGAAGTCGCTGACCATGGCCTGCCTGCCCCTGATGCAGAACGGCGGTTCGGTCGTCGGCCTCACCTTCGACGCGCAGTTCGCCTGGCCGCAGTACGACTGGATGGGCCCGGCCAAGGCCGCGCTGGAGGCCACCAGCCGCTACATGGCCCGTGACCTCGGCAAGCAGAACATCCGCTGCAACCTGATCTCGGCGGGCCCGATCGGTTCCATGGCCGCCAAGTCCATCCCGGGCTTCAGCGAGCTGGCCTCCGTGTGGGACAGCCGCTCCCCGCTGGAGTGGGACCTGAAGGACCCGGAGCCGGCCGGCCGCGGCATCGTCGCGCTGCTGAGCGACTGGTTCCCGAAGACCACGGGCGAGATCGTTCACGTCGACGGCGGTCTGCACGCCATCGGCGCCTGACCGGACACCTCGCCGAGGGCCCGCATCCCGTACGGGAGTGCGGGCCCTCGCGTCGTCACCGGAGGCAGTTCACCGGAGGCGGCTCACCGCAGCGGCCCTCCGACGCGGCCGGGGCGGCGCGGGTCAGTCGCCCGAGGGCGGACCCTACAGCCCCGGACGGCACACGAACGGATAGGCGGCCGCCTCCTCCGCCGCCGTCGCCGCGTCACCCGCGCGGATCGCGTCCACCAGCCGGCCGTGGTCCATGTGCATCGCCGGGGACATGCCCTCGCCCACGTCGCCGCGCAGCCAGTCCCGCAGCACCTCGCTCAGGTCCGCGTACATCGCGGTCATCACGTCGTTGTGCGAGGCGGCCACGACCGCCAGGTGGAACGTGGCGTCCGCCGCCACGAACGCCTCCGCCTCACCCGACTCCCAGGCCTCCTCCCTGCGCAGCAGCAGGGCGTCGATCTGCTTGAGGTCCTTCTCCGTACGCCGCTCGGCGGCCAGGCGTGCGGCGGCCGACTCCAGCGTGGAACGAAGCTCGGCGATGTGCCGGGGTTCGGCGTCGGCGAAGCGGCGCTGCATGACGCCGGCCAGTTCACTGGTCGCCACGACGTACGTGCCCGAGCCCTGGCGGATGTCCAGCAGTCCGTTGTGCGCGAGCGCGCGGACCGCCTCACGGACCGTGTTCCGGGCGACGCCGAGCTGCTCGACCAGTTCGGGCTCCGTGGGGATGCGGGAGCCGACCGGCCACTCGCCCGAGGCGATCTGCTGCCGCAGCGCCGCGATGACCTGCTCGGACAGTGCCGAACGACGGGGATGGCTCAGTGGCATGGCTCACCTTCGCACACGAGTGGACCACCAATCATCCCATGATTCTATGATGGGTCTCATGGCTAGTGACGAAACCCGGACGGAAACCCGGACGGAAACGGAGACGGCGACCGGCACGGAGCCGCGTGCCGAGACGCGTACCCACGCGCGCGCGGGGGGCGGCATGCGCGAGGTACCCGGCGAGGCGCCCGCCACGCGCGCGTGGACGACGTGGACGACCCGGCTCCTCATCCTCGGCATCGTCCTGGCCGCGGTGAACCTGCGCCCCGCCATCACCAGCCTGGGCGCACTCCTGGAAGAGGTCCGCGACGGGCTCGGCATGAGCGGCAGCATCGCCGGCCTGCTCACCTCCGTGCCCCCGCTCTGCTTCGCCGTCTTCGGGGTCACCGCCCCCCGGCTGGCCCGCCGCTTCGGGCCCGGTGCGGTGGTCTGCGCCGGCATGGTCGCCATCACGGCGGGCCTGCTGATACGCCCGTACGCCGGCGGCACGGGCGGCTTCCTGGCCGCCACCGCCCTGGCGCTGATGGGCATCGCGGTCAGCAACGTCCTGATGCCGGTCATCGTCAAGCGCTACTTCCCCGACCGCGTCGGTTCCATGACCGGCCTGTACTCGATGGCCCTGGCCGTCGGCACCTCCGTCGCCGCCGCGGCGACGGTGCCGGTGACGAACGCGCTGGGCGGTCACTGGCAGCCCGGTCTCGCGGTCTGGGCCGTGCTGCCGGCGCTGGCCGTCGTGCCGTGGATCCCCTTCGTACGGAACCGCGAGGCGCCGACGTCCACCGCGTCGTCCGCGCCGTCGCCGCGGCGGGAGAGCGAGCAGGCCGCCGAGAAGCCCGCCGAGCAGCCCCCGCTGCGGATCACCCGCAGCCGTACGGCCTGGGCGCTCGCCGTCTTCTTCGGCCTCCAGGCCACCGCCGCCTACATCACGATGGGATGGATGGCGCAGATCTTCCGTGACTCGGGCGTGTCCGCCGGCACCGCCGGGCTGCTGCTCGCCGTCATCATGGTGATGGGCGTGCCGCTCGCCTTCGTCATCCCGCGCGTGGCGACCCGCCTGCCCCACCAGGGCCCGATCGTGCTGGTCCTGGGCGTGTGCGGGCTCGCCGGATACGCCGGTCTGTACTTCGCCCCGGTCGGCGGGGCCTGGGCCTGGGCCCTGCTGCTCGGCGTCTCCAACTGCGCCTTCCCGCTCGCGCTGACCATGGTCGGCATGCGGGCCAGGACGGGAGCGGGCGTCGCCCAGCTGTCCGCCTTCGCGCAGAGCACCGGCTACCTGATCTCCATCCCGGGTCCGCTCCTGGTGGGCGTGCTCTACCAGCACAGCGGCGGCTGGGGGCTGCCGATCGCGCTGATGAGCGCGCTGATGGTGCCGCAGATCGTGGTGGGCGTCATGGCGGGGCGCGACCGCACGGTGGAGGACGAGGCGGCCCGCTGACCCCGGCGGGCGGCGCGTCGGTCCCGTTGGGCGGCGAGTCGGTCCCGGTGGCCGACCCGCCGGCCCGGCAGGCCGGTGGCCCGCCGGGAGCGGTCCCTGCCGGGGATGCGAGACTTGCCGTATGCCAGTCCTCGATCCGAACCCCCAGCACGGCCAGAAGAAGATGCTGATCGTCTTCGGCGCCTTCCTCGTGATCTTCGTGATCATCGGCGTCATCGCGACGATCGCCTCGCCGTGACGCCGCCCTCGTCGACCGGAGGGTGGGGTTAACCCCCCGTCCCCTAGGGGGCGAGGGTCAGGGTCGAGTGGGTGGACCTCCGGATGGGCCGGGCCCCGAGGATTCCGTAACTTCGAGATGTGTCCGCGGCAGGCGGGCCGCGGAGCACGGACCACGCCCGAAGACCAGCGGAGGCACTCATGTCGGCCCCTACCCACACCCGGCCTCTCCAGGCGACCCGGGGCGGCGTCGACATCCGGCTGCCCTGGTGGGCCCTGGCCCTGCCCGTGCTCGCCTTCGTCGCGCTGCTCCTGCTCATACTCAATCCCGCCGACGCCCACGCGGCCGCGGAGCAGCCCGCGATCGCCCACCTGCTGGAGCGGGTGGAGCAGCTGACCGCACGCTGAGCGCCGACCGCGCTCTCCCACGCGCGTCCCGGCGGTGAATCCGCATGTCAACTCCCAGAGCCCTGTGGCCTGTTTCATGCGAAGCTGGATGCCATGAGCGTCGCAGAACCCCGCAGGATTGTTCTCTTCCGGCATGCGAAAGCCGACTGGCCACAGGTGAGCGACCACGAGCGGCCGCTCGCCGACCGGGGCCGCATGGACGCCGCGGAGGCCGGGCGTCGGCTGGCGGATACCGGCGTGCCCTTCGACCAGGCCCTGTGCTCCACCTCGGTCCGGACCCGGGAGACCTGGAAGCTCGCTGTCCAGGAGTTCCCGCACCGGCCGAAAACCGTCTATGAGGAGCGGATCTACGAGGCCTCGCCCGGCGAGCTGATCGCCGTGCTCAACGAGACCCCCGACGACCTGCGGAACGTGCTGGTGATCGGCCACAACCCGGGCATGGAGGCACTGACCGAGATCCTGGCCGGCTCGGCCGAGGACGAGGTCCGTGAGCGGATCAACCGCCGGGGCTTCCCGACGGCCGCCTTCGCCGTACTGACCTTCACGGGTTCCTGGAAGGACGTGGAGCCCGGCACGGCCGCCCTGGTCGACTACTGGGCGCCGACCGACTGATCCGCACCCACGGCACAGGGGCCCGGCACCTTCGCGGTCCGGGCCCTCGCCGCGCCGGGCACCCGCCCGTGCTTCCGGTGGCTCGTCCGTCCCAGCCCGTCCGTCCCGTCCCGTCCCGTCCCGTCCGCTCCGTCCCGTCCCGTCCCGCTCCGCTGTTCCGCCGGGTCAGAGCCGCTCGGGGGGCAGACCGAGGCCCTCGCCGAGACCCTCGTCCAGCGTGTCCGCGGCCTCCACCTCCTCGCGGGTGATGCCCAGCAGATACAGCACCGTGTCCAGGAACGGCACGTTCACCGCCGTGTGCGCGGCCTCGCGTACCACCGGCTTGGCGTTGAAGGCGACCCCGAGCCCGGCCGCGTTCAGCATGTCCAGGTCGTTGGCGCCGTCGCCGATCGCCACGGTCTGCGACAGCGGTACCCCGGCCTCGGCGGCGAACCGGCGCAGCAGCCGCGCCTTGCCCGCCCGGTCCACGATCTCTCCGGTGACCCGGCCGGTCAGCCTGCCGTCGACGATCTCCAGCGTGTTGGCCTGCGCGAAGTCCAGCCCCAGCTGCTCCTGCAAGGCGTCGGTGACCTGGGTGAAGCCGCCGGATACAACCCCCACCTGGTAGCCGAGCCGTTTCAGTGTGCGGATCAGGGTGCGGGCACCGGGCGTCAGCCGCACCTCGGCGCGCACCTTCTCCACCACCGAGGCGTCCAGCCCCGCCAGCAGGGCCACGCGCGCGTGCAGCGACTGCTCGAAGTCCAGCTCCCCGCGCATCGCGGCCGCCGTCACCTCGGCGACCTTGTCCTCGCAGCCGGCGTGCGCGGCGAACAGCTCGATGACCTCGTCCTGGATCAGCGTGGAGTCCACGTCCATCACGACCAGGCGCTGCGCCCGCCGGTGCAGCCCCGCCGCGACGACCGCGATGTCCACGCCCAGTGCCGCCGCCTCGGTGGCCAGCGTGGTACGCAGCGGCTCGGTCTCCACACCGGACACCGCGAACTCGACGGCGGTCACCGGATACTTGGCCAACCGGAAGATACGGTCGATGTTGCTGCCCGACTCGGTGATCCGGGCCGCTATGGCGGCGGCCGCCTCCGCGGTGAGCGGGTGCCCCAGCACCGTGACCAGGGAGCGGCCGAGTCCGCGCGGCCGGTTGTCGCCGATGCCGGAGATGATCTCCGCCTGCAGCTTCAGCGACTCCGCCCAGCTGTGGACGGTCGCCCGGAGATCGCCCTCCAGGCCGCGGGGCGGCTCGGTCACGAGCGCGCACAGCACGATCCGGCCACGGGTGACGACCTGCTCGATGTCGACGACATCGACGGAGTAGGCGGCGAGGGTGTCGAACAGGCCGGCCGTGATGCCCGGCCGGTCCTTGCCGAAGATCTTGACGAGAAGCGTGGGAACGTCAGAGGTCTGCGTAGCGCTCATGGTGTTCCCACCGTATCCGGCACCCGGTGCCGCCCGCCTCTGAGGTCCGCCTGACGGACAGCCGGTGCGGGGACGCGAGCGAGGTGGTGCGCGGGGGGCCGCACTGACGGGTGGCAGCCGGGGTGCTCGGTGCGGGGACGCTGTGGAGCGGGCCGGGGCGGCCGCCCCGGTGGCCGTACGCGTGGGCCGACCGGAGCCGGCCGCACGGTCCCTCTGCGCGCCCGCGCGGTGTGGCGTCGGCGTTCGCGCGTCGGTCCGTGCGCCCGCGCGGTGTGGCGTCGGCGTTCGTGGTGCGGTCTGCGCGCCCGCGTGGTGTGGCGTCGGCGTTCGTGCTTCGGGCGTGGAGGCAGGGGAATGGTCTCCCCGGCCGCGGCAGTCCTTCACTGCCCGTCCCGGGGCCGCCGCGGTGGTGCGGGAGGCGGGGGAGGCGGGGGCGGAGGGCCCTCGCCCCAGGGCCGGGACGGGGGCCGTTCCCCCGGCCGCGGCGGCCGTCGCGGCGTTCCCGGCGGCGGGGCGAGCGGCCCGGCGACCGTAGGGGCCCCGTACACGTCCTCGTCGGCCTGCGGGTCCGCCCCGCCGGCCTCCTGTCCTGCCTCGTGGCCGTACTGGCCAGGGCCACGGTCCGGACGGGCCGCGCCACTTCCTCCCTGCCGTGCCTGCTCCTGTCCTGCCTCGTGGCCGTACTGGCCAGGGTCACCGCCCCGACGGCCCTGGCTACTCCCTCCCCTCTCTCCCCGACGCGCCGGGCCCGCCTGCCCCCGCCCCGTGCCGTCGGGCGGCTGCGAGCCGGGCAGCGTACGGCAGGGCTCCGGCAGCGGTCCCGCCTCGCGCGGCCGTGCGTCTTCGGGTTCTCCCGCTCCTGGTGCTGTGCCGGATCCCGGCCCCGCCGCCCCCTCCCGCGACCACAGGTAGGGATTGGTACCCGGGTCGGGCGGCCGGTGCGGCGTACCCGGCCGGTACGGTCCCGCGGGCGGCCCCGCGTACACCGCACTGTCCGCACCGACGCCCACCGTCACCGCCCCGGCACTGAGTGCCAAGCCCGACGCCCGTGCCCCCGCCGCCCCGCTCACCCGCGCCAGCAGCGCCCCGGCGGCCCCCGCACCCGCGCCCCACACGGCACCCAGCAGCACGGCCGCGCCGAGATGTCCGCGCAGGTCGAGGCCCGCGCCGAAGGCGTCGATGCCGAGCACCGACAGGGAGGCGTCCACGGACACCTCCGTGAGCCGGACCAGCAGCGGCAGCGTCAGCGCCCCGGCGACACCCAGCCGCAGCGCACAGCGCCCGCAGAAGGCAAGGGACGACCGCGTGTCGAAGGGCGTCCGTACCGCCGTCAGCACTCCGGCCAGCAGCATCATCAGTGCCGCGCTCACCCCCAGCAGCCACACCCGCCCGTCCAGCTCCGCCAGCCGCCCCAGCGTGACCGGCTCCTCGGCGCCGGAGCCGAGCAGGTCGTCCAGGGGGGCCGGGAGAACGCCGGCCAGCGCACCGGTGGCCCGCCCGTCCCACGGCACGAACAGGCCGATGGGGATGCCCAGCCAGACCCCGTTGGGCGCGCCCAGCAGCGCGGCTCCCGCGATCCGCCGGGGATGGTCGTCGCCGATCGCCGCGTAGGCCGCCGCCGCGCAACCGGCCGCCACCGCCGTCAGCGCCACCGTGACCAGGGCGGACACGGCCGGCCGCACCACCCGGTGCACGACCTCGCACCCACGCGGCAGCGGAGTGCGGCGCGAGGCGAGCAACGCGATCAGCAGCACCCCGGCGGACCAGACGAGACCGCCCAGCAACGTCGGCGCGGTGTCGACGGTGAACCCGACGGCGGCCCGGGCGTCGACGAGGTCACCGATCCGGTCGGGCAGCAGCCCGCCGATGTCGCCCACGTCACCGAGCCCCGGAATCTCCAGCCCGCCGCCACCACCGCCGTCACCCCCGCCGGGCAGGTCGTCGAGTCCGAGCGAGGCGCCGTCGATCGTGATGACGTCGTGGCCCGCCCACGCCAGCCCGCCCGTCATCGCCACGAAAAGAGCGAGCACCGCGCCCGCCCGCGCGAGGAGTTCGGCGGGGGAGACGACAACTCCGGCCGCCCGCAGGGAGCGCAGGAAGAAGAACGACAGGAACAGCGCGCCGACCAGGCTCACTCCCAGTGGCGTGATCTCGATGGCCGTGTGCGCCTCGGCCCCTTTCAGTCCGAACGCGGACACATCACCGGCCGGCGTGACCGAACCACCCGCCCCGAGTGCCACGACCGCCGCGGTCATCGGCCCCAGCGAGCCCGCCGCGTCCGCGTCCAGCAGACGCAGGCCGAGCGCCGCCGTCCCCGCCATGCCGATCAACGCCCAGCTCACGGAGGCGATCGCGGACAGCAGTACGTCGCCCCACGGCACACGGGTGCCGCAGCCCTCGGTTTTGACGCTTGCGGACGCGCTCATGGCAGACCCCCCGATCCGCTGCGCGGTCAGGTTGCCGCGCATGTCCCCCTCGCGTGGAATACCACTCTCCGGGCAGGTTTCAACCCCGTCAACGGGAACGGCCGATGGGCGCCTACGCAGTTTTCACAAGGCCCGACTTTCGGTCAGGGGGGCGAGCCTGAAATAGTTCCCCACGATGTTCGACATCCCTAGACTCCCCGCGACGGGAGCACATCGGGGGACAACTCAGTGGGGCATGGAGTGCCGGAACTCGTACTGGAATCCAATGGACGGACCTGGACGCTCGATCCGTCCCGGTCATACGCGCTAGGACGCGATCCGCAGGGGGAGCTTGTTTTCGACGATGCCAGGGTCTCCTGGCGGCATGCCACGATCAGTTTCAACGGCCGCAGTTGGGTGGTCGATGATCACGGCAGCACCAACGGCACGTTCGTGCACGGTCAGCGGGTCCAGCAGATGGAGCTCGGCGTCGGCACGGTGCTGAACCTGGGCAACGCGACCGACGGCCCGCGCGTGAGTCTGACCGGCGCGCAGTCCCCGGCCGGCACGCCGCAGGCCCAGCCGCAGCAGCAGCCGTACGCGGCGCAGGGCGCGAACGCGGGCTGGGCCCAGCAGGCACCGCCGGCGCAGGAGCCGCTCCAGCAGCAGGCCCCGCCGCAGCAGGTCCCGCAGCACGGGCAGCCGCACCAGCCGCACCAGCCGCACCAGCCGCACCAGGGCCAGCAGGCCGGCTGGCAGCAGCAGCCGCAGCAGGCCGCGCCGCAGCCCCAGCAGGCCGCGCCGCACTTCCCCCAGCAGCAGGGACCCGGCGGCGCGGCGGGGGCGCCACCGGTCTACGGGGACCGCAGCCCGACCACGTTCCACCAGTTCTCGCTCGGCCGCGTGATGCGCATCGGCCGCGCCCTGGAGAACGACCTGGTCGTCTCCGACCTGCAGGTCTCCCGCAACCACGCGGAGTTCCACGCCACGCCCGACGGGCGCATGGAGATCCGCGACCTGGGCTCGCACAACGGCACGTACGTCAACGGCCAGCCGATCCCCAAGGGCGGCACCCAGCTGCTCGGCCCGACCGACATCGTCGGTGTCGGCCACTCGACGTTCCAGATCGTCGGCGACCGGCTCGAGGAGTTCGTCGACACCGGTGAGGTCTCCTTCTCCGCCCGTCACCTGACCGTCACGGTCGACGGCGGCAAGCAGATCCTCAAGGACGTCTCCTTCGGCGTGCCCGAGAAGTCGCTGATCGCGGTCATCGGTCCGTCGGGATCCGGCAAGTCGACCCTGCTCAAGGCGCTCACCGGATACCGGCCCGCCGACCAGGGCGAGGTCCTCTACGACAACCGGAACCTGTACAAGCAGTTCGCCGAGCTGCGCCAGCGCATCGGTCTGGTCCCGCAGGACGACATCCTGCACAAGGAGCTGACCGTCAAGAAGGCGCTCAAGTACGCGGCCAAGCTCCGCTTCCCGGCCGACACCACGGCCGCCGAGCGCGACGCCCGCATCGACGAAGTGCTGCGCGAGCTGAAGCTGGACATCCACAAGGACAAGAAGGTCACGTCCCTGTCCGGCGGTCAGCGCAAGCGTGTGTCCGTCGCCCTGGAGCTGCTCACCAAGCCGTCGCTGATCTTCCTGGACGAGCCGACCTCCGGCCTCGACCCGGGCATGGACCGTGACGTGATGCAGCTGCTGCGCGGCCTCGCCGACGACGGGCGCACCGTCCTCGTCGTCACCCACTCGGTGGCCGAGCTGGCGACCTGCGACAAGCTGCTGGTGATGGCGCCGGGCGGTTCCGTGGCCTACTTCGGCCCGCCGGAGGAGGCGCTGAACTTCTTCGGCTACGACACCTGGGCCGACGTCTTCTCCGCCTTCGAGAACTACCGCGACTACGACTGGGCGGGCCGCTGGAAGGGCTCGCAGCACTACCAGATGTACGCCGCGGACCTCGACGCCGTCGCGCCGCAGTCCGTACAGGTCCCGCCGATGCAGGCGATGAAGCCGCCGAAGCCGCAGGGCTGGATGTCCCAGTTCGTGACGCTGGTGCGGCGCTACGTGTCGGTGATCGCCTCCGACAAGGGCTTCCTGGCCCTGATGGTGATCCTGCCGGCCGTGCTGGGCGCGGTGAGCCTGCTCATCGACGCGGACAAGGGCCTGCTGCCCAACCCCGCCAACCCGCAGACCGGCCGGATCATTCCCAACGGCACCGCCACCACGGTCCTGCTGATCCTCGCGGTCGGCGCCTGCTTCGCCGGCGCCGCGAACTCGGTCCGTGAGCTGATCAAGGAACGGGTGATCTACGAGCGGGAACGCGCGACCGGCCTGTCCCGGTCCGCGTACCTGATGTCCAAGGTCTTCGTGCTCGGCATGATCACGGTGTTCCAGGGTCTCCTGGTCGGTGTGATCGGCTTCGCCACCCGCGAGATCCCCGACGAGGGACTGGTCCTGGGCGGGGCGACGCTGGTCGAGCTGTCCCTGCCGATCATGGCGCTGGGCTTCACCTCGATGATGTTCGGCCTGATCATCTCCTCGCTGGTGAAGACCGCCGAGAAGACCATGCCGCTGCTGGTGATGTTCGCGATCATCCAGGTCGTCTTCACCGGCTGCCTCTTCGCCCTGAACGGCGCGGTCGGCGTCAACCAGTTCTCGTACCTGATGCCCTCGCGCTGGGCGGTCGCGGCGGCCGGTGCCACGCTGGACTTCAACAAGATCAGCCCGCCCGAGAAGGGGGCCGAGGCCGACCCGCTGTGGGAGCACACCGTGGGCGCCTGGGGCCTGGACATGGCCGCACTGATCGTCCTCGGTGTGATCTGCGGCTTCTTCGTCGCCCGCTTCCTGCGCCGGCACGAGCCCGAGGTCATGCGCAAGTAGGTCGAGGTCCGGCGGGCCCGAAGCCCCGCCCCAACGCCCCGAAGGGCGGCACCCCGTCAGGAGGGTGCCGCCCTTCGGCGTACGGTGCGGCGTCGGCGACGTCGTGAAGAGGTCCGCGCCGACCTCAGTACGCGCTGTCGACGTTGTCCATGGTGCCGTACTTGTCCGCGGCGTAGTTGCACGCGGCGGCGATGTTGGCGACCGGGTCGTAGATGTTCCAGGAGGTACCGGGCACGTGGTACGCCTTGAACGTCGGCGGGATGACCTGGAGCAGGCCCTTCGACGGGATGCCGTTGATGGCGTTGATGTCCCAGTCGTTGATGGCCTTCGGGTTGCCG
Organism: Streptomyces sp. MMCC 100; assembly: GCF_041538145.2. Taxonomy (NCBI): domain Bacteria; kingdom Bacillati; phylum Actinomycetota; class Actinomycetes; order Kitasatosporales; family Streptomycetaceae; genus Streptomyces; species Streptomyces sp. MMCC 100. Next base: position 1,911,970 of record NZ_JBGORK020000001.1, read on the forward strand.
GACGACTCCCGCATGATGTTGCGGTGGATGCCGTCGTAGGTACCCGGGATGTCGTGCTTGGCCAGGATGGCCCGGGCCTCGCGGATCCAGCCGTCGAGGTTGTTCGGGTAGGACTTCGGCGCGGCCTTCTTGACCTCGGTGCGCTTGGCGGACCGGCTGGTGGTCTCCTTCGCCTCACGCTTGGCGGCGGCCTTCTCGGCAGCCGCCTTCTTCTCGGCGGTCGCCTTCTTGGCGGCCGCCTCCTTCTTGGCCTCGATGGCGGAGACCTTCTGGCTCGCGCCGGCGAGCTGGCCGGTGACACCGGCGTGGACGTCCTGGATCTGCTTGGTGCTGTACGCCACCTTGGCCGTGGGAGCGGCCTCGCTCGTGGTCGTCTGACCGCTGGCCGGGACGGCGGTGAAGGCGACGGCGGCGGCGCCGAGCGTGCCGACACCGGCGATCGCGATCTTGTGCGTGCGGTTCAGGGAACGACTGCGACCACGGGGAAGGATGTTCTTGAGCATGGCGGGATAGACCTCTTCGAATAGCGCGGAGGTCGCTCTCGTCCGGTGGGGACAGTTGGTGCTTCCGGCACAAACGCCGCGGGGGAGAACCCACGGCGCTGAGCGACGAGTGCAATTCTTAGCGACCGCAAAATCCGGAGGCAAAGGTGTGACCTACGATCCGGGATAGTGGATCAGGGAACGGCAAAGCGGGGCAGATTGGACCATCTGCCCCGCTCAAAACGGACGAGTCGTTCTCCTACTCCCCTTCGTACGTGACGTGCGCCCTATGCGCGGGCTCACATCGGCCCCCCGCCGTTCTCACTTTTGGTTGCTGAAGCAATGCGATGTGTGAGTGGATTGGCGACGCTCTCCTACGGCAGGAGGAGATGGACGTCCCCGAACTCGTGCCACAGGTAGCGCCCCCGCACCGCCGCGTCGTACCCGCGGTCGATCGCCGCCCGCCCCGCCACCGCCTCCAGCATCAGCAGATGCGAGGCCTCGGGCTCGTGCAGCCCCGTCAGCAGCCCCTCCACCACCCGCACCCCGCGCTCCGGAGTCACCACCAGATCGGTCCACCCGGCCCGCGCCCGTACGACCCCGTCGGCACCGGCCGCCGACTCCACGGCCCGTACGGCCGTCGTCCCCACCGCCACCACCCGCCCGTCACCGGCGCGCACGGCGTTGATCAGCCGCGCCGACGCCTCCGGCACGGCGAACCGCTCCGGGTACGGCGGCTCGTGCGACTCCGCCGACGCGACCCCCGTGTGCAGCGTCACCGGCGCGAACTGCACCCCACGGCTCACCAGCTCCGCCACCAGCCGCGCCGTGAAGGGCCGCGCCGCGCTCGGCATCTCCGCACTGCCCGTCCCGTCCCCGGAAGGCAACGCGAACACCGTCTGGTAGACGGACAGCGGCTGGTCGCGCTCCGTGTAGGAGTAACGGATCGGCCGCCCGTGCTCCCGCAGCAGCGCGGGCACCTCGGCCCGCGACACCCGCGCCCACCACAACCGCTCCCCGCGCGCACTCAGCGGCTCCTCCAGCACCAGCCGCGCACCGCCCGGCAGCCGCACCTTCGTCCCCGCCGGGCCACCGGCCGTCGAAGGAGCCGAAGGAGCCGAAGGAGCCGGAGAAAACGCCCCGCGTCCCCCTGCTTCCGCACGCGCTGCTTCCGCACGCGCGCGCGTGGTGCCCCTCCCGTCCGGTACCCGCAGCTCCACCGCCCACCGGCCGTCGTCCCCGCGCGTGGAGAAATGCACCACCACGCGCGCGTGCCCGACCCGGCCGTCCACGGCGGCGGCCAGCGTGGGAGACGTGTTGACCACCAGCAGATCACCGGCCCGCAGCAGCCCCGGCAGCTCCCCGAACGCGTGGTGCGACACCTCGGTGCCGCGCGACACCAGCAGCCGTACGCCGTCCCGGTCCAGGCCCGGCCCCCGCTGCTCCACCGGCACCCGGGCCGACAACTCCTCCGGAACCCTCATCGCCAGCGACGACATCACCGCGCCTCCAGCAGCGCCGGAGCCCCGTAGCGCCCGCTCGCCGGCCGTTCGTCCAGCAGCCGCAGCAGCGCCGGCACGACGCTCACCGGATCCGGCCGCGGATCGTCGTCGTCCGGTACGGCCGCGGCATACAGGTCCGTGGCCATGTCCCCCGGGTCGACCGCCCACACCCGCAGCCCAGGCTCCTCGGCACCCAGTACCGCCGCCAGCTGGTCCAGGGCTGCCTTGGACGCCCCGTAGCCGCCCCACGTCTCGTACGCCTCGGCGGCCGCGTCCGAGCTGACCGTCACCACCGCGCCCGCAGGGGCCGTACGCAGCAACGGCAGCGCCTCCCGGAGCAGGCCCAGCGCGGCCACGACGTTCACCTCCAGGGCCCGCCGCAGTCCGTCCAGAGGCAGCTCCTCCAGCCGCACCAGCGGCTCGGCGCCCAGCGCGCTCGCGTTGCTGACCAGCAGATCCACGCCGCCCAGTCCGCGGGCCTCCGTGACCAGCGCCGTCCGGTGCCAGGAGTCGGTGACGTCGCCGGGCAACGCCGTCACGCGCGTGCCGTATGCCTCCAGCGCCGTCGCCGTCTCCTTGAGCACCTCGGGATTCCTGGCGTCCAGCACCAGGTCCCACCCACGTGCCGCCAGGGCCTCGGCGAGGGCCCGGCCCAGCCCCTTCGACGCCCCCGTGATGATCGCAACCGGCATGACACACGTCCCCTTCGTCGTCCCCGCCGTCCGTTCGGCCGGCGTGATCCTCAACGTAGGAACCGACCCGCACCGGCCGCCTCGGGCACGGGCCCCAGCCGGCCAGGGCCCTTCGCCCTAGGACCGACGGGCGGGACCCCGGACCTAGTCCCACCGCCCTAGGCGATGCCCTCCACCGGGCCGATCCCGCCCCCACCCCCCGCGGGTACCGTGAGGACATGAGTCACGGCCCCCGGTCCGGCCTCACCGCGGTGAGTTCCGCGCTGCTGGCCATGAGCAGGCACCTCGAGGTGCGCGACGTCCTCAAGACGATCGTCGCCTCGGCCCGCGAGCTGCTCGACGCCCAGTACGCCGCCCTCGGCGTCCCCGACGACCACGGCGGCTTCGCCCAGTTCGTGGTCGACGGAGTCAGCGACGAGCAGTGGAAGGCCATCGGCCCCCTGCCGCGCCAGCACGGCATCCTCGCCGCGATGGTCCAGGAGGCCACCCCCGAGCGCCTCGGCGACGTCCGCAAGGACCCCCGCTTCGGGGGCTGGCCCTCCGCCCACCCCGACCTGGTCGACTTCCTGGGCCTGCCGATCCGCGACGGCGACGAGGTCCTCGGTGCCCTGTTCCTCGCCAACAAGAACTGCCCGAAGCCCGAGGGCGGCTGCGGCTTCACGCAGGACGACGAGGAACTGCTCGGCATCCTCGCCCAGCACGCCGCCATCGCCCTCACCAACGCGCGCCTGTACGAGCGCAGCCGCGAGCTGACCATCGCCGAGGAGCGCTCCCGCCTCGCCCACGAGCTGCACGACGCGGTCAGCCAGAAGCTGTTCTCGCTGCGCCTGACCGCCCAGGCCGCCACCGCCCTGGTCGACCGCGACCCCGCGCGCGCCAAGGGCGAGCTGCACCAGGTCGCCACCCTGGCCGCCGAGGCCGCCGACGAACTGCGCGCCGCCGTCGTGGAGTTGCGCCCCGCCGCCCTGGAGGAGGACGGCCTCGTCGCCACCCTGCGCACCCAGATCCAGGTCCTCGACCGCGCCCACACCGCCCGCGTGACCTTCACCGGCCGCGGCGTCAAGGCCCTGCCCGCCGCCCAGGAGGAGGCGCTGCTGCGCGTGGCCCAGGAAGCACTGCACAACGCACTGCGCCACTCCGGAGCGGAGCACGTCGAGGTGACCCTGCACCGGCGGGACACCGCAACCGTCCTGCGCATCACCGACGACGGCACCGGCTTCGACCCGCGCACGGTCCGCCGAGCCGGACGCCACCTGGGCCTGGTCTCGATGCGCGACCGGGCGAACGGCACCGGCGGCCGGCTGACCGTGCGGTCAGCGCCCGGCGAGGGCACCACGATCGAGATGGAGGTTCCCGGTGGCTGAAGCGATCAAGGTGCTGCTCGTCGACGACCACCAGGTGGTCCGCCGGGGACTGCGCACCTTCCTGGAGGTACAGGACGACATCGAGGTGGTCGGTGAGGCCGCGGACGGCGCCGAGGGGGTCGACCGCGCCCAGGAGCTGAAACCCGACGTGATCCTCATGGACGTCAAGATGCCGGGCATGGACGGCGTCGACGCGCTGCGCAGGCTCCGGGAGCTGGACAACCACGCGCGCGTGCTGGTCGTCACGAGCTTCACCGAGCAGCGCACCGTGGTCCCGGCCCTGCGCGCGGGCGCCGCCGGCTACGTCTACAAGGACGTCGACCCCGACGCGCTGGCCGGCGCCATCCGCTCCGTCCACGCCGGGCACATCCTGCTCCAGCCCGAGGTCGCGGGCGCCCTGCTGAGCCAGGAGGAGAGCAGCTCCGGACCGGGCAGAGCGGGGTCCCTCACGGAGCGGGAGCGCGAGGTGCTGGGCCTGATCGCGGACGGGCGCTCCAACCGGGAGATCGCCCGCGCGCTGGTCCTCTCCGAGAAGACCGTGAAGACCCACGTCTCGAACATCCTGATGAAGCTCGACCTCGCGGACCGCACCCAGGCCGCCCTGTGGGCCGTACGCCACGGCGTGACCGGCTGACCGCGTACGCGGCGACACGGCGGAGGGTTCCCCTCCGGTCGGAGATTCATACCGTCGTGGGAATGTCCCCCATATGGCGCATCCTTCGAGGGGTCCGGCCGTTCTTCAGTGCGCACCGCGGCGACTGCCCCGGTGATCGCAAGGAGGGCTTGTAAGTGAAGAACCTGAAGAAGGCAGCGGCCGTGACGATGGTGGCCGGCGGGCTGATCGCCGCCGGCGCGGGCATGGCCTCCGCCACCGACGGCGGCTCCCACGCCCACGGCGAGGCCATCGGCTCCCCGGGCGTCGCCTCCGGCAACCTGGTCCAGGCGCCGATCCACATCCCGGTCAACGCCGTCGGCAACAGCGTCAACGTCATCGGCCTCCTGAACCCGGCCTTCGGCAACCTGGGCGTCAACCACTGACGTCGGTCGCAAACGATGCCTGCGGCCTCCCCGGGCCACTGGGAGGCCGCATCGGCATCAAACAGCCCGTCCGGCGTTCGAGGACGATGCCGTTCAGGCCGAAAGCGGGGGTCCGGGGGCGCAGCCCCCGAGACGGTCACACCAGCACGGAGCACCAGCCGGAGAAACGGTCACCGCATCCCCCGCTCCACCACAACGGAGTTGTACGCCGCGACCTGCGCCCGCCGAGCCACCCGCTCCACCGGCCTGAGCGCCTCCCCCCGCGCCACCATTTCGGACGCGCTCACCGCACCCCCGTGCCCGTTCTCCGACGCCAGCGACACCAGCATCCCCACCCGCTGCGCCAACTCCAGCACCCGCACCGCCCGCGGCGGATACCCCGGCGCCAGCACCTCCCGCCCGGACGACCGCTCCGCCCGCGCCCGGTACGCCGCGACCGCCGCCTCCGCCACCGGACCCGATCCGGCGACGTCCAGCCGCGTCAGCACGTCCGTCGCGTCCCGCAGCGCCTCCGCCAGCTCCCGCTCCGCCTCCCCGAGCGAGGGCACGTCCGCCGGCGGCGCCTCCCGCACCGGCAGGCAGTGCCACACGACCTCGACGTGCACGTCACCCTCGGGCCCCGCCTCGTGCACCTCCGGCACCAGCCCCAGCGCCGCGCCCTCACAGATCACCGCCTCCTCGACCTCCAGCGCCCGCGCGTTGAACTCCGGCGGCCCGCTCAGCCCCAGCGGATGCCCCGGCGCGGGCAGCGCGATCCGCAGCCCACTCGCCCCGAGCGCCCGCAGCCTCCCCAGCGCCAGCGTGAGACCGACCGGCGCGTCCTCACCCGGCAGCCCCTCCACCCGGTGCACCGCGTCCCCGCCGACGATCGCGACCGCGGCGTCGTCCGGCGAGACCATGTGGGCAATAAGGGCATTTCCCCAGGCGGCAAGGCGCCCTGCGCGTGGTTCCGAGAGCATGCCCCCACCCTAAGGACCGGACCGATGGAACGGTGAAGCCGACCGGTGGCGTAGATTTCCTGGAGGGGCCTGCGCCCACCGGCGCCGCGGCCCGAGTCACAGGTGTACGCGACAGCCGAGACCGGCCACAATGCAAGGGGAGACAACGCGCTCATGAGCGATGTTCTGGAGCTTCAGGACGTATCCGTGGTCCGCGAGGGCCGGGCTCTGGTGGACCAGGTCTCCTGGTCGGTCAAGGAGGGCGAGCGCTGGGTCATCCTCGGCCCCAACGGCGCCGGCAAGACCACCCTCCTCAATGTCGCGTCCAGCTACCTCTACCCGAGCAACGGCACCGCCACCATCCTCGGCGAGACCCTCGGCAAGCCCGGCACCGACGTCTTCGAGCTGCGCCCGCGCATCGGCGTCGCCGGCATCGCCATGGCCGACAAGCTGCCCAAGCGCCAGACCGTCCTGCAGACCGTCCTGACCGCCGCGTACGGCATGACCGCCGGCTGGCAGGAGGAGTACGAGGACGTGGACGAGCAGCGCGCCCGCGCCTTCCTCGACCGCCTCGGCATGACCGAGTACCTGGACCGCAGGTTCGGCACCCTCTCCGAGGGCGAGCGCAAGCGCACCCTGATCGCCCGCGCCCTGATGACCGACCCCGAGCTGCTCCTCCTCGACGAGCCGGCCGCCGGCCTCGACCTCGGCGGCCGCGAGGACCTCGTCCGCCGTCTCGGCCGGCTCGCCCGCGACCCCATCGCGCCCTCCATGATCATGGTGACCCACCACGTCGAGGAGATCGCCCCCGGCTTCACCCACGTCCTGATGATCCGTCAGGGCAAGGTCCTGGCCGCCGGGCCGCTGGAGCTCGAACTCACCTCCCGCAACCTGTCCCTCTGCTTCGGACTCCCGCTCATCGTCGAGCAGGCGGGGGACCGGTGGACCGCGAAGGGGCTCCCGCTGTCCTGACCCGCCCCCCGTGCGCCCTGTCCCCGGCGTCCCCAACGGACCTACCATGACAGCGTGAACGACATCGACGCATGGGTGTGGTGGCTCGTCGCCGCGGCAGCGCTCGGAATCCCGCTCGTCGTGACCGCGATGCCGGAGTTCGGGATGTTCGCCGTCGGCGCCGTCGCCGCCGCCGTCGCCTCCGGGCTGGGCGCGGACCTGGTCGTCCAGGTCCTCGTCTTCGTCATCGTCTCGGTCGCCCTCATCGCAGTCGTACGGCCCGTCGCCGCCCGACACCGCGCCCAACAGCCCCAACTGGCCTCAGGCGTGGACGCGCTGAAAGGCAGACAGGCCGTCGTCATGGAGCGGGTCGACGGCTCCGGCGGCCGGATCAAACTCGCCGGGGAGATCTGGTCGGCACGCGCCCTGGACACCGGGCGCGCCTTCGAGCCGGGCGAGGAAGTGGACGTCGTGGAGATCGACGGGGCCACGGCCGTCGTCATGTGACCCCGCCGTGCCGCAAGTGGCCCGAACGACCCCCGAGTCGTGCGACGGTCTGTCAGACTCGACCAGCAAGATCCTCAACAGCCGTAGGATCAGCAGTAGTCAGGGTCAGTCAGGTCAACAGGATCTGCTCGACAGGAACTGTTCAACAAGACCTGGTCAATAGGATCTGCCGGAGCGCCGAGGCGGAGAAGGGGACGGACACCCACGATGGAACCGGTCATCATCGTCCTGATCATCCTGGTGGTGTTGGTCTTCATCGCCCTGATCAAGACCATCCAGGTCATTCCACAGGCCAGCGCCGCGATCGTCGAGCGCTTCGGCCGCTACACGCGGACCCTCAACGCGGGCCTCAACATCGTGGTCCCGTTCATCGACACCATCCGCAACCGCATCGACCTGCGCGAACAGGTCGTCCCCTTCCCGCCGCAGCCGGTCATCACCCAGGACAACCTGGTCGTCAACATCGACACCGTCATCTACTACCAGGTGACCGACGCCCGCGCCGCGACCTACGAGGTCGCCAGCTACATCCAGGCGATCGAGCAGCTCACCGTCACCACCCTGCGCAACATCATCGGCGGCATGGACCTGGAGCGGACCCTGACCTCCCGCGAGGAGATCAACGCGGCCCTGCGCGGCGTCCTCGACGAGGCCACCGGCAAGTGGGGCATCCGCGTCAACCGCGTCGAGCTCAAGGCCATCGAACCGCCCACCTCCATCCAGGACTCGATGGAGAAGCAGATGCGCGCCGACCGCGACAAGCGCGCCGCGATCCTCCAGGCCGAAGGTGTCCGGCAGTCCGAAATCCTGCGCGCCGAGGGTGAGAAGCAGTCCCAGATCCTGCGCGCCGAAGGTGAGGCCAAGGCCGCGGCCCTGCGCGCCGAGGGCGAGGCCCAGGCCGTCCGCACCGTCTTCGAGGCCATCCACGCCGGCGACCCGGACCAGAAGCTGCTCTCCTACCAGTACCTCCAGATGCTCCCGAAGATCGCCGAGGGCGACGCCAACAAGCTCTGGATCGTCCCCAGCGAAATCGGCGACGCCCTCAAGGGCCTCTCGGGCGCCATGGGCAACCTCGGAGGCCTGGGCGGCGGTTCGGGCAGCGGGAGCGGCAACGGCGGCGCAAGCGTCCCGGCCCAGGAACGCCGCGAGAAGCCGTCGATCGACTAGCGAATACGGTGATGGCGCCGGGTGGCACCCGCGCCCTTCGGGGGCGCGGGGAACTGCGCGATCAACCACGACGAACCCGCAGTCAGCGACGCACCTCACCCCCTGCGGCGCAGAGTCAGGCGGCGTCCAGAACCAACCACTCCGGCAGCGCAGCGAAGTCGTCCCGGGCCAGCGCCAGCAGCATCGCATCGGCGGGAGTCGGCTCGAACGGCTCCCGCAGCAACGGCATCCCCGCCTGCTCCGGCGTCCGGTTCGCCTTGCGGTGATTGTCCTCCGCACACGAGGCCACCGTGTTCAGCCACGTGTCCTGACCGCCGTGCGACCGCGGCACCACGTGGTCGACGGTCGTCGCCCGCCGCCCGCAGTACGCGCACCGGTGCCGGTCCCGGACCAGCACACCCCGCCTCGACCAGGGAGCGCGTCTTCGGAACGGCACCCGTACGTATTGGCACAGCCTGATCACCCGCGGCGCGGGTATGTCGAGCGCGGCTCCGCGCATCCGCAGCGAGGGGTGGGCCTGCTCGACGACGGCCTTGTCCTGGAGCACCAGAACGACGGCTCGATTCAACGTCACCGTCGACAACGGCTCGAAGCTCGCGTTCAGCACCAGCGTGTCCCGCATACCAGCCCACCTCCCGTGCGCACCGGCCCACCCCCTGGCGGGCTGGGAACAACTCTGGCCGGGCACGCCGGGATGGACAACGCAATATCTGCTGCTCCAACGAGGGGTGCCCCCCTCGCCACCCCCGGCAACAAAAATGCCCGCCCCTGATCCATTCCAAGACCGGGGGCGGGCAAACGTTCCATGAACGCTCGGAACACTCAGCTGTCCGCGGGCACCTCGTACTCACCGATCAGCTGGGCCCGCGCGATCGTGTGGAACCGCAGGTTGAAGCCGACGAAGGCGGGGGTGCCGTCCGCGTCCGGACCGAGCTTCTCCTGGTCAACGGCGTACACCGTGAACACATACCGGTGCGGGCCGTCCCCGGCCGGCGGCGCGGCACCGCCGAACTCCTTGCTGCCGTAGTCGTTGCGCGCCTGTACGGCACCCTGAGGCAGCCCCTCGAACGCGCCGCTGCCCGCCCCCGCCGGCAGCTCGGTCACCGAGGCCGGGATGTCGAACACCACCCAGTGCCAGAACCCGCTGCCCGTCGGGGCGTCCGGGTCGTAGCACGTCACGGCGAAGCTCTTGGTCTCGGCGGGGAAGCCCTCCCACCGCAGGTGCGGGGAGGTGTTCCCGGCCGCGTAGACCTGAGCGTCCTTGAGCGTCCCGCCTTCCTGCACGTCCTCACTCGTGACGGTGAATGACGGAACGGGCGGGTGGAAGTCATGGGGGAGCGGACGCCGCTTCAGCTCGGTCACCTCGGTACCTCCTGATGTTCTGGTGCAGAGATGACCGAGCCTACGGGTTTCCCCGCCGGATCCGTCAGAACCAGTTGCGCTTGCTGCCGACCTCCGACAGCCACTGGTTGAGGTAAGCCGTCCAGTCGGTGCCCTGGTAGTCGTTCAGCCCCACCTTGAAGGAACGGAACGTGTCGCTGCCCTCGCTGAACAGCCCGGGCTTCTTGTCCATCTCCAGTACGACGTCCATCGCCTGCGCGTCGGCCACGAAGCTCAGCTCGACCTGGTTCAGCCCGCGGTACTGCTGCGGCGGGAAGAACTCGATCTCCTGGTAGAAGGGCAGCTGCTGCCGCGTCCCCCGGATGTGGCCGCGCTCCATGTCCGCGCTCTTGAAGCGGAAGCCCAGGCCGATGAACGCGTCCAGGATCGCCTTCTGCGCCGGCAGCGGATGCACGTTGATCGCGTCCAGGTCACCGGAGTCCACGGCGCGCGCGATTTCCAGCTCCGTGGTGACGCCGATGTTCATCCCGCGCAGCGACTGTCCGTCGATCATGGTGATCGGCGTCTCCCACGGAATCTCGAGCCCGAACGGCACCGCGTGCACCGCACCGGCCTTCAGCTCGAAGGCACCACCGAGCCGCACCTTGGTGAACTCGATGTCCTGCTTGTACTCCTGGTCGCCGCTCTCGACCTCGACCTTGGCCTGGAGCCCGACCGACAGCCCCTCGATCTCCTGGTCGACGGACCCTCCCTGGATCCGCACCTCGCCCTGGACGACACCCCCCGGAACGACGTTGACCTCGCTCAGCACGGTCTCGACCGAAGCCCCGCCGGCCCCCAGGCTCGCGAGCAGCTTCTTGAACGCCATGTCTCTCCCTCTCCAGGCTTACGTGTGGATCCTCGATCCATACAAACGCGATCCGGCCGTGGCCGGTTCCGCGCCCCACACCCTGGCAAGGCGGACGCCCCCCTGACCACCCCGTGCACGGTCCCGGCTGCGTTACGCTCGGACGGCATGATCGCGAGCCCTGACCGTACGCCCCTGCCCAGGGAATTCTTCGACCGCCCCATCCTCGAGGTGGCGCCCGATCTCCTGGGCCGCATCCTGGTGCGCAACACCCCGGACGGTCCGATCGCCCTCCGCCTGACGGAGGTGGAGGCATACGACGGTCAGAACGACCCCGGCTCCCACGCCTACCGCGGTCGTACCCCCCGCAACGACGTGATGTTCGGCCCGCCCGGCCACGTGTACGTCTACTTCACTTACGGCATGTGGTTCTGCATGAACCTGGTGTGCGGTCCCGAGGGCCGGGCGAGCGCAGTCCTGCTCCGAGCCGGCGAGATCATCGAGGGCGCCGAGCTGGCCCGGACCCGTCGGCTCTCCGCCCGCAACGACAAGGAACTGGCCAAAGGCCCGGCCCGTCTTGCCACCGCCCTGGGCGTGGACCGCGCACTGAACGGCACGGACGCGTGCACCTCCGAGGACACCCCGCTGCGCATCCTGACGGGCGCCCCCGTACCTGGTGACCAGGTACGCAACGGCCCCCGCACCGGTGTGGCCGGCGAAGGCGGCGTGCACCCCTGGCGCTACTGGGTCGCCGACGACCCGACGGTCAGTCCGTATCGGGCCCATGTCCCGAGGAAGCGCCGAAGTTGACTCTCCTTTGGGAGCCGCGTAATGTAGCCCGAGCCGCTTGACCCGGGTACGGCAATCGCCTGCAGCCGGAAGCGGCCAACCCACTACCTACGACTTCCCTCAGCGGGAGCGATTTCGGCATGTCCGCATGCCCGAATTCGAACTCGCGGGACTCGATTATGAGTCCACGGGGAAATCGGCTAACGTAGTGAATGTCGAAAGGCCGACGAGCGAAAGCCCGAAGCCGACGGCAAATCCCGCCGACAGGGAATCGGATCGAAAAGGATCTGATAGAGTCGGAAACGCAAGACCGAAGGGAAGCGCCCGGAGGAAAGCCCGAGAGGGTGAGTACAAAGGAAGCGTCCGTTCCTTGAGAACTCAACAGCGTGCCAAAAGTCAACGCCAGATATGNACTGGAAGATCCTGCGGGACTGCCGGCTCAAGGGCGACGGAGTTCACCAGGCCATGCTCGGCATCGCCCGACTGCACAACCTGGCCCTCACTGGATAACTCGAACCCCATACGGGACAACCTCTAGGGCACGAAGCCCCCAGAATCCGCCCGACCGCAAGGCGAATTCTGGGGGCTTTGCCTTTCGAGGCCGGAAGCGTGGCCCTGGCAGCACCGGGCCGAACGCAACGCACGCGAGGACGCGAGTGCGACTGCTACCCCACGGGCCCCTTGACGACGGCTTCGCCCCACTTCGATCCCTGTCGCTGACAAGGACGTGATCGTCTACACCGAGGGCCCGGACGAGCTGACAGCCGCGGTCGCCGAGACCCGAGGACGGTAGGTTCACCCAGCCCCGGAGCGGGTGCCGTCACGCCAAGAGCGTCCTGGCGATCAATGGGGTGATGGCAAACTGATGGACGCAACTTTCCCATTCCGCTCGGGAGACCACCTGATGAACGCTGCCCCCGCCGCCCAGGGAGCCGAGACCACCGGGGAACGTACCGGCGGCTGCCTGTGCGGCCGGATCCGCTTCACCGCCCGAGGCCCGGCCGTCTTCCCTCACACCCGTGCCTGCCGCCACTGCCAACAGCTCGGCGGAACACCAGTGATGTGGTGGGTGGGATTCGAGACCGTCACCTGGAGCGGTGAGGGCGACGAGCCAACCTGGTACGAAACCTTCGAAGGCGAGGCGAAACGCGGCTTCTGCCCGACCTGCGGCAGCCGCCTCGCAGCGATCGACAGCGACATTCCCGAGATTGGCATCAACGCCACCGCTCTCGACGACACCAGCAGCATAGACCTCGTACCGATCCACGCGTCCTCCCACGACAACGCCGTACACTGGCTGCCCCCGATGCTCCAGACCCCGCACAGCGCGGTCGGCTAACCGCCCATCCACCCAGGATGAGGGAAGGGCTGCGAGAGCCGCACGGCCCCCGGGGGATGCTCAAACCGCTGACTCTGCGTTCTCGACTTCCTCACAATGTGTCTCCGGGGACTCCCGTCCGTATACGTTGACCTGCGACGCAGAACTTCCGCACAGGGCCTCCACCTGCGGGCTCCCGGAATCTCCGCGGCAGGGGGAGGGCAGCCGCAGGCGCTGCTATACGTGCCCTTGACCGAGTTCGAGTGCCGGGACCAGTACAGCCGCCGCGTCACAGTCGGTGCAGGCGCGAGCGCCCTCACGCATCAGAGCGTCCAGGGCCTCCAGCGTGCCCAGCTCCGTCCCACCGCCTACGGCGTGACGGCACGTGGCGTCGTGCACGACTGTCGGGCCGCGGCGTCCAGGCGCGGGACGGACCACCCAGCCGTGAGCCGGCCGCGGTAGGGGGCCGGGCAGACGACGGGTCGGCACGCCGGACAGGTCCACTCCTTCGATGGGCGTCAGCTGCCGGTCGGTCACCCAGACGGTGTACTCGGCCGCCTCGACCCCGCCCCACTGGTGAAGTGTCGGTATTCGAGAGTTGCAGTATTCCGGGACTGGTGAGCTCGCATGTTCAGGTGTCGCGTATTCGCGGCTGAGCCCAGATGGGACTCGCGCTGGCTGCCGAGTTATTCACGCAAGGGGTGACGCCGCCGCAGCTAGCACGGCGGTTGCGGGTCTCACGGAAGTCCGCCTATGCCTGGCATGCCCGCTGGCGAGAAGACGGCGTTGAGGGGCTGCGGTCCAAGGGGTCGTCCGGACGTCCGTCGCGGATGAAGCCCGAGTGCGGGCCTGGCTGCCGTCGGAACTGGAGAAGGGACCCGCCGCGCACGGCTGGACGGAGGATCAGCGCTGGACGCTGGCCCGGGTGGCCACCGTGATCGCCCGGCGCTTCCACGTGTGCTTCATCCAGGTCCAGACCTGGCGCATCCTGCGCGAGATGGGCTGGACGGTTCAGGTGCCGGTGCGGCGGGCTGCCGAACGCGACGAGGAGGCCGTGGCCACGTGGGTCAAGGAGACGTGGCCACGGGTGGAAAGACGGTGAGGGACCGGGACGCCTGGCTGTGGAGAGCTCGCGATCCTGAGCGGTTCCCTACATTGACGCGCGCGGGTCAGGTGCCGATCTCCCGGTGGACGCCGCCGGCAGCGGTGTTGACGCCCTCGGCGAGGGTGGGGTGAATGTGGATCGCTCGGGCGATGTCGCTGTAGGTGGCGCCGCAGGTCATGGCGATGACGGCTTCGTGGACGAGGTTGCCGCCGTCGGGTCCGGCGATGTGGCAGCCCAGGATGCGGTCGGTGGCGGCGTCGACGACGAATTTGATCAGGCCGCGGGTGTTGCCGATGGCGCGGGCCTTGACGACTCCGGTGAAGTCCTGGCGGCCGATGAGGACGTCATATCCGGTGGCGCGGGCGGCGGGTTCGGTCAGGCCGACGGAGCCGACCTCGGGGTCGGTGAACACCGCGTGCGGGACGACGCGTCCGGCGGTGGAGCGGTCCTGGCCGCGGTAGGTGGTGCGGTAGGCGATGTCGGCGTCGTCGCGGGCGGTGTGGGTGAACATCGGCCCGCCGCGGATGTCGCCGAGCGCCCACACGCCCTCGGCCCCGGTGCGCAGCAGGTCGTCGACGGGCAGGAAGCCGCGGGCGTCGGGCTCAAGGCCGAGGTGTTCCAGGCCCAGGGTGTCGGTGTTGGGGGTGCGGCCGGTGGCGATGAGGAGGTGGCTGCCGGTGATCTCGCCGGTCTCGCTGCCCTGGCAGCCGGCCCGGATGTTGCCGGGGCGGCCGTCGACGGCGGTGCAGGTCGTTGCGGTGAGGACGGTGATGCCGTCAGTGGTGAAGCCGTCGGTGACGGCGGTGGAGATGTCGGGGTCCTCGGAGGGCAGCAGGCGGTCCGCGCGCTGGATGAGGGTGACGCGGGAGCCGAAGCGGGCGAACATCTGGGCGAACTCGCAGCCGATGTAGCCGCCGCCCACCACGATCAGGTGCTCGGGCAGCTCGGTGAGGTCCAGCAGGGTGCGCGAGGTGTAGTACGGGGTGGCATCGAGGCCGTCGATCGGGGGGATGGTGGTACGCAGACCGGTGACCAGGAAGATCTTGTCGGCCTCCAGGTCGGTGCCATCCACGCGCAGCCGCCTCGGTGCCGTGAAGCGTCCCTCGGCGGGGTAGAAGTCGAGCTGATCGGCCTTGCCGACCGTCTTGTAGGAGCCGGAGCGGATCGTGTCGACGATCCGGTTCTTGCGGGCGACGACCGCGGCGAGATCGACGGTGGGGGTTGTGGTCGTCACGCCGAACTCGGCGGCGCGGCGCACCTGGTGGGCCACCGCGGCGGAGGCGATCATCGTCTTGGTGGGGATGCAGCCCCGGTTGAGGCAGGTGCCGCCGAGTTTCTCCTTCTCCACGAAGGCGACCCGGCCGTGCCGGGCGGCGCGCAGGGCCAGGGGCAGTCCGGCCATGCCGCCGCCGATCACCAAGGCGTCATATCGCTCGACCATGCGAAAACTCCCTCTCCGTCTTCTGTTTGCCGATCCGGTGCGGGCGGTGCGTACAGGGGCCTTAAGGCATCCTCAGCCGTACGGGCCGGTGGGGCCGGAGGGGTGCGGCCGTTCGGCGGATGGGGGTGGCAAGCGACGGCTGATTGCGGTGCGGTGGCGCCGATGCCACAGCGCGGCGGCGGTGAGCAAGACGGCCCCGCTGGCCCAGAGCGGCCAGGTCACAGGGGTAGCGGTGGCAGTGGCCCCGGTGGCTGCGCCGCCCGCGGTTGCGGTGGCCAGCGCCGGGCCGCTGCAGCACAGGCCGATCAAGGACAGCCCGGCACCCAGAGCCGCGCCGAAGGTCCCGAGCGCGGCGAAGGTGGCCGTCAGGAGGTGGCCGAGCATCCGACGGAGCCGGTTGAGGACGTTGGGGGGCGCCGTGCGCATCGACTGGACTCGGGGGCTGGGCGGACGGGGTGAGGGTGTGGCCGGCTGCGGCTCGGGGGAATGCGGCAGCCGGCCGCCCTCCCGGCCCGACGGGGGCGGGGCCGGGGTATCGGGGAGGGGTCAGGCCCACAGGGCGCTGCCCCACTTGGTGAGGATCAGGATCGCGATGATGCCGATCCACAGCACGGGCACCGTCCAGTGGAACTCGGCCACGGTGCGGCGCACCTGGTCGGGGACGGTGATGAGCCCGTGGCGGATGTTGTGCACGGTGGTGTACCAGAAGATGAGGATCGTCACGGCCCAGACGAGGGTGCACCACAGGCACAGCGCGCCGATGGCGTACAGCGAGGAGTACTGCAGCCAGGTGATGAAGCCGATACCGAAGACGGTGCCTGCCTGCAGGCCCCACCAGTGCCATCGCCGGTAGCGGGCGCCGGCCAGCAGTCCGGCGCCGATGGCGATGACGGCGGGGAAGGCGACCCAGCCGATGAAAGGGTTGGGGAAGCCGAAGGTGGATGCCTGCCAGCTCTTCATGATGTTGTTGCAGGACAAGACGGGGTTGATGCTGCACGCCGAGACATAGTTCGGGTTGGCGAGCAGCTTCATCTTGTCGTGGGTGAGCACGGCCGAGGCGAGCAGGCCGAGCAAGCCGCCCAGGAGCAGCAGGAGCGCGAAGGCACGGTTGGCGCCGATCGGGGCGTGCGGGCTTCTCCGCTCGGCCGGGGAGGCCGTGTCGCGGGCTGCTGTCGTGGTCATGTGGGGTTCCGTTCCGGCAGTTGCCCGCGGCGGGGGCTTGGTCTGTTCCCGGCCGCAGCGGGTCTGGGCGTGGGCGCGGTCAGCAGCAGTGGCCGTCGCTGTCGCGGTCGGTTGAGGCCGGTGTGGGGACGGGCTGGGGCGCGCAGCAGTCGTCCGCTGCGGCGGCGGAGGGGGCTGTCCCGGTGGGAGTGGAGTGGCGGGCCGGCTGCCGTGTGCGGTGGCGGATGGCGGCGGCCGCCACAGCGAGGACGACCACCACGGCGGTGACGGCGATGGCGGTGGTATGGGCCTGGATCCAGGCGGTGGCGGTGGCGGAGAAGGTGGCGAGGCCGCCGCCGGGGGCGGCGGTGGTGGCGCCGCCGGTGGCAGCGGGGTACCAGTACCAGGCCAGGTAGGCGCCGGTGAGGACGAGGACGGCGGCGGTGATGCGGGTGCCGTGCCGGGCCAGGGCGGTGATCTTGCGGGTGAGGGCGGCGCCCGCGGCGGCGGTGGTGACCGCGACGAGCAGCAGGACGGCGGCCGATCCGGCGGCGTAGGCGGCGAAGACCGCGAGGAGCCCGGCGAAGCTGGCGGTGGCCTGGGCCTGGGCGATGACGGCGAGCAGCACGCCGAAGGTGCACGACAGGGACGCGGCGGCGTAGCCGACGCCGAAGGCCGCCATGCGCCGGGCGGTCGGGGGGCCCGCCGACCGGCGGGTGCTGGTGGTCAGGTGCAGCCGCAGGCTGGGTGTGCGGCCGGTGAGCATGACGGCGCCGAGGAGCAGCAGGAGGATGCCGGTGGCCAGGCCCAGCCAGGGGGCGGCTTGGATCAGGGCGCGGGCTCCGGCGCTGACGATGAGTCCGGCGGCTGCGAGGGTGCCGGCGAAGCCGAGGGTGAGGGCGGCGCCGGAGCGCAGGGCGCGGGTGAGGCGTACCGGCAGCGGGGAGGCGTCGCTGTCGCCCAGGGCGGCGGTGATCCAGGCGGGCAGCAGGGCGAAGCCGCAGGGGTTGACCGGGGCGAGCATCCCGGCGGCGAAGGCGAGGGCGAGCAGGCCGTTCATCACGCGCCTGCCTTCTTCAGGGCGTCCTGGATCTGGTCGGCGGAGGGGTCGGTGGCCCGGTAGGTGACCTTGCCCTGCGGGGCGACGACGATCAGTGTGGACAGCGCGGCGACCTGGTAGCGCTGGGAGAGGGCGGCGCCCTTGTCGATGGTGGCGGGCAGAGCCGGGGCCTTGATGTAGTCGAGGAACTGCATGATCGTCTGCTTCGACTCGTTCGGGTCCATGTCCACCGCGAGGAAGTTGGCCTTCTTCCCGGCCTTGTCGAACGCCTGGGCGGCCTTGTCCAGGCTCTTGGCCCCGCCGGCGCACTCGCCGCAGCCCACCGAGAAGAAGAACAGGGCGGAGGGCTTGTCCCCGGGCACCGCCAGCGTGGTGTCGTCGAGGAGGGCGACGGTGTCCGCCTTGGCAGCGGCGGCGTTGCCGCTGCCAGCGCTCGTGGCGGGGGTGTTCGCCTTGGTGTCGGTACCGCAGGCGGACAGGGTGAGCGCAGCGGTGGCAGCCGCAGCCAGAGCCAGGGCGGTACGGCGGCGCAGGCGGGTGCGGCGGGCGGTGGGGGACGGTGAGGTCATGGGTGGTGCGGGCCTTCCTCGAAGTCCGGGACTGGACGGGCGGTCCCGGTCGGCAGGGAGCGAATGGGGGAGCGCGGCGGTGACCGGCAGAACGGCGGGCGGGGCGTGAGCCGGGCGCCGGCCGGGTCACTGCTTGCGGAGCAGGTCGCGGTCGTGCTGGTCGGTGCGGGGGGCCGGGAGGCAGCAGGCATCGCCGTTGCCGGTGCGGCGGCGGCGCAGCCACCAGGTGAGAGCGCCGGCCAGCAGGACCGCGGCCGGGGCCAGCAGCCAGGGGCTGACCAGCACCCCGCCGAGTCCGGCCAGGGCGCCGCTGGCCAGCAGCACCGGCCCGGCGCAGCAGATGATCGGCAGCAGGGCGACGCCGACGACGGCGAGGGTGCCGAGCAGGCCGCCGCGGCGGTCACCGGGCTGGGTGGGCGGAGGCGTCATCGCTGCTCCCCCTCTCCGGGGATGCGGGTGCAGCAGTCCAGGGCGGCGGCGTTGTCGGCGGCCAGCGACCGGGCCAGCATGACCAGATCCGCGACGCGGGGGTCGCCGACGGAGTAGCGCAGTTTCTTGCCGTCCCGGCGGGCGCTCACATAGCCGCAGTCCACGAGACAGGACAGGTGGACCGACACCCGGGGCTGGGAGATACCGGCGTGCTCGACGCACTCCGCGCTGGTGCGCTCGCCACGCAGGATGAACTGCAGCAGCTTCAGCCGGGTGGGGTCGGCCAGCGCGCGGAAGAACCGGGCCGTGGTGTCCAGGTGCGTGCACGGCACCTCGGCCGTGGCCAGGGATCCGGCAAGGGCAGGGGATTTCATGGGCAGGGCCTTTCCACCAGCAGCTATTCGTCTGCCCGCATAGTAAGGTGGCGGTCTGCAATACGGCAAGCCGCATAGGAATGGGTCCGGCGTCCGGCGCTGGACCCCACTGAGGGAGGTAGTGCTGTGCTCCAGGCACACACCGGTTACGACCTGGCGATCATCGGCTCGGGCGCCGGCGCATTCGCCGCGGCCATCGCGGCCCGCAACAAGGGCAGGAGTGTGGTGATGGTCGAGCGCGGCACCACCGGCGGCACCTGCGTGAACGTCGGCTGCGTGCCGTCCAAGGCGCTGCTGGCCGCCGCCGAGGCCCGTCACGGCGCCCAGGCGGCGAGCCGGTTCCCCGGCATACAGGCCACCGAGCCCGCGCTGGACTTCCCCGCGCTGATCAGCGGCAAGGACACGCTGGTGGGGCAGCTGCGGGCGGAGAAGTACACCGACCTGGCCGCCGAGTACGGCTGGCAGATCGTGCACGGCACCGCCACCTTCGCCGACGGCCCCATGCTGGAGGTCGCGCTGAACGACGGCGGCACCGCCACCGTCGAGGCCGCCCACTACCTGATCGCCACCGGCTCCGCCCCCACCGCGCCGCACATCGACGGCCTGGACCAGGTGGACTACCTGACCTCCACCACCGCCATGGAACTCCAGCAGCTCCCCGAGCACCTGCTGATCCTCGGCGGCGGCTACGTCGGTCTGGAGCAGGCCCAGCTCTTCGCCCGCCTCGGCAGCCGGGTCACCCTGGCCGTCCGCTCCCGCCTGGCCTCCCGGGAAGAGCCGGAGATCTCCGCCGGAATCGAGAACATCTTCCGCGAGGAGGGCATCACCGTCCACACCCGCACCCAGCTCCGTGCGGTCCGCCGCGACGGCGAGGGCATCCTCGCCACCCTCACCGGCCCCGACGGCGATCAGCAGGTGCGCGCCAGCCACCTGCTCATCGCCACCGGACGACGGTCCGTCACCAACGGCCTCGGCCTGGAGCGGGTCGGGGTGAAGACCGGCGAGCGCGGCGAGGTCGTGGTGGACGAGTACCTGCGCACCGACAACCCCCGCATCTGGGCGGCCGGAGACGTCACCTGCCACCCGGACTTCGTGTACGTCGCCGCCGCGCACGGCACCCTGGTCGCCGACAACGCCCTGGACGGCGCCGAGCGCACCCTGGACTACACCGCCCTGCCGAAGGTCACCTTCACCAGCCCCGCCATCGCCTCGGTCGGACTGACCGAGGCCCAGCTGACCGAGGCCGGTATCGCCCACCAGACCCGCACCCTGTCCCTGGAGAACGTGCCCCGGGCGCTGGTCAACCGTGACACCCGCGGCCTGGTCAAGCTCATCGCCGAACGCGGCACCGGGAAGCTGCTGGCCGCCCACGTCCTCGCCGAGGGAGCGGGCGACGTCATCACCGCCGCCACCTACGCGATCACCGCCGGCCTCACCGTCGACCAGCTCGCCCGCACCTGGCACCCCTACCTGACCATGGCCGAAGCGTTGAAGCTCGCCGCCCAGACCTTCACCTCCGACGTCGCCAAGCTCTCCTGCTGCGCCGGCTGACCCACCCCACCCACCACCGCAAAGGACCCGCGCCCATGGACTCCCAGGCCCAGCAGCTCGCCACCCGGCTGACCACCGCGTTCAACGGCGGCGGAGCCGCCAGCTCCCGCCCCTGGCTGTGGCGCCCGCTACTCCAACTCCTCGCCCAGGGCCGACCCGTGACCGTCGAGCAGATCGCCCAGGCCACCGACCGCACCCCCGACCAGGTCCGCGAGGCCCTCGCCGCCAACCCCGACACCGAATACGACGAGAGGGGCCGGATCACCGGCAGCGGCCTCACCCAGAACCCCACCCCGCACCACTTCGAGGTCGACGGGCAGCAGCTCTACACCTGGTGCGCGCTGGACACCCTGATCTTCCCCGCCATCCTCGGCCGCCCCGCCCACGTGACGTCCCCGTGCCACGCCACCGGCACCCCCGTCCGCCTCACCGTCGAACCGGACCAGGTCACCAGCGTGGAGCCGGCCACCGCCGTCGTCTCGATCGTCACCCCCGACGCCCCGGCCTCGATCCGCACCGCCTTCTGCAACCAGGTCCACTTCTTCGCCACCCCCGACGCGGGCAAGGGCTGGCTGGAGGAGCACCCCGTCGCCACCGTCCTGCCCGTGGCCGATGCCTACCAACTCGGCCGACCCCTCACCGAGGCGCTCCTCACCGGCGACACCCCGCCCGGCTGCTGCTGAATCCCGTCCCCGGACGGGCAACGGCTGTGTGACACAGAATTAAGTATTCTGTGTCACACATGGGCTGAGCCGCTCCGAGCGACCTGGACAGATCCGCTCCGTCCGACGAGGCGGCTCGGCAACGTTCTGTGTCACCTCGGCCGGAGGTGCCCGCACGGCGTCCGTGATCCCTCTCCCGCGCACCTGGATCGGCGAGGACGTACGAAGAAACGGGCCCCGAGATCACCGCGTACTTCCCGCGGCCGGCCGTGCCCCCACGGCGCGAGGACCGCCTAGCACGACGGACAGGCCAACTCACCCGCCCGCAGCTGGCGTTCCACGCGTACGACATCGGTGTCGACGATGAGCACTCCGTACCTCCACCTCGTGCACACCGTGTCGTCGTGGACGAAGCAAGATCAGACTGCCCAGCAAGATCGACACTCATGTCCACCGCGAGTGTCGCCAACCCCCGCCTTCGTACTCATACAGAGAGTCGTCCAACAGCAGCAGGTCGGCCGCGGGCTCCTCGTTCGGGAAGTCCGGCACGACCAAGACCTCGATGTTCATGCCCCCAGGATCGCGCTCATCGCGGCATTGTGGCTTTTGGCCCCACCTTGGCTGAACCCCATCTGGGCTCAGCCGCGAATACGCGACACCTGAACATGCGAGCTCACCAGTCCCGAGGCCATATTCGCCCGCGGAGTGAGCAGCCCCGTAGCTCAGCCCGGTCACGTCAGCGATGACAAGTATTCGGACCAGTTCTCGCCGGCGAGCGTGGCCCAGCGTTCGGCTGTCTTGGGGTGGATGCCGAGCAGGTCAGCGATGACCATGGGCGGCAGGTCGGCCAAGGCGTCCACCATGGCGGTGTTCCGAGCTGCGCGGGCGGGCAGACCGTGTTGTCTCAGCGTGTCGGCGAGGCCGAGGGGGTTACGCGGGCGTCCAGGACTTTGGCCGGGCAAGAGGTACCTACGTCCGGCCGTGGTGCTGTGCCGGGGCGTGCTGTGGCGGAGCTGATCGTCGATGAGACGGGCGAGCTTAGGCGGGAGCACGAAGGGGTGCTGGTTGACCGCCAGGTAGGTGTGCTCCTGGTCGCGGCTGATGTGGTCCTCGGTGAGCTCGACGATGCGGGTCAGGGGAAGGGCGTAGAGACGGACGAGAGCAGCCGCGACGCGGACGTCCAAGGGCAACGCGGTGTCGTTGAAGCAGCGCAACAGCTCGTTTCGGGCCTCGTCCTCGGCTTGGAAGTGGCCGGGGAGTTGCGAGGCTGGGTGCTCGATGCTCAGACCGGGTGGGCAGAGGCGTCGTGCGGTGCTCCAGCGGAGGAAGGGGATGGAACGGGAGCGCAGGGTTGGCCTGTCGGTCGCCCAGACGTCCAGATGCGGCTGCTGGAGTCGACGGAGGCTCAGGTGCTGGGAGTCGAGCCAGTTCAGGAAGTCGATGGCGGCGAGCACGTTGCCGCAGTTGCCTTTGTGCGCGGCGTAGGTGTAACGGCCTCGGGCTGAGCGTCGGCGGGCGTCGCGGATGATGTGCCACTCGGCGAACGGACGAATGAGATTGGCGTGCCGCGCTGGGAGTTCGGCCACGGTCCGCGCGACCCAGTTGGTGAGCAGGGCGAGATTCTCATCGCGTGGCGGCAGGATGCCGGCGGTGACAAGCAACCCGCGCACGTAGGCGGTGGCAGCCCGTTGTGGCAGCGTGTCGAGGGATTCATGGTTCAGCGCTCCAGGATCGAGGACCAGGCGCCCCAGGAGACGGGCGGCGGGGCTTCGGCGCAGCCACTGCAGGACGCGGTAGGGGTTTTCCGCGCTGGTCAGAACGACGGCGAGGGGTTGAAGTGGCTGGGCCACGCTTGTGCCGTTTACGGAGAGCAGATCGGTCACGCGGGCGGCCAGGGTGCAGCAGGGACAGCGGTGGCCGGAGTAGAGGTCCGCCGGTTCACCGCAGGCCGAACACCGCTCGACCGGTTCGTCGGGGAACGAGCACGTCTTGCACAGGAGGGTTCCCTCGGCTGTCTGACCGATCAGGATGCGATGTCGACTGCACGTGGCGCACGGTGCAGGGGTCGACAGAGCTGCTCTGTAGCAGGAGTCGCACACTGGCCCTCGCGGCCAGAAGACCTTGACCTTCGTGACCTTGCCGCACAGGGCGCATGCGCACTCTTCGCGAGGGCGGCACGTGTCGCAGTGGAACGGGCCCAGGCCACCGTTGATGTGGTGGCCTGGGCGGGCCCGTTCACAGATGGCGCAGGTCTTCTCGTGTCGCTTGTAGCACCGGTCGCAGGTGTCCGGCCTGGTGCCGTCGGCCCGGGCGACGATGGGAACGGTCTGGCCGCAGACACCGCACAGGCGGGCAGGGCTGGAGTAGCAGCTGCCGCAGACCGGTCCGTCGGAGGTCAGTGCGTTGACCCGGCGTAGTCGTCCGCAACGGCAACAGGCCTGAGTGTTCTTGGGAGCACAGGTCTGGCAGAGGCTGGTGCCGTCGGGCAGGCGCCGGTACGAGATCATCATCCGGCGGCAGTCGGCGCATTCCTCCTTGGCATCCGGCTCCTTGTTCCTGCACGGATTGCAGATGCCGCCCTCCGGTCGGCGGGCGTAGATGCTGGCCACTTTGCCGCAGCGGGCGCACGGCTTCTTGGCACGTCGGCTGGCGCAGCGTGAACACAGTCGTCCCTCCGGTCCGTTGTTGGCGGGAAGAGGGTCAGTCCGTCCGCAGTCGCCACAGGCCACCAGAGCGACCTTGTCACCGTGCCCGGCGGCGGTGAGCGCAGCCAGCAAACGCACAACACAGGTCGGGCAGTCGCTACTGGGCGTGCTCAGCGCGTCGGGCCGCTCGGACAGATAGCGCACCAGGCGGAAGGCGTTCGCCCCACGCCATGCCCGCGCCTCCTCCGTCACGGCCTGCGCCTGTTCGGGGGCAAGGGAATCGCCCACCGCTGACCGCAGCAGTGCGACGATCTGCTCCTGCGCGGCGGCGAGTTCGGCGCGTAAGCGGATCTGGTCCGGTGTCAGCGGCCTCACGGCTGACCCGGGCGCCGGATCGTGGTACGCCGCTCCTTCAGCGGCAGTGGCTCGGCCTGTCCGTCCGCGGTCTTCTTGACCTGTGCGTTGACTACCTTCGGCTTGATGAGATCGTTCGGTGTGCACTCGAAGATGTCGCACAGCGCGACCAAGGTGTCCATGCTCATCCGCTGGGGCGGCTGTGTCACCAAGCGGTAGACCTGCTCACGCGACAGGGTCACGCCACGTTCCGCCAGGAGCGGCACCAGGTCCGAGGTCTGGAACATCTGGTGCTCGGCCATCGTGGCCCGCAGACACCACTCGTAGCCCATCTTCTTGATCATTTAAGGTCCCAGTCGTCACCCAGCCGGCGCTTCAGCGAAGCCTCCAGGAGCTGGTTCCGGTACTCGTCAGAGACGCCCATGTAGATGGCCGTCGTAGAAGCGTGGGTATGGCCCACCTGCTCTTGAACGAAGCGGGCAGGGTAGCCGAACTCGGTCAGATGCGTGATGTAGCTGTGGCGCAGACAGTGCAGGTCGAGGTCCTCGTCGAGGCCGGCGTCCTGGCGTGCCGTCACGAACGCCTCGTTGATCGAGCGGGGAGACATCCGTCCGACCCGCTCGGTCACCCACAAGGCCGGGTGCCGGTCCGGCGAGAGCCGCGGGCGAATCTCGTGCACCCACTCGTCGAGGACGTCGACTACCCAGTCCATCTCAGGGACCAGAAGCACGGTCCGTCGCTTCGGCGGTGTCCCCTTGGAGGACTTGCCGTACCGGACGGTCATGCTGCCGGCCTGCCCGAACTGCGGCGCCTTCCTGTGCCGCCGCAAATCCACCAGGTCGACCTTCGAGGACTCGGTCCGCCGGGTTCCGTACGCGTAGATCGTCTTG
The DNA here is from genome assembly GCF_041538145.2 of Streptomyces sp. MMCC 100. NCBI lineage: Bacteria > Bacillati > Actinomycetota > Actinomycetes > Kitasatosporales > Streptomycetaceae > Streptomyces > Streptomyces sp. MMCC 100. Next base: position 1,937,147 of record NZ_JBGORK020000001.1, read on the forward strand.
AGCGCGGCAGCATCACGTAGCGCGGTGAGTGCGCCCTTGCGGCCCTGCCCGTGAATGCGTCGGGGCCGGGCATCGGCGGCGTCAAACAGCGCTTGGACCTCGTCGTAAGTCAGAGGCCGACGCCGGGGATCGCCCTCGTACTCCACCGAGTGCAGGACAGAGTTGCCCTCGTGAAAGATCACCTGCGGTGACAGGCCGAACCGTTCCTGGCAGGTCTCAACCCACCCGTACCGGCGGTCCAGCAGGAACTCCACGAACAGCTCGATCACCACCTCGTAGGACCGAGCCGTAGACAACTGGATCGGCTTGGCCCCGCTGCGAAGGTGGACGATGAACGCCTCGCCATCGGCGGGAGTCCACTGCCACGGGTACAACCCCGTGAAATCCTCGAACCGTTGGATCAGACGCAGCCGGGGCTGGATCGTCGAAGCCTGGAGAAACCGCGCGGACTGCTGCCGAGCCCATCCCTCCTTCATTGCAGAGGAAACCGCTGGCTCCGGGTCCAGAAGGACAACGTTCGGGGCCAGGGCAAGACGCACCGAACCGGGTGCCTCAGCGACCATGCCCGCCGTTGTATCAAACGCATCATTGTTGCGTCCATACCGAGCGGCGCTGGTCAGTCGTGTACGGGAGCTCCGGGCGTTCCCGCATCAGGGCCTCTGATCAGCCAGGACGTTCGTGATGAGGCTCTACGAACTGTTGCAACCAATGCAATTCATCCTGTTTGTGCATCCGATCCAGGAGGGGACCCCCACGAGGTAGCGCCACGGGTAGGAATCGGCGACCTCCTGGCGTGCGTGGAGCCGGGCCCGTACGGTCTGTCCGTCCGGCAGCGTGAGCGCTATGTCGGCCGGAAGGGATCCGGCCGCTCGCCGGTCACCGCGCGGGCCGCTCACCTACTGGGCCCTTGATTCCAGCTCGCGGGCCGAGGAGCGCAGCGCTGCCCACCGTCCGGTGCCGGCCTGCTTCCAGTAGGGGTGCGACCACACCTTGACTGACAGCTCCAGCAGGCGGCGGCGGAGGGCCGTCGTTCGCTGACTGTTGGCCGGATCGGCAAGGCCCCGATATGTCCGTTCCCAGGCACACTGCGCAGCGATCAGGTCCTCGGGGAGAGCAGGGCAACACATAGCAGCCATTGCATCACATGTTCGAATTCCGTCGCATACTCGCAGGTGAGGCGATAGGCGAGGTTGTAGTCCTGTTGGTATGGCTAGCACCGTCAGCCAGCTCGGAGGGCCTCGATGCGCAGGGCGCGCAGCAGGGCCAACGCGTCCTGGTTGTCCGCGTCGGTGAAGGCGTGGATCGCGAGCAGGATGGATCCGCCGACCCGTTTGGCGGTGGCGAGGTCGTCGCTGGCGAGGACGGCCTGGTGGTGCAGGGAAGTCACGGCTGAGCGGTTGAGTCGGCGTGGGCCGTCAAGCACGGTCCTGGACCCACGATTCGTTGAGCCCATGCTCAGCCGCCCGCGTGCTCGACGAATTCTGCCATCTGCGGTGCTCACTTCCTTCAGAGTGCTCACTTCGCCAACTGCGGCACTCACGACGATTCGCCCCGTCCCCCTTCGAGGGAATGGGGCGTTCTCCTCGCCCTGGCATGGAACGAGTGCCCCGCCACTCGTCGAGCACTATCAGGTCTTGCAGGAGCAACAAAGAGCCGAATCGCCTGGGTCCCAGCGGGATATTCGCGGTCAGGCGGAACAGCGAGAAACCGGAGATCACGAGGCCTGCCTGGAATGCTGAGCGGTCTGCGCGAGGCGTCGTCTACAGCAGGAAGTCGACCGCGCAGTTGATGCGCTTCCCTAGATCGCTGAGCGTGTACGGTGCACTTGGGTTGAGCGCGGACACGTTGTCGGCCAGGTTGTACTGGATGCGGCGCTGGTGGGCGCCGATTCCCTGGAAGATCAATGGCACCATCTTGAGCAAGTGGATGTCCGTCCAGCCCGGGGTGGTGAACCAGCCGTTCGGGATCGGGAAGAACCGGTCGAACGCTTCAAGCGCTGTGGGGATCTCGTTAGCGGGGATACCGGAGTATTCCGCCATCCACTCGAACTCCTCCTCCTTCTTGCCCTGAAGGTAGAAGCCTCCCCAACCCCACAGGAACTGCTGCCAGAAGGTCGCGTAGCGCCGGAAGTTCGGTTGTTCCCGCAGCCACTTCATGCCGTCATGGAACGTCATCGGTAGAGCGTGGTAGGTCAGCCCCTGGAAGAAGAACGACTTGCCGTCCTCCGACATGCCAAACTCCGGCGGGCCCTCGGGGTGCGCGAGCGCATAATCCACGGCTGCCTTGAGGATGGCGAGACGGGCACGGTGCTCGAAGTACATGCACACTTGAAGCTCAGGGTGCTTGCCGTCACGGAGCATTGCCTGATAGCTCGTGCTGTCGGTCGAGGCCGAGTGCGGGTCGAAGCTTCCCCTGTCGATCTCGCGAGCGTAGCCGAGGGTCAGCCTTGGGTGTTCTCCGTACGCCTCGTAAAGCAGCGCCAGTGATTCCTCCGGCGCCCTGGCGAAGAAGGTGCCGTTGTTGATCTGGCGGTGGTAGGTCTTCGCTGCGACGGCACCGTCGGCGCCGGCTCTTGCCCGGCCATTGATGACCTTGACGAACTTGCGCTCAACGCCGTACGAGTGCCGCCACAAGTCGATGAGTCTCGGCTCCACGAAGGATCCGAACCCTTTCGCCTCGAACCGCTGCGGAGCGGTTGTGAAGTCGTCGAAGCAGACGACGTCCAGGCCGAGAGGCTCCATCTTGGTGGAGCGGACTCACGGTCCTCCCACCGGGTGATGAAGAATGCTCCGTGCTGGAGGTCCAGGTATCGCATCCATCCGACCACCTTGAACAGGTCTGTGAAGCCCCACTTCCCGCCCTTGACCTCGATGAGCCGCTGCACGACCTCCTCGGGGGCGTAGTCGGTGACGAAGATGTCGAGTTCGAGAAGGTCAGCCGGATCGGACTCGACGATCTGTTTCTCCGCGAAGTGGCCCGACGCCTGGAACAAGGCGGCGATGTAGTCCTCAAGCTCCTCGCCGGCCCCGGGGATGTCCGGCAGCTTCACGACCTTCTTGCTCATCTGCAACCCTCTCTGTGCCGGGTGACCATACCGGCAGCGATCACCGGCGGCGACGTGTTTCCGTAAGTCAGCCCGTAGAGCGTCGCCCACCCTGGCCCCGAGCAGGCAGGCCATTTCGCGAGAGCCGCCTTCAGCATCCGGGCGCGTGGCAGCCCATCCACAGGCCCCCACGCAACCGGTCAGTGCCTCGAACGGTGCCAGCCAAGTGGTCTTCGAGTGGCCACGGTTCACGAGATCCGGCAACGGGATCTGAGATCCCACAGGATGACAAGGAAGTAGTTCGCCGGGGGCAGACAGGAAAGACGACGGAAAGACTGGCCAACGTGCGCCAGGGCATGTCAACGTAGACGACCTTGCAAGAAACATCAGGTCAGAGAGGTGATTGCCTGTGACCGTAGCCCCTGTGGGCCCCGGTTTCTCCACCACCGTCGAAGCGCTGCGTCTGCGGGAGTGGCAGCTCGGTCCCGGCCAGCCGACCCAGGTCATGGACCAGTTCTCCACCGAGGACTTCCACATGGTTGTGGATGACCGCGCGGACGTACATGTCAGCAGCAAGGACGGGTGCTTCTACCTCGGCTGGTTCCCGCTCGGACGCCCCGGCACGGACGGCGAGGGATGGAAGATCGCCGTCACCGGCACCGCCACGGTCCGCGGCTACCAGGCGTCGTTCGACACCGAGACGCCGGCCGACATCGTTGCCGCCGTCGTGGCACGCGTGCTGGAGACGTCGCGCCGCCTCTGACGGCGCGGACGCCGTCAGATCGTGCCCGTCGTGTGGGCGATCCGGTAGTCCGAATGACGGCTCGCTCCGCTGCTCGTCATTTCACCCGCCCGCCAGGAGGCTGTTCGTGACGTTCCCGGAGATGACCGTCCACGATCTCATCGACTCGCTGTCCGGATGCGACCCGAATGCTCTGGTCCGTCAGGCCGTGAACCCGTTCTTCCCGATGGCGCACCGTATGGCGCAGGTCTTGCAGTCGGTCGACGAGACCGGTCGGACCGTCGTCTACCTCGCCGAAGGGCGGGACGACGGTGCCCAGCTCGGCCACCTGCCGCCGGAGGTTGCCATCGCGCTGACGTGGCAGGGCCCCGTTCAGGCACCCCCGCGCCGCCCGCGCCGCCGCGCCGGCGGCAATTAGAGACTCACCGAGCCCTTGGAGGCGCCCCTGTACCCCGACTTCCCTTCCGACCCGCCCACTCCGCGCGGCGCCCAGCCGGCGTTCTGGGTCGGCCCCCGCCATCTGGCCGGTGACGACGGACGCCTTTACGACGCCGTCGCCGACACCCTCGGCGGCCTGGGCTGGACGAGCCTGACGATCGTGCGCGGGCGGCGCGAGCCGGATGAGCCTTCGGAGGAGCGCCAGGTCTTGCGCAGCACCGTTGTGCACATCAGTCCCGACGCCCTGCGCTGGGCGCAGTGGACTATGCCCGACGAGCCGTTCCACTTGGGCGACTTGCCGATCGCCTGGCAGATCTCCGCCCGCGCCGAGGCTGGCAGTCCGTTCGCTGGATGGTCGGCCTACTTCACCCGCGATGTCCCCGGGGAGGCGGTGGCCGACTTCCTCATCGCGCTCGATGCCCGCGACCAGCCCACCGCGACGCTCGCCGGCCCCGGGCCAGTTCTCGACGCTGTCGCCGCCCACGGCTGGCTTCGCGACGTCGACCAGCCCCAGGCGGCAGCCACCGATCCGACGTTCACCTCGTACATCAGCCTCGGCGAGGTCCCGGCGCTCATCCAGGACGGGGACCCGCAGGTCCTGGTAACCGGCGCGGACGAGACAGGACCGGCCGGATGGCAGGCGTGGGCCGACCCGGAACCCGGTGCGCCGTGCTTGTGGGCGGCTTCCTTTGCCGCCAGCGTCCCCCATGATCTCGTCGCCGCTTTCGTCGCCTCGCTCAGCTCGACCGAGCCGGTTTTGCGCCGGGTGCTGCCCGAGGCCACCCGCGAGCGCCTCCTGCGCGCTCCGGCCGGCTAGGCACCGAGAGCGTCCCTGTTCCTTTGACAACCGGAGGTGGTTGCTTGCTGTTCGCGGGATGCGACTGGTCGGACCAGTGGCTGGACGTCGCCGTGGTCGACCGGTCGGGCACGGTCCTCGGTGAGACCCGGATCGTCTACGCCAAGACCCCTGATCCCGTGGCCCGCTACCGGGAGTTCCTCGCCCCTCTGGGGCCTTGACCATGCCGTGCGGAGGGCTGATGACCTGCAGCGGGCCTTGGTGCGGCACTACACCGCTCATCCGTTTCACCTCCTGGTGCGCGGCATTCCAGGAGTCGGCGCCGTCCTCGGCTCCTACCTCCTGGCGGAGATCGGGGACCGGCCCGTCGAGCGTTTCGGCAGTGGGCGTTCCCTGGCCGCTTACGCGGGCGTTGCCCCGGTCACCTGGGCATCCGGCCAGACCGTGCGGGTCGCCTTTCGACGGGCCTCCTCCACGTACCTGCGGAGCACGCTGCACGCAGTGGCGTTCTCCATGGTCAGCCACTCGCCCGGCGCCCACGCCTACTACACCGTCCGGCGCTCCCACGGCGACAGCCACGCCACGGCGTTGAGGAAGCTGGGACGCAAGATCGTCCTGTGTCTCTACCGCTGCATGGCATCCGGTCGGCCCTACGAGGGCGCCATCGTCTTTGGCTACGACCCCGCCAGCCACGATGCTCCCGCCCGTCCCCGGCGGATACCGCTCGACGAGGCGCAGATCGCAGAGGCCCGCGACATGCTCGCCGCGCCCGGGGCCACCGTCACCGCTACGGCACAAACCCTCGGGGTGAGCACGCAGACGATCTACCGGCACGTCCTCAGCCGCCCCTGGACCCGATGACCTTGCCAGTAGCACCCGCTTCGTCCGAGGGCGGAGGTGTTCACCGCCCGGCGGTGAAGACCCCCGCTCTCGGCCAGTGCGGGAGAGGCAGGCGGGCCGTGGGACGCCCGAAACTGTCCCCGGGCTCTTGAGCCCCGACGTGGGAATGGCGCCCACAGACCCCGCCCGCCTCGCTGGACACGACGTCCGATGCCCGGCCTCCCGCACGAGGGAGGCCGGGCATCGGACGTGTTGCCCGTCTTCCGTCCTTAACTCGGGGAGAAGGCAGACGTGCAGCATCCGGATGAGGCAGGCTGTGCACGTCCGAGCCCGCGAGCGAGGGCTGTGCGCGGCAATGCACGGGACGCGGCGGGGCTGAGGGGCTATCCCGGCATGCCGCGTGGACAGCAGGGGGACAGCAAACGGTATGACGTGGACACACAGGTCGACAGAGCTGGTGCATCGGGGTCCTCTCTGCGTCAGTCTGTACTGCACTGACCGGCCATGACGGCTGCCCCGACCACCAGGGCCGGGGCAGCAGTGCGTCGTACGTGGATCAGCCGGCTGCGGTGGCCTAGGCGAGGGCCCTGCCGAGGCGGCGGTCGACGAGGACCGGTGCGCCGGAGACGATCAGCAGCAGGTTGCCGTCGCGGACCGCGGTCTGCTTCACGACGCTGCTCCGCCCCTGGGCGGTGAACGTCAGGAGCTGGCTCCACTGCTGGTCACCACCGACGTGGGGGGCGGGCAGCTTCTGCGAGGTCACCTCGACCGGGGTGCCGCCCGCGACGACCTGATAGTTCGGGCAGCCGGTCATCGCGTCGAAGATCCGGTCGATGCCGCGGGAGAGCTGCTCCACGCTGTCGCTGTACAGCTCCTCGGAGACATCCGAGGAGCTGTTGCCGTAGGTAAAGTCCGCCTTCGCGTTGTTCGGGAAGGTGAGCGTGCCGCCGGTCGCCGCGCCGCCCAGTGCGCTCAGGGCCGGGCAGCCGATGACGGTGACGTGTTCGTGCTGGGCCGTGCGCGCCGGCTTGGGAAGGTAGCCGCGGCCGAGGTCACTCGGGTCGAGCAGGCGGGACTCGAGCCCGGCCGAGGTGAGCGCGGCCGGCTCGTGGGCGGCGCCGGTCGGCTGTCCCGTCCGGGAGGAGGAGGTCTGGTGCGTGGACCCGGTGGTGTCGGTGGAGCAGGCGGGTACGGCGAGGAGGGCGGCGGTGATGCCGAGGGCGGTGGTGGCGATGCGAACGCGCATGACGGAACTGACCCCTTGATCTGGGCGACGGGTGGTCAGTGCGGGCCCGCGGGGCCCGGTGGGGACGTAGGAGTGGTGGTCAGTGCCCGAGGTGGCGCAGGCAGTCCTCGAACGTGGTGTGGGTCGCGTCGGCCGGCCCGGAGTGCCGGTTGTACCAGGCGGTGTCGATGCAGGTCTCCTGCTGCTGGTGTCCGGCCCGGCAGCGTAGCCAGATCTCACCGCGGGTGGAGAGGATGAGCCAGTCCCGGTACGCGCCGCACTCGGCGCAGGTAGCCATCTCGCCGTCGAGGACGAGAGGCTGCTTCCACGGCATCATCTTGCCTTCGACCTCATCGTGGCTCGGCAGCCGCAGTTCCGGCGGGAGGAAGCCCTCCACGACGCCGGCCGGCGCGACGGGCTCCGGCTCAGGCACTCCGATGGCGTGCGGGACCTGGCCTCGCATCTGCGCGTGCCACTCGGTAATCTGCCTGTGAGCCTCGCTCGGCTCCTTGGCCCGGCGGCGTATCCGGTGAAACACCCTGGCGTCCTCCTCAACCTCGGCACCTCGTCCTGCACGTTTCATGATCGTGCCCGACGCTTCCGGTGGTTTCAATTCACAAGGGCTACAGTCACTTTCCGGCAGGTCACGAGGCGTTGAACCGTCATCTGGAGCCACGGGCCATATCCGGGTAAAGCCCTTGCAGCTGCATGAGGACCGCCTACCGTGGCATGTCATGACTGTCCTCATCGTCGGCGGCAGCGGGTTCCTGGGCACCGAGTTGGTCCGCCAGGCGTCTGCCGCCGGGTATGTCACCGCCGCGACCTACGCGACCAGGCCGGGCAGCGTTGCGGAGGCCACGTGGTACGACCTGGACCTACGGGACGAACGCCGTGTCGAAGAGGTCGTTGCTTAGCTCGCCCCCTGCCTGATCATCAACGCGAGCAGCGGCAGTGCCGACTGGGCAGTCACGGCCGAAGGCCCCATCCGCCTGGCGGTAACTGCGGCGAAGCACAACTGCCGCCTCGTTCACGTGAGCAGTGACGCCGTGTTCTCCGGCACGCGCGTCCACTACGACGAGTCCTGTCTCCCCGACCCGCTCTCCCCGTACGGCGCAGCGAAAGCGGCGGCGGAGACCGGCATCCGGTTGTTGGCTCCGGACGCCGCCATTGCCCTTACCTCACTGATCATCGGCGGCATCCAGTCCGAGCATGTACGCCTTGTACATGATCTGGCGACCGGTTGCCGAACCGGATCCCTGTTCACCGACGACATCCGCTGCCCGGTGCATGTCGGTGAGGGGCCGCCGCCCTGTTGGAGCTGGCCTCCACTGACGCGCGCGGCGTCCACCACCTTGCAGGCCCCGACGCCGTGAGTCGTCACGGCCTTGGTGTTCTCATCGCCCAGCGCGACGGGCTCGACGCTTCCCGTCTGCCGGAGGGCCTTCGGGCAGCCGCCGCACTGCCCGGGGCACTCAACGTCCGGCTCGACTGCCGTGCAACCCAGGTCAAGCTGCGCACCAGATTGTGCGGCGTCCACGAGTTCCTCTGACGTGCGAGCGCAGCCGGACCTGTGGTGGGGGCTCATCGTGTATTGGCTGGCGCCTCTTCACCGAAACGGCGGCCCGAGGCGGTGGTGCGGGCCGCCGCCGGGCGGGCGGTCGTCGGGCGTCCTGCGGTGCTGTTCTCCGGCATCCCGGTAGCGTCGGCTGGCAGATCGGCCAGGCGCCGCAGTCGCCACACCAGGACGTCGCTGACCGAGTCCGCGGTGTCGAGTTCGCGGCGCTCCACCGCGTGGGCCAGGAGAGCCGCTGGGTCGTGGCCGGCGGCTTCGGAGTCGGTGATGGTGGCGGCCAGGGCGTACCAACCAGACTCGGCGAGAATCTGTTCGGCCAGCCCCGGAAGTGCCTCGCGCAGCACCATGCTCTGCCGCTGGAGCATTGGCCGGCTCAGACGCCGGCCCCGCTGGTAGAGCACGCCAAGGGGCTGGGCGGCGGCGACCCGGTAGGCAGTGCGCAGCAGCTCGGCGGATCGCGCGGCGGCTTCGGCCTGCTGGGCGTGTCCCTTCTTCGCGTGCCAGTGCGCGGCAGCGGTGATGAGGAAGAACAGCATGTCGATTGCCATCGCAGTGGTGGCACCGTCCTCGCCGCGGCCGAGGGCGGTGCCACCGTGAACGAGTTCGCGGGCGGCCTGCCGCAGCGCGCGGTCGTGCCCGCGTGCGGCGCGGACCTGGGAACGTGAGGCCCGCTCGAACACCGTCGCCGCGTTTCGTAGTTCGCGGCGGGTGTGGGCGGCGGACGTCTTCGCAAGGGCGTCCAGGACCTCACCGGCGGCGGCGATGTGGGCGGCGGCCACCGCGTCGTCGCCCAGCTCGACAAGCAGCACGGCCTGCCACGCGGCTGACGCCGTCTCCCGGCGGGCACCGGACGGAGAGCCCGGCCCCCAACGGACCGCATCCTCCTGCCGGGGGGCCGGATCGTCCTGGGCACCCTTGCCGGACCAGCGCTCGCGGATGCGGGGCAGCGACAAGTCGGGAGCCAGGCGCGCGCCGGGGTAAAACACCGGCTCGCCGTCCTTGTTCAGGTCATCGGGCAGGGCGACCTTGTATCCGAGGAGGTCTCCGGAGGGCGCGGCGCGCGTGCGGATCAGGAGGCCAGCGGCGGCGAGCCGGTCGAAGAATTCCTCGTCGCTGCTCGCGCCGGTTACCGCGCGCCGTACCGTTTCGCGCAACTCCTCGCGGGCGGTGCGCTCGCGGCCCTGGCGTTCGGCCTTGTGGCGTTCGGCGCTGGTGGGCCGCTGTGCGGCGGTGCCGTCGCCGGACGCGACCTGGTGGAGGCCGAGTTCCTTCTCGATGAGCCGGGCTTCGGCCTGGGCGCGGGTGCCGGAGCGGTAGTCGTCGGGGCGGCGGCCGTCCTCGGTGACGAGGGTGGCGACTATGTGGATGTGGTCGTCGGCGTGGCGTACGGCGGCCCAGCGACAGCCGGGCTGTCCGTCGCCGGGGTCGATGCCGGTGGCGGCGACGATGCGGCGGGCGATGTCAGCCCACTCCTCGTCGGACAGGATCCGGTCGCCGGGGTCGGCGCGGACGGAGGTGTGCCAGACGTGCTTGGCCGGGCGGGCGTGCTCGGCGAGGGCCATCACGGGTTGGTCCAGGAGCTGCTGGAGGTCGGTGAGGGTGGCGTTCGGGTCGCGGCCGGGGTCGGGGGACATGCCGTCGAAGGAGGCCACGAGGTGCGGGTCGGTGTGATCCTCGAACTTGCCGGTCTCGTAGAGGTATTTGAGGAGGCCGATGGTCCGTGATCCTGTGTTGTTGACGCTGGGGATCACGAGCCGTGGTGCTCGATCAGCCGTGTGGCGGCTTCATGGGCGGTGTTGGCCGCCCGCCGTACGGCGGCGACGGCCGCTTCGAGCTGGGGAGCTTCTGCACCGGAGTTGAGGGCCTTGACTGCCTGGTTGAGGTTGCTGCCGGCCCAGCCGAGTCGGCGCCGGCTGTCGAACAAGGCTATGAGCACTTCGCGCTCGTCGGCGATCTCGGCGCTGGTGCGGTCGAGGTCGCGGGCGGCGGCGAGCGCGGAGCGGGCGAGGAAGCCGGCGACTGACAGATTGCACTTGGCGGCGGCGGACTTGATCACGGTGTACTCGTCTTCGTTGAAACGTGTGTTGGGCTGGTGCAGGCGCTTCTTCTCGGGCGGCTGACGGGGGCGCTGGCGGGCGCGGGGAGCGCGCTGTCGGCGTATGCGCGATTCGGTCTGTTTCTCCTCCTGACCCGGCTTCGACCCGCCGTCGGTCGAAGCCTGAAGGACCTGCGCCCCCCGGTGCAGGTCCTCTCCCGCCCCCTCGGGGTCGGGTCTGGCGGAAGCTACGCTTCCGCCCCAACTTGCTCGCCTCGACACCGAGTTGGAGACCGGATCGGGTTCCGGGGTGGTGCCGTTCTTGGATGCGTTCGTCATCCGGATGCGGGCCTCGTAGAGCGGGTGTATTGCTGGATGATTGCGGCCAGCGCGAGGACTTCGGCGGGGCTGGCAAGGACGCGGACCGGTTTGTTGGGACGGTCCTGGACGAGCCACTGCCCGGTCGGCGTGAGGACGACGGCGTGCAGGAGCTGCCGGCGGCCCAGGACGTCCGCCCAGGCATCAGCCTCGGCGGTGGTAGGCCCGGAAAAGCGAGGGGGGCGAGGAATCATGCGTACCTCCTAAGAGGGGCGGTGGCCCGGCTTGAGCCGGACCACCTTTACGGATAGGGGCCTTGAGCCGGGGTATTGCCGGGTCAGCCGCACTCGGGGCAGCGCCCGAAGTGACTGTTGAGCGCGCGGGCCATCCGCTGCTTCGCCGAGACAGCTTGCTTCGCACTGGACTTCGCCGCTGGCCTGCCCGCGTGCCACTCGGAGTGAGCGAGCATGAATCCGATCTCTCGCTCGTACTCCGCGCGGACGGTGTTGAACTGGTGGCAGGTCTTCATCGGGCCGTGCTCCTCGTCGTCGTGATGTCCTCGTTCCGCAGCTCCTGGAGGACCAGGCCGAGTCGGTCGTTACCGACGCCCGTCAGGCCCTGGCGGCGGATGATTTCGCGCAGCTGCACTCGGGTGATCGCTCCGTTGCCGTCCCGTTCGAGCAGGGCGGGAACATGGGGGCGCACCTCAAGGACAAGCTGGCGCTCGGATTCACCTAGCTCGCGTGCCTGCCGCTCGGCCTGCGGAGAGCGGGGCCGGGCCCGCTTGTCCTTGTTCTTCGTCTGGGACGTCCTGGTCGGCTTCCGGCGAAGCGGGACCTTGTGTCCTGGGTCCTGGGTGGTCTCGGTCCGGGACTGTGGGACGGTCGGTCCTCGGTCCTCGGTGGTCTCGGTCCCCGTCTTCGCGATGCCCGGTCCTCGATGAGCCGGGTCCTGAGCTGCTACTTCTCGTGTGCTGTGGTCGGTCCTCATGGCCGCTGCGTCCCGCGCTGCGGCTTCCGGTCCCGCGAGTTCGGTCCCGGGGACCGCACTGTCTGTAGACGGTTCGGCTCCCGCGACCGTCTCCGTTGCGTCGCTCTTGGTCCTTGTGTCGACCTCGGCTTCCGGGTCCGCCTCCTCGGGGACCGGTCCCCGAGGAGCCCTTGGCCCTCGGTCCCGGACCGGCTCGTCGGAACCGTCGGGACCGGGGGCGGGGACCGGCACATTCGATGTCGGCTGTGCGGGGACCGTGGCGGCCGATGCGCTGCTGTGCGCTGGGGACCAGGGAGAAGGGAGCGGGACCGTGGCGAGCGCGAGTGCGTGTCGCCGGGCGGCGAGCTGGTCGAGCAGCTGTGCCCGCTGGAGAGGGTCGGTGCCGACCGATGCCCTGCCGACCGCCTTCGACAGGCGTCGCGTCAGCCGTCGGCCGCGACGGCTGTGCTGCTGCTCGGGTGTGCGTTCGGCGAGGCGGGCGGCGAGGGTGACCGCGCGGGCGGTGGCTCGGTCCCGGGTGATCTGTGCGGCGTCGCGGTCTCGCGCGGCGATGCCCAGGCGGGACAGCAGCCGCTCGCGTGCCTCCCGGCTCAGAACGGCGATCAGTCCGTGCGAGGCTGCACCCGGGGTGCGCAGGCGCAGTTCGATGCCCATGGCCAGGTGCCACAGCATCGCCGCCATGACCGGTCCGACGAAGGCGCGGACCGTGCCTCCGATGGGGCCGCTCTCGGCGTAGGCGGGGATCACCTGCACTGTGGTGATCACCCAGACCAGCGTGCCCGGCAGACCGGGGGCGCCTTGGACGGCGAGGTTCTGCCGTGCCATCAGCGCGGTGGCGAACAGGGCGAGTTCGGCGGCTGCGAACATTGCGGCGCGCTCGGCTGTGCCGGCCATGTCGAGGTAGTCGGCGGCGAAGCGCCACGAGGTGTCGGCGCTGTAGGCGGTGCATCCCAGGGCTGCGACGGCGGCGACCTTGACCGCCGGTCCGCCGAGACGTTTCTGCGAGCGGGTCCCTCGGCGCCGGACAGTCCAGGCGGTCAGCACGAGCGCGAGGGCGGCGGGCACGACGGCGGCGAAGAGGAGAGGGAGGTCCGAAGGAGCATCGAAGGCGAGGACAGGGTGGGTCATGCTGCCTTTCCGAGAGGGGCGTGCGCCGGGGGCGACGCTGCGGGGCGGCCCGTCGGTTGCTGAGTGCCGGGAGGTGCGGGCGCGGGGGTGTCCTTGGCCTTGGAGGCCTTCTTCCGCTTCTTTCTGGAGCGGGGCACGCCGTAGTTGCGGTCGCGGTCGAAGACCTTGTTGGCTGCTTGCCGGAGCAGGTCGCGGGCGTGCTTGTGGCTGATCTGCAGGGCGGCGGCGAGCCGGTCGGGCTGCCAGCCCCGGACGTAGGCGTGGTCGATGGCCACCTGGCGCTCGGCTTCCGTCAGGTGCACGTCGCGTCCATGGAAGAAGGCGGTCACACGCCGGTAGTCCATACGCTGGTGCAGGTTGTCGTGCAGGGGGCGCCGCTCGGCTTCGGTGAGCCCGCCCCAGATGCCCTCCTTGAGGACGTTCTCCAGGGCGAAGTCCAGGCACGCGCGGCGTACGGGGCACCAGCCGCACAGCTCCTTCGCCTCCGCGATCTCCTCGTGATCCCGAGGCCCGGGGAAGAACACGGCGTCGGCGTCCTCGACGTCCATGCCGTGGCACGCTCCGCGGACGTGCCAGCTGGTGTCTCCGATGGCGCGCAGGCCGGTGTCCGGCGCGTCGTGGGTGGTGATGTGGCGCAAGGCGAGTCTCCGATGTGCTGCCGCCCGGCCGGGCTAGGGCGCTACTCGGGGTGCGGTGTCGAGTGCCGGATGCGGCACAGGGCGTGCGCCGCAGCCGGTGCGGGACGGTGATGTTACGGCGGTGCAGCGGACGGGATGCACGCGCCCGTAGCGCCGGTCAGGCCAGGGCGGGCTGCTGGGCCTGCTCCGTGCGCCGAGCCTGCTGAGCGGCGGCGAGGTCGAAGCGGCCTGGGTGCGGGTCGGTGCGTGGAGTGATGGCGCGTACCCCGTCGTTGGGGCCGATCCGGCGGCGTCGGCACGGCTCGCCGACCGGGGCCAGGCACCACTCGCATCGCACGCTCAGGGCATCGGGCAGCCCTTGCGCGACGGCGGCTTCGCGTGCTGCCCGGGCGGGCCGGAACGGTGCGAGGGCGGCTCGGGCGGCGGGCGGTATGCAGGAGCCGATCTGGTCCAGCCGCGCCTGCAGCCTCGGGTTGATCCCTTCCTGGCTGCTGGTGATGGCCGGGGCCTGCGCGGGCTGCGCTGTTCCGGCGGCGACGGCGCGGCGGGTGCCGACCAGCTCTGCGGTCCAGGCAGCCTGGTCGTCCGGGTCCGCGGACGGTGTGGGGTCCCAGTGGAGGGCCAGGCGGTAGCGCCGGTAGCTCTCCCAGGGGCGGACCACGTCCGCGGGTTGGATCTGGTACGGCGAGGCGCGGTAGTGCTGGCGGGCGGCAACGCGGGCGTCCCAGCCGTGCGGGGTGGCCATCGGCACGTCACCGAGCAGCTCGTTCCACTGGGCGAGCTGGTCACGGGCCTCGCCCTCGTCGGTGCGGATGCTGCGGGGGTCGAGCCGGCCGATGTAGGCCAGCAGGGCGGCGATTTCGCGGCGGTCCACGCTCAGCCCTCCGTTCCGGTCGGCTCGTCCAGGGCGGCGAGAAGGGCGGCGGTGTGCTTCTCGGCACGCGTCATGCCACCGGGCGCTGCGGTGTTCTGGCCGGGCACGGCGTAGAGGTTCGGGCGGCTGGGGGCGTGCTCCCGGGCGACCCAGGAGCGCCAGTCGGCAGCCCAGGCTTCCGCCGGCCTCGGAGCATGACCCGCCCGGTGTGCACGCCACTTCGCGTCGGCGGCCTGCAGGCCCTGCGCGCCGAGGCGGTCGAGGTGTCCCTGCTGGCGGGCCCAGATGTGGGTGGCGGCATCTACCTGCCACTCGGCAGCCGAAGTGACCGCAGCACCACCACTGCTGTACCTCCGGTTCAAATCAGGTTCACTACGGTTCTGTGTGCCGGTAGCCGGTACATCCCTGTGCCGGTTTCCGGCACGCCGCTGTGCCGGTTTCCGCCTGGACCTGCCGGTTTCCGGTACTGCCGGATTCCGGACCCTCACGGGGGAATCCGGCACCTCACGCGGGCGGATCCCGTACCGCCGCAGAGCCGACAGCCGGAGCTTCGCAGGGCCATCGGCCTCGTCCGACACCGCCTTGTCACCCGTTTCCTCCCGCTGCTCTCGCAGCGCCTGTGCGACCGCTTCGGCAGCGAGAGGCAGGCGGTAGACCGTGCTGCGCTGCGGGCCCACCAGGTCGTCGAGCTGCTCCAGCTCGCCGGCCAGGAGCAGACGCTCGACGGCTTCGCGCACCGTGGAGACCGAGGCGCGCGTGCGCTTGGCCAGGCTGGACAGCGAGGCCCAGGAGATGCACTGCTCGTCGGCCACCCGGTCGGCGATCGACAGCAGGACCAGACGCGCGGCCCCTCGGCTGGAGCTGTGCTCCCACACCCACTCGCGGGCTTCGCTGCTCATCGGCCACGCCCGACGAGGCGGTGGGTCCGGTGCCTCGTCGGCGCCGGGGTGGTGCGGTCCGGCTCGGAGCGCTGAGGCGCCGGGACGGAGGTGGCTGCCGCGCAGGCCAGGCGGAAGGGCCTTATGCGCAGGGCAGGAGACATGCGATACTCCCTTTTGCAGTGTTGCCACGCTGATGCGCCCCTCGGAAGGACTCAGCGCGGTGATGGTGGGCAGTCGCCGCCCTTGCCGGGGCGGGCTGCCGCTCAGCGTTCGGCGTCCGTGAGTTACCGCTCTCGGGCGCCGTCGCTGTTTCCAGGATCTTCGCGGTCCGTGCTCGTGTTCTCCTCACCTTCGTCGCCGTGGGCGGGCTGCTTAGGGGACGACGAACATACGCACGGACCCGCGTCAAGATCCAGACTTGGTTCTTAAACTCTGTACTAGTTGCAGACAGTCACCGAGTGATCATATTCCGCAACCGAGGGCGGGTGGCGCGCCGGCGGACTTCGATCCCGGGGTGGGGGCCGGGGGCCAGCTGCCGCGCCGATCAGGTGCGCCGTTCTGTTGCCCGGGGCGGCGGGCACGTGAGGGCGTTCCTCCTGGCGAAGCCGACGCTCCGGCGCCTGGAGGAGGTTCAGCGCGGCAAAGGGGCTGGAATCCGCCGTCCTGCGGGGCTCGAATGCCATTTGGTGCCCGGCAGTTGAATCCCCTGCGAGTGTCGACGCTGTGCGGCACTCTGTCCGCCCGGCTATTCGCACCCTTCGCGTAACGCTCGTCCTGCTCTCGGGTGCCGGGCTAGGTGACGAACATGTGCGGGAAATGCGTCGAGATCCAGATCTTGCTGAAGTGCTCTCTGTGGAGTGAACGGGCCGCCAATATGCGGCTCCCTCGATAGAGGCGGCGAACGGGAGTGCGGGCGGCAACTCGAGTCCCCCGACATCCTCACAGATGATCTTCAAAGTACCCTCCCTCGTGTCGCCTACTGCAGCGGCTTCTTCGACTGCCCAGTCAAAGTGATCCAAGTCATATCCGACCGGTAGTACCCGCGCTGATCCAGTGCGGGCATCACTCATGCCCCCAGCGACTCACCCTCGTGACCTGCGGTCCGCGGTATTGACGAACAGATCTTGGGCTTGGTCCGGATCATTAGTCAATGCACGGTAAAGATCACAGCGGAGTAACGAGATGTCTGCTACGGAAATGATCGCTGCGCTGTGATGCAGCTCAACTTGCCGATGAATGCGCGGACTTCGTGAGCCTGGAGCGGTGTGACGGTCGCAAGCTCTCTGCATCCATGGGGGACAAGTCGGTCAAAATGCGGTGACCGGCAATCTTCTGCCGGTCGCGCAGCGCCGCCATCGATCTATCATGTGGTGCAGGGGGCAGCACCTGATTGACATTGCATTGAGGGCTTGCACGGTTAGATCCAGATGCAATCTTGCAGGACCGGAACCGTGCAGACGAGAACTGCGAGGAACGTGGCATGCGCGGGGTCCTAAGGGACGGGGGCGGGGGAGAGGGGCCCACCGGGGTCGGCGCCCTGCTGCGCGTCTTTAGGGCCGCCGCCAGTACCACGCTCGGCCGCCCGATCCTCCAGAGAGAAGTGGCCGACGCCCTGCATAGAAGCGAGCGATGGTACCGGGACCTTGAAAGCGGAACGATCACCCGGACCCTCACCCGCCACGAACTCGACACCATCGGCACGTTGCTCGGACTCGACCGGGTCCAGCGACGTGCGCTGTTCCTCGTCAGTAACGGCGGGGGCCTCTCCAGCCCGGAAGCCCAAGAGCCACCACGCATCAGCGACGAACTGCGCCTCCTGCTGGATCAGCAGCCTTTCCCCGCCTACGTCATCGATGCCGCCTGGAACGTCCTGGCCGTCAACACGTCGATGGCCGCCCTGTTCCCGTGGTCGACCGCTCCCGGGGCCAACCTCATGCGGTGGCTGCTCCTCAGTGCCGAAGCGCGGGACCAGCACCTGAACTGGGAGGCCGACGTGGAAGTGTGCGTGCGCATGCTCCGCGACGCGGCCGTCGACCGCCCCCACGACCCAGACCTTCAGCGGCTCATCAGTGACACCCGTCAGACTCCCGCCGTACGCGACCTGTGGACCCGTGGCGCAGCCGACTTCGCCGACCACTATGACGGCCACGTACTGCAGATGACGCTTCCGCTCTTCGACGGCCAGGTGACCGAACTGGTCACCCACGTGCTGCAACCCGCCGGTCTTCCTGGTTGCCGCATGACGATCCTGACCCAGCGAGCACCCCAGGAGCCAGCAAGTCGGCAAGCCGTCCCAGCAAAGTGACGGGCCCTTCCGCCGGCACTCGGCTGTCCGCGGCCCGGTCGGGGAATCCCTGTCGGGCGGCCCCCGCGGCCTCTGTCAACCGGTTGCCGGGACGACCGTGGCGACGGTTCCTTCGAGCGCCGACTGGCGTTCCATGGGACGCTGATCTCAGCCACATCGTTTTGGAGGGTGCCAACTCCAGCGGCTCCGGCCTATTGAACTGCCCCAACGCTCATGCGTCGCATTCAACTCACAAGCCCATAGCTCGACTTCCGCAAAGGTCCGCCAGAGTGACGGCAATCACCAAATCGCGCGCCGTGACAGAAGAAGGAGCTCCTGTTATGGGCCCGCGAGAGCGGAAATATTGCGTGGCAAGCGTCACCCTTCAGGGGAAGGGGGGGAAGCCAATAGAATGGTCCAATGATCATTCACGATGCGCGCGGCGGACAACTCCTCCGCGTGGGAGACCCGGGGCAAGGGGTCCACCTGCTGTTCTCCACGCCGATGCGGCCGTACGGGGGCGATCCTGCGCTTGATGTGGCCGTACGGGCCAAGGGCGCGTGGGTGGACGTCAGCGAGTTGGTCCGGACGCTGGACGGTGACGGACTGGTGGAATTCATTTCGTCACTGGCTGATGTATCGGGTAGATGGAGTCAACCTCGTACTTGGCGGTCCAGTGAGGGGCAATTGCAGATATCGGCACAGCGTTCGGATGGGCGCATCGTCGTGACGTGGGGGATATGGCGAGGGGTGACCGAGTCCGAAAGTGCGTGGTACTTCGAGACTGCCACCTCGCACAGGGGTGAGGGCGAGATGCGGGAATTTTCCGCAGCGTTTCAGGCTCTATTTGACGGAAAGTCAGAGACGGTTGCCTAGTACTTCAGCCGTAGATCGTGATCTTGGTGGTGAGGGGCGCCGAGGCGCAGGTGGCCAGCGTCGTTCATCTTGCCCAAGATCGCCCACGCCGTCGCGGGCGTCGGCTCCTTCGCCGTCTACCCGAGTTCACCGAGACGGAGGGCATCCCTCATCTCGCTGAGCTTCGCGGTCGTGGCCGGGGTCCGCTCCTGCGCTTGTTCAGCGAGTCGGAGGGCGTCGTCAATCTCGCTGAGCTTCACGGAGGACAGGACGGCCACCCGCTCTATCAGGTCGTCCCGGGACACAGTGGTCTGCCACGTGCACGGGGTGAAGCCTGGACGCGGGAACGCGAGCCGCAGCACGCCTTCGAACGGCAGTCCTTCACCGGCGCCGACCGTCACTTCGATGCCCCAACCGCTGATGTCAACGCCCGCCGGAGCGACGACCTGCATCACCCGGATCCCGGACGTGTCGTCTCCCGACAGCAGTACGACCAACCTCCGCTCGTCGAACTGGACCCACCAGACTTCGCCGCGTTGCACAAGTCCTCCAGACACATGACGGCAGGCAGTACGCTGCGCGACCCTGACGCGCTGTGGAGACGGGGTGCGGCCACCGTTGATCATCGGTGTGTGAAAACTGAAGAACATGCGGTGGCCGCAGGTCACAGCGTAGACCCTGCCCGCTGGCAGGAGGCGTTCGAGGGCCTGATGGCCCGGATCGCGGGCCGGTTCGCACGGGTCGAACCCCGACGTCGGGTCGGGCGGTTGGTGCTCGGGCTGCTGTCGGACCTGCCGCGCAAAAACTGCTGGACCATCGCAGAGTGGGCCGGAGAGAGCACCCCGGACGGCATGCAGCACCTGCTCGGGCGGGCCAAGTGGGACGCCGACCAGGTCCGCGACGACGTGCGGGCCTACGTGGTGGAGCATCTGCGGGACGACCAGGCGGTTCCGGTGGTCGACGAGACCGGCGACGTGAAGAAGGGCACCGACACCGTCGGTGTCCAGCGCCAATACACCGGCACCGCGGGCAGGGTCGAGAACGCGCAGGTCGCCGTCTATCTCGTCTACGCCGGCCGTCGCGGACACGCCGCCGTAGACCGGGAACTGTACGTTCCGCGTTCCTGGACCTCGGACCCCGACCGCTGCCGGGCCGCCGGACTCGGTGACAAGACCGAATTCGCGACCAAACCGCAGCTTGCCGCCCGGATGGTCACCCGATTCCTGGACGCCGGCCACCGGGCCGCCTGGCTCGCGGGAGACGAGGTCTACGGCGGCAACCCGACGCTACGCGCCGCGCTGGAAGAACGCGGCACCGGCTACGTCCTCGCGGTGGCCTGCTCGCACGAAGTCACCACAGGCGCCGGGAAGTTCCGCGCGGACACGCTGGCCAGGAAGGTGCCCAAGAGGGCCTGGCAGAAGCTGTCCGCAGGGAGCGGAGCCAAGGGCCACCGCTTCTACGACTGGGCCGTCATCGACCTCACCGACCCCCGGCCCGGGAGCCGGCAGTTGCTGATCCGCCGCAACCGCAGCACCGGCGAACTCGCGTACTACCGCTGCTACTCGCCGGCCACCGCAGTGCCGCTGACCACCCTGGTGCGCGTCGCTGGATCAAGGTGGCGGGTCGAGGAGTTTTTCCAGTCCGGCAAGGGCCTGGCGGCCTTGGACGAGCACCAGGTCCGCCGCTACCCGTCCTGGTCCCGCTGGGTCACCCTGGCCATGCTCGCGCACGCCTTCCTCGCCGTCGTCCGCGCGAACGAACACGACCGCGATCCCGCACCAGACGCCCTCATACCGCTCACCTGCAACGAGATCCAACGGCTGTTCATCACGCTCGTCATCCGGCCCGCCTTTGACCCGGTCCACCGGCTCGGCTGGTCCGACTGGCGACGCCGCCACCAGGCCCGATCCCAGACCAGCCACTACCGCCGGCAAGCCGCTCGAACGTGAAGATCACGATTTACGGCTGGAGTACTAGTAGTGCTTGGTCATGTTGGTGCGGGGTCTGGCATGTCGCGGTGACAGGTGGGGCAGGCGCCGGTCCAGATCGCGAGGAGTAACTGCAGCTCGCGAACGACTTGGTAGAGGCTCAGGCCGACGCCGTCTCTTTTGGGGATCGGCTCAGTCGCTGCAGGGTGCAGAAGGCATGGGCGACCGAGACGAGGGTGACGTGGTGGTGCCAGCCTGGCCAGGTTCGGCCTTCGAAGTGGGCCAGGCCCAGGGCCTGCTTCATCTCGCGGTAGTCACTCTCGATGCGCCAGCGGAGTTTCGCGGTGCGCACGAGGACGGGCAGGGAGGTGGTCTCGGGCAGGTTGGACAGCCAGAACTGCACGGGCTCGTCCTGGTCGGCGGGCCATTCGGCCAGCAGCCAGCGCACCGGGAGCCCGATGCCGGCCGTGGCCTTGCGGATCTCACGTCCGGCGGGCCGGACCCGCAGGGCCACGAAGCGCGAGTACATGCGCTTGTGTCCGCTGCGGCCACTGCCCGGCCTCGATCCCTCCCGCCACTGCACCGGCCGCGCGGCGCATTTCCCGGCCGCGATGACCAGGCTCTTCACGGTCTGCGCGGGCTCGGGGTAGGCCGGGACCGGCCGTCGGCCCAGGCCGGAGTAGGCCGGGGTGCACGGCTGTGCATGTTCGGGTTGCGCGGTGGTCGTGGTCGAGATGCCCACCACGTAGTCGAGACCGCGTTCTTCCAGGCCGAGCCGGAAGGCGGCGGTATCCTCGTAGCCGCCGTCGGCGATGACCTGGGGTACTTCGATGCCCCAGGACCGCGTCTCATCGATCATGTCGAGAGCCAGCTGCCACTTCTCGACATGCCCCACCTCGGCAGGAATGGCGCATCTGGCACGGCGGGCCACTTTGGCCGGATCTGCCTTCGGCGAGGCGGGATCCCAGCTCCCGGGCAGGAACAGACGCCAGTTCACCGCCGCCGAGGCACCGTTGGAAGCCAGGTGCAAAGAGACGCCGGCCTGGCAGTTGGTGACTTTGCCCGCTGCGCCGGTGTACTGCCGGGTCACGCACGCGGACGCATCCCCGTCCTTGAGGAACCCGGTGTCATCGATGATCAGCGCGGTGGGCTTGATGACCGGCTGCATGCGCCAGGCCAGCCGGGCCCGCACATGCGCCGCATCCCACGGGCTGGAAGTGACGAAGTGGGCCAGGGCCTGCCGGTTCCCGTCCTCGCCCAGGCGGGCGGCCATCGGCTCCACCGACTTACGCCCGCCGTCCAGCAGCAGAATCCGCAGATAGGCCCTGCCCCACCGTCGCTGATCCGCCCGCGCGAACGGCTCGAACATCTCCGCCGCGAAGTCCTCCAGATCACACCGGACCGCAGCCAACTCCCCACCCAGCACACCCGGTCAACGACACGACCGATCAAGAAGACACGCCACCACGAACCGCACGTGACCAAGCACTACTAGGGACCCTGGGACGGACCTGCGGCTAGACACGTCAGCTCCTTCGGTGTGCAGGCGACGTAACGCCAAGGGGCTCGCCACCGCGGTCAAGAGTCGAGACTGTGCGACGAGCCCGAGCTGGCTCGACGGTTGACGTGGCGCTCCCAGACGTCCGCCGAGACGGACGCAGCGCCCAGCAGGGCCTGTGCCAGGGGTTCGGGGATGTGCCCCTGACCGAGGCCGGCTGAGGCGATGGCGGCGGAAAGCGTACGGTGCTCGCCGTGGCTCAGCGCTTCGCGGCACACAGGGTGGGCCAGGACGTCCCGTGCGACGTACCCGTCTGCCTGCGTCATCGCTTCGTAAGTGAGGCGGCGCAGTGCTTCGGCCTGTCGGGTCTTTGGGCAGAGGTCGAGCACGACTAGTCCCACACGGGAGCGGAAGACGGCAAGTTCGGGAGCCGAGTCGAGGGCCAGATAGTGCTGCACCATCTTGTCCATCGGCTCGACCGGGTGCTCGTCGGCTGCCCTGTGGCAGAGGACGGTGAGCGCTGCCGCGACGGATTGCTCCCATGGCTCAACCAGTTGGCTCGCGTTGAGGAACGTCAGCGCATCGCTGGGCTGCTCGCCGAGGCAGCGGACGAGCACTTCCACTTGACGCCCGTCGAAGAGGCGCTGGCCTACGCCCCGGTGCTGCCTGCTGTGCGCCCGTGCGCGGTCCCATTCGCCTGCTGTGACGAGGGCACGGGTTCCGTCGCCGAGGAGGACGGCCCACAGCCATTGGCACACCTGTTGATGGTCGGCTGCCGACGTCGTGAGGTGCTGCAACGACGTGGTGCGGCCGTCGATGACCGCTTCCGTCTTCGATCTGACTGCTCTGTTCAGGGAGTCGAGCAGGTGGTATGCGCCGTGCCCGTCGCCGTCGCGGATCCGCAGTCGGGCTAGGTTGACCAGGGGTTCCAGGGCGTACCGGGCTTCCTGCGCGCCCAGGGGCTGGGCGCGCAGGACGACCTCGGCGTGACGCCAGCACAGAGTGCGCGCCAGGTCCGGCATGCCGCAGTCGCTCGCGATTAGCGCCGCCTTGTTCAGAGCGACGGTCGCGGAGGTCACGTTGCCGTCGCGCTCGGCGGCGGCTGCGAGGTCGGTGATCTCGCGGACCCGTTCAGCGAGGGGCGGGCACGCTGGACGTGGACGGGCAACGAGCGGGAACCGCTTCGCTATCTGGCTGACGTCCATGTCACTGCCATTCGATGACGATGCGGTTCAGCGGGTTGTCGAAGGCGAAGCGGCCGGGCTTCGGCACGAGCGGGGTCGCGTTGAGCGGCTGGATCTCGAAGCCCACGTCGAGCGCCCGGAAGTCCTGGTCCCAGGTGCGGATCTGGTCCGCGACCTCCGAGGCGAGGGCTTCCGCGTCGGGGCCGTGGCCGATCACACCGAACTCGTACAGGGTGGCGCCGTCGGTGGCCTTCTTCGTATACGGGCGCCGGGTGAGATAGGTGAGCGTGCCGCCCTCGAAAACCGCGGTCGAGGACGGGTAGGGCGCGGTGACCAGCCCCCTCTCGACGGCCTCGCTCTTGGCGGGCATCCGGCTCAGGCCGTTGGGCATGGAGCAGGTGAGCCACAGCTCCAGGTACTCCGCCGACTCCGGGCCGCGGAAGGCGACGTCCGTCCACGCCTCGGTGCGCGGCTGGCGGAAGATGTCGCTCAGGGCGTCCGCGTCGACCTTCTGGTCGCCGTTGGTGACGAGGGTGACGGTGTTGTCGGGGTCCAGGGGTACGAAGACGCGCGGGTCGTCGGCGATGCCCCGGCGCAGCGGCATGAACGTGTTCATCTGGCTGCCGACGCTGCGCCAGGCTCCGTCCTGGTTCTCGAAGGCGATCGAGCGGGAGACGCTGCCGCGCAGGCGCAGCGGGGTGAGGAGCCGTCCGCCGGGGGCGAGCTGGTCGAACCAGGCGTGCGGGACGCCGTGAGCGCCGACGGTGGCTTCGATGCGGTCGTACGGCGCGTTGGGGGCGTGGCCCACGGCACCGTCTCCGAGGATCACATCCACGTTGTGGATGTCGGCGGCGGCCAGGCCGCCGCGCGCTCCGGCCACGATGTCCTCGTCCACGTCGATCGTGGTGACGCGCCCCGTCTCGCCGACGAGGTAACCGAGGAGTCCGGCGTTGAAGCCGGTGCCGGCCCCCAGCTCCAGGACCTTCTGGCTGGGCTGGACGTCGAGCTGTTCCAGCATCATGCCGACGATGTCGGGCTGGGAGGCGCAGCTGATGGAGCGCCCGGACCCGTCGAACTTCGTGTCCACGGGCGCGTTCCCGTAAGCCTTCTCCAGCGGGGCGTTCGGGACGAAGAGGTGACGGGGCACGGTCCGCATGGCCTCCTCCACACGGGGCGTGCGCACGCACCCGGTCTCGACCAGGTGGTCGATCAACTGGGCCCGAAGGCGGTCGGCGGAAGGGGCTTCGATGGTGTCACTGTTCCCCCCGTTGACCGTAGTGCTCGCCGTCCCCTCAGCTCGGGTGGACGCGGTGTTTTCGCTCGTTCCCATGACTGCCTCTTTCGCGAGTGTTGACAAGGTGCGCTGGTCCTGGGCGGGGAGGCCCAGGCGGTTGAAGTGGAAGATGCCGTGGTGGGCGATCACGGCCCGGAGTCCTCGATCCAGGCGGCCCTGGCGGTTGAGGTCGGCGAGCTGCTGGCCGAACCACTCGAAGGTGGCTATCCACTCGGCCAGCGGGGCGAGTCGGCCCTGGGTGACGCTGCGGCTGGTGGTGCTGACGTCGACGGTCATCAACCGGTGGACAGCGGCCCGGTGCCGTTGCGGAGCGCGGACCTCGTCGCCGGGGCGCTCGGCCGCGATCTTCGCCCAGACGTCGCCCTGCTCGTACCAGTCGAGGCCCGCCGCTCGCATCGCCACGCTGAGCAGGAGGACCGCCAGCTCGCGGCGGCCAAGCTGGGGGCCGCCCACTGTCTGCTGGCGGACGGCCTCCTCCAGCAGGTGACGGCTGTCGTAGTGGAACAGGGTGTGCGCGATTTTCATCGCGGCGGGGCCGCCGAAGGCTGTCTCTTCCGGCTCGTAGATACCTCGTGTCCAGGAAGCGAGGACGCCGGCGTCGACCAGATCGTCCAGGGCAGCGTCGAGGACCTTCGCCGAGTCCGGGACCGCAGCCCGGTATCGCAACCGCCACCAGGGGTACTTCCGCAGGAACGACCACTGGGCCAGTTCTGCCTCCTGGGCGATCAGCACCGGGAGTAGATGCTCCACGGCGGTGGCCTCCGCGAGGCTCCAGTCGGTGAACCGGATGAGGCGTTGCGGCCATTCGTCCGCTGCCATATTCCCTCTTCTCGTCGGCTAGTTGATCAGGAAGCAGATGTCCCACCCGGACGCGGACGGCGCTCCGGTGTGGAAGGCGTTCAGGGCGAGTGCGGTGCCTGCGGCACCTTCGAGGAGTCCGATGTCTCCGCCGCCGGGCGGGGCGATCACTGAGTCCGCCAGGGTGCCGGGCGCGGTGTCGGTGATCGGGGCCAGGAGCCGGGGCAGGCATTCGGCGAGGCCGGGAGCGAGGGCGTCGGCGGCAGCGAGTTGCGTGACGCGCGCCAAACCCGCGAAGCCGTGGCACAGGGAGACATCCACGATCGCGTCGAGTTGGCCCGGGTCGGTCATGGCGCGCAGGAGGGCGAATTCGGCGGCGTGTTGGCGGGCGGGGTCCTTGAGGGCGAGGGCGGCGAGCTGCTGGGTGCGGGCGAATCCGGCGGTCCCGTAGCACCAGGACGGCCGGAAGGGACCAGGGCCGGTCGTGCCGGAGCGTAGTTGCTCACGGGTGATCCAGTACGGCCACCACGGGCCGGCGGGACTGTCCTGCTGCCAGTGGTCGAGCCAGGCCAGTATGCGGGTGATCGCGTCGAGGTGGCCGTCGACAGTGACGCCGCGGCGGGCTGCGAGGGAGAGCACGGCGAGGGGGCCGCCGATGCCGTGGGCGACGCCGTTGTTGGCGTGCCCCTCCGGATACTGGGGGGAGATCGTCCCGGAGGGGGCGAGGTGGCTCCACCAGCCGGGCAGAACTTCCCCGTCGTGCTTGACCGGCTCGGTCAGGCGGACCAGGTAGGTCAGGATCTCGCGGAGGACGTCGGCGTGGACGTCGCGGTGCAGCAGGAGCCCGCCCAGCCCGCTCAGGCCGCGGATCGCGTCGAACTCCGCCAGCGCGGGCATCTCGCCGCGGTCCATGCGTGCGTGGGCGTCCGCGAGCCGGTCCCGGATCGCCTTCGTGACGTACCGGTCGAGGGTGTCCAGGGCGCGGGCGTAGCGTCCGGGGCGGTCGGCGGCGGCGTGGAGAGCGAAGGTGAGCGCGGGCGCCCCGTAGTAGAGGTGGCTGTCCGGGCCGCCGACGGCAGGTTCGGTTGCGGCGCAGGCGAGCCAGTCGTGGGCGCGCTGCCACGGACCCAGCTCGGTGCGGGCCCGCTCGATGTGCAGCAGCGCGACACCGACCGCGCCGTGCGCGAGCGACTGCGGCCACCAACCCTGGCGGTGATGCAGCCCCCGTACATCCTGCGGCGAGGCAAGCCGCTCAGCGATCGTGTCGGCGGCGACCCGCGCGCTGTCACGCAGATTCATGGGGATCTCCTCGGTGAGTCCAGGCCATCGCGGCGGCGTGGGCCAGCCGTACGCACATCCGCTCGTCGTCCTTGTCGATGCCGACGGCGCGGATGTGGTGGGCGTGCAGCAACGAGTCGAGAACGAGGTCCGGGGCGCTGCCCCCACCGGACGCGTCCAGCTCTTGCCGGTAGCGGGCCAGGGCCTCGTCGCGCTCGCTCCAGGCGCTGGCGATGGCCGCGCCGCCGGGGGCCGCGCGCAGGGCCGGCCAGCCGTCAGTCGGATCGGCCAGGCGAACCGCCTGACGGAGCACGGCCCGGTCCATCGGGCGCGGGTCGGTGATCCGGCCGTGGGCCATCAGCCAATCCATGCCGGCCGCGATGCTGCCCGTGAAGGCGGCGGCGAGGGACACGAAGTTGGCGGCGGCGAGGACCTGTCGGTGCGGACGGGTGCTCTGGGCGAACTGGACGGCCAGTGCTCGGGAGTCAGCGACGAACACGTCCTCGGCCAGCCTCATCAGCGGCCCGGGGCCCCACCGGCCGGTCTCCGGGTAGGAGGCCGCGAACTGCATGTCGCCGAGGAGCCCAGCACGGCGCAGTCCGTTCGCCCAGGCGCTCACGCGTTGTGCGGTGAGGGCGAAGTCCTGCTCGCTGGGGACCGCGATGCGCAGCCGCAGGTGCCAGCGAGGGTCGCGGTAGCGCATGTACCACCAGGTCAGCGGCGAGTCCCACTGGCCGAGCAGCGCGGGAAGGTGGTCGGCAAGGATCTCGGACTGTCGTTCGATGTGCCCGTACAGCTTGACCAGCAGCCAGGAGGCGGTGCCCGGAAGGTGCCCGTGCTCGCGGGTGACGAGCCGGTTCACGGTGATGGGCGGGACGGCCGGCCACTGCGGCGGGCGGACGGCCGTCATCGGGGCGATGATCTCGTGAGCCCGGCCGTCGAACCAGCCCCCGTCGGATTCAGCTTCCGTCAAGATCGCCGATTCGTGGGTGTCCAGGTGGGCGCGCAGCAGCGCGAGGTGCGCACGTTCGGAGAGGTCCAGCGGCAGGAGCTGGTCGCCCTCGGCCAGCGCGACGTGGTCAGGAACTCGGCGGCGTGCGCGCCACCCGTCGGCCGCCTTATGCCACTCCTCCCAGGAGGCCCGGCGGGCAGGCAGCTCCGACCGCTCCAGTCGCCACCGTGCCGGAGAGAGGATCGCGCGGCCGTAGCGCACGCGCGGCAGATACGGCAGGGCTGTGGCGGACGCCCAAGGGAACACGGTCAGTACAGCGGTCTGAGAGCGGCTGATCTCGGTGAGGAAGCGCGCCAGCGGCGGCGTGTGCCCTCGCAGATCCAGAGCGTGCAGCGTCATGGGATCCAGCAGGCACGCCCGGGAGAGGGAGACGAGATAGAGCCTGCGGCGGTCGCAGCCCACGGCAAGGTCGTCGAGCCTGATCGTGCGCGCATCCAACTCACGGTGCTCCGCCAGGCTGATGACGGCCGGCAGGAGTTCGGCAACACGGGTGACGTTGGTGTCTCCCCGGTCGAGTGGAGCGAAGGAGACCTGCGTGGGAATCGAGCCGGTCGTGTTGACCGGCAGCTCCTTCAACAAGGCGCCTACGTGGGCCTGATCGACCGGTGCGAGCAGCCCGAGGCTACGGCCGATCGTGGTGCCGATTCCGCGGGAAGGGGCGAGGCCGTGAAGAACGAAGTCTCCTCTGACCAGGGCGTCTTGCGAAGTGGCGCGGATCTTGAAGCGCAGCTCCGTGTGGGCCGGTACCTGCGGGGCGTTGCGGTCTCCGACCGTCAACGAGCGGATCAGGTCCTCGTCCAGACTGATCTCGTCGCGGCCGTCGAGGACAGCCGCCTGGGCGAGGGAAAGCAGCTGCTGTTCACGAGAGGTCAGGGCCTCACCCTGCTCAGGGTGCGCATCGCGGTATCCGACCGGGAACCCGAGGCCGACGTCCGGGGCCACCAGGTCCCGGACCGGGACCAGCGAGTTGATGCCGTACCGCTCGAAGAACCGGTTGTGGAAGTCCTTCCACGCCGGAGTGCCGAAGGGATACGCACTCAGCCGGGCCAGCACCGTGGCGGCTTGCTCCGCCTCGCGGGCAACCTGTGGGGGCAGAGTGAGGGAGCAGTCCATGCGCAGGTCCAGCGTGAACGGCTGATCCTTGACGCTACTCAAGGCGGCCATCTTCTGACGTAAAGCGGTACGCAGGCGCCGGCCGTCCGCCGGGGCCAGTACCTGGTTGTGCCGGGCGATGGCGTCGCGGACCGTCCGCAGGTCGGCCACGAGGTCCGTGGCCGATGGGGCGGCGGCTGCTTCGGCCTGCTCGATCAGGTGACCCAGGGCGTCGAGGGTGGCAGAGGGCGCGTGCAGGCTGCTGATGAGCACGCCGCGTTCGACGAGGCTGCTGACGAGCCCTTCCACCCGGCCAGCGGGAACGTCGGGGAACTCGCTCCTCATCAGTGCGACCACCGCATGGACGGGGACGGGCGAGGCGGCGGCGTCAACGGCGATACGAACGGCGCCGGTGTACCGGAGGGACACTTCGGCCGCTGGGCTGCCGTCGGTGCGGCGTGAGCGGGGCGGGTAGGGCACGATCAGCCGATCGCCCCGTACGAAGATGGTGTTGTTGGCCATCACATGCAGGTGCCGCAGGAGTTCAGGGTCTGCTTCCAGACGGGCGACCAGGTCCGCGATCCAGTCGCCGTCGGCACGGATGACGGGTCGGTGCCACTCACCCCAGGACCATCCCGGTCGTTCCCCGAACGAGGCGGGCGCGATACCGGCGAACAGACCGTTCGGGGTCGCCCGGCCCGTCATACGCAGCAGGTACCGCATGACCGACACCACTGCGCGGCGCAACTGACGGGTCTCGGGACTGGCCACCGAGCACAGGGTCTGAACCTGCTGCGCGAGCAGAGGGCTGGCCTGCTCGATGGAGTCGGCGGCCTCGGACAGCGACCAGACGTCGCGCAGCCACGTCTGCCACCGCACCTCGCAGTCCGAGGTGTCGTCGGTGAGGTCCGGCCACGCGGGAAGCGGCAGCCTCGAGGAACGGGCGGCGCGCACCAGCGCAGTGTCCGCGCACCGGTACAGCGGGGCGTCCTTCTGGGAACCCATGCACCCTCCCTGGTCGTGGTGTGTTGGGATGGGTGCCAGCCCGCGCGGCGCAAAGCCGCGCGGCCTGGCAGATCGAAGCGCCGAGGTCAGGCCACGTTGGTGGCGCAGGACCCCTGGCAGCTCGGCTTGCAGCCGTCGTCCGTCAGGTTGATCACCGTGGCCGAGCCGTCGCCGGACTCCAGGACGCTGATGTCCAGGTCGAACGCGTCACCGCCCGCCGTGGCGGCCGGGGACTGCGCCTGGCCCTGAATCGTGTTCGCGTTCATGCGGGCTTCTCCCTACTCGTCGTGCGGTGGAAAATGATCAGGCCACGTTGGTGGCACACGGGCTGGAGCAGGTGCTGCCGCAGCCGTCGTCGGTGAGGTTGATCAGCGTGGCGGAGCCGTCGTCGGACTCCAGGACGCTGATGTCGAGGTCGAATTCGTCGATCTGCATGTGGTCATTCCTCCGTTGTCGTGCGCGGCTCCGGTCAAGCCGCAAGGGACGTGCCGCGTGGGCGGCGCCGGCACGACATGGGCGTCGTGCCGGTGGTCTGGTGAGGTCAGGAGCCACTGGAGATGCAGGCGTTGTCACCGCATGTCGAGCCGAAGCCGCCGTCGGAGGCGATACTCGCCCCGACCGTGCCGCCCGATTCGATGACGCTGATGCCGAGGTCGAACGGGTCCTGCGCGGCAGAGGCCGAAGCGGTCCTCACACGCTGGTCGGTCACCTTGGGAGTCACGGGAATCCTCCTGATCGGTGTGGTGGAACACTTCATTTCGGTGTGTTGCGATACGGCCGGCTCTGTCCGACGGGCGGCAGCTGTGCGGCCTGCGCCGGTCGGGCCTCCTCGGCCACCTCGCCAGACACGAGAACTGCGGATGGCTGAGGAGTTGGGGACAGACACGGAGTCCGAAAAGGGTGACGGGACCGCTATACGCCGTCAGGCTGCCGCGGGCTGCGCCTGCGGATGGTTCTTCGCGGCCTGGTCCAGCACCCGGGTGAAGTGCTCGGCCCGCCCGTCGCCCTCGGCCTCCTGGGCCCGGAGGCCGCCGAAGCGCTGCCAGTAGCGCCAGCAGACATCGCTGCTCATGACCATCGCGGCATAGAACGGCAGCTGTCCGTCGCGGACACGGCCGAGGCAGTGCCGGAGGCTGAGGGCGCAGATGAGTCGGTAGGCCGCCATGAGCTGCATGTACTCCTCGGCCTTCATGTCCTCGGGCTTCCACAGCTCGGCGAGGTCGGCTTTGGTGGACACCCGGTTCAGCCAGTCGAGCTGGTTGCCTGCTAGGAGCGCCTCGTGCCGCTCGGTCTGGTGCCGTGCGTTCTGCCTGAGCCGGGTGGCTCCGACCACGGCGGTGGTGAGGGACAGGGCAGCACCGGCAGCGAGGACGGCGGTGGTGAGCTTCATCGGTCAACGGATCTTTCGCAGATCGGAGATGCGGCCAGTGGGCCGACTGAGGGAAAACGTGGAGTTCCGCCTGTTCACGCGGCCTCCGCGAGGACGACGGTCGGGGCTTCGTCGGCGGAGCTGTCCGGAGTGTAGCGGCGGCGCACCGCCCTGAGCGCGACGTCTAGTGGCGGCAGACCCACGGTGGCCCTGCGTTTGTCGACGGACGCCGGCGCGCGCAGCTGACACAGCTCGATCCCCTCGGCGCTCAGCAAGAGCTGGGTGCCGTACTCCTGGGCGCACCCGCCGGTAATGAGGGCACGGTCGCGGAGGTGCGCCCAGTGCTGGACGAGCGCGTCGTCGGCCTCGACCGCACGCCCGAGCAGGATGGTGGCGGCGCGCTGGAGGGTGAGGTCGTGGTCGCTGTGCAGGGCGATGCTCCAGGCGGCGCGGGCAGCAGCGGGGCCGACGAGGCGGTGGCCGGGCCACTCGTATTCGCCCAGGATGCGGCGCAGGAACTTGGTGTTGGCGTGGTCGGTGTGTCGGCCCTGCCCGAGTTGGACTGCATCGAGTTGGTCGCGCACGCGTTTGGCTCGGTGCACGGCCGATTCCGTTGCGCGGGCGATCAGCTCGCGGGCAAGGTCGGGTCGCTGCGGTTCGTCGGTTGTCACGCGGTGCTCCGATCGTCCGCGGCCAGATGAGGTGCATGGGTCTGGCAGCTGATCAGTGTGCTGAGGCTGGGGCGGTGCTCGGCGGCCAGTTCGAGGCGGGCGACGCGGTCCCCCTCCCGTCCCGGGCCGAAACCCCGCACGTCCCAGCCCATGTCCGTGAGCCGGCGCAGCAGGGCGGCGATGGGCTCGGCTTGGAGTGCGTGGCGGGCCAGGATTTCGGCTCGTACGAGTGGGAGGCTCTGCCGGGCGGCGAGGTCGGAGGCCCACAGGGTGATCAGTCGGGTGATGTCGTCGG
Organism: Streptomyces sp. MMCC 100; assembly: GCF_041538145.2. Lineage (NCBI taxonomy): Bacteria > Bacillati > Actinomycetota > Actinomycetes > Kitasatosporales > Streptomycetaceae > Streptomyces > Streptomyces sp. MMCC 100. The sequence continues at coordinate 1,969,231 of NZ_JBGORK020000001.1, forward strand.
GATGGTCGGGCAGGGTGTGGACGCGTCCCAGGCGGAGGCAGGGGCCTTCGCCCCAGCTGAGTCCGGGGTCGCGCGCGGGGACCATGCAGGCGAGCAGCTTTCCGTCCTCGAACAGACCGGCCGACCTCGTCTGCGGGTCGCGGAAGAGGGCCGGAACGTCGGCTTGGGCGGGCACGGGGAGGCCGCGCAGGGTGAGCCAGCGCTGCCGGTCCTGCACGAGGGCAGCGGCTTCCGCGCGCTCGGCGTCCGTACGTAACGTGTGCACCGCGTATACGGCGTCCGGGTACTGTGACGCGACCGAGGGAGCAGCCGGAGGCTCCTCGTTAGCCAGGGGAGTGGGGGGCTTGTTCACTCGCTCCGCTCCGCTCCGCTCCGCGCCGCCGGGTCGGTCGGCAGCAGCTTCCAGCCGTGGGCAAGGATCACCAGGTGGGTGGTGTCCCGCGCGCCTGTGTCGGCGAGGAGTTGGTCGAGTGCGGCGCGTTGGTCGGCGGGGGCGAGCTTGGCGGCGACGGCGATATCGCGGGGGTCGCTGTGCTCGGCGACGGCTCGGAGCAGCAGCAGTTGATCCGGGCTGAGCGTTGGTGCCGGCCTGTCGGCCGTGGGTGAGGCCACCTGCTTCATGGCGAACAGGCGGTGCACGATCACTGGGGGCTTGCAGCGGGGAGGGCAGTGCAGGCTCTCGCGGATGTCGCGGAGGTACTGGCGGACGGTCACGGGTGACAGGGCGGTCTGCGTGGCGATCTCTTGGGCCGTGAGGCCGTTTGCGAGGTGCTGGGCGACGCGCTGCAGGGTCGGCGTCAGGGGTGTGATCGGTGCGCTGGTCGTCACGGGCGGGGTCACGGTGTCTCTCTCGGCTGGGTGGATGGTCACTGGGAGGGTGCCGCCGGTCCCCGCGGGGGACGGGGGCCGGCGGCATGGGCCCGTGCGCGGCGATGGGGAGTCACGGGGTGCCGCGCACGGGGGCTTATGCGGCGGTTGGGTCGGGTCGTGCCCAGGCGGCTTCGGCGGCGAGGCGTTCGGACCACTGGATGTGGTCTTCTTCGAAGGCGGCGTCGGCGAGGCGGATGCGCTGGACTTCGCCGGTTCCGGCGGGTGGGTAGGTGTGCTGGATGTCGCGCCACAGGCGTTGGAGGATGTAGTCGCCATCGAGGGCGTGGGCGCCGTGTAGTTCCATGGCGTGCTGGGCGGACTGCATGGCCCACTGGTGGCCGAGGTATTTCGAGTTGATCAGTTCGGCGTCGCAGGGCAGGCCCTGGTCGAGGAGGTGCACGGACTGGTAGGCGAGTATTCGTGCGGCGCGCAGGCGGGCCTCCATGTCGCCGACGCGGTCCCGCAGGACGGGCAGGTCGGAGAGGATGCCCTGGTAGCGGGGGCGGGCCTTGAGCCGGGCGGTGGTGGTGTCCACGACGGCTTCGTGGATGCCGAGGCTGACGGCGGCCAGGTTGGGGCGGCCGTAGAGGATGCTGCTGCTCTGGGCCACGGCCAGTCCCTGGCCGATCTCCCCGACCACGTTGTCGTCGGGGACGCGGACGTGGTCGAGGTCGAGGCGGCCGGCGGAGAAGCCATGCAGACCGAGCCCGGCACGGTGGTCGGAGACGGAAAGTCCGGGGCGGTCGGCTTCGACCATGAACGCGGTCAGCGCTTGTGAGGTGCCTACTCCCAGCCCGGCGGTGCGGGCGACGACGAGGTGGGCTCCGGCGAGGTGGCTGTTGCCAATATGGATCTTGCTGCCGGTGATCACCCATTCGTTGCCGATGTGTTCGGCGGTGGTTTCGATGCCGCCGATGTGTCCGCCGGCGAGCGGTTCGGTCACGGCGATCGACAGCAGCACGGACCCGTCCGCGACCCGGGGAAGCCAGTGGCCCTTCTGCTCGTAGGTGGCGAAGTGCAGCAGGGCGCCGACGGGGATGAGGGTGGCCTGCAGGATGGCCGCGGCAGCCGCTGAGACCCGTGCGATGCGGTGGATCAGGATGGTCTTGGCCACGTGTCCGGCGCCCAGCCCGCCGAAGACGGCCGGGACGGTGACGGCGAACCACCGCCGGGCGGCCATCAGGTCGGCGACCTTGTGCTCCACCCTGCCCGGAGCGGCCTCCATCCGCGCGGCGCGCGGCGGGACGTGCTCGGCCGCGAAGGCGTCCGCCTCCTGCCACAGCATGTCGTGGCGGGCAGTGAGGTAGGTACTCAGCGCCGGTGGAGGCGTGGTGGGTGTGGCGGACATGGTCTCCCTCTCCCTGGATGAAGGTCGCAACGCGGAGCGGCCGGGGATCGCCTACGGCTCCCGGGTGGGAAGTTGTGGAACGGCCTAGCGGACGGGGGCGCGGGTGATGTGGTCCATCACCTGTGCACTGGCGTTGATGACGATGTCCCGCAGACGGCGGGCCTCGGCCAGGGGCCGCTTCTCCGGGTCGATCACACACACCGTGCCCAGCACCGTGCCGCTGTCGTGGATCAACGGAGCGCCGAAGTAGGAACGGATCCCGACGGCGTCGACCACCGCGTTGCCGCTGAAGCGCGGGGACGCGTGCACGTCGTACAGCGGGAGGGCGTTCTTGCGGGCCATGACTTCCGGGCACCAGCCGTGGTCCCGGCTCATGGTGCGGCCGACGATCACGTACCCGCTGTCCGCGGGCGGCTGGTGCAGTCCGACGAAGGTCTGCTCTTCCAGGAACAGATTGACGAACCCGTACAGGAACCCGGCCTTCTCAGCCATGTCGCGGGCCAGGTTGTCGAAGTCCTCGTTGGCCACTGGGGGCACGCCCAGGCGGTTGAGCAGCTCGTAGCGCTGCGCCAGCTCCAGTGACTGCTGGGGCGGCTGGCTGGTGAGGGCGGTGGCGGGCGGGGGGAGCGGGCCGCGGGTGGTGTCCCGCATGTCGCGTCGCGGTAGGGACCGTGTGGGCGGGGTGGTCTGCGGCGTGCGGTGGAGGTCGCTGGGGTGCTGTGACATCAGGCGTCCTGGAGGGTGGTGGATGGGGGGTGGCCAGCGCGTCTGGTGGCGGCGTTGTTAACGGCGTGGTCGACGAGGGCCAGCAGGACGCCGGCGACGTGGTTCGTGTCGCGGGCATCGCAGGTGACGACCGGTACGGAGGCGGGGAGTTCGAGGGCGGTGCGGACCTGCTGGGGGTGATAGCGGTGGGCTCCGTCGAACTGGTTGACGGCGACGACGAAGGGCAGGCCGATGTCTTCGAAGAAGCTGACAGGGGTGAAGCTGCTCTCTAGTCGGCGCGTGTCGACCAGGACGACCGCGCCGACGGCACCCCGGGAGAGGTCGTACCAGAGATCGACGAACCGGTCCTGACCTGGAGTGCCGAACAGGAACAGCTCCAGAGGTATCGGCGCGTCGGGCAGGCTCAGCCGGCCGAAGTCGAAGGCGACCGTGGTGGTGGTCTTCGCTTCGATGCCCGCCAGGCTGTCGACGTCTGCGCTCGCCTCGGTCAGGTACTCCTCTGTGCTCAGCGGCGTGATCTCACTGACGGCGCCCACGGCGGTGGTCTTGCCCGCGCCGAAGCCGCCGGCGATCACGATCTTCAGCACGGTCGGAGCGGCGCCGACGCGCGGGTGCGGCGAAGTACGCGGCACCACGGCCGGGTCACCCGGCCTGGGGATAAGTGACGGCATCAGGCCACTTCCTCTTCAAACCCGCTGACACGGCTGCCAGCAGCTGGGTAGACGCACCGGAGCCCGCACCGGTATCGGCATAGGACTGAGTCAGGGAGACGACCAGGGCGTCGGCGTCCAGGAGGTCGGAGACGAGCACCTTGACGGCGGTCACGGGCCGGCCAAGGCGGCCCGCCAGCTCGACCACCGACCGCCTACGCTCCCGGCACAACGCGAGGATCTCCTCGCACTCCTCGGCCTGAGCCGGGCCGGGCCTGCCCGCTCCGGGTTCCAGCACGGTCTCCAGACCGAGCAGGTGCCGCGGCTTGGTACGCCCGCGAGTCACGGCGTAAGTCCGCACGAACGCCGACTCCTCGGCCGCGCGGCCGTACGTGGTCACCGGACCTCTCCGCCCGTGCCGCCACGGACGGGGATCACCATGTACGGGGCGAACTTCTGGACAAGGCGCCCCATCTCGAAGCCGACGGTGCCCACGTCGGCGTCCCGGGTGGCGATGACAGCGAGGATCGTGTCCACCTCACCGCGTTCGTTACCAGGGTGGTTGTCGAAGGCCGCGCTGCGCCCGGCGCTCTGGACGAAGAACAGGCAGTCGTCTCGCTCGATGATGACCTGGCCCGCCGGCCTCTTCTTCCCGCGCGGACCGGTGATGTTCGCCGCGAGGGAGGCCACCCCGCTGAAGGCGGCCGACAGCTCGTCCGCCCAGTCCTTGTCGACGTCACTGTCCAGCAGCCGCAGTCCATCGCGCGAGATCAGCACGGCGTGCGTGACACCCAGCGTCTCGGAGGCGAACTGACGCAGCAGCCACGCCATGCTGTCCCTCTGTCCGCTTGCGGTCGTCGCGGATGCGGGCATGTCGCCGGTCACGTTGCTCATCGCGGGGTGGGTGCTCATAGGGATCGCTCCAGAAGGGGGAAGGACCAGCGGATGTACCGGGCCACCGGGAAGGACGGGTCAGGGGGTGGGGCGCTCTGACGAGGCGGGAGGGGGGCCAGCGGTGCCGCCGGCCTGGAGGCCGTTGCGGAAGGCGGCTGCGAGCCCGGGCGTCGCCGCGGCTACGGGGGCTGGCTCCCGCTCGTTTGGTGGACGGAAAGACTTCGTCCGGCTTGTCCGGGTCGGCAGAGGGGGCGCGTCAGCCGAATGGCCCGCTTCTGCGGTCGGTGCCGCAACGGCGCCGGGATGTGCGAGCTGCGCTGCCCTCGGGGCGGCGGGAGTCGCGGCGACCTGCTGCGGCTGCCGCCCGGAGATGCGAGCGTTCTCGGGCGGCGGTGCGCCCCCACCCTCGACCGATGGAATGGCTACCAGGAGTCGTGCCGGTATGACGACCAGGGCAGTGGTGCCCCCCGTCACGTTTTCCTGCAGGAGGACGGCCAGTCCATGCGACCGGGCGATCAGCGCGGCGACCAGCAAGCCGAGCTGCCCGGACCGGACCTGACCGCTGACGTCGACCTCGTCGGGGGCCTTGAGTAGGCGGTTCATCTGCACCCGCGTATGCGGATGCATGGGGACGGCCCGGTCCTCGACCTCGATGGCCAGCCCGTTCGCCACCCGCTGCGCCCGCACCGTCACCTTTGTCGCCGGATCGGAGCATTCGCAGGCGTTCTCGATCAGCTCGGCCAGCAGGTGCGTCAGGTCCGGACCCACATGGCCGGGCAGACCCAGCTCGGCGCCCACAGACCCGGCCGTGACAGCGACCCGCGGATACTGCACGACCTCGGACACGGCACCGCGCAGCGCCGTCGTGACAGGAACCGGCAGACGCACGTTGCGCAAGGACTGCCCGCCAAGTACCGCCGTGCTCTCCACTTGGCGGCGAATCCGCGTCACCAGGTGATCAATCTCGAAGATCGCGGCCAGCAGCTCCGGGTCGTCGGTCAGCATCTCCAGCCGGCTCAGTGCCTGGAGTGCCTTGCTGACCAGGGCATGCTCCCGCATGGCCAGGCGGCGCAGTACCTCTAGGAGGACCACGGACTGGGACTCGTCGTGCACGCGGATCAGCGACGCGATGGCCTGCGCCTGGAGCGCACTCAACGCGTTGTCGATCCGGGCGTTCGCAGTGGACGACTGCGGCGTCCTAGAGTCAGGCAACGATGGGCGCTTCCCACGGCACAGCTCCTCCGCCGACCACTGCACGGACTTCTCGACGGCTGCCGCTGCCCCTGTGACGGCTGCCAGTGCCGCTGCCTGGGATCCCTCCACGGCCGATTGTGCGGCTTTGGCGACGGTGCGCGCTGAGCGTGCCGCCACGGTGAAGACGCCCGCCAGTCCGCAGATGAGGCCGGCCAGGATCCATCCGGGCCCTACGGCCGACGCCGACCGGAGAGCGTAGGCGGCGACCAGCAGAGCGGCAAGGAGCACCAGGGGCAGTGCCACGGCGCGGCGGGCGAGGTGCAGCGTGTTCGCGTCGACCGGGGGTTGCCGTCTGCGGTGGCCGGTAGCGGCTGGCCGTGCCGGGAAGGCGCTGTCAGACATCGGAGTCCTCGTCAGGGGGTGAGGTGGCTATGCGTGCTGTGGTTTGAGGTCTGGGGCGTTGTGCCGCGTGCTACGGGAGGTCGAGCGGGGCGTCGGCACCGCCACCGCGCCGTGGTGGGGGGACGTCTGCTTCGCCACCTGTTGAAGGAGCAGGGCGCTCTGGATCAGGCCCATGTGGCTGAACGCTTGCGGGAAGTTCCCGAGCTGGCGCTGCTGGGCCGGGTCGTACTCTTCCGCCAGGAGCCCGAGGTCGCTGCGCAAGGCCAGGAGACGCTCGAACAGGGCACGGGCTTCGTCGAGGCGGCCGGTCAGGGCCAGGCCATCGACAAGCCAGAAGGAGCAGAGGACGAAGGTGCCCTCGTTGCCCTTCAAACCATCCACCCCGGTGTGCTTGCCGCGGGTCCGATACCGATGCACAAGCCCCTCGTCCGTGGAGAGTTCACGACGGACCGCATCCACAGTGCCGGTGACGCGCGGGTCGTCGGGCGGCAGGAAGCCGGTGCGCGGAATGAGCAGCGTGGCAGCGTCCAGTTCCTGCGAGCCGTAGGACTGGGTAAAGGTGTTGCGCACCGGGTCGAAGCCCTTGTCACAGACCTCCTGGTGGATCGTCGCCCGCAGTTCGACCAGAGAGGCCACATCCATATCGAGCGCGCCGGCCTCGGCCAGGCGGATGGTGCGGTCGACGGCGACCCATGCCATCACCTTGGAATGGACGAAGTGCTGGCGGGCCCCGCGGACCTCCCAGATGCCCTCGTCGGGCTCCTGCCAGCGCTGCGCCAGGTGCTCGACGAGCCGCTCGTGTAGGACTGCGGTGTCGGCGCAGTGGGCGACACCACTCCGGTGCGCCAGGTACAGGGCGTCGATGACCTCGCCGTACACGTCGAGCTGGAGCTGGTTCGCCGCGCCGTTTCCGACCCGGACCGGGGCTGAGCCCTCGTACCCGGGAAGCCAGGGAAGCTCCCGCTCCCGCAGGTCCCGTTCCCCGGTGATCCTGTACATGATCTGCAGGTTCTCCGGGTCGCCGGCGACGGCCCGCAGCAGCCATCGCCGCCATGCCTGCGCCTCCTGCCGGTATCCGGTCCCCAGCAGCGCGGCCAAGGTGGTGGAAGCGTCGCGCAGCCAGGTGTAGCGGTAGTCCCAGTTCCGGGGGCCGCCGATCTCCTCGGGCAGCGACGTGGTCGGCGCTGCCACGATCCCGCCGCTGGGCCCGTAGGTCATGGCCTTTAGCGCGATCGAGGACCGGACTACGGCTTCGCGGTAGGGCCCGTCGTAGGTGCACTCCTGCGTCCACTCCTGCCAGAAGGCGAGCGTCTCGGCGAGCGCGGCCTCCGGGTTGGGAACGTCGGGCGCGGCGGTGTGGGACGCGCACCAACTGAGTACGAACGCCACGCTCTGCCCGGCGCGGATGGCGAAAGCGCTGACGACCACGCCGTCCTTCTCCACCTGCGGGACGCAGGTATCGAGCCACAGAGCGTCCGCGCCGGCCTCCGCGACCACGCGCCCACTGACCTCGTGGATCCACGGGCCGACGCTGCCGTACCCCGGCCGAGGGCGCATGGCTGAGACCATCTCCACCTCGCCGCTCCGGCCCTCCACGATCCGAACTACCTGCGGGGCCCCGTCGCGAGGCGGCATGAAATCCAGGACTCGGACCGAACCAGTCGGGGTACGCCACAGCGACTCGAGAACGAGCGAGTCACCGCAGTACCGGCGCTCAGCCACTCTTCCGGAGCTGGACCGGCCTGTCGACGAGGCCGGGGCGATCTGCCAGGAGCCGTGCTTCTGCGTACCCAGGAGCCCGGCGAAGACAGCTGGCGAGTCGAAGCGGGGCAGGCACAACCAGTCGATCGAACCGTTGTCGCAGACGTGGGCACTGGTCTGCGTGTCGCCGATCAGGCCGTACTGCTCGATACGCGGAAGGCGTTCCATCGTGTGTGGATCTCCGTTAAGCCCCACTGGTCTGGGGGCGTTGTCAGGGCCGCCGAAGCGGCCGGGGACAGGCCGTGAGTCAAGGAGTCAGCGGTCACCGCGGTGAGACAGGCTCGATGGATGTGGCGTAGAGGCCCTGTCTGCGGCATCGAGGCCAGTCGTGCGAGCGCCTCGGTAAACCAGCCACGCCATCGGGACGAGGATCAGACCAATGAGGAGCGCTCCGGTGAGAGTCATGTCCGAGGCACCGAAGCGGCCCACACGAGGCAGGTGAGGGCGACGGCGAAGACTGCACCGCGCAGCACGTTGATCTGCGGCTTCCGCCACGCCCATATCCGCGCCGGACGCCTCGCTTCGACGTCTTCCAGCCGGATCTTCGCAATGAGTTCCTGGGGCGCCTCGGCGAGTTTGACGAGGCGCACCCGGCTGGGCAGGTAGCCCTCCGGGAGCCCGTTCGAGCAGAGTTGCTGCGCACGGAGCAGAGTTGGCTCTTTCGAAGGCACCAGGGTTCCGAGCTGGTTGACATGGCCTCGTAGCCGCAGGACGAGGTCCTCTACGTCGGCGGCAGTCTCGGGCACCGGCGAGTCTTCGCCCAGCACGAGCGTCACCGTCTCCGTCGCGGACACCGCTTGGTCACGCCTGGCCCCCGGGTCACCGAGGACTTTCCGGTCCAGAGCACTGCGTTGGCAGGCCGCCCAGCGAGGGGCCAGCGGAGACGCATGAGGCAACTCCTTTGTGGAACAGGCCAAGTTGAGTGAGAAACTTCGTGCATTGCAGTCGGGCGGCGTGCAAGGTGAGTGATCCCGCCGCTACGTTGAGCGAACCGCGAATCCCCCCTGGGGGGTATGCCTGCGCGGCCCTCAAGGCCGTCAAAGGCGTCAAAGATCATTTCGGACCCGAGGGGCAGCCTATGGCCCGTGAGCGAAACGTCGCCCTCGCCGCACTCCTGCGCGAAGCGGGCTGGTCCCAGCCCCAAGCCGCCGCCGCAGTCGCTCGTGTCGCCGCAGAGAGCGGTGCACGCGAGTTGGAGGCCATCTCCCGTTCGCACATCGCCATGTGGGTCCAAGGCACCAAGCCCAGCGGACGAGCGCCTCATATCCTGCGTGAGACGCTGTCCCGGAGGCTCAGCCGACGCCTCACCCTGGCTGACCTCGGGCTGGAAGACGGGCCGACAGGCTTGACGGACAGCAGTTCCGACTGGAGCGTCGACCCTCTGACCGTGCTGGCCGAACTGGGAAGCGACGACCTGGACATGCACCGACGCAAGCTGTTGGCGACCGCCGCGTACTCGGCCGCCGGCCTTACTCTGCCTGCCAGTTCGTGGTGGACAACCGCCCCGGCTGCGGCAGCATCGCGCCCAGCAGTCTCCCCACGGCTGGTGACGCAGGCCGACATCGACGACGTTCGTAACCTGACAGCCTTCTACTCCGCGCGGGACCAGCAGCGTGGTGGAGCCTCGGGGCGTTCGGCCCTGGCCGGCCACCTTCGCGACGAAGCGGTGCCACTGCTGGGCAGTAGATCTCGAACGGAGCGACACCGCCGGGACACATACTCGGCCGTGGCAGAGATGACCTACATCGCCGGCTGGATGGCGTTCGACGCCTCGCAGCATCGCACCGCCCAGCGCTACCTCACCCTCGCCGCACGCATCGCGGCCGAAGCCGGAGACGGACCGTTGGGCGGCCACATTCTGCGCGCCCTCGCCCACCAGGCAGTCGACCTCGGGCACCGACGCAGGGCCCTCGACCTGGCCGAAGCCTCCATGGCTCCCGCCCACTACCACCAGGCCAGCTCGCGCGAGAAGGCCCTGCTCTCCATCGTCCACGCTCGTGCCCTGGCCGCCGACGGCGACCGCCCCGGCACGCTCGCGGCCATCAGCCGAGCAGAGCGAGACCTCGAACACGCCGACAACGAAAACGCGCCAGATCGTGTCGGCTTCTTTCAGGAAGCCTCCCTCGCCCACGAAACTGCCTGCGCTCTGCGCGACCTGGGCAAGCCCGTCGAGGCGGAGATGCACTTTCAGCGCAGCGTCCGAACCCGCCGTCGGCAGCAGTACGCCCGCACCCACAGCGTGACTCTGGGCTACCTTGGCGCCGTCCAGGTCCAGCAGGGGCGTCTCGATGAAGCATGTGGCACGTGGGGACAAGCTCTCGACGCCATGGCGGGCGTCCAGTCCGGGCGCGCCCGCGACGTCATCGTCCGCATGCAGAGCGACCTGTCGCCCGTTCGGCAACGCGGGGGCCGCTACGTCGCCGAATTGGACCGCCGGGCACGGGAAGTGCTGCGCGCCATAGGCTGACCGCAGTGCAGGCACGCGGGTGTGACCGGCGGCTGCTGAACACCCGACTCCATGGGAGAGGAACGAGCGCCGATGGCAACCTACGAGGTCGAGTCGATCGCAACGGTGGTCGGGGGCCACATGCGCGTTCAGGACGATTACCAGGGCGGGGTCGAGTCGATCATCCGGCTCAACGACGAGTACCCTCTCGAAACGCTGCAGGGCTTCGAGGAGTTCTCCCATTTGACGGTGACGTGGCGCTTTCACCTGGCACAACCTGACGCTGTGCAACTCCACGCCCGGAGTCCCCGAGGCAATTCGCAGTGGCCAGCGACCGGTACCTTCGTTCACCGGAATCACCGGCGTCCCAACCAGCTGGCCGTCAGCTACCCGAAGTTGCTCGGCCTGGATGGCCGCGACCTCCTGGTGACGGACCTCGACGCGGTCGACGGGACGCCGGTCGTGGACCTGGCTCCGTACTTTCAGGAGATGGGCCCCCGAGGAGCTGTCCGGCAGCCGGCCTGGCCGGGCGAGATGCTCGCAAGCTACTGGTGTGACGCGTCGAAGCGTCCCTAGAAAGGCTTGTCGTGACACCTCGCGCATCCGCAGGGTAGCCGTTTCCAACAGCGCGCTAGCGGGTGCGCTAGGCATGTCCCTGGCCTCCCCCGGTCGCGGTGATTGGTCTCACACCAACGACCATAGGAAGCGGCGTGGAGTCATGCCCGAGCTGTCAGCTCGGGTGACCCAGCGGCTCGCTCATACCAGTCCGATCCGTTCGGCCATCTTCTCCGCCTGCCGGGCTTGCATGGCCCGTGCCCTACGGATGACCGTGAGCACTAGTTGGCGGGCGAGGGGATTGCGCGCGAGGTCCTCGGGCGCGAGCGTCTCCAGCTCCCGCAGAGTCAGCAGCGTGGCCGCGTCGTCGCGGCGTTGCGAGTGGCAGGCAGCTACCTCCAGGCCGAAGGTGAACTCCCGCTCCATAGACGGCAGTCCGTTGGTATCGACGGCGTCGGCTGTGTGCAGCGCCTCGCCGGTCTCGCCCGCCTCCATGTCGATGGACAAGGCGTGCAACGCCACATTGGTCGGACCGAAGACGGTCCAGGCCACGTTGCTGTCATCGGGCACCCGGCGGGCTGCAGGTGCCGCGTGTTGCCTGAGCCGCTCGCGCGCTTCCCACCAGCGGCGGCGGCGCGCCGCGCCGACCACGGCGACAAGCTGGAGGGCGCCCCCCATCGCCACCCGCTCGACTTCGGGTATCGTCGTCGCGGCGACCTGCTCGGCCGCGCAGAGCGCCAGCTCCTCCGCCTCTGCCGGCTGGCCGGAGGCCAGCAGGACATGGCCTAGATTCCACTGGGCGGCGGCGATGCGCAGCGGATCGTCGGCGTCCTCAGCAGCGCGCTGGGCCCGGTCGGCGGCGATAGTGGCCAAGTCCACGCGTCCGGTGCGTCGCAGGTACGACCGGAGCAGACAGTAGAGGTCGGCGGCTGCCCGCAGTACGGCTCGCCGTTCGGCCGGGTCGTTACCGGCGCGGGCGGCACGAGCGGCATGTTCGACTTCGCCGACTAGGTCGGGCAGCGTCTCGGCAGCCTCCGTGAACCGGGTGCCGCTCGTCTGCCAGGACTGCCAGGCGCCCTCCACGAGGTCCCGTAGTACGGCCGCCGGAACCGGGGCGGTACTGCGGGGCGGACCGTATCCGAGGAAAGCACGACTGACCGCGGTCTCAGCCGTATCTGTCGACTCAGCCTCCACGGGCGCTTGCTCGGACAGCAGTGCTGCGGCCGGGACTCCTAGCTCCTGGGCGAGGGAGTACAACATGGGCACCGACGGAACCTTCAGGCCGCGTTCGATCTGCGACAGATAGTCCGGACTGATACCGACCAGCCCAGCGACTGCGTCCTGCCGACGTCCGCCGCGGTAGTGCCTGATGCGGTCCCCGATGGGAAGGTCTGCTGCAACCATGTGTCCGCTCCTCGCTGCTTCTTCGAGCGTAGGCTGCCGGATGCACGGGGACCCTGCTGTTCTGGAGAAAGGAGCTGCTGGTGCCAGAACTGGTGCTGTGGGACATCGACCACACGCTCATGGCCACAGGCGGGCTGGGCCGTGAGCTATGGGCTGACGCATTCCAGCAGGTGACAGGATTTGCGATGCGCGAGCAGGCGTCGGTCACGGGGTCGACGGAGCGTGTGATCCTGCGGGAGACCGCCCGGCTCCACGGCCTCGACTACGACGAGGAACTGTTCACCCGGTTCGCTGACGCGCTCGGTACGGTGCACGTCCTGCGCGCAGCCGAGCTGCGCGAGCGTGGCCACGCACTGCCCGGTGCCGCCACGCTGCTCGCGGCCCTCGACGAGCGGGGCGTGCGGCAGTCCGTCGTTACCGGCAACGTACGGCTGGCGGCCGAGGTGAAGCTGGCCACGTTCGGCCTGGACTCGTACCTCCGGCTCGACGAGGGCGCCTACGGGGAAGACGGCGAGGAGCGCCCCGAACTGCTTCGCCTCGCTCTGGAACGTGGGGAGGTCACCGGGACCAAGGCGGTGTTCCTCGGGGACACCCCGGCGGATGTGGCGGGCGGGCGCGCAGCCGGCGTGCGGACGATCGCGGTCGCCACCGGCAAGACCTCGGTGGCCGAACTGAAGGATGCGGGAGCCGAGTCCGTGCTCGACGGACTAGCCGACGTTGCGCGGGTGCTCGTCGCGCTCCGGGCATGACGCAAGCAGCCCCGTCCCTGGTCTGAGATGCAGGAAGAGGCCCAGGCCGATGTGAGAATCTCGAGGGGGTGGCTGTGGATGATCAAGATCCGCGCCCGCGTCGAGCACGCCCTCTCGCACCAGCACCTGGAAGATCCTCTGCGGTGGCCGCCTCAAGGACGAGGGCGTTCACTACGCCATACTCGGTATCGCCAGCCTCCACAACCTCATTCTCCGAGGGGGCGGCGGCGACGCTACTCAATCGGCATACCCTAGATCATTTACGCGTAGCCCTTAGATTAGGCGCAGATTCCGCCACCGTCTCGCGGTGGCGGAAGACATCGGCGATGTGCACGATCTGCGTCCGACCTCTTCAGGACTGGGCGGAAAAGCGGCGCAGGCGGAGCGAGTTGCCGACCACCGACGCCGACGAAAAGGCCATCGCGGCTCCGGCGATCATCGGGTTGAGCAGGCCCGCTGCAGCCAGAGGCAGGGCCGTCACGTTGTACAGGAAGGCCCAGAAGAGGTTCGAGTGGATGGTCCCGAGGGTCTTGCGGGAGAGCCGGATGGCATCCGCCGCCGTGCGCAGGTCACCGCGTACGAGCGTGAGATCGCCAGCCTCGATGGCCGCGTCCGTTCCGGTTCCCATGGCCAGGCCCAGGTCGGCCTGCGCGAGCGCGGCCGCGTCGTTGATGCCGTCGCCGACCATGGCGACACTGCGGCCCTCGCTTTGCAGCCGCTTGACCACGTCCGCCTTGTCCTCGGGCATCACCTCGGCGATCACCTCGGTGATCCCGACCTCCGCCGCGACGGTGTCGGCCACCGTCTTGTTGTCCCCGGTGAGCAGGATCGGGGTGAGCCCGAGCACCCGCAGGCGGCGGACGGCTTCGGGACTGGTCTCCTTAATGGCGTCAGCCACTTCCAGCACGGCTCGCGCCGCGCCGTCCCACGCCACCAGGATCGCAGTCCGACCGGCGGCCTCCGCCGCCTCCTTGGCTCGCTCCAGCTCGACCGGAAGACGGATCTCCCACTCGTCCAGAAGCCGCCCGCGGCCCACGAGCACCGCATGTCCCTCGACGATGCCTTGGACCCCGAGTCCCGCCACGTTGGTGAAGTCCTCGGGAACGGGGAGCGTGCCGACCTTCCGCGCCGCGCCTTCCGCCACGGCGCGGGCGATCGGATGCTCTGAGGCGTTCTCCAGCGCGCCCGCGAGACGCAGGGCGTCGGCCTCGTTCTCGTCCACCCCGGTCCGTACGGCGACCAGCGTCATCTGTCCGGTTGTGACCGTGCCAGTCTTGTCCAGGACGACCGTGTCGACCTTGCGGGCGGTCTCCAGGACCTCTGGGCCCTTGATGAGAATTCCCACCTGGGCGCCGCGGCCAGTGCCGACCATCAGAGCGGTAGGGGTGGCCAGACCCAGGGCGCAGGGGCAGGCGATGATGAGTACGGCGACCCCGGCGGTGAACGCCGCAGACAGGCCTGCGTCGTTGCCGAGCCAGAAGCCGAACGTGCCGATCGCGAGGGTGATAACGACTGGAACGAAGACGGCCGAGATGCGGTCGGCCAAGCGCTGGGCGGCCGCTTTGCCGTTCTGCGCTTCCTCGACGAGCTTTGCCATTCTGGCCAGTTGGGTGTCCGCGCCTACCCGGGTGGCCTCGACGACGAGCCGGCCGCTGGTGTTCAACGTGGCACCGGCGACGCTGTCGCCGACGACGACTTCCACCGGGACAGACTCTCCGGTCAGCATGGAGGCATCGACGGCGGACGAACCCTCGACCACCGTCCCATCCGTGGCGATCTTCTCGCCCGGACGCACCAGGAAGCGGTCACCAGTGCGCAAATCTCCGATCGGCACCGTGGATTCGACGCCGCTGCGCACGACGGTGACTTCCTTGGCTCCGAGTTCCAGGAGGGCCTTGAGCGCGGCGCCGGCCATCCGCTTGGAACGCGCTTCGAAATAGCGGCCCGCCAGAATGAAGGCGGTGACACCGGCGGCTGCTTCCAGGTAGATGTTCCCGGCACCGTCACTCCGGCCGATGGTCAGCTCGAAGGGGTGTGTCATGCCTGGGGTGCCCGCGGTGCCGAAGAACAATGCCCACAGGGACCACAGGAACGCCGCGGACGTTCCGACCGAGATGAGTGTGTCCATCGTCGCGGCACCATGCCTGGCGTTGGTCCACGCGGCCTTGTGGAAGGGCCAAGCCGCGTAGGTGACCACGGGTGCGGTCAGGGTCAGTGAGAGCCATTGCCAGTACTCGAACTGGAATGCCGGCACCATGGCCATCGCGATCACCGGCACGGCGAGGACGACAGTGGTCACAAGGCGCTGGCGCAACGACCGGTGCTGGTCGGGTTCTTCAGCGGTTCCGGACTCTGAGGTGCTGTCCGCGTCGACGGGCGTCGGCTCCTGGGCGGTGTATCCGGTCGCCTCCACCGTGGCGATCAGATCGCTGACAGCGATGCTGCCGCTGTAGCTCACCTTGGCCTTCTCCGTCGCATAGTTGACGGTCGCCTCGACGCCGTCCATGCGGTTGAGCTTCTTCTCGATCCGGGCTGCGCACGAGGCGCAGGTCATGCCGCCGATGGCGAGTTCGACCTCGCCGACGTCGGTGAGGTTGGTCATCACTGCTCCTCAGGGAGGGAGCTGGGCCCGTCCGGGGGATTGACGGGCCCAGCGGCATGGTGAGGGCTCAGACAGCGCGGCCGGTAAGCTCGTAGCCCGCGTCGTCGACCGCCTTCGCGAACGCGGCGTCGTCAGGTTCCGCCACGGTGGTGACGGAGACCCGGCCGGTCTTGACGTCTACATCGACGCTCAGCACGCCGCCGATCCCGCTGACGGCCTCGGTGACTGAGGACTTGCAATGGTCACACGTCATGCCCGTCACCGTGTAGACCGTCGCGATCCCGCCTTCCGTCGCGGTCGTCGTGCCCTTCGCCGCACCGGTGGAGCAGCTGCCGTCGGGCGTGCAGCAGTCGGACATGGTTCCTCCTGGGAATGATGATCTGGGATACCCCTTGGGGGTATGGGTGCCCTTGCATGTATACCCCCAGTTGGTATCTGTGGCAAGGGTTGCGCTTCTCTTGCGCATACCGGGAGGGGGTATATGCTCGATCTCCGTGTCGCACAACAAACGGCGCTCTAGGAGGCCCCGATGAACACCCCTTTGCGGATCACCGCGTTCGCCGCCGTGCTCGCCGCAGCCTTCGGAACCGCATACGGTGTGGGAGGAGCAGCCGACCCGATCAGGACCACCGCCGAGCCAGCCGCCCACGCGGGGCACGACCGGGCCGGGGCTGCGGGAGAGCGAGAAGCCGACAAGAAGGCAGAGGGGAACGGCAGTGCTCCCCCCGGTGGCCTGCAGATCTCGGAGGGGGGCTACAGCCTCGACCTCGAGACGCGCAGTGTCCCTGTGGCCAAGGAGTCCGAAATCCGCTTCGCCGTGCGCGACAGTGCTGGCCGCAAGGTCACCGACTATCGGCGCGAGCACGGCAAGGAACTGCACCTGATCCTTGCATCGCGTGATCTGGCGACCTACCGGCACCTCCACCCGATCCGTACCTCCGACGGCACCTGGAGCGTCGACGCCGAACTTCCCGCAGCCGGCGACTATCGGCTCTTCGCCGACTTCACGCCCGCCGCGAAGGGCGCCGAGGACCTTACTCTCGGGGCTGACCTCGCTGTCTCCGGCAGGTACAGCCCCGCCCAGCCGCCCTCCGTCTCGAATGTCGCGGAGGTCGATGGCTACAAGGTCGCGCTTGAAGGTGGGCTTCGCTCGGGTGTGAGCGGGCGGCTTGATCTGACGGTGGCCAAGGACGGGCGCCCTGTCACGGACCTTCAGCCATACCTCGAGGCGTACGGCCACTTGGTGGCCCTGCGTTCAGGCGATCTCGCTTACCTGCATGTCCATCCCAACGGGGCCCCGGATGACGGCAAGACAAAGCCCGGACCCACAGTTTCGTTCACTGCAACGGCACCCAGTGCTGGTTCGTACCGGCTCTTCCTCGACTTCAAGCACGAAGGGAAGGTGCACACCGCGAGCTTCACAGTCGACGCCGGAGAGGCGTCCAAGGCTCCTGCCGGGAGCGACACCGCCGAGGAGTCCGAGGAGCATCAGCACTGAAGGCGGCGCCAACCGGGTTGAGTCGTTCTGGCGCTGACGTGTCGGACAGACCGCGTGCTACCCCGTCCCGCCGGCAGGCGGGGTAGCACAACTCACGAACGCACCAGGCGGGCGATGGCGTTGGACGCTTCTCGGAGCTTCTTCTCCCTTTCCTCGCCGCCCTCAGCCACAGCGTCGCTCACACAGGTGGCCATGTGCTCGTCGAGCAGTTGCAGGGCGAACGACTGCAGGGCGCGAGTCGTGGCCGACACCTGTGTGAGGACGTCGATGCAGTAGGTGTCCTGCTCAACCAGCCGCTGCAGGCCTCGTACCTGGCCCTCGATGCGGCGCAGTCGCATCAGTACGTCTTCTTTGTGCTGTTTCTTCTCGCCAGGCATGGCTCCAATTCCTTCCTCCCCGGGTCGGTGCCAAGCGCAGCGTCGACCTCCCATTGAAAGATACCCGCACACGGTATGTGGTCGGGTCGCCGGGCGGGCGGAATTCCGGGTCGCCTCGTGTCCCGTTAGCCGGCAGCCTCCCATCGGGCAAACTCGTCAAACTCTCCTGCTAGGTAGGACCGTCGGGTCAGCCAGCGTTGTACCTTGCCGCTCGACGTCTTGTGGATCGCGCGCGGAGGAATCAGGAGGACCGCGTGCGGAGGGATGCTGAAGTGGAGGGAGACCGTGCGACGGATTCCCTCAATGATCTCCTCGTACGGCCTGTCGTCGCCGGGGTCAGTTTCGTAGACGAGAACGAGTCGTTCGGTGTCCGTGCCCGTTCCGCCCTCGACGGAGAACGCTGCACCGCAGTTCCGGCGGATTCCCGTGACCGACTCTTCGCAGACCTGCTCGATGTCCATGGGGTGGTAGTTGCGGCCGTTGATGACGATCAGATCCTTGATGCGGCCCGCGACGAACAGCTCGTCGTCCATGAGGAATCCGAGGTCGCCAGTGCGAAGGAACGGGCCGCTCCCGCTCGCGGTCTTCTCACCGAAGGTCATGGCGGACTCCTCGGGCCGTTGCCAGTAGCCCGCAGCGACGCTGGGGGAGTCGACCCAGACCTCCCCGACTCTTCCACTCTTCAGGGGTTCCCGGGTGTCAGGATCGACGATCAGCAGCCGGGTGTCGGGGCCCGGTCTGCCGCAGCTCACCAGGGTCTTCGACAGTTCGGTGGGGGAGGCCGGGCGGGCGACCCCCTCCGTGCCGAGGGGCTCGCTCGCGATCCGCTTCGAGCGCCAGCCGTCGAGTGGGGTGCCGCCGGTCACGAAGAGTGTGGCTTCGGCGAGTCCGTAGCACGGATAGAACGATTCGGCCCGCAATCCCGTCGGAGCGAAGCGCTCGGCGAAGCGTGCCATGGTCTCGGCCCGCACGGGCTCGGCCCCGGTGAAGGTGAGTTCGATGCCGGACAGATCAAGGCCCTCGAGTTCCTCGTCCGTCGCACGCCGGAGGCATAGCTCGTACGCGAAGTTCGGGCCGCCGGTGATCGTCGATCCGTAGCGCGAGATCATGCGCAGCCAGGACAACGGGCGGCGGAGAAACGTCATCGGTGACATGAGTGTCGCCGGGATGCCGGAGAACAGCGGCGTCAGGATGCCGCCAATCAGTCCCATGTCATGGTACGGGGGCAGCCACAGGCCCCCTGAACTGCCACTGTGAATGCCGAATCCGCGTGCGATGTCATGGCAGTTGCTCATCAGATGTTCATGGCTCAGCACGACGCCGCGCGGGAGTGAGGTCGAACCTGAGGTGTACTGCAGCAGGGCGGGAGTCCTGTGGTCGCAGCGAGGCACGAGTCTGCCGTCGTCGCTCGGAAGCAGATCAACGGCCAGCAAGTGAGGGGCGCGCCCGGACGAAGACTGAAGACTCTGTTGGATCAGCGGCTTGATGTCTGACGTGGTGAGCACGATGTCGGAGCCGGCGTCATCGACGATGGCCTGGAGTCGCGGCAGCGTGCGCGCGAGGCGACTCGGGTCGGGTGGGAAGGCCGGGACCGCGGGGACGCCTGCGTAAAAGCAGCCGAACAGCCCCGCCAGGTAGTCGAGGCCGGGCACGAAGAGGAGCAGGACCGGAGCGCGCCGGGTATCGGCCCCCTCGATGAGTCCAGCGGCCACCGCCCGTGCCCGTGAGTCAAGTTCGGCGTAGGTGATGACCTCAGCCGACTCGTCGTCGGCGACAAAACGGAAGGCGGTGGCGTCGGGAGACTTGGCCGCCCGTTCCTGTAAGGCCTCCGCGAAGGTGGTGGCGCCCTGTGCGCGTGAAGTGGTCAAACCTCTACCTTTCCACGTGCGCCGCTGGTACCTCAATGCGGCGGTCGATGCGGTCCTCGGCCCATGTCCGGGTGTCGATCAGCCACCAGCGGTCGACCTCCACCAGGTAGAGGCGGTGCGGTGCGGGGTGCCGCAGGAGTGAGGGCGGCAGTTGCCACTCGGCCCGCTGGTGTGGGTCCGAAAACACGGTCGCGTAGAACTCCGTGTAATACGTGTCGAGTCGATCCGGGGGAACCTCGGTGCAGCGGCCGGTGAACTGGGCGCCGTCGACCGAGGCGAGGTCGGCGACCGATTCGTGATGGCCGGCAGTGAAGAGCGAGCCGCTCACCTGGGGCCGAGCCTGCACGTGGCGGCTGTGTCGGGACCCGGTCGCCGAACCGAAGACGAACCGCAACGGGGCCGCGAACCAGGCGTACTCAAGGGTGGCGACCCAGGGATCGCCCTGCTCGGACGCGGTGGCCAGGTTCACGTAGCGGGCCGTGTCCAAGAGCTGCCGAGAGCGTCTCAGTAGATCGTCGACCGTCACTGTACGGAGTCCTCGTTGTCGTGGCGCAGGAGGACGGGCAGGGCGGTGATGTCATTGCCGATGAAGGTCTGTCCAGGCTCGACGTCCTCCGGCGCGACGGCCAGGGCGAGGCGAGGAAAGGCGTCGAACAGGGCGGGGAGCGCCAGGGTGGCCTCGAGTCGGGCGAGGTGCGATCCCGGGCAGAAGTGGGGACCGAGCCCGAAGGCCAGGTGGTCCTTGTCCTCGCGGTCGATGTCGAAGGTTTCGGGGTCCTTGTGTACTCCCGGGTCCCGGCCGTGGGCGCCGTAGCAAATCAGGATTGCGTCGCCGGCGCGGATCACCACGCCCTCGCCGAGGTCGATGTCCTCCGTTGCCCAGCGCATCGGCAGGTGCATGACCGGGCAGTGCACGCGCAGCGACTCTTCGATCGCGTCGTCCCACCGCGCAGGATCGTTGCGGAGGCGGGCTAGCTGGTCCGGACGGGTGAGGAGTTCGCGGATCGTGTGATCGATGAGGTTGATGGTTGTCTGGCTTCCTCCGCCGATCATCAGAAGCAGCGTCGATATCAACTCATGGCTGGTCAGAGGGGACTCGCCAGAAGAGCGCGTCGCTATGAGGAAGCTGGTGAGGTCGTCGCCCGGCGTTGTCTGCTTGGTGGTGATCAGCAGGCGCATTGCTGCTTCGAGGTCCTGGTAGACGGCGACGGACTCTTCTTCGGGCACATCGGTGGTGGCGACGACACGGAAGGCGCGCAGCACCTCGGGCCGTTGGTCGTCCGGTACGCCGAAGAGGTCGCAGATCACGCGCGTCGGGACCTCGTAGGAGAAATCCCGGTGAAGGTCGACAGGTTCGTCATCGGTGCGATCTCTGAGCCTGTCGAGGAGCTCGGTGACGGTCGCCTCGATCTGAGCACGGAGCCTCTCCACACGGCGGGGAGTGAACGCAGGGGTGATCAGCTTCCGCAGACGTGCATGAGCACTGCCGTCCGTGGTGGCCATGGAGTCCACGTCTACCCATGGGGCCAGCCAGGGCACGGAGCCGGGGACATAGCTCGGTACCGTCTCCTTGAGGTTCCGGGAGACGCCGGGGTGTGTCAACAGCCGCCTGACCACGTCACCCCGTGACACCGACCATGCGCCGACACCTTCGGGGAGCTCCACCGGAACGGCCGGCCCCAACCCTCTCAGCCGTTCCACCTGTGCGTACATGCAGGTGCCGCCTTCGCTCTTGATCACCTCAGTGGTTGCTGCGCTGAAATCGATCACTGTGAGCCTCCTGATGAGTGCCATGTGCCGAGTCGGGTGCGAGGGGAACGTTGAAGGCGACGGCCGGTGCAACTCGGGAGTTGACCAGCCGTCGCGTCCTGCTCTGCAAGGTGTAGCTACTTCGAGCCGGACTCTGTGACCTGGACCGGGTCCGGCTCACCGCTCTGCTCCGTCGGAGCTGCGGCGCCGGTGGGTGGAACGTGGCGGAGCGTGATGGCGGCGATGATCGCGCCGACCGCCGCGATGGCTGCGGCGATCCCCGACCCGACGTTGAGTCCGTGTGCGAAGGCGTCCTTCGCCACGCGCAGCAGCGGATCGGCGAGGTGATCGGGAAGGTTCTGCGCGGCGGCCACCGCGCCGGCGAGGCTCTCGTCCGCGGCGTCCTTCGCCTCCGTGGGCAGGCCATCGGGCAGCTTGTTCTCGAGGCCGCTGCTGTACGCGGCCGTGCCGATCGTACCGACGATCGCGACGCCCAGAGAGATGCCCAGGTCGTTGACGGTCGAGGCCAGTCCGCCCGCAGCACCGGCCTTCTCGGGCGGGACCGAGCCCACCACCAAGTCGGTGGTGAGCGCCATGGACGGGGACACCGCCGGGTAGAGCACGACGAATCCCGCGATGACGAGCGGCAGCCCGGTCGTGCTCTCGATCTGCGTGAACAGCAGGTAGCCGACGACTTGCACGGCCAGGCCGGTGGCGATGACGTAACCCGGACGGATCCGGCGCGCGATCACGGGTGAGAGAGTGGCGACGACGATCAGCACGATGGCCGCGGGCAGGATGGCGAACCCGGTCTCGATCGGCGACAGGTCCTTCACTTGCTGGAGGAACTGCGTGAACATCAGGTAGACGCCGCCGAGGCCGGTCGCAGCCAGGATGAAGACACCGAGAGCGCCACCAACGGTCCGGTTGACGAAGAGTCGCACGTCCAGCAGAGGGGCAGATGAGCGCAGTTGCCGGAGGACGAACCAGACTCCGAAGGCGAGGCCGACGACCACGGCGGCAATCGATCGCGCCGTCTCGTCCTCAGTAGCGAACGACTTGATCCCGTAGATGAACGGCAGCAGCGTGAGGACCAGGAGCAGTGCGCTGAACAGGTCCAGCTTGGTGCTCTGGGACGCCTGATGGCCAGGCAGCAGCAGGAGCCCGCCGATCACCACGACGGCCATGACCGGGACTGCGACCAGGAACGTCGCCCGCCACGAGAAAGCCTCGAGGAGCAGTCCGGCGAGCAGCGGACCAAGCGCGACACCGCCTGAGATCGCGGCCGCCCAGATACCGATGGCGACACCACGCTGCTTGGCGTCCTGGAACATCGAGAAGATGAGGCCGAGCGTCGCGGGCATCTGCATGGCGGCCGCGATACCGAGGACGGCACGCCAGACGATCATCATCACCGGCGAGTCCGTCATGGCGGCCACTACGGAGAAGATGCCGAAGAGAGCCGCCCCGGTCACCAGCAGGTTTCGGTGTCCATAGCGGTCGGCCACGGTTCCCATCAGGACGAGCAGGCTCGCCATGAGGAATCCATAGATGTCCAGGATCCACAGAATTTCGGTGCCGGTGGGCTCCAGGTCTGCTGCCAGGTAAGGGCTGGCCAGGAACAGGATGGTCAGCATCATGAACAGAAGCAGGGCCGGCAGAACTAACAGGCCCAGCGCTGTCCATTCCTTCCGCCCGGCGCGTGTCTGCGGTGGGCTTGCTGCCGAGGACATCGGCACTCCTCTCATCGTCGACGCCCGATGACACACAGGTCTGTCCGGGTGTCGGTTCACCTGGGGGCATACCCCTAGGGGGTAGGTGTAGCGAACATAGGGGTGGGGGGTATGCGTGTCAAGTGGACCGCCCAGCCGTCAAGGTGGCTGACCTCAGCCGATATCCAGACCTTGTGCGAGGCAGGCCCAGAATTCGCTCTCCAGGGCATGCACCGTCCGGGCGCAGCGCACGGCGGCCATCGGATCGTCCCCGGCGGCGAGACCGCTCTCCAGCGTCGCCGCGGCCTGGTCGAGAAGTGGCAGTGGTGTCTCGGCGAAGAAGCGGAAGTGAGCCACATCGGACTCCTGGAACCCGTATCGAGAAACCAGTGCGTCGGCAACACGGGCGTAAGTCCGGCCGGACTCCAGCGCATTCGCAAGCAGCGCGAGGGCGATGTCGCTCGCCGTGCCGAAGAGCGCGGACTGGGCCAAGTAGGCCGGGTATGCCTGGGCCAGCGGCAGAGGCTCGTGGTCACGCAGGGTCTGCTCGCCGATGCCGAGCGCGGCCGCGAAGTCCACGAGGAGCCGGAGCGCCTCGCCCTCGCCTTCCGCCATGGTCAGATACAGGTCCCCAGCGGGAGCGGCGGGGAAGCGGGCCGCAAGGAGTGCGAAACTCCTACGATCGCTGCGTACGAGCTGATACAGCTCGCCGGAGAGGCGGCCGAGTCGTTCCTTGGGGACCAAGCCTTCCTGAAGCAGGTCGATGAAGCGAGGGGGCGCGGTCTGCGCCAGCATCTGCCCCTGTGCCACGTTGATGAGGTCGGTGACGGTGCTCATCGGGACTCCTCACTGGTCGCGGTTGAGCGGCTTCCCTGCCCGGTATGCGGCGTCGGCCGCACGACTCGCCGGAGATTCGGCCCGGTTGCGGGTCCTGGCGTGGAGTCGGCGACCCACGGGCCGTCGGTGGAGGGGTCGACCACCCCTTCCTCGAGCCAGGTGCAGTTGCCTGCGAGGACGCGTCGCGCCAGATCACGGTCCCGCTCGTCGCTGTTGTCGTTGATCCGGGCGAGTAACGCCTCGACCCGGAGCCTGGACTGGTGGCAGAAGGCGTCGGCGAGCGTGGTCGTGGTGTCTCCCGCACCTGCAAGAGCCCTCGCATAGACGCACGTCACGCTCATGGCGTACAGCTCGGCGCCGATGTCGACGATGCGGCCGAGGTGCCGCTGACGCTCAAGTACGGTCGGTAACTCGGCAGTGGCGAGTTCCGTCAAATGAGCCAGGTGCCGAGAAGTCTCCTCGATGTACGCCAAGTGGTCTGCTATGACTCCGCTTTCCGGTTCGGCGTCGTGCGTTGGAACGCCTGACCGGACACTTTCCGAAGAGCCCGCCGAAGAGCGGTTCCCTTCCAGAAGGTCGTGAGCGATGAAACCGCGCAGTGCCTCACTCGAGCCGTCGAAGATCCGGCCCACCCGGACATCGCGCAACAACTGCTCGACCGGTATGCCTCGTTCACCTCGGGCGACTGCCGAGTCCGCCGTCTCGTATCCGCGACCGCCCCGCAACTGTACGAGCTCGTCTGCGACAAGACAGGCGTGTTCGGTGGCGAAGAGCTTGGCAAGTTCCGCGTCCAGTCGCGTGTCGGTGTCACCGACTTCCGCCCGTCGTCCGGTGACCTCGACCATCGCCTCCAGAGCGAACGCTGTTGCCGCGATATACGCCAGCTTCGCTGCCACGGCCTCGTATTCACCGATGGGACGGTCCCATTGGACTCGCGCAGCGCTCCACTGCCGGGCCACCGAAAGGCTCCATTTCGCCGTGGCGGCGGAGACGGCCGGCAGCGAGAGGCGCCCGGTGTCCTGGGCGGCGAGGGCGACATCGAGGCCGGCCCCGACCTCGCCGATCCGATAGCGCCCAGGGACCGTCACTCTGTGCAGCCGGATGCAGCCGTTCTCCAACCCTCGCAGTCCGAGGAAGGAGCTGCGGTGTTCGACGGTGACTCCCGGTGTATCTGTGTCGACGATGAACGCCGTCATGCCTCCCGTGTCGCCGTCCGAGGGGCTGGTGAGGGCCATTACCACCAGGAGGTCGGCGATGACACCGTTGGTGGTCCAGGTCTTCACGCCGTTGAGGACGTAGGTGTCCGTGGCAGAGTCATGGACGGCCGTGGTGTGCATGCGGTACGGATCGTTGCCGATGTCAGCCTCGGTGAGTGCGAAGGCCGTGATCTCGCGGACGCACCGGGGGAGGAACTCCTGTTTCTGTTCCTCGGTTCCGAACAGGGCGACAGGCTGGGCGAGACCGATGGCCTGGTGAGCTCCGAGCAGCTCGCTGATGGCGGGGTGCGTCGTGCTGGTGAGCATCAGGGCCCGGTGGTAACAGCGCGACGACAGGCCGAGCCCGCCATAGCGCCGGGGAATCTTGATACTCATCGCACCAAGGTCCTTGAGACCTTCGATGACGTGATTGGGGATGCGGTCGGCACGCTCGATCGCAGCACTGTCGACTTCCTTCTCGCAGAAGTCCTGGAGCCGTGAGAGGAATCCCTCCTCCTCGGCATCGAGTCCTCTGGGGTCCCCCTCGGGCAGAGCCAGGAGATCATGCCGCACTATGCCGCGGAACAACTCCCGCGCGAACGCCGGCCGATTTACCTGGGGCCCGCCTCCGTGTTCCGCCGTCACGAGGCCACCGCGGGAACGGCCTGGATGACCGAGAGCGGGCCCGCGTCCCGGTCGCCCACCGAGCGCACCGTGAAGCCCGTCTCCTCCAGCATCGCCCGGAACTCGCTTTCGGTCCGTTCGCGTCCCCCGGTCGTCACCATCATGTTGGCGTCGGTGAGGAACATGACGGGCGTGGAAGTATCGGCGGTCTCGGGCAGGACGGTGCCTACGATCAGCAGGGTGGCCGATTCCGGCATGTGGGCGCGGCAGGTGCGCAGGATGGCGCGGGATTCGTCGTCGCCCCAGTCCTGGAAGACGCTCTTGATGAGGTACAGGTCGCCGCCGCCCGGCACGGAGTCGAAGAAGTCCCCGGCCTGCACCACGCAGCGGTCGGCAAGTCCGGCTTTGCTGAGCGTCGCCGGGGCTTCCGCCACGCCGCTCGCGCTGTCGAAAACAACGCCCCGCAGGCCAGGACGGCTCCGCAGGATCGCGGTGAGCAGGGTGCCGTCACCGCCTCCGAGATCGACGAGGGTCCCGGAGTCGGGAAAGTCGAACTCTGCGGCGAGCTGAGCGGCGGAGTGCCGGGACTCCTCGCTCATCGCCTCGTTGAACAGCGCGCTGGTCTCCGGGTGCCCGGCCAGGTACGCGTAGACCCCACTCCCGTACGCGTGGTCGAAGGCGCGCTCGCCGCTGGACACGGTGTGGCGCAGTCCCTGCCATGAGGTGAGGAAGAGTGGGTCGGTGAACATGCGGGCGAAGTTCTTCAGCGAGCCCGGTGAGTCGGCGCGCAGCTGGGAGCCGATCTCGGTGAGCATGAACTGGCCCGGCCGCGGCTCCGTCATGATCCCGTCGGAGACCAACAGCCTAAGGAGCCGGCGCAGCGAAGGCTCGTGCGCCTGCGTATCGTCGGCGAGTTCCTCGCTGGTGCGGGAGCCGGACCCGATCAGGTCGGCGAGACCGAGCTCGGCGGCGACACCGATGGCGTGCGCGCTCATGTAGCCGCCGATCCGCTCGATGAGCGCAGCGCGCAGGTCCAGCGCACCGTCGACCGGAGTGGTGCGGCGAGGAGTTGTATTGCTGCTCATACGGAGTTCTCCTTGTCGGTGGGGCGCTTGTCGGTGAGGCGGTGCCTGACCCACACGTTGGGTTCGACGTACACCGCGTAGTCGTGCTCGAGGCTGACGGTCACTGGGGCGAGTGCGCCGGGCACGGTGATCGGACCGCTGGTGTCCAGGGGGAGGCCGGTCCACTCGCGCCATTCGTTGAGCCCAGCGGAGATCGTCATGGAGGCCGGACACACCTTCAGGACCTCGCCACCCGCTCTGACATGGATGCGGAGCCATGGGTCCTGGGGCAGCCCGTCGTCACGCAGCAGCTTGATGTACTCGGCCATGGGCAGGTCGGGGCGCTCGTGCTTGAGGCTGGGGCGGACCGGGCCGATGAGATCGAGGAACCCGTGTCGACGGGCGTGGTCGGTAAGGGCGCGCAGGGTACGGGCGGACAGGTTCCGTGACTGGTGTCCGGGGGCGACGGCGATTTCCAGGGCACACAGCGCGGTGAGTCGCCGGTCCGCATACGTATCTGTGAGGCACTGCCGCAGTGCCGCATCCCAGCCCGCGTCGGGCAGCCGACCGGGATCCCCGTCCCAGGCGATCCCCACCCCCGCCGCCCGTGCGACGACGTGACCTTGCTCGTCGAGCACGACGAGCTGGTGCTCCGGGTGGCGGTCGAAGGCCCAGTCCACGAGCAGCGGGTCGGGGCGGATGTAGGCCGGCCACGACGACTCCATCGAGATCATGGCTTCTTCAAGGTCTGGCCGCTCGGCGATGCTGACCACGAGCAGATCGGTGCTGGTGAGAGGCAAGGTGTACTCCGGGTCCTGTCTGTGTGATCACTCGGTGAGCCGCCTCGCGGGCAGCTTTCGCGTGGCGAGGGGCTGTGGGGCGGTGGGGAGTGCCAGCAGGTCGAGGTAGTGCGACCTGGGGATGGGGCGGGCGCCGAGGAGCCTGGCGTGGTCGCTCTCGCGCTGGACGTCGACCGCGACTCCGCCGGCCTCGGCGAAGCGGCGTGTCAGGTCGGCGACCGCGGTCTTCCCTGCCCCGCTGCGGAGCGTGAACTGGGAGTCCGCGCTGAAGACGGCGCCCACCCTGATGCCGAAGACGCCACCGATGAGTTCATCGCGGTCCCAAACCTCGACGCTGTGAGCATGTCCTTGTTCGTGCAGAAGAGACAGGCTGTGCATCAGATCGTCGGTCAGCCAGCGCTGGGCCCGGCCGACCCGGCAGCGTCGGACCACGTCCGCGAAGCAGGTGTCGGCGGTGGTCGTCCAGTCCGCTCGGTTCCGCAACTGCTGGCGCAGGCTGCGTTGGATCCGGGCCTGGTCCACGTGGATCACCGGGCGCGGATCCGGAGACCACCAGGACAGGGTGAAGGGGTCGTCCCTGCCGGGGACGACATGTATGCGCCTGGCTTGGACATCGGCGTCGTAGGTCAGTTCGTTGACGATCGCGGCTTCGACCGTGTCGACCGGAAACGGGTACAGCCCGCTCCGGTAGGCGGCAAGGACGGTCGCGGGTTCGAGGTCGCCGCCGAGAGCGACGGGCTGCGCGGCCGGTCCCGCATCGACATTCAGCGACTCCCACAGGGACTCGGCTCGATCCTGCGTTCGGATCATGTTCACCTCACGGAGAGTCGGTTCACAGGAAGTCGATGGACGTCAGATAGTCGATGTAGCGGTCGAGCATGTCGCCGTCGACGGGCGGGATCTCGATGCCGCTGCCCCGCAAGGCAGCCGTCACGTTGTCCTGGGAGAAGGTGGGAAAGGTGGTCTCGAGATACATCTCGGCGACGCTCATGGTGCCGGTGGAGCACCGATCGATGAAGAGCGGTGCGAACGGGGTCATGGGGTGGTCCGGCTCTTCCACGGCAGTGGTGACGATGCGCTCGAGCCACTCGTCCCAGGGGACGTCGCGGATCGTGTAGCCGCGGGCACGAAGGCGTTCTGCGAGGAGCGCGACGTTCACCTTGCCGGGGTTGGTCAGGTGGTACACCTCCCCCGCGGGCAGTCGGCCGGCGGCGATGTGCAGCAAAGCGGCCGCGTAGCGGTCCACTGGCGTGTAGTCCAGGGGGAGCTCGGCGATCGGCGAGGTGCCGGTGTCGACGATGAAGCGCTTCATCGCGCACATCTCGGTCGCGGTGTTCCAGGCGCCGGTTGTCCGATCGCCTGAGATGTCGGCAGCGCGGTAGATGGCGACCGGCAGGCCTTGTGCAGCGGCGTTCTGCAGTAGCGCCTCGGCGACCCATTTGCTTTCCACGTACCCGACGGAGAGGTGGTCGGCATGGGCCAGGGGCGTGTCTTCGGTGACGTGCCGGGTACCGGCGGTGCCGAAGCCCGAGAGGACCGCCATGGTGGAGACGTAGTGGACCGGAATGTTCCGGTGACGGGCGGCCAGTCGAATGATTTCGCGGGTGCCTTCGACGTTCGTCTGCCGCATGTGCGAGTACGGATAGATGAAGTTGACCAGCCCGCCCGGGTGGTGGATCACGTCGACGACCTCGGCGTAGTGATCGAAGCTCTCTTCGGTCAAGCCAAGACGGGGCTTGCTCAGGTCTCCGGGGACCATCGCGATCCGGCCCTCGGCCCAGTACTCCTCCAGTGGGTCGGCCAGGTAGCGCGTAGCGTTGGCTGTGATGCGCTCCTTCGCATCCTTTGTGTCCGAGGCTCGGACCAGGCAATGCACCGTGGCGCCCGTGGTCGTGAGGAGTTCGCGGAGTAGGTGGATTCCGAGGAATCCGGTCGCGCCGGTTAGGAACACGTGGGCTGGGTCAGCCCAGTCAGTGGTCGTAGGCCGTTGCTGGATGGGCACCCCAACAGCCGCTTCGGCTGCGAAGTCGGTGGGAGAGGCGTCGGCGGTGTCGAGTGTCCCTGCGCGGGCCGACTCCACCGCAGAGGCGAAGCTGCGCAGGGTCGCGTCGTCGAGGAGGAGCCGGATGAGCGGACGGACCTGGGTGATCAGGATGCCGAGCGAGGCCCGTACTTTTGAGAGCAACTGGGCTGCGGCGATCGAATCGCCGCCCAGGTCGAAGAAGTTGTCGTCGGGTGCAACCGACTCGACGTCGAGCACCTGGCACCACAGGCCGGCGACAGCGCGTTCGACCACGGTGGTCGCCGGAGCCTCACGGTCTGCGGCTGGCCCCATGGCGGAACCTCGGGCCGGGTCGGGCAGTGCGGAGAGATCGGGTTTGCCGTGTGCCGTCGTCGGCATGGTGTCGAGGCGGACGAAGGCTGTGGGGACCATGAAGGTGGGCAGCCGACCAGAGATGAAGTCGCGTAACTCCCGTGATTGGAAGTGAGCTTGGACGCGGCTTGCGGTGTAGTAGGCGGCGAGCTGCAGTTCGTCCCGGACGCTGTACGGCTTCACCGCGACGTCGTCGATCAACGGGTGGGCCGACAGCGTGGCCTCGATCTCGGCAGGCTCCACTCGGTAGCCACGGACCTTGACCTGGCGGTCGGCCCGTCCGGTGATGTGGAGGTTTCCCTCCGCTGTCCACCGACCCAGATCGCCGGTGCGATAGAAGCGCGTCGCACCGCCCACGTCCGTCGCCAGCGACACGAAGCGGTCCTTGTTCGATGCCTCTTCGGCGAGATAGCCCCGGGCGACGCCTGGCCCGCCGATGTACAGCTCCCCGACCTGCTGGGGTGGGACCGGCCGCATGTCCTGATCGAGTATGAGGACGGTAGTGCCCGGCAGCGGGCGCCCGATAGGTGCGGCGCCTTCAGAGGGAAGCAGCTCCGGGGTGACCTCCATCGTGCACGAAGTGATGGTCGTTTCCGTGAGCCCGTAGGCGTTGACGAGCCGGGAGTACGGCATCAGGCGGAGCGCCGTGCGGCAGTCGGCGGCATGCACCGCACTGCCGCCGACGATCGTGAGCCGGATCGGTAACTCAGTCGGCGAGTGCTCGAGTTCGGAGAGGAAGGCGCGCCAGTACGGCGGCGTCAGGTCCATGACAGAGATGCCGAGCGAGGCAATTCGGGCGGACAGCTCGCTCGGAGCCCAGAGCTCCTCCGGCAGCACGAGCGTGGCTCCGTTGAGGAGCGCGACCAGTATTTGCTCGATGGAGGTGTCGAAGGACAGCGCGGCGTACTGCAGGACCCGATCGTCCGGGCCGATGCCATACACCTCATTGATGTGCCGGCACAGGTAGTTGAGCGATGAATGGCTGACCTGGACACCCTTGGGCGTGCCTGAAGAGCCCGAGGTGTAGACGATGTACGCGGTGTCGGAGCCCCCGACGGCGACCTCGGGCGGGCGGGAGGCCGACCGACTGTCGTGCGTCATCGCGCTGCTGCCGTCCACGGAGACGGTCCGTACCTCGAAACCGGAGAAGCGGTGCTCGAGATCCGAGTGGGTCACGACGGTGGTGCAGCGGGTCTCCTTGATGTAAGTGGCGATCCGATCATCCGGGGCGCCAGGCTCCACCGGCAGATAGACCGCCCCAGCCTTGAGGGTCGCCAGGAATGACACGATCAGGTCGATGGAGCGCCCGAGGTGCGTCATGACCACGGAGCCGCGGATGACTCCCATGCTCTGGAGCCGGTGCGCGAGCCGGTTGGCGCGCTCATCCAGTTCCGTGTAGTCGATGCGGCGACCGTCGTGCTCCACCGCTATGCCCGCGGGCTGCGCTGCGGCCACAGCTGCGAAGCGTTGGTGTGCGAACGGGTTCCCGGATATGTCCATTGGTCCTCTCGTTCGTGGGATGCGTGGAAGAATTCGCGGGCGTCGAAGGGATTTTGGGCGCGGTGAACCGTACTCCGGGGAAGGTGCAAGCCCCGGAGTCTGGGGCAGATGAATGAGTCGCGTAGGACAGGCGCGTTGGGCCGCTACGTGAATACCGGTTCGCGCCTGCTTGTCATCCGAGTGTCCGCGCTATGAGATACGTGATGTCCGCCCCCCGTGTTGACCGACCGACGTCGCTGCGTCGGTTCACCGCAAATATCATCCGATGCGGCACGCACCTCACGGTGCGGCAGTTGTCCGGAGTCGGCCGGTCGTTCTGTCGACCAACTCCGGTACCGATGCGCGTGGTTCCGTTCATGGCTCGATGTGAACGCCGTTGAGGAAACCCCATACGGGTAGCCCGTGTCAATGGGGATCTACGGGTCTCGTGTCGTTCGACGCCGGCCTTGGCAGGTTTACGTACGGCGGGATCGCAGGTTGAGTGGGAGGGCTTGCGCGAAGATGCGCGTAGGCCTTCTGGATTCACTCCGTGGGGCCGAATCGAGCTCTCACCAGGAGGGATAGGTATTTAGATGACGGGAGTAGCGGCGTGCACTGACAGGAGTGCCTGATTCCGAATGTGGATTCTTCATGTGTCATTCCTGCGAGTGGCCCGGTATTTCTGCGCGGTTCAGTTGCGCGTACCTGTAGCGGCTCTTGCTTCCGGTAGGGGGTAGGGGTATACATGGCTCGGCGCGGCACCTCCGGCAAGTGAGGAGTGGCGGACGGGGCCCCAGATTTGCGGTCTCCTCGCCGCCGTCGTGATGGTCCCGCCCGACTCGGCATCCCGGTTCCCCGTTCACACGTCCGGCCCGCTTGCGGTGGGGCGAGCATGCCGCCGCTCGAACCGCCCAGGCCCGGGCCACTTAGTGACGTGACGCACGATCGCACACCGCGACAGCAAGGGAGAGGTCCCGGCAATGATCGTCAAGGTCAGAGGTGTTCTGCTCCGTTTCACGAACTACGAGAACGACATAGAGGTCGACGGCGCCACCGTCCGAGACGGCCTGCTCACACTCACTGAGCGCTATCCGAAGCTCGTCGAGGTGCTCCTGGACAGGGAGGGAAGCATTCGTCCCACGCACCTCATCGCGCTCAACGGTGAGCAGCTCTCCCGTAGTGAGCTGGACCGCGAGGCCACTGGTGACGACCGGGTGGACATCGTCACCGCGGTGTCTGGGGGCTAGGGCCCTCGATGCCGCGTACATCCACCTATGAAGTAGTCCTCGACGCGGGCATGTTCACCCCCGCCCAGATGCAGATCACAGCCGTGGGACGACTTGGCTTCCAGGCAGGGACCCGCTGGGTGCGCGATCACGTGTGCAGTCACCGCAGACTGGTGACCGAGCACCGCGTCGGATTCGTCCTGTGGTCCTGGCAGTTGGAGTACGAAAAGCCGCTGCGGTTCGATGACGCGGACGCTGTCACCGTCGATGTCGGAGCCCAGGTGCGGGGACCGCGGTCTACGCAACTCGAGTTCGAGACGACGTTCTCCGGTCCCGAAGGCGTGGCGGTGCGCACGCGCGCCACCTCGGTTCCACTGAGCCTCAGCGGCGACTCCGCCCTTTCCGGTGCGCCGGCCGTCCTCCCCGACTCGCTCGTCGCCGGGTTCCTTCCGGACGAGGTCGTGCGGGCGCCGCATCGTTGTCAAGTGCGGGCGCTTCGAGCGGCATTCGAGCGGGACGGTGATCTGCTCGTCGCTGACACCGATCCACTGCCGACCTTCCGTATCCACCGTCACCACTGCGAGGTGGCCGATCAGTGGTACTGGGCCGAGACTCTCGGCTTTGGCGTCGGCGCACGGGAAGAGCTCGTCAGGCGGCACGGCTGGCGCGTTCCCGAACTACGGGGTGCTCTGTCCGACGGGATCCGCCGGGTCGATGCCACGTGGCTGAGGACTGGTCAGCTGTGGGACCTGATTCAGGTCCGCACCCACGCGCACCGCCATGGCACGAGCATCGCATTCGTCCATGAACTGGAGCTCGTCGGAGACAGCGGCGGGCCGTACGCGATCATCGTGGAGCGCACATGAGTAGTGAGGAAACGCCGGCGTCCTCCGCTCTGCCGTTGTTCCGGGCGGCGGCGGAATTCGAACAGATACTGGGCTGCCCATTCGACCCGGACACCGGCATGTCGCTGTCCGGGGGAGTGGCGGCGGACGAACTCGAGGCCGAGCCCACCGCGGCATACGAGGCGGCCTGGTCGGCCGGACTGCACCACCACATCGTGCCTGTCTCGGAGGGAGGGAGGCTCGCCTCCTTCGAGTCGATGGTCGGCGTGGTGCGGGCGGCCTCACGACGGGATCTGGCGGTCTCGGTCGGATTCGGGTCGACGCTGCTCGCCGCGATGCCGGTCTGGGTGTGGGGGGAGGAAAAGCAACGCCGCCAGGTCGCCGAGCTCGTTCTCGGTGGCGGCTGGGGCACGGCCGCCATCAGCGAGAAGGCGGCCGGGAGTGACCTGCTGGCCACCGCGACCCGAGCCATGGCGACCACCGACGGCTATCTGCTGGAGGGGGAGAAGTGGCTGGTCGGCAACGGGCGGCGGTCGGCGTTTGCCACGGTCCTCGCCGCGAGCGAGCCGTCCTTCGGGCTGTTCCTGGTCGACTTCGCCGACGCTGATGCGGGCACCATACAGCGCCTGCCGAAAGTCGCGACGCACGGTCTGCGCGGGCACGACCTGAGCGGATTCACTCTCAGCGGCTACCCGGTCGACGCGGATTCGGTGATCGGCAGGCCGGGGCGCGGCGTGGAAATGGTCACCGGAATGCTCCAATTCACCCGGACGATGGTTGGAGCCACCAGTCTCGGCGCCGCTGACACCGCGCTGCGAATCGCCACCCGCCACGCACGTACGCGATTGCTGTACGGCAGTGCGGCGCTCGGACTCGCACCAGTCCGCTCGCTTCTCGCGCGTGCTTTCGCCGACGTGCTGGTCGCAGAGTGCACTGAGCTGAGTGCTGCCCGCGCCCTCGATGTGGCCCGTCGGCGGATGCCCCTGTGGTCGGCGGTGGCCAAGTACGTGGTCCCTTCCTTGTGCGTGGACGCCGTGAACAGCTGCGGCGAAGTGCTCAGCGCTCGCGCCTATCTGCGCGAAGGGACAGCGCACGGTGCCTTCCAGAAGCTGGTGCGGGACATCGCGATCACTCCTGTGTTCGAGGGCACCCAACTGGTGCAGCTCGATACCGTCCGCGGCCAACTGGTCCATGGGATTCGGCGCCGCGGGACGGGAGGCTCCCCGGCCGAGTTGCCCCTGACGCTGCTGTTCGGCTTCGGGGAGCAGCCTCAGTCGCCGCCGGCGCCGCGCGACGAGTTCCCGCGGATCACCTACGGCGGTGTGGATGAGGTCACGGCACTGCTTGAGGAAGCTGCCGACGCCTTGCATGGCGATGCCGAACTTGGTGGACTCGCTCAACTGTTGTGCAAAGCCCGGGACCGAAGCCAACAAGTTCTTCACGAACTCGGCACGGCCCGAACGGCCGAGGCCTATGAAGCGGCCCGGCAGCACTGCCTGGTCCACGCGGGTGCATGCTGCCTGCACACCTGGATCCATCGTCGGCACGCTCTCGGTGGCCTGGCTGCCGACCGGTCCTGGCTCTCCGTGGCACTACGTCGGGTCCTGGAGCGACTCGGCGTCCCGGTCGAGCCCGACCGGGACGCCGAGGACCGCCTCGTGCGACGACTTACCGATCTCGACGACGACGACCAGGCGTTCTCTCTCGTCCCGCTGCGGCTCGCACCGCAGCACCGAGAGCCGACGTCGGCCTGACCTGAGGAGGACGCCATTACCAGCGCACACGTCGGCACCGAGTCCGTCACCGACTGGTTCCGCCTACTGATTGCGGACCTGCTCGGCGCGGACCAGCAGGAGATTCCCCTCGACCGGCCGCTCGGCGAACTCGGCATGGACTCACTTACCGCGGCCCAGCTGTCCGCGACTGTCGAGGAACGCGTCGGCGCTCTCATCTCGCTCGAGCGCTTCCTCGGCGACGAGACCATCGAACAAGTGGCAGAAGAGCTGGGCAGCCACACCGCGGTGGCTACTACACAGGAGGCAGAAGCGTGACGACGGCCGCACCAGATCCAGCCGAGTACGGTCTGGAGGCGGAGGCCGAGCGCATACGCGCAGAGGCCCGGCGCCGCTTCGCCGGCTTCGTACGGGACATGGTCAACCCTGGCTCGTACTTCCGGGAGCACGACCGCCGAGATGCCGCACGGCACGTCATCGGACGGGACGTCATCAGCCAGGCGGCGGAGATCGGCCTGCTGGGATTCTCGCTGCCGGTCTCCGTCGGCGGCGAGGGGCGGGACACGTTCGAGTGGGGCCTGGTGGTCGAGGAACTCGCCCGCATCTCGCTCGATCCCGGATTCTCCGTGCTCATTGACACAACCGTCGAAATCACCGAAGTGCTTCGCTCCAGTGGCCATACGGAGCTCATTGATCGGTACGTCCCGGACCTGGTCCAAGGGCGACGATATGTAGCGCTGGGCGCCTATGAGAGCAAAGACCCCTACGACTACGAGTCGACCGCTCGTCTCGAGGGCGAGGAGTGGGTACTCAACGGCACTAAGCACTTCGTCACCGGTGGCCTTGTCGCTGACCTGTTCGTCATGTTCGTAAGGGACCAAGCCTCCAACGACGTACTCGCCTTTGCCGTGGAGGCGGACGACCCCGGTGTCGCGGTCCTGCCCCTGGAGACCATGGGCCTGCGCAGCATGGCTCTGGCCCAGGTGGTGCTGCACGACGTACGTGTGCCCCAGTGGCGGCAGGTGTGGAGGGCGGACGCGCTCAGCGAGTTCAACACGTACGCGCGTGGCCGCCGGATCATGACCGCCTGCGGCACAGTCGGCGCGCTGGAGGGCGTGCTCGCGAACTGTGTTGAGGCGCTGTCCTCCCGTCGGCGCAGCGGCCGCCGAGTCCTCGACTACCCGAACGTCGAGCGCTCCATAGGCGAGATGCGCGTGCTTCTCGAAGCCTCCCGTGCTGCCACTCTTCGTGCGCTGAACGGCACTCGATACCCGGGCCGGGACGCGTACTTCGACGAGCTGGCGACCATCGCCAAGCACCATGTCACCGAGAGCGCCCTGCGCATCGGCCAGCTCGTACTGAACTTGCAGGGAGGTGAGGGTTACATCAGCACGTTCCCGTGGGAGGGCTTCATGCGGAACGTACTGGGGTTAATTGGCGGCCAGGGCGCACAGGAACTGCTGCTTCTGCAGTTGGGGCAGCGCACGATCGTTGGCCTGGAGGGCGAGCAAATGCGCGAGAGCGCCGCCGAGCTCGCGGTGGCCAAGCTGGCGGACTCCTGGTGGGCCCTTCACGCTGCGGAGTCCTCCCAGCGCGACTTGGCGGAACAATCCAGCGACGCCATACGTGCGGTGGTGTCGGCGGCCGGACTGGAGGGCGCCGGGGCAGGTCAGGGCTGGCTCGGGGAGCTGACCGCGCTCCTGGACCGCGCGCACGCCCTGGTGGACGCCGTCCGGTCCGGACAGGTCCCGGAGGCCATGCCCCAGGAGCCCACGGGCCTGTTCGAGGGGCGACTCGGCGAGATGGCCGAGCGGGCGTGGGGCTGGCTGGCATGCGCCGTCGCGCAGGAGACCGGGCTGCTCGCACGGATGCTGCGGCCGAGCACGCTGAAGGAGGCTGCCGAAGGGCTGCCTGAGGACTTCACTCGTGACCTGCTCGTCGTGCTCACTGGAGCCGGGGTCGTGGACCGTGGCTCCGATGGCCGCTACACCACGGACCAGCGCCTGGAGCCGGTCCTCATCGGCGGGCCACGTACCGCCGCGTTCGCCGCGCGGCAGCGGCGAGCGCTGGCCCGCGCCTCACATCTGCGTACCGGCACCCCCGGCGGGGGCCGGGAGCTGCTGACCGGAAGCGGCGCCGAGGCACCTATCCTTGCCGATGTCCTGGTCAACACCCTGCTCAGCAGGCTGGACGGGCTGTCTCAGCTGCTGGCCGCCCCTGGTGCACGGGTAGGATGCGTCGCTGACGACGGCGGCCGGTCTGCCGCGGCGCTCGCGCAGCGCATGCCCTTCACCGACGTATGCGATCTAGCAGGCATTGAGCCGGTCGACCGGCTCGCGCTCCTCTGGGCGCCGACCGCAGGTCAGGCCCTCGTCGATCTACGCCGGGCCATCACCGCCGGCAAGCAGGCACTCGTGCCTGGCGGCTGGGTCGTCCTGCCGACCCCCTTGCCACCGAAGCGCCGGCTCGGGGCCGCCTCGGCTCGCCTCGACCTCGAGCTCGCAGGCGGAACTGGAGTGTTGCACCAGGACCTCGAGACCCTCCTCAGGGAAACGGGCTTTGGTCAGGTCCGAACGGCGTGGCAGGACACCGTGCTCGGTATCCGCCTCACCGTTGCGCGGCGGCCGTAGTCCGTGCGCTCATTCCTGTGCCAGTGAGTCAATCCGATGGAAAGGTTCCGCATGTCCGCACAACGAGCCCTATCTCCGACGAGGTGGTGGACGCTTGGGGTCGTGGCGCTCGGCACGTTTATGCTGATGCTCGACCTCAGCGTGGTGGCTGTTGCGCTTCCTGAGATCCACGCTTCGTTGGACAGCAGCTTCGCGGACCTGCAGTGGGTCTTCGACGCCTATGCCCTTACTTTGGCGATCTTCCTCGTGGCCGCCGGCTCGCTCGCCGACCGCCTCGGCCGCAGGAAGGTCTTCCAGGTCGGCTTCGCGATCTTCACCCTTGCGTCACTGGCCTGTGGCCTTGCCGGAGACGCCACCGCCCTCAGCATCTTCCGCGCTGTTCAGGGAGTGGGCGCCGCCGTCATGTTCGCCGTGGGGCCGGCCATGCTGAGCCACGAGTTCCACGGCAAGGCGCGTGCCACCGCCTTCACCGTCTTCGGCGCCGCCGTCGGCCTGGCCGTCGCCACAGGCCCCCTCATCGGGGGATCGTTGACCAACTCGCTCTCCTGGCGCTGGATCTTCTACATCAACGTTCCCGTCGGTGTAGTCGCTCTCGGCATCGGTATGTTCCGCGTCAGTGAGTCGAGGAACCTTCGCGCCCACCCCACCGACTGGCCCGGTCTCGCCACCTTCAGCATTGCACTCGCGGCCCTCGTCTTCGCCACGATCCGAGCCCCAGAAGAAGGGTGGACCAGCGCCTTCACCCTCACCCTGTACGCGGCGAGTGCTGCTTTCCTTGTGCTGTTCGTGGTCATCGAGCACCGTATGGGCGAGCGCGCCATGCTCGACCTCGCGTTCTTCCGAAACCCCACCTTCGTCGGCATCTCTCTCGTCGCCATGATCGGAAATGCGGGCGCCCTGCCCTCGGTCTTCTTCGAGACAAGCTACCTACAGAACATGCTCGGCATGGACGCCTGGCAGGCGGGCCTGCGCTTCCTTCCCCTGACCGTCGCCATGTTCGTCGCCGGAGCCATCGGAGGCAGCCTCATCGGCAAGGTGCCGTTCCGGTTCCTCCTCGGTGGCGCACCTGCCATCATGGCCACGGGGCTGCTCTTTCTGAACTCCACCGAGGCAGACTCCGTCTGGACCGTCCTCGTTCCGGCCTTCGTCATCGCCGGCTTCGGCATGGGCATCTTCAACCCCGCGCGTGCCGCTCTCGCCATCGGTGTAGCCGAACCGGCGAAGTCCGGCGTCGCCTCCGGCATCAACGAGACCTTCCAGCAGGTCGGCATCGCCGTCGGTATCGCGGGAGTCGGCGCACTGTTCCAAAACCGCGTTGCTAACAGCTTCGCCGACTCCGAAGTCGCGAGACAGCTCGGCGCCGACAGGGCTGCCGAAGCGGCCCACGCCATCAGTTCGGGTTCGCTCGAAACGGTCGCGCAGGGTAGCGGTGCTCTGCGCGAGCCGGTACTGAGCGCCGGGGGAGTGGCATACATGGACGCTTTCCACAGTGCCATGAACCTCTGCGCCGTCCTTGGTTTCGCCGCCGCTCTCATCGGCTTCCTCATGATTCGGACCAAGGACCTCCATTACAGTGCGGCGTCCACCATTCCGCCTGATGTCGACGGACGTGACGACACCGACGCCTCGTCTGGTTTGAGCACCACCGCTACTTCCTGATTCGGCTATCCGCAGGGCTCCACGCTGTACCTATGGAGCGCCATCCGTCCATGAGCCCCCGTAACTTGACGCAAATAGCATCTAACGTTCCATCTTCGAGCGCTATGCGCGGCTTGCTGTTCACGGAACTGAGCCCGTGGAGGCCGGAACTTCGTCACCGGTCGGTCAAGGTCATCTCGGTGAGGATCTCGTCCTGGTCGTGATCGAGGACGCTGCTCGAGCGCAGGTACTCCAACTCGCTTTGGGTGAGCGTCACGTCAGGATCCGCCAGTGGGGGCTGCGGTCTAGGAAGATGTCGTAGACGTGTCCGGTCGTATTGACTCGCACTGGATGTCGAAGCGGACGCGTTGGAAGGGTGGCATGGTCCGGAGCTGAAGGCCCGGGTCTTCGCGCAAAGCATCTCGAAGCGGTCGGGGGTGGCTCGAGTGGTCGTCAGCGCCCCCCCCACCGAGGCGAGCCGGCTCGGACCCGCTTCTGGGATGGTTTGTGAAGATCAGGCGGATTGGGGTGGGCCCGACGGGCGGCTTGATTTGGGACCACCGGGCTGACGAATTACGCGGTGGCCGTGTGAGGGCATCGGGCATCATGACTTTCATGCCGATCGAGACCGATGACCTGTTCGAGGACGACACGGCGGTCTGTGTTCCGGTCGCCGATGAGGCGACCGGCGAGATCCGGCTGCTGTCCGAGCCGTGCTCAACCTGTATCTTCCGGCCGGGCAACCCGTTCCGGACGACGATGCCGGGGCGGATCCGCAGTATGGTCGCGGATGCTGTGGCGGCCGAAGGGCATGTGACGTGTCATTCGACGTTGCCGGGCTCGGCGCCCGCAGGTGTCGAGCCGGCGATCTGCCGTGGGTTCGCGGATACGTATGGTGACCGCTCGTTGGCCCTGCGACTGGGGGACGCCCTCGATCTTGTACGGGAGGTTCCTCCGCCTTTGTGAGGCCAGTCAGCTACTTCGCCCTGGCGTTCCCTTTGGTGCGGGCCAGCCGGTAGGACTCGGTGCCGGTCTCGATGAGGGTGTCGTTGAAGGTGAGCCGGTCGACGACGGCCGCGCAGAAGCACGACGCTGACCTGCCTTCACGATGGCGGCAGCTCAGCGTTGAGTTTCTCGCCAGGCCCTCGCTTGATGCGGGTCCAGCCCCTCCAGCCCCGCTCCCGCAGGGTCGCCAACAGCCGTGCGACGTGCGGTGAGGACTCGACCATGGTTGAGTCCGGCAGGTCGACGATCTGGTCGTCGATGCCGTAGTCGGCACTCACCTCGCCGGCCTCCACAGCGCGGAACATCAGGCGCTTCTTGATGTCGGCGACCTCGACGATTCGCGGATGCGCTCCTACCGGGCAGATCGGTCTGCGACGCTGGGCCTGTCCTATGCCCCGATTGTCGGACGTAACATTCTGCTTGCCGGGGAGCAGAACCAGCAGGTGGCGTGGTTCCGTCTGGACGCTGACTGGGACAAACGTCCTTCCTGAGGACTGCGACGGATCCGTGCGCGCGCCGCCTGGCAGCCAGCCTGGGGGTCTTCCTTGAGGTAGGCAGGCCCCTGGCCGATAGTCACAGGACGTCCTCGATCCGATCGAGGACGGCTGAGGGCAGGGCGACGGGCACTAGGTGGTGCAGGCCGTGGCACCACACCGGTTCCAGGCCGGGCTCAAACGCGTCGTGATTCAGGTGCCCGCTGGCGTAGGCGGCGGTCCGCAGCGTGTGCTGCTGCAGCTGATCGAGGTGAATCCAACGAGGGACACGGGGTTGCACACCCACGGCATCGACGCTGTTGGCGTGGATGTGGTCGGTGAACCGTTCGGCCGGGGCAGTGGTCCAGTCCAGGCCGACGGCGGTTAGGGCGCGGCGGCCGACCTGCTGCATCACGGAGGCGTCGTCGAGGGAGACCCCCGGGCTGGGGCTGGGACCAGGTCGAGAATCGCGCGGGCGGTCGCTCCGGCGCCACCGCACAGGTCGACCACCAGCTCGGCGTCGGCCAGATGATCTCAGCGGGCGAGGTTGCGGCTGTACCGCATTGACTGCTTGCGCGGCCGGGGCGGGGCACCATCCTGGCGGTGGAAGGACCTGCGTAGCAGTAGACCAGGCTCAATCCTGATCTCCAGTCGAGTTAAACCCCACCACTTCTGTTCCTGGCTCGGGTTGCAGGGCTACTCCCGAGTTCGAAAAGGCAGCCGAAGACCGTTGGGGGCGTTCATCGCGAGCGCAACATAGCCGACGATCGCCGGTTGGGCAAACCGGCAACCTTGCGGAGTATTGATCACGCCTGGAGGCCAGTCAGACCCCGGATCCCAGGTATGGCTTTCGAAGCAGCATGGCGCGGCTACAGGCCATAGGTTTTCGGAGGAGGTATGCGGTGGCTGTGACTGTTCATTTTATGGATATCAAGGAAACTGCCGAGTATTTGAACGTGTCCATATCCTGGCTGTACAAAAATTCTGCCCGCTCGGGATTGGTGATGTACAAGTTCGGCGCAGGAGCGAATGCCAAGATCCGATTCAAAGTTTCAGAGGTTGAATCCTGGGTGAGGCAGCAACGAGTAGTGGGTTATTGAAGCGAACTCCGATTCTCGGCTATGGCGAGACCGCCGCTGATGCCGTGGCTTGAAATACGGCAGGACCCTGTGAGAGTGCTAGCTGTGCAGGATGTGATGATGTGACAGGTTCGTTGGTTCGTGGGATGGGTTCGTTTTTCAAGGAGTGTGAGCATCCGCGGTCGCGGTGGTCGAAGTGCCCGCACGCGTACAAGGTGCGGTATCGGTCGGCGGCCGGGAAGCAGGTGAAGGAGTCCGGGTNTTGAGGGGTTAAGGCTCCCAGTAGACGACTGGGTTGATAGGCCGGATCTGGAAGCACCGTGAGGTGTGGAGGTGACCGGTACTAATAGGCCGAGGGCTTGTCCTCAGTTGCTCGCGTCCACTGTGTTAGTTCTGAGGCAACGACCGTTGCCGGCTTTGAGTAGAACGCACAATTAAAGAGTGTGCTTGTTCGCTCGAAACCATTAGGGTTTCGGTGGTCATAGCGTAGGGGAAACGCCCGGTTACATTTCGAACCCGGAAGCTAAGCCTTACAGCGCCGATGGTACTGCAGGGGGGACCCTGTGGGAGAGTAGGACGCCGCCGAACAATCTTTGGAAAGGACCCCTGGTCCCCAGCGTTCAGCTGGGGACCAGGGGTCCTTTCGTTTTTCCAGGGCGCACCGGGTACCCGACTGCGCGAGAATGACTTGCAGTACCTAAGACAGGAGTCACCCATGTCCACCAACTCTCCCGACGACCGACCGGAGCGCGATCAGCGGCGACGGGACAGTGGTGACCGCGGTGACCGTAGCGGTCAGCGCGGGGACCGTGGTGGGTTCCGCCGCGACGACCGCCGGGGCGATGACCGTGGCGGACAGCGCGGTGGCTTCCGCCGGGACGACCGTGACCGTGGACCGCGTCGGGACGATCGCGATCGCGGTGGCGACCGGGGTTTCCGTCGGGATGACCGGGGCGGTGACCGTCCGTCCTTCCGGCGTGACGACCGCGGCGACCGAGGTGAGCGTCCGTCCTTCCGCCGTGACGACCGCGGAGACCGCGGTGATCGGGGTGACCGTCCCTCGTACCGGCGTGACGACCGTCGGGATGAGCGGGGCGGCGACCGTCCTCCCTTCCGGCGTGACGACCGGCGCGATGACCGTCGTGACGACCGGCGTGACGACCGGGGTGGGCAGCGTGGTGGCTTCCGTCGGGATGACCGCCGTGACGGTCGTCCCGAGGACAACCGCGGCGGCGGG
The DNA here is from genome assembly GCF_041538145.2 of Streptomyces sp. MMCC 100. Classification (NCBI taxonomy): domain Bacteria; kingdom Bacillati; phylum Actinomycetota; class Actinomycetes; order Kitasatosporales; family Streptomycetaceae; genus Streptomyces; species Streptomyces sp. MMCC 100. The sequence continues at coordinate 2,012,276 of NZ_JBGORK020000001.1, forward strand.
TACGGGCGTCGGGACGATCGCGATCGCGGTGGCGACCGGGGTTTCCGTCGGGATGACCGGGGCGGTGACCGTCCGCCCTTCCGGCGTGAAGACCGGCGCGACGACCGTGGCGACCGCGGTGGTTTCCGTCGGGACGACAACCGTGGTGACCGTCCTTCGTACCGTCGGGATGACCGGGGTGGCGACCGTCCTCCCTTCCGTCGGGATGACCGGCGTGATGACCGGGGTGGCGACCGTCCTCCCTTCCGTCGGGATGACCGGCGTGATGACCGGGGTGGCGACCGTCCTCCCTTCCGTCGGGATGACCGGCGTGATGACCGGGGCGACCGCGGTGGTTTCCGTCGGGACGACAACCGTGGTGACCGTGGCGGATTCGGTCGGCGTGACGACCGTCGTGACGACAGCCGGGGTGGTGACCGCGGTGGGTTCCGCGGGCGGGACGACCGCGGTGGCCGTGGGCCCCGTCGTGACGACCGCGGAGGACGGCCCGGCGGTTATCGGGGACGGGACGACCGGCACGGCGGCGGTGGCCGCTTCCGTGAGGAGCGGGACCGCGACCGGGACCGCGAGCCCATCAAGCGCCTGCCGATCCCCGAGGAGGTCACGGGCGACGAGATCGACAAGGACGTGCGGCAGGAACTGCAGAGCCTGCCCAAGACGCTCGCGGAGGACGTCGCCAGGAACCTGGTGATGGTCGCGCGGCTGCTCGACGAGGACCCGGAGGCCGCGTACGGGTACTCCAGGGTGGCCCTGCGTCTGGCGTCCCGCGTCGCCGCCGTACGCGAGGCGGCCGGGTTCGCCGCGTACGCCAACCAGAAGTACAGCGAGGCGCTGGCGGAGTTCCGGGCCGCGCGGCGGATGACCGGGTCCGTGGAGCTGTGGCCGGTCATGGCCGACTGCGAGCGTGGGCTCGGCCGGCCGGAGAAGGCGCTGGACATGGCCGGCGCGCCCGAGGTGCACAAGCTGGACAAGGCCGGTCAGGTCGAGATGCGTCTCGTGGCAGCCGGTGCCCGGCGTGACATGGGGCAGCTGGACGCGGCCATCGTGACGCTGCAGAGCCCCGAGCTGGCCTCCAACTCCGTGCAGCCCTGGACCGCTCGGCTGCGGTACGCCTACGCCGACGCGCTGCTGGCCGCAGGCCGGGAGCGGGAGGCGCGGGAATGGTTCGCGAAGGCCGTGGAGTCCGACCGGGACGGCAGCACGGACGCCTCCGACCGGCTCGCCGAACTGGACGGCGTGGAGTTCATGGACGCCCTGGCCGAGGACGAGGGCGAGACCGAGCCCGGTAGTGACGTGGAGAGCCCTTCCGCCGAGGACGGCGACAAGGACTGACGTGCCGTACCGCGAGGGGGCGGGCCCGTGAACCGGGTCCGTCCCCTCGTCCCGTCGTGGGCCGGGTCAGGCGTCGAGTGCGCGGAGCACCAGGCCGGAGGCCGGCTTCGGGCCGAAGGACGTCGACTTGCGGGGCATCGTGACGCCCTGTCGGGCCAGTTCGCGGACGACTTCCTCGCGGACCGGGTGCATCAGCACCGCCGTACCGCCGTCGCGTTCGGCCTTGTCCACGGTGGCTGCCGTGTCGTGGATGTAGGAGATGTGGGCCGCCGAGTTGTCGGGGACGTGCCAGACCTGGGCGAGGAGTGTGGCGTGCAGGACGGTGGCGTCCAGGGTGCGCCAGGCCTCGGGGCGGTCGGTGGGAACCGTGCGGGCCAGCAGGCCGGGGTCCGGCAGATCGACGAGGTGGAAGGCGCCGTCACCGGCGAGGAGGAAGGCGTTGCCCGCGTCGGCCGCCTTGGCCAGGGTTTCCAGGGACTCGTCCAGCGGCGTGTCCAGGCGGCGGACGCGGAAGTGCCCGTCCAGGGCGGCCACGGCGTCGTGCACCGGGATGCCGTGCAGCAGGCGGTGGATGGCGCGGACGCGGAGCGGGTAGCGGGCCGTGTCGACCAGGAGGACCAGGCCGTGGTCCCACGGGCTGGGCGAAGGGTGTTCCGCGCGGAGGGTGCGGTAGGTGGCCCAGCGGTGGTGGCCGTCGGCGATGAGAGCCTGGTGCCGGGACAGCTCGGTCCGGACGCGGGCCACGGTGTCCGGGTCGGTGACCGACCACAGGCGGTGGCAGTAACCGTCCTCCGTGGTCGTGGAGAGGAGCGGCGGTTGCTCGGCCGTGCGTTCCACGAGGGCGGTGGTGGCCGGCGTCTCGTCGTCGCCGCGGTAGGTCAGGAGCAGGGGTTCGAGGTTCGCCCGGGTGGCCCGCATGAGCGCCGCACGGTCGGCGACGACGTGGGGCATGACGTCCTCATGCGGCAGGACCACCTGCTCTGCGGGGTCCGACACGCGCAGGGCGCCGATGATGCCGCGCTGCAGCATGCCTTCGCCGTCGCGCTGTTCGTAGACGTACAGGCCCGGTTCGGGGTCGGTGGTCAGGACGCCCTCCGCCGTCCAGCGCCGCAGGGTGCGGGCGGCCTGCTCGTTGCGCGCCTCGGGCGTGGCGGCCTGGGGGAGGATCAGCCGGACGATGTTGTACGGGTCGGCTGACTCGAGGTGGAGCAGGCCGTCGGGGCGGACCACGACGTCGTAGGGAGGGGAGGTCACGGCGGCCAGGCTGCCGACCCGGTCGGGGTCGTAGCGGAGGCCTCGGAACGGGGTGAGTTCCAGGCCCCGGCGCGCCGTTGCTTCCGGGTGACCTGCAGAGTTCATCCCGGCATCGTACGTGTGTCAGTGGCATGGGGGATGATCGGGGGAAAGGCGAGAACGAGGAGCGATGTGCAATGAGCCGGAGCGTCAGGACGAGGCCCGAGGGCAGTGGGCGGGGTCTCAGTGAGGCCTACGACACGGCGCTGCTCGACCTGGACGGCGTGGTGTACGCCGGGGGGAACGCGATCGCGCACGCCGTCGACTCCCTCGCCACGGCCCGCGACGGTGGCATGCGCCTGGCGTACGTCACCAACAACGCGCTCCGCACTCCGGACACGGTGGCCGAGCACCTGACGGAGCTGGGGATAGCGACGGATGCCGGTGACGTCATCACCTCGGCGCAGGCGGTGGCCCGGCTGATCGCCGAGCAGGTGCCCTCGGGGGCGCGGGTGCTGGTGATCGGCGGCGAGGGGCTGCGCGTGGCGCTGCGCGAGCGCGGTCTCGAGCCCGTGGAGTCGGCCGAGGACGATCCGGCGGCCGTCGTGCAGGGATTCGGCGGCCCGGAGCTGCCGTGGGGCCGGTTCGCCGAAGCCTGCTACGCCATCGCGCGCGGCGTCCCCTGGTACGCCTCCAACACCGACCTGACCATCCCGGGCGCCCGGGGGATCGCCCCGGGCAACGGCGCGGCGGTGGAGGTCGTGCGGATCGCGACCGGCGCCGAGCCGCAGGTCGCGGGGAAGCCGTTGCCGCCCATGCACCGGGAGACGATCCTGCGGACCGGCGCCCAGCGCCCGTTGGTCGTGGGCGACCGGCTGGACACGGACATCGAGGGCGCGTTCAACGGGGAGGTCGACTCGCTGCTCGTCCTGACCGGCGTGACCGACGGAGCGCAGTTGCTGGCGGCGCCGGCGCAGCACCGGCCGACGTACGTCGACGCCGATCTGCGCGGGCTGCTCACCGGGCAGCCGGAGGTCACCGGCGAGGCGGAGGAAGGCTTCCGCTGCGGTGGCTGGACGGCGACGGCCGGTGCGGAGCGGCTGGAGCTGGCGGGTGACGGCACGGCGCTGGACGGGCTGCGGGCGCTGTGCGCGGCGGCCTGGACGGCGGGCGGGGAGCAGGGGTGCGGGCTGGACTCGGGGAAGGCGCTGGCGCGGTTGGGGTTGTGAAGCGGAGTCGGTCGGGGTTGTGAAGCGGAGTACGGGGAAGGCGTCCGTACCGGAGGGCACCCGTCCGCGGGCCCGGCCGAGGTGGCCCGGAGAAGCCTCGGGATCATGATCGATTAGCAGGGTAGGCTAACCTAACTGCGTGTTGGTCGACAGTCCCCCCGAACAGCGCGCGGAGACCGCTCCCGCGCCGCCCTCCAAGCGCCGCGTCCTGCGTGCCGCGGGGCTGCCCGTCTCCGTCGCGGTCCTGGCGTTCATCGTGTTGGCGAGCATCGCGATCGGAGCCAAGGACCTGTCTCTGGCGGAGGTCTGGCACGGTCTCTTCCACGACTCGGGCACGTACGGCGACGTCGTCGTCGGCGAGCGGCTGTCGCGGACCGTGCTCGGGCTGCTGGCCGGCGCCGCCCTCGGTCTCGCGGGAGCCGTGCTGCAGGCGCTGACCCGCAATCCGCTGGCCGATCCCGGGCTGCTCGGCATCAACGCGGGCGCCTCGGCGGCCGTCGTCACGGGCATCACCTTCTTCGGCGTCACCTCCTTGACCGGGTACGTCTGGTTCGCCTTCGCCGGTGCGGCGGGGGTCGGCGCGCTGGTCTGGTTCCTGGGCGGCAGCCGGGGGGCCACGCCGGTGCGGCTGGTGCTGGCCGGCACCGCGATCAGCGCCGCGCTCTTCGGCTACCTCCAGGCCGTGATGATCATGGACGACGCGGCGCTGGGCCGGATGCGCTTCTGGACGGTCGGTTCGCTCGCCTCGGCGACGACCGGGACCATCAGGGAAGTGCTGCCCTTCTTCGTGGCGGGCACGGTCCTCGCGCTCGCACTCGCCCGGCCGCTGAACGCCATGGAGATGGGCGACGACACCGCCAAGGCCCTCGGCGCCAACCTGAACCGCACCCGGGCGCTGTCCATGCTCGCCGCGACCGTGCTGTGCGGTGCCGCGACCGCGGCCTGCGGGCCGATCGTGTTCGTCGGGCTGATGATCCCGCACATCGTCCGCTCCTTCACGGGACCCGACATGCGCTGGATCCTGCCGTACGCGGCGATCCTGTCCCCGGTGCTGCTGCTCGGTGCGGACGTCCTCGGCCGGATCGTCGCACGGCCCGCGGAACTCCAGGTCGGCATCGTCACCGCCGTCCTCGGCGGGCCGGTCTTCATATTTCTCGTACGACGGCGGAGGACGGCCCAGCTGTGAAGAAGGGGAAGACCGCGAAGACCGGCGAGACCGGGAAAGCCCTTGTGACCGGGAAGACCTCGAAGACCAACCGAGCCGTGCGCAGCCCGGGCGGGCTGTCGTTGCGCCTCGACGTGCGGGCCGTGGTCGTCGTCGCCCTGCTGCTGGTCCTCGCGCTCGCCGCGAGCGTGCTGCTGATCGGCACCGGCGACTTCGACATACCGGCCGCCGATGTGCTGAGGACCCTGGTCGGCCAGGGCAACGCCGGGCAGGAGTTCATCGTCAACGAACTGCGGCTGCCACGGGTCCTGGTCGGACTGCTGGTCGGCGGCGCGCTCGGCGTCGGCGGCGCGCTCTTCCAGGCCATCTCCCGCAACCCGCTCGGCAGTCCGGACGTACTCGGCCTCGGGCAGGGCGCGACGGCCGGTGCGCTCGTCATGATCGTCCTGTTCTCCGGCAGCTCGGCCCAGGTCACCGTCGGCGCACTCGTGGGCGGCCTGGTGACCGGTCTCGCCATCTATCTGCTCGCCTGGAAGCGGGGCGTGCACGGATACCGGCTGGTCCTGGTCGGTATCGGCGTGTCCGCGATCGTCACGGCGGTCAACGGCTACCTGCTCACCCGGGCCGACATCGTCGACGCCTCCCGCGCCGTCGTCTGGATGACCGGCTCCCTCAACGGCCGTGACTGGGACCAGGTCTGGCCCCTGCTAGCGCTGTGCGCCGTGCTCGTGCCGCTCGTGCTCACCAACGGACGGGCGCTGCGGATGATGGAGATGGGCGACGACATCTCGTACGCCCTCGGAGTGCGCGTCGAGCGGGTGCGGGCGCAGCTGATGGTGGCCGCCGTACTGCTCACCGCCGCGGCCACCGCCGCCGCGGGACCGGTCAGCTTCGTGGCGCTCACCGCGCCGCAGCTCGCCCGGCGCCTGACCCGTTCGCCCGGCCCCAATCTGCTGCCGTCCCTGTGCATGGGCGCCGCCCTGCTGGTCAGCGCGGACTGGATCTCGCAGCGGGTCTTCGGCGCCGACCAGCTGCCCGTGGGCGTCGTCACCGGCGTACTCGGCGGCGTCTACCTGCTGTGGCTGCTGGTCACCGAGCGCAAGGCGGGCCGGATATGAGCGCCGGTGCCGACGATCGCAGCGGGTCCAAGAACCGAAGGAGCAACGTGAACCGCCTGACCGCCGAGAACGTCACCCTCGCCTACGACCAGCGGGTCATCGCGGAAAAGCTGTCGGTGGCGATACCCGACAACTCCTTCACCGTGATCGTCGGCCCGAACGCGTGCGGCAAGTCCACCCTGCTGCGCGCCCTGTCGCGGATGCTCAAGCCGAGCGAGGGCCGGGTGCTGCTCGACGGGTCGGTCATCCAGTCGATGCCCGCCAAGAAGGTGGCGCGGACCCTCGGCCTGCTGCCGCAGTCGTCCATCGCGCCCGACGGCATCACCGTCGGCGACCTCGTCGGCCGCGGCCGCTACCCGCACCAGGGCATCCTGCGCCAGTGGTCGACCGAGGACGAGCGGGTCGTCCAGGAGGCGATGGCCCAGACCGGCATCACCGAGCTGGCCGACCGCTACGTCGACGAGCTCTCCGGCGGACAGCGCCAGCGCGTGTGGATCGCCATGGCGCTCGCCCAGCAGACCCCCCTGCTGCTGCTCGACGAGCCGACGACGTACCTGGACATCCAGCACCAGATCGACGTCCTCGACCTGTGCGCGGAACTCCACGAGGAGCAGGGCCGCACCCTCGTGGCCGTCCTGCACGACCTCAACCACGCCGCCCGCTACGCCACCCACCTCATCGCCCTGCGCGACGGGGAGATCATCGCCGAGGGCGCGCCGAACGACATCGTCACCGCCGACCTGGTCGAGCGGGTCTTCGGGCTGCGCTGCCAGGTCATCGACGACCCGGAGACGGGTACGCCGCTGGTGGTGCCGGCCGCGCGCAAGGGGCGTACCAAGCCGGAGAAGGCGGCCGCTACAGGAGCTTCCTGAGCCGGAACAGATCGCGCAGGCCCGCTTCCAGCTTCACCCGGCCCGAGCCCCAGGCCTTGGCGAAGTTCAGGTCACCCGCCACCAGCGCCACCAGGTCGTCGCCGGTCATCGCCAGCCTGATCTCGGCCTTCTCGCGCGGCGGACCGTCGACGGTCTCGCGCACGTCGATGCGGCCGTCCGCCATGCGTCCGGCGAAGGTGACGTCCAGGTCGGTGATGTGGCAGCTCACCGAGCGGTCCAGCTCCGTGGCCGCCCGCACGTCCCCTTCGGCGCCGCGCATGCTGTCCGAAAGCTTCTCGAGTGCGGCACGGCACTCCTCAGTCGTCGCCATCGGGACCGACCGTACCCCAGCGCCACGCGGTAGCGTCGGGGCATGAGCGACGCAGTACCTGAGCCGGAGCCGCAGCCGGAGTCCGAAGAGGCGGAGCCCGGGGGGCACCCGGATCCCGGGTACGAGCCGGCCGCCCCCGCCCCGCTGGACGTCCCGCGCACCCCCACCGGGAACGCCGAGGTCGACGCCCGGCTGGCGCGGCTGGCCGACGCCGACCACCTCGCCACCGACGGACACGTAGAGGTGTACGAGGATGTACACCGGGGGCTGCGTGACGCGCTCACCGCGCTCGACGCCCGCCCGGGACCACCGGCGCCCCCGGGGCGTCCGGGACCCCCGTCGCCGCCATCACCGTACGACCGCAGGAGCTGAACCGAACGTGGCAGGAGTCGCACGCCGCCGTCTCGACGCGGAGCTGGTGCGCCGCAAGCTGGCGCGCTCGCGCGAGCACGCGAGCCAGCTGATCGCCGCCGGCCGGGTCACCGTCGGCAAGACCGTCGCGACCAAGCCCGCCACGCAGGTCGAGACCGCCGCGGCGATCGTGGTGACCGCCGACGACAACGACCCCGACTACGTCTCGCGCGGCGGCCACAAGCTGGCCGGCGCCCTGGCGGCCTTCGTCCCGCAGGGCCTCCTCGTCGAGGGTCGGCGGGCCCTGGACGCCGGTGCCTCCACCGGCGGCTTCACCGACGTACTGCTGCGGGCGGGCGCCGCGCACGTCGTCGCCGTGGACGTCGGATACGGACAACTCGCGTGGAGTCTCCAGCAGGATGAACGCGTCACCGTCAAGGACCGTACGAACGTACGCGAGTTGACACCGGAAGCGATCGATGGGGAGCCCGTGGACCTTGTCGTGGGGGATCTGTCCTTCATCCCGCTCGGACTGGTACTGCCCGCTCTGCGGCGGTGCACCCGGCCGGACGCCGACCTGGTGATGATGGTGAAGCCGCAGTTCGAGGTGGGCAAGGAGCGGCTCGGCAGCGGGGGAGTGGTACGCAGCGCGCAGCTGCGGGCCGAGGCGGTGCGGGGCGTCGCCCAGAAGGCCTGGGAGCTGGGGCTCGGAGTGAAGGGGGTCACCGCCAGTCCGCTGCCGGGCCCCTCCGGGAACGTCGAGTACTTTCTGTGGCTGCGGGCCGGAGCCGGTGCACTGGACCCGGCCGATGTTGACCGTGCAGTGGCGGAGGGGCCGCGTTGACACAGAACCGAGCGCGTACTGTTTTCCTGCTCGCCCACACCGGGCGCCCCGCTGCCGTGCGCAGCGCGGAGCTGGTGGTCAAGGGGCTGCTGCGGGCCGGGATCGGCGTACGGGTCCTGGAGGCCGAGGCGCGCGACCTGCCGCTGCCGGGTGAGGTGGACTTGGTCGGGGAGGCCACTCCGCAGTGCCTGGACGGGTGCGAGCTGCTGATCGTGCTGGGCGGCGACGGCACGCTGCTGCGCGGCGCCGAGTTCGCCCGTGCCTCCGGGGTGCCGATGCTCGGCGTCAACCTCGGCCGGGTCGGCTTCCTCGCGGAGGCCGAGCGGGACGACCTGGACAAGGTCGTCGACCGGGTGGTGAACCGGGCGTACGAGGTCGAGGAACGGATGACCGTCGACGTCGTCGTGCACCGCAACGGCGACATCGTGCACACCGACTGGGCGCTGAACGAGGCAGCCGTGCAGAAGGCGGGCGCCGAGAAGCTGCTGGAAGTCGTGCTGGAGATCGACGGGCGGCCGGTGACGGGGTTCGGCTGCGACGGCATCGTGCTGTCGACGCCGACCGGGTCGACGGCGTATGCCTTCTCGGCCGGGGGCCCCGTGGTGTGGCCCGAGGTGGAGGCGCTGCTGATGGTGCCGATCAGCGCCCACGCGCTGTTCGCGAAGCCGCTGGTGACCTCGCCGGACTCGGTGCTCGCGGTGGAGGTGCTGCCGCACGTCCCTCCGGGGGTCCTGTGGTGTGACGGGCGGCGGACGGTGGAGCTGCCCCCCGGGGCGCGGGTGGAGGTGCGGCGGGGGGCGGTGCCGGTGCGGCTGGCTCGGCTGCATCACGCGTCGTTCACGGATCGGCTGGTGGCGAAGTTCGCGTTGCCGGTGTCCGGGTGGCGCGGGGCTCCGCATTAGCGGTCTCGAAGGGGTGGTTCTGCGGGTCCCGGCCGCGGGCCGTCCGTGGCCGGTCGCGCCCCGCGGCGCAGCCGCTATCAGCACAGCCCCGCGCCCCTGGCGGCATGCGCCTCCACGGCGTGACAAGGGCGGGCTGTGTGCGCTTTCCGCCCTCGACCTCGTATGGTCGTGTCCGTGCTTGAGGAGATGCGGATACGGTCGCTCGGAGTCATCGATGACGCCGTGGTCGAGCTGTCGCCCGGATTCACCGCTGTCACCGGTGAGACGGGTGCGGGCAAGACGATGGTGGTCACCAGCCTCGGGCTGCTCCTGGGCGGACGCGCGGACGCGGCGCTGGTGCGGATCGGGGCGAAGAACGCGGTCGTCGAGGGGCGGATCGCCGTGCCCGACGACGCCGCGGCCGCCGTGCGGGCCGAAGAGGCCGGGGCGGAGCTGGACGACGGGGCGCTGCTGATCAGCCGCACCGTTTCCGCCGAGGGGCGCTCGCGTGCGCATCTGGGCGGGCGGTCGGTGCCGGTGGGGATGCTCGCCGAGCTGGCCGACGAGCTGGTGGCCGTGCACGGGCAGACCGACCAGCAGGGGCTGCTCAAGCTGACCCGGCAGCGTCAGGCCCTGGACCGGTACGCGGGTGACGCGGTCGCCGGGCCGCTCGCCAAGTACGCCGAGGCGTACCGGCGGCTGCGGGCCGTCGCCACGGAGCTGGACGAGATCACCACGCGCGCGCGGGAACGCGCCCAGGAGGCCGACCTGCTGCGCTACGGCCTCGACGAGGTCGCCGCGGTCGAGCCACGCGCAGGCGAGGACGTGGAGCTGGCGGAGGAGGCGGAGCGGCTCGGACACGCCGAGGCGCTCGCGTCGGCCGCCACGGCCGCCCACGCCGCCCTCGCGGGCAACCCCGAGGACCCCGAGGGCGTGGACGGCGCGACGCTCGTCGCGGGCGCGCAGCGGGCCCTGGACGCCGTACGGTCCCACGACCCGGCCCTGGCCGCGCTCGCCGAGCGGATCGGTGAGATCGGCATCCTGCTGCGCGACGTGGCCGGGGAACTCGCCGGGTACGCCGACGACCTCGACGCCGACCCGCTGCGGCTGGCCGCGGTCGAGGAGCGCCGGGCCGCGCTCACCGCGCTGACCCGGAAGTACGGCGAGGACATCGCCGCCGTGCTGAGCTGGGCCGAGCAGAGCGCCGCACGGCTGACCGAGCTGGACGGCGACGACGAGCGGATCGGCGAGCTGACCGCCGAGCGGGACGCGCTGCGGGCGGAACTGGGCGGGCTCGCCCAGGCACTGACCGACGCGCGCACCGAGGCCGCCGAACGGTTCGCCGCCGCCGTGACCGCCGAGCTGGCCTCGCTCGCCATGCCCCACGCACGCGTGTCGTTCGAGATCCGGCAGACCGAGGACCCGCAGGGCGTCGAGGTCGGCGGGCGGACGGTCGCGTACGGGCCGTCGGGCGCCGACGAGGTCGAGCTGCTGCTCGCCCCGCACCCCGGCGCGCCCCCGCGGCCGATCGCCAAGGGCGCGTCCGGCGGTGAGCTGTCGCGCGTGATGCTGGCCGTGGAGGTCGTCTTCGCGGGCACCGACCCGGTGCCGACGTACCTCTTCGACGAGGTCGACGCCGGGGTCGGCGGCAAGGCGGCGGTGGAGATCGGCCGGCGGCTCGCGCGGCTGGCGAAGAGCGCGCAGGTCGTGGTCGTCACGCATCTGCCGCAGGTGGCCGCGTTCGCCGACCGGCAGCTGCTGGTGGAGAAGACCAACGACGGCTCGGTGACGCGGTCCGGCGTGAAGGTCCTCGAGGGCGAGGAGCGCGTCCGGGAGCTCTCCAGGATGCTCGCCGGCCAGGAGGACTCGGAGACGGCCCGCGCCCACGCGGAGGAACTGCTGGAGACGGCCCGGGCCGACCAGTAGGGACCCCGGCGTCCGAGCGGGCGCACTTCGTCGGTCTCCTGGACGTACGTCCCGGGCGGGCCGGGGCGACGACCTGACGTTCACTCGTACGAGTGAGGCGGTTCCGTGTCGTTGTCCCGTCGGCCGTCCGGTCGTGGCGGTCGTCGTTCCCGGAACACCCGTGCGGCCTGGCATCCTTGACGGAGCAGCGCACCGGAAACCGCGCGGCGCGCCCCGTCCGCACCATCCTTCTGTACGTTCTTCGTGACCGTCCCCCGCCGAACCAGGAGCCACGGCCAGGTGACCCCCGTGAGCAGCCACTCACCGCACGGCCAGTCGCCGCTGCGCACCGTGCAGGTGCTGGGCGGCGGCAACGCCGGCAGCAGCACGCACGTGCGCTCACTGGCCGCGGGGCTCGTCGCACGGGGCGTGAAAGTGACGGTGTGCGCCCCCTCCGATGCCGAGTACACCTACGACTTCACGGGCGCCGGCGCCGACCACGTGCACGTGCCGCGCAGCAGCGACCCTGTCTCCGTGGCCGCGCTGCGGACGGTGTGCGCGGACGCCGACCTGGTGCACGCGCACGGACTGCACGCCTCCTTCCGGGCCGCGCTGGCCCTCGGCGGGCGGCGCGTGCGCACTCCGCTCGTCGTCACCTGGCACGACCGGGCGCACGCCGAGGGGGCCCGCGCCCACCTGCTGCGCGTGCTGGAGCGGCGGGTGATGAAGGCCGCCACCGTGGTGCTCGGCGCCACCTCGGAGCTGGTCGACGGGGCGCGGCGGACGGGCGCGCGGGACGCCCGGCTCGGCCCCGTCGCGCTCCCCGCCCGGCCGGGCCCGCCGGCCGCGCCCGAGGACCCCGACCGGCTGCGCCCCAAGCTCCGGGCCGAACTCGGCGCCGTCGACCGCCCGTTGCTCATCGCAGTCGGCTCCCTCGACCGGCACCGGGGATACGACGTCCTGCTCGACGCCGCCCGCGTGTGGCGCCGTCTCGACCCGGCGCCGATGGTCGTCGTCGCCGGGGAGGGGCCGCTGCGCGGGGAGTTGCAGGCGCGGATCGAGGGCGAGGGGCTGCCTGTGGTGCTCGTCGGCAGCCGCGACGACGTGCCCGAACTGCTGGCGGCGGCCGACCTCGTGCTGCTGCCGAGCCGCCGGGAGCCGGGGCGTTCCGTTCTCGCCCAGGAGGCCCTCCACGCGCGCGTGCCGCTCGTCGCGAGTGACGTCGGCGGCGTCCCCGAACTGGTCGGTGACGCCGCCGAACTCGTGTCGCCCGGCGACGCGCAAGCGCTCGCCGACGCCGTGGTCCGCCTGCTCGACGACCCCGCACGGCGGGACGAGCTGCGGGAGCGGGGCGTACGGCAGGCGGCCACCTGGCCGACCGAGGACGAGACCGTCGCCCAGGTCCTGAGCATCTACGACGAGTTGACGCAGCCCACGCCGTTGCTCTAGGCACCCGCCCAGGACCCGGCTGCTACGGAACGTGCCGACGGGCGCGCAGGGCCAGGCTCAACGCCAGTACGGTCTGCGGGTCGTCGAGGTCCGTGCCCAGCAACTCCCCGATCCGGGCCAGCCGGTTGTAGAGCGTCTGCCGGTTGAGGTGGAGCTCGCGTGCCGTCTCCGCCTTGCGGCCCGCGTGCGCCAAGTACGTCTGGAGGGTGGGCAGCAGAGGCGGTTTCGAGCGGTCGTCGTGGTCACGCAGCGGGCCGATCGCCCGGTCCACGAACGCCGCGAGGTCCGGATGGTCGCGCAGCCGCCACAGCAGCAGGTCGATGTCCAGGCGCCGGGCGTCGTACCAGGGCCGGTCGGTGAGGCCCTGCGCCGCGGTCGCCGTCTCCGCCGCGTGCCGGAGGCCCGCCGACGCCGCCGCCCAGCCGCCGGACACCCCGGCGACCACGACGGGCGGCTGCGCGCCGGGGCGCTGCATCCCGGCCCGTTCCACGCCCGCCCGCAGCGCCGCCGCGACCCGGTCCGCGACCGCCGCCCGCTCCGACTCCGAGCGCAGCCCCAGCAGCAGCGGGACCCGGCCCTCCACCGGCCGTACGCCCAGCAGCACCGGCACCCCCACCGACGCCAGCTCCTCGGCGACCGCGCGCGCCAGCACCGCCCAGCCGCCGCCCGCGGGGGACAGGGCGTCGCCGAGTCGCATCACCACCGGGAGCAGCGGGCCGGTGCCCGGTTTGAAGCCCAGGACGCGGGCCTGCGCCGGGGCGTCCTCCGCGGTGATCCGGCCCTCGGCGAGGTCGGTGAGGAAGTCGCCCCGCCCGCGCGCCGCCAGCTCCTCCTCCTGGCGCGCCTGCATCAGCACCACGGCGAGGATGCCGGCCGCCCGCTCCGCCGCCATCCGGTGCACCGGCGCCAGCGGGGACCGCACCGGCAGCAGGGCCAGCCGGGCCCGGACCGACCCGGTGCCGGGCCCGCCGCCGGGCACGTCCACGAGGACCGAGCCCGCCGGGGGCGGCGCGTCCTTGTGCGGGCCGCGCAGCCCCTCCCAGACCTGGAGGGGGTCGGCGCCCTCTGGCCCGGAACCGGCGGCGTACAGCAGGCGGCCGTCCGCGGTCTCCAGGAAGACCGGATTGCCGGCGAAGTCGGCCAGGATGCCGAGCACCTGGGGCACTCCGCCACCGCCCAGCAGGGCCTCGGTGCAGCGGCGGTGCACCTCCTCGGCCCGCTGGAGCAGCGCGTAGTGGCCGTTGACGATCTCGGTGTGGATCTCCTCGGTGACCGTCACGAACGGCACCTCGCGGTGCAGCTGGACCAGCGGCAGCCCGGCCGCGCGGGCAGTGTCGACCAGCGCCGCCGGCAGTCGGGCGAAGCGCGGGCCCAGTTCCACGACGAGGGCCGCGATGCCGCGCTCGGCCAGCGTGCGGACGAACGCGCGCTGCTCGGCGGGACGGGTGCCCAGGCCGTACCCCGTGGTCAGCAGCAGTTCGCCGCCCTTGAGGAGCGAGGCGATGTTGGGCACCTCACCGGCGTGCACCCAGCGCACCGTGCGCTGCATGCGGTCGGCGCCCGCGAGGATCTCCGGCAGACCGCTGCGCAGCCCGGGCAGCTCCAGTGCCCGCCGCACCGTGATCCCGGCGCCCTGGGTGTCGAATCCGCTGTTCATGCCGCTGTCCATGAGCCGGACGCTACCCGGCGGGGCCGTGCGCGGGACATCCACCGGGTCGCCAGGGGTCGGCGGGCGACGGGTGGGTAGGGCACCGGACATGGACATCACCGTTGTGGCCGCCGCGCGCGAGGACGCGAGTCCCCTGGACGAGCCCTTGCGCGTGGCGCGGCAGGCCGACCGGCTCGGCTACCCCGAGGTGTGGCTGGGGGAGGGACCGACCTGGGACGCGTTCGTGCTGGCCGCCGCCGTCGGGGCGGGCACGCGGCGCATCGCGCTCACCGCCGGACCGGTCGCCGTGTCGGTGCGCGACCCGCACGGCATCGCGCGGGGCGCCGCCTCCGTGGCCGCGGTCAGCGGACGCCCGGTCGGCGTCGCGCTCGGCACGTCCAGCAAGCGGGTGGTCGAGGGCGTGCACGGCCGGGCCAGGGAACGTCCGGCGGCCGTGCTGGAGGCGACCGCCGCGGCACTGCGGGAGCTGCTCCACGGAGCGCCGGGCGAGCCCGTCGTGCCCGGCAGCGTCTTTCCCCGCCGCCACCGCCCGCCGGGCGGCCCGCTCACCGTGGCGGCTTTCGGCGACCGCGCGATCTCCGTCGCCGCCCGGTACGCCGACCGCATGCTCCTCGACGTGGTCTCGCCCGAGCAGGTCCGCGCCTTGCGCGCCAAGCTGCTCGCGGCTTCCGGCGAGGCCGGACGGACCCCGCCGACGCTGTCCGCGTGGGTGCCCGCCGCCGTGGACCCCGACCCCGCCTCGCTCACCCAGGTCATGCGCAGCGTCGTGGGCTATCTCACGGTGCCGGGCTACCGCGAGATCACCCAGGTCATGCGCAGCGTCGTGGGCTATCTCACGGTGCCGGGCTACCGCGAGATGTTCGAGGCGGCCGGTTTCGGCGAGGCGGTCGCGCTGGCGCGTGACGGGGCCGACGCGGGCGCCCTGCTGCGGGCGCTGCCGGAAGAGGCGGCGGCCACCGTGGGCCTGGTCGGCGACCCGGCCACCGTACGGGCCCGCATGGACGCCTATGCGGAGGCCGGCCTGGACGAGATCGCGCTCGTACCGGCGACGGCCGGCGACCCGGGCGGAGAACGGACCCTGACGGCACTGGCGGTCTGAACGGACGCGACCACCGGGCGACCGACAGCGGTCCGGCCACTGGGAGCGGCCCGGGTTCGGCCGTGAGCGACGGCCGGCGGCGCTGGACCGCCGGGAGG
>NZ_JBGORK020000001.1:2027951-2435829 GCF_041538145.2 Streptomyces sp. MMCC 100
AGCCCGGCCTGGGTCGTGGTGGACCGGGGGTGGGCCGGGCCGGGCCGGGGCGATGGGCAGTGGGTGGGCCGCTGGGGGCGGGCGTGTCCCGGGCGTCAGCGGCCGGGCAGCGGGTTCGGCCACTGGGAGCGGCCCGGGTTGGGCCATGAGCGACGGCCGGCGGCGCTGGACCGCCGGGAGGAGCCCGGCCTGGGTCGTGGTGGACCGGGGGTGGGCCGGGCCGGGCCGGGGCGATGGGCAGTGGGTGGGCCGCTGGGGGCGGGCGTGTCCCGGGCGTCAGCGGCCGGGCAGCGGGTTCGGCCACTGGGGAGTGGTCCGTGCCGGTCACCGGAGGTTGGCAGCGGGTTCGGCCGTGAGCAATGGCCGGCGGCGCTGGACCGCCGGGAGGAGCCCGGCCTGGGTCGTGGTGGACCGGGGGTGGGCCGGGGCGATGGGCAGTGGGTGGGCCGCTGGGAGCGGGGCCGTCCCGGGCCGCTGGTGACCGGGGGCGGCGCCGGACCACCGGGAGCCGCTCGTCCCGGGCCGCCAGGGCCGGCAGCGAGCCGGGCCCACAGCGGCCGGCGGGGACGGGCCGGCAGGGGTCGGGCCCGGTCACGCGTTCGTTCGGTCGCCGCAGGCCCGGCCCTCACCCCCGTACGCGCTCTCAGCCGCCGTACGCCCCGCTCGCCGTCAACCTGAGGGCCGTGTCGATCAGGGGCACGTGGCTGAAGGCCTGCGGGAAGTTGCCGACCTGGCGCTTCAGGCGGGGGTCCCACTCCTCGGCGAGGAGGCCGAGGTCGTTGCGCAGGGAGAGGAGCTTCTCGAACAGCTTGCGTGCCTCGTCGACCCGGCCGATCATCGCCAGGTCGTCGGCCATCCAGAACGAGCAGGCCAGGAAGGCGCCCTCGTCGCCCGGCAGACCGTCGACGCCCTCGTCCTCGCCGTCCGTCGGATAGCGCAGGATGAAACCGTCCGAGGTGGACAGCTCGCGCTGGATGGCCTCGATGGTGCCGATGACCCGCTTGTCGTCCGGCGGCAGGAAGCCCATCTGCGGAATCAGCAGCAGGGAGGCGTCCAGCGCCTGCGAGCCGTAGGACTGCGTGAACGTGTTGCGTTCCTTGTCGTAGCCCTTCTCGCACACGTCCCGGTGGATGTCGTCGCGCAGCTGCTTCCAGCGCTCCAGCGGGCCGTCCGCGTCGCCGGACTCGATCAGCTTGATGGTGCGGTCGACGGCGACCCAGGCCATCACCTTGGAGTGCACGAAGTGGCGGCGCGGGCCGCGTACCTCCCAGATGCCCTCGTCCGGCTCGTGCCAGTGGGACTCCAGGTAGCGGATCAGCTTGAGCTGGAGCACCGAGGCGTAGTCGTTGCGGGCCAGGCCCGTCATGTGGCCCAGGTGCAGGGCCTCGGTCACCTCGCCGTAGACGTCCAGCTGCAGCTGGTGGGCCGCGCCGTTGCCCACCCGGACCGGCGTCGAGCCCTCGTAGCCGGGCAGCCAGTCCAGCTCCGCCTCGCCCAGTTCCCGCTCGCCGGCGATGCCGTACATGATCTGCAGGTTCTCGGGGTCGCCGGCGACCGCGCGCAGCAGCCATTCGCGCCAGGCCCGCGCCTCCTCGCGGTATCCGGTGCGCAGCAGCGAGGACAGGGTGATCGCGGCGTCGCGCAGCCAGGTGTAGCGGTAGTCCCAGTTGCGGACGCCGCCGATGTCCTCCGGCAGGGAGGTGGTGGGCGCGGCGACGATGCCCCCGGTGGGGGCGTACGTCAGGGCCTTCAGCGTGATCAGGGAGCGGACCACGGCCTCCCGGTAGGGACCGTGGTACGTGCAGTGCTCGACCCAGTCGCGCCAGAAGTCCTCGGTGGCCACCAGCGACTGCTCGGGCTCTGGCAGCGCCGGCGGCTCCTTGTGCGAGGGCTCCCACGAGATGGTGAACGCGATCCGGTCACCCGGCGCCACCGTGAAGTCCGCGTACGTGGTCAGCGCCTTGCCGTAGGTCTCCGCCTCCGTGTCGAACCACACGGAGTCCGGGCCCGCCACGGCCACCGTACGGCCCTCCTGCTTGTGCACCCAGGGGACCACCCGGCCGTAGCTGAACCGCATCCGCAGCTCCGAGCGCATCGGCACCCGGCCGGAGACGCCCTCCACGATCCGGATCAGCTGCGGCGCGCCGTCGCGCGGCGGCATGAAATCGATCACCCGGACGGTGCCGCGCGGAGTGTCCCACTCGGACTCCAGGATCAGTGAGTCGCCTCGGTAGGTCCGCCGGGCCGCGGTGGGCGGTTCGGCGCCGGGGGCGTAGGCGGGGCCGAGCCGCCAGAAACCGTGCTCCCCGGTGCCCAGCAGGCCGGCGAAGATGGCATGCGAGTCGAAGCGGGGCAGGCACAGCCAGTCGACTGTGCCGTCCCGGCAGACCAGGGCAGCGGTCTGCATGTCTCCGATGAGTGCGTAGTCTTCGATGCGCCCGGCCACGTGCAACTCCAGTCGAACGGCCACGTCACCCCGCGTGGGGGCGGTCGCTAGTGCGGTCAGCGGTCAAGGGTGGGGTCAGGGGTATGTGTCAGGGAATGTGTGTCGAGGATGTGTGTCCTGCGTGCCATGCCTCGTTGAGTCATGAAGCAAAGCAGCCGTCCGGCCGTGAAGCCAAACGTGGTGCCCCGAACGACAATTGTTGCTCAACGAACTGACGAGCTCTCGTTGTTCCGGTGCTGACGGGCGAGGGGTGGTGCCGTGTCGCCGGGCGGGCCCGGCAGCGAACGTCCGAGCAGGATACGACGCACGTAGATGATCTGTGTGCCGCTCCGGGCAACCCGGGTCCGCCGAACGGGTGACCACCGGGTGAGGAAACGGTGACGCTCCCACCTGCGTGTCCGGGCGTGCGCGGAGGGTGGCCGGAAGCCATCGCCCCGAGGCGCTGATACGCTGGTAGCCCGTGGACCGGTGGGAGAAGAACCCCGGAACCGCAGCGACGGCGCCGCCGACGACACCCGGTACGACCGGGGCGGAGGACGAACGCACCGCACCCCAGACCGCGACCACGGGAGCCCCCTCTTGGCCATGCCGCCCAAATCCTCGACGACCAAGCACATCTTCGTCACCGGGGGTGTCGCCTCCTCGCTCGGCAAGGGGCTCACCGCCTCCAGCCTCGGCATGCTGCTCAAGGCCCGGGGTCTGCGCGTCGTGATGCAGAAGCTCGACCCGTACCTCAACGTCGACCCCGGCACGATGAACCCCTTCCAGCACGGTGAGGTCTTCGTCACCAACGACGGCGCCGAGACCGACCTGGACATCGGACACTACGAGCGCTTCCTCGACCGTGACCTGGACGGCACCGCCAATGTGACTACAGGCCAGGTGTACTCGGCCGTGATCGCCAAGGAGCGGCGCGGCGAGTACCTGGGCGACACCGTGCAGGTCATCCCGCACATCACGAACGAGATCAAGCACCGCATCCGCCGCATGGCGACGGACGAGGTCGACGTCGTGATCACCGAGGTCGGCGGCACGGTCGGCGACATCGAGTCGCTGCCGTTCCTGGAGACCGTCCGCCAGGTCCGGCACGAGGTCGGCCGCGACAACGTCTTCGTCGTCCACATCTCGCTCCTGCCCTACATCGGTCCCTCGGGTGAGCTGAAGACCAAGCCGACCCAGCACAGCGTCGCCGCCCTGCGCAACATCGGTATCCAGCCGGACGCGATCGTGCTGCGCTGCGACCGCGAGGTCCCGACCGCGATCAAGCGCAAGATCTCCCTGATGTGCGACGTCGACGAGGACGCCGTCGTGGCCTGCCCCGACGCCCGGTCGATCTACGACATCCCGAAGGTCATCCACACCGAGGGCCTGGACGCCTACGTCGTCCGCAAGCTGGACCTGCCGTTCCGCGACGTGGACTGGACGACCTGGGACGACCTGCTCGACCGCGTGCACAAGCCCGAGCACGAGATCGTCATGGCCCTGGTCGGCAAGTACATCGACCTGCCCGACGCCTACCTCTCGGTCACCGAGGCGCTGCGCGCGGGCGGCTTCGCCAACAAGGCCCGCGTGAAGATCAAGTGGGTCACGTCCGACGACTGCAAGACCCCGGCCGGCGCCAAGGCGCAGCTCGGCGACGTCGACGCGATCTGCATCCCGGGCGGCTTCGGCGAGCGCGGCGTGACCGGCAAGGTCGGCGCCATCAAGTACGCCCGCGAGAACAAGATCCCGCTGCTCGGCCTCTGCCTGGGCCTGCAGTGCATCGTGGTCGAGGCGGCGCGCAACCTGGCGGACATCGGGGACGCCAACTCCACCGAGTTCGACCCGGCCACCGCCCACCCGGTCATCTCCACCATGGCCGAGCAGCTGGACATCGTGGCCGGCGAGGGCGACCTGGGCGGCACGATGCGGCTCGGCATGTACCCGGCGAAGCTGGCCGAGGGCTCCATCGTGCGCGAGGTCTACGACGGCAAGGAGTACGTCGAGGAGCGGCACCGCCACCGCTACGAGGTGAACAACGCCTACCGCGCGGAGCTGGAGAAGAAGGCCGGCATCGTCTTCTCGGGCACCTCCCCGGACGGCAAGCTCGTCGAGTACGTCGAGTACCCGCGCGACGTCCACCCCTACCTGGTCGCCACGCAGGCCCACCCGGAGCTGCGCTCGCGCCCGACCCGCCCGCACCCGCTCTTCGCCGGGCTGGTCAAGGCCGCGGTCGAGCGGAAGACGTCGAAGTAACACACCAGTTGTACGGTGGCCGGGGCACGCGCACTCAACGGTGCGGGCCCCGGCTTTCGCGTACGTCTGGAAGGGCAGGTCACCGATGACGGGCAGCACGATCAAGGACACCCCCGAGGAGTGGGAGATCCGGGGCAGCCAGACCCCCTTCCGGGGCAAGAAGACCTCGGTCCGCACGGACGACGTGGTCATGCCCGACGGCTCCGTGGTGACCCGCGACTACCAGGTCCACCCCGGCTCCGTCGCCGTCCTCGCCCTGGACGGCGAGGGCCGGGTGCTGGTCATCCGGCAGTACCGGCACCCCGTGCGCGAGAAGCTGTGGGAGATCCCGGCCGGCCTGCTCGACGTCCCCGGCGAGAACCCGCTGCACGCCGCCCAGCGCGAGCTGTACGAGGAGGCGCACGTCAAGGCCGAGGACTGGCGGGTGCTGACCGACGTCTACACCACCCCCGGCGGCTGCGACGAGGCCGTACGGATCTTCCTCGCCCGGGACCTGTCCGACGCCGCCGGTGAGCGCTTCGAGGTCGAGGACGAAGAGGCCGACATGGAGCTGGAGCGGGTGCCCGTCGCGGACCTGGTCCGGGGTGTGCTCGCGGGGGAGCTGCACAACAACTGCCTGGTCGTGGGCGTGCTCTCGCTGGTCGCGGCGGAGCAGGGCGACGGCCTCGACGCGCTCCGCCCGGCCCAGGCGCCGTGGCCGGCCCGCCCCTTCGAGGCCTGAGGGCGGCCTCAGGGCCCTCGCCGGTGTGACCATCGGTTGATCCGATCGAGGGATGTGCCCGCCGCGCTCCGCCGGGAACGTCGCAGAGCGTGAACTAGGCTCGGGAAACGCCCGAACCGGGCTTCCGGCGGGCACCGGCGTGCGGTGGGATCGGGAGTGTGGCCCGTGACGGATCAGGCGGTGGACACGGACGGCGTACGGCTGTCCCAGGACCCTGCTGAGGAGAGCGGGTTCCTCGGCCGCACCCGGGAGCTGAAGGAGCTGCGCGCCGACATCGAGCGCGCGGGCCTGGACACCCTCTCCGGCCGCAAGGCCCCCCGCGCGCGCGTGCTGCTCATCGCGGGCCGGCCCGGCTCGGGGCGCACCGCGCTCGCCGAGGAGCTGGCCGCGCAGGTCGCGGACGCCTACCCCGACGGCGTGCTGCGGGCCAGGCTGAGCGAGCCGGACGGCACCCGGGTCCCCGTCGAACGCCTCGCCCGGGACTTGCTCACCGAGCTGGACCGCACCGCCCCGCCCGGGGCCGACGAGGACGACCTCACCGAGGCCCTGCGCGCCGCGCTCGCCGAGCGCAGGGCCCTGCTCCTGTTCGACGCCGTCGCCGACGCCGAGCAGGTCGACGCGCTGCTGCCGGACACCCCGGACTGCCTGGCCGTCGCCGTGGCCGAGGGCCCGCTGACCGGCATCGCGGACGTCCGTCCGTGCACGCTGGGGGGCCTGGACACCAAGTCGGCCGTGGAACTGCTGTCCCGCCGCACCGGCTCGGTGCGCATCACCGTCGACCCCAGGGCCGCCGAACAGCTGGTCGAGCTCTGCCAGGCCCAGCCCGCAGCGCTGACCCTGGCCGGCGGCTGGCTCGCGGCCCGTCCCCAGGCGGCCGTCGCCGACCTCGCCAAGCACCTCCACGCGGAGAACGAGGAAGGGAGCGCGCTCGGCCGCGTCTTCCGCCTCGTCTACGCGTCCCTGTCCAGCACCGCCGCCCGGATGCTGCGACTGCTCTCCCTCGCCCCGGCGGGCCTGGTCGACCCGCACACCGCCTCCGCGCTCGCCGGCTGCTCGGTGACCGGCGCCCGCGGCACCCTGGACGACTTCGTCGCCCTCGGCCTGCTGCGCGCCGTCGGCTCGCCGCTGCCCGAGTACGAGGTCCCCGGGTGCCTGCACGCACAGCTGAGGCGCCTCGCCCGCAAGCACGACCGGCCCGCCGAGCTCCAGCTGGCCCGCGCCCGCATGCTGGAGCGGACGGTGCGGCTGCTCCAGTCCTGCCGGGCGGTCACCGAGACCGACAGCCCGCAGGCCCGCGAGAAGCTCCTCGCCACGCCGCGCGACCTGCGCTTCCCGCACCCCAGGGCCGCCGCCGACTGGCTGCGCGCCCGGCGCCCCGCCCTGCTCGCCGCGGCCCGCCTCGCGGTCGCCGACGGCGAGCTGGACACCCTCGCCCGCAGGCTGATGTCCCAGCTGGTGCGGGCCATGGTCGCCCACTTCGGCACCCAGGCCGCGGCCCCCGACCTGTACGGCATCCACCGCCTCGTCCTCGACGTGGCGGAGCGCCGCGAATTGCCCCGGGAGAAGGCGGCGGCCCTGCTGAACCTGGCCGACCTGGACGCCCGCACCGGCCGCACCGCCGAGGCCCTGGTGCGCTACCGGGCCGCGCTGGACGCCGGGCGTGAGGCCGACGACCCGTACGCGACCGGCCGCGCGATGGAATCCGTGGGCGGCGCCCACCTGGAGCTCGGGGACTACGACCGCGCCGCCGACTGGTTCGGCCGGGCCCTCGCCCAGCGCCTCGCCCGGGACGAGCGCGCCGACGCCGCCCGGGTCTACGGCCGTATCGCCACCGCCCACACCTACGCCGGACGCTACGGCGAGGCGGTGCGGGCCTGGCGGGCGGCCATCGCCGGGTACCGCAAGTCCGGCGACGTGGCCGTGCACGCCCGGGCGCTGTCCGAGCTGGCCCGGGTCCAGGAGTACGCCGGACGCCCCGAGGAGTCGCTGCGCACCTGCCAGGAAGCCGTCGACTGGGCCCGCCGGGCCGAGGACGTAAGGCTCCAGGCCGCCCTGCACCTGCGCCTCGCCGACACCCTCGACCGGCTCGGCGACCCCACCGCGGCCGCACTGCAGCGGAGTGCGGCCGAGCGCATGTTGAGGGAAGATCCCGCAGACGCCTGCGAAATCCGTAGCGCATCGTCTGAAGATTAATGCTTTGAAAGGCTAGACAGAGAGAACGCCTTCATTAGACTGGCTTTGCCGCACGTTCTCTGTGGTCTCTCCCGGTGTGCCCGCGCTTGAGTGGGTATGCCTTGTAATAGCCCATCCTCTGAGCCAAGGACCGTGATCCACGTGAAGGTCGGCATCCCCCGCGAGGTCAAGAACAACGAGTTCCGGGTGGCCATCACCCCCGCCGGCGTGCACGAGCTGGTGCGCCACGGTCACCAGGTCGTCGTCGAGCGCAACGCCGGCGTCGGCTCCTCGATCCCCGACGAGGAGTACGTCGCGGCCGGTGCGCGGATACTCGACACCGCCGACGAGGTCTGGGCCACCGCGGACCTGCTCCTGAAGGTCAAGGAGCCGATCGCGGAGGAGTACCACCGCCTGCGCAAGGACCAGACGCTCTTCACCTACCTGCACCTGGCCGCCTCCAAGGAGTGCACGGACGCGCTCATCGAGTCCGGCACCACCGCCATCGCCTACGAGACGGTCGAGCTGCCCAGCCGCGCGCTGCCGCTGCTGGCCCCGATGTCCGAGGTCGCGGGCCGGATCGCGCCGCAGGTCGGCGCTTACCACCTGATGGCCCCCAATGGCGGGCGCGGCGTGCTGCCCGGCGGCGTGCCCGGCGTGACCCCGGCCAAGGCCGTCGTCATCGGCGGTGGCGTCTCCGGCTGGAACGCCACCCAGATCGCCGTCGGCCTGGGCTTCGACGTGACCCTGCTCGACCGCGACATCAACAAGCTGCGCGAGGCCGACAAGATCTTCGGCACCAAGGTCAAGGCCGTCATGTCCAACTCCTTCGAGCTGGAGAAGGCCGTCCTCGACGCCGACCTGGTCATCGGTGCGGTGCTCATTCCGGGCGCCAAGGCCCCGAAGTTGGTCACCAACGAGCTGGTCTCCCGCATGAAGCCGGGCAGTGTCCTTGTCGACATCGCGATCGACCAGGGCGGCTGCTTCGAGGACTCGCACCCGACCACGCACGCCGAGCCGACCTTCAAGGTCCACAACTCGGTCTTCTACTGCGTGGCCAACATGCCGGGCGCGGTGCCCAACACCTCCACCAACGCGCTCACCAACGCCACGCTGCCCTACATCGTCGAGCTGGCCGACCGCGGCTGGGTCGAGGCGCTGCGTCGCGACCCGGCACTGGCCAAGGGTCTCAACACCCATGACGGCAAGGTGGTTTACCGCGAGGTCGCCGAGGCGCACGGCCTGGAGTATGTCGATCCGGCGACTCTGCTCGCCTAAGTCATCAAACGGCAAAGGCGATACGTCAACAGTCGTCGTCAACCCCGCACACCCGGCCGGACCTTGCCCGACAAGGTCCGGCCGGGTGTGTGTATGGTCACTTTGCGATTCTCGGTCAACTCGCCTCGAACGTAACGCTTCAACCGATTCGCGCACCGGTGAAACCTGCTGTGCGACGGCCGTACGCCCTTGACAGAGGGATGTTTCATTGCCGACACATCGGGCCGGGTCCGGCGGATTGTGTTGCTGCGGACGGCCGACACGCCATAGAGTCGCCGAACGTC
The DNA here is from genome assembly GCF_041538145.2 of Streptomyces sp. MMCC 100. Taxonomy (NCBI): domain Bacteria; kingdom Bacillati; phylum Actinomycetota; class Actinomycetes; order Kitasatosporales; family Streptomycetaceae; genus Streptomyces; species Streptomyces sp. MMCC 100. Next base: position 2,037,088 of record NZ_JBGORK020000001.1, read on the forward strand.
GGCATGGTGCCACGCTGACCTGTCTAGAAGTTCCCTGGTCACCAAGGAGGTAAGACGACTTGTGAATGAGTCGACATTTACTCCCGGGGGTGGTCAACCAGGAATGCCGACACGGACCCACGGTCCCGCGCGTCTCGAGGCTGTCGGCTCCGTAGCTGTACGCACCTCCGCAGCCGACCACCACAGTCCGCAGGCAACTCGGACAGCACACATGAGTATGGATGGCCAACACGTGAACGCCATGGCCGGCGACGGAAGTGGCGCGCCCCGCAACCACTTCGCCGACTACGACGAACTGCCCGAGGGGCACTTCTACGACCCGGACGCGGAGTACGAGCCGGATCCCGAGTACGCCGCCACGCTCGCGCCCGACGCGGCCCGACAGCGCCGCGAGCGCATCGGCCCGACCGGACGCCCGCTGCCGTACTTCCCGATCCCGGGCCCGCTGACCGATCACGGCCCCGCCAAGATCATCGCGATGTGCAACCAGAAAGGCGGCGTGGGCAAGACCACGTCGACCATCAACCTGGGTGCCGCGCTCGCCGAGTACGGGCGCCGGGTGCTGCTCGTCGACTTCGACCCGCAGGGCGCGCTGTCGGTCGGTCTCGGCGTCAACCCGATGGAGCTCGACCTCACCGTCTACAACCTGCTCATGGAGCGGGGCATGGCGGCCGACGAGGTGCTGCTGAAGACCGCGGTCCCCAACATGGACCTGCTGCCCAGCAACATCGACCTGTCGGCGGCCGAGGTGCAGCTGGTGAGCGAGGTCGCGCGCGAGTCCACGCTGCAGCGGGCGCTCAAGCCGCTGATGGACGACTACGACTACATCGTCATCGACTGCCAGCCCTCGCTCGGCCTGCTCACGGTCAACGCCCTGACCGCCGCGCACAAGGTGATCGTGCCGCTCGAGTGCGAGTTCTTCGCGCTGCGCGGTGTGGCGCTGCTGACCGAGACGATCGAGAAGGTCCAGGAGCGGCTCAACCCCGACCTGGAGCTCGACGGCATCCTCGCCACGATGTACGACTCGCGCACGGTGCACAGCCGTGAGGTGCTCGCGCGGGTCGTCGAGGCGTTCGACGACCACGTCTACCACACGGTCATCGGGCGCACGGTCCGCTTCCCGGAGACCACGGTCGCCGGTGAGCCGATCACCACGTACGCGTCCAACTCCGTCGGTGCCGCCGCCTACCGCCAGCTCGCCAGGGAGGTGCTCGCCCGGTGTCACGCCGAGTGAGTCTGCCGGGGGCCGACGAACTCTTCCGTACGACAGGGGGAATGGCGCTCCAGGCGTCCACCCCGCGGCGCACGGCCAACGGGGAAGCCCGAGTGCCGGCGCCGGCGGGGGAGAGCGACCAGGCCGCCGCCGAGGACGCACCGCAGTCGGTGCCCGCGCAGGGCGGCGACGGCGAGGGCGCGGAGCACGCCGCGGCGGACGCCGAACCGGGTTCGGCGGGCGAGTCGCGCAGCCGGGGTGCGGAGCGCTCCACGCGCGGCTCCGGGCCGGGTGCGGGGGCGCAGGAAGGTTCTGCCGCCGACCGGCCCCGCAAGCGCGGACGCTCCCCTTCGCGCCGCCCCAGCGGCCGGGAGCGCCACGACGAGAAGATCACCGTGTACGTCTCCGCCGAGGAGCTGATGGACCTGGAACACGCCCGCCTGGTGCTCCGCGGCGAGCACGGCCTGGCCGTCGACCGCGGCCGCATCGTCCGCGAGGCGGTCGCCGTGGTCCTGGCCGACCTGGAGACCCGCGGGGACGCCAGCATCCTCGTACGACGGCTGCGCGGGCGGTAGCGGTAGCCTGCGGGGGCCATGACCTCGAACGACGCCCCCCGCCCCGGCCGTACCCCGCGCGCCGGCCGTCGGCGTGCGCTGGGGAGAGGCCCCGGGGCGTCGGAGGCTCCGCCGCTCCCCGAGGAGACGTCCCCCGGCACCGGCCTCCCCGGGCCCACCGGAGCAGGGACCGCCGGGCAGGACCTCCGAGGCGGACCGGCCCCCGCCTCGGCCGGGGCGCCCACCGCGGACCCCGCAGACCCGGCGCGTGTCCAGGAGACGCCGGCGCCGGGCGCGGACGAGCGGGCCCCCGGGACTTCGGACACCGGGGCGCACGGAGCGCCCGGAGCGCCCGGAGCGGAACCGGCTTCCTCGGAGCCCGGGGTGCGCTCGGGGCCTGAGCCCACGGGCACGGACGCGGAGAGGCTTCCCGCGCCGGGACACGCTCCCGGGGGCGCGGATCACGAGGGTCTCGCGCCGGTCGAGCGGCCGCTCCCGGCGGCCGACGCCTCCGCGGCACCGACGCTCGCGGGCACGCCCCGGACCGCCGGGACGGAGCCCGGCGCCGGGCTCCGCGACAGCGCGCCGCGCACGGACGGGGAGCCCACGGCCACCGGGCCGGGAGGCTCACCGCGGGGCGGCGGTGAGGAGGCATCCGGGGAGCACGGTGAGGGGGCCTGCGGACAGCATGGCGTCGCCTCGTCCCAGGCGCCCGCGGAGGACGCCTCCGACGAAGCGGACGGCGGCGTCTTCAAGGTGCGGCTCGCCAACTTCGAGGGGCCGTTCGATCTGCTCCTCCAGTTGATCTCCAAGCACAAGATGGACGTCACCGAGGTCGCGCTGTCGAAGGTGACCGACGAGTTCATGGCGCACATCCGGGCGATGGGGCCGGACTGGGACCTCGACCAGACCACCGAGTTCCTGGTGGTCGCGGCGACGCTGCTCGACCTCAAGGCGGCCCGGCTGCTGCCCGCCGCCGAGGTCGAGGACGAGGCCGACCTCGCCCTGCTCGAAGCCCGCGACCTGCTCTTCGCCCGCCTGCTCCAGTACCGCGCGTACAAGCGGATCGCGGACATCTTCAACGAGCGGCTGGAGGCCGAGGCCCGCCGCTACCCCCGTACCGTCGGCCTGGAGCCCCACCACGCCGAGCTGCTGCCCGAGGTCGTCATCAGCATCGGCCCCGAGGGCTTCGCCAAGCTCGCCGTGAAGGCGATGCAGCCGAGGCCCAAGCCGCAGGTGTACGTCGAGCACATCCACGCGCCCCTGGTCAGCGTGCAGGAGCAGGCCGGGATCGTCGTCGCCCGCCTGAAGGAGCTGGGCGAGGCCAGCTTCCGCGTGCTGGTCCAGGACACCGAGGACACCCTGACCGTCGTCGCCCGCTTCCTGGCCCTGCTGGAGCTGTACCGGGAGAAGGCCGTCGAGCTGGACCAGGAGACCGCTCTCGGAGACCTGCTGGTGCGCTGGGCCGGTGGCGACGGGGACGCCCAGCCGGTGGTGACCGACGAGTTCGACCGGCCGCCCGAGGCGCCGAAGGAGGAGCAGAAGGCGTGAGTGAGCAGACCACCGAGGTTCCAAAGGAGCCGGGCGGCGTCGCCGGCCTCGACCTCAAGCCCGCGCTCGAAGCCGTCCTCATGGTCGTCGACGAGCCCGCGACCGAGGAGCAGCTGGCGAAGATACTGCAGCGGCCCCGGCGGCGGGTCGCGGACGCCCTGCGCGAGCTGGCCGACGAGTACGCCGTCCAGGGCCGCGGTTTCGAGCTGCGCCTGGTCGCGGGCGGCTGGCGCTTCTACAGCCGGCCCGAGTACGCCGCGGCCGTCGAGGGCTTCGTCCTGGACGGCCAGCACGCCCGTCTCACCCAGGCCGCCCTCGAGACCCTCGCCGTGGTCGCCTACCGCCAGCCGGTCAGCCGCAGCCGGGTCTCGGCGGTGCGCGGCGTGAACTGCGACGGTGTGATGCGCACCCTCCTGCAGCGGGGTCTGGTCGAGGAGGCGGGCACGGAACCCGAAACAGGTGCGATCCTGTACGTGACGACGAACTACTTCCTGGAGCGGATGGGCCTGCGCGGCCTGGACGAGCTCCCGGAGCTCGCGCCCTTCCTCCCGGAGGCGGAGGCGATCGAGGCCGAGACGCTGGAAGGGGTCCCGTCGTTCGATCCGGACGCCCCGGATACCGAGGGCGCACACGACAAGACGGAATTTTGATGCGAAGCAGCAGCGGCAGGAACAGCAGCGGAAACAACGGCGGGAGCCGTGGTGGCAACAGCGGCGGCCGCGGCGGGAGTGGCGGTGGCCGCGGCAACTACCGCGGCGCCGGCAACAACCGCGACGACAAGCAGGGCGGCCGTCCCAAGAAGCCGCGCCCGGAGGAGCGGCGCTACGACGTGGGCCCCGGCGCCACCAAGGACGGACCCAAGTCCGGCCGCGGTGCCTCGGCCCGCGGCGGCGCCAAGGGCGGCCCGAAGCGGCCCCAGGAGCGCGGGCGCAGCGTCCCGGCCACGTCCCGCGAGTACGAGACGCGGGCCGAGGAGCGCAACCGCGAGCGGTACGCGGGCAAGAAGGACGTCAAGCTGCCCAAGACCTTCCCGGGCGCCGAGCAGGAGGGCGAGCGGCTGCAGAAGGTCCTCGCGCGCGCGGGCTACGGCTCCCGGCGCGCCTGCGAGGAGCTGATCGAGCAGGCCAGGGTCGAGATCAACGGCGAGATCGTGCTGGAGCAGGGCCGCCGCGTCGACCCGGAGAAGGACGAGGTCAAGGTCGACGGCCTGACCGTCGCCACGCAGTCGTACCAGTTCTTCTCGCTCAACAAGCCCGCCGGTGTCGTCTCCACCATGGAGGACCCGGAGGGCCGCCAGTGCCTCGGTGACTACGTCACCAACCGCGAGACCCGCCTCTTCCACGTGGGCCGGCTCGACACCGAGACCGAGGGCGTCATCCTGCTCACCAACCACGGCGAGCTGGCCCACCGCCTGACCCACCCCCGGTACGGCGTCAAGAAGACGTACCTCGCGCACATCGTGGGCCCGATCCCGCGCGACCTCGGCAAGCGCCTCAAGGACGGCATCCAGCTGGAGGACGGGTACGCGCGCGCGGACCACTTCCGGGTCGTCGAGCAGACCGGCAAGAACTACCTGGTCGAGGTCACCCTGCACGAGGGCCGCAAGCACATCGTCCGCCGGATGCTGGCGGAGGCGGGCTTCCCCGTCGACAAGCTGGTGCGTACCGCCTTCGGCCCGATCACGCTGGGCGACCAGAAGTCGGGCTGGCTGCGCCGCCTGTCCAACACGGAGGTCGGGATGCTGATGTCGGAGGTCGACCTCTAGGCGGCCCCGCCCGTACGAGGCTTGTGCCGACCGGCCACCCTCTTTTATAGTCGCAGCGACTATTAAGGGGGTGGCCGGTCGTGCACGGCTACGACAAGCACGCTTTCGAACCCTTCGCCGTCACCGTCGATCTCGCCGTCCTCACGCTCCGCGCGGGCGCGCTGCACGTGCTGCTCGTCGAGCGCGGGCAGGAGCCGTACGCGGGCCGCTGGGCGCTGCCCGGCGGCTTCCTGCTTCCCGAGGAGTCGGCGGAGACGGCCGCCCGCCGGGAGCTGGCCGAGGAGACCGGTCTGGCGGACGTGACCGGGCTGCACCTGGAGCAGCTGCGCACCTACAGCGAGCCCGGCCGCGACCCCCGCATGCGGGTGGTGTCCGTCGCCTTCGCCGCTCTGCTGCCGGACCCGCCCGAACCGCACGGCGGCGGCGACGCGGCCGAGGCCCGCTGGATGCCGTACGACGAGGCCCAGGGCCTCGCCTTCGACCACGACCGGATTCTGGCCGACGCCCGGGACCGGGTCGGCGCCAAGCTGGAGTACACCTGCCTGGCCACCGCCTTCTGCCCGGCCGAGTTCACGCTGGGCGAGCTGCAGCAGGTCTACGAGACGGTGTGGGGCGCAGCCCTGGACCGGCCCAACTTCCGCCGCAAGGTCCTCGCCACCCCCGGCTTCGTCGAGCCCGTCCCGGGCGCCGCCCGCCTGACCGGAGGCCGCGGCAAGCCCGCCGCCGTGTACCGCGCCGGCCCCGCCGCCACCCTGCACCCACCGCTGCTCCGCACCCCTCGGGAAGGACGCCCCGCATGACCACGACCACCGGCACCAAGCGCGCCGCCACCGGAGCGCTCATCGGCCTCGCCCTCGGCGACGCGCTGGGCTTCCCCACCGAGTTCGACGACGTCCCGTCGATCCTCGCCAAGTGTGGTCCCTGGCGGGAGATGACGCTGCCCCGGCCCGCGATCGTCACCGACGACACGCAGATGACGCTGGCGCTGGGCAAGGGCCTGCGGACGGCCATGGACCGGGGGCTGCTCGGCCCCAAGCGGATGGAACGGCCGGTGCGCGAGGAGTTCGTCGACTGGTACCAGTCGCCGGAGAACAACCGGGCGCCGGGCAACACCTGCCTCAAGGCCTGCGACCGGCTCAAGACCCCGGGCCGCCCCTGGCAGGACGCCAGCCAGGTCCACTCCAAGGGCTGCGGCGCCAACATGCGCGTCGCACCGGTCGGACTCGTGCCCGGCCTGAGCGACGAACAGCGCGCGGGCGCCGCCCAGTTGCAGTCCGCGCTCACTCACGGCCACCCGACCGCGCTCGCCGCCTCCGACCTCACCGCGCACGCCGTACGGCTGCTCGCCGAGGGAGCCGAGCCGACCGGACTGGTCGGGCGGCTGCGCTCGTACGCCTACGACAACCGCACCCGCTACCACGAGCGCTGGCTCGGCGACCTGTGGACCCGCGCCCAGGACCCCACACCCGAGCACTTCATCGCGCGCGGCTGGGACGAGTGCCTGGCGATACTCGACCGGCTCCAGGAGGCGGTACGCACCGCCTCGCCCGAGACGGACCCCTGCCTGGCCGTCGGCCAGGGCTGGATCGCCGAGGAGGCCATGGCGGCCGGGCTGCTCTGCTTCCTGCTCTTCGTCGACGAGCCGCTGACCGTCCTGCGCCGCGGCGCCTGCACCTCCGGCGACTCCGACTCCATCGCCTGCCTCGCGGGCGCCTTCGCGGGCGCGCACCTGGGGGCCGACGCCTGGCCGGCCGACTGGGCGGACCGCATCGAGTACCGGGGCGACCTGCTGGCCCTGGGAGCGCTCTGGGACGCTTGAGCGCCTGATCGACGCCCTGGACATCGACCTGGCCCCGGTGGTGGCCGAACAGCCCTTCCCGGTGCTGTTCGCCACCGTCTCCGGCGCCCACCTCTACGGCTTCCCCTCCCGGGACTCCGACGTCGACCTGCGCGGCGTGCACCTGCTGCCCGCCGCCGACCTGGTCGGGCTGCGCGAGCCGGACGAGACACGGTCGCGGATGTGGGACCGCGACGGCGTCGAGATGGACCTGGTCACGCACGACCTGCGCAAGTTCGTCCGGCTGATGCTCCGCCGCAACGGCTACGTGCTGGAGCAACTGCTGTCGCCGCTGGTCGTGCACACCACCGGGGCGCACCGGGAACTGGCCGCCCTCGCGCCGGGCGTCCTCACCCGTCACCACGCCCACCACTACCGGGGATTCGCGCAGACCCAGTGGCGGCTGTTCGAGAAGACCGGCCAACTGAAGCCGCTCCTGTACACCTTCCGGGTGCTCCTCACCGGCATCCACCTCATGCGTTGCGGCGAGGTGCAGCCCCACCTGCCCGCCCTCGCCGCAGCGGTGGACGCCGCCCCCTCCTACCTGCCGGAGCTGATCGCGGCCAAGGCCGAGCGCGAGCACGGGGACGCCGGCGTCGACCACGCGCGCGTGCGGGCCGACGTGGAGCGGCTGCACGCCGCGCTGGACGAGGCCCAGGCCGCGTCAGTGCTCCCCGACGCCCCGACCGCGTACGACGCCCTGCACGAGTTCGTCGTACGGACCCGGCTGGAGCGCTGAGGCGCGGCGGGTGCGGACCAGGAAGTCCTCGACGCGGCGCCGGTCCGGCTCCTCGGGCAGCGGGCTGCGCGAGGCCGCCTCCTCGCCCTCCCGTGCCAGGCGGTTCATCCGTGCCTCCACCTCGGGCCAGGGCACCTCGCCGCGTTTCACCGCGAGCAGCGACTCCCGCCCCTCGCCGACGTCGATCGTCAGCGCGCCGGTGCGGAGCAGGTCGCGGGCGCTGGTCAGCAGCCGCAGCAGGTGCATCGCGTGCTTCCAGCGCGGGGTGCCGTGGGTGCGCACGTCGGCGTCGAGCTTGTGGCGCTGGCCGTGCGCGATGGGGGCACCGCCCGCGCGAGCGAAGCCGAGCGTGGGGGAGGGTGAACGTCTCGTAGGCCCGGCGGGAGAGGAACGCCTCGCGCAGGGCGAGCAGTTCGCGGCCCGTGTCGTTCACGGACTCCACGAGCGGGGAGTGCAGGCACTCCAGGATGTTCGGGTTCGCGCGCAGGGCCAGCTCGCAGAAGCGCTCCAGCTCCCAGCTGAACTGCTCCTCCGCGGGGCCCTCCACGTGCGTCGGCGGCTTCTCGAAGCGCCAGTACAGCTCGGTCGGAGCGAGGAAGACCCCCCGGCGGTCCGTGTCGCTGTCCTCCGTCGCCAGACCGAAGGCCCGCGAGCCCATGACACAGGAGTAGATCGTGTGGTCGCGGACCAGGCTCTCGGGCGTCTCGGGGCGCATGGCGGGAGCGTACGCGGGCGGCTCACGCCAGGCGGACCGAATTTCCCTCCACCGTGATCCGCTTCCCGGGCAGCGGCTTCGTGGCCGGACCCCGCACCACCGAGCCGTCGGCGACGGCGAACCTGCTGCCGTGGCAGGCGCAGTCGATGGTGCCGTCCCGCACGTCCGAGACGATGCAGCCCTGGTGGGTGCAGACCGCCGAGAACGCCTTGAACTCGCCCGGCTCCGGCTGGGTCACCACGATCTTCTCGTCGGTGAGGACCTTGCCGCCGGCGACCGGGATGTCGCCCGTCCGCGCCAGCTCCTGCCCCGGCGAGGCGGCCGAGGAGTCGTCGTCGCCTCCTCCTCCGCAGCCCACGCAGAGCGCCGCCGCGCCCGCGCCCGTGCAGAGGAGGACCGTACGGCGGGTCGGGGTCTCGGTCATGTCGCAGCTCCGGGGAGGGGAGGTTCGGGCCGCCGCCAGCGTCTCAGGAGACGGGCGCCGCGGACGGGTACGCGGCGGGCTGACTAGGCTGGACGGACCAAGAACCGATACACGCGTCAGCAACATCAGCGAGGAGCATCGCCGTGGCGGTACGAGCGGTCCGGGGCGCCGTCCAACTGGAGCGGGACGAGGCGGGGCACATGGACGAGCAGGTCGCGGCCCTGCTGACCGCCCTCATGGAGCGCAACGGCCTGACGGTCGACGACCTGATCAGCCTGTGGTTCACCGCCACCCCCGATCTGCACAGCGACTTCCCGGCCGCCGCGGCCCGCGGGCTCGGCATCACCGACGTGCCGCTGATCTGCGCCCAGGAGCTGGACATCGAGGGCGCCATGCCCCGCGTCGTCCGTGTCCTCGCCCACATCGAGTCGGACCGGCCCCGCGCCGAGATCGCCCACGTCTACCTCGGCGCCGCCGCGGCCCTGCGCAAGGACATCGCCCAGTGAGAACCGCACTCGTCATCGGCACCGGCCTCATCGGCACCTCCGCCGCCCTCGCCCTCACCGCGCGGGGCGTCACCGTCCACCTCGCCGACCACGACCCCGAGCAGGCCCGCACCGCCGCCGCGCTCGGCGCCGGCACCGACGAGGCCCCGGACGGACCGGTCGACCTCGCGATCGTCGCCGCCCCGCCCGCCCTGGTGGCCGACGTGCTCGCCGACGCCATGGCCCGCGGCGCCGCCCGCGGCTACATCGACGTGGCCAGCGTCAAGGGCGGCCCCCGGCGGGAGCTGGAGGCGCGCGGCCTCGACCTCTCGGCGTACATCGGCACGCACCCCATGTCCGGCCGGGAGAAGTCCGGCCCGCTGGCCGCCACCGCCGACCTCTTCGAGGGCCGCCCCTGGGTGCTGACCCCGACCCGGGACACCGACACCGAGGTGCTGAACCTCGCCCTGGAGCTGGTCTCGCACTGCCGCGCGGTGCCCGTGGTGATGGACGCGGACGCCCACGACCGCGCCGTGGCCCTCGTCTCCCACATGCCCCACCTGGTCTCCAGCATGGTCGCCGCGCGCCTGGAGCACGCCGACGAGGCCGCCGTACGGCTGTGCGGGCAGGGCATCCGCGACGTGACCCGGATCGCCGCCTCCGACCCCCGGATGTGGATCGACATCCTCTCCGCCAACCCGGGGCCGGTCGCCGACCTGCTCACCGACGTCGCCGGCGACCTGGAGGAGACGGTACGGGCCCTGCGCGCCCTGCAGTCCTCCGACGAGGACAAGCGCCGCGAGGGCGGCACCGGCATCGCCGAGGTGCTGCGGCGCGGCAACGCCGGACAGGTCCGCGTCCCCGGCAAGCACGGGTCGGCCCCGCGGGCCTACGAGACGGTGGCCGTCCTCATCGACGACCAGCCCGGCCAGCTGGCCCGCATCTTCGCGGACGCGGGACGGGCCGGGGTCAACATCGAGGACGTACGCATCGAGCACGCCACCGGGCAGCAGGCGGGCCTGGTGCAGCTGATGGTGGAACCGAAGGCCGCCGCCGTCCTCACGGCGGCCCTCAAGGAACGGGGCTGGGCGATCCGGCAGTGATCGCGAGTCGCACAGAGCTGTCCGAGGTTCATACGGCTGTCAGAGGGGTCCCGCGGGCCCGGTAACCTAGAACCTGTCTGATGATTCCCGCCTGCCCGGCGACGTCTGGCACGCACGCTCGCCGCGCTGCCGAAACGCCCGCGTGGCTCCGCCACGAGGGCGCTCCGGCGCCTTGCGATCGCACGCACCAGACGCCGCCGGGCCCGCCCTCCGGGCGGACGGCGGGAATCATCAGACAGGCCCTGTCCGGGATGCGCTCGCGTCCCACACACCACCCACCGCACCGCACCAGGAAGGTGTCCCCTCGTGGAAAACGGCGCCGCCCCGACCGTCCCGGCCGTGATTGTCGCCATCGACGGCCCCTCCGGCACGGGCAAGTCGAGCACGTCGAAGGCCGTGGCCGCACAGCTCGGCCTCAGCTACCTGGACACCGGTGCGCAGTACCGGGCGATCACGTGGTGGATGGTCAGCAACGGCATCGACACCGACGACCCGCACGCCGTCGCCGCCGCGGCCGGCAAGCCCGAGATCGTCTCCGGCACCGACCCGGCGGGCCCGACCATCACGGTCGACGGCGTGGACGTGGCCGGCCCGATCCGCACCCAGGAGGTCACCTCCAAGGTCAGCGCGGTCAGCGCCGTGCCGGAGATCCGCGCCCGGATCACCGAGCTGCAGCGCTCCATCGCCGCCGCCGCGCCGCTCGGCATCGTCGTCGAGGGCCGCGACATCGGCACCACCGTGCTGCCGGACGCCGACCTCAAGATCTTCCTCACCGCCTCGGCGGAGGCCCGCGCCGCCCGCCGCAGCGGCGAGCTGAAGGGCGCCGACGTCAACGCCACCCGCGAGGCCCTGATCAAGCGGGACGCGGCCGACTCCAGCCGCAAGACCTCCCCGCTGGCCAAGGCCGGCGACGCGGTCGAGGTGGACACCACCGCCCTGACCCTCCCGCAGGTCATCGAGTGCGTCGTCACCCTCGTCGAGGAGAAGCGGGCGGGGAAGTGACCGCATCCTCCGCAGCGCCCGTCCCCTCCGAGAAGGGCGCCGAGGTCGGCCGGCGCATCGGCGTCGGCCTGATGTACGGGCTGTGGAAGCCGCGCGTGCTCGGCGCCTGGCGAGTGCCCGCCACCGGCCCGCTGATCTACGCCGTCAACCACTCGCACAACATCGACGGCCCGATGGTCATGGGCGTGGCACCCCGGCCGACGCACTTCCTGATCAAGAAGGAAGCGTTCATCGGCCCCCTCGGGACGTTCCTGACCGGCATCGGCCAGCTGAAGGTGGACCGCCACTCCACCGACCGCACGGCCATAGGACAGGCGCTCGGCGTACTGGCGGACGGCGGTGTGCTGGGCATCTTCCCGGAGGGCACCCGCGGCGAGGGCGACTTCGCCTCGCTGCGCGCCGGGCTCGCCTACTTCGCGGTGCGCGGCGGCGCGCCGATCGTCCCGGTCGCGGTGCTGGGAAGCACGGACCGTCCCGGACGGTTGATAAAGGCGCTGCCCCCGCTGCGTTCCCGCGTGGACGTCGTCTTCGGCGACCCCTTCGAGGCGGGCGACGGCAGCGGGCGGCGCACCCGCAAGGCCCTGGACGAGGCCACCGAACGCATCCAGAAGCAGCTCACCGCGCACCTGGAAAACGCCAGGCGCCTCACCGGGCGCTGAGTGACACTTGAGTAGTGGATCACCCGGTACAGGGGTGTTCCACCGATCACCACGATGAACGAGGTACGGACTTCATGAACGACCACATCCACTCCGAGGGCTCGGGCGAGGAGCACGACCACGGGGCGCTCGGCGACGCCGAGTACACGCAGTTCATGGAGCTGGCCGCCGAAGAGGGCTTCGACATCGAGGAGGTCGAGGGCGCGATCGAGGAGGCCGGGCACGGCCCGCTGCCCGTCCTCGCCGTCGTCGGCCGCCCCAACGTCGGCAAGTCGACCCTCGTGAATCGCATCATCGGCCGCCGCGAGGCCGTCGTCGAGGACAAGCCCGGCGTCACCCGCGACCGCGTCACCTACGAGGCCGAGTGGGCCGGCCGCCGCTTCAAGGTCGTCGACACCGGCGGCTGGGAGCAGGACGTCCTCGGCATCGACGCCTCCGTGGCCGCGCAGGCCGAGTACGCCATCGAGGCCGCCGACGCGGTGGTCTTCGTCGTGGACGCCAAGGTCGGCGCCACCGACACCGACGAGGCGGTCGTCCGGCTGCTGCGCAAGGCGGGCAAGCCCGTCGTGCTGTGCGCCAACAAGGTCGACGGCCCGAGCGGCGAGGCCGACGCCTCCTACCTGTGGTCGCTGGGCCTGGGGGAGCCGCACCCCGTCTCCGCGCTGCACGGCCGCGGCACCGGCGACATGCTGGACCGGGTCCTGGAGGCCCTGCCCGAGGCCCCGGCGCAGACCTTCGGCACCGCGGTCGGCGGTCCGCGCCGCATCGCCCTGATCGGCCGCCCCAACGTCGGCAAGTCCTCGCTGCTGAACAAGGTGGCCGGCGAGGAGCGCGTCGTCGTCAACGAACTGGCCGGCACCACCCGCGACCCGGTCGACGAACTGATCGAGCTGGGCGGCGTCACCTGGAAGTTCGTCGACACGGCGGGCATCCGCAAGCGCGTCCACCTCCAGCAGGGCGCCGACTACTACGCCTCGCTGCGCACCGCCGCCGCCGTCGAGAAGGCGGAGGTGGCCGTCATCCTCATCGACGCCTCCGAGTCGATCTCGGTCCAGGACCAGCGGATCGTCACCATGGCCGTCGAGGCGGGCCGCGCGATCGTCGTCGCCTACAACAAGTGGGACACCCTCGACGAGGAGCGCCGCTACTACCTGGAGCGGGAGATCGAGACCGAGCTGGGCCAGGTGGCGTGGGCCCCGCGGGTCAACGTCTCGGCGCAGACCGGCCGGCACATGGAGAAGCTGGTCCCCGCGATCGAGACCGCCCTGGCCGGCTGGGAGACCCGCGTCCCGACGGGCCGGCTGAACGCCTTCCTCGGTGAGCTGGTCGCCGCCCACCCGCACCCGGTGCGGGGCGGCAAGCAGCCGCGCATCCTCTTCGGCACGCAGGCGGGCACCAGGCCCCCGCGGTTCGTGCTCTTCGCCTCCGGCTTCATCGAGGCGGGCTACCGGCGCTTCATCGAGCGCCGGCTGCGCGAGGAGTTCGGCTTCGAGGGAACGCCGATCCACATCTCCGTGCGGGTGCGCGAGAAGCGCGGCGCGAAGAAGAAGTAGGAACGTACACATGTGGGAGAGGGCGCCCCCGGCCGGGGGCGCCCTCTCCCACATGTGGTCCGGCGGTCAGGTGCCGGACCGCGGGGCCGGCGGCAGCGCGGCCGGGACGTGGTGCGTGCCGCCGACGCGCTGCCACACCGACTGCTGGCCGACGCGGGCGCTCTGGGCCCCCGCGCTGTAGGCGCTGTAGGCGCTTCTGCCGCGCGGGATGCTCCGGAAGGCCGTGAATCCCAGCTCCTCCTCACCGCTGCGATCGCCGGGCAGCGATCGGAAGGACCTGACGTACTCGGCGTAGAGCGCGTCGTAGATCGGCGTGGCCGAGGGGCCGCCGTGGCGGTGGAAGGCGTCGTATGCGTACACGTATGTCCAAACGACCCCGCGCTGGAAGGGATGCGGCCCAGGTGACGGCCGTCCGGCAGCCGCGGATACGGGCTCAGGTTCCCGCCAGCGGCAGCGCGGCCGCGACCAGCTGTCCGTTCGCCGCCGCCTTGTCCAGCGCGTCCCGCAGCAGGTCCTCGCGCGGCTGCCGGCCGATCGACCCGACGGGCGCCGCGAACATCAGCACCTGCTGGTGCTTGTTGGCCGCCGTGCGCCAGCCCTCGGTGACCTGGAGCGGCTGGTGCGCCTGCCACCAGGCCACCGGTCGGCCGCCGTTCGTCCCGGGCTGGAGCACCGCGTGCAGCTGGCCCATCGCGAGCAGCACCGACCAGCCGTGCAGCACGGCCGGTGCGGACGCCAGCTCGGTGACCGGCATGAAGCCCTGCTCGATCAGCAGCGGCAGGAAGTCGTCGCCGGCGCCGGCCGTGCCGGGCCGCGCGATGGGAGCGGTCGGCTCCACCACGAGGGCCGGGTGCAGCTCTCCGGCGATGAGGATCAGTCCGCTGGTCACACCGAGCACGGCCTGCTCGGGCGCGGCCTTCTCGGGGGCGGCGGGAGCGGGCTCGGAACGGGCCTGGTCGGCGCTGATGGAGCGCACCGCCCCCTGCAGCTGCTCCTCGGTGACCTTGACGACCTGCGAGGGCAGGCAGCCGGCGTGGGCGAAGGCCAGCACGGCGGTCTCGTCCCCGATGAACAGGACGGTGCTGGTGCGCTCCTGCTCACAGTCGCCCGGGGTGCGGCAGGACGTGCAGTCGTAGCTGCCCGGGGCGGACTCCCCGGCCAGCAGGCGGTCGGCTTCTTCGTCGCCGATCTCGGCGCGTACGTCGTCGCTGACGTCGAGCATGCGCGGCACGGGTGGCTCCCTCGGGATGCGGTGCGTGGCCGGACCGGGTGGCTCCCGGGCCGTGGTCCGGGCGGGTCCCGGCTCATGCAAAGACAACGGGCGATCAGTGGCGGGAGTCACGCCCCATGGCCAACGGAATCGAACCATGAGAGGTGCGCGATCTTCGGCGGGCCGGGATCGTCACCGTTCTCCCAAGTGGGCTGACGCGAGCAGAAGTTGGGCGGACGGAGCGGGCCTCTCCGTCATGCCTGTGAGTCGACAAATCATGAAATCAGCGAATGAACAGGGTGACCGGAAATGGTCGTCGCCGAGTCGTCGCCTCGCTCGTGACCACATCGCAATCGGACACGGACAACCAGAAGGCGGGGTTCCGGGTCTAACCGGACGACGAGAAGCCCATGGGAGGAACCGCACCGCATGACGCCGCCGGCCCCACCGGCCGCCCCGCTGCGCGCCGACTGCATCGGTGACTCCGCGGGCGGTCTGACCTTCGACGTCGCCGCGCGCGGAAACGCCGGGGCGGCTCTGCTCGTCCTGCGCCGCCGCGATGCCGTCGACGCCGCCTCGGACACGGTCAGCCTGCCGCTGGCCCCGGCGGCGGAGGGCCGGCTGCGCGCCGCGCTGCCCAGCAGCGTGTCCCTGCCCGAGGGCCGCTGGGACGCGTACGCCCGCCTGTCCGACGGCGAGCCGCGGCGCCTGGTGCCCGGCGTCACCGATCTGCGCTCCCTCGCCGAGCGCACTCCCAGCGGGCTGCTCGGCCACGTCGCCGTCCGCATCCCGTACGCCACCCGGCAGGGCAACCTGACCGTCCGCAGCTGGCTGCGCGCCCCGCACGCCGAGGCGGTGGACCTGCGCCTCGCGAGCGGCGGCCTGACCGTACGCGGACGGGTGTACGGCACCCGGCTCGTGCCCGGGGCCGACGCCGAGCTGCGTGCCCGGCCCGGCGACGGCGAGGGCGGCGCAGGCGACGGCGTGCGCCGGCTGGACGTCGCCGCCGAGCGGACGGAGTTCGCCTTCACCGTGCCCTACGACGGCCTGACGCCGGGCGTCTGGGACCTGTGGCTGCGGCCCGCCGGTGACTTCGGCCCGGTGGTGCGCCTCGCGCGGCTGCTGGACGACGTCGCCGACAAGAACCCCGTCTTCACGTTTCCCCGCGCGCGGGTGCGGACGCCGCACGGCCCCGTGGAGGCCGGGCCGTACTACACCCGGGACAACGACCTGTCGCTCGCCGTCGCCCCGCTGGACGCCTGACGCCGCGGGAAGCCCGACCCCCTGGGACGGGGCTGTCCGCGTGTCCGATGTTCGATTCGTGTAAGCGATCCGCGGCCCTTCCGCGGGGGTGCCGCAAGTCCGTCCGGGAGTGTTCGGGTGCGAAATGCGAGGCGTCGCCGGGGAGTCCCGCGTGGCTTTCCCGCTCGTCTATTCGACGGAGTACCGCGACGCGCGGGAATTCACGTCGAACGCCTGCGGAACATGGGAAAAATCGTCCGTCCGTGTGAACGCGTTCCATCAAAACGCGCATCATGATCCTGTGACAGAAATGTGACCGTAGGTGCACCCGTGACCCGTGTTACCGGCTGGGGCTTCCCCGCTCCCGGGGCAGGGCATAGCGTGGCGGCATGGCACCGATTCCGACACCCCCGGCCGAGCCCCAGGACAGTCCGGACACCTACGTCGGCCTCGATTCCGGCGCGGCCGAGCGGCTGGCGCGGGAGCGGGGCTGGTCGACGGTGCGGTCCCTGGCGCCGGGCACGGTCATCACCATGGAGTACCGCGTGGGCCGCCTCAACTTCGAGGTGAAGGACGGCCGGGTCTCCCGGGCCTGGAAGGGCTAGGACCGGCCCTGGGCGCGGTCAGCCGCCCGACAGGGGGCGTGCGGCCGGGGCGGAGCTGCGCGGGTGGCGGTCGGCGTGCGGCGGCCGACGGCTGCCGGCCGGGGTCACCGGCGTACGGTCCGAGCGGGCCGTGTGCGGGCCGGGAGCCAGGTGTACCGGGGCCCGGTCGGGGAGGGGCGCGGCGACCGGCTCGCGGGCCGGTGCCTCCGGCCGGGCGGAGCCGGGCGGCGTGACGGCCACGGGCGGGCCGACCGGCCGCCGTGTCGTCCTCCTGCGGCCGCGAGAGGCGTACCAGCGGTCGCGCAGGCCGAGGATCCACGCCTCCGCGCGGGTGATCAGCGGCTCGAACCAGGGGAGCGCCAGCAGGATCAGCAGCCCCGCCACCCAGCCGAGGAGCACGTCGCTGAGCCAGTGCGTACCGAGGTAGACGGTGGACATGCCCACCCCGAGCGAGGTGACCGCGGACAGCGCGGACAGCCAGCGCCGGGCACGGTGCGTCGAGGCCAGGTAGGCGAGGATGCCCCAGGTCACGACGGCGTTAGCGGTGTGACCGCTCGGAAATATATCGCCGCCGAGCCACATCTCGTTGGCGCCGATCGTGGTCGCGTAGTGGGGTCCGAGCCGGCCCATGCCGTACTTGGCGGCGCCGACCGTGACGTTCAGCAGGAGCAGTGAGACACCGAGCGCCAGCAGCGGACGCAGGGTGTGCTGCCGCCAGGAGCGCCAGCCGAGCCAGGCCGCGACCATCACCGCGGTGGGGCCGCGCTGGCCGAGCACCACGTAGTAGTCCACGAACGCGTGGATCTCGGGCCACTGCTGGTAGGGCCGGAAGAACATGACCTGCCAGTCGAGCCGGACCAGCCACGAGGTGATCACTACGGCCCACACGATCGCGATGTAGAACGCGAGGGTTCCGGCGAACAGCGCGAACCTGTGCCGGGACATCTCCGGCGCGTCCAGGAGCGCCGGTCGTTCCGGCTCCCGGTCCAGTCTCGCGAACACCCGGTCCAGTCGGGTGGCCTTCCGTTCGGTACGCACCCAATCGACGTTACAGCGAGTGAGGAGTGATCCCTGACGAATCAACGGCTTTGTGATGACGATGTGATGTGGGATTCCTCTCAGGAGGCGCCCTATTTCCGGGTAATCCGCAATCCGGTCCGGCTGCGGACTCCAATTCCTTTGATCTGCCCGGTCGGCGGTTTTGCCGTGCTTATGAATTCGTTCACCGAATGCTGGTACGGAATTGTCCCGGCGGTCATCGGGCGGCCCCGCCGTCCCGGCCCCGCCGGTCAGGGCGGGCCCGAGCCGTTGAGCCAGAACGCCCCGTACACCGCGGACGCCACCGCGACACCGCACACGACCGGCACCGACCTGGCGGTGCGCAGCCGGGCCAGGCCCAGGGCCGGGGGGAACAGCAGCGGGAACGCGGGCAGCAGCAGCCGGGGCTTCGAACCGAAGTAGCTCGACGCGCACAGGGCGAGCACGGTGACGATCCCCGCGTACACCAGCAGCGGGAGCGGCTGGCGCTGCCGTACGCACACCACGTACAGCCACACCAGCAGCGCGACCACGACGATCAGCCCGACGCCCGCCAGGGCCCCCGGGAACGACGTGAACTTCCCGGCGACGAAACGGGCGAAGGCCACGCCCCCGTCGAAGCCGTTGCGCCAGCCTGCCTGCACGTCGAGATAGCCGAGCGGGCCCTTGCCGGTGCGGTGGCCGACCCACAGGACGTAACCGGCGGCGCCCAGGGGTGCGAGCAGCATGCCGAGCAGGCGCCGCGCGCCGCCGGCGCCGTCCGTACCGCCCTCGCCCCGGCCTCGCACGTATGCCGTGATCGCGGCCACCCACACCGCCGCCGCCACCGCGAGCCCCACCGGGCGGGTCAGCCCGGCCAGCGCGGCCAGCGTCCCCGCCGTCACCCAGCGCCCCGTCAGCACCGCGTACAGCGACCAGGCGGCCAGCGCCGTGAACAGGGACTCGCTGTACGCCATCGACTGCACGACCCCGATCGGCAGCACGGCCCACAGCAGCGCCGCGCAGACGCCCGCGCGGGGGCCGTACACGTGGTCCGCCACCGCGAAGATCCCCCAGGCCGCGGCGAGCGAGGCGAGGAGGCTCACGACGAAGCCCGCGTCCGCGTACGACAGCGGGGAGACGGCCGCGCCGAGCCGCTCCAGCCAGGGCAGCAGCGGGAAGAAGGCCAGGTTGGAGTGCACGTCGCCGTTCGGCAGCCGCACCTCGTAGCCGTACCCGAGGTCGGCGACCCTGGTGTACCAGAGGGAGTCCCAGCGGGCCGTCAGCAGCGTGTACGCGCTCTTGTCGCGCGCGGCGCTCCACAGGGCCAGGGCGAGCAGGCCCAGGGCGCGTACGGCCGCGTAGCCGAGGAGCGCCGGGGCGGCCCGGCGCAGGGCACCGGGCGGACCCGAGGCGCCGGGGCGGCCCGCGGTACGCGTTTCAAGATCGGTCACAGGCTCGATTATCTGCCGGGCGCGAGGGTCACCGTCCCGCCGGGGCGGACGGAACGGTGGTCGCAGTGGCGCACGCCACACGGGTGACGCGGGATGTGTGAGGCCCGCCACGTGTGCGATGCCCGGTCTCGCGTAACCTGACGAGTCACTCGCGTTCCGTTGCACGGCCCGGAGCCCCCCGCTCCTCTCCGGCCGAGCCGCAGGGGAGTCCCCACCCCACGGCCCGCCGGACGCGAGGGAACATCTTGGAGGTACGTACATGTCCGGGACGACCACGGCTGCCGCCGCGCCGCGCCGTCGGGCGGCCGGGGCCGGTGCCAACCGCTGGGTGGTCCTGGTCGTCCTCTGCGTCAGCCTGCTGCTCGTCGCCGTCGACGCCACCGTGCTGCACGTGGCGGTCCCCGCCGTCACCGAGGACCTCACGCCCGGCGCCATCGAACTGCTCTGGATCGTCGACGTCTATCCGCTCGTCTGCGCCTCGCTGCTGATCCTCTTCGGCACGCTGGGCGACCGGGTGGGCCGCAGACGGATCCTCCTGCTCGGCTACGCCCTCTTCGGGGTCGCCTCCGCGCTCGCGGCGCTCGCCGAGGGTGCCCTGGTGCTGATCGCGGCCCGCGCGCTGCTCGGCGTCGGCGGCGCCATGATCATGCCGGCGACGCTGTCGATCCTGCGGCAGGTCTTCCCCGACCGGCGGGAACGGGCGCTGGCCATCGGCATCTGGAGCGCCGTGGCCGCGGTCGGCGCGGCGGTCGGGCCGCTGCTCGGCGGCTTCCTCCTTGAGCACTTCTGGTGGGGCTCGGTCTTCCTCGTCAACATCCCGCTGATGCTGGTCAGCCTGCCGGTGGGGCGGCTGCTGCTGCCCGAGTCGAAGGGCGACGGCCGCGGGCCCTGGGACGTGGTCGGCGCGCTGATGGCGGCGGCCGGACTGTTCGGCGTCGTGCTGGGCGTGAAGCGGCTCGGCGGCGGGGAGCCGGTGGCGAGCCTGCTCACCCTGCTGCCGCTGGTGCTGGGCGCGGCGCTGCTGGCGGGGTTCGTGCGCCGGCAGCGGCGGCGTGCGTATCCGCTGGTGGATCTCGCGATGTTCCGGCGGCCGGCATTCAGTACCTCGGTCGGGTGCATCGTGCTGGCCATGCTGGCGCTGGTGGGGCTCGAGCTGATCGCGGCGCAGTACCTGCAACTGGTGCTCGGGCTGTCGCCGCTGGAGACCGGGCTGCGGCTGCTGCCGCTGACCTTCGCGGCGATGGCGGCGGGCCTTGCGGGGGCGCGGCTGCTGCGGCGCTTCGGGCCGCGGCGGACGGTGTGCGCGGGGTTCTGTCTGACCGCCTTCGCGGTGGTGCTGCTGACGGCGATGGGCCGGGCCGACAACTGTGCGCTGCTGCTGACCGGGTTCGTCCTGCTCGGCTTCGGTCTGGAGACGACGCTGTTCGGGGCGTACGAGTCGATGCTGAGCGAGGCGCCGCAGGAGCAGTCGGGCGGGGCGGCGGCGATCGGCGAGACCTCGTACCAGCTGGGTGCCGGGATCGGCATCGCCCTGCTGGGCAGCGTGATGAACGCGGCGTACGCGCCCGGGCTGACGGGCGGCGTGCCGGGGGTCCCGTCGTCGGCGTCGGTGGCGGCGGGGCATTCGCTGGGGGAGGCGTACGAGGTTGCCGCGCAGCTCGGGGGGCCTGCGGGGGTCGCGCTGCGGCGGGCCGCGGGGGATGCGTTCGTGCACGGGCTGCATGTGACGTTGGCGGTGAGTGCGGTTTTGCTGCTGCTGGGGGCGGTGATGGCGTTGCGGTTGCCGCGGGTGATGCAGTGCGAGGAGATCTCCGTGCCTGCGCCCCGGGGACCGGTGGAGTCCCGCGTGTCGGTGTGACCGTCGTGGTTCTCCCACCCACGCACGGACCGTTCACCGTCGGCCAAGGGGTGGACGTCGCCCGTGGGTGGCTGAGGAGCGTCGGCGGCTGCGGGCCCGCCACGGACCTGGTCGCGAGCCGTGCCGCTGCGGGCCGCCACGGACCTGAGCGCGACCCGTGCCGTTGCGGGCGCGGCGCACCTGTCGGCGCCGCCTCGCCGGTTGCGCCACCGCGCACCGTGCGGCGCCGCACCGCTCGCCCCCGCCGCGGGCCGCCGCCGCCTCCCCACCACAAGCCGCCGACGGCGAATCACCCCCGCGGGCGACGTCCGCCTTGTTCCCGGCGGTGAACGGGTGGTGCGTGGACGGGGACGGGCATGGTGGACGTGCGGAGCACCGCATCGTAACGTCGGCATGAGAGCCGTAACTAGCGCCGCTAGTTTTATAGTCCCCGGAGGGTGTCCCATGGCCGCGTCCCCCAAGTTGCCCGCGTTCGATCCCGCCGACCCCCTCGGCATCGACGACCTGCTCGAGCCGGAGGACCTGGCGATCCGGGACACCGTGCGGGGCTGGGCCGCGGACCGCGTACTGCCGCACATCGCGGACTGGTACGAGAAGGGCGAGCTGCCCGGCATCCGTGAGCTCGCGCGCGAACTCGGCTCCATCGGCGCGCTCGGCATGTCCCTCGAGGGCTACGGGTGCGCCGGTGCGAGCGCCGTCCAGTACGGGCTGGCCTGTCTGGAGCTGGAGGCGGCCGACTCCGGCATCCGCTCGCTGGTCTCCGTGCAGGGTTCCCTCGCCATGTACGCCATCCACCGCTTCGGCAGCGAGGAGCAGAAGCAGACCTGGCTGCCGCGCATGGCCGGCGGTGAGGTCATCGGGTGTTTCGGACTGACCGAGCCCGACCACGGCTCCGACCCCGCCAACATGCGCACCCACGCCAAGCGGGACGCGGGCGGGGACTGGGTGCTCAACGGGCGCAAGATGTGGATCACCAACGGCTCGGTGGCCGGCGTCGCCGTCGTCTGGGCGCAGACCGAGGAGGGCATCCGCGGGTTCGTCGTGCCGACCGACAGCGCCGGATTCTCCGCGCCCGAGATCAAGCACAAGTGGTCCCTGCGGGCGTCCGTCACCAGTGAGCTCGTCCTCGACGACGTACGGCTGCCCGCCGGCGCCGTACTGCCGGAGGTGACCGGGCTGCGCGGGCCGCTCAGCTGTCTCTCGCACGCCCGTTACGGCATCGTCTGGGGTTCGATGGGCGCGGCCCGCAGCTCCTTCGAGGCGGCCGTGGAGTACGCGAAGTCGCGGGAGCAGTTCGGGCGGGCCATCGGAGGCTTCCAGCTCACCCAGGCCAAGCTCGCCGACATGGCGGTCGAACTGCACAAGGGGATTCTGCTCGCCCACCACCTCGGGCGGCGCATGGACGCCGGCCGCCTGCGTCCCGAGCAGGTCAGCTTCGGCAAGCTCAACAACGTCCGCGAGGCCATCGACATCTGCCGTACGGCCCGCACGATCCTCGGCGCCAACGGGATCTCGCTCGAATACCCCGTGATGCGGCACGCGACGAACCTGGAATCGGTGCTCACCTACGAGGGCACCGTCGAGATGCACCAGCTGGTGCTGGGCAAGGCGCTCACCGGACTCGACGCCTTCCGGTAGGAATCCTGCACCGGCAGGGGTCCGGCGGGGGGCGGGGCCGTGGTGTGCGGCCCCGCCTCAGCTCTGGTTGAAGAAACCGTCGGAACGGTGCGCGGCGGGCTCGCCGCTGATGACCTGGGTGTCGGCCGGGCTCAGCAGGAACACCCGGGTGGACACCCGCTCGATCGAACCGCGCAGGCCGAAGATGAGTCCGGCCGCGAAGTCGACGACGCGCTTGGCGTCGGTGCCCTCCATGGCCGTCAGGTTCACGATGACCGGGACACCGTCCCGGAACAGTTCACCGATGGCCCGTGCGTCCCGGAAGCTGTCCGGGGTGACCGTCGCGATGCGGCGGCCCTTCTCCTCGGCCACGTCCGAGGCCACCTTCACCCGCGGGTCCGTGACCCAGGCGTCCCCGGGCTGCTCGGTGCCCTCGGAGTAGTCGTCGTCGTAGTAACGCTCGTCATCGTTGTCGTCGACGAGGCCGAGCCACGCACTCGCCTTGCGTACCGATCCCATGGACGCCTCCTCTCACAGCGGTCTTTCGTGCTTCCGCATCCCTATGGTCATCCATGATGCGGACGTCGCGCCAAGTGGATAGACGCCGCGCGGGGGGTTTGTGACGGTACTGGTGCACAGCGGATCCGTCGAGAGTCCTTGTGTCCCAAGGGTCGTTTCCCAAACGGATGCTGACTGTGAGTGAAATATGATTCTTCCCGGCACACGGGTGAGGGAGGGCGCGTACGGGTGAACGCGGCGGTCGGTACGATGCCGCAGCTCAGCGTCGTACCAACCACGGGGGAGCGTCGTGTTCGGAATCGTCAGGCCGTGCAGGCACCGGCTCGGAGAGAGCCTCACGAGCCAGTGGATGGCTCATTTGTGCGGGTTGTGCCTCGCGCTGCGCAAGGACCACGGACAGTTCGCGCGGATCGTGACGAACTATGACGGGCTGCTCATATCGGTTTTGACGGAGGCTCAGGCCGAGCGGGGCGGTGCGGGCGCCGGGCGGCGCACCGCCGGGCCCTGCCCGCTGCGCGGGATGCGCACCGCGTCCGTCGCGCACGGTGAGGGCGCCCGGCTCGCGGCGGCCGTCTCCCTGGTGCTGGCCTCGGCCAAGGTGCGCGACCATGTCGCCGACGGGGACGGCCTGCTGGCCCGCCGGCCGGTGGCGCTCGCCGCCCGCCGGATCGCCGGCGGCTGGGACGCGGCCGGCGCGCGCGGCGGCAGCGCCGTCGGCTTCGACACCGCCGTGCTGGTCGACGCCGTGGACCGGCAGGGCGGCATCGAGGCCCTCGCCGGGCCCGGAACGCCCCTGCTCACCGTCACCGAGCCGACCGAGACCGCGACCGCCGCCGCCTTCGCGCACACCGCGCACCTCGCCGGGCGGCCGCACAACGCCGCGCCGCTCGCCGAGGCCGGACGGCTCTTCGGCCGGCTCGCCCACCTCCTGGACGCCGTGGAGGACCGGGAGGCCGACGCCGCGTCCGGCGCCTGGAACCCGCTCGCCGCGACCGGGACGCCGCTCACCGAGGCCCGGCGGCTCGCGGACGACGCCGTGCACGGGGTGCGGCTGGCCCTGCGGGAGGCCGAGTTCACCGACGGGCGGCTGGTGCACCGGCTGCTCGTGCACGAGCTGGGCAATTCCGTGGACCGCGCGTTCGGCACCGTCTCGTGCGCCCACGGCAGCCATCCGTACGCCCCTCCCGGCAGCACCCCGGGCGCCCCCGGTACGCCAGGCGGCCCCGGTGGGCCGATGCCCCCGGAGCCGCCGCGCCGTGACCGGCGCGGGCTGCTCGCCGGGTGCGCCGTATGGCTCGGGCTGGCCTGCACGTGCCAGATGTGCTGCGGCACGTTCCACGACCCGTGGAGCGGTCAGCGCAGGGAAGGACTCTGCTCCAACTGCGACTGCGGAAACTGCTGCGACTGCTGCGACTGCTGCGGCAACTGCTGTGGGGACGACGGGTGCGGTTGCGACGGCTGCGACTGCGGCTGCAGCTGCTGAAGCCCCGTCAGGCTCCGTCGGCCGGCCCCGTGTGGAAGGGGCGAGCCATGACGACGGACGCCCCCGACGACGCACCGGGCGACGCACCCGATGACGTGCACGGCGCGTGGAGACGGTGGCACGAGCGGCGCGTCACCACGGTCTCGGCGCCCTACGGGCCGCTCGCCCTCGCCGGCACGCACTGGCTGGAGGAGCATCCGGACGGGCGACTTCCGGACATCCCCGCGCGATGGACGACGGCCGGCGACGCGGTGCTGCTGACGGCCGCCGGAGCGGACGGGCTCGCCGTGGACGGGCGGCCCCTGGACGGCGAGGTGCGGCTCACGGCCGACCCGGGCCGGTGAGCGCGGCCCGGGTGGCCTGCGGCGAGCGGCGGCTGGTCGTCCTGGCTCGCGAGGGCCTGGGGGGCGTCCGTGACTTCGGTCCGGGCGCCCCCGCACGGCGCACGTTCCGCGCCATCGCGGCCACGCCGTACGACCCGCGCTGGTCGGTGCCGGGACGCTTCACCCCGTACGAGGCCGGGCGGCGCAGTGTGCGGGGTGCCGAACGCGGACGGCCGGGAGCGCGGGCCGGCGCTCGGAACTGCGCTGAGAACCCGCGGTGTTGGCGAGGGGCAGAAGTGGTTCAAAGCTTGACGGCCGAAAGGCACTCTTGCGCCGACCGGTCGTTCGGCCGAATACTCCAACCTCAGCGCTTGTCAGGGGCACGACGCATCCGGAACCCGGAGGTCCACCCCTGGCTGCGCCTCACGGGCCCCCAACCCCACAAGAGGGGCCCCCGACTTCCCCTGTGGAGGAACGAAAAGTGAGGATCAAGCGCACCACCCCCCGTAGCGGCATCACGAGACGGACTCGGCTGATCGCCGTATCCACCGGCCTCGTGGCCGCGGCCGCCGTAGCGATCCCCAGCGCGAACGCGGCACCCACCCCGGCCACCTTCAGCGCCGCCGAGCTGAGCAGTGCCAGCGGCGCGGTGCTCCAGGCCGACGTCCCCGGCACCGCCTGGGCCGTCGACGGCAAGACCGGCCGGGTGCTCGTCACCGCCGACAGCACCGTCTCCCAGGCCGAGATCGCGAAGATCAAGGAGCAGGCCGGCGACAAGGCCGGCGCGCTCACGATCAAGCGCACCCCCGGCACGTTCAACAAGCTCATCCAGGGCGGTGACGCCATCTACGCGAGCAGCTGGCGCTGCTCCCTCGGCTTCAACGTCCGCACCAGCAGCGGCGCCGAGTACTTCCTGACCGCCGGTCACTGCACCGACGGCGCCGGCACCTGGTGGTCCAACTCCGGGCACTCGACCGTGCTCGGCTCGACGGCCGGCTCCAGCTTCCCGGGCAACGACTACGGCATCGTCCGGTACACCAACACCTCGGTCGCCAAGCCCGGCACCGCGGGCGGCGTGGACATCACCCGCGCGGCCACCCCGAGCGTGGGCACCACCGTCATCCGTGACGGCTCCACCACCGGCACCCACAGCGGCCGGGTCACCGCCCTGAACGCCACCGTCAACTACGGCGGCGGCGACATCGTCTCCGGCCTGATCCAGACCACGGTCTGCGCCGAGCCCGGCGACTCCGGCGGCCCGCTCTACGGCAGCAACGGCACCGCGTACGGTCTGACCTCCGGCGGCAGCGGCAACTGCTCCTCCGGCGGTACGACCTTCTTCCAGCCGGTGACGGAGGCCCTGAGCGCCTACGGCGTCAGCGTCTACTAGTCCGTCGGTCCGTCAGTCTCACGTATCGAGCGCAGCCGGCAGCGCGACGAGCCCCCGCACACCGCGGTGACGGTGTGCGGGGGCTCTTCCGCGTTCGCCGCGGCGTCGGCCGGTGCGCTCGTCGCGCGAATCCTGCGGGAAGGGGCATGAATGGTGAAGGCCGTGTGACCACGCTGGAGTTGTCGTGCGCACGTCCTGATGTCGGCCTTGTGTGCGGCCTGTGGAATCGGGAGAGTTAACGCTCGTCAACCAGCCTTCCGGTCCGCGGGGTCCCCACAACCTCCGGACCGACCCCCCACAGGAGGACGTGAGTTGAAGCACCGACGCATACCCAGGCGGCGGGCCGCCGTGGTAGGTGCGGGAATCACCGCACTGGTCGCCGCGGGAGTCACCTTCCAGAGCGCGAACGCCAGCGAGGCCCCGAAGACCGCCGCACCCGAGACCCTGTCGGTCACGGCGGCCGGAAAGCTCGCCTCCACGCTGATCGGCGATCTCGGCACCGACGCCGCGGGCACGTACTACGACGCGCAGGCCAAGAGCCTCGTCGTCAACGTGCTCGACCAGAGTGCCGCGCAGACCGTCGAGGAGGCCGGCGCCAAGGCGAGAATCGTCGAGAACTCGCTCGCCGACCTGAAGAGCGCGCGCACCACCCTCACCGAGGACGCGACCATCCCGGGCACCTCCTGGGCGACCGACCCGACCACCAACAAGGTCGTCGTCACCGCCGACCGCACGGTCTCCAAGGCCGAGCTGGCCAAGCTGACCAAGGTCGTCGACGGACTGGGCGCCAAGGCCGAGCTCAAGCGGACCAAGGGCGAGTACAAGCCCTTCGTCGCGGGCGGCGACGCCATCACCGGAGGCGGCGGGCGCTGCTCGCTCGGCTTCAACGTGACCAAGGGCGGCGAGCCGTACTTCATCACCGCCGGCCACTGCACCGAGTCCATCTCGAGCTGGTCGGACTCCTCCGGGAACGTCATCGGCGAGAACGAGGCGTCCAGCTTCCCGGACAACGACTACGGCCTGGTCAAGTACACCGCCGACGTGGACCACCCGAGCGAGGTGAACCTCTACAACGGTTCCTCGCAGGCCATCTCGGGCGCCGCCGAGGCCACCGTCGGCATGCAGGTGACCCGCAGCGGTTCCACCACCCAGGTGCACGACGGCACGGTCACCGGCCTGGACGCCACCGTGAACTACGGCAACGGCGACATCGTCAACGGCCTGATCCAGACCGACGTCTGCGCCGAGCCCGGCGACAGCGGCGGCTCGCTCTTCTCGGGCGACAAGGCCATCGGCCTCACCTCCGGCGGCAGCGGCGACTGCACCTCGGGCGGCGAGACCTTCTTCCAGCCGGTGACGGAGGCCCTGTCGGCCACCGGTACGCAGATCGGCTGAGCCTGCAGACCGGCTGAGCAGTATCCGCACACCTGTGAAGTCCCGTCCCGCGCGCGAGGGGCGGGACTTCCGCGTGCGTCCGCGTGCGTCCGCGTGCGTCCGCGTGCGTCAGCGTGCGTCCGGGTACGTCCGGGTACGTCCGGGGCTTCGTGCGGGTGCTGCGGTCAGCCGGCCGCCGTGGGCGGCAGTTCCGCCTCCTGCCGCCCACGGCGCGGCAGCACGGCCGCCAGCATCGTGATCACGGTCCCCGCGACCGCCCACGCCCACAGCACCAGCAGGGACGCGGTCACGTCGTTCCCCTTGAAGTAGGCGATCGAGCGGGCCGCCCAGGTGCCGGCGCCCGGTGGCAGCGCCGGGCCGATCGCCTTCCAGAACGGCGGCAGCAGCGGCAGCGGGAAGGCGCCGCCCGCGCTCGGATTGCCCGCGATCACCACCAGCAGGATCGCCAGACCGATGCCGACGATCCCGAAGACGCCCTGGAGGGCGAGCGTGGCGGCGCCCACCGCGAAGGTGATCAGCGCGCCGAGCCCCCACAGGTCCAGCACGCCGCCGGGCAGCGCGCCCAGGATCGGCCCGATGACCACCGCGCCGCCGAGCCCGCCGACGATCGCGACCAGCGCCATCACGATCAGCCGGATCGCCGCCCGGCGCGGGTTGGCCGGCCGGGCGCCGGTGCTGATCGCCAGGATCGAGGCGCACAGATAGCCGCCGACGCACCAGCCCACGACCAGGTAGAAGGACGACAGCCCGTCGAAGTCGTGGCGCGAGGCCGGGGCCACGTCGACGACCCGTACCGTGCGCCTCTCGGCCTGCTCCGCCTTGCCGGCGATGCCCTCCAGGGTGGTGGCGAGGACGGTGCCGCCGCCGGAGGCGACCAGCAGGGTGTCCTGACTGCCGTCGGGGTTCACGATCAGGGCGCCGTCGATCTCCCGGTTCATGATCTGCCGCCGGGCGTCCGCCTCGTCAGTCACCGTGCGCGGGTCCAGCGGGGAGCCGGGCAGCCGCTCCAGCCGGTCCACCGTCTGTCCGGCGGCCGCGCCGGGCGCGACCACCCCGAAGGGCACGTCCTTCGGTCTCGGGTCGTGCAGTGCCCCCACGTAGGAGGCGATGAACAGCAGCTGGAGCGCGATCACGCCGAGCACGAGCAGGGTGGCCCGCGGAGTGACGGCGTCCTTCACCTCACCGAGGAAGGAGCCGCTGCCGCGCGTGCGGGGGCCCGGTGTGTGCGACATGTCCCCACAGTCCGGGTCGGGGGGCGTTTGTGCAGGTGGGACGGGGCCGAACGGATGTCGTACACATATTCGAGGATGGGGGTATGGTGGGTGAGGTAGCTGGGAACAGACGTTCGATAATGGCGTTCGGTCATGCGTCGGGTTCATGAGTCGGGAGGTGCGTGTGCCGGGTTTCACGCATCTGCACACCGTCTCCGGGTTCTCCGCCCGCTACGGCGCCTCCCACCCGGAGCGGCTGGCCGAGCGCGCCTTCGAGCGGGGCATGGACGCCCTCGCCCTCACCGACCGCGACACCCTCGCGGGCACGGTCCGCTTCGCCAAGGCCTGCGCCGGGGCGGGCGTCCGCCCCCTGTTCGGCGCGGAGCTGGCGGTGGCCGCCCCCGAGCCCGAGGCGGAACGCACGGACACCTCCGTACGCCGGGACCGGCGCCGTGCCCCCGTGCGCGGCGGCGCCTTCGTCGACGAGTCGGCCCCGCGGGTGACCTTCCTCGCCCGCGACGGCGCCCGCGGCTGGGCCGACCTGTGCCGCCTCGTCTCCGCCGCCCACACGGCCGAGGGCACCCCGCTGCTGTCCTGGCCCGACAACCACGCCGACGGCCTGACCGTCCTGCTCGGCCCCGACTCCGACGTCGGCCGCGCCCTCGCCGCCGGCCGCCCCGACCGCGCGGCACGGCTCCTCGCCCCCTGGCGGGAGGTCTACGGCGACGCCCTGCGCCTGGAGGCCGTCTGGCACGGCCGCAAGGGCACCGGTCCAGGCTCCCTGCGGCTGGCCTCCCGCACCGTCGGCTTCGCCGCCGAGCAGGGCGTCCGGCCGGTGCTCTCCAACGCCGTCCGCTACGCCGACCCCGGCCAGGG
This sequence comes from Streptomyces sp. MMCC 100, assembly GCF_041538145.2. NCBI lineage: Bacteria > Bacillati > Actinomycetota > Actinomycetes > Kitasatosporales > Streptomycetaceae > Streptomyces > Streptomyces sp. MMCC 100. Next base: position 2,066,888 of record NZ_JBGORK020000001.1, read on the forward strand.
CGAGGTCGCCGACGTCCTGGACGCCGCCCGCCGCCTCGTCCCGATCGGCGCCGGCAAGGAACTGGACTCCGGCGAGGCCTGGCTCAAGGACGCCGGTGCCATGCGGCACGCCGCCGAGCGGATCGTCGAGTCCGCGGGCTTCCGGCGCGACACCGCCCACCGCCTGCTGGAGCAGACGCGGGCCACCGCCGCCGAGTGCCTGGTCGACCCCGAGGACGACCTCGGCATGGGCGCCGTCCACTTCCCCGAGCCGCACCTGGTGGGCGCCGGCCGCCGCACCGCCCAGCGGGCGCTCGCCTCCCGGGCGGTGGCGGGCATGGTGCGGCGCGGCTACGACCGGCGGCCGGGTCACCGGGAGTACTGGGAGCGGATGCACCACGAGCTGGACATCATCGCCCACCACGGCTTCGCCTCGTACTTCCTCACCGTCGCCCAGGTGGTGGACGACGTACGGCACATGGGCATCCGGGTCGCCGCGCGCGGCTCCGGTGCGGGCTCGCTCGTCAACCACCTGCTCGGCATCGCGCACGCCGACCCGGTCGAGCACGGGCTGCTGATGGAGCGGTTCCTGTCCAAGGAACGGGTGGTACTGCCCGACATCGACATCGACGTGGAGTCCGCGCGCCGGCTGGAGGTCTACCGCGCGATCATCGGGCGGTTCGGCACCGAGCGGGTCGCCACGGTCGCCATGCCGGAGACGTACCGGGTGCGCCATGCCATTCGCGACGTCGGCGCCGCCCTGTCCATGGACCCGGCCGAGATCGACCGCGTCGCCAAGTCCTTCCCGCACATCCGCGCCCGCGACGCCCGCGCGGCGCTGGAGGAACTGCCCGAACTCAAAGCGCTGGCGGGGGAGCGGGAGCGGTACGGCAAGCTCTGGGAGCTGGTCGAGGGCCTCGACGCCCTCCCGCGCGGTGTCGCCATGCACCCCTGCGGCGTCCTCCTGTCCGACGCCTCCCTGCTCTCCCGTACGCCGGTCATGCCGACCAGCGGCGAGGGCTTCCCGATGGCGCAGTTCGACAAGGACGACGTGGAGGACCTCGGGCTGCTCAAGCTGGACGTGCTCGGGGTGCGGATGCAGTCGGCGATGGCGCACGCGGTCGCCGAGGTGAAGCGGGCCACGGGCGCCGAGGTCGACCTGGACGCCGTACCGGAGGGTGACCCGGCGACGTACCGGATGATCCGGTCCGCCGAGACGCTGGGCTGCTTCCAGATCGAGTCGCCGGGCCAGCGGGACCTGGTGGGGCGGCTCCAGCCGGCCACCTTCCACGACCTCGTGGTCGACATCTCGCTCTTCCGGCCGGGGCCGGTCGCCGCCGACATGGTGCGGCCGTTCATCGAGGCCCGGCACGGACGGGCGCCGGTGCGCTATCCGCACGAGGACCTGGCGGAGCCGCTGGAGGGGACGTACGGGGTCGTCGTCTTCCACGAGCAGATCATCGACATCGTCGACATCATGACCGGCTGTGGACGCGGCGAGGCGGACCGGGTGCGGCGCGGCCTTTCCGACCCGGAGTCGCAGGGGCGGATCAAGGTGTGGTTCGCCCAGCACGCGACGGCGAACGGCTACGACGCGGAAACGATTCAGCGGACCTGGGAGATCGTCGAGGCCTTCGGCAGTTACGGCTTCTGCAAGGCGCACGCGGTCGCCTTCGCGGTGCCGACGTACCAGTCGGCCTGGCTGAAGGCCCACCACCCGGCCGCCTTCTACGCCGGACTGCTCACCCACGACCCCGGCATGTACCCCAAGCGGCTGCTGCTGGCGGACGCGCGGCGGCGCGGGGTGCCGATCCTGCCGTTGGACGTGAACAAGTCCGGGGTCGCACACAGGATCGAACTGGTGTCTGAATCGCATGCGTCGCGTGCGCGGAAGCCCGCCGCGTGGGGACTGCGCCTCGCCCTCTCCGACGTGCACGGCATCAGCGAGGCCGAGGCGGAACGGATCGCCGAGGGGCAGCCCTACGCCTCCCTGCTCGACTTCTGGGAACGGGCCCGCCCCAGCAGGCCGCTGGCCGGACGGCTCGCCCAGGTCGGCGCGCTGGACGCGTTCGGCGCCAACCGCCGCGACCTGCAACTGCACCTGACCGAACTGCACCGCGGCGCCCGGGGCGGGCGCGGCGACCAACTCCCCCTGGCCGGCGGCCGCAAGACCGCCTCCGCCGGGCTGCCCGACCTCACCTCGGCGGAGAAGCTCAGCGCCGAACTCGGCGTGCTGTCCATGGACGCCTCGCGCAACCTGATGGACGACCACCGCACCTTCCTGCGCGAGCTGGGCGTGGTGTCGGCCAAGCGGCTGCGCGAGGCGCGGCACGGGGAGACGGTGCTGGTCGCGGGCGCCAAGGCGGCCACCCAGACACCGCCGATCCGTTCCGGCCGCCGCGTCATCTTCTCCACCCTCGACGACGGCTCCGGCCTGGTCGACCTCGCCTTCTTCGACGACTCCCACGACACCTGCGCGCACACCGTCTTCCACTCCTGGCTGCTGCTGGTGCGCGGGGTGGTGCAGCGGCGCGGCCCGCGCAGCCTCAGCGTGGTCGGCTCCGCCGCCTGGAACCTCGCCGACCTGCTGGAGGTGCGCCGGGAGGAGGGGCTGGAGGGCGTCGCGGCCCGGCTGGCCGGAACGGGCGGGACACAAGGAGTGGACGGGACCGGGGGCGACGACCCCGAAGGCGGCCCGGCGCGCCGCCGCCTCGCCGGTTCGGACGGGCAGCCGGCACCGACGGGTTCCGCGGCCCAGGACCCGATGGAGCAGCGGAAGATCCGCATGTCCACGGGGTACGAGATGCACCCCTGGGCCGATCTGCGCCCCGCGGGCGAAGGGCCCGCGGTCGGAAGGAAGTTGTGGCACCAGAGTCCGGGGAGTGCGGGATGACGATTCTCTGCGTACGTTTCCAGCTGCCGCCGATGTACGAGGCGGCCCTGCCCGAACTGCTCGGTCTCCTTGAGGAGTTCACGCCGGTCGTCGAGGCGCTGCCGCCCGACGGCGCGCTGGCCGACCTGCGCGGTGCCGAGCGGTACTTCGGGCGCGACGCCGTGGAACTGGCCTCGGTGATCCGCGTCCGCGCCCTCGCGCGGTACGGCGTCGACTGCGTGATCGGCGCCGGACCGGGCACGATGCTGGCCCGCATGGCGCTGCGCGACGCCCGGCCGGGACTGACCCGCGCGGTGCCCGAGGGCGAGGAGCGGGAGTTCCTCGCCGGCAAACCCGTCGCAGCGCTGCCCGGCGTCGGCACCGCGACCGCCCGCACCCTGTGCGAGTACGGCCTCGACACCCTCGGCCGGGTCGCCGCCGCACCGCTGTCCACGCTCCAGCGCCTGGTCGGCGCGAAGACCGGCCGCGAGCTGCGCGAGAGGGCGAACGGCGTCGACCGCGGCCGGGTCGGCCCCAACGGTGTCTCCCGGTCGCTGGCCGCCGACCGCCCCTTCGACCGCGACGAACTCGACCCCGACCGGCACCGCCGCGCCCTGCTCTCGGCCGCCGGGGAACTGGGCGCCCGGCTGCGCGCCGTGGACAAGGTCTGCCGCACCCTGACCCTCACCGTCCGCTACGCCGACCGGTCGGCCACCACCCGCAGCCGCACCCTGAAGGAGCCGACCGCGCACTCGGCGGCGCTGACCCGGGCCGCGTACGACCTGTACGAGGCGCTCGGCCTCCAGCGCGCCCGGGTCCGCTCCGTCGCCCTGCGCGCCGAGGGGCTCACGCCCGCCGAACAGGCCTCCCACCAGCTCACCTTCGACCCCGTGGACGAGAAGGTCCGCCGGATCGAGGAGGTCGCGGACCGCGCGCGGGCGAAGTTCGGGCCGCGGGCGGTGATGCCGGGGTCGCTGGCGGCATAGGGCCCCGTACGGGCCCTAGTTGGCCCACGGGGGAGTGAGGCGGGTGCCGTCGGCCAGCTCCGCCGTCAGGCCGACGGAGGTGGTGACCCAGGAGGTCGCGGTCCGGTCGGTGGGGTTCTCGACGGCGAGGGTCGCCCCCGCGTTGATGATCACGGTGTCGCCCGCGGTGACGTGCTCGGTGCGGCCGTCGAGGGTGATCAGCAACTCGCCGGTGAGCAGGTGGAATATCTCCTCCCGGTCGACGGTGTGCGCGGGCGCCTTCGTGCCCGCCGGGATCTCGCCCCGCCAGGCGCACAGCTCCTTGCTGCCGGCACGGGGGCCGGCGTACGAGACGAAACGGGCGCCGTGGATCTCGTGGGTGACGCCCTCGGACGAGCGGACGACGGGCATGGTGGGCTCCTCTCTGTCCATGGCCGATCGATCTACGGGGGGCGTGCCTCCGCGTGCCTCCGCGGCCATATGGACAAGCTACTTGTCTACTTGGTCGACTCTTATGGTCAAGCTGCTTGTCCAATGCGTCAAGGGTGTTTCAATGCCCCCGTGCAGAACTCCGATGCCATGGCCCTGACCGCCGCCCTGCTCGCCGCGGCCGGCGGGCTCACGCAGCGCATCCACGAGGGTGTCGTCGCCCGCGGCTTCGAGGGGGTGCGGCCCGCGCACGGTTTCGCCTTCGCCCGGCTCGCCCCGGACGGCGCGACGGCCGCCGGTCTGGCCGCACACCTCGGGGTGACCAAGCAGGCGGCCGCCCAGCTCGTCGAGGAGCTGGTCCGCAAGGGCTACGTCGAGCGCAGGCCGCATCCCGCCGACGCCCGTGCCCGGCTGGTCGTGCTGACCGAGGCGGGGTGGGCCTGCACGCGGGCCGCGGAGGAGGCGGCCGCGGAGGCCGTGGGCGCGTGGGCCGACGTGCTCGGCGAGGACGGGGTGCGTGCGCTGCGCGACAGCCTGCTGCGCGTGGCCCCGGGCGGGCCGATCCGGCCCGCCTGGTGAACCCGGCCCTCTATCACCTGCGGCGTCGACGGCACCGGTTATCACTGGAAGTTTTTACTGACGCGTAACTTCACACTTGCACTACTCGCCCGTAACTTGACGAGTGAACAGCATCCCGTGATCCGGATCACAGGGCATCCCTGCCGTCGCAACTCCCCCGATCCGCAAGGAGATCACCCGATGCTGCCCTGGAGTCGAGTGCTCAGACCACTGACCGCGCTGCTGCTGACCGCCGCGGTCGCCCTGTTCCCCGCCGTCACCGCCACCGCAGCCCCCGCCACGGACGTGCGTCCCGGCTCCGGCTGGAACGACTACACCTGCAAGCCCTCCGCCGCCCATCCCCGCCCCGTCGTCCTGGTCCACGGCACCTTCGGGAACTCCGTCGACAACTGGCTGAGTCTCGCGCCCTACCTCGAGAACCGCGGCTACTGCGTCTTCTCCCTCGACTACGGCCAACTGCCCGGCGTCCCGCTCTTCAACGGACTCGGCCCGGTCGAGAAGTCGGCGGAGCAACTGGCCGCCTACGTCGACAAGGTGCTCACCGCGACCGGCGCCGCCGAGACCGACCTCGTCGGCCACTCGCAGGGCGGCATGATGCCCCGCTACTACCTCAGGTTCCTCGGCGGGGCCGACAAGGTGAACGCCCTGGTCGGCATCGCGCCCAGCAACCACGGCACCACGCTGTCCGGCCTCACCAACCTGCTGCCGTACTTCCCCGGCGTCGGGGACCTGCTGAACGAGCACACTCCCGCCCTCGCCGACCAGGTCGTCGGCTCCGACGTCCTCACCAAGCTCAACGCGGGCGGCGACACCGTGCCCGGTGTGCGCTACACCGTCCTCGCCACGAAGTACGACGAGGTGGTCACGCCGTACCGCAGCCAGTTCCTCGACGGTCCCGGGGTGCGCAACGTCCTGTTGCAGGACCTGTGCCCGCTCGACCTCTCCGAGCACCTGGCGGTCGGGCTGTTCGACCGGATCGCCTTCCACGAGGTGACCAACGCCCTGGACCCGGCGCACGCCACGCCCACCACCTGCGCCTCGGTCTTCGGCTGACGGTGACCCGGCGCTCCGGCGCGCACCACGCGGGGCCCGCCCGGCCTGAGCCGCCGGACGGACCCCGCGTTCCCCCGCGTTCCCCCGCGTTCCCCCGCGTTCCCCCGCGTTCCCCCGTGCTCCGCGTCAGCCGCCGTGCCGGCCACCGGTCGCCGCGCGCCGGCGGACCGACGCGAACAGGGCGGCCGCGCCGAGTGCCAGGGCGGCAGCGCCGCCGACGGCGAGGTAGGGCGTGCTGCTGTCGCCGCCGGTCTCGGCGAGGTTCTCGGTGCCCCCGCCGGCGGCCTTGACCTGGTTGGGCTCACCGGCCGCCTCGGTCTCCGGGCCGGACGACGCCTCGTCCGGGGCGGCCGGGGGGTCCGCCGGGGCCGCCGGATCCGTCGGGTCCGCGGTGGTCTCCGCGTCCTGGTCGCCGTGACCGTGGTGCTCGATCGTCGACTTGTCGGCCGCGGCCGCGATCTGCTCCTCGGACGGCGCGGAGGCCTCCGGCGCCGGGGCGGCGCCACCGGCCGTGCCGCTGCCGTCGCTGCTGTTGCTGCCACCATTGCCACCATTGCCGCTGCTGCCGCTGCTGCCGCCGAAGGAGACGTCCGAGCAGGAGTAGAACGCCTCCGGGCTGTCCGAGCGCTGCCACACCGCGTACAGCAGGTGCTTGCCGGACCGCTCGGGCAGCGTGCCGGAGAAGGTGTAGAAGCCCTCCGAGGCGACCGGGTCGGTGGAGGTCGCCACCGGGGCGGACAGGTCCAGGTCGCCCCAGCCGAGCGGCTGCGACGGGTCGTAGCCGGGCTTGGTGATGTACACCTTGAAGGTGCCCTTGTGCGGGGCCGTCACGCGGTACTTGAAGGTGTACGAGCCGCTGCTCACGCCGGTCGCCGGCCAGTCGGCGCGGGCCAGGTCCAGGCCCTTGAAGGCCGGGTCGTTGGCGCTGCACAGCTTGCCGTCCGGGATCAGTTCCTGGTGCTTGCCGGCGGCGTTGCCGATGCGGATGCCGTTCCAGTCGTAGAGCGCCTGGGTGCCACCCGCCGCGACCGCCGCCCGGCACGCGGCCGACTTCGGATTCTCGGGCCCCTCGGCGTGACACTGCGACACCCGGCTGACCGGGTCGCCCATCGAGCCGTGCGCCGACGCGGGGGCGGCGGCCAACGTGGTCAGGGCGAGCGGGGCGAGACCGGCGACGGCGACGGCTGCGGCCCTGCGGGGCACGGACGGTGCGGGCATGCGGAACTCCTCGAAACGGTCACGGGGGACTGGGGAACTCGGGCCGGAACCCGTGGGGTTGATCAGCAAGCTAGCCCCAGGAGCCCCCGAAATCGCCTGCTGGAGACGGGTGACGGAGATCCTTATGGTCGCGTTAAGGGAGTGCTCAGGCTGGGCTGAGGTAGCTACCGTTCGCGGCATGGAACGAGAGCGGATCCGGCCGGCGGTCACCTCGGACGTGCCGGCGGTCAAGGCGGTGACCGACGCCGCGTACCGCCCCTACGTGAAGCGCATCGGGGTGGTGCCGCAGCCCATGGAGGCGGACCACGCGGCGAACGTGGCGGCGGGGAAGGTGTACGTCACGGACGAGCCCGGCACGGGCTCCGCGGAACTCGGGGACCTCGTGGGACTCGTGGTCCTGGAGGAGTGTGCGGACCATCTCTTCCTCGACAGCATCGCCGTCCACCCCGACGCGCACGGCAGGGGCGTGGGGCGGCGGCTGCTGCGGTTCGTGGACGCACACGCGCGTGCACTGGGCCTGCCCGAGGTCAGGCTCTTCACGAACTCGATGATGTGGGAGAACCAGGAGATCTACCCGAGGTACGGGTACGAAGTCGTGGAACGCCGAGTGGACGGGCCCTACGACCGCGTCCACTACCGCAAGCGGCTGCTCTGAGGCGTCTCATGGCCTGCCCTGCCCGGTCAGCTCTCCGGCCACCAGGTGCGCGCGATGTCCTTGCGGACCTCCGGGCGCCCCGAAGGGCGCTCGTCGGCCTCCTCGCGGACTCGGCGGGCATCGGTCTTCTTCAGGGGCTTCTGCACGGTCAGACGGCGCATGGCTGCCTCCTTACGGATCCACCGGGTTCCGCGTTCTCACGGAGGTAGACCCTTTCCCCGAGACTCACTCATCGATGCGTCCCTGTCAGTGGCGGTTGTCACGTTCCCGCGCCCCGACTCCGTTGTCAGTGGCGGCTGTCACCCTGGGCGCATGAGTGAGAACAGTGACGAAGCGACCGCGCCGGGTGTCGACTGGGACGCGCTGGCCGCCTCCTTCGACGACGAGCCGGACCACGGTCTGCGCGACGCGGATGTACGCCGGGCCTGGGCCGCCCGGTTGGCCTCCTGGCTGCCGCAGCGGCCCGGCGACCTCCTCGACCTGGGCTGCGGCACCGGCAGCCTGTCACTCCTCGCGGCCGAGCAGGGCCACCGCGTCACCGGCGTCGACCTCTCCCCGGCCATGGTGGAGCTGGCCAGGACCAAACTCGCCGGTCGTGACGCGGTGTTCCTCACCGGTGACGCGGCGGCACCGCCCGTGGGCGAGCAGCGCTTCGACGCCGTGCTGGTCCGGCACGTGCTGTGGACGCTGCCCGACCCCGGCCGGGTCCTGCGGCACTGGCGGCAGTTGCTGCGCCCCGGAGGACGGCTGGTCCTGGTCGAGGGCGTGTGGGGGAGCGTCACCCCGGTCGGCATACCCGCCGACCGGCTCACCGCCCTGCTCGGCCCGCTCGCCGGGCAGACCCGCGTGGAGCGGCTGTCGGGCGACGCGTCGTTGTGGGGCAGGGAGGTGACGGACCAGCGCTACGCGGTGGTGGCGACGTACGGATGACCGGGCGGTGCGCTATTCGAGCAGGCCGGTGAAGCCGTCCCCGCGGGCCAGCCGCTCCAGTTCGTCCACTGCGGCCACGGCGGCGGCAGCGGCCCGCGGATCCCGGTCCGCCAGCCCGCTCTCGGCGAACTCGTCCTCGTCGAGCCGCCGTACGTCCGTGCCGTCGGCGGAGCGCCACAGGTCCAGGTCGAGGTCCTCGACGACCAGTTCGGTGCCGGTCAGGACGGCGGGGCGGGTGACGTCGCAGTACCAGCCCTTCAGCACACCGGTCGCCGTGCGGACCTCCTTCACCGAGTACCACCGGTCGCGCCAGTAGTACTCGGTGAAGACGTCCCCGGCCTCGAAGCGCACGAAGCCGAAGTCGCGCACCCCGTCACCGGCCCAGGGGGCGCGGACGGCGAGGCGGGTGCCGTCGTCGTGCAGCAGCGTGGCCGCGTACCGGATCTTCGTACGGCCCGCCTTGACCAGTGCGACGCTCAACTCAGCCGAGTTCGCGGACATGGCACACCTCCGTCGCGCAGATCTCGTAGCCGAGCCACTTGTTGATGGCGAGCATCGGGCCGTTGTCGGTGTCGTTGCCGGTGAGCGCCTCCGTGTACCCGGCCGCGCGGGCCCGGTGCAGGGAGTCGGTCTTGGCGAGTTTGGCCAGGCCCCGGCCGCGCTGGGCACGGACCGTGCCCGTCATCGCGGTCGAGTACCGGGTGCCGTCGGTGTAGGCGACGCTGAAGGCGGCCGGGCGGCCGTCGACGACCGCGACGGTGGTCAGCTCCCGGTTGAGCAGCGGGTGCCGCCAGGTTTCCGCCAGCCAGGTCTCGTAGTCCGTGAACTCGATGTCGACGTCGCCCGGTTCGTCCGCGACCGTCTCCGCGTCCAGCTCGAACATGGGCCGGGGGTCGTCCGCGAAGTGGGCGGCGGTGCACAGCTCGACACCCGGGGGAGGGGACCACAGGGGTGGCAGCGCGGCGTTCGACAGGTCCAGCCGGAGGAAGTACGCGGCCCGCCGCCGTTCGTAGCCGTGCCGCGCGGCGAAGGCCAGGTTGGCGGGCCCGTCCAGCACCCAGGAGTACAGCTTCGTCGCGCCCTCGCCGGTCAGGTGCTCCTCCGCCGTACGCACCAGCAGGCCGCCGGCGCCGTGCCGCAGCCGCTGCGGGTCGACGTAGACGTTCAGGAAGGCCTGACCGGGCTCCGGGCTGTCGTGCACCAGTCCGATCTGGGCCGTGCCGATCACCTCACCGTCCTCCTCCGCGACCAGGGACCGGCTCCGGGCGTCCGGGTGGGTGTGGACGAGTCGGTGCACGACGCCTTCGGGCGTCCACAGGATGAACGGCAGGGCGCGATGGCGGACATGGGCGAAGGCCGCGACATCGGCCGGGTCGTCGGGACGCAGGTCGCGTACGAGAACGGTCATGGGGGCGCACGCTACGGCTGACGGGCGGTCCGGTGCCTCTCATTTTCCCGCGGATACGGGACAATCACCGGGTGACCTTGAAGATCCGTATCGACGACGGCACGCCGCCCTACGAGCAGGTGCGCGCGCAGATCTCCGAACAGGCCCGGTCGGGCGCCCTGCCGGTCGGCTACCGGCTGCCCACCGTGCGCGGACTGGCCGAGTCCCTCGGGCTCGCCGCGAACACGGTCGCCAAGGCGTACCGGGCGCTGGAGGCGGACGGGGTGATCGAGACGCGGGGGCGCAACGGAACGGTGGTCGCTGCCGCGGGCTCCGCGGCGGAGCGGGAGGTTGCCTCCGCGGCGCAGAGTTACGCCGAGCGGGCTCGGCGGCTCGGGGTGACGGAGGGGGAGGCGTTGGGGGCGGTGCGGGATGCCCTGCGGGCGGCTTACGGGTGAGCGCCGTTCGGGTTCGGGCTGTTCCCCGGCTGCGGGTGCGTTGTGGCTTGTCGCGCAGTTCCCCGCGCTCCTGGCGGCGTTCTGGTGACCGTCAGGTTCGCGGCGCGGGCCAGTTCGGCGAAGACCTGTGCGTCTCGCACCGCCGCCGCGTTCGGGTCGTTGTTGAAGTAGGTGTATACGTCGCTGGTGTTCGGCCAGGTCGTCGCGATGCGCTCGAGCCACGTCGCCAGTGACCGGCGGCCGTAGCGCGGCCAGGCCGCGGCTCGGCCCTCGTGGAAGCGGACGTAGCCCCAGTCGGCGGTGCGCCACAGCGGGGTGGCCGGGCGGGACCGGACGTCCGCCCAGCACAGGGCCGCGTGCCGGGACACGAGGACCTCGCGGATCTCGGGTGTCCACCACGACTCGTGCCGGGGTTCCACCGCGACCCGGGTGCCGGGCGGGAAGCAGGCGAGGCAGGTGTCCAGGAGGGCCGGGTCGGCGCGCAGCGTCGGCGGTAGTTGCAGCAGGACCGGGCCGAGGCGGTCGCCCAGCCCGGCCGCGTGGGTCATCAGGCGGTCGACCGGTTCCGCCGGGTCGCGCAGGCGTTTGATGTGCGTCAGGTAGCGGCTCGCCTTGACCGCGACCGTGAAATCCGGCGGGACGCGTTCGCGCCACGTCGCGAACGTCTCCCGGGTGGGCAGGCGGTAGAAGGCGTTGTTGATCTCGACCGTCGCGAAGGCGGCCGCGTAGCGCTCCAGCCAGAGCCGGACCGGCAGACCGGGCGGGTAGAAGGCCTCCCGCCAGTCCCGGTACTGCCAGCCCGACGTGCCGACGAACAGGGTCATACCCTCATCAAAGCACCGCGCCGCGGATACCGGGCTGCCGGACGACGGGCTACAGGTACAGCCCGGCCTCCGTGCCCGCCCGCGGCTCCGGAAGCGCGGTCGGCGAGGTGCCCCGGCGCAGCGCGAACAGCTCCGCCAGGGTGGCGCCCTCGCGGCCGACCCCTTCCTCGGTGCCGAGCCAGTCCACCGCCTCCCGGCGGGTGAGCGGGCCGACCTCGATGCGGGCCAGGCAGCGGCCGGGACGGACGACGGCGGGGTGCAGGCGCTCCAGGTCCTCGTTGGTCGTGACGCCGACCAGGACGTTGCGGCCCTGTCCGAGGAGTCCGTCGGTGAGGTTCAGCAACCGGGAGAGCGCCTGGCCCGCCGTGTGCTTGGCCTCCCCGCGGATCAGTTCGTCGCAGTCCTCCAGGAGCAGCAGCCGCCAGCGGCCCTTGCCCGCCGCGTCCTCCTCGCCGATGGCGATGTCCATCAGATAGCCGACGTCGGAGAAGAGCCGCTCCGGGTCGAGGACGCAGTCCACCTGGCACCAGTCCCGCCAGGAGCGGGCCAGCGTGCGCAGCGCGGAGGTCTTGCCGGTGCCCGGCGGCCCGTGCAGGAGCAGCAGCCGGCCCGCGATGTCCTCGGGCGTCGTCTTCATCAGCCCGTCCATCGCCTCCGCGACCGGTGCCGTGTAGTTGGCCCGGACCTCGTCCCAGGTGCCCGCGGCGATCTGGCGGGTGGTGCGGTGCGGGCCGCGCCGCGGGGAGACGTACCAGAAGCCCATCGTCACGTTCTCCGGCTGCGGCTCGGGCTCGTCCGCCGCCCCGTCCGTCGCCTCGCCGAGCACCTTCTCGGCCAGGTCGGCGCTGGTCGCCGTCACCGTGACGTCGGCGCCCCGGCTCCAGCGCGAGATCAGCAGCGTCCAGCCGTCGCCCTCCGCCAGCGTCGCGCTGCGGTCGTCGTCGCGGGCGATCCGCAGCACGCGCGCGCCGGGCGGCAGCAGCGTGGCACCGGACCGTACGCGGTCGATGTTCGCCGCGTGCGAGTACGGCTGCTCACCCGTGGCGAAACGGCCGAGGAACAGCGCGTCGACGACATCGGACGGGGAGTCGCTGTCGTCCACGTTGAGCCGGATCGGCAGGACTTCGTGCGGGTTCACGGACATGCCGCCATGATCCGGCACCCGGCCGCCGCGTGCACCCGCTTTCCCGGGCACGCGCGCGGCACGGACGCTCGAGGCGCCGGCCCCCATCGGTCGCCCTCGCCCCCGACTTTCGTCCGAATTTGAACGAGTGTCAGCCATTCCTTGGCATGGACACTTCCAGTCAACGCGCGTAGCCGCTACCACGGTTGTGGCAGCAATCCTGCTAAGGGAGGTTCCATGAGACGTTCCCGACTTGTCGGCTTCCTGAGTTCACTCCTCCTCGCCGCCGGCGCAGCCCTCACCGGGGCCGCGACCGCCCAGGCGGCCCAACCCGCCGCAGCCGACGGCTATGTGGCCCTCGGCGACTCCTACTCCTCCGGGGTCGGAGCGGGCAGCTATATCAGCTCGAGCGGCGACTGCAAGCGCAGTACGAATTCCCACCCGTACCTGTGGGCGGCCGCCCACGCACCCTCCACGTTCGACTTCACCGCCTGCTCCGGCGCCCGTACGGGTGATGTTCTCGCCGGACAGCTCGGCCCGCTCAGCTCCAGCACCGGCCTCGTCTCGATCAGCATCGGCGGCAACGACGCGGGCTTCGCCGACGTCATGACGACGTGTGTGCTCCAGTCCGACAGCTCCTGCCTGTCGCGGATCGCCACGGCGGAGGCGTACGTCGACTCGACGCTGCCCGGCAAGCTCGACGGCGTCTACTCGGCGATCAGCGACAAGGCCCCGAACGCCCACGTCGTCGTCATCGGCTACCCGCGCTTCTACAAGCTCGGCACCACCTGCCTCGGCCTGTCCGAGACCAAGCGGAAGGCGATCAACAACGCCTCCGACCACCTCAACACCGTCATCGCCCAGCGCGTCGCCGCCCACGGCTTCACCTTCGGCGACGTCCGCACCACCTTCACCGGCCACGAACTGTGCTCCGGCAGTCCCTGGCTGCACAGCGTCAACTGGCTGAACATCGGCGAGTCGTACCACCCCACCGCGGCCGGCCAGTCCGGCGGCTACCTGCCGGTCCTCAACGGCGCCGCCTGACCCGAGGCGGAAGGAGAAGAAGGAGAAGAGGAGGAGGGGGAGGCCCCGCCCGTCGGGGTCTCCGTCTCCGTTCCGGTCCCGCAGGTCACCGAGAACGCCACCGCGTTCGACGTGGCCCGCACCGGAGTCCGCACCTCCACGCGGACGGCGCTCTCGAACGCGCCGTCGTCGTCGTGCGTCGTCACCACCACGGTGTCCCGGCGCGAGCGGTCGCCGCCCGACGGGAAGGACAGCGTCCGCCACCCCGGGTCGGAGACCGACCCGTCCGCGGTCACCCAGCGGTAGCCGACCTCCGCGGGCAGCCGCCCCACCGTGAAGGTCGCCGTGAAGACGGGTGCCCGGTCGTGCGGCGGGGGGCAGGTCCCCGAGTAGTCGGTGCGCGAGCCCACCACGGACACCTTCACCGACTGCGGCGCGGTACTGCTCGGCCCGTCGCTTTCCCCGCCGGCGCTCTCGGAGGACGCCGACGGGCTCGGCTCCGCCCCGCTCCCGCCCGTCGCCGCCGACGTGGCCCCCGTATCCCCGCTGCCGCCCGAACCCTCCGCCCCCGCACCCCCGTCCGAGCGGTCCAGCAGTACGTACGCCAGCCCGGCCAGCGCCAGTACGAGCACGGCCAGCCCGGCCACCAGCACGGCCCGCGCCCGCCGGCCCCGGCCCCCGGGCGCACCGGGTACCGACGTGCCCCCGGTCGCCGGCACGGGCATCGGCGGCGTCGGTGCGGTGGGCGGCCCCTGACGGGCCACGACCGTCGGGGCGTACGCGCCGGACGGTGCCGCGCCGCCGCGCGGACCACCCTGGCCGGACGGAGTCCCGCCGGCGCCCACGAGCCGCAACTCCCGCTCGGCCCGCTCCGCCGGGAGCCGCTCGGCCGGATCCTTGCGCAGCAGGCCTTCGACGACCGGCGCGAGCGCACCCGCCCGGTGCGGCGGCGGCAACTCCTCGTCGACGATCGCCCGCAGCGTGCTCAGGGGAGTGTCCTGACGGAACGGCGAGGCACCCTCCACCGCCGCGTACAGCAGCACACCCAGCGACCACAGGTCGGACTCGGGACCGGGCGTGCGGCCCAACGCCCGTTCCGGTGCGAGGAATTCGGGGGAGCCGATCACCTCGCCGGTCATGGTCAGCGCCGCGCTGCCCTCGACCCGGGCGATCCCGAAGTCGGTGAGCACCACCCGGCCGTCGTTCGCCAGCAGCACGTTGGCCGGCTTCACGTCCCGGTGCAGCACCCCGGCGGCGTGCGCGGCCCGCAGCGCTGCCAGCACCTCCGCCCCGATCAGCGCGGCGCGCACCGGCTCCAGCGGGCCCTCCGCGTCCAGCAGATCGGCCAGGGACAGCCCGCGGACCAGCTCCATCACGATCCAGGGCCGGTCGCCGTCGGTGGCCACGTCGTACACCGTGACCACGTTGGGGTGGGAGATCCGGGCGGCGGCCCACGCCTCGCGCTCCAGCCGGGCGTACATCCGCCGGACGTCGGCCTCGGGCAACCCGGCGGGGGCGCGCACCTCCTTGACGGCGGCCTCGCGGTGCAGCACCTCGTCGCGGGCGCGCCACACGGTGCCCATGCCGCCTTCGCCGAGCGGGGACAGGAGACGGTAACGACCGGCGATCACACGCTCACCGGCGGGTTCTCCGGACACGGTCGCCCCCTATGACGTCGCGCGTGCGGACACTCCACAAAGTAGCCCAACCCGGTGTGGATGCGGCCCCCTGGAACGGATCCGGCCCCGACGACCGGCGTTTTCGGGCCGTCCGTGAGCGCTGCGCCGCCGAAGTCCGGGCGCTGTCCGAGGGCGCCGTCGGGCCGGCCTGGTCCACGGCCGCCCCCGCGCCGCCCGCCCTGCGCGAGCGGGTCCTGGCCGCCGTGAGCAGCACCGTGCAGGAGCCCGCGCCCTCGACCGGGGCCGCCCTGCGGCTGCCGGCCCACGTCCGGGGCGGCCGGCCGGACGCCGAGCGCTCCCGCGGGTACCGGCCGCGCTCCCTGCTCGTGCCGTTCGCCACGGTGACGGCCGCCGCGGCGCTCGTGGTCGCCTCGCTCTTCGCCGTGCAGGCGGGCCGCACCCAGGACGAGCTGGACGTCGCACGGGACCGGGCACGTGAGATCGCCCACGTTCTGGCGGCTCCGGACGCCCGCGCCACCAGGGGCGCGGACGAGCGGGGCCGCGGTGTCGCAGTGGTCGCCTCCGCGTCCGAGGGGCGCGCGGTGGTCACCCTGAGCGGGTACGGCGAGCCGTCGGGCGACCGCGTGCGCCGACTGTGGCTGATGCGCCCCGGCGCCGAGCCGCGCTCCCTCGGGCTCTTCGACGGCGACACGCCCCTGATCGCGTCCGGCCTGAGCCGCTCCGCCACATCACGCGCGGTGACGGTCGAGCCCGCCGGGGGGTCGGCCCCGCCGACGAGTGAGCCGGTTGTCCAACTCGCCCTGGAATCTGTCGGATTCGGAGAGTAATCGTCAACCCTCTTACGGGGAAGGTGAATCCTGTGACCGCGATACACGCATGCCGTACCGGGGCGATAGGGTTACCCTGCCCGGGCCGGGTGGACTCGTACGGGTGGGGAGTGACATGGAACAGATAACAGTGCGCAGCAGGGCAAGGGTCCCTGCGATCACCTGCGGGAGCAGCGCGACCAGCTCGCGCCTCGACCGTCATCTCGCGGTACTCGGAGGGCCTGCCCTCCCGCCGCGGGAGACCGTGGAGGCGACGTCGCTGATGCGCGAGCTGACCGCGCGTGAGCCCGCGCATCAGCGCAGCAACAGGGGCGCCCGGGTGCGCCGGGTCTCGCTGTTCGCGCCGCTGCGTCGACTGCGCCGTTCGCTGTTCGGCGGCAACTGAGGCCCGCGCGCCGGTGGTCACACCTCCCGGCGCGGCGCCGCGGCACTCGTCCGTCATCCCCACGGCACGCAGCGGCGCCCCGGTGTGCTCCCCGAGCGCGGGCCGTCCCCGGTAGACCCGACCCGACCCCGTACGCCCCGTCCCGTACGCGTTCTCACGTGCCCGTTCCGCGTCTTCGTTCCGCCGTCTCCCCACCGGCGGTGACGCCCTCCGGCCCGCTCAGCGGGCCCCGTGCGCGTACCGGCGCACGGCGAGCGGGACGAACACCGCGAGCAGCACCGCGCACCAGGCGAGCGATCCGGCCACGGGGTGCGTCACCGGCCAGGCCGCCCCGTTGGGCGCGGGCGCGTTGCCGAAGAGGTCCCGCAGCGCCGTGGTCACCGCGCTGATCGGATTCCACTCCGCGACCGTGCGCAGCCAGCCCGGCAGTCCGTCGGTCGGGATGTACGCGTTGGACAGCAACGGAAGGATGAAGGTCGCGCCGCCCAGTTGACCGGCGGCCTCCTCGTCGCGGGTGAGCAGCCCCAGGAAGATCCCGATCCACGTCGTCGCGAACCGGAACAGCAGCAACAGCGCCACCGCACCCACCGCGCCGAGCGCGCCGCCCTCCACCCGCCAGCCCACCGCGAGCCCGACGAGCAGCACGGGCACCGTCCCGGCGGCCGTGACGAGCACGTCGGCGACCGACTGCCCGAGCGGCACGGCGGCCCGGCTCACCGGCAGCGTCCGCAGGCGGTCCGTCACGCCCCGGTGGGTGTCCTGGGCGGCCTGGAACATGCCGGTCATGAGGCCGTTCGCGGCCGTGGCGACCAGCAGACCCGGCACCAGGAAGGACCGGTACTGCTCGCCCGGCATCGCCAGCGCGCTGCCGAAGACGTAGCCGAAGAACAGCAGCATCGTGATCGGCATGGTCTGGGTGAGGATCAGCAGACCCGGGTTGTTCCGGACCCGCCGCAACTGGCGGCCCAGCATGGCCGCCCCGTCGTGCGCCAGGCCGTACGCCGGGCCGTTCGGCCCCGTGGTCACCGTGCTCATGCCACCAGCTCCTTGCTGTCGTCGCGGCCGTTGCCGTCGGTCAGGCGGAGGAAGACGTCGTCGAGGGTCGGCGGCCGCAGGCTCGCGTCGACCAGGGGCACGCCCGCCGCGTCGAGTTCGCGCACCAGGCGGGGCAGGGTCAGCGTCGGATCGGTGCTGACGGCGCCGGCGGTGCGCCGCTCGTGGTCCAGCACGGGCTCGGCGCCGGTCAGCCGGTCCAGGACCGCCGCCGCCCGCGTCAGGGCGTCCGCGTCCGCGACGACGGCCTCCGCGTAGGCCCCCACCAGCGCCTTGAGTTCGGCCGGCGACCCGGTGTGCGCGACCCGGCCCCGGTCCACCAGGGCGATGTCGTCGGCCAGGCGGTCGGCCTCCTCCAGGTACTGCGTGGTGAGCAGCACGGTGGTGCCGTCCGCCTTGAGAGCGCGCACGGCTTCCCAGATCCGGTTCCTGCTGGCCGGGTCGAGCCCGGTCGTCGGTTCGTCCAGGAACAGCACGTCGGGGCGGCGCACGAGGCTCGCGGCCAGGTCGAGGCGGCGGCGCATGCCGCCGGACAGGGTCGAGGCGGGCCGGTCGGCGGCGTCGGCCAGGCCGAAGCGGTCCAGCAACTCGTCGGCCCGCGCCGCCGCGTTCCGCACTCGGTGCAGCCGGGCGAACAGCCGCAGATTCTGCCGTCCGGTGAGGTCGCCGTCCACCGACGCGTACTGCCCGGTCACCCCGATCCGGCGCCGGACCGCGGCGGCCTCGCGCACCAGGTCGTGCCCGGCGACCCGCGCCGACCCCGCGTCCGGCCGCAGCAGCGTCGTCAGCAGCCGGACCGCCGTGGTCTTGCCCGCCCCGTTCGGCCCGAGCAGCCCGCAGACCGTGCCCTCGGCCACCGCGAGATCCAGGCCGCGCAGCGCGTGCACGGTGCCGAAGCGCTTCTCCAGACCCTCTCTAAGTACAGCGTACGTAGTAGTCATGAGTCGACCATAGCGCACTACGTACGCTGTACGTAACTAGGATGGTGGCCGAGGTGATGCACGATGGCGGGCCGAGCGGCCGTACCCGAAGTGATCTGGTCGCGCCCCGAGCGCACCGGCCGGGGGCCGAGACCGGCGTACACCCGCGCCGACATCGCCGCCGCCGCGGTGCGGATCGCCGACGCCGAGGGCCTGGACGCGGTCTCGATGCGCCGCGTCGCCGGCGAGCTGGGCTGCGGCACCATGTCGCTCTACAACTACGTCCCCCGCAAGGAGGACCTGTACGAGCTGATGATGGACGCGGTCAGCGGCGAGCACGAGCTGTGGGAGCCCAGCGGCGACTGGCGCGCGGACATGATCCGGGTGGCCCACCAGACCCGCGCCCTGATGCACCGCCACACCTGGCTGCCCCGCCTGATGTCACCCGTCTACGGCTTCAGCCCCAACGCCCTGCGCTACCTGGAGCACTGCCTGGCCTGCCTCGACCCGTTCGAGGCGCCCTACGGCACCAAGATGGAGCTGGTCGCGATGGTGAACGGCGTGGTGACGACGTACGTCAGCAATGAGATCGCCACCGTCGAGCGCACCCGCTCGCTGCCCTGGTCCGAGGAGCAGGAGAACGCGGCGCGCATCGCCTACCTCGGCAGGCAGGTCGCGAGCGGCGCCTATCCGCGGCTGGCGGCGTCCTTCGCCGAGGACGCGGGACCGATCGATCTGGAGGGGGTCTTCGAGCGGGCGCTGACGCGAGTGCTGGACGGGTTCGCCTGAGCCCGGGACCGGGCCGGGGCAAGGGCCGGGCCGTGGCAGGGGCGCGGGCGTGCCGGGCCGGCTCCGGGGTCGGTGCCGGGCGCGCCGGGCCGGATCCGAGATTGGTGCAGGGCGCGCCGGGCCGGATCCGGGGCCGGGACCGGGCCGTCCTGACCAGGGCCAGGAGCCGGGCCGCGGGGTGAGCCGGGGCTCCACCGGTCACAGCAGTGCCAACTGCCCCTCCGGACCCTCCTCCCGGTCGTCCAGGACGGAGGCCGGCCGACGGGCCGCCCCGGACACCGGCAGCACGCCCGCCTCGCGCAGCTCGGTCGCGGTGATCTCGGCCGTGACCGACAACTCCCGGCACCGGTCCCGCACTTCGGCGAGCAGTGCGAGCACCGTGATCAGCTCCAGCAGCTCGGACGTCCAGGTCTGGGGCCAGCCGGCCGGACGGATCGCCGTCAGTGTGCCCGGCTCGCCCTCCGCCGTTCGGGCCGCGAACCACTGCTCGAGCACCCGGGCCCCGCCCACCTCGAAGTCCCAGGCCCCGGGCGGCACGGGGGAGACGCGGCCCTCGTCCAGGAGGAGGGCCTCCTCGTCCCGGTCGTAGCGCAGGGTCAGCGGGCGCCGGGGCAGCGGGGCGCGGACGTACGGGCGCCGGCCGCCGGGCAGCTTGGGACGCTCTCCGTCGCGGCGCATCAGCCACAGGGCGCGCCGGCCCAGTTCCACGCCGCGCTCCCACACCGTCGGGTCCGCGGTGAGCGGGACCAGCGAGCCGGGCCGCACGGCCGCCACCGACCACGCGAGCACGTCCAGCGGGCCGGGGCGCAGGCCGAGGCGGGCGGCCAGATGGTCCAGCAGCCCCGGGGCGAGGTTGGGCTCCGCGCCGCCGGGACGGCGGTGCAGCGGGCGGATCCGGGCGGGGCCGAACAGCGGCAGCAGCGAGGTCGCGAGCAGCAGCGGCCCACCGGCGGCCTCGGGCGCCTCCACGACGAACACCTGCCGCTCGTCCGCCACCCGCCACAGCTCCGGACGGGCCCCGTCGATCAGCCGGTGGTCGGGGATCAGCCACTGCTCGTCGAACGGCGCGCGCAGCACCCGGACCGGCTCCGGACAGGGCCCCGAGGCGCGCGCCAGGCGCTCGGTGCCCCCGGCGCCGCCCGGCAGCCGCCCCACCGCCGAGTACGGGGTGCGCGAGCGGGTCGGCTCGAACAGGGCCGCGCGGTCGGGCCCTTCGGCCTTCACCAGAGCGTCCCAGCGGGCCTTCAGGGACCCCGCGTCGGGAGCCGCCGGCCACCCCCGGCCGAGCCGCGGCGGTGCGACGGACCACGGCATGAGGTCCGCCAGCGGCGGAGCGTCGTCGTGCGTCACGCCGGGCATCGTACGACGGGGCGCCGCGGCCTCACGTGGCATCCAGGGTGACCGTGAAGGAGAAGCGGTCGCCCCGGTAGTGGATGACCGCCACGTCGAGCACCCGCCCCGCGGTGTCGTAGGTGATGCCTGTGTAGTGCAGGATCGGGCTGAGCAGCGGGACTTCGAGCAGCCGCGCCGTCTCCGGGTCCGCGAGCCGCGCCTCGACGGTGTCCGTGATCCGGCTGATGTCCGTGCCCACCACGTCCCGCAGCACCTTCGTCATCGGCCACCGGGCGAGGTCGTCCAGGTCGATGCGCCCGGCCAGCTCGGGACGGACGTAGTTGCGGGCGTGGTTGGTCGGCTCGCCCGTCTTCTCGTCGCAGCGCAGCCGGTGGTACGTCGCCACCTCCGGCAGCTCCGGGAAGTACTCGGCGAGTTCGGACGGCACCGGGCCGGTGCCGTGGCTCAGCAGCTCCGCCTTCATGCCGGACTGCTGCGCCACGATCGCGTCCACCGAGCCGAGCAGCCGCACCGGGGCGCCCCGGCGGGCGTGCGGCTCGATGAACGTGCCCCGCCGGCGGTGGCGGGTGATCAGCCCCTCGTCCTCCAGCTCCTTCAGCGCCTGCCGCATGGTCAGCACGCTCACCCCGTAGTGCCCGGCCAACTGCTCCTCGGTGGGCAGGCGCAGCGGGTCCCGGGGCGAGCGGCCGAGTATCGAGGCGCGCAGCGACTGCGACACCTGGTACCAGAGCGGCAGCTTGCGGTTCAGGACGATGGAGTCCGGGGCGAAGGAGGTCACGGGCCATCCGTACCGGTAGGGGAATCCTCAGTGCAAGGGGCGGAAGTGCCGCTCCAGGCCCTGCCAGACGTCGTCGTAGCCCTGCTGCAGGTGCTCGGCGCGGGCCGCCTGGGGGGTGAGGGTCACCGGCCACCGCGTCTCGAACATGAACGCCAGCCCGTCGTCGATCCGCTGCGGCTTCAGCTCGGCGGCGCTCGCCCGGTCGAAGGTCTCCCGGTCCGGGCCGTGCGCCGACATCATGTTGTGCAGCGAACCGCCGCCCGGCACGAAGCCCTCCGCTTTCGCGTCGTAGGCGCCCTCGATCAGGCCCATGTACTCGCTCATCACGTTCCGGTGGAAGTACGGCGGCCGGAAGGTGTCCTCGCCCACCAGCCAGCGCGGCGCGAACACCACGAAGTCCACGCCCGCCAGACCCGGCGTGTCCGACGGGGAGGTCAGCACCGTGAAGATCGACGGGTCCGGGTGGTCGTACGAGATGGTGCCGATGACGTTGAAACGGCGCAGGTCGTAGACGTAGGGCACGTGGTTGCCGTGCCAGGCGACGACGTCCAGCGGGGAGTGGTCGTACTCGGCGGTCCAGAGGTTGCCGCAGAACTTGTTGACCACCTCCACCGGACCCGGCGTGCTCTCGTCGTCCTCGTACGCGGCGACCGGCGCCCGGAAGTCCCGGGCGTTGGCCAGGCCGTTGGCGCCGATCGGGCCGAGGTCGGGGAGCCGGAAGGGGGCGCCGTAGTTCTCGCAGACGTAGCCGCGGGCGTCCTCGTCCAGCAGCTCCACGCGGAAGCGCACCCCGCGCGGGATCAGCGCCACATGGCCCGGCTCGGCGTGCAGCAGGCCGAACTCGGTGCGCAGCAGCAGGCCGCCGCGCTCCGGGACGATCAGCAGCTCGCCGTCCGCGTCGCTGAAGACGCGCTCCATGGACGCCGTCGCGTGGTACAGGTGCACGGCCATGCCGGTGCGCTGGGTCGCGTCGCCGTTGCCGCCGAGCGTCCACAGCCCGCCGACGAAGTCCGTACCGGGCCCGGGCTCGGGCAGCGGGTTCCACCGCAGGCGGTTGGGGTCCGGCACGGCCTGGTTGAAGGGCGCCGTGCGGATCGCGCCGTTGCCCGAACGGGTGAACGCCGGGTGCGCCGCCGACGGGCGGATCCGGTACAGCCACGAGCGCCGGTTGTGCGCCCTCGGCTCCGTGAACGCCGTGCCGCTCAGCTGCTCCGCGTACAGGCCCAGCGGGGCCCGCTGCGGCGAGTTCCGGCCCTCGGGCAGTGCGCCCGCCACGGCCTCCGAGCTGTGCTCGTTGCCGAAGCCGGACAGATAGGCCAGCCCCTCCGCGGTCTTCCGCGCGTCCCCGCTCATCGATCGCTCCCTCGCAACCCGATTCCCACCCGATTCCTATGGCACACCGTAGGATTGCGGTTTCCCTTGCGCAAGAGGGCGTTAGAGGACTTCCCCGATCCGACTCTTCCTGGTCGTCCGCCGTGAGGATGACCGGAACCAGACTCCCGGGGGATCCGGACCGTCGGACCCGTGTTCTAGTCTCGCGGCATGTCGTGGACGCGGGGAGTGCTCGCCGTGCTCGCGGTCTGTGTCCTGCTGTTGACGGGACCGGCGGGCTGCGGCTCCGGTGACGGGGGTGTACCGGAGGCCGGGGATTCGGCCACGCCGGTGGGCAAGCTGCTCGACGTCACCGACGAGGAGGGCCGGCGCTACCGCGAGGTGGACGCCGAGCACGCGCCCGGGGTCGGGATCGAGGTGCAGCCCGAGGCCGACGACACCTGGGACGTCCGCCTGACCGTCCGCGACTTCAGGTTCTCGCCGGACGGCACGGAGGCGAAGGCGGTGGCCGGCCGCGGCGTGGCCCACCTCTTCCTCGACGGCGACCACCTCACCCGCCTGCGCGGCCCCCGCTACCGCCTCGCCGCCGACCTGGTCCCGCGCGGCACGCACCAGCTCACGGTCCGCCTGTACGCCGACGACGACACCGTCTGGGCCGTCCACGGCGAGCCCGTCGAGAGCACGGCGGACATCACGGCGTCGGACGCGGAGCCGACCGGGGCGACGCAGCCGGAGGAGGTCGAGGGCCGGACGGTCACCGGACCGGCGGCGGACCGGTGACAGCGCTCACCGTCCTCCCCCGGCGCCCGGAGGGACCGGATCCGGGGGGCGTCCCCCGCCGTACCGGAGGCCGCGGTTCACCCGGCCGGCCCCGGAGGGCATCATGAGGACCGTGTCCCATGCGACCCCGCTCCGCCGTGCCCCCGTGCAGCGACGCAGCGCCGAACGGCTGACCCGGATCCTCGACGCCTGCGCCGACCTCCTCGACGAGGTCGGTTACGAGGCCCTGAGCACCCGGGCCGTGGCGCTGCGCGCGGACGTCCCCATCGGCTCGGTGTACCGCTTCTTCGGCAACAAGCGGCAGATGGCCGACGCCCTGGCCCAGCGCAACCTGGAGCGCTACGCGGAGCGCGTCACCGAACGGCTGACGGAGACGGGGGACGGCGGCTGGTGCGGTGCGCTGGACGCCGTGCTCGACGAGTACCTGGCGATGAAACGGACCGCGCCCGGCTTCTCCCTGATCGACTTCGGCAACCAGATCCCGGTCGGCGACCGCCACGCCGTCCCCAACCACCGCGTCGCCGAGCGGCTCACCGAGCTGCTCTCCGGCTACCTGGGCCGCCGCCCCGACGACGACATGCGCCGCGTCTTCCTCGTCGCCGTGGAGACCGCCGACACCCTCGTCCAGCTCGCCTTCCGGGTCGCACCGGACGGGGACGAGAAGATCATCGAGGAGGCCCGGGAGCTGCTGCGGGCGTATCTGGGGCGCGTGCTCGACTGACCCCGCTGACCGGCGCAGAGCTGTGACCTGGAGTTTTGCGCTTATTGCTCGCATGTCAACGTCTTGTTAACGCTCTATCGCGCCACCTAACGTCGCTCGCACCGCCTGCCCCGGTGGGATGTTCAAGGGCGAACGTTAGGTACTCACTCATGCTGACCATCCTCGGCTTCGCCATGATCGCGACCTTCCTGGTCCTGATCATGATGAAGAAGATGTCGCCGATCGCGGCGCTCGTGCTGATTCCCGCGCTGTTCTGCGTGTTCGTCGGCAAGGGCGCCCATCTGGGCGACTACGTCATCGACGGCGTGTCCAGCCTCGCCCCCACCGCGGCGATGCTCATGTTCGCGATCGTCTACTTCGGTGTGATGATCGACGTCGGGCTCTTCGACCCGATCGTCCGGGCCATCCTGAAGTTCTGCAAGGCCGACCCGATGCGCATCGTCGTCGGCACGGCGCTGCTCGCCGCGATCGTCTCGCTGGACGGCGACGGCTCCACCACCTTCATGATCACGGTCTCGGCGATGTATCCGCTGTACAAGCGGCTCAAGATGAGCCTGGTCGTGATGACCGGCGTCGCCGCGATGGCCAACGGCGTGATGAACACGCTGCCCTGGGGCGGCCCCACCGCCCGCGCCGCCACCGCGCTGAAGGTCGACGCCACCGACATCTTCGTCCCGATGATCCCGGCCCTGGCCGTGGGCCTGGTCGCGGTCGTCGTCCTGGCGTACGCGCTCGGTCTGCGCGAGCGCAGGCGGCTGGGCACGCTGTCGCTGGACGAGGCACTCGTGCGGGAGCCGGAGGCCGAGACGGTGCTGGTCGGTGCGGGTGCCGGTGCGGGCGCGGCCTCCGGGGCGTCCGGTGCGCGTTCCGGTGCCGGTGTCGGTGCCGGTGCCGGTGCTGGTACCGGTGCGGCGCGCGGCGGATCGGGCGGCCCGGGCGAGGCCGCCGACCGGGGCGGCGAGTCCGACGACGACTTCAAGGGCCTCGACCCGGACCGGCCCACCCTGCGTCCCAAGCTGTACTGGTTCAACGCGCTGCTCACGGTCGCGCTGCTCACCGCCATGATCATGGAGCTGCTGCCGATCCCGGTGCTCTTCCTGATCGGCGCCACGCTCGCCCTCACGGTCAACTTCCCGCACATCCCCGACCAGAAGGCCCGCATCGCGGCCCATGCCGACAACGTCCTCAACGTCTCCGGCATGGTCTTCGCGGCCGCCGTCTTCACCGGCGTCCTCACCGGCACCGGCATGGTCGACCACATGGCCAACTGGCTCGTGGACACCATCCCCGACGGCATGGGCCCGCACATGGGCCTGGTCACCGGCCTGCTGAGCCTGCCGCTCACCTACTTCATGTCGAACGACGGCTTCTACTTCGGCGTCCTGCCGGTGCTCGCCGAGGCCGGCCAGGCGCACGGCGTGTCGACGCTGGAGATCGCCCGCGCCTCGATCGTCGGACAGCCGCTGCACATGTCCAGCCCGCTCGTCCCGGCCGTGTACGTCCTGGTCGGCATGGCCAAGGTCGAGTTCGGCGACCACACGCGGTTCGTGGTGAAGTGGGCCGTCCTGACGAGTCTGGTGATCCTCGCGGCGGGCATCCTGTTCGGCATCGTCTGACCGTCGGAGAGCATCAGGAAGGGACACGATCATGGCGCCCGGTGGGAACCGCGGCTGGCTGCTCCGCCTCGTCATCGCCTTCGGCTTCGCGCAGGGGGCGGTGTCGATGGCCCGGCCCGCCGTCTCCTACCGGGCCCTCGCGCTGGGCGCCGACGAACGGGCCGTCGGTGTCATCGCCGGTGTGTACGCGCTGCTGCCGCTGTTCGCCGCCGTTCCGCTGGGCCGCCGCACCGACCACGGCCGCTGTGCACCGCTGCTGCCCGTCGGAGTGGTGCTCATCGCCGGGGGCTGCGCGCTGAGCGGCGTCGCCGGGTCCCTCGGGACGATGGCCCTGTGGAGCGGTGTCATGGGCCTCGGGCACCTCTGCTTCGTCATCGGCGCCCAGTCACTGGTCGCCCGCCAGTCCGCGCCGCACGAACAGGACCGCAACTTCGGCCACTTCACCATCGGCGCCTCGCTCGGCCAGCTGATCGGCCCGATCGCCGCGGGCGCCCTGATCGGCGGTCCCGACATGGCCGGCAGCAGCGCGCTCGCCCTGGTGGTGGCGGGCGCGGGCGCGGCGGTCGCCGTCACGTCCCTGTGGCGCATAGAGCATCCGACGGCGGGCGCCTCGCGCAAGGGGCAGGGCCCGCGGGTCCCCGTGGGGAGCATCCTGCGTGCCCGGGGCGTGCCCGCGGGCATCCTGATCAGCCTCTCCGTGCTCTCCGCGACCGACATCCTCACCGCCTACCTGCCGGTGGTCGGCGAGCACCGGGGGATCTCCCCGGCCGTGATCGGCGTACTGCTCAGCCTGCGGGCCGCCGCCACGATCGCCTGCCGGCTCGTACTGACGCCCCTGCTGCGGCTGCTCGGCCGCACCGTGCTCCTCACCGTCACGTGCCTCCTGGCCGCCCTGCTGTGCGCCGGCGTCGCGCTGCCGGTGCCGGTGTGGGCGCTCGCCTCGATGCTGGTCGTCCTCGGCTTCTGCCTGGGCGTCGGCCAGCCGCTGTCCATGACAACGGTCGTGCAGGCGGCCCCCGACGAGGCGCGCTCCACCGCCCTCGCGCTGCGCCTGACCGGCAACCGCCTCGGCCAGGTCGCCGCACCCGCCGCCGCGGGCCTGATCGCGGGCGTCGCGGGCGTGGCCGCGCCGTTCGTGATGCTGGGCGCCCTCCTCCTGCTCTCCTCGGGCGTCGCCCTGCGCTCGCCGTCGGCCGGGGCGGCCGACCAGGCGGCCGGCCACCGGCGTTCGGCGGTCGGGCAGGATGTCCCGGACCCGGCCGGTGACAGCCGGCCGTGTCGGGAAGCGAAGGGATGAGCATGATCCTGATCGTTCTGTCCGTCGTCCTGCTCCTCGTCGTCGGCGGCTGTGCCTGCGTCGTGTGGGCGGCCCGCGGCGGCCCGCCCTGGACACGCGCGGTGGCGACGGCGACCCTGGCGGCGGGCGAACTGGTCCGCGCGTCCGGCCGCTCCCGCGGGAACCGGAGCGGTGGCTCGGACGACGGACCGGGCGACGGACCGGGCGACCGAGACCCCTGAATCCGGCCGTCCGCTTTCTCACCAGATGGACGGTCACGCCGAGATGTCGTCCAGTGTCTTCCCCCGGCCGGGCACGGTCCGTTAACTTCCGTGACTCACACGCCCCGTACGACCCGCACGAGGGCGTCCGACCGCGGAGCACCAGCGCTCAGTGAGCCCCCGGGGGCACCTCCATGACACGCGCCATCTCCTTGCACGACGTGAGCAAGACCTACGCGCGAGGCGTCCGCGTGGTGGACCGGCTGTCGCTGGACATCGCGCCGGGCGAGTTCCTCGTCCTGCTCGGCCCCTCCGGCTGCGGCAAGTCGACCGTGCTGCGCATGATCGCCGGGCTGGAGGAGATCACCGAGGGGGAGCTGACGCTGGACGGCGCGTACGCCAACGACCTGCTCCCGGCCGAACGGCGCATGGCCATGGTCTTCCAGAACTTCGCCCTGTACCCCAACATGACCACCCGCGGGAACATCGGCTTCCCGCTGCGCGTCGAGGATCCGCAGACCGACCACACCCCCCGCGTGGACGCCACCGCGCGGATGCTGGGCATCGAGGACCTGCTCGACCGCTTCCCCGCCCAGCTCTCCGGCGGCGAACGCCAGCGGGTCGCCATGGGGCGGGCCATCTCCCGCCACCCCACCGCCTTCCTGATGGACGAGCCGCTGTCCAACCTCGACGCCAAGCTCCGCAACCACCTGCGCGCCGAGATCACCCGGCTGACCCGGGAGCTGGGCGTCACCACGATCTACGTCACCCACGACCAGTCCGAGGCCATGTCCCTCGGCGACCGGGTCGCCGTCCTGCGCGGCGGGGTCCTCCAGCAGGTGGACACCCCGCGCGCGGTGTACGCCCTGCCCCGCAACGTCTTCGTCGCCGCCTTCATCGGCACCCCGCGCATCAACCTGCTGCGCGGCCTCGTGCGCGCCCCGCTGGACGGGGCGATGACCATCAGCCTGGGCAAGCAGTTCCTGCGCCTGCCCGAACCGCTCTCCCTGGACCACCAGTTGCTCCGCGTCCAGCAGGGCCGCGAGGTGATCGTGGGCCTGCGTTCGGAGGCCGTACGGATCGCGAAACCCTCGTCCGCCCGTCCCGGCGAGGTGCTGCTCACCGGGCTCGTGGAGCACGTCGAGTTCCAGGGCCATGAGATCCTCGTGCACTTCAACACCGGTTCACAGCCGGCCGTCGTGCCCGACCTGGAGGCCCCGCGCCCCGCGACCCGCCCCGTCCGGCGCCGCCGCCGCGACGGCACGGTCCTGGAGCGGCTGAGGGAACGGGCGGGCGCCCTGCGTGCCGGACCGGTGGTCGTCATGGACGAACCGCGGGAGCCCGAGCCCGCGATCGCCGCCCCCGACGGCCGCCTCCCCGGCGACCTGATCGTCCGGACCACCCCCGACATCGACCTCCGCCACGGCATGCAGGTGCCCCTCCTCGTCGACCTCGCCCACCTGTTCGTCTTCGACCAGCACGGCGACCGCATCTGCCCCGCCCCGGCGCGGCTGCCCGACCTGGAGGAGTGATCCCGGCCCGTTCCCGCACTCCGGGACGGTGAGCCGCGCCACCATCGTGGGAGCCCCTGGTGCCGTAAAACTAACGGCGCTAGTTTGGGGTCGGACGACGAAGCCCGCCCGGAAGGAACGCGATGAAGGCACACGACGGCATGTACATCGACGGAGCCTGGCGCCCCGCCGACGGCCGGGACACGATCGACGTCGTGAACCCGGCCGACGAGCAGGTGATCGGCCGCGTCCCCGCGGGCAACGCCCTGGACGTCGACACCGCCGTACGGGCCGCCCGCGCCGCCCTGCCGGGCTGGGCCGCCACCCCGCCCGCCGAACGAGCCGCGCGCCTGGCCGCCCTGCGGGACGTGCTGGTGGCCCGCAAGGACGAGATCGCGGAGACGGTCACCGCGGAACTGGGCTCCCCGCTGAAGTTCTCGCAGGCCGTGCACGCCGCCGTCCCCGTCGCGGTCGCCGGTTCCTACGCCGAGCTGGCGGCGACGTACGCCTTCGAGGAGAAGGTCGGCACGTCCGTCGTCCACCACGAACCGGTCGGCGTGGTCGGCGCCATCACCCCCTGGAACTACCCCCTCCACCAGATCGTCGCCAAGGCCGCCCCGGCGCTCGCGGCCGGCTGCACCATCGTGCTCAAGCCCGCCGAGGACACCCCGCTCACCGCGCAGCTCTTCGCCGAGGCGGTGCACGAGGCAGGCGTCCCGGCGGGCGTCTTCAACCTGGTCACCGGCCTCGGCCCGGTCGCCGGCCAGGCACTCGCCGAACACCCCGGCGTCGATCTGGTCTCCTTCACCGGCTCCACCGCCGTCGGCCGCCGGATCGGCGCCGCCGCGGGCGCCGCCGTCAAGCGGGTCGCCCTCGAACTCGGCGGCAAGTCCGCCAACGTCATCCTCCCGAGCGCCGACCTGGCCAAGGCCGTGAACGTCGGCGTCGCCAACGTCATGTCCAACTCCGGCCAGACGTGCAGCGCCTGGACCCGCATGCTCGTCCACCGCGACCAGTACGACGAGGCCGTGGAGCTGGCCGCCGAGGCCGCCGCGAAGTACGGCGACCGGATCGGGCCGGTCGTCAACGCCAAGCAGCGGGAGCGGGTGCGCGGTTACATCGAGAAGGGCGTCGCCGAGGGCGCGCGCCTCGTCGCGGGCGGCCCCGAAGCCCCGAGCGAGCAGGGGTACTTCGTCAGCCCGACGGTCTTCGCCGAGGTGACCGAGGAGATGACCATCGCCCAGGAGGAGATCTTCGGGCCCGTCCTGTCCGTCCTGCGCTACGAGGACGAGGACGACGCCCTGCGCATCGCCAACGGCACGGTCTACGGCCTCGCCGGCGCCGTCTGGGCCGGGGACGAGGCCGAGGCGGTCGCCTTCGCCCGCCGGATGGACACCGGGCAGGTCGACATCAACGGCGGCCGGTTCAACCCGCTCGCGCCCTTCGGCGGCTACAAGCAGTCGGGCGTGGGCCGCGAACTGGGCGCCCACGGCCTCGCCGAGTACCTCCAGACCAAGTCCCTCCAGTTCTAGCCCGCAGGGGAGCCGTCCACGTCATGGCCGTCCGTACCGCAGTCCGTGCCGCCGTCGTACCCGCCACCGGCGCCCCGCTGGAGGTCACCGGCATAGAGCTGCCCGAGCCCGGCCCCGGCCGGGTCCGGGTGAGGCTCGCCGCCGCCGGGGTCTGCCACTCCGACCTGTCCCTGTCCAACGGCACCATGCGCGTGCCGCTGCCCGCCGTCCTCGGCCACGAGGGCGCCGGCACCGTCGTCGCCGTCGGCGAGGGCGTCACCCACGTCGCGCCCGGCGACGAGGTCGTCCTCAACTGGGCCCCGTCCTGCGGCGCCTGCCACGCCTGCTCGCTCGGCGAGGTCTGGCTGTGCGCGAACGCCCTGGCCGGCGCCGCCGACGTGCACGCCCGCCGCGCCGACGACGGCACCGACCTGCACCCCGGCCTGAACGTCGCGGCGTTCGCCGAGGAGACGGTGGTCGCCGCCGGCTGCGTCCTGCCCGCCCCCGAGGGCATCCCCCTCACCGAGGCGGCACTGCTGGGCTGCGCCGTCCTCACCGGCTACGGCGCCGTCCACCACTCGGCGAAGGTCCGCGAGGGCGAGACGGTCGCGGTCTTCGGCGTCGGGGGAGTGGGCCTCGCCACCCTCCAGGCGGCCCGGATCGCGGGCGCGTCCAAGATCGTCGCGGTCGACGTGTCCCCCGAGAAGGAGGAACTGGCCCGCGCCGCGGGTGCCACCGACTACGTCCTCGCCTCCGACACCACCGCCCGCGAGATCCGCGCCCTCACCGGCAAGCAGGGCGTCGACGTCGCCGTCGAGTGCGTCGGCCGCGCGATCACCATCCGCACCGCCTGGGAATCCACCCGGCGCGGCGGCCGCACCACGGTCGTCGGCATCGGCGGCAAGGACCAGCAGGTCACCTTCAACGCCCTGGAGATCTTCCACTGGGGCCGCACCCTGTCCGGCTGCGTCTACGGCAACGCCGACCCCGCCCGGGACCTCCCCGTCCTCGCCGAACACGTCCGCGCCGGCCGCCTCGACCTCGGCGCCCTGGTGACCGAGCGCATCGCCCTGGACGGCATCCCGGCGGCCTTCGAGAACATGCTGGCGGGCAAGGGCGGGCGGGCGCTGGTGGTGTTCTAGCCCCGCTCGGGCGTCCTGCCGGGCCGGCTCCGGAAGGGGCCGGGTCGGTCCGGGTCCGGCGCGGGGCCGAGGGGTGTCTTCGGCCGGTCGCCCGGTACGCCGGTCCCTGTCGGCCCGCGCCATGGATCGGCGTGGGCAGCGCCAGGGGGGGTCGGCGTGGCGGGCAGGGACGGGCGCTGGTGGTGTTCCAGCCCCGCTCGGGCGACTTACCGGGCCGTCTCCGGAACGGTGCGCCGCGCCCCTTGTTCGTCGACGGCGTCGAGCCGACGCTGCGCAGGGCCGTCTCCGGGAGGGGCCGGTCCGGGCCGGTCCGGGGCCGGCGGAGGGCCGAGGGGTGTCTCTGGCCGGTCACCCGGTACGCCGGGGCCTGCCGGCGGCCTCGCGCCGCGTTGTGGTGGCGGGGCCGCCTAGACCCGCCCCGCGTCCTCGCGTCGCGGCCCCGTCTAGACCCGCCCCGCGTCCTCGCGTCGCGGCTCCCCGGCGGGCTCGGCCCGTCCCGGGGCCGCGGCCGCGCGCCTCCGCGAGCGCGACACCGCCACGCCCGCCAGGCACAGCGCGCCGCCCGCCAGGGTGAGCAGCCCCGGCACCTCGCCCAGCGCCAGCCACGACATCAGCACGACCAACGCGGGCACGGCGTACGTGGTCGCGCCCATGCGGCCGGCGGTCGTACGGGCCAGGGCGTAGGCCCACGTCGTGAACGCCAGCGCGGTCGGGAACACGCCCAGGTACACCATGTTGAGCGTGGCGGAGACCGGCGCGCCGGCCGCCTCGTGCACGAGCTGTCCGGCGAACGGCAGGCACAGCACCGCCCCGACCAGGCAGCCGAACGTCGTCACCTGAAGCGCGCTCGCGTGCGCCAGCGCGGGCTTCTGCGCGACCACCCCGCCCGCGTACGCCACCGCGGCCAGCAGGCACAGCACCACCCCGAACAGCGAGGACCCGCCCTCGCCGGACATCGACAGGCCCACCGTCACCGCACCGGCGAACGACACCGCCATCCCCGCCAGCAGCCTCGGCGGCAGCGCGTCGCCCAGCAGCCGGGCGCCCAGCAGCGCGATGAGGATCGGGCCGACGTTGACCACGAGGGCGGCCGTACCCGCGTCCACCTGCTGCTCGCCCCAGTTCAGGACGACCATGTAGAAGCCGAACCACAGCACCCCCGATATCGCGATCCCGCGCCAGGCGGAGCGCGGCGGCACGCCCTCCCGGCGCAGCAGACAGATCACGCCGAGGGCCAGCGCGCCCGACAGCAGCCGCCCGAGTGCCAGCGCGCCCGGCGAGTACGCGTCGCCCGCGCTGCGGATGGAGACGAACGCGGACGCCCACAGCACGACCGTGACGGTGGCCGCGCCGGCCGCGAGCAGTTCCGGACGGCGGTGCGAAGGGGCGGGACGGGACGTGTGGGCAGTGCTCATCATGCTCCAGAGGCTAGGCAGCGGGAGGTCGCTCCCGCTGGCGGATTTCGGACCGGGAACCCGTGCTCAGCGCAGCGCGGCCGGGTCGATGCCCAGCAGCTCGGACAGCGCGTCCTCGCCCGCCGGTGTCACCTTCACCGCCCGCTCCGAGCCGATGCGCACGCACCAGCCGGTGCCCAGGGCGTGCCGGCACAGCGCCGCGCCCGCCACGCCCGCGAGATGGGGGCGGCGTTCCGTCCAGTCGAGGCAGGCCCGGGCCAGTGGCCGGCGGCCGGTCGGCCGCAGCGGGATCCCGGCGGAGTCGAACCAGCCGAGCCCGGCGTCCGTGAGGGCGAAGCCGGTGTCCTGGCGCAGCAGCCCGCGCCCGGTCAGCGCGTCGGTGACCGCGATGCCGAGCCGCCCGGCGAGATGGTCGTAGCAGGTACGTCCC
Organism: Streptomyces sp. MMCC 100; assembly: GCF_041538145.2. Classification (NCBI taxonomy): domain Bacteria; kingdom Bacillati; phylum Actinomycetota; class Actinomycetes; order Kitasatosporales; family Streptomycetaceae; genus Streptomyces; species Streptomyces sp. MMCC 100. The sequence continues at coordinate 2,100,083 of NZ_JBGORK020000001.1, forward strand.
CGGGCCATCGCGGACCCGGCGCTCGACGCCCGCAGGGTGCGCGGACGCCGGGCGGCCGCCCGCGGGGCGACCTGGGCCGCCAGGTCCTCCACGAGCTGCGCGACCCGGTCGTCGGCCAGCCGCACGTACCGGTGCCGCCCCTGCCGTTCCTCGGCGAGCAGCCCGCCCGCGACGAGCTTGCCCAAGTGCTCGCTGAGCGTCGACGCGGCCACCCCGGCGTGCCGGGCCAGCTCACCGGCCGTCCATGCCCGCCCGTCCAGCAGGGCCAGCAGACAGGCGGCACGCGTCTCGTCGGCGAGCAGTGCGGCCAGCCGGGCCAGCCCGGATGCCTCGGCGTCCTTCTCGGTCATGCGTCCCAGCATGCGACACGGACGGTTCGGTGAGCGCCGAAGCGTCCAGGGCGAGGAACCGACGCCTTCACGTCGGGCCAGGAACAGGTCGGGCCAGGAAGCCCGAGGGAACAAAGGAAATAATTGTACTTATAGATTTATTCTTCCTCGAAAGGGGGCCAATGAGGCGCGAGCTGGAGGCGGCATGGCGGGCACGGACGTACGGCACCGGAACAACGTCAGGGTGACCGGCGATCCCGACGGCCCGGTGGTCGTGCTGGCGCACGGGTTCGGCTGTGACCAGAACATGTGGCGTCTGGTGGTGCCCAGGCTGGCCGGGCGCTACAAGGTCGTCCTGTTCGACTACGTCGGGTCGGGCCGGTCCGACCCGACGGCCTGGGTCCCCGAGCGGTACGCCTCGCTGGACGGCTACGCGCAGGACGTGGTCGACGTGCTGCGGACGCTGGACCTGAGGCGGGTGACGTTCGTCGGGCATTCGGTGAGCGCGATGGCCGGAGTCCTGGCCCTGCGCGCCTCGCCCGACCGGATCGGTTCCCTGGTCATGGTCACCCCGTCCCCGCGTTACCTCGACGACGACGGGTACCGCGGCGGCTTCACGCCCGACGACATCGAGGAACTGCTGGCCTCGCTGGACTCCAACTACCTCGGCTGGTCGTCCGCGATGGCGCCGGTGATCATGGGTAATCCCGACCGGCCGGAGCTGGGCCGGGAACTGACCGACAGCTTCTGCGCGACCGACCCGGCGATGGCCCGCGTGTTCGCGCGCACCACGTTCCTCTCGGACAACCGTGGAGACCTGGAGGGGGTGAGGGTGCCCACGCTGGTCCTGGAGTGCGCCGAGGACGTCATCGCTCCCCGGGGGATCGGCGCGTTCGTGCGGTCGCGCATCCCCGGCGCCCGGCTGGTCACGCTGGACGCCACCGGGCACTGCCCCCAGCTCAGTGTTCCCGAGGCCACCGCCGACGCCGTTCTCGGCTTCCTGGACCGTGTCCATGGCACCCGGCCGGACTCCTGACCCCGCGCCCGGCGTCCCCGGCGGCCGGGACGAGCGGGTGACTGCGGCCGACGGCGCGGCCGGCCCGGAGGACAGTGCCGAGGAACTGTACGACGCCGCGCCCTGCGGCTTCCTGTCCACGGCCATGGACGGCACCGTCACCAAGGTCAACGCGACGCTGCTGGACTGGCTCGGCCTTGAGCGGCGCGAGGTGGTGGGCCTGAGGCGGTTCGCCGACCTGCTCACCGTCGGCGGCAGGCTTTACCACGAGACCCACTTCGCACCCCTGCTGAGCCTGCGGGGAGAGATCGGCGGGGTCGCGCTGGAGATGCGGACGGCCACGGGCGGACGGCTGCCGGTGCTCGTCTCCGCCGCGGTCAAACGGGACGCGGACGGTGAGCCGGTACTGATCCGCACCACGGTTTTCGACGCCTCCGACCGGCGCGCCTACGAGGAGGAGCTGCTGCGCCGCAGGACAGCCGCCGACGAGGCCCGCGACCTGGCCGAGGCGGCGCGGCGGGAGGCGGAGGCGGCGCGGCGGGTGGCGGAGGCGGCGCGGCGGGAGGCGGAGGCGGCACGCTCCCGTTCCGAGGCGGACCGGGCCCGGCTGGCCGACGCTCTCGCCGTGCTCCAGCAGGCCCTGCTGCCCGCCGAACTGCCCGCCGTCCCGGGCCTGGACGTGGCCTCGTACTACTACACGGCCTCGCCCGACCGGCTCGGCGGCGACTTCTACGACCTGTTCGCCCTCGGCGCGGGGCGCTGGGCCTTTTTCCTCGGCGACGTGAGCGGCAAAGGCCCCAGAGCCGCCGCCGTCACGTCCGTCACCCGCTACACCCTGCGGGCGGCCGTCTTCCACGACTCCGACCCGGTCGGTGCCCTGGCCACTCTCAACGCCGTCCTGAACGACCGCTACGGCCTGGAGGACGACCCGCGCCACTGCACCGCCGTCGTCGGCGTCGTCGAACCGGACGCCGTCCGCGGTCGCACGACGGTCCGCCTCGCCTCCGGCGGCCACCCGCCGGCGCTCGTACTGCGGGCCGGCGCCCCGGTCGACGGCCCGGGGCGGGCCGACTACCTCGCCACCCCAGGCGGCATGCTGGTCGGCGCCCTGCCCGACGCGGCCTTCACCCCCGCCACCGCCGTCCTCGGCCCCGGCGACACCCTGCTCCTCTACACCGACGGCCTGACCGAGGCCCGCACGGACCCCGAGCGCACCACCCTCTACGGCGACGAACGGCTGCGGGACTTCGCCGCCCGGCAGGCCTCGACGGCGCCCGGCGACGTGATCGCGGCCGTGGCCGACCTGCTGGAGAAGCTCGGCGACGGCGTCGACGACGACACTGCCCTGCTCGCCCTGGGCGTCCCTAGCCGTCCCGCCTGAACCGCTCGTACTGCAGCACCAGCCCGTCCAGGAGGGCCGCGAGGCCGGTCTCGAACGCCCGTTCGTCGATCTTGTCCTGCTGCTCGGCCAGCAGGTGCGCCTTGCCGAGGTGCGGGTAGTCGGCGGGGTCGTAGGCGCTCGCGTCGTCGGGGAAGCCCCGGGCGAAGGAGCCGAGTGCGGAGCCCATGACGAAGTACCGCATCAGGGCGCCGATGGAGGTGGCCTGGGCCGGCGGCCAGCCCGCGTCGACCATCGCCCCGTACACGGCGTCCGCGAGGTGGAGCGCGGCCGGGCGGCGGCCGGGGCCGTGGGCCAGGACCGGGACGATGTTGGGGTGGTCGCGCAGGGCCGTCCGGTAGGAGACGGCCCAGTCGTGCAGCGCGGTCCGCCACTCCCGGCCGTCCTCGAACATCGACAGGTCGACCTGTGCGCTCACCGAGTCGGCGACCGCCTCGAGGATCTCGTCCTTGGTGCGGAAGTGGTTGTAGAGGGAGGGCCCGCTGACCCCCAGTTCCGCGGCCAGCCGGCGCGTGGAGACGGCCGCGAGGCCCTCCGTGTCCACCAGCGCGCGGGCCGTCTCGACGATCCGGTCGGTGCTGAGCAGGGGCTTGCGCGGTCGGGCCATGGCGCACATAGTAGGGCTGCGGACATAAACTAGCAGTGCTAATTTAAATGTACGGCTTTCGATGTGCCGCTTCCAAGATCTCTTTCCTGTGGGGTGACTCGGCATGAACCTGGAGCTCAGCGAGGAGCAGAGCGCCGTACGGCAGCTCGCCCGGGACTTCGTGGAGCGGGAGATCGCCCCCCATGTCGTCGCGTGGGACCGCGCCGAGGAGGTGGACCGGGGAATCGTGAAGAAGCTCGGCGAGGTCGGCTTCCTCGGGCTCACGATCGACGAGGAGTACGGCGGATCCGGCGGCGACCACCTCGCGTACTGCCTGGTCACGGAGGAGCTGGGGCGCGGCGACAGCTCCGTGCGCGGGATCGTCTCCGTCTCCCTCGGCCTGGTCGCCAAGACCGTCGCGGCCTGGGGGAGCGAGGAGCAGAAGCGGCGCTGGCTGCCGGGGCTCACCTCCGGCGAGTACGTCGGCTGCTTCGGCCTCACCGAGCCCGGCACCGGGTCGGACGCGGGGAACCTCTCCACCCGCGCGGCCCGGGACGGCGACGACTACGTCGTCAACGGCACCAAGATGTTCATCACCAACGGCACCTGGGCCGACGTCGTGCTGCTCTTCGCCCGCTCCACCGACGCGCCCGGGCACAAGGGCGTCTCCGCCTTCCTCGTGCCCACCGACACGCCCGGTCTGACCCGCCGCACCATCCACGGCAAGCTCGGGCTGCGTGGTCAGGCCACCGCCGAACTCGTCCTGGAGGACGTCCGTGTCCCCGCCTCCGCGATGCTGGCCCCCGAGGGCAAGGGCTTCTCGGTCGCCATGTCGGCCCTCGCGAAGGGGCGGATGTCGGTCGCGGCCGGCTGCGTCGGCATAGCCCAGGCCGCGCTGGACGCGGCCGTGAAGTACGCGGGGGAGCGGGAGCAGTTCGGGAAGACCATCGCTCACCATCAACTCGTCCAGGAGCTGATCAGCGACATCGCCCTCGACGTGGACGCGGCCCGGCTGCTGACCTGGCGGGTCGCCGACCTGATCGACCGCGGGCAGCCCTTCACCGTCGAGTCCTCCAAGGCCAAGCTCTTCGCCTCGGAGGCGGCCGTCCGCGCCGCCAACAACGCCCTCCAGGTCTTCGGCGGCTACGGCTACATCGACGAGTACCCGGCCGGCAAGCTGCTGCGCGACGCCCGCGTGATGACCCTCTACGAGGGCACCAGCCAGATCCAGAAGCTGGTCATCGGGCGTGCGCTGACCGGGGTTTCGGCGTTCTGAGCACCGGGCTCTGAGTACCCGAACTGAGTACGACGGCGGATGTGGCCCCGGCCACATCCGCCGATCCTTTTCCCATGAGCGACACACCGGTCAAGCAGCAGAACACGGCGGCCTTCTACGGACAGGCCGTCGCCTCGTTCTCGGTGGCCATGGCCGCCACCGCCATCGGCATCTACCAGCTCCAGGCCGACGCCTGGGTGCGCGCCTTCCTCGCCATCGCCGTCCTGTACCTCGTCACCTCGGCCTTCACGCTGGCCAAGATCATCCGCGACCGCCAGGAGGTCGGGCAGATAGTGAGCCGGGTGGACCAGGCGCGACTGGACAAGATCCTCGTCGAACACGATCCCTTCCAGAAGCCGGGCGGCACCCCCGCGGGCCAGCGCCCCTAAGCGGTCGCTCACCTTCGGCGGTATGGTGGTGCTCCTGTCACCGAGAGGGGCGAACAAGCGATGAGTACGGCGGCCGAGACGACGGGCGGCGACATCGAGCCGTGGGAAGAGGTCACGCCTGACGCGGCCCGGCGGCTCCTGGTCGCCGCCGTGGAGGCGTTCGCCGAACGCGGGTACCACGCGACCACGACCCGCGACATCGCCGGACGGGCCGGCATGAGCCCGGCCGCGCTCTACATCCACTACAAGACCAAGGAAGAGCTGCTCCACCGCATCAGCCGCATCGGCCACACCCGGGCGGTGGCCATCCTGCGCTCCGCGGCCCAGGGCGAGGGCAGTGCGGCCGAACGGCTCGCCGACGCCGTGAGTTCCTTCGTCCGCTGGCACGCCGGGCGGCGCACGACCGCGCGGGTCGTGCAGTACGAGCTGGACGCGCTCGGTCCCGAGGCCCGGGAGGAGATCCTCACGCTCCGCCGGCAGTGCGACGCCGCGGTGCGCGGCATCATCGACGACGGCGTGGCGACGGGCGAGTTCGACGTGCCGGACGTCAAGGGCACGACGCTGGCCGTGCTGTCGCTCTGCATCGACGTGGCCCGCTGGTTCAACGTGAACGGCCCCCGGACGCCCGACGAGGTCGGCGCGCTCTACGCCGACCTCGTGCTGCGGATGGTGGGGGCCCGGGCCGGGTCCGGCACCGCCTAGACGTAGTAGCGCGAGACGGACTCGGCGACGCACACCGGCTTGTCGCCGCCCTCGCGCTCCACGGTGAAGGCGACGCTCACCTGGATCCCTCCCTTGACGTCCGCCACGCCGGTGATCGTCGCCGTGGCGCGCAGGCGCGAGCCGACCGGCACGGGGGAGGGGAAGCGGACCTTGTTGGTGCCGTAGTTGACGCCCATCTTCACGCCCTCGACCTGGATCAGCTGCGGTCCGAAGAGCGGGAGCAGCGACAGGGTCAGATAGCCGTGCGCGATGGTGGTGCCGAACGGTCCGGCGGCGGCCTTCTCCGGGTCCACGTGGATCCACTGGTGGTCCCCGGTCGCCTCGGCGAACAGGTCGATCCGCTTCTGGTCGACCTCCACCCAGTCGGTGTACCCCAGCTGCTTGCCCACCGCCGCCTTCACCTCGTCGGCGGACGCGAAGATCCTCGGCTCTGCCATGTCCCGGCCTCCCAAGTCGTACTGGTCCAAGTCGTGCTGGTCGAAGCGCGTCTGCATCAGTCTAAGCAACTGCTTAGCATGGTGGTCCGCGGAGCCCCTGTCAACGGACCGGACGGGTGACCGGGTCGGTAGGGTTCGAGGGGTGCCTCAGATTCCCGAGAAGATCCACGAGCTCACGGTCGGCCAGCTCGCCGCGCGCAGCGGTGCCGCCGTCTCCGCCCTGCACTTCTACGAGTCCAAGGGCTTGATCAGCAGTCGCCGCACCTCGGGCAACCAGCGCCGCTTCAGCCGTGACGCGCTGCGCCGGGTCGCCTTCGTCCGCGCGGCGCAGCGGGTCGGCATCCCGCTGGCCACGATCCGCGAGGCGCTCGCCGAACTGCCGGAGGAGCGCACGCCCACCGCGGACGACTGGGCCCGGCTCTCCCAGTCCTGGCGCTCCGAACTGGACGAGCGCATCAAACAGCTCAACCGGCTGCGCGACCACCTCACCGACTGCATCGGCTGCGGCTGCCTGTCCCTGGACACCTGTGTCCTGTCCAACCCCGACGACGTCTTCGGCGAACGCCTGACCGGCTCCCGGCTGCTCGTGGAGCGTCGTGGCGCCGCCTCCGCCCCCGGCTCCGTCGGCGGCGGTCGGCCGGGCCGCGCCGAGGACCGGGACGCGAACTGCTGCGGCGACTGAGGGCCCGGCGACCCGGGCCGGGGCAGCGGGCTGTCAGTCGCCGCCCCGGCGGGCCGAGGCCCACTCCGCCACTGCCGCGGTGACCAGTTCGGCGTTCGAAGCGGCCCGGCTGCCGTCGGGCAGGAACAGGGTGTCCTCGAGGCCGATCCGGGTCGCCAGGCCCAGCCGGCCGGCCAGCCGCAGCACCGGCCAGGTGCCGCCGTCCTCGCCGTGCAGCAGGACGGGGCGGCCGTGAGCCGGGCCGAGAGCGGTCAGCAGGGCGTGCGCCGAGTCCCGCGCGGTCGCCGGGCCGGTGTCCGTGATCTCCGCCAGGACCCGCAGCACCTTCGGCCCGAGCGGCGAGCGCAGGAAGCGGGCCGCTCCGTCCGTGCCGGACCAGACGCCCGCCTCCACCGCCACCCCGCGCTCGATCAGCGCGGCGGCCGTCTCCTCGGCGCCCGGCTCGTGCCAGTTGACCGACGCGTGGTCGGGCAGCACCGTCCAGCTCCGTATCCGAGCCGCCCGGGCCGCCGGATCGGGTTCGGCCCAGGCGCCCGTCGTGACCCCGACCGGTACTCGGGCCGGGAGCCGTGCCCGTATCGCCTCCAGCGTCGCCGCGAGGACGCGCGGCGACAACGTGTCCCGCCCGCACGGTGTCTTCGGGTGGACATGGACGTCCGTGGCCCCGGCGGCGACCGCTTCGGCCACCGAGCCGGCGATCGCCTCCGGCGACAGCGGCACCACCGCTCCGTCGGCGCCGCCCCGCGCCCCGTTCACGCACAACTGCACCATGCACCCATGGTGCCGGGCGCCACTGACAACGCCCGCCGGGCTCGGTGCCGTACCGGCTACCGGGGGTGCGGCATCCCCGGCACACCCCCGCGGCCGCTAGGGCCTGTCCGGCGGATCATGCCGCAGACGCGGGGTCGGGCACGCCCCCACTGCCTGAAGGGCGTGGGAGGTGCCCCCACGGCGTTGTCGTCGGTTGTCGACTCCCCCACGCTCGACTTCGCTCGCGCGGGGGGACCCCCATCGCGTCGACGCCCTCCTCCGCCTTGCAGCTGTACGCACCCGACCCCGCTCACCAGCGTCGACGAGGTGCCGCGTCTTTCCTGCGACCTGATCCGCCGGACAGGCCCTACGCCGACATCAGCAACCGTCCCCGCCGGGCGCCCGCCCGTGCGTCCGGAGTGAGGACAGGCCGCGGCACGAGGATTCCGCAGTCCGTGCAGACGGGGCCCGTCGAGGGCTCATGGTCCAGGTCGTACTTCCAGACGAGGCGCTCCCCGTCGCACACCGGGCACACGGCCCCCGGGTCACGCTCCAGCGCCGAGATCAGCCGGCGCAGCACCTCCGCCAGCGGCCCGTCGGGGTGGACCCGCGGGTCGTCGCACCAGGCCACCCCGAACCCGCCCCAGGTCAGCCGGTGCCAGTCGTCCACGCTGCCCGGCCTGCGCAGCCCGTCGTGCTTCTCCTTCCTGCGCCGCTCGGCGAACTCGACCTCGTAGGCCAGCCACACCGAACGCGCCTCCTCCAGCTCCTCCAGTGCGGCCACGAGCCGCGCTGGGTCGGGGGAGCGGTCCTCGGGACCGAACCCGGCCCGGGAGCAGAGATGGTCCCAGGTCGCCCTGTGCCCATAAGGGGCAAAACGCTCAAGGCACTTGCGCAGCGAATAGCGCCGCAGCGCCAGATCGCACCGTGGATCGCGGACCTGTCTCGCCAGACTTCGGAAACCGGCCATCGCCCTGCACCTCCGTCACACCTGCACCTGTACTTCGGTCACTTCGGCGTCGTCGTACGGACGTCGCCGAATAGACGTATCGACAAGCGATTCGGCTCCATCCGATTTCCGATGCCCCCCATAAGCCGATCCACCCGCTCCAAAAAGTGACGCATGTTCATCTTCCAACTCGGGGATACCGGCGGTAACGTCCCGCCACACCCCCGTCGGGAGGAGCTGCCATGCCACGGCGCACCCCACGCAACGCCCTCGACAGACTGAGAACTCCCCGCGGCTTCCACGGGTTCCTGAAGACCGCATCCGTATGCGCCCTCATTGCCGGAGCTTTGTCACCGCTTTCCCCGGCGATGGCGGCCGGGACCGGATCCACCGAGACCACGGCCGCCGAAGCCGCCGCCAACGACCACTGCGGCGGGCAGTGTTCCGACATCCTGCCGCCCGGCCAGAACGGCAACGCCACCCTCGCCCAGATCCTCCTCAACCAGGCGTTCGGCACCCAGCCCGCGCACGCCGAGGACCAGCTCGGCCCCTACGCGAACCTCGCCACCGGCTACAAGGGCCTCACCAACGACAAGATCAACACCTTCTTCAACGACGCCTCCTTCGGCGTCCCGGACGGCCAGGCCGCCTCCACCGTCCGCCCCGCGGGACGCGACGACGTGACCATCGTCCGCGACAAGAAGACCGGCGTGCCGCACATCACCGGCACCACCCGCTACGGCACCGAGTTCGGCGCCGGCTACGCCGCGGCCCAGGACCGGCTGTGGCTGATGGACCTCTTCCGGCACGTCGGACGCGGTCAGTTGACCCCCTTCGCCGGCGGCGCCCCCGCCAACCAGGGCCTGGAGCAGCAGTTCTGGCGCAGCGCCCCCTACACCGAGGCCGACCTGGAGGCGCAGATCGAGAGCGCCGCCGCCAAGGCCGGTGAGCGCGGCGAGCTGGCCCTGGCCGACGTGGACGCCTACGTCGCCGGTGTCAACGCCTACATCGACGCCTCCGACAAGGGCCGCTACTTCCCCGGCGAGTACGTGCTGACCGGCCACAAGGACGCCATCACCAACGCCGGCACCATCGAGCACTTCAAGCGCTCCGACCTGATCGCGCTGGCCTCCGTCATCGGCTCCCTCTTCGGCGCCGGAGGCGGCGGCGAGGTGAACAACGCGCTCTCCCTCCTCGCCGCCCAGGAGAAGTACGGCGTCGCCGAGGGCACCGAGGTCTGGGAGTCCTTCCGCGAGCGCAACGACCCCGAGGCCGTCCTCACCCAGCAGGACGGCAGCTTCCCGTACCTGCCCACCCCGGACGACCCGCAGGGCCGCGCCCTGCCCGACGCCGGCTCGGTCGAGGCGGAGCCGCTGGTGTACGACCGTACGGGCAGCGCCGGAGCGGCGGGCGCGACCGGCGCCTCCACCGAGGCGGCGGACGCGGCCGTGACCTCGGCCCGGCGCGGGATGTCCAACGCCCTGGTGGTCAGCGGCGAGCACACCGCGAGCGGCCACCCGGTCGCCGTCTTCGGACCGCAGACCGGCTACTTCGCCCCGCAGCTGCTCATGCTCCAGGAGATCCAGGGCCCCGGCATCAGCGCCCGCGGCGCCTCCTTCGCGGGCCTGAGCATGTACGTCGAACTCGGCCGCGGCCAGGACTACGCCTGGAGCGCGACCACATCCGGCCAGGACATCATCGACACCTACGCGGTCGAGCTGTGCCAGGACGACTACCACTACCTCTACCGCGGCACCTGCACGCCCATGGAGAAGGTCGAGCGGCACAACGCCTGGAAACCGACCGTCGCCGACTCCACCGCGGCCGGCTCCTACACGATGCGCGTCTGGCGCACCAAGTACGGCCCCGTCGAGTCCCGCGCCACGGTGGACGGCAAGAAGGTCGCCTACACCACCCTGCGCTCCTCCTACCTCCACGAGGCCGACTCCATCATCGGCTTCCAGATGCTGAACGACCCGGACTACCTCGACAGCCCCGAGCGCTTCCAGAGCGCCGTCCAGCACATCAACTACACCTTCAACTGGTTCTACGCCGACTCCGAGCACACCGCGTACTACAACAGCGGCGACAACCCGGTACGGGCGGACGGCGTCGACGCCGAGTTCCCGGTCTGGGCCCGGCAGGCGTACGAGTGGCGGGGCTGGGACCCGGCCGACAACACCGCCCGGTACACCGGCGCGCCGGCCCACCCGCAGTCGGTCGACCAGGACTACTACATCTCCTGGAACAACAAGCAGGCCAAGGACTACCCGGCCGCCTCCTGGGGCAACGGCTCCGTCCACCGCGGCAACCTCCTCGACGACCGCGTGAAGAAGCTGGTCGCCGACGGCGGTGTCACCCGCACCGCGCTGGTCAAGGCCATGGCCGAGGCCGCCCTCGCCGACCTGCGGGCCGAGGACGTGCTGCCCGACCTGCTGAAGGTGATCGAGTCGGCGCCGGTGACCGACCCCGCGGCCAAGACGGCCGTGGACGGGCTCAAGGCGTGGCTGTCCGCGGGCGGCCTGCGCACGGAGACCTCGGCGGGCTCCAAGAAGTACGCGCACGCCGACGCGATCCGCACCCTGGACGCCTGGTGGCCGCTGCTGGTGAAGGCCGAGTTCGAACCCGGTCTCGGCCCCGACCTGTACACCGCCTTCACCCGCAACCTGCCCGTCGACGAGTCCCCGTCCGCCGCCCACGGCCCGACCGGCGCCCACGCCGGCAGCGCCTTCCAGTACGGCTGGTGGAGCTATGTCGACAAGGACATCCGGGCCGTGCTCGGCGAGTCCGTCAAGGGCCCGCTCGCGCACGCGTACTGCGGCGACGGCGACCTCGCCGCCTGCCGGGACACCCTGGTCTCCACCCTCCAGGAGGCGGCGGGCCGCACGGCCGCCCAGGTCTATCCCGGCGACGACAACTGCTCGGCGGGGGACCAGTGGTGTGCCGACTCGGTGATCCACCGCACCCTCGGCGGCATCAAGCACGGCGGCATCGGCTGGCAGAACCGGCCGACCTACCAGCAGGTCGTGGAGTTCACGTCCCACAGGTGACCGGCCGGCAGCGGCATCAGCGGTAGAGCAGGTACTGGCGGCGCGTCCTTCGGAACGCCGCCAGTTCCCTCTCCCAGCCGTCCACCACCTCGTCGGTGTCCGCGCCCGCGTCGATCATCGTGCGCACCTGGGTGGAGCCGGTGAGCTTGTCGATCCAGTTGTCCGACCGCCAGGCGAAACCGTCCCAGGTCCGCTTGGCGGTCACCAGGAGGGCGATCCCGGTGCGCACCGGGTCGAACGCGGCCCGGTCGTGCACATGGAGCTGCACACCCCCGACGGTCTTCCCCTGGAACTTGGAGAAGGTGGGCGCGAAGTACGCCTCCCTGAAGCGCACACCCGGCAGGCCGACCTCGTTCGCGGCGACGGCCCAGCTCCCGTCGATGCCCTCGGCGCCCAGCAGTTCGAACGGGCGGGTGGTGCCGCGCCCCTCGGAGAGGTTCGTGCCCTCGAACAGGCAGGTCCCCGAGTACACCAGCGCGCACTCCGGCGTCGGCATGTTCGGGCTCGGCGGCACCCAGGGCAGCCCGGAGGCGTCGTAGAACTCCGAGCGCTTCCAGCCCGTCATCGTCACCGTCTCCAGCGGCACCGGCGACGACAGGAACTCGCCGTTGAAGAGCAGCGCCAGCTCGGCGACCGTCATGCCGTGCGCCTGCGCGATCGGCTGCCGACCGACGAAGGTCGCGAACTCCTTGTGCAGGACCGGACCGAGGGCCGCCCGTCCGGTCACCGGGTTCGGCCGGTCCAGGACCACGAACCGCTTGCCCGCGAGCCCGGCCGCCTCCATGCAGTCGAACAGCGTCCAGATGTACGTGTAGAAGCGCGCGCCCACGTCCTGGATGTCGAAGACGACGGTGTCCACGCCGGACGCCGTGAACACGTCCGCGAGCGGCTGCCCGCTCTTCAGGTACGTGTCGTAGACCGGCAGCCCGGTCGCGGGGTCGTCGTAGCGTCCCTCGGAGCCGCCCGCCTGCGCCGTACCCCGGAAGCCGTGCTCGGGTCCGAAGACGGCGGTCAGGTCGACGCGGTCGTCGGCGTGCATGACGTCGACGATGTGGCGCACGTCCCGGGTGATGCCGGTCGGGTTGGTGACGATGCCGACCTTCTGCCCGTCGAGCGGGGCGTAGCCGCCGTCGGCGAGGCGCTCGAAGCCGGTGCGCAGCCGGCGTCCCCCGTGGCCCGCGGGGGCCGCCTGTGCCGTGCCCGCCGACGCGGCGGCGGCGGTGGTGCCGGCCGCCACCGCGGCCGTCGTGGCGAGCAGATTCCGTCTGGACAGCGTCATGCGGTGACCTCCGTGATCGCGGCGGGTGTCATGCGCACGCACGCTAACCCGGGCCCTGGGGCGCGGGGAATGGAGTAGACCGCGGTTCGCCTCTTCCGTCGCACATACCGACTGGTTAGTCTGGCGCTGCAACGGGGAGCGAGCAGTGCCCGAGCCATGCCGAAGGAGACCGATGGTGGAAGCCGTGCAGGATGCCGGAGTCGTCGTCACCGGGGCGGGAGGCGGCATCGGAGCCGCGCTGGCCCGCCGCTTCGCGGCCGGGGGAGCCCGGGTCGTCGTCAACGACCTGGACGCCGGGCGGGCGAAGGCCGTCGCCGACGAGATCGGCGGCATCGCGGTCCCGGGCGACGCCTCCTCGATCGTCGCCGAGGCCCGCGAGGCGCTGGGCGGCACGGTCGACGTGTACTGCGCCAACGCGGGCGTCGGCTGCGGGGGTTCGGAAGCCGCGGAGGAGTCGGCCTGGGCACTCGCCTGGGACGTCAACGTCATGGCCCACGTCCGCGCGGCCCACGAACTGCTCCCCGACTGGCTGGAGCGCGGCAGCGGCCGCTTCGTCTCCACCGTCTCCGCCGCCGGACTGCTCACCATGATCGGCGCCGCGCCCTACAGCGTCACCAAGCACGGCGCGTACGCCTTCGCCGAGTGGCTGTCCCTGACGTACCGCCACCGCGGGATCAAGGTGCACGCCATCTGCCCGCAAGGGGTGCGCACCGACATGCTGGACGCCACCGGCAGCGCGGGCGACCTGGTGCTGCGGCCCACCGCGATCGAACCGGCGGACGTCGCGGACGCCCTGTTCAAGGGCATCGAGGAGGACCGCTTCCTGATCCTGCCGCACCCCGAGGCGGCCGAGTACTACCAGGCACGGGCGGCCGACCCCGACCGCTGGCTGCGCGGCATGAACCGGCTCCAGCGGCAGTGGGAGGAATCGACGGCCCGGTGACCGCCCGCCCGGTGCACGCCCCGCGCCGGGCCGCCCTGCCCGACGTGCCGGAGCCGGAGAGTGGGAAGATCCTCCGTCGGGAACCGCGTTCCCGTACACGGCAGGACACGACAGTGAACGGACAGTGAAACGGAAAGGCAGGTGACGGCAGTGCCCAGGACCACGGACGGGGACGGCACTCCGGTGCCGCAGCGGCTCCTGGCCGCCGCCACCCGGCTCTTCGCCGAGCAGGGCTACGACCGCACCTCGGTACAGGAGATCGTCGAGGCGGCAGGCGTCACCAAGGGGGCGCTGTACCACTACTTCGGCTCCAAGGACGACCTCCTGCACGAGGTGTACGCGCGCGTGCTGCGCCTCCAGCAGGAACGCCTGGACGCGTTCGCGGACGCCGACGAGCCGGTCGAGAAGCGGGTGCGGGACGCGGCGGCCGACGTCGTCGTCACGACCATCGAGAACCTCGACGACGCGTCGATCTTCTTCCGCTCCATGCACCAGCTCAGCCCGGAGAAGAACAAGCAGGTGCGCGCGGAGCGCCGGCGCTACCACGAGCGCTTCCGCGCGCTCATCGAGGAGGGGCAGCGGACCGGCGTCTTCACCGAGGAGACCCCGGCCGACCTGGTGGTGGACTACCACTTCGGGTCCATCCACCACCTGTCCACCTGGTACCGCCCCGACGGCCCGCTCAGCCCGCAGGAGGTCGCCGACCACCTCGCCGACCTGCTGCTGCGTGCGCTGCGCCCCTGACGTGCCCCTGAGGTGACGGGCCCCCGGGATGCCCGGGGGCGCCGCGCCGCTCAGAGGTACTTCTTGATCTCCCGGCGGGCCAGCGAGCGCTGGTGGACCTCGTCGGGGCCGTCGGCGATCATCAGCGTCCGCGCTCCCGCGTACAGCTCGGCCAGCGGGAAGTCCTGGCTCACGCCGCCCGCGCCGTGCAGCTGGATCGCCCGGTCGATGATGTCGACCACCGCGCGGGGCGTGGCGATCTTGATGGCCTGGATCTCGGTGTGCGCGCCCCGGTTGCCGACGGTGTCCATCAGCCAGGCGGTCTTCAGCACCAGCAGCCGCAGCTGCTCGACGGTGACCCGGGCGTCCGCGATCCAGTTGTGGACCACGCCCTGCTGGGCCAGCGCCTTGCCGAAGGCGTTGCGGGACACCGCGCGGCGGCACATCAGCTCGATCGCGCGCTCGGCCATGCCGATCAGCCGCATGCAGTGGTGGATCCGGCCGGGACCGAGCCGGGCCTGGGCGATGGCGAAGCCGCCGCCCTCCTCGCCGATCAGGTTGGACACCGGCACGCGCGCGTGGTCGAAGGTCACCTCGGCGTGGCCGCCGTGGTAGTGGTCCTCGTAACCGAAGACCTGCATGGCGCGGTCGACCGTCACCCCGGGCGTGTCGCGCGGGACCAGAACCATCGACTGCTGGCGGCGGATGTCCTCGCCGTCCGGGTCGGTCTTGCCCATCACGATGAAGATCTTGCAGTCCGGGTTCATCGCCCCGGAGATGTACCACTTGCGGCCCGTGACGACGTACTCGTCGCCGTCGCGCTCGATGTGCGTGGTGATGTTCGTGGCGTCCGAGGAGGCCACGTCCGGCTCGGTCATCGCGAACGCGGAGCGGATCTCCCCGGCGAGCAGCGGTTCCAGCCACTGCTTCTTCTGCGCCTCGTCGGCGAACTGGGCCAGCACCTCCATGTTCCCGGTGTCCGGCGCCGCGCAGTTCGTCGCCGTCGGCGCCAGCTGCGGACTGCGGCCGGTGATCTCGGCGAGCGGGGCGTACTGCAGGTTGGTGAGGCCGGCGCCGTGCTCGGCGTCGGGCAGGAAAAGGTTCCACAGGCCCTGGCGGCGGGCCTCGGCCTTGAGGTCCTCCACGACCTGCGGGGTGTCCCAGGGGGAGGCGAGCCGGGCGCGCTGCTCGTGGGCGACCTGTTCGGCCGGGTAGACGTACTCGTCCATGAAGGCGAGCAGCCTGGCGCGGAGTTCCTCGGTGCGTGCGTCGAACGCGAAGTCCATGGCGGGTCAGCCCTCCTGAAGGGTGGTCAGGCCGTGCTCGATGAAGACGGGGACGAGATCGCCGATGCGGTCGAAGCCGCGGCCGACCGTCTGTCCCAGCGTGTAGCGGTAGTGGATGCCCTCCAGGATCACGGCGAGCTTGAACCACGCGAACGCCGTGTACCAGGCGACCGAGGAGACGTCACGCCCCGACCGGGCGGCGTACCGCTCGATCAGCTCGGCGGGGGCGGGGTGGCCGGGCGCCTGGGCGGTGGTGGAGACGGGGGAGTCGGGCATGCCGAGCGGGCTGCTGTACATCACCAGCAGGCCGAGGTCGGTCAGCGGATCGCCGAGGGTGGACATCTCCCAGTCGAGGATCGCCCGGATCTCGTCGTCCTCGCCGCCGATCAGCACGTTGTCGAGGCGGTAGTCGCCGTGCACGACCGTCGGGGCGGGGGAGCGGGGCAGTTCCCGGCCGAGGGTGGCGTGCAGTTCGTCGATGCCGGCCAGGTCGCGGTTGCGGGAGGCGTCGAGCTGCTTGGCCCAGCGGCGCAGCTGACGGTCCAGGAAGCCCTCGGGTCGGCCGAAGTCCGCGAGGCCGACCTCGGCGGGGTCCACCGCGTGCAGCGCGACGAGCGTGTCGACGAGGTTCAGCACTGCGGCGCGGGTGCGCTCGGGCCCGAGGGGGGCGAGCTGCTCGGCGGTGCGGTACGGGGTGCCGTCCACGAACTCCATCACGTAGAAGGGCGCTCCCAGCACCTCCTCGTCCTCGCACAGGAGCACCGGGCGCGGCACGGGCACGTCCGTCGGGTGAAGCGCGCTGATGACACGGTGCTCGCGCCTCATGTCGTGCGCGGTGGCCAGGACGTGGCCGAGCGGAGGGCGTCGTACCACCCAGCGGGCGGTGCCGTCCGAGACGGCGTAGGTGAGGTTCGACCGTCCGCCCTCGATCAGCCGGCCGGACAGCGGGCCGGTCACCAGACCGGGTCGCTCGCGGTCGAGCAGGACGCGCAACCGGTCGAGATCGAGTCCGGGCGGGTGGTCGGGGCTCATCGGTCTCTCCCTGGGGCAGGTGAACAGTACCAGACACATGATGCCGACCGGTCGGTATGCCGTCCAGTGGACGGCCGCAACGTGATCGGCGTTACGGGCGGGCCGCGCGGCGGCGGTTGCCTTGCCCTCAGGATGCGCCTTGCCCTCAGAAGACGAGGAACGCCCCGCAGACGGCGAGTGCGAGCGTGCACAGGGCAGCGGCGGTGGCGTGCGGCGGGGTGAGCGCGCGGGGCCGGTTCGCCGCGGCGAGGGTGCGGATACGGCCGTGGGTGATGCGGAGGAAGGCCAGCCAGAGGGCGCAGCACAGGGCGGCGGCCAGTACCGAGACGGCCGTCGCGCCGCCCTGCAGCGCCGCCTTCACCGCGAGTACGGCGACGACCGTGCAGGACAGGGTGGTGCGGCGCCAGGCGAGCCGGGTGCGCTCGGGCTGGAGCCCCGGGTCGCGGTCCGGGGGTGCCGCGTCGGCGCCGCTCACGCTCAGCCCTCCCAGCCGGCGAGGACCACGACGACCATGACGACGGCGACCACGGCCACGACCAGGCTGAGCAGCGCCGGGAAGCGGGAGACGGGGAGGTCCTCGCCCCGGCGCATGGCGCGTTCACAGCGAGTCCAGTGGTTCACGGCCCGCAGCGAGCACAGCACACCGGCGGCGAGCAGCGCGAGCGCGAGCCCGACCCGCCAGCCCCACCGCAGGTCGGGCAGGAACTGATCCACCGCGAACCCGCCGCCGATCAGCGCGAGGGCGGTACGCAGCCAGGCCAGGAACGTTCGCTCGTTGGCCAGCGAGAACCGATAGTCGGGGGTCCCCCCTTCCCGCCGTACCTCCCCAGGCACAAACCACAACCGAACGTTCCGCACGAATCCGATCACCCGGGGACCCTACAGCCGCGGGCAGTCGTGCCGCTGGGGCGGCACAGGTGGGCGGGGGAGGCACCCCGCACCGCCGGGCCGCGTACCCGCCCCCGCGCCCGCGCGCCCACCCCCGCGCCCGCCCTCACGCAGGGTCACCGCACCGACTCCGTACCACTGGTCCCCCGCCGAGCCCGCAGCCGCGAGTACGCCGCCACCCCGTCCGGCACGAACTCCCACTCCCCTTCCTCGACCCGCCCCGCCAGCTCCTCCTCCGTGAGGAACCCGTACCACGCCACCTCCTCCACCTGAGGAGACACCGCCCCCGCGCACCGCACCTCGTACACCGCCGACCACCAGGTCCGCCCGGCGCCGTCGTCGTAGAGGAACTTGAACAGGAACTCCGGCCGCGGCAGCCCGCTCACCCCCAGCTCCTCCTCCGCCTCCCGCAGCGCCGCGTCGTCGTAGGACTCGCCCGCGCCCACCACCCCGCCGACGAACATGTCGTACAGCGCGGGAAACACCAGCTTCGTCGCCGTACGGCGGTGGACGAAGACCCGGCCCTCGGGGTCCCGGGCCCACACGAACACACAGCGGTGCCGCAGGCCCCGGGCGTACACGTCGCCCCGCCGGGCCTGCCCGACGACGCGGTCCTTCTCGTCGACGACGTCGAGGATCTCGTCAGCAGAACTCATGCCCCCATCCAAGCAGCGTCCGGACCACAGGCACCGCAGACCCGGTCAGCTCGGCTCCAGCGCCCGTTCGCGCCCGCTCTCACCCGTGCCCGTGCCCTGCGGCAGCGCCGGGTGCAGCCCCAGCAGGACGATGCCCGCCACGACCGCCGCGAGGCCGCCCGCCTCCCACGCGAGGGCACCGGCGTCGGTGTGCAGCCGGTCGCCGAGGAAACCGACCCCGCAGGCGATCCCCGCGAGCGGCTGGGCCGCCGTCAGCGCGGGCAGCGACCGGCGCAGGGGGGCCGTCTCGAAGGCGCTCTGGACCAGGACCAGGCCGGTGATGCCGAGCACCACCACGGCGTACGGCTGCCAGCCCGTCAGCAGTTCCGCCGGACCGCCCGCGGAGAAGCGCCGGCCGCTGACCCGGGTCAACGCGTCCTGCACCCCGTACACCAGGCCGGCGGCCAGGGCCAACAACGCCGGACCCCAGGTCAGCCGCAGGCGGCCGGCGCACAGCGTGAGCAGGAGGGCCAGGCCCAGCATCACGCCCATGATCAGCCAGTGCCGTAACGGGTCGGTCACCGCACTGCCGCCGCGCGGCTCGCCCGCGAGGATGAACGCCGTCACCCCGCCCGCGAGCAGTGCGAGACCGGCCCAGCCCTGGCGGCCCAGCGGCTGCCGGGTCCGGACGCGGGAGAGCGCGAGGGCGAAGAGCAGGTTCGTCGCCAGGAGGGGCTCGACCAGGGTCAGTTCGCCGCCGCCCAGCGCGATCGCGCCGAGGACCAGACCGGCCACCATCAGCCCCATGCCGGCCAGCCAGCGCGGCACCCGTACGAGGTCGAGCAGGAGGCGGGGCGAGAGGAAGTCGCCCAGCGGAGCGCGCTCGGCCGCGTTCTGCTGGAGGACGAAACCGAAACCCAGACAGCACGCGGCGCACACGGCGAGGACCAGAACCAGAACCGACACGCTGTGTACCTCGATCGTCAGTCGGGTCACGGGGGCGTAGGGACCGACTCTAGTGCGGGTGGCCGCCGGGTGCCGGGCGAGCGGCGCATTCGGGGTTCGGGCCGGCGACGAGCGCCCGGGGCGAAGGCGGCGATCGCCGCGATGCAAGTTCCCCTGGTGTCACGCGAGTTGACGCGTGTAACAGCCTGATTCCTCTTGACGTCAAGCCTTGGCTGCCGCTTTGCTGTGCGTGATCAGTTCATGGCAATCCGGTCATGGCAGTCCGGCTACGACGACCTACCGCGTCGCGTGAGGAAGTTTCCCGCGGTGTCCCCACCCCCGCCTCCCCTCGGCCGCGGCCGCAAACGCGCGGCCCAGGCCTTCGACGAGGCCCTCGACGACGCCGAACTCGTCGCCGCCCGAGCCGCGTTGGCCCAGGGACGATGGCAGTCCGTCCGCTCCCTGCTGGTCCACACGGGTGACGACTGGGACCGCCGGGGGCACCGGGTGGCCGTACTGGCCAAGGAGCCCCACTGCGCCCCCTGGGCCCGCGAGTGGCTGCTCGCCGACCCCGGCTCCGCCGACGCCTCGGTGCTGCTCGCCTTCGCCCTGGTCCACCGCGCCCTGCGGGGCAAGGAGAAACCCGCCCGGGTCCGCGAGGCGTGCCGGGAGGCCGCCGCCCTCGTGCCGGACGACCCCACGCCCTGGCTCGGGCTGCTCATGCTGGAGCGCTCCCTGGGCGCCGACGAGGACGTCATCCGCGTCTTCGACGAGGTGCGCGGACGGTACGCCGACCACCACCACGCCCACCACCTGATGGTGGCCCGGCTCGCCGAGCGCGGCGGCGGCGGCCCCGACGCGCTGCACGAGGTGTACGACTTCGCCAACTGGGCCGCCGAGCAGGCCCCCGCCGACTCCCCGCTGGCCATCCTCCCCGTCGTCGCGCACGCCGAGCGCTACCGCGTACTGGCCGCCGCCGGACACGAGTCCCCCGACCCGGCCGCCTCGGGCCACTGGGTCGGCCGGCGCGCCCGGCTGGTGATGAAGGCGGCCTTCGACTGGTGGCTGGAGTGGGAGCAGGACGGCCACCCGCGCCGGCTGATCGACCTCAACTTCCTCGCCCACGCCAAGTCCTGCGAGGGCCGCGGCGCCGAGGCCGCGGCCCTGTTCCACCGCATCGGCGAGCACGCCACGCCGGCCCCGTGGTCGTACCCGGACCGCGACCCGTTCTCCGCCTTCCGTGCCGCCCGCGCCGTCGCGCTCGGCACGGCCTGACCGCCCGACGACCCGACGCACATCACCCACACGAGAGAAGGACGTCCTGCGATGACCACGGGCAGTTCGAGCACGAGCAGATCCGCGAGCGGTGGCGCCATCAGCACCTTCAAGGGCGAGGAGCGCGCCCTGCGCGCCGACCGGCTGGGCACGGGAGGACTGCTCCTGTCCGTGCTCGCCGCCACCGCCCCGCTGATGGTGGTCGCGGGCGTCATGCCCACCACCTTCGCGGTCATGGGCATCGTCGGACAGCCACTCCTCTTCGTGGTGCTCGGCGTGGTGCTGATCCTGTTCAGCATCGGGTACGCCGAGATGAGCCGCCACGTCCACAACGCGGGCGCCTTCTACGCCTACATCTCCCGCGGCCTCGGCGGCACCGCCGGCGCGGGCGCCGCCCTGGTCGCGCTGGTCGCCTACAACGCCCTCCAGGTCGGCATCTACGGCATCTTCGGCTTCGAGGTCTCCGGGCTGCTGTCCACCTACGCCGACCTCGACGTGGCCTGGTGGATCCCGGCCCTGCTGGCGGTGCTCGCGGTCGGCACGCTGGGCTGGCTGAAGATCGACGTCAACGCGCGCGTGCTGGGCGTACTGCTGCTCATCGAGGTCGTGCTGGTGGTGGTGTTCGACATCGCCGCCGTCGCCGACCCGGGGGCGCAGGGCCTGTCGCTGCACGCCTTCAACCCGGACACCCTGACCGGCGCCGGGGTCGGCACCGCGCTCTGCTTCTGCATCGCCGCCTTCCTCGGCTTCGAACAGGCGCCGGTGTACGCCGAGGAGACCAGCCGGCCACACGTACTCGTCCCGCGTGTCATGTTCCTGGCGGTCGGCGGGGTGGCCGTCTTCTTCGCGCTCAGCAGCTGGGCCCTGACCGTGGCCACCGGCCCCGACAACATCGTCGGCACCTCGCAGGAACAGAGCGCCGGACTGCTGTTCTTCCTGACCGAGTCACGGCTCGGCGACACCTTCACCGACGTGCTGCACGTCCTGTTCGTCACCGGAATGTTCGCCGCCCTGCTCAGCTTCCACAACGTCGTCGCCCGCTACGCCTTCGCCATGGGCCGCGAGGGCCTGCTGCCCCGTGCCTTCGGACGGACCAGCGGCACCAGCGGCGCGCCCGGCACCGGCTCGCTGCTCCAGACCGCCGTGTCCGCGGTCGTCGTCGTCGGCTTCGCCCTCGCCGACGACAAGCCGAACGGCGACCCGACCCAGCCCGTGCTGCACCTGTTCACCTGGGGCGGCAACATCGGGGCACTGGGCGTGATCGTGCTGATGGCCGCCGCCTCGTTCTCCGTCGTGGCCTTCTTCGTCCGGCGCGGGGCCGCCGGGGCCCAGGGCGTACGCCTGGTCACCTCCACGGTCGCGGGCCTCGCCCTGCTGGTGATCGCCGGTTACACGGTCAAGGACTTCGACGTCCTCGTCGGCGCGGGACCCGACTCCGCCCTGAGCTGGGCGCTGCCCGGCATCATCGCCCTCGCCGCGGTCGCCGGCGTGGTGCAGGGCCTGATCCTGCGCTCCCGCGCCCCCGAGCGGCACGCCCGCATCGGCCAGGGCAACGAGGCGTTCCAGCTGGACAAGGCCGCGTCCTCCTGACACAGGGGACGGTCCCTACGCGTGTCCGGGCTCCGGCCGCTCAGACGGCCGGGCCCGAGGCGTGCGGGGCCCGAGGCGTGCGGAGCCCGAGGCATGCGGAGCCCGAAGCGTGCGGGGCCCGAGGAATGCGGGGCCCGAGGCATGCGGAGCCCGAAGCGTGCGGGAACGTGTCGGGGCTCAGCCGGCCGGGGCCGCGCCGAAGTCCAGCAGCACCTTGCAGGACCGGCTCCGGTCCGCCGCCAGTTCGAACGCCGATTCCGCCTCCCGCACCGGCACCACCGCGCTGACCAGCGCGTCGAACGCGGGCTCGGCCGCGAGCAGGCGCAGCGCGTCGTCGAACTCGCCGTCGAAGCGGAACGCCCCGCGCAGCTCGATCTCCCGGCTCACCACCAGGTTGCCCGCGAAGGGGCTCTGCCCCGGCGGCAGCATGCCGAGCTGGACGACCGCACCGCCGCGCCGCACCAGCCGCAGACAGGTGTCGAGACCCGCGGCCACCCCGGAGGCCTCGATGGCGGTGTCGACTTCCGCCGGCCAACCGGAGTCGTCCGGGACGTCGGCCCGTACGAGGGTGTCGGCGCCGGCGGCCCGCGCGTACTCCAGGGCGGAGGGCAGCAGGTCCGTCACCGTCACGTGTGCCGCGCCCGCCGCCTTCGCCGCCGCGACCACCAGGCACCCGATCGGTCCGGCGCCGGTGACCAGCAGGCGCCGGCCGGTCAGGTCCCCGGCCCGGCGCACGGCGTGCAGGGCGACGGACAGGGGCTCGGCGAGCGCGCCCCTGCGCGGGTCGAGACCGGCCGGGAGGGGGCGCAACTGCTGGGCGGGGACGACGATCCGCGCCGCGAACCCGCCCTGGACGTGCGGGAAACGGGCCGCGCTGCCCAGGTACCGGGTGTCCCGGCAGACGTTGCGCCGCCCGTCCACGCACTCCGGGCACACCCCGCACGGGGTCGCCGGGTGCACGGCGACGGACGTACCGGCCGCCGGGCCCGCCGTGTCCGGGGAGCCGTACGCCACGACCGTCCCGACCACCTCGTGCCCGAGCAGCATCGGCTCCCGCAGGCGGAAGTCGCCGACGCCCCCGTGCCGCCAGTAGTGCAGGTCGGAGCCGCAGACACCGCCGTAGCGCACGGCGACCAGCGCCTCGCCGGGCCCCGGACGGGGGACTGGCACGTCCTGCACCCGCAGGTCACCCGCGCCGTGGATCACACAGCCCGGCACGAAAGCCGGCCCGGCGGCCTCCCCGGCGCTCACAGGACGCTCGTCATTCCGCCGTCGACATACAGGATCTGTCCGCCGACGAAGTCCGCGGCGGGCGAGGCGAGGAACAGCAGCCCGCCCACCAGATCCTCCGTACGGCCCCACCGGCCCGCCGGAGTGCGCCCGCGCACCCAGGCGCTGAACTCCTCGTCCTCGACGAGCGGCCGGGTCAGCTCGGTCTCGATGTAGCCGGGGCCGAGACCGTTGACCTGGACGCCGTGCGGGCCCCAGTCGGCGCACATGCCCTTGGTGAGCATCTTCAGCGCGCCCTTGGTGGCCGCGTAGGGCGCGATGCCCGGGCGGACCACCTCGCTCTGCAGCGAGCAGATGTTGACGATCTTGCCGTGGCCGCGTTCCGTCATCCGGCGCGCCGCCTCCCGGCCCACCAGGAAGGCGCTGGTGAGATTGGTGTCCAGGATGCGGTGCCAGTCCGCGTCCGCGAACTCCAGCAGGGGCGCCCGCAGCTGCATCCCGGCGTTGTTGACCAGGATGTCGAGCGGGCCCACCCGCTCCTCGGCCTCCGCGATCCCGGCGGCCACGGACGGACCGTCGGTCACGTCGAACACCGCCGTGTGGACCTCGCCGGGAAGCCCGGCGGCGGCCTCGGCGAGGCGGTCGCCGTCGCGCCCGTTGAGGATCACCCGGCAGCCGGCCTGAGCGAGGCCCCGGGCCAGCGCCAGCCCGATCCCCCGGCTGGAGCCGGTCACCAGGGCGGTGCGCCCGCCGATGTCGAAGAGGGGGTGGGCCGTCATCGTCGTACTCCTGATCCTTCTGGCCGGTGCGTGGTGCGGCTATATGACCAGGGACAACAGCAGCACCAGAGCACCGGCGACCACCGAGATGATCGTCTCCATGACGGACCAGGTCTTGATGGTCTGACCGACGTTCAGCCCGAAGTACTCCTTCACCAGCCAGAAGCCGGCGTCGTTGACGTGGCTGAAGAAGAGCGAGCCGGCACCGATGGCCAGGACCAGCAGGGCGGCGTGCGTGGTCGACATGTCGGCCGCCAGCGGCGCGACCAGACCGGCCGCCGAGACGGTCGCCACCGTCGCGGAACCGGTCGCCAGCCGGATCACCACCGCGATCAGCCAGGCGAGCAGCAGCGCCGGGATCGACCAGTCCTTGGAGATGTCCAGGACCATCTGGCCCACGCCCGAGTCGATCAGCGTCTGCTTGAAGCCGCCGCCCGCGCCGACGATCAGGAGGATGCCGGCGATGGGCGTCAGCCCCTTCTCGACCAGGCCCGACAGGCGGTCCTTGCCGAACCCGGCGGGCCGCAGCAGCGTGAAGATGCCGACGATCACGGAGACCAGCAGGGCGATCAGCGGGTTGCCGATGACGTCGAAGGTGCGCTGCACCCCGTTCTCCGGGTCGTCGACGATGATGTCGACGAGGGCCTTGAGCAGCATCAGGACGACCGGCAGCAGGATCGTGGCCAGGGTGGCGCCGAAGCCGGGACGCTTCTCCAGCTGCTCGGAGGCGCGCTGCGGGATCATGCGGTCGGGGGCCGGGACGTCCACCCAGCGGGCCGCGTACTTCGAGAACACCGGACCGGCGATGATCACCGTCGGGACCGCGATCAGCACACCCAGCGCCAGGGTCACACCGAGGTTGGCGTCCACCGCGTCGATGGCGACCAGCGGGCCGGGGTGCGGCGGGACCAGACCGTGCATCACGGACAGACCGGCCAGGGCCGGGATGCCGATCCGCATCAGGGAGTAGTTGCCGCGCTTGGCGACCATCAGGACGACCGGGATCAGCAGGACGATGCCGACCTCGAAGAACAGCGGCAGTCCGATGACCGAGGCGATCAGCACCATCATCCACGGCATCGACCGGGGGGTGGCCTTCGCCAGGATGGTGTCCACGATCTGGTCGGCGCCGCCGGAGTCGGCGAGCATCTTGCCGAGGATCGCACCGAGGGCGATCAGGACGCCGACGCCCGCGACGGTGGAGCCGAGCCCGGCGGTGAAGCTGGTGATGACCTTGTCCAGCGGCGCACCGGCGAACGCGCCGAGCGCCAGCGACCCGATGGTCAGCGACAGGAAGGCATGCAGCTTGAACTTGGTGATGAGCAGGACGATGACGGCGATGCCCAGGAGGACGGCGATGCCGAGCTGGGCGTGGCCCGCCGAGGTGATCGGCTCGACGGGGTCCGCTGCCAGCATCTCGACGCTGAGTCTGGTCACGGTGCTTCCCTTGCGGTGATGGGGATTGAGGGGGAGTTCGGGGCCGTGACCGCGGGAGGCGGCACGACCCCGGGGGAGCGGGTGCGGAGGATTACCGGACCGGCTCGGGAAGACCCTTCAGGGCGTTGACCGCCCGTTCGGTGATCTCCTCGGGGGTGCCGGCGACGTCCACCGCGACTCCCGCCTCGTCCGGCTGCAGCGGCTGGAGCGTGGCGAACTGGGAGTCGAGCAGGGCCGTCGGCATGAAGTGGCCCTGCCGGTGCGACATCCGGTCCTCGATCAGCTCACGGCTGCCCGTGAGATGCACGAAGACGACACCGGGAGCGGCGGCCCGCAGCCGGTCGCGGTACGACCGCTTCAGCGCCGAACTGCTCACCACCCCACCCAGTCCGGCCCGCCCGTGCGCCCAGCCGCCGATGGCGTCCAGCCAGGGCCAGCGGTCCTCGTCGGTGAGCGGGGTGCCGGCCGTCATCTTGGCGATGTTGGCCGGTGGGTGGAAGTCGTCGCCCTCGGCGTAGGGAACGCCGAGCCGGGCCGCGAGCAGGGGACCGATGGTGGTCTTCCCGGTGCCCGCGACGCCCATGACCACGACGACGTGGGGGGTGTGCAGTTGCTGCATCGCACTCTCGCTGTCTGCTGTCTTCGTCGACACGTGATGTCGACGTAACTGAAACCTATTAGGTACGACGACTTCAAGAGTCTGTGACATATAAGTCTGACTTTTTATTCCGGTGACGCGCCCCGTACGCTGAGTGCATGAGCACACCGGGCCGGGGGCTGCACGGCCGCGTACTGGACGCCCTCGGCCCCGACATCACAGCGGGCGCCTACCCCGCGGGCAGCGTTTTGCGCACGGACGAGCTGGCGCAGCGCTTCGAGGTGTCGCGTTCCGTGATGCGGGAGGCGGTCCGGGTGCTGGAGTCCATGCACCTCGTCGAGTCGCGCCGCCGCGTGGGCGTCACCGTCCTGCCCGAGTGCGAGTGGAACGTCTACGACCCGCAGGTCATCCGCTGGCGCCTGGCCGGCTCCGAGCGCCCCCGGCAGCTGCGCTCCCTGACCGTGCTGAGGTCGGCCGTCGAACCGGTCGCGGCGGGCCTGGCCGCACGGCACGCCACGGCGGAGCAGTGCGCCGAGCTGACCGAGTGCGCGCTCGGCATGGTCGCCAACTCACGCGGTCACCGGCTCGAGGAGTACCTCTTCCACGACGTGGCCTTCCACCGCGTCGTCCTCACCGCCTCCGGCAACGAGATGTTCGCCCGCCTCGGCGGCGTCGTCGCCGAGGTCCTGGCCGGCCGCACGCACCACGACGTGATGTTCGAGGACCCCGACCCGGCCGCCGTCACCCTGCACGTCCAGGTCGCCGAGGCGGTCCGCGCCCGTGATGCCGAGCGCGCCGAGCGACTGACCCGGGAGATCACGGAGGGCGCGCTGCAGGAGCTGGACATCCTGGCGCCGTAGCGCACCGACCGGCCGGCTGTCCTACGCGAGAAACTCGCCGTCGACGTACACCCACGCCCCGTCGACCCGCTCGAACCGGCTCCGCTCGTGCAGCGAGCCGCCCCGGTAGGAGGCCCGGAACGTCACGGTCCCGGTGGCGTGGAAGGCGGACCCGTCGGTCGTGTCCAGGATCTCCAGCCCGGTCCACCGCATGCCCGGGTCGAGGTCGAGCCGCTCGGGCCGCGTCCGCGGGTGCCAGGTGCGCAGCAGGTAACCCACGTCCCGCTTCACGAAGGCGCTGTAGCGCGAG
Source organism: Streptomyces sp. MMCC 100 (assembly GCF_041538145.2). NCBI lineage: Bacteria > Bacillati > Actinomycetota > Actinomycetes > Kitasatosporales > Streptomycetaceae > Streptomyces > Streptomyces sp. MMCC 100. The sequence continues at coordinate 2,127,457 of NZ_JBGORK020000001.1, forward strand.
CGCATCAGGGCCTCGGCGGTCGGGACGGCGGCCCCGGCGTGGAAACGACCGCAGCACTTCTCGTACGGCTCGGACCGCCCGCAGGGGCAGGAAGGGGTGGTCATGGCGACCACTGTAGAGGAGAAGCAGCCGAGGAAAAGCAGAAAACCCCTGCTCAGCAGGGGTATCAGCTGGTGTCCGAGGGGGGACTTGAACCCCCACGCCCGATAAAGGGCACTAGCACCTCAAGCTAGCGCGTCTGCCATTCCGCCACCCGGACAAGGTGTCTGTCGCGCGGGGTGTTGCCCTTGGCGACGACGTAAACATTACCAGGCTTTCCGGGGTGGCCGATCACCCCCTCCTTGGGCCCGGACGGCCGGAGGGGGAGGATGAGGGGGACCCACCAGGCAGTGACATCGGCACTGACATCAGCAGTGACAGCGGGAGGAACCACGTGAGCGACTCGGGCACGGCCAGGAGCGTCACCGGCGAGGACGAGGTCGTCGACCTCTGCCGCGAGCTGATCCGGATCGACACCAGCAACTACGGCGACCACTCGGGGCCGGGCGAGCGCAAGGCCGCCGAGTACGTCGCCGAGAAGCTCGCCGAGGTGGGGCTCGAACCGAAGATCTTCGAGTCCCACCCCGGACGCGCCTCCACGGTGGCCCGGATCGAGGGCGAGGACCCGTCCCGGCCCGCGCTGCTCATCCACGGCCACACCGACGTCGTCCCGGCCAACGCGGACGACTGGACCCACCACCCCTTCTCCGGGGAGGTCGCCGACGGGTGCGTGTGGGGGCGCGGTGCCGTCGACATGAAGGACATGGACGCGATGACCCTCGCGGTCGTCCGCGACCGGCTGCGCAGCGGGCGCAAGCCGCCGCGGGACATCGTGCTGGCGTTCCTCGCCGACGAGGAGGCCGGCGGCACGTACGGCGCCCGTCACCTCGTCGACCACCACCCCGACCTCTTCGAGGGCGTCACCGAGGCGATCAGCGAGGTGGGCGGCTTCTCCTTCACCGTGAACGAGCAGCGCCGCCTGTACCTGATCCAGACGGCCGAGAAGGGCATCCACTGGATGAAGCTGACTGTGGCCGGTACCGCGGGGCACGGGTCGATGATCCATCGTGACAACGCCATCACCGAGCTCTCGGAGGCCGTCGCGCGTCTCGGCCGGCACAAGTTCCCCGTCCGTGTCACCAAGACGACCCGGGCCTTCCTCGACGAACTGGGCGACGCGCTGGGCACCGAGCTGGACCCGGAGGACATGGAGGGGACGATCGCGAGGCTCGGCGGCATCGCCAAGCTCATCGGCGCGACCCTGAGCAACACCGCCAACCCGACCCAGCTGGGCGCGGGTTACAAGGTCAACGTCATCCCCGGCGAGGCCACCGCGCACATCGACGGGCGCTACCTGCCGGGGTACGAGGAGGAGTTCCTCGCCGACCTCGACCGCATCCTCGGACCGCACGTGCGCCGCGAGGACGTGCACGCCAACAAGGCCGTCGAGACCACCTTCGACGGAGCGCTGGTCGACGCGATGCAGTCCGCGCTGGTGGCCGAGGACCCGGCCGCGAAGGCGATCCCGTACATGCTCTCCGGCGGCACGGACGCCAAGTCCTTCGACGACCTGGGCATCCGGGGCTTCGGCTTCGCGCCGCTCAAGCTGCCGCCGGAGCTGGACTTCGCGGGCATGTTCCACGGCGTCGACGAGCGGGTGCCGGTGGAGGGACTCCAGTTCGGCGTGCGGGTGCTCGACCGCTTCATCGACGCGTCCTGAATCGCCTGTGTGTACGGGAGGCGACCGGGACGAGTGAATGCGCTCATAAGCTCGTAGCCTGATTACTCCCTCCTCGTTACAGGTGATGCGATCGGCAATTTTGGGATCGCGTTTGCCAACTAGGAGGAACAATGCTCAAGAAGGTCGTCGCCGCTGCGGCAGCCACCGGTGGTCTGGTTCTCGCGGGGGCGGGCATGGCCGTCGCCGACTCCGGTGCCCAGGGTGCCGCCGTGCACTCGCCCGGCGTCCTTTCCGGCAACGTCGTTCAGGTTCCCGTGCACGTGCCGGTGAACGTCTGCGGCAACACGATCTCCGTGATCGGCCTGCTGAACCCCGCCTTCGGCAACGTCTGCATCAACAAGTGACGTTGTGCCTCGCCCCGTGAGGATCTGATTCCGCCGGCCCCGGAGCGCACGCCATGTGCTCCGGGGCCGACGGCCTTTCGGGGGACATTCGAGGCGAGGGGACGACGGCAACGCCGGAATTCCGGCACTCTCGGCATTCTCGGAACCACGGGACCAGGACAAGGCAGGGATTCAGGAAATGCGACAGGTCACCCGCAAGGGCCTGATGACGATGGCGGCGGCCACCGGCGTGATCGCCGCCGCCGGCGGTACCGCCCACGCGGATTCGGGTGCGCACGGTTCGAGTTCGGGTTCGCCCGGCGTACTGTCCGGCAACACGGTGCAGGCCCCGGGGCACGTGCCGGTGAACGTCTGCGGCAACACGGTGGACGTGGTCGGCATCCTCAACCCGGCGATGGGCAACGCGTGTGCCAACCAGGGCGGCGGTGCCGCCTCCGGAGGGCACGGCGGCTCGGGCGGACACGGCGGCTCCGGGAGCCACCACGGGTCGCACGGGGGCTCGCACGGCGGCTCCCACGCGGGCGGTCACGCCACGGACTCGCCGGGCGTCGGCTCCGGCAACCACGTCGAGGTGCCGATCGACGTGCCGGTGAACGTGTGCGGCAACAGCATCGACGTCGTCGGTGTCCTCAACCCGACCACCGGCAACGACTGCGGCAACGGGGGCGGTGGCGGGGATCACTCGACGCCTCCCGGCGGCCACGAGACGCCTCCCGGCAAGCCGGACAACCCCGGCAACCCCGGCACCCCGGACAATCCGTCCGGTGGGGGTGGTGAGACGCCGGGCGACTCCACCGACGACAACCAGCCGGGCACCCAGACCGTCGCCCAGCCCCGCGGCGACGCGGCGCTCGCCGAGACCGGCAGCGACCTGCCGCTGGGCCTCGCCCTGCCGGTGGGCGCCGGCGCGCTGCTCGCGGGCACGGTGCTCTACCGCAAGGCACGCGCCTCGGCGTGAGACGGGCACACCGGCACACGCAGCGGGCTCCGCGTCGGCGGGGCCCGCTCCGTATCCACCTCCGTCACTCGCGCCCGACCGGTCCCGGTCACCGGATCACCAGGTGGCGCGCACCTGGCGGATGATCCGCCGCCGCAACCGCACCTTGCGGCTGCCGTCACGCAGCAGGGTCAGGCGGTACAACTCCCAGTGTCCGTACTCGGCATGGTCCGTCAGCTGACGTGTCGCCTCCTTGCGGGTGACCCCGCGCGGTAGGTACACATCGACAAATTCGTATTCCGGCATCGAATCTATTGTGCGGGCTGGGGCCCGGTACGGATAGCGTCTGCACTATGTCTGATGCTGCGCAGCCCACCGCTGCCGAGGTACGCGCCGCCGCCGAGGCGGTCAAGACCGCGCTCGACCGCCACCTTGCCGCGGTCGAACGCCGGTCGGGAGAGGAAGACCCGGCCGTCTACGACGCGTTCAACGAGCTGGCCGCGGCCGCGGAGGCGTACGACGAACTGCTCTACGACCGGTACGACGAGGTCACCCCCTTCGAGATCCCCGGGGAGGACACGCTGCCGCCGTACACGGGCCCCGAGGAACCCAGCGCGCTGAGCGTCCTGATCCGCCGCGACTACGCCGTGGCCGAGCCACAGCGGCTGATGGCACAGGCGCGACGCGTCGAGGAGGTGGACGAGGAGAGGCCGGGCGTGGAGGCCTCGGGCACGGTGCACGGGGCGCTCGGCCTCCTGTTCGGCGAGTTCGAGCCGGACGAGATCGCCTCCCGGCACAAGGAGTTCGGGCTGGAGGAGGGCGACTCCACGCTCTGGGTGACGGCCGCGGACGAAAGTGCCGACCCCGGCGAGTGGCTGGAGGCCCCGTTCGAGCAGGTCGACCCGCAGCGGGTGGTCTGCCGCTTCGACGTCAGCGCGGTCTTCGACGAGGACTTCGACGACGACCTCGACGACGATGACGAGGAGGACGGCGCCAGCGCCCTGGCGGAGCTGGACGAGGACCTCGACACGGACCTGGACGAGGACGGCGAATCGGCCCGCCTCGAGGCGGACCGCTGAACGGCGGGACCACGGTACGCAGGCCGTCATGACGACTACGGCGGCGGGCGCGGGCGTCCCGGGCCGCCGCCGTAGCCGCCCAGGGACACTCGGGCCGACCGCCGACCGCCGGCCGGGTGCCCGGGTCAGTCGGTGACCGGGATTTGCGGTGCGAGCAGCGTCGGCAGCCTGGTCGTGCGCGGTTTGGCCGGAATCTCCGCCACGGCGCGCGGGAGGGCCTGCTCCACGCCGTGCACCACGGACAGGTGCCGGGCGGCCCGGCCGAACGCCGTGTAGATCCAGGGGCGGCTGAGGGCCTGCACGGCGTCGCCGGGCAGCACCACGACCGCCGCGGGCCAGCGGCCGCCCAGCGCCTGGTGGGCGGTCAGAGCCCAGCCGTGCCGCACCGATCCTTCCACCCGGTCCCTGGGCACGACCACGGTCTCGCCCGCGCACGACAGGTGCAGCCCGTCGGCGTCGGCCTTCACCACCAGGCCCGGCAGCGTGCGACCCGGCGCGGGGGAGTGGACGACCCGGTCACCGGGGTCGAAGCCGCCGAAGCGGCCGGGGCCCGGGTTCAGCCGCTCCTTCAGGGCCGCGTTGAGCACCCGCGTGCCCGCGGCACCGCCGTGGCCCGGCGTGATCACCTGAGTCTCCTCGGCCGGAACGCCGATCGCGCGCGGCACCGAGTCCGCCACGAGCTGGACGGTGCGGTGCACGGCCTCGCCCGCGTCCCGCACCGGCACGATCACGATCTCCTTGCCGGGCGCCTCCACCTGGCCCAGCTCACCGATGCCGACGCCGGAGACCAGTTCGCCGAGCGGACCGGGATCCGGGCGCCGCGAGGCGATCTGGGGGCAGACCCGTGCCGCCAGCAGATCCGCGAAGACCCGCCCGGGGCCCACGGACCAGAGCACCGCCGGGTCCCCGGCCAGCACCAGCCGTGCCCCGTCCGGCAGCGACTCCGCGAGCAGGGCCCCCGCCTCGACGTCGAGCTGCGGCGCGTCGAGCACGACGAGCAGATCGAGGTCCAGCGCCCCGTCGGCGTCCCGCCCCGGCCCTTCGGCGCCGGTCAGCAACCCGGTCACGGTGACGGCGGCGGGAGCGGTCGGTACCGAGGAGGGCGATTCGGCCGGCGGTTCGCCCAGCAGGGCGGCGAAGCGGTCGCGGCCGAGCGGTCCGGGCGCGGCGGCCCAGGCCCGCAGGCCCAGGGCGTGCGCCGCGTGCAGCAGGGCGGCGGGCTCGGCCAGGGACGCCTCGCCGCCGGTGTGCAGGACCAGCCCGTGGCCCGCGACGGCACGGATCAGTTCGGCGGCGGAGCCCTGTGCCGAGGCGGCGGCCTGCTCCCAGTCCGCGGCGGGGCCGTCCTGCTTGGGCGCCGAGTTGACCAGCCGGGCCAGACCGTCGGCGAGACTCTCCTCGGCGAGCGCGTACCGCTCGAGACCGATCAGCACACGGACGGGGCGTTCCTCGCCCTCCCCGCCCTCCGCGTCCGTGCCCTCCGTACCGCTCGCCGTGCGCTCCGGGCGGGCGCCGGGCTCCTCCAGGGCGTCCTGGAAGGCGAGTGCCTCGCCCTCGGCGAGCGTGCTCTGCACGGCCGCGTCGGGATCGGGAACACCCCGCTGGGCCAGCGTGGCGGTGAGACGTGGCAGCTCCAGCGCCGTGTGCCCGGCCAGGGCCGCCTGCTCCAGCAGCCAGACGGTGACGGCACGGCCGCGCCGCTCGTCGTCCGGGCCGCACTCCGCGCCGAGCAGTGCTCGGGCGAACCCGTCGGCCTGCTCCGGCCGCACTCCGCCGACCCGGAGCAGCTGCCAGGGATCCGCGCGCAGCGCGTCCTCGGCGCCCTCGCCGAGGAGCGCGGTGGTCTGCGGCGCGAGCGACTCGGGGGCGCCGCCCTCGGCCAGCACGCGCCGCACCGACTGCACGGTCTCCGGTGCCGGTCCGGCCGGTCCCGCGGGCGCGGCGGCCGGCTCGGCGGGCTCCGGCCGGGGCCGCCGTACCGGCTCCGGGGCGGGGCGGCGCGCGGCCTCGGGGGCGCCGAAGACCGTGGCCGCCGGTTTCTCACCGCTCTCCACGGCGCGTACGGCGGCGAGCAGATCGGCCGCCGTGCCGCTGAGCTTGCCCCCGGCGTCGATCGGCGCCTGCTTCTCCGCCTTCCGCCGCTCGATCCGCTCCCGCTCGACCCGCTGCGCGGCCAGCTCGGCCTCGACCTCGGACACCTGTGCGGCCGCTTCGCCCCCGCCCCCGTCCCCGGCCGCGGTGTCCGGCTCGGCGGCGTCCGGCGCGGACCCCTCCGCCGTGCCCGGGGTCTCCGGCCCGGTGTCCACGGCGTCCGTGGTGTCCTTCGAGACGGGCTCGGGCTCCGTGCTCACAGCGTGCTCCAGTCGTGATCGGGATAGTGGTGCACGGGCGCCGACACGTCGTCGAGCGCCCGGCAGATCTCGTCAGGAAGACTAAGGGTCTCCACTGACAACGCCGCCGTGAGCTGCTGCGCGGTGCGCGGACCGATGATCGGGGCGACCACCCCGGGCCGGTCGCGGACCCAGGCCAGCGCCACCTGGAGCGGCGTCACCGCGAGCCCGTCCGCCGCCGTCGCCACCGCGTCCACGATGTGCCCGGCCGTCTCGTCGAGGTAGGGCTCGACGAACGGCGCCAGGTGGTCCGAGGCACCCCGCGAGTCCGGTGGCGTCGCGTCCTTGCGGTACTTGCCCGTCAGCACCCCCCGGCCCAGCGGGGACGAGGGCAGCAGCCCGATGCCCAGGTCCAGGGCGGCCGGTAGCACCTCCCGCTCCACGCCCCGCTGGAGCAGCGAGTACTCCATCTGGGTGCTCGCCACCCGGTTGCGGACACCCGGCGCCGCCAGCTGCCAGGTCGCCGCCTTGGCCAGCTGCCAGCCGCAGAAGTTGGAGACCCCCGCGTAGCGCGCCCGGCCGCTGCTCACCGCCACGTCGAGGGCGTGCAGCGTCTCCTCCAGCGGGGTGTGCGGGTCGAAGGCGTGCAGGTGCCACACGTCGACGTGGTCCGTGCCCAGACGGGCCAGCGAGGCGTCCAGCGCGGAGAGCAGGTGGGCACGCGAACCGTCGAAGCGGCGGTCCGGATCCGGAACGCTGCCCGCCTTGGTCGAGATCACCAGATCCCGGCGCGGCACCAGGCCCTCCATCAGGCGCCCGAGCAGGTACTCGGACTCCCCGTCGCCGTACACGTCCGCCGTGTCGACGAGCGTCCCGCCCGCTTCCCAGAAGGTCTTCAAGAGGTCCGCGGCGTCGTGCTCGTCCGTGTCCCGGCCCCAGGTCAGGGTGCCGAGACCGATGCGGGACACGCGCAGGCCGGTGCGGCCGAGATGCCTCTGCTCCATGAACGCCGACATTACTGGCCACGGCTTGCCCTGTGGGGGCCTGTGGACAACCCATTTCCGCGCGCTAAGGTCGGGGCACCAGCCACGTTACTGATCGGTAAGGGGAATCGGCCATGCAGCTCGGGATCAACCTCGGCTACTGGGGTGCCGGAATGGACGCGGACAATCTGGCCGTGGCCCAGGAGGCCGACCGGCTCGGATACGCCGTGTGCTGGGCCGCCGAGGCCTACGGCTCCGACGCGGCCACCGTGCTGACCTGGGTCGCCGCCCAGACCGAGCGCATCGACGTGGGTTCGGCCATCTTCCAGATCCCGGCCCGCCAGCCCGCGATGACCGCGATGACCGCGGCCACCCTGGACTCCCTGTCCAAGGGCCGTTTCCGCCTCGGTCTCGGCGTGTCGGGACCGCAGGTCTCCGAGGGCTGGTACGGCGTCAAGTTCGACAAGCCGCTCGCCCGCACCCGCGAGTACGTCGAGATCGTGCGCAAGGCGATGACCCGGGAGCGGCTGTCCTACGAGGGACAGCACTGGACGCTGCCGCTGCCCGGCGGCCCCGGCAAGCCGATCAAGCTGACCGTGCACCCGCAGCGCGAGCACATCCCGCTGTACATCGCGGCCATCGGCCCGAAGAACCTGGAGCAGACCGGCGAGATCGCCGACGGCGCCCTGCTCATCTTCCCCTCCGCCGACCACCTGGAGGAGACCGCCGTCAAGCACCTGCGCGCCGGACGCGAGAAGGCCGGCAAGACCCTCGACGGGTTCGACATCTGCCCGACCCTGCCGCTCGCCCTCGGCGACGACAAGGACGTCACCGCCCTCGCCGACACCTTCCGGCCGTACACCGCGCTCTACGTCGGCGGCATGGGCAGCTTCAAGCAGAACTTCTACAACCAGCTCGCCCAGCGCATGGGTTACGAGCAGGAGGCCACCGAGATCCAGCAGAAGTACCTCTCCGGCGACAAGCAGGGCGCCGCCGAGGCCGTACCGCACGAGCTGATCGACCAGACGACGCTGCTCGGCTCCGTCGACCGCATCGCCGACCGGATGAAGGCCTACGCCGCGGCCGGCGTCACCACCCTGACCCTCGCCCCCGCGGGCTTCACCCTCGACGAGCGGCTCGCCGCCCTGCGCGCCGGTACCGAGGCCCTGGAGCGCGCCGGACTGGCGTGACACCGCGGGAAAGTTTCTGCGGCCGTGGTGGGGGCTCGGGGGGTCTTCCCCGCCACGGCCGTCACGAGGAACAACGCGCCCACACGCGCGGGGTTACGCCTCCCGGTGCTCCCCGCCGTCCTTCTTTCGGCGCAGCCGTCTGCCGCACCTGTTGCCGCGCTCCCGCACCCGCACTTGACTCGTGCATCGCGGAGTGTGCGTTACCTGCGGACCACGCAGCGGCAGAGAGGTGCCACCGATGCTTTCGGCCAAGAGTCTTTTCCAGGAGATCCTCGACAACGACGAGTCGTTCCGTCTCTTCTGCTCCGTCGCGGCCAGCGGCGAGTCCCAGGGCGGCTGGGAGAACGCGCGCATCGCGGCGCTGGTGCCGGAGAGCGAACGCGCCCTCGCCCCCAAGATCACCCGGCACGGCGCGGACGAGGACAAGCACGGCCGGATCTTCAACGCCCTGCTGAAGAAGCGCGGTCTCGAACCCGTCGAGGTACCGCCCGAGACCGACTACACGATGCTCCTCGAGCGGCACGGCATCGGCCTCGCCCACGAGAAGCTCAAGGCCGACCAGCCCCTGACCGTGCGGGACATCATCACCTACCTCGCCCACAGCAGGGTCACCGAGCAGCGTGCCGCCGAACAGATGGCGATGCTCCTCAAGTACTTCGCCGACCATCCGGACCTGGGCCGCGCGGTCCGGATGATCTCGGCCGACGAGGACAACCACCTCGCCTACTCCCACGAGGAACTGCTGCGCTACGCCGCCGCCGGGCACGGCCCGTACATCCGGCGGACGCTGCGCGAGTGCGCGCACGCCGAGATCCGCGTCCACCGCGACGTCAGCCTCGCGGTGATGGCCCGCATGGGGCGCATCCTCGGCTGGTCGCGCGCGAGGTCGGCGCTGCTCGCGGCCGGCATCCACGCGATGTACGCCGCCGAGCGGGCGGCCGGCTGGCGGCGCATGGTGACACTCCGGGCGCCCGAACGGCGCGACGCGCTCGGCGGACCCGCCACCGCGGCCCCCGAGGTCGCCTGAGGGGCCCCGGCCCCCTACAGCCAGCCCCGGCGCTTGAACTGCCGGTACAGCAGCACCTCCAGGACGGCCATCAGCGCGATCACCGCCGGATAGCCCCACACCCAGTGCAGTTCCGGCATGTGGTCGAAGTTCATGCCGTAGATCCCGGCCAGCATCGTGGGCACCGCCGCCATGGCCGCCCACGCGGAGATCTTCCGCATGTCGTCGTTCTGCCGGACGCTCGTCTGCGCCAGATGCGCCGACAGGATGTCCGAGACCAGCCGGTCCAGGCCCTCCACCGACTCGTTCACGCGCGTGAGGTGGTCGCTCACGTCCCGGAAGAACGGCCGCGCCCTGTCGTTCACGAACGGCACACCGCCGCCGTACGCCCCCGTACCGGCCAGCCGGGCCAGCGGCGGAGCGAGCGGACCGGTCGCCCGGCGGAACTCCAGCACCTGCCGCTTGAAGGTGTAGATCCGCGACGCGGTGTGCCGGGAGCCGCCGCCGTCCGGCGAGAAGACCTCCGCCTCCAGCTCCTCCAGGTCGGTCTGGAGCTCGACCGCCACGTCCAGGTAGTGGTCGACGGTGGCGTCCGCTATCGCGTACAGCACCGCCGTGGGGCCCTTGCCGAGCAGCTCCGGCTCGTGCTCCAGCCGCCGCCGTACGGCCTTCAGCGGAGAGCCCTCGCCGTGCCGGACGACGACCGCGAAGGCGTCGCCCAGGAAGATCATGAGTTCGCCGGTGGAGACGGCGTCGCTGTCCGGCTCGTACACCACCGGCTTGAGGACGGCGAAGAGCGAGTCGTCGTACACCTCCAGCTTGGGCCGCTGATGGGCCTTGAGTGCGTCCTCCACCGCCAGCGGGTGCAGCCCGAACTCCTGGCTGACCAGCTCGAACTCCTTCTCCGTCGGCTCGTACAAGCCGATCCAGACGAACCCGCCCGCCCCCCGCGCCTCACCGAGCGCGTCGGAGAAGTCCTCGGGTCCGTCCGTGCGGTGCCCGTCCCGGTAGATGGCACAGTCGACGATCACCGAACCCATTCTCCCCTCGTCCCGGCACCCCTGCGCCGCGCCGTACGCCTACCCTGGCCGCATGCCCACGCTGATCCTGGTTAGGCACGGACGCTCCACCGCCAACACCGAGGGGCTGCTCGCCGGCTGGACGCCCGGCGTCGCCCTCGACGAACGCGGGGCCGCGCAGGCCGCCGCGCTCCCCGGGCGGCTCGCCGGCCTGCCGCTCTCCGAGATCGTCACCAGCCCCCTGCAGCGCTGCCAGGAGACCCTCCGGCCGCTGCTCGACGCCCGGCCCGGACTGCGGGCCCACACCGACGAACGGATCGGTGAGTGCCACTACGGCGACTGGTCCGGCCGCAAGCTCGCCGAGCTCAAGGACGAGCCCCTGATGGAGGTGGTGCAGGCGCACCCGTCCGCCGCGGCCTTCCCCGGCGGCGAGTCGATGCGCGCCATGCAGACCCGCGCCGCCGAGGCGGTACGCGAGTGGAACGCGCGCGTGGAGCGCGACCACGGCGCCGACGCCGTCTACCTCATGTGCTCCCACGGCGACATCATCAAGTCCCTCGTCGCCGAGGCACTCGGCCTCCACCTCGACCTCTTCCAGCGGATCTCCGTCGAGCCCTGCTCCGTCACCGCGATCCGCTACACCCGGCTGCGCCCGTACCTCGTCCGCCTCGGCGACACCGGCGACTTCGCCTCCCTCGCCCCGCACGAGGAGCCGTCCGGCGACGAGGCCCCGGTCGGGGGTGGTGCGGGCGCACCGTGATCGTCCGCCGCAGTAGGGTGAACCGGTCGCGGCAGTGCCCCCGATCCCGACCTTCCGCTTTCCCCGACTTCCATGGAGACAGGACGTGTCCCGTCAGGTGTTCCTCTACGACCAACCGGAACGTTTCGTGGCCGGTACGGTCGGGCTGCCCGGGCGCCGTACGTTCTTCCTCCAGGCCTCAGCCGGCTCCCGGGTGACCAGCGTGGCCCTGGAGAAGACCCAGGTCGCCGCCCTCGCCGAGCGCATGGACGAGCTTCTGGACGAAGTCGTACGGCGCAGCGGCGGCAGCACCGTCGTCCCCGCCACCGCCCCCACCGGACCCGCCGACACGGCGCCGCTGGACACCCCCGTCGAGGAGGAGTTCCGGGTCGGCACCATGGCGCTGGCCTGGGACGGCGAGGACCAGCGCATGATCGTCGAGGCGCAGGCCCTCGTGGAGCTCGACGCCGAGTCCGAGGAGGACCTGGCGGAGGCCGAGGAGCGGCTCCTCCAGGACGAGGAGAACGGCCCGCCGATGCTCCGGGTCCGCCTCACCGGCGCGCAGGCCAGGGCCTTCGCCAAGCGCGCCCTCGACGTCGTCAACGCCGGGCGGCCGCCGTGCCCGCTGTGCAGCCTCCCGCTCGACCCGGAAGGACACGTATGTCCGCGCCAGAACGGATACCGCCGCGGAGCGTGACCACCGACGCGGCGGCGGCCGAGCTGCTCGCCCTGGGCGAGCTGACCGTGCGCGGACGCATCCGTGACGCGTCCAACGCGGCGCTGTACTGCACGGTGACGCACGAGGGACGCGAGGCGGCCTGCGTCTACAAGCCGGTCGCCGGTGAGCGTCCGCTGTGGGACTTCCCCGACGGCACCCTCGCCCAGCGCGAGGTCGCCGCCTACGAGGTCTCGGAGGCCACCGGCTGGGGCCTGGTACCGCCCACCGTGCTGCGCGACGGGCCGTACGGCGAGGGCATGGTCCAGCTGTGGATCGAGACCGTGCCGGACACGGAACTGCTCGCCCTGGTCGACGAGGAGGAACCGGGCCCCGGCTGGAAGGGGATCGCCCTCGCCGAGGTCGGCGAGGGGCGCACCGCCCTGCTCGTCCACGCCGACGACGAACGGCTGCGCCGGCTCGCCGTACTCGACGCCGTGATCAACAACGCCGACCGCAAGGGCGGCCACCTGCTGCCCGCGGCGGGGGAGCGGCTGTACGGCATCGACCACGGGGTCACCTTCAACGCCGAGAACAAGCTCCGCACCCTCCTGTGGGGCTGGGCGGGAGACCCGCTCACCACGGAGGCCCTGGCGGTCCTGGACGCCCTCAAGGAGTCACTGAAGGACGGCGGCACCCTGGCGACCCGGCTCGCCGCGCTCGTCACCCCCGCCGAACTCGACGCCACGCGCGCGCGTGTCGACGCCCTGCTGGCCTCCGGCAAGCACCCCGAACCCAGCGGCGAGTGGCCGGCCATCCCCTGGCCGCCCGTCTAGCGTTCGGAGGGGTTGATCAGCACGTCGGCCGGTTTCGCGCAAGAGCGCCTTACCGGCCATCCGGCCCGGTCCGGTTCGTGTACGGAACATCCGTCCGGTTAGGCTCATGACATGCATGCCTGGCCCGCTTCCGAGGTCCCCGCCCTGCCTGGTCAGGGCCGCGACCTGAGGATCCACGACACCGCGACCGGCGGCCTGGTCACCCTCGACCCCGGTCCCGTCGCCCGCATCTACGTCTGCGGCATCACGCCGTACGACGCCACCCATATGGGGCACGCGGCGACCTACAACGCGTTCGACCTCGTGCAGCGCGTGTGGCTCGACACCAAGCGGCAGGTCCACTACGTCCAGAACGTCACCGACGTCGACGACCCGCTCCTCGAACGGGCCGTGCGCGACGGTGTCGACTGGACCGCCCTCGCCGAGCAGGAGACCGCCCTCTTCCGCGAGGACATGACGGCGCTGCGGATGCTGCCGCCCCGGCACTACATAGGCGCCGTCGAGGCCATACCAGGCATCGTCCCGCTCGTCGAGCGGCTGCGCGACGCCGGCGCGGCCTACGAACTCGAGGGCGACATCTACTTCTCCGTCGAGGCGGACCCCCACTTCGGCGGCGTCTCCCACCTCGACGCCTCCGCGATGCGGCTGCTCTCCGCCGAGCGCGGTGGCGACCCCGACCGGCCCGGCAAGAAGAACCCGCTCGACCCGATGCTGTGGATGGCCGCCCGCGAGGGCGAGCCCAGCTGGGACGGTGCCACGCTCGGCCGCGGGCGCCCCGGCTGGCACATCGAGTGCGTGGCCATCGCCCTCGACCACCTCGGCATGGGCTTCGACGTCCAGGGCGGCGGCTCCGACCTCGCCTTCCCGCACCACGAGATGGGCGCCTCCCACGCCCAGGCACTCACCGGCGAGTTCCCGATGGCCAAGGCGTACGTGCACGCCGGCATGGTCGGTCTCGACGGCGAGAAGATGTCCAAGTCCAAGGGCAACCTGGTCTTCGTCTCCCGGCTCCGCCGCGAGGGCGTCGACCCGGCCGCCATCCGGCTCACGCTGCTCGCCCACCACTACCGCTCCGACTGGGAGTGGACCGACCAGGTGCTGGAAGACGCCCTCGCCCGGCTCGACCGCTGGCGCGCCGCCGTCTCCCGCCCCGACGGCCCGCCCGCCGAGGCCCTCGTCGAGCAGATCCGCGCGGCCCTCGCCGACGACCTGGACTCCCCGGCCGCCCTCGACGCGGTCGACCGCTGGGCCGCGCTCCAGCAGGAGTCCGGCGGCACGGACATCGGCGCCCCGGGCGTCGTCTCCCGAGCTGTGGACGCCTTGCTGGGCGTGGCGCTGTAGCGCAAAAGCTGCGGGCAATCGTGCCTCCCCCAGTGCTGAACGGCCTGGGAAGTACCCCCAGGGCGGCACGGGTGGGCGCAGGCGGCACCCGCCCAGCGCCGGTCCGCGCACCCCGCAGTGACCCGCACCAAAACGACTGAGGGGCGCTCCCACCAGGGAAGCGCCCCTCACTCACACCTGACCGGGCTCAGTCCTCCGACGACTCCTCGTCGTCCCCGCCCGCCTGCGGCGGCTTCGGCGGCTTCGGCGGCCGCGTCCGCCCACTCGGGTTGTCCCGCAGGAACGGCGCCCCGGACGGTCCGTCGCCCCCGTCCGCCGTGGCATGCCCACCAGGACCCCCGGGTCCGGGCCCGCCCGGCCCCGCCCCGTCCCGCCGCCGCAGATACCGCTCGAACTCCCGCGCGATCGCCTCGCCCGACGCCTCCGGCAGCTCCGCCGTGTCCCGGGCCTCCTCCAGCGACTGCACGTACTCGGCGACCTCGGTGTCCTCGGCGGCCAGCTGGTCCACGCCCACCTGCCAGGCACGCGCGTCCTCGGGCAGCTCGCCCAGCGGTACCCGCACGCCGATCAGGTCCTCGAGCCGGTTCAGCAGGGCCAGTGTCGCCTTCGGGTTCGGCGGCTGCGACACGTAGTGCGGCACCGCCGCCCACAGCGACACGGCCGGCACGCCCGCGTGCGTGCACGCCTCCTGGAGGATGCCGACGATGCCCGTGGGCCCCTCGTACTTGGTCTCCTCCAGGTCCATGCGCCGGGCCAGGTCCGCGTCCGAGGTGGTCCCGCTGATCGGGACCGGACGGGTGTGCGGGGTGTCGCCCAGCAGGGCGCCCAGGACGACCACCAGCTCGACGCCCAGCTCGTGGGCGAAGCCGAGCAGCTCGTTGCAGAACGAGCGCCAGCGCATGGACGGTTCGATGCCCCGGACGAGCACGAGGTCGCGCGGTTTGTCACCGCCGACCCGGACCACCGACAGCCTCGTCGTCGGCCACGTGACCTTGCGGACGCCGTCCTCGATGAAGACGGTGGGACGGTTGACCTGGAAGTCGTAGTAGTCCTCGGCGTCCAGCGCCGCGAACACCTCGCCCTTCCACTCCTTGTCGAGATGTGCGACCGCGGTGGAGGCGGCGTCACCGGCATCGTTCCAGCCCTCGAACGCGGCCACCATGACCGGGTCGACCAGCTCGGGAACCCCCTCGAGCTCGATCACCCAGCGCCTCCTTCCGACGTGCCCTCGCGTACCCCCCAACCTTACGGCGTGCCGAGGGGCCGCCCGCAGCCCCTTTGCACGGGGCAGTGAACGGATCACTGCCCCGTACCCGGCGTCCGGACACCCGCCGCGGGAGGGGCCGGTCCTACTTCTTGTCGAGCACGTCCTGGACCTTCGCGCGGACGTCGTCCGTGGCCAGGCCGCGGATCGTCAGCGTCGTACGGCGGCGCAGCACGTCGTCCGCCGTCTCGGCCCACTCGTTGTCCCGGGCCCACACGACCTGCGCCCAGATCTCCGGGGCGTCCGGGTGGACACGCTGCGCCAGCTCCGGGCTCTCGTTGGCGAGCCGGGCGATGTCGAAGGCGAGCGAGCCGTAGTGCGTGGCCAGGTGCCTGGCGGTGTCCGCCGCCATGCGCGGGCCGGGCGCGGAGCCGTCCACCAGCAGCCGGTGGGCCACCGCGCGCGGGTTGGCGACGCCGGGCAGCGGCAGCTTCTTCGGCAGCGACGCGATCGGCTCGAAGTCGTCTCCCAGCGGATGACCGGGCAGCGCCTCCAGCTTCTTCATCACCGTACGGCCGATGTGGCGGAAGGTGGTCCACTTGCCGCCCGCGACGGACAGCATGCCGCCCCGGCCCTCGGTGACGACCGTCTCGCGCTTGGCCTTCGACGTGTCTCCGGGGCCGCCGGGCAGCACCCGCAGGCCCGCGAAGGAGTACGTGATGAGGTCACGGTCCAGCTGCTGGTCGCGGATGGAGAACGCGGCCTCGTCGAGTATCTGGGCCACATCCTTGTCGTTGACCGCGACGTCCGCCGGGTCGCCCTCGAACTCCTCGTCGGTCGTGCCGAGCAGCAGCATGTCCTCCCAGGGGAGGGCGAAGGTGATCCGGTACTTGTCGATCGGGGTGGCCAGCGCGGCCTTCCAGGGCGCGGTGCGCTTGAGCACCAGGTGCGCGCCCTTGGACAGGCGGATGGACGGGGCCGCGGCCGGGTCCTCCATGCGGCGCAGGTGGTCGACCCACGGGCCGGTGGCGTTGAGCACCAGGCGGGCGTTCACCCCGAACTCGTCGCCGGACAGCCGGTCCTTGAGCTCGGCGCCGGTCACCCGGCCGTTGGTGAAGCGCAGCCCCGTGACCTCGGCGTGGTTGAGGACCACCGCCCCGGAGTCGACCGCCGCGCGGACGGTCATCAGCGCCATGCGGGCGTCGTTCATCTGGTCGTCGCCGTACACGGCCACGGCCTTGAGGTTGTCGGTGCGCAGCTCCGGCACGTCCTGCGCGGCCTTGGCCGGGGAAAGCAGGTGGCCGACGCCGTCGCCGAAGGCGGACAGCGCCGAGTACGCGAAGACACCGGCCCCGAGCTTCGCCGCGCCGTGCGGCCCGCCCTTGTACACGGGGAGGTAGAAGGTGAGCGGGTTCGCCAGGTGGGGGGCCACCTGGCGGGAGACCGCACGGCGTTCGAAGTGGTTCTCCGCCACCAGCTTCACCGCGCCGGTCTGCAGGTAGCGCAGTCCGCCGTGGAGCAGCTTGGAGGAGGCGGAGGAGGTGGCGCCGGCGAAGTCGCCGGCGTCGACCACGGCCACCCTGAGGCCGGACTGCGCGGCGTGCCAGGCGGTGGAGATGCCCAGGATGCCGCCGCCGATCACGAGAAGGTCGTACGACGCCTTGGAGAGCTGCTCCCGGGTCTCGGCCCGGCTCGGGTTCGAGCCGGAGGCCGGGTGCGTACCCAGGGCAGGCACGGACTGCAGGGCGGACTGAGTGGTCATTGCGGTTCTTACTCCTCGTCCTCGAGCCAGCCCATGGTCCGCTTCACGGCCTTGAGCCAGCTCTTGTACTCACGGTCGCGGGTGTCCGCGTCCATGCGGGGGGTCCACTCGGCGGCCCGCCGCCAGTTGGCGCGCAGGTCGTCGGTGCTGTTCCAGAAGCCGACGGCCAGGCCGGCGGCGTAGGCGGCGCCGAGGCAGGTGGTCTCGGCGACCATCGGGCGCACCACGGGCGCGTCCACGAAGTCGGCGAGGGTCTGCATCAGCAGGTTGTTGGAGGTCATGCCGCCGTCGACCTTGAGGGCGGTCAGCTCCACACCGGAGTCCTTGGTCATGGCGTCCGCGATCTCCCGCGTCTGCCAGGCGGTGGCCTCCAGGACGGCGCGCGCGAGGTGCGCCTTGGTGACGTACCGGGTGAGGCCGGCGATCACACCGCGGGCGTCGGAGCGCCAGTACGGGGCGAACAGGCCGGAGAAGGCCGGTACGAAGTAGGCGCCGCCGTTGTCCTCGACGGTCAGGGCGAGGGTCTCGATCTCGGCGGCCGTGGAGATCAGGCCCATCTGGTCGCGCATCCACTGCACCAGCGAACCGGTGACGGCGATCGAGCCCTCCAGGGCGTAGACCGTGTCCTGGTCGCCGATCTTGTAGCCGACCGTGGTCAGCAGGCCCGAGTAGGAGTTGATCAGCTTGTCACCGGTGTTCATCACCATGAAGGTGCCGGTGCCGTACGTCGACTTGGTCTCGCCCTCGGAGAAGCAGGTCTGGCCGAACAGGGCCGCCTGCTGGTCGCCGAGCGCCGAGGCGACCGGGATGCCGCCGAGCAGGTCGCCGAGGCGGCCGCCCGTGATCTCGCCGTACACCTCGGCGGAGGAGCGGATCTCCGGAAGCATCTGCATCGGCACGCCGATCGACTCGGCGATCTTCTCGTCCCACGCCATGGTGTGCAGGTTCATCAGCATGGTGCGCGAGGCGTTGGTGACGTCGGTGACGTGCTTGCCGCCGTTGACGCCGCCGGTGAGGTTCCAGATGACCCAGGTGTCCATGGTGCCGAAGAGCAGGTCGCCCGCCTCGGCGCGCTCGCGCAGACCGTCGACGTTGTCGAGCAGCCAGCGGGCCTTGGGACCGGCGAAGTAGGAGGCGAGGGGAAGGCCGGTCTCGCGGCGGAAGCGGTCCTGGCCGACGTTGCGGCCGAGCTCCTTGCACAGGGCGTCGGTACGGGTGTCCTGCCAGACGATGGCGTTGTGGACGGGCTCACCGGTGTTCTTGTCCCAGACGAGGGTGGTCTCGCGCTGGTTGGTGATGCCGATGGCCTTGATGTCGTCACGGGTGATGCCGGCCTTCTCGACGGCTCCGGCGACGACCTCCTGGACGTTGGTCCAGATCTCGGTGGCGTCGTGCTCGACCCAGCCCGGCTTGGGGAAGATCTGCTCGTGCTCCTTCTGGTCGACGGAGACGATGCGGCCGTCGCGGTCGAAGACGATGCAGCGCGAGGAGGTCGTGCCCTGGTCGATCGCGGCGATGAACGGCCCGTGGCCGTGCGAGGCGATTCCGGCGGTGTGGGCGTCGGTCACTGTGTGCTCCTGGGGTTCCGTGGTGGGTGGCCGGTGCGTACGGCGCGTGGTCTGCGGCTCGATGATCGCCGAGCGGGGGCCCGCTCAGGCGAACGCGACGTTGTAGACACCTCCGGCGATCGCACCGCCGATCAGCGGACCGACGACCGGGATCCAGGCGTAGGACCAGTCGGATCCGCCCTTGTTGGGAAGGGGCAGCAGGGCGTGCACGATGCGCGGGCCGAGGTCGCGGACCGGGTTGATCGCGTATCCCGTCGGGCCGCCGAGCGACAGACCGATGGAGACCACCACGAACCCGGTGATCAGGGCGCCCAGGACGCCGAGGCCGTTGCCCTCGTCGTTCAGGCCCTGGGTGAGGATGGCGAGCAGCAGCACGAAGGTGCCGATGATCTCGGTGGCGAGGTTCTGGACCGTGTGCCGGATCTCCGGGCCGGTGGAGAAGATGCCCAGGACGGGACCTGCGCCCTTCTCCTGCGCCTCGACGGACTTGGCCGTCGTGTCCTGTGCGCCGGGGCCGCCGACGATCTCCCGGTCGGTGAGGTGGGCCTGGAACTGGCCGTAGTAGGCGATCCAGACCAGGACCGCGCCGATCATGGCGCCGAGGATCTGGCCCGCGAAGTAGGTCGGCGTGTTGCTCCAGTCGCCGTCCTTGATCGCGATGCCGACCGTCACGGCCGGGTTGAGGTGTGCTCCGGAGAGCGGACCCGATATGTACGCCGCCGTCATGACGGCGAAGCCCCACCCGAAGGCGATGGCGAGCCAGCCGGCGTTGCGCGCCTTGGAGGCCTTGAGCGTCACGGCGGCACACACGCCGCCGCCGAGCAGGATGAGCAGGGCGGTACCGATGGTCTCGCCGATGAAGATGTCGGAGCTGGACACCCGCGACTCCTTTGTCCTTCGTCCAGGGAAAGCCGAACCCCCGGGTCCCTCCGGGTGTTCCGGCGCCCTCGGTGTGAGAGCGATGGCGGCCCTTGGCACTGCGCCGCACACTCTAACGCGTATTGCCGGTAGGTGTTCGACAATGCCGACCGCTGGACGCGAGTCTCGTTCGACGTCACGCGCGCGTCAAGAGCTGTGTTATCGAAAGCACGATCGTTATTGATCGTCGTCGGCTATCGATCTTCCGGCGGGGCGCGCGGGGAAGACACCGAGGGCCGGAACGCGCTCGGCGCCCCGGCCCTCGTCCTCCCGGCCCGCGCCGGCGCGCCCTAGAACCGCCCGGCGCCCAGGTCCCGCGACACCGCGCGGGCGCAGTCCCGTACCGCCGCGACCAGTTCGGGCCGCAGCTCGCCCTCCCGGCACAGCCGTTCCACCGCCCCTGTGATGCCGACCGCGCCGACCGGCATCCGCCTGCGGTCGTGGATGGGGGCCGCGATGGAGGCGATGCCCTCCCAGGTCTCCTCGACGTCGGCCGCGTACCCACGCGCGCGCGTGATGTCCAGGACGTGCTCGAAGCTGTCCGGCTCGCAGACCGTCCGGTCCGTGAACGCCTTGCGGTCGGCCTCCAGCGCCTCGCTGTGCGCCACCGGGTCGTACGCCGACAGCACCTTGCCCAGCGCCGTCGAGTGCAGCGGCTGCATGGCCCCGATCTCCAGGACCTGCCGGCTGTCGTCGGGCCGGAAGACGTGGTGCACGATGAGGACGCCCTGCTGGTGCAGGACCCCGAGGTGCACGCTCTCGCCGCTGGAACGGGCCAGGTCGTCCGTCCAGACCAGGGCACGGGCCCGCAGCTCGTGCACGTCCAGGTAGGTCGTGCCCAGGCGCAGCAGTTCGGCGCCCAGCTGGTAGCGCCCGGAGGCGTCGTCCTGCTCGACGAAGCCCTCCTGCTGGAGGGTGCGCAGAATGCCGTGCGCGGTGCCTTTGGCCAGACCCAGCGACGAGGCGATGTCCGACAGGCCGAGCCGCCGCTCGCCGCCCGCGAGCAGGCGCAGCATCGCGGCCGCCCGCTCGAGCGACTGGATGTTCCGTGCCATCGACGTACTGCCTCCGTCCCCTTCGACTGCCGACCTCGGCGTCGCTGACGTCGTTCGGCAATGCCGAACACTACCGGTCGATGCCGACCTCCGCTAATGGTCGGCGGGCAACTGTTGCACTTCGGCCACCTCCCGGTGACCGCGCACACCGTCCAGCAAGCGCGCACAGCGTCCAGCAAGCGCGCGTACCGGACGTGCCTCCCCCTTCGCGGCCGTTCCCGGAGGGGAGGCTCGTCCGTTCGGCCGGTATTCGCCCCGCCATCCTCGTCCGTCTCGTGGACGCCCTGACCATCGGCCCCCGGACCCGGCTACCCTGGCGGCGTGCGTTCTCCCCGGGGACGTCCACGACGGGCGGTACCGGGCAGAGGCAAAGCCGACAGCCGTCGCATCCTAGGGAGCCCTTTCATGGCCTCGTCGCCATCCACCCCGCCCGCCGACACCCGCACCCGCGTGTCCGCCTTCCGAGAGGCCCTCGCCACCCGCGTGGTGGTCGCCGACGGCGCCATGGGCACCATGCTCCAGGCCCAGAACCCCACGCTGGACGACTTCCAGCAGCTGGAGGGGTGCAACGAGGTCCTCAACCTCACCCGGCCCGACATCGTCCGCTCGGTGCACGAGGAGTACTTCGCGGCCGGCGTCGACTGCGTCGAGACCAACACCTTCGGCGCCAACCACTCCGCCCTCGGCGAGTACGACATCCCCGAGCGCGTCCACGAGCTGTCCGAGGCCGGCGCCCGCGTCGCCCGCGAGGTCGCCGACGAGTTCGCCGCCCGCGACGGCCGGCAGCGCTGGGTGCTGGGCTCCATGGGTCCCGGCACCAAGCTCCCCACCCTCGGCCACGCCCCGTACCCCGTCCTGCGCGACGCCTACCAGCGCAACGCCGAGGGCCTGGTCGCCGGCGGCGCCGACGCGCTGCTCGTGGAGACCACGCAGGACCTGCTCCAGACCAAGGCCTCCGTGCTCGGCGCCCGGCGCGCCCTGGACGCCCTCGGCCTGGACCTCCCCGTCATCGTGTCGGTGACCGTCGAGACCACCGGCACCATGCTGCTCGGCTCCGAGATCGGCGCCGCGCTCACCGCGCTGGAGCCGCTCGGCATCGACATGATCGGCCTGAACTGCGCCACCGGCCCGGCCGAGATGAGCGAGCACCTGCGCTACCTCGCCCGGCACTCCCGCATCCCGCTGTCGTGCATGCCGAACGCCGGTCTGCCCGTCCTCGGCAAGGACGGCGCCCACTACCCGCTGACCGCGCCCGAGCTGGCCGACGCGCAGGAGACCTTCGTCCGCGAGTACGGCCTGTCCCTGGTCGGCGGCTGCTGCGGCACGACCCCCGAGCACCTGCGCCAGGTCGTCGAGCGGGTCCGCGGCGCCGAGCCCACCGAGCGCCACCCGCGGCCCGAGCCCGGCGCCGCCTCGCTCTACCAGACCGTGCCCTTCCGCCAGGACACCTCCTACCTCGCCATCGGCGAACGCACCAACGCCAACGGCTCCAAGAAGTTCCGCGAGGCCATGCTGGACGGCCGCTGGGACGACTGCGTGGAGATGGCCCGCGACCAGATCCGCGAGGGCGCGCACATGCTCGACCTGTGCGTGGACTACGTCGGCCGGGACGGCGTCGCCGACATGGAGGAGCTGGCCGGACGGTTCGCCACCGCCTCCACGCTGCCGATCGTGCTGGACTCCACCGAGGTCGACGTCATCCGCGCCGGCCTGGAGAAGCTCGGCGGCCGCGCGGTGATCAACTCGGTCAACTACGAGGACGGTGCCGGACCCGAGTCCCGGTTCGCACGCGTCACGAAGCTGGCGCGGGAGCACGGCGCCGCGCTGATCGCGCTGACCATCGACGAGGTGGGCCAGGCCCGCACCGCCGAGAAGAAGGTCGAGATCGCCGAACGGCTCATCGACGACCTCACCGGCAACTGGGGCATCCACGAGTCCGACATCCTCGTCGACTGTCTGACCTTCACCATCTGCACCGGCCAGGAGGAGTCCCGCAGGGACGGCCTGGCCACCATCGAGGGCATCCGCGAGCTGAAGCGGCGCCACCCGGACGTGCAGACCACCCTCGGCCTGTCCAACATCTCCTTCGGCCTCAACCCGGCCGCCCGCATCCTGCTCAACTCCGTCTTCCTCGACGAGTGCGTCAAGGCCGGCCTGGACTCGGCGATCGTGCACGCGAGCAAGATCCTGCCCATCGCCCGCTTCGACGAGGAACAGGTCACCACCGCCCTCGACCTGATCTACGACCGGCGCCGCGAGGGCTACGACCCGCTGCAGAAGCTGATGCAGCTCTTCGAGGGCGCCACCGCCAAGTCGCTGAAGGCCTCCAAGGCCGAGGAGCTGGCCGCCCTCCCGCTGGAGGAGCGCCTCAAGCGCCGCATCATCGACGGCGAGAAGAACGGCCTCGAACAGGACCTCGACGACGCCCTCCAGGAGCGCCCGGCCCTCGACATCGTCAACGACACCCTGCTCGACGGCATGAAGGTCGTCGGCGAACTGTTCGGTTCCGGCCAGATGCAGCTGCCGTTCGTGCTCCAGTCCGCCGAGGTCATGAAGACCGCGGTGGCCCACCTGGAGCCGCACATGGAGAAGACCGACGACGACGGCAAGGGCACCATCGTGCTGGCCACCGTCCGCGGTGACGTCCACGACATCGGCAAGAACCTCGTCGACATCATCCTGTCCAACAACGGCTACACCGTCGTCAACCTCGGCATCAAGCAGCCGGTCTCCGCGATCCTGGAGGCCGCCGACGAGCACAGGGCCGACGTCATCGGCATGTCCGGGCTCCTGGTCAAGTCCACGGTGATCATGAAGGAGAACCTGGAGGAGCTCAACCAGCGGGGGCTGGCCGCCGACTACCCCGTCATCCTCGGCGGCGCCGCCCTCACCAGGGCCTACGTCGAACAGGACCTCCACGAGATCTACGACGGCGAGGTCCGCTACGCCCGCGACGCCTTCGAGGGCCTGCGCCTGATGGACGCCCTCATCGGCATCAAGCGCGGCGTGCCCGGCGCCAAGCTGCCCGAGCTGAAACAGCGCCGCGTGCGGGCCGCCACCGTCGAGATCGACGAGCGGCCGGAGGAGGGGCACGTCCGCTCCGACGTCGCCACCGACAACCCGGTCCCCGAGCCGCCCTTCCGCGGCACCCGCGTCGTCAAGGGCATCCAGCTCAAGGAGTACGCCTCCTGGCTCGACGAAGGCGCCCTCTTCAAGGGCCAGTGGGGCCTCAAGCAGGCCCGCACCGGCGAGGGACCCTCGTACGAGGAACTGGTCGAGTCCGAGGGCCGGCCGCGACTGCGCGGCCTCCTCGACCGGCTCCAGACGGAGAACCTGCTGGAAGCGGCCGTGGTCTACGGCTACTTCCCGTGCGTCTCCAAGGACGACGACCTGATCGTCCTCGACGACGACGGCAACGAACGCACCCGCTTCACCTTCCCGCGCCAGCGCCGAGGCCGGCGCCTGTGCCTGGCGGACTTCTTCCGCCCGGAGGAGTCCGGCGAGACCGACGTGGTCGGCTTCCAGGTCGTCACCGTCGGCTCCCGCATCGGCGAGGAGACGGCCCGCATGTTCGAGGCCAACGCCTACCGCGACTACCTCGAACTGCACGGCCTGTCCGTCCAGCTCGCCGAGGCCCTCGCCGAGTACTGGCACGCGCGCGTGCGCTCCGAACTCGGCTTCGCCGGGGAGGACCCGGCCGAGATGGAGGACATGTTCGCCCTGAAGTACCGCGGCGCCCGCTTCTCCCTCGGCTACGGCGCCTGCCCCGACCTGGAGGACCGCGCGAAGATCGCCGCGCTCCTCGAGCCGGAGCGCATCGGCGTCCACCTGTCCGAGGAGTTCCAGCTCCACCCCGAGCAGTCCACCGACGCCATCGTCATCCACCACCCCGAGGCGAAGTACTTCAACGCCCGCTAGGCGCTCCGTACCCGCTTCACCGGCCACACCAGGCGTTCGCGTCCCGCACGACGTACACTGGTCGGTCCACTGCAGGCCGGCTCCCTTCGTGGGAGCCGGCCTGATCGTCCCTCAAGGAGGTACGTGGATGACCAGCACGGTCCCCGCGCTCGGAACCCGTACGGCCGAAGGCTCCGCCCTCCAGGCCGTGCTCCTGGACATGGACGGCACCCTGGTGGACACCGAGGGCTTCTGGTGGGACGTCGAGAAGGAGGTCTTCGCCTCCCTCGGCCACACCCTCGACGACTCCTGGCGCCACGTCGTGGTCGGCGGCCCCATGACCCGCAGCGCGGGCTTCCTGATCGAGGCCACCGGCGCCGACATCACCCTCGCCGAACTCAGCGTCCTGCTCAACGACGGCTTCGAGCAGCGCATCGGCCGTGACCTGCCGCTCATGCCCGGCGCCGCCCGGCTGCTCGCGGAGCTGTCCGCACACGAGATCCCCACGGCCCTGGTCTCCGCCTCGCACCGGCGCATCATCGACCGCGTCCTGAAGTCGCTCGGCCCCCAGCACTTCGCGCTCACCGTCGCCGGCGACGAGGTGCCGCGCACCAAGCCCCACCCCGACCCGTACCTGGCCGCCGCGGCCGGGCTCGGTGCGGACCCGGCCCGCTGCGCCGTCGTCGAGGACACCGCGACCGGGGTCGCCGCCGCGGAGTCCGCCGGCTGCCACGTCGTGGCGGTGCCCTCGGTCGCCCCCATCACACCGGCCGCCCGGCGCACGGTGGTCGCCTCCCTGGAAGAGGTCGACCTGACATTTCTGCGCGGCCTGATGACACAAATGCGCTAGCCGTGCACCGAGCGTGCCGCGGCGTTAAGCGGCAATTCCGGGAAGGGCCGCCCCGGGCGACCCGAACGGTGTTCCCGGGCTATTTCCACCACCTCGGGTGGCCGAATTCCAGCACCGGCGGCCGAAGTCCAACTGTGACGTTCGCCACGTCGACAGGGGTCGACAGAGGTGCGTACGTGTGCCACATCCAGCTTGGCGAACGTTGTCGAGGAACCTTTGTGTCCTGATTGGTGAAACCCTGCACTAATCCTTCCACTGTCGGGTTTTCGGTGTGTCCACACCCGGTTTCGCTCCGTGATGAGTCCTCAACTCCGGTGGCTGCGAACCCCCGTGCGGGCGCGGACTAATCTCGTCGCGAGAACATCGGCCACTACCCCCGTGATCCGCCGCGACACCCCTGCATGCCGGATACACGGACCGACAGCTCTGGAGAAACTCGAGCATGAACCGCAAGACTTTGGTGCTGCCGGCCGTCGTCGGCCTGCTCGCGCCGGTGCTCGCCGCCTGCGGAGGATCGGACAGCGGCAGCGGCGGGGACGCGATCGCCGTCGGCACCACGGACCGGTTCAGCGCCTCAGAGGAGACGCCCGCGCCGCTCGACCCGGCATACGCCTACGACGTCGGCCTCTGGAACGTGCTGCGTCAGACCACGCAGACACTCATGGCGCAGCCCCGCGGAGGCGGCGAACCGGTGCCGGACGCCGCCCAGAAGTGCGGCTTCACCGACACCGGGAACGAACGGTACGCGTGCACCCTGCGGGACGGACTGAAGTTCGCCAATGGCGACCCCGTCACCGCGGAGGACGTCAAGTACTCCATCGAGCGCGCCCTGGCCATCGACGCCGACACCGAGGTGGCCTCGCTGCTCAACACCGTGGACACCGTCGAGACGCAGGGCGACCGCGAGGTCATCTTCCACCTCAAGACGGCGGACGCCACCTTCCCGTACAAGCTGTCGACGCCGGTCTCGGGCATCGTCAACCCGGACCAGTACCCCAAGGACAAGCTGCGCGACGGCTGGGAACTGGACGGTTCCGGCCCGTACACCATGAAGGCCGAGGTCAAGGACGACATACTCACCAAGGCCGTGTTCACCAAGAACCCCAATTACAAGGGGAGCGCGAAGGTGAACAACGACAAGGTCGAGATGGTCTTCTTCGACGACGCGGAGGCCATGGGCGCCGCGATCGACAAGGGCGACATCGACGTGATGACCCGCGCGATGACTCCGGGACAGGTCCAGCAGCTCGCGAAGGCCACCGACGGCGACGTCAGCCTCGTCGAGGTGTCCGGCCTGGAGATCCGCTACCTCGCCTTCAACACGGACGCGCCCGAGGTGAAGGACAAGGCCGTACGCAAGGCGATGGCCCAGCTCATCAACCGCAGCGAACTCGTCTCCGCGGTCTACGGCTCGCAGGCCCAGCCGCTGTACTCGATGGTCCCGGCCGGCATCACCGGCCACTCCAACTCGTTCTTCAACAAGTACGGCGACCCGAGCGTCGGCAAGGCGAAGGCGATGCTGGAGGACGCGGACGTCACCACGCCGGTCAAGCTGACGCTCAACTACACGACGGACCACTACGGCGCCGCGACCAAGCAGGAGTTCGAGCAGCTCCAGAAGCAGCTGAACGACAGCGGCCTGTTCGACGTGGACATCAAGGGCACGCCCTGGACCAAGTTCCGCAAGGCCGAGCTGAACCGCCAGTACGCCGCCTTCGGCATGGGCTGGTTCCCCGACTTCCCGGACGCCGACAGCTTCATCGCACCGTTCCTGGACAAGCGCAACACCCTCAACTCGCCCTACCAGAACAAGGAAATCATCAACAAGCTGATCCCCGAGTCCCGCGGCGAGGCCGACCGGCTCTCCGCGGCGGACGCCCTCACCGAAATCCAGGACATCACCGCCGAAGAAGTGCCGCTGATCCCGCTGTGGCAGGGCAAGCAGTACGTCGCCACCCGCGACGACGTCACGGGCGCGGCCTACCTCCTCAACGCGTCCTCGACGCTCCAGCTGTGGGAGCTGGGCCGGGGCGTGAGCGACTGACGCCCGCCCCGCTCACACCGAAGGGCGCCCTCTTCCGGCCGGAAGAGGGCGCCCTTCGGTGTGAGCACGTGCCGCGACGGCCGGCTACTGCGCGCCGGGACGGACCAGACCGCTCTCGTACGCGTACACCGCGGCCTGAACCCGGTCCCGCAGACCCAGCTTGGTCAGCACATGACCCACGTGCGTCTTGACGGTGGTCTCGCTGACGAACAGGTCCGCGGCGATCTCCGCGTTGGACAGCCCGCGAGCCACCAGCTTCAGCACCTCCACCTCACGGTCCGTCAGCGTGTGCAGAGTGTCCGGCACCGGCTCGTCACCGGACGGCAGATGCGTGGCGTACTTGTCGAGCAGCCGCCGGGTGATGCTCGGTGCGAGCATCGCCTCACCGTTCGCCACCACCCGGATCGCCTGCACCAGCTCGTTGGCCGGGGCATCCTTGAGCAGGAAGCCGCTGGCGCCCGCCTTCAGCGCCTCCACCACGTACTCGTCCAGATCGAAGGTGGTCAGCACCAGCACCTTCGCCGGGCCGTCCCGCTCGGGCCCGGTGATCTGCCGGGTCGCCTCCACACCGTCCATCCGCGGCATGCGGATGTCCATCAGCACCACATCGGGCTGCAGCGCCCGCACCTGGTCCAGAGCCTGGAGGCCGTCTCCGGCCTCGCCGACGACCGCGAGATCCTGCTCCGCCTCCAGAATCATCCGGAAGCCCGTGCGCAGCAGCGGCTGGTCGTCGACCAGTAGGACGCGGATGGCCACGTAAGTCTCCTTCGATGGGACAGGCCCTAGTCCGGCCCCATTCTGCCCTGCTCGGCGCCGCCGGAGTCGGCCGCCCTCACCGGCAGCGGATAGGGCGGGGGAGTACCGCCGAACTCCGGACAGTGCGCCTGGTGATCGCACCAGCCGCACAGCTTCGTCGGCCGGGGCCGCCAGTCGCCCGTCTCGGTCGCCAGCCGGATCGCCTCCCACAGCGCCAGCAGCTTGCGCTCGACACGCTCCAGGTCGGCCAGGACCGGGTCGTACGTGAGCACGTCACCGCTGCCGAGATACACCAGCTGCAGACGTCGCGGGACGACCTTCTTCAGCCGCCACACCACCAGCGCGTAGAACTTCATCTGGAACAGCGCGCCCTCCGCGTACTGCGGCCGGGGCGCCTTGCCCGTCTTGTAGTCGACGATCCGCACCTCGCCGGTGGGGGCCACGTCGACCCGGTCGATGATGCCGCGCAGCCGCAGCCCGGAGTCCAGCTCGGCCTCGACGAACAGCTCCCGCTCGGCGGGCTCCAGCCGGCTCGGATCCTCCAGAGTGAACCAGCGCTCGACGAGCCGCTCCGCCTCGGAGAGCCATTGCGCCAGCCGCTCACCCTCCGGGTCGTCCGCGAACAGCTCACCGACCTCCGGCCTGCTCTCCCGCAGCCGGTCCCACTGGCCCGGGACCAGCGCCTTCGCCCGCGGCGCCGTGCGCTCGGCCGCCGGGGCGTCGAAGAGCCGCTCCAGCACCGCGTGCACCAGGGTGCCCCTGGTCGCCGCCTCGCTGGGCTTCTCCGGCAGCCGGTCGATGACCCGGAACCGGTACAGCAACGGGCACTGCATGAAGTCGCCGGCCCGCGAGGGCGAGAGCGAGGCGGGCGGTATCGCCACGGGCGCGGGCGAGGCGGCCGCGGCCGTCGCGTCCAACGCCACGACCGTCGGTTCCACCACCAGGCCCGCCTGGTCCGCCGCAGCCGCCGCCGGTCGGGCGGGTCCGCCGGCGTCCTCCGCGACATCCTCGGTACTCGTCTCCATGACCACAGACCTTACGGCCGGCCACTGACAGCGACCCAGCCCGCAGGCTGTGACCCGTGTGACGGAAGGCAAGCACAGGGGTGCCGGGGCTGAACGGGCCGGGACGGACGCATACCATCGACACGAGACCCTCCCGTCCGGCAGGCGGGAGACGCTTCGAACGAGGGGACATCGTGGACGTGAGCGGCGGGAGCGGGCAGCCGCGGTCCGGCAACGACGAGTCGGCCGAGCCCCAGGCGCATCCCACGGCCCCGGCCGCCGACCCCGCCGACACCGCACAGCCGGAACCCACCGGCCCCCCGGCCACGGGCCCCGGCTCGCCGGGCCACGAGGAGTCGGAAGCCGGGACGCCGGGCACCGAGTCGCCGGCCGTCGGCACACCGGCGCCCGCGAAACCGGGGGAGAGCCCCGCCGACTCCGCCCCACGCGAGGAGCCCGACCCGAACACCGCCGCCGCGACCGGCAAGCCCGACCCGGGCGCCGACTCCGCCGAGGGCACCGCCCCGGACGCGAATCGCGCTTCGGGCACCGCCCCGGCTCCCCAGAACCCGCCCCTCCCCGGCAGCCCCGCCGGCTCCACCCCGGCCGCCGCCGGCACCGCGCGCGGCACGGCAGGGGGACCGTCGGAGCAGCCGGCCTCCGGAGACGACGGCACCGCTCGTCCGCCGGCAGGTCCGTCCGCCGGCGGCGAGGGCGACACCAGCGCCTGGACGAAACGGCCCTCGGACCACGACCGCCCCTCCACACCCGCTTCCGAGCCCTCCGAACCGGACGCCGACCACCGGCACGCCGCTCACGGCACCGGCACCCCACGCCACCGCACCGAGGCCCACACCCCCGGCGCGGGCGGACCGGGGCGGCCGCCGCAGCGTCGACCGGAACCCGGAGGCGGACTGCTCATGGGCCGGCCCTTCGGCGTACCCGTGTACGTCGCCCCCAGCTGGTTCCTGGTCGCCGCCCTCATCACCTGGGTGTTCGGCGGCCAGCTCGACCGCGTACTACCCGAGCTCGGCGCCGCCCGCTACCTCGTCTCCCTCTTCTTCGCGGTCGCCTTCTACGCCTCCGTCCTCGTCCACGAGCTGGCCCACACCGTCGCCGCCCTCCGCTTCAAGCTCCCCGTCCGCCGCATCCAGCTCCAGTTCTTCGGCGGCGTCTCCGAGATCGAGAAGGAAGCCGAGACCCCCGGCCGCGAGTTCGTGCTGGCCTTCGTCGGCCCGCTGCTCTCCCTCGTCCTCTCCGGCGTCTTCTACGCCGCCCTGCTGCCCGTCGAACCCGACAGCGTCCCCGGCGTCCTCCTGGCAGGGCTGATGGTCTCCAACCTCATCGTGGCCGTCTTCAACCTGCTGCCCGGCCTCCCCCTCGACGGCGGCCGCATGCTCCGCGCCGTCGTCTGGAAGATCACCGGCAAGCCGATGAGCGGGACCATCGCCGCAGCCTGGGTCGGCCGCGCCCTCGCCATCGCCGTACTGATCGGCCTGCCGCTGCTCACCCAGTCGCTCGGCAGCGACGCCGCCGACGACGTCGGCATGGACACCGTCATGGACGCCCTGCTCGCCGCCATCCTCGCCGCGATCATCTGGACCGGCGCCGGAAACAGCCTCCGCATGGCCCGCCTGCGCGAACACCTCCCCGAACTGCGCGCCCGCGCCCTCACCCGGCGCGCCGTCCCCGTCCAGGCCGACACCCCCCTGTCCGAGGCCCTGCGCCGCGCCAACGCCTCCGGCGCCCGCGCCCTGGTCGTCGTCGACGCCGACGGCACTCCCGCCTCACTGGTCCGCGAGGCCGCCATCGTCGGCGTACCCGAGCACCGCCGCCCCTGGGTACCGGTCAGCACCCTCGCCCAGGACCTCACCGACGGCATGCGCGTCTCCGCGGAACTGTCCGGCGAGGAACTTCTGGACGCCCTGCGCGCCAACCCGGCCACCGAGTACCTCGTCGTCGAGGAGACCGGCGAGATCTACGGCGTCCTGTCCGCGGCCGACGTGGAGCGGGCCTTCGTCAAGGCCATGGCCCGGCCCTCCTGAGCCCCGCTCTCCCCAGCGGTGGTCGGAGCCCCCGCCCGGGACCGGTAGGCTGGTCACATGTCCGAACCGACCGGTGCCGCCCGCAGGCGCGGGCCCTTCAAGGTCGGGGACCAGGTTCAGCTGACCGACCCCAAGGGCCGCCACTACACGTTCACGCTCGAGGCCGGGAAGAACTTCCACACCCACAAGGGTTCCTTCCCCCACGACGAACTGATCGGTGCTCCCGAGGGCAGCGTTGTCCGCACCACCGGGAACGTCGCCTACCTCGCGCTGCGCCCCCTGCTCCCCGACTACGTCCTGTCCATGCCCCGCGGGGCAGCCGTCGTCTACCCGAAGGACGCGGGACAGATCCTCGCCTTCGCCGACATCTTCCCCGGCGCACGCGTCGTCGAGGCGGGCGTGGGCTCCGGCTCCCTCAGCAGCTTCCTGCTGCGCGCCATCGGCGACCAGGGCATGCTGCACTCCTACGAGCGCCGCGAGGACTTCGCCGAGATCGCCCAGCAGAACGTGCAGCGCTACTTCGGCGGCCCGCACCCCGCCTGGCAGCTCACCGTCGGCGACCTCCAGGACAACCTGTCCGACGCCGACGTCGACCGCGTCATCCTCGACATGCTCGCCCCCTGGGAGTGCCTCGAGGCCGTCTCCAAGGCGCTCGTGCCCGGCGGCATCCTGTGCTGCTACGTCGCCACCACCACCCAGCTCGCCCGGACCGTCGAGTCCATCCGCGAGATCGGCTGCTTCAACGAGCCGACCTCCTGGGAAACCATGATCCGCAACTGGCACGTCGAGGGCCTCGCCGTCCGCCCCGACCACCGGATGATCGGCCACACCGGCTTCCTGCTCACCGCCCGCCGCCTCGCCGACGGCGTCGAGCCGCCCATGCGCCGCCGCCGCCCCGCCAAGGGCGCCTACGGCGAGGACTACGACGGCCCCAACGCCGGCGGAGGCTCCGGCCGCTGAAGCGGCCCCGTGCCGCACACAACGTACAGACGCCGTGGTGGAGTTCCGGCCGCGTCCCGGAACTCGCTTTCGGTCCGTTCGCGTCCCCCGGTCGTCACCATCATGTTGGCGTCGGTGAGGAACATGACGGGCGTGGAAGTATCGGCGGTCTCNCGTGCCCATCACGAACACCGTCAGCACCACGAGCACCATCAGCTGGCCGATGAACAGCCCCCAGAACAGCCCGTACCCGGAGAGCGCCGCCTGAGGGGCGTCCGGCAGTTCCGGCCGCGTCCCGGAACTCCACCACGGCGTCGTCGCGTTGACCAGCACCACCCCACGAGAGAAGCGACCCCGCGGAAAACGGAACCAGTACCCACCCCGCCGTTCCCCCGCACTGTGACATGTGGCACGATGCTGGCCACCCCACCGGCACAGCCCTCACAGGAGACCCTCCTCGTGCAGCACCCCGCCGTTCCGGAGCTCTCGCACACGCACACGCGGCCGATCCACTGGGTCGCCACCGCCACGGCCGTCGCCGGCGTGGTCGCCCTGTCCTCGGTCCTCCAGCCCGACGCCGCGACAGCGGCCCAGACCGCCGACCAGGCAGCCGCCGCCGGCCCGAAGAGCGCGCCGGCACACATCGCACCGCCCGATCCCGCCGCCGTGGCCTTCCCCCTGGAATGCGGCCCCGTCAAAGCCCTCGTGCAGAAGAAGGCCTCCGGCGACCTCGACGGCGACGGCCGGCCCGAGACGGTGGCCGTCGTGCACTGCGACGCGCCCATGGGCACCCCGCCCGACGGCGTGTACGTCATCACGCGGAACGCCGACGGCGGCAAGCCCCGCGTCGTGGCCACCCTCGTCGACCCCGAGGACCGCCACACGGCCACCGAACTCTCGGTGCGCGACGGCGTCGTCCGCGCCACGCTCCTCGGCTACTCCTCGGCCGACGTGCCCAGTTGCTGCCCCGACGTCACCGACGACGTGAAGTGGCAGTGGAAGAACGGCACGTTCGTCAGCGACACGCCCTCGCAGGCACGCACCGTCTGACCGGTGCTCCCGGGACGGACGGTGTGACACACCAGACAGCAGTCACGGAACGTACGCGCCAAGTCACGATTTGGTCACTCTGAGTCCGGGCCGTAGACCTCGGCCCTGTCCGAAACGCGACGCACGTGGATGCACTCGCCCGGACACTCCTTCGCCGAGTCGACCACATCCGTGAGAAGCGGCAGCGGCACGGGCGTTGTCGCCCCCGGGGCCTGCAGAAGCTCGTCGTTCGCGCCCTTCACATAGGCCAGACCGTCGATGTCCAGCTCGAACACCTCGGGCGCGTACTGGGCGCAGATGCCGTCACCGGTACACAGGTCCTGGTCGATCCAGACCTCCAGAGCCTCGCCGCCGACTCCGGCCTCCTGCTGCACGCTCATCTCTCCTGCCGTTTCCTGCGCCGAGCCGTTCGGGAATCCGGCCAGCTCTGACGGGTGTTGAACACTTCGACCCTACCCCCGCCTGGGTTCCAATCACGTTCCGTGGGTATTCCCCTGGCGTGAGGGAGAGCGCAAGGGTGAAGATCGGACACACCCCTACCGTCTTTGTGATCTAGGGGTTTCAATCGACACCCACCCAGGTAGGGTCTGGAAGCGTCCAGCTCCCCTTGGAGGAGGTGAGGACCGTGGCAGCCCACGACGACGACATGAACCGCGGCATCCGCCCGGGACGCGGGTCCGAGGACCCGGCCGGGCAGGTGGCCTACCTTGAGCAGGAGATCGCCGTCCTGCGACGCAAGCTCGCCGAATCTCCGCGACACACGAGAATTCTCGAAGAGCGGATCGTCGAACTGCAGACCAACCTGGCCGGCGTGTCCGCCCAGAACGAGCGACTCGCCGGCACACTCCGCGAGGCCCGCGACCAGATCGTGGCCCTCAAGGAAGAGGTCGACCGGCTGGCCCAGCCGCCCGCCGGCTTCGGCGTCTTCCTGCAGGCCAACGAGGACGGCACCGCCGACATCTTCACCGGCGGCCGCAAACTCAGGGTGAACGTCAGCCCGAGCGTCGAGCTCGACGAGCTCCGGCGCGGCCAGGAAGTGATGCTCAACGAAGCACTCAACGTGGTCGAGGCCATGGAGTTCGAGAGCGTCGGCGACATCGTCACCCTCAAGGAGATCCTCGAGGACGGCGAGCGCGCCCTGGTGCTCGGCCACACCGACGAGGAAAGGGTGGTACGGCTCGCCGAACCCCTGCGCGGCCTCACCATCCGCGCCGGCGACGCCCTCCTGCTCGAACCCCGTTCCGGCTACGTCTACGAGGTCGTCCCCAAGAGCGAGGTCGAAGAACTCGTCCTCGAAGAAGTCCCCGACATCGGCTACGAGCAGATCGGTGGCCTCGGCGGACAGATCGAAGCCATCCGCGACGCGGTCGAGCTCCCCTATCTCTACCCCGACCTGTTCCGGGAGCACGAGCTCCGCCCGCCCAAGGGCGTCCTGCTCTACGGGCCCCCCGGATGCGGCAAGACGCTCATCGCCAAGGCCGTCGCCAACTCGCTGGCCAAGAAGGTCGCCGAGGTCACCGGCCAGGCCGCCGGCAAGAGCTTCTTCCTCAACATCAAGGGACCCGAGCTCCTCAACAAGTACGTCGGCGAGACCGAGCGGCAGATCCGCCTCGTCTTCCAGCGAGCCCGGGAGAAGGCCAGCGAGGGCACCCCCGTCATCGTCTTCTTCGACGAGATGGAATCCCTCTTCCGCACCCGCGGCTCCGGCGTCAGCTCGGACGTGGAGAACACCATCGTCCCGCAGCTGCTCGCCGAGATCGACGGCGTGGAAGGCCTGCAGAACGTGGTCGTCATCGGCGCCTCCAACCGCGAGGACATGATCGACCCCGCCATCCTGCGGCCCGGCCGGCTCGACGTGAAGATCAAGATCGAACGTCCGGACGCCGAAGCGGCCAAGGACATCTTCGGCAAGTACCTCACCGAACGCCTCCCCCTCCACTCCGACGACCTCGCGGAGCACGAGAAGGACAAGGCGGCCACCGTCCAGAGCATGATCCAGACGGCGGTGGAACAGATGTACGCCGAATCCGAGGAAAACCGCTTCCTGGAAGTCACCTACGCCAACGGCGACAAGGAAGTCCTCTATTTCAAGGACTTCAATTCCGGCGCCATGATCGAGAACATCGTGGGCCGCGCCAAGAAAATGGCGATCAAGGACTTCCTCGACAAGAACCAGAAGGGCCTCCGCGTCTCCCACCTCCTCCAGGCCTGCGTGGACGAGTTCAAGGAGAACGAGGACCTGCCCAACACCACCAACCCGGACGACTGGGCCCGCATCTCCGGAAAGAAGGGCGAACGGATCGTGTACATCCGTACGCTCGTCACCGGAAAGCAGGGCGCGGACACCGGACGCTCCATCGACACGGTGGCAAACACCGGTCAGTACCTGTAAAAGGCTGGGCGGCTGCGGGTGCCCTCACCGGGTACCCGCAGCCGACTGTTTTCCGGAGCCCCGGCTGGAGCAAGGCAATGACGCAAATGATCTCCCCACCAGCGCAAAGGCGTTCTAGGCTCTTCCATACCGCCGAGTCGCGCAGTGCGGGGACGGGCACCGCACACGCATCGGAGCGCCAGCGGTACTTGAGCGGCGCCCACTACGGGCGCTGCCGGGCAAGGAGGGCCGCATGACCGTACGGCGAGTAATGGGCATCGAGACGGAGTACGGAATCTCCGTCCCCGGCCACCCGAACGCCAATGCCATGCTCACCTCGTCCCAGATCGTCAACGCCTACGCGGCGGCGATGCACCGGGCCCGCCGGGCCCGCTGGGACTTCGAGGAGGAGAACCCCCTCCGGGACGCGCGAGGCTTCGACCTCGCCCGCGAGGCCGCCGACAACAGCCAGCTCACCGACGAGGACATCGGCCTCGCCAACGTCATCCTCACCAACGGAGCACGGCTCTACGTCGACCACGCCCACCCCGAGTACAGCGCTCCGGAGGTCACCAACCCGCGCGACGCCGTCCTGTGGGACAAGGCCGGCGAACGCATCATGGCCGAAGCCGCCGAACGCGCCGCCCAGCTGCCCGGCGCCCAGCCCATCCACCTCTACAAGAACAACACCGACAACAAGGGCGCCTCCTACGGCACGCACGAGAACTACCTGATGAAGCGGGAAACCGCCTTCTCGGACATCGTGCGCCACCTGACGCCCTTCTTCGTCTCCCGCCAGGTCTTCACCGGCGCCGGCCGCGTCGGCATCGGCCAGGACGGCCACGAACACGGCTTCCAGCTCAGCCAGCGCGCCGACTACTTCGAGGTCGAGGTCGGCCTGGAGACGACGCTGAAGCGCCCCATCATCAACACCCGCGACGAACCGCACGCCGACGCCGAGAAATGGCGCCGACTGCACGTGATCATCGGCGACGCGAACCTGTCGGAGATCTCGACGTACCTCAAGCTGGGCACGACGGCCCTGGTCCTGTCCATGATCGAAGACGGCTTCATCGCCGTCGACCTCGCCGTCGACCAGCCCGTACGCACCCTCCACCAGGTCTCGCACGACCCGACGCTCAAGCACCTCGTCACGCTGCGCAGCGGCCGCACACTGACCGCCGTACAGCTCCAGATGGAGTACTACGAGCTGGCCCGCAAGTACGTCGAGGAACGGTACGGCGCGGACGCCGACGACCAGACCAAGGACGTCCTCGGCCGCTGGGAGGACACCCTCAACCGGCTCGAGAACGACCCCATGAGCCTCGCCGGTGAACTGGACTGGGTCGCCAAGCGGGAGCTCATGGAGGGCTACCGCCGCCGCGACAACGTCGACTGGGACGCCGCCCGGCTGCACCTCGTCGACCTCCAGTACGCCGACGTACGGCCCGACAAGGGCCTCTACAACCGTCTGGTGGACCGCGGCCGCATCAAGCGTCTGCTGGACGAGAACGACGTCGAGCGGGCCCGTACCAAGCCCCCGGAGGACACCCGCGCCTACTTCCGCGGACGCTGCCTGGAGCAGTACGCGGACGACGTCGCGGCGGCCTCCTGGGACTCGGTGATCTTCGACCTGCCGGGCCGGGACTCGCTGCAGCGGGTCCCAACCCTGGAACCGCTTCGCGGAACGCGTAATCACGTCAAGGAGCTCCTGGACCGCTGCCGCACCGCGGACGACCTGGTCAGGGTCCTGTCCGGCGGGTGAGCGGACCGAGCGGGTACCGGGGAGTAGACAGCCGGACGGGGTGGAATACCCCAGGTCCGGGAACCATGGAGATGGTCCCCGTACGTTGAGGAAAGTGCGGGGCCGATGTCGGACCGGGCTTGTAGGGTCTGATCTTGACCGAGCAACTGTGTCGGGCGAACCGAGCGGGGTGAGGGTTATGGCGACCAAGGACACCGGCGGCGGGCAGCAGAAGGCCACGCGGTCCACCGAGGAGGTCGAGGAGCAGGCGCAGGACGCGCAGGCATCGGAGGACCTCAAGGAGCGCCAGGAAAAGCTGAACGACGACGTGGACTCCGTCCTGGACGAGATCGACGACGTACTCGAGGAGAACGCCGAGGATTTCGTGAGGTCATTCGTCCAAAAAGGTGGGGAATAGTCCTTAATGTCCAATTTGGATGCCGAGAAGAGATGCTCGGCATCCAAGCGGACTCTGCCTGCCAGTGCATTCGCGGCCAACAGGTCCAGGCTCGACAGGCTTCAGGACCGTTGCCGCGAATGCGGGTCCCAGGCATACCGCCGCCGCCGGGAGGCTGAGGGCAAGAAGGTCCGTCGTGCGGACGTGCCCGAGGGGTACAAGCACTGCCTGGGTTGTGACGAGGTCAAGCCGTGGAGCGAGTGGCATCGCAACGCGGCGGCCTCGGACGGGCTGTCGACGCGTTGCAAGGCCTGCCGGGCAGTGGCGGGGCGTGCGCGCCACCTAAAACGCCAGTACGGCCTCACCGAGGCTGAGCGGGACAAGATCGTCGCCTCTCAAAAAGGTCTCTGCGTGATCTGTTTGAAGGCTCCTGCCGTTCATGTGGATCACTGTCACAAGACGGGTAAGGTCCGTGGCGTACTGTGCTTCAACTGCAATTCGGCCATCGGCAAGTTGGGAGACGATCCCGACGCTGTTCGTCGGGCTGCCGCCTACCTGGAGGGAACTTCGTGGAAGCCAACACTCGTAGCACCGGGCGTCTACCAGCTGCCTTCCTGACGCCCGGGTCCTCTTCCTTCATGGACTTCCTCGGTGAGCACCAGCCGGAGATGCTCCCGGGCAACCGGCAGCTCCCGCCGGTGCAGGGCGTCATCGAGGCACCGCACGGCACCACGATCGTGGCGGTCACGTTCCCCGGGGGGGTCGTCCTCGCCGGTGACCGGCGGGCCACCATGGGCAACATGATCGCCCAGCGGGACATCGAGAAGGTCTTCCCGGCCGACGAGTACTCGGCGGTGGGCATCGCCGGTACGGCGGGTCTGGCCGTGGAGATGGTGAAGCTGTTCCAGCTGGAGCTGGAGCACTTCGAGAAGGTCGAGGGCGCCCAGCTGTCCCTGGAGGGCAAGGCGAACCGTCTGTCGACGATGATCCGGTCCAACCTGGGCATGGCGATGCAGGGGCTGGCCGTGGTGCCGCTGTTCGCCGGGTACGACGTGGACCGGGGCAGGGGCCGCATCTTCTCGTACGACGTGACGGGCGGCCGGTCCGAGGAGCGGAACTACGCGACCACGGGGTCGGGCTCGGTCTTCGCGCGCGGTGCGATGAAGAAGCTGTTCCGCGACGACCTGACCGAGGAGCAGGCCACGACGCTCGTGGTGCAGGCGCTGTACGACGCGGCTGACGACGACTCGGCGACCGGTGGTCCCGATGTCGCCCGCCGGATCTATCCGATCATCACTGTGATCACCGAGGGCGGTTTCCGCCGGCTCGGTGAGGACGAGGCCGCGGAGCTGGCCGGCTCGGTGCTGCAGGCCCGGCTCGAGCAGCCCGACGGTCCGCGGGCCGCGCTGCTGTAGCGGGTGCGGTCGTGTTGTCAGGTGGTCCAGTGACTTCGACAGAAAGGGACGGATAACCGGTGTCGACGCCGTTCTATGTATCTCCTCAGCAGGCGATGGCCGACCGGGCGGAGTACGCCCGCAAGGGCATCGCCCGTGGCCGCAGCCTGGTCGTGCTGCAGTACGCCGACGGCATCGTGTTCGTCGGTGAGAATCCGTCCCGCGCGCTGCACAAGTTCAGCGAGATCTACGACCGGATCGGCTTCGCGGCCGCCGGCAAGTACAACGAGTACGAGAACCTGCGGATCGGTGGGGTGCGCTACGCCGACCTGCGTGGTTACACCTACGACCGTGACGACGTGACGGCGCGCGGTCTGGCCAACGTGTACGCCCAGACGCTGGGCACGATCTTCTCCAGCCAGGCCGAGAAGCCGTACGAGGTGGAGCTGGTCGTCGCCGAGGTGGGCGACAGTCCGGAGAACGACCAGATCTACCGGTTGCCGCACGACGGTTCGATCGTGGACGAGCACGGCTCGGTGGCGGTCGGGGGCAACGCGGAGCAGATCAGCGGGTATCTGGACCAGCGGCACCGGGACGGCATGACGCTGGCCGAGGCGCTGAAGCTGGCGGTGCAGGCGCTGTCCCGGGACACGAACGGGAGTGAGCGGGAGATTCCGGCGGAGCGTCTGGAGGTCGCGGTGCTGGACCGGACGCGTCCGCAGCAGCGCAAGTTCAAGCGCATCGTGGGGAGCCAGCTGTCGCGGCTGCTGGATTCCGGTGCGGCTGCGGGCGAGGTGTCGGCGGAGAGCGAGACGGAGACCGAGACCGGCTCCGGGTCGGACGAGGAGTAGCGGCTCGGGTCACCGCGGCGGGGCTGTAGACCCCCGTACCACAAGGCTCACCGGCAGGTCCCCCTTCTCGGGGGGCCTGCCTTCCATTACGGCCAGCAGTGCGCGCATGCCCCGTTCGCCGAAGGCTTCCGCGTCCAGGCGGACGGTGGTGAGTTCGGGGTCGATGGCGGTGGCGAGGCCGAGGTCGTCGAGGCCGGTGACCGAGAGGTCGTCGGGGACGCGGAGTCCGGCGCGCCGGACGGCCTTGTACGCGCCGGCCGCCAGTTTGTCGTCGTCG
This sequence comes from Streptomyces sp. MMCC 100, assembly GCF_041538145.2. Taxonomy (NCBI): domain Bacteria; kingdom Bacillati; phylum Actinomycetota; class Actinomycetes; order Kitasatosporales; family Streptomycetaceae; genus Streptomyces; species Streptomyces sp. MMCC 100. The sequence goes on from NZ_JBGORK020000001.1 coordinate 2,167,822, forward strand.
CAGACCAGTGCCGTGGGCCGGGGCCCGGGTGCGGCGAGGGCGGCCTCCGTGGCGTTCAGGGCGCCCTCGATGGAGATGGGGGCGCGGATGGTGCGGAGGTCGGTGCCGGGGACGTCGGCGAGGCGTGTGGCGAGTTCGCGGGCGCGTACCTCGAAGGTCCAGGACGGGATGTCGGCCGCGAGGTGGAGGAAGCTGCGGTGGCCCAGGGACAGCAGGTGTTCGGTGACCTGGCGGATGCCGTCGGCGATGTCGAGGTTGACCGTCGCGGCGCCCAGGCTGCCCTCGGGGTCGCTGTCCAGCATGACCAGGGGGAGCTGGTCGCCCCGGATGGCGGAGAGGGCGTCGGCGGCCATGGAGGAGGCGATGACGCCGTCGAGTGCGGCCTGTGCGGAGGCGAAGGGGTCCCGGGCGGGGCCCACGCCTTCGGGTGAGGGGTAGAGGACCACGCCGAAGCCGTGCTCGGCGGCGACCCGGGCGGCGCCCGTGTACACCTCGGCGAAGAACTCCGTGGTGAGGGCGGGGACGACCAGCAGGACGGTGCGGGTGCGGCCGAGGCGGAGATTGCGTGCCGCGAGGTTGGGGCGGTAGCCCAGTTCCGATGCGGCCTCGCGGACCCGCTGGGCCGTCGGTTCGGAGACGCGGCCGCGCCACTTGTCGCCCAGGACCAGCGAGACGGCTGCCTGGGAGACGCCGGCGGCCTGGGCGACGTCCCGGCTCGTGGGGCGGGTGCTGCCTCGTGCCACCGTTCGCCTGCGCTTTCGTCTGGACTGCTGAACAGGCGACATGGTACGTATGGCGGCAGAAGTTATACGTAACACTTGGGTGAGTGAGGACAGGGAGGTGCGTCGTGGTCGCCGGATATCTGGACATTCTCCGGGCGCGGCATGCCGTACGGCTGCTCGCCGGCACGCTGGTCGGGCGGTTGCCCAACGCGACCGCGGCGATCGCGATCGTGCTGTTCGTGCGGGCCGAGGGCGGCTCGTACAGCCTGGCGGGCGCGCTGGCGGCCGTCTACGGCGTCGCCAACGCCGTCGGGCAGCCGGTGCTGGGGCGGCTGGTGGACCTGCACGGGCAGCCGCGGGTGCAGTTGCCGGCCGCGGTGCTGTCGGCGCTGGCCATGGCCGTGTTCGCCTTCTCGGGCACCGGGACGGCCGTGCTCGCGTATGTGGCCGTGGGGGCGGCGGGCTTGTTCACGCCGCCGCTGGAGGGCGGGCTGCGGGCGTTGTGGCCGAGCGTGCTGGGCAAGGAGGACCAGGTGCACACGGCGTACGCGATGGACGCCGTGGCGCAGGAGGTCATGTTCACCGTCGGGCCGCTGCTGGTGACGGTGTGCGTGTCGCTGTGGTCGCCGCAGGCGGCCCTGCTCGTGCTGAACGGCGTCGGTGTGCTGGGTGCGCTGTCCGTGGTCGTGTCGCCGCCCTCGCGGGCGTGGCGGTCGGCGCCCCGGGAGGCGCACTGGCTGGGGGCGTTGCGTTCGGGTGGGCTGCTGGCGTTGCTGGGGGCCTTCCTGTTCATCGGGATGGCGCTCGGGTCGATCACGGTCGCTTCGGTGCCGTACGCCGACGAGCACGGTGGTGACGCCGTGTACGGGTGGCTGATGGCCGCTCTGGGGCTGGGCGCGCTGGTCGGGGGAGTGGTGTACGGGGCGCGGCGGTGGGCCGGTGAGCCGGCGCGGCGGCTGCGGATGCTGGTGGCGCTGCTGGCGGTCTGTTATCTGCCGTTGATGCTGATGCCGGGCGCGGTGGCCATGGTGCTGCTGACGGTCGTGGCGGGGGTGTTCCTGGCGCCGTGCATCGCGTGTGCGTTCGTCCTCGTCGATGTGCACGCGCCGCAGGGCACGGTGACGGAGGCGTTCTCGTGGTTGGTGACGACGTTCACGGTGGGTGCCTCGGTGGGTACGGGCCTCGCGGGGCCCGTCGTGGAGCACGGCGGGGCGCTGTGGGGCTTCGCGGTGCCGGGGGCGGCGGGGTGCGTCTCGCTGCTCGTGCTGGCGTGCACCGGGCGGGTCCTCGCAGCTCCCGCGCGGGGTGCGGTCGTTGCGGCTTCATCGGAAAATGATCCAAACCGTGCCGTCGAACCCCGTTTCAGTTCGGGTCATCAGGCGTAATGTTCAGTCATGGACCGCCGCATTTTCGGGCTGGAGAACGAGTACGGCGTCACGTGCACGTTCAGGGGACAGCGCCGCCTGTCGCCTGACGAGGTGGCGCGGTACCTCTTCCGCCGTGTCGTGTCATGGGGCCGCAGCAGCAACGTCTTTCTGCGCAACGGCGCCCGCCTGTATCTCGACGTGGGATCACATCCGGAGTACGCGACACCCGAGTGTGACAACGTGACCGAACTCGTCACCCACGACAAGGCGGGCGAGCGCATTCTCGAAGGACTCCTGGTGGACGCCGAACGACGCCTGCACGAGGAGGGAATCGCGGGCGACGTCTACCTCTTCAAGAACAACACCGACTCCGCGGGCAACTCCTACGGCTGTCACGAGAATTACCTCGTGGCCCGGCACGGGGAGTTCTCGCGGCTCGCGGACATCCTTATTCCGTTCCTGGTGACGAGGCAGCTGCTCTGCGGTGCGGGCAAGGTGCTGCAGACGCCGCGCGGTGCGGTGTACTGCGTCAGCCAGCGGGCGGAGCACATCTGGGAGGGCGTCTCCTCGGCGACGACCCGGTCCCGGCCGATCATCAACACGCGGGACGAGCCGCACGCCGACGCGGAGCGCTACCGGCGTCTGCACGTCATCGTGGGCGACTCGAACATGTCCGAGACGACCATGCTGCTCAAGGTCGGCGCGACCGACCTGGTGCTGCGCATGATCGAGGCGGGCACGGTGATGCGGGACCTGACCCTGGAGAACCCGATCCGGGCGATCCGCGAGGTCAGCCACGACATCACCGGGCGGCGCAAGGTGCGCCTGGCCAGCGGCCGGGAGGCGTCCGCGCTGGAGGTGCAGCGGGAGTACTACGAGAAGGCGGTCGACTTCGTCGACCGGCGCGGTATTCGCACCGGCACCGTGGAGCGTGTGCTGGAGCTGTGGGGCCGCACGCTGGAGGCGATCGAGGCCGAGGACCTCGACCGCATCGACACCGAGATCGACTGGGTCATGAAGTACAAGCTGCTGGAGCGGTACCGGGCCAAGCACAACATGACCATGTCGCATCCGCGGGTCGCGCAGATAGACCTCGCCTACCACGACATCCACCGTCGTCGTGGTCTGTACTACCTGCTCGAGAAGAAGGGCCAGGCCGCCCGGGTCGCCAACGACTTGAAGATCTTCGAGGGCAAGTCCGTTCCGCCGCAGACCACTCGGGCCCGGTTGCGCGGCGACTTCATCCGGCGGGCCCAGGAGCAGCGCCGGGACTTCACGGTCGACTGGGTCCATCTCAAGCTCAACGACCAGGCGCAGCGCACCGTGTTGTGCAAGGACCCGTTCCGTTCGGTGGACGACCGGGTGGAGAAGCTGATCGCCGGCATGTGACCCGGACGCGGTGAGGCCGGACGGGTGAGACACGCGTCTCCGCACGAAAGGGCGGAACGCCACACGGGCACCGTACGTTAGCCGTACGGTGCCCTTCTCACGCCGTAGAGTTGCGCGCACGCCAGCCATCAGGACCGACCCGATACCGATACGAGGCCCCCACCGTGCGCCGACGCTCACTCCTCATCGCCGTCCCCGCGGGACTGGTCACGCTCGCCGCCTGCGGTGACGACGACTCCGGCTCATCGAGCAACGCGAGCGACAGCGCGTCGCCGGAGGCGTCGGCCACCTCGGCGCCACCGCCGCCGAAGATCGTCGACGGTCCGCTGCCGGCGATCACCGCGGGGACGAAGTTCGACGAGAAGCCGACCGTCGCCAAGGGCAGTGGTGAGCCGTCCAAGGACCTCGCGGTCAAGACGGTCATCGCGGGCGGCGGCAAGGCCGTCGCGGAGAACGACTTCGTCTCGGCGAACTACCTCGGCCAGGTCTGGCGGAGCGCGAAGGTCTTCGACAACTCCTACGACCGCAAGACCCCTCTCGTCATCCAGCTCGCCCAGGGCAGCATCATCGACGGCTGGCGGTACGCGCTCACCGGCAAGAAGACCGGCAGCCGCGTCCAGTTCTCCGTGCCGCCCACCTGGGGGTACGGGGAGCAGGGCAATGAGCAGGCGGGCATCAAGGGTGACGACACGCTGGTGTTCGTGGTCGACATCCAGGACACCTTCAACGCCAGGAGCAGCGCCAGGGGCAAGAAGGTCCCGCAGGACGACGCCGCGCTGCCGAAGGTCGGTACCGACACGGACGGCAAGGCGCCCTCCATCGAGGTGCCGGACGCCGACGCGCCGAAGAAGCTCGCCGCGGAGTACGTCCTGGAGGGCGACGGTGCCGAGGTGGGCGCCCAGGACAGTGTGCTCGTGCAGTACAAGGGCGTGCTGTGGGAGAAGGGCAAGACGTTCTCGTCGACGGACAAGGGGTTCGACTCGACGTACGACCGGCAGCAGCTGACGTCGTTCTCGCTGCAGCAGGTCGTCAAGGGCTGGGCGCAGGGTCTGACGGGCAGGAAGGTCGGCAGCCGCGTCCTCATCGTCATTCCGCCGGACCTGGGTTACGGCGACAGCCCGCCGGAGGGCAGCGGTATCGAGAAGGACTCCACGCTGGTGTTCTCCGTGGACATCCTCGCGAAGATGTGACCCGTCGGAGATGTAAGACTTGGGCCGTTGCCTTTCCGCAGACAAGCAGGAGCTGAACACGTGAGCATCGACAAGCCCGAGGTCGACTTCCCGGGCGGCGAGCCCCCGGCGGACCTCGAGATCAAGGACATCTGGGAGGGCGACGGCCCGGTTGCCGAGGCCGGTCAGACCGTGACCGTCCACTACGTGGGCGTGGCCTTCAGCACGGGCGAGGAGTTCGACGCCAGCTGGAACCGCGGTGCGCCGTTCCGCTTCCCGCTCGGTGGCGGCCGCGTCATCGCGGGCTGGGACCAGGGCGTGCAGGGCATGAAGGTCGGCGGCCGCCGCCAGCTGACCATCCCCGCGCACCTCGCCTACGGCAACCAGAGCCCGACCCCGGCGATCAAGCCCGGCGAGACGCTGATCTTCGTGGTCGATCTGCTCGGAGTCTGATCGAAGTCCGAGCGGACGACGATCAGAGCCGGTCACCTGGGGTCCATGCCTGTCCGGGCATGGGCCCTCGGCTTTTGCCGCGCCACCGCGGGGCGGTACGGTCATCCGTCGTAAGCACCACAGGGAGAAGGGCGTCGATGGCCATTGCCAAGGCCGAGCGGCTGATGAACCTGGCGCTGTGTCTGCTCGGGACACGGCGGCCACTCAGCAAGCGCGAGCTGCGCGAGTCCCTCGAGGCCTACCTCGAGGCGGGCTCCGACGACTCCTTCAACCGCATGTTCGAGCGCGACAAGGACGATCTGCGCGAACTCGGACTGGTCATCGAGACCGTGGAGAGTCTCGACGGCGAGATCGGCTACCTGGCCCGCCGGGACAGCAACCGGCTGCCGCCCATCACCCTGGACGCCGAGGAGGCCGCCGCTCTGGGGCTGGCCGCGAAGGTGTGGCAGCAGGCCCGGCTCGCCGGTGCCGCGAGCGGCGCGCTGCAGAAGCTGCGGGCGGCCGGGCTGCCCGAGGACGTCGATCCGTACGAGGCGCACGGTGCGCTGGAGCCGCGCATCCCGGTGCACGAGGCCGCCTTCGAGCCGCTGATGCTGGCCTGCCGCGACCGCCGGCCGGTCGTCTTCGACTACCGCAAGGCGAATGCCGCGCAGCCCGAGCCCCGGCACGTGGAGCCGTGGGCGCTGGAGTGCTGGCGTGGTCACTGGTACCTGGCGGGTTTCGACCGCGACCGGGGCGCGGAGCGGGTGTTCCGGCTGTCGCGGATCACGGGGAAGGTGCGGTCGCGCGGCGCGCGCTTCACCGCTCCCGTGCCGGACGTCGTCACCGTCCGGGAGACGGTCGCGAGCTGGGCGGGGGAGACCGCCGACCGGTCCGCGCTGATCCGGCTGCGCAAGGGCGCGGGGTACCCGCTTCGGGCGAAGGCCACCGGAGTGCGGGAACTGGGTGACGGCTGGGACGAGTTGGAGATTCCGTACGGGCACGGCCTGGACGCCTGGCTGGTGGAGTTCGGGCCGGACGTGGTGGTGCTGGAGCCGGCGGAGTTGCGTGCGGACGTGGTGGACCGGCTGCGTGCCGTGGCCAAGGGCTGAGGGGGAGCGGACAACACTGTGGCAGGCAAACCGGTCAGGCCCGTGAACGCCATCGACCAGACCCGACGGTTGCTGTCCCTGGTGACGTATCTGCGCGAGCGCCCCGGGGCCCGGGTGGAGGACGTCGCGCGGGCCTTCGGCATCACCGAGGACGAGCTGGTCTCCGACCTCGACGTGCTCCCGATGTGCGGGACCAGCTTCCGCGGCGGCGACCTCCTCGACATCGACACCGACGGTGAGCGCATCTGGTGGCACAACCCCGCCGCTCTCGGCGCGGACGCCGCCGAGCCGCTGCGGCTGGCCGCCGACGAGGCCACCGCGCTGCTGGTCGCCGCCCGGGCGGTCGCGACCCTTCCGGGCCTGCGCGAGAGCGACCGGCAGGCGCTGCTGCGGGCGACGGCGAAGGTGGAGACCTCGGCCGGCGAGGCCGCCGGTGCCAGCTCGCGCCTGTCCGTCACCTTCGAGTCCGAGGGCGGCGTCTTCGCCGACGTCGACCGGGCCATCTCCGAGCGCCGCCGGCTGTGGATCCGCTACTACTCGCCGGCCCGTGACGAGGTCACCGAGCGCGAGATCGACCCCGTCCGGCTGGTCAGCGTCGGGCACACGTACGTGGAGGCCTGGTGCCGCCGCTCCGAGGCCCGGCGCACCTTCCGACTGGACCGGGTGGCCGAGATCCGCATCCTGGACGAGCCGTCCGCACCGCCGGAGGTGGAGCTGCGGGACCTGTCGGAGGGACTGGTGCAGCCCGCGGCCGAGGACCCCGAGGTGGTCGTGGAGGTCGGCCCCGGCGGGCGCTGGGTCGCCGAGTACTACCCGCACGACAGCGCGGACGAACTCCCCGACGGCGGCCTGCGTATCACTCTGCGCACCCCCGACCCGGCCTCCCTGCGGCGGCTGGCGCTGCGGCTCGGGCGCGACGGGCGGATCGTCTCCCCGCCCGCGCTCGCCGACAGCGCCCGGCAGGCCGCCCGCGAGGCGCTGGCCGCGTACGACGGGGTCGAGGCGGCCGGGACGCCCGGCGGGACCGAGACGGTCGCGGTGGCCGGTGAGCGCCGGCGGACCGGGACGGTCGAGGGGCGGCACGACAGGCAGGAGCGAGGACTGTGAGCGACCCCCTGGGGCCGACCGGGACGTCCGGGCCGACCGGGCAGGGCATGACGGCGGCGGCCGCGTTCGCCGGCATGAGACGCGTGTCACCGGTCGTGTTCAAGGCGGGCTGCCCGGACTGCCGGGGCCGTTTCGAGCTCGCCGCGAGCGCCCTGCGCCTGGCCATCGGCGCCACGAGCCGTACCACGTTCTACTCGTTCACCTGCCCCGAGTGCGGGTCGGCCGTGCGCAAGCCGGCGGGGGAGCGGGTCGTGGAGCTGCTCACCGGCGGCGGGGTCAGGACGCTGCGGCTGCACTCCACCGTCTAGTCTCGACGTCATGTTCTGGCCGATGTTCGCGGTTGCCGTGGGTTTCCTGGGTCTTGCCGTCCTCGCGGTGTTCGCCGTGAAGGTGTTCGTGGAGGCGCAGCGCCTCGGCCGGCAGGTGACGGACTCCGCCCGCCGGATCAGCCGGGCCGCGGAGGACCTGGAGCGCGCGACCGAGAGCGCCGCCCGTGCCGTGGACGCGTTGTGAACGGCTGAAGTCCCTCGCGAGACGGCGTCGATGACCCTACGGGCGGGTGTGAGTTATGTTTTGGGACACTTCGCCCTGTCACCACACGGGTTCCGGACGGTACGCTGCTGGTCGCGGCCAGGAAAACGAGGCCCGGTCGCGGACGGGAGTACGTACGGGGATTGCCTCACGTTCACCCCTGAGCGTTACGATCGCTGCACAAGCCGATCGATCGGACACGTGTCCGGCCGGTCGGACAGCACCCCCACCCAGCCGCCTCGGTGAGAAGGTAAAGACTTATGTTCGGAAGGCTCGGCGCCCCCGAGATCATTCTCATCCTCGTCGTCATCATCCTGCTGTTCGGCGCGAAGAAGCTTCCGGACATGGCGCGGTCGCTCGGCAAGTCGGCGCGCATCCTCAAGAGCGAGGCCAAGGCCATGAAGAGCGAGGGCAAGTCCGACGAGGCCGCCCCCGCCGACCCGCCGAACCCGGAGCAGTCCGCGGCGCAGCGCACCATCCAGGCCGCCCCCGGCGACGTGACCAGCTCCCGGCCGGTCACCGAGCCGACGGACACGACCAAGCGCTGACGCAGGGCCGGTGACCTCCCGGCCCGCCGCACGAGATGGGAACGTGGGTTGCTGAAGTCTGCCCGCAACAAGGAGAAGGATCCCGAGGGGCGGATGCCGCTCGCGGAGCACCTTCGTGAGCTCCGCAACCGGCTCGCGAAGGCGCTGCTGGCCATTGTCGTCGTCACCGTGGTCGCCGCCTTCTTCTACCGAGAGATCATCAACGTCCTCACCGATCCGATCCTCGAGTCGATCGGTTGCGAGAAGTCGTTCGCGGATCTGGCCCAGTCGGAGACCGGCTCCGAGCCGTGCGCGCAGATCACCATCAACGGTCTGCTCGGTCCCTTCACCCTGGCTCTGAAGGTGTCCCTGACTGCGGGCGTCGTGCTGGCGTCCCCGGTCTGGCTCTACCAGCTGTGGGCGTTCGTCGCCCCGGGACTGCACCGGAACGAGAAGAAGTACGCCTACGCGTTCGTCGCCAGCGGCGCCCCGCTGTTCCTGGTCGGCGCCTACTTCGCCTACGCGGTGCTGCCCACCTCCGCGAAGGTGCTGATCGACTTCACCCCGAGCGACGTCGACAACCTGCTGCCGCTGGACGAGCTCCTCGACCTCGTCACACGCATGGTGGTCGTCTTCGGTCTCTCCTTCGAGCTGCCCCTGCTGCTGGTGATGCTCAACTTCACCGGAGTGCTCTCCGGCAAGCGGATGCTCGGCTGGTGGCGCGCGATGATCATGGGGATCACGCTGTTCGCGGCCATCGCCACGCCCAGCACGGACCCCCTGACCATGCTCATGCTGGCCGGACCGATCTGGATCCTGTACTTCGCCGCGGTCACCGTCTCCCTGCTGAACGACCGCCGCAAGGCCCGCAGCGAGGCCCTGGAGCCCGACGACGACGAGGCGTCCGAGCTGGACCTCACGCCCGAGGACATCGGCGAGATCGAACCCGTGACCACCGCCCGCGCCCTGCCCGAGCAGGCCACGAAGGACCGGGTCAACGGGTACGACGACGTGACCTGAGGACCGCCGGGGCGGTGACGGCAGGCGTCGCCGCCCCCACGGAACCCCCACACGGCCGATCCGGATAATGATCGTCCTGTTGTCAGTGCGGCCCGGTACGCTCGAAAGCACGATGACAGAGGATCTCTCACCGGCCGAGCGGTACGCGGCAGCCCGTCAGCGCGCTGTCGAGCAGGCCACCGCGCTCGCCTCCTTCCGCGAGATGTACGACTTCGGCCTCGACCCCTTCCAGATCGAGGCCTGTCAGGCGCTCGAGGCGGGCAAGGGCGTGCTCGTGGCCGCGCCCACCGGCTCCGGCAAGACGATCGTCGGCGAGTTCGCCGTCCACCTCGCCCTCCAGCAGGGCAGGAAGTGCTTCTACACGACGCCCATCAAGGCGCTGTCGAACCAGAAGTACGCCGACCTGTGCCGCCGCTACGGCACGGACAAGGTGGGCCTGCTCACCGGCGACAACAGCGTGAACTCCGACGCCCCGGTGGTCGTGATGACCACCGAGGTGCTGCGGAACATGCTGTACGCGGGCTCGCAGACCCTCCTCGGCCTCGCTTACGTGGTCATGGACGAGGTGCACTACCTCTCCGACCGCTTCCGCGGCGCCGTGTGGGAGGAGGTGATCATCCACCTCCCCGAGTCCGTGACCCTGGTCTCACTGTCGGCGACCGTGTCGAACGCGGAGGAGTTCGGCGACTGGCTCGACACCGTGCGCGGCGACACCCAGGTGATCGTCTCCGAGCACCGGCCCGTGCCGCTGTTCCAGCACGTGCTGGCCGGGCGCCGGATGTACGACCTGTTCGAGGAGGCCGAGGGCCACAAGAAGGCCGTCAACCCCGACCTGACGCGCATGGCACGCCTGGAGGCGAGCCGCCCGTCCTACCAGGACCGCAGGCGCGGGCGCGCCATGAAGGAGGCCGACCGGGAGCGGGAGCGCAGACAGCGCTCGCGCGTGTGGACGCCGAGCCGGCCCGAGGTCATCGAGCGGCTGGACTCCGAGGGGCTGCTGCCCGCGATCACCTTCATCTTCAGCCGGGCCGGCTGCGAGGCCGCCGTCCAGCAGTGCCTGTACGCGGGTCTCAGGCTCAACGACGAGGGTGCCCGTGAGCGGGTCAGGGCCCTCGTCGAGGAGCGCACCGCCTCCATCCCCCGCGAGGACCTGCACGTCCTGGGCTACTACGAGTGGCTGGAGGGACTGGAGCGCGGCATCGCCGCCCACCACGCGGGCATGCTGCCCACCTTCAAGGAGGTCGTCGAGGAGCTGTTCGTCCGCGGCCTGGTGAAGGCCGTCTTCGCGACCGAGACCCTCGCCCTCGGCATCAACATGCCCGCCCGCTCGGTCGTGCTGGAGAAGCTCGTCAAGTGGAACGGCGAGCAGCACGCCGACATCACTCCCGGCGAGTTCACCCAGCTGACCGGCCGGGCCGGCCGGCGCGGCATCGATGTCGAGGGTCACGCCGTGGTGCTGTGGCAGCGCGGCATGAACCCCGAACACCTCGCGGGACTGGCCGGCACCCGCACGTATCCGCTGCGCTCCAGCTTCAGGCCGTCGTACAACATGGCGGTCAACCTGGTCGAGCAGTTCGGCCGGCACCGCTCGCGCGAGCTGCTGGAGACGTCGTTCGCGCAGTTCCAGGCGGACAAGTCGGTCGTCGGCATCTCCCGGCAGGTGCAGCGCAACGAGGAGGGCCTGGAGGGCTACAAGGCCTCCATGACCTGCCACCTCGGCGACTTCGAGGAGTACGCCGGGCTGCGCCGCGAGCTGAAGGACCGGGAGCAGGAGCTGGCCCGGCAGGGCGCCAACCAGCGGCGTGCCGAGGCCGCCGTGGCGCTGGAGAAGCTGAAGCCGGGCGACGTCATCCACGTGCCCACGGGCAAGTACGCGGGCCTCGCCCTGGTCCTCGACCCGGGTCTGCCCGCCGGGCGGTCCAACGGCCACCGCGGTTTCGACCACCACGACGGGCCGCGCCCGCTGGTGCTGACCGCCGAGCGGCAGGTCAAGCGGCTGGCGTCGATCGACTTCCCGGTGCCCGTCGAGGCGCTGGACCGGATGCGGATCCCCAAGTCCTTCAACCCGCGCTCGCCGCAGTCCCGCCGCGACCTGGCCTCCGCGCTGCGCACCAAGGCCGGGCACATCCCGCCGGAGCGGGCCCGCAAGAAGCGCTCCCAGGCGGCCGACGACCGGGAGATCGCCCGCCTGCGCAAGGCGATCCGCGCGCACCCCTGCCACGGCTGCGACGACCGCGAGGACCACGCCCGCTGGGCCGAGCGCTACCACCGGCTGCTGCGTGACACCTCGCAGCTGGAGCGCCGGATCGAGGGCCGGACGAACACCATCGCCCGCACCTTCGACCGGATCGTGGCGCTGCTGACGGAGCTGGACTACCTGCGCGGCGACGAGGTCACCGAGCACGGCAAGCGCCTGGCGCGGCTCTACGGCGAGCTGGACCTGCTCGCCAGCGAGTGCCTGCGCGAGGGCGTGTGGGAGGGGCTGTCCCCGGCCGAGCTGGCCGCCTGCGTCTCGGCGCTGGTCTTCGAGTCCCGGGCCGCCGACGACGCGATGGCGCCGAAGGTGCCCTCGGGCAAGGCCAAGGCCGCGCTCGGTGAGACGGTCCGCATCTGGGGCCGCCTCGACGCGCTGGAGGAGGACTTCCGGATCAGCCAGACCGAGGGGGTCGGCCAGCGCGAGCCCGACCTCGGCTTCGCCTGGGCGGCGTACATGTGGGCCTCCGGCAAGGGCCTCGACGAGGTGCTGCGCGAGGTGGAGATGCCGGCCGGTGACTTCGTGCGCTGGTGCAAGCAGGTCATCGACGTCCTCGGCCAGATCGCGGCCGCCGCGCCCGGCGCGGGCTCCACCGTCCCGAAGAACGCGCGCAAGGCGGTCGACGAACTGCTGCGCGGGGTGGTCGCCTACTCGTCCGTGGGCTGACCCCGGCCCCACCTCACAGGCCCGGCGGGAAACCCCGCCGGGCCCGCGCGCGTTCCGGGCCGCTTTCCCTCATCACGGTGAGTGATTTCCGTACGCCCTGAAGGCATTACTCCATGCGTTCGAATGACTCCCCGGCGTGCAAATGGGCCCGACCATACTCCAGTCCCCATGCCCGTTTCAGGTGCTTGCCGAATATGACACGGCGATGATCCGGTCGGACTAAGCTCGCCCGCAGCGCACCGAGTTGGGGTGTAATCGCGCGTTTGTTCCCAATGCGCCGAAGATCCCGACAACTCCCAGACATACCCCGCCGCAAGCTCCCCCATCCCAGCCGATTCGTTTTCAGAGGGCCTACATGGTGAGTGTTGATTCCCCTCCAGGTCGCCGTGAACTTCCCTACGCGCGAACGCTGTTGCTGCCGGCCATACTGATGGCCGCGGCCACCGGGGCCGCCGTCGCCCTCGTGACGGAACCGGCCCGGCTCGCCGTCGGCCTGTGCGGTGCCGTCGCCACCCTCCTGGTGCTCACCGCGGCCGCCGAAGCGGTCCGCCGCGGCCGCGCGCTGCGGGCCCTGCGTGCCGAGCACGCCCGTCACAACGCGTATCTGGAACACCGGGCCGCGAGCCACCACGAGGAGATGGTCCGCCTCGGCGCCGAAGTCATCCCGAACGTCCTGCACTTCATGCGCGGGGGCACCACGCCCCGAGAGGTGATGAACCGCCTCGGCGAGGTGGATCCCTCCTACACCGAACTCGGTGAACCCCAGCGCAAGCTGATCCGCATGGTCTGCGAGATCGTCGACCACGAGGACTCCATGCGCGAGTCCGCCGAGCGCTCCTTCGTCGACATCGCCCGCCGCGTCCAGGCGATCGTCCACCAGCAGAACAAGGAACTCCGCGAGATGGAGGAGGATCACGGGCGCAACCCCGAGGTCTTCGACGACCTCCTGCGCATCGACCACGGCACCTCGCTGATCGGCCGCCTCGCCGACTCCATCTCCGTGATCGGCGGCGGCCGTCCCGGACGCCAGTGGCCCCAGCCGGTCGCCCTCTACAGCGTGCTGCGCGGCGCCATGTCCCGGATCCTGGAGTACCGCCGGATCAACCTGGCCTCCATCGCCAAGGTCAACATCAAGGGCACCGCGGTCGAACCGGTCATCCACGCCGCGGCCGAACTCCTCGACAACGCCACCCGCTACTCGCCGCCCGCGGCCAAGGTGCACGTCACCGCGACCGAGGTGCAGAGCGGTGTGTGCATCGAGATCGAGGACGCCGGCGTCAGCCTCAGCGAGGAGTCCCGCGCCCGCATCGAGGGCCTGCTCGAACAGGCCAAGCGCGGCACCGACGTGCAGGACCTCGCCCAGCACCCGCGCCTCGGCCTGTCCGTGGTCGGCCGGCTGTGCACGCAGTTCGGCATGGACGTCTCGCTGCGCGCCTCCGCCTACGGCGGCGTCCGCGCCATCCTCATCGTGCCCAGCAAGATGATGACCACCGAGCCCGGCGTCGGCCTCGCCCACGGCATCGGCGCCACCTCGATCCCCACCCCGGGCCCGGACGCCCTGCCCGGACCGGAGCGCAAGCCCAAGAAGCGCCGCCCCACCAGCCCCCGGATCCCCGCCACGGTCTCCCTCGAGGACGACGTTCCCGAGGTGACCGAGTGGACGGCGGGCGGCCTCCCGCAGCGCCGCAGCCGGGTCAAGATGCCACTCAGCCAGCGCCTCGCCGAGCAGGCGGCGTGGGAGCGGGAGGACGCCGAACGCGAGGCCCGCCAGGCCGCCGAACGCGCCCGCAACGGCATCCCGGCGCCCGCGGAGCCGGAGCCCGCGCAGGAGAAGGACCAGGGCGGCCTCCCGCCGGGCCACTTCATCGGCGCCTTCTGGGAGGGGCTCAAGCAGCACCCGGGCAGCACCCAGGCCCACCAGCAGTCCAGCAGCAACGAGCCGGCCCACGCCCCGGCAGACGACGAGGGGAACCTCAAGTGATCGAGCAGCAAGGCAAGTTCGACTGGATGCTCCGGGACCTCTACGACGGCGTTCCCGGTATCGAGATGATCGTGGTGCTCTCCGCCGACGGCCTGCGCATCGCCCGCTACTCCGGCGACCCGGACGCCGCCGACCGCGTCGCCGCCGCCTGCGCCGGCCTGCAGAGCCTCGCGAGCGCCGTCAGCCAGGAGATCCCCACCAGCGACGGCGACATGAAGATGGTGCTCATCGAGATGAACGGCGGCTACTTCTACCTGATGGCCGCGGGACCCAACGCCTACCTCGCCGTGCTCTCCGACGTCCGCTGCGAACCCGGCCGGATGGGCCTGAGCATGGCCGACCTGGTCGCCCGGATCGGCCCCCACCTGACCAGTCCCGCACGGCGCAACGGGCAGACCGTATGACTCCTCCCAGGCGCCAGAGGCGATCCCCCGGGCCGGACCGGCCCGCCGCGCCGGCCCCGCCCCGCGCACCCGCCGAGGAAGGCGAGCTCCCCAACCCCGAGCGGCTCTTCGTCATCGGCGGCGAAGGGGGCGGCGAACGCGCGGACATCGACCTCGTCACCCTGATCGTGGCCCGCGCCGACCCCCCGGTGTCCGCCACCCCGGAACAGGCCGCCCTGCTGCGACTGTGCGCCGCGCCCCTGTCCACAGCCGAGCTGTCGGCCTACCTGAGCCTGCCGTTCAGCGTGGTGACCGTGCTGCTCACCGACTTGCTGGCGAAGGAACTGGTGCAGGCCCGCGCCCCGATCGTCCGCCAGAAGGTCGCCGACCGAAACCTCCTCGAAGCGGTGATGCATGGACTTCAAAAGCTCTGACACGATCCCGGGCCCACGGACCGAGGACCGGCTGCCGCACACGGCCGAGGCCGCCGTGAAGATCGTCATCGTGGGCGGCTTCGGGGTCGGCAAGACCACGATGGTCGGCTCGGTCAGCGAGATCAGACCGCTGACCACCGAGGAGACGATGACCCAGGCCGGCATCGGCGTCGACGACAACTACGGTTCCGCCTCCAAGACGGCCACCACCGTCGCCATGGACTTCGGCCGCATCAGCATCACCGACGAACTGGTGCTCTACCTCTTCGGCACGCCCGGCCAGGAGCGTTTCTGGTTCCTGTGGAACGGCCTGTTCGAAGGGGCCCTCGGCGCGGTCGTCCTCGTCGACACCCGCCGCCTGGAGGTCAGCTTCGATGTGATGGGGCGCCTGGAGGAGCGCGGCGTGCCCTTCGTCGTCGCCGTCAACACCTTCCCCGACGCGCCCCGTTACCCCGTCGCGGAACTGCGCACCGCGCTCGACCTGCCCGAGGAGATCCCCATCCTCGACTGCGACGTGCGGCGCCGGGCCTCCAGCCGGGACGTCCTGATGACCCTGATGCGCTTCCTGCACTCCCTCGCCATGAAGGGCGCGCTGACCTGAGCCGCGTGCCCACCGACACCCCTTTGACGTGAACCACACCCTTTGCTGCGGAGCGAGACTGTGACGCCTGAACGCCACTCCCCGACCGGAACGGGCGAACCCCTGCTCGAACCACCCCCCGGCTGCCCCGCGCACGGCCTCGGGCCGGGCGGACTGCACCGGCTGCACGAGGCGGACGACCTGGAGGAGCTGTACGAGAAGCTGCGCGAGCGGCACGGGCCGGTGGCGCCCGCGCTGCTCCACGACGACGTACCCATGTGGGTGGTCCTCGGGCACGCCGAGAACCTGCACATGGTCAGCACCCCCTCCCAGTTCTGCCGCGACAGCCGGATCTGGACGCCGCTCAACGAGGGCATGGTCAAACCCGACCACCCGCTGATGCCGCACATCGCCTGGCAGCCCATCTGCTCCCATGCCGAGGGCGACGAGCACAAGCGGCTGCGCGGGGCGGTCACCAGCGCCATGTCCGACCTCGACTTCCGGGAGCTGCGCCGGCACATCAAGCGCTACACCCAGCGCGTCGTCAACCGGTTCTGCGAGGAGGGCCGCGCCGACCTGGTCGGCCAGTTCGCCGAGCATCTGCCGATGGGCGTGATGTGCCACCTGCTCGGCATGCCCGAGGAGTACAACGACCGGCTGGTGGAGGCCGCCCGCGACACCCTCAAGGGCACCGAGACGGCGATCGCCAGCCACGCCTACGTCATGGAGGCACTGGGACGGCTCACCGCCGCCCGACGGGCCGAACCGGCCGACGACATCGCCGGCCACCTCGTCACCCACCCGGCCGGCCTCACCGACGACGAGGTCCGCGAACACCTGCGGGTGGTGCTGCTGGCCGCCTACGAGGCGACTGTCAACCTGATCGCCAACGTGATGCGGGTGGTGCTCACCGACCCGGGCTTCCGCGCCCAGCTCAGCGGCGGGCAGATGACGGTGCCCCAGGCGGTCGAGCAGTCCCTGTGGGACGAGCCGCCGTTCAGCACGGTCTTCGCCTACTTCGCCAAACAGGAGACGGAACTCGGCGGTCAGCGCATCCGCGCCGGCGACGGCCTGCTGTTCGGCATCGCGCCGGGCAACGTCGATCCGCGCATCCGTCCGGACCTGGACGCGAGCATGATGGGCAACCGCGCCCACCTCGCCTTCGGCGGCGGCCCGCACGAGTGCCCCGGGCAGGACATCGGGCGGGCCATCGCCGACGCCGGCATCGACGCGCTGCTGATGCGGCTGCCCGACATCCAGCTCGACTGCGACGAGGACGAACTGCGGTGGCGGTCGTCGATCGCCTCGCGGCACCTGGTGGAACTGCCGGTGCGGTTCGAGCCCAGGGCACAGCAGGACATCAGGCAGCAGCCGAGCCACGCCCCCGCACCGGCGCGGCGCGCCCCCTGGCACGTCGGCATCCCGAAGCCGGAACAGCGGGCCCAGCCGCCCCTCCCGTCCCACCCGCCGCAGCCCGTGTCGGTGACGGCCGCGGAACCCCAGCAGGTGCCGGAACCGGACGGCCCCCGCCCCCGCGGTGCCTGGCAGCGCTTCCTGCGCTGGTGGCGCGGCTACTGACGGCCGTCCCGCTCCTCGTACGCCGCCCAGTCCTCGTACGCCGTCCAGGCGCCGAGGGACCGGCCGCTGCGGAAACGATGCTCGCTCCCCGTGACCGGATCGGTGAACGCCAGCTCCCGCGCGAGCAGTTGCAGCGGGCGCCGGAAGTCACCGGCCGGCACGGGGGCGGCCACCTCGGGATACAGGGGGTCGCCGAGGATCGGCACGCCGAGCGCGCTCATGTGCACGCGCAGCTGATGGGTCTGGCCGGTACCGGGCACCAGCCGGTACCGGCCGAGCCCGCGTTCCGGTCGGTGGGCGAGCAGCTCGACGCGGGTGACGGCGTTCGGCTCGCCGTCCACCTCGCGGGCGGCGAGGACGCCGCGCTCCTTCAGGATCCGGCTGCGGACCGTCCGGGGGAGGGCGAGCGAGGGATCGTACGGGGCGACGGCCTCGTACTCCTTGCCCACCCGCCGGTCGGCGAACAGGCTCTGGTACGCGCCGCGTTCCTCGGGGCGCACGGTGAACAGGACCAGCCCCGCCGTGAGCCGGTCGAGGCGGTGCGCGGCGCCGAGCGCCGGAATGCCCAGCTCCTGGCGCAGGCGCGCCAGCGCGGTCTGCGTGACGTGGCCGCCGCGCGGGGTGGTGGCCAGGAAGTGCGGCTTGTCCACGACGACGATGTGCTCGTCGCGGTGCACGACCTCCAGCGGGAAGGGCACCGGCACCTCCGCGGGCGGCTCGCGGTGGAACCACACGAACATGCCCGGCCCGTACGGCGCGTCGCCCGCCACGGGGCGCCCGTCCGCCCCGACGAACAGCCCGGCGTCGAACATGCCGTCCACCACGCCGGCGCCCGCGCCCGACAGCCGCTCCGCCAGGTACTCCCGCACCGTGGGCCACGGCCCGTCCGCGGGCAGCCGCACCCGCACCGCGTCGATGCCGTCGCGCTGCGGCAGCGGCGAGGGCGGGGGAGGGGTACGGCGTCTCATCACCTGCCAGCGTACGAGGCGGTGACGTGCGGCGGTGGTCCGAGGCAGTGGTGACCGTCCCGGAAAACCGCTGGGCCGCCGGCCGCCCCCGTTGGCAGGATGCCGCCATGCCCTACTTGACCCGCCCGGTCCTCCCCGCCGGCACCCTTTCCCGCACCCCGCAGCCCGCCCTCCCCACCGGCGACGGGCTGGTGCTGCGCCCGTGGCGCACCGAGGACGCGCCCGCCGTGCACGCGGCCTTCCAGGACCCGGTGATGCACCAGTGGCACGTCCGCGCCGCCGACTCCGAGGAGGAGGTACGGGGCTGGATCACCGAGTGGCAGCAGGCGTGGGAGCGGGAGCGCAGCGTCCAGTGGGCGGTCGCCGACGCGGCCGACGACCGGCTGCTCGGCCGGGTCGCCCTGCGGCAGGTACTGCTCGGCGACGGGGTGGCGGAGATCGCCTACTGGACGACGGCGGGTGCCCGCGGCCGTGGCGTCGCCGCGCGGGCCACGCGAACGCTCGCCCACTGGGCCCTGGACGAGATCGGCTTCCAGCGCCTGGAACTCCTGCACGCCGTGGCCAACGAGGCCTCGTGCCGAGTGGCCCAGAAGGCAGGCTTCGCCCTGGAGGGCACCAAGCGCAGCGCCCTGCTCCACCCCGACGGCTGGCACGACATGCACCTGCACGCGCGCGTGCGCGGCGACTGAGTGGGGCGCGTCGTCGCGGGCCGACCGGACGCGCCGGGCGCGGTGGGACGGCGGGGCGTGGCCGGAAGCGTGGTCGCGGGCCGGCGAGCCCGCCGGGCGGTCCGGCGGTCGGGCGGCGGGTGCGCGCTTGCCCGCTGGGCACGGACGGGCCGGCTTCGGGCGTGGGCGCCTCTGGTGGACCACAGCGCAGGGCCCTGCTCCACCGCGACGGCCGGCACGGCATGCACCTGCACGCGCGCGTGCGTGCGCGGCGACTGTGAGAGGGCGCGTCGTCGCCGGCCGGGCCGGGCGGTGGGGCGACAGGGTTCGCGCGGCGTGATCGGAGTGTTGCCGCGCGGGGCAGGCGGGCGGGATCGGCTTGCGGCGCGGGAGTCGCCCTGGACGGCACCGAGGGCGAAGTCGTGCGGCCGCGGCGGGGGGAGGGACGTTACGCCGCCGTCGTGCCCTCCTGCTCGGCCTCGATGACGGCGTTCCACTCGCGCTTCGAGGCCTGCCAGCCGTCCTCGTTGTGGCCGAGCCGCCAGTAGCCGGAGATGGACAGGTCCTCGCGGGGGACCTCGCGCTCCAGGCGCAGGTACCGGCGCAGCTCCTTCACGCAGGCCGCCTCGCCGTGGACGAACGCGTGCAGCCTGCCCTCGGGGAACTCCAGCGCGCGCACGGCCTCGACCAGGGCCTGCCCGGTCGGACGCCCCGCGCGGTGCAGCCAGACGACCTCCACGTCGGAGTCGATCTTCTGCTCCTCCTCGGGCCCCTCGACCTCGACGAAGGCGAACGCGCGGGTGCCGTCGGGCAGCGCCTCCAGGGAGCGGGCGATCGCGGGCAGCGCGCTCTCGTCACCGGCGAGCAGGTGCCAGTCGGCGGCCGGGTCGGGGGCGTAGGCCCCGCCCGGGCCCATGAAGTGGACCCGCTCGCCCGGCCGCACACGCTTGGCCCACGGCCCGGCAAGACCCTCGTCGCCGTGGATGACGAAGTCCAGCGCCATCTCGCGGTGCTCGGCGTCCCAGTGGCGCACGGTGTACGTCCGGGTCACCGGCCACTGCTCGCGCGGGAACTCCTCGCGGATCCGCTCCATGTCGAAGGGTTCCGGATACGTCGCGCCCCCGGAGGGGAAGAGCAGCTTCACGTAGTGGTCGGTACAGGTGTCCGCCGAGAACGCGGCCAGTCCCTCGCCGCCGAGCACCACGCGCTGCATGTGCGGGGTCAGCCGCTCGGTGCGGACGACCTGCGCGGTGTGCGGCTTGCGCGGCTTGCGTGCCGGACGGTCTGCCATGACGGCCTCCCTGTTACCTGCGGGTGATTCCCTGAGTTAGGTATACCTAAGCTAGCATCCCGGTCTTGCTTGTCGCTCAAGAAACGGTGGCCGCGCTGCACGGCTCAGGCGGTGAGCGTGGTCAGCAGTCGCTGCAGTGACCCGCCGAGCCCCCAGCGGGCGGCCAGCGCGTCCAGCGCCCCGGCATCGCGCGGGCCGTGCGGCAGCGCCGTGTCGGCGTCCGGCAGCGGGACGTCGTCCGCCACCCGCACGACCTTCGGGGCGACCGCGAGATACGGCCCGGCCTCCGTCAGCCGCTTGCGCTGCGAGGGCGTGAGTTTCGCCTTCGCATCGCCGACGGCGGCCTGGATCCCGGCCAGGTCCCCGAACTCGGCGAGCAGCTTGGCCGCCGTCTTCTCGCCGATGCCGGGCACGCCGGGCAGACCGTCGCTCGGGTCGCCCCGCAGCAGCGCCAGATCGGCGTAGCCGCGCCCGTCGACGCCGTACTTCTCGCGCAGCTCGGCCTCGTCGACGAGGTTGAGCGTGCCGACCCCCTTGACCGGGTAGAGCACGCGCACGCCGCGGGCGTCGTCGACGAGCTGGTAGAGGTCCCGGTCGCCGGTGACGATGTCGACCGGGCCCGTGGCCCGCGCGGTGTAGGTGCCGATGACGTCGTCCGCCTCGTACCCGCAAACGCCGACGCGGGCGATGCCGAGCGCGTCGAGGACCGCCTCGATGACCGGCACCTGCGGGGACAGGGTGTCGGGCACCTCCTCCTCGTCGGGACCCGCCGGGCGTTCCTGGGCCACCCGGTGCGCCTTGTAGGAGGGGATCAGCTCCACCCGCCAGTGCGGCCGCCAGTCGGCGTCCATACAGGCCACCAGCTGGTCGGGGCGGTGGTCCTTCACCAGGCGGTCGATGAAGTCCAGCAGCCCGCGCACGGCGTTCACCGGCGTGCCGTCGGGCGCCTTCACCGAGTCCGGCACGCCGAAGTAGGCGCGGAAGTAGAGGGAGGCGGTGTCGAGAAGCATCAGTCGTCCGGTCACGCCTCGCAATCATGCCGCAGGTCGTGTGGGTGGACGGGGGAGGACGTGTGAACTGGCTCACTTAAATGTTTGGCGTATAAGCATCGGGGCAGGCGCGCAGCCGGGCCGAAGCTGGTTGATGCATTCAACTGTTAGGGAGGCTTCGCACCCTGCCCCTGCCCCCGAGCCAAGAGGTAAGCGTGTCAGCGAGACTAGAGGCCGAGAACCTGTACAAGGTCTTCGGCAGGAAACCGGATCAGGCAGTCGAACGACTGCGCCAGGGGGACGTCCGGAAGGACCAGGGAGACGTCCGGGAGGAACTGCGCACCGACGGCACCACGGCGGCCGTCATCGACGCGTCCTTCACCGTGGAGCCCGGCGAGATCTTCGTGGTCATGGGCCTGTCGGGATCAGGAAAGTCCACGCTGCTGCGCATGCTCAACGGTCTGTCGGAGCCGACCGCCGGGCACGTCCGCTTCGGGGGCCAGGACCTCACCGAGCTCAGCGACCGCGATCTGCGCGAGGTCCGTTCCAAGAAGATCAGCATGGTCTTCCAGCACTTCGCGCTCTTCCCCCACCGCAGCGTCCGTGACAACGCTGCCTACGGTCTTGAAGTGCAGGGCGTGCCCCGCGCCGAGCGCGAACGCCGCGCCGACGAGGCGCTCGCCCTGTGCGGCCTGGCCGGCTGGGAGAAGTCCTGGCCCGACGAGCTGTCCGGCGGCATGCAGCAGCGTGTCGGCCTGGCCCGCGCCCTCGCCACGGACGCCGACCTGCTGCTGATGGACGAGTCCTTCAGCGCCCTCGACCCGCTGATCCGCCGCGACATGCAGGACCAGCTGCTCGACCTGCAGAAGACCCTGAAGAAGACCATCGTCTTCATCACCCACGACCTCAACGAGGCCATGCGCCTGGGCGACCGCATCGCCATGATGCGCGACGGCCGGATCGTGCAGATAGGCACCGCGCAGGACATCCTGATACGTCCCGCCAACGACTACGTCGCCTCCTTCACCAAGGACGTCGACCGCTCCCGCGTCCTGACCGCCGGCGCCGTCATGGAGGCCGACGTGCGCGGCGACGAGGCCGACTGCGACTGCGAGACCGCCACGCCCGGCACACCGTTCTCGGAGCTGTGCGCGATCAGCGCCCGGGTGCCCCACGCGGTGGCGGTGCTCGACGGCGACCGCCGGCTCGTCGGCGTCGTCCCCGCCCAGCGCCTCATCGGCTTCCTCGGCGACGAGGACGTCGCTCCCGGCGTCTGCCAGTCCCCGCGGGACAAGGGCGGCAAGAAGGTGATCAGCCGTGCCTAGGATTCCCCTCGGTGACTGGGTCAACAGCACCGTCGACTGGCTGCTCGACAACGTCTCCTGGCTCTTCACCTTCCTCAAGAGCCTCTTCACCGGCGCCTACGACGGCATCAACGCCGTCCTCCAGGCCCCCGAGCCGCTGCTGCTCGCCGGCATCTTCGCCGTGCTGGCCTTCTGGCTGCGCGGCACGGTCGCCGGTGTCCTCTCCTTCGCCGGATTCGCCTTCATCGACTCCCTCGGTCTGTGGGAGAACGCGATGGTCACCCTGGCACTCCTGCTGGTCGCCACGATCATCGCCCTGGTGGTGGCGGTGCCGGTGGGCATCTGGGCGGCACGCTCGGACCGGGTCAGCGCGTTCGTCCGGCCGGTCCTGGACTTCATGCAGACGCTGCCCGCGATGATCTACCTGATCCCGGCGATCCTGTTCTTCGGGACCGGTTCCGCCCCGGGCATCGTGGCCACGCTGATCTTCGCGCTCGCCCCCGGCGTCCGCATGACCGAGCTGGGCATCCGCCAGGTCGACAAGGAACTGGTCGAGGCGGCCGAGGCGTTCGGCACCACGCCCCGCAACACCCTGCTGCGCGTCCAGCTCCCGCTGGCGCTGCCCACGGTGATGGCGGGCGTCAACCAGGTCATCATGCTCGGCCTGTCCATGGCCGCCATCGCCGGCATGGTCGGCACCGGCGGCCTCGGCGGCGACGTCATGGAGTCCATCGGCCAGCTCAACGTCGGCCTCGGCGCCGAGGCCGGTGTGGCCATCGTGATCCTGGCGATCTACCTGGACCGCATGACCAGCGCGCTGGGCACGCACGTCTCCCCGCTGGGCCGCCGCGCCGCAGCCAAGGCACGCGCCGCCAAGGGCCTGAAGATCTGGTCCTACCGTCCCCAGCCGCAGGTCGCCGTGATCGGCATCGTGATCCTCGGCCTGGTGGCCGGCGGCATGGGCCTGTTCGGCGGCACCGCCGACGACACCGACACGGCCGCCGACGGCAAGAACATCGGCGCGGGCAAGAAGGTCTCCATCGGCTACATCCCCTGGGACGAGGGCGTCGCCTCCACGTTCCTGTGGAAGGAGATCCTCGAACAGCGCGGCTTCGAGGTCGAGGCCAAGCAGTTCGAGGCCGGCCCGCTCTACACCGCGCTCGCCCAGGGCAACGTCGACTTCCAGACCGACTCGTGGCTGCCCACGACCCACGAGCAGTACTGGAAGAAGTACGGCAAGCAGCTCGAGGACCTCGGCTCCTGGTACGACGAGACGTCCCTGGAGCTGACCGTCCCGGCGTACATGAAGGACATCAACTCCCTCGAGGACCTCAAGGGCAAGGCCGACCTCTTCGGCGGGAAGATCACCGGCATCGAGTCGAGCGCCGGCGAGACGAACCTCCTCAAGACCAAGATCCTCAAGGAGTACGGTCTCGACAAGGAGTACAAGGTCGTCGACAGCTCCACGCCGGCGATGCTGGCCGAGCTGAAGCGGGCCTACAGCAAGCAGGAACCGATCGTCGTCCCGCTGTGGTCCCCGCACTGGGCGTACAACGACTACGACCTGAAGAAGCTGAAGGACCCCAAGGGCGCCTGGGGCAAGGGCGACGGCGTGCACTCGCTGTCCCGCAAGGGCTTCTCGGACGACAACCCGGTCGTAGCCAAGTGGCTGAAGGACTTCTCCATGACGGAGAAGCAGCTCACCAGCCTCGAGGCCGAGATCAACAAGGCCGGCAAGGGCCAGCAGCAGGAGGCCGTCCGCACCTGGCTCAAGGCCAACCCGGGCGTCGTCGACAAGCTCGCCCCGGTCGAGGGCGGCACCGGCGCCACCCCCGCCGAGGCCAAGCAGACCCTCGACGTGGCCTGGTTCCCGTGGGAGGAGGACGTCGCCGTCACCTACCTGTGGAAGAACGTCCTGGAGCGCCGCGGCTACAAGATGAACCTGAAGCAGATGGACGTCGGCCCGGTCTACACCGGCCTGGCCTCCGGCGGCATCGACCTCAACTTCGACGCGTGGCTGCCCTACGCCCAGAGCAACTACTGGAAGAAGCACAAGGACAACCTCACCGACCTGGGCACCTGGTACGAGCCGACCTCCCTGGAGGTCGCCGTCCCCTCGTACGTCAAGGACGTCAAGTCCCTCGCGGACCTCAAGGGCAAGGGCGACCTCTTCGACGGGAAGATCATCGGGATCGAGCCCGGCACCGGTGAGATGCAGCTGCTGAAGAACGAGGTGCTGCCGGGCTACGGCCTGGAGGACGAGTACGAGGTCGTCGACGGCTCCACGCCCGCCATGCTGGCCGAGCTCAAGCGCGCCCTCGCCAAGAAGGAGCCGGTCGCGGTCACTCTGTGGTCACCGCACTGGGCCTACAGCGACTACGAGCTGACCAAGCTGAAGGACCCCAAGAAGGCCTTCGGCGAGGGCAACACGATCCGCACCATCTCCAGCAAGAAGTTCCCCGAGCAGTACCCGCAGCTCACCGAGTGGATCAAGAACTTCAAGATGAGCGAGGACGAGCTGGGGAGCCTGGAGGCCGAGATCAAGGACCGCGGCCAGGGCCACGAGGAGGAAGCCGTCGCGGCCTGGCTGAAGGAGCACCCGGACATGGTCGGCCGGATGACCCCGCAGTAGCCCGGACCGGGGTACTCCGCGGCACGTGGTGCTCGGTGTACTCCGTGACGGTCACCCCGAGGGGTGGGCCCGGCGGCGCCTCCTGACGGCGCGCCGCCGGGCCCACCCCTCGAGTCGTCCTGGAGCCGGACACGGTAAGGATTCGGCCAACCACGGAGCGCCAACCCCGCGCCTGAGCAGGACCGCGCCGGGGCCGGATCGGCTGGCGGGAACACGGAAGGCCGCCCGCGCCTTGAACCGACAGGGCCCGCGGACCGTCCCGCCGGTGGCGAGAACCGTGAGGTCGCGGCCACCGCACCGTGACATCGATGTGACGGCCGCATGAAACAGTTTGCCGAACATGCGTAGGGTGCAGAGAACTCATCAGGAGGACGGCGCCCCGCACGGGACACGTCGACGGCACGACGACGGGTGAAGGAGGGAGCCGGAGCGATGGGCGACCACAAAGATCAGCACCTCCGGGTGGGCGCGGCCGTACGGCGGCGGCGCCGGGACCTCGAACTCACCCTCGCCGTGGTGTCCGAGCGCAGCGGCCTGTCCGTGCCCTTCCTCAGCCAGATCGAGAACGACCGGGCGCGGCCCAGCCAGAGCTCCCTGGAGAAGGTGGCCGACGCCCTGCGCACCACCGCCGTGGAACTGCTCGCCGCGGCCGACCCCGCGTGCAGCGTCGACGTGGTCCGCGCCGAGGACCCCGACCCCGAACTGGCACCCAAGGTGCGCTCGCTGGTGCGCGGACACCACCAGATGCACGCCTCCGAGTTCACCGGCGACCACGACGCCGGCCGGGAACTGCAATACCGCAACGACCAGTTGATGTTCGTCGCCGAGGGCGCCGTGGAGATCGAGGCCGAGGGCCGCGCCTACCGGCTCGGGCGCGGCGACACTCTGTACCTCACCGGCGGGGTGCGACACCGCTGGCGGGCCACGGTGCCCGACACCCGCCTGATCGTCGTCGCCGTCGCCGAGCACATCGAGGCGGTCCGGGAAGGCCCCCGCAGGTGAGGGCGCACGGGTGAGGGTCGTCTCCCTGGTGCCGTCGCTGACCGAGGCGGTGGCCCGCACCGTCCCCAGGGCGCTGGTGGGCGCGACCGACTGGTGCACCCGTCCGTCCGGCCTGGACGTCGTACGCGTCGGCGGCACCAAGAACCCGAAGACCGACCGGATCCTCTCCCTCGCCCCCGACCTGGTGATCGCCAACGAGGAGGAGAACCGCGCTCCCGATCTCGACGCCCTGCGCGCCGCGGGCGTCGAGGTGCTGGTGACCGAGGTGCGCACCGTCCCGCAGGCCTTCACCGAGCTGGACCGGACGCTCACCGCCTGCGGCGCGCCCTCCCGGCCCCGGTGGCTGGACGAGGCGGAGGCGGCCTGGGCCGACCCGCCCGCCCCCGAGCGGCGTGCCACAGCCGTCGTACCCGTCTGGCGCAGGCCCTGGATGGTGCTGGGCCGCGACACCTTCGCCGGGGACGTCCTGGCCCGCCTCGGCGTCGACCACCTGTACGCCGCTCACCCCGAGCGCTACCCGAAGGTCCCGGTGGACGAACTGCGGGCGGCCCGCCCGGACGTCGTGGTCCTGCCGGACGAGCCGTACCGCTTCACCGCCGACGACGGCCCGGAGGCCTTCCCCGGCCTGCCCTGCGCCCTCGTCGACGGGCGGTACCTCACGTGGTACGGGCCGTCACTGGCCGAGGCGCCCCGGACACTGGCCGCGGCCCTGCGAGGAGCGCGCCGCTGAGCAGGCCCCGCGAGGTGTTGACGGCGGCGACAGCCCAGGCGGCGACGAGGAGGGCGTACAGAGCGACGGTGAGCCCGTCGTAGACGACCAGCCCCGTCTCCCGGGCCAGCGCCTCGGCGCCGGTGACGCAGGTGCCCACCGGGAAGGTGAACGACCACCACGTCATCGAGAAGCCCATGCCCTCCCGGCGGGCCCGTACGACGTGCGCGGCGGCGAGGGCCAGCCACATCAGCGCGAAGCCCATCACGGGCACCCCGTACAGCACGGCGAAGACCGAGAAGCCCTCGGCGTACGGCGCCGGCACGATTCCCGGTGCCGCGTCCGCGAACTTCCCCACGGCGGTCGTCGACTGCCCGAGCGGCCCCAGGACGAGGAACAGCGACGGGGTGAGCGCGAGCGGCAGCGGTCCGCCGGTGAGCAGCCGTCCGAAGACCACCGGCAGCGTCACCAGGGTCGCGAACAGACTCACCCCGAACATCGCGACGCAGGCGAGGAGCAGCGTCTGCCGGGGCTGCCCGGGTGCGAGGTGCGGGACGAGCAGCGGACCGACGGCCGCGGACACCATCGGTGCGACGAGCGGGAGCAGCCAGACCGGACTGGCCGAGCCCGGCTCGATGCGGTGGCGTACGGCCATCAGGTACGGCACGGCGACCGCCGCCGCGAGCCCGATCACCGTTCCGGCGGTGAACAGCACGGTGTCCAGGGCGACCGCGGCCCGGGTGCCGATCCAGTCCCTGCCGACGGTCAGGGCGCCGCCGCCGACGGCCAGCAGGGCCATCGACAGACAGCCGTAGAACGGGGCCGCGGCCGGATCGAGGAGATGGGCGCGGGCCTGGTCGCGGTGGTGGAGCCAGTGCAGGGACCGGGCGGCCAGCAGGACCACCAGCAGGACGAGGGACAGGGCCCAGACCGCGGCACAGGCGGCACGCAGGCCGGGTACGTGCCCGGGCAGCGCGGCTCCCGCCGTGCCGACGATGGAGGTACCCATGACGCAGGCGTACCAGTTGGGTCCGAGATGGCGGACGGCCGGGACCCGCCGGACGGCCGGGCCGACGGCGGGGGAGGGGGAAGGGGAGCGGGGCTGGGCTGCGGTGACCATGGCTCCACGGTCCCGTCCGGTGAAAGCCCTGACCAGGGACCATGTCCCTATGAGGACATAAGCTGGAGTTATGAGCAGGAGTACGGCGGGCGGTACGGGGAGCGGCACGGGCGGTGGCGTGGGCGGCGCGGGTGGTGGCCTGGGCGGTCTGGAGGGCGGCCACGACGACCGGGGACGGTCCGTGGCGGGCTCGCTGGCGCACCGGGTGCCGGACCTCGGGGCGATGGAGCTGCTGCTGGCGGTGGCGCGCCTGGGCAGCCTCGGCGGCGCGGCGCGCGAACTGGGCATCACGCAGCCGGCCGCCAGCAGCCGCATCCGCTCGATGGAACGGCAGCTGGGCGTCGCCCTGGTGGACCGCTCGCCGCGCGGCTCCCGGCTCACCGACGCGGGCGCGCTGGTCACGGACTGGGCACGGCGGATCGTGGAGGCCGCCGAGGCGTTCGACGCGGGCGCGCAGGCGCTGCGGGACCGGCGGGACTCGCGGCTGCGGGTCGCGGCGAGCATGACGATCGCCGAGTACCTGCTGCCGGGCTGGCTGGTCGCCCTGCGGGCCCAGCTGCCGGACACCGCGGTGTCGCTGCTCGCGGGCAACTCGGCGGCGGTCGCGGAACGTCTGCTGGCCGACGACGCCGACCTCGGCTTCGTGGAGGGGGTGAGTGTGCCGACCGGCCTCGACTCCGCGGTCATCGGTCACGACCGGCTCATCGTCGTGACCGCGCCGGGGCATCCCTGGGCCCGCCGCAGGCGCCCCCTTGAGGCGGCGGAGCTGGCGGCCACCCCGCTGATCCTGCGGGAGAAGGGCTCGGGCACCCGGCAGGTCCTGGACGCGGCGCTGGGCGGCCTGGCCCGCCCCCTGATCGAACTGTCCTCGACCACGGCGGTGAAGGCGGCCGCGGTGGGCGGCGCCGGCCCCTCCGTCCTCAGCGAACTCGCCGTCGGCGAGGAACTGACCACCCGGCGCCTGGTGAGCGTCCCCGTGGCGGACGTCGTCCTGGCCCGCGACCTGCGAGCGGTATGGCCCACCGGCCACCGCCCCGCGGGCCCGGCCCGTCGGCTGCTGTCGCTGACCCGGGCGTAGGCGTGCCGGCGGGGGGTGGGGAGGTGCCGGCGGGGGTGGGCGGGTCCGCCTGCCTGGTGGGGGTGCGTGCGGCTCCGTTCTCGTCCGCGGCCTGCGAGGGGTGTGGCGGGACCGGTCACCGTCGCCCGGGCCTGGCCCGTCGGCTGCTGTCCCTGACCCGGGCGTAGGCGTGCCGGCGGGGGGTGGGCAGGTGCCGGCGGGGGTGGGCGGGTCCGCCTGCCCGGTGGGGGGTGCGTGCGGCTCCGTTCTCGTCCGCGGCCTGCGAGGGGTGTGGCGGGACCGGTCACCGTCGCCCGGGCCTGGCCCGCCGGCTGCTGTCCCCGACCCGGGCGTAGGCGTGCCGGCGGGGGGGTGGGCAGGTGCCGGCGGGGGTGGGCGGGTCCGCCTGCCCGGTGGGGGTGCGTGTGGCTCCGTTCTCGTCCGCGGGCATGCGAGCGGTGGGGCGGGACCGGTCACCGTCGCCCGGGTCCGGCCCGCCGGCTGCTGTCACTGACCCGTAGGCAGTCCCTCGGGCCCCGCTCAGCTCGCCCGGGCCGCGTCCACCAGGGCCCGCATCACGCGGACGTCCTGGCCCATCTCCGGGTGCCACTGCACGCCCAGGACCCAGCCGGGGCCGGACGGCAGTTCCACGGCCTCCACGGTGCCGTCCGCCGCGTGGGCCGAGGCGACCAGGCCCGTACCGAGCCGGTCCACCGCCTGGTGGTGGTACGTCGGCACGAACGTCTCCTCCGGCACCGCACCGGCGTACAGCGTCCCCGGCACCGGCTGGACCAGGTGGCCGCCGAACACGCCCACCACCTCGGCGTGCCCCTCGATGTGCTGGACGAGGGTGCCGCCCAGGGCGACGTTGAGCAGCTGCATGCCCCGGCAGACGCCCAGCAGCGGGACGCGCGCGGCCAGGGCCGCCTCGATGAGCGCCAGCTCCCAGGTGTCCCGGGCCCGGGCCGGTGGGCCGGTGCGCGGATCGGGCTCGGCGCCGTAACGGACCGGCTCCACGTCCGGGCCGCCCGCGATCACCAGCCCGTCGACGCGGGCCACGGCCGCGGCGGCGTGCTCGGGCTCGTCCGGCGGGAGCATCGCGGCCAGTCCTCCCGCCCGCTGGACCAGCCGCGGGTACCCGGCGGGCAGCAGCACCGCCTCCAGCTCCCACACACCCCAGCGCGCCCCGGACTCCAGGTACGTGCTGACACCGATCAGCGGCCTGCCCGCCATCCACCCTCCAGGAAATCGGACCAGACAATGGACCGTTCTCACACCTTTGCCGCAGGTTGCCGCCACGGCAAGGCGTTCAGGTCAGAAACCCGCGCAGCAGCGCCGCCGTCCCCGCGCAGTGCTCCCGCGTGATCTCCCGCGCCCCGTCCGCGTCCCCGTCGAGCACCGCCTCCACCAGCGCGGCGTGCTGACGCTGGGAGTGCTCCAGGTTGCGCACCAGCAGCGGGATGCAGTCCAGCAGGTCGTTGAGGGTGGCGCGGACGGCCGCGTACTGGGCCGCCAGCGCCGGTGAGCCGCACAGCTCCGCGAGGGTGAGGTGCAGCATCGTGTCCAGCCGCCGGTACTGCGCCAGCGGCGCGTCACGCGTACCGGCCAGCGCCTCCCGCAACCGCGCCGCCTGCGCGTCCGATAGCCCGTGCGCCGCGCACAGACCGGCCGCGCCCACCTCCAGCACCTCCCGGAAGCGCAGTACGTCCTCGATGTCGACCCCGGCCACCCGGCGCCGCAGCTCGTCCTCGCCGGCCGCGTCCGCGCGGGGCAGTACGAACGTTCCGCCGTACCGGCCGCGCCGCGCCCGCACCAGCCCCTGGTCCTGGAGCACCCGCAGCACCTCGCGCAGCGTCACCCGGCTGATCCCCAGCCGCTCCGCCAGCTCCCGCTCGGCCGGCAGCCGCTCGCCCCCCGCCACCAGGCCCAGCCTCATGACCTGGAGGATCTGCTCCAGCGCCTCCTCGAAGCCGTTGCCGGCCCGCACCGGCCGCAGTACCGGTGCCAGCCGGTCCGTCACGCTCCCGGCACTCCCGACGGATTCCTCCCGCACGCGGCCGCGCCCCCTTCCCAACCAAAGGTTCCCGGCAATACCTTATGGCTCCCGGCCAGAAGGAGGCTCTCCCCGTGGCAGACCGCACACCCCCGCTCGGGGTCGAGGAACTGCACGCCCTTGTCGCCGCCGGTGACATAGACACCGTCGTCCTGGCCTTCCCGGACATGCAGGGCCGCCTCCAGGGCAAACGCTTCGCCGCGCGCTTCTTCCTCGACGAGGTCCTGGAACACGGCACCGAGGGCTGCAACTACCTCCTCGCCGTCGACGCCGACATGAACACCGTCGACGGCTACGCCATGTCCTCCTGGGACCGCGGCTACGGCGACTTCGCCATGCACGCCGACCTCGCCACCCTGCGCCGGCTGCCCTGGAACGAGGGCACCGCGATGGTCGTCGCCGACCTCGCCTGGGAGGACGGCTCCCCGGTGCTCGCCGCGCCCCGCCAGATCCTGCGCCGCCAGCTGGAGCGGCTCGCCGGACACGGGTACACCGCACAGGTCGGCACCGAGCTGGAGTTCATCGTCTTCCGCGACACCTACGAACACGCCTGGGACACCAACTACCGCGGCCTGACCCCGGCCAACCAGTACAACGTCGACTACTCCGTCCTCGGCACCGGCCGCGTCGAACCCCTGCTGCGCCGCATCCGCAACGAGATGGCCGGCGCCGGCCTCACCGTCGAGTCCGCCAAGGGCGAGTGCAACCCCGGCCAGCACGAGATCGCCTTCCGCTACGACGAGGCCCTGGTCACCTGCGACCAGCACGCGGTCTACAAGACCGGCGCCAAGGAGATCGCCGCCCAGGAGGGCATGTCCCTCACCTTCATGGCCAAGTACAACGAGCTGGAGGGCAACTCCTGCCACATCCACCTCTCCCTCGCCGGCGCAGACGGCGAAAGCGCCATGGCCGGCGGGCACAAGGGCGGCATGTCCAAGGTGATGCGGCACTTCCTCGCCGGACAACTCATGGCGCTGCGCGAGTTCTCCCTCCTCTACGCCCCGCACATCAACTCCTACAAGCGGTTCCAGCCCGGCTCCTTCGCCCCGACCGCGGTCGCCTGGGGCCACGACAACCGCACCTGCGCCCTGCGCGTCGTCGGCCACGGCCGCTCGCTCCGCTTCGAGAACCGGCTCCCCGGCGGCGACGTCAACCCGTACCTCGCGGTGGCCGGCATGGTCGCCGCCGGGCTGCACGGCATCGAGCAGCGGCTGGAGCTGCCCGAGCCCTGCCCCGGCAACGCCTACGGCGCCGACTTCGAGCACGTCCCCACCACCCTGCGCGAGGCCGCCGAGCTGTGGGAGAACAGCACCCTCGCCAAGGCCGCCTTCGGGGACGAGGTCGTCGCCCACTACCGCAACATGGCGCGCGTCGAACTGGACGCGTTCGACGCCGCCGTCACCGACTGGGAACTGCGCCGCTCCTTCGAACGCATGTGAGGCACCGGTTGTCCGAGGAACTGCCCGACGAACTCCCCGACGAGCTACGTGTACTGAACCCCGCCACCGAAGAGGTCGTCGCCACCGTCCCCGCCGCCTCCGCGGCCGACGTGGACGCCGCCGTCGCCCGCGCCGCGCGGGCGCAGACCGCCTGGGCCGCCCTCGCCCCGGGCGACCGGGCCCGGCTGCTGCGCCGCTTCGCCGCAGTCGTCGACGAGCACCTGGAGGAGCTGGCCCGCCTGGAGGTCCGCCAGGCCGGGCACCTCCTCGGCAACGCCCGCTGGGAGGCCGGCAACGTCCGCGACCTGCTCGACTACGCCGCCGGGGGAGTGGAGCGGCTCACCGGACGCCAGATCCCGGTCGCCGGCGGCCTGGACGTCACGCTCCTCGAACCGCTCGGCGTCGTCGGCGTCATCGCCCCCTGGAACTTCCCGATGCCGATCGCGGCCTGGGCCGCGGCACCGGCGCTCGCGGCGGGCAACGCGGTCCTCCTCAAGCCCGCCGAGACGACCCCGCTCACCGCGCTGCGCCTGGCCGAACTCGCCCTGGCGGCGGGCCTTCCCCAGGGCCTGTTCCAGGTGCTGCCCGGGCACGGCCCGGTCGCGGGCGACGCGCTCGTCGAACACCCGGGCGTCGCCAAGATCGTCTTCACCGGGTCCACAGCCGTCGGCCGGCGGGTGGCCGCCAAGGGCGCGGCGCTCCTCAAACCCGTCACCCTCGAACTCGGCGGCAAGAGCCCCAACATCGTCTTCGCCGACGCCGACCTGGAAGCCGCCGCGGCCGCCACGCCCATGTCCTTCCTGGACAACTCCGGCCAGGACTGCTGCGCCCGCACCCGCATCCTCGTCCAGCGGTCCGTGTACGACCGTTTCCTCGAACTCCTCACGCCCGCGATCGAGGCCGTCCGCGTCGGCGACCCGGCCGACGAGAGCACCGAGATGGGCCCGCTCATCTCCCGCGTCCAGCTGGACCGCGTCCGCTCCTACGTCCCCGACGACGCCGCAGGCATCCGCGGCAAGGCACCCGAGGGCGGGCCCGGCTACTGGTTCCCGCCGACCGTCCTCACCGGGGTCGACGCGCACGCGCGCGTGGCCGTCGAGGAGGTCTTCGGGCCCGTCGCCGTCGTCCTGCCCTTCGCGGACGAGGCCGACGCGATCCGCCTGGCCAACGCCACCGACTACGGACTGTCCGGCTCGCTGTGGACCCGGGACGTCGGCCGCGCCCTGAGGGTGTCGAGCGCGGTGCGCGCCGGGAACCTGTCCGTCAACTCCCACGCCAGCGTCCGGTACTGGACGCCGTTCGGCGGGTTCAAGCAGTCCGGCCTCGGCCGCGAGCTGGGCCCGGACGCGCTGACCGCGTTCACCGAGACCAAGAACGTCTTCATCAGCACCGCCCCATCGAGCACGGAGGGTCCCGCACAGTGAGCGAAGACATCGTCTGCCGCAGGCTCGTCGGCCGCAGTGCCGTCGTCACCGGAGCGGGCAGCGGCATCGGCCTCGCCGCCGCCCGCCGGCTGGCCTCCGAGGGCGCCCACGTCGTCTGCGGCGACGTGGACGAGACCCGGGGCAAGGCCGCGGCCGAGGAGACCGGCGGCATCTTCGTCAAGGCCGACGTCACCGACCCCGAGCAGGTCGAGGCGCTGTTCGCGGCGGCGTACGACACCTACGGCAGCGTCGACGTCGCGTTCAACAACGCCGGCATCTCGCCGCCCGACGACGACTCCATCCTGGAGACCGGCCTGGAGGCGTGGAAGCGCGTCCAGGAGGTCAACCTCACCTCCGTATACCTGTGCTGCAAGGCCGCCATCCCCTACATGCGGCGCCAGGGCAGGGGCTCCGTCATCAACACCGCGTCCTTCGTGGCCCGGATGGGCGCGGCCACCTCGCAGATCTCGTACACCGCCTCCAAGGGCGGCGTCCTCGCCATGTCCCGGGAACTGGGCGTGCAGTTCGCCCGGGAGGGCATCCGCGTCAACGCGCTGTGCCCCGGCCCGGTCAACACCCCGCTCCTCCAGGAGCTGTTCGCCAAGGACCCGGAACGGGCCGCGCGCCGCCTCGTCCACATCCCCGTAGGACGGTTCGCCGAGGCCGAAGAGATCGCCGCCGCGGTCGCCTTCCTGGCCAGCGACGACTCCTCCTTCGTCAACGCCACCGACTTCCTGGTGGACGGCGGGATCTCCGGGGCGTACGTCACACCGCTGTAGATCCCCACGCGTGGCGTCCTACAGTGCCGGGATGAGCATGACGCCGCCGCCCGGCTGGTACCGCGACCCGTCGGCCCCGCACCAGGAACGGTGGTGGGACGGCACGGCCTGGACGGAGCACCGGCGCGCCCCCGAGCCCACGGGGTACGGGCCGGCCGTGGGCCAGACCCCGGTGCCGGGGCCGGCGCCCGGGCAACAGCCGACGCCGGTGCACTATCAGATGCAGCCCGGCCAGGCGGCGACCGTGCCGCTGTCCACCCGAGGCGCACCGGGTGGGCCGGGCGGCGGCGGACGCGGGAAGGCCGTCGCCCTCACCGCCGCCGCGGCCGTGCTGGTCGCGGCGATCGTCACCGGCGTGTTCGCGCTGGGCGAGGACGACGGCGGCAGCCCGCGCACGCAGACCCCGCCGGTCACGGCGACCGCAACCGACCCCTCGCCGGTGAGCGACCCGCCGTCCCCCTCGCCGACCGCCTCCGAACCCTCCGCCGACGACCCGGCCGTGGTCGAGGACCAGCTCAACGGCGTCACCTTCCCACTGCCGGACGGCTGGGTCCTGCCCAAGTACGTCGCCGAGGACGACGTCATGATGACCACCGACGGCACCTACGACTGCCCCGCCGACGGCAGCGTGTGCCGGCACGGCCTCGTCGTCTCCCGCACCGTCACGGCGAACGCCGAGTCCTCCCCGAAGGTCCTCGCACAGCAGGACATCGAGGACGCGGCCGACGACGCCTACGACCGTGACCTGATCGGCAACAAGCCCTTCGGCGGCATCGAGTCCCACGAGGAGGTGGCGTCCGGTCCCGTCGCGGTCGCCGGACGCGCCGGGTACTACGTGCGCTGGCGGGTGAAGACGGCCAAGGGGCCCGGCGGCTACGTGCAGTCGATGGTGTTCCCCTCCACCGTCGGCACCGAGTCCCCGATCCTCGTCCGCTACGTCTTCGACGCCGGCGAGGACGGACCCCCGCTGGCCGGCATGGACACCATCACCAAGGGGATCCGGCCCATCGGCGACGCGGACACCGGCGGCGGCGTGGGCAGCGGCATCGGCCCGACGGACTGACCCGCCCCGGAGGCCGGCTACAGGAAGGTGTGTCCCTCGCCCCGGTACGTCGGCACCGTCGCCGTCACCGTGTCCCCCTCCACCAGGTGCAGCGCGTCGAACCGTTCACACAGCTCCCCGGCCTTGGCGTGCCGGAACCACACCTTGTCGCCGATGAGCAGGTCGTCGGCGGGCGAGCCGAGCAGCGGCGTCTGCACCTCGCCGGCGCCCTCCTGGGGGTCGTAGCGCAGCCCCTCCGGCAGATACGGCACCGGCAGCCGGTCGGCGCCGGCCGCACCCGAGGCCGGATACCCGCCGCCGAGCACGGTCACGGCCCCGACCCCCGGCCGCCGTACCACGGGCTGCGCGAACAGCGCCGCCGGACGACCGCTGAACGACGTGTAGTTGTCGAACAACCGCGGCACGTACAGCCCGGAACCGGCCGCGATCTCCGTCACCGCGTCCTCGGCGGCGGTGTGCTGCACGCTGCCCGTACCGCCGCCGTTGACGAACTCCAGGCCGGGCACCACGGCCCGGACCGCCCGCACCACGGCCGCCCGCCGCTCGGCGAGTTCCCGGCGGGCGGCGGCCTGCATCAGCCGCACGGCACGCGACCGGAACGGATGCCCCGCCACCGCGTCCCCGACCCCGGCCACATGCCCCTCGTACGCCATGATGCCGACGACCTCGAACCCGGGCCGCCGGGCCACCGCGCGGGCCAGGTCGGCGACCTGCGCGGGGGAGTGCAGCGGGGAGCGCCGGGCCCCGACCCGCACCCGTCCCCCGAGCAGCCGCAGCGAGGTGTCCAACTCCAGGCAGACCCGCACGACTTCCCGGCCGCCGTCGCCCTCGCGCGCCGCGTCGACGAGGTCCAGCTGCGCCACGTCGTCGACCATCACCGTCACGGCCGAGGCGAGCTTGGGGTCGGCGGTCAGCTCGGCGTACCCGGCGCGGTCCGCCGACGGATAGGCGAGCAGCACGTCCTCGAAACCGGAGCGCGCCAGCCACAGGGACTCGGCCAGCGTGAACGACATGACGCCCGCGAAACCGTCCCTGGCCAGGGCCCGTTCCAGCAGCGCGCGACAGCGTACGGACTTGCTGGCGACCCGGATCGGCTTGCCGCCGGCGCGGCGGACCAGGTCGTCCGCGTTGGCGTCGAAGGCCTCCAGGTCCACGATCGCCACGGGGCCGTCCAGATGGGCGGTGGCCCGGTCGTAACGGGCCCGGTCGGCGGCGCGTGCGGTCATGACGGCAGCCTGCCAGACAGGATTACCGCAGGGTAGGGGGACGATCCGGGCCAATGCCACGGGCACGTGGACTGGTTCCCCCTCGAGCGGGGTCACGCCGTAGAGTGACGCGCACGCACGGCGGACCCGACCCCGGCGGCAGGGCCCCGGAGCCCGCGCCGGGATGGCGGTCCTCTGGAGCGGGTATGCGTGCCCGGGACGGATCGTTCCGCGCCGGGCCCGGGGCAGGAGACCACGGTCAGGACCACGGTCTGCGGCCCGTGTCGGAGAAGCGGGCCGGGCCCGAGGAAACGGGGGGTGCATGAGCACGGAAGCGCGCCGCGCCTCCCTCCCCTCGCACCCCGAGGCCCCACCCCGTCCGGAGACGCCGGCACGCCCTGACACGCCGCCGCGTCCCGGAACGCCGCCCCGTCCTGGGACGACGCCGCCCCGTCCGGAGCCCGGGCCGGGTGCGGACTCCGCGGCGGGTGCCGGTGCCTCCGCCCGCCCGGCGGCCCCGTCCCGCCCGCAGACACCGCCGCGTCCGGGCACCCCGCCCCGCATCGGCACCCCACCCCGCCTCGGCGTCCCGCCCCACCCGGGAGTCCCGCCCCGCCCTGCACAGGCGCCGGCGGAGCGCGGCGGCGACCCGGAGGTCACGCACCCCGACCCGCGAGGGCACACCGGAGCGTCCTCCTCCACCACCCCGGCGCAGCGTACGGACGACGCGGACACGCCCGTCCCCTCGGACGACGCCCGGGACGGGGCCTCCGGCGACTTTGAGGGCTCCGGTGCCAGGCCCCCCTACCCGCGCTTCCGGCTCGGCGACTCCCGGTCCGGCGACCCCGAGCCCGCGCCGCCCCGTGCGTCCGCCCGTTTCCCCGACACCGCGCCACCCCGTGCCTCCGCCCGTTTCCCCGACACCGCGCCGCCCGTCGGCCGTGACGCCCCGCGCGGCAGTGGGGTGCCGCAGGCGCCGCCGTACCGGCCGGGTGCGCCCGCGGAGACCCCGACGGAGACGACCACACGCCTGCGCCCGATCCCGGCGGACACGGAAGACGACCCGAAACCCGGACCGGCGGCCCGAACAGAACTCCCCACGCCACGACCGGCCCCCGCCGCCCCCGACCCCGCCTTTTCCTGGAGCACGCCGAACACCCCGGCACCCCCGATCGACGGGCGGCCCCTGGTCTCCTTCGGCCAGCCCGAGGGATACGACGGACTGGCCCGCCCGCGTCCGCTCGGCGGGCGCCCGCGGGCCCAGGCCGTCGCCGCGGCCGTCTGCCTCGTGCTCGGGACGGGACTCCTCACCGGAGCCGTCACGGGCAGCTGGCTCGCCGGGGACTCCGGGGACGACGGCGCGCGCAGTGCGTACACCGAGGCCGGGGAGATGTGGCACAGCGTGCCCGTCGACCAGCTCTTCCCGCCCACCGTCCAGGGCAAAGGCGCAGGGCCCGGCGGAGCCGACCGCACCTGGACGCGGGTCGCCGTCGCCCCGGACGGCGCCTGCGCCGGCGCCTTCGACCGGCTGCTCGCCAAGGTGCTCGATCCGGTCGGCTGCTCGCGCCTGCTGCGCGCCACCTACACCGACGCCACCCGGAGCCACGTCACCACCGTCGGCCTGCTCTTCACCAAGGCCGACGCCGCCGCCATGACCTCGCTGGCGGGCCGCTTCGAGAAGGAGGGCCTCGGCCGCCGGGCCGACCTCATGCCACTGCCGTACGCGGCGAAGGACACCGTCGCCGAGGGCTTCGGGGCATCCCAGCGGGCCTCGTGGACCGTTTCCGTCCTCACCGACGCCCCCGTCGTCGTCTACGCCGTCTCCGGCTGGGCCGACGGCCGCACCGTCGACGAACCCCAACCCGCCGAGGAGGCCATCGAGTCCGGCGCCACGTCGGCACCCGCCCAGGCCGGCCTCGGCCACGAGGCGCAGGGCCTCGCCGACCGCGTCGAACGCGCCCTGCGCAGATACGTCGGCACGCCCACGGAGCACCCGTCGTGACCCCCGCAGACATCCGCCGCAGGACCGGGGCCCTGAGCCTCTTCCTCACCGCCGCCCTCGTCCTCGTCCCGGCGCCCGCCGCGCACGCCGACGGCATCCGCGCCCAGCAGTGGGCCCTGGACGCCATGCACACCCAGGAGGCGTGGCGCACCACCAAGGGCGCGGGCGTCACGGTCGCCGTCCTGGACACCGGTGTCGAGGCCGACCACCCGGACCTGACCGGCAACGTCCTCACCGGCAAGGACCTGGTCGGCTTCGGTGCGAGCGAGGGCGACCGCTCCTGGGCCCGGCACGGTACCGCCATGGCCGGGATCATCGCCGGTCACGGACACGGCACCGGCAACGCCGAGGGCGTCATGGGCATCGCCCCGGAGGCCAAGATCCTCCCGCTGCGCGTGATCCTCGAGGACGGCGACCCCTCCCGCGCCAAGGCCCGCAAGACCCGCGGCAACGCCCTGGCCGAGGGCATCCGCTGGGCCGCCGACCACGGCGCCGACATCATCAACCTCTCCCTCGGCGACGACTCCGCCTCCGCCCACCCCGAACCCGCCGAGGACGAGGCCATCCAGTACGCCCTGAAGAAGGGCGTGATCGTCGTCGCCTCGGCCGGCAACGGCGGCGAGAAGGGCGACCACATCTCCTACCCGGCCGCCTACCCCGGCGTGATCGCCGCGACCGCCGTCGACCGCTACGGCACCCGCGCCTCCTTCTCCACCCGCCGCTGGTACGCCACGGTCAGCGCCCCCGGCGTCGACGTGATCATCGCCGACCCCGACCACCGCTACTACGAGGGCTGGGGCACCAGTGCCGCCTCCGCCTTCGTCTCCGGGGCCGCCGCCCTGGTGAAGGCCGCCCACCCGGGCCTCACCCCGGCCCAGGTCAAGGCCCTCCTGGAGGACACCGCCCGCAACGCCCCGGCCGAGGGCCGCGACGACTCCCGCGGCTTCGGCTTCGTCGACCCCGCCGCCGCCATCGAGGCGGCCGGCCGACTGAAGCCCGAGGGCCTGAAGGCGGCCGCGTACGGCGACGAGTACTTCGGTCCGGGGCCCGACGCCCCCGACTCCGACGACGACACCTCGGCCTGGGCCGCCCCGCTGGCCGGCAGCGCGGGCGGCGTCCTGGTGGTCGCGGCCGTGGTCCTGTGGCGGGGCCGCCGCGAACGCCCCGACGGCTTCTGACCACCGGCGCGGCCCCTGGGCCCCGTCGTCCAGTCCCTGATCCTCGTCAATCCTCGTCGTCCGTGAACACGGCCACCGCCGCGCGTGCCGCCGTCTCGGTCAGCGCGATCCCCTCCGCCTGCGTGCCGCTGCCCCGCGACACCACCGCCACCAGGTAGCCGTGGCCGCCGGACTCGACCCGCCCGATGCTGTTGACGACCCACAGCCCGGTGGTGCTGCGTCGCAGCCAGCCGTTCTTCAGCGCCCACACCGAACCGCCGGTCCCGCCCGTTCCGCCGGTCCTGTCGGCCGCGGCCGACACGCCCCACCGCTGACCGTCGGCGATCCGCTCCATCAGCTCCCGCACATACGCCCGTGAGGCCTCGCTCAGCGCCGAGCCGTCCGCCACGAACACCTGCCGCAGCAGTGTGATCTGGTCGGCCGCGGTGGTCTGCGTCAGGCCCCACAGCGGGCCGTCGCCGCCCTCCGTCCCCGTCAGGCCGAAGCGCTCGTTCGCGGCGTCGAGTCCGCCGGCCGTCCCGATCGCCCGCCACAGAGCGGACGCCGAGTCGTTGTCGCTGTTCTCGATCATCGCGGCGGCGTACGACTTCTCGGCCGCGCTCAGTGAACGCCCCGCGTCCTGCGCCTGGAGCAGCAACGCCGCCAGGATGTCGACCTTGACGATGCTCGCCGTGTCGAAGGCGCCCGTGCCGTACGAGGCGCTCGTACCGGAGTCCGGGTCCAGTACCGCGACCGACACCTCCGCGCCGTCCGCCACCGTCACCGACGCCATGGCCGCGGCCAGCCGCGCGTCACCGTCCACCTGCGGCTCGGCCGGCTCGACCGTCTCCACCGATTCCTCCCCGCCCGAGGGTGCCGAGGCCGACGACGATACGGCGCCGCCCCCACCCGGGCGTGCGTGGCCCTGCCAGTACACCGCACCGGTGGCCGTCGCGCCGACGACGGCGAACGCGATCAGGGCGGGCCGTATCCGGGCAGGTCGCCGCCGGGCCCGCCGGGCCCGCCGGGTTCTGGAGGATGCCATGGCGGCGATGGTTCAGGCGGTTGCTGTGCGGGCCGTGGGGCGGAGGTTAAAACCGGGTCAGAGATCTCTGAGAGGCCGGTGAGGAGCGCCTTGCGCGCACCCCGATAGGGTCGGGGACCGTGGCGAACAAGAACATCCCCGACTCCGCCTTCTCCGACGACGACGGCTCCGCCGACCCCCGGCTGAGCACCGCGCTCGCCGCCTGGGCCGAGGACCGCACCGCCGTGACGCCGGTCCTCGAGGCGCTCAAGGGCGCCCGGCTGCTGGTGCCCGTCGTCGCCGTGCTCGGTGAGGTGGAGGAGGACGAGAACGGGCTGCGCCGTGAGAAGACCAGCGACATGGCCGTACCGACCCTGAAGGCCGGGGGTCGTACCGCGCTCCCCGCGTTCACGTCCACCGAGTCGCTCGCCCGCTGGGACCCCGCGGCCCGCCCCGTCGCCGTACCGGTGCACCAGGCGCTGCAGGCCGCCGCGCACGAGAAGGCGGACACCGTCGTACTGGACCTGGCCGGGCCGGTGCCGTTCGAGCTGACCGGAGCGGTGCTGCTGGCGCTGGCCGAGGGGCGTACGACGACCGACCCGCTCGCGGACCCGGCCGTGGCCGAGGCCGTGCGCGCGGCCCTGACCGACGAGCCCGCCGTGCTCCGGGCCCACCTCGGACCGGGACGGGCCGACGGCACGCTGGCCCTGGTCCTGGACCCGGACGCCGACGCGGCGAAGGCCGCCCGCGCGGTCGCCGAACGGCTGGCCGCCGACGACACACTGAGGGCCCGCCTGGTGCGCGGCCTCGACCTGGCACTGCTGCCGGCCGGGGCGACGCCTCCGGGCGAGCCCTTGTACGTGCGGGGATAGCTCCGGGTGGGTGGGCGGCGATCAGCCGTAGACCGCGCCCGTGTACTTCTCGCCCGGGCCCTGGCCCGGCTCGTCCGGGACGAGCGAGGCCTCACGGAAGGCCAGCTGGAGCGACTTCAGGCCGTCGCGCAGTGGTGCCGCGTGGAACGAGCTGATCTCGGTCGCGGTCGCGTCCAGCAGACCGGCCAGCGCGTGCACCAGCTTGCGCGCCTCGTCCAGGTCCTTGTGCTCGTCCCCCTCCTCGGTCAGGCCCAGCTTCACGGCGGCGGCGCTCATCAGGTTGACGGCGACCGTCACGATCACCTCGACCGCGGGGACCTCGGCGATGTCGCGGGTCATGGCGTCGAAGTCGGGCGTCTCAGGAGGGGTCTCACTCATGCCGCACACGATAGGCGCAGCGGGGGAGCGGGCCCCACTCGGACTCGGTTAGCCCTTCCCCTGCCGAGCTGCTAACCTTGTGTAACGACCGGTCGGACACGCACGCCCACGGCAGCGGATCCGGCCCACAAGTGGAGGCTTCGAACTCCCACCTGGCCGTCCTCCGGACGGCGGGTCACCGGTCAGGCGGTCCCGTCCCAGCGGCGGTGACCAGCCCGAAATCGCGCCCCGCGGTCATCGCGGCGGTGCTCCGGTAGCAGTTCGAGGAGCCCCGCCTGTGATCGTCCGGGGCATTTTTTGTGCGCCGGCGCGGTTAGGTCTATCGAACACAGACGTAACGCGGCTGTCCGCCAGACCGCCGCGTGGTGCTACCGAGGAGGATCCATCAGCGCCGAGCCCCGCATCAACGACCGGATTCGCGTTCCCGAGGTGCGACTTGTCGGTCCCAGCGGCGAGCAGGTCGGGATTGTCCCGCTTGCCAAGGCCCTGGAGCTTGCGCAGGAGTACGACCTCGACCTCGTAGAGGTCGCGGCGAACGCCCGTCCGCCCGTGTGCAAGCTCATGGACTACGGGAAGTTCAAGTACGAGTCGGCCATGAAGGCCCGTGAGGCGCGCAAGAACCAGGCGCACACGGTCATCAAGGAGATGAAGCTCCGGCCGAAGATCGACCCGCACGACTATGAC
This sequence comes from Streptomyces sp. MMCC 100, assembly GCF_041538145.2. Lineage (NCBI taxonomy): Bacteria > Bacillati > Actinomycetota > Actinomycetes > Kitasatosporales > Streptomycetaceae > Streptomyces > Streptomyces sp. MMCC 100. The sequence goes on from NZ_JBGORK020000001.1 coordinate 2,210,894, forward strand.
ACCAAGAAGGGTCACGTCGTCCGGTTCCTCAAGCAGGGCGACAAGGTCAAGATCACGATCATGTTCCGTGGTCGCGAGCAGTCCCGGCCGGAGCTCGGCTACCGACTGCTGCAGCGTCTCGCGGAGGACGTCCAGGACCTCGGCTTCGTGGAGTCGAACCCGAAGCAGGACGGCCGGAACATGATCATGGTCCTCGGTCCGCACAAGAAGAAGACCGAGGCGATGGCCGAGGCCCGCCAGGCGCAGGAAGCGCGCAAGGCGGACGCGAAGGCGAACCCCGGCAAGTCGCAGAACGCCGCGGAGGCCGACGCCGAGGAGACCGAGGGCGCGGAAGCCGAGGCCCGGACCGAGGCACCCGCCGAAGCGTGACCCCGGGGGACCGCCAGTCCCCAGGACACAAACCGATACAAGAGCGACGCTCCCACCGTGCCCGGTTTCACGACCGGGCACCGGAGCGCCACCGACGAGGAGAGAACGGCGCTATGCCGAAGAACAAGTCGCACAGCGGTGCCAGCAAGCGCTTCAAGATCACCGGCTCCGGCAAGGTGCTCCGTGAGCGCGCCGGCAAGCGCCACCTGCTCGAGCACAAGTCGTCCCGCGTGACGCGTCGCCTCACCGGCAACGCCGAGATGGCCCCGGGCGACGCCGCGAAGATCAAGAAGCTTCTCGGCAAGTGACGTACGGGCGCCACTGAGCGCCGTACGGCAGGACCGGGACCCAATCGATACCGGGCCGCGTGAGGATCACCGCGGCCCCGCTACAAGGAGTTAAAAGTGGCACGCGTCAAGCGGGCAGTCAACGCCCACAAGAAGCGCCGGGCGATCCTCGAGCAGGCCTCCGGCTACCGCGGTCAGCGTTCGCGCCTGTACCGCAAGGCCAAGGAGCAGGTCACCCACTCGCTGGTCTACAACTACAACGACCGCAAGAAGCGCAAGGGTGACTTCCGCCAGCTGTGGATCCAGCGCATCAACGCCGCTGCCCGCGCCAACGGCATCACGTACAACCGCTTCATCCAGGGCCTGAAGGCCGCCAACGTCGAGGTCGACCGCAAGATCCTCGCCGAGCTGGCCGTCAACGACCCGAACGCGTTCGCCGCGCTCGTCGAGGTCGCCCAGAAGGCGCTGCCGAGCGACGTCAACGCGCCGAAGGCGGCGTGACGCTGCGCTGGCTCTAGGCCGACGCGACTGTGCGGACCCGCAGGATCTCTGCGGGTCCGCTTGCGTCTGCCGTCTTCTGTCGTATCGCGCGTGCGGGCCCGTCGTGGCTGGTCGCGCAGTTCCCCGCGCCCCTAGGTCACTTCCCCGAAGGTACGTTGCATGGTTGCCGCTCCTGAGCTGATCTCTCCCCGGTCCCCCCGTGTCCTCGCCGCTCGGCGGCTCGGTAAGCGGAACTTCCGGGGGAAGGAGCGGCTGTTTCTGGCCGAGGGGCCGCAGGCCGTGCGGGAAGCCGCCGCGTACGGGGACACGCTGGTCGAGCTGTTCGCCACCGTCGAGGCCGCCGAGCGGTACGCCGACATCGTCGGTGCCGCTCGTGAGGTGGGTGCCCGCGTTCACCTGGCCGCCGACTCGGTGATCGAGGACATCTCCACCACCGTCACCCCGCAGGGGCTGGTCGGGGTCTGCCGGTTCCTGGACACGCCGTTCGACGAGATCCTCGCCGCCCGCCCCAAGCTCGTCGCCGTCCTCGCGCACGTCCGGGACCCCGGCAACGCCGGGACCGTGCTGCGCTGCGCCGACGCCGCCGGTGCCGAGGCGGTCGTGCTCACCGACGCCTCCGTCGACCTGTACAACCCCAAGGCCGTACGCGCCTCCGTCGGCTCCCTGTTCCACCTGCCGGTCGCCGTCGGCGTACCCGTCGAGCGGGCCGTCGACGGGCTGCGGGACGCCGGGGTGCGGGTGCTGGCCGCCGACGGCGCGGGCGAGCACGACCTCGACGCCGAGCTGGACGCCGGCACCATGGGCGGGCCCACGGCCTGGGTGTTCGGCAACGAGGCCTGGGGGCTCCCGGAGGAGACCCGTGCCCTCACCGACGCCGTCCTGCGCGTCCCGATCCACGGGAAGGCGGAGAGTCTGAACCTCGCGACCGCCGCCGCCGTATGTCTCTACGCGTCGGCGCGTGCACAGCGTGCCGCCGGAGGGTGCCGCTCCGTCACCGCGAGCTAGTAGGGTGACCAGCTCAGGGCCCCTGCGCGGTTGAGAGGTGGGGTACGGGGATGAGCGTCGGCACGAGCAGCGCACCGGGAGCACGGGGAGCGCCGCGCCCGCCCGCGCCCCGCACGCCCGGCGATCTCGCCGACCTCGGCGTCGACCCGGACCAGCTGCCCGACGGGCTGGTCGTCGCGGACGAGCACGGCCGCGTCATCTGCTTCAACGCGGCCGCCGTCCGCATCACCGCGACCCCCGCCGCCGAAGCCCTCGGACAGCGCCTGGAGAGCGCGCTGCCCCTGGAGGACCTGGAGGGCCGGCGCTGGTGGCAGCTCACCGACCCCTACGGCGGCCTCGCCATCCGCGTCAGCCAGCCCGAGCGCAACCTGCTGCTCCCCGGCGGCCGTGAGGTCCTCGTCGCCGCCCGCTACGTCCGCACCCGGCGCCTCGGCCCCGTCCACCGCGTCGTCGTCACCCTGCGCGACACCGAGGCCCGCCGCCGCACCGAGCGCAGCCACGCCGAGCTGATCGCCACCGTCGCCCACGAACTGCGCTCCCCCCTCACCTCCGTCAAGGGCTTCACGGCCACGCTGCTGGCCAAGTGGGAGAGGTTCACCGACGACCAGAAGCGGCTGATGCTGGAGACCGTCGACGCCGACGCCGACCGCGTCACCCGGCTCATCGCCGAGCTGCTCGACATCTCCCGGATCGACTCGGGCCGCCTCGAGGTGCGCCGCCAGCCCGTCGACATCGGCGCCGCCGTCGGCCGGCACATCCAGGCGTACGTCGCCGCGGGTCAGGAGGCCGACCGGTTCCTGCTCCGGCTCGCCCAGCCGCTGCCCGACCTGTGGGCCGACCCCGACAAGGTCGACCAGGTGCTCAGCAACCTGCTGGAAAATGCCGTGCGGCACGGCGAGGGAACCGTCACCATTGACGTCACGCCCACGGCGTCCCCCCGCGAAGGGGAGGACACCGGCACGTCGGTCACGGTGAGCGACGAGGGGGCAGGCATCCCGGAGGAGTCCATGAACCGCGTCTTCACCCGCTTCTGGCGGGGCAGCAAGCGCGGTGGCACCGGCCTCGGGCTGTACATCGTCAAGGGCATCGTCGAGGCCCACGGCGGCACCATCACGGTCGGCCGCGCCCCCGGCGGCGGCGCCGAGTTCCGATTTACGTTGCCCGTGGCGGCACCGGCGTACCTCACCTGAGAACCAACCGAGGCGGCCGACGACCCCCACGGGCGTAATCAGCGTTCCACAGCCCCGTTAGACTCGGTCTTTGGCACCTTTGCGTCCAGATCCGCAGACGAAGCGTCCCAGCCCCGTCTCCGGACCGTAGACGGGGCGTCCCAGCCAGCCAATCGGAAGCACGGGAAGAGATGTCGGCACCGAATAAGTCGTACGACCCTGTCGAGGTCGAGGCGTTGAAACCGGAAGAGATCGAGCGCATGCGGGACGAGGCGCTCGCCGCCTTCGCCGCCGCGGACTCCCTCGACGCGCTCCAGGAGGCCAAGGTCGCCCACACCGGCGGCACCTCCCCGCTGGCGCTGGCCAACCGCGAGATCGGCGCCCTGCCCCCACAGGCCAAGGCCGAGGCCGGCAAGCGCGTCGGCATGGCCCGCGGCGCCGTGAACAAGGCGCTGGCCGCCCGCCAGGAGGAGCTGGAGGCCGAGCGCGACGCGCGCGTCCTGGTCGAGGAGGCCGTGGACGTCACGCTGCCCTACGACCGCGTGCCGGCCGGCGCCCGCCACCCGCTCACCACACTGTCCGAGCGCATCGAGGACATCTTCGTCGCCATGGGCTACGAGGTCGCCGAGGGCCCCGAGGCCGAGGCCGAGTGGTTCAACTTCGACGCCCTCAACATCGGCCCGGACCACCCGGCCCGCGGCGAGGCGGACACCTTCTTCGTCCAGGGCCCGGACGGCGGCACCGAGTCCGGCGTCGTGCTGCGCACCCACACCTCGCCCGTGCAGATCCGCTCCGCGCTTGAGCGCGAGCTGCCGGTCTACGTGATCTGCCCCGGCCGGGTGTACCGCACCGACGAGCTGGACGCCACGCACACCCCCGTCTTCCACCAGGTCGAGCTGCTCGCCATCGACGAGGGCCTGACCATGGCGGACCTCAAGGGCACCCTGGACCACATGGTCCAGTCGCTGTTCGGCGCGGAGATGAAGACCCGGCTGCGGCCCAACTTCTTCCCCTTCACCGAGCCGTCCGCCGAGATGGACATGCTCTGCTACGTCTGCAAGGGCGCGTCCGTCGGCAACCCCGACCGGCCCTGCCGCACCTGCTCCAGCGAGGGCTGGATCGAGCTGGGCGGCTGCGGCATGGTCAATCCGCGGGTGCTCACCGCCTGCGGCGTCGACCCCGAGAAGTACAGCGGCTTCGCCTTCGGGTTCGGCATCGAGCGGATGCTGATGTTCCGCCACAACGTCGAGGACATGCGAGACATGGTCGAGGGTGACGTCCGGTTCACCCGGCCGTTCGGGATGGAGATCTGATGCGGGTCCCGCTTTCTTGGCTGCGGGAGTACGTCGACCTGCCGGCCACCGAGACCGGCCGCGACGTGCAGGCCAAGCTGATTTCGGCCGGCCTGGAGGTCGAGACCGTCGAGCACCTGGGCGCCGACCTCAAGGGCCCCCTCGTCGTCGGCCAGGTGCTGACCATCGAGGAGCTGGAGGGCTTCAAGAAGCCGATCCGCTTCTGCACCGTCGACGTCGGCCGGGCCAACGGCACCGGCGAGCCCCAGGAGATCGTCTGCGGCGCCCGGAACTTCGCGGTCGGCGACAAGGTCGTCGTGGTCCTCCCCGGCGCCACCCTGCCCGGCGGCTTCTCGATCAGCGCCCGCAAGACCTACGGCAAGACGTCCCACGGCATGATCTGCTCCAGCGACGAGCTGGGCATGGGCGACGACGGCACCCACGGCATCATCGTGCTGCCGCCGGAGACCGAGGTCGGCAAGGACGCCATCGAGCTGCTCGAACTGGTCGACGAGGTGCTGGACATCGCCGTCACCGCCAACCGCGGCGACTGCCTGTCCATCCGCGGCGTCGCCCGCGAGGCCGCCATCGCCTACGGCCTGCCGCTGCGCGACCCGGCCCTGCTCGACGTGCCCGCGCCGAACGCCTACGGCTACCCGGTGAAGATCGCCGACCCCACCGGCTGCGACCGCTTCACCGCCCGCACGGTGACCGGCCTCAGCGCCGAGGCGCGCTCCCCGATCTGGCTCCAGCGGCGGCTCCAGAAGGTCGGCATGCGCCCGATCTCGCTCGCCGTCGACGTCACCAACTACGTGATGATGGAGCTGGGCCAGCCCCTGCACGCCTACGACCGCGGACTGGTCCAGGGCACCATCGGCGTGCGCCGGGCCGGGGAGGGCGAGAAGATCGTCACCCTCGACGGCACCGAGCGGAAGCTGCACGCCGAGGATCTGGTCATCACCGACGAGCGCGGCCCCATCGGCCTCGCGGGCGTCATGGGCGGCGCCAACACGGAGATCGCGGACCACGACGCCGCCGAGAACGGTGGGAACGCGACGAGTGACGTGGTCATCGAGGCCGCCCACTTCGACCAGGTCGCCATCGCGCGCACCGCCCGCCGGCACAAGCTCTCCTCCGAGGCGTCCCGCCGCTTCGAGCGCGGCGTCGACCCGCAGGCCGCGGCCGCCGCCGCGCAGCGCACCGTCGACCTGCTGGTGCTGCTCGCGGGCGGCACCGCCGAGGCCGGGGTCACCGAGATCAGCGCCCCGCCGGTGCCGCACACGATCACCGTGGCGGCCGACCACCCGGACAAGGTCGCGGGTGTGGAGTACGGCCGCGAGACCGTCGTACGCCGCCTGCAGGAGGTCGGCTGCGACGTGTACGGGCAGGACGAGCTGATCGTCACCGTCCCGTCCTGGCGGCCCGACCTCACCGACCCGAACGACCTGGCCGAAGAGGTCATCCGCCTGGAGGGCTACGAGAACCTGCCCTCCACGCTGCCCAGGCCCCCGGCGGGCCGCGGCCTCACCTCCCGTCAGCGGCTGCACCGCCGCGTCGGCCGGGCCCTGGCCGGTGCCGGTTACGTCGAGGCGCTCAACTACCCGTTCGTCGGCGAGCAGGTCTTCGACCAGCTCGGTCTCGACGCCGACGACCCGGCCCGCCGCGTCGTCAAGCTGGTCAACCCGCTCAGCGACGAGGAGCCCGCGCTGCGGACCTCGCTGCTGCCGGGCCTGCTCGGGGCACTGCGCCGCAACGACGGCCGGGGCGCGCACGACCTGGCGCTCTTCGAGACCGGCCTGGTCTTCCACCCGCGCGACGAGCAGCGCGTCGCCGCCGACCTGCCCGTCGACCGGCGCCCCAGCGAGGACGACCTCGCCGCGCTGGACGCCGCGCTGCCCGACCAGCCCCGGCACGTCGCCGTGGTCCTGACCGGCGCCCGCGAGCAGGCCGGCTGGTGGGGCAAGGGACGCCCGGCCGACTGGGCCGACGCGGTCGAGTCCGCCCGGACCGTCGCCCGCGAGGCCGGCGCCGAACTGGGCGTCCGCAAGGGCCAGTACGGTCCCTGGCACCCGGGCCGCTGCGCCGAGCTGACGGTCACCGTGGACGGCGAGGAGCGCGTGATCGGGCACGCGGGTGAACTGCACCCGCGGGTCCTGAAGACGCTGGGTCTGCCCGCGCGCACCTGCGCGATGGAGCTGGACCTCGACGCCGTGGAGCGGGTCGGCGACGACACTCCGCAGGCGCCGGGCATCTCCACGTTCCCGGTCGCCACGCAGGATGTCGCCCTGGTGGTCGACGCGTTCGTCCCGGCTGCGGACGTCGAGGCGGCGCTGCGCGAGGGCGCGGGTGAACTCCTCGAGTCCATCCGGCTGTTCGACGTCTACGACAACGCCGAGCAGCTCGGTGAGGGGCGCAAGTCCCTGGCGTACGCGCTGCGCTTCCGTGCGGGGGACCGGACGCTGACGGTCGACGAGGCGTCCGCTGCCCGCGATGCCGCGGTTGCCCTCGCGGGCGAGCGGGTGGGAGCGGTGCTGCGTAGTTAGCGGTTCGGTTCGCCCAAGGGGCGTGGGGTCTGTGCCGGTCGGCGGCTGGACGCGCAGTTCCCCGCGCCCCTTAACGGCGTCAGCGCAACGTCCCTGAAGGGGCTGAACGGCGGATCGGTCGCACCGCGAAGCCGGCGGAGCCGTCCGCCCCGCCACGGAGTGTCGGGCAGGCAGCCGGGCGGACGGCGTGGATGCGGGCCGCCGCACTGTACGAGGGGGAGCCGGCGGCCCGGCCGGCCTCTTTCGAGGCCCTTCAGTCAACCGGCCCGGAACTCTCCGCGACAGCGCGCACACGCTGCGGATGCGCGCACTCCGTTCACACCCCGTGTGAAGCCCGACGCACTACGCTGTCGGCACCGATTCACCGGGGGGCACCATGCAGCCCAACACCCTGCTCGACGCGATCCTCGACGAGGCCGGGATCTCGCACGCGGGACTGGCCGCGCACGTCAACCAGGCGGGACGGGCGCGCGGGCTCGCACTGAGGTACGAGCACACCGCCGTCGCCCGGTGGCTGAAGGGGCAGCGGCCGCGCGGTCAGGTGCCCGACCTGATCTGCGAGGTCCTCGCGGCCCGGCTGCACCGGCCCGTCACCCTCGACGACATCGGCCTCGGCGTGCCCGGCGAACCCGCCGCCCCGCACACCGGCTCGCTGTCCGGGTTCGTGGAGCGCGCCACCGCCCTGTGGCGCTCCGACCAGCAGCAGCGCCCGCACGTCCTCGGCGCCCCGGCCCTCACCGGCACGCCCGCCGTGATGCCGGTGTGGGAGTGGGAGAACCCGCCCGAGGACACGGACGTCTCCCGCGGCGGACGGCACCGGGTGACCGCCGCCGACCTGGAGACGGTGCGCTGCGCCCGCACGCACTACGAGCAGATGTACCGCAAGGCCGGCGGCATCGCGACCCGCGCCCGCATCGTCGGCTTCCTCAACTCCGAGGCCGCGCCGCTGCTGCGCGGCAGCTACACCGACGCCACCGGACGGCAGTTGCACCGGGCCACCGGAGGCCTGGTGGCCGTCGCCGGGATCTGCGCCTACGACTCCGACGCGCACGGCCTCGCCCAGCGCTACTTCCACCAGGCACTCCGGCTCGCCAAGGCCAGCGGCGACCGGGGGCTCGGCGCCTACGTCATCGCGCTGCTGGTCAACCAGGCGCTGTTCATGCGGGAGTACCGGCAGGCCGTCGCCTTCGCCGAGGCCGCGCTGCGCGCCGCCGGCCGGCACATCACCCCGGCGCTCGCCTCCGACCTGTACGCGATGCAGGCCAAGGCGTACGCGCACCTGGGCGACGGCAGCAGCGCGCTGTCCTGCATCCGCCGGGCCGAACAGGCCGCCGAGCGCATCCGGCGCGGGTACGAGCCCGACGAGACCGGCTACGTCCAGCCCGGCCTGGTCAACGTCCAGGTGGCGGAGGCGCTGCTGAGCCTCGGCGAACTCGCGGCGGCCGGGGAGCACGCGGCCGCCGCCGTCGACACCCCGGCGCACGACCGGGGGCGCGTGCACCGGCTCGCCATGCTCAGCACGATCGAGCTGCGCCAGGGGCATGCCGACAAGGCGGTGGCCACCGCCGTGCAAATGGCCGAACAGGCCCGGGGAATGGAGTCCCAACGGCTGCGCGACAGACTGCGCGCGGTGCGCGAGCACCTGGTGAGCAGCGGTTGCGCGGGCACGGCCGAGGCCGCCGAACTCATCGACGGGGCCCTGCGCGTACCGCTGTAGGCGATCCGTCCGCCCGGGGCCCTGCGCCCGCCACTGCACCATGAGCGGCCCCTGTACGCCTGCTGCCCGGACACCGCTGCTGCGATATTGCCACCTACTCGAAGAAAGGTGGCAGAACCGTGCAGTGGACGAAACAGAGCGAACAGAATGTGTACTCAAATCGCTGGTTCAGCGTCAATCTCGCCGATGTCGCGCTACCGGACGGGCGGCATCTCGACCACTTCCTGATACGGATGCGGCCCGTCGCCGTGGCCACGGTCGTGAACGAGGCGGGCGAGGTCCTGCTGCTGTGGCGGCACCGTTTCATCACCGACAGCTGGGGCTGGGAACTCGCGGCCGGCGTCGTCGAGGACGGCGAGGACGTCGCGGTGGCGGCGGCCAGAGAACTGGAGGAGGAGACCGGCTGGCGGCCCGGACCGCTGCACCACCTGATGAGCGTGGAGCCGTCCAACGGACTCACCGACGCCCGGCACCACATCTACTGGGCCGACGAGGGCACGTACGTGGGACACCCCGTGGACGACTTCGAGTCGGACCGCCGGGAGTGGGTGCCCCTCAAGCTCGTACCGGACATGGTCGCCCGCGGGGAGGTCCCGGCCGCCAACATGGCGGCCGCGCTGCTCCTGCTGCACCACCTCAGGCTCGGGCAGGACACCCCGCCCGGCCTCGTCGCGCCTGATCAGCCGTAGGCGTAGAAGCCCGAGCCGCTCTTGCGCCCGAGACGGCCCGCGTCGACCATGCGCTGGAGCAGCGGGGGAGCGGCGTACAGCGGCTCCTTGTACTCCTCGTACATCGAGTACGCCACCGAGGCGACCGTGTCCAGGCCGATCAGGTCGGCCAGCTTCAGCGGGCCCATCGGGTGGGCGCAGCCCATCTCCATGCCGTTGTCGATGTCCTCGCGGCTGGCGATGCCCGACTCGAACATCCGGATCGCGGAGAGCAGGTAGGGGATCAGCAGCGCGTTGACCACGAAGCCGGAGCGGTCCTGGGCGCGGATCGCGTGCTTGCCCAGCACCTTCTCGGTGAACAGCTGGGCCCGGCTGAGCGTGCCCTCGGAGGTGGTGAGCGCCGGGATCAGCTCGACGAGCTGCTGCACCGGGGCCGGGTTGAAGAAGTGGATGCCGATGACGTGGTCGGGCCGCGAGGTGGCGACCGCCAGCTTCACCAGCGGGATCGAGGAGGTGTTGGAGGCCAGGATCGCGTCCGGCCGGGTCACGACCTGATCGAGCACCTGGAAGATCTCGGTCTTGACCTGCTCGTTCTCGACGACGGCCTCGATCACCAGATCACGGTCGGCGAACTCGCCGAGGTCGGTGGTGAAGCTGAGGCGCGCCTGCGTCGCGTCCCGCTCCTCCTCGGTGATCTTTCCGCGCTCGGCGGCCTTGGCCAGCGAGTTGTACAGCCGGGTGCGGCCGATCTCCAGGGCCTCGCCGGTGGTCTCGGCGACCATCACCTCCAGACCCGAGCGGGCGCACACCTCGGCGATGCCCGCCCCCATCTGACCGCAGCCCACCACGCCGACGCGTGCGATATCTCCCGAGATGCCGGTCACATCGTCCCTTTCGCTGACTCCACGGCTGGCAGCAGGCATGCCGGGGTCCCCGTCGCCTGCTCCGATCGAGCACGTTACCCCCGAATGGTCACGGATCCGTCTCCCGGGTCGGGCATGCTGAGGCCCCGTACACGATCCGTGACCACGCGGATCCACAGCGTTCAGGAGGTCTTCCCATGGGCGGTGTCTCGCGCCGTGCCTTCACGGTGGCGGCGTTGTCGGCGTTCGCGGTGGCGCCCGGGGCGTCCGCGGCCCCGGCCTTCGCGGAGCCGGCGCCCTCGCGCGGCGCCGTCGCCGGGATGCGGGGGATGTGGCTGGCCACCGTGGCCAACCGCGACTGGCCCACCCGCGCGGGGCTGCGCGCCGCCGAGCAGCGCGCGGAGCTGATCGAGCACCTCGACAACGCGGTACGGCACCGCCTCAACACGGTGATGTTCCAGGTGCGGCCGGCGGCCGACGCGCTGTGGCCCTCGCCGTACGAGCCGTGGTCGCAGTACCTGTCCGGCAGCCAGGGCCGCGACCCGGGCTGGGACCCGCTGGGCACGGCCGTGAAGGAGGCCCACGCCCGCGGCCTGCAACTGCACGCCTGGTTCAACCCGTACCGCGTCGCCACCCACGAGGACCCGGCCCGCCTCGTCTCCTCCCACCCCGCACGCAAGAACCCCGGCTGGGTGGTGCCGTACGGCGGGCAGCTCTACTACAACCCCGGGCTGCCCGAGGTCCGCGCTTTCGTGCAGGACGCGATGATGGACGCGGTGGCGAAGTACCCGGTGGACGGGGTCCACTTCGACGACTACTTCTACCCCTATCCGGTGGCGGGCCAGAGCTTCGCCGACGGCGGGACCTTCAGCACCTTCGGCACCGGCTTCGCCACGAAGGCCGACTGGCGGCGGGACAACATCGACCGGCTGGTGCGCGAGACCGCACAGCGGGTCAAGAAGGTCCGGCCGGCCGCCCGCTTCGGGGTCAGCCCCTTCGGCGTGTGGCGCAACGCCGGCACCGACGAGCGCGGCTCGGACACCCGGGCGGGCGTGCAGACGTACGACGACCTGTACGCGGACACCCGCAAGTGGGTGCGCGAGGGCTGGATCGACTACGTCGTGCCGCAGCTGTACTGGAACATCGGCCTGGACGGCGCCGACTACGCCAAGCTGCTGCCCTGGTGGGCCGGGGTGGCCAAGGGCAGCCGCACCCAGCTGTACGTGGGCGAGGCGCTGTACAAGTCCGGGGACCCGGCCCAGCCCGCCGCCTGGCAGGACCCGGCCGAACTCTCCCGCCACCTCACGCTGGCCGCGCGCTACCCCGAGGTCCGCGGGCACGTCTACTTCTCCGCGAAGGACGTCGCCGAGGATTCCGGCGGCGCGATGGCGCGGGTGGCCGCCGACCACTACACGCAGCCGGCCGCCGTCCCGCGCTGAACGGCTCTCGTACGCGTCACGGGCACCGGACTACAGCTGAATCTCCCTGTGCCGGATCTCCGAGTCGGGGCCGGGCGAGCACACGGCTTCGTGCCCGTCCTCGAACCGGACCCGGTACGGGGGAGTGCCCTCCTCGCCCATGACTTCGACGATCTCCGCGACCTTGTCGTGCTCACCGACCACCCGGCCGTGCTGGACCAGCTGGTCGCCCTTGGTTGCGTGCATCCGTGAGGCCTCCTCACCCGTGTGCGGCCCGAGGGCAGGGCCGGAAAGGTCTAACCCCTGGCCCGCTGGGTGACCGCGATGCACACCAGTACGGCCGCGGCCGTCAGCGGAGCGGCCACCGTCAGGTGCTCGCCCAGGAGAAGTACCGACCACACCAGTGTGAGCAGCGGCTGGGCCAGCTGCAACTGGCTGGCCTTCGGGATGCCGATCGCCGCCATGCCCCGGTACCAGACGACCAGACCGAGGAACTGCGAACCGATCGCCACCCACAGCAGCCCGGTCACACTGTGCGCCGTCAGATGCACCGGCTCGAACGACAGCGCCACCGCCGCCATCGGCACCGTCAGCGGCAGGCACAGCACCAGCGCCCAGCCGATGACCTGCCAGCCCGGCATCACCCGGGCCAGCCGGCCGCCCTCCGTGTAGCCGGCCGCGCACACCAGCAGGGCCGCGAAGAGATAGGCGTCGGCCGAGGTCAACGCGCCGCCGCTCTGCTGCACCGTGAAGGCGATCACGGCCGCCGCACCCACCAGGGCCGCGATCCAGAAAGTGCGCGAGGGCCGGGTGCCCATGCGCAGGGCCGACAGCAGCGCGGTGGTCAGCGGGAGCAGGCCCACCACGACGGCGGCGTGCGCGGTGGTCGAGGTCTGCAACGCGAGCGTGGTCAGCAGGGGGAAGCCCAGCACCACCCCGGCGCCGACCACCGCGAGGCCGAGCCAGTGCCGCCGCTCGGGCGGCGCCGTCCTCCCCCGCGCTCGGCTTCGCTCGCGCGGGGGGACCCCCACCGCCAGCAGGCAGGCGCCGGCGACCACGGCGGCGAGGATGCTCCGCACGGCGATCAGGGACCAGGGGCCGAAGCCCTCCAGGCCCCAGGCGGTGGCGGGGAAGGTGAGGGAGAAGGCGACGACACCGAGGGCGGCCTCGACGGTGCCGAAGGACCTGCCGCCGGTGTCCGCGCTCGAGGCGCCGACTGCTATCCCGGACGGCGCGGTAGCGCTACTCTGTGCTCTCATGCAAGAGCGTAGCAGTGTCGCTGACCTGGCGACCGTGTTGCGGCGAGAGCTGGACCGCTACTCACCCGGCGGAAAGCTCCCGTCCAGCCGGGCCCTCGTCGACCGGTTCCGGGTGAGCCCGGTGACGGTCTCCCGGGCCCTGGCCCAGCTGGCCGCCGAGGGGCTGGTCGTCACCCGGCCCGGCGCGGGTGCCTTCCGTGCCCGGCCGCGCCCTTCGGCCGCACCCACCGGGGACACCTCCTGGCAGGAGGTCGCGCTCAGCGCCGACGGCGCCGCCGAACTCGTACCGCGCTCGGTGGACGCCTCCGGCGTACTCGTCTCGCTGGCCGCCCCGCCGCCCGGTGTCGTGGAGTTCAACGGCGGCTATCTGCACCCGTCGTTGCAGCCGGAGCGGGCCATGGCCGCGGCCCTGGCCCGGGCCGGGCGGCGGCCCGGAGCCTGGGGCCGGCCGCCGATGGAGGGGCTGCCGGAGCTGCGGGAGTGGTTCGCGCGGGGCATCGGCGGGGCCATCACGGCGGCCGAGGTGCTGATCACCGCGGGCGGCCAGTCCGCGCTGGCCACCACCCTGCGTGCCCTCGCCCCGCCCGGCACCCCCGTCCTCGTCGAGTCCCCGACCTACCCCGGCATGCTGGCCATCGCGCGGGCGGCCGGACTGCGCCCGGTGCCCGTCCCGGTGGACGCCGACGGCGTACGGCCCGCCCTGCTCGCCGACGCCTTCCGCGCCACCGGCGCCCGCGTCTTCGTCTGCCAGCCCCTGTTCCAGAACCCGACCGGCGCCGTGCTCGCCCCCGAGCGGCGCGGCGAGGTGCTGAGCATCGCGCGGGCGGCCGGTGCCTTCGTCGTGGAGGACGACTTCGTGCGCAGGCTCGTGCACGAGGACGCCGGCCCGCTGCCCGCCCCGCTCGCCGCCGACGACCCGGACGGCGTCGTCGTCCACGTCTGCTCGCTGACCAAGGCGACCTCGCCCAGCTTCCGGGTGAGCGCCCTGGCCGCGCGCGGGCCGGTGCTGGAACGCCTGCGGGCCATTCAGGTCGTCGACACCTTCTTCGTGCCCCGGCCGCTCCAGGAAGCGGCGCTGGAACTCGTCGGCTCGCCCGCCTGGCCCCGCCACCTGCGCGCGGTCTCGGCCGAGCTGAAGGCCCGCCGGGACGCGATGACCTCCGCGCTGAGGCTGCAACTCCCCGAGATCTCCCTGGCCCACGTCCCCTCCGGCGGCTACCACCTGTGGCCGCGGCTGCCCGAGGGCATGGACGAGACCGCGCTGACCTCGGCCGCCCTGCGCGCGGGCGTCGCGATCACCCCGGGCCGCCCGTACTTCAGCGCCGAACCCCCGGCCGCCCACTTCCGGCTGAGCTTCGCGGCGGTCGCGAACGTCGGGGAGATCACGGAAGGGGTACGCCGGCTGCGCACCGCCTGCCTGGAGGCGTGGGGCGGCTGACGCAGGCGCACATCAGGGTGGCTGACGGAGGCGCACATCAGGGCGGCGCGGAGCCGGGCGAGCACTCGGTGAGCCGGGGCACACCCTGGGTGACCCACAGGTAACACCCCTTGACCTGGGTAAGTTTGCGCTCCACCATCACCGCATGGCGCTTCGGGTCACGTTCGTCGCGGCTGCGCGCAGCTCGCCGCTGCTCGCGGAGCGCTTCGACGACGACCGGCCGCTGGACCAGGCCGGATGGGACGAGGTGCTGCGCGTCGCGGGCGACCTCCTGCCGCTCGCGGCGGCCGAGTTGCGCTACTGCTCGCCCACGCCCCGCAGCCGCGCCACCGGTGACGCCCTCGGCTGCGCGCCGCTGTCCCAGCTGGCCCTGCGCGACTGCGACATGGGCCGGTGGCGCGGCCTGACGCTCGGTGAGGCCATGGCCCGCGAGCCGGCGGCCGTGGACGCCTGGCTCGCCGATCCGCGGTCGGCCCCGCACGGTGGGGAGTCGCTGCTGGGTTTCATCACCCGCGTGGGCGGCTGGCTCGACACCCGTCCCGGCGAGGACGGCGACCGCATCGTCGCCGTGGCCGAACCCTCCGTGATCCGGGCCGCGCTGGTCTACGCGCTGAAGGCGCCGCCCGGAACGTACTGGAACCTGGACGTCCGCCCGCTGTCGGCGACCACCGTGACGGGCCGCGCGGGCCGCTGGAGCCTCCGCTTCGAGGGCGCGCCGGACCAGGGCGCTACACACCCGGCGTTTCGCGGATGTAATCCGTTGTGAGCAGCAGGTCCTTGGCCGGGCCGGCCACCCGCCACACCGTCCGCCAGCGGTCCGGGCCCCGCACGGTGAACTCGCCGCGGTAGAGGTCGGCGGCGCACGGGTGGTCGGCCACATGGTGCCCTGAGGTCAGGTCCAGGCCGTGGAAGGGGCGGCCGTCCGCGAAGCGCACGTCCGCGCGGCCCGGCTCACCCCCCGGTTCGTAGCGCAGCGTCCGCTCGGCGGGCCGGGCCACGCCCTGCCAGGTGAAGGCGCCCGACTCCCGGCCGACCAGCCCGCCGCCGTCGAGCGGGTCGAAGGACGTGACCCCCTCGAACCGGCCCTCCAGGCCGCTCGCCAGATCCCGCACCGACCGTTCGGTGCGCCACCGCCCGGCGAGGTACGCCAGTACGTCGGGCACCGGCCACAACTCGCCCATTTCCACTCGCTTTCCCGCTCCGGCCCACTCGTTGCCGCGCGACCCATTGACGCGCCCAGACACCCTCCCTATCTTGCCGTTCGAAGTGCTGACCAATGTCCGACATCTCGAACAGCTAGAACCGCTACCTAGTGAGAGCCGCGGAGTATCCATGTCACGCACCCGCTGGAGACTCGGTCTCAGCGTCACCGCCCTCCTGACGGCCTCGGCCCTGCTGCCGTCCCCGGCACACGCGGAGGCCGTCGCCGACTACACGATCACCGTCGACCCGTCCGCCCACGGCCCCGCGATCGACGACTCGATGTACGGCGTCTTCTACGAGGACATCAACCGCGCCGCCGACGGTGGCCTGTACGCCGAGCTCGTGCAGAACCGGTCCTTCGAGTACTCCACCGCCGACAACGCCTCGTACACGCCGCTCACCGCGTGGACGGCCGACGGCACGGCCGAGGTCGTCGACGACGACGGGCGGCTGAACGACCGCAACCGCAACTACCTCTCCCTGGCCGCCGGTTCCACCGTCACCAACGCGGGCTACAACACCGGCATCCGCGTCGAGAAGGGCGAGAAGTACGACTTCTGGGTGTGGGCCCGCGCGGAGAGCGGCACCACCCTCACCGTCACCCTCCGGGATGCCGCGGGTACGCTCGCGAAGGCGCGCCAGGTGGCTGCCAAGGGCAAGTGGCGCAAGTACACCACCACCTTCACCGCGACCCGCACCAGCAACCGCGGCCGCCTCGCCGTCGCCACCACCGCCCCCGCGGCCCTCGACATGGTGTCCCTCTTCCCCCGCGACACCTACAAGCACCAGCCGAACGGCCTGCGCAAGGACCTCGCCGAGAAGATCGAGGCCCTGCACCCCGGCTTCCTGCGCTTCCCCGGCGGCTGCCTGGTCAACACCGGCTCCATGGCGGACTACAGCGCGGACTCCGACTGGCAGCGCAAGCGCTCCTACCAGTGGAAGGACACCGTCGGCCCGGTCGAGGAACGCGCCACCAACGCCAACTTCTGGGGCTACAACCAGAGCTACGGCCTCGGCTACTACGAGTATTTCCGCTTCGCCGAGGACATCGGCGCCATGCCGCTGCCCGTCGTCCCCGCCCTGGTCACCGGCTGCGGCCAGAACCAGGCCGTCGACGACGACGCGCTGCTGAAGCGGCACATCCAGGACACCCTGGACCTCATCGAGTTCGCCAACGGCCCCCGCACCAGCGAGTGGGGCAACAAGCGCGCCGAGATGGGCCACCCCGAGCCCTTCCACCTCACCCACCTCGAAGTCGGCAACGAGGAGAACCTCCCGAAGGAGTTCTTCGCACGCTTCGAGCAGTTCCGCGCCGCCATCGAGGCGGAGTACCCGGACATCACCGTCGTCTCCAACTCCGGCCCCGACGACTCCGGCGCCACCTTCGACACCGCCTGGCAGCTCAATCGCGAAGCCGGTGTCGCGATGGTCGACGAGCACTACTACAACAGCCCGCAGTGGTTCCTCCAGAACAACGAGCGCTACGACTCGTACGACAGGAACGGCCCCGAGGTCTTCCTCGGTGAGTACGCCTCCCAGGGCAACGCCTGGAAGAACGCCCTCGCCGAGGCCGCGTTCATGACCGGTCTGGAGCGCAACGCCGACATCGTCAAACTGGCCTCCTACGCCCCGCTGCTCGCCAACGAGGACTACGTGCAGTGGAGCCCGGACATGATCTGGTTCAACAACCACGCGTCCTGGGGCTCGGCCAACTACGAGGTCCAGAAGCTGTTCATGAACAACGCCGGCGACCGCGTCGTCCCCTCGAAGGCCACCGGCACCCCCGCCGTCAGCGGCCCCGTCACCGGCGCCGTCGGCCTGTCGACCTGGGCGACCAGTGCGGCGTACGACGACGTGAAGGTGACCTCGGCCGACGGCAGGACGCTCCTGTCCGACGACTTCTCCGGTGACGCCTCGCAGTGGACCCACTCGGGCGCCGGCAGCTGGACCGTCCAGGACGGCCAGTACGTCCAGACGGACCCGGCCGCCGAGAACACCCTGGTCACGGCGGGCGACCCGGCCTGGCAGGACTACGACCTGCACGTGAAGGCCACCAAGAAGTCCGGCAAGGAAGGCTTCCTCGTCGCCTTCGGCGTCAAGGACACCGGCAACTACTACTGGTGGAACCTGGGCGGCTGGAACAACACCCAGTCCGCCGTCGAGCAGGCCTCCGACGGCGGCAAGTCGACGCTCCTGTCCAAGGCCGGGTCGATCGAGACGGGCCGCGCCTACGACATCGACGTCAAGGTCAGGGGCCGGCAGGTCACCCTCTACCTCGACGGCGAGGAGTGGGGCAGCTTCACCGACGACAAGCCTGCCGAGCCGTTCCGCCAGATCGTCACGCGCGACGACCGCACCGGCGAGCTGATCGTCAAGGTCGTCAACGCCCAGGACACGGCCGCCCGTACCGCCGTCGACCTCGGCGGCGCCGAGGTCGCGTCCCGTGCCCGCGTCACCACGCTGGCCGCGGACCAGAACGCGGTCAACACCGAGACGGACACACCCGTCACCCCGGTGACGTCGGCCTTCTCGGGGGCGGCGAGCGAGTTCACGTACACCTTCCCGGCGAACTCGGTGACCTTCCTGCGGATCAGACAGCGGTAACCCGCCTCCCGGACCGGCGACGGAGCCCGCACGGCGTCGCCGGTCCGGCTAACGTCGGGGCGCATGATCGTATGGCTCAACGGCACCCACGGTGCGGGCAAGACGACGACCAGTGCGCTCGTGCAGCGGCTGCTCCCGGACTCCCGGGTGTTCGACGCCGAGAAGGTCGGCGAGACGCTCATGGACATCACGCCGGGACTGCCCGGGACGGACAACTTCCAGCACTGGCCCCCGTGGCGGCCGCTCGTCGTCGAGACCGCCCGTCGGGTGCTCGACTACACCGGCGGCATCCTGGTGATGCCGATGACGGTGCTGGTCGAGGAGTACTGGAGGGAGATCGGCGACGGCCTCGCCGGGTACGGCATTCCCGTGCGGCACTTCGTCCTCCACGCCGATCAGGACACGCTCCGCGCGCGCATCGCGGGGGACACCGTGGTGGGGCCGAACTCGTCGTTCCGGCTCCGGTACCTCGAGCCCTATGCCGAGGCGGCCCGCACCTGGCTGCACGCCGAAGCGGAGGTCGTCGACACCACGCACCTCACGCCGGCCGAGGCCGCGCTGCGGATCGCGGAGGCCGTCAAGGGCTGAGGTTTCGACGGCCCGGCGGTGGGTGAGTATTCACTGGATTGCATAAACGTGCAACGAAACGTATAGTCATGCCATCCAGGAGGAGGGTTTTCCATGGCGGTACGTGCGGCGGTGGCCGGAGCGAGCGGGTATGCGGGCGGTGAGCTGCTGCGTCTGCTCCTGACCCACCCCGAGGTCGAGATCGGCGCCCTGACCGGCAACTCCAACGCGGGGCAGCGGCTCGGCGCGCTTCAGCCGCACCTGCTGCCGCTGGCCGACCGGGTGCTGGAGGCGACGACGCCCGAGGTGCTCGGCGGTCACGACGTCGTCTTCCTCGCGCTGCCGCACGGGCAGTCCGCCGCCGTCGCCGAGCAGCTCGGGCCGGACGTCCTCGTCGTCGACATGGGCGCCGACTTCCGGCTGAAGGACGCCGGTGACTGGGAGGCGTTCTACGGCTCCCCGCACGCCGGCACCTGGCCCTACGGCCTCCCTGAACTTCCGGGTGCCCGCGCCGCGCTGGAGGGGTCCAAGCGCATCGCGGTGCCCGGTTGCTACCCCACCGCCGTCTCCCTGGCCCTCTTCCCGGCGTACGCCGCGTCGCTGGCCGAGCCCGAGGCCGTGATCGTCGCCGCCTCCGGCACCTCCGGCGCGGGCAAGGCGGCCAAGCCGCACCTGCTGGGCAGCGAGGTCATGGGCTCCATGGCGCCGTACGGCGTCGGCGGCGGCCACCGGCACACCCCCGAGATGATCCAGAACCTCGGCGCGGTCGCCGGAGAGCCGGTCACCGTCTCCTTCACGCCGACCCTCGCGCCGATGCCGCGCGGCATCCTCGCCACGTGCACCGCGAAGGCGAAGCCCGGGATCACCGCGGAGACGGTCCGGGCCGCCTACGAGAAGGCATTCGCCGACGAACCGTTCGTGCACCTGCTGCCCGAGGGACAGTGGCCCGCGACCGCCTCCGTGTACGGCTCCAACGCCGTCCAGGTGCAGGTCGCCTACGACGCCGCCGCGGGCCGGATCATCGCCATCAGCGCCATCGACAACCTGGCCAAGGGCACCGCGGGCGGTGCCGTCCAGAGCATGAACCTCGCCCTCGGTCTCGACGAGACCACCGGACTGACGACGATCGGAGTTGCGCCGTGAGTGTGACGGCAGCAAAGGGATTCACGGCTGCGGGCATCGCCGCCGGGATCAAGGAGAGCGGCAACCCCGACCTGGCCCTCGTGGTCAACACCGGCCCCCGACGCTCCGCCGCGGGAGTCTTCACCTCCAACCGCGTCAAGGCCGCGCCGGTCCTGTGGTCCGAGCAGGTGCTGAAGAGCGGTGAGCTGACCGCCGTCGTGCTCAACTCCGGCGGTGCCAACGCCTGCACCGGGCCCAAGGGCTTCCAGGACACGCACGCCACGGCGGAGAAGGTCGCGGAGGTGCTCGGGACGGGGGCCGGCGAGATCGCCGTGTGCTCCACCGGGCTCATCGGCGTACTGCTGCCCATGGACAAGCTGCTCCCGGGGGTGGAGGCGGCCGCCGGCCAGCTCTCCGAGCACGGCGGCGAGAAGGCCGCCATCGCCATCAAGACCACCGACACCGTGCACAAGACGTCCGTCGTCAGCAGGGACGGCTGGACCGTCGGCGGCATGGCCAAGGGCGCGGGCATGCTCGCCCCCGGCCTCGCCACCATGCTCGTCGTGATCACCACCGACGCCGACCTGGAGACCGAGGCCCTGGACCGCGCCCTGCGCGCCGCCACCCGGGTCACCTTCGACCGGGTCGACTCCGACGGCTGCATGTCCACCAACGACACCGTGCTGCTGCTCGCCTCGGGCGCCTCCGGCGTCACCCCGGAGTACGAAGCCTTCGCCGAGGCCGTCCGCACCGTCTGCGACGACCTCGGGCAGCAGCTCATCCGGGACGCCGAGGGCGCCAGCAAGGACATCAAGGTCGAGGTCGTGAACGCCGCGACCGAGGACGACGCCGTCCAGGTGGGCCGCACCATCGCCCGCAACAACCTGCTCAAGTGCGCCATCCACGGCGAGGACCCCAACTGGGGCCGCGTGCTCTCCGCCATCGGCACCACCTCCGCCGCCTTCGAGCCCGACCGCCTCAACGTCGCCATCAACGGCGTCCGGGTCTGCAAGAACGGCGGCGTCGGCGAGGACCGCGAGCTGGTCGACATGCGCTACCGCGAGGTCCACATCGTCGCCGACCTCGCCGCCGGCGACGCCACGGCCACCATCTGGACCAACGACCTCACCGCCGACTACGTCCACGAGAACAGCGCGTACTCCTCATGAGCACCGGACCCACGCGGAAGCACACCGCGCTCCCCAAGGCCCAGATCCTCATCGAGGCGCTGCCCTGGCTGACCCGGCACCACGGCAAGACCGTCGTCATCAAGTTCGGCGGCAACGCCATGATCGACGAGGACCTCAAGGCCGCCTTCGCCCAGGACGTCGTCTTCCTGCGCCACGCCGGCCTCAAGCCCGTCGTCGTGCACGGCGGCGGACCGCAGATCAGCGCCGCGCTCGACAAGCACGGCATCGTCAGCGAGTTCAAGGCCGGTCTGCGCGTCACCACCGAGGACGCCATGGACGTCGTACGGATGGTGCTGGCCGGACAGGTGCAGCGCGAGCTGGTCGGGCTGCTCAACCAGCACGGACCGCTCGCCGTCGGCCTCACCGGCGAGGACGCGCACACCCTCACCGCCACCAAGCACCAGCCCGAGATCGACGGCGAGCTCGTCGACATCGGGCGGGTCGGCGAGATCACCGAGATCGACACCGGCGCCATCGAGGCTCTGCTGGCCGACGGCCGCATCCCGGTCGTGTCGTCGATCGCCCGTTCCCAGGACGACGGACATGTCTACAACGTCAATGCTGATACGGCGGCTGCGGCACTCGCTGCGGCGCTCGGCGCCGAGACTCTCATGGTCCTCACCGACGTCGAGGGCCTCTACGAGGACTGGCCGAACTCCGACGAGGTGATCAGCCGCCTCACCGCCACCCAGCTGGAGAAACTGCTGCCCGAGCTGTCGTCCGGCATGGTGCCGAAGATGGAGGGCTGCCTGCACGCCGTACGGGGCGGTGTCACCACCGCCCGCGTCATCGACGGCCGGGTCCAGCACTCGATCCTGCTGGAGATCTTCACCGACGAGGGGATCGGCACGATGGTCGTGCCGGACGAAGAGGGGGAGTCGTGAGCAACGCGGAGCTGACCGAGCGGTGGCAGGGCACGCTCATGAACAACTACGGCACGCCGCGCCTGCCCCTGGTGCGCGGCGAGGGCTCCCGGCTCTGGGACGCCGACGGCAAGGAGTACCTCGACTTCGTCGGCGGCATCGCGGTCAACGCGCTCGGCCACGCCCACCCGGCGGTGGTCGAGGCGGTGAGCCGGCAGGTCGCCTCCCTCGGCCACGTCTCCAACCTCTTCATCGCCGAGCCGCCCGTCGCCCTCGCCGAACGGCTGCTCCAGCACTTCGGCCGCGACGGCAAGGTCTACTTCTGCAACTCCGGCGCCGAGGCCAACGAGGGCGCCTTCAAGATCGGCCGGCTGACCGGCCGGCCGCACATGGTCGCCACCCGGGGCGGCTTCCACGGCCGCACCATGGGCGCCCTCGCGCTGACCGGCCAGCCCGGCAAGCAGGAGCCGTTCCTGCCGCTGCCCGGCGACGTCACGCACGTGCCGTACGGCGACCCGCAGGCGCTGGCCGCGGCGGTCACCGAGGAGACGGCGCTGGTGGTCATCGAGCCGATCCAGGGCGAGAACGGCGTCGTCGTGCCGCCCCCCGGCTATCTGAAGGCCGCCCGCGCCATCACCGCCGCCACCGGCGCGCTGCTCGTCCTGGACGAGGTGCAGACCGGCGTCGGCCGGACCGGGCACTGGTTCGAGTACCAGGCCCACGAGGGCGTCCTGCCGGACGTCGTCACCCTCGCCAAGGGCCTCGGCGGCGGGCTGCCCCTGGGCGCGACGGTCGCCTTCGGACGCGCCGCCGACCTCCTCCAGCCCGGCCAGCACGGTACGACCTTCGGCGGCAACCCGGTCGCCTGCGCCGCCGGACTCGCCGTCCTCGACACCATCGCGGACGAGGGACTGCTGGACCACGTCAAGCGGCAGAGCGAGACGCTGCGCGGCGGGGTCGAGGGCCTCGGGCACCCGCTGGTCGCCCACGTCCGGGGCGCCGGACTGCTCCTGGGTATCGTGCTCACCGAGCCGCTCGCCGCCCAGGTGCAGCAGGCGGCTCAGGACGCCGGAATCCTGGTGAACGCGCCCGCGCCCGATGTCGTACGGCTGATGCCCGCGCTGAACGTCGGCGACGACGTGGTGGAGGCGTTCCTCGGGGCGCTGCCCGGCATCCTTGACCAGGCCGCCGACGCGGCCCACGGGGACGGACGATCCGGAGAATGAGACGACGATGAGCCACGCGCAGGAGCACGAGCAGACGGCGGGGCCCGCCCTGCCGCAGACCCGCACCGCACGCCACCGCCGGATCGTGGACATCCTCAACCGGCAGGCGGTGCGCTCGCAGAGCCAGTTGGCGAAGCTGCTCGCCGACGACGGGCTCACCGTCACCCAGGCGACGCTCTCCCGGGACCTGGACGAGCTGAACGCGGTCAAGATCCGCAACACCGACGGCGACCTCATCTACGCGGTGCCCAGCGAGGGCGGTTTCCGCACCCCGCGGGCGCCGCTGGGTGAGTCGGCCAAGGAGGAGCGGATGCGGCGGCTCTCCGCGGAGTTGCTGATCTCCGCGGAGGCGTCGGCGAACCTCGTGGTCCTGCGGACCCCTCCGGGGGCGGCGCAGTTCCTCGCCTCGGCGATCGACCAGGCGGAACTGCACGACATCCTGGGGACGATCGCGGGCGACGACACGCTGATGCTGATCAGCCGGGATCCCACGGGCGGGCAGGCCCTGGCGGACCATCTGCTGCGGTTGACTCAGAACGGCAACTGAAGGGGGCGGTGCGGCGGGCCGCCGACTGCGGGTGCGTCGTGGCCGGTCGCGCAGTTCCCCGCGCCCCTGGGGGGTTCAGCGAGGCCGGCCACAGGGCGCCGCCCCCCGTAGCTGCGGGCAGTCGTGCCGCTGGGGCGGCACGGGTGGGCGGTGGGGGCACCTCCCGCTCGAGCGGAGCCGAGAGTGGGGGAGGCACCCCGCGAACGCGGCCAGTGACAAGGCCGGTACCTCAGCAGCAGCGCCGGCCACCCAAAAGAACGCCGCTCACCCCAGCCACCCCGCCAGACCCCCCGTGCACCGCACCTCGTCCCCCGCAGTGATCAGCAACGCCTCCACCCCCTCCAGCGACTCCAGCCACCGCAACCCCTCCCGCGCCCCCATCGCGAACGCCGCCGTCGCCCAGCAGTCCGCCCACGTCAGCCGAGGCGCCACCACCGTCACGGACAACAGGTCGGTCACCGCCGAGCGCCCGGTGCGCGGATCGACGACATGCGCGCCCCGCTCCGCGCTGCCGGACGTCGCCACGGCCAGCTCCGCCGCCCCCGCCGCCGAGACGACCGCCGCAAGACCGCCCGGACGCAGCGGGTCCGACACGCCGACCCGCCACGGCCGCTCCGCACCCGGCGTTCCGAGCAGCTGCACGTCCCCGCCGCCGTTGACGCTGACGCCCCGCGCACCCGCCGCCACCGCGATCCGCCGCGCGGCGCGCTCCACGGCCCAGCCCTTGACGATCCCCGTCGGATCGAGCCGGCCCCGGTACCGCGTGCTGAACCAGCCGTCGCTCACCCGCTCCGCCTCGGCCGCCAGCTCCAGCACCTCGGCGACCTCCGGCGCGCACGCGTCGACGGTCAGCTCCCCGCGGGCCAGCCGGGAGACCTCGCTGCCGTCCCGGTACGTGCTGAACACCTCGTCGGCCCGGTGCAGCCCGGCGACCGCCTCGTCCAGCGCCGCCCGTACAGCCGTGGGTTCCCCGCCGCGGACGTCGAAGGAGAAGACGGTCCCCATCGCCTCCTCCACATGACGCACCGCGGCGGGAGCATCGGCGGACCCGGCCACGGTGTCAGCCACCGGCCCGGTCCAGAGCCGACTGGAGGGACTGTTTGTATCCGGCGCTGGTGTAGGTGGCGCCGGAGACGGCGTCGATGTCGGCGGTGCCCGCGGCGACGGCGGCCCGGTTGAGCTTGGGTACGGCGTCCGCGGTGACCTGGTCGCTGCGCCCGCCCCTGGGCGCCTGGAGGGCCTCGGCGTCGGTGATCTTCCCGTCGCTGACGGTGACCCGGACCTGCACGGTTCCGTACTGGGTCTGCGCGGCGTCACCGGTGAGCACCTGCGTGCCCTGCACAGCGCCGCCCGCGCCCTGCCCGCCGCCGCCCGGGCCTTCCCCCGTCCCGCTCGACTCCTGCCCGGCCGATCCGGCCGCCGCGGCAGCCTTGTCGAGGGCCGACTGGAGGGACTTCCGGTATCCGGCGCTGGTGTAGGTGGCGCCGGAGACCGCGTCGATGTCGGCGGTTCCGGCGGCGACGGCGGCCTGGTTGAGCTTGGGTACGGCGTCGGCGGTGACCCGGTCGCTCTGCCCGCCCTTGGGCGCCTGCACGGCCTCGGCCTTGGTGATCTTGCCGTCGCTCACCGTGAGCCGGACCTGCACGGGGCCGTACTGGGTACTGGCCGCGTCACCCGTGACCGTGCCGTCCCCGGCGCCCCGGCCGCCCTGCGGCGACTGTGCGGCCACGGGCGGGGCCGCGCCGCCCGCCGCCGATGCGGAGCCCGGGTCGGACGCCGGTTTCAGCGACAGCAGCAGCACGATCCCGGACACGGTGGCGGCCCCGGCGAGCACGGCACGCCGAACGGGGTGGCTTTTCCTCATCTGTCCTGGACTCCTGATGTCCGTCGCTCACATCTCGAACGACTCGTGGTGGATGCGGCGAGCGGGGACCCCCGCGCCGCGCAGTGCCTCGTACACCGACTGGGCGAAGCCGGGCGGCCCGCACAGGAACACGTCGTGGCGCTCGACGTCCGGGATCTTCCGGGCCAGGGTCTCGGCCGAGATGTCCGGGCGCTCCCCGTCGGGGCTGTTGACCGCGTACATCAGCCGGGCCCCGCGCTCGTCGGCGATTCCGGCCAGCTCGTCCCACAGCGCCAGGTCATGGGTGCTGTTGGCCCGGTAGAGCAGCGTGATGTCGCCGGACGCGCCGGGCAGCGTCTCGAACAGCGCCCGCATCGGCGTGATCCCCACCCCGCCCGCCACCAGCAGCACCTTGCCGCGGCTGCGGCGCTGGGCGGTCAGGGCGCCGTACGGGCCCTCCGCCCACACCCGGGTGCCGGGCGTCAGCTCGCGCAGCCGGGTGCTGTGGTCGCCGATCGCCTTCACGGTGATCCGCAGCATGTCCGGGCGCGGCGCCGCCGACAGCGAGTACGGGTGCGAGCTGAAGCGCATCCCCGGGGCAAGGAACCGCCAGCGGAAGAACTGCCCGGCCTCCGCGCCCATCCGGTGCAGCCGGCGCCCGCCGATCAGCACCGAGACGATGCCGGGCGTCTCCTCGATCACCGCCTCGACCCGCATCCGGTGCCGCAGGTTGAGGCGGAGGGGCGTCAGCACCCGGTACCAGAGCACCAGCGCGGTCACCGAGCCGTACAGGGCGTACCAGACGGTCTTGGCGAGCGGCTCGACGGCGAAGTCGTTGCCGGTGGTCAACTGGTGCCAGAAGGTCAGGAACACCGCCGCGTAGGTGAGCAGGTGCACGTGGTACCAGGCGTCGTACGGGATGCGGCGGCGCACCGGGCCGGCGGACAGCAGCCCGATGACCACCAGCAGACCGGTGCCGATGGCCGCCTTGCCCATGTCCGGCAGCTGGGTCACGGAGTCGACCGTCTGCGCGACGATGTCGCCGAGGCCCCTGCCGGCCTGCGCCGCGTAGCCCCACATGATCAGGAAGACGTGGGCGAGGACCAGGCAGAGGGTGTAGCGGCCGGTCATGGCGTGCCAGCGGGCGACCCGGTCGGACCCGACGCGCCGCTCCAGCGCCGGAACCCGGGCCATCTGCAGCACCACCAGCGCCATCAGGTATCCGGCGAGCAGACCGGTGATCCGGCCCGCGCCCAGGATTTTGCCGGTGTCGTCGGAGATGGCGGGCGTGTTGCGCCACCACAGCCACAACACGCCCGCCGCGCCCGCCCACACGGCGAGCAGCAGGGGGACGGCGGGGGAGCGGCGCGGACGGATGCGCCGCATCGTCTGACGGCGGGCGGCACGGCCGCCGGCGAGCGTGGTGGTCACGGTTCCTCCGTGGGGACTTGACCCTTGGCCCACAGATACGCGCCGCGTCGGGCGAGCGTTCAGCCCGCGCCGGTAATGCCGTCCGGGTTCAGTACCGGGTGATCGCCGTCGACCCGCCCGAGGTGCCGATCGCGATGTGCGGCCGTTCCGCCGGCTCGGCCCACCGCAGGATCCGCCGCATCGCCCCGGCCGGCACCGACACGCATCCGGCCGTCGCCCCGCGCCCGTCGACGTGCAGGAAGATGCCCGCGCCGCGGCCGTGCACCGGGCGGTCGTAGTTGAAGCCGACGACCAGGGCGTGCGCGTACTGGGCCGGGTAGGTGATCAGGTGCTCGGCCTCGGTGGCCCGGCAGTCGGCGGGGCGGGGTTCGGTCCAGCGGTTGTAGGCACGGGAGGCGTTGTCCTGGCACCACCAGGAGTCCTCGCGCACCGGACGGTAGCGGTACGCCGTCCCGCGCGGCGCCGCCTCGGTGCCGAAGGCGTACGGCAGGTCGTACAGCCCGGTCGGCGTGGTGTTCGTGCCCTGGACGCGCGTCGCCCCTTCGGTGAGCCCGCCGGACCCGAAGCGGGCGGGCGCGGAACCGGCCGCCACCCAGCGCCCGTCGCTTCCGCCCCTGCGGTCCCACCAGGTGACGGTGCCCGTGGTCGAGCCGGTGTCCGGCGCGACGGCGGTGATCAGCTGGGCGCCGCCGCCGGTGTCCGCCATCCGGGCCGGAAGCGGCCGGGAAGCGGACCCGTCGGCGGGGGCGGCGCCGAGCGTGAGGAGGGAGGCGGAGACGAGGACGGCGACGAGGAGACCGGGGCGCATGGCTCAGACGGTAGAGGGGGGCAGGGGGAGCGGCAGCCCGGGAAGGCCGTCGATGCTCGATGCGATGTGCTCCTTCTTGGTGAAGTACGCGCTGAGCGAGGCGTCGTCCTCCCGCGCGAACCGCTTGCCGTGCAGATCCCGGTCGCTCTCGTACGCCATGAAGGGGACGGCGTAGCCGCAGGTGTCGCGGATGAGTTCGGCGCTCACGACGATGACCGCGCGCAGTCCGTGCACGGTGGGGTCGATGTCCGGGAAGTGGGTGAGCAACTCCGGGAAACGGGGGTCGTCGCGGAAGACCGGCTCGCCGCGGCCGTGCACCCGCACGATGTTCGGCGGGCCCTGGAAGGCGCACCACATCAGGGTGATGCGACCGTTCTCCCGCAGGTGGGCGATGGTCTCCGCGTTGGAACCCGCGAAGTCGAGGTAGGCCACGGTGAGTTCGTCGAGGACCGCGAAGCAGCCCGTGAGGCCCTTGGGGGACAGGTTGACCGTGCCGTCGCCGGCCAGGGGAGCGGTGGCGGTGAAGAAGAGGGGCTGCGCCTCGATGAAGGTGCGGAGTCTGCCGTCTATGCGCTCATAAGTCTTTCCCATGTCTAACGATTATGAGGGTGCGGGACACGGCGCGCGCCGCCAACCTGCAAGATTGACGAATCATGCAGGGTTCTGCATACTCATGCATGACAGCGATCGTACGGCTGAGGAGCGACCCAAGTGAGCAGCAACAGCGGTGACGTCCGGCTCTGGGGCGGCCGTTTCGCCGACGGTCCCGCCGAGGCCCTGGCGAAGCTGTCCGCGTCCGTCCACTTCGACTGGCGGCTCGCGCCCTACGACATCGCCGGTTCGCGTGCCCACGCGCGCGTGCTGCACGCGGCGGGGCTGCTCACCGAGGACGAGCTGACCCGGATGATCGCCGGGCTCGACCGGCTGGAGGCGGACGTCGCCGACGGTTCCTTCACCGGCACCATCGCCGACGAGGACGTCCACACCGCCCTGGAGCGCGGACTGCTGGAACGCCTCGGTCCCGACCTCGGCGGCAAGCTGCGCGCCGGCCGGTCCCGCAACGACCAGGTGGCCACGCTCTTCCGGATGTACCTGCGCGACCACGCCCGGACCGTCGGCTCTCTGATCGCCGACCTCCAGGACGCGCTGGTCGGCCTCGCCGAGGCCCACCCGGACGTGGCCATGCCCGGCCGCACCCACCTCCAGCACGCCCAGCCGGTGCTCTTCGCCCACCACGTGCTCGCCCACGCCCAGGCGCTGGGCCGGGACGCGGAGCGGCTGCGCCAGTGGGACGAGCGCACGGCCGTCTCCCCCTACGGCTCGGGCGCGCTCGCGGGCAGCAGCCTCGGCCTGGACCCGGAGGCCGTCGCCCGCGACCTCGGCTTCGAGCACGGCAGCGTGGGCAACTCCATCGACGGGACGGCCTCGCGCGACTTCGTCGCCGAGTTCGCCTTCATCACCGCGATGATCGGCGTCAACGTCTCCCGGATCGCCGAGGAGATCATCATCTGGAACACGAAGGAGTTCTCCTTCGTCACCCTCCACGACGCCTTCTCCACCGGCTCCTCGATCATGCCGCAGAAGAAGAACCCCGACATCGCCGAGCTGGCCCGCGGCAAGTCCGGGCGGCTGATCGGCAACCTGACCGGCCTGATGGCCACCCTCAAGGCCCTCCCGCTCGCGTACAACCGCGACCTCCAGGAGGACAAGGAGCCGGTCTTCGACTCCATCGACCAGCTGGAGATCCTGCTCCCCGCCTTCACCGGCATGATGGCCACCCTCACCGTGCACCGCGAGCGGATGGAGGAGCTGGCCCCGGCCGGGTTCTCCCTCGCCACCGACATCGCCGAGTGGCTGGTCAAGCAGGGCGTGCCGTTCCGCGTCGCGCACGAGGTGGCCGGCGAGTGCGTGAAGGTCGCCGAGGCCGACGGCAAGGAGCTGGACGAGCTGACCGACGAGCAGTTCGCCAAGATCTCCGAGCACCTCACCCCCGAGGTGCGCACCGTCCTCAACGTCCCCGGCGCCCTCGCCTCGCGCAGCGGCCGCGGCGGTACGGCGCCCAGCGCGGTCGCCGTCCAGCTCGCCGAGGTCAAGGCGGACGTGGCGGCCCAGCACGCCTGGGCGGACGCCAAGAAGTAGCCGCAGGAAGCAGCGGGAAGCAGCAGCCGGTGTGCCCGAGGGGCATCGCGGTTACGTTGGTCAACAGCTTCAGCAGTTCAAGAGCCTCAACAGCTTCAGAGCCTCAGCAGTCGACCGAACGGAGCCCGCGATGCCCTTCGCCCGCCTGGCCGCGGCGACCACCCCCACCTGTCACATCGGACTGGGTCTCGCCGCCGTCGGCCGCCCCGGCTACATCAACCTCGACCGCGACCGTGACCTCGGAGAGGACCGCACCGTCGAGGCGCTGCGCGAACGCACGCACGACCTCCTCGACGCCGCCTACGCGCAGGGCGTGCGCTACTTCGACGCGGCCCGTTCCTACGGACGCTCCGAGGAGTTCCTCGCCGACTGGCTCAGGGAGCGGCCCGACGTCGACGACGTGGTCGTCGGCAGCAAGTGGGGCTACACCTACACCGCCGACTGGTCGGCCGACGCCGAACGGCACGAGGTCAAGGACCACGGCGTCGCCACGTACGACCGCCAGCGCGCCGAGACCGACGCCCTGCTCGGCGACCGGCTCGACCTGTACCAGATCCACTCGCTCACCCCGGACAGCCCGGCCCTCACCGACAAGGACCTGCACGCCAGGCTGGCCGAGGCCGCCGCGCAGGGCAGCACCATCGGCTTCTCCACCAGCGGTCCCTCCCAGGCCGACGCCATCCGCGCCGCGCTCGCCGTGACGGTCGACGGCGAGCCCCTCTTCCGTACCGTCCAGTCGACGTACAACGCGCTGGAGACCTCCGCCGGACCCGCGCTCACCGAGGCGCACGAGGCCGGGCTCACCGTGATCGTCAAGGAGGGCATGGCCAACGGCCGCCTCGCGGACCGGCACGCGCCCGACGTCCTCAAGGCCGTCGCGGAGGAGACGGCGCTGGGCTGCGACGCGGTCGCCCTCGCGCTGATCCTGCGCCAGCCGTGGGCCGGTGTCGTGCTGTCCGGCGCCGCGACCGTGACCCAGCTCGGCTCCAATCTGCACGCGGCCGTCATCGACCTCGACGGCGACCAGGTGGCCCGCCTCGGCACCCTCGTCGAGACCCCGAACGCCTACTGGGAGCGGCGCAGTCAGCTGCCCTGGCACTGAACTCCTGAATCCGTGACTGACCCGCGAGGTGAGTCACGCACGCCCTGCGTGAGACATGAATGTCTCATGTGGGTTATCGTTGTCTCATGGCCCTCGATCGTGAACAGGTACTGCGCAGCGCCGCGGCCCTGCTGACCCGGAAATCCACCGCGACCATGGACGAGGTCGCCAGGGCCGCCGGGATCAGCCGGGCCACACTGCACCGGCACTTCGCCGGGCGCGACGCCCTCGTCCGGGCGCTGGAGTCGCTGGGCATCGCCGAGTGCGAGGCCGCCCTGGAGGCGGCCCGCACCGAGGAGGGACCGGCGGCCGACGCGGTGCGCCGGCTGGTCCGCGCGATCGAACCCTCCGCCGCGCTGCTCGCCTTCCTCTACACCGAGAACCAGCTCTTCGAGGGCGAGGAGCAGAACGAGGGCTGGGCCCGCATCGACGCCGGGCTCACCGAGCTCTTCCGCAGAGGCCAGGAGAGCGGCGAGTTCCGCATCGACCTCACGCCCGCCTGGCTCACGGAGGCGCTGTACGGCCTGCTCGCCTCCGGCGCCTGGGCCGTGACCGAGGGCCGCGTGGCCCGCAACGACTTCACCCACATGATCGTCGAGCTGCTGCTCGGCGGCGCGCTCCGGAGAGAGGAACCATGAACCGCACCCTGCAGCCGGCCCACCCGGCCGAGGCGGTGAAGCGCCCCGGCCGCTGGCTGGCGCTGTCCGTCCTGGTACTGGCCGTGCTGCTGGTGGCCGTCGACGCGACCGTCCTCGGTCTCGCGACCCCCTACATCAGCGAGGACCTCGCGCCCTCCGGCACCCAGCTGCTCTGGATCGGCGACGTCTACTCCTTCGTCATCGCCGGCCTGCTGGTCTCCATGGGCAGCCTCGGCGACCGCATCGGCCGCAAGCGGATCCTGCTCGTCGGCGCCACGGCGTTCGGCGCGGTCTCCGTCCTCAACGCCTACGCGCACACGCCCGAGGTGATGATCCTCGCCCGGGCCCTGCTCGGCGTCGCGGGCGCCACCCTGATGCCCGCCACCCTCGCCCTGATCCGCAACCTCTTCCACGACCCGCGCGAACGCAGCCTCGCCGTCGGCATCTGGGGCGCCACCGCCTCCGCCGGCACAGCGGTCGGCCCGATCGTGGGCGGGTTCCTGCTGGAGCACTTCTGGTGGGGCTCGGTCTTCCTCATCAACCTGCCCGTGATGGCCGTCCTGGTCGTCGTCGGCGTCAAGCTCCTGCCCGAGTCCCGCAACCCGAACCCGGGCCCCTGGGACCTGCTCAGCGTCACGCTCTCCCTGGTCGGCATGGTCGGCGTCGTGTACGCCGTCAAGGAGACCGCCGCCCACGGGTTCGCGTGGGCCACGCTCGCCGCGGGTCTGCTGGGAGCCGCCGCGCTCTACGGGTTCGTCCGCCGCCAGCTGACCATGCCGGTCCCGCTGCTCGACATGCGGCTGTTCCGCAACCGCGGCTTCAGCGGCGCGGTCCTGGCCGACCTGCTGACCATCCTGGGCCTGTCGGGACTGGTGTTCTTCCTCTCCCAGTACCTGCAACTCGTCCAGGGCAGGCGGCCCTTCGAGGCGGGCCTGGCCGAACTGCCCGCCGCCGTCGGCGCGGTGGTGGCCGGTCTGATCGCCGGCCGCGCGGCCCGGCGCTTTACGGTCCGTGCCGTGGTCTCCGGCGGACTCGCCGCCGTGGGCATCGCGCTCGCCGCGCTGACCGTCATCGGACAGCACACCGGCTATCCGCTGCTCGGCGCGGCCCTGCTGGTCGTCGGCCTCGGCGCGGGCTTCGCGTTCACCGTCACCGCCGACGTGATCCTCTCCAGTGTGCCCGGGGAACAGGCGGGTGCCGCCTCCGCGGTCTCCGAGACGGCGTACGAACTCGGCGCCGCCCTCGGTATCGCGGTGCTCGGTTCCATCGTGACCGGCGTCTACCGCGACTTCACCGGCCCCGCGGGCACCCCTGCCGCGGCCCACGAGTCACTGGGCGGCGCGGTGGAGGCCGCCGCCGGGCTCCCCGCCCCCACCGCCGAGGAACTGCTGGACTCCGCCCGTCAGGCGTTCGTCGACGGCCTGACCCTCGCGGCGGGCGTCGGCGCCGCCGTACTCCTGGCCGCCGCCGCGGCATCCTGGTTCCTGCTGCGGGGCCGGCGCCTGGAGGACGGGGCGGAACACCCGTAGCCGTACGGCGCGGGAACGCGGAACGGCGGGACGCTCACCGAGCGGCCCGCCGTTCTCGTGCGGTGTGCGGAACTACGCCGCCTTCGCCTTGCTCGCGTACATGTCCACGTACTCCTGGCCGGACAGCCGCATGACCTCGGTCATCACGGAGTCGGTCACCGCGCGCAGGACGTAGCGGTCGCGGTCCATGCCCTCGTAGCGGGAGAACTCCATGGCCTCGCCGAAGCGGACCGTGACCTTGCCCGGCCGCGGCAGGCCCGCGCCGCCCGGCTGGAGCTTGTCGGTGCCGATCACCGCGAACGGGACAACGGGGGCGCCGGTCATCAGCGTGAGCCGCGCGATGCCCGTCCGGCCGCGGTAGAGGCGGCCGTCGGGGGAGCGGGTGCCCTCCGGATAGATGCCGAAGACGTTGCCCTGCTCCAGGATGCGGCGGCCGGTCATCAGCGCCGCGACCCCGCCCCGGCCGCCGTCCCGGTCGACCGGGACCATGCCGACGCCGGTGAAGAACCAGGCCATCAGCCGGCCCTTGAGGCCCTTGCCGGTGACGTACTCGTCCTTGCCGATGAAGAAGACCTGCCGGTCGCAGGTCAGGGGCATGATCACCGAGTCGATGAAGGTGAGGTGGTTGCCGGCCAGGATCACCGGACCGTCGCCCGGGATGTTCTCCACACCCTCCACCCGTGTGCGGAACATCAGGCGCATGATCGGACCGAGCACTGCCTTGATGAACACGAAGCGGGACAACGGGTCCTCCGGTGTCGGGGATGCGGTATGAGTCTGTGCAGGTGAGGACATTACTCGCGGCCCGGGGGGTCACGCACCTCGGGTCACCCGGGTCTTACACGGTGTTGACGCGCGTTCACCTGCGGAACCGGGATGCCGCGCGGCGGCTGCGCCCCCACACGGATGTGAGGCAGGTCGCGCCCGCGGGGACCGGAGCAACGGTCCCATGGTGCGGACACGGCCCGGATCGAAGCACACACGACACGCGGACCGCGTGAGGCGCGCCGCCCGGGTGACACCGCCGGGCCTGTGCCTGTCGGCTACCCCGCCACGCCGCCCCCAAGCCGACGGCACGCCGTCCGTCCCTACGGCATCCCGCGCACCCGCGATACGACATCCCCGCGCACCCGCGTGTTCCGGCGGCGGTCTCCCGCTCGTCATGTACGCGCCCCTACGATCGGCCCGCACCGGACGGTCAACGGCAGGAGGGTCCCATGGGAACGCAGGAGTCGGACGAGCGGGCGGGCGGCGGCACCGGACGGCGGGCGCTCCTCGGCGCGGCGGTGCTCGGCGCGGGCGGGGCCGTACTGGGCCTGCCCGGCACGGCGAGAGCGGCCGACACCCGGCACGGCGGCGGCCACGGCGGCGGGGTGAAGAGCCTGCCCGTCCCCACCGTCATCGGTCACCGCGGCGCCAGCGGCTACCGCCCCGAGCACACCTTCGGCTCCTACGAGCTGGCCCTCGACATGGGCGCCGACATCGTGGAGGCCGGTGACCTGGTCCCCACGAAGGACGGTCACCTCGTCTGCCGGCACGAGCCGGAGATCGGCGGCACCACGGACGTCGCCGACCACCCCGAGTTCGCCGACCGCAAGCGCACCAAGCTGCTCGACGGGGTCTCCACCACCGGCTGGTTCACCGAGGACTTCACGCTCGCCGAGCTCAAGACGCTCCGCGCCACCGAGCGCATCCCGGCCAACCGGCCGCACAACACCCTCTACGACGGCCGCTGGGAGATCCCCACCTTCGAGGAGGTGCTCCGCTGGCAGAACGAGCAGACCCGCAAGCGCGGCAAGCAGGTGTGGATCTACCCCGAGCTCAAGCACCCCACCTACTTCCGCAAACTGGGCCTGGGTACGGAGGAGCGCCTGGCACGGCTGCTGCGCAAGTACGGCAAGGACCGGAAGAACTCGCCCGTCATCATCCAGTCCTTCGAGCCCACCAGCATCCAGCGGATGAACAAGCTGGTCGGCAACCCCCTCGCCGTCCTGCTGTCCGGCGCCGGCAGCCGCCCCTGGGACTTCGTCGAGACCGGTGACCCGCGCACCACGGCCGACCTGGTCACGCCGAAGGGGCTGAAGGAGATCGCCTCCTACGCGCAGGGCATCGGCCCGACCCTGGACCTGGTCGTCCCGAAGGACTCCGCCGGCCGCCTCACCGAGCCGACGACGCTCGTCCGCGACGCGCACCGTGCGGGTCTGATCCTGCACCCGTACACCATGCGAAACGAGAACCCCTTCCTGCCCGCGGAGTTCCGCAAGGGCGGCGACCCCGACGCCTACGGCGACGCCTTCGGCGCGTTCCGGGCCTACTTCGCCACCGGCATCGACGGCGTTTTCACCGACAACCCGGACACGGGCGTGCTGGCCCGCGAGGACTTCGTCAACAGCTGAGCGAACACCCCCGGTTGGGGTGAGCTTCGGCCGTCCGGGCAACCCGCCGCCCGGGCGGCCGCGTCGACGTGCATATGACGCACGACCTGGTCACCTCCCTGCGCCCCCTCCTCACCGCCGAGGCCTCGGCCGAGGCATATGCCTCCGGAGCCGAGCCCGGCGACCTGGAACAGGCGGTCTGGCTGCGCCTGCTGGAACGCCTGGAGGCCGAGGGCCCGCCCCCCGACCCGCACCGCTGGCTGCGCGGCGCCGTGCGCACCGAGGCCCGCCGCACCCGCCGCAGGGCCCGTCACGAGCGGCCGTACGGGACCGAACCCGCCGGTGTCGCCGCGTACGCGTACGAGCCCGAGCGGCTCGCGCTCGACGCGGCCCGGCACCGTGCCCTGCGCGACGCCGTGCGCCGGCTGCCGGGCCGCTGTCCCCGGCTGCTGGAGGCGCTGTTGTCGCCCAAGGACCTCACATACCGGGAAATCGCGGGGGAGTTGGGTATCTCACAGGGCAGTCTTGGTCCGGAACGCTCCCGATGTCTGGGATGTCTGCGTCGATTGCTGACGCCGGAGGTTGCGGCCGGCTGAGGACGGGGATAGGAGTGGGGGACCACAGGTGATCAGGTGAGCGGGAGGCATGCGCACATGGGCATGAGCGTGACCATCTCGGCGGCGACCGCACAGGATGCCGAGCAGATCTTCCGGCTGCAGTACCTCTGCTTCCAGAGCGAGGCGGCGCTGTACGCCAACTACCGCATCGACCCGCTCGTCCAGACCCTGGACTCCGTGCGCGAGGAGGTCGCCGCCGACTGCGTCTTCGTGGCGCGGCTCGGCGACGAGGTCGTCGGCTCGGTACGGGGGCGGGTGACCGAGGACGGGGCGGCGTCCATCGGCAAGCTCTGCGTCCACCCCCGCCTCCAGGGGCACGGCATCGGGGCCCGGCTGCTGCGGGCCGCCGAGGCCAGCCTGGTCGAGGAGCGGGGCGCCAAGCGCTTCCGGCTGCACACCGGGCACCGCAGCGAGAACAACCTGCGGCTGTACCGCCGGGTCGGCTACGAGACGGTGGGGACCGCCGAGGGCGCCGACGGCGTACCCATGATCGTCCTGGAGAAGCCGGCCGGTACGTACGCGACCACGGCCTGAGGGCCGGAGCCCGACGGCCGCCGGACCGGGCGCCGTTGGGACCCGTCCTACGCGGTGCGGGCCCGGCGCAGCCAGTACAGGGCCGACAGCGGCAGCAGCACCGGAATGAAGAGGTACCCCATCCCGTAGTCCGACCAGACGGTCGCGTCGGGGAAGGCGGACGGCTCCACCAGCGTCCAGGTGCCGACCGTCAGGACGCCCACCAGCTCGGCGGCGCAGCACACCAGCGCCGCCCTGCGGGCCGTCTCGCCGCCGCGCACCAGGGTGTACGTGATGAACCCGTAGACGACGCCCGCGACGGCCGACAGCGAGTAGGCGAGCGGCGCCCGGTCCAGCTCGGTCGCGATCTGGTACACGGACCGCGACACGGCGCCGACGACCATCACGCCGTACAGCCACACCAGCAGGATGCCGGGCCCGCTGATCAGGCGCTGCCGGGTCTGCTTCTCCTCCGTGGCCACCATGTCAGCCTCCCCAGATGTCATACAGCCGGACCTCGAGGACGGCGAGGACGACACCGCCGGCGGCGACCGTCACCGAGCCCCAGCGGGTGCGCTCGGCCAGCGACATGAACCCCGCCGCCGGAACGCAGGCGAAGGCGCCCAGCAGATACGCGACGAAGATCGTCGTGCCCTGCTCCGGTTCCTCGCCCCGCGCCAGCTGCACGATCCCGACCACCAGCTGGATCAGCGCCAGCGCCGAGACCACGGCCATGCCGATGAAGTGCCAGTCCTTCGTCGGCTGGTCACGGTAGGCGGCCCAGCCGCACCAGGCGGCGAGCAGCAGCGCGGCGACGCCGGTCACCAGCGTCAGGACGTCAAGCATGGCAGCGAGCCTATTACGGCCGAAAAGGGCCGCGGTCCCCGGCCCCGTAGGGTCGGGGACATGAAGCTCCACGCACAAGCCCTCCTGTTCGACAACGACGGCACCCTCGTCTCCTCCCTCGAATCCGTGCGCCGCTGCTGGACGCGCTGGGCCGTCGAGTACGGGATCACCGCCGAGCAGTTCGGACGGGTGGAACTGCACGGACGGACGGCCGCCGAGGTAGCCGCCGACCTGCTGCCCGCGGACGTGGTCGCCGAGGCCGTCGCACGCATCGAGCACCTGGAGGTCGAGGACGTGCCGGGCGGGGGCGTGCACCTGCTGCCCGGCACCCGCGACTTCCTCGACGCACTGCCCGCCGATCGATGGGCCGTCGTCACCTCCGCCACCCGGCGCCTCGCCGAGGCCCGGCTCGACGCCGTCGGCATCCTCCCCAAGACCCTCGTCGTCGCCGACGACGTCACCCGCGGCAAGCCCGACCCCGAGCCCTACCTGCTCGGCGCCCGCGCCCTGGGCGTCGACCCGGCCGCCTGCGTCGTCTTCGAGGACGCCCCCGCCGGGCTCCAGGCCGGCCGCGCCGCCGGAATGCGGACCGTGGCGTTGGCCACAACCCACCGGGCCGACGAACTCGACGCCGACCTGGTGGTCGCCGACCTGTCGGCCTTGTCGGCACTGGTCACCGAGGGCGGAATCGACATCACCGTCCGGGGCTGAGCCCCGCGCCCGCGACCGCCCACCGTCCACCGCTGTCCAGTATCCGGACAGCGGTCTCCGGCCAGGGGCGTACATCTGCTTTACTGATCCGCATGAGCACCACGAGCGACCGCACCCCTGCGACCGAGGCGACGACCACGCCCGGTGCTCGTTGTATGTGCCGCCGAATGTGCGCCTTCTAGAGGGCCCCCGCACCGCCTGAGCCTCGCGCCCCGAAGCGAGCGCCCGCTCATGTCCGCCCGCGCCCGACGCGCACGCGGCAGAGCCACGCCCCGCGCACACGTTTCTCCCCGGTCCCACCGCCATGGCGCACCGCCACCGCGAGAACCGTGCCGCGTTCCGAAGGGCCCCGAGGAACCCGAAGAACAACGCCCCGTGCCCGGCGCACACCACCGCGCCGTGCACTCGACAGTGACGGAAACCCACGTGATCACCACATCGGGCCTCACCAAGGTCTATCGTTCACGCGGCCGTGAGGTCACCGCCCTGGACGGCGTCGACCTGCACGTCCGCGAGGGCGAGGTGTACGGCGTCATCGGCCAGTCCGGCGCCGGCAAGTCCTCGCTCATCCGCTGCGTCAACCTCCTGGAGCGCCCCACCGCCGGCACGGTCACCGTCGCCGGCCAGGAGCTCACCGCGCTGGCCGGACGCGGCCCCCGCGCGGGCCGGGAACTGCGCCAGGCGCGCAGCCGTATCGGCATGGTCTTCCAGCACTTCAACCTGGTCTCCTCCCGGACCGTGCAGGACAACGTCGAACTGCCGCTGGAGATCCTCGGCAGGTCCGGGAAGGAACGTTCCCGCAAGGCGCTGGAGCTGCTCGACCTCGTCGGTCTCGCCGACAAGGCGAAGGCCTACCCCGCCCAGCTCTCCGGTGGTCAGAAGCAGCGCGTCGGCATCGCCCGCGCCCTGGCCGGCGACCCCAAGGTCCTGCTCTCCGACGAGGCCACCAGCGCCCTCGACCCGGAGACCACCCGCTCCATCCTCCAGCTGCTGCGCGACCTGAACCGGCAGCTCGGGCTGACCGTCCTGCTCATCACCCACGAGATGGACGTCGTCAAGAGCATCTGCGACTCGGCCGCCCTCATGGACCGGGGCCGCATCGTCGAGTCCGGCACGGTCGGTGAACTCCTCGCCACCCCGGGCTCCGAACTGGCCGCCGCGCTCTTCCCGGTCGGCGGCGACGCCTCCGGCGACGACCGCACCGTCCTCGACGTGACCTTCCACGGCGAGGCCGCCACCCAGCCCGTCATCTCCCAGCTCTCGCGCACCTACAACATCGACATATCGATCCTCGGCGCCGCCATCGACACCGTCGGCGGCCTCCAGGTCGGCCGGATGCGCATCGAACTGCCCGGCCGCTACGAGGACAACGTCGTCCCCGTCGGCTTCCTGCGCGAACAGGGACTGCAGATCGACGTGGTGAACGAGACGCCGGACGCGGCGACCGCGCCGACCGCGTCGGTCGCGTCGGCTTCGCCGGCCACGCCGGCTTCGCTGGTCAAGGAAGGTGCCAAGTGACCTGGTCGCAGATGCAGCCCCTGCTGGAGCAGGCCTCCTGGGAGACCCTGATCATGGTCGGCTGGTCCACCCTGATCGCCGTCGTCCTCGGGCTCCCGCTCGGCGTGCTCCTCGTCCTCACCGACCGCGGCGGCCTGCTGCAGAACGTCCTGGTCAACAAGGTCATCGGGCAGATCGTGAACATCGGCCGCTCGATGCCGTTCATCATCCTCATGGTCGCGCTGATGAGCTTCACCCGCTGGGTCACCGGCACCACCATCGGCAGCGAGGCCGCGATCGTGCCGCTCGCCATCGGCGGCATCCCCTTCTTCGCCCGGCTCGTCGAGACCGCCGTGCGCGAGGTCGACGGAGGGCTCGTCGAGGCCGTCCAGTCCATGGGCGGCAACACCTGGACCATCGTCCGCAAGGTCCTGGTCCCCGAGGCGCTGCCCTCCCTGATCGCCAGCACCACCACCACGGTCATCGCCCTCATCGGCTACTCGGCCATGGCCGGCACCGTCGGCGGCGGCGGCCTCGGCGACCTCGCCGTCCGCTACGGCTACCAGCGCTTCGAACCCGGCTTCATGTGGATCACCGTCGCGCTCCTCGCCGTCGCGATCTCGCTCATCCAGTTCGCCGGGGACTACGCGGCCCGCACCCTGCACCGCCGCGGCGGACGCGGCCCAGCGGCGCCCAGGCTCCGGCTGCTCAAGGCCAAGGAGCCCGCGGCGGCCGACGTCGGCAAGGTCGCGTGACCCGCTCTTCCAAGACTCCCCGTACCCACCCAAGACGGGGCCGCACCACCTCAGGAAAGGCACTTTTCGTGCGTAACACCGCCAAGATCACCACCGCCGTCCTCGCTGCCGGAGCCCTCACCCTCGGGCTCACCGCCTGCGGCTCGGACAAGGACTCCGCCTCCGACACCTCCGGCCCGCTGGTCGTCGCCGCGACGCCCGTCCCGCACGCCGAGATCCTCAACTACGTCAAGGACAACCTGGCGAAGAAGGAGGGCCTCGACCTGGAGGTCAAGGAGTTCACCGACTACGTCACGCCGAACACGGCGACCGAGGACGGCTCGGTGGGCGCCAACTACTTCCAGACCGAGCCCTACCTCGCGGACTTCAACAAGAAGAACGGCACCCACCTGAAGTCCGTCGCCTCGGTGCACCTGGAACCGCTCGGCCTCTACTCCAAGAAGGCCGACAATGTCGGTGACCTGAAGAACGGCGCGACCGTCGCCCTGCCCAACGACACCGTCACCGAGGCCCGCGCCCTGCAGCTCCTCGCCTCGGAGGGCCTGCTCACCCTCAAGGACGGCGCCGGCAACTCGGCCACGACCGCCGACATCACCAAGAACCCGAAGAACCTCGAGTTCAAGGAGCTGGAGGCGGCGCAGACCCCCCGCGCCCTGAACGACGTCGACGCGGCGGTCATCAACGGCAACTACGCCCTGGAGGCCGACCTCAAGCCGGCCAAGGACGCCCTCGTCCTGGAGTCCGCCGAGAACAACCCGAACGTCAACCTCCTCGTCGTCAAGGAGGGCCAGGAGGACGACCCGCGGGTGAAGAAGCTCGCCAAGCTCCTCACCTCGCCCGAGGTCAAGAAGTTCATCGAGGACAACTACTCCGGGTCCGTGCTCCCCTCCTTCTGAGCCGAACCCCGCGTCACCCACCGGGTCCGCTCCGTGCTCACGGGGCGGACCCGGTGGTGTGGTTGAGTGCTTTCATGCTGCATGCTGGGCAGTTCGAGCAGGCCCTGACGGTTACACAGGTTACGGAGCGGCGCATGACGAGCACCTTCCCCAACATCTCCATCAGCACGGAGCGGTTGGTGCTGCGCCCCCTCGACGAGGACGACGTCCCCGCGCTGGCCGCGATGATGAACGACGAGCAGGTCGCCGCCTGGACCCACGTCCCCCAGCCCTTCACCGAGCACAACGCCGCCACCTGGATCGGCGACCACGCGCCCGCCGAGCGCACCGCGGGCCGGGGGCTCGACCTCGCCGTCACCGAGTTCCTGACCCAGCGACTGGTCGGCGTCATCCAGCTGACCAAGACCAACTGGCACGTACGGTCCACCGAGCTCTCCTACATAGTCGCCCCCTGGGCCCGGGGTGAGGGGTACGCCTCCGAGGCGGCGCTGGCCACCGCCCAGTGGCTCTTCGGCGACCAGAAGTTCGAACGCGTCGAGCTGCGCACCGCGGCCGACAACACCGCCTCCCAGCAGGTCGCCCAGAAGATCGGCTGCATCAGCGAGGGCGTCCTGCGGGGCGCCTGCATAGCGCGCGCACGGACCGACGACGGCGTCTGGACGGACGTACGCACCGACTTCATCGTGTGGAGCCTGCTGCCGGAGGACCTCGAGGGCGCCACCGGACAGCTGACCGACAGCGACGGTTTCACCACCTTCACGGACTGGAACTGATACACGGGGGCGACCGGCGCCACCACCCCGGGCCCAGGCCGCACCCGGTACCCTCTCCGGGCGCGCCCGCGACGGTTCCGCGACCACGACCTGCGAAAACCCTGGAGACTGACGACGATGGCCGACCGGGTCACGGTGATCGGCTGGGACGGTTCGCCGCTGACCGCCGCGGCACGCTCCGCACTGGGTGCCGCCACGCTGGTGGCCGGCGCCGCACACCACCTGGCACTTCCCGAGGTACCGCCCGCCGCCGAACGCATCCGCCTCGGCAGCGTCGCCCTCGCCGCCCGCCGCCTCGCCGCCCACCGCGGTACGACAGTCGTACTGGCCGACGGTGACCCTGGCTTCTTCGGCGTCGTACGCACCCTGCGGGCCCCCGAGTTCGGCCTGGAGGTGGAGGTCGTACCCGCCGTCTCCTCCGTGGCCGCCGCC
Source organism: Streptomyces sp. MMCC 100 (assembly GCF_041538145.2). Lineage (NCBI taxonomy): Bacteria > Bacillati > Actinomycetota > Actinomycetes > Kitasatosporales > Streptomycetaceae > Streptomyces > Streptomyces sp. MMCC 100. Next base: position 2,253,650 of record NZ_JBGORK020000001.1, read on the forward strand.
TTCGCCCGCGCCGGGATGCCCTGGGACGACGCCCATGTGGTCGTCGCCCACCCGCGCACCCTGCGACGCGCGGTGAACGTGTGTCGAGCCCACACCAAGGTCGCGGTCCTCACCTCACCGGGCGCCGGACCGGCCGAACTCGGCCTGCTGATGGAGGGCGTCCACCGCACCTTCGTCATCTGCGAGGAACTCGGCACCACCCGCGAACGGGTCACCGTCGTCACCTCCGACAAGGCGGCCGACCTCACCTGGCGCGACCCGAACGTCGTCATCGTGGCCGGCGGGAGCACCGGCCCCGCCACCGCGGGGGACGGCGCCGGCTGGATCGCAGGCCGCGACCCCGCCACCGGACCGCGCGGCTGGTCACTGCCCGCCACGGCGTACGGCGGTGAACTGGGCGAGGGCGAGACCGACCTGCTCCGCACGGCCCAACTCGCCCGGCTCGGACCGCGCCTCGGTGACCTCGTGTGGGACATCGGCTGCGGCAGCGGCGCCTTCGCCACCGAGGCCGCCCGCGGCGGCGCCGCCGTCATCGCGGTCGACCGGGATCCGGACGCCTGCGCCCGCACCGAGGCCACCGCACGCCACTTCGGCGTCCAGCTCCAGACCGTGCACGGCAACGCCCCCCACATCCTGGAGAACCTCCCCGAACCGGACGTCGTCCGGGTCGGCGGCGGGGGGTCGGCCGTCGTCTCCGCGGTCGCCGACCGCCGCCCGCAGCGCATCGTCGCGCACGCCGCGACCCGCGACGCGGCCGAACTCGTCGGCAGGGACCTGACGGAGCACGGCTACCGCGTCGAGTGCGCCCTGCTGCAGTCCGTCGGACTCGACACCCGGGTCTGGACGGAGACGGAGCGGAGCGTCGCGTTCCTGCTCAGCGGAGAGATCGTGCGGCGCGAAGCACCCCGTTGAGGACCGATGACGACCGCGCCCCGTGATCGGTTGTTCATACCGCGCGGGGTAGGCTGGCGGATTGTTGTACCGCGTGCGGACACCCGGCAGTTCGTCGGGCGATGTCCGTAAAAACCCGTTCCTTCGGGGGCGGGTGTGGTACGGCAGAACCGGAGGACGCGCAACGTGGCGCAGTCCACAGCGGGCCGTCGCGGATCAAGCTGTCGTGGCGGGGGAACGACCGCGACAATGCCACTGAATGGCTTTGTCGTCTTTTCCCGCGGGTCGTTCGTGCCGCTGGGCACGCACGCTCGTTCTTCTCTACGGGGCGGTCGGTGCGCCGTCCCGGGCGAGCTGGTCGTAGAAGCACTAACCGATGGGCGAGGGGTTACGCATGACCGACACCGGCCAGATCCCGGGCGAGGGGCTGCCGGAGAACGCAGGCATGGTGGAGCAGCCGGGCGTCCCCGCACCCGGCGCGTACACCTACCTCTCCGAGGCCACCACCGAGGACGAGGACCTGTTGTTGCTGCCGGGAGCCCAGAGTGCATGGGGCAACGAGGTCGCGCCGCCGGCGCCGGAGCCGGTCGTCGAGACCGTGCACCAGCCCGGCCCGCACGAGATGTCCGGCCGCGACAGCGGCTCCGTCGACCTCAGCGGCGTCCGCCTGCCCGACCCGGCGCAGGACCCCGTGTCCGCCCCGGCTCCGGCACGCAGACCCCTCCACCTCGGTCCGCCGATCCCGGACACCTCCGCCAGCCCGGTCCGCTCCCTCGCCGACCGCGGCCCCGCCGACGCGCCGGTGCGGCATCCCGGCCCGCCGACCGCGGGGCCCGAGTACCTCGACGTCCCACCGGCCGCCGCGGTGACCCCGCAGGCGGCGGCGCCCTGGGGCGCACAGCAGGTGGCACCGCAGGCCCAGGAGGTGCCGGTGAACACCGGGGCGGGGCCTGCGGAAACGGTTGTTCCGCTACCGGAGCAGGCACCCGAGCCGGTGGGCGCGGCCCAGGCGCTCGTCACCCGCGTGGCGACGGAGGCCGTGGCGGCGACGGGCGTGGCGGCCCCGGGTGCCGTGGAGCCCGGCGAACCGCGCGAGGAGTCCGCGCCGGAGGCGGCGCAGAACGGGCGGGGCGGACAGGCTGAACAGGACGGTCCGGCCGTGCCCGCCGTGCAGGAAGCCCCCGCCGTATCGCCGGCACCGAACGCCGACGCGGAGCAGGCCGCCGCTCCCGAGCAGGAAGCCGTACCGACTCCCGAGGCGGTCACCGCGGAGCCTGTCACGGAGGCCCAGGAGGTCCCCGTGACCCCGGAGGTCCAGGAGGCTCCCGCGATCCCGGAGGTCCAGGAGGCCCCCGAGCAGTCGGCTCCGGGGGATGCGCCGGCAGCGGCACCGGAGGGACTCGAAGAACCCCGGACGGCCGACGTCGCAGAGGCCCCCGCGTCGCAGGAAGCCCCGCCCTCCGAGGCGTCCGGGGCCGAGGGCGCCGACGCCCGGACACCGGACGTGCCCGCGGCCGTCGGGGCATTCGAAGCGGCCGCGCCCGAGCCGTCCGCGGCCCCGGAGCAGCCCGCGCCCGTGCAGGAGGAGCCCGCGCAGCCCCAGCCGGTGGCGCAGCCCGCCCCGGAGGACGCAGCACCGCACCCGCAGCCGGACGTCCGGCCCGCGCCGCAGTTCGCCGTCCCCCAGCCGGACCCGGAAGCCGCGCAGCCCGCCCCGGAGGCACCCGCACCGCAGCCGGCCCAGGGCCCCCAGTCCCTCGTGGACACCGACGTACCGCAGGAGCAGGAGCAGGAGCAGGAGCCAGGGCAGGAGCAGGAGGTAGCCGTGGCCGAGGGCACGCCCGAGTACGTCGGGACCGATGCGCCCGCCACCGGCGCCACCGCACAGGAGCCTCTGCCGACCCAGGCCCAGGTCCAGGCCCACGCCCAGGCCCACGCCCCTGCCGCCCCGGAACCGCACCCCGGCCGGCCCGTGGGCCAGTTCGTGCCCGTCGACGGCGGCCAGGTGCCCACCACCCCGCACCTCGCGCCCACGCCGCCCGAAGCCGTTCTGGTCCCGCCGGAGGCACCGGCACCGGAGCAAGTCACCGCGGATGCGGTCGCCGAGGAGCCAGTCGCCGAGGAGCCGGTCGCCGAGGAGCCGGTCGTCGCCGGCCCGACGGCCGCGGTACCGGCGCCGCGCGAGGCCGACCCCGAACTCCTCCAGAGCGCCGACGACCTGGACACCCGCGGCGCCGGCCCGGAAGACCACGCGGCCGGAGCGGCGGATGCGACGGAAGCGCCCGACACGGCTCACGCGGAGCCCGCGCCGCAGGAAGTGCCCGCTCTCCAGGAAGCACCCGCGACGCAGGAAGACCCGCACGAGGTGAGCGCGGCCGCCGAGGCGGAAGTACGACAGCCCGCCGGCCCGGCGGCCCCCGCCTACGACGACGCCGAGCGCGAGGCCGTACTGAAGGTCATGCGCGAGCGCCGCGACATCCGCAACGGCTTCCGCAGCGACCCCATCCCGCACGAGGTGCTGCTCCGGGTCCTGGAGGCCGCGCACACCGCGCCCTCCGTCGGCCACTCGCAGCCCTGGGACTTCGTCGTCATCCGCTCCGCCGACACCCGCCGCGCGATGCACGAACTGGCGATGCGTCAGCGCGACGCGTACGCGAAGTCGCTGCCCAAGGGCCGGGCCAAGCAGTTCAAGGAACTGAAGATCGAGGCCATCCTCGACACCCCGGTCAACATCGTCGTCACCGCCGACCCGACCCGCGGCGGCCGGCACACCCTCGGCCGCCACACGCAGCCGCAGATGGCGCCGTACTCCTCCGCGCTCGCCGTCGAGAACCTCTGGCTCGCCGCCCGTGCCGAGGGCCTCGGCGTCGGCTGGGTCAGCTTCTTCGACGAGCGCGAGATGGTCCGCGCCCTCGGCCTGCCCGAGCACCTCGACGTGGTCGCCTACCTGTGCGTCGGATACGTCGACGAGTTCCCGGACGAGCCCGAGCTGATGCAGGCCGGCTGGTCCAAGCGCCGCCCGCTGTCCTGGGTGGTGCACGAGGAGACGTACGGCCGTCGCGCCCTGCCCGGCGAGGCGCCGCACGACCTGCTCGCCGAGACCGTCGCGCAGATCCGCCCGCTGGACGCCAAGGCGCTCGGCGAGGCCTGGGAGCGGCAGAAGCGGATGACCAAGCCGGCCGGCGCGCTCGGCATGCTGGAGATCATCTCCGCCCAGCTGTCCGGACTGTCCCGGCAGTGCCCGCCGCCCATCCCGGAGCCCGCGGCCGTCGCGGTCTTCGCCGGTGACCACGGCGTGCACGCCCAGGGCGTCACCCCCTGGCCGCAGGAGGTCACCGCCCAGATGGTGGCCAACTTCCTGGGCGGGGGAGCCGTCTGCAACGCCTTCGCCACCCAGGTCGGCGCCGAGGTGTGCGTCGTGGACGTCGGGGTCGCCACCGACCTGCCCGCCACGCCGGGCCTGCTGCCGCGCAAGGTGCGCGCGGGCACGTCCGACATGACCACCGGCGCCGCGATGACCCGCGAGGAGGCCAAACAGGCCATCGAGGTCGGCATCGAGACCGCCCGCGACCTGGTGGCGGCCGGCAACAAGGCGCTGCTCACCGGCGAGATGGGCATCGCGAACACCACCGCGTCCGCCGCGCTCATCTCCGTGTTCACCGGCGCCGACCCCGCCGAGGTCACCGGCCGCGGCACCGGCATCAACGACGAGACGCTGGCCCGCAAGACCGAGGTCGTCCGGCGCGCCCTCGAACTCCACCAGCCGGACCCGGCCGACCCGATCGGCGTGCTCGCGGCGATCGGCGGCTTCGAGCACGCGGCCATGGTCGGCCTGCTCCTCGGCGGCGCCTCCCTGCGCACCCCGGTGATCCTGGACGGCGTCAGCGCCGGCGCCGCCGCCCTGGTGGCCCGCGCGATCGCCCCCGAGGTGCTCGCGGCCTGCATCGCCGGTCACCGCAGCGCCGAGCCGGGCCACGTCGCCGCACTGAACAAGCTGGGCCTGCGACCGCTGGTCGACCTCGACCTCCGCCTCGGCGAGGGCACCGGCGCGCTGCTCGCGCTCCCGATGGTGCAGAGCACCGCGCGGGCCATGCACGAGGTGGCGACGTTCGACTCGGCGGGCGTCACCGAGAAGTAGCCGAGAAGCTGCCGAGAAGCACCAGGAGCAGCGGTCGCACACCGCCGGGGGCCCGGGCCCGGGCCCCCGGTCCGGGCCCCCGGCGGCCTGACGCGGTCGCTCCCGCGGCCCGCACCCGGCGACCGGGGGTCCAGCCACCGGACCAGCGGTCCAGCCACCGGACCACGTGGGGCCGCACAAGCCACCCCGCCGTAAAATCCGCACGTCAGCGCCACCGCCGCAAGAGGAGCCGTCCCCTCATGGCCGAACACCCCGCCTACCCCGTAGGCCTCCGCCTCACCGGCCGTCGCGTGGTCGTCCTCGGCGGCGGACAGGTCGCCCAGCGCCGCCTGCCCGCCCTCATCGCGGCCGGCGCCGACGTCCGCCTCGTCTCCCCGGAGGCGACCCCCTCCGTCGAGGCCATGGCGGACGCGGGCGAGATCACCTGGGAGAAGCGCCCGTACGCGGAAGGGGACCTCGCGGACGCCTGGTACGCCCTGATCGCCACCAGCGACCCCGAGGCCAACAACACCGCCTCCGCGGAGGCCGACCGACACCGCGTGTGGTGCGTCCGCTCCGACGACGCCGACCGGGCCACCGCGTGGACCCCGGCGACCGGACACAGCGAAGGCGTCACCGTCGCCGTGCTCACCACCGACGCACGCCACCGCGACCCCCGCCACACCGCGGCCATCCGCGACGCGGTGGTGGAGGGCCTGCGCGACGGCACCCTCGTCGCCCCGCACCGGCGCACCCGCACCGCCGGCGTCGCCCTGGTCGGCGGCGGCCCCGGCGACCCGGACCTGATCACCGTCCGCGGCCGCCGCCTGCTCGCCGAGGCCGACGTCGTCATCGCCGACCGGCTCGGCCCCCGCGACCTGCTCGCCGAGCTGCCGCCGCACGTCGAGGTCATCGACGCGGCGAAGATCCCGTACGGCCGCTTCATGGCCCAGGAGGCCATCAACAACGCGCTGATCGAGCACGCCAAGCAGGGCAAGTCGGTCGTACGGCTCAAGGGCGGCGACCCGTTCGTCTTCGGCCGGGGCATGGAGGAGGCGCAGGCGCTCGCCGAGGCGGGCATCGCGTGCACCGTCGTCCCCGGCATCTCCAGCTCGATCTCGGTCCCCGGCGCGGCCGGCATCCCGGTCACCCACCGCGGCGTCGCCCACGAGTTCACCGTGGTCAGCGGGCACGTCGCCCCCGACGACGAGCGCTCCCTCGTCGACTGGCCGTCCCTGGCGAAGCTCACCGGCACGCTCGTGGTCCTCATGGGCGTCGACAAGATCGGCAAGATCGCCGAGACCCTCGTCGCGCACGGCAAGTCCCCCGACACCCCGGTCGCCCTCGTCCAGGAGGGCACGACGGCCGCCCAGCGCCGCGTCGACGCGACCCTCGCCACGGTCGCCGAGGCGGTCGTCGCCCAGGAGGTCAGGCCGCCCGCGGTCATCGTCATCGGCGAGGTCGTCGCCGTCGGCCCGCACGGGACACTCTGACATGGCCGACCTCGTCACGATCGACGACCCCGACGACCCGCGCCTGCACGACTACACCGGCCTGACCGACGTCGAACTGCGCCGCCGCCGCGAACCCGCCGAGGGACTCTTCATCGCCGAGGGCGAGAAGGTCATCCGCCGGGCCGGCGAGGCGGGCTACACGATGCGCTCGATGCTGCTGTCCGCCAAGTGGGTCGACACCATGCGCGACATCATCGACGAGGCCCCGGCCCCGGTGTACGTCGTGGACCCGGCTCTCGCCGAACGGGTCACCGGCTACCACGTGCACCGCGGCGCGCTGGCCTCGATGCAGCGCAAGCCGCTGCCCACAGCCGCCGACCTTCTGACGGCCACCCGCCGCGTCGTCGTCATGGAATCTGTCAACGACCACACCAACATCGGGGCGATCTTCCGGTCCGCCGCCGCCCTCGGCATGGACGCGGTCCTGCTCTCCCCGGACTGCGCCGACCCCCTTTACCGGCGCAGCGTCAAGGTCTCGATGGGCGCGGTCTTCTCCGTGCCGTACGCCCGCCTCGACGTCTGGCCGGCCGGTCTGGCGACGGTCCGCGAGGCGGGTTTCACGCTCCTCGCCCTCACCCCCGACGAGCGGGCCGAGCCCCTCGACGCGGTCGCCCCGCACCGCATGGACCGGGCGGCCCTCATGCTGGGCGCCGAGGGCAGCGGTCTGTCCCGGCGCGCCCTGGCGGCGTCCGACACGTGGGTCCGCATCCCGATGTCCCACGGCGTCGACTCCCTGAACGTCGGCGCGGCGGCCGCGGTCGCATTCTACGCGGTGACGGCGGGACGCCCTTCCGCGTGAGGCCGGGCGGCGCCGCTGACCGGAGCCGCCTCGTGCGCAGCCGAGACCCGCCCGCCCGGCGCCCGGCCGGTCCGCCTCGTTCCGAAGGCGGCTGTTACAGCCCGGGCGTCCGCTGCCCCGGAAGGCCGCCGGGAACGTCCACCGGCTCCTGCTGCGCCGCCGCGCGCACGCCGCCCCGGTCGTCGCCGAGCCCGCGCGAGGGACCCTGACAGCCCTGTGCGGCGGCGATGCCCAGCGCGACCAGCAGCGTCACCACCACGAACACGAACAGGCGCTGCCGCAACAGCCGCGGATTGGCGGGCCGCCGCCAGCCGGTCCCCGTCGTCCTCGGCGCCGTACGGCCGGCTCCGCTGCGGGGCGCGGGCCGGCCACCGTCGCTGCGGGAGGCGTTCCGGCCGGTCGTGTCGCGGGCGGACGGCGTGGGCCTGGAACCGGACCGGGCCCCCGTACCGCCCCGCGACGGCGTGCCACCGCGCGAGGGCGCTCCGCCGCGCGCGGGCGTTCCACCCCGCGACGGAACGGAACCGGAACCCCGGGACGCGGGTCCCCGCGACCCCGACGTGCCGCGCGGCGCCGGAGTGCCCTGCGCACCCGCCCGGCCCTGCGGACGCCGCTGGGCACGCTCCGGGTAGGTGTCGGCGAGCCGGCCCGTGGCCACGTCCGCCTCACCACTGCGCGGTGCGGGCGGCCGCACGTCGGCCACGCCCTGGGCCTCCCGGGCGGCGATCTCCTTGAGCCGCAGCGACAGTTGCAGGGTGCTGGGGCGTTCCTCGGGGTCCTTCGCCAGGCATGCCCGCACCAGCGGGGCGAGCGCGTCCGGGACGCCCTGCAGCTGGGCCTCCTCGTGCACCACGCGGTACAGCATCACCTCGGAACTGCCGTGCCCGAAGGGCGAGTCGCCCATCGACGCGTACGCCAGCGTCGCACCGAGCGAGAACACGTCCGTCGCCGGCGTGACCGCGGCCCCGCGCACCTGCTCCGGCGCGAGGAACCCGGGGGAGCCGACCGCGGTGCCGACGTGCGTGAGCGTGGAGGCGCCGGTGGCCCAGGCGATGCCGAAGTCGATGATCCGCGGCCCCTTCGGGGACAGCAGGATGTTGGACGGCTTCAGGTCCCGGTGCACCACCCCGGCCTCGTGCACGGCGACCAGACCCTCGGACAGCGCGGCGCCCACGGCCGCGACGTCGGCCGCGCCCAGCGGGCCCCCGTCCACCACCTTGTCGTGCAGGGAGGGGCCGGGTACGTACTGCGTGGCGAACCAGGGCCGGTCCGCCTCCAGGTCCGCGGCGACCAGCCGCGCGGTACAGCCGCCCCGGATCCGCCGGGCCGCCGAGACCTCACGCGCGAACCGCGAACGGAACTCCTGGTCCTCGGCCAGGTCCGGCCGGATGACCTTCAGCGCGACCCGCTGCCCCTTCTTGTCGGAGCCCAGGTAGACCACGCCCATTCCGCCCGCGCCGAGCCGCCTGTGAAGCCTGAACGAGCCGACGACGCGCGGGTCCTCGCGCCTCAGGCGCATCATCGCCATGTTCATCCCCGCTGCCCGGTCCCTGTGACGTGCCACAGCTTACGTTTCCACGACCGCCCGCGCGCAGAGGCCGCGCCCTCTCGGGACAACGGATTGTCAGTGCCCGGCGCGAGAGTTGAGGCACGGTCAGCGACCGCGAGGACGGACCGGCCACGCTCCGGCCATGATCCCAACCGGCCGCCGAGGCGGGGGGATTGGGCCGGGCGAGGGCGATCGGACGGGGACGGCCGGGGAGGGCGGGCAGAGGCCGCGCGACTGCGCCGCGGGGACCGGCGGAGCGCGGCCCGGGGCGGGGTCGCAGGCGTGCGGGGAGGGGGCCGAAGTGAGCGAAGTCACCGGACAGCCCGGAGATACCCGGACACGCTGGGCACCCCGTCCGGGAAGACCCCGAGACCCGGGAGCCGGTCTCCACCCAGGGGAGTACGCGGCAGGTCGTGGCTCATCCTCCGGGAGGCCCGGCAATCGGTACGAGGGCATGACGTCCGGCGATCGCCCGACGCATAGATTTGAGGTCAAGCGGCGGGTGCAGCACTCGTCCCCCGAGGTCAGACACCCGCCGCTGCAGCGAGACAACGAAACGAGTCAACGAAACGGTCAGGAGAGGGACCATGGCCCAGACGGTTCCGCGGACGCTGGTCCGCACACGGGAAAGCCGCCGTCAGGGCCGCCGCCACCCCGCGGTGGCGACGCTCATGGCCCTGCCTCTGGCGGTCCTGCTCCTCCTCGTCTTCGACGGGTGGGAGACAGTGGCCACACAGGCGTCGTCCGTGGGTGTGGTGCTGGGGCGCTGAGCGGCGACCCCAGGCCCGGAAGAGCGGTCCGGGCGGGGACATCCATCCATGAAACCCCGTGGGGACGGGGGTGCGGCGGACGGCAAAATGCCGGCGCAGCTGGGGAGCTGCGCCGGCATTGCTTTTCCCTCCCGGACGTCCGAGGCACATCAAGGACGTCCGGGACGGAGGGGCGCGTCGGCCTCGGCGGGGCGACGGGAACCGAGGCGGCACGGCCCCGGCCCAAGACACGGACGGCACCCGCGTCGGCGCGCCACGCCCTGCGTACCCTCACCCACGTGACCACGGACGCCCCCGCACTCCTCCCCGCCCTCGAGGCCCGCGTCAGGGAAACGGCTCACGCCCGCACCCCGGCCTGTCCCTGCTGCGCGGCCACCCTCGCCGACCGAGCCGACGCCACCGTCGTCCGGCACGCCGGCACCGTCGCCAAGGCCCACGCCGCGGACGCCGACCCCGACGGGCTCTCCCTCCGTGTCACCGCCGCGGCCCGCCTCCCCGGCGTACTCCTGCCCCCGCTCGCCCCGGCCCCCGTCGTCCTGCACGGGCGGCTCGTCACGTACTGGCCCTATGGCATGCCCGTGGACCCGGAGGATCCGGACGCGGCACCGTGGGAGGCCGCGGCCACCCTCCTCGCCCGCCTCCACCGCACCGCCGCCCCCTCCGCCGTACCGCCCATGCGCGGCCCCGTGAAGGCGGCCCAGGCCGTGGCCCGGCTCCGGGACACCGCCCCCCGCCACCCCGCCACCGCGCCCGTACTGTCGGCCTGGGCCGCGCTCCCCGCCTGGGCGCGCGGCGCGGCCGCCATGCCGGACACCGTCACCCTCTGCCACGGCGACCTCCACCTCGGCCAGCTCATACGCCATCCCGCCCCCGACGGCCCCTGGCTGCTGATCGACGTCGACGACCTCGGCACCGGCGTCCCGGCCTGGGACCTGGCCCGTCCGGCGGCCTGGTACGCCTGCGGGCTGCTCCCGCCCGAGGAGTGGCACCGCTTCCTGACCGCCTATCGCGCCTCCGGCGGCCCCGCCGTGCCCGCCGACGGCGACCCCTGGCCCGCCCTGGACGTCCCGGCCCGCGCCCTCACCGCGCAGACCGCGGCCCGGGCCGTCACCAAGGCGGTCCTGGCGGACCGGCCGCTGGACGAGGTGGAGTGCTCCCTCGTCGACGCCTGCGCGCGCATGGCGTCCGTCCGGCCCGAAGCCCCACGGGGTTGAGCCGAAGTTCCGCCCAGTAGGGTGCAACCGACCCGCGGCGGGACAGAGTCTGTCCTGGCGATACGCGAAGCAGGACCGACCGGCGAGGAGTTGAGCCGAGCATGCAGTGCCCCAAGTGCCACGCACCGATGCACACCTACAACCGCAACGGCGTTCAGATCGAGCAGTGCAGCGGCTGCCGCGGCATCTTCCTCGACTACGGCGAGCTGGAGTCGCTGACCCGCCTTGAGGCCCAGTGGTCCCAGCCCGCTCCGCCGGCCCCGCCCGCCGCTCCGCAGGCGTACCCGGCGGCCCAGCCTCCGGCGTGGGGCGCCCCGCACGGCGGCCACGGTCACTACGGCCACCACCGCCAGAAGAGCTTCGGACGCATGCTCTTCTCCAGCTGATCCAGCCGGGCCGGCTGATCCGCCGAGTGCGGGCCCGTGCGGACGGGCCCGCCCGGGTGAGCCCGCGCACGACGAAGCCCCCGGCCGTTCGAGACGGCCGGGGGCTTTGTTCCGTGTGGACGATACTGGGATTGAACCAGTGACCTCTTCCGTGTCAGGGAAGCGCTCTCCCGCTGAGCTAATCGTCCTGGGAGTGCTGCGATGGAGCAGAGTACTGCGTGCGCGATACTGGGATTGAACCAGTGACCTCTTCCGTGTCAGGGAAGCGCTCTCCCGCTGAGCTAATCGCGCGGGGATCCGTACGGATCGGTGATCCTAGCGGATCAGTGGACGATACTGGGATTGAACCAGTGACCTCTTCCGTGTCAGGGAAGCGCTCTCCCGCTGAGCTAATCGTCCTTGGAGGTGGAGACGGGATTTGAACCCGTGTAGACGGCTTTGCAGGCCGTTGCCTCGCCTCTCGGCCACTCCACCAGGAGTGTAGGAGGCCCGGGAGGCCCCCTGTTCCTGCGAGCGGACGACGAGGCTCGAACTCGCGACCTCAACCTTGGCAAGGTTGCGCTCTACCAACTGAGCTACGTCCGCCTGTCGGTTCGGTCCGCTTGCGCGGCCCGGCGACGTGATGAACTCTAGCGGATTCCGGAGCCAGTACAAAAACGCGTTTGTGCAGCGTGCTGCGGTGCGTCCGCTCGCGGACCTGGTCAGGGCACCCGGAAGGACACGTTCGGGTCACCTGGGGGCCACCGGCCTAGACTCGAGAGCGTGCTCGACCTCCCTCCCCTCGCCCGCTTCGGCGACCGTCTGGCCACCGGTCTCCTCGACGTCACGAGCGATCCCGCCGCCCTCGACTCCGAGGGGTTCTGGGCCGTCTGCGCGGACTTCGAAGGCCGTCTGACCTGCGCACGCTTCGCGGAGGTACGGACCGAGCCGGTGCCCGCGCCCACCCCGGGAGCATGGCGGGGCCCCGCCGTCGGCGACTGGACGTCCTCCCTCGACCGCGCCGCGTACACGACGGCCGTACGGCGCATCCGCGAGCACATAGCCGCCGGTGAGGTCTACCAGGCCAACCTCTGCCGGGTGCTGACGGCGCCGATCGGCCCGGACGCCGACGTGGACGCGCTCACCGCCCTGCTCGCCCGCGGCAACCCGGCGCCGTACGCAGGAACGATCCGGCTGCCGGAGCACGGCGTCGAGATCGCCACCGCGTCGCCCGAGCTGTTCCTGCGCCGGGAGGGCCGGACGGTCGAGTCCGGGCCGATCAAGGGGACCGGGCGGACCGAGGCCGACCTGCTGGAGAAGGACTACGCCGAGAACGTCATGATCGTGGACCTGGTCCGCAACGACCTGGGGCAGGTCTGCGCCACGGGCACGGTCTCGGTGCCCGACCTGTGCGTCGTGGAGAAGCACCCCGGCCTCGTCCACCTGGTGTCCACGGTGCGCGGCGAGCTGGGCGCGGGTACCGGCTGGCCGGAGCTCCTCGACGCCGCCTTCCCGCCCGGTTCCGTCACCGGCGCGCCCAAGTCGAGCGCGCTGCGGATCATCGACGCGCTGGAGACCGCGCCCCGGGGCCCGTACTGCGGGGGCGTCGGCTGGGTCGACGCCGACCGGGGCACCGGCGAGCTGGCCGTCGGCATCCGCACCTTCTGGATCGACCGGGCCGGCGACCCGGCCGCGGGGCGGCTGCGCTTCGGCACCGGCGCCGGCATCACCTGGGGATCCGACCCGGAGGGCGAGTGGCGGGAGACCGAACTGAAGGCATCCCGGCTGCTCGCGGTAGCGTCGGGGGCGTACGAGGCGAACGTGAGTGGAGAGGCACTGGCGACGTGAAGATCTGGCTGGACGGCGGGTTGCAGGACATCGAGGCTGCCCGCGTCTCCGTGTTCGACCACGGACTGACCGTGGGCGACGGCATCTTCGAGACGGTGAAGGCGGTGGACGGCAGGCCGTTCGCGCTGACCCGGCACCTGGACCGGCTGACCCGCTCGGCCCGGGGCCTCGGCCTGCCCGACCCCGACCTCGACGAGGTGCGCCGCGCCTGCGCCGCCGTCATCGAGGCCAACCCGATGCCGCTCGGCCGGCTCCGCATCACCTTCACCGGCGGCCACGGCCCCCTCGGCTCGGACCGCGGCGAGCAGGGCACGACCCTCGTCGTCGCCCTCGGTGAGACCGGCCGCCGCCCCGACTCCACCGCCGTGATCACCGTGCCCTGGACCCGCAACGAACGCGGCGCGCTCACCGGCCTGAAGACCACCTCGTACGCGGAGAACGTCGTCGCCCTCGCCCGCGCCCGCGAACGGGGCGCCACCGAGGCGCTGTTCGGCAACACGGTGGGACAGCTGTGCGAGGGCACCGGGTCGAACGTCTTCGTCGTCCTCGACGGCGAGATCCACACCCCGCCCCTCGCCTCCGGCTGCCTCGCCGGGATCACCCGCGCCCTGGCGGTCGAGTGGACCGGGGCCCGCGAGACCGACCTCCCGCTGGACGTCCTGGACCGCGCCGACGAGGTGTTCCTGACCTCGACACTGCGGGACGTACAGGCCGTGCACCGCATCGACGACCGCGAACTGCCGGGCGCTCCGGGGCCGGTGACCGCCAAGGCCATGCGCGTCTTCGAGGAGCGGTCCGGGGACGACCTGGACCCGTAGAGCGCCGGAATTCGGCTGCCCTTTCCGCCCCCGGTGGGTAGAACTGCCGTGATGACGACGACCCTGCGGCCGACCGAGCCGCTCCAGCGCGCCGCCGACGGGACCCGTTCGCGCCAGTACCAGGTGTGCGTGAACAGCCGCCCCGTCGGTGTGCTGCACCTCGGCACCTCACGCGAACTCGGCGACTCGGTGGCCGTGATACACAAGCTGCGCGTCGACGGGCCCGACCGCCGGCGCGGCCGCGGCACCGTGGCCGCGCTCGCCGCGGAGGAGGTGGCACGCGGCTGGGGCTGCCGGCTGATGGAGGCGGACGTCGCCGGCGACGCCGAGGCGGGCACGCGGCTCGCGGAGGCGCTCGGCTACGTCCTGCGGAACCGCACCATGACCAAGCCGCTCGGCGACACACCGCCCGCCCTGCCCGAGGGCAGCCGGGTCCGGCCCATGACACCGCAGGACTTCACCGCCTGGCAGGCGTACGAAGCGGAGCAGTACGCCCGGACCTGGATGGAGCGGGGCGTGCCCGAGGCCGACGCGCGCGCGAAGGCCCGCCGCGATCACGAAGTGCTGCTGCCCCAAGGGCCGGCCACCGAGAACATGCTGTTCAGCGTGTTGGAGCACGAGGGCGAGCGGGTCGGGATCCTGTGGCTGGCGCTGCGGGAGGACCGGGCCTTCGTCTTCGACGTCGAGGCCGAAACGGCCCACCGGGGCCGGGGACACGGCCGCACCCTGATGCTGCTGGCCGAGGCCCAGGCGATCGCCGCCGGCCGCCCGCTGATCGGCCTCAACGTCTTCGCGGGGAACACCGCGGCCGAGCGGCTCTACGAGTCGCTCGGCTACCAGACCACGCGGTACAGCTACTGCAAGCAGCTGCTGTGACGGCGGGCGGCCGGGTCCGGCCGCCGCTTCCGCCTCAGCCCCGCTGCTCGGCGAGCAGCCGGTCGGCGATCTCCTCGACGCGTTCGCGCAGGCCTTCCTGGCTCTTGCCGCCGTCGAGGCGCTCGCCGCCGATCACGTACGTGGGGGTGCCGGTCACGCCGATCGCCTTGCCCTCGGCCTGGTCGGCGTCGACGATCAGAATGTGCCGGCCGTCGATGAGCGCCGTGTCGAACTCCTCCGCGTCCAGTCCCAGTTCCCGGGCCACCTCGACCAGGAGGGGTTCTCCCTTGCGGTCCAGCTCCGCGACGCGGCCCAGGACGGCTTCGGCGTACGGCCAGCCCATGCCCTGGGCGACGGCCTCCTCGGCGGCCTGCGCGGCGGCGAAGGCGTGCTTGTGCTTCTCCAGCGGGAAGTGCCGCAGCCGCACCTCCAGGCGGTCGCCGTAGCGGGCGCGCAGGGCACGGAGGTCGTCCAGGGCGCTGTGGCAGTCCGGGCACTGGAGCTCGCACCAGACATCGAGGACGGGCGCGGCGGGACGGGCGGGGGAGGAGTCGCTCATGCCCCCCATCCTCCCAGTCCGCGGCGCGCCGCCCCAACCGGCGTCGTACGCCGCCCACCGGCACCTGCGGAGGAGCCGACCCCGAGATCTCCCTGATCTCGGGACTCCGGCATGGCCTCACGGGGGGCGGACGGTGCAGGATGGAAGGGACGAAGTACTCATGCCCGACCGAGCCCAGCCTGGAGGACCGGATGATTGCCGAGACCGTCTGCTCCGCGGTGTCCGCGGCGGGCCTGGGCATCGCGGCGGTCACCGCGTACCGCAGGCGTTTCCTCACCGCCGCCCGTATCGCCGCCTACTCGCTGGTCCCGATCGGCCTGGTGATGACCGGAGTCGTGGAGTGGCTGGCCGACACGGCCTTCAGCCCGGTGGCCTGGGCCGGCTTCGGAGTGCTGGGCGTGGCCTGGGTGCTCTTCATGACCACACGCGCCGTGGAGCGCCGCCGCGGCGGCACCCGCAAGGAGCGCAAGGAGGCCCGGGCCGCCGCACGGCGCGACGCGGTGGCTCCGGGAGCCTCCGCGCCGTCCCTCGGATCGGGTGCCCGGCCGGCCGCCGAGCCCGCGTCCCGGTCGGCGAAGGCGTCCCGGGGCGGTGACGACGACTTCAGCGACATCGAGGCCATCCTCAAGAAGCACGGGATATGACGCCCGGCGCCCGGGACACGAGGACCGGCGCCCAGGGCTGAAACGACACAGCGGTCCGAGGCCGACACCGTGCGCTCCTAAATGATCACGATCCGCCCGGACATCGCGACATTCAACGAACTCCCGGTCTTCACGGGCGTGTTGATCGCGTGGACATCGCCCGCTGCGTCATCATCGCGGCGAGATGCCGGACACCACTCAGCTGGACTCCCAGCTGGACACGAGACAGAGCGAAACCGCGCGGACGCAGGACGAACCACGCGGCTGCCTCTTCGCCCTTTCCCAGCCACCGCTCATGATCTTCCTTGCGGTGATCGGGTGTCTGCTGCTCATGGCTGCGTTGCACGATCTGCTGTTGCTGTGAGCCGTACCCGCGCTCCCCGGCGCCACCCGCCGGGGGCCGCGTCGCCCTCCGCGCATCCGCGGCCACCCAGGTCCTGAACAGGCGCGTCAGCCCGCCGCCTCTTTGCGCCGGGCCCGGTAGGCGGCCACGTGCAAGCGGTTTCCGCAGGTGCGACTGTCGCAGTACCGCCGTGAGCGGTTGCGGGACAGGTCGACGAAGGCGCGCCGGCAGTCGGGGGCCTCGCAGCGCCGCAGCCGCTCCTGCTCCCCGGCGACCACGAAGAACGCCAGCGCCATCCCGCAGTCCGCGGTCAGATGGTCCGCGACGGAGGCGCCGGGCGCGAAGTAGTGGATGTGCCAGTCGTAGCCGTCGTGGTCGGTGAGCCGGGGCGTGGTGCCGGCGGCCGCGACCAGGTCGTTGATCAGCCCCGCCGCTGTGCGCGCGTCGGGGGCGGCGAAGACCGCCGCGAACCGCCCGCGGATCCTGCGTACCGCCGAGAGGTCGAGTTCCGAGAGCACACCGACGTCGCTGATTTCGTGCGTTCCCACGAATTCCTGGAGGGCCGCGACGTCCGGCAGCCCGTCCGGAGCCGATTCGTCCTCCGGCACGGTGTTCACCAGATCCACCACGGTGTCGAGCGCGCACCGGGTGTCGTGGGTGATCAGCACGTTTCGCTCCCTGGCCTGGGGGTCGGGCGGGCGCCCGCCGATGCTGGCCGATGGTAGTGGCTCGCGCGGCGGGCGAAGCGGCCGCGATCCGGTCCCGGTCGTCGCCCCGCCCCTTCAACGGAGTCCGGTCCGCCTTCGTTCCCGCCGCCGCGCACGCAGCGGCGCCGCCCCCGCGGAGGTCCGCGGCGACGACGCCGGTGTGTGCCGTATGCGGTTGTCCGGGCCCGTGCCGTCACCCCGAGTCGACGGCGACGGGCGGCTTCACGCGGGGCCCCGCCCTAGCTTTCCGCCAGGATGTGCGAGAGCTCCTGATCGAGATCGAAGTGCCGGTGTTCCGTGCCGGGGGGCACGGCGGCGTCTGTGCGCTTCAGGAAGGACTCCAGGGCCCGCGCCGGGGCCTCGAGCAGTGCCTCGCCCTCCGGGGAGCTGAGAGCGATGCACACGACGCCCTGGCCGTGACTGCGCGACGGCCAGACACGGACGTCGCCGGTCCCGGTGGGACGGTGGAGACCTTCGGCGAGGAGGTCGCGGGCGAACACCCACTCGACGGTCTCCTCGGCTCCGGTGTGGAAGGTGGCGTGCACGGCGTAGGGGTCGGCCGTGTCGTACCGCAGGCCTGCGGGGACAGGCAGGGAGGACTCGCTCGACACAACGAGGCGCAGGTGCAGCTCGCAGCTGACCGTGGTGTTCATAAGCGCCAGGGCCTTTCGCTCAGTGTGCGCTCGGGGATTCGCACGTCGGCGAAATCGACATGCCACCTACGGTGCCGTTGTAAACCCCTCTGAGTGTTTTGCGTGCCTTTACGTAACTCTTCCGGCCGAGAGATCGTTCGGGTCGTACGCCCATTCCGGTGACAGGTTTCGCTCCGGTAGTGTTTGGCCGTATGAACACGGGGAGTAACAAGCCGGGCGAGGCGGCCGTGGCGGCAGACCGTACGGGGACGGACGAGGCCACGGCCGAGCGGGCACTCGGTTCGCGGGCACCGGAATTCATCAAGGCGCGCCGGGCCCTGCACGTGAGCTGGCAGGTCGGCGTCTTCATCGTCGGCCTGGCGGTCGTGGTGGCCGGCATCATCATGCTGCCGCTGCCCGGACCGGGCTGGGTCGTGATCTTCGGCGGCATGGCGATCTGGGCGACCGAGTTCGTCTGGGCCCAGCTGGTGCTGCGCTGGACCAAGCGCAAGGTCACCGAGGCGGCGCAGCGTGCCCTCGATCCGAAGGTGCGGCGCCGGAACATCATCCTGACCTCGATCGGCGTGGTGATCATCGCCGTGCTGGCCGGGATCTACCTGTGGAAGTTCGGCCTCGAGATGCCCTGGAAGATCAAGGACCAGTGATCGCCCGCGGGGGTGCGCCGTCGCGGCCCCCGCTGGTCACGGGCGCCCCTGACATGGGGTAATGTTCTTCCTGCGTCCGGGCGATTAGCTCAGTGGGAGAGCGCTTCGTTCACACCGAAGAGGTCACTGGTTCGAACCCAGTATCGCCCACCGGATCATCAGGCGGCCCCGTTCACGATCGTGAGCGGGGCCGCCTTCGTGTGCGGTGCGTCCGGGCTCCCGGGCGTTCCGCCTCCGCCCGCCTTCATCCAACCGTGACCTTCCGCGCCATCCGCCCCGGCGGTCCCTCACGCGTTCGGCCCGTCGGTCACACGGCGCCGACCTGTATGTTCTTCCGGCTGTCGGCCGGGGGCGGTGGGCGGGTGCCGTCGCCGCCACGCGGCGGCGTCCGTGAATTCCTGTCCGAGTCATTGACGCGCCCCCGGCCCCTCCGTACCTTGTGCCAGCAAGCGCTTACTTGAAACGATTCATGGACGAAAGCGTCGTCGTGGGGAGGCTCGTATGCAGCAGGGCGGGAATGCGGAACGGCAGGCCGGGAGGCGGACGGTCCTCAAGGCGGCGGGGGCTACGCTGGCCGTCGCGGGGCTGGGGGCCACGGCCACCGCGTGCGGCGGCGGCAGCGGTTCGGGGGACGGAACGGTGACGATCCGTTACTCCTGGTGGGGTGCCGAGGACCGGGCGGAACGCATCAACAAGACCATCGCGCTCTTCGAGAAGAAGTATCCGAAGATCAAGGTCAAGACCGACTTCCAGCCGTACACCGACTTCTGGAAGAAGTTCAACACCCAGGCCTCCGGAGGGAATCCACCGGACGTCTTCCAGAATGCCATCGGATTTCTCCGCAAATACGACGCCAAGAATGTCCTGCTCGATCTGAGCGGGCAGGTCGAGGCGGGAAACCTCTCCATGGACGGATTCCGCGCGGGCCTGGAGAAGTTCGGCGAGATCGACGGCAAACTCCTCGGTGTGCCCGTCGGTTCCAACTCGATGGCCCTGGTCATCGACAAGCCCGTCTACACCCGGGCCGGCATCAAGCCCGAACAGGGCTGGACGTGGGACGACTTCGACGAGGCGATGACGAAGGTCCGCGACAAGACCGGCCGGGCCGGCGACAGCGGCATGTACGGCGTCATGTACCTCTACGACCTGTACCTGCGTCAGAACGGCAAGGCCTTCTTCACCGAGGACGGACTCGGCTTCACCGAGGCGGACCTGACCACCTGGTGGACCAAAGCGGAGAAGGGCGTGAAGTCCGGACTGTTCGCCGATCCCAAGAAGGTCGCCCAGATCAAGCCCAAGTCGGCGCTCTCCGCGGAACTCGCCGGCAGCGAGTTCACCTGGGACAACTTCACCGTCCGCTACACCTCCGAGGGCAAGAGCGAGTACGGGCTCGCACCGATCCCCACCACGGACGGCAAGAAGACCGGCCAGTACCTCGGCTCGCTGATGCTCAGCGCCTACAAGCGCACCGAGCACCCCAAGGAAGTCGCCCAGTTCATCGACTTCATGGTCCACGACCCCGAGGTCGCCAAGATCATGGGTTACGACCGCGGTGTCCCCACCACGCAGACCCAGTACGACGCGTACCGGCCGACCGACCCGGTCAACAAGGCCATCGCCGCCTACGAGGAGTCGCTCGTCGAGGCCGGTGTCCTGGAGCGGATCACCCCGCACCCCAACGGCGCCGACATCTGCGAGGCCGCGTTCCTGCGCATCGCCGAGGAGATGGCGCTCGGCTCGCGGTCCGTCGAGGAGGCCGTCAAGCAGTTCTTCACCGAGTCGAAGACGGCTCTCGCCGGCTGATGGGAAGCGCCGTGACACACGCCCCCGCGATGGAGGGTCCGACGGACTCCGAGCCGCGGCACGGTCCGGTGAAGTCCCCGCGCCCTTCCGGGCAGAAGCGGCGGGGCCGCCGGGAGAACCTGGCCGGATACCTCTTCATGTCCCCCTGGATCGCCGGGTTCCTGCTGCTGACGGCGGGCCCGATGGCCGCCTCGCTCTACTTCGCGTTCACCGACTACAACCTGTTCGACGCGCCCCGGTGGATCGGCCTGGACAACTTCTCCGAGATGTTCGGCGACCCGCGCTGGCGCCACTCGGTCCGCATCACCCTGTGGTACGTCGTGGTCGGCACGCCGATCAAGCTGATCGCGGCACTCGGCGTCGCGCTGCTGCTGGCCCAGAAGCGGCGCGGCCAGGCCTTCTACCGGGCCGCGTTCTACGCGCCGTCGCTGATCGGCGCGAGCGTGTCCGTAGCCATCGTCTGGAAGGCGATCTTCTCGGACGACGCGGTCGTCGACCGTACCCAGCGGCTCCTCGGGATCGACGCCGGCGGCTGGACCGGCGACCCGGAGCTGATCATCTACAGCCTGGTGGCGCTCACCGTCTGGCAGTTCGGCGCCCCGATGGTCATCTTCCTGGCCGGTCTGAAGCAGGTGCCGCGCGAGCTGTACGAGGCGGCCGACGTGGACGGCGCGGGGAAGCTGCGGCAGTTCTGGAACATCACCCTGCCGATGATCTCCCCGGTCCTCTTCTTCAACGTCCTGCTGGAGACGATCCACTCCTTCCAGATCTTCAGCTCGGCCTACATCGTCGGCGGGGGCGCCGGAGGCAACGCCTGCGGCCCGGCCGACGGCACGATGGTCTACACCTGCTACCTGTACGTCCAGGGCTTCGAGAACAGCCGCATGGGCCTGGCCTCCGCCATGGCGTGGATGCTGCTGGTCGCGGTCGCCCTGGTCACCGCGGTGCTGTTCTGGTCCCAGAAGCGCTGGGTGCACTACGAGGAGGGCGGCCGATGAGCGCGCAGGCCACCGACGTCACACCGGCCACGGATGTCCCGCCGCCCCGGTCCACGCCGCCCCGGTCCGCCCGGGCGGCCGTGCTCCGGCGCAGGCTGCCCGGGTCGCTCGCCTGGCACCTCGGATCGCTGGCGATCCTCGCCGTGATCCTCTACCCGGTGCTCTGGGTGATCGGCGGCTCCTTCAAGGAGAGCGGCGACATCGTCGGCAGCCTGGACCTCTTCCCGGGCGACCCGATCACGTCCAACTACACGAGTCTCGCCGACGGCATCGCGGACATCCCGATCTCGACCTTCTTCGTCAACTCGCTCTTCCTCGCTGTCGGTTCCGTGGTCGGGATCGTGGTGTCCTGCTCGCTGACCGCGTACGCCTTCGCGAAGATCAGGTTCGCCGGCCGCAACGTGCTGTTCACCCTGATGATCGGCACCCTGCTGCTGCCGTACCACGTGCTGCTGATCCCGCAGTACGTGCTCTTCCGCAACCTGGACATGATCAACACGTACACCCCGCTCCTGCTGGGGAAGTACCTGGCCACCGAGGCGTTCTTCGTCTTCCTGATGGTGCAGTTCATGCGCAACCTGCCCAGGGAACTGGACGAGGCGGCCCGCCTCGACGGCTGCGGGCACCTGCGGATCTACTGGTCGATCGTGCTGCCGCTGTGCCGGCCGGCGCTGATCACCAGCGCGATCTTCACCTTCATCAACTCCTGGAACGACTTCATGGGGCCGCTGATCTACCTCAACGAGCCCGGCAAGTACACGATCTCCCTCGGTCTGAAGATGTTCGTGGATCAGGAGGGTCTGGCGAACTACGGCGGCATGATCGCCATGTCGCTCGTCGCCCTGCTGCCGGTCCTCGCCTTCTTCCTGGCCTTCCAGCGCTATCTCATCGACGGCATGGCGACGTCCGGCTTGAAGGGCTGAGGTGACTGGGGTGACCGAGGTGGCTGGGGTTACCGGGACTGGAGTGACTGATGTGACTTGGGTGACTGGGGTGAATCTCTCATGACCGAAGCGCGTGCCGAGGCCCGTCCGGAGCCGGGGGAGTCCCGGTTCGCCCAGGGCTTCGCCCTGTTCGCCGAGTGCCTGCTCACCGGCGTGTGGATCGCGGTGGCGGCGCTGCCGCTGGTCACCTACCCCGCCGCGTTCGCGGCCGGCGCGCGGCACCTCGGGCGCCGGATCGCCCACGAGCGCGGCGGCTGGCGGGAGTTCGTCGCCGACTTCCGGGCGGCGGTGCGGCGCGGCTGGCTCGTCGGGGTCGCCGGATGGGCCGCCCTGGCGGTGGTGTGGGTCGACGTGCGGGCCGTACGGGACGGTCTGCCGGGCGGCCCGCTGGTCGGCGCCGTCGGCGTCCTCGCCCTGATCGGCGCGGCCGTCGCGGGACTGCGCGCGGCGGCGGAGTGGCACCCCGGCGCCTCCTGGCGGTCGCTGCTCGCGCGGGCGGGCCGTCGCACCGTGCTCGACCCCGCCGGTTCCTTCCTCCTCGTCGGCGGGCTGGCCGTCGTGGTCTGCTCCGCCTGGTTCAGCGCTCCGCTGGCCGTCGCGGTCCTGGGCGCCGTAGCCGCGGCGGCCGTGGCGGTGGAGGAGCGCCACCGGCGTCGCTGACCGGGCGCCGTTGACCGGGCGCCGTTGACAGGGCGCCTCGACTCGGCGCCTTTGCCCCGGGGACGGCCCCCTGCCAGGACGGCCGCCCCTCCGCACCGAGGTCGGTGCCCGGCACCGCACCTCTCTCTGTCATGCCCTTGACATCGCTGACACGGGCGCCGGCACCTCGCACACCGCCATGCCCTTGACACGTCCCGCACCCCGCTCGGAAAGGAAAGGCCATGTCCCCCATCCCCCGCAGGTCCCTCCTCAAGGCGGCCGCCGTCGCCGGCGCCGCCGCGCAGTTCAGCTGGGCGCTGGGCACGAAGAGCGCGCAGGCCGCGCCCGCCACCGCACCGGTCGCCGCCGACAGCCCCGTCACCCTGACCTGGCTGGAGGACGGCGGCCTCGGCGCCGCCCCCGGCTCCACCGTCGGCGTCCCCTGGCCCAGGGGTACCTTCCGCGAGGAGCAGTCGTTCGCCGTCACGGACGCGGACGGCAAGGCCGTACCCGTACAGTCCTGGCCCCTCGCGTACTGGCCCGACGGCTCCCTCAAGTGGACCGCCCACGCCGTCGGTTCGGGGAACGGCAGGCTCACCCTGGCCGCCGGCGCCCCCGCCGCCCCCGCCAAGAAGGTCACCGTCGACCGGCACGGCGGCACCATCGACATATCGACCGGCGTCATCACCGCGAGAATCGGCAAGTCCGGCTCGACGCTGATCAAGTCGGTCACCCGGGGCTCCACCGAGATCGCGAGGAACGGCCGCCTGGTCCTGCTGCGCCAGCCCGAGATCGAGGACGGCGACCAGGGCACGGTGAAGTACGAGCGCTTCGACGGCGCCATCGACGAGGTGAAGGTCGAACAGGACGGCCCGGTCCGTGCCGTCGTCCGCATCGACGGCAAGCACCGCAAGGGCCACCGCGGCTGGCTCCCCTTCTCCATCCGCCTCTACTTCTACGCGGGCGCCGACTCCTTCCGCATGGTGCACACGATCACGTTCGACGGGAAGCAGGAGCCGGGCAGGGCCAGCGGCGACTTCGTCCGCGGCCTCGGCGTCCGCTTCACCGTCCCGATGCGTGACGAGGCCTACGACCGCCACATCCGGATCGGCGGCGAGGGCACCGGCCTGCTCCGCGAGGCCGTCAAGGGCATCACCGGCCTGCGCCGCGACCCGGGAGCGGCCGTGCAGGCCGCGCAGTTCGCCGGTGAGAAGCTGCCCGACCCGTCCACCTGGGACCAGCGGGTCACCACCCGCCTGAAGTACATCCCCGAATGGGGCGACTACACCCTCTCCCAGCTCTCCGCCGACGGCTTCACCCTGCGCAAACGCACCAAGAAGGGCCACGGCTGGATCGGCGCCGGCGGCGGACGGCGCGCCTCCGGCTTCGGCTACGTCGGCGGCGCGAGCGGCGGCCTCTCCTTCGGCCTGCGCGACTTCTGGGAGAAGTACCCCGCCCAGCTCGACATCCGCGACGCCCAGGCCGACGAGGCCGAGGTCACCCTCTGGCTCTGGTCGCCCGAGGCCCAGCCCATGGACCTGCGCTTCTACCACGACGGCATGGGCCAGGACACCTTCCCCGAACAGCTCGAAGGCCTCAACATCACCTACGAGGACTACGAACCCGGCTTCGGCACCCCCTACGGCATCGCCCGCACCTCGGAACTCCTCTTCTGGGCCAACGCCGCCACCCCGAGCGCCGAGAAGCTCGCCGAACAGGTCGAGGCGGTGCGCGTCCTGCCGCAACTGGCCGCCTCGCCCCAGCAGCTCATCAAGGCCGGGGTCTTCGGCCCCGGCCTCTACTCCGAGCCCGACCGCACCACCCCCGCCAAGGCGAAGATCGAGGACCACCTCGACTTCCTCTTCACCTACTACAAGGACCAGGTGGAGCAGCGCCGTTGGTACGGCTTCTGGGACTACGGCGACATCATGCACACCTACGACGCCGCCCGGCACGTGTGGCGGTACGACATCGGCGGCTACGCCTGGGACAACTCCGAGCTCTCCCCGGACCTCTGGCTCTGGTACGCCTACCTCCGCTCCGGCCGCGCCGACATCTTCCGCTTCGCCGAGGCCATGACCCGGCACACCGGCGAGGTCGACGTCTACCACCTGGGCGAGTGGGCCGGCCTCGGCACCCGGCACGGCGTCCAGCACTACGCCGACAGCGCCAAGCAGCAGCGCATCGCCAACACCACCTACCGGCGCTTCTACTACTTCCTCACCGCCGACGAACGCGTCGGCGACCTCATGCGTGCCAACGTCGACTCCGACGAGACCTTCCTCGCCCTCGACCCGCTCCGCAAGATCCGCACCGAGCCCTACACCCCCGACCGCAACGCCCTGTCCATCGGCTTCGGCACCGACTGGAGCGGCCTGGTCTCGGCGTGGCTCACCGA
Organism: Streptomyces sp. MMCC 100; assembly: GCF_041538145.2. Lineage (NCBI taxonomy): Bacteria > Bacillati > Actinomycetota > Actinomycetes > Kitasatosporales > Streptomycetaceae > Streptomyces > Streptomyces sp. MMCC 100. Next base: position 2,278,743 of record NZ_JBGORK020000001.1, read on the forward strand.
GTGGGAACGCAAGGGCCCCCAGTGGGAGAAGGCCCGGGACCGCGTCCTGTCCACCATGGAGACCATCGCCGCCCAGCCCAACGGCTTCGTCCAGGGCAGCGGCCTGTACGACCTGGACACCGGGAAGTTCGCCGTCGCCGGCACCCCCAAGGTCGAGGTCTCCCACCTGTCCGCCGTATTCGGCCTGAACGAACTGTGCGCCGAACTGATCGACCTCGTCGACATGCCGGAGTTCGAGGAGGCGTACTACGACTACTGCCGCTACTTCAACGCGAGCAAGACCGAACAGGCCGAGCGCTACGGCGCCGACTTCGGCAGCCTCATCCTCTTCCAGGGCCACTCGCGCCTCGACGCCTACGCGGCCGTGCGGACCGGCGACGAGAAGCTCGCCACGCGCGCGTGGCAGAAGTTCTACGACTCCGACGGCTACAAGGAGTCGGCGCCCTGGACGACGGAGAAGCTGAACGGCGCCGTCACCCTGGTCCCGGGCAGCGAGGCGAGCTGGGTGTCCACCAACGACACCGCCCTCTACGGCCTCGCCGCCATCGAGAACCTCGCACTCCTGGGGGACAGGATGCCGTAGCCACCCCTGACCGGCGCGGGCACGGGCACACTGCACGGGTGGACTGGAACCATTACCGCTTCCGCAGCCTGTGGCCGCTGCCCGCGCCCGCCCCGGACGTCTACCGGGCACTCGAACGGATCGAGGACTACCCCCACTGGTGGCGCCAGGTGCGCCAGGTCACCCGGCTCGACGACACCAGCGGCCTCCTCCGGGTCCGCTCCCTCCTCCCGTACGACCTGACGACGACCGTGCGGGAGGGGCGCCACGACCCCGCCCCGGGGGTGCTGGAGGTCCTGATGAGCGGCGACATGGAGGGCTGGGCGCGCTGGACGGTCGCCCCGCGCGGCTCCGGCACCCTGGTCCGCTACGACCAGGAGGTCGTCGTACGCAAACCGCTGCTGCGCCGCCTCGCGGTGCCGGGGCGGCCCCTGTTCCGGGCCAACCACCGCCTCATGATGCGGGCGGGACGGCAGGGCCTCGCCGCCCACCTGGCAGGCGGTCGGCAAGCGGTTTGATGGAAGCGCCGGGGGCCCTGTATTGTTCAGTGCGTTCCCGGGCGATTAGCTCAGTGGGAGAGCGCTTCGTTCACACCGAAGAGGTCACTGGTTCGAACCCAGTATCGCCCACCGGGAAAAGCCGGTCCGTCGCACGACGGACCGGCTTCTTCGTGCGTCGGCGTGCTGCGTACGGTCACGCCGCCGCCGGCAGCTCCGGCCGCAGCGGCCAGGCCGGGTCCACCGCCTCCTCGGTGCCGTTGAGCGCGAACCACGCCTGCAGCCCTCGCGCCTGACCCGCGTGCCACACCGCCTGCAGGGTGTGCAGCTCGGCGGGGGAGAGGCGCTCCAGCCGTGCCTGGAAGCGGCGCCCCACCGCCCGTACGACCTCCAGCGCGGCCTGGGCATCGGCCGCCGCGTCGTGCGCGCCCTCCAGCTCCACGCAGTAGTGCGCGCACAGGTCGGTGAGGGTGCGGCGGCCCTTGCGGTAGCGGTCCAGGTGCTTGTCCAGCACCCGCGGGTCCAGCACGTGCAGCGACGTCCGCTCCAGCCAGCGGCCGAGCGACGAGGCGCGGTGGCGGCGCAACTCCCGGTCCAGCAGGGTGAGGTCGAACGGCGCGTTCATCACCACGAGCGGCCGCCCGGCGCGGGCCTGTTCGGTCAGTGCCTCCGCTATCTCGTACATCACCGGCGCCGGCCACCGGCCATGGCGCTCCACATGCTCCTGGGTCAGCCCGTGCACCGCCGTCGCCGCCTCGGGCACCGGCACGCCCGGGTTCACCAGCCACCGGGTCACCCGCGGGCGCAGTCCCGGCGCGTCCTGGACGACGAGGGCCGCCGACACGATCCGGTCGGTCTCGGTGTCCACACCCGTGGTCTCCGTGTCGAAGGCGGCCAACGGCCCCTCGAACCAGCTCGTCATAGGGCACTCAACTCCTCGTCCGAGCGCGGCAGCTGACGCGCCGTCCCTTGTCCCGGTTCGGTGATACCCGGGCTGTTTGCGACGTACGCCGGAAGGACACAACAGGAGTACGGGTCTTTGCAGTTCACAGACCCGCAGCGGGGATTCACCAGTTCTGGAAGGCTGTTGGTCATGGCCATTGCGCAGCCCGAACGGGGCGGGCTGCTTCCGGAGCGCACCGCGCCCTCACGCGGCTCTCTCGCCACCACCGCCTGCATGGAGACCTTGCAGGTCGGCTACCTCCACGCGGTCGCCGCCGCCGCTGGCTGCTCGCTCTCCCAGCCCTTCCCGGACAACGGCATCGACTGGCACGTCAGCCACAGCGCCCCCGGACACACCGTCGACGACGAGGTCACCATCAAGGTGCAGCTCAAGGCGACGTACCAGCTCCCGCCCAGCCCGCCCGGCCGCTTCTTCTCCTTCACCCTCGACAACGACCACCTGGCGAAACTCGCCCGCACCCCGGTGTCGGTGCACAAGATCCTGGTCGTGATGATCGTCCCCCGGTCCCGGGACCAGTGGCTGCGTGCCGGGCACGACCGGCTCGACCTCAGGCACTGCTGCTACTGGACCAACCTCGCCGGACATCCGGTCACCGGACGGCGGCGCACCACCGTGCGGATACCGACCGCGCGGATCTTCGACGACCGGGCGCTGTGCGAGATCATGACGCGGGTCGGGACGGGAGGGAAACCATGACGCACCGCCCGGCCGGCGAGCCCCCGCGGTCCGTCGAGCCTCTGCGGCCGGTACGGCCGCACCCGGCCGACGCCCTCGACGACACCATCCGGGACGGCCGTCCGCCCGAGTCCGGCACCGTCGACCCGGCCGTGCTGACCGCCCTGCTCCACCGGCACGGCTGGCGGCGCCGCGGCGGCGCCCCGGGCCGCTACGGCCGTTGGACCCCGCCCGGCCCCACCGCCGGCGCCACCAGCCTCCTGGTGCCCGTCAGCCGCGCCTTCCCCGACAGCGACGACCTCCTCGCCGAGGCGCTGCTCGCCCTGTCCCGCAGCGGCACTCCCGCCGCCCGCGAGATCCTCCTCTCCCTCGCCGTCCCCAGCGACGAGATCCGCTGGGAACGCGACATACCGACAGGGCCCGGCGACACCGCGTCCTGGACCACGGAGGAGCAGCTGCGCTCCGCCGCCCGCCGGATGCTGCTCGCCGGAGCACTCGCCACCCGCGCGCGTGCGGGCTACTACGGCGCCCGGCACCGGCGCGCCGCCTGCGCGGCCCTGGAGAACGTGCTGGTGGGCCCCGCCCCCGGTGGCCGCCTGCTCACGGCGTTCCTGCCGGTCGGCGCCGGCCGCCCCCTCGCCGTACGACTCCACCAGGCCCTGTACGCCGCCCGTGAGGCCGTCGACTACCGGCGGGCCACCGGCGGCATGGAGGCCTTCGACTCGGCCGTCGCCGCCGGCGTCAGCCACGAACTGGCCGAGGCGCTCGTCGCCCTGGTCCGAGGCAGCGAGGGCGCCCGGATCGCCGTCGGCTGGGCGCCGGCCACGGGCGTGCCCGAGGGCTGCGGCGCCCTCGCCGAACCCGTCGAGTTCTCGCCCGGCGACCTGCCGGCCCTGCGCGAGGCCGCCGCCCGCTACCTGCGCGCGGAGCCCTCCGTCCCGGTGCGGATCACCGGCACCGTCGTCCGCATGCGCCGGCCCGGACCGCGCGGCCCGGGCACCGTACGGCTGCGGGTGCTGGCCGGGGCCGAGGTGCCGCACGTGCGCGTCGCGCTGGACGAGGACGCCTACCGGATCGCCGGGCACGCCCACCTCGTCGGACTGCCGGTGCGGGTGCTCGGGCGACTGGAGAGCCGGGGCGGCTTCCGCCGGCTCACCGGCGCCTGCGAGATCACCCCGGTACAGGTCGACGACGCGGAGCGGGACCGGCTGCTCAAGACCGTCCAGGAGCACGTGGAGGTCGCGGCCTTCCTCGAGGAGGCCTGCGGAGACGGAGGAGACCGCCGGGAATGATTTCGCGGTGGGCGGGTCCGGGTCGGTACGATCGCCCTCATGCGTGCGCTCCGGTATGGCGCCGCGGCCCCACCTTCAGTCAGGAGAGACCGGTGTCAGACGTCCGTGTGATCATCCAGCGGGATTCCGAGCGGGAAGAACGCGTGGTGACGACGGGCACTACGGCCGCCGAGCTCTTCGCCGGCCAGCGCTCGATCATCGCGGCGCGTGTGGCCGGTGAGCTCAGGGACCTCGCCTACGAGGTGAAGGACGGCGAGACCGTCGAAGGCGTCGAGATCTCCTCCGAGGACGGTCTGAACATCCTGCGCCACTCCACCGCGCACGTCATGGCGCAGGCGGTGCAGGAATTGTTCCCCGAGGCCAAGCTGGGCATCGGCCCGCCCGTCAAGGACGGCTTCTACTACGACTTCGACGTCGAGAAGCCCTTCCACCCCGATGACCTCAAGGCCATCGAGAAGAGGATGCAGGAGATCCAGAAGCGGGGGCAGAAGTTCTCCCGCCGCGTGGTCACCGACGACGAGGCCCGCGCGGAGCTCGCCGACGAGCCGTACAAGCTGGAGCTGATCGGCCTCAAGGGCTCCGCCTCGCACGACGACGGCGCGGACGTCGAGGTCGGCGCCGGCGAGCTGACGATCTACGACAACCTCGACGCCAAGACCGGCGAGCTGTGCTGGAAGGACCTCTGCCGCGGTCCCCACCTGCCCACCACCCGGAACATCCCGGCCTTCAAGCTGATGCGCAACGCCGCCGCCTACTGGCGCGGCAGCGAGAAGAACCCGATGCTCCAGCGCATCTACGGCACAGCCTGGCCCACCAAGGACGAGCTGAAGGCCCACCTGGAGTTCCTCGCCGAGGCCGAGAAGCGCGACCACCGCAAGCTCGGCAGCGAGCTGGACCTGTTCTCCATCCCCGAGCAGATCGGCTCCGGCCTCGCCGTCTTCCACCCCAAGGGCGGCATCATCCGCCGGACCATGGAGGACTACTCGCGGCGCAAGCACGAAGAAGCCGGCTACGAGTTCGTCTACACCCCGCACGCGACCAAGGGGAAGCTCTTCGAGACCTCGGGCCACCTGGACTGGTACGCCGACGGCATGTACCCGCCCATGCAGCTCGACGAGGGCGTGGACTACTACCTCAAGCCCATGAACTGCCCGATGCACAATCTGATCTTCGACGCGCGCGGCCGCTCCTACCGTGAGCTGCCCCTGCGCCTGTTCGAGTTCGGCACCGTGTACCGGTACGAGAAGTCGGGCGTCGTGCACGGCCTGACCCGGGCCCGCGGCTTCACCCAGGACGACGCGCACATCTACTGCACCCGCGAGCAGATGTCTCAGGAGCTGGACAAGACCCTCACCTTCGTCCTGGACTTGCTGCGCGACTACGGCCTGAACGACTTCTACCTGGAGCTGTCCACCAAGGATCCGGAGAAGTTCGTCGGCACCGACGAAGCCTGGGAAGAAGCCACCGAGACGCTGCGCCAGGTCGCCGAGAAGCAGAGCCTGGAGCTCGTGGCGGACCCGGGCGGCGCCGCGTTCTACGGCCCGAAGATCTCCGTCCAGGCGCGCGATGCCATCGGGCGCACCTGGCAGATGTCGACCATCCAGCTCGACTTCAACCTGCCGGAGCGCTTCGACCTGGAGTACACGGCCGCGGACGGCACCAAGACCCGTCCGGTCATGATCCACCGCGCGCTGTTCGGTTCCATCGAGCGGTTCTTCGCGGTGCTCCTGGAGCACTACGCGGGCGCGATGCCGCCGTGGCTCGCTCCGGTGCAGGCGGTGGGCATTCCGGTGGGGGACGCTCACGTGCAGTACCTGGAGGAGTTCGCGGCCGAGGCACGGCGCAAGGGGCTCCGCGTCGACGTGGACTCCTCCTCGGACCGGATGCAGAAGAAGATCCGCACGCAGCAGAAGCAGAAGGTCCCGTTCATGATCATCGTCGGTGACGAGGACATGCACGGGGGCACGGTGTCGTTCCGCTACCGCGACGGTTCGCAGGAGAACGGCATTCCGCGTGACCAGGCGCTGGCGAAGCTCGTTGATGTGGTGGAGCGCCGAGTTCAGGTGTGAAGTGGTCCCCGCTGACGCGGGGATGGTCCGTCGTAGCGCTCGTCCTCGTGGCTTCGCCGCGATGGCTCCCCGCACCAGCGGGGATCGGCCCCCGGGAGTGATCCCGGGGGCTCTTTCCGTTCCCGAGCCCGCGCGCCATATGCTGCACGCATGACGAGTGAGCCGGAGCAGCAGCTGGGAGTGGGGACGCCGGACGCTTTCCAGCGTCTGTGGACGCCCCACCGGATGGCGTACATCCAGGGCGAGAACAAGCCGAGCGGCCCGGGCGCCGACGACGGCTGCCCCTTCTGCTCGATCCCGGCCAAGTCCGACGAGGACGGTCTGATCATCCGGCGCGGTGAGCACGTGTACGCGGTGCTCAATCTGTACCCGTACAACGGCGGCCACCTGATGACCGTGCCCTACCGTCACGTCGCCGACTACACGGAGCTGAACGCCGTGGAGACCGCGGAGCTGGCCGAGCTGACGAAGCAGGCGATGACGGCGCTGCGTACGGCCTCCGGGGCCCAAGGGTTCAACCTGGGCATGAACCAGGGCACGGTGGCGGGCGCGGGCATCGCCGCTCACCTGCACCAGCACGTCGTCCCCCGCTGGGGCGGCGACACGAACTTCATGCCCGCGATCGGCCACACGAGGGTGCTGCCCCAGCTCCTGGGTGACACCCGCAAGATGCTGGCCGAGGCCTGGCCGACGGTGTAGTTCGCAGCCGAGGCCGATCCAATCAGCCCGTCCGGCGTTCGAGGACGAGGCCGTCCAGGCCGAAGCGGGGGTCTGGGGGCGGCAGCCCCCAGGGACGCCCACCCCGACACCCCGCCCGACCGCCGGAGGCCTACGCGTCGTAGACGTCCGCCTTCTTCGGCACAGCCTCCTGCACCGCCCCGCTCAGACCACCCGCGCGGGCACCGAACTTCTCCGTGTCCACGCCGTTCTCCTTCAGCACCTTGATCGCCGCCGAGTGCACCGCCCGGAGGACCGGCGTGGCCGCGCGCAGCGCGTCGTCGGCCATGAAACGGTGCCGCCACGGCCGGTCCGCCCAGGCGTGCCGCACGCCGAAGGGCTCGGGCAGCGTGAGCTTGCCGCCCAGCCAGTACAGCAGCGGCGGGTACCAGGTCAGCGGGGCGCGCGCGGCCAGCCGCACCACCTCGTCGGTGTCGACCAGCGGGAGCTTGACCGTGCGGGTCTCCCAGAACTTGACCGACTTCTGGACCGTCTTCTCCTTGGCCGCGGGCTTGCTGGTGAACAGGCCGTGCACCGGGCCCAGGGCGTGTCCGGTGACCTCGATGCGCAGCGTCTCGTGCAGCACCGTCACCGTGATCAGCATGGAGATGACCAACTGGCCGTCCCACAGCGTCCACTGCACGCCCAGGTAGTGCCGGTCGCCCGCGCCGAACTGCTGCTTGTCGCAGATCTCCTGTATGGCGTGCTGCTTGACCTGGTACGCCTCGACGTCCGTGCCCTCGGGCCGGGACACCGAGTCGGCGTTCTCACCGATCGGGGTCACGATCCAGTGCCGCACCGTCGGCTTGGGGAAGCCGCCGGTGTGCAGCGGGCCGCGCTCCAGCATGCGCAGCCGGTCGTGGATGGCCTTGATGACGTCCCAGCTGCGGAACGGGTTGATCTCCCGGTCCGGGTCGACGGGGACCAGCTCCTCGGCGAGCTGCCAGTTGCCCCAGCGGGTGCCCATGCCGAGGATTCCCTTGGGACCGGCGTAGAAGACGGAGTTGGACTGCTGCTCGGCGCTGAGCCGGGCCAGCGACTGCCGCAGTTCCTCGGCGGCCGTCTCGCCGGGGCTGCTCGGCACCGCCTCGGGCACCTTGGCGCCCACGCCGGCGCCGGACAGGAGGCCGCTCCAGCGGTCCCGGAGGTCGCGCGCCGTGCGCTCGCAGATGCGCTTGGCCCAGAACCAGCCGATCACCGGGGCGACGACGCAGGCGCGCGCGTACCAGGCCCAGAAGCCGCTGAAGGGCATCTTGAGCAGGAAGAGCACGGCGAGGACCGCCATCGCGAGGAGCAGCGTGGTGGCGAGCGCGCCGGCCCGTTTGTCCTCGCGCCGGGCGACGGTGGTGCGGATCTGGAAGACCAGGAGCCAGACCAGCAGGCCGGGCAGGAACAGCAGCCCGCACAGCACCATGACGGCGCTCAGCCAGTTGTCCCGGTCCCTGCGTATGCGGTGGGCCGCGAGACTGTGCTCCACGACCACCTGCGGCTGGGTGCCGAAGGACTGGATGAGCGGGGCACGCTTGGGACCCAGCATCCGGTCGATGATCGCCCGGGAGTACGCCTCGCCCAGGTTGGGCCGGAACAGCTTGATCCGGGGCTTGCTCACGGCCGACTTGTGCCACTCGCTGTTGGCCTTGAGTATCTCCTCGGCCTCGCTGTCCCGGTAGGCGGCCGAGGCCAGCGCGAACGTGGCCGTCTGGCCGCCGTCGTCCGTGCGCGGCACCTGCGGTCCGAAGAAGTCCGCGTAACCGCCGTCAACGGTCATTCCCGCCCCCGATCGCCACCACTGTCGCTCCTGCGGCCTTCCCGACTTCCCTGCCCCGCACACCTGTTGATCTGGTCATCAGCGTATCCGCCGGCACCGTCGTGCGTCACGGGACGCCCAAAGGCGCCCCCACACGCGCGGGTTGACCGCCGGGCGCGCCGTCGCACGCCGGGGTGGCGGACACCGGCGCGGGGCCCTCCGGTGCGGGGCCCTCCGGTGCGGCGACACCGCACCGGAAAGCCTGGCTCGGCAGCGGAGGGCCGGGCTCGCACCGGAGGGCTGAGCTCGCGCCGGAAGGCCGGGCCCCGCTAGGACGCCACCCGCACCTCGTCGCGCAGCCGGTCCGCGACCTGCGCCGGCATCGGTTCGTGCCGCGCGTAGCGGCGGTCGAAGCGGGCGGTGCCGTGCGAGAGGGAGCGCAGGTCCACGGCGTAGCGGCCGATCTCGATCTCGGGCACCTCGGCCCTGATCAGGGTCCGGCCGCCGCTGGTCTGCTCGGTGCCCAGCACCTTGCCGCGCCGTCCGGACAGGTCGCTCATCACCGCGCCCACGTAGTCGTCGCCGACCAGCACGCTCACCTCGGCCACCGGCTCCAGCAGATGGATCCTCGCCTCGGCCGCGGCCTCCCTGAGAGCCAGCGCGCCCGCCGTCTGGAACGCGGCGTCGGAGGAGTCCACCGAGTGCGCCTTGCCGTCGAGCAGCGTGATCCGCACGTCGATCAGCGGGTGGCCGGCGGCGACGCCCTTGGCCGCCTGGGTGCGCACCCCCTTCTCCACGGACGGGATGAACTGCCGGGGCACCGCGCCGCCGACCACCTTGTCCACGAACTCGATGCCCGAGCCGCCCGGCAGCGGCTCCACCTCGATCTCGCAGATGGCGTACTGGCCGTGCCCGCCGGACTGCTTCACGTGCCGCCCGCGCCCGGCCGCCCGGCCGCCGAACGTCTCGCGCAGGGAGACCCGGTGGGGTACGACGTCGACCTGGACGCCGTAGCGGCTGCGCAGCCGCTCCAGGGCCACGTCGGCGTGGGCCTCGCCCAGGCACCACAGGACCACCTGGTGGGTGTCCTGGTTGTGCTCCAGGCGCATCGTCGGGTCCTCGGCGACCAGCCGGGCCAGCCCCTGGGAGAGCTTGTCCTCGTCGGGTTTGCTGTGTGCCTGGATGGCGAGGGGCAGCAGCGGGTCGGGCATCTCCCAGGGGGCCATCAGCAGCGGGTCGTCCTTGGCCGAGAGCGTGTCCCCGGTCTCCGCGCGGGTCAGCTTGGCCACGCAGGCGAGGTCGCCCGCGATCACGTGCGTGACCGGCCGCTGCTGCTTGCCGAACGGCGTCGACAGGGCGCCGATCCGCTCGTCGACGTCGTGGTCCTCGTGCCCGCGGTCGGTCATGCCGTGCCCGGACACGTGCACCGTCTGGTCGGCGCGCAGGGTTCCGGAGAAGACGCGGACCATCGAGATCCGGCCGACATAGGGGTCGGAGGACGTCTTGACGACCTCCGCGACCAGCGACTCCTCGGGGTCGCACATCCGCAGTTCGCGCCCGGCGCCCTCCGGCGTGGTGACCCGGGGCGCCGCGCGCTCCAGGGGCGTCGGGAACCCGCGTGTGATCAGTTCCAGGAGCTCGACCGTGCCCAGTCCCTGCCGTGCGCCGTCGGCGGCGGGGGCGGCGGCCAGGACGGGGAAGAACACCCCGCGTGCGACGGCCCGTTCCAGGTCCTGGATCAGTGTCTTGACGTCGACCTGCTCGCCGCCGAGATAGCGCTCCATGAGGGTCTCGTCCTCGCTCTCCGAGATGATCCCCTCGATCAGCATGGAGCGGGCCTCGTCGAGCTGCGGCAGTTCCGCCTCGCCAGGCTCCGAGGCCACGCGCTCGCCCGAGGCGTAGTCGAACAGCTTCCGCGACAGCAGCCCCACGAGCCCCGTCACGGGCGCGTGCCCGTCGGGGGCGGGCGGGCCGTGCAGGGGCAGGTAGAGCGGCAGTACGGCGTCGGGGTCGTCGCCGCCGAAGGCCTCCGCGCAGATCCGCGTCATCTCCTCGAAGTCCGCACGGGCGGCCTCCAGGTGCGTGATCACGATGGCGCGCGGCATGCCGACGGCGGCACACTCCTCCCAGACCATGCGGGTCGCACCGTCCACGCCGTCGGAGGCCGAGACGACGAAGAGGGCCGCGTCCGCCGCCCGCAGACCGGCCCTCAGCTCACCGACGAAGTCGGCGTACCCGGGAGTGTCCAAGAGGTTGATCTTGATGCCGTCCCATTCGACCGGCACCAGGGAGAGCTGTACGGAGCGCTGCTGGCGGTGCTCCATGTCGTCGTAGTCCGAGACGCAGCCGCCGTCCTCCACGCGGCCCGCCCGGTTCACCGCTCCCGTCGTCAGCGCGAGAGCTTCCACCAATGTCGTCTTGCCCGATCCGGAGTGGCCGACCAGCACCACATTCCGTACGGACGTGGGGTGGTCGGCCGCCGTCGCCCTTCCGGCGGCTCCGGGATGGGTGTGTGCCTTGTCGCCCATGTCCTTGCCTCCCGTGCACGGTGAGGTCACTGTGGGCGCGGACACGCGGGACCGCGTGCACTGGCGGCTCCGGCGACGCCCGCGGTCCTTCGAGCTTTCCACTCCCGTCACGCCGCGTCCATACGAAGGACCCGATCCCGCCGCCCACCGGCCGCTCAGCGACGGCTCAGGGTGCCCGGCCACCGCCCACGCGCGCGCGTGACTACGATGGGCCAGCCGGTGGCCAGCAAGGGCCGCGGCGCCACACCGACCGTCGGGAAGGCCATGCTGAACAAGTACGCGCGTGCATTTTTTACGCGTGTCCTCACACCGTTCGCCGCGTTTCTCATCCGCCGGGGCGTCAGCCCGGACACGGTCACGCTCCTCGGCACCGCCGGTGTGGTCGCGGGTGCGCTGGTCTTCTACCCCATGGGTGAGTTCTTCTGGGGCACGGTGGTGATCACGCTCTTCGTCTTCTCCGACCTGGTCGACGGCAACATGGCCCGCCAGCTGGGCCGCTCCAGCCGCTGGGGCGCGTTCCTGGACTCCACCCTCGACCGGGTCGCCGACGGCGCGATCTTCGGCGGCCTCGCCCTGTGGTACGCGGGCAACGGCGACGACAACGTGCTGTGCGCTGTGTCGATCTTCTGCCTGGCCAGCGGACAGGTCGTGTCGTACACCAAGGCGCGCGGCGAGGCGATCGGCCTGCCGGTCGCCGTCAACGGACTGGTCGAGCGCGCCGAGCGCCTCGTCATCTCGCTGGTCGCCGCCGGATTCGCCGGACTGCACAAGTTCGGCGTCCCCGGCATCCAGTACCTGCTGCCGATCGCCCTGTGGATCGTCGCCGTCGGCAGCCTCGTCACGCTGGTCCAGCGCGTCGTCACGGTCCGCCGGGAGGCCGCCGAGGCCGATGCCGCCGCTCAGGAGAGCCAGGGCACCGAGGCGGCGAAGTGAGCGCTCGGGACCGGCTGACCGACGGTCTGTACGGCGCCGGCTGGGGCACCGTGAAGAAGCTCCCCGAGCCCGCCGCCGTGCGCCTCGGCCGCACCGTCGCCGACCTCGCCTGGAAGCAGCGCGGGGCGGGGGTGCGCCGCCTGGAGAGCAACTACGCGCGCGTGGTGCCGGGCGCGGGCCCCGAGCGGCTCGCCGCCCTCTCACGCGCGGGCATGCGCTCGTACCTGCGCTACTGGATGGAGTCGTTCCGGCTCCCGGCGTGGAGCACCGAGCGGATCAAGGGCGGTTTCGCCCCCGAGGACCTGCACCACCTCACCGACGGCATGGACGCCGGCAAGGGCGTGGTACTCGCCCTGCCGCACCTGGCCAACTGGGACCTCGCGGGCGCCTGGGTCACCACGAAGCTCGGCATCCCGTTCACCACCGTCGCCGAGCGCCTCAAGCCGGAGACGCTGTACGACCGCTTCGTCGCCTACCGCGAGGGCCTCGGCATGGAGGTCCTGCCGCACAGCGGCGGCACCGCCTTCGGCACGCTGGCCCGGCGGCTGCGCGACGGCGGCCTGGTCTGCCTGGTCGCCGACCGCGACCTGTCCGCCTCCGGCGTGGAGGTCGACTTCTTCGGCGAGACGGCCCGGATGCCGGCCGGTCCCGCCCTGCTCGCCCAGCAGACGGGCGCGCTGCTGCTGCCGGTGACGCTCTGGTACGACGACTCGCCCGTCATGCGGGGCCGGGTGCATCCGCCGGTCGAGGTGCCCGAGTCAGGCACCCGGGCCGAAAAGACGTCTGTCATGACACAGGCGCTGGCCGACGCCTTCGCCACGGGGATCGCCGACCACCCGGAGGACTGGCACATGCTGCAGCGCTTGTGGCTCAAGGACCTCGACCCCGCCAAGGCACCCACGGCACCCAAGGCACCCACGGCACCCAAGGCGCTCGAGGCGGACAAGACACCAGAGGCGGCCGACGGGCAGGGCGGGGCGTCGTGAGGATCGGCATCGTCTGCCCGTACTCCTGGGACGTGCCGGGCGGCGTCCAGTTCCACATCCGGGACCTCGCCGAGTACTTCATCCGGCTCGGCCACCAGGTGTCCGTCCTCGCCCCGGCCGACGACGACACCCCGCTGCCCCCGTACGTCGTCTCCGCCGGCCGCGCGGTGCCGGTGCCGTACAACGGCTCGGTGGCCCGGCTGAACTTCGGCTTCCTGTCGGCCGCCCGGGTCCGGCGCTGGCTGCACGAGGGCGGCTTCGACGTCATCCACATCCACGAGCCGACCTCGCCCTCGCTCGGCCTGCTGACCTGCTGGGCGGCGCAGGGCCCGATCGTGGCCACCTTCCACACCTCCAACCCGCGCTCCCGCGCGATGATCGCCGCGTACGCGATCCTCCAGGCCGCCCTGGAGAAGATCAGCGCCCGGATCGCCGTGAGCGAGTACGCCCGCCGCACGCTGGTCGAGCACCTGGGCGGCGACGCGGTCGTCATCCCCAACGGCGTCGACGTCGGCTTCTTCGCCGACGCGGAGCCCAAGCCCGAGTGGCAGGGCGACACGATCGGCTTCATAGGACGCATCGACGAGCCCCGCAAGGGCCTGCCGGTGCTCATGCGGGCCCTGCCCAAGATCCTCGCCGCCCGCCCGCAGACCCGGCTGCTCGTCGCGGGCCGCGGGGACGAGGAGGAGGCCGTCGAGAGCCTGCCCGAGGAGCTGCGCCCGCGCGTGGAGTTCCTCGGCATGATCAGCGACGAGGACAAGGCCCGCTTCCTGCGCAGCGTCGACCTGTACGTGGCGCCCAACACCGGCGGCGAGAGCTTCGGCATCATCCTCGTCGAGGCCATGTCGGGGGGCGCTCCCGTCCTCGCCTCCGACCTGGACGCCTTCGCCCAGGTCCTCGACCAGGGGGCGGCCGGGGAACTCTTCCCCAGCGAGGACGCCGACGCCCTGGCCGACGCCGCCGTACGCCTGCTGGCCGACCCGGAGCGCCGCGCCGCGCTGCGGGAGCGGGGCAGCGCCCACGTACGGCGCTTCGACTGGTCCACCGTGGGTGCGGACATCCTGTCCGTCTACGAGACGGTCACCGCGGGAGCCGCCGCGGTGGCGACGGACGACCGGGCGACGGGCCTGCGGGCCCGCTTCGGCCTGGCGAGGGACTGACCCACCGGCGCGCACGGGGCCCACCGGGCGCACTTGGCCAGCTCGGCCCACCGATAGGGTTGCGGCCCGTGACCGCAACCCTCATCTGGATCCTGGTCGTCCTCGTCGCCGTCGGCCTGTACCTGAGCTGGACGGCGGGCCGCCTGGACCGGCTGCACGCCCGGATCGACGCCGCCCGCGCCGCCCTGGACGCGCAGCTGCTGCGCAGGGCGTCCGTGGCCCAGGAACTCGCCACCTCCGGCGTGCTCGACCCGGCCGCCTCCATGGTCCTCTACGAGGCCGCGCACGCCGCCCGGCAGGCCGAGGAGGAGCTGCGGGAGGTCGCGGAGAGCGAGCTGAGCCAGGCACTGCGCGCCGTGTTCGCCGACGCGCAGCAGGTGGACGTGTTGCGCGAGGCACCCGGGGGAGAGGAGGCCGCGCACGAACTGGCCGAGGCCGTACGGAGGGTGCCCATGGCCCGGCGCTTCCACAACGACGCGGTGGGAGCCGCCCGCAGGCTGCGCGAGCACCGCAAGGTCCGCTGGTTCCGCCTCGCCGGGCACGCCCCCTTCCCGCTGGCCTTCGAGATGGACGACGAGCCGCCGGCCGCGCTGGTGGAACGGGCGGCGTAACGCATGTGAACGAAAACGATCCACCGCCTTCCCATTGGCCCTTGCTGTGGACTGCCCGCCTCGCGTTTCCTCGTTGCTGCAGAAACCCCCTTCCCCTCAGCGAGGTACCCGTGTCCAGCACGCTCTCCGAAAACCAGACCCCCGAGACCGGCACCGCCCGCGTGAAGCGCGGCATGGCCGAGCAGCTCAAGGGCGGCGTGATCATGGACGTCGTCACGCCGGAGCAGGCGAAGATCGCCGAGGACGCGGGCGCCGTGGCCGTCATGGCCCTGGAGCGCGTCCCGGCCGACATCCGCAAGGACGGCGGCGTGGCCCGGATGTCCGACCCGGACATGATCGAGGGCATCATCAACGCCGTCTCCATCCCGGTGATGGCCAAGTCCCGCATCGGCCACTTCGTCGAGGCCCAGGTCCTGCAGTCCCTCGGCGTCGACTACATCGACGAGTCCGAGGTCCTCACCCCGGCCGACGAGGTCAACCACAGCGACAAGTTCGCCTTCACCACCCCCTTCGTCTGCGGCGCCACCAACCTCGGTGAGGCGCTGCGCCGGATCGCCGAGGGCGCCGCGATGATCCGCTCCAAGGGCGAGGCCGGCACCGGCAACGTCGTCGAGGCCGTCCGTCACCTGCGCCAGATCAAGAACGAGATCGCCCGGCTGCGCGGCTACGACAACAACGAGCTGTACGCCGCCGCCAAGGAGCTGCGCGCCCCCTACGAGCTGGTCAAGGAGGTCTCCGAGCTGGGCAGGCTCCCCGTGGTGCTCTTCTCCGCCGGCGGTGTGGCCACCCCGGCCGACGCAGCGCTGATGCGTCAGCTCGGCGCCGAGGGCGTCTTCGTCGGCTCCGGCATCTTCAAGTCCGGCGACCCGGCCAAGCGCGCCGCCGCCATCGTGAAGGCGACCACCTTCTACGACGACCCGAAGATCATCGCGGACGCGTCCCGCAACCTCGGCGAGGCCATGGTCGGCATCAACTGCGACACCCTCCCCGAGACCGAGCGCTACGCCAACCGCGGCTGGTAAGGCACCCGACCCATGAGTGACACCCCCGTCATCGGCGTCCTGGCCCTCCAGGGCGACGTACGGGAGCACCTCGTCGCCCTGGCCGTGGCCGACGCCGTGGCCAGGCCGGTGAGGCGCCCCGAAGAACTCGCCGAGGTGGACGGCCTGGTCGTCCCCGGCGGCGAGTCCACCACCATCTCCAAGCTCGCCGTCCTCTTCGGAGTGATGGAACCCCTCCGCGCGCGCGTGCGGGACGGCATGCCCGTCTACGGCACCTGCGCCGGCATGATCATGCTGGCCGACAAGATCCTCGACCCGCGCTCCGGGCAGGAGACGGTCGGCGGCATCGACATGATCGTGCGCCGCAACGCCTTCGGCCGGCAGAACGAGTCCTTCGAGGCGGCCGTCGACGTCAAGGGCGTGGAGGGCGATCCCGTGGAGGGCGTCTTCATCCGCGCCCCCTGGGTCGAGTCCGTGGGCGCCGCCGCCGAGGTGCTCGCCGAGCACGACGGCCACATCGTCGCCGTCCGCCAGGGCAACGCGCTGGCCACGTCGTTCCACCCGGAACTGACCGGCGACCACCGTGTGCACCGGCTCTTCGCCGACATGGTGCGCGCGAACCGGGCGGCTCAGTCCTTGTAGGATTCCTGCGTTCGTTGCAGGAGATGGGTTACGCGAAGGAGACAGGCAGATGTCCGGCCACTCTAAATGGGCTACGACGAAGCACAAGAAGGCCGTGATCGACGCCAAGCGCGGCAAGCTCTTCGCGAAGCTGATCAAGAACATCGAGGTCGCGGCGCGCATGGGCGGCGTCGACATCGAGGGCAACCCGACGCTGTACGACGCCATCCAGAAGGCGAAGAAGCAGTCGGTCCCCAACAAGAACATCGACTCCGCGGTCAAGCGCGGCGGCGGCCTCGAGGCCGGCGGCGCCGACTACGAGACGATCATGTACGAGGGCTACGGTCCCAACGGCGTCGCGGTGCTCATCGAGTGCCTCACCGACAACCGCAACCGCGCCGCCTCCGACGTCCGCGTCGCCATGACCCGCAACGGCGGCTCCATGGCCGACCCGGGCTCGGTGTCGTACCTCTTCAACCGCAAGGGCGTCGTGATCGTGCCCAAGGGCGAGCTGAGCGAGGACGACGTCCTCGCCGCCGTCCTGGACGCGGGCGCCGAGGAGGTCAACGACCTCGGCGAGACCTTCGAGGTGCTCAGCGAGGCCACCGACCTGGTCGCGGTCCGCACCGCCCTCCAGGAGGCCGGCATCGACTACGAGTCCGCCGACGCCAACTTCGTCCCGACCATGCAGGTCGAGCTGGACGAGGAGGGCGCTCGGAAGATCTTCCGGCTCATCGACGCCCTGGAGGACAGCGACGACGTGCAGAACGTCTTCGCCAACTTCGACGTGAGCGACGAGATCATGGAGAAGGTCGACGCGTAACGCGTTCCCTGCTCAGCGGGCCGACGGGGACACAACCCGTCGGCCCGCCGCTTTGTCAGTGCCACCCGATAGCCTGCACAAACAGGTGATCGACGAGAGGGGCCGGGCACGTGCGTGTGCTGGGGGTGGACCCGGGGCTGACCCGCTGCGGGGTCGGTGTCGTGGAGGGCGTCGCGGGCCGGCCGCTCACCATGATCGGCGTCGGCGTCGTCCGCACGCCCGCGGACGCCGACCTCGGCCACCGCCTCGTCGCCGTCGAGCATGGCATCGAGCGGTGGCTGGACGAACACCGGCCGGAATTCGTCGCAGTGGAGCGCGTCTTCAGCCAGCACAACGTCCGCACCGTCATGGGCACCGCCCAGGCCAGCGCCGTCGCCATCCTGTGCGCCTCCCGCCGCGGCATCCCCGTCGCCCTGCACACGCCCAGCGAGGTCAAGGCGGCCGTCACCGGCAGCGGGCGCGCGGACAAGGCGCAGGTCGGCGCCATGGTCACCCGCCTGCTGCGGCTCGCCGCCCCGCCCAAGCCCGCCGACGCCGCCGACGCCCTCGCGCTCGCCATCTGCCACATCTGGCGCGCCCCCGCGCAGAACCGGCTCCAGCAGGCCGTGGCCCTGCACACCGCACAGGGCGCGCGCCGCCCGCAGACCCCCCACCCGTCGAAAGGCCGCCCCGCATGATCGCCTTCGTCAGCGGCACCGTCGCCGCCCTCGCCCCCGACGCCGCGGTGGTCGAGGTCGGCGGCGTCGGCATGGCCGTCCAGTGCACGCCGAACACGCTCTCCACCCTGCGGCTCGGCAAGCCCGCCAGGCTCGCCACCTCCCTCGTCGTCCGCGAGGACTCGCTCACGCTCTACGGCTTCGCCGACGACGACGAGCGCCAGGTCTTCGAGCTGCTCCAGACCGCCAGCGGCGTCGGTCCCCGCCTCGCCCAGGCGATGCTCGCCGTGCACCAGCCCGACGCCCTGCGCAGAGCCGTCTCCACCGGCGACGAGAAGGCGCTCACCGCCGTCCCCGGCATCGGCAAGAAGGGCGCGCAGAAGCTGCTCCTGGAGCTGAGGGACCGGCTCGGTGAGCCCATCGGCGCCCCCGCCGTCGGGGCCCCGGTCAGCACCGGCTGGCGCGACCAGCTGCACGCCGCCCTGATCGGCCTCGGGTACGCCACCCGCGAGGCCGACGAGGCCGTCTCCGCCGTGGCGCCGCAGGCCGAGGCCGCCGGGGGCGCGCCGCAGGTGGGCCAGTTGCTCAAGGCCGCCCTGCAGACGCTGAACCGCGCCCGCTGACCACGCCCGCCACCACCCACCCGGTGCGCCACGGCAAGGAGAATCAAGTGAACTGGGACGACACGACCGACGCGGAGGCCGCCGCCGAGCGGCTGGTGGGCGCTGCCGCCGACGGCGAGGACCAGGCCGTGGAGGCCGCCCTGCGCCCCAAGGACCTGGGCGAGTTCATCGGCCAGGAGAAGGTCCGCGAGCAGCTCGACCTGGTGCTGCGCGCCGCACGCGCGCGCGGGGCCACCGCCGACCACGTGCTCCTCTCCGGCGCCCCCGGCCTCGGCAAGACCACCCTCTCGATGATCATCGCGGCCGAGATGGAAGCCCCCATCCGCATCACCTCGGGCCCCGCCATCCAGCACGCCGGCGACCTCGCGGCGATCCTCTCCTCCCTCCAGGAGGGCGAGGTCCTCTTCCTCGACGAGATCCACCGCATGTCGCGGCCCGCCGAGGAGATGCTCTACATGGCGATGGAGGACTTCCGCGTCGACGTCATCGTCGGCAAGGGCCCGGGCGCCACCGCCATCCCCCTGGAGCTGCCCCCGTTCACCCTGGTCGGCGCCACCACGCGCGCCGGGCTGCTGCCGCCCCCGCTGCGCGACCGCTTCGGCTTCACCGCCCACATGGAGTTCTACGGACCGGCCGAACTGGAACGGGTGATCCACCGCTCCGCGGGCCTGCTCGACGTCGAGATCGACACCACCGGCGCCGCCGAGATCGCCGGCCGCTCCCGCGGCACCCCCCGCATCGCCAACCGCCTGCTGCGCCGGGTCCGCGACTATGCCCAGGTCAAGGCCGACGGCCTGATCACCCAGGAGATCGCCGCGGCCGCCCTCGCGGTCTACGAGGTCGACGCCCGGGGGCTGGACCGGCTCGACCGGGGAGTGCTGGAGGCCCTCCTCAAGCTGTTCGGCGGCGGACCGGTGGGCCTGTCCACGCTCGCCGTCGCCGTGGGGGAGGAGCGTGAGACAGTGGAAGAGGTCGCCGAACCCTTCCTCGTACGGGAGGGTCTGCTCGCCCGCACCCCACGCGGGCGGGTGGCCACTCCGGCCGCATGGGCGCATCTCGGCCTCACTCCGCCGCGTTCGCAGAGTTCAGGAAACGGACAACAGGACTTGTTCGGGGCGTGACGACCCGGTCACGAGAGGCACATTCGCCGGAGCAGGAACCCCGGTGCCATGCTGAGCGTTGTTCCATGCGCGCGGACTCGCCTAGACTCCGCCGATGCCGCCCTTGTCGGCGGCGTACACACCCCCAACCATCAGGCCGCTCACCATCGCGGTCGTGTGAAGGAAGTACCGACCCGTGAGTCTCGTGACCCTCCTCCCGTTCATCGTGCTCATCGGGGCCATGTTCCTGATGACCCGGTCGGCGAAGAAGAAGCAGCAGCAGGCCGCCAACATGCGGAACGAGATGCAGCCCGGAACCGGTGTCCGCACCATCGGGGGCATGTACGCCACGGTCAAGGAGGTCAACGACGACACGGTCCTCCTCGACGCCGGCCCGGGCGTCGAGCTGCTCTTCGCCAAGAACTCCATCGGTGCCGTCCTCACCGACGACGAGTACAACCGCATCGTCCACGGCATCGAGCACGACCTGAAGTCCGACGCGGACATCGTCCCCGACGACGCCTCCTCCCTCACCGAGACCGACGCCCCCGCCGACGCCGCCTCCGACGACAAGTCCGTCGACCTCGGCAAGAAGGCCGACGAGGCTGCCGACGAGACGGCCGACGAGCCGACGGTCGACGCCGCGCCCGCCGAGGCGAAGACGGACGAGCAGGCGAAGAAGACCGACGGCGGTTCCGAGGCGAAGTAAGCCGTGCTCCGGGGTGCGCGGGACGGGTTCCCGCGCACCCCGAGTGACGCGCGGCTCGCACGGATCCGGACACCATGTGATGGCCGCCGGTGACGCCTTCTGGGCGCGAAGCGGCCCGAGAGGGAGTACGCAAAGGTGGTAGCACCTAAAAAGGGAAAGAATGCGAGCGCTCAGAGTAAGCCCGGGCGCTCGCTGGCCCTGATCCTGATCGCCATCGTGGCGCTCACCGGAGGCATGTTCGCCTCCGGGCACACGACTCCGCGTCTCGGCATCGACCTGGCAGGCGGCACGAGCATCACGCTCCGGGCCGTGCCGGAGGCGGGCCAGGAGTCCGCGATCAACAAGACCAACATGGACACCGCGGTCGAGATCATGAACCGCCGTGTCAATGGTCTGGGTGTGTCCGAGGCCGAGGTCCAGACCCAGGGCGACCGGAACATCATCGTCAACATCCCCAAGGGGACGAACTCGAAGGAAGCCCGGCAGCAGGTCGGTACCACCGCCAAGCTGTACTTCCGTCCGGTTCTCGCCACCGAACTCTCCGGCGCCGACGCGACCGGCAGCCCCTCGCCGAGCGAGACCGGCGGCGCCTCGGACAAGGCGACCGACAAGGCCACGGACAAGGCCACCGACGGCGACAAGGCCACCGACGGCGACAAGCCGAGCAGCGGCACGCCGTCCGACTCCGCGTCGGCCAGCGCCACCACCCAGGGCCGCGCCGCCAGCGACGCCCTGAAGGCCGACCCCAGCCCGTCCGCGAAGAGCTCCGACGGCGCCTCCCCGTCCCCGAGTGCCAGCGCCTCCGGCGACGACGCGACCGCCAAGCTGCAGCAGCAGTACGCGGCCCTGGACTGCACGGACAAGGGCGCCCGCGCCCAGGCCGGCAAGGGCGCCAAGCCGGGCGACCAGACCGTGGCCTGCGGCCAGAACTCGCAGGGCCAGTGGCAGAAGTACGTCCTCGGCCCCGCCGCGGTCGACGGCACCGAGGTCGACGAGGCCGAGGCCGTCTACAACACGCAGACCGCCGCCGGCTGGACCGTGACCATGAAGTTCACGGACAAGGGCAGCAAGAAGTTCGCGGACATCACCGGCCAGCTGGCCCAGAAGCAGTCCCCGCAGAACCAGTTCGCCATCGTCCTGGACAACGAGGTCGTCTCCGACCCGTACGTCAGCCAGGAGCTCACCGGCGGCAACGCGGAGATCTCCGGCAGCTTCGACCAGGAGGAGGCCCAGAGCCTCGCCAACATGCTGTCCTACGGCGCGCTGCCGCTGACCTTCAAGGAGGACAGCGTCACCACCGTCACCGCCGCGCTCGGCGGTGAGCAGCTCAAGGCCGGTCTGATCGCGGGCGCCATCGGCCTCGCCCTGGTCGTCCTCTACCTGCTGTTCTACTACCGCGGCCTGTCGTTCATCGCCGTCTGCTCGCTGCTGGTCTCGGCCGGTCTCACGTACGTGATCATGGCGCTGCTCGGCCCGACCATCGGCTTCGCGCTGAACCTGCCGGCCGTGTGCGGTGCCATCGTCGCCATCGGCATCACGGCGGACTCGTTCATCGTGTACTTCGAACGCGTCCGCGACGAGATCCGGGAGGGCCGCACGCTGCGCCCCGCCGTCGAGCGGGCCTGGCCGCGTGCCCGGCGCACCATCCTGGTCTCCGACTTCGTGTCCTTCCTCGCCGCGGCGGTGCTCTTCATCGTCACCGTCGGCAAGGTGCAGGGCTTCGCGTTCACGCTCGGTCTGACGACCCTGCTCGACGTGGTGGTGGTCTTCCTCTTCACCAAGCCGCTGCTGACGCTGATGGCCCGGCGCAGGTTCTTCTCGAGCGGTCACAAGTGGTCCGGCCTCGACCCCAAGGCCCTGGGTGCCAAGCCTCCGCTGCGCCGCACCCGCCGTCCGTCCCGTCCTGCCGCCGGCCCTGTAGACCCGAAGGAGGCGTGAGAGATGTCGAAGCTCGGCACACTCGGCGCCCGACTGCACCACGGCGAGATCGGCTACGACTTCGTCAAGAACCGCAAGATCTGGTACGGCATCTCGATCCTCATCACCATCACGGCCATCGTCGGCCTGGCGGTGCGCGGCCTGCACATGGGCATCGAGTTCCAGGGCGGCGCGGTCTTCACCACCCCGAAGAACATGAGCGCCTCGGTCGCCCAGGCCGAGACCTGGTCGGAGGACGCCTCCGGCCACGACGCGATCGTCCAGAAGCTCGGCGACGGCAGCCTCCGCATCCAGATCGCGGGCACCGACACCCAGCAGTCGGACCAGATCAAGGAAGACCTCTCCCAGAAGCTGGACGTCCCGGCGGAGAAGATCAACGCCGACCTGGTCGGCCCCAGCTGGGGCGACCAGATCGCGAACAAGGCCTGGCAGGGCCTCGGGATCTTCATGGTCCTCGTGGTGATCTACCTGGCGATCGCGTTCGAGTGGCGGATGGCGCTGGCCGCCTTCGTCGCCCTGATCCACGACATCACCATCACGGTGGGCATCTACGCCCTCGTCGGTTTCGAGGTCACGCCGGGCACCGTGATCGGTCTGCTGACGATCCTCGGTTACTCGCTCTACGACACGGTCGTCGTCTTCGACAGCCTCAAGGAGCAGACGAAGGACATCACCAAGCAGACCCGCTGGACCTACGCGGAGATCGCCAACCGCTCGATCAACAGCACCCTGGTCCGTTCCATCAACACCACGGTGGTCGCGCTGCTGCCGGTGGCGGGCCTGCTGTTCATCGGCGGCGGTGTCCTCGGCGCCGGCATGCTCAACGACATCTCGCTGTCGCTGTTCGTCGGTCTCGCCGCGGGTGCCTACTCGTCGATCTTCATCGCCACGCCGCTCGTCGCCGACCTCAAGGAGGCCGAGCCGCAGATGAAGGCCCTCAAGAAGCGGGTCCTCGCCAAGCGTGCCCAGGCGGCGGCCAAGGGCGAGCCCGCGGAGGCCGCAGCCGAGGAGGCGTACGGCGCCGACGAGCCGGACGACGCGGCGCCCGCGGTCGTCGGCCCCCGCAACCAGCCCACCTCCCGCGGCAGGGGACGCGGCCGACCCTCGGGGAAGCGCCGATGACCGGAACGACCGACATCACGGAACTGCTCCTCAGCCGCATCCGGGACGTGGCCGACTACCCGGAGCCGGGCGTGGTGTTCAAGGACATCACCCCGCTCCTGGCGGACCCGGCGGCGTTCGCCGTCCTGACCGACGCGCTCGCCGAGGTCGCCGGAGACACCGGCGCCACCAAGGTCGTCGGTCTCGAGGCCCGCGGCTTCATCCTGGGCGCCCCGGTGGCCCTGCGGGCGGGCCTCGGCTTCATCCCCGTACGCAAGGCGGGCAAGCTCCCCGGAGCCACGCTCAGCCAGGCGTACGACCTGGAGTACGGCTCCGCCGAGATCGAGGTGCACGCCGAGGACCTCACCGCGGGCGACCGCGTGCTGGTCGTCGACGACGTCCTCGCCACCGGCGGCACCGCCGAGGCCTCGCTCGAGCTGATCCGCCGGGCCGGTGCCGAGGTCGCGGGCCTCGCCGTCCTGATGGAGCTGGGCTTCCTCGGCGGGCGGGCCCGTCTGGAGCCGGCCCTGGCCGGGGCGCCGCTGAAGGCGCTGCTCACGGTCTGAGAGCCCTGAGAGCCCCGAGGGCGTACGGAGAAGCACTCGGAGCACCCATCGCACGCCCGAGGCGGGCCCGGAGGAATCCGGCGCCCGCCTCAGGCGTTGCAGGGGTTGACGGCCCTCACATCGGCCTGAAGGCGATCCTGGGGCGCAGGATCGCTACCATGGGGTTTCCGGAGCCTGACCGGGGGACCCGGATCGCGCACGAGGAGTCCTCTTGCCAGACGAGGCCCAGCCACTGACCGCCGCAAAGCCCGAGTCCGCCTCGGCGTCCGCGGCGAAGCCCGCGCCGAGCGCGCCCCAGGCGAAGAACGACACGCGTGGGCCGATCCAGCACGCTCCGTCCGCGCCCGTCGACAAGCCGGCCGAGCAGCAGTCGCGCCCCAAGCCGCTGCCGTCCGAGCGCCCCCAGAACGCGCCCGTGGTGCGCACCCCCGCCGGACCACCCACCCGCTCCGGCTCCTCCAACCGCGTCCGCGCCCGCCTCGCCCGCCTCGGCGTCCAGCGTGCCAACCCGTACAACCCGGTGCTGGAGCCGCTGCTGCGCATAGTGCGCGGCAACGACCCCAAGATCGAGACGGCGACCCTGCGCCAGATCGAGCGCGCCTACCAGGTCGCCGAACGCTGGCACCGCGGCCAGAAGCGCAAGAGCGGCGACCCGTACATCACCCACCCCCTCGCGGTGACCACCATCCTCGCCGAGCTGGGCATGGACCCGGCGACGCTGATGGCCGGACTGCTGCACGACACCGTCGAGGACACCGAGTACGGCCTGGAGGACCTGCGCCGCGACTTCGGCGACGTGGTCACCCTGCTCGTCGACGGCGTCACCAAGCTGGACAAGGTCAAGTTCGGCGAGGCCGCGCAGGCCGAGACCGTGCGCAAGATGGTCGTCGCCATGGCCAAGGACCCGCGCGTCCTGGTCATCAAGCTCGCCGACCGCCTGCACAACATGCGCACCATGCGCTACCTCAAGCGCGAGAAGCAGGAGAAGAAGGCACGCGAGACCCTGGAGATCTACGCGCCGCTCGCCCACCGCCTGGGCATGAACACCATCAAGTGGGAGCTGGAGGACCTCGCCTTCGCGATCCTCTACCCCAAGATGTACGACGAGATCGTCCGCCTGGTCGCCGAGCGCGCCCCCAAGCGCGACGAGTACCTGGCCGTCGTCACCGACGAGGTCCAGCAGGACCTGCGCGCGGCCCGCATCAAGGCGACCGTCACCGGGCGCCCCAAGCACTACTACAGCGTCTACCAGAAGATGATCGTCCGCGGCCGGGACTTCGCGGAGATCTACGACCTGGTGGGCATCCGCGTCCTGGTGGACACCGTCCGCGACTGCTACGCGGCGCTCGGCACGGTCCACGCGCGCTGGAACCCGGTTCCGGGGCGGTTCAAGGACTACATCGCGATGCCCAAGTTCAACATGTACCAGTCGCTGCACACGACGGTCATCGGGCCGGGCGGCAAGCCGGTCGAGCTGCAGATCCGCACCTTCGACATGCACCGCCGCGCGGAGTACGGCATCGCCGCGCACTGGAAGTACAAGCAGGAGGCCGTCGCCGGCGCCTCGAAGGTGCGCACCGACGCCCCCAAGTCGTCCGGCAAGAGCAAGGACGACCACCTCAACGACATGGCGTGGCTGCGCCAGCTGCTCGACTGGCAGAAGGAGACCGAGGACCCCGGCGAGTTCCTGGAGTCCCTGCGCTTCGACCTCTCCCGCAACGAGGTCTTCGTCTTCACCCCCAAGGGCGACGTCATAGCGCTCCCCGCCGGCGCCACCCCCGTGGACTTCGCCTATGCCGTCCACACCGAGGTCGGCCACCGGACCATAGGGGCACGGGTCAACGGGCGGCTGGTCCCGCTGGAGTCCACCCTGGACAACGGCGACCTGGTGGAGGTCTTCACCTCCAAGGCGGCCGGCGCGGGCCCCTCCCGCGACTGGCTGGGCTTCGTGAAGTCGCCGCGCGCCCGCAACAAGATCCGCGCCTGGTTCTCCAAGGAGCGCCGCGACGAGGCGATCGAGCAGGGCAAGGACGCCATCGTCCGGGCCATGCGCAAGCAGAACCTGCCGATCCAGCGCATCCTCACCGGCGACTCGCTGGTCACGCTCGCGCACGAGATGCGCTACTCGGACATCTCCGCGCTGTACGCGGCGATCGGCGAGGGCCATGTCTCCGCGCAGAACATCGTGCAGAAGCTGGTCCAGGCGCTCGGCGGCGAGGAGGCCGCCACCGAGGAGATCGACGAGTCGATCCCGCCGGCCCGAGGTCGCGGCCGCAAACGCCGTGCCAACGCCGACCCGGGCGTCGTCGTCAAGGGCGTCGAGGACGTGTGGGTCAAACTGGCCCGCTGCTGTACGCCTGTCCCCGGCGACCCGATCATCGGCTTCGTCACCCGCGGCAGTGGCGTCTCCGTTCACCGCAGCGACTGCGTGAACGTGGACTCGCTCTCCCGCGAGCCCGAGCGCATCCTCGAGGTCGAGTGGGCGCCCACGCAGTCCTCGGTCTTCCTGGTCGCCATCCAGGTGGAGGCGCTGGACCGCTCCCGGCTCCTCTCGGACGTCACCCGTGTGCTGTCCGACCAGCACGTCAACATCCTCTCGGCGGCCGTCCAGACCTCCCGCGACCGCGTCGCCACCTCCCGCTTCACCTTCGAGATGGGCGACCCCAAGCACCTCGGGCACGTCCTGAAGGCCGTACGCGGCGTGGAGGGCGTCTACGACGTGTACCGGGTGACCTCGGCGCGCAGGCCGTCGTAGGCAGCCGTACAGGCACACACAGGAGAGGGGCTCCCGTACGCGATGTACGGGAGCCCCTCTCGTGTCCGGTCCGGCGACCGTCAGCCGCCGAACTCGTGCAGTCCCTTGAGCGCCTGGTCCAGCAGCGCCTGGCGGCCCTCCAGCTCACGGGCGAGCTTGTCGGCCTTGGCGTCGTTGCCCTGGGCGCGCGCCTGCTCGATCTGGGAGCGCAGCTTGTCGACGGCGGCCTGGAGCTGACCGGTGAGGCCCTCGGCACGCGCGCGTGCCTCCGGGTTGGTTCGGCGCCACTCGGCCTCCTCGGCCTCCTGCAGAGCCCGCTCGACCGCGTGCATCCGCCCCTCGACCTTCGGCCGGGCGTCGCGCGGCACGTGGCCGATGGCCTCCCAGCGCTCGTTGACCGAACGGAACGCGGCACGGGCCGCCTTGAGGTCGGTGACCGGGACGAGCTTCTCGGCCTCCTCGGCCAGCTCCTCCTTGAGCTTCAGGTTCTCCGCCTGCTCGGCGTCCCGCTCGGCGAAGACCGAGCTGCGGGCGGCGAAGAACACGTCCTGGGCGCCGCGGAAGCGGTTCCACAGGTCGTCCTCGTGCTCGCGCTGGGCGCGGCCCGCGGCCTTCCACTCGGACATCAGGTCGCGGTAGCGCGCGGCCGTCGGTCCCCAGTCCGTCGAGTTCGACAGCGCCTCGGCCTCGGAGACCAGCCGCTCCTTGGTCCTGCGGGCCTCCTCGCGCTGCGCGTCGAGCTGCGCGAAGTGCTGCTTGCGGCGCTTGGAGAACGCCGAGCGGGCGTGCGAGAAGCGGTGCCACAGCTCGTCGTCGGACTTGCGGTCCAGGCGCGGCAGGCCCTTCCAGGTGTCGACCAGGGACCGCAGCCGCTCACCGGCCGCCCGCCACTGGTCCGAGCGCGCCAGTTCTTCGGCCTCGGCGACCAGGGCCTCCTTGGCGCCGCGCGCCTCGTCGGACTGCTTGGCCCGCTGGGCCTTGCGCTCCTCGCGCCGGGCCTCCACGGACGCGACGAGCTTGTCCAGCCGGGCCCGCAGCGCGTCCAGGTCGCCGACCGCGTGGTGCGCGTCCACCTGCTCGCGCAGGTGGTCGACGGCGGCCTGGGCGTCCTTCGCCGACAGGTCGGTGGTCTTCACCCGCTTCTCGAGGAGGCCGATCTCGACAACCAGGCCTTCGTACTTGCGCTCGAAATAGGCCAGGGCCTCCTCGGGGGAGCCCGCCTGCCAGGAACCGACGACCTTCTCGCCGTCGGCCGTACGCACGTACACGGTCCCCGTCTCGTCGACGCGGCCCCACGGGTCGCTGCTCACAGCGCCTCCTCCACATGATGCCTGCGGAGGGCTTCGCTACCCCCGGGCATCGTCCACAGTTTCGTCACGGCCAACATAGGCGACCGGCGGGGGGCCTGTCCGCATCCCGCACGACCGAACTTCCGCTGATGAGGGTCAGGATTTCGTGACCGTGGCCTTGTCGATCACGACCGTCGCGTTGGGCGCGGTGTTGCCGGTCGTGGGGTCGGGTTCCTGGGCCCCGGCGGCTGCGATCTTCTTGAGGACCGTCATGCCCTTGTCGGAGACGGTGCCGAACGGTGTGTAGTCGGGCGGCAGTTGGCTGTCCTGGTAGACCAGGAAGAACTGGCTGCCCCCGGTGTCCCGCCCCTGCTGCGTCTGCGCGTTGTACTGGTTCGCCATCGCGACCGTCCCCGTCGGGTACACGTTGCCCTTGAGACTCTCGTCCTTGAGGTTCTCGTCGGGGATCGTGTAGCCGGGCCCGCCCGCGCCGGTGCCCTGGGGGTCACCGCACTGAAGGACGTAGATGCCTTCAGGCGTGAGCCGGTGGCACTTGGTGTGATCGAAGAAGCCCTTGCCCGCCAGGAAGGCGAACGAGTTGACGGTGTGCGGTGCCGCGTCCGCCTTCAGCGCGATGTCTATGTCGCCGCACGTGGTCGCCAGCTTCATCGTGTACTTCGCCGACTTGTCGATGGTCAGCGCGGGTTCCTTCTTCCAGGTCTGCGTCTTGACCTTGCCCTCGGCCGGCTTGTCGCACGGGTCCGGCGCCTTGCTGCTCGCCGAGGCGCTCGGAGTGACCTCCGCGCTCGCGTTCGTCTTGTCGTCGTCGTCCCCCAGGACCACTCCGGTCGTGTACAGCGCGACACTGCCGATCAGAATCACGCCGAGCACCGACGCGATCGCGGCGTTGCGCATGCGCGCCTTGCGTCGCGCGGAGGTGCGTCGCTGCTGCTGCCGCAAGAACTTCTCCCGGGCGAGCTGACGCCGCCGCTGCTCCTGGGTGACCACCGGGTTCTCTCCTCATGCGTCTTCGTGTGCCGACCGGTACGCGTGGGTGCGATGAGCCGACCGTGGGCGTGTAGCCCCGTACCGTATATGGGTTCGCTGAGGAATCGGCACCGCCGGTAGGCTCTGACCATGGGCGCGACCCGTTCGCAAGCCCACCCGTACCGACACAAACGAAGGACGATCGTGCTCATTGCCGGGTTCCCCGCCGGGGCCTGGGGGACGAACTGCTATCTCGTCGCCCCCGCCGCCGGTGAGGAGTGCGTGATCATCGACCCGGGCCACCAGGCGGCCCCCGGAGTCGAGGAAGCGATCCGCAAACATCGGCTCAAGCCCGTCGCCGTCGTCCTCACCCACGGCCACATCGACCACGTCGCCTCGGTCGTCCCGGTGTGCGGCGCCCACGACGTGCCGGCCTGGATCCACCCCGAGGACCGCTACATGATGAGCGACCCCGAGAAGGGAATCGGCCGCACCATCGGCATGCCGCTCATGGGCGAGCTGACCGTCGGGGAGCCGGACGACGTCAAGGAGCTGACCGACGGCGCGAAGCTGGCGCTGGCGGGCCTGGAGCTGACCGTCGCGCACGCCCCGGGCCATACCAAGGGGTCGGTGACCTTCGGCCTGCCCGAGGCGGCGGACAACCCGCCGGTCATGTTCTCGGGCGACCTGCTGTTCGCCGGCTCCATCGGACGCACCGACTTCCCCGGTGGCTCCATGGACGACATGCTCGAGTCCCTGGCACGCGTGTGCCTGCCGCTCGACGACTCCACCGTGGTGCTGCCCGGGCACAACGAGTACACGACCATCGGCCAGGAGCGCGCCACCAACCCGTATCTGCGGCAGGTGGCCGCCGGCCAGGGCGCCCCGGACGCGCCCCGACGAGGAATGTGACGAGACCTTCCGTGAGCACCTTCAAGGCCCCCAAGGGCACGTACGACCTGCTGCCGCCGGACTCCGCCAAGTTCCTGGCGGTCCGCGAGGCGATCGCCGCCCCCCTGCGCAACTCCGGCTACGGCTACATCGAGACGCCCGGTTTCGAGAACGTCGAGCTGTTCGCACGCGGCGTGGGCGAGTCCACCGACATCGTGACCAAGGAGATGTACGTCTTCGAGACCAAGGGCGGCGACCGGCTCGCCCTGCGCCCGGAGACCACCGCTCCCGTGCTGCGCGCGGTCCTTGAGGCCAACCTGCACAAGGCGGGCAACCTGCCGGTGAAGGTCTGGTACTCGGGCTCGCAGTACCGCTACGAGCGCCCCCAGAAGGGCCGTTACCGCCACTTCTCCCAGGTCGGCGCCGAGGCGATCGGTGCCGAGGACCCGGCCCTGGACGCCGAACTGATCATCCTGGCCGACCAGTCGTACCGCGCACTCGGCCTGCAGAACTTCCGTATCCTGCTCAACTCCCTGGGCGACAAGGAGTGCCGTCCCGTCTACCGGGCCGCGCTCCAGGACTTCCTGCGGGGGCTCGACCTGGACGAGGAGACCCTGCGCCGCGCCGAGATCAATCCGCTGCGCGTCCTGGACGACAAGCGCCCGGACGTGCAGAAGCAGCTCACCGACGCCCCGCTGCTGCGCGACTACCTGTGCGACGCCTGCAAGGCGTACCACGAGGAGGTGCGCGAGCTGATCACGGCGGCGGGTGTGGTCTTCGAGGACGACCCGAAGCTGGTCCGCGGCCTGGACTACTACACGCGCACGACGTTCGAGTTCGTCCACGACGGCCTCGGCTCCCAGTCCGCGGTGGGCGGCGGCGGCCGCTACGACGGCCTGTCCGAGATGATCGGCGGCCCCTCCCTGCCCTCGGTCGGCTGGGCCCTCGGTGTCGACCGCACCGTCCTCGCCCTGGAGGCGGAGGGCATCGAACTGGACATCCCGTCCGCCACCTCCGTCTTCGCGGTCCCGCTGGGCGAGGAGGCCCGCCGGATCCTGTTCGCCAAGGTCACCGAGCTGCGCAAGAACGGCGTCGCCGCCGACTTCTCCTACGGCGGCAAGGGGCTGAAGGCCGCGATGAAGGCGGCCAACCGCTCCGGTGCCCGCTACACCCTGGTCCTGGGCGAGCGCGACCTCGCCGAGGGCGTCGTCCAGCTCAAGGACATGGAGTCCGGCGAGCAGACCGCGATCGGCGTCAACGAGATCGTGGCGGAGCTGGAGTCGAGGCTCGGCTGACAGGGCGGCACCCCTCCAGGGGCACGCGTTTTCGCTCGCGTGTGCCCCTGGGGAACGGGTGGTGGCCGGAACGCGCCGCTCAGGAGTGATCGCCGATCCGTTCATAGGCTCATCGAACGGTGCCCATACAGGGTCGTGCGGCACAATGGCCCCTGCCCGAAGCAGGTCCCATCCCTCCAGTGACGGAATCGGCGTGATGAGCAAGACGACAGTGAAGGACGTCTCCACCGTGGCAGAGTCCGCGCCGGACGCCGGCGCCCGCGCCCCGCGCACCGAGGGCGGCAGCCGGGCCCTTGCGCTGCTGCTGGTGATCACGGGCGCGGCCGGCCTGCTCGCCGCCTGGGTCATCACGATCGACAAGCAGAAGATCCTCGAGGCCAAGGTCGCCGGCACCACGTTCACGCCCGGCTGCAGCCTCAACCCGGTCGTCTCCTGCGGCAACATCATGGAGAGCGACCAGGCCTCCGTCTTCGGCTTCCCCAACCCGATGCTCGGCCTCGCCGCCTACGGCATCGTCATCTGCGTCGGCATGAGCCTGCTCGCCCGCGCCACCTTCCCGCGCTGGTACTGGCTCACCTTCAACGCCGGCTGCCTGTTCGGTGTCGCGTTCGTCTCCTGGCTGCAGTTCCAGTCCCTGTACCGGATCAACTCGCTGTGCCTGTGGTGCTGCCTGGCCTGGGTCGCCACGATCCTGATGTTCTGGTACGTGACGTCCTTCAACGTCCGCAAGGGCTTCCTGCCCGCGCCGAACTGGCTGCGCGGTTTCTTCGGCGAGTTCACCTGGGTCCTGCCGGTGCTGCACATCGGCATCATCGGCATGATGATCCTCACGCGCTGGTGGGACTTCTGGACCAGCTGACGGACCCGCTGACCTCGGGGGTCCCACCTGGCCCGTCGCGTTGTCGGTGCGGTCCTTTAGGGTTCAGAGCGTGGAGCCCGATCTGTTCACCGCCGCAGCCGAAGAACGCCAGGAGAAGGACCCGACCGGCAGCCCCCTCGCCGTGCGGATGCGCCCGCGCACCCTCGACGAGGTCGTCGGCCAGCAGCACCTGCTCAAGCCCGGGTCCCCCCTGCGCCGCCTGGTCGGCGAGGGCGCGTCCGGTCCCGCGGGGCCGTCCTCGGTCATCCTCTGGGGCCCGCCGGGCACCGGCAAGACCACCCTGGCGTACGTCGTCTCCAAGGCCACCAACAAGCGGTTCGTGGAGCTGTCGGCGATCACCGCGGGCGTCAAGGAGGTCCGCGCGGTCATCGACGGCGCCCGCCGCGCGGTCGGCGGGTACGGCAAGGAGACCGTCCTCTTCCTCGACGAGATCCACCGCTTCAGCAAGGCCCAGCAGGACTCCCTGCTCCCGGCCGTCGAGAACCGCTGGGTCACCCTGATCGCCGCCACCACCGAGAACCCGTACTTCTCGGTGATCTCCCCGCTGCTCTCCCGCTCCCTCCTGCTCACCCTCGAACCCCTCACCGACGACGACGTCCGGGACCTGCTGCGCCGTGCCCTGACCGACGAGCGTGGTCTCAAGGGCGCCGTCACCCTTCCCGAGGACACCGAGGGCCACCTGCTGCGCATCGCCGGCGGGGACGCCCGCCGCGCGCTCACCGCCCTGGAGGCCGCCGCCGGAGCCGCGCTCGACAAGGGCGAGGCGGAGATCGGCCTGACCACGCTGGAGGAGACGGTCGACCGGGCCGCGGTGAAGTACGACCGCGACGGCGACCAGCACTACGACGTCGCCAGCGCCCTGATCAAGTCCATCCGCGGCTCCGACGTGGACGCCGCCCTACACTACCTGGCCCGGATGATCGAGGCCGGCGAGGACCCCCGCTTCATCGCCCGGCGTCTGATGATCTCCGCCAGCGAGGACATCGGCCTGGCCGATCCCAACGCGCTGCAGATCGCCGTGGCCGCCGCCCAGGCCGTCGCCATGATCGGCTTCCCCGAGGCCGCCCTCACCCTCAGCCACGCCACCATCGCCCTGGCCCTGGCCCCGAAGTCCAACGCCGCGACCACCGCCATCGGCGCCGCCCTCGACGACGTGCGCAAGGGGCACACCGGACCGGTTCCCGCGCACCTGCGCGACAGCCACTACAAGGGCGCCGGCAAGCTGGGGCACGGGCAGGGGTACGTGTACCCGCACGACCTGCCCGAGGGCATCGCCGCCCAGCAGTACGCCCCGGACGGGCTGAAGGACCGGACGTACTACACGCCGACCCGGCACGGCGCCGAGGCCAGATACGCGGACGCCGTGGAGTGGACCCGCGGGCACCTCGGTCGCAAGCCGTCCTGAGCAGCCTGTAGAATCACCCGGAGTGCCGAGTCCCGTGCAGTCAGAACGGGACAACCGGCCGGAACCCTTCGGGGTTCCAGGAGCGTCGCGCACCGTCGATGGTGTCGCGGGCAGCCCACCACCACCCGGCTTCCGGGAGCGGTCGGTGGGCCACTCGCGTGCTGCACGTATGTGCCCAGACCAGGGGAGCGGCTGCCCGGCAGGTCCCACGCGGACCAGGCGGGTTTCCCCGGCTGCGGATGCGACCTCCCTCAACCCTGACAAGCCGGAAATCCAGAAAAGAGACACAGACAGTGGCGAACCAGCCCCGCCCCAAGGTCAAGAAGTCGCGTGCCCTCGGCATCGCGCTGACCCCGAAGGCCGTCAAGTACTTCGAGGCCCGCCCCTACCCGCCGGGTGAGCACGGCCGCGGCCGCAAGCAGAACTCGGACTACAAGGTCCGTCTGCTCGAGAAGCAGCGTCTGCGCGCGCAGTACGACCTCAGCGAGCGCCAGCTCGTCCGCGCCTACGAGCGTGCCTCCAAGACCAACATGAAGACCGGCGAAGCCCTGGTCATCGAGCTCGAGCGCCGTCTCGACGCGCTGGTCCTGCGTTCGGGCATCGCCCGCACGATCTACCAGGCCCGCCAGATGGTCGTCCACGGCCACATCCAGGTCAACGGCCAGAAGGTCGACAAGCCGTCCTTCCGCGTCCGCCCGGACGACGTGGTGCAGGTGCGCGAGCGCTCCAAGGAGAAGACGCTCTTCACCATCGCCCGTGAGGGTGGCTTCGCCCCCGACGGCGAGACCCCGCGCTACCTCCAGGTGAACCTCAAGGCCCTGGCGTTCCGCCTGGACCGCGAGCCGAACCGCAAGGAGATCCCGGTGATCTGCGACGAGCAGCTCGTCGTCGAGTACTACGCCCGCTGATCCAGCACACACGCTGAAGCAAGCAGGCGCAGTACCACCAGCGGTACCTCAGCCCGCCGTCTCCCCGCCCTTCCGGGTGGGCGAGGCGGCGGGCTTCGCCGTCCGGGCGCCCGTCGCGGCCCGCCGCCCGGCCGTCGGGCGCGGCGCCGGCAACGAGGCCCTCACCCCGGGGCGGCGCAGGGCCCGCGCCACCGCCTCCCGGCGGCCGAGCCGCGCCCCGTGCCGTACGCACTCCTCGTACCGCTCGTCGCCCAGCTGCTCCCGGGCCGCCGCCTCGCACAGCTCGTGCGGCGCGTTGTAGTGCGCCGAGCCGAACAGCGGCAGCCCCACCGACGGCCACATCCGCCCCGCCGCGCCCTGCAGTACCGCCGCCTCCGCCGCGTCGCCCTCCGCCACCGTGACCAGCGCGAGCAGCTCCACCGCCAGCACCGAGCCCAGCTGGTCGCGGAAGCGGTGCGCACCGCCCAGGCAGTCGGCGAGCAGCTCGCGGGCGCGCACCGGGTCGCCGTCGCTCCAGGCCGCGTAGGCCAGGACGTACAGGGCGTACCCCCGGGCCCACCGCTCGCCGTGGTCCTCGCACACCTGGCGCACGTCCTCGCACAGGCGCACCGCGTCCGGCAGATCGCCCTGGAACGCCCGGGCCATCGCCAGCTCCACCTGACCCATCAGCACGTTGCTGTTCAGCTCGCCGATCTCCTGGTAGCGGTGCAGCGCGGAGCGCAACAGCGTCTCCGCGCGCGGCAGATCGTCCGTCACCAGCGCCAGGCAGCCGGTGCGGTGCTCCGCGTACGCCACCGCAGTCGGGTTCGCCGAGCGCTCCGCCTCCTCAAGGCACTCCTGGAGCGCCGCAAGCGCGGGCACCGTGTCGCCCTGCAGGATCGCCACGTAGGCGAGCACCCACAGCGCCTTCAGCCGGGACTGCTCGCCCGCCGTCGGCTCCGCGTCCAGCCGCACCGCCTGCTCCAGCCAGTGCCGCCCCTCCGACAGCCGGCCGCAGCCGACCCAGTGGAACCACAGGGCGCCCGCCAGATACTGGCCCAGGTGGGCCCCGTCCGGTTCGTTCAGGCAGTGCTCCAGGGCGCTGCGCAGATTCGGCAGCTCGGCGTCCACCCGCGCGGCGACCTCGCCCTGGCGCGGCGAGAACCATTCCAGCTCGCACCAGGTCGCCAGGCCCACGTACCAGTCCCGGTGCCGCCGCCGCAGCCGGTCCGCGTCGCCCGTCGCCGCCAGCCAGTCGGCCCCGTACGCCCGCACCGTGTCGAGCATCCGGTAGCGGACCCCCGCCGGGGACTCCTCGCGGGTCAGCACGGACTGTGCGAGCAGCGCGGAGAGCACGTCGAGCACCTCGTCGGCGGCCAGCCCGTCCCCGCTGCACACGTACTCGGCGGACTCCAGGTCGAACGGCCCGGCGAACACCGAAAGGCGTGCCCACAGCAGCCGCTCCGGCGGCGTGCACAGCTCGTGGCTCCAGCCGATCGCCGTGCGCAGTGTCCGGTGCCGGGGCAGCGCGGTGCGGTCCCCGCCCGCCAGCAGCCGGAAACGGTCGTCGAGGCGGCGCAGCACCTGTGCCGGCGACAGCGCGCCCAGGCGCCCCGCCGCCAGCTCGATCGCCAGCGGGATCCCGTCAAGACGCCGGCACAGCTCACGCACCTCCCACCGGTCCGCGTCCGGGTCGGCGTCGTAGCCGCGGACCCCGCTCCGCTGCCCGGCCCGGACCGTCAGCAGCTCCACCGCCTCCTCCGTGCCCAGCGGCGCCAGTGGGACCAGCCGCTCCCCGGCCACGTCCAGCGGCCTGCGCCCCACCGCCAGCACCCTGAGCCCAGGGGCGCGGCCCAGCAGCTCGGTCACCAGCGCCGCGCAGGCGTCCACCAGGTGCTCGACCCCGTCCAGGAGCAGCAGCAGCTCCCGCTCTGCCAGGTGCGCGAGCAGGGTCTCGCGCGGCAGCCGGGTCGTGTGGTCGGTCAGGCCCAGCGCCTCCACGACCGCGTAGTCGACGAACTCCTCGTCCCGTACCGGTGCCAGTTGGACCCGCCACACCCCGTCCCGGGGCGAGCGGCGCCCGGCGGCCCGCGCGGCCAGCCGGGACTTGCCGACGCCACCGGCCCCGGTGACGGTCACCAGCCGTGCCGAGTCCAGCACGCCGGCCAGCTCCGCGAGCTCCGTCGCTCTCCCGACGAAGGTGTCGAGCTCCAGCGGTAGATTGCCGTGCGGGATGCCGTCGCGCCGAAGGTCTCGCATGAAACACGGAGCGTACTGAACCGTATTCACTCCGTACAATCGCTTCGCGCGACTCGCCCGCACCGCGCCGCGCGCGACGGGGAATCCGGTACGGAGCCCCGCGCCCGGCGCGATAGGCTCGGTGCACGACTTTCCCGATGTTCAGGCACGTCTTTCAGGGAGCGGGTGCACACAGTGTCCGGTGGCGAGGTGGCCGGGATCCTGGTGGCCGTCTTCTGGGCGATCCTGGTCTCCTTCCTCGCCGTCGCACTGGCGAGGCTGGCCCAGACGCTCAGGACGACCACCAAGCTCGTGGCGGACGTGACCGACCAGGCGGTTCCGCTGCTGGCCGATGCCTCGGCGGCGGTGCGCAGCGCGCAGACCCAGATCGACCGGGTCGACGCGATCGCCTCCGACGTCCAGGAGGTCACCTCGAACGCGTCCGCGCTGTCCACCACCGTGGCCTCCACCTTCGGCGGCCCGCTGGTCAAGGTCGCGGCGTTCGGGTACGGCGTGCGCCGGGCACTCGGCGGTCGCAAGGAGGACATGTCCGCCCCGGCCGCCCAGGCGCGGCGCACCGTGATCGTGGGCCGTACGCTCCCGGCCGCGCGGCGGACGAAGCGGAAGAAGGGCTGACCGAGCGATGTTCCGCCGTACGTTCTGGTTCGGCACCGGCGTGGCCGC
Source organism: Streptomyces sp. MMCC 100 (assembly GCF_041538145.2). NCBI lineage: Bacteria > Bacillati > Actinomycetota > Actinomycetes > Kitasatosporales > Streptomycetaceae > Streptomyces > Streptomyces sp. MMCC 100. Next base: position 2,315,933 of record NZ_JBGORK020000001.1, read on the forward strand.
CGGTGTGTGGGCCACCACCAAGGTCAACCGGAAGCTCAAGCAGCTCACCCCCGACAGCCTCGCCGCCACCGCGGCGAACAAGGCGCTCGACGTGGGCACCCGGGTCAAGGACCGCGCGGTGGGTTTCGCGCTCGACGTCCGCGACAACATGGCCCAGCGGGAGGCCGAACTGGACGACGCGCTGGGCCTGAACGCCCCCGTCGACCCCGGACTCCCCGCCCCCCGGCGCCGCTACGCCATCGAGAACGACAACAGCAGCAACCCGAAGTACGTCGTCGACGACCAGGCGACGTACTCGCACAACCGGAATGAGGACCACTGATGGAGTCGGCCGAGATTCGTCGCCGCTGGTTGAGCTTCTTCGAGGAGCGCGGTCACACCGTCGTCCCTTCGGCGTCGCTCATCGCGGACGACCCGACTCTGCTCCTGGTCCCGGCCGGCATGGTGCCGTTCAAGCCCTACTTCCTGGGTGAGGTCAAGCCGCCCTTCGACCGCGCCACCAGCGTCCAGAAGTGCGTGCGCACGCCGGACATCGAAGAGGTCGGCAAGACCACCCGCCACGGCACCTTCTTCCAGATGTGCGGCAACTTCTCCTTCGGCGACTACTTCAAGGAAGGCGCCATCAAGTACGCCTGGGAGCTGCTCACCAGCCCCCAGGACAAGGGCGGTTACGGCCTCGACCCCGAGCGCCTGTGGATCACCGTGTACAAGGACGACGACGAGGCCGAGCGCATCTGGCACGACGTCGTGGGCGTCCCCTCCGAGCGCATCCAGCGCCTCGGCAAGAAGGACAACTACTGGTCCATGGGCGTCCCCGGCCCCTGCGGCCCCTGCTCCGAGATCAACTACGACCGCGGCCCCGAGTTCGGCGCCGAGGGCGGCCCCGCCGTCAACGACGAGCGGTACGTGGAGATCTGGAACCTCGTCTTCATGCAGTACGAGCGGGGCGAGGGCATCGGCAAGGAGGAGTTCGAGATCCTCGGCGAACTGCCGAGCAAGAACATCGACACGGGCCTCGGCCTGGAACGCCTCGCCATGATTCTGCAGGGCGTGCAGAACATGTACGAGATCGACACCTCCATGGCCGTCATCAACAAGGCCACCGAACTGACCGGTGTGGCCTACGGCGACGCCCAGGCCTCGGACGTCTCCCTGCGCGTGGTCACCGACCACATGCGCACCTCCGTGATGCTCATCGGCGACGGCGTCACCCCCGGCAACGAGGGCCGCGGCTACGTGCTGCGCCGCATCATGCGCCGCGCCATCCGCAACATGCGGCTCCTCGGCGCCACCGGGCCGGTCGTCAAGGACCTGATCGACGTCGTGATCGGCATGATGGGGCAGCAGTACCCCGAGCTGGTCACCGACCGCGAGCGGATCGAGAAGGTCGCCCTCGCCGAGGAGAACGCCTTCCTCAAGACGCTGAAGGCCGGCACCAACATCCTCGACACCGCGGTCAGCGACACCAAGGCCTCCGGTGGCACCGTCCTCGCCGGCGACAAGGCCTTCCTGCTCCACGACACCTGGGGCTTCCCGATCGATCTCACCCTGGAGATGGCCGCCGAGCAGGGCCTCTCCGTGGACGAGGACGGCTTCCGCCGCCTGATGAAGGAGCAGCGGGAGCGCGCCAAGGCCGACGCCCAGGCCAAGAAGACCGGCCACGCCGGTGCGGGTGCCTACCGGGAGATCGCCGACAAGGCCGGCGCCACCGACTTCGTCGGCTACACCGACACCGAGAGCGAGTCCACGATCGTCGGCATCCTCGTCGACGGCGCCTCATCCCCGGCCGCCACCGAGGGCGACGAGGTCGAGATCGTCCTGGACCGCACCCCGTTCTACGCCGAGGGCGGCGGCCAGATCGGCGACACCGGCCGGATCCGGGTCGACACCGGTGCCGTCATCGAGATCCGCGACTGCCAGAAGCCGGTGCCGGGCGTGTACGTCCACAAGGGCGTCGTGCAGGTCGGCGAGGTCACCGTCGGTGCCAAGGCCCAGGCCTCCATCGACGACCGCCGCCGCAAGGCCATCGCCCGCGCCCACTCGGCCACCCACCTCACCCACCAGGCCCTGCGCGACGCGCTCGGCCCGACGGCCGCCCAGGCCGGTTCCGAGAACCAGCCCGGCCGCTTCCGCTTCGACTTCGGCTCGCCGTCCGCCGTGCCCACGGCCGTGATGACCGACGTCGAGCAGAAGATCAACGAGGTGCTCGCCCGCGACCTCGACGTGCGCGCCGACGTCATGGGCATCGACGAGGCCAAGAAGCAGGGTGCCATCGCCGAGTTCGGCGAGAAGTACGGCGAGCGCGTGCGCGTCGTCACCATCGGCGACTTCTCCAAGGAGCTGTGCGGCGGCACCCACGTGCACAACACCGCCCAGCTCGGCCTGGTCAAGCTGCTCGGCGAGTCCTCCATCGGCTCCGGCGTGCGCCGCATCGAGGCCCTGGTCGGCGTGGACGCCTACAGCTTCCTCGCCCGCGAGCACACGGTCGTCGCCCAGCTCCAGGAGCTGATCAAGGGCCGTCCGGAGGAGCTGCCGGAGAAGGTCTCCGCGATGCTCGGCAAGCTCAAGGACGCCGAGAAGGAGATCGAGAAGTTCCGCGCGGAGAAGGTCCTCCAGGCCGCCGGCGGTCTCGCCGACTCCGCCAAGGACGTGCGCGGCGTGGCCCTGGTGACCGGCCAGGTCCCCGACGGCACCACCGCCGACGACCTGCGCAAGCTGGTCCTCGACGTGCGCGGCCGCATCCAGGGCGGACGGGCCGCGGTCGTGGCCCTGTTCACCACGGTGGGCGGCAAGCCCCTCACGGTCATCGCCACCAACGACGCCGCACGCGAGCGCGGCCTCAAGGCCGGTGACCTGGTGCGCACCGCCGCCAAGACCCTCGGCGGCGGTGGCGGCGGGAAGCCGGACGTCGCGCAGGGCGGTGGCCAGAACCCGGCCGCCATCGGCGACGCCGTCGACGCCGTCGAGCGCCTCGTGGCGGACTCCGCCAAGTGAGCACGCCCGAGAACGACCAGGCGGGCGGCCCGGTGATGCGCCGTGGCCGCCGCCTGGCGATCGACGTCGGCGACGCCCGGATCGGGGTCGCCTCGTGCGACCCCGACGGGATCCTCGCCACCCCGGTGGAGACGGTCCCCGGCCGCGACGTCCCGGCGGCGCACCGCCGCCTCAGGCAGCTGGTCGCGGAGTACGAGCCCATCGAGGTCGTCGTCGGCCTCCCTCGCTCCCTCAAGGGGGGCGAGGGCCCGGCCGCGGCCAAGGTCAGGCGCTTCACGCAGGAGCTGGCCCGCGGCATCGCCCCGGTCCCGGTCCGGCTCGTCGACGAGCGGATGACGACGGTCACCGCCGGCCAGGGGCTGCGCGCCTCGGGAGTGAAGTCCAAGAAGGGCCGGTCCGTCATCGACCAGGCCGCGGCCGTGATCATCCTCCAGCAGGCCCTGGAATCCGAACGGGTGTCAGGCAGGCCACCCGGCGAGGGCGTCGAAGTGGTCATCTGATCGCGGTACGGTAACGTTCCGCGCGATGCGGAGGCATTCGAACAGCCACCGCACAGCAAGAGGCGGAACGGAAGCGGGCCCTTCGGCACAGGCCACGCCGCCCGTCGCCTCGCGGCTCTAGGGGATCGATGACTGAGTATGGCCGGGGCCCAGGCTCCGAACCGTGGCATCCGGAGGACCCGTTGTACGGGGACGGCGGATGGGGCGGACAGCAGGCCCATACGGGTCAGCAGTCCCCCTACGGCGGCCAGCCGCAGCAGTATCCGGAGCAGCAGGCGCAGCAGCAGTACGGCGACTGGAGCAACGGCGGCCAGTCGTCGTACGGCGGCGGGCAGCCCTCGTACGACCAGTACGGCCACCAGCACCCCGAGCCGCAGTACGACCAGTACGGCAACCAGTACGACCAGCACCAGCACCAGTACGGTCAGCAGCAGTACGACCAGCAGTACGCACCCCAGGCCCAGCCGCAGCAGGGTTACGACGACGGCGGCTGGGGCGGCGGCGCCCAACCGCAGGCGCACTACCCGGCCGACCCGTCCGACCCCTACGGACAGCAGGCCGGCGGCTACGGCGCCGAACAGCCCGACTTCTACGGCACCCCCGAGGCGTACCCGCCGCCGGAGCCGCCCACCCGCCGGCGCGCCGAGCCCGAGCCGCAGCGCACCGACTGGGATCCCGGACCGGACGAGGGGGAGCACGCCTTCTTCGCGGGCGGCGACGGTGACGACGACGCGGCGGACGACGGCCGCGAGGACCGCGGGGACCGCAGGACCCGGGGTGGCGGCAAGCCGAAGAAACGCCGCAGCGGATGCGCCTGCCTGGTGGTCTGCCTGGTGCTCGGCGGCGGCGTGGCCGGTGTCGGATATTTCGGCTACCAGTTTTACCAGGATCGTTTCGGCGCGGCGCCGGACTTCGCGGGCGACGGCAACGGCGAGCAGGTCACCGTCACCATTCCCAAGGGCGCGGGCGGCTCCACGATCGGCCAGGAACTCAAACGCCAGGGCGTGGTGAAGAGCGTCGACGCCTTCATCGCCGCCCAGCAGAGCAACCCGCGTGGCAAGAGCATCCAGGACGGCGTGTACACGCTGCAGAAGGAGATGTCGGCCGAGAGCGCGGTCGAACTCCTGCTCAGTCCGAAGAGCCGCAGCAACCTGATCATCGCCGAGGGATGGCGGAACGCCCGTATTTACGAGCTCATCGACAAACGCCTCGAGGTGAAGGCGGGCACCACCGCCAAGGTCGCCAAGTCCCAGTACAAGGAACTCGGCCTGCCGGAATGGGCGCTGAACCACAAGAACGTCAAGGATCCGCTGGAGGGCTTCCTCTACCCGTCCAGCTACTCGGCGGCCAAGGGGCAGAAGCCCGAGGACGTGCTCAAGCAGATGGTGGCACGCGCCAGCGAGCAGTACGAGAAGATCGGCCTCGAGCAGAAGGCGGAGGGTCTCGGCCTGGAGGGCCCGTGGGAGCTGCTCACCGCCGCGAGCCTGGTGCAGGCGGAGGGCAAGACGCACGACGACTTCCGCAAGATGGCCGAGGTCATCTACAACAGGCTCAAGACCGACAACACCGAGACGAACCAGAAGCTCCAGTTCGACTCGACCTTCAACTACCTCATGGGTCAGAGCGAGATCCACATCAGCGAGTCCGAGATCAACACCAACCCGGACCCGTACAACACCTACTACCACCGGGGCCTGCCGCCCGGACCCATCGGCAACCCCGGCGAAGAGGCCCTGCAAGCGGCGCTCAACCCCACCAAGGACGGCTGGATCTACTTCGTGGCCACCGACGGCGTGAAGAAGACCGAGTTCGCCAAGACCCACGACGAGTTCCTGAAGCTGAAGGACAAGTTCGATGCCAGCTCCGGCAACTGACCGGCGTCGGGCCGCCGTACTCGGCTCCCCGATCGCCCACTCCCTCTCCCCGGTGCTGCACCGCGCCGCCTACGCCGAGCTGGGCCTCGCGGACTGGACGTACGACCGCTTCGACGTGGACGAGGCGGCCCTGCCGGGCTTCTTCGAGGGGCTGGGGCCCGAGTGGGCGGGGCTGTCGCTGACCATGCCGCTCAAGCGGGCGGTGATCCCGCTGCTCGACTCGGTCAGTGAGACGGCGGCCTCCGTGGACGCGGTGAACACCGTCGTCTTCGCCGAGGACGGCCGCAGGACCGGTGACAACACCGACATCCCCGGCATCGTCGCCGCCCTGCGCGAGCACGGCATCGAAAAGGTCGAGACTGCCGCGATCCTCGGCGCCGGCGCCACCGCGTCCTCCGCGCTCGCCGCGCTGGCCCGCATCTGCACCGGCGAGGTCACCGTCTACGTGCGCAGCGCGGCGCGCGCCGCCGAGATGCGGGGCTGGGCGGAACGGCTCGACGTCGACGTACGCCTCGCCGGCTGGGCGGACGCCGAGGAAGCACTGCGCTCCCCGCTGGTCGTGGCCACCACCCCGGCCGGTGCCACCGACGCGCTCGCGGCCGCCGTCCCCGAGATGCCCACCACGCTCTTCGACGTGCTCTACGACCCCTGGCCCACCGCGCTCGCCGCCCGCTGGTCGGCGCACGGCGGGGCCGTCGTCAGCGGCCTCGACCTGCTGCTCCACCAGGCGGTGCTCCAGGTGGAGCAGATGACCGGCCGGGCTCCCGCGCCGCTGGCCGCCATGCGAAAAGCGGGGGAGCACGCGCTCGCGGATCGCTAGTATCCCTCCGGTTCCGCAGGGGGCGGGACGGGAGGGGAAGACGATCCATGTACACAGGCCTGCCGCTGGCATCCGCCAAGACCCAGATCTTCGAGGCCGTCCTGGGCTTCCTGCCCGACTGGGTGCAGATCACGGTGCTCGCGCTGATCGTGCTCGCCGTCCTCGCGAGCTGGGTGGTCAAGATGAAGCGCGGGATCGCCCGGCGGCGCGCGCGGAGCGCGGGCCGGGCCCTGCCCGGGACGGCGCCGTACGACCAGGGCAGCGGGGCCGACCACCTGGGTCCCTACGCGCCGGCGCAGCGGCAGGAGAGCGGCGCCGATTTCCTCGGGCCCTACGCGCCGCCGCAGCGGCAGGAGAGCGGCGCCGACCACCTCGGTACCTACGCGCCGGCGCAGCAGCAGGGCGACCGTCCCGTCTGATGCCTCCCGGGTCCGTCCGTGCGTCCGTCAGATGGACCGGCGGCCGGGTCCGGCGGCCGAACGTGGGAGGATCGGAGGCGGCGGACCGGGGCCGCGCACCCGGTCGGACCGCCGCGTACGCGGAGAAGACGCGTACGCGGGGCATACCGGGGCGCGAGCACTGAGGAGCACCGTTGAGCAGGTTGCGCTGGCTGACCGCGGGGGAGTCCCACGGTCCCGCACTCGTCGCGACGCTGGAGGGACTGCCCGCCGGCGTGCCGATCACCACCGACATGGTGGCGGACCACCTGGCGAGGCGGCGGCTCGGCTACGGTCGCGGTGCGCGGATGAAGTTCGAGCGCGACGAGGTCACCTTCCTCGGCGGCGTCCGGCACGGTCTGACCATGGGCTCCCCGGTCGCCGTCATGGTCGGCAACACCGAGTGGCCCAAGTGGGAACAGGTCATGGCGGCCGACCCGGTGGACCCGGAGGTGCTGGCCGGCCTCGCGCGCAACGCCCCGCTGACCCGGCCGCGCCCCGGCCACGCGGACCTCGCCGGCATGCAGAAGTACGGCTTCGACGAGGCCCGGCCGATCCTGGAGCGCGCCTCCGCCCGTGAGACGGCGGCCCGCGTCGCGCTGGGCGCGGTGGCCCGCTCGTACCTGAAGGAGACGACCGGCGTCGAGATCGTCAGCCACGTCGTCGAGCTGGCCTCGGCGAAGGCGCCCCACGGCGTGTACCCGACGCCGGCCGACGTCGAGAGGCTGGACGCCGACCCGGTGCGCTGCCTGGACGCGGACGCGTCGGAGGCGATGGTCGCCGAGATCGACCAGGCCCACAAGGACGGCGACACCCTCGGCGGTGTCGTCGAGATCCTCGCCTACGGCGTGCCGGTGGGCCTCGGCTCGCACGTCCACTGGGACCGCAAGCTCGACGCGCGCCTCGCGGGCGCGCTCATGGGCATCCAGGCGATCAAGGGCGTCGAGATCGGCGACGGCTTCGAGCTGGCCCGCGTGCCCGGTTCCCAGGCGCACGACGAGATCGTGAGCACGCCCGACGGCATCCGCCGTGTCTCCGGCCGCTCCGGCGGCACCGAGGGCGGCCTCACCACCGGTGAGCTGCTGCGGGTGCGCGCCGCGATGAAGCCGATCGCAACCGTGCCGCGCGCGCTGAAGACCGTGGACGTCACCACAGGCGAGGCCGCGCAGGCCCACCACCAGCGCTCCGACGTGTCCGCCGTGCCGGCCGCCGGGATCGTCGCCGAGGCCATGGTGGCCCTGGTCCTCGCGGACGCGGTGGCGGAGAAGTTCGGCGGCGACAGCGTGGCCGAGACCCGCCGCAACGTGCGCTCCTACCTCGACAACCTGGCCATCCGATGAGCGCGCCGCTGATCGTCCTGGTCGGACCGATGGGGGTCGGCAAGTCCACCGTCGGGCAGCTGCTCGCCGAGAGGCTGGGCGCGGGTTACCGGGACACGGACGAGGACATCGTCACCGCCCAGGGGCGGGCCATCGCCGAGATCTTCGTGGACGAGGGCGAGGCCGCCTTCCGGACCCTGGAGAAGGAGGCCGTGCGCAGCGCGCTCGCCGAGCACGACGGCGTCCTCGCCCTCGGCGGCGGCGCGGTCCTGGACGCGGACACGCGTGCGCTGCTCGCCGGGCAGCGGGTCGTCTACCTCTCGATGGACGTCGAGGAAGCGGTCCGGCGCACCGGCCTGAACGTGGCGCGGCCGCTGCTGGCGGTCAACCCGCGCAAGCAGTGGCGCGAACTGATGGAAGCCCGCCGGCACCTCTACGAGGAGGTCGCCACGGCCGTCGTGGCCACGGACGGCCGCACCCCGGAAGAAGTCACCCAAGCCGCCCTGGACGCAGTGGAGTTGAAGGAAGTATGAGCGAGGCAGTCACCCGGATCCAGGTCGGCGGCACCGCCGGGTCCGACCCCTACGAGGTCCTGGTGGGCCGTCAGCTCCTGGGTGAGCTGGGCGGCCTGATCGGCGCCAGGGCGAAGCGGGTCGCGGTGATCCACCCCGAGGCGCTCGCCGAGACCGGTGACGCGCTGCGCGCCGACCTCGTCGAGCAGGGCTACGAGGCGATCGCCATCCAGGTGCCCAACGCCGAGGAGGCCAAGACCGCCGAGGTCGCCGCGTACTGCTGGAAGGCACTCGGCCAGTCCGGGTTCACGCGTACCGACGTCATCGTCGGCGTCGGCGGCGGTGCCAGCACCGACCTGGCCGGATTCGTGGCCGCGACCTGGCTGCGCGGGGTGCGCTGGATCGCCGTGCCCACCACCGTGCTGGCCATGGTGGACGCGGCCGTCGGCGGCAAGACCGGCATCAACACCGCCGAGGGCAAGAACCTCGTCGGCTCCTTCCACCCGCCCGCCGGCGTCCTGTGCGACCTGGCCGCCCTGGACTCGCTCCCGGTCAACGACTACGTCTCGGGCCTCGCCGAGGTCATCAAGGCCGGCTTCATCGCCGACCCCGCGATCCTCGACCTCATCGAGTCCGACCCCGAGGCCGCGCGCACCCCGGCCGGTCCGCACACCGCCGAGCTGATCGTGCGCTCCATCAAGGTCAAGGCGGAGGTCGTCTCCTCGGACCTCAAGGAGGCGGGCCTGCGGGAGATCCTGAACTACGGTCACACGCTCGGCCACGCCATCGAGAAGAACGAGCGCTACAAGTGGCGCCACGGCGCCGCCGTCTCCGTCGGCATGCACTTCGCCGCCGAACTGGGCCGCCTGGCCGGCCGGCTGGACGACGCCACCGCCGACCGCCACCGCAGCATCCTCGAGGCGGTCGGCCTCCCGCTGCACTACCGCTACGACCAGTGGCCCAAGCTGGTCGAGAACATGAAGGTCGACAAGAAGTCGCGCGGCGACCTGCTGCGCTTCATCGTCCTGGACGGTCTCGCCAAGCCCACCGTGCTGGAGGGCCCCGACCCGGCCGTCCTCCTCGCCGCCTACGGCGAGGTGGGTGAGTAGTACCCGGGTGTGCCCTTGCGCCCGATTCGCCCTGCCGGACGGGCACTTCGGACCGCCCCCGGCCGTTCACCAAACGACGGCCGGGGGCGGTACCGTTCGGTAGCAGGACGGCGGGCCCCCCTTCTCGCCGTCAGCGCCCATCGCCTGCACGAGACGGAGTGGCACCGGATGCAGTACCCAGTGGGTTCTCCGCTGCCGCCGCCCCACCAGCCGGGGCACGGACCGGCCATCGGCTGGTCCCCGGCCGCACACCACCCTGGCCCGCCCCAGGGACCCGCCCCCGTACCGCCTCCTGCGACGGGGTACCCCATGGCACCGCGGCAGGCCCCGGCCCCGCACCCGGCCCCCGGCCCGGCCCCGCATCGGCCGGCCTCCGCCTCGGGACCGCACCAGCAGGCTCCCGCCCCGGGACCGCACCAGCCGGCTCCCGCCCCGCCCCCGCCGGACACCACCGGCCATGTGCCGTTGCCCCCCGGCGGCCCGGTGGCCGTGCCCAGCGTGCCCCCCGCCACGGCCGCCGCGCCCGACCCCACCACGACCACCCTCGCGGTGCTGCTCATCGGCCCCGCGGGCGCCGGAAAGACGAGCATCGCCAAGTACTGGGCGGACCACCGCCGGGTCCCGACCGCGCACATCAGCCTCGACGACGTCCGCGAATGGGTCCGCTCCGGCTTCGCCGACCCGCAGACCGGGTGGAACGAGCACTCGGAGGCGCAGTACCGCCTCGCCCGCCGCACCTGCGGCTTCTCCGCGCGCAACTTCCTCGCCAACGGCATCTCCTGCATCCTCGACGACGCGGTCTTCCCGGACCGCCCGGTCGTCGGCCTCGGCGGCTGGAAGCGGCACGTCGGACCCGGCCTGCTCCCGGTCGTGCTCCTGCCGGGCCTGGACATCGTCCTGGAGCGCAACGCCGAACGCAGCGGCAACCGGCGCCTCACCGACGAGGAAGTCGCCCGCATCCACGGCCGCATGGCCGGCTGGTACGGCTCCGGCCTCCCCATCATCGACAACTCCCAACTGGACATCCCGGAAACCGCCCAGCTCCTCGACGAGGTCCTCTCCCGCTCGATAGCCAGCCCGCCCAGCTGGTAAGAAATGGGGGACTGCGCCTACCCAAGGGGCGCGGGGAACTGCGCGACAAGCCCCCACCGGCGGTCAGACGCCCCACAACATCAAACCCCACCCCCATTGGCGCACCCGGCGTCCTCCGCCCCCGCCCACTCGGCCCACCCAAGCGGCGCACCCCCGGCGGAGCCCATACGCTCGGCTCATGTCAGAGGTCTACGCGGCCCGCCGGACGCGCCTACGGGAACGCTGCAACGCGGGCGGCAGCGCGGCGGCGCTCGTCTCCCGGCCCGCCAACGTGCGCTATCTCGCCGGCGCCGCCCCGCACGGCGCCGTGCTGCTGCTCGGCAGGACCGAGGACCTGTTGGTCTGCTCGGGCCCGCCGGACGACCGGCCCACGCAGGGCCGCCCCGACGAGTCGCTGCCGGTGCGCACGTTGCCCGGACCCGGCGGCGATCCTGCCGTCACGGCCACCGGCCTCGCCGCGGACCAGGGCGCCGAGTCCCTCGCCACCGAGGACCACCACCTCACCGTGGTCCGGCACCGAGCCATGTGTTCGGTCGCCCCCGGGCTGCGCCTGACCGACCTCGGTCAGGCCGTCGAGCAGCTCCGGGTGGTCAAGGACGAGGAGGAGATCTCCTGCCTGCGCATCGGCGCCGAGATCGCCGACCAGGCCCTCGGCGAGCTCCTGGAGTCCATCCTGGTCGGCCGCACCGAGCGGCATCTCGCCCTGGAGCTGGAACGCCGCCTCGTCGACCACGGCGCCGACGGACCCGCCTTCCCCACCTCCGTCGGCACCGGCCCGAACTCGGGGCGCCGCGGCCACCGGCCCACCGACCGGAGAGTGGAGGAGGGCGACTTCCTCTCCGTGTGCCTGGGCGCGACGTACCGCGGTTACCGCTGCGAGATCGGCCGTACGTTCGTCATCGGCACCTCGCCGGCCGACTGGCAGATCGAGTTGTACGACCTCGTCTTCTCCGCTCAGCGCGCCGGACGTGAGGCCCTCGCACCCGGTGCCGCCTGCCGTGATGTGGACCGCGCCGCCCGCCAGGCACTGGACTCGGCGGGGTACGCGGAGAACCTTCCGGCCCTCACCGGTCACGGTGTCGGACTCGAAATCGACGAGGACCCGCAGTTGGCCCCCGCGGCCATGGGTAAACTGGACGCTTGTGTGCCGGTCACCGTCGAACCGGGGGTCCACCTCCCGGGCCGGGGCGGGGTCCGGATCGATGACACGCTCGTCGTGCGCCCCGAGGCGGACGGCGGACCCGAGCTACTCACCATCACGACCAAGGAGCTGCTCGCGCTCTAGCCTCGCGCTGTGCGCGCAACCCCGAGGTCGTCCACGTCAGTCCAGTCCAGGAGATTCCCAAACCGTGGCTTCCACGAACGACCTCAAGAACGGCCTGGTGCTCAAGCTCGAAGGCGGCCAGCTCTGGTCCGTCGTCGAGTTCCAGCACGTCAAGCCCGGCAAGGGCCCGGCCTTCGTGCGCACCAAGCTCAAGAACGTGCTCTCCGGCAAGACCGTCGACAAGACCTTCAACGCCGGGGTCAAGGTCGAGACGGCCACTGTCGACAAGCGTGACATGCAGTTCTCGTACATGGACGGCGAGTACTTCGTGTTCATGGACATGCAGACCTACGACCAGCTGCACATCGACCGCAAGGTCGTCGGTGACGCCGCCAACTTCCTCGTCGAGGGCTTTGAGGCCACCGTCGCGCAGCACGAGGGCGAGGTCCTCTTCGTCGAGCTGCCGGCCGCCGTCGAGCTGACCATCCAGGAGACCGAGCCCGGCGTCCAGGGCGACCGCTCCACCGGCGGCACCAAGCCCGCCATCCTGGAGACCGGTCACCAGATCAGCGTCCCGCTCTTCATCACCACCGGTGAGAAGATCAAGGTCGACACCCGTACGAGCGACTACCTCGGCCGGGTGAACAGCTAACCGTGGCTGCTCGCAACACGGCCCGCAAGCGCGCCTTCCAGATCCTCTTCGAGGGCGATCAGCGCGGCGCCGACGTCCTGACGGTGCTCGCCGACTGGGTCCGGCACTCCCGGTCCGACACCCGGCAGCCGCCGGTGAGCGAGTACACGATGGAGCTGGTAGAGGGCTACGCCGGGCGCGCGGAGCGCATCGACGAGCTGATCGCCCAGTACTCGGTCGACTGGACGCTCGACCGGATGCCGGTCGTCGACCGCAACATCCTGCGCCTGGGCGCGTACGAGCTGATCTGGGTCGACGAGACCCCGGACGCCGTCGTCCTGGACGAGATGGTGCAGCTGGCGAAGGAGTTCTCCACGGACGACTCGCCCGCGTTCGTCAACGGCCTGCTCGGCCGGCTGAAGGACCTGAAGTCCTCGCTGCGCCGCGACTAGCTCCGCAGGCGCCGCACCCGATGCACGAAACCGCCGGGGTGGCCGGAACCGAATGGTTCCGGCCACCCCGGCGGCACGTTTCTGCTGAGGCGGTCGAGGCTCAGAGCTCCTCGTGGGACGCCACCGCGCGACGCGCGTCCGCGTCGAGGACGCCCCAGCTGATCAGCTGCTCGGTGAGGACCGAGGGCGACTGGTCGTAGATGACGGCGAGCGTGCGCAGGTCGTCCTGGCGGATCGAGAGCACCTTGCCGTTGTAGTCACCGCGCTGCGACTGGATCGTGGCCGCGTAGCGCTGGAGCGGGCCCGCCTTCTCGGCCGGCACGGTGGCCAGCCGCTCCAGGTCCAGGACCAGCTTCGGCGGCGGCTCGGCGGCACCGCCCGGGGTGGTGCCCGGCAGCAGCTCCTGTACGGGAACGCCGTAGAAGTCCGCCAGCTCGGCGAGGCGCTGCACGGTCACGGCACGGTCGCCGCGCTCGTACGAGCCGACCACGACGGCCTTCCAGCGGCCCTGGGACTTCTCCTCGACACCGTGGAGGGAAAGGCCCTGCTGGGTGCGGATGGCCCGGAGCTTGGCCCCGAGCTGTTTGGCGTATTCGCTGGACATATGGCTCCCCGGACAAGGTGTCGACGCGGCAGGCTCTGTTGTCGGCCGCGCGGCTGGTAACTCACTGTGAGGTTACGCAGCGTTACTCTGCTGCGTCAAGCCGAATGGTCCGCACCGACTCTTCCGTGGTATTCGCCTTCCGTTGCTCCGAACGGGTGGCCAGGGTGCGGCAGAAGGGTGACGGGGGAGTGTCAGGGCGGGCCACCGGACCGGTTCTGTGGGCCTGGTACCGTAGGTGGCGCAAATCCGACGTCCTTTAAGGTCCGTCCCGTGAGGCGGAGAAGGGGGTCCGTTTCGTATGGACAAGCAGCAGGACAAGCAGCAGGAAAAGCAGAGCGACCGGCAGCCGGTCGCGCAGTCCGAGGCCCGGCCCGTTCTGGAAGGGCCCGACATCGCGCGGGTGCTCACCCGCATCGCCCACGAGATCGTCGAACGCGCCAAGGGTGCCGACGACGTGGTGCTCCTCGGCATCCCGACCCGCGGCGTCTTCCTCGCCCGGCGGCTCGCCGACAAGCTGGAGCAGATCACCGAGCGCAAGATGCCGGTCGGCTCGCTCGACATCACCATGTACCGCGACGACCTGCGCATGCACCCGCCGCGCGCCCTCGCCCGCACCGAGATCCCCGGTGACGGCATCGACGGCCGCCTCGTCGTCCTCGTCGACGACGTGCTCTTCTCCGGCCGCACCATCCGCGCCGCCCTCGACGCGCTGAACGACATCGGCCGCCCGCGCGCGGTGCAGCTCGCCGTCCTCGTCGACCGCGGTCACCGCGAACTGCCCATCCGCGCCGACTACGTCGGCAAGAACCTCCCGACGTCGCTGCGGGAGACGGTCAAGGTCCAGCTCGCCGAGGAGGACGGTCGCGACACCGTGCTGCTCGGCGCCAAGCCGGACGCCCCGGGCGCCCACCCGTAACACCCCGCGTACGCGCAACCCGTGCCGTACGTCCGCTCGGCGCGCCCCCGCACGCGCCCGGCCGCCCGAATTATCCCGCTCTTCCGCATGAATCGCCTTACGGAGCCTGACAGATGCAGCGTCATCTCATCTCGGCCGCCGACCTCACCCGCGACGACGCCGTCCTGATCCTCGACACCGCCGAGGAGATGGCCCGGGTCGCGGACCGGCCGATCAAGAAACTGCCCACCCTGCGCGGCCGTACCGTCGTCAACCTCTTCTTCGAGGACTCCACCCGGACCCGGATCTCCTTCGAGGCCGCCGAGAAGCGGCTGTCCGCGGACGTCATCAACTTCACCGCCAAGGGCTCCAGCGTCTCCAAGGGCGAGTCCCTCAAGGACACCGCCCAGACCCTGGAGGCCATGGGCGTCGACGCCGTCGTCATCCGGCACAGTGCCTCCGGCGCCCCCTACCGGCTGGCCACCTCCGGCTGGATCGACGCCCACGTCATCAACGCGGGCGACGGCACCCACCAGCACCCCACCCAGGCCCTCCTGGACGCCTTCACCATGCGCCGCCGCCTGGTCGGCCCCGACGCCGGCCTCGGCAAGGATCTCGACGGCCGCCGCGTCACCCTGGTCGGCGACATCCTGCACAGCCGCGTCGCCCGCTCCAACGTCGACCTGCTGCACACCCTCGGCGCCGAGGTCACCCTCGTCGCCCCGCCCACCCTGCTGCCGGTCGGCGTCGAGACCTGGCCCTGCGAGGTCTCCTACGACCTCGACTCGACCCTGACCAAGTCCGACGCGGTGATGCTGCTGCGCGTGCAGCGCGAGCGCATGAACGCCGCCTTCTTCCCCACCGAGCGCGAGTACTCCCGCCGCTACGGCCTCGACGGCGACCGCATGGCGAAGATGCCCGACCACGCCATCGTGATGCACCCCGGCCCGATGGTCCGCGGTATGGAGATCACCGCCGAGGTCGCCGACTCCGACCGCTGCACCGTCGTCGAGCAGGTCACCAACGGCGTCTCCATCCGGATGGCCGTCCTCTACCTGCTGCTCGGCGGCAACGAACCCGCCGTCACCCACGCCCGACCCACCGAGGAGAAGTAAGAAGATGAGCAAGACCCTGATCCGCGGTGCGAAGGTGCTCGGCGGCGAGCCGCAGGACGTACTGATCGACGGCACGACGATCGCCGAGGTGGGGACCGGCCTGTCCGCCGAGGGCGCCGAGGTGATCGAGGCCGACGGCAAGGTGCTGCTGCCCGGCCTGGTCGACCTCCACACCCACCTGCGCGAGCCCGGCCGCGAGGACTCCGAGACCGTCCTGACCGGCACCCGCGCGGCGGCGAGCGGCGGCTACACCAACGTCTTCGCCATGGCCAACACCTTCCCGGTCGCCGACACCGCCGGCGTCGTCGAGCAGGTCTGGCGGCTCGGCCAGGAGTCCGGCTACTGCGACGTGCAGCCCATCGGCGCCGTCACCGTCGGCCTGGAGGGCGCCAAGCTCGCCGAGCTGGGCGCCATGCACGAGTCCGCGGCCGGCGTCACCGTCTTCTCCGACGACGGCAAGTGCGTCCACGACGCCGTGATCATGCGCCGCGCCCTGGAGTACGTGAAGGCCTTCAACGGCGTCGTCGCCCAGCACGCCCAGGAGCCCCGGCTGACCGAGGGCGCCCAGATGAACGAGGGCGTCGTCTCCGCCGAGCTGGGCCTCGGCGGCTGGCCCGCCGTCGCCGAGGAGTCGGTCATCGCCCGGGACGTGCTGCTCGCCGAGCACGTGGGCTCCCGCGTCCACATCTGCCACCTGTCGACCGCGGGCTCCGTCGAGATCGTCCGCTGGGCCAAGTCCCGCGGCATCGACGTCACCGCCGAGGTCACCCCGCACCACCTGCTCCTCACCGACGAGCTGGTCCGGTCGTACAACCCGGTCTACAAGGTCAACCCGCCGCTGCGCACCGAGCGTGACGTCATGGCCCTGCGCGAGGCGCTCGCCGACGGCACGATCGACATCGTCGCCACCGACCACGCCCCGCACCCGCACGAGGACAAGGACTGCGAGTGGGCCGCCGCCGCCATGGGCATGGTGGGCCTGGAGACCGCGCTGTCGGTCGTCCAGGAGACCATGGTGGACACGGGCCTGCTGGACTGGGCCGGCGTCGCCGACCGTATGTCCTTCAAGCCCGCGCAGATCGGACAGGCCACCGGACACGGCCGTCCCGTCTCGGCTGGTGAGCCCGCCAACCTCACTCTCGTCGACGCGGCATACCGTGGCCAGGTGGACCCCGCGGGCTTCGCCTCGCGCAGCCGCAACACCCCGTACGAGGGTCGTGAGCTGCCGGGCCGTGTGACGCACACGTGGCTGCGGGGCAAGGCCACGCTCGTCGACGGGAAGCTCACGTGACATCTGTAGCACCGGTAATCCTGCTGGCCGCCGAGAAGGAATCGGCGGAAGTGACCGACTGGGCCGCCCGCGTCGGCTGGGTCGTCGGCCTCGGCCTGTTCGTCGCGCTCGTCTACTGGCTGATGCGCGAGGGCTGGAAGTGGCGCGGCACGCTCCAGAGCGACCTGCCCGCCCTCCCCACCGCGCCGGACGAGCCGGGCCGGGCCAGACTGACGATGAGCGGCCGCTACCACGGCTCCACCACCGCCGGACAGTGGCTGGACCGCATCGTCGCGCACGGCCTGGGCACCCGCAGCCGGGTCGAGCTCACGCTGACGGACGCGGGACTGGACGTCGTACGCCCCGGCGCCGCCGACTTCTTCGTCCCCGTCGCCGCGCTGCGCGAGGCCCGGCTCGACAAGGGCATCGCGGGCAAGGTCCTCACCGAGGGCGGCCTGCTGGTCGTCACCTGGGCCCACGGCGACAAGCTGATCGACTCCGGCTTCCGCTCCGACCAGGCGGCCGAGCACAACGAGTGGGTCGAAACCCTGAACGACATGATCAACAAGACGGAAACGGAAGGCGCACGATGACGACCTCCACCAGGGGAGCCGACCGGACTCCCGCCGTACTCGTCCTGGAGGACGGCCGGATCTTCCGCGGCCGTGCCTACGGGGCCGTGGGGGCCACCTTCGGCGAAGCCGTGTTCTCCACCGGCATGACCGGCTACCAGGAGACCCTCACCGACCCGTCGTACCACCGCCAGGTCGTCGTGATGACCGCCCCGCACGTCGGGAACACCGGGATCAACGACGAGGACATGGAGTCCAAGAAGATCTGGGTCTCCGGCTACGTCGTGCGCGACCCCGCGCGCGTGCCCTCCAACTGGCGCTCGACGCGTTCCCTCGACGAGGAGCTGGCCGCCCAGGGCGTCGTCGGCATCTCCGGCATCGACACCCGCGCCCTCACCCGGCACCTGCGCGAGCGCGGCGCCATGCGCGTCGGCATCTTCTCCGGCAACGCGCTGCCCGACGAGGGCACCATGCTCGCCGAGGTCCGCCAGGCCCCCGAGATGAGCGGCGCCGACCTGTCCGCCGAGGTCGCCACCACCGAGGCGTACGTCGTCCCGGCGATCGGCGAGAAGAAGTTCACCGTCGCCGCGATCGACCTCGGCATCAAGGGCATGACCCCGCACCGCATGGCCGAGCGCGGCATCGAGGTGCACGTGCTGCCCGCCACGGCCACCGTCGACGACGTCTACGCCGCCGGCCCCGACGGCGTGTTCTTCTCCAACGGCCCCGGCGACCCCGCCACCGCCGACCACCCGGTCTCCGTGATGCAGGGCGTCCTGGAGCGCGGCACCCCGCTCTTCGGCATCTGCTTCGGCAACCAGATCCTGGGCCGCGCCCTCGGCTTCGGCACCTTCAAGCTGAAGTACGGCCACCGTGGCATCAACCAGCCCGTGCAGGACCGTACGACCGGCAAGGTCGAGGTCACCGCGCACAACCACGGCTTCGCCGTCGACGCCCCGCTCGACAAGGTCTCCCACACCCCCTACGGCCGCGCCGAGGTCTCCCACGTCTGCCTCAACGACAACGTGGTGGAGGGTCTCCAGCTCCTCGACAAGCCGGCCTTCAGCGTCCAGTACCACCCCGAAGCGGCGGCCGGCCCGCACGACGCCGCCTACCTGTTCGACCGCTTCGTTTCCCTGATGGAGGGCCAGCGTGCCTAAGCGCACCGATATCCAGTCCGTCCTGGTCATCGGCTCCGGCCCGATCGTCATCGGCCAGGCCGCCGAGTTCGACTACTCCGGCACCCAGGCGTGCCGCGTGCTCAAGGCCGAGGGCCTGCGCGTCGTCCTGGTGAACTCCAACCCGGCGACGATCATGACCGACCCGGAGATCGCCGACGCCACCTACGTCGAGCCGATCACCCCCGAGTTCGTCGAGAAGATCATCGCCAAGGAGCGCCCCGACGCGCTGCTGCCCACCCTGGGCGGCCAGACGGCCCTCAACACCGCCATCTCCCTGCACGGAAACGGCGTCCTGGAGAAGTACGGCGTCGAACTGATCGGCGCCAACGTCGAGGCCATCAACAAGGGCGAGGACCGCGACCTGTTCAAGGAGGTCGTCGAGGAGGTCCGCAAGAAGATCGGCCACGGCGAGTCCGCCCGGTCCTACATCTGCCACTCCATGGACGACGTCCTCAAGGGCGTCGAGGAGCTCGGCGGCTACCCCGTCGTCGTCCGCCCCTCCTTCACCATGGGCGGCGCCGGCTCCGGCTTCGCGCACGACGAGGAGGAGCTGCGCCGCATCGCCGGACAGGGCCTCACCCTCTCGCCGACCACCGAGGTGCTCCTGGAGGAGTCCATCCTCGGCTGGAAGGAGTACGAGCTGGAGCTGATGCGCGACAAGAACGACAACGTCGTGGTCGTCTGCTCCATCGAGAACTTCGACCCCATGGGCGTCCACACCGGCGACTCGATCACCGTCGCGCCCGCGATGACCCTGACCGACCGCGAGTACCAGGTGCTGCGCGACGTCGGCATCGCCATCATCCGCGAGGTCGGCGTCGACACCGGCGGCTGCAACATCCAGTTCGCGGTGAACCCCGAGGACGGCCGGGTCATCGTGATCGAGATGAACCCGCGCGTGTCGCGCTCCTCCGCGCTGGCCTCCAAGGCGACCGGCTTCCCCATCGCCAAGATCGCCGCCAAGCTCGCCGTCGGCTACACCCTCGACGAGATCCCGAACGACATCACGCGGGAGACCCCGGCCTCCTTCGAGCCGACCCTCGACTACGTGGTCGTCAAGGCGCCGCGCTTCGCCTTCGAGAAGTTCCCGAGCGCCGACTCCACGCTGACCACGACCATGAAGTCGGTCGGCGAGGCCATGGCCATCGGCCGCAACTTCACCGAGGCCTTCCAGAAGGCGCTGCGCTCGCTCGAGAAGAAGGGCAGCCAGTTCACCTTCGTCGGCGAGCCCGGCGACAAGCTGGAGCTGTTGCGGCAGGCCGTGAGGCCCACCGACGGCCGGATCAACGCCGTCATGCAGGCCATCCGCGCGGGCGCCACCCAGGAGGAGGTCTTCGACGCCACGAAGATCGACCCCTGGTTCGTCGACCAGCTCTTCCTCATCAAGGAGATCGCCGACGAGATCGCCGAGAGCCGCGAGCTGACCGCCGACCTGCTCACCGAGGCCAAGCGGCACGGCTTCTCCGACCAGCAGATCGCCGAGATCAGCGGCCTGGGCGAGGACGTGGTCCGCCAGGTGAGGCACGCGCTCGGCGTCCGCCCGGTCTACAAGACGGTCGACACCTGCGCCGCCGAGTTCGCCGCGAGGACGCCGTACTTCTACTCCTCCTACGACGAGGAGAGCGAGGTCGCGCCCCGCGAGAAGCCCGCGGTGATCATCCTGGGCTCCGGTCCCAACCGCATCGGCCAGGGCATCGAGTTCGACTACTCCTGCGTCCACGCCTCCTTCGCGCTGTCCGACGCCGGGTACGAGACCGTGATGGTCAACTGCAACCCCGAGACCGTCTCCACCGACTACGACACCTCCGACCGGCTCTACTTCGAGCCGCTCACCCTGGAGGACGTCCTGGAGATCGTCCACGCCGAGCAGCAGGCCGGACCGGTCGCGGGCGTCGTCGTCCAGCTCGGCGGGCAGACCCCGCTCGGACTGTCGCAGGCCCTGAAGGACAACGGCGTGCCGATCGTCGGCACCTCCCCGGAGGCCATCCACGCCGCCGAGGACCGCGGCGCCTTCGGACGGGTCCTCGCCGAGGCCGGGCTCCCGGCCCCCAAGCACGGCACCGCCACCACCTTCGGCGAGGCCAAGGCCATCGCCGACGAGATCGGCTACCCGGTCCTGGTGCGGCCCTCCTACGTCCTCGGCGGACGCGGCATGGAGATCGTCTACGACGAGACCCGGCTGGAGGCGTACATCGCCGAGTCGACCGAGATCAGCCCGTCCCGGCCGGTCCTGGTCGACCGCTTCCTGGACGACGCGATCGAGATCGACGTCGACGCCCTGTACGACGGCGAGGAGCTGTACCTCGGCGGCGTCATGGAGCACATCGAGGAGGCCGGCATCCACTCCGGCGACTCGGCGTGCGCCCTGCCCCCCATCACGCTCGGCGGCTTCGACATCAAGCGGCTGCGCGCCTCGACCGAGGGCATCGCCAAGGGCGTCGGCGTGCGCGGCCTGATCAACATCCAGTTCGCGCTGGCCGGGGACATCCTCTACGTCCTGGAGGCCAACCCGCGCGCCTCGCGCACCGTCCCCTTCACCTCGAAGGCGACCGCGGTGCCGCTGGCCAAGGCCGCCGCCCGCATCTCCCTGGGCGCCACCATCGCCGAGCTGCGCGCCGAGGGCCTGCTCCCGGCGAACGGCGACGGCGGCACGCTGCCGCTGGACGCGCCGATCTCCGTCAAGGAGGCCGTGATGCCGTGGTCCCGCTTCCGGGACATCCACGGCCGCGGCGTCGACACGGTCCTCGGCCCGGAGATGCGCTCCACGGGTGAGGTCATGGGCATCGACTCCGTCTTCGGCACGGCGTACGCCAAGTCGCAGGCGGGCGCGTACGGCCCGCTGCCCACCAAGGGCCGCGCCTTCATCTCGGTCGCCAACCGCGACAAGCGCTCGATGATCTTCCCGGCGCGCGAGCTGGTCGCCCACGGCTTCGAGCTGATGGCCACCTCCGGCACCGCCGAGGTCCTCAAGCGCAACGGCATCAACGCCACCGTCGTGCGCAAGCAGTCCGAGGGCACCGGCCCGAACGGCGAGAAGACCATCGTCCAGCTCATCCACGACGGCGAGGTCGACCTCATCGTCAACACTCCCTACGGCACCGGCGGCCGCCTCGACGGCTACGACATCCGTACGGCGGCCGTGGCCCGCTCCGTACCCTGCCTGACGACGGTCCAGGCGCTGGCGGCGGCGGTGCAGGGCATCGACGCCCTCAACCACGGCGACGTGGGAGTGCGCTCGCTCCAGGAACACGCCGAATTCCTGACCGCGGCCCGCGACTAGCAGCCCCGAGGGGGACACCGGAAACGGTGTCCCCCTCTTCATGAGCCCCAGCGCACCACAGAGGCCTCACGAGGACACATGTACAAGATCTTCTTCAAGCTCGTCTTCTCCCGCATGGACCCGGAGCGGGCCCACCACCTCGCCTTCCGCTGGATCCGCCTGGCCGTCCGCGTCCCCGTCCTGCGCACCTTCGTCGCCGCCGCGCTCGCGCCCCGGTACAAGGAGCTGCGCACCGAGGCCCTGGGTCTGCGCATGCACGGCCCGTTCGGGCTCGCCGCCGGCTTCGACAAGAACGCCGTCGCGATCGACGGCATGGCGATGCTGGGCTTCGACCACGTCGAGATCGGCACCGTCACCGGCGAGCCCCAGCCCGGCAACCCCAAGAAGCGGCTGTTCCGCCTGGTGGCCGACCGGGCGCTGATCAACCGCATGGGCTTCAACAACGACGGCTCGCTGGCCGTCGCGGCCCGTCTGGCCTCCCGCACGCCCGTCTTCCGCACCGTCGTCGGCGTCAACATCGGCAAGACGAAGGTCGTCCCCGAGGAGGAGGCCGTCGGCGACTACGTGAAGTCCGCCGAGCGGCTGGCCCCGCACGCCGACTACCTGGTCGTCAACGTCTCCTCGCCCAACACACCCGGCCTGCGCAACCTCCAGGCCACTGAGGCGCTGCGCCCGCTGCTGAGCGGGGTCCGCGAGGCCGCCGACCGCGCGGTGACCGCACGGCGCGTCCCGCTGCTGGTCAAGATCGCGCCGGACCTCGCCGACGCGGACGTGGACGCGGTCGCCGACCTGGCCGTGGAGCTGGGCCTGGACGGCATCATCGCCACCAACACCACCATCGCGCGCGAAGGCCTCGGCCTGACCTCCTCGCCCGCCCTCGTCGGGGAGACCGGCGGTCTGTCCGGCGCCCCCCTCGAGGCGCGCTCCCTGGAGGTGCTGCGCCGCCTCTACGCGCGTGTGGGCGACCGGATCACCCTGGTCGGCGTCGGCGGCGTCGAGACCGCCGAGGACGCCTGGGAGCGCATCCTGGCCGGTGCCACGCTGGTCCAGGGCTACAGCGCGTTCATCTACGAGGGTCCCTTCTGGGGCCGCGCCATCCACAAGGGGCTCGCCGCCCGCCTGCGGCAGAGCCCGTACGCCACCCTCGCCGACGCGGTCGGCGCCGACGTGAGGAAGAACGCATGACGGTACTCGAGCCCTTCGGTGCCCGGCTGCGCCGCGCGATGGACGAGCGCGGTCCCCTGTGCGTCGGCATCGACCCGCATGCCTCCCTGCTCGCCGGGTGGGGCCTGAACGACGACGTGGCCGGTCTGGAGCGCTTCAGCCACACCGTCGTGGAGGCGGTGGCCGACCGGGTCGCCGTGCTCAAGCCGCAGAGCGCCTTCTTCGAGCGGTTCGGTTCGCGTGGCGTCGCCGTGCTGGAGAAGTCGGTCCAGGAGGCGCGGGCAGCCGGTGCGCTGGTCGTGATGGACGCCAAGCGCGGCGACATCGGCTCGACCATGGCCGCGTACGCCGAGTCGTTCCTGCACAAGGACGCGCCGCTGTTCTCGGACGCGCTGACCGTCTCCCCGTACCTCGGCTACGGCTCCCTGAAGCCGGCCGTCGACCTGGCCCGCGAGAGCGGCGCGGGCCTGTTCGTGCTGGCGCTGACCTCCAACCCGGAGGGCGGCGAGGTCCAGCACGCGGTGCGGGGCGACGGGCGCAGCGTCGGGGCGACGATGCTGGCGCACCTGGCCGCCGAGAACGCGGGGGAGGAGCCGCTGGGCTCCTTCGGCGCGGTGGTCGGTGCCACGCTCGGCGACCTGTCCTCGTACGATCTCGGCATCAACGGTCCGCTGCTGGCGCCGGGCATCGGCGCCCAGGGGGCCGCGGCCGCGGACCTGCCGCGCGTGTTCGGCGCGGCGGTGCGCAACGTGGTGCCGAACGTCAGCCGGGGTGTCCTTCGTCACGGTCCCGACGTGGCCGCGTTGCGGAGGGCCGCCGACCGTTTCGCGGCGGAGATCCGGACCGCGGTCACGGCGTCCTGACTCTGGATACATCCTCAAATCAGAGGGAGTATGTCCTAAATGTCCGGCCTGACGGAGGCTGACCAGGACTTTTCCGCTGTTCTCGCTGACTCTGGCGGACTTGACCGCTAGTCTCCGTCGAGAGTCAACGGGCAAGCGTGTTGCTCGTGGCTCACCAGGTGAGGGGCGACTAGGTTCCTCACCGGTCCGTATCCGACAGTTCGACATCCGAGGTGACGTAGGCGTGGCTCTTCCGCCCCTTACCCCTGAACAGCGCGCAGCCGCGCTCGAAAAGGCCGCCGCGGCTCGCCGGGAGCGGGCCGAGGTCAAGAATCGACTCAAGCACTCCGGCGCCTCCCTCCACGAGGTCATCAAGCAGGGTCAGGAGAACGACGTCATCGGCAAGATGAAGGTCTCCGCCCTCCTCGAGTCCCTGCCGGGCGTGGGCAAAGTCCGCGCCAAGCAGATCATGGAGCGACTGGGCATCTCCGAGAGCCGCCGCGTGCGCGGTCTCGGGTCCAACCAGATCGCGTCCCTGGAGCGCGAGTTCGGCAGCACCGGCAGCTGAGTCCGGACCACTCCGGGATTGCTGGAATAATCGCTGCATGGCTGCAACACCCCGGGGGACGTCCCCCGTACCCCCGGACGCACGTCCGCGGCTGACCGTGCTCTCCGGCCCCTCGGGGGTCGGCAAGAGCACGGTCGTCGCCCATATGCGCAAGGAACACCCCGAGGTATGGCTGTCGGTCTCGGCGACGACCCGCAGGCCCCGCCCCGGCGAGCAGCACGGTGTCCACTACTTCTTCGTCAGCGACGAGGAGATGGACAAGCTGATCGCCAACGGCGAGCTGCTGGAGTGGGCCGAGTTCGCCGGCAACCGCTACGGCACGCCGCGTACCGCCGTGCTGGAGCGCCTGGAGGCCGGTGAGCCGGTCCTTCTGGAGATCGACCTGCAGGGAGCGCGGCAGGTCCGCGAGTCCATGCCCGAGGCCCAGCTGGTGTTCCTGGCCCCGCCCTCCTGGGACGAGCTGGTGCGCAGGCTCACCGGCCGGGGCACCGAACCGCCGGAGGTGATCGAGCGCCGCCTCGCCGCGGCCAAGGTCGAGCTGGCGGCCGAGCCGGAGTTCGACCAGACCCTGGTGAACACCTCCGTCGAGGACGTGGCGCGCGAGCTGCTAGCCTTGACGAACGTCGTGTGATCGCCACTGGTCACCCTGCGATCATCCTGACTGAATCTTTCCCATCCATCGGAAGGTAGAGCGTGTCCTCTTCCATCTCCGCGCCCGAGGGCATCATCAACCCGCCGATCGACGAGCTCCTCGAGGCCACGGACTCGAAGTACAGCCTCGTGATCTACGCGGCCAAGCGGGCCCGCCAGATCAACGCGTACTACTCGCAGCTCGGCGAGGGCCTCCTCGAGTACGTCGGTCCGCTCGTCGACACCCACGTCCACGAGAAGCCGCTCTCGATCGCCCTGCGCGAGATCAACGCGGGGCTGCTGACCTCCGAGGCCATCGAGGGCCCGGCGCAGTAATACCGGCAGTATCGGCGGTACTATCTTCAGCCTTGCGCTGACTTTTCCACAGGCCCGGCAGCCCGACTGTCGGGCCTGTGGTGTGTGATGGGTCGTACGCGCCGTCCGAGCGCGTTATCCGAGCCGGGGAGAGACGGTGGACAAGCCGAAGGTCGTTCTGGGGGTCAGTGGCGGCATCGCCGCGTACAAGGCCTGTGAGCTGCTGCGCAGACTCACCGAGTCGGGGCACGAGGTCCGCGTCGTCCCCACCGCCTCCGCACTGCACTTCGTCGGCGCCGCCACCTGGTCCGCCCTGTCCGGCAACCCCGTGT
The DNA here is from genome assembly GCF_041538145.2 of Streptomyces sp. MMCC 100. Classification (NCBI taxonomy): domain Bacteria; kingdom Bacillati; phylum Actinomycetota; class Actinomycetes; order Kitasatosporales; family Streptomycetaceae; genus Streptomyces; species Streptomyces sp. MMCC 100. The sequence continues at coordinate 2,341,705 of NZ_JBGORK020000001.1, forward strand.
CGACCGAGGTCTGGGACGACGTCCACGAGGTCCCGCACGTGCGTATCGGCCAGCACGCCGACCTCGTCGTCGTCGCCCCGGCCACCGCCGACATGCTCGCCAAGGCGGCCCACGGCCTGGCCGACGACCTGCTCACCAACACCCTGCTCACGGCCCGCTGCCCGGTCGTCTTCGCCCCCGCCATGCACACCGAGATGTGGGAGCACCCGGCCACCCAGGAGAACGTGGCGACGCTGCGCCGCCGCGGCGCCGTAGTGATCGAACCCGCCGTCGGCCGCCTCACCGGCGTCGACACGGGCAAGGGCAGGCTGCCCGACCCGGGCGAGATCTTCGAGGTCTGCCGCCGGGTCCTCGCCCGCGGTGTGCGCGAGCCCGATCTCGCCGGACGGCACGTGGTCGTCAGCGCCGGCGGCACCCGGGAGCCGCTCGACCCGGTCCGCTTCCTCGGCAACCGCTCCTCCGGCAAGCAGGGCTACGCCCTCGCCCGTACCGCGGCTGCCCGCGGCGCCCGCGTCACGCTCGTCGCGGCGAACGCGTCGATGCCGGACCCGGCCGGCGTGGACGTGGTGCCGGTCGGCACGGCGGTGGAGCTGCGCGAGGCGATGCTGCGCGCCGCGGCGGACGCCGACGCCGTCGTCATGGCCGCGGCGGTGGCGGACTTCCGGCCCGCGACGTACGCCACCGGGAAGATCAAGAAGAAGGACGGCCAGGAGCCCGAACCGATCGCCCTGGTGCGCAATCCGGACGTCCTCGCGGAGATCTCCGGCACCCGGGCCCGCTCCGGGCAGGTGGTCGTCGGCTTCGCCGCGGAGACCGACGACGTCCTGGCCAACGGGCGGGCCAAGCTGAAGCGCAAGGGCTGCGACCTCCTCGTGGTGAACGAGGTGGGGGAGCGCAAGACCTTCGGTTCCGAGGAGAACGAGGCGGTGGTCCTGGGCGCCGACGGCAGCGAGACGGCGGTCGCCCACGGCCCGAAGGAAGCCCTGGCCGAAACGGTCTGGGACCTCGTCGCCCGGCGATTGGAATGAATGACCCATTGGCTCGAAGCGGCCTCGAAGACGACTCGTTCCGGCGTGGCGCCCCTGGCCAAGGGTGCTTCCTTCCGGGCAGAATGCCCGTGCCGCAGGTCACAGCCCTCCCGAGAGCTGAGACGGGTGGGCCCGCGGCAGAGTGCGACCGATAAACTGTTCTCGGACGTCGCCGGGTGCAGCTCCCCGTGCCGTCCACAAATGATCAGCCAGCAGCCGCTGCAACCCCAGGGAGCGTTGTGTCCCGTCGCCTGTTCACCTCGGAGTCCGTGACCGAAGGTCACCCCGACAAGATCGCTGACCAGATCAGCGACACGATTCTCGACGCGCTTCTGCGTGAGGACCCGACCTCCCGGGTCGCCGTCGAAACCCTGATCACCACCGGTCTGGTGCACGTGGCCGGCGAGGTCACCACCAAGGCCTACGCGGACATCGCCAACCTGGTCCGCGGAAAGATCCTGGAGATCGGCTACGACTCCTCCAAGAAGGGCTTCGACGGAGCCTCCTGCGGCGTCTCGGTCTCCATCGGCGCCCAGTCCCCGGACATCGCGCAGGGTGTCGACACGGCGTACGAGAGCCGGGTCGGGGGTACCGCCGCAGGCGACGACACCGACGAGCTGGACCGGCAGGGCGCCGGCGACCAGGGACTGATGTTCGGCTACGCGTCCGACGAGACGCCGACGCTGATGCCGCTTCCGGTCTTCCTGGCGCACCGCCTGTCCAAGCGCCTGTCCGAGGTCCGCAAGAACGGCACGATCCCCTACCTGCGCCCGGACGGCAAGACCCAGGTCACCATCGAGTACGACGGCGACAAGGCGGTCCGCCTGGACACCGTCGTCGTCTCCTCCCAGCACGCGAGCGACATCGACCTCGAGTCGCTGCTGGCGCCGGACATCAAGGAGTTCGTCGTCGAGCCGGAGCTGAAGGCGCTCCTCGAGGACGGCATCAAGATCGACACGGAGAAGTACCGTCTCCTGGTCAACCCGACCGGCCGTTTCGAGATCGGCGGTCCGATGGGCGACGCCGGTCTGACCGGCCGCAAGATCATCATCGACACCTACGGCGGCATGGCCCGCCACGGCGGTGGCGCCTTCTCCGGCAAGGACCCGTCGAAGGTGGACCGCTCCGCGGCGTACGCGATGCGCTGGGTCGCCAAGAACGTCGTGGCGGCGGGCCTCGCCGCGCGCTGCGAGGTCCAGGTCGCCTACGCCATCGGCAAGGCCGAGCCGGTCGGCCTGTTCGTGGAGACCTTCGGCACCGCCAAGGTCGACACCGAGAAGATCGAGAAGGCGATCGACGAGGTCTTCGACCTGCGCCCGGCCGCCATCATCCGCGACCTCGACCTGCTCCGCCCGATCTACGCCCAGACCGCGGCGTACGGCCACTTCGGCCGCGAGCTGCCCGACTTCACCTGGGAGCGCACCGACCGCGTGGACGCGCTGCGCGAGGCCGCGGGTCTGTAAGGATCCGCGGCGCCGTCGCGCCCGACGGCACTGACGAGGCCCGGTGTCCCCGATGGGGGCGCCGGGCCTCCTCACACGGACCCGACCCCGGCCGCGTTGTCAGTGGGCTTTGCGAGAATGCAGGCGTGAGCAGCGAGAACGGACCGGAGCAGGACGGCGCGCAGGACGCGCCGCCCGAGCAGCTCGCGCTCATCCGGGAGACGGTGCGCGGGGCGAGGACCCCGCGCGCCAAGCCGCGCACCTGGCGCGGGGCAGCGCTCGCCAAGGAACTGCCGGTCGCCAGGGTCCTGGTCGACAAGGGCGTGCTCCACCTCGACCGGTACTTCGACTACGCCGTGCCCGAGGAGCTGGACGCCGAGGCCCAGCCCGGTGTGCGGGTGCGGGTGCGCTTCGGCGCCGGACGGCACCGGGTGAGGGACGGGCGGCGCGAGGGCGGCGGGCTCATCGACGGTTTCCTCGTCGAGCGGCTCGCCGAGTCCGACTACGCGGGGCCCCTGGCGGCACTGGCCCAGGTCGTCTCGCCCGAGCGGATCCTCGACGAGGAGCTGCTGGGCCTCGTCCGTGCGGTCGCCGACCGGTACGCGGGCAGCGTCGCGGACGTCCTCCAGCTCGCCGTGCCGCCGCGCAACGCGCGCGCCGAAAAACGGGCCTCCCCGCAGCAGCTGCCCGCACCGCCGGTGCCCGAGCCGGGGTCGTGGACACGGTACGAGCAGGGGGCCGCGTTCGTGGCGGCCCTCGCGTCCGGTGGGGCGCCGCGCGCGGTGTGGAACACGTTGCCCGGTCCGCAGTGGACCGAGGAACTCGCGCGGGCCGTGGCGGCGACGCTGGCCTCCGGCCGGGGCGCCCTCGTCGTCCTGCCGGACGGGCGGGCGGTCGCCCGCGCCGACGCCGCGCTCGCCGCGCTCCTGGGCGAGGGACGGCACGCGGTGCTCACCGCCGACGCCGGTCCCGAGAAGCGGTACGCGCAGTGGCTCGCGGTGCGCCGAGGCGCCGTACGGGCCGTGATCGGGACCAGGGCCGCCATGTTCGCACCGGTGCGGGACCTCGGCCTGGTCGCCCTGTGGGACGACGGCGACGACAGCCACAGCGAGCCGCACGCGCCGCAGCCGCACGCGCGCGAGGTACTGCTGCTGCGCGCCGCCCAGGACCGGTGCGCCTTCCTGCTGGGTGGCTGGAGCTGCACCGTGGAGGCCGCCCAGCTCGTGGAGACCGGCTGGGCCCGGCCCCTGGTCGCCGCCCGCGAGCAGGTGCGGGGCGCCGCCCCGCTGGTGCGGACCGTGGGGGACCAGGACCTGGCCCGCGACGAGGCCGCCCGCGCCGCGCGCCTGCCCACCCTCGCCTGGCAGGCCGTCAGGGACGGCCTTCGGCACGGACCGGTGCTCGTGCAGGTGCCCCGGCGGGGTTACGTACCGCGGATGGCCTGCGCGGCGTGCCGGACGCCCGCGCGGTGCCGGCACTGCGCGGGGCCGCTGGAGGGGCAGGAGTCCGCCTCCGCCCTGCGGTGCGGCTGGTGCGGGCGCGAGGAGGGCGCCTGGCACTGCCCGGAGTGCGGGGCCTTCCGGCTGCGCGCGCAGGTCGTGGGCGCCCGGCGCACCGCGGAGGAGCTGGGGCGGGCCTTCCCGGCCGTGCCGGTGCGCACCTCCGGGCGCGAGCATGTGCTGGACACCGTGTCCGGGGCCCCCGCACTGATCGTGAGCACCCCGGGGGCCGAGCCCGTCGCCGAGGGCGGCTACGCGGCGGCGCTGCTGCTCGACGGCTGGGCGATGCTCGGCCGGCCCGATCTCCGCGCCGGCGAGGACGCGCTGCGTCGCTGGCTGGCCGCCGCCGCGCTGGTGCGCCCGCAGAGCGCCGGGGGCACGGTCGTCGCGGTCGCCGAGCCGACGCTGCGGCCGGTGCAGGCGCTGGTGCGCTGGGACCCGGTCGGACACGCGCTGCGTGAGCTGGCCGAACGGGCCGAGCTGGGCTTCCCGCCGGTGTCGCGGATGGCGGCCGTGGCGGGGCCACCGGAGGCGGTGACCGGTTTCCTCGGCGCGGTCGAACTGCCGCGGGAGGCGGAGGTGCTCGGCCCGGTGCCGCTGCCGGTCACGGCGGCGGGGCGGCCGCGGCGGGTGGGCGCGCCGCCGCCCGGGGAACACTGGGAGCGGGCATTGGTCCGGGTGCCGCCGGGTCGCGGGGCGGCGCTGGCCGGTGCGCTGAAGGCCGCTCAGGCGGCGCGGACGGCACGGGGCAGCGACACGGCGGTGTGGGTGCGGATCGATCCGCCCGACATCGGGTGAGTGGGCGCCCAGTGTCCGCCCAGTGCCCGCCCAGTGCCCGCCCAGTGCCCGTAGGGGGCGGACACGCCGAGGCCCCGCCTCGCCGGAGGGGCGTCGGGAGGACGGGGGCCAGTGTGACGTCCCGTTTCGGGCCGGTGCGGGGCGGCCGGTGCGGGCGGCGGTCGTGGGTCAGCCGTTGCGCGGGCCGGGGAAGGCGGTCGGGCGGACCTCGTCGCGCAGGGACGGGCTGCCCGACGTCGGCTGGGTCGGCATGGAGCGGGCCGCCGGAACCGTGGGCACCGGGGGGAGCCCGGAGCCTACGTTGACCGGACGCGCGCCCGTCGGCTCCGGTGCGTGCTCGGTGGTCTCGGCGGCGGACGCCGCCGTCTGGGCCGCGGCGCGCCGGGAGCCGTAGCGCCGGTGCACCGCCTGCTTGGTCACGCCGAGCGCGGAGCCCACCGCGTCCCACGAGAAGCCGAGCGAACGGTCGAAGTCCACGGCGGCCGTGACCAGGGTCTCGACGCTGTCCCGCAGCTCCTGGGCGAGACGGACCGTCGGGGCGGGGGCACGTCCGTAGACGACGAAGCCCGTGGAGGGGCCGGAGCGGCGCGGGCGGTAGACGTTGCCCAACTGGGCGGTGAGGGTGCGCAGTGCGTCCACCTGCCGGCGGACCCGCTCGATGTCCCGCACCAGCAAGTGCAGGCTGGCCCGAGCCTGGGCGTCGTGGGTTGCGTGGTCGGCCATGAACAAGCCTCTCGAACCGGCGTTGAAAGGAATCGGGCCGCGCGGGCGGCCCGGTGTGTCAACTCTTCCTTGACCAACGTGTGGGTGCGGCGTTGGTCACGGGGTGGGGGCGTGGAGGTCGGTTCGTGCGCCCCCTCGGCCTTCGGCCTCGGAGGTCTCCCACCCGCGCACCACCGCTGGCCGTCGGTCGAGAGGCTGAGCTCTCCCGTGGGGGTACCGCGCCGTCGGCGGCTTTCCGTCGGTTGACGGCTCGTAGACTGGTGCGTCGCCCGCAACCGCCCCCGCCCGAGAGGCCCGTCCCACCCATGAAGCTCGTCTTCGCCGGTACCCCCGAGGTCGCCGTTCCCGCCCTGGACGCCCTGATCGCCTCCGGGCGTCACGAGGTGGCCGCCGTCGTCACGCGGCCCGACGCTCCGGCCGGGCGCGGGCGCCGGCTGGTCGCCTCGCCCGTGGCCGAGCGGGCCGAGGAGGCGGGCATCGAGGTGCTCAAGCCGGCGAAGCCGCGCGACCCCGCCTTCCTGGAGCGGCTGCGCGAGATCGCGCCCGACTGCTGCCCCGTCGTCGCCTACGGCGCCCTGCTGCCCCGCGTCGCCCTGGACGTGCCCGCCCGCGGCTGGGTCAACCTGCACTTCTCGCTGCTGCCCGCCTGGCGCGGCGCGGCCCCCGTGCAGCACGCGCTGATGGCGGGCGACGAGATCACCGGTGCGTCCACCTTCCTGATCGAGGAGGGCCTGGACTCCGGCCCCGTGTACGGGACGGTCACCGAGACCGTCCGCCCCACCGACACCAGCGGTGACCTGCTGACCCGGCTGGCCTTCGCCGGCGCCGGCCTGCTCGCGGCCACCATGGACGGCATCGAGGACGGCAGCCTGAAGGCCGTACCGCAGCCGGCCGAGGGCGTCACGCTCGCCCCGAAGATCACCGTCGAGGACGCCCGGGTCGACTGGTCCGCCCCCGCGCTGCGCGTCGACCGGGTGGTGCGCGGCTGCACCCCGGCCCCCGGCGCCTGGACCACCTTCCGGGGCGAGCGGCTCAAGCTCGTGCAGGCCGTGCCCGCACCCGACCGCACCGACCTCGCCCCGGGGCAGCTCGCCGCCGGGAAGAACAACGTGTACGTCGGCACCGGCTCGCACGCCGTCGAGCTGCTGTGGGTGCAGGCGCAGGGCAAGAAGCCGATGCGGGCGGCGGACTGGGCGCGCGGCGTGCGGATCACCGAGGGCGAGCTGCTCGGCGGCTGACCCGCGCCTCCGCGCCTCCGCCTCACCGTTCACTGTTCACCGGCCCGGCGTACGCTGGTGAACGCACTTCATCCCACACCCGGAGCACCTTTTTCGTGAGCGATCAGCCCCGCCGTCCCCGCAAGCCGTACCGCAGGCCCCAGAAGGACCCCGTCCGCATCCTCGCCTTCGAGGCGCTCAGGGCCGTGGACGAGCGGGACGCGTACGCCAATCTCGTCCTGCCCCCGCTGCTGCGCAAGGCGCGGGAGAAGGAGGGCCCGGAGAAGTTCGACGCCCGGGACGCGGCGCTCGCGACCGAGCTGGTCTACGGGACGCTGCGCCGGCAGGGAACGTACGACGCGATCATCGCGGACTGCGTGGACCGGCCGCTGCGCGAGGTCGACCCGCCGGTGCTCGACGTCCTCAGCCTGGGCGTGCACCAGCTGCTCGGGACGCGGATCCCGAGCCACGCCGCCGTCTCCGCCTCCGTGGAGCTGGCACGGGTCGTGCTCGGGGACGGGCGGGCCAAGTTCGTCAACGCCGTGCTGCGCAAGGTGGCCCGCGACGATCTCGACGGGTGGCTGGAGCGGGTCGCCCCGCCCTACGACGAGGACCCCGAGGACCACCTGGCCGTCGTGCACTCGCACCCGCGCTGGGTCGTCTCCGCGCTGTGGGACTCGCTGGGCGGCGGCCGGACCGGCATCGAGGAACTGCTGGCCGCCGACAACGAACGCCCCGAGGTCACTCTCGTCGCGCGGCCGGGCCGGGCCACCCGAGAGGAACTGCTCGACGAGGACGCCGCCGTACCGGGGCGCTGGTCGCCGTACGCCGTGCGGCTGAGCGAGGGCGGTGAACCCGGGGCCGTCGAGGCCGTGCGCGAGGGCCGCGCCGGTGTGCAGGACGAGGGCAGCCAGCTGGTCGCCCTGGCCCTCGCCAACGCGCCGCTCGACGGGCCGGACCGGCGCTGGCTGGACGGGTGCGCGGGCCCCGGCGGCAAGGCCGCGCTCCTCGGTGCGCTCGCCGCCGAACGGGGCGCCTTCCTGCTCGCCTCCGAGAAGCAGCCGCACCGCGCCGGCCTCGTGGCCAGGGCGCTGGACGGCAATCCCGGGCCGTACCAGGTGATCGCCGCCGACGGGACCCGCCCGGCGTGGCGGCCCGGGAGCTTCGACCGCGTCCTGGTCGACGTGCCGTGCACCGGCCTGGGCGCCCTGCGGCGCCGGCCCGAGGCGCGCTGGCGGCGCCGCCCCGAGGACCTCGAGGGCTTCGCCCCGCTCCAGCGGGGGCTGCTGAGCAGCGCCCTGGAGGCCGTACGGGTCGGCGGCGTCGTCGCCTACGCGACCTGCTCGCCGCACCTCGCCGAGACCCGCGCCGTCGTCGCGGACGTCCTCAAGCAGCACCCCGGCACCGAGCTGTTCGACGCCCGGCCGCTGCTGCCCGGCGTCCCCGACCTGGGCGAGGGACCCGACATCCAGCTCTGGCCGCACCTGCACGGCACGGACGCCATGTACCTGGCGCTCGTGCGCCGGACCTCGTGACCGGCCGCGCTCCCCGAACCGGCTTCGCCCCTCAACACGCCTAGCGCCTGTTCACCTTCACCCGCTCCCCGCCCGCCAGCTCCGGTTTCAGGTCCACCTGGACCTGATGGGTGGTCTGGTGGTCGACGGAACCGCCCAGTTCGGCCGTCACCACGCCGATCCGGACGCCTCCCCGGCCGCTTCCGGCGCGGTGGACCTGCACGGTGAAGGTCAGGCTCACGTTCTCCACGGCGAAACCGAGGTCCCGGCCCTCCGCCTCGGCGCGGGCCTCCTCCAGCTCGCCCCGGATCCGGCCGATCACCTCGGCCAGCCCCACGAAACCCGGTTCGTTCGTCAACTCGCCTCCGTAGAAAGCTCGTTCACTCTTGTCGCAGCAGTATGCGACAGGAGCAGACGCCCGTATAGTTCGCATATGGCTGCTGGCGGGGGAGCTCCGGCCGCCTCGCCCACGAAGACACCGAGCTGGGCGGTGCGGATCCGGGGCGCGGACGGGGAGATCGCGGGGGCCGGCATTCTGCTGACCCCCGACCAGGTGCTCACCTGTGCGCATGTGGTGGACCGCGCGGCGGCCCGGCTCACCGCGGAGTTCGTCGGCGCGGCCGACCACAGCGTGCCCGCGGTTCCCGCCCGGGTGGACGGTACCGCCTACGTGCCGGAAACGCGGGACGCCGACGGCGACCCCAGCGGGGACGTGGCGCTGCTGCGGCTGGAGCGGCCACGGCCGATGGAGGAAACGGTACGGCTCCACCGGTTGTCCGCACCGGGCCGCGAAGTGCGCATGTACGGCTTCCCCTACGCCCACAACGGCGGCATCTGGTTCCGCTCCACCGTCGTCGGCGGCTGCGGGCGCGACGGACAGGTGCAGCTGAGCCCGGTCAGCCCCGGTGAACTGGCCAGCCCGGGATGCAGTGGCGCGGGCGTCGCCGACAGCCGGACCGGCGAGGTCATCGGCATGGTGCTCAGCGGTCAGCTGGACCAGCACGGCAACCGGTTCTCCTTCATGAGCCCCGCCGAGACCATCGCCCGTCACCTGCCCCGGCTCAAGCCGCACATCGTGGGTCCCACGGCCGTCGACGAGCGGCTGCTCCCCACCGACGACGGCGCCTCCCCGGACCTGCTCGACGAGCCGTTCGCCCAGCGCCTCGCGGCCTGGCTGCGCGACGACGGCAGCCAGGTGAAGATCAGCGTCGTCGAGCCCGGCGACGCCGCACGCGCGGCCACGCTGCGCCGCGCCATCACCCTCGCCGACCGGGAACTGCGCACCGCGGTCTCGATCGACCGCGCGTCGCTCGACCCGCCCGGCACCGTTCCGTCGGCCGGCGGCCACGACCTCGCCGTGGACGCCAGCGGGGTGACCGCCGCCGAGATCGCCGAGCGGATCGCCGAACGCATGGGCCTGTGGCAGCACCCGGAGGATCCCCCGCTCGACCGCATCCGCGCCTCCAGGGCAACCCTCAACCTGGTCGTCGTCGGAGTCGACGAGGCGACCGACCCGCTGCCCCTGCTGGACCTCCTGGAGGTGCTGCGCGCCGGCGGCAGCCGACTGCTGCTGGTGTTCCGCACGGACGGCGACTGCCACCGCCGTGCCCGTGACCGCCTGCTCACCCGGCCCGCGAGGGAGCGTCGCGCCCGGCTCGTGGAGCGGCTGCGGGAGATCACCGGACCGCTCGCCGAGGACCTGCACGAACGCCTCGCGGCCGTGGTCCCGCACGGCGTGCGCCCCCTCGACTCGGAACTGGTGGCCGCCCACGCCGCCCTGGCCGGCCTGCTTCGCGCGGACGACGACGACCGGGAGCGTGACCACGACGCAGACCCCGGCCGGGCCCCCGGACACGCCCTCGACCTCGACCGGTACGAGCGGCTGGCCGACCGGGTGGCCGGCCGCCTGGCGACGGGCGTCGCCGAGCTCGACCGGCTTCGCGACCGGCGCGACGAACTCGCCGGACGTCTGCGCGGCTATCACGTCCTGCACCAGCACTCCCTGCAGGGCGAGGAGGACCCGGTGGTGGACGACCTCTACCTCCGGGCCCACGCCCTGCTTCGGGCAAGACCCTGCGACGTGCGTGCGGCGGAGGCGGCGGTGGACGCCTACACCCGGCGCGTCGACGACCACGGCGGAGGAGACGCGCGATGACGGCGAGAACGCCCCGGCCCGTTCCACGGCCGCACGAGGAGCTCCCGGCATGAGCGGCAGAGCCTGCGTCAGAGCCGACTGCCGGGGCGGCCACATCATGGTCACCGGGTTCTGCGACACCTGCTTCCGCCGTCCCCTCGACCCTGAACCCCCCTCGACCCGGCCGGCTCCCGCCCCGGACGGTTCCGGCGCACCGGCGCAGCCCCCGCAGAGCCCTGCCGCCCCGAGCGCCGGCGAACTGGACCGCGACGGGCTGTTCGTCCTGCCGCACCTGCCCTCCCCGGACCCCTCCGAGGCCGCCGACACCGTCGCCCGGCCCCCCACCGGCGGCCGGCGCTGCGGCGTCGACAACTGCGCCGGCACCATCGGCGTCTCCTACGACGGCGGCCCCGCGCCCGACCACGGGTTCTGCCCGGAGTGCGGTACCGAGTACTCGTTCCGGCCGAAGCTGCGTCCCGGCGACCGGGTCGGCGGGCACTACGAGGTGCTCGGCTATCTCGCGGTCGGCGGCCACGGCTGGGTCTACCTGGCCGAGGACACCCGGGTGCCCGGCCTGTACGTCGTCCTCAAGGGCCTGATCAACACCGGCGACGCCGTGGCCCGCCGGGCGGCGGTCGAGGAGCGCCGCTCGCTCACCACCCTCCACCACCGCGACATCGTCCGCATCGTCACCCACGTCCAGCACCGGGCGCCCGGCGACGCCGAACCGACCGGCTACATCGTGATGGAGTACGTCGGCGGCCGGTCCCTCGCCTGGATCCGGTTCGCCCCCGAGGAGGAGCTGGCGCGGCTGTTCGGCGCCGGCGGCTTCGAGTTCGGGCACGTCATCACGTACGGCTGCAAGATCCTCGGTGCCCTGGAGTACCTGCACGACCGGGGCCTGCTCTACTGCGACATGAAGCCCGAGAACGTCATCCACTACGGCCGCGAGATCAAGGTCATAGACCTGGGCGCCATCCGCCGGATCGACGACCGCTCCTCCGGGCTCGTCCACACCCACGGCTACTCCCCGCCGAAACGCGAACGCGACCGGCGCGGGCTCGACGTCGACAGTGACCTGTACACCGTCGGCCGGACCCTGAAGGTGCTCGCCGAGCGGGCCACCCGGCCCGCCGGACTGGCCGCCCGCTCCTTCGAGGCGCTGATCCGCCGGGCCACCCACCCCGAGCCCGCCGCCCGGTTCCGTTCCGCGGCCGAGATGTCCCGCCAGCTGTGGGAGGTGCTGCGCGAGGACCAGGCGCTCGGCGGGCGGGAGCCGTACCCCGAGCGCTCCACCCGGTTCGAGCCGACAGCGGCGGTCTTCGGCGCCGCGCTCGGCACGGTCCCGGCGCTCCGGTGGTGGACGCGGCGCCCCGGCACCGAGGCACCGGAGCTGCCGGCCGGTGCACCTGAGCCCCGGGCGACGGCCCGCGCGCTGCCGGTTCCGCTGCCCGACGCCTCGGACCCGGCGGCCGTACTGCTCGGCGGGCTCGCCGCGGACACCCCCGACCGCATCGCCGAACGGGCCCAGGGCGACCCGGCGCTGCGCACCGTGGAGACGGCGCTGTGGCTGTGCCGCGCCTACCTGGACGCGGGGAACGCCGCGCGGGCCGAGGAGTGGGTGGCGCGGGCCAAGGGGTGGAGCGGTGACTACGACTGGCGGGTCTTCTGGCACCGGGGCCTGGTCCATCTCACGCGCGGTGCGGTGGACAAGGCCGAGGACGAGTTCGCCGCCACCTATGCCGCGCTGCCCGGCGAGGCGGCGCCCAAGCTGGCGCTCGGCTACTGCGCCGAGTACCTGGCCGAGCGCCTGCGGGAGCCCGGCGTACGCGAGCCGGACCCGGTGGGGCCAGACGTACGGGGGGCGAACGCACAGGGGGCCGCCGCGAGGGGCCCGGAGGCGCGGGGGCCCGCCCTGCGGGAGGCCCGTCCGGCGGACGAGCAGGTGGCGCGGGCTCGCGAGACGCAGGCCGAGGAGTTCTACGAGGCCGTACTGCGGCGCGACCCCACCCAGGGCAGCGCCGCCTTCGGGCTGGCCCGCGTCCGGCTGCGCCGCGACGGACGCCGCCGGGCCGTCGACGTACTGGACGAGGTGCCGACCACCTCCCGGCACTACGACGCCGCACGCGTCGCGGCGGTGCGGATCCTGGCCGGACGGCTCTCCGGCGGGCCCGGTCCGCTCGCCGACGAGCTGGGCGAGGCCGGCGAGCGGCTGGCGGGGCTGCACCTGGACGGCGGCGGGTCCCGGGACCGGCTGGTGACCGAAGTGCGCGAGCACGCGCTCGCCTGCCGCCCGCCCGGCGGTTGGGGGAGCGGCTTCCCCGCCGGTGAGCTGTTCGGCCCGCAGGACACCGAGGACGCGCTGCGCAGGCTGCTGTCCGGGTCGCTCAGGCGCCTCGCCGACCAGGCGGGCAGCGCCGACGAGCGCGGCGACCTGCTGGACGCCGCCTACGCGGTGCTCCCGGCACCGGCCGGGCTGCGGGAGCTGGTGCGGGGGTGGCGGCGTACGGCGTGAGCACGTGACGGCGCGGGGCAGCGACGACGTGGGCGAGACGGCGACGAGGCGGGCGAGGGGGCACGGACACCGTGGAGACAGGAACGCCCCGGACGGGCGATGGGGCCGGACAAGTGGCCGCCGGACTGGAGATCAGCCAGTGGAAGTATCTGTCCAGTGAGGCGGGCGACCCGCAGATGCACGCCATCCTCAGCGTGCGCGTGGACGGCACCGGGGGCGGCGGCCGCCCGGGCGGCCCGGTGCTCGCGCAGGTACTGGCCGTGGACTGCTCCAGCTCGATGACCTGGCCGGTGGAGAAGCTGCACGCGGCCCAGCAGGCGGCGGTCGCGGCGATCCGCAAGCTGCCCGACGGCACCCCGTTCGCGGTGGTCCGGGGCAACGAGCAGGCGACCGTGGTGTACCCGGACACCCCGCGCATGGCCCGCGCCTCCGCCCGCACCCGGGCGCGGGCGGAGCGGGCCGTGCGTGAGACGGTCGCGGGCGGTGGCACCTGCATCGGCGCCTGGCTGGACCTGAGCCGCAGGCTGCTGGCGGAACAGGACGCGCCCATCGGGCATGTCCTGCTGCTCACCGACGGCAAGAACCAGCACGACGAGCAGATGCCGCTCGCTCGGGTGCTGGAGGAGTGCGCGGGCCGTTTCGTCTGCGATGCCTGGGGCATCGGCGACGGCTGGGACGGCCGGGAACTGCTGCGGATCACCCGCCGGCTGCACGGCAGCGCCTCCTCGGTGCGCGAGGAGGCGGCCCTGCCGGCGGAGTACGAGCAGCTGATGAACCGGTTGCTCACCAAGACCCTCCCCGAACTGGTGATCTCCGTGACCGCGATGCCCGGATGCACCGTGCGCTACCTCAAACAGGTCTTCCCCACCGAGGCGGAGCTGAGCACCGAGGACGGCACCGGCCGGTTCGTCACCCGCGCCTGGGGCGACGAGACGCGCCGTTACCAGCTGTGCCTGGCCGCCGACCCGTCCGGCCGCCCGCGCCGGGAGGACCTCCAGCTCGCCGTGGTCGCCCTCGACGTACCCGGCGGCGACGAGGTCCGGGTGCCGCCGCCGCAGCCCTGCCTGGTGCACTGGACCGACGATCCGGCCCTGTCCCGGCACACCGACGCACAGGTCGAGCACTTCGAGCAGCACCAGCGGCTCGGCGAGGCCGTCGCCGCCGCCACCGACGCCCACCGCCGCGGACAGCGCGACCTGGCCGAGCACCAGCTGGGCCGGGCCGTGCAACTCGCCCACGCCATGGGCGCCGACGAGCAGCTCGGCCGGCTGGCCCGGCTGGTGCGGATCGAGGACGCGCGGGGCGGCCGGGTCGCCCTGCGCGCCGACGTGACGGCCGTCGACTTCCAGCACCTGATCACCGCGAGCAGCCACAGCACCTACGGTCCCGCGTCCGGCACCGGCCCCGGCTCGGACACGGCGGGTGCCGCGCCGGGCGGCGGAGCCACCGTGGACTGCCCGGCCTGCTCGCACAAGGCTCCGGCGGCCGCCCGGTTCTGCCCGTCCTGCGGCCACCGCTTCGAGGCACGGCCGTGAGCACCACCGGCCGGGACCTGATCCGCAGACTCAGGCTGCTGCTGGTCCTGGTGACCGTCACCACCCTCGCGCTGTTCTTCGCCTACCGGGGCGTGCACGACGACACCGTCCCCCTGTCCACCGCGAGCACGCCCGGAATCCGCGCCGTCGACACCGCGCAGAGCGCACTGCGCCAGGCGCACGACGTGGTCCGCGAGGGCGGTGCCGAGGGCGACACCAGCGGCGAGTTCCTCACCCAGGTCTCCGTCGCCCAGCAGAGCCTCGCCCTGGCCGCCTCGGAGAACGTCACCGGCCTGGCGGGCCGCCACGACGTCCAGACCGTCACCGGGCTGATAGCCGTGTACTCGGGCTGGGTGGAGCGCGGGGGCCGCGAGCCGGACGGCTCACCGCTGCGCGCCGCCTTCCTCACCTACGCCGAGAAGGTCCTCGGCCTGGAGGCCGAGGCCGGGACCGAGGGCGACATCATGAGCCGCCTCGACGCCCTGCGCGGCGAACAGCTGGCCGAGGCCCGGCGGCAGGCCGCCTTCCCCTGGCAGCTGTGGCTCGGCTGGTGCACGGTCGCCGTGCTGTACGCGGTGCTGTGCGGGGCGCTGCTGGAGACCCAGCGGTTCCTGCGGCGCCGCTTCCGGCGGCCTCTGCAGCTGCGGCTGCTGGCCGCCACCGCGGTGTGCGCCGCCGGAGTGCCGGTGCTGGCCTGGCAGACCCTCTCGGCGCACCGCGCGATGACCGACTCCGTCGCCGAGGTGCGCGTGCCGCCCGCCGACCCGGACGCCATCCCCGAGGTGGCCGACGAGGTGCAGGGCGCGCTCGCGGACGCCGGGTTCTGGGCCTCGTTGTCCGACTGGATACTGCTGGGAGGGACCGTGGTGGTGGCGCTGACGCTGTGGGGACTGTGGCCGCGGATCGCCGAGTACCGGTTCCGGGGGAAGCGATGAGCCGCCCGGGCGCCCGCACCCTCGGCGTCCTCTGCGCGTGCCTGGTCCTGCTCGGCGCCGGCGTCTGGGCAGGGGTCCGGTGGGCGCGCGACTGGGAGGGCTCCGTCACCCTGCTCGCCAACTGGAGCGGCACGGAACGCGAGCAGTTCGAGGAGCACGTCATCGAGCCGTTCGAGGAGAAGTACCGGATCGACGTCGTCTACCAGGGCAGCTCCGCCCTCAGCCAGGTGCTGGCCGCCGACATGGCGGCCGGCAACCCGCCCGACGTGGCGGTGCTCCCCGGCCCCGGCGAACTGCTCGCCTACGCCGTGGACGGCCGGCTCCACCCGCTGGACGACCTCTTCGACGCCGGGGACTACGACCGGTTCTGGGCTCCCGAGGTCACCGTGCCGGGGCAGGGCGCCCACACGTACTGGCTGCCCGTGAAGACCGGCCTGAAGAGCATGGTGTGGTACGCGGGACCGGCGCCGACGGCCAGGACGGCCGGCCCTCCCGCACGGTGGTGCCTCGGCCTGGAGTCCGGTGCGACCTCGGGCTGGCCGGGCACCGACTGGGTGGAGGACATCCTGCTCCAGCAGGCCGGCCCACGGGTGTACGCGGACTGGGCCAACGGCAGGCTGTCCTGGACCGACGACGCCGTACGCAAGGCCTGGACGACCTGGGCCGACCTGGTGGGCGCGGGCGACGCCGCCCGTGTCGAGCAGGTGCTGACCACCGCGTTCGACGCCGACTGCGGGGCGGGCCGCCTGGAGCACCAGGGGTCCTTCCGCGCCGGGCACTGGCGGCAGGAGGGCGGCGACTACGTCCACTTCTCCGAGGTCGTGCCCGGGGCCGGAGCGGACGCCGGCGCCTGGGAGGTCTCCGGCGACCTCGCGGCCGTACTGAACCCGACCCCGGAGGCCGAGAAACTGATCCGCTACCTCGCCGACCCGGACACCGCGCTGCCGGACTACACGGCGAACCGGGCGGCCGCGGCGGACGGCGAGCAGGACGCCACCGAGCGGGAGATCGGGTCGATCCTGCGCGAACCCGGCCGGACCCGCTGCTGGGACGCCTCCGACGCGATGCCCCGCACCACCCGCGACGCCTTCCACCAGGCGGTACTCCGAGCCTTCGCCGACCCGTCCGACCTGGAAACCCGCCTGAAGGAACTGGACCGCCTACGCAGACCTCAGGACCTCCCGGTCTGCGGCACGGCCTGAACGCCCCGCACAGGAGCGTGCCCAAGGGGGCGCGGGTCTGTGACACTTTGCGGCTCCGCCGCGTGGGCGCGAGCAACCGCATACAACCCGCACCTGAAGAACAACCCGTCAACCCGAGGACCCATGCCGCTCACCCCCGGAGGGCATGGCAGGCTTGGGGCCATGGCCGCGCAGATCAACCCCAGCATCCTGTCCGCCGACTTCGCCCGCCTCGCGGACGAGGCCCGGGCGGTCGGGGGAGCCGACTGGCTCCACGTCGACGTCATGGACAACCACTTCGTCCCGAACCTCACGCTCGGCGTGCCGGTGGTCGAGTCCCTGGCCCGCGCGACCGACACCCCGCTGGACTGCCACCTGATGATCGAGGCCCCCGACCGCTGGGCGCCGCAGTACGTCGAGGCGGGCGCCGGTTCCGTCACCTTCCACGCCGAGGCGGCCGCCGCGCCGGTGCGGCTGGCCCGGGAGATCCGGGCCAAGGGCGCCCGCGCGTCCATGGCGCTGAAGCCCGCGACGCCGATCGAGCCGTACGAGGACCTGCTCCCCGAACTCGACATGCTGCTGATCATGACGGTTGAACCCGGCTTCGGTGGGCAGGCGTTCCTCGACATCATGCTTCCGAAGATCCGCCGCACCCGTGAGCTGATCAAGAAGCACGGTCTGGAGCTGTGGCTCCAGGTCGACGGCGGTGTCTCGGCGTCCACGATCGAGCGGTGCGCCGACGCCGGCGCCGACGTCTTCGTCGCGGGTTCCGCCGTGTACGGGGCGTCCGACCCGGCCGAGGCGGTACGTGCACTGCGCACGCAGGCCGATGCGGCGACCGCCAAGGCATCCTGGTCCTGCGACCACTGAGGAACAGAAAGTGAACGGCTCCCATCAGGGCTGATCAAGTGCGCCGAATCTGCAAGGATGAACGGCGTATCCAGAGTGTGAACAGCAGTGAGGAGATCGCCGTGTCGGGTATGTCGGCGGGCCGTTCAGCCATGCGGATGGGACCCGCTGAGCTGGTCCAGGCGGCGGCCATGGCCCGCCGCTTCTACCTCGAGGGCAAGTCCAAGATCCAGATCGCGGAGGAGTTCGGCGTCAGCCGCTTCAAGGTGGCCAGGGTTCTCGAGACCGCCCTCGAGCGGGACCTTGTACGCATCGAGATCCGGGTGCCGGCCGAGCTGGACGCCGAGCGCTCGGACGCCCTGCGGGCCCGCTACGGGCTCCGGCACGCCGTCGTGGTGGAGTCCCCGGCCGACGCCGAGGAGACGCCCGACCCGGAGAACCTGGGCGAGGTGGCCGCCGACCTGCTCGGCGAGCTGGTCAACGAGGGCGACGTCCTTGGCCTGGCCTGGGGCCGGTCCACCATCCACATGGCGGCGGCGCTCGACCGGCTGCCGCCGTGCACGGTGGTGCAGCTGACGGGCGTGTACGACGCCGGGACCGCCGAGCGCGGCTCGGTGGAGGCCGTCCGCCGCGCCGCCCAGGTGTCGGGCGGTGACGCCCACCCCATCTACGCGCCGATGCTGCTGCCGGACGCGGCCACCGCGCAGGCGCTGCGGCACCAGACCGGGATCGCCCGGGCCTTCGAGTACTTCGACAAGGTCACGGTCGCCTGCGTCTCCATCGGCTCCTGGGAGCCGGGCATCTCGACGGTGCACGACATGCTCAGCGACGAGGAGCGCGCGCACTACGCCTCGCTCGGCGTCGCCGCCGAGATGTCGGCGCACCTCTTCGACGCCGAGGGCCGCCGGGTGGGCCGGGATCTGGGGGAGCGGTGCATCACCGTCAAGGCCGACCAGCTCCGCCGTATCCCCGAGGTCGTGGCGATCGCGGGCGGGCAGCGCAAGGCGGCGGCCATCGACGCGGTGCTGCGCTCCGGTCTCGTCACCAGCCTGGTGACGGACACGTCGGCCGCGGACTACCTGATGACGGCGGGATCGGCACCGAAGTCCACGCTCAACCGGACGGACCCCGACGGGATCTGACGGTGGGTCAAGGCGACAGGAAGGGCGCGACATGACCGAGGACTCCGCGGGGCGGCTCGTGGTCACGCTGGACCTCGGCGGGGTCACGGACAAGGCGGGCCTGATGGAGCGCTGCGCCCGTGACCTGTCGCTGCCCGACTGGTTCGGCCGCAACTGGGACGCGCTCGCCGACTCCCTCGCCGACCCGTCCGTCTGGCCCGAGGGGGCGGCGGACCGGGGGCTGGTGCTCGTCGTGGAGGGCTGGCGGGCGTACGCCGAGGCGCGGCCGGACGAGTGGGCCGTCGCCGAGGAGATCTTCGCCGAGGCCACGGACCGCGGCCCGGGGCTCTTCGTCACCCTCGGCCCTGGAGGTTCCTCCAAGGAGGCCTCTGACCAGCCTGGATGATCTGCCCGGGGGTTATCGGCCACCCGGCATGGGAGAATGAAGTACGTGCTCTTTCCCCCTGGCTGACCTGTCCGGGGGCCACCTCTGATCGACTGGGATGTGCAGCACGTGCGTTTCCTGAATGACATCCAGCCCTCGTACGACCTGACGTACGACGACGTGTTCATGGTGCCGAGCCGCTCCGCCGTGGGCTCCCGGCAGGGCGTGGACCTCGGCTCCCCGGACGGCACGGGCACCACGATCCCGCTGGTCGTCGCCAACATGACCGCCATCGCGGGCCGCCGGATGGCCGAGACGGTGGCCCGGCGCGGCGGCCTCGTGGTCATCCCGCAGGACATCCCGATCGAGGTCGTCACCGACGTCGTCTCCTGGGTGAAGAGCCGCCACCACGTCCTGGACACCCCGATCGTGCTGGCCCCGCACCAGACCGTCGCCGACGCCCTGTCCCTGCTGCCCAAGCGCGCGCACAACGCCGGGGTCGTCGTCGACGAGGACAACAAGCCGGTCGGCGTGGTCACCGACGCCGACCTGTCCGGCGTGGACCGCTTCACCCAGCTCGAGGAGGTCATGTCCAAGGACCTGATCCTCATCGACGCGGACCTGGACCCCCGCGAGGCCTTCAACACCCTCGACGCCGCCAACCGGCGCTACGCCCCCGCCGTCGACAAGGACGGCCGCCTCGCCGGCATCCTCACCCGCAAGGGCGCCCTGCGCGCCACGCTGTACACCCCGGCCGTCGACGCCGAGGGCCGGCTCCGTATCGCCGCCGCCGTCGGCATCAACGGCGACGTGGCGGGCAAGGCCGAGCAGCTGCTCGACGCGGGCGTGGACACCCTCGTCATCGACACCGCGCACGGCCACCAGGAGTCGATGATCAGCGCCGTCAAGCTGGTGCGCGACCTCGACCCGCAGGTCCCGATCGTCGCGGGCAACATCGTCTCCGCCGAGGGCGTGCGCGACCTGATCGAGGCGGGCGCCGACATCATCAAGGTCGGCGTCGGCCCCGGTGCCATGTGCACCACCCGGATGATGACCGGCGTGGGCCGGCCGCAGTTCTCCGCCGTCCTGGAGTGCGCCGCCGAGGCGAAGAAGTACGGCAAGCACGTGTGGGCCGACGGCGGCATCCGCCACCCGCGCGACGTGGCGATGGCCCTCGCGGCCGGCGCGTCCAACGTGATGGTCGGCTCCTGGTTCGCCGGGACCTACGAGTCCCCCGGCGACCTCCAGCACGACGCCAACGGCCGCCCCTACAAGGAGTCCTTCGGCATGGCCTCCGCCCGCGCGGTGCGCAACCGCACCTCGGAGGAGTCGGCGTACGACCGGGCCCGCAAGGCGCTGTTCGAGGAGGGCATCTCCACCTCCCGGATGTTCCTCGACCCGACCCGCCCGGGCGTCGAGGACCTGATCGACTCGATCATCGCGGGCGTCCGCTCGTCCTGCACCTACGCCGGTGCCGGCTCCCTGGAGGAGTTCGCCGAGAAGGCCATCGTCGGCATCCAGAGCGCCGCCGGCTACGCCGAGGGCAAGCCGCTGCACGCCAGCTGGAGCTGACCCGCGCCCGTCGGCGGACCGGTCGCGTCAGGTCTGCTTGACGTCAAGCAGACAGATAGGTCTGCTTGACGTCAAGCAGACCTGACGCGACGCTGGACGACGCATGACGACACCGCAGAGCATCGAGCCGCAGCACACCCTGCTGACCGCCGTGGCCCGCCTCGACGAACTGCGCGCCCGCGAGTCCCTCGCCGGGTTCGGCAGCGACGACGAGGCCCTGGACCGCCCCTAGGGGTGTCCTTCGGATCTTGCCGGTGTCGCGGGGTCTGGCACGCACATCTGCGGCGTTGTCGTCGGTTGCCAGGGCTCCGCCCTGTCGCCCTCCTCCGCCTTGCAGCTGCACGCTCCCCCACGCTCGGCTTCGCTCGCGCGGGAGGGGCCCCCATCGCCCCGCTCGGGTCGGCAACAGGGCACTGTCGCCTGGAGCCGCCCTGATCCGAACGACACCCCCTAGCTCCTCGAACTGCTCGCCCTGAGCGAGGTGGTCGCCCGCAAGGCCGCCTACGGACGTCAGCTCACCGTCCGCGCCGCCCGCGAGGAGGGCGCCTCCCGGTCGCAGATCGGGGCCGCCCTCGGCACCAGCAAGCAGGCCGCCTGGGAGGCCCACACGCGCTGGATCGACGCCCAGGAGGCCGCTCGCGGCCGGCCCGGGGAGATCGGCTTCGACGCGGCGGACGCGGCCGAGGCGCGCGCCACCGCGGGCGAACCGGACGGCCACTGACCGGCCCTCGCCGCAGCGCCCTGCCAGGTCGCAGGACCCGGCCGCGGTACGGCCGCTGACCAGGCCCGATCCACCGCCGGCCGGCCCCGGACGCAACGCCGGACACCCCTAGCGCAACGAACACCCGCGCCGCCGCGTCGAACGCAACGATCGTGCTCACACGCGCAAGGTTGCTGCATTACCGGGGCACCGCGCCGCTCGTAGTGTTCTGCGCTGTACGTGGCGCGGCGGGGACCCCGCTCGGTGGGTTCCCGCTCTTCACGAGCGTGCCCGCCGGTCCCCGCCGCTCCAGACGCCCGCCGGGAGCCCGTCCGCTCACCCCGGCGGCGCGACCGGCAGCGACAAAGGAGTCACCGCGTGATCGACCACGGCGCACCCCCGCACCACGACGCATCGGCCGGCCCGCCGTCCCCGGGCCTGGCCGCACGCCTCATGCGCCGCAAGCCCGTGGAACGCCTGGTCGCCGAGGGCGGCCAGGGCGAGGGCGGCAGCCTCCGCCGCTCCCTCGGCCTCTGGCAGCTCACGATGATCAGCATCGGCGCCACCCTCGGCACCGGCATCTTCGTCGTCCTCGGCGAGGCCGTCCCCAAGGCCGGCCCGGCCGTCACCCTCTCCTTCGTCATCGCCGGCCTCACCGCGCTCTTCTCGGCCCTGTCCTACGCCGAACTGGCCGGCACCATCCCGGTCGCCGGGTCCTCGTACTCGTACGCCTACGCCACGATGGGCGAGCTGGTCGCCTGGGTCTGCGGCTGGTGTCTGATCCTGGAGTACGGCGTGTCCGTGGCCGCCGTCGCCGTCGGCTGGGGCGAGTACCTGAACGAGCTGCTCGACGGCACCATCGGCGTCACCCTCCCCGCGGCCCTGTCGGCGCCGCCCGGCGACGGCGGCGTCTTCAACCTGCCCGCGCTGATCGTCGTGCTCCTCGCCATGACGTTCCTGCTCGGCGGCGCCCGTGAGTCCGCCCGCGCCAACACGATCATGGTCGTCGTCAAGATCGCCGCCCTGGTGCTGTTCTGCGCCATCGGTGTGCAGGGCTTCCGCTCGGGCAACTACGAGCACTTCATGCCGCTCGGCATGGCCGGGGTCAGCGCGGCCGGGGCGACGCTCTTCTTCTCCTACATCGGCTTCGACGCCGCCTCCACCGCCGGTGAGGAGGCCAAGAACGCCCAGCGCGACCTGCCGCGCGCGATCATGCTGTCCCTCGTCATCGTCACGCTGCTGTACGTCCTGGTCGCCGCCGTCGCCGTCGGCGCCAAGCCCTGGCGGACCTTCACCGACTCCGAGGCCTCCCTCGCCCAGATCATGACCGACGTCACCGGGCAGAGCTTCTGGGGCACCCTGCTGGCCTTCTGCGCCGTCGTCGCCATCGCCAGCGTCGTCCTGACCGTCCTCTACGGCCAGACCCGCGTCCTGTTCGCCATGTCCCGCGACGGGCTGGTGCCCAAGGTGTTCTCCAAGGTCCACCCCAAGACCGGCGCCCCTCGCGCCAACACGCTGATCGTCTCCCTGTTCTGCGGCGTGCTCGCCGCCGCCATCCCCCTCGGACAGCTCGCCGACGCCACCAGCATCGGCACCCTCTTCGCCTTCGCCCTCGTCAACGTCGCCGTCGTGGTGCTGCGCCGGAGCCGTCCCGACATGCGCCGCACCTTCCGGGTCCCGCTGTCGCCGGTCCTGCCCGCCCTCGGCCTCGGCTTCTGCGTCTGGATGATGGGCAGCCTGTCCACCGTCACCTGGGTGGTCTTCGGTGTCTGGATGGCGGTCGGCCTCGTGTTCTACTTCGTGTACGGCCACCGCCGCTCCCGACTCGCCACACCGGACCCGTCCGAGGTCCGGACGCACCAGAAGTGAAGTGAACGACCCGCAGTGCTGAACGATCTCGACGAACGCATCGTGCACGCCCTCGCCGAGGACGCCCGCCGCTCCTACGCGGACATCGGGCAGTCGGTCGGCCTGTCCGCGCCCGCCGTGAAACGGCGCGTGGACCGGCTGCGCGCCACCGGAGCCATCACCGGCTTCACCGTACGGGTCGACCCCGCCGCGCTCGGCTGGGAGACCGAGGGGTTCGTCGAGATCTTCTGCCGCCGCAACACCTCGCCGGAGACCATCCAGCGGGGCCTGGAGCGCTACCAGGAGGTCGTGGCCGCGTCCACCGTCACCGGGGACGCGGACGCGGTCGCCCAGGTCTTCGCCTCCGACATGCGGCACTTCGAGCGGGTCCTGGAGCGGATCGCCGGGGAGCCGTTCGTCGAGCGCACCAAGTCCGTGCTGGTGCTCTCCCCGCTGCTGCGGCGCTTCTCGTCGGGCTCGCCCACGTAAACCGCTGGGCAGGCGATATTCGGTGGGCAGGACGTCCGCCGCCGTCTAGCATCGATGCCATGACCTGGCGACATTGATCCACTCGCGTCACCCGTAGCGCCTCCTCCCGAGGGCCGCCCCGGACGCCGTACCTCCGGTGTCCGATCCGCCCCCTCGGGAAGGCCTCATGACCGTCTCACCTCCGCCCGAGCGTGCCGCCACCGCGCCCGCCGGCACCACCCGTCGGCTCGTGCGCACGCTGTACGCCTCCGCGTTCTGTGACGAGTTCGTCCTGCTCTACCCGGTGTACGCGCTGCTGTTCGCCGACACCGGTCTGTCCGTCTGGCAGACGGCCTCGCTGTTCGCCCTGTGGTCGCTGACGGGCGTACTGCTCGAGGTGCCCTCCGGTGCCTGGGCCGACGCCGTCTCCCGGCGGCTGCTGCTGGTCCTCGGCCCGCTGCTCACCGCCGCCGGCTTCGCGCTGTGGGTGCTCCTGCCCTCCTACGGCGCCTTCGCGCTCGGCTTCGTGCTGTGGGGCGCCGGCGGCGCGCTCGGCTCGGGTGCGCTGGAGGCGCTGGTCTACGACGAACTCGACCGGGCCGGCGCGGCCGGCCAGTACGCCCGCGTCATGGGCCGGGCCCGGGCCATCGGCATCGCCGCGACCATGTCCGCCATGGGCCTGGCCGGTCCGGTGTTCGCCCGGGGCGGCTACGACGTCGTGGGCGCGGCGAGTGTGCTCGCCTGTCTGGCCGCGGCGGCGGTGGCGACCCGGTTCCCCGAGCACCGCACACCCTCCGGCCGGGGCGAGCGCTGGTCCGCGACCCTGCGCGCGGGACTCGCCGACGCCCGCGCCGACCGGTCCGTGCGCGGCGCGCTGCTCCTCGTGCCGGCCGTGACGGCGGTGTGGGGCGCGCTCGACGAGTACACGCCGCTGCTGGCCCGCGACACCGGTGTGGCGCCCGAGACCGTGCCCTGGCTGCTGCTGGTGATCTGGGCCGGCGCCACGGCCGGCAGCCTGCTGGCCGGTGCCGCGGAGCGCCTGACCACCAACGGGTTCGCCGTCCTCCTCACCGGTTCCGCACTCGCGCTGGCCGTGGGCGGCCTGGCCGGCACCCCGGTCGCCCTGGTCCTGGTGGCACTCGCCTTCGGCGGGTTCCAGCTGGCGACCGTGCTGGCCGACGCCCGCCTCCAGCAGCGCATCGACGACACCGGGCGGGCCACCCTGACCTCGGTCGCGGGCCTCGGCACCGAGCTGGGCAACCTCGCCACCTACGGCGCCTACGCGGCGGCGGCCACGGCATGGGGGCACGGCACCGCGTTCGCGCTGTCCGCGGTGCCGTACCTGCTGACGGTCCTGGTGCTGGCCGGGGCCGCCCGGACTACAGCCGCGGCTGCCAGGGCACGACGTCGAAGTCGCCGGTCCCCTTCTTGACCTTCTCGAAGGGCGCCGACCCCACGCACCGGGGCAGCTCTCCGCCCTCCGCGGGGCTGCCCATAGCCGCCCAGCTGTAGCCGAGGCGGTCGTGCCGGCCCAGGTCGTGGACCGTGATGCCGACCCGCTCGCCCTCGGCGCCGGGGAGGTCGGAGTCGGTGATGACGCCGGAGACGACGGCCACGTCGCCGCCGGTCAGGAGACAGTCGACCTCGGCCTCGGCGCGTGCGCCCTTGCCGTTCAGGTAGTGGCTGAACTCGAAGGTCCCGGTGGCCTTGAGGGGGTCCTCGTCGTCCTCGGCCGCCAGATGGGCGTCGAAGGTGAAGGTGATGTCGTCCCCGGCCGACCGGTACAGCTTGGCCGTGCCGGTGAGCGCGGCGGCCTCCCTCGGGGGCGGGCCGCCGTGCGGGCCCCCGTGCGGGCCGGAGGCGACGGCCGCGCCCGTGGTGACGGCGGTGAGCAGCAGGGCGGCGCAGAGCGCGGCGGTAGCGGTACGGCGTTTCATGGCGGTCCTCTCCCGTGGATCGAAGCCGGTGAACCGAACGGTCACCACTGTTCCGGCGCCGTGCTCGCAGCACATCGGGCGCGGGACGGGAGCCGTCTCCGCCGCGCGGCGGGGGAGGGCGGACCGGGTCTGCTTCCCGGGGATGAGGGGAGGGCCCACCGGGGGTGAGGGGAGGGCCCGCCGGGGCGCGCAACGAATCGCCGTGGGCCGCCGGACGCACGCAACGATCCGCTCACCGGCGCGCAACAGGTCCGTCTTGTCCGGCCGAGTCCGCCGACCGTACCGTCTATCTGGCCCCCCGACCCCCGTCCTTCCGGTGAGGAACACGCATGCGCACCGCCCTGCTCCAGAGCTCCGGCCGCCCCGGTTCCACCGCCGAGAACCTCAAGGTCCTCGACGAGGCCGCGGGCCGTGCCGCCGCCGCGGGCGCCGCGCTGCTCGTCACCTCCGAGCTGTTCCTGACCGGATACGCCGTCGGCGACGACATCGGCGTCCTCGCCGAGCCCGCCGACGGCGACTCGGCCGACGCCGTCGCGGAGATCGCCGTACGCCACGGCCTGGCCGTCGCGTACGGCTACCCCGAGCGGGACGGCGAGCGCGTCTTCAACTCCGTCCAGCTCGTCGCCGCGGACGGCACCCGACTCGCGGGCTACCGCAAGACCCACCTCTTCGGCTGCTTCGAGCGCGACCACTTCACCCCCGGCGAGCAGCCCGTCGTGCAGGCCCGGCTCGACGGCGTCACCGTCGGCCTGATGATCTGCTACGACGTGGAGTTCCCGGAGAACGTCCGCGCCCACGCCCTGGCCGGGACCGACCTGCTGCTCGTCCCGACCGCGCAGATGCACCCGTTCCAGTTCGTCGCCGAGTCCGTCGTGCCGGTGCGGGCCTTCGAGAACCAGATGTACGTCGCGTACGTCAACCGCGTCGGCCAGGAGGGCGAGTTCGAGTTCGTCGGCCTGTCCACCCTCGCGGGCCCCGACGGTGTCGCCCGCGCCAGGGCCGGGCGCGCCGAGGAACTGGTCCTCGCCGACGTGGACCCGGCCCTGCTCGCCACCTCGCGCGAGACCAACCCGTACCTGCGGGACCGTCGCCCCGGCCTGTACGGCTCCCTCGCCTGAGCCCCGAACCGCGCGTCCTGCCCTCCGTTCCACCCGTGCAAGGAGTCCGTACCCCATGACGTCCACCGTGCCCAACGCGATCGAGCACGCAGACGAGCAGCAGCCGCCGATCACCATGTTCGGGCCGGACTTCCCGTACGCGTACGACGACTTCCTCGCCCACCCCGCCGGACTCGGCCAGATACCCGCGACCGAGCACGGCACCGAGGTCGCCGTCATCGGCGGCGGCCTGTCCGGCATCGTGGCCGCCTACGAGCTGATGAAGATGGGCCTGAGGCCCGTCGTCTACGAGGCCGACCGGATCGGCGGCCGCCTGCGCACCGTCGGCTTCGACGGCTGCGACCCCTCACTGACCGCGGAGATGGGCGCGATGCGCTTCCCGCCGTCCTCCACCGCCCTGCAGCACTACATCGACCTGGTGGGCCTGGAGACCCGGGCCTTCCCCAACCCGCTGGCCGAGACGACGCCGTCGACCGTCGTGGACCTCAAGGGCGAGTCGCACTACGCCGAGACGCTCGACGACCTGCCGCAGGTCTACCGGGACGTGGCCGACGCCTGGGCCAAGTGCCTCGAAGAGGGCGCCGACTTCTCCGACATGAACCGCGCCCTGCGCGAGCGCGACGTCCCCCGCATCCGCGAGATCTGGGCGAAGCTGGTCGAGAAGCTCGACAACCAGACCTTCTACGGCTTCCTGTGCGACTCCGAGGCCTTCAGGTCCTTCCGGCACCGCGAGATCTTCGGACAGGTGGGCTTCGGCACCGGCGGCTGGGACACCGACTTCCCCAACTCCATCCTGGAGATCCTCCGCGTCGTCTACACGGAGGCCGACGACCACCACCGCGGCATCGTCGGCGGCTCCCAGCAGCTGCCGCTCAGGCTCTGGGAGCGCGAGCCCGAGAAGATCGTCCACTGGCCCTACGGCACCTCGCTGAAGTCCCTGCACGTGGACGGCGAGCCCCGTCCGGCCGTGACCCGGCTGAACCGCACCGCCGGCAACCGCATCACCGTGACCGACGCCGACGGCGACATCCGCACCTACCGGGCGGCGATCTTCACCGCCCAGTCCTGGATGCTGCTCTCGAAGATCGCCTGCGACGACTCGCTCTTCCCCATCGACCACTGGACCGCGATCGAGCGGACCCACTACATGGAGAGCTCCAAGCTCTTCGTGCCGGTGGACCGGCCGTTCTGGCTGGACAAGGACGAGGACACGGGCCGGGACGTCATGTCGATGACGCTCACCGACCGCATGACCCGCGGCACCTACCTGCTCGACGACGGACCCGACAAGCCCGCCGTCATCTGCCTCTCCTACACCTGGTGCGACGACAGCCTCAAGTGGCTGCCGCTGTCCGCGAACGAGCGGATGGAGGTCATGCTGAAGTCGCTGGGCGAGATCTACCCGAAGGTCGACATCAGGAAGCACGTCATCGGCAACCCGGTGACGGTCTCCTGGGAGAACGAGCCCTACTTCATGGGCGCGTTCAAGGCCAACCTGCCCGGTCACTACCGCTACCAGCGGCGCCTGTTCACCCACTTCATGCAGGAGGGGCTGCCGGAGGACAAGCGGGGCATCTTCCTCGCCGGTGACGACATCTCCTGGACGGCCGGCTGGGCCGAGGGAGCCGTCCAGACCGCGCTCAACGCGGTCTGGGGCGTCATGCACCACTTCGGCGGGCAGACCGACGCGACCAACCCCGGCCCGGGCGACCTGTACGACGAGATCGCGCCGGTAGAACTCCCCGAGGACTAGGAGTTCCCTCTCGACGGCCTAGATACCGGCCGCCCTCGCCTTCTCGTACACCTGGGCGGCGACGTCCTTGAGCTCCTCGGCGTCGCGCGTGGTGCTCTGCAGGTCGACGAGGATCTCGTCGAAGCCGATCTCGGCGTGCGCGGCCAGGTCCTCGACGATCTGGTCGACGCCGCCCTGGAACGGGCGGCGGTCGGAGCCCTCGTAGTTCTTCGCGCTGTAGCGGGGGTTGGCTCGCAGCACCGTCCGGATCGGATCCGTACGGCCCCGCTCGGCGGCCAGGTCCCGCAGCCGCCGCCACTGCTCGGCGACGGTCTCGGCACCGATGCCGGTGGGCAGCCAGCCGTCGGCGTGGTCGACCAGGCGACGCCGGGCCCGGCCGCTGTCGCCCGCCGCCAGCAGGATCGGGATCGGCCGAGCGGGTTTGGGGCCGACCACGGCGGACGCGATCTTCGTGACCTCGCCGTCGTACACCACCGGGTCGGGGCCCCACACCGCGCGGCACACCCCGATCAGCTCGTCGAGGGCGGCGCCGCGCTCGGCGAACGGCCGCACGGACGCCGCCGCGTACTCGTCGTGCGACCAGCCGGTGCCGAAGCCCGCCACCACCCGGCCGCCGCTCGCCGCGTCCAGCGAGGCCAGCGCCTTGGCCAGCTGGAAGGGGACGTGCAGCGGCGCGACCAGCACGCTCGTGCCCAGCCGGGCCCGTTCGGTGACCGCGGCGGCGAGGGCGAGGGTGACCAGGGGCTCCGCCACGCTCCGGTACGTGTCCGGCCAGGGCAGGCCCTCGACGCCGTACAGCCCCTGGGTCGCGGGCTCGGGGAACAGGGCGCGCTCGAACACCCACAGGCTCTCGTAGCCCGTCCGTTCCGCCGCGCGTGCCACGTCGGGGACGTCCTTGCCGATGTCGTACTGCCGCATCTGGGGGAGGCCGAGTCCGAGCCGGGTCGTCATGGCGGGGTGCTCCTTCGCAGTCGGGGTGCGATGTTGCCCATGGTCGCAACCGGTTTCAACGTACAGCGATCGCACGGGAGTTCCGGGCGCGCACCGCGAACACCGGCCGGATCAGTCCGGCAGCGGGGTGAGCAGCATGCGGCCCGCGAAGCCCACCGCGGCGTCCAGCCGTTCGGTGAACTCCCCGGCGACGTCCGGCAGCCGGCGCAGCGCCCACAGCGCGCGGGCCGCCGCCCAGGTGGCCTCACGGGCGCGCTCCAGGCTCCAGGAGCCGAGCAGATGGGTCAGCGGGTCGGCGATCCGGAGGAGGTCGGGGCCCGGCATCAGCTCGTCGCGGATGCGCTCCTCCAGCGAGACGAGGAGATCACCCACGCGGTCGAACTCGTCCTCCAGATCGACGGGTTCGCAGCCGAGCGTACGACAGGTGTCCACCACGGCCAGCGCGAGATCGTGGCCGATGTGCGCGTTGATGCCCGCCAGCGCGAACTGCAGCGGCCGTACCCCGGGATGGCGGCGGAACTGGAACAGGGGGCGCCAGCAGGCGGGCGGACGGCGGTCCTCCTCCGCCGCGTCCACGGCGGCCAGATAACGCTCCGCGAACCGCACGTCCAGCGCCGTCGCGGCTGCGGCGTCCGCGAACCGGCCGCCGTCGATGTGCCGGTCGACGGCCTCCGTGACGGCCAGGTAGACACGGTTGAAGACCGCCAGGCCGTCCCGGGCCGGCAGCGCCGTGTCGAGGGCGCGCATCCGGAACAGGACGGTGTCCACCGTCAAGGCGGCCGTCGGGACTTGCTCGCAGTGCGCCATGGCGGCAGCGTCGCAGCTTTAGGCTGACGACAGCGCCGGCGGGCCCGACGCTTCCCCGAAACGAGGGAACGCGCCCGCCGCGCGGGGGAGGGGGACCGTACGTGTCAGGCCTTCGTGCCCGGCGTCTGGCCGCTCGCAGGGCGCGGCGCAGGCGTGCCGCCGGCCGGGGCGCGATGGTCGCGGCGGCGTCCGTCGTCGTCGCGGTGGGCACCGCGACCGGCATGCTGACGGCGCTCGGCGACGACGGCGGCGGAGGCGTGGACCAGGCCCGGCCGCAGGTGACGAGGCTGCCGGGGTGGGAATCGACGCCCGGCACGCCGTCCGCGGCGCCCTCGGGCTCGCCGTCCCCCTCCGCCTCGCCGACGGCGACGAAGGCGAGTCCCGGCGCGTCGCCGACGAAGACGTCCGCGACCCCTGCCGCGAAGAAGCCCCGGACCACGGCCGCCGCCACCCGGCTCTACCGGCACCCCGACTCCCAGGTCGCCGACTGGGTCCGGGCCCACCCCGACGACCCGCGCCAGGACGTCATCGCGTCGCGGATCGCCGACCACCCGGCGGCCGTCTGGTTCGCCGACCACACCCCGGCCACCATCACCGCGCGGGTCCGCGCGGTCACCTCCGCGGGTGCCGCCCAGGGCCGGGTGCCGGTCCTCGTGCCGTACGCGATACCCGACCGCGACTGCGGCGGCCACTCCGAGGGCGGCGCGCCCGACCTGGACGCCTACGACGCCTGGATCGACCGGTTCGCCGCCGGGCTCGGCTCCGGCGAGGTGATCGTCGTGCTGGAACCCGACTCGGTCGCCCAGTCCGAGTGCCTGTCCGCCGGTGAGCGCGCCGACCGCTTCGCCTCCCTG
Source organism: Streptomyces sp. MMCC 100 (assembly GCF_041538145.2). Taxonomy (NCBI): domain Bacteria; kingdom Bacillati; phylum Actinomycetota; class Actinomycetes; order Kitasatosporales; family Streptomycetaceae; genus Streptomyces; species Streptomyces sp. MMCC 100. The sequence goes on from NZ_JBGORK020000001.1 coordinate 2,372,589, forward strand.
GCCCGGGCGGGCCGGGTGCTGAAGGACGCCGATCCCCGCGCCCGGGTCTACTACGACGCGGGCCACTCCGGCTGGCACGCGCCCGCCCAGCAGGCGGGCCGGCTCGAGCAGGCCGGTGCCGCCTCGGCCGACTCCTCCGACGGCGTCTTCAGCAACGTCTCCAACTTCCACGCCACCGCCGACGAGATCGCCTACGACCGCGCCGTCCTCGACGCCCTCGGCGGTCCGCCGGGCCTCGGCGCCGTCATCGACACCAGCCGCAACGGCAACGGCGCCCCGCCCGACGGCGAGTGGTGCGACCCGGCCGGCCGCAAGCTCGGCCGCGCGCCGACCCTGAGCACCGGCATGGGGCGCGTCGACGCCTACCTGTGGGTCAAACTGCCCGGGGAGTCGGACGGCTGCAAGGGCGAGCCGGGCACGTTCACGCCCTCGTACGCCTACGACCTGGCGCGTTGAGCCCCGCCGCCGTCACCGCCGTCGCCGCTCTCGGTCTTCGCGTCGTACGACGACGTGCCCTCGTCGAGGAGCGGCTGCTGTGTCTTGAGGTGGGCCGGGGCGAAGGCGCGCAGCGCGTGGTAGCCGGTGATGACGACCAGGGTGCCGAGCGCGATGCCGCTGAGGGAGAAGGTGTCGGTGAACTCCATGCTGACGTTGCCGACGCCGATGATGATGCCCGCGGCGGCCGGCACCAGGTTCAGCGGGTTGCGCATGTCCACCTTGGCGTTGATCCAGATCTGGGCGCCGAGCAGGCCGATCATGCCGTAGAGGATGACGGTGATCCCGCCGAGCACGCCGCCCGGGATCGCGGCCACGACCGCGCCGAACTTCGGGCAGAGGCCGAAGAGCAGCGCGAAGCCCGCTGCGGCCCAGTAGGCGGCCGTCGAGTAGACGCGGGTCGCGGCCATCACGCCGATGTTCTCGGAGTACGTGGTGTTGGGCGGGCCGCCGACCGCGGTGGAGAGCACCGAGCCGATGCCGTCGGCCGAGATCGCCGTGCCGAGCCTGTCGTCGAGGTTGTCGCCGGTCATCTCGCCGACCGCCTTGACGTGCCCGGCGTTCTCCGCGATCAGGGCGATGACGACCGGCAGGGCGACCAGGATCGCCGACCACTCGAAGCTCGGCCCGTGGAAGGACGGCAGCCCGATCCAGTCGGCCTGGCCCACGGCGGAGAAGTCCAGCCGCCAGTGGTCGGTGAGCTTGCCGCTGCCGTCCACCGAGTGGATCTTCCCGAAGATCCGGTCGAGAGCCCAGGACAGGACGTACCCGAAGACCAGCCCCAGGAAGATCGCGATCCGGGACCAGAAGCCGCGCAGGCACACCACGGCCAGACCGGTGAACAGCATCACGAGCAGCGCCGTCCACTGGTCCTGCGGCCAGTAGGTGGACGCGGTGACCGGGGCCAGGTTGAAGCCGATCAGCATCACCACCGCGCCGGTGACGACCGGGGGCATCGCGGCGTGGATGATCCGCGCCCCGAACCGCTGCACGGCGAGCCCCACCAGGAACAGCGCGAGGCCGACGACCAGGACCGCGCCGGTCACCGTGGCGCTGGTGCCGCCCTGCGCCCGGATCACCGCGGCGACGCCGACGAAGGAGAGCGAGCAGCCGAGGTAGCTGGGCACCCGGCCGCGGGTGGCGAGCAGGAAGATGACGGTCGCCACGCCCGACATCATGATCGCGAGGTTGGGGTCGAGGCCCATCAGGACCGGAGCCACGAAGGACGCCCCGAACATGGCCACCACGTGCTGGGCGCCGAGCCCGGCCGTGCGGGGCCACGAGAGCCGTTCGTCGGGGCGGACCACCGCTCCGGGGGCGGGTACCTTCCCGTCCCCGTGCAGCTTCCAGCGCACGCCGAGGTCCATGGTGAGGTTTCGCTTTCTCTGTACGTGAGGACTGTCCGGACCATTGTCAGGGGTGCCCGGCCGTGCGGTTGACCTGCACCCTTCCCCGACGGGCGTCCTGAGCGTCCGCTTAGGATGAGGGGAGCCGCCGTACGTGAGCACAACCGAGCACGACCAGGAGTCCCGCCCGTGACCGCCGAAGCCCCCACCGCGCCCGTCCTGTCCCACGGCCGGCTCGTCCCCGTCACCGTCCACTTCGACGACCTGGACGCGCTCGGGCTGCTGCACAACGCCCGTTACCCCGTGATGGTCGAGCGGGCCTGGACCGAGCTGTGGGCCGGGCACGGCGTCCGGTACGAGGGCGACTGGGAGGCGGCCGGCGACGCCTGCAACGCGGTCAGGGAACTGACGATCGGCTACGAGGCGCCGGTCACCCGGCCGGGCGCGTACGCCGTCCACCTGTGGCTCGACCGGCTCGGCACCACCGGGCTGACCTACGGCTTCCGGTTCTGCTCGGCGGACGGCGCCACCACCTACGCCCGCGGTACCCGGGTGCTGGTCCGGCTGGACGCGCGGACGCTGCGCCCGGCGCCGTGGAGCGAGGCGTTCAGGACTGCCGGCCGGGCACTTCTGCGACCGGCGGACTGATCTTCGGACGGTTCCGGTCCCCGGCCCGCAGCACCCGCGCGAACACCACCAGGCAGCAGGCCAGCGCGGTCACCAGACCGAAGGACACCACCAGGCTGGTCGCCTGGGCAAGACCGCCGATCGCGCCCGGCGCGACCAGACCCGAGGTGTACGTGATGGTGGCGACGCCCGCGATGGCCAGGCTCGGGTTGGAGCCGGCCCGGCCGGCCGCGGCGAAGCACAGCGGGACGACCACGGCGATCCCGAGTCCCATCAGCGCGAAACCGGTCATCGCCACCGCCGGACGGCCCCCGACCACGACCAGCAGGCCGCCGAGGGTGGCCAGCACACCGCTCACGCGGACCGTGCGCACCGCGCCGAACCGGTCCACCACCTTGTCACCGACGAGCCGGGTCAGCGCCATGGTGAGCGTGAAGCCCGTCGTGCACGCCGCCGCCAGACCGGCCGAGGTCTCCAGCTCGTCCCGCAGATAGACCGCCGACCAGTCCAGGCTCGCGCCCTCCGCGAACACCGCGCAGAAGCCGACCGCGCCGATCAGCAGCGCCGACCTGGGCGGCAGCGCGAACCGCGGCGGCGGATCCTCGTCCTCGGCGGGCTGGAGGTCCAGCACCCACGTGCAGGCGACCAGGCCCGTCACGGTCAGCACCGCGGCGGCAAGGACGTGGTGCGTCCGGGCGTCGGTACCCAGGTGGGCGGCGAGCGTCCCGGCCGCCGAACCGATCAGCGCGCCCGCGCTCCACATGCCGTGCAGCCCGGACATGATCGACTTGTCGAGACGGTTCTCGATCTCGACGCCCAGGGCGTTCATCGCCACGTCCGACATGCCCGCAGTGGCGCCGTAGACGAACAGGGCGAGGCACAGGGTGATCAGGTTCGGGGCGAGCGAGGGCAGGACCAGCGCCAGCGTCCACAGCGCCAGCAGGGCGCGCAGGGCGGCGCGGGCGCCGAAGCGGTGGGTGACGCGGCCGGCCAGCGGCATGGCGAGGGAGGCGCCGAGCGCGGGGAAGGCGAGCGCCAGCCCCAACTGGCCCGCGCTCACGTCGGCGTGGTCCTGGATCCACGGCACGCGGGTAGCGAAGGAGCCGGTGACGGAGCCGTGCACGGCGAACACGGCCGCCACGGCGTACCGGGCGCGCTTCACCTCGCCTCGCCCGTAGGTCCCTGTGCTCATGGTCCACCCCTCCGTGTCCTCGGTCCGCGGCAGTGCGCGGCAGCGCGCCGTAAACTATCAGGGAGCCTGCCTGATAGATAGTGGATTACCGGCGTGGGCCCCCGCGCCGCCGATCTGGAAGGATCCCGGCATGCCCGCATCCCCGAGCACCGCCCGGGCCATCAACGACCGGCTCGCCCTCCATCTGCTCCAGCGGGAGGGCCCGTTGACGGCAGGGCAGTTGAAGAACCTGACCGGCCTGTCCCGGCCCACCGTCGCCGACCTCGTCGAACGCCTCACCGCCTCCGGGCTGATCGAGGTGGCGGGGGAGTCCGGCGAGCAGCGCCGCGGGCCCAACGCCAAGCTGTACGGCATCGTCGCCGAACGCGCGTACCTCGCCGCCCTCGACGTGCGCACCGAGGGCGTCGCCGTGCTCGTCTCCGACCTGCTCGGCCGGGTCCTCGCCGAGGCGTCCGTGCCCATCGACGACCACTCCGGCACCGGTCCCGCGGTGGAGCAGGCGGTGAACCTGGTCGAGTGCGCGGTGAAGGAGGCCGGCGCCGACGGGCTGCACACCGTCGGCATCGGCGTGCCCGGCCTGATCGACCCGGCCGGCGGCGAGCTCCGCGACTCGACGGGGCTGCCCGAGTGGCACCGCCGGCTGATGGCCGCGCTCCAGGAGAAGTTCCCCGAGGCGCGGGTCGGCGTCGAGAACGAGACCAACCTCGCCGCCCTCGCCGAACAGCGCGACGGCGCCGCCCGGGACCGGGACACCTTCGTCCTGCTGTGGCTCGGCCTCGGCATCGGCGCCGCCGTCGTCCTCGACGGCACCCTGCGCCGGGGCGTCTCCGGGGGCGCGGGCGAGATCGGCTTCATGCCGGTGCCGGGCACCGCGGGCCTGCCCTCCGCCACCGACTGCGACGGCGGCTTCCACTCCGTGGCGGGGGCGGCGGCGGTGACCGCCCTGGCGGCGGAGCACGGGGTGACGGCACCGTCCACCGGCCCCGAGCCGCACGCCGCCGCGCTGGTCCGGGAGGCGGTACGCCGGTCGGCGTCCGGGGGCGACCCGGCCGCCGAGCGGTTCCTCGACGCGCTCGCCGACCGCGTCGTCCTCGGCGCCGCCGCCGTCGTCTCCGTCCTCGACCCCGGCTGCCTGGTCCTCGCCGGTGAGATCGGCCGGGCCGGCGCCGACGCCCTCGCCGACCGTGTCCAGCACCGCCTCAGCCGGATGTCCCCGCTGGCCACGGAGGTGCGGCCCAGCACCCTGGGCGGCGGCGCGGTGCTGCGCGGTGCCCTGCTGACCGCCCGCGACCGCGCCCAGGACGACCTCTTCGCACCGCCGGAGCGGTAGCCTGCGGCGCTTCGGGCGGGGCGGGTCGCACGCCGACGGGGGGTGGATCCCCTGGAGGCTCGGGGCGAGGGCCCGTACCGGTGGAACGGCGGGCAGGGACGTGCCGCCGGGACGCTCGCTGCCGGCGGCGACCGGGGAGCGGACGTGCTCAGGGCCCGGCCGGGGAGCGGACGTGCTCAGGGCCCGGCCGGGGAGCGGACGCGCTCAGGGCCCGGCCGGGGAGCGGACGTGCTCAGGGCCCGGCCGGGGAGCGGACGCGCTCAGGGCCCGGCCGGGGAGCGGACGCGCTCAGGGCCCGGCCGGGGAACGGACGCGCTCAGGGTGCTGACCGGGGAACGGACGTGCCCAGGGTGCTGACCGCCGCCCGGCGGGGCCCGGCTCCCGGAACGCCGTGCCGTCCGCCGCCAGCCACACCAGTACCGCCGCGAGCAGTCCCGGTCCCGCCCGCAGCCCCGCCCGTCTGCTCATCCGCGCCGCCCGTCCTCCCCGGCGCCGAACCGCGCCGCCAGGTACTCCTCGAACGTCCCCTTGCCGACCGCGTGCCCGGGCGCGAGGTGCCCGCCCTCGCGGAACGCGCGGTAAGTCTTCCCCGCCAGCGGCACGTTCACCACGGCCCGCCGGCGCCCCGTCGCGCCCAGGTAGGCGCGGGCCAGCGACTCGAAGGTGCGCACCTGGGGACCGCCCATGTCCGGCACCCGTCCGGCGGGCGCGCCCTGGGCCAGTTCGGCGAGCCGGTCCGCGACCTCCGCCACCTCCACCGGCTGGTCCGAGGCATGGGCCGGCAGCACCACGACCGGCATCTTGGCCAGGGGCTGGAGCACCTGCACCACCAGGTCGTGGAACTGGGTCGCCCGCAGCACCGTCCACCCGAGGCCCGACTCCTCCACCAGCTTCTCGACGGCGAGCTTGGTCCGGTAGTAGCCGAGCGGCACCCGGTCGACGCCGACGATCGAGATGTAGACCAGATGGGCCACCCCGGCCCGCCGCGCCGCCGCGATCAGGTTCACGGCCGACCGCTCGTCCCCGCCGCGCTGCGTGGTCGCGCAGTGCACGACCGTGTGGACGCCGGCGAGCGCCGTGTCCAGGCCGCCGCCGCCCTCGCGCAGGTCGACGGCGTACGGCTCGCTGTGCCGGCTGAGCACCCGCACCTCGTGCCCGTCGGCGCGCAGCCGTTCGGTGACGAGCCGACCGAGCGTGCCGGTGCCGCCGGTCACCAGGATCGTGGTCATGCTGTTCAGCCCCTGTCGGACGCGGGGGCTCCCGGGTGGAGCACCCTGCCGTCAGCCGGGACCGCCGGCACCCGCGGATTGTGACGACGCCGGGGCGGAATTCCCACGGCCGGGCCGGCTGACGGCCTGCGTATCCCAGTGTGCCGTCCGCGAGGCGAGTGCGGTGTCCTTGCCGTCGCTGCGGAGGGAGGCGTTCGGCCGACGCATGCGCCGGTGGTGCCCGGGGTGGTCGCGGTGGGCATGACCGCACCCTGCCGGAGCCCGGCAGGGTGCGTTGGGGTGACCCGGCGGCGGGCAAGGGCCTTCGTCACCGCCGCCGGGCCCGTTCGGGTGGGGGTCAGCAGGCGCCGAGGTCCTGCCAGACACCCCATTCACCGGTGGTGCCGGGCTCCTCGCCCTTCGTCCACCACTTGGACTTCCACGTGTGCCCCTGGTGGGACACCGTGGTGCCACCGCCGTACGACGCGGCCGCGTCCCAGGCCGGGGCGGTGCACTGCCCGGTGCCGTCCGTCGGGCTCGGACCGGGCGTCGGGGACTGGGTGTCCGTAGGCGTGGGCGTCGGGGACTGAGTGTCCGTCGGCGTGGGCGTCGGCGTCCCCGGGTCCACGACGGTCGTGCCCCGGGCGAGGTCACCCGCCAGGGCGTACGTCTTCCCGTCGAACGTCACCGTCCAGTTCGACGGCGTCGACACCGGCAGGTAGTACACGAAGTCCACCGTCGTGGAAGCGCCCGGCGCCAGCGACTGCCAGGCCGGCAGCTTCAGCGAGACCCGGTGGTAATCGCCCTTCAGGCCGCCCACGTTGCCGCCCGTGTGGTCACTGTGGATCACCGAAGTGCCCCAGCCGGACTGGTCCTTGGCGTTGCCGGGCGCGGAGGTGGCGTAGTCGAACCGGAACTCGGTGCCGCCGGGCAGCGCCGTGTCCGTGTTGTTGGTGATCTTCAGCTTGGGGCTGATCGGGTAGTTGGAGTCGCCGAGCGGGAACTGCCCGAACTCCACGTCGACGTCGAGTGCCTCGGCCGGCATGTCGGTCGTGGCCCGCTTCGCGCCGTACGGGGAGGCGTCCTTGAACGCCTGGTACATCGTGTCGGTCAGCGTCGAACCCGGCACGTACTGGCCCTTGCCCGCGTCCCAGACGTAGTCGCCGGCCAGTTCCCAGACCATCGTGCCGCCGATGCCGCGGTCGGCCACGTAGTCCGCCTTGGCCTGCACCGACTGCTCGTCCTCGGTGGACAGGAACACCTTCTTCTCGGCGTTCCACAGCCAGGGCGCGACCAGCGTGGCGTCGTACTTGCGGGCGTAGGTCCCGGTCAGCTTCGTGTCGGCCGGGAAGCCGTAGTCGGTGACGTAGTCGCCGACGATGCCCTTCTCCAGGTTCTTGGCGTGCCACATCGGGTTGGAACCCGCGGGCGACTCCTTGCCGTTGTCGTCCAAGTCGTGCCACAGGTTGTCGATGCCGACCGCGCCGTCACCGCACTTGGTCAGTCCCGAGCCCGCCGGGCAGTCCGTGGAGGGAGCCCTCCCCCAGAGCCCGTCGGTGCCGCCGGTGACGTTCTTGAAGCCCCGCGTGTAGTACGGCAGGCCGATGTTGATGCGCCCGGCGGGCATCGAACCGCGGAAGTAGTGGTACGCCCAGTCCGTGTTGAGGTAGCCGACGCCGCCGTACTGGGAGGTGGTGTACACGCCCGCCGAGGCGAGCTCGGCGTCCTTGCCGTCGTCGAAGAGCGAGGCGTTCGGACCGACGTACTCGTTCCAGGCGCCGTGCAGGTCGTACGACATGATGTTGACGTAGTCCAGGTACTTCTGGACCTGGAAGGTCTCCATGCCGCGCAGCAGGTACCCGGAGGACGGCGCGGCCACGGAGAGCAGGTAGTGCCTGCCGTCCGCGGAGCCCGCGCGGTCGAGCTTCTCGCGCAGCGTCTTCATCAGCGCCGCGTAGCCCTTGACCAGCCCGGCCCGGCGGCCGTTCGCGAAGGTCCAGTCGAGCGGGTTGCCCGCGTCCTTCATCGTCGTCGGGTACTCGTAGTCGATGTCGACGCCGTTGAAGCCGTACTTCCGGACGAAGTCGACCGCCGAGTCCGCGAAGGTGTCGATGCCGGCCTGGTTGACCGAGCCGTCGGCGTTGGTGGCCATCGAGTAGAAGCCGCCCGAGTCCACGCGCGAGCCGTCGTCCGCGAAGTAGCCGCCCGTCTCGGCCCAGCCGCCCACCGAGATCATCGTCTTGACGTCCGGGTGCTGCTTCTTGAACTTGCCCAGCAGGTTGAAGTGGCCCTTGTAGGGGAGGTCCGGGTCCATCTCGGCGCCCTCGACCCCGGGCCAGGTCATGCCGGTGGCCGCGTTCTTCTCGCCGTCCGCGCCGACGGAGAGCCTGTTGCCGCCGTCGACGTGCGCGAAGGCGTAGTTGATGTGGGTGATCTTGTCCCACGGGATGTCCGAGGCGAGGTAGGCCGGCTTGCCGTCCTTGCCCGTGCGCCAGCCGGTGAAGTAACCGATCACCCGGCGCGGGTGGTCGGCGCCCATCTTCTCCCGGCCCGCGGAGTCGTAGACCGAGCAGTAGGGGACGTCGACGCCGGGGGTCTCGTAGAGCCCGTCGGGTCGACAGGACCCCTGGTCGGCGGCTTGCGACGCGGTCGCCGGGAGACCGGCGAGCAGCAGGCCGGCGACGGCGGCGGCCGCCGCGAACAGGGCCGGCCCGGCTCTGTGGCGGGATCTGGAGCGTGACGGGGAAGGCACAGTCGGTTCCTCTCCACGGAAGTTGCGCAGACAGTAGAGAGGACTAGACCAGTGAGTCAATAGGTATGGACCAATCTCAAGGTGCCGGCACAGCGGCCCAGTTGGGGCCTCCGAGCCATGCGATGACCGCCCTGTGAGCCACTCCACACGCTCCGTTCGCATGAAGGTGGATCAGGCGTGGCACACTGGCCCTGTACCAGAAGCAGCGCACTCCGGGGTCGGTGAAAGTCCGAACCGGCGGTTACAGTCCGCGACCCGGTCGCCTCCAGCGACCGGTTGACCAGGTGAAATTCCTGGACCGACGGTTAAAGTCCGGATGGGAGGCAGTGCGCGGCGGGCGAGCACACGTGCGCGCCGCCGATCTCTGGGGCACGCCCCTCACGGGCGGGTCCCGTCCGGCGTCGTCGTTCCCGGTGTTCCGCTCGTCCCTTCTGTCGTTCGTCGACAGCCCCGGAGTCCGTGCCCGAAGAGGCAGGAGGACCCGGGAAGTGTTCACCGGAATCGTCGAAGAGCTGGGCGAGATCACCGCCGTCGAGACCCTCGACGACGCCTGTCGCTTCCGGCTGCGCGGCCCCGTGGTCACCGAAGGAGCCCGGCACGGCGACTCCATCGCCGTCAACGGCGTCTGCCTCACGGTCGTCGATCACGAGGGCGACGAGTTCACCGCCGACGTGATGGCCGAGACCCTGAACCGCTCCAGCCTCGGCGTCCTCGCCGTCGGCTCCCGCGTCAACCTGGAGCGCCCCACCGCCGTCGGCGCCCGGCTCGGCGGCCACATCGTGCAGGGCCACGTCGACGGCACCGGCGAGATCCTGGAGCGCAAGCCCTCCGAGCACTGGGAGCTCGTCAAAATCTCCCTGCCCGCCGACCTCGCCCGCTACGTCGTGGAGAAGGGCTCCATCACCGTCGACGGCATCAGCCTCACCGTCGTCGACGCCGGCCCCGACTTCTTCACCGTCAGCCTCATCCCCACCACCCTCGCCCTGACCACGCTCGGCATCAAGCAGCCCGGCGACCCGGTCAACCTCGAGGTCGACGTCATCGCCAAGTACGTCGAGCGGCTGCTCACCGCCCAGGGAGGCACCCGGTGAACTGGCTCAACTCCGAGGCGTTCACGCTCTTCGACCAGCACATCAAGTGGTCGGACATGATCGGCAACGTGATCGGTCTGCTCGGCCTCGCCCTCGGCTGGCGCCGCTCGATCTGGACCTGGCCCGTGCAGTTCGTCTCCGGGCTCGTCCTCTTCGCGGCCTTCGCCACCGCCCACCTCTCCGGCAGCGCCGGCAAGCAGATCGTCGTCATGGTCGTCGCCGCCTGGGGCTTCTGGCAGTGGAACCGCGGCCGGCGGCAGACGCAGGACGGCTCCGTCGCCGTACGGTTCGCCACCTGGCGCGAACGCGGCGCCCTGGCCGCCGCGGCCGCCGTCGGCACCCTCGCGGTGGGCGCCCTCTTCACCGCCTACCCCACCCTGTCCTGGGACCCCTGGCCGGACGCGTACATCTTCGTCGGCACCGTCGTCGCCATGTACGCCCAGGCCCGCGGCATGGTCGAGTTCTGGTTCGCCTGGCTGCTGGTCGACCTCGTCGGCGTGCCGCTGAACTTCGCCAACGGCTTCGCCTTCTCCGGCTTCGTCTACGTCCTCTACGGCGCGCTCGTCCTGTGGGGCCTGCGCGACTGGTGGCTGCGCTCGCGCAACGCGACACGGCCCGTCCCGGAAGGAGCGCCCGCATGAGCACGGCACCCATCCTCTACAGCCCCGACGGCATCGACGACCTCTCGCTCGACCCCGTCGAACAGGCGATCGCGGACATCGCCGCCGGCCGCCCGGTCGTGGTCGTCGACGACGAGAACCGCGAGAACGAGGGCGACCTCGTCATCGCCGCCGAGAAGGCGACCGAGGAGATCGTCGCCTTCATGATGAGCGAGTGCCGCGGCCTGATCTGCGCCCCCATGGAGGGCGGGGAACTGGACCGGCTCCGGCTCCCGCAGATGGTCGACGACAACACCGAGTCGATGAAGACGGCCTTCACCGTGTCCGTGGACGCCACCGCCGCGCACGGCGTCAGCACCGGCATCTCCGCCTCCGACCGCGCCGCCACCCTCCAGCTCCTGGCCAGCGGTACGGCGGAGCCCACCGACCTGGTCCGCCCCGGGCACGTCTTCCCGCTGCGCGCCCGGCCCGGCGGCGTACTCGTCCGCAACGGCCACACCGAGGCAGCCGTCGACCTCGCCCGCCTCGCGGGCCTGCGCCCGGCCGGCGCCATCGTGGAGATCGCCGGCGAGGACGGGCGCATGCTGCGGCTGCCCGAGCTGATCCCGTTCGCCCGCAAGCACGGCCTGACGATCATCTCCATCGAGGATCTCATCGCCTACCGGCGCAGCGAGGAACCCACCGTCCGCCGCGAGGCCGAGGTCCGTCTGCCCACCAGGCACGGCGAGTTCACGGCGTACGGCTACCGCTCCACGGTCGACGGCGTCGAGCACATCGCCCTCGTGCACGGCGACCTCGGCGACGGCGAGGACGTCCTGGTCCGCGTCCACTCCGAGTGCCTCACCGGCGACGTCTTCGGCTCCCAGCGCTGCGACTGCGGCCCCCAGCTCGACGCCTCCCTGGACCGCATCCAGGCCGAGGGCCGGGGCGTGGTGGTCTACCTGCGCGGCCACGAGGGACGCGGCATCGGCCTGATGTCCAAGCTGCGCGCCTACGAACTCCAGGAGCGCGGCCGCGACACCCTCGACGCCAACCTCGAACTCGGCCTGCCCGCCGACGCCCGCGACTACGGCGCCGGGGCCCAGATCCTCGCGGACCTCGGCGTGCGCGCCGTCCGCCTGATGACCAACAACCCGGACAAGAGCGACGCCCTCGAACGGCACGGCATCGAGGTCACGGGCCGCGAGCCGATGCCCGTCCAGGCCGGCGAGCACAACCTCCGCTACCTGCGCACCAAGCGGGACCGGATGGGACACGACCTGCCCTGGCTGGACACGACCCCCGTGTCCACCTGCGGCAACCAGTAAGCAAGCACTACGAGGAGACACGTGAGCGGCAAGGGTGCACCGGAACTGTCCGTACGCAACGTCGGGGACCTCAGGGTCGCCGTGATCGCGTCGCAGTGGCACGACAAGGTGATGGACGGACTGGTGGACGGCGCCCTGCGCGCCCTGCACGAGCTGGGGATCGACGAGCCGACCCTGCTCAGGGTCCCCGGCAGCTTCGAGCTCCCGGTGGTCGCCAAGGTCCTCGCGGGCCGCGGCTACGACGCGATCGTCGCCCTCGGTGTCGTCATCCGCGGCGGCACCCCCCACTTCGACTACGTGTGCCAGGGCGTCACCCAGGGCCTGGTCCAGGTCTCCGTCGAGACCGGCGTCCCCGTCGGCTTCGGCGTCCTCACCTGCGACACCGAGGAGCAGGCCCTGGACCGGGCCGGCATCGAGGGCTCCAGCGAGGACAAGGGACACGAGGCGGTGACCGCGGCCGTCGCCACGGCGGCCACGCTCCGCTCAGTATCCGAACCGTGGCGCTAGGCCGTCCGGCACACGCGTAAAGTGGGGGCCATCATGTCCAAGAAGACGTTCGAGGAGCTGTTCACCGAGCTCCAGCACAAGGCAGCCAACGGCGACCCCGCCACCTCCCGCACCGCCGAACTGGTCGACAAGGGCGTCCACGCCATCGGCAAGAAGGTCGTCGAGGAGGCCGCGGAGGTCTGGATGGCCGCCGAGCACGAGGGCAAGGACGCGGCGGCCGAGGAGATCTCCCAGCTGCTGTACCACGTCCAGGTCATGATGGTCGCCCGCGGCATCTCCCTGGACGACGTCTACGCCCACCTGTAGACCCTCGCTCTCCCCATTTCACTCACCCCTTCACGCAAAGGAAGCCGACCTCATGCTGCGCATCGCCGTCCCCAACAAGGGTTCCCTGTCAGGCCCCGCGGGGGAGATGCTGCATGAGGCCGGCTACCAGCAGCGCCGCGAGTCCAAGGAACTGCGGATCGTCGACCCGACCAACGAGGTCGAGTTCTTCTACCTCCGCCCCCGCGACATCGCGATCTACGTCTCCTCCGGCAAGCTCGACATCGGCATCACCGGCCGGGACCTGCTGATCGACTCCGGCGCCCACGCCGAGGAGATCCTCCCGCTCGGCTTCGCCCGCTCCACCTTCCGCTTCGCCGGCAAGCCCGGCACCGCGAACGGCATCGACGACCTCAAGGGCCGCACCGTCGCCACCTCCTACGAGGGCATCGTCGCCGCCCACCTGGCCGACCGGGGCGTCGACGCCTCCGTCGTCCACCTGGACGGCGCCGTCGAGACCGCCATCGAGCTCGGCGTCGCCGAGGTCATCGCGGACGTCGTGGAGACCGGCACCTCCCTGCGCAATGCGGGCCTTGAGGTGTTCGGCGAGCCCATCATGAAGTCCGAGGCCATCGTGATCCGCCGCTCGGACGCGGAGCCCGACGAGACCACCGAGCCCAAGGTCCAGCAGTTCCTGCGCCGCCTCCAGGGCGTCCTGGTGGCCCGCACGTACGTGATGATGGACTACGACTGCAGGGTGGAGCAGCTGGAGAAGGCCGTCGCCCTCACCCCCGGCCTGGAGTCCCCGACCGTGTCCCCGCTGCACAACGAGGGCTGGGTCGCCGTCCGCGCGATGGTCCCCGCCAAGGAGGCCCAGCGGATCATGGACGACCTGTACGAGATCGGCGCCCGGGCCATCCTGACCACGGCCATCCACGCCTGCCGGCTCTGACCAGCCCGCCGGCTCCGATTCGTCTGCCGGCTTCGACCGCCCGCCGTCCCGGAGCACGACCCGGAGCCACGCCATGCCCGACACCACGCCGGACGACCTGCCGGCCCTGCCCGTCACCTTCCGTCCGGGGCGCACCCGTGCCGTCCTGATCGTCCTCGCGGTCGTCGCCTTCGCGACCATCACGGCGGTCGGGATGCTGCTGGGCGGCCTCGGCCCCGGCGAGCGCCTGAGCTTCGTGTTCACGGCCCTCGTCCTGGCCGGCGTGCTGCTCCTGCTGTCCCGGCCCCGGGTCGTCGCCGACGAGACGGGCGTCACCGTCGTCAACCTGACCGCCAGGCGGCGCCTCGCCTGGCCCGAGATCCTCCGGGTCAACCTCCGCCAGGGCGACCCCTGGGTCTTCCTCGACCTCAGCGACGGCACCAGCCTGCCCGCGCTCGGCATCCAGCCGGGCATCGCCAAGCAGCGCGCCCTCGCCGACGCACGAGCCCTGCGCGACCTCGTGGAGGCCCGTTCCGGTGCCCTCCCCGAGGCTCCGCGTGACTGACGCGGCGCCGCCGACCCTGCCGCGGGCACCCTTTTCGTGATTAATCTGGGAACGCGGACGCGGCCGTCGCGTCCTCACCCCTGTCGCTCCGCCCGGTGCGCGGGGGTTCCTGCTACCCGAGGAGTGACTCCCTCCGGCGATGGACGGACCGTCCTGCAGTATCTGCGCCGCCCCCTGCTGTGACACCCCACAGGCGGCGGCATCATGACCACCCCCCTGCTGCTCCTGGCAGCCGCGTTCCTGCTGATCCTCGCCAACGGCTTCTTCGTGGCGGCCGAGTTCGGCCTGGTGACCGTCGAACGGCCCGACGCCGAGCAGGCCGCCGCGGCCGGCGACCGGCGCGCCCACCGGGTCGTCGAGTCCCTGAAGGAGCTGTCCTTCCAGCTCTCCGGCACCCAGCTCGGGATCACCATCACCTCCCTCGTCGTCGGCATGCTCGCCGAACCGGCGCTCGCGCAGCTGCTCGACGGCCCGTTCACAGCCGTCGGCGTCCCCGACGGCGCCGTGTCCGGTGTGTCGGTCGTCGTCGGCATGCTGCTGGCCTCGGCGGTCCAGATGGTGATCGGCGAGCTGGTGCCCAAGAACTGGGCGGTCTCCAAGCCGCTCCAGGTCGCGCGCTTCGTCGCCGGGCCCCAGCACGCGTTCGCCCGGCTCTTCCACCCGGTGATCGCCGCGCTCAACGCCGTGGCCAACCGCCTGGTCCGCACGCTGGGCATCGAACCCGCCGAGGAACTGGCCTCCGCCCGCACCCCCGGCGAACTGGTCTCCCTGGCCCGGCACTCGGCCCGGGCCGGCGCCCTGGAACAGGACACCGCCGACCTCTTCGTACGGACCCTCTCGCTCGGCGAACTGACCGCCCAGCACGTCATGACGCCCCGCGTGAAGGTCAGCGCCCTGCACTCCTCGGCCACCGCCGAGGACGTCGTCAACCTGACCCGCGCCACCGGCCTGTCCCGCTTCCCCGTCTACCGGGAGAAGATCGACGAGATCGTCGGCATGGTCCACCTCAAGGACGCCCTCGCGGTCCCCGTGCACGACCGGCTGCGCACCCCGGCCGGCCGGATCGCCCGCCCGGCGCTGCTGGTCCCCGAGACCCTGCCCGTACGGCCGCTGCTCACCCGCCTGCGCAGCGAGCAGCCCATCGCGGTCGTCGTCGACGAGTACGGCGGCACGGCCGGCGTCGTCACCCTGGAGGACATCGTCGAGGAGCTCGTGGGCGAGGTCCGCGACGAGCACGACGGCCTCGACGTGCCCGAACTCGCCCCCGCCCCGCCCGAGGAGGGCCGCCCCGCCTGGGACGTCGACGGCAGCTGCCGCGTGGACGCCCTGCGCCGCGTCGGCCTTCAGGCGCCCGAGGGGCCGTACGAGACCGTGGCCGGACTGGTCGCCGACCTGCTCGGCCGCATCCCCGCCGTCGGCGACCGGGCCGAACTGCCCGGCTGGCGGCTCTCGGTCCGCCAGGTCGGCCACTACCGCGCCGAGCGGATACGACTGGTGCGCACCGCGCCGGTCTCCGTACTGGAGGCCGCCCGATGAGCGTCCTGCAACTCCTCTTCGCCGCACTGCTCGTGCTCGCCAACGGCTTCTTCGTCGGCGCCGAGTTCGCCCTCGTCTCCGTGCGCCGCAGCCAGATCGAACCGCTCGGCACCGCCCGCGCCCGACAGGTGCTGTACGGGCTGGAACGGCTGCCGCAGATGATGGCCGCCGCCCAGTTCGGCATCACCGTCTGCTCGCTGACCCTCGGCGCGGTCGCCGAGCCGACCGTCGCCCACCTGCTGGAGCCGGTCTTCGAGTGGATCCACCTGCCGCACGGCATGATCCATCCGCTCGGCTACGTCGTCGCGCTGGCCGCCGTGGTCTTCTGCCACCTCGTCATCGGCGAGATGGTCCCGAAGAACCTCGCGATGGCCGCCCCCGAGAAGGCCGCGCTGTGGCTCAGCCCCGGCCTGGTCGCCTTCGCCCGCCTGTGCCGGCCGATCACCGTCGCGCTCGGCGCCTGCGCGCAGGGCATCCTGCGGCTCTTCCGCGTCGAGCCCAAGGACGAGGTCGAGGCCGTCTTCACCAGCGAGCAGCTCAACCGCCTGGTGGAGGACGCCGGCCAGGCCGGCCTGCTCGACCCGGAGGAACAGGAACGCCTGGAGGACGCCCTGGAACTGGGCTCCCGCCCGGTGACGGACGTACTCCTCCCACGCGAGTGCCTGGTGACGGTCAGCCCCTCGGTCACGCCCGGGGAGATCGTCGCGCTCACCGCCCGCACCGGGTACTCGCGCTTCCCGGTCGCGGCGGAACAGGGCGCCTTCATGGGCTACCTGCACGTCAAGGACGTCCTCGACCTGGAGGAGTCCGACCGCGCCGTCCCCCAGCACCTGTGGCGCCCGATGCCCACCCTGCGCCCCGAACTCCCTCTGGACGACGCCCTCACGGTGATGCGCCGCGCGGCGACCCACCTGGCCCAGGTCACGGACGCGTCGGGGCGGGTGCTCGGCCTGGTCGCGCTGGAGGACGTACTCGAACTCCTGGTCGGCGAGGTGAGGGACCCGGCCCACCGGGAGGTGACCCTGGCGACTTAGCCGCCCCCCGCTGCGGGCAGTCGTGCCGCTGGGGGCGGCACGGGTGGGCGCAGCGGCACCCCCGCCACGCCGGGCTGCGCTTCCCCCCCCGGCCCGCACCGAGGCTCGGCAGCTACGTGGCCGAGGGATCCCCCGGCCCCCGCCCCGACAGCACTTCCCCGTACGCCTGCATCAGATCCGGCAGCCGCAACGTCGCCAGATCGTCCCGGGTCAACTCCCCGGGATACACGGACAGCCGTAGATCGCGATACGCGCAGCTCTTCTCGTACAGCGTCCGCAGAAACCGCCCGTTCCCCAACTCGTCGATCCATCCCTGATCCACCACGTGCCCGGCGATCGACCGCAGCTCGTCCAGCGCCTCCTCGTCCCACACGTCCCCGTTCTCCGCCGCGAGCACCTCCCCGATCGAGGTCAGCTCCAGGGGCCGGTACGACGGAAAGTCCACCCGCGTCGTGAAGCGCGACGACAATCCGGGATTGGCGCCCAGCAGCCGGTCCATGCCCTCCGGATAGCCGGCCAGGATCACCACCAGGTGGTCCCGGTTGTCCTCGGCCCGCTTCAACAGCACCTGCAGCGCCTCGTCGCCGTACGCGTCGCCCTTGCCGTACCCGGAGTTGGACAGGGAGTACGCCTCGTCGACGAAGAGGACACCGCCGAGCGCGGAGTCGATCAGCTCGTTCGCCTTCACGGCGGTCTGGCCCAGGTACTCGCCGACCAGATCGGCCCGCTGCGCCTCCACCAGGTGGTCGCCGCCGAGCAGCCCGAGGGCGTAGAAGACGCGGCCCAGGATGCGGGCCACGGTGGTCTTGCCGGTGCCGGAGGGGCCCGAAAAGACGAAGTGACGTTTGGGCGGCTGCACGGGCAGGCCCTGTCCGGCCCGCAGCCGTGCCATGTTCAACTGTGCGGACAGCGCCTTGACCTGCCGCTTCACCGGTTCGAGCCCCACCATCCGCTCCAGCTCGGAGAGCGCCTCCTCCAACAGCGCCGGATCGGTGGGCCCGGTGGGCAGGGACGGGTCGGGCCCGCCCGCCTTCTCGCGCACCGACGCTCCGCCGAGCGGGGGCAGCGGGGCGGACAGCGGGGGCTCGGGCGCGGAGAGCTTGACGCCGCGCTCCTCGGTGCCGAAGAGGGGGTCGAGTCCGTCCAGGCCGTCCGTCCCCGCACCGGCCTGCGCGAGCCCCGCGAGGTCGGTCGGGTCGTCGTAGCCGTCGCCCTCGGCGATCGCGGCCAGCCGGGCCGAGGTGTCCATGAAGGCGGGGTCGACGCGGTGCACCGCCCGGTACAGCGGGAGCGCGGCGGCGCTGCGCCCGGTGCCCTCGCGGGCCCGCGCCAGCCAGTACCGCAGCTCCTTGCGCTGCGGCTGCTCGCTGCGACACCGCATCAGGGCCGCCGACAGCAGCGGCTCGGCCTGCCCGAACATCTCCAGGCGGACTCGGGCCATGCCGCTGAACAGGCCGGCCTCGATGCCCAGTAAGGGATCTCCGAGCAGCGGATCGGTGTGCCGGACCAGCTGGTCCCAGTCCTTGACGAGGTAGGCGCGGCAGGCGTGCAGGAAGCGGACCTGGGGGTCGGAGTCCACCGGAGGCAGCCCGGCCAGGGCCCGGTCCAGCTCCGGGACGTGCCGGCCGTCCAGCCAGTGCGAGGCGTGCGCCAGCAGCAGGTCGCGCGGGTTCTCCAGCACCGGCTGCACCCACCAGCCCAGCCAGTACCAGGAGTTGAGGGTGCGGCGGTGGCGGGCCCGCTGCTCGCCGAAGCGGTCGCGGTTGCGGAACATTCGCAGGAGCGCGTTCGTGGTGTCGACGCGCAACGCGTGCAGTCCCAGCCAGCCGTCGGCCATCGCGGGATCGATCCGCACCGCCGCCCGGAACTCCTCCTCGGCCTGCGGGTAGGCCCCCATGGTGTAGGCGTCCACGCCGCGCAGCCAGGCGAGTTCGGCCGGGGCCTGTGGGCCCTGCGTGCCGAAGTCCATCACGTCCCCCACCTACCGTGCCCCCGTCGGTAAGCCGCCGAGCCGTCGCCCGTCGGCCGCCTCGGTCAACGGCTGTACCGCGGACCGGAGTTGCAGGTGCGTGCGGCAATCTCCCGTAGCTCGCACCGAGGGCATCGTACCCGCGGCGGTCTTTCCTCCGAAGGGTGCGGGAGGGGTCGTTCCGCGAGGTGGGAGCGGGTGGGGCGCACGACCGGGCGGTGACCGAGGGTGAGCGTGCGGCGTCGCGGAGCAGCCGGAAAAGGCGGTCAGGGCAGAACGAAGCCCCCGATCACGGGGGAACAACCGGGGGCTTCGCGTCTGTCGGCGGCTTCGAACTGCCGCACATTCAGAACGTAAGACCTGTACGGCCCCTGGGTCAAGCGAAGTTGGGGCACGTCGGCGGGTTGCCGGGGCGCGATCTTCACGAGTTCAGCACATTGCGGAAGGTCCGTCACTCTGCGTGAGGAAGTGGGCTCCGGTGGTGGTTCCCGCGGGCCCCGGCAGTACCTCGTACCCCTGTTGGCGCTCTCGCACCAGAAGGTGCGCGAAGGGGCGCGAGGGGTCCTCGGCGAAGTGCCGGCGCTCGGCCGGGATCCACCCGTCCCAGAACGTCCGCTGTTCCGCTCCGTCGCGCGCCCGTCCGCGCGCCCACGCCTGCTCCCGGGGCAGGTCCATCCAGAGCAGCCCGGCCAGGTGCGGCCGCAGCGCCGCGCGGCCCGCGCCGACACCCTCGACGATGATCACCGGAGCGGGCGGCAGCGGGCGCGGCGCTCCGAAACGCCGGGTCCGCCAGTCGTAGGGCGCGTAGTGCGCGGTCTCACCGCGCCGCAGGGGCTCGATCACCTGGCCGAGCAGTCGCGCGGTCCAGTCGAACAGCTCGTCGTGACTGGCGATGTCGTCGAGGTGCAGCACCGGCGCATCGTCGAGCCCGGCCGCCAGCCGCCCGGCGAACGTGGACTTCCCGGACCCGGCATGTCCGTCGACGCCGATCAGGCGCACGGGCCCGCAGGAGGGGGGAAGCCGGCGGAGCCGGGCTGCGAGGTCGAGGATGGCGGATCCTGAGGGGGAGGGGCGGACAGGTTCGCTCGCACTCTAACCGCCCGCCACTCCCGCGCCACGGCCCCGCACGCCGACCTCCCCGGCGCGACGCCCCACCCCGCCGTCCCCCGCGGCCAAGCCTCAGCCGCGTGCCCGGTGTGCCGTGCCGCGACGCCCGCGTGGCCCCACGTCGCCGTCCCCCTGCCGCGACGCCCGCGTGGCCCGGCGCGGCGTCCCCGCGCCATGGCGCCGGGACCGCCGCTCCCGTGTCTCCGCCCTTCCCGGCCCCCGCTCCCGTGCCTCGGCCTTCTCGGCCCCCGCTCAGGTGCCTCCGCCTTCCCGGTCCCCGCTCCCGTGCCTCCCCCTTCCCGGCCCCCGCTCCCGCGCCTCGGTCTTCCCGGTTCCCGCTCCCGTGCCTCGGTCTTCTCGGCCCCCGCTCCCGTGCCTCGGTCTTCCCGGTCCCCGCTCCCGTGCCTCCGCCTTCCCGGATCCCCCGCCCGACCCCTCGCCGACCCGCCACTGGTCGACACCAATATTGGTGGCGTGGCGTGCGTGGAAGTGCTGGCAGGAGCGGGCGCCTGCGGCCATAGTTGGCGCACGACCGTGCAACGACGGACCCGCCCGACCCGGACACCTGGGGGTCTCCCGCTCATGAGCAGAGTCGAACAGCCGTCCCGCAGAGCCCTCCTGGCCGCGGCCGTCGCCGCAGCCGCCGTGGCGGGCGGCGCGATCCCGGCCACCGCCCATGCCGTGTCCACCGCGGGCACCGGCGGTACCAAGGGCCCCGACCGTGCCGGCTTCCGGCGACCGGTCGACTACCAGGCCTGGACCACGTTCAGCGACTGGCGGCGCGGGACCGTGCGGGGGGTCCGCCCCGTCGCGGGCGCCCGCCCCGGCGTCGTGATCGGCGCCCCGGCCGGCACCACCGACTACACCGACCCCCACACCGGCACCACCGCCGCCTGGGAGTACGCGACCTGGACTTCGCCCGTCCACCGGCTCGCGGTGCCGTCGACGGAGGTCATCGCCTCCTGGAACGCGCACACGCCGGGCGGCACCTGGATCCAGGTCGAACTGAAGGGCACCTACTCCGACGGCACGGACACACCCTGGTACGTGATGGGCCGCTGGACGGCCGGCGACGGCGAGCAGGACATCAGGCGGACCTCGGTCGACGACCAGAGCGACGGCAAGAGCAGCATCTGGACCGACACCTTCTCGATCGACGACGCCTCCACCGGCCTGCGCCTGACCGCCTACCGGCTCCGGCTCACCCTCCACCGCCGCCCCGGCACGCGCACCACGCCCACCGTCTGGCGGCTCGGCGCGATGGGCTCGGACATCCCCGACCGCTTCACCGTCCCGGCCTCCACCCCGGGCCACGCCGGGGAACTGCGCGTCCCGCGCCACTCGCAGGAGATCCACAAGGGCCAGTACCCCGAGTACGACAACGGCGGCGAGGCCTGGTGCAGCCCCACCTCCTCGCAGATGATCATCGAGTACTGGGGCGGCCGCCTCACCGAGGAGCAGCTCGCCTGGGTCGACCCCTCCTACACCGACCCGCAGGTCTGCCACGCCGCCCGGTACACGTACGACTACCAGTACGCCGGCTGCGGCAACTGGCCCTTCAACGCCGCCTACGCCGCCACGTTCAAGGGCCTCCAGGGAGTAGTGACACGCCTCGGTTCCCTCACCGACCTGGAGACGCTGATCGCGGCCGGCATCCCGGCCATCACGTCCCAGTCGTTCCTGGAAGAGGAACTGACCGGGTCGGGCTACGGAACCTCGGGCCACCTGATGACCGTGATCGGTTTCACCGCCGACGGTGACGTGATCGCCAACGATCCGGCCTCGGACGACAACGACGCCGTGCGCCGCGTCTACAAGCGGCGCGAGTGGGAGAACATCTGGCTCAGGACGAAGCGGTACAACGCCAGTGGCAAGGTGGTCTCCGGCACCGGCGGCGTCTGCTACCTGTACTTCCCGGCCCACCCCAGCCCGCGTCAGCGCAAGGCCCTCGCGGCGGTGGGCGTGCGCTGACCGGCCCCGCTGTGACCAAGCTCTCGGCCGCAAAAGCCGCTCACGGTGGCAAGGTGGACACCGTGAGCGGGGGGACTCCGCCAAAGCCGAAGCCCGAGATCAGCGAGAAGCCATGACCGCACACACCGCAGCCGCCGCCCGTGTCCGTACCGGCGGCCCCAAGGACGACGGCCCGAAGATCCTCGAACACGTCATGGGCTGGACCCTCGTCGTCGTGATCGCGATGCTCGTGGTTCAGCTGGGTCTCCTGTGACGTGACCCGCGTGTGACCTGCCCCACGACCCGACCTGCCATACTGCGGATGTCCCGCCGCCCGTAGGAGACCAGGGTCGAAATTGAATATCAGTCAACAACGTGCCGACGCCCGTCCCCGGGCGCGCGGCACCGAGCGCTCGGCGGCACGCCGCGCCGAACTCATCGCCATCGGGCGGAGGTTGTTCGCCGACACGTCGTACGACGCGCTCTCGATGGACGACATCGCCCGCCAGGCGCATGTCGCCAAGGGGCTGATCTACTACTACTTCCGGTCGAAGCGGGGCTACTACCTGGCGATCGTCCAGGACTCCGTCGCCGACCTCGTCACCACCGCGGCGCGCGGCACCGAACTGCCGCAGGTGGACCGCGTCCACCGCACCATCGACGGCTATCTGCGCTACGCCGAGCACAACCAGGCCGCGTACCGCACCATCGTCAGCGGCGGCGTCGGATTCGACGCCGAGGTGCACGCCATCCGGGACGGGGTGCGCGAGACGATCGTCGTCACCATCGCCGAAGGGGCGTACGGCCGCTCCGACATCGGGCCGCTGGCCCGCATGGGACTGCTCGCCTGGGTGTGCAGCGTCGAGGGCGCCACCCTGGACTGGATCGGCCGGCCCGGACTGCCCCGCGAGACCATGCGCGAGCTGCTCGTGAGGTCGCTCGGCGGCACGCTGCGCGCCATCGAGGAACTGGACCCCGCCTGTCCGGCCCCGGCCCCGGCCCGCCGCGACGACGCGTGACGGAGGGGCGGAGACCCGAGCCGGTCCCCGCCCCTCCGCCCCCCCGTGTGCGCCGGGTGGTTCAGTCGATCGCCTTGATCAGCTCACCGTTCGCGGTGTCGCCGCTCAGCTCCCAGAAGAAAGTGCCGCCCAGACCCTGCTCGTTCTTGTAGGACATCTTGGTGGCGATGGTCTCCGGGGTGTCGTAACTCCACCAGTCGCTGCCGCACTTGGCGTACGCGGTGCCGCCCACCGTGCCGGTCGCCGGGCAACTGGTCTTCAGCACCTTGTAGTCCTCGATGCCGTCCTCGTACGTGCCCTTCGCCGGGCCGGTCGCGGTGCCGCCCGGTTCCGACTGGGTGACGCCCGTCCAGCCGCGGCCGTAGAAGCCGAGTCCGAGCAGGAGCTTCGAGGACGGGACGCCGAGCCCCTTGAGCTTCGCGATCGTCGCCGAGGTGTGGAAGTCCTCCTTCGGGATGCCGGAGTACGAGGTCAGCGGCGAGTGCGGGGCGGTCGGGCCGGTGGCGTCCCACGCGCCGAAGAAGTCGTACGTCATCGGGTTGTACCAGTCGACGTACTGGGCGGCGCCCGCGTAGTCCGCCGCGTCGATCTTGCCGCCGGCTGTGGCGTCGGCCGTGATCGCCGCGGTGACCAGGTAGTCCTGGCCGAACTTGGCGCGCAGGGCGCTCATCAGCTTCGGGAAGGCGTCGCGGCCGCTGGTGTCGCAGCTCAGGCCGCAGGCGTTCGGGTACTCCCAGTCGATGTCGATGCCGTCGAAGACGTCGGCCCACTTGGAGTTCTCGACCAGGTCGTAGCAGGACTGCGCGAACGCCTCCGGGTTCTGCGCGGCCTGCGCGAAGCCGCCGGACCAGGTCCAGCCGCCGAAGGACCAGAGGATCTTCAGATCGGGGTGCTTCTTCTTCAGCTTGAGCAGCTGGTTGAAGTTGCCGCGCAGCGGCTGGTCCCAGGTGTCGGCGACGCCGTCGACGGAGTCGGCCGCGGTGTAGGCCCGGTCGGTCGCCGCGTAGGCGTCGCCCATGGCGCACTTGCCGCCGGTGACGTTGCCGAACGAGTAGTTGATGTGGGTGAGTTTGTCGGCGGAGCCCGACGACTCGATGTTCTTGACGTGGTAGTTGCGGTCGTAGACGCCCCATTCGGTGAAGTAGCCGACGACCTTGGATCCGGCCGCGGCCTGCGCGGCGGGTGCCTCGGCCTGCCCGGCGGGTGCCGCTGCGGTGGCCGTGGCCGGACCGGCGCCGGCCAGCAGACCGGCGCCGAGGGCGACGGTGCACAGGGCGGAGAAGAGCGTCCGGACGGGGCGGACGCGGGGGAGGTGCGGGAGGTGCATCGGGTGTCTCCTCGTGGGGGGAAGAGGGAACGCGCGCCGATTGGCATGAACGCGGTAAGGCGTTCGGTCGATCACCGTAGGAGGACTAGACCAGTGCGGTCAATGGTTCGGACCATTCTTGATTCCCGGGGCCGGAATCCCGGCCCTTCGGGCCCGGCCCGGGTTATTCTCCGAATTCTTTGAGTAAGCGGTCGTTAACTGGTGACTCCATGCCTCCGATCGGGCATACTCACAGCGCACAGCCGCTGGTCAGCCGCTTCCGCGACCCGGGAGTGCGAGCATCGGCCAGGCCCGAACGACCCGGCGGAGCCGCCTCCACCCAAGGCGCACGTCCGCCGATGTGCCCGACAGGGAGGAGAGCGTCGCCATGCCCGACCGCGCCCCGCAGCCGGTGGACCGGCAACTGCCCACGGACGAGGCACGGGACCTGATCTCGCTCGTCCGCGACATCGCGCAGCGTGAGATCGCCCCGAGCGCGGCCGAGGAGGAGGACACCGGACGCTTCCCGCGCGAGGTCTTCACCCTCCTGTCCGACTCCGGACTGCTCGGACTGCCCTACGACGCCGAGTTCGGCGGCGGTGAGCAGCCGTACGAGGTCTACCTCCAGGTCCTCGAGGAACTGGCCGCGGCCCGGCTCACCGTCGGCCTCGGCGTCAGCGTGCACACGCTCGCCTCCTACGCGCTCGCCACCTACGGCACCAAGGAGCAGCAGACCGAGCACCTGCCCGCGATGCTCGGCGGCGGTCTGCTCGGCGCCTACTGCCTCTCCGAACCCGCCTCCGGCTCCGACGCCGCTTCGCTGCGCACCAAGGCCGTGCGCGACGGCGACGACTGGGTGATCACCGGCACCAAGGCGTGGATCACACACGGCGGCATCGCCGACTTCTGCACCGTCATGGCGCGCACGGGGGAGGACGGCCCGCGCGGCATCACCGCCTTCCTGGTGCCCGGCGACGCCGAGGGGCTGAGCGCCGCGGTGCCGGAGAAGAAGATGGGGCTCAAGGGCTCGCCCACCGCGCAGGTCCACCTCGACGGGGTGCGGGTGCCCGACGCCCGGCGCATCGGCGACGAGGGGCAGGGCTTCGCGATCGCGCTGTCCGCGCTCGACTCCGGCCGGCTCGGCATCGCCGCCTGCGCGATCGGCGTGGCCCAGGCGGCGCTGGACGAGGCGGTGTCCTACGCGGCCGAGCGGCGGCAGTTCGGCAAGCCGATCGCCGACTTCCAGGGGCTGCGCTTCATGCTCGCCGACATGGCGACGCAGATCGAGGCCGGCCGTGCGCTGTACCTGACGGCGGCCCGGCTGCGCGACGCCGGACTGCCGTTCGCCAAGCAGGCCGCCATGGCCAAGCTGCACTGCACCGACACGGCGATGCGGGTCACCACCGACGCCGTGCAGATCCTCGGCGGGTACGGCTACACCGCCGACTTCCCGGCCGAGCGGTACATGCGCGAGGCCAAGGTGCTGCAGATCGTCGAGGGCACCAACCAGATCCAGCGGATGGTCATCGCCCGTCACCTCGCGGGTCCCGAGGAGCGGTGAGGTCGGCGGCGACGGCGAAGTCGCCGCCGACCCGGAAGTCGCCGGTGGTGAAGAAGTCACCCGTGGCGAAGAAGTCGCCGAGCCCGCGCGGGGGTTCCGCGAGCCTGACCCACTCCGGGTCGTGGCGCCCCGGCAGGGTGCGGCCGCCGTCGGCCCAGGTCCGCATCAGTTCACGGTAGATCGGCGGGTCCGGGATCTGCGGGGCCGGGGGGACCGGTCCCGCGGGCACCGGTACGAACACGCGGCGCCGGCTCCCGGTCGACGAGTACGTGGGGGTCATACCCGGGCAACGCGGCGAAGTGCGAACAGGTCACCGGCGGGCGTATTCGAGCGTGAGTTCGTGGGTGACCTCGGGCAAGTGCCGCTTGCCGGCCGGGGCCTGACGACCCGTCGATCGCCCCTCCGGTCACCCGTACGGCCTGCCCGGAACGGAGCACACCGACCCGCGCCGCGGCTGTCTGCGAGCCGGGGCGCGGGTGGGGAACGGAAGGGAACCGAGCGACGCCCCCGAACGGGGCGCTCGGGTGCCTCAGGCCGCTTCGCGCCGCATCGTCGGAACCCGCATCGGGCGCGAGCCCGGGCCGCCGACGTGGGAGAAGGGCTGGGTCCGCCAGTCGAGGCCCCGGGGGAGCGTCAACAGCAGGGCGGTGTCCTGCTCGTGGGGCTGGAACGACTCGTCCGCGGGACGCGCCTCGGTGGCCCTGCGGCCGGTGCCGACGCAGACCGTGAGCCCGAACGGGTTCCACGGCGAGGCACACAGCGCGTGCTCCGGCAGCGTCTCCTCGTCCGCCAGCAGGGCGATGGGCTGGGCGCAGTCCGGGCAGAACACCCGGTACATCTCGAAGGTGTCGTAGGTGTCGAGCTCCTCGTCGTCGAAGGCGTCGGGTTCGACGCCCTCCGATACGGGCTCGACGACCGGCTGCTGCCGCTTGGGCGCGGTACGACCAG
The DNA here is from genome assembly GCF_041538145.2 of Streptomyces sp. MMCC 100. Classification (NCBI taxonomy): domain Bacteria; kingdom Bacillati; phylum Actinomycetota; class Actinomycetes; order Kitasatosporales; family Streptomycetaceae; genus Streptomyces; species Streptomyces sp. MMCC 100. The sequence continues at coordinate 2,399,254 of NZ_JBGORK020000001.1, forward strand.
GGCGCTTAAGACTCTGCATGGGATTCTCCCCCTCGGGCTGGGCCGTGACGGCACTGCGGCCTCGACCACAGCAAGCACTTCCCCTCCCCCCTCCGGGGTAATCACGAGAACATTACGGAGACCGTTCAACCAGTGTGGTCTTCGTCACATGCCGCTCGCAGATGCCCCGTGCGGCGGGTTTGTCCCCGCTCGGCCGCCGCACGACGCCCCGTCACATCACGAACGGGGCATGACCGGGACTGCTCGGCTATCCGAGGAGATCAACCGCACTGTAGGTTCTTGCGCCATGGAGGAGCTGGACCGACAGATCGTGCAGCTGCTCGTCAAGGACGGGCGGATGAGCTACACAGACCTGGGCAAGGCCACGGGCCTGTCCACGTCGGCCGTGCACCAGCGGGTGCGGCGGCTGGAACAGCGTGGCGTCATCCGCGGTTACGCCGCGGTCGTCGACCCGGAGGCCGTCGGGCTGCCCATGACCGCCTTCATCTCGGTGAAGCCGTTCGACCCCAGTGCCCCCGACGACATCGCCGACCGCCTCGCCGGTGTTCCCGAGATCGAGGCCTGCCACAGCGTCGCGGGCGACGAGAACTACATCCTCAAGGTCCGGGTGGCCACCCCGCACGAGCTGGAGGAACTGCTCGCGCGGGTCCGTTCCCTCGCCGGTGTCTCCACCCGCACCACCGTGGTCCTCTCGACCCCTTACGAGTCCCGGCCGCCGCGGATCTGACCGGCGCCGCGAGGGAGCGCCGGGCCCCGCCCGGTTCCCCGGCCGCCCCGACTGCCGGGCGGCGCCCGTGAGGGGCGAGACTGGTGCCCATGAGTGAGTCCACCACCCCGTCCTCGACCGTCCTGCTGCGCCGCGGCGAGGTCCACAGTCCCGCCGACCCCTTCGCGACGGCCATGGTCGTCGAACGCGGCCAGGTCGCCTGGGTCGGCTCGGAGGGCGCCGCGGACGCCTTCGCGGACGGGGTCGACGAGGTGATCGACCTGGACGGCGCCCTCGTCACCCCGGCGTTCACCGACGCACATGTGCACACCACCGCCACGGGTCTCGCCCTCACCGGCCTCGACCTGACCGGCGCCTCCACCCGCGAGGCGGCCCTCGCCCTCGTACGGGACTTCGCCGCCGCCCGCCCGGACGACCGGGTCCTCCTCGGTCACGGCTGGGACGCCGCCCGCTGGCCCGACGGACAGCCCCCGACGCGCGCCGAACTGGACGCCGCGACCGGCGGCCGTCCCCTCTACCTCAGCCGGATCGACGTCCACTCGGCCGTCGTCACCACCGCCCTGCTCGACCTGGCGCCCGGTGACCTCGCACGCGGGGACGGCCCGCTCACCGGCGACGCCCACCACGCCGTACGCGCCGCCGCCCTCGGGGCCGTCACCCCGGCCCAGCGCGCCGGGGCCCAGCGTGCCGCCCTCGCACACGCCGCCTCCCTCGGCATCGGAACCGTTCACGAATGCGCAGGCCCGGACATCTCCTCGGAGGACGATCTCACCGGCCTGCTGCGCCTGTCGGCCGAGGAACCCGGGCCGCGGGTGATCGGCTACTGGGCCGAACAGGACGTCGACAAGGCGCGGGAGCTGGGCGCCGTCGGGGCCGCCGGCGACCTCTTCGTCGACGGTTCCCTCGGCTCGCACACCGCCTGCCTGCACCAGCCCTACGCCGACGCCGGCCACACCGGCACCGCCCATCTGGACGCCGCCGCCGTCGCCGCGCACGTCGTCGCCTGCACCGAGGCGGGCCTCCAGGCGGGCTTCCACGCCATCGGCGACGCCGCCGTGACCGCCGTCGTGGAGGGAGTGCGCGCCGCCGCCGACAAGATCGGCCTTGCCCGCGTGCGCGCCGCCCGCCACCGGATCGAGCACGCCGAGATGCTCACTCCGGAGACCGTCGCGGCCTTCGCCGAGCTGGGCCTGACCGCCTCCGTCCAGCCCGCCTTCGACGCGCTCTGGGGCGGCGAGGACGGCATGTACGCCCAGCGCCTGGGCGCCGAGCGGGCCCGCACGCTCAATCCCTTCGCGGCCCTGCTGCGCGCCGGGGTGCCGCTCGCCTTCGGCTCCGACAGCCCCGTCACCCCCCTCGACCCGTGGGGCACCGTCCGGGCCGCCGCCTTCCACCGCACGCCGGAGCACCGCGTCTCCGTCCGCGCGGCCTTCACGGCGCACACGCGCGGCGGCTGGCGGGCGATCGGCCGCGACGACGCGGGCGTCCTGGTGCCGGGAGTGCCCGCGGACTACGCCGTGTGGCGCACCGGCGAACTCGTGGTCCAGGCCCCGGACGACCGGGTGGCGCGCTGGTCGACCGACCCGCGCTCGGGCACGCCCGGCCTGCCCGACCTCACCCCCGGCCGGGACCTGCCCGTCTGCCTGCGTACCGTGGTGGGCGGCCGGACCGTCTTCGTACGGCCGGGCGAGTGATCTCCACGGCCGACGGGGCGATGATCTTCGCGCGGCCACGACCTGCGTCTCCTCCGCGCTGACCTGCGCATTGACAGCAAAGGCCCAGGTCGAACGGCTGTTGACAGGCGACGGCGGGGGGCCGGTAGGTTCGGCGGAGTCCACCACCGGACGCCCGACCGGGGAACCTTCCGCATACGCGTCGCGGCGCCGCTGAGTCAGGGACGGTGTGCCGCACCGGGGCACCGCCACTGGGAGCCAGGCTCAGTGCCCGCACCGCGACGAGGGAACGTTCCGGCCGGTCGGGAGGTGTGACCCGGGTGGGGCCCGGGCGCTCAGTAGACAACGGCTCAGGTCGACCCGCAGCCGGCGGGTCCGGGGCCGGCCCGAAGGGCGCCGGGCCCCCATCCGTCGCACAACGGCCCGAAACGGCCATCCCTACCCCGCTCCTGGGAAAACGACACCACCGTACGACCGTCCTGTCACGTCGACGCAGGCCGCGGCGATTATGGTGGTCCTCTGTGTACGGACACGAAGGGGCAGTGGTGAACGACGGCGACGGGACGCCCGCGGCTGCGGGGCGTGAGAGGCGGTTCGGCCCCCTGGGCACGGCCCTGGTGATCATCCCGACCTACAACGAGGCGGAGAACATCAAGGCGATCGTCAGGCGCGTGCGCGAGGCCGTCCCCGAGGCACACGTGCTCGTGGCCGACGACAACAGCCCCGACGGCACCGGCAAGCTCGCCGACGAACTGGCGGCCGCGGACGACCACGTCCAGGTCATGCACCGCAAGGGCAAGGAAGGGCTGGGTGCCGCCTACCTCGCGGGCTTCCGCTGGGGCCTGGAGCACGATTACGGCGTGCTGATCGAGATGGACGCCGACGGCTCCCACCAGCCCGAGGAGCTGCCCCGCCTGCTGACCGCCCTCAAGGGCGCCGACCTGGTGCTCGGCTCCCGCTGGGTGCCGGGCGGCCGGGTGGTGAACTGGCCCAAGTCCCGCGAGATCATCTCGCGCGGCGGCAGCATGTACTCGCGGATCGCACTCGATCTGCCGCTGCGTGACATCACCGGCGGCTACCGCGCCTTCCGCCGCGAGACCCTCGAAGGGCTCGGCCTCGAGGAGGTCGCCTCGCAGGGCTACTGCTTCCAGGTCGACCTCGCCCGTCGGGCGGTCAAGGCCGGGTACCACGTCGTCGAGGTGCCGATCACGTTCGTCGAGCGGGAGCTCGGCGACTCCAAGATGAGCCGCGACATCCTCGTCGAGGCCCTGTGGCGGGTCACCACGTGGGGTGTGGGGGAGAGGGTCGGCAAGGTTTTGGGCCGCGGCAAGCGGACCGACACGGTGCCCGAAGGGTCGGAGGCTCCGGGCGACAAGTCGACAAAGTCGACGAAGGTGGCCGACGGCAAGGCCTGACCGCCCCCTTATGCCGCACTGAGCCGGAGCCAGGCACACTGGGAGCATGACGACTGGCGCTCAGACCCCCAGGTCCCCCGCCCGGCCTCCGCGCTCCCGGCTGCGCACGTTCCTGCCGCTGGGCGTCGCCGCGTGGCTCGTGCTGGAGATCTGGCTGCTGGTCGTGGTCGCGGGGGCCTCCAGCGGCTTCGTGGTCTTCCTGCTCCTGGTCGCCGGCGTCGTCCTCGGCTCCGTGGTCATCAAGGCGGCCGGCCGCCGGGCCTTCCGCAACCTCACGGAGACGCTCAACCAGCAGCAGTCGGGCATCCCGCCCGAGGCCGCCCGCCCGAACAGCGAGGGCAACGGCCTGATGATGCTGGGCGGGCTGCTCCTGATCCTGCCCGGCCTGATCTCGGACGCGCTCGGCCTGCTCGTGCTGCTGCCCCCGGTGCAGAAGGCCGTCAGCCGCTACGCCCAGCGGACGGTGGAACGTAAGCTCCGCGACGCCGGCCCGGGCACCCTGGGCGACGCCTTCCGTCAGGCGCGGATGCACCGCCCGGACGGCAAGGTGGTCCAGGGCGAGGTCATCCGGGACGACCCGGACGACACCCCGCAGGACCCCCGCCCGCCGCTGACGCGCTGAGGCCGGCGCGCTGAAGCTGACGCGCGGAGGCTGACGCGGCGCACCCCTGCGGCTGCGCCCCCTGCGCCCGGCGTGCGCAGCCGCCGCACCCCTGACACGGCAAAACCGCGGGTGCCGTACATGAGCTTCATGTACGGCACCCGCGGTTGTTCGGTTGTGTCGCTTTGTCGCCTACGGTTTCCCGCTACGCACTCTTGCGGCTGTCACGCGGATGGACCGCGATGTTCATCGCGCCGGAGCGCAGAACGGCCAGCCGCTCCTCGAGGACCTCTTCCAGCTCCTCGCGGGTGCGTCGCTCCATCAGCATGTCCCAGTGCGTACGCGCGGGCTTGGCCTTCTTCTCCTCAGGGCCGTCGCCGTCAACCAGAAGTGCCTGGGCCCCGCAGACCTTGCACTCCCACTCCGGCGGGATCTCCGCCTCGACCGAGAAGGGCATCTCGAATCGATGCCCCTTCTCGCATGCGTACTCCACGGCCTGGCGCGGAGCCAGGTCGATGCCGCGGTCCGTCTCGTAGCTGGTCACCACGAGGCGCGTGCCGCGAAGAGCTCGCTCACTCATGAATCGTGCCTCCCGGGCTTGTCGCCCACAGGACAGGTGTCGCTGTCGTCGTCATCCGGTCAACGTCCGGGCGGCGGTAAAGATTCCCGTTCCGACTCCCGATCCGGGCCCTGCGTCGCCGTCGCAGCCGCAGCCTTGCAACCAGTGCAGTACCCGCCGACGTCCGGTTTGTCACCTCCGCTGGCAGATGTGACATAGCGATTCGGCACCTTTGACGCGCAGTAACGGTACGCCTGGCAGGCCAAACGCGTACACTACAGCCCTTTCGTGCCGAGTGCTAAATCCTTTCGGGTACCGGATTGCCCGCGTCGCCGATCGCCCGCCGCACGGGCACCCGCGCGAGCAGCACGAAACCGAGCACGAAGAAGGCGACCAGCGAGATGATCGCGTCCCGGTAGCTCCCGGTCAGCTGGTAGGTGAGCCCGAAGAGCAGCGGCCCGAGCCAGCTCATCCCGCGGTCGCTCAGCTCGTACGCCGAGAAGTACTCGGCCTCCTTGCCCGGCGGCACCAGGTGGGAGAACAGGGAGCGGGACAGCGCCTGGCTGCCGCCCAGGACGAGCCCGATCCCGGCGGCCAGCACGAAGAACCACATCGGTGCCCCGGCCGGCAGGAAGTACCCGGCCGCGAGGGTCACCGTCCAGGCGACCAGCGACCCGAGGATCGTGCGCTTGGCCCCGTACCTGCGGGCCAGCCGGCCGAGCGCGAGCGCGCCCGCCACCGCCAGCACCTGGACCAGCAGCACCGCCACGATGAGCGTGGACTGTCCGAGGTCCAGTTCCTCGGAGCCGTAGACGGAGGCCTGGGAGATCACCGTCTGGATGCCGTCGTTGTAGACGAGGTACGCCACCAGGAAGGCCAGCGTCAGCGGGCGGCGGCGCATGTCGCGGACGGTCGCCGCGAGCTGCCGGAACCCGGGCAGTGCGGCCTCCCGGGCCACCGCGCGCCGGTCGCGCAGCCGCCGGAGCGGGACGAGGGCGAAAGCGCCCCACCACAGCCCCGCCGACGCCAGGCAGACGCGGACCGCCGCGCTCTCGCTCAGCCCGAAGGAGTCGTGGCCGGTGTAGAGGATCAGATTGGCGACCAGGACCAGGGAACCGGCCGCGTAGCCGAAGGCCCAGCCGCGGGAGGAGACCGCGTCGCGCTCCTCGGGCGGGGCGATCTGGGGCAGATAGGAGTTGTAGAGCATCATCGCGACCGACTGCGCCGCGTTGGCGACGACCAGCAGCACGCCGCCCAGCAGATACCGGTCGCCGTCGAGGAAGAACATGGCGGTCGTGGCCGCGGCACCGGTGTACGCGGCGGCGGCCAGCAGCGGCTTCTTGCGCCCCGAGCGGTCGGCGGCGGCACCCACCAGGGGCATCACCAGTACCGCCACGATCACCGACAGAGACACCGAGTACGCGAAGAACGACCCGGCGCGCACCGGTATGCCCAGCGGGTGGACGTACCCGTCCGCGTCCGCCGCCGACTCGGCGACCGAGGTCAGATAGGGCCCCAGGAACACCGTGAGCACGCTCGTCGAGTAGACGGAGCACGCCCAGTCGTAGACGTACCAGCCGCGCTGCTCGCGCCGCCGTTCGGCCGCTCCGTCGGCCCCGTCGGCCGCGCCCGTCCGCAGGGTGTCGGTGCCCACCCGTGCCCTCGCTTCCCCGTGAACGCGCACCGTCCCCGGGGCGCGGCCGGGTCTCATACCCAGACGCCGCGGTCCTCCATGACCTTGCGCAGTGTGTCGATGTGATCGGTCATGATGCCATCCACTCCCACATTCAGGAGCCGGTGCATCCGGTCCGGATCGTTCACCGTCCAGACGTGCACCTGCAGCCCGCGCGCGTGGGCCGCGTGCACGAAGCGGTGGTCCACCACCCGGATGCCCGACTGGTCCTCGGGAACCTGCGCGGCCACCGCCGAGCGGCGCAGCGCGGCCGGCACGCCCCAGGAGCGCAGCCGCAGACCGAGGACGCCACGGGTGCCGTACGAGGTGGCCAGGCGCGGACCGGCCAGCCGCTGGGCGCGGACCACGCGCGCCTCGGAGAACGAGCCGACGCAGACCCGGTCCCAGGCGTTGTGCCGTCCGAGCAGCTCCAGAAGGGGCCGCAGCGCGGGCTCCGCCTTCACGTCGATGTTCCAGCGCACCTCGGGGAAGGTCTCCAGAAGCTCCTCGAACAGCGGCACCGGTTCCTCACCCGCCACGCGCGCGTGGCGCACGTCCTCCCACGGCAGGTCCGCGATCCGCCCGGCCCCGTCCGTCACCCGGTCCAGGGTCGCGTCGTGGAAGGCGACGAGCTTGCCGTCCCGCGTGGCGTGCACGTCGGTCTCGATGTACCGGTAGCCCGTCTCCACCGCGCGGCGGAACTGCCGCAGCGTGTTCTCCAGACCGTCCGCCGCCCCGCCCCGGTGGGCGAAGGCGATCGGGCCGGGGTGGTCGAGGTACGGGTGGCGTATCGGTGGGGTCACCGACGCAGTATCGCGCGCCGGGGTCGACCGGCGGCAACCACTGTGCTGCCTCTTGGTGTCGACGGCACGGCGAACACGCGCAGGAACACCTGGGCGAGCGGGCCGATCGACACGGCGTAGAGCAGGGTGCCGAGGCCGACGGTGCCGCCGAGGGCGAAACCCGTCACCACGACGGTGATCTCGACGGCGGTCCGCACCAGCCGCACCGACAGCCCCGTGCGCTGGTTCAGCCCCGTCATCAGCCCGTCACGCGGGCCCGGGCCGAACCGTGCGGCGATGTACAGCCCGGTCGCCGCGCCGTTCAGGACGATGCCCGCCACCATCGCGGCGATCCGCAGCGTCCAGCCGTGGGCGTCCGGGACGACGCTCAGCGTGGCGTCCATCGCGGCGCCGATCACCAGCACGTTGGAGACAGTGCCGAGGCCGGGCCGCTGGCGCAGCGGGATCCACAGCAGCAGGACCACCGCGCCCACGATGGTCAGCACCACGCCCATCGACAGCCCGGTGTGTTCCGCGAGGCCCTGGTGCAGCACGTTCCACGGCTCAAGACCGAGCCCGGACCTGACCAGCAGCGCGGAGCTCGCGCCGTACAGCACGAGCCCGCCGTAGAGCTGGGTCAGCCGCCGCGTGAGGTGCCCCGACCGCCTGGACTGCACCGATTGACTGGACTGCACCGACTGACTGGACTGCCTTGGATGCCTGGACAAGAGATGCCCCCCCTGTGTGGTGGTAGTGGCCTGCCGCATGACACCCTGTGGCGTGAGAAGGAGAGTCAACCATGGCCAATTCGGGGAAGGTGGACTGATTTCCATGGCGCAGTGGACCTCGGCCGTGGGAGCGGGGCAGCTGGCCCGGCTGCTCGGCTCCCAGCAGGACCGCCCGGCCGGGCCCGGCACGCGCCGCCCGCCGGCCTACCGCGCGCTCGCGGACGGCATCCGGCTGCTCGTGCTGGAGGGCCGCGTCCCGGTCGCCGCCCGGCTGCCCGCCGAACGCGAACTGGCCCTCGCCCTGACCGTCAGCCGCACCACCGTCGCCGCCGCCTACGAGGCGCTGCGGGCCGAGGGTTTCCTGGAGTCCCGGCGCGGCGCGGGCAGCTGGACCGCGGTTCCGGCCGGGAACCCGCTGCCGGCCCGCGGTCTCGAGCCGCTGCCGCCCGAGGCCCTCGGCTCGGTGATCGACCTCGGGTGTGCCGCGCTGCCCGCACCGGAACCCTGGCTCACCCGTGCGGTGCAGGGCGCCCTCGAGGAGCTGCCGCCGTACGCCCACACCCATGGCGACTACCCGGCCGGGCTGCCCGCGCTGCGTGCGATGATCGCCGAGCGCTACACCGCGCGGGGCATCCCCACCATGCCCGAGCAGATCATGGTGACCACGGGGGCGATGGGCGCGATCGACGCCATCTGCCACCTCTTCGGGGGACGCGGCGAGCGCATCGCCGTGGAGTCCCCGTCCTATGCCAACATCCTCCAGCTGATGCGCGAGGCCGGCGCCCGTCTGGTGCCCGTCGCGATGGCCGAGGGGCTCACCGGCTGGGACGTGGACCGCTGGCGCCAGGTGCTGCGTGACGCCGCGCCCCGCATCGCCTACGTCGTCGCCGACTTCCACAACCCCACCGGCGCACTCGCCGACGACGACCAGCGACGGCGCCTGGTGGACGCGGCCCGCTCGGCGGGGACGGTGCTCGTGGCCGACGAGACGATGAGCGAGCTGTGGCTGGACGACGACGTCGAGATGCCGCGCCCCGTGTGCGCCTTCGACCCGGCCGGATCCACCGTGATCACCGTCGGCTCCGCGAGCAAGGCCTTCTGGGCCGGGATGCGCATCGGCTGGGTCCGTGCCGCGCCCGACGTGATCCGCAGCCTGGTCGCCGCGCGCGCGTACGCCGACATGGGCACACCGGTGCTGGAGCAGCTCGCCGTGAACTGGCTGTTCAGCACCGGCGGCTGGGAGCAGGCCGTGACGGTGCGCCGCGAACAGGCCCGGCAGAACCGGGACGAGCTGGTGGCCGCGGTGCGGCGGGAGCTGCCCGGCTGGGAGTTCGAGGTGCCCCGGGGCGGACTGACCCTGTGGGTGCGGACCGGGGGCCTGTCGGGCTCCCGGCTCGCCGAGGCGGGGGAGCGGGTGGGCGTCCGTGTCCCGTCCGGACCGCGCTTCGGGGTCGACGGCGCCTTCGAGGGGTACGTCCGGCTGCCGTTCACGGTCGGCGGCGCGGTGGCCGAGGAGGCGGCGGTACGACTGGCCGCGGCGGCCCGGCTGGTGGAGAGCGGGGGCGTCGGCGGCGGCGAGGCACCGCGGACGTTCGTGGCGTAGGGCCGGTCCGGCGGAGCAGCCCGCGGAGGAGTCACCGGCGCCTGCGAATGCCGGTGGGCGGAGTCCGGTCCGTTCGGCCGCCGGGGCCGGGACGGCGTCGTCGTGCCGAGCCGAGAACGACGGGACCGGGGCGGAGCGGTGGGTCGCGTCGCCCCGGCCACGGCGTCAGGAGGACTCCGCCGCGACGGCCTCGGCGGGGACCGGCTCAGCGGGAGCCGGCTCGGTCGGCGTCCCGGCCGTCGCCTTCTCCACCGTCACCGGGGTCGGCTCCGCGTCCGCCGCGGTCTCCTCCGGCTCGCTCGCGGCCACGCGGACCGGGGCGTCCTTCTCGTCCATGGAGTCCCTCTTCTCCATGGAGACGGCCTTCGCCTCCGCCTCGGCCTCTGCCTCCGCCTTCGCCTCCGGGGGGAGGGGCGCCTGCTCCCCGTCCGCCGGCGTCGTGCGCGGGGGGAGCAGGCCGAGCACCGCCTGCCGGTGTGTCTCGCTGGTGGCGTCGTCGTACGGGTCCGGGGTGGCCGGGACCTGGAGGCGGTGCACCGGTCCGGTGCCGAGGCGGGCGTATCCCCGGCCGGGCGGGACCTGGTCGACGGGCGTGGTGTGCGGGGGAGCGCCCAGCGCGGTCGCCAGCTCGTCCGCCGTGGCCGGGCCGAGCACGACACGCGCGCGGGTGTGCTGCCGTACGGCGTCGGTGAGGCCGTCCAGGGCATCCAGCTGGTCGGCGACGACCACGGTCACGTTCGCGGCCCGGCCGTGCCGCAGCGGGACCTGGAGCAGGGTCTGCGGGTCCCGGCGGCCGGCCGTGTCGGCGAGGTGGGTGAACGCGGTCGGACGGTCCAGGAAGACCCACAGGGGCCGCCGGGTGTCCTCCGGCGCCGCCAGACCCTGCTGACGGGCCCGGTTGACGGAGATCAGACGCCGTTCCGTCTCCGCGGCGGCCCACTCCAGGCTGGTCAGCGCACCGGTGAGGCCGCATTCCACGGCCAGGACGCCGTCCCGGCCGACCAGGCAGGCGTACTCCCCGGTGCCGCCCCCGTCGACGATCAGCAGGTCGCCGTGGTGCAGCGCCTGGAGGGCGACCGAGCGCAGCAGGGTGGAGGTACCGGTGCCGGGCTGCCCCAGGACCAGCAGGTGGGGTTCGGTCGAGCGGATGCCGGTGCGCCAGACGACCGGCGGCACGTCCCGCTGCTCCGCGCCGTGGGTGAGCGGGAGCGTGCGCTGGACCCGGGTCGGGTCGGTGAAGCCGAGGACGGTCTCGCCGGGCGCCGTCACGAAGCGCTGGGCGGCGATGTCGGTGGGGAGCGCGGGGAGCACGTCCACGGAGAGGTGGTTGGCCTCCTCGTCCCACGTGAAGCGGTACTCCCGGCCCCGGCCGGACTTCGCCGTGAGCAGGTGCTCGATCCGGGCCCGGGACTCCGCCTCACCGTCGGTGAAGTAGGCGGGGTAGCGGATCACCAGGTGGGAGACGCGGCCGTCGTCGTCGAACTCGTGGGCCGGGAACGCCTTCTCCCACCCACCGCCGTGGGCGTACAGGGGGTCGGGGTCCTCCGCGATCGAGAAGTACGGGACCAGCGCCTCGTACAGCGACTGCAGACGCCGGCTCCGGGAGTCGTCGGGACCCTCGGGCGCGGGCGGGGTGCGGTCCCTGCCCTGCCAGGCTGCCGCCGCCATCAGGACGATGACGGCGAGCAGCGGGCCGTACGGCACGAGCGCCACGACCAGGACCACCGAGGCCACCAGGAACAGCAGCGCGCCGCGCCGGTCCTTGGGGGTCTCGGTCCATCTGCGCCGCGCGGCCGCGGCCAGTCGGCGCAGACCGCGGGCGATCGTGATCAGCGGCTGGAGGACGTCGGTGGCGCTGTCGGCCGCCGTCCGGGCCAGCTCCCGGCTCCGGGCGAGCTGTGCGCCGCCGTTGCTCAGAATGCGGGGGAGGGGCCGCCGGGCCACTGCTGCCTCCTGGAGGTGCGTACGTGCGGATGTCGGGCGGGGGGAGCGGGTCGTCAGAACTTGATGCCGCCGAGGAGACCCGCCAGGCTCTCGCCGCCCGCCTTGATGCTCGGGGCGATGGCCGTACTCGCGAGATAGAACCCGAACAGGACGGCGACCAGCAGGTGCGAGGCCTTGAGGCCGTCCTTGCGGAAGAAGATGAAGACGACGACGCCGAGCAGGACGACGCCTGAGATCGAGAGGATCATGTGAGTTCTCCTGGTTCACGGGGACAGTCACCATGAGTACTTCCAGGCTCACAGCATGTATCCATACGATAAAAGGTGCAAATGGGGGAAATTTGTCAGAATTGCCCCAGGTGGCCGAGAGGTCCTTGGTCCGCTCGGGTGCCCCGCGAGCCAGTACCCTGGCGATTCACTCGCACGGCCACACCGCTCGTGGCCGTGCGCACACGTTGTCCCCGGCGTTCGTCAGCTCCAGGACGGGCGTCACGTTCGCAGTGATTGCGCAGTGAGAGGTGGTCCGGCCGATGAGTGAAGCCCCCGACCCCGAGGTCGTGGAGCTGGCGACCAAGATCTTCGACCTGGCCCGGCAGGGGCGGACCGAGGAGCTGGTGGCGTACGTGGACGCCGGTGTTCCGGCCGATCTCACCAACGACCGCGGCGACTCCCTCGTGATGCTCGCCGCCTACCACGGCCACGCCGACGCGGTGCGCGCGCTGCTCACCCGTGGCGCCGACGCCGACCGCGTCAACGACCGGGGTCAGACCCCACTCGCCGGGGCCGCCTTCAAGGGTGAGACGGAAGTGACCAAGGCGCTCCTGGAGGCCGGCGCGGATCCCGCGGCGGGCACCCCGTCGGCCGTGGACACGGCGCGGATGTTCGCCCGGACGGACCTGCTGGAGCTGTTCGGCGCCCCGTGAGGGGACGGCGGAGGGGGCCTCGTCCGGGTCCACTCCACACTTTCTGACCAGGGAAAACACTGAAAACGGGGGAGGCGGTACAGGGCCGCCGAAATTTCGGTCGCGGCAGATGTGACCGCCGGGCCATCATGACGACGTGGTTCACGGACGTGATGGCTGGGCAGATGTTGCCGCACCGCGCGGGCCGTGACACGGCCCGCAAGGGCCACCGACGAGAGGCAGAGGAACATGGTCTTCAGCAAGCAAGAGACGGCGGGCGCTCCGACGTGTTGGCGCACGGCCAGGTAACGCGTGCTCCCCGGTTGCGTCGACGCTTGATGTGAGGCTGTTTCCCATGTTCGATCCGGTCATAGCGCCCAGCGGTACGCTGCTCGGCCTGCTTCAGCGGGGTCGCGGCGACGGCACGCTGCACGCGCTCACCGCTCCGCGCGCCGAAGCGCTCGCGGCGCTGAACCACTGTGTGCTCCACGACCCCCGCCACGACTGGCAGGTCGAGAACCGCTCCCTCTACTACGCCCGCCTCTATCTCGACCTCAACGGCGAGCTGGACGCGATCGAGGCCCACCTCTTCGACCCCGAGGACGTCCTGGACGCCGACGAGTCGCGCACCGGGCTGGCCCTCGCCGTCCTCGGCCACCTCGCCTCCTACGGCCGGCTGGACGCGCTCCAGCTGCTGCGCCGGTACGCCGCTCACGGCGTCAACTGGGCGTGGGCCCTGGACGAGCTGGCGCTGCGCGACGACGACGCCGGTCTGCGCGCCCTCGCCGCGCCCGTGCTGGCCCGCTTCCCGCGCGACGCCGAGGGCGAGGCCGAGCTGGCCGTCGCCGTGCGGGACGCGTTCGAACCCCGGCCCTGGCGCCTGTGGGCCGACGACCCCCGCGAATCGATCGCCACGCGCGTGCGTGCCGCCCAGGAGACGGGCTGTTTCGACCGCTGGCAGCGCCAGATGAACTCCACCGGGCCGCGTCCCGGCTGGAGCGTGCGGGCCGTGTTCGAGTGGGCCGAGCAGGGCGTCGAGCGCGGCACTCCGCTCCATGTGCCGGCCGCCCGCTGCCTCACGGCCGTCGCCGGCCCTGAGGACCGGCCCGAGATCGTCGAGGCCGCACGGTCCGGCACCGACGGCGCCCGCTGCACCGCCCTGCGCTATCTCGCCGACGCCAACGACCCGGACGTCCTCGGCCTGATCGAGGGCGCCGTGGCCACCGGGTCCGTCCCGGTCGTGGAGGCCGCCGTCGCCGCCTACGAGCGGATGCGCAGCCTCGCCGCCGTCGACCGGGCGCGCGGCTGGGTGCACCGCCCCGACGACCTGGGCGCCGCCGCCGGACGGGTCCTGGCCTGCCGGGGCGCCGCCCAGGACCGCGATCTCGTCCTCGCCGCACTGCGGGAGGCGGTACGCGGTGAGGGCCCCGACGCGCCGACCCTGTGGACCCTCGTCGACGGCACCGGACGGCTCGGCATCGCCTGTGCCGCCCCCGTACTGCGCCACATCTACCGCGAAACCGCCTCCTCACACCTGCGCGGCCGGGCCGCCCGCGCGCTGGCCGCCACGGATCCGTCCTTCGCGGCGGGCTTCGCCGTCGAGTGCCTGTGGGACTGCGAGGAGACCACCCGCGAACTCGCCGCCCGCCACGCCGAGACCGGTGACAACCGCGTCGTCGAACGGCTGCGCAGGCTCGCCACCGACCCGGCCGAGGAGGACGAGGTCCAGACGGCGGTACGCAGCCGCTTCGGCCCGGACATGCCCACCGTGTGAGAGCCCCGGGCCCAGGCGCGGCTCGGCGCCGCGCCGGCCGCCCGTCGCCGGGCGGTGAGGACGGCCGGAGGGGACGGCCGGAAGGGACGGCCGGAAGGGGACGGCCGGAAGGGGACGGCCGAGCGTGCGGGCACGGGGTGAGGCCGCTGCGGGTGAACGGTGGATGGACCGGGGCTCAGCCGGGCGTGGCCGTGATCCGCCCCGCCGGGTGGGCGGGGCAACGCTCACGGGACGTTCCTCGTCCGGAAAGATCGACGTTGACGCGAGCACGTCCAGCCCGGCGACAACACCCGTATGCGTGTCGTCATCGTGACCGAATCCTTCCCCCCTGATGTCAACGGCGTCGCCCACTGCGCGCTCCAGACCGCCCGGCACCTCGTGGGCCGCGGTCACGACTGCGTCGTCGTCGCACCGGCCACCTCCGCCGCCGACGAGGCGGACGCGTACGCTCCGTGCCGCGTCGTCCGGATCCCCTCCCTCCCGCTCCCCGGCTACCCCCAGGTCCGCGTCGCCCTGCCCAGCCGCCGGGTCGCCGCGGCGATCGCCGAACACCGCGCCGACCTCGTCCACCTCGCAGGGCCCTTCGTCCTCGGCGTGCGGGGCATGGCCGCCGCCGCCCGGCTCGGCGTCCCGGCCGTCGCCGTCTACCAGACCGACCTCGCCGGCTACGCCCGTACGTACATGGGGGCGGGCGAGGCGGCCGCCTGGCGGCGCATCCGCTCCGTGCACGCCGCCGCCGACCTCACCCTCGCCCCCTCCAGCGCGGCCCTGCGCGACCTCCAGGCGCACGGCGTGCCCAGGGCCGCCCTGTGGCCGCGCGGAGTGGACACCGTCCGTTTCCGGCCCGACCTGCGCGACGAGACGCAGCGCCGCTCCCTCGCCCCGAACGGCGAGCTGATCGTCGGCTACGTCGGCCGCCTCGCCCCCGAGAAGCAGGTGGAGCTGCTGTCCGGCGCCTGCGCCCTGGACGGCGTGCGCGTCGTGGTCGTCGGCGACGGACCCAGCCGGCCCGGACTGGAGCAGACGCTGCCGGGCGCCGTCTTCCTCGGCCGCCGCACCGGCGACGAACTCGCCCGGGTCTTCGCCTCACTGGACGTGTTCGTGCACACCGGCCCCTTCGAAACGTTCTGCCAGACCGTGCAGGAGGCCATGGCGAGCGGTGTGCCCGTCGTCGCGCCGGCGGCGGGCGGACCGCTGGACCTCGTGGCCCACGGACGCACCGGGCTGCTCGTGCCGCCTCGTGACGCCGCCGCCGTCCGGGACGCCGTGTGGTCCCTGTCCGCGGACCCCGGGCTGCGGGGCGCCTACGGTGCCGCCGGGAGGGCCGCGGTGGAGGGGCGCACCTGGGCGGCGGTCGGCGACCGGCTGATCGGCCACTACACGGACGTGCTCGCCTCCCGGAAGGCGGTGCTGGCGGCATGAGCGCGCTGCGGATCGTCCGGCTCGCCAACTTCGTCGCGCCCGCTTCCGGCGGACTGCGCACCGCGCTGCGCGAGCTGGGCAAGGGGTATCGCGCGGCCGGACACGACCCCGTGCTGGTCGTCCCCGGCCGGCACGCCGACGACCGGGAGACCGAGCAGGGCCGCGTGATCACCCTCCCGGGGCCACTGCTGCCGGGCACCGGCGGCTACCGCGTCCTGACCGACCGGAGGCGCGTGGCCGCCCTGCTGGAGGAGCTGGCACCCGACCGCCTGGAGGTGTCCGACCGCACCACCCTGCGGTGGACCGGCAGGTGGGCCCGCCGGGCCAGGGTCCCCGCCGTGATGGTCTCCCACGAGACCACCGACGGCGTGCTGCGCACCTGGGGCCTGTCCGAAGGCGCTGCCCGGCGCACCGCCGACGCCCTCAACGTCCGTACGGCGCACGCCTACGCGCGCGTGGTGTGCACCACGGAGTTCGCCGAACGGGAGTTCGTCCGCATCGGGGCCCGCAACGTCGTACGGGCTCCGCTCGGCGTCGACCTCACCGGACGGCGCCCCGAGCTGCGCGACCCGGGGCTGCGGGCCCGGTACGCGCGCGGGGACGAGACGCTGCTGGTGATGTGCTCCCGGCTGTCCGTGGAGAAGCGGCCCGGTACGGCGCTCGACGCGCTGGCGGAGCTCCGGCGGCGCGGCGGGCGGGCGGTCCTGGTGGTGGCCGGGGACGGGCCGCTGCGCCCGCGACTCGAACAGCGGGCGCGGTCCCGGGGGCTGCCGGTGACCTTCCTCGGACACGTCGCCGACCCGGGGCTGCTCGGCGCCCTCCAGGCGTCCGCCGACGTGTGTCTGGCCCCCGGACCCGCCGAGACCTTCGGGCTCGCCGCGCTGGAGGCGATGGCGTGCGGCACGCCCGTGGTGGCGAGCGCCTCCTCGGCGCTGCCGGAGGTGATCGGCTCCGCCGGGGCCGTCGCCGTCGATCACGCAGACGCCTTCGCGGACGCCGTGGAACTGCTCCTGGCACGCCGGGGAACGGACCGGCGGGAGGCGGCACGCGCGCGTGCGGAGTGTTTCGGCTGGCACACGGCCGTCGAGGCGTTCCTGGCCGCGCACGAGGCGACCCTCCCGACGAGTCCCGTGCTGCCTGAGACCGTGTCGTGAGACGCGTCCGCTTCGTGGCCCTCGGCGACTCGCTGACCGAGGGGGTGGGCGATCCGGTGCCGGGCGGCCGGCGGGGCTGGGCGGCGCTGCTCGCGGCCGGGCTCGCCGAGGAGCCCGTCGCCTTCACCAACCTCGCCCGCGCCGGGGCGCAGACGCGGGACGTGGCCGAGCGACAGCTGCGCGCGGGCCTCGCCCTGCGGCCCGACATCGTGTCCGTCGTCGTGGGCGTCAACGACACCCTGCGCCGCACCTTCGACCTCGGCGCCGTCGCGGCGCGGCTCGACACGGTGTACGCCGAGGTCACCGGGCGGGGCGCGCTGCTGCTCACCGCGTGCCTGCCCGACCCCGGGGCGATGCTCGGACTGCCGGGACCGCTCGCCCGTCCGCCGGCGCGGCGGCAGGGAGCGGTCAACTATGTCGTGCACGCCCTGTCCGACCGGTACGGGGCCGTGCACCTGCACGCGTGCGAGGGCGACTGGACCACGGACCCCGCGATGTGGAGCGCGGACCGGCTGCACCCCGGCGAGCGGGGTCACCGGCAACTGGCCCTGCGCTTCCACGCCCTGCTCGCCGAGCGCGGCGACGCCACGGGGCCCGCGCCGGCGCCCGAGACCGAATTCCAGGCTCCCAGCCGGTCGGCGAGTCTGTGGTGGCTGGCCACCGCGGGAACCGGCTGGGTGGCCCGGCGCTGCACCGACCTGCTGCCGCAACTGCTGGCGCTCGCCGCCGACGAACTGCGGCACCACGCGCGCGGGACGAGCGCCCGGCTCGACCTGCGCGCCTCCGCCGCGGTCTCCGCCGCCCTCGCCGCGCTCCCTACCGCGGAGCGGCCCGAGGCGGTGTGACCCGGGACCGAGTGACGCGCCGACGCCCACCGCACGCGCGTGCACCGTACGCGCGTGCACCGCACCACGCCCGCGGCTGCCCCAGGGCGGCGCGTACGGCGACGTCAGCGCCTGCGGCCGTCCGCGTGGGGTGAGGCGGGAGCGGACGTCGGCGGTCGCGGGTGGGACGGGCCCGGCGGTGTCAGCGTCCGCCCACCGCCACGAAGCGCACCGGTGTGCCCGGTACCGCCTGGGCCGCCGCCGGGAGGTCGGCGGTGCGCACGACGCCGATCACCGGATAGCCGCCGGTCGTCGGGTGGTCGGCCAGGAACACCACCGGCCGGCCGTCGGGCGGCACCTGCACCGCGCCCAGCACCGTGCCCTCGCTGGGGAGTTCGCCCGGGCGGGCACGCTCCAGCGCGGCCCCGTCCACGCGCAGTCCGATGCGGTTGCTCGCGGACGACACGCGGTACACGCACGAGGTGAACGCCCGCACCGCCTCCGGCGTGAACCAGTCGGCGCGTGGACCCGGCGCCACCCGTAGGACCAGCTCCGCCGGGGGCGCCGGCTGTGGGGCGACGTCCACGCGCGCGTGCGGCACGCGCGCTCGCCCCAGGGGCAGCACCGTGCCGTCCGCGAGAGGGGGCGGCCCGAGGCCGGACAGCAGGTCGGTGGAGCGGCTGCCGAGGACCGGCTCGACGAGGACGCCGCCGGAGACGGCCACATAGGAGCGCACCCCGGAGTCGGCCGCCCCGACGTCGAGCAGCGCTCCGGCCGGCACGCCGACCGCAGCGCCCCAGGACACCGGCCGCCCGTCCACCGTCACCGGGCAGGGGGCGCCGCCGACCGCCACCGTCACCGTGCACCGCGGGCGCAGGGCGCAGCCGGTGAGCGTGGTCTCCAGGACGGCGGCGCCGGGCGGATTGCCCACCAGTCGGTTGACCAGCGCCGCGGCGGGCGCGTCGAGCGCCCCGGAGCGGGGGACGCCGAGGTGGGCGTGGCCGGGCCGGCCACGGTCCTGCACGGTGGTCAGGGCGCCGGCCCGGACGACCGTGAGCGCGCGATCCGTCATGGAAGCCCCTGACGTCGCCGAGGGACGAACCGCACGCGCGTGCCGGGTGACAACAGGGCCGCAGGCACGCGCGTGTGGTCCCACAGCACGGCATCCGTGCTGCCGATCAACTGCCAGCCACCCGGCGACGAGCGCGGGTACACGCCCGTGTACGGCCCCGCCAGCCCCACCGAACCGGCCGGTACGGCGGTGCGCGGGGTGCCCCTGCGCGGCACGTCGTAGCGCGCCGGGAGGCCGGTCAGATAGCCGAAGCCGGGAGCGAATCCGCAGAAGGCGACCCGGAACTCGGTGCCCGCGTGGATGCGCGCCACCTCGCCCTCCGCGACCCCCCAGTGCCCGGCCACGTCGGCCAGGTCCGGGCCGTCGTAGCGGACCGGGATCTCGACTACGCGCCCCGCGCGCGGGGGAGCGGCCGGCACCTCGGCGGCCGTCAGCTCGGCCGCGATCCGGACCGGGTCGGCGAGGCCGTCGAGGAGGACGGTGCGGGCCGCAGGGACGATCTCGCGGGCCGTGAGCGTCCCCTCCACGCGGCGCCGCAACAGCTCCGCGTGCAGCGCCTCGGCCTCCTCGACCGAGGACACCTCGACGAGCAGGGCGTCGTCGCCGACCGGCAGGACGTTCACGCGAAGGCCTCCACACGGACGCCGGACGCCTCCAGCCGCTCCCGGACCCGGCGCGCCAGGTCCACCGCCCCGGGCGTGTCGCCGTGCACGCACAGAGAACGCGCCCGGACCTCGACCGGTGCCCCCGAACGGGCGGTGACCCTGCCGGAGCGGGCCAGCCCCACCGCGCGTTCCACGACGGCGTCCGGGTCGGCGACCACGGCACCCTGCTGTCCGCGCGGCACGAGCGTGCCCTCGTCGGTGTACGCCCGGTCCGCGAACGCCTCCGGGACGACCGGCAGCCCCGCCCGCCCGGCCCGTTCCAGCACGCGTGAGCCGGGCAGCCCGAGCACGGGCAGGGCGCCGCCCGCCAGGAGTACGCCGTCGACGACCGCGGCGGCCTGCTCCTCGTCCCGGACCACCCGGTTGTAGAGGGCGCCGTGCGGCTTGACGTACGACACGCGCGTGCCCGCCGCCCGGGCGAAGACCTCCAGGGCGCCGATCTGGTAGGCCACCTCGGCCGCCAGCTCGGCGGACGGCACGTCCATCGCGCGCCGCCCGAAACCGGCCAGGTCCCGGTAGGAGACCTGCGCGCCGATCGTCACGCCCCGCTCGGCCGCGAGTTCGCACACCCGGCGCATGGTGGCCGGGTCCCCGGCGTGGAAGCCGCAGGCGACGTTGGCACTGGTGACGACGGACAGCAGCCCCTCGTCGTCGGTGAGCCGCCAGCGGCCGAAGCCCTCGCCGAGGTCCGCGTTCAGATCGATCGAGGTCATGTCTCCAGTCTTCCCCGTGTCGTCGCGGGCGGTACCGGACCGGTGTCGTGACTCGTGTCGTGGCATCCGGGATCAGCCCACGCGGTACTGGTCGTCACGGGCGTCGGTGAGGAACATCTGTCCCGGCGCGTGGGTGAGCGCGAAGGGCGGCCGCGAGGCCATGACCGCCGCCTGCGGGGTCACGCCGCAGGCCCAGAACACGGGAATGTCGTCCGGCTCGCGCGCCACCGCGTCGCCGAAGTCGGGCCGGTGCAGGTCGTCGATGCCGAGCGCCGACGGGTCGCCGCAGTGCACCGGGCTGCCGTGCACCGCCGGGAGCAGGCTGCTCTCGCGGATCGCCGCCGACAGGTGCGCGGGCGGCACGGGACGCATCGACACCACCATCGGCCCGTGCAGCCGTCCGGCCGGACGGCACCGGCGGGTGGTGACGTACATCGGGACGTTGCGTCCCTGCTCGACGTGACGGATCGGGACGCCCGCCGCGGCCAGCGCCCACTCGAAGGTGAAGCTGCAGCCGATCAGGAACGTCACCAGATCTTCCCGCCAGTACTCGCGCACGTCCGTCGGCTCGTCCACCAGCTCGCCGTCCCGCCACACCCGGTAGCGCGGCAGATCGGTGCGCAGGTCCGCGCCGTCGGCGAGCACGGTGGTCCAGGACCCGGCGTCGGTGACGTCGAGCACCGGGCAGGGCTGCGGGTTGCGGGTGCAGAACAGCAGCATGTCGTACGCCCAGTCGGCGGGCACCGAGATCAGGTTGGCCTGGGTGTGGCCGGCGGCGACCCCGGCCGTGGGGCCGGTCAGCCCCTTCCGGAAGCGGGAGCGGGCCGTTTCCGGGCTCCACGCGTGCGCGTGCTCGTCGACGAGGGCGAGCGGCCGGTCCCCGGTCGCGGGGTGCGGGTGGTTCATGCCAGTTCCTTTCCGCGCGTCTCCGGCAGCCCCAGCAGAGCCAGCGCCGCGATGCCGTAGCCGACGGCGCCGAAGACCAGCGCGCCGCCCACGCCCCAGCTGTCGGCGAGGAAGCCGACCGTGGTGGGGAAGACGGCGCCCACGGCGCGCCCGGTGTTGTACGTGAAGCCCTGGCCCGCGCCCCGTACCGCCGTCGGATACAGCTCGCTGAGATACGAGCCGAAGCCGCTGAAGATGGCCGACATGCAGAAGCCGAGCGGGAAACCCAGTACCAGGAGCAGGGTGTCGGCGCCGCTGGGGATGTTCGCGTACGCCAGGATGCAGACCGCCGACAGCAGCGCGAAGAGCCAGATGTTGCGCCTGCGGCCCAGCACGTCGGTCAGGTGGCCGCCGGTGAGGTACCCGATGAAGGCACCCGAGATGAGGAACGTCAGGTAGCCGCCGGTGCCGACGACCGACAGGTCGCGCTCGTCCTTCAGGTACGTCGGCACCCAGGTGGCGAGGGTGTAGTAGCCGCCCTGGACACCGGTGGAGAGCAGGCTCGCGAAGAGCGTGACGCGCAACAGGCCCGGTGAGCCGGCCGTGCCCGGCTCGAAGATCGCCGCGAACGAGCCCTTGCCCGCGCCCTTCTCGCGTACCTCCGCGGCCCTGGGCGCGTCATGGACGCTGCGCCGCACCCACACCACGAGGAGTGCCGGGAGCGCACCCGTCCAGAACATGACGCGCCAGGCCAGGTCGTCCCCGGCCAGCGAGAACACCAGCGTGTACACGACCACCGCGAGCGCCCAGCCGACGGCCCAGGAGCTCTGGACCGCGCCGAGCGTGCGCCCCCGGTGCCTGGCGCTCGCGTACTCGGCGACCAGGACGGCGCCGACCGCCCACTCGCCGCCGAAGCCGAGGCCCTGGAGGGCGCGGAAGACGAGCAGCGTCTCGTAGTTGGGCGCGAAGCCGCAGGCCACCGTGAACACGGCGTAGGTGATCACGGTGAGCAGCAGTGCCTTGACCCGGCCGACGCGGTCCGCCAGTACGCCCGCGAGCGCGCCGCCGACCGCCGAGACGACCAGCGTGACCGTCGTGAGCAGCCCGGTCTGGCCGCTGTCCAGGCCGAAGTACGCGGCCAGCGCGACCATGGTCAACGGCAGCGTGAAGTAGTCGTACGAATCGAGGGCGTAACCGCCGAACGCGCCGCCGAAGGCGCGGCGGCCCCGCGGGCCGAGGGCGCGCAGCCAGCCGAACGGGCCGTCGTCACAGGCGTGTTCGGCCATGCCGGCGGGACGGGTGCCGGCGGGCGGGGCCTGGGGTGGAGGGGGCGTGCTCATGGTGCACCTCGCAGTGGGAGGACGGAGGGTGCTGGGCGAGCGGTACTTGGTGGCACCGTAGGGGATCGTTCAACGATCCCTCAATACCCCTGTTGTTTCGTTCTGGTATCTGCGATTGAATTCCGGGCATGGCAGAGCAGTTGACGGGACTGGCCGACGACCGCGCCCTCCTCGGGCGTACCAGCACCGCCGAGCGGGTCTCGGACATCCTCAGGAGCCGGATCGCCGAGGGCTACTTCCCACCCGGGACCCGGCTTTCGGAGGACAGCATCGGCGGCGCCCTCGGCGTCTCCCGCAACACCCTGCGCGAGTCGTTCCGCCTGCTCACGCACGAACGCCTGCTCGTCCACGAGCTGAACCGGGGTGTCTTCGTCCGCGTCCTGACGGTCGAGGACGTCGAGGACATCTACCGCACCCGCTCCCTCGTCGAGTGCGCCGTCGTCCGCGGCCTCGGCGAACCGCCGTACTCGCTGGACGGGCTGGCCGAGGCCGTCGAGGACGGGCGCCGGTCGGCCGGTGAAGGTGACTGGAAAGGCGTGGGTACGGCCAACATCCACTTCCACCGGGAGCTGGTCGCCCTCGCCGGCAGCGAACGCACCGACGAACTGATGCGCAGCGTCTTCGCCGAACTGCGCCTCGCCTTCCACGTCGTCGACGACCCGCGGCGCCTGCACGAGCCGTACATCGCCCGGAACGCGGAGCTCCTCGCGACCCTGGAGAGCGGTGAGCGGGAGACGGCGGCGCGACTGCTCGCGGTCTACCTCGAGAACTCGCTGAAGCGGGTCGTGGAGGTCTACCTGCGGCGGGTCGGGGACGACGCGTAGGCCAGGTTCGCACGGTGGCCGGCCACCGTGCCGTCCAGGGGCACAACTGCGTCGTTTGGGTCGATGTCAGACCGAGGACCTAGTCTGTGCACCGTGACTTCGCCTGCATCGACGGACAGCGTTCCGCCCCAGCTCAGCGCGGGGCCGCGCCCCGCACCGGGCCCGGCCGCCGACGAGGGGCTGGCGCGGCGGCTGCGCGCGCTCGCCTGCACGGCGCCGCTGCACGACCTCGACGCACGCAAGGCCAACCTCGCCGGCGAGTACTCGGTGTACGGCATGGCGGAGGTCGCCCTCGCCGCCATCGACCTCGTCACGCTGAACATGGACTTCGACACGGGCGCCGACCACGACCAGATAGTGGCCAGGCTGATCCCGCGCGTCGCCGCCCAGGCCCCGCGCCGCCCCGCCGCCGAGCACGAGCGGGTGGCCCGCTGGGTCCTGGAGAACCTGATCAACGTCGGCAGCGTCGACCGCGGCTTCCGCGCGGTGTACGGCACCTTCGGACCGGACGGCACCTACGTCCGCCGCGACTACGACTTCAAGCTGCTGGAGGAGGTCCCCGGCCCCGGCGGCACCGTCTACCTGCGCACCACCGACGAGGCGGTCAACGTCCTCGTCGGCGCCCTGGACACCGACGTCACCAGCGCCCAGATCGCCGCCGAGGTCAAGCTCGAGGTGCTGATCAGCCGCGGTCGCCTCGCCGACGCCCAGCTCGCCGCCGAACAGGCCCGGTACCGGACCGTCCAGTACTCGGAAACCCTGCGCCGCGCCCTGGACGCCACCCGGCGCAACGTCCGCGCGGTGGACTGGCTCAGCGCCGTCCCCGACATGATCGCCGAGGCCCTGGACCACGTCGCCGACCGCTACCGGCACGAGAACGCGATCCTCACCAACATCCGCAAGGCCCGCGACGAGACCGAGGACGCCGAGCACAAGCGCCGCGCCGCCGAGCTGGTCGACATCGTCAAGGACTGCATCCGCCGCCACACCCAGCTCCAGTCCCGCCTCCTGGAGGCCGGCCCGCTCTTCCGCGCCGAGCAGGACCGGCAGGCCTTCGCCACCCCCCTGACCACCTCCGGCCTCGACCTGTACGGCCACCTCGTCGCCCCCGTCCTGCCGTTGCCCGTGGAGCGGGCGCTCCGCGTCACCGACGCCTTCTTCGCCCGCGGCACCGGGCTGCGCACGCCCGTCTCCGTCCGGGTCGGCGACCTCGTCGACATACTCCTGACTCCACCGGTGGAACGGGAGCACCTGGGCGCCGAGATGCCGGAACCCGACCTCATCGCGACCCCGGACGACAGCCGCTTCAGCGAGGAGCAGCTCGCCGCCGCCATGGAACTGCTCGACCTGCCGCACGACGCCCCGCGCCGGCTCTCGGGGCTGCTGGCCGACGCCCGCGCCCGCGACGCCGAACTGCCGTACCTCGTCGCCCTGCTCGCCGTCCACGCGGCCAGCCCGCCGGTCGGCACCGCCTACCGCCAGGGCGAACCGAAGCTGCTGTTCGCCGTCGACGACGGCACCGAGCTGGACGACCCCGAGTTCGGCGGCGCCGACCTCATCGTCGGCACGGCACTGCTGGACGCGGCGGGCATGGCCGCGGACCGGACGGAGGCGGCATGACGTCCGGCCCACAGCACCCCTCCCGGCGCCCCATCCACCACCACAGCACACCGCGACAGCACAGCGAGGAGTACCGACCGTGACCGAGCACGTCGACCGGAGCGAACCGGAGGCGGGTGCCGCGCCGGCCACCGCTGCCGTCACGCCCGCCGACGCCGCCGACGCGGCGCGGCTCGTCGCCTTCGGCCTCCAGCCCAAGCTGCTGCCCGCCCGCGACCAGGAATACGCAGACCTGCTGCGCCGCTACCGCGAGGACCCGCCCTTCGCACGGCTCGCCGACGCCGTGGCGGCCGGCCTCGGGCTGATCGTCCTGGAGGTGTCCCCCCGCGCGGGGATGGCCGTGACCGCCGCCGAGGACTCGGTGTTCGCCGTCCGCATGGGCGACTACGCGCGTCGCGCCGCCACCGACTCCGGCGACCGCTTCCTGCACGGCCTCGCCCACCTCGCCGTCGCCGCCATGGCCTACCCGCGCCCCGAGGACCTCGCCGACGACGGCTACATCGGCCGCATCACGGTCAACGGCGTGGACGCGTTCGTCCGCCAGGCCTGCCGCAGGCTCGAGGAGCGGGCGGAGCAGCAGGGCGAGAACACCGACCCGGCCACCGACGCCCCGGGCCTGGAGGCCGCCTGGCGGATCTGGGTCAGGCGCAGCGCGACCGGCGCCACCAAGGACGCGCGCAGACTTCCCGGCTCCACCACCGGCATCGTCGGCAAGGCCGCCGCGTTCCTCACCGAGTCCGGCTTCCTCCAGCGCACCGGTGACGACCACGGCGGCACCTACCGGACGACGGCCCGCTACCAGCTCCAAGTACGCGACATGGCGGGCAGCGCCGCCATGGCCGAGCTGCTGGACCTGGGCGTCGTACCGGTCACCGACGGCACCGCGACGCTGCTGCCCGCCGAGGAGACGGACGACCTGGACCTGGTCGCCGACGCCGGCCTGCCCTTCCACTCCTCCTGACCCCGCCCCTGCGACCGCACCGGTCCGACCGCCCCGCCCCGCCCCGTCCGAACGTCCCCTACTTCCGAAGACTTACGAGAGTCCGCCATGTACGAGCTGTCCCGGGTCCGCCTCTACTCCATCGGACCCGCCGGTGCGCGCTACGCCGACACCGTGCTTGACCTGCGCGGTGTGGGCGAACCCGTGCCCGACCCCGCGCCCACGCAGGCGGAGTTCTTCGAGGACGAGCCCGTCGGCCCGCCGCGCCGGCCCGCGCCCGCGGGCGTGCTCTTCCTGGAGAACGGCGGCGGCAAGTCCGTGCTCCTCAAGCTGATCTTCTCGGTGATGCTGCCGGGCCACCGCAACACCCTGGGCGGCGCCAGCTCCGGCGTGCTGCGCAAGTTCCTGCTCGCCGACGACTGCGGCCACGTGGCGCTGGAGTGGCAGCACGTGCAGACCGGCGAGTGCGTCGTCGTCGGCAAGGTCAGCGAGTGGCGCGGACGGCAGGTCTCGGGCGACCCGCGGAAGTTCGCCGAGGCCTGGTACTCCTTCAGGCCCGGACCCGGACTGACCCTGGACAACCTGCCGGTCGCCGAGGCCACCGCCGTACGCCCGCCCGTCGAGGGCGCATCCGGCGCGCAGGGCAGGCGGCGCACCATGAAGGGCTTCCGGGACGCGCTCACCGAGGCGGGCAAGGCCTACCCGCACCTGGAGGTGCACTGGGAGGAGATCCACGACCGCTGGATCGAGCACCTCGGCGACCTCGGACTCGACCCCGAACTCTTCCGCTACCAGCGCGAGATGAACGCCGACGAGGGCGAGGCCGCCGGCCTCTTCGCGGTCAAGAAGGACTCCGACTTCACCGACCTGCTGCTGCGCGCCGTCACCGACACCCGCGACACCGACGGACTCGCCGACCTGGTCGGCGGCTTCGGCAACAAGCTGGGCCGGCGCGCCGAGCTGATCGCCGAACGCGACTTCACCGCCGGGTCCGTCGACCTCCTCGGCCGGATCGTCGAGGCCGCCGAGGCGCGCACCCGCGCGCGGGACATCCACACCGCCGCCGAACGCCGCACCAGGAACCTGGCCCGCCGGCTCTCCGCCCGCGGCGCCCGGGAACGGGTCCGGGCGGGCGACCTCGCCCAGCGGGTCACGGCCGCCGCGTACGCCGTCACACACGCCGAGTCCGCCCGGGACCGCAGCGGTCTCATCGCCGCCGAACTCGCCTACCGGCACGCCTCGCTGGCCCTGACCGGCGCCGAGAAGTCCGCCGCCGCACAGAAGCGCGAACTGGCCGACGCACGCACTCTGCACTCCGCCTGGCAGGCGGCCGAGGCCGTACTGCGCCACCGAGCCGCCGCCGACCGGGTCGCCCGCGTGTCCGCCGCCATCCAGGAGGCCGAACGGGACGCGGCCCCCGCCCTCGCCGCCCGTGCCGAGGCCGCCGTCGATCTCGTCCGCGCCCTGCACGCGGCGGCCGGTAAGGCCGAGCACCACGCCAACGAGGAGGAGGAGAGGTCCGCCGCCCTCCAGGAGGTCAGCGACGCGGCCCACCGCGACTCCACCACCGCCGCCACCGAGGCGCAGCGCGCCCGCAGTGAGGCCGGACACCTGCGCCAGCGCCTCACCGAGGTCGAGCAGGAGACCGCCGAGGCCGTCCGCGCCGGCTGGCTGGACGACAGCGCTCCCGACGCCGACCCCGCCCGCGCGGCGCTCGCGGCCAGCGACGCGGAGAAGACGACCGTCGCCGCCTGGGACACCGCCCGCGAGGCGGCCCGCCGGGCCACCGAGCACGCCCGCGAGGCCGCCGCCGCGGAGAACCGCGCCGAACTGACCGCGGCCCGCGCGGCGGACGCGGCCACCGCGGCCGAGCGCGCCCACGCGGGCGAGCGGCGCACCGCCGAGGCACTGGCCGCGGAGGAACGGCTCGCCGAGCTGCTCGGCCTGGCCGCCGAGGCCCGACCGGGCATTCCCCAGCCCCGCCGGGATGCGGACCGCGACGACCGGGCCGCCGCTCCCACGGCAACGGACGGCGCGCTCACCCCCGAGGAACTCGACCGCTTCGCCGACGAACTGCGCGAGCTGCTCGACGGCACCGTCTCCTCCGCCGAGCGCCAGCTGTTCGAGCTGCGCACCGCCGCGGCCGACGACTCACGCATCCTCGGCGCGCTCGGCGACGGGGGACTGCTGCCGCCGGGACCCGACGTGCTGGCCACCGTCGAGTTCCTCGGCGAGCACGGCATTCCCGCCCTGCCCGGCTGGCGCTACCTCGCCCAGGCCGTCGACCCCGCCGACCACGCACGCGTGCTGGCCGCCCGCCCCGAGCTGGTCGACGGCGTGATCATCACCGACCCCGAGTCGCACACCCGCGCCCGCGAGGTCCTCGGCGACGCGGCCCTGCTGCCGCGCTCCGCCGTCGCCGTCGGCACGGCCGCCGCCCTCCTCGCCCCGACCCCGGCCCCCGAGTCCGGCGCCGGGGACGTCTTCCTCGTACCGCCGAACCCGGCCATGCACGACGAGCAGGCCGCCGACGAGGAGCGGCACGCGCTGCGCGCACGGGCGGGCGAGCGGGACGAGGAGATCCGCACCCTCGCCGCCCGCCTCGGCAAGGACCGTGAGCTGGCGGCCCGGCTCGCCTCCTGGCGCACCGGCTGCCCCGCCGGACGCCTCGCGGAACTCGCCCGGACCGCCGAGGAGGCCCGCGCCTTCGCCGAGGAGACCGAGGCCGAGCTGACCGAGGCCCGCACCGTGCGGGCCGAGGCCGACGAGAGCGCCGCCGAGGCCGTCCACCTGAGGGACGAGCGGCAGGAGGCCGCGCAGAAGGCCCGCCGCGCCGCCGACGCCCTCGCCGGACTCGCCTTCCGGCTGCGCGAACGCGCCGGCTGGCAGGTCAGGCTCCGTGAACTGGCCGACGAGGGCGCCGAGTCCGAGGCCCGCGCCCAGGCCTGCCTGGAGCGGGCCCGCGCCGCCGACGAGGACCGGCGCGCCGCCCAGCGTGCCGCCGACGACGCCCGCCGCACCGCGCGGGCACTGCGCGCCGAGCGCTCCGAGATCGCCGGTGCCCCCGACGACGTACCCGAGGACGGAAACGGGGACGGGACCGGGGCTGCGACCGACAGCCGAACGGGCGCGTCCAAGGCCTCCCTGCCCGACCTGCGCGAGGCCTACCGCGCGGCTTCCCAGGTGTACGAGAAGGTCGGTGTCGGCGCCGACCTGCGCGCCGAACAGGCCCGTGCGGAGAGCGACGAGAGCGCGGCCCGCGCGGAGCTGGACCGGCTCAGCAACAAGGTCCGCACGCGCGCCGGACAGCTCCTCGAGTCGCCCGACGGCTCCGACGGGCCCTCCCGGCAGGCCGCCGCCGCCCGCGCCGAGGAACTGGTGCAGCTCCTGGAGACCCGCATGTCCAGCGCGAGCGAACAGCTCGGCCGGCTGCGCGGCGAAGCCGAACGGCACGCACCCGAGGACGGCGACCGCCACACCGACCTGCCCGAGGAACTTCAGCCGCGCGACGCCGAGCACGCGCAGACCCTGCTGCGCACGGCGACCGCCGAACTCGCCTCCCGCACCGAGGCGCTGGCCCAGGCCCGCGAGGCCCACGCCGAACTCCTCGACGCGCACCGCGCCGCCGAGGACGCGGCCGGCGGCTTCGACGAGATCGCCGCCATGCTCCGCGACCTGCTGCGCGAGCACGCGCCCGAGGAGGAGCAGGAGGAGTCCGAGCCGTACGCCGGCGACCTGGAGGAGGCCCGCAGGGCCGCCGCCGAGGCACGCCGCTCGCTGCGCGGCTGCGCCGCCGACCTGTCCGCCGCCGAGGCCGCCGTGCGCGAGGCGAGTGACGTACTCGTCCGGCACGCCAACTCCACCCGCTACGAGCAGGTCCGCACCCCGGCCCGCCAGCAGATCCGCGAACTGCCCGCGGCCGCGCTGCCCGAGCATGCCGCCAAGTGGGCGGACGCCTTCGCGCCCCGGCTCCGGGTCCTCACCGACGAGCTGTCCCAGCTGGAGCGCAACCGCGACTCGATCGTGGACCGGCTGCGCGGCCTGGTCGAGTCCGCCCTCGCCACCCTCCGCTCCGCCCAGCGGCTCTCCCGGCTGCCGGAGGGCCTCGGCGAGTGGTCCGGGCAGGAGTTCCTGCGCATCCGCTTCGAGGAGCCCGACCAGGCCACCCTGACCGAGCGGCTCGGCGAGGTCGTCGACGAGGCCACCCGCGCCGCCGTGAAGAAGAACTCCGACCTGCGCCGCGACGGCATGTCCCTGCTGCTGCGCGGCGTCGCCGCCGCCCTACAGCCCAAGGGCGTCGCCGTCGAGATCCTCAAGCCCGACGCCGTACTGCGCGCCGAACGCGTCCCCGTCGGCCAGATGGGCGACGTCTTCTCCGGCGGCCAGCTGCTCACCGCCGCCATCGCCCTGTACTGCACGATGGCCGCACTGCGCAGCAACGACCGCGGTCGCGACCGGCACCGCCACGCCGGCACCCTGTTCCTCGACAACCCCATCGGCCGCGCCAACGCCACCTACCTGCTGGAGCTCCAGCGGGCCGTCTCCGACGCGCTCGGCGTCCAGCTCCTGTACACCACAGGCCTGTTCGACACGACCGCGCTGGCCGAGTTCCCGCTGGTCATCCGGCTGCGCAACGACGCCGACCTCAGGGCGGGCCTGAAGTACATCAGCGTGGAGGAGCACCTGAGGCCGGGCCTGCCCCAGCCCGTCCCGGCCGCCGAGGGAGAGGGCGAGGCGGTGCACAGCGAGATCACGGCGACCCGCATGTTCAAACGCCCCGCACAGTCGCCCGCGTAGCCGGTCGGCGAGCCGGGGCCGGAGAACGACCGTGCCGGCGAACGGGCCGAGTGCGTCCGCTGCACGGCCGCCAGGGACGGCCGGGCGACCGTCGCCCCACCGCTCAGGGGTGCGACAGCTGTCCCGCGCCGCCCCGCCGGCCTATCCGCTCCCGGCCCCCCTCGGCTGCCCGGGCCTGCCGCCGAGCCCGGCGACGCTCACGGCGCATGGCCCGCGCGGTACTGCTCGGCACCGACACCACACCGTGCCGCTGGTTCCACACCTGTCGGGTCACCCACACGTCCAGCACGCCCCACGTGGCCACCACCGTGCCCGCGACACTCGCGAGCACCATCGGGAACGCCAGCCAGGACTCCGCCAGCGTGCACAGAAAAGCCACCATCGCCAGTATCAGCGTCACGGCCACGACGAGTACCGCGCGCACGGCCGCCGTACGCACCGGATCCGGCATCCGCCGACGCCGCGCGGGCTCCTCGCTCCACAACGGCCGGTACCCCGGCGGGCGTTCACCCGCCCCCGTGTCCGGCCCGGCCGCCGCGACGCCGCGATCCGGTGCCTCCGAGGCCACCGGCGCGCTCACCCCGGTCACGCCACCTTCCGGCGCCCCGCGCCGCTCCGCCGTGCCCATCGACATGTCACTCCCCACCGCCAGCAGACAGCTCGCCCGTGTCCCAGGACACGGCTCCCCTCTGGCTGCCCGGCTTGCGCCGCTTTACGCCACCCGGGGGCGGCATGCGGCTCCTGTGGCCGATTCCGCCTCCATTTCCCGTAGTGAAGGACGAACGACGGGTCCCCAAGATTCCCGGAAACCCCGCGCAGTCGAAGAATTTCGGCCAATCCGCCCGTCACGCCGGAACGACGGCCTCGCATTCGTCGGCCGATCCGGGGGCGCAATCTCCCGTAATGACCGGACAACTGACCATCGTCGACCCGAGGTACGGAAGTTCGGCCTCCGGATGGGTCTTCGAGTTACCTGTGGGTCGGTAGTAGGCTCGCGCCGTTTGTTGACGCACATGTGTACCCCCCACCGGTGGGGGTCGAGCTGGGGGAGGCCATGCGCTTTCGCGGGAAGTCGATCCGCCGGAAGATCGTGGCGCTGCTCCTCGTGCCGCTGGTGTCCCTGACCGCGATCTGGGCCTTCGCCACGGTACTGACGGGACGTGAGGCGGCACAGCTGTTCAGCGTCTCGACCGTCGTCGAGAAGATCGGCTACCCGGTCGAGGACACCGTCCGCGTCCTGCAGCAGGAGCGCCGCCAGACCCTCGTCCACCTCGCCGACCCGCGCGCCTCCGACGGACTCGCCGCCCTGCAGCGCAGCCGCACCGCCACCGACGAGGCCGTCGCCGAGATCCGCCGCAACGCCGCCGACGCCGGTGTACGGGACGACCTCGGCCGGGCCGGGGAAGAACGGCTCACCGCCGTACTGGACGCCTTCGACGGCATCGGCTCCCTGCGCCGCAGCGTCGAGGACGGCACCGTGAACCGCGCGCAGGCCCTCGGCCTCTACAACCGCCTGGTCGACCCCTGCCACGACCTGCTCGCCAACCTCGACGTCGTCGACGAGGTCGGCCTGGACAAGCAGTACCGCGCGCTCGTCAACGTCTCCCGTGCCCGCGAATTGCTCTCCCGCGAGGACGCCCTCCTCGGCTCCGCCCTGGTCACCGGACAGCTCACCCGCACGGAGACACGGGACGTCTCCGACCTCGTGGCGCAGCGCACCATGATGTACGACATCAATCTGCCGCTGCTGCCCGCCACCGAACGCGGCCGCTACCAGCGCTTCTGGAAGAACGCCTCCTCCGCCCCCCTCCGGGTCGCCGAGCAGGCCGCCGTCTCCTCCGACACCGGCATGCCGCGCGGTGTCACCGCCCAGAGCTGGGACACCGCCGCCGGAAGCGTCCTGAAGGAACTCGGCGAACTCGACGACAGCGCCGCCGACCGCTACCAGGACCGCGTCGACCCCGTCGCCACCAGCACCATCGCCAAGGCCGTCATCGCCGGAGCGCTCGGTCTGATCGCCCTGCTGTACTCACTCTTCCTGTCCGTGCGCGTCGGCCGTTCCCTCATCCGTGACCTCAAGCAGCTGCGCCTGGAGGCCCACGAAGCCTCCGGCGTCCGCCTGCCCAGCGTGATGCGCCGGCTGTCGGCGGGCGAGGAGGTCGACGTCGAGACCGAGGTGCCGCGCCTCGAGTACGACAGGAACGAGATGGGCGAGGTCGGCCAGGCCCTCAACACCCTCCAGCGGGCCGCCGTGGAGGCCGCAGTCAAACAGGCAGAACTCCGCGCGGGGGTCTCCGAGGTCTTCGTCAACCTCGCGCGCCGCAGCCAGGTGCTCCTGCACAAGCAGCTCACCCTGCTCGACACCATGGAGCGCAGGACCGAGGACACCGAGGAACTCGCCGACCTGTTCCGCCTGGACCACCTGACCACGCGCATGCGCCGGCACGCCGAGGGTCTGGTCATCCTCTCCGGGGCCGCGCCCTCCCGGCAGTGGCGCAAGCCCGTCCAGCTCATGGACGTGGTGCGGGCCGCCGTCGCCGAGGTCGAGGACTACGAGCGCATCGAGGTCCGCAGGCTGCCGCGCGTCGCCGTCACCGGACCGGCGGTCGCCGACCTGACCCACCTGGTGGCCGAACTCCTGGAGAACGCCACGGTGTTCTCGCCGCCGCACACCGCGGTCCAGGTGCTGGGCGAGCGCGTCGCCAACGGCTTCACCCTGGAGATCCACGACCGAGGCCTGGGCATGGCCGCCGACGCCCTCCTCGACGCCAACCTCCGGCTGGCCGAGACGCCCGAGTTCGAGCTGTCCGACACCGACCGGCTCGGCCTGTTCGTCGTCAGCCGGCTCGCCCAGCGGCAGAACGTCCGGGTGTCCCTGCAGCCCTCTCCGTACGGCGGCACCACCGCGGTCGTCTTCGTCCCGGACGCGCTGCTCACCGACGACGCCCCGGACACCAACGGCGTCGGCTTCCGCCTCGACCGTCCCCAGCCCGTCAAGGAGAAGGAGCGGGAGGAGAGCCGTCGTTCCGCGCTCTCCCACGTGCCCGCCCGACTCTCCGAGCGGCCGGCCGCGATGCTGGACGGCCCGGTCGAACTGGAGGCGCCCGTCGACCTCGACGCCCTCGACCTGCCGGGCGTGCTCGACGACCAGGACAGCGAACGCGGCGCCCTGTTCCGCCCGCGCCGCTCACTCGTCGCGGCCGACGACGACCAGTCGGCCCGCCGCCCCGGACGGCGACACCCCGAGCCCCGTCACGGCGACGATCCGGCCGAGGACGGGACCGGGGCGGACGCACCGGTCGCGCTGCCGCGCCGCCGTACCCCCAAGCTGGTCAGCTCGCACGGGCGCCCGGTCCCCGAACGGTCCGCCCGGGACACCGCCGACGAGCCGCCCGCGACCGGCACGGACCGGACTGAGCACCCGGCCGTACCCCGGACCCGGGCGGACGAGCTCCCGGCCCTGCCCGCCCGCCGCCGGGGAGACCGCGCCGGCGATCGCACCGGTGGCCGCGCCGAGGGCCCCGCCACCGGCCGCGACGGCGACGTGCCACGCGCCCGCGAGGACGCTCCGTCCGCGAACGCCGAGCCCGGTGCACTGCCCCGGCGCGTACGGCAGGCCAGCCTGGCCCCTCAGCTCAGGCAGAGCCCCGAACCGTCCACCGAGGACCGCTCCGACCCCGCCGACCGCGACGCCGACGAGGTCCGCAGCCGTATGGCCTCGCTCCAGCGCGGCTGGCAGCGCGGCCGCAAGGAGAACGCCGCGGGTGACGACCCAGCCGGCGGCACAGCACCACCAGCACCATCAGCACCACGAGGAACGACTAAGGGGGACGGTCGATGACCGCACCGAAGGCGACCGGCCACACCGCGACCAGGTCCGGGGAGCTGAACTGGCTCCTCGACGACCTGGTGGACCGTGTCGCGAGCATCCGCAAGGCCGTCGTCCTGTCCGGCGACGGCCTGGCGACGGGCGCATCCAAGGACCTCACCCGGGAGGACAGCGAGCACCTGGCCGCCGTGGCGTCCGGATTCCACAGCCTCGCCAAGGGCGTGGGCCGGCACTTCGAGGCGGGCAGCGTCCGCCAGACGGTCGTCGAACTCGACGAGGCCTTCCTCTTCGTCACGGCCGCCGGCGACGGGAGCTGTCTGGCCGTGCTATCCGACGCCGACTCGGACGTCGGCCAGGTCGCCTACGAGATGACCCTGCTGGTCAAGCGGGTCGGCGTGCACCTGGGCACCGCTCCGCGCACCGATCTGCCCTCCGGCGGGTAAGTGGGATGACATGAGCGCAGACGGTCAGGGAAGAAACCACTGGTTCGACGACGAGGCCGGCCCCGTCGTCCGTCCGTACGCCATGACGCGCGGCCGCACCACCAGCGCGGCCCAGCACCGCCTCGACCTGATCGCGGTGGTCGTCACGGAACCCCACGCGGACGATCCCGAGGCGGACGTCACCCTCTCCCCGGAGCACGTGGACATCGTCGGCCTGTGCCGCGACACCCCGCAGTCGGTCGCCGAACTCGCCGCCGAACTCGACCTCCCCGTCGGGGTCGTGCGGGTCCTGGTCGGCGACCTCGTGGACATCGAACTCGTCCACGTGAACCGGCCCGTACCCCCGGCCGAGCTGCCGGACGAGAACATCCTGCGCGACGTGATCAACGGGTTGAGGGCACTGTGAGCCGGCCCCCGGACACGTCGGGCGGCGGCACGTTAAGGAGAAGAGACCGATGATCTTCGGGCGTTCCCAGCGCGGCAAGCCGCCGGTCGAGCCCGTCACGCTCAAGATCCTGGTGGCCGGCGGGTTCGGCGTGGGCAAGACCACGCTCGTCGGCGCGGTCAGCGAGATCAGACCGCTGCGCACCGAGGAACTGCTCACCGAGGCCGGGCGGCCCGTCGACGACGTCAGCGGCATGGAGGGCAAGCACACCACCACGGTGGCCATGGACTTCGGGCGGATCACCCTGCGCGAGGACCTGGTGCTGTACCTCTTCGGCACGCCCGGCCAGGAGCGGTTCTGGTTCATGTGGGACGAGTTGTCCGAGGGCGCGCTGGGCGCCGTCGTCCTGGCCGACACCCGGCGCCTGGAGGACTGCTTCGCCGCCGTCGACTACTTCGAGCGGCGCTCCATCCCGTTCGTGGTCGGCGTCAACTGCTTCGAGGGATCGGCGCGCTACCCGGCCGAAACCGTCCGCCAGGCGCTCGATCTCGACGAGGACGTGCCCCTGCTGATGTGCGACGCCAGGGACCGGGAGTCCGTCAAGGAGGTCCTCATCGGCGTCGTCCAGCACGCGATGGCCCAGGCGGCGGACCGCCGCAGCGCCGTCACGACCTGAACGACAGTCCACCCCGCCGGCCCCGTGCGGGTCGCGGCACGGCCGGCGGCGAAGCGCCGAGTGGGCACGCAGCAGGGGAGGCCGAGTAGGCCCGTCCCCGCAGGGGACCCCGAGTGGGCATCCAGCAGGGGGCGCCGGCGCACGACCACGCTGAAGGCCCCCACCTCACCGGCGCACACCACCGGCCATCCGCCGCCCCCGCCCCCTGGCGCCGCGGCACCCCGGCCCGCGCCCCCAGCTCTCCCACACCCGCCTGTGCCCGCCCGCTGCTGCTTCGGGGAAGCGGCGGGCGGGAGCGACGCGCAAGCGGTAACGGGCGGGCACGGCGCGGAGGCGGGAGCGGTGCAGGCACGGGAGCACAAGCCGGCAGGCGCGGCGCGGGCACAGCCTCGGATCGGCGCGGAAGACAGAGCGGGCGGGCACCGCGCGGAAGCAGCAATGGTGCAGGCCCGGCGCGGCGCGCCCGATCCCGTGTCCGTGCCGCGCCCGATCCCGTGTCCGTGCCGCGCCCGATCCCGTGTCCGTGCCGCGCCCGATCCCGTGTCCGTGCCGCGCCCGATCCCGTGTCCGTGCCGCGCCCGATCCCGTGTCCGTGCCGCGCCCGATCC